>NZ_CP191225.1:0-3115000 GCF_058566435.1 Bacillus sp. SCT118
CCGGCGGTTGTCCGGCTCATCGTTCACAAGCACTTCATGCTCGCTTAAAAACCACTTCGCCATACCGCCAGACTGAATCACATCGGCTAATTTTAAGAATTGTCCGAGTGTAATCATCTCTGTATCAATTGAAATCGGATTTGCCATTATATCGACCTCTTTCAAATATCACTAATATCTAATTGTACTAAAAAAAAACGAATTAGGGAAAGGGAAAACTTGTCGGAGCAGATACCGAATAGAAAAGCTGCCGACGAGTCGGCAGCAGTGTATCGGATTAATAGGTTCTGACAGGGAGGATAAGCTGTACAATCGTTTCATCATTCGGCGTGCGAATTAAGAAAGGTCTCATTGCACCTGTAAAGCTTACGCGTATTTCTGCTCCTTCAAGCACCTTTAGTGCATCCAGCATATATTTTGGACTAAAAGAGATATTTAATTCCTCACCTTCAATTTGATCCGCAGCAATTGCTTCCACAACTTTACCGATTTCCGGCGAGTTGGAAGAAATTTCAATGGATTCAGCCGGTTTTGCAGACAGTTTTACAACGTTGTTGCGTCCCTCTCTGGCTAAAAGAGATGCACGATCAATGGCCTGAAGGAATTCTTTTGTGTTCACAATGATTTCTGTTTTGCTGTCTTGCGGAATCAGGCTGGTTGTGTCTGGATAATTCCCGTCCAGAAGCCGTGAGAAGAATAAGACGTTTTTCGCTTTAAACAGAACTTGGGTTTCTGTGATGACGATATCTACAAGTTCCTGGTTGTCATCTAAAATCTTGCTGAGTTCAGTTAAACTTTTTCCCGGAATCACGACGTTATAAGATCTGTCTTCTGGAATATCAAGTTTCGCTTTTCTTAATGCAAGACGGTGGCTATCCGTCGCAGTGCATAATAATTCACTTTGCTCTACTTTCCAGTTTACACCTGTCAAGATAGGGCGTGTTTCTGAGGTGGACACTGCAAATACTGTTTGTCTGATTAGATTTTTTAACAAATCAGTTGGGATCTGAATCGCATGATGCTCTTCAATCTGCGGCAAGTGCGGATACTCATCAGCATCCAGTCCGTTTAGATTAAATTCAGCTTTACCAGAACGGATAATCGTTAAATACTGATTTTGGACTTCGATTTCTACAGTTGCCATCGGCAATTTTTTTACAATTTCACTAAAAAAGCGAGCCTGTAAAACGATGCTTCCGGGCTGTTCAATAGTGACGATTTCTTTATCTCCTTCTTCTTTTGGAATGAAGGATTCAATAGAAATATCTGAGTCACTCCCTGTAAAGGATACTCCATCATCTGATGCAACAATTTTAATACCAGTCAGAATGGGAATCGTGGTTCTGGATGAAACTGCTTTTAATACATCTTGGACACTTTCAACAAGACGATCTTTTTGAATCGTGAATTTCATTTTTATCCTCCTAACGGATAATGTATTAATATATATTTATAAAAAATAGTAGAAGTAATAGTAGGGCCTGTGGATTTGTGGATAAGTTGTGAAAAAGACAGGAAACACAGCCTATCCACATGTGGACAGACTGTGTATGACTTCCGAAAAGTTATTCACACTTTCCCCGATTGATCCCCGGTCCTGCTATTTAAGCTGTTCTTTAATTTCTTTTACATGCTGCTGAAGCTGTTCATCATCTGCCAGCAGTTTTGAAATTTTTTCATGCGCATGAATAACGGTCGTATGATCACGTCCTCCAAACTCTTCACCGATTTTAGGAAGAGAGGAATCAGTCATTTCCCTTGATAAGTACATGGCGATTTGACGCGGAAAAGCTACTGACTTTGTCCGTTTTTTTGCTTTGAAATCCTCGAGTTTAATATTAAATTGCTGGCCTACTACCCTCTGAATTTCTTTAATCGTAATGACTTTCGGTTTTGAGGAAGGAATAATATCTTTCAACGCCTCAGCGGCCAGATCAGCATTAATATCTTTATTAATTAAAGATGAATAAGCGACAACTCTGATTAATGCTCCTTCGAGTTCCCGAATATTGCTGTCGATTTGATTCGCGATGTAAAGCATAACCTCGTTCGGAATATCGAGGCCTTCTGCTTTGGCTTTTTTTCTTAAAATTGCAATTCTCGTTTCTAGATCAGGCGGTGTGATATCTGTAATAAGGCCCCATTCAAAACGTGAGCGCAATCTGTCCTCAAGTGTCGGAATTTCCTTTGGCGGTCGGTCACTTGAAATGACGATTTGTTTGCTTTCTTCGTGCAATGTGTTAAATGTATGGAAAAATTCTTCCTGGGTTTGTTCTTTCCCCGCTAAAAATTGAATATCATCTATCAAAAGCACATCAACATTTCGATAGCGATTGCGGAAGTCGACGGCTTTATTATCTCGGATAGAGTTGATGAATTCGTTTGTAAATTTCTCAGAAGACAGATAAACCACTTTGGCAGAAGGATTATGATCTATTACATAATGGCCGATCGCATGCATTAAGTGTGTTTTCCCTAAGCCGACACCCCCATAGATAAATAAAGGGTTGTAAGCTTTCGCGGGTGCTTCCGCAACTGCGAGGGAAGCAGCGTGTGCAAATCGGTTTCCAGATCCGATGACAAAAGTATCAAAAGTATATTTTGGATTGAGCATATTTTGAGGAAAATCAGATGTATCTTCTTTGACCGCTTTTTTGACTTGCGGTTTCGGCATAAAGTCCTCAACATCTTGATTTTGAGGAATGACAAACTTAATGCTCAATTCTTCCCCGGTTAATTCATATATAGTATCTGCAATCAGATGCAAGTATCTGGACTCCAGCCAGTCTCTGGCAAATTCATTGGGAGCCGTGATCGTTAATGTATCGCCTTGCAGTGAGTGGGCTTTGGTTGACTTCATCCAAGTCTCAAAACTCGGTTTGCTCAACTTTTTTTCGATTTGAGCAAGGGCTTGGTTCCACAGGTCTAATATATTTTCCATCTTCCGGCACGTCCCTCCTTTTCTTAGAAAATGGCGTCTTTCTCTGTTATAGAACACAAAAAAAGAGCAAATGGCGCTTACCATTCGTACACATTAAATGTTGAAAACATATAATATAGTAGATAAATAGCTTTTCGACAAATTTCACAACTTGTGGACAACCTTCTACACAAGCTGTGCGAAATCAATCCACAACTTATCCACACTTTGTGGATAAAGAGGAAAGGTAGGATTAGTAATCAAGAGTTAAAACACAAATATAATACCAAAATAAACGAGAGCTTGCAATGGTTGTCACAATCTTATCCACAAAGCGGACAACCTGTTGAAAAAACCTTGTCCACAGGGGTTGGTAATGTGAAAATGTTGTCGATAACCTCTGTGGATACTAAAAAAAGACGAAAAAGATATCCACATGCGTGATTTCAGGGGCAAATTGTTTGGATTTGTCTTTTTTCCGTAAAATTAAGGAATCTAAAAAATAAGGTTTCGAAAGTTGAAAAGGTATGGTATCCTATTATGGTTGCAAGAAATAAAAGCACTAGTGAAGTTGACAATGAATAGGTAACGCAAATATAATAAGTAAGACTGTCTTTAACAGCTATTCCTCGAGGGAGGTGTCATAAATGAAAAGAACATTCCAACCGAATAACCGTAAACGCAGCAAAGTTCATGGCTTCAGAAGCCGTATGAGTTCAAAAAACGGTCGTCTAGTTTTAGCACGCCGTCGCCGCAAAGGCAGAAAAGTATTATCAGCTTAGGCCACTGAATAATGTCAGTGGTCTTTTTTCACGTTATGGGAAAAGATAGATGTGATGTGTAATGAACCGGGGCATGCTTCCTGGTTCAGATGCATCTCATGTTCATAATAAATTTTAAAAGTTTCTGCCAGCCAGTATCGGAGTGAGTCATTTGAAGAAGCGAAATCGTTTAAAGAAAAATGAAGATTTTCAAAAAGTGTTTAAACATGGGACATCAGTTGCAAACCGCCAGTTTGTCTTATATACGCTTGATCAGCCTGAAAATGATGAACTGCGTGTCGGGCTTTCCGTCAGCAAAAAAATTGGCAATGCTGTGATGCGAAATCGGATCAAACGTTTGATTCGGCAGGCCTTTCTTGAAGAGAAAGAGAGACTGAAGGAAAAGGATTACATCATTATTGCCAGAAAACCGGCGAGCCAGCTGACATATGAGGAAACGAAAAAAAGTCTGCAGCATCTATTCAGAAAGTCTTCATTATATAAGAAATCTTCGTCAAAGTAGGCATCACCACTGCTTTCTTACAACTTTTAAAAGCGCTTCCTTTCTGGTTGATCAGAAAAAGACACCATTTAAAACTGAAAGATGCTAAAATACATACAAGTATGCTTTGCAATAAAAGAGTGTAAAGATTAATTATAGGAGGAAATGTTGTTGAAAAGGAGAATAGGGTTGCTATTAAGTATGGTTGGCGTATTCATGCTTTTGGCTGGATGCTCGAGTGTGAAAGAGCCGATCACTGCAGATAGTCCGCATTTCTGGGACAAGTACGTAGTATATCCATTGTCTGAGCTCATTACGTATGTAGCGAAATTGACGGGAGATAACTACGGGCTTTCAATTATTCTAGTTACCATTTTAATTCGTTTATTAATTTTACCGCTGATGATTAAGCAGCTGAGAAGTTCGAAAGCGATGCAGGCTTTACAGCCGGAAATGCAAAAGCTTAAAGAAAAATACAGCTCAAAGGATCAAAAAACGCAGCAAAAGCTTCAGCAGGAAACAATGGCTTTATTCCAAAAGCATGGTGTCAATCCATTGGCGGGATGTTTCCCGATTTTGATCCAGATGCCGATTTTAATTGGATTCTATCATGCGATCATGAGAACCCAGGCGATTTCAGAGCATAGCTTCTTATGGTTTGACTTAGGAGAAAAAGATCCTTACTATATTCTTCCTATCGTTGCCGGTGTCGCTACATTTGTTCAGCAAAAACTGATGATGGCGGGCAATGCGCAGCAAAATCCGCAAATGGCGATGATGCTTTGGATTATGCCAATTATGATTATCGTATTTGCGATCAACTTCCCGGCGGCTCTTTCTCTTTATTGGGTAGTCGGTAACTTATTTATGATTGCGCAAACTTTCCTCATTAAAGGACCTGATATTAAAAAAAATCCTGAGCCGCAAAAAGCCGGAGGAAAGAAAAAGTGAGGAATGTGACTGCTGCAGGGCGAAATGTCGATGAAGCAGTACAGTCCGGATTGCAAGAGCTGGGATTAACGAAGGATAAGGTAGAAATTACTGTTATTGAAGAGGGAAACAAAGGATTTCTCGGTATTTTCGGTAAAAAGCCTGCGATCGTAAAGCTGGTTGAAAAGATTGATCCGATTCAGCAAGCGAAGTTATATCTTCAAACGATCGCCGAAGCCATTGCCGGGAAGTCTGATGTGACTGTTCAAGAAAGCAAAAAGACAGTGAGATATCATATAACAGGTGAAAAGGCAGCTTTGTTAATTGGGAAAAGAGGACAAACCTTAAACGCCCTTGAAACTTTGACACAGCTTGCCCTTAACCGTTATCCAGGCCAATATAAAAATGTGACGGTGGATGCAGAAAACTATCGTTTGAAAAGAAAAGAAACCCTGAGCCAGCTGGCCATCAAGCTTGCAGACCAGGTTTTGAAAACGAAAAAAGCAGTTCAGCTCGAACCTATGCCATCCAGTGAAAGAAAAATCATTCACGATACTCTTTCTGGATATGCAAACCACCAGATCAAAACATATTCAATGGGTGAAGGCGAAAATCGTCATCTCGTTATTTCCCATAAAAGATAGCATAAAACCGAAGTCCGATAAAAATTGGATTTCGGTTTTTTTGTATCCGAAAAATCTACTTTTCCTAGTAATATCAAGGTTTTGCCGTTTAAGTTTTTTCTTTTTAGGTGTATCCTGTTGATAAAAAGGAAGTTCAGGAAATAAAATTAATTGTTATTCACATGTGGATAAGTTAAAGTAATAAGGGACGAATTTCTATTTCTGTGGATAACAAATCTTCCACTTCGAACCAAACTATGTTATCTTTTAGTTTTGGCATAATAAAAATTTTTTTATATAGATGAAGTATAAGTAAAGAGAGGTGAACAACATGGATACAATTGCGGCAATTTCCACACCGATGGGAGAAGGCGCGATTGCGATTGTACGGTTGAGCGGACCAGAAGCCATTCAAATCGCAGATAAAATTTATAAGGGACCGAAGGGGAAAACACTCAGCTCGGTCGAATCACATACGATTCATTATGGTCATATCGTAGACAGACCTTCGGATCGTGTCGTTGAGGAAGTAATGGTATCAGTGTTAAAAGCGCCGAGAACTTTTACACGAGAAGATGTCATTGAGATTAACTGTCACGGGGGAATTGTGACTGTGAACCAAGTGCTTCAGCTTGCATTGAGAGAGGGAGCGAGACTGGCAGAGCCTGGTGAATTTACGAAACGTGCGTTTTTAAACGGTCGAATCGATCTTTCACAGGCGGAAGCAGTTATGGACTTAATCAGAGCAAAAACGGACCGGGCAATGAACGTTGCTATGAATCAAATGGAAGGGCGTCTTTCTGCTTTGGTGCGCCGTTTGCGCAGTGAGATTTTAGAAACACTGGCCCATGTTGAGGTGAATATCGATTATCCGGAGTATGATGATGTAGAGGAAATGACGCATCAGATTTTAGTTGAAAAGGCAACCGCCGTGAAAAAGGAAATTGAGGCGCTGCTGAGGACTTCTGAGCAAGGAAAAATCTTACGTGAAGGTCTTTCTACCGTCATTATTGGCCGGCCAAACGTAGGAAAATCATCTCTTCTGAACAGCCTCGTTCATGAGGCAAAAGCCATTGTAACCGATATTCCCGGAACGACACGGGATGTAATTGAGGAATACGTAAATGTAAGGGGTGTCCCGCTTCGTCTGGTTGATACAGCAGGTATTCGTGAAACCGAGGATATTGTTGAGCGAATCGGTGTTGAACGTTCTCGCCAGGTTCTAAAGGAAGCGGACCTGATTTTACTTGTGCTTAATTATAGTGAAGAGCTTTCTGAAGAAGACGTGAAGCTTTTTGAAGCCGTTGAGGGCATGGATGTTATCGTGATTTTGAATAAGACTGACCTTGAGGCGAAGATTGACACTGAACGTGTCCGTGAGCTTGCCAATGGACGTCCAGTTGTTACGACATCTCTTTTAAAAGAGGAAGGCATCAATGATCTGGAAGAAGCGATTCAATCGCTGTTCTACACGGGTGCCATTGAAAGCGGGGATCTGACTTATGTCAGCAACACGCGTCACATCTCTATTTTACAGCAAGCAAAACGCGCCATTGAAGATGCGCTTAGCGGCATCGAACAGGATGTCCCGATCGACATGGTGCAAATTGACCTTACAAGATGCTGGGAGCTTTTAGGGGAAATCATTGGAGATTCTGTCCACGAAAGCTTAATTGATCAGCTCTTTTCACAATTCTGTTTAGGAAAATAATAAAAGGAGGAACTAGAATCATGGGGTATGAAGCAGGCCAATACGATGTGATTGTGATTGGCGCCGGGCATGCCGGTGTTGAGGCTGCCCTCGCATCTGCACGCCAAGGCGCCAAAACGCTTGTCTTGACCATCAACCTAGATATGGTTGCATTTATGCCATGTAATCCGTCTGTCGGCGGCCCCGCAAAAGGGATTGTCGTCCGTGAAATTGACGCGCTCGGCGGAGAAATGGGAAGAAACATCGATAAAACGCATATTCAAATGAGAATGCTGAATACAGGAAAAGGTCCTGCGGTTCGTGCATTGCGTGCGCAAGCAGACAAATTCCAATATCAGCACGAAATGAAAAATACGCTTGAAAAAGAACCAAACTTAACATTGCTGCAAGGAATTGTGGAGCGGCTGATCGTTGAAGACGGCGAATGCCGAGGCGTTATTACACAAACCGGCGCACATTATCGTGCGAAAGCAGTTGTCATGACGACAGGGACATATTTAAGAGGACGTATCATTCTTGGCGATCTGTCTTACTCAAGCGGCCCGAATAACCAGCAGCCTTCTATTAAGCTTTCTGAGCATTTGGAGGAACTTGGTTTTGACCTTGTTCGTTTTAAAACAGGTACGCCGCCTCGCGTTAAAAGCGACACGATTGATTACAGCAAAACGGAAATTCAGCCTGGTGACGATGTCCCTCGCGCTTTCTCATATGAAACAGTGGAATATATCACAGATCAGCTCCCTTGCTGGCTGACATATACAAGCCCTGAGACACATGAGATTATTGACAGCAACCTGCACCGTTCACCGATGTATTCCGGTATGATCAAAGGTACGGGCCCAAGATACTGCCCATCCATTGAAGATAAAGTTGTCCGTTTTAATGATAAACCGCGTCACCAAATCTTCCTTGAGCCGGAAGGCAGAAATACACAGGAAGTCTATGTCCAAGGTTTATCTACAAGTCTTCCAGAAGACGTACAGCAAAGAATGCTTGCAACGATTCCTGGACTTGAAAACGTACAAATGATGAGAGCCGGCTATGCGATCGAGTATGATGCAATCGTACCGACACAGCTCTGGCCGACACTTGAAACAAAAAAAATCACAAACCTTTACACTGCAGGCCAAATTAACGGAACATCCGGTTATGAAGAAGCTGCGGGACAAGGCATTATGGCAGGAATCAATGCAGGACGAAAAGCGCTTGGAAAAGAAGAAGTGATTTTAAGCCGTTCTGACGCTTACATTGGTGTTCTGATTGATGACCTTGTGACAAAAGGAACCAATGAGCCATATCGTCTTTTGACATCACGTGCTGAATACAGATTGCTGCTTCGCCACGACAATGCTGATTTGCGTCTGACAGAAATCGGACACCGCATTGGATTGATTTCTGATGAGCGCTATGCGGCTTTTGAGAAGAAAAAAGCGGCGATCGAAGCGGAGAAAAAACGTCTTCATTCTGTAATTATCAAGCCGTCTCCGGAAAATCAAGAATATATCCGTTCTCTTGGCGGAAGCGAATTGAAAGACGGAGTTCGCGGCACAGACTTGATGAAGCGTCCTGAAATGAACTATGAAACAGTCACAAAACTGGCGCCGCCAGAAGTGCCGGTTCCTCAAGACGTGGCAGAACAAGTAGAAATCCAAGTGAAATATGAAGGATATATTGAAAAATCTCTTCAACAAGTGGAAAAACTGAAGAAGATGGAAAATAAAAAAATTCCAGATCGAATTGATTATGACGCAATTAAGGGGATTGCGACCGAGGCGCGTCAAAAACTGAAAAATGTACGGCCTTTGTCTGTTGCCCAAGCTTCCCGCATTTCCGGTGTAAACCCGGCGGACATTTCAATTCTATTGGTGTATTTAGAGCAGGGACGCATTGCGAAGATAGCCGAATAGAAAGGATGACGGCATGAATATTGAAGAATTCACTTCTGGTTTGGCGGAAAAAGGGATCTCCCTTTCTCCCCGTCAGCTGGAGCAATTTGAGCTGTATTACGACATGCTGGTTGAATGGAACGAAAAAATCAATCTGACTTCAATAACAGAGAAAAAAGAAGTGTATTTAAAGCATTTTTATGATTCCATTACAGCTGCTTTTTATGTCGACTTCAATCAGGTGAACACGATTTGTGATGTTGGAGCGGGAGCGGGTTTTCCAAGTCTGCCGATAAAAATATGCTTTCCGCACCTCAATGTCACAATCGTGGATTCACTGAATAAACGGATCACGTTTTTAGAAAAGTTATCTGAGGGTTTGCAATTGGAGAATACAACATTCTGCCATGACAGAGCTGAAACGTTCGGGCAACGGAAAGACGTGCGTGAAAGCTATGATATTGTGACGGCGCGAGCAGTTGCGAGATTATCTGTTTTGAGTGAGCTTTGCTTGCCTCTGGTGAAGAAAAACGGTTTATTTGTTGCTTTAAAAGCCGCATCAGCTGAAGAAGAACTGAATGCAGGCAAAAAAGCAATCACGACGCTTGGAGGAGAACTTGAGAATATCCATTCTTTTAAGCTGCCTATTGAAGAAAGCGATCGTAATATTATGGTGATACGCAAAATGAAAAATACACCTAAGAAGTATCCAAGAAAACCGGGAACTCCTAATAAATCGCCAATTGAAGGATAATTTAGACAGCCTGATATGACAATACCATCATATTTTCATCAAAATTGATGGATGTACAGCAGGAAAAACCATGAGAAAATAGAATTATAAAAATGGCAGTTTTTAAAGGTGGTGTAGGTACATGAAGCATTCATTCTCTCGTTTCTTCGGGCTTGGTGAGAAGGAACAGGAGCCGGAGATTGCTGAACATGATACAAACAAAGAAGAGATTCTGGAAATACCGGTAAATGCTATCGTTCCCAACCGTTTTCAGCCACGCACCATTTTCTCAGATGAAAAAATCAAAGAGTTAGCAATGACCATTCATACACACGGCATTATTCAGCCGATTGTTGTTAGGCATACAGAAGAAGAAGGCCAATACGAACTCATTGCAGGTGAAAGACGCTGGAGAGCGGTGCAATCGCTTGAGTGGGAAAAGATTCCGGCAATTATTAAGGATTTTTCCGACACGGAAACCGCTTCTGTGGCGTTAATCGAAAACTTGCAGCGGGAAGAACTGTCTTCTATTGAGGAAGCGCATGCTTATGCTAGGCTGCTTGAGCTGCATGATTTAACACAGGAGGCACTCGCACAGCGCTTAGGAAAAGGGCAGTCTACAATCGCGAATAAGCTTCGGTTATTAAAGCTGCCTCAGCCGGTCCAAGAGGCGATTATGGAGAAGAAAATCACCGAGCGCCATGCCAGAGCACTGATTCCGCTGAAACAGCCTGAGCTCCAAGTCACACTGCTCACAGAGATTATTGAGAAAAGTTTAAATGTAAAGCAGACGGAAGACCGCGTGGTGAAAATGCTGGAGCAAGGCCAGAGAAAGCCAAAGCCGAGACGCAAAGCATTCAGCAGAGATACAAGAATTGCGATGAACACGATTCGCCAGTCACTATCAATGGTGGAAGACAGCGGTGTAAAATTGAATACGGAAGAAGAAGAATTTGAAGAATATATTCAATTAACGATTCGCATACCAAAATAGAAGCTCTCCTGAAAAGCAGGAGAGCTTTTTATATTTTCAATAAAAGGTAATCACTTACTTTTAGTGAAAATTATTATATTAGAATTCTTTTCTTTGAGCTTGTGGATAAACTCTTCAGATTTTTGCGGTGAAATTACTGCATGTCCCCATCCCCCCTGATAATATATTGTGATGGCATGGCGAGAGCCGATCAGACGAAAACCGGACCACAGTTTCTTTTTTTGAACGACTTTATCGATGTTTTCATAAGGAATTTGATGTTTGATCAATCCGGCTTTAATGATCAGATGGTGCTCCTTCAATACATATTTTAGGTCAATAAAGCTCCAAATGATGAGTCCATTTAAAAGAGTCAGTAGAATAAAAATGATCCAGCCGGAAACTCTCATATTTCCCAGCACAAAAGGAACAATGGCATCTGCTTGTATCAGTAATATGAGAAACACAATCATCAGCGTAACGGGTACGTCTCTCTTCGTTTGATAAACCATTTTCTCACCATCCTGTTTCCACGTTCTGTACTGTGACTTCTTCTTTTTTTCTTTAAGAAATTCCTTTTTTAAGTCAAAAAAACATAGAAATTGCAGAATTTATAAGAGAAAGCATAAAGCGTGCTTGAATTTTCAATTATTTCCCTTCTGATTCGGAACAAAATGATGAAAAAAATGAAACGCTTTAATCTTTTTTTGATAGAATAGAAGCAAGATAGTACATGTTCATGTGAAAGTAGGTGACATCGTGGGAAAAATCATAGCAATTACGAACCAAAAAGGCGGGGTCGGCAAAACAACGACGTCTGTCAACCTTGGGGCATGTTTGGCTTACATAGGGAAAAGGGTTCTGCTGGTAGATATTGATCCGCAGGGAAATGCGACAAGCGGATTAGGGATTGAAAAAGCCGATGTAGAGCAGTGTGTGTACGATATTTTAGTAGATGATGCAGATGTAATAGATATTATTAAAGCAACGACAGTAGAGAACTTGGATGTGATTCCTGCGACGATTCAGCTTGCTGGGGCTGAGATCGAGCTGGTTCCTACAATATCAAGAGAAGTGAGATTGAAGAGAGCGCTTGAAGCAGTAAAGCAAAATTATGATTATATTATCATTGATTGTCCGCCGTCATTGGGCTTGCTGACGATTAATGCCCTTACTGCCTCGGATTCCGTTGTGATTCCTGTACAGTGCGAATATTATGCCTTGGAGGGTCTCAGCCAATTATTAAATACAGTACGTCTTGTGCAAAAGCATTTGAATACTGATTTAATGATTGAAGGTGTATTGCTGACAATGCTTGATGCACGGACAAACCTTGGCATTCAAGTGATTGAAGAGGTTAAAAAGTATTTTAGGGATAAAGTATATAAGACAGTTATTCCGCGTAATGTCCGTCTGAGTGAGGCACCGAGTCACGGAAAACCCATCATTTTATACGATCCGCGGTCAAGAGGTGCGGAAGTATATTTAGATTTAGCAAAGGAAGTGGCTGCGAATGGCTAAAGGCCTTGGAAAAGGGATTAATGCGTTATTTAATCAGGTGGATTTGTCTGAAGAGACAGTTGAAGAAATTAAAATTACCGATTTACGCCCTAATCCTTATCAGCCAAGAAAACACTTTGATGACGAGGCATTAGCTGAACTAAAAGAATCTGTGCTGCAGCATGGCATTCTTCAGCCGCTTATCGTCAGAAAATCTTTAAAAGGCTATGATATTGTTGCGGGTGAACGGCGTTTTCGAGCGGCAAAGCTGGCAGGTTTAGATACAGTTCCGGCCATAGTCCGTGAATTATCAGAGGCGTTAATGAGGGAAATTGCTTTATTAGAAAACCTTCAGCGTGAAGATTTATCTCCGCTTGAAGAGGCTCAGGCATATGACTCCTTGCTGAAACACTTAGATCTCACGCAAGAACAGCTTGCCAAACGTCTTGGGAAAAGCAGACCGCATATTGCGAATCATTTAAGACTGCTGACACTGCCAGAAAATATTCAGCAGCTTATTGCCGAAGGTACGCTTTCTATGGGACATGGACGCACGCTTCTTGGCTTAAAAAACAAAAACAAGCTTGAACCGCTTGTACAAAAAGTGATTGCGGAGCAGCTTAATGTTCGCCAGCTTGAGCAGCTGATTCAGCAGTTAAATCAGAATGTTCCACGTGAAACAAAGAAAAAAGAACCTGTGAAAGATGCAGTTCTTAAAGAACGGGAATCCTATCTCCAAAATTATTTTGGAACAACAGTTAATATTAAAAGACAGAAGAAAAAAGGCAAAATCGAAATTGAATTTTTCTCTAATGAAGACCTTGATCGGATTTTAGAGCTTTTGTCTGAACGAGAATCATAAATGAAAAAACCATCTTTCAAACGAAGATGGTTTTTGTTTTATATGCGCCCAGTGAGCCTTTGCAGCGGGTTAATGCGTTCTTGCCTCCACTCTGTCCGATCTGTTAAACTCAAACCTTCCGCTAGAACATTTGCCATATTCATGACCAAGTTGAGTCTAGTGTTTTGCAATACAAAATATTCCATGAAACCGCTCACATTCACGATTCCGTTAATATGAAGATCTCCCACTTCAGGAAGGTCTTTTTGTACACCGGCTCCGGGCTTTAATGGCCCGTCCCCGATTTGAAATGAACCCACACTCTTAACGCGGCCTAAGCATGCATCGACTGCTATAACAAATGGGTTTTTATGTAATTTATGAATGTCATTGATTTTATCCTTCATGTTCACAGCATGGACGGGGTCAGATAAGGTTCCGTAGACATGGAATCTGGTGAGCTGCATCTGTTTGAGTTTCATTCCTACGAGCGGGCCTAATGAGTCACCGGTTGAACGGTCTGTTCCGATACAAACCACGACAATTGGTTTGCCGGCAGCTTTACGTAAGGATGAAGAAAGGATGGTTTGGATTTGTTTTGCCGCTGCAGCATCTGTATGTGAAACATATTGCTTTACTCGTTCCTGAGAGGAAAAAAGCCCGCCTTTTCGATTCATGGGTTTCACTTCCTTGTTATAGTAGGTAACGGAATTGCTATGGTGTGTGTAGTTATGTAAGGTTGTTTACAGTATATCCAGCAGTATGATTTTTTATGCTTTGTGTATGGCACCGGAGATTTTAAAAAAAGTAGAGGGCATGATATGAATGGTTAGTGGGTGAATTACAAGTATTGTCCCCCATTGCCTCGATCATGATCAAGCTATGGTCTGCTTATAAAACACTTGAATAGATAGGAAGGATTAGAAAAAAGTGAAGAGTGAAGTTCACTTCTTCATTCCGCGGACAAACAAATAAATATCTCTTTTTAGACTGCCGCATTAGCAGTCTTTTTTTATGTGTATTTCGTATGATAATTTCATCTTGTGTTTAAATGTCTATGAAAATATGGCATGTTTGCTCTCTTTTATTTATATAGTAACAATAACGGGAACAAGCTGAACTTTGTCTATGAGGTGATTGTGTTGTGGAGAGCCGGAATGAAGTGGATGCTGCTCATATTAGGGAGCCTGATCGGGGCCGGATATGCGAGCGGTCAGGAGATATGGCAGTTTTTTGGGGCGGAAAGCGGACTTGCTATTGTGCTGTTTACAATTATGTTCATTTTCTCGTCTTATATTGTGATGAAAATCAGTTTTAAGGTTCAATCCACTCATTTTCTGCCGGTTCTGGAGCATTTAATGGGGCCATGGCTGGCGAAAATTTATGATGTCCTCATCATTTTTTATTTGTTTTCGACGACTATGGTGATGATTGCCGGAGGCGGTGTGACCCTGCAAATGTACAAGCTTCCTTTCTGGTGGGGAATCGCGCTGATTTGCATCGTGACAGTGTGTTTGTTTTTGTGGGATGTGAAAGGAATATTATCTATAAATAGTATTTTGATTCCTGTGTTAGTAGCGGGGCTTTTATATGCGCTGATCTCCTTTCAGAGCACACATCACCATACGTGGACGATTGATTTGTCCCAGCAGTATAACTGGCCTGCGAGCATTACGTTTACCTCTTTAAACATCCTTTCAGTTGTTGCGATTTTATCCTCTGTTGGGAAAGAGATGAAAGGGCTCGGAGAAGCAAAAATCGCAAGTGTGGCAAGCGGTCTTATTTTTGGCGTGATCTCATTTGTTTATAATGAAACGTTGGTGGAGCTGGCGGGCTCCCTTTCTCAGTTTGAAATACCGCTGTTTGCCGTTCTGGAGGGTGCGCCTTATTTCCTTTTTTTATGTATGACGGCGGTGCTGTGCCTGGCGATTTACACGACGACGGTAGCTGGTTTGCTGGGGCTGTCCAGCCGGTTGATGGCGTTTATTCATATGCCTAGATGGATGATTGTGTTGATTTTGTTAGTGTTAATGGTACCTTTTACTTCTTTCGGATTTTCTGATTTGATCGCGTTCTTGTATCCGATATATGGGATGCTCAATTTGTATTTGTTAGTTTGTCTGCTCTTATATCCTATTTTGAGTAAATGGAAATAAGAGGATAGATTTCTTTTCGGGTATCTTGATTGCTCTTATGATCAGTTTTTTTGTACAATAGATACAGCAGTTTAGGAAAAGAGGTGAAGGGTCTTGGCGGATAAAGACTTTGGCCTGAATGATATCGTAGAAATGAAAAAACCGCATCCATGCGGAGCGAACAGCTGGAAAATTATACGCATGGGAATGGATATTCGAATTAAGTGTGAGGGATGCTCTCACAGTGTTATGATTCCGAGAAGAGAATTTGAAAGAAAACTAAAAAAAGTACTAGTCAAGCATGAGGAGCCTACTTCATAAATAGGCCGACACTCATGCTTTTTCATATAGAAGGTAAGGAGTAGACGGCGATGAGCAAAGTGCATCAGTCGGCATGTCCGCTGAATTGTTGGGACAGCTGCGGCTTTTTGGTGACTGTTGATGATGGAAAGGTAACAAAAGTGGACGGAGATCCCAACCATCCGATTACGGAAGGCAAAATCTGCGGCCGCGGCAGAATGCTTGAGACAAAAACAAACTCGCCTGATCGGCTTCGCTATCCAATGAAAAAACAAAATGGCGAGTTTGTGCGGATTTCTTGGGAGCAGGCACTTGATGAAATTGCCGACAAACTTCGGGAAATCAAGGAAACGTCGGAGACGACTGCTGTTTTGCACAGCCATGATTATGCGAATAACGGTCTGTTAAAAGCGCTTGATCAGCGTTTTTTTAATGGATATGGCGGCGTGACTGAAATCGTCGGAAGCATATGCTGGGGCTCCGGCATCGAGGCGCAAAGCTGGGATTTTGGCCGTTCGTACGGGCACGGCCCGCTTGATATTTACAACAGCAAGCATGTTGTTGTGTGGGGAAGAAATGTATCAAGAACAAATATGCACTTATACCATCACTTGCAGCAGGTGAAAAAGAAGGGCGCCACGATTACGGTGATTGATCCGATCTTCAAT
Organism: Bacillus sp. SCT118; assembly: GCF_058566435.1. Lineage (NCBI taxonomy): Bacteria > Bacillati > Bacillota > Bacilli > Caryophanales > Bacillaceae > Bacillus > Bacillus sp. SCT118. Next base: position 16,484 of record NZ_CP191225.1, read on the forward strand.
CCGACTGCTAAGCTTGCCGATCGCTATATCTCTGTAAAGCCTGGAATGGACGGCTGGCTTGCGGCAGCCGCTTTGAAGGTTCTGATTGAGACGGGAAGAACGGATGAAACGTTTATTTCTGAGCATTCTGTCGGTTTTGACGATGTGAAAGAGCTTTTGAAGACCGTTTCTCTGGAAGAGTTTATTGTGAAAACAGAAACTTCTATGGAGGAGCTGGAGTATTTGGCCGGTTTGTATGCTGATGGTCCGGTGTCTACTTTTATGGGGCTTGGCATGCAGCGATATAAAAACGGTGGGGGAACGATTCGTTGGATTGATGCACTTGTTGCGGCAAGCGGAAATGTCGGAATTAAGGGCGGCGGCGCGAATTTCGGAAATGTCCAGATTGGTGAGAGCTTTGCAAAAACAAAGCTGACGCTGCCGGAATTAAAAACAACATTCCGTTCTTTTTCAATGATGACGCAGGCTGAAGAAGTGTTGACCGCTGCTGATCCTGCGATTGAGATGATTATTGTGACGTGCGGAAATCCGCTGACTCAGGTGCCGAATACAAATAAGGTGAGACAAGCTTTTGAAAAGGTTCCAATGACGGTCGCGATTGATTCCATTATGACGGATACCGCAAAGCTGTGTGATTATGTTTTGCCGACTGCCACTGTTTTTGAAGAAGAAGATATCTACTATTCCAGTATGTATCATCATTATGTTCAGTACGGGAAGAAGCTTGTGGAGCCACAGGGTGAAGCGAAATCGGACAGCTGGATCTGGTCAGAGCTTGCAAAACGTCTTGGGTTTGGCGAGCTGTTTGAATACAGCACTCAAGAATTTTTAGAGATGGGGCTTTCCTCATTGGAAGCAGAGGATGTGACACTTGAGCGTTTAAAAGAAAAAGGCCACCTCCCTCTTCCAGTAAAACAGGTGCCGTGGGATGATTATCAGTTTTTGACGCCGAGTGGAAAATTTGAATTTACTTCGTCGCTAGCTGAGCAAAAAGGATTTAGCGGCTCGCTTCAATTAAATGTGCCCGAAGAATCTGTTTTCCATAATGAGGAGTTAGCTGAAAAGTACCCTTATACGCTGTTATCCATTCATCCGCAGCGTTCCAACCATTCACAGCATGTGCCGTTTATTGAAAAGCTTCAGCACGTTCAGGTCGATATTTCTCCAGATATAGCGGCTGAGCAGAATCTTCAGGATGGAGACGAAGTTGTCATCTTTAATGACCGCGGACGCTTGAAGGGCAAGGTGAAAGTGATGAAGCAGGCTCATGCGAAGACGATTAATATAGATGAAGGCATGTGGGCGGCTTTTGGAGGGTCAGTCAATGCAATGACAAATGATACAAATTCTGATAATGGAATGGGAAGTACGCTTTTTGACTGTTTAGTAGGCTTGAAAAAAGCATAATCAAAGGGGTTGGCAGGCTGAAAATGCTTTTTTGTCAGCTTGTCTTTTCCAGGGAACCTCCTTATAATTGCTCTAGGTTCAAAATACGTTCATACAATGACGGTTTTATATAGAGGAGATGAAAGAATGGCTTTAACAGCTGGAATTGTTGGTTTGCCGAACGTCGGAAAATCAACACTATTTAACGCAATTACACAGGCCGGTGCCGAATCAGCCAACTACCCGTTCTGTACAATTGATCCGAACGTGGGAATTGTAGAGGTGCCGGATGATCGTCTGCAAAAGCTGACTGAGCTGGTCAACCCGAAGAAGACTGTGCCGACTGCTTTTGAATTCACTGATATTGCAGGGATTGTAAAAGGCGCATCTAAAGGAGAAGGACTCGGCAACAAGTTCCTATCTCATATTCGCCAAGTTGACGCGATTTGCCACGTTGTCCGTGCTTTTTCCGATGACAACATTACACACGTTTCCGGAAAGGTTGATCCGATTGATGACATTGAAACGATCAACCTTGAGCTGATCCTCGCTGATATGGAAACGGTTGAAAAGCGGATTACACGCGTCAGCAAGCTTGCGAAGCAAAAAGATAAAGACGCTGTATTTGAGTTTGAGATTTTATCTAAACTGAAAGAAGCGTTTGAGAGTGAAAAGCCTGCTCGATCTGTAGAATTCACTGAAGAGCAGCAAAAGCTTGTGAAGCAGCTCCATTTACTGACTTCGAAGCCTATTTTGTACGTGGCCAACGTAAGTGAAGATGAAGTTGCTGATCCATCTGGCAATGAAAATGTAGCGAAGATTCGCGAGTACGCTGCCGGCGAAAACGCAGAAGTTATCGTTGTTTGTGCAAAAATCGAATCTGAAATTGCTGAGCTTGAAGGCGAAGAAAAGCAAATGTTCTTGGAAGAGCTGGGCATTCAAGAATCAGGTCTTGATCAGCTGATCAAAGCGTCTTACTCTCTTCTCGGCCTCGCAACATATTTCACAGCCGGAGAACAGGAAGTCAGAGCTTGGACATTCAAAAAAGGCATGAAAGCCCCTGAGTGTGCAGGAATTATTCATAGTGACTTTGAGCGGGGTTTCATTCGTGCTGAGACAGTTGCTTATGAGGATCTTCTTGCGGGCGGCGGCATGGCAGGAGCTAAAGAGGCAGGAAAAGTCCGTCTTGAAGGAAAAGAGTATGTGGTTAAAGACGGAGATGTTATTCATTTCCGATTTAATGTATAGGATGCAGTTGTAAAGGGACAAGAGCTTTGGTATAATATAAAATTGTGAGTAATAGAATTATTGCTCCTTGCCCATTATGGGCCGCTTAGTCCAAAAGGAGGTGCAAACAGATGAGAAAGTACGAAGTTATGTACATTATCCGCCCAAACATTGACGATGAGTCTAAAAAAGCAGTTATCGAGCGTTTCAACAACGTTCTGACTTCTAACGGTGCGGAGATCACTGGAACAAAGGATTGGGGTAAACGTCGTCTTGCTTACGAAATCAACGATTTCCGCGACGGTTTCTACCAAATCGTAAACGTTCAATCTGACGCTGCGGCAGTTCAAGAATTTGACCGTCTAGCTAAGATCAGTGACGATATCATTCGCCACATTGTTGTTAAAGAAGAAGAATAAGCAATTTTGAAATATATAATGGTAAAAGGTGGTCTTTCTTATGCTTAACCGAGTTGTATTAGTCGGAAGACTGACAAAAGACCCAGAGCTTCGTTATACGCCAAACGGTGCGGCTGTTGCTACGTTTACTCTTGCTGTGAATCGTACATTTACGAACCAGTCCGGAGAACGTGAGGCCGATTTCATTAATTGTGTCACTTGGAGAAGACAAGCCGAAAACGTTGCAAACTTCTTGAAAAAAGGAAGCCTTGCAGGCGTAGATGGCCGTTTACAAACAAGAAACTATGAAAACCAGCAAGGACAGCGTGTCTTCGTGACAGAGGTCCAAGCTGAAAGTGTTCAATTTCTTGAGCCGAAAAACGGCGGCGGTTCTGGTTCAGGTGGATACAACGAAGGAAACAGCGGCGGAGGCCAGTACTTTGGCGGAGGCCAAAATGATAATCCATTTGGGGGAAATCAAAACAACCAGAGACGCAATCAGGGGAACAGCTTTAACGATGACCCATTTGCCAACGACGGCAAACCGATTGACATCTCGGATGATGATCTTCCATTCTAATGTGATTATCGCCTAAAATGAAAAAGAAAGGAGGGAAATGACAATGGCAGGAGGACGCAGAGGCGGTCGTGCGAAACGCCGTAAAGTGTGTTATTTCACTTCTAACGGTATCACGCACATCGACTACAAAGATGTAGATCTTCTTAAAAAGTTTGTTTCTGAGCGCGGTAAAATTTTACCACGTCGTGTAACTGGAACAAACGCTAAATACCAACGTAAATTGACTGCAGCGATCAAACGCGCACGTCAAATGGCTTTACTTCCATACGTAAGCGGTGAGTAAGCTGATGCGTAAAGAGCAAGGACCTTCGGGTTCTTGCTCTTTTTTATAGGGGGGAGGATGAAACATGAAGTTGATTTCATGGAATGTAAACGGCCTGCGGGCTGTGATGAGAAAAATGGATTTCCTCTCTTATTTGAAAGAAGAGGATGCAGATATTATATGTCTTCAGGAAACGAAGATACAGGACGGCCAGGTTGATCTCCAGCCTGAAGGCTATCATGTGTACTGGAATTATGCATTGAAAAAAGGATATTCCGGCACAGCTGTTTTTTCTAAGCAAGAACCGCTGCAGGTCATCTACGGTATCGGAGTAGAAGAGCATGACCAAGAAGGCAGAGTGATTACGCTGGAATTTGAAAACGTGTTTGTGATGACTGTTTACACGCCCAATTCCAGAAGGGGATTAGAGCGGATTGATTACCGCATGCAATGGGAAGAGGCTTTATTGTCTTATATTCTTGAATTGGATCAGAAAAAACCAGTGATTTTATGCGGTGATTTGAATGTAGCTCATCAGGAGATTGATTTGAAAAATCCAAAGGCGAACCGGAATAACGCTGGATTTTCAGATCAAGAAAGAGGGGCATTCACTCGTTTCTTAGAAGCTGGCTTTGTTGACTCTTTCCGTCATGTTTATCCTGATCTTGAAGGCGCTTATTCCTGGTGGTCGTATCGTGCCGGCGCCCGGGACAGAAATATCGGATGGCGGATTGATTATTTTGTTGTTTCTGAAAGCCTTAAGGAACAGATTGAAGATGCCAGCATATCAGCGGACGTCATGGGTTCCGACCATTGTCCTGTTGAACTTATCATCAATATATGATGAGATAGCAGTAAGGATTTTACACTTACTGCTTTTTTTATATGAAAAGGAGAAAGATATGGCAAATATAAAAGAGATCGCAAGACTGGCAAATGTATCTGTTTCGACTGTCTCGCGTGTATTGAATCATCATCCGTATGTATCTGAAGAAAAGAGAAAGCTTGTTCATCAAGTCATGAAGGAATTGGATTATACACCAAATCGAACCGCAATCGATCTCATTCGCGGGAAAACCCATACAGTCGGTGTGATTCTGCCTTATAGCGATCATCCCTGCTTTGATAAAATCGTTAACGGAATCACCAAGGCGGCTTTTCAGCATGAGTATGCAACGACCCTTCTCCCCACCAATTATAACCCCGATATTGAAATCAAATATTTAGAGCTGTTAAGAACGAAGAAAATAGACGGTCTCATCATTACTTCACGCGCCAATCATTGGGACAGCATTTTAGCTTATCAGGAATATGGGCCGATCATCGCTTGTGAGGATACCGGAGACATTGATGTCCCTTGTGCTTTTAATGACAGAAAAGCTGCTTATGCAGAGAGCTTTCGCTATTTAAAGAGCCGCGGGCATGAGAATATTGCTTTTACGTGTGTCAGAGAAGCTGATAGGAGCCCGAGCACGGCTGATAAAGCTGCGGCCTATAAAGCTGTCTGCGGAAGGTTGGAAGACCGCCATATGCTGTCCGGATGCAACGATATGAATGATGGTGAGCTGGCAGCCGAACATTTTTATATGAGCGGGCGGGTTCCGACTGCTATTTATGCAAATAGTGATGAAGTGGCAGCTGGAATTCATCTATTTTCCGAAAAGAATAATTGGGATGTTGAAATCATAGGCGAGGGGAATACTTCTATCAGCCGTGTTCTTGGTTTTCCGTCGCTTGATTTGAACCTTGAGCAGCTCGGCATCGCAGCATTTTCTCTATTTTTGCATGAACCCGCTGATATCAAAATTCAGCATAAATTTAAGAAAAAAGCTTGAACTGAAATGCATTTCATACCTTATAACTTCATTGAAGGCGAAGGAGGAGGAAGAAATGCAGATTGAACATACAGCGGTCTGGGTCAATGATTTAGAGCGAATGAAGTCTTTTTATGAAACGTATTTTAATGGCGAAGCGAATGATTTGTATCATAATGAGAAAAAAGATTTTAAGTCTTATTTTATTACGTTTGATTCCGGAGCAAGGCTGGAAATTATGAAAAAAGGGAATGTGACCGATCCGCCCTCACAAACAATGATAGGCTGGGCACATATTGCCTTTTCCGTTGGGAGCCGGGAGAAAGTTGACGAACTGACTAATCGATTGAAGGCGGATGGTTTCGCAGTAGTAAACGGCCCGAGGACAACAGGAGACGGCTACTATGAAAGTGTGATTGAGGATGATGAAGGAAATTTGATCGAGATTACAATCTGACATGGAGTGACTTAAATGCTGAGGACAGAAAAAGAAAAAATGGCAGCCGGAGAATTATACAATTCGGAAGATCAGCAACTATCACTAGAACGCAAGCAAGCGAGACAGCTGATTAGACAATATAACGAAACACCGGAAGATGATGCAGTGCGGACGGAGATTTTGAAGGAGCTGCTCGGTTCGGTTGGGGATCAAGTCACGATTTTGCCGACATTTCGCTGTGATTATGGCTATCACATTCATATCGGAGATCATACATTTGTTAATTTTGACTGTGTCATTTTAGATGTGTGTGAGGTGCGTATCGGCCGTCATTGTTTGATTGCGCCAGGTGTACATATCTACACGGCCGGTCATCCTCTTGATCCGATCGAAAGGAAATCCGGGAAGGAGTTCGGTAAGCCTGTGACAATTGGAGATCAAGTTTGGATTGGAGGCCGGGCGGTGATTAACCCGGGAGTGACAATCGGTGATAACGCAGTGATTGCGTCTGGATCTGTTGTCACTAAGGATGTACCCGCTAATAGTGTTGTAGGCGGAAACCCCGCGAGGATTTTGAAGCAATTGTAATGAGATCAGTGCGGCAGATCCGCACTGACTTTTTTAAATCTGTTTCGCATTCGTATTAGGACCGAAGAAGATTAACAGCAAGGAGCATGCGAGCCAGCAGCCCCCAATAAATAAGAAGACGCTGATATAGCCGAGCTGAACGGCAATAAATCCGACAAGCAATGAGCCAAAAATGTTTGAAAAACGGCCAAGACCATAGGCTAAACCGCTGCCAGACGAGCGGTATTCAGTCGGATAAGGTTCAGATGTATAGGCATATAAGTTCGAGGTAAAGACCCGTTCTGTGATATTCACGATAAAACCAAATACAATGATCATGATGGGAATAAAAGTCATACCATATAAGAGCCCGGCGATGGCCGTCAGAAACGCACTCGCAGCTAAAATCCATTTTCTTTGAAATCTTTCAGAAATCATGGAGCCGAGCAGTGCGCCAAGCGGAGCGCCGACGGAATGCAATACGTTATACCACAATGTATTTTCCATGGTGACGCCATTGCTTTTTAGCAGGCTTGGAACCCATGAGGCAAATCCGTAAAATCCAAACGTTTCAAAAATCCATACAGCAGATAATATGATGGTGATTTTGAGGTTTCTGCCTTTCAATAAGCCTGCGTAACCTGCATGCTTCTTAACAGTTTCGCTTACTTTAGGCTGGGATGCTGCCGGAAGCGGGCCTTTGTCCTTTTCAACCTGTGCCTCAATTCGGTTGAGGATCGCATCGGCTTTCGCATATTCCCCGCGATTTTCGTGCCAGCGAGGCGACTCTTCCAACCGTCGAATAAAGAAAAAATAAATAAGGCCGACGGCACCCCATACAAATACTAGCCTCCATCCCCATGAACCAAGAGGAATGACAAAGGCAGACACAATGTTGGTGATCGGAACCCCGATCAATCCAATCATGGCACAAAAAGAAATATACTTTCCACGAACACTTGAAGGGAAAAATTCCGCCAAATAGCTATTCGTAATGACCATGGCGGCTGCAACGCCAAATCCGGTGAGAAAACGGAATGTCATTAAAGATGGAATGTCCCATGCCGCAGCATTGCATAGCGATGCGATTGAGAAAACAAAGACAAATAGATTTAAGGCTTTTTTGCGGCCGATTCGATCGGACAGCCGTCCGCCCAGTGAAGCGCCTAAAAACATGCCTAAAAACGAAGCAGCCGTTACGTTAGCAATAGTTGAAAGCGGGATGCCCCAATGCTCGATCAGTGCCGGCGCTACATTGCTGAGGGTAAATAAATCTGCGAGATCAAAGAAATAAACAATGCCGAGAGCGGTTAACACTTGGAAATGAACGCGTGAAATCGGAAGGCGGTCTAAACGATTCGCTGCGTTTGAGAAAGGATGTGTATTCTTTTGTTTGAAGATCGTATTCATAAAAAACCCCCTTTTAGTAGTAAGAAAAGACTGAAAATTCCCCTCTTGGGACTATTATAAGTATCTTGGTTCATTGGCAACAGAGTTCAAATCACTAGATGGAAGAACTAAATTCACACTTTATCTTTTCATTTCGCTTAAAAGATTTCCAAAACAGTAGATTCATAGAAGGATTTATGCAAATATATAGTAATATTCTCATTGAAAGGAAGAGACATAGAACGAATGAATCCATTTATCCGTCCTTTAGAAGGAAACAATACGTTGTGGAGATATTTTTTCGCCTTTTTGGTGATGGTAGGGTTGTATGTATTCGGGAATATTGCTTATCTTTTCGCGATACTGTTTACGGTTATTGTGAATCCCGATATTACGTTTGATTTGGATGAAGCTGTGCTGAGTGATCCCCTCGTAGATCTTTATTTGTCCCATGTGATTTATTTATTCGCCATTCCGGGAGTTTGGCTGGCTGTGCGCTTTATTTTGAAGCGGCCTTTCCGAACTGTGATTACACCAAATTCAAAGATGAATTGGCGGAGAATTTCCTTTGGTTTTATTGCTTATTTCTTGCTGATGATCGCCGTACAATTGATTGATTTTGTGATTCATCCAGACAATTATTCAATGCAAGCCTTTGATGCATCACGATTTATCTGGCTGCTAGCGGCTGCCCTCATTTTGGTTCCGATTCAGACATCAGCTGAGGAACTGTTTTTCAGGGGATTTTTGCTTCAAGCTTTCGGGAGATTGACGAAAAATCCTCTAATCTTGACACTGATTGTCGGAGGATTGTTTGGCGTATTGCATTTTGCGAATCCAGAAATGAACAACGGTGCTGTCTGGGCAGGAATTGAGTATTTAACATTTGGTTTTGTGTGGACCTATTACACGATTAAAACAGGAAGCATCGAAATATCACTTGGCGCCCATGCCGCGAATAATATGTTTTTGTGTATGTTTATTACAGAAAAAAACAGTGTGTATGGAGGAATTCCTTCTCTCTTTACGGTTACGCGGGGGAACCCGATGTGGGAGGCTTTCTTTACGATAGCGGTCAATCTTGTGTTTGCGGGGATCGCTTTATGGTACCATAAGAAATCAAAAAGTAAGCAGCAAGGGTCTTAATCCCTGCTGCTTATTAACGTGTGGATCGCTTCTTCAATATTTGTTGTCGGCTGCTGGCAGGCGAAGTTTTCACAAATATACACGGTTGTTTTGCCATCTATGATGCGGTAGTCTGCCGCGAATGGCGCAATGTCTTTGCATTGATCAGGATGCTCTGCTACCAGAATGGAGTCGTTAGGCTTAAAGGCTTTTTGGAGCTCTGTTATGATTTGTTTTCTGGCTGGATCGTCTGCGCTGCCAAAAATAACGATTTCTTTCTTAGGCATCAGATGTCTTAACACACTTTGCATAAAGAAAGCATGGCCGCTCGGATACGCGTCGATGTCTGGCTTGAACACGGAAAACATCGTTTCTGCTTTTTCAATTAGTGATAAGTCGCCTGTGACTTGCCCGAGACGCAGCAGCTGAACAGCTGCCACACTGTTTCCGGAAGGCACGGCGCCGTCGTACACTTCTTTTTCCCGTACGATTAAGGCTTCTGCATCGTGTCCGGTGAAGTAGAATCCGCCATGCTCATCATCCCAAAATAAGCCGATCATATCGTCTGCCAGTTTCTTCGCTTTTTGTAAATAAGATAGATCAAACGAAGCTTCATAGAGATCCAGATAAGCCCATAGGAGAAAAGCGTAATCGTCGATAAAGCCTTTGTTTTTCACTTCGCCATCACGATATCGGACCATCACACGGCCGTCGATGATTAATTTGTTTTCAATAAATGTGATGGCGTCTTTCGCTAGGCTGAGATATTTCGGCTCCTGGTATACCTTTGCCGCTTTCGCAAGACCCGCGATCATCAGCGCGTTCCATGAGGTCAGCACTTTATCATCGACATGCGGATAGGTTCTTTCCTCGCGTGTCTTCAAGAGCTGCTGTCTTGCGTCTTCGAGTTTGAGACTGAGCTCTTTTTCGGTTAACCCGGCATCCTCTTTGATTTGTTCCCACTTTGTGTGAATGAGGTTAGGAATATTTTTGCCTTCAAAGTTTCCTTCTTCAGTGATGTCATACACTTGGCAATACAGCGTTTCGAGATCGTCCCCGAGCGTTTTCAGAATCTCTTCCTTTGACCACACGTAGTACTTTCCTTCTTCTCCTTCTGTATCCGCGTCTAAAGCAGAGAAAAAGCTTCCGTCTTCATGAGTCATTTCCCTCTGAATGAACGTAATGATCTGCTCACAAATCTCTTTATAGCGGCTGTTTTGCGTGACCTGATAGGCTTCTGTATAAGCGGTCAGCAGCAGCGCATTGTCGTACAGCATTTTTTCAAAGTGGGGAACGAGCCACTCGTCATCGGTCGAATAGCGGGCGAACCCATAGCCGATATGATCGTAAATGCCGCCATTCGCCATGCTGTCCAGCGTTTTCGTCACGTTGTATAAAGCGTTCTCCTGCCCCGTATTGTGATGATAACGAAGCAAATACATCAGCATATGGGGCATCGGAAATTTCGGTGCCTGCCCGAAACCGCCGTAGATCGTATCAAACCCGCTGGCAAGCTGCTGGAATGTCCGGTGAATCGCAGACTCGCTAAGGCCTTCGCCTGATTTTGCAGCTGTTTTGGTCTGCAAATGTTTAGCGGCGTTCTCCGCAATATCCTCGACATGCTCGCGGTCGTTCGCAAACGTCTCAGACAGATGCTCAAGCACATCAACAAAACCGGGACGATTGAATTTGCTCGTCTTTGGAAAATATGTACCCGCGTAAAACGGCTTTTGATCAGGCGTGATAAACACATTCAGCGGCCAGCCGCCCTGCCCGGTCATCAGCTGGCAGATTCTCATATAAACAGAATCCACATCAGGCCGCTCTTCCCGGTCGACTTTAATCGCTACAAACCGTTCATTGAGAAGACGCGCGATTTCTTCGTCTTCAAAGCTTTCGTGGGCCATAACATGGCACCAATGGCAAGTCGAATAACCGATGCTGACCAGAACCGGCTTGTTTTCGCGTTTTGCTTTTTCGAAGGCTTCATCCCCCCACGGGAACCAGTCCACAGGGTTGTGGGCGTGTTGGAGTAAATATGGGGACTTCTCAGCGATTAATCTATTGGGTTTATTGTTAGTGGGCATGGGATCACCTTCTTTCTTCTTTTATGAGTAATAATAACGGACAGTATAAAATAAGTATTAACGTTCTTATTTATATATAAACATCTAATAATAGATAAGATCTATTTTAAAAATAACCTAATTCCATAACATTATGTTCAACCGGAACTTCATTTTGGATAAGTTTTCTAATGTGTTCAATAAATCTTTCAAAAACCTCTACTCTAAATGGATGTGATTTGAGATAATTGATGAAATAATCCCGTTTTTCTTGTCTCCCACTATAAGAAGAAAACTTTTTTCTTATATTAGAATTTAATCTTTTGGCTTTACGGAGAAGTAGAATTTCATCAATATCTGTAGGAGCTGTACTTAATGGTGTCATATCTAACCATTCACATAGCAAGAAATATTTAGAACCTGGTACAGCTACCTTCGTATCATGAGCTGTAGCACATCCTTCTTGAAACATTGTCTTATCAAGATTTGTTTTACACTCAGCAGACACATAAGATAAGAATGTTTCTGTTTCCAAACTCTCTTTATAATCTTGTGTGTGTGACGCTTTTAAGAATAATTTTTTGCTTATTGCAAAGTCTTGGTCTTTGCTTCTTACTCTTAGTCCTCCTCCAATTGCTGGCGCATCAAGACTAGATTCAAAGTAAACTGAAGAAAAACACTTTTTTGGTCCAACCGTTACATCCATATCGATTATTTCAGGAATAACAGACGGATGAGCTAAACGGGGTAAAAATTCTTCAATAATAGTATTGTCAATTTTTAATTGCCCTTTTTGTCTATAAAGGAAATCTCTTGGGCTATCAAATACCAAATTTAAATCTATATAGAATTTATATTCATTTAGAAGCTCAATCATTTTATTTAAAGTCTGTTGGGGAGGAAGACCGGCACTTGTAATAATGTTTAAGTTTTTTATCCAATTTGTATAAACCACAATTGCCTCTTCAACTCTTGGTTTATCTTCTACTGGTAATTTATCGTTTAGTAATAGGGCAACTAATTTATCTTTATGTGGGGTAGGATATATATAGGTTGTCATTAAATTCCTCCTTAGATATGAAATTAAAAATCCATTTCGAAAATTGGTGATTTTTTAACACTATCTGATTTGTTTATTGCATTAAGGATTTCTATCCTGATATTTTCGTCTTTTTCCATTATCAGCGCTTCTTTTAATAATTCATTGGCCATATTCTTTGCGTAGCTCTCATCTAAAACTGATGTATTTGAGGGTGTGAGATGTATAATATCCTCATAAATTAACTCACCAAATTTATTTGTGAATTTTCTTTCTTGCATATTCTCGATTTTAAATCCAGCTCCTCCATAAGCTAAAGCAGCCACTAGCCTACCGTTTTTTAAGGGAACACCTCTAATTTTTGATTCCCTTCCCACCACAATAATTACCCTACCTGATGGGGTTAGAAGCCTTCTCATTTCAATTAGCGCTTCTAAGATATCCATGCTATATTGAATAACTGTTAAAAATCTATTCTGTCTATGTTTTCGATTTGAACCCATTTCAGATTTAGCCACTTCTAGTACATTCCAACCAACAAACTCCATTGCCTCCCTGTTGTTTTGATGATAATTAAAAACATTAATATAAGGTGGAGATGTTATGATTAAATCTACACTGTCGTTAGCTAAAGGTATAGATCTTGCATCGGTGTGGAAAACCTCACATATATTTTCGGAGTACGGCAAATTTTTAATAATTTTAATATGTTCATGTAAAGCCTTATAGTAATCCTCGAGAGCTTTTTTTCCTCTATAGCTTTTGAATCTAATTAGAGCATTAGTAAGGATGTTTATCACTTGACTGTTTGGCGATTCGTTTAACATTTTTTTGAATGCAATTTCGAATGGTGCACTTTTTTCTTCATAAAGATCCATATTAAATAAATCATAATTACTTTCTCTAATATATTTTTTTAGAAGAAGAAGTGCTGCATTACATAGTTTTTCTCTATCTTCAGTTGACATATTTATGAATTCAACTGTTTTTGACATTGTAATAGCAGAGGGATTAATTTCGGCGCCATAACATTTAAGGTTTTTCCTAGCAGACTCAAAAAGTGTGGTACCACTACCTGCAAATGGATCAAATATAACATCGTCTGGTTTTGAATATCTATCTAAAAATAATTCTATTAAACAAGGAGAGAACTGCCCTCTCCATGGGAATAAACTTTTTCTTTCCTTAATATCTAAATCTAGTTCACTTTGAGATACTGATGTTCTATCATAAGGAAAATCATCTATTGTTTTAAAAATCTTTTGGGGAGTATACTTCATTATAAACAGCTCCTTCATAATACGAGTTCATTTTACTCTTTCTAAAGGAATCAATCTACCCCAAAGATTTAATCGTAGTAGTAAACATGGCACCAATGGCAAGTCGAATAACCGATGCTGACCAGAACCGGCTTGTTTTCGCGTTTTGCTTTTTCGAAGGCTTCATCTCCCCACGGGAACCAGTCCACAGGGTTGTGGGCGTGTTGGAGTAAATATGGGGACTTCTCAGCGATTAATCTATTGGGTTTATTGTTAGTGGGCATGGGATCACCTTCTTTCTATGTTTTTTTAAGTATTCTCTTTCCTCTATTTAATATACCAGAAGTTAAGGCTCGTCATCATTTGTCTGTGAGGTATTCCATAATGAAAACCAAGGGCTATAAACCCTTGATAGATCCATTATTTCACCTTTGAACTATAAAGATGGGTCTTCAATCGTAATTCTTTAACAAGATTGCTGAATTATGTCCGCCGAAACCAAAAGAATTTGATAGCCCATATTTCAATGGAAGGTGTCTCGCTTCTGATACAACATCTAAGTTGCAATCTGGATCTTGCTTCTCTACATTAATAGTTGGCGGAATCATTCCTCGTCTCAAACTTTCCACTAAAGCAATTGCTTCTACTCCGCCAGCAGCACCAAGCATGTGCCCAGTCATTGACTTGTTTGCAGTTGTTGGAATTTCACGTGAATGTTCACCAAATAATTTCTTAATAGCTAGAACTTCTGAACGATCACCTACTTGTGTACTTGTTGCATGAGCACTAATAACATCAATTTCACCTGTTGATATATTTGCACTTCTCAATGCTTTTTTCATGGCTAAGTAGGCACCCTTACCTTCTGGGTGTGATGCTACCATATGATGAGCATCTGAACTAGCTCCGTACCCCACTACTTCACATAATATCGGCGCATCTCTAAGAATAGCGTTTTCTAATGATTCTAATACTAAGATACCTGCGCCTTCACTCATAACAAAGCCATCTCTATCTGTATCGAATGGTCGGCTGGCTCGACTTGGCTCTTGGTTTCTTGTAGATAATGCATGGGCGTTTCCAAAACTAGCCAAAGATAACTGTGTGATTGCAGCTTCTGCTCCACCGGCAAATATAATATCTGCTTCATCATTTCGGATAGCATTAAAAGCTTCACCAATAGAGGTGTTCCCGATTGAACAGGCTGTGACTGGTGATAATGATGGTCCTTGTGCTCCTAATTTTATGCTTATTTGAGCTGCAGCTGCATTTGAAATCATCATTGGTACAAGGCTAGGGCTTACTCTCGCGGGACCTCGTTTATTTAATACATTCACATTATCAACAAGCGATTGTATGCCTCCGATTCCTGAACCAACATATACCCCTAAACGTTCAAGATCAACATTATCTAACTGTAATTGTGAATGTTCTAATGCTTGTTCGGCTGCTGCTAAGGCAAACTGACTAAAACGATCTAATCGTTTTGCTTCTTTTCTCCCCAATATTTCATCTGCATCGAAATCACGAACGATTCCAGCTATCTTTGTTTTATAATCAGCAGTATCAAAAGAATCAATTAGAGATATTCCCGAGTGTCCTTTAACTAGTTGATTCCAAAAGCTATTCACATCATTTCCTAGAGGAGAAATAACTCCCATTCCAGTAATGACAACTCTTTTCATGATCATTCCCTCCTTGTTTTTATTAACTTTAGCTATTGTGTTATCCTATTACAAGTTGTTGTTTATCCTAGTATAATTAATACTATTTTAAAGGGAGATCTTAATGAAACCTGAAACAAGACTTCAAGCTTTATCGGAATTTTTAAAGAACCAACGTTCGAAAATTACTCCCCAAATGGTTGGTTTACCTGTAGGAACCCGCAGAAGAACACCAGGACTAAGAAGAGAAGAAGTGGCTCAACTAGCCGGTGTAAGTCTTACTTGGTATACATGGTTAGAACAAGGAAGAGATATAAAAGTATCTACTTCGGTATTAGATGCTATTTCTCGAGCATTACAATTAAATAACGATGAAAGGAGATATTTGTATGCTCTAGCGTTAGAGGAAGGAGTGAAACAACCCTTTATAAATGAGAAAGAGAAGGAAATCAGTCCGGCTTTAGTAAAAATTTTGCAGGAACTTCGTTATTGCCCAACGATTATATCAGATAGAAGAAGTCAGATTGTTGGGTGGAATCAAGCAGCAGCTAATGTATTTTTGGACTTTGAACAAATCAATCCGGCAGAAAGGAATATAATACGCTTACTATTCGCAAGAAAGGAATTTAAAAGTTTAGCAGTGAATTGGGAGCATTTTGTTAGAGGATATATCGCAATATTTAGAACGTATTATGGACAGTATGTGGCTGATGACTGGTATGAGCAATTTATACAAGAAATGGAACAGGCATATCCTGAGTTTCGTAAAATTTGGAATGAAAGTGAGATAAGCTCTGCTCCTGAAGTATTAATTGAGTTTCGTCATGCTAAGGTAGGTAAAATGTTGTTTAATCTGACTTCATTACAAGTGCATGGGGATACTGATTTAAGATGCAGCGTCTATACCCCAGTTGAGGATACTGAAACTGAGCTTAAGTTAAAACGGTTAATTGAAGGCTAGCTATCGTTTGGAGAGTAGAAGTTATTCAAGTAATACTTCCTTTACTTTGTTTAGACTGTAAATAAAAAAACAACTAGTATATAGTTCCCATTCGTTTATTGTATTTGGATGAAGTTGTTGTGTGCATCTAATATTTGAAAGATCCTATGCCACCAAAAACAAGTTATAACCCTGTTGTAGTAGTGATGGAGAAAATATTAAAAATAGAAAACCTCTATCTGGTTACACAAGCTTTTAGTGGGTTTTATAATTAATCAAAAAAAATCGATTTATTTGCTTGCATTTATTTTAAAATCATGAGTATTATAAATACATCAAAAAAAATTGATTAAAGAAGGCGATATGAATGGTTGAGACGAAATCAGAACTACTTCAGAAATATGAACAAAAATTTAAGGCTCTTGCTGATCAGAAACGATTAGAGATCATGTATGAACTTTGTCAAAGGGGAAAAACCTGTGTTTGTGATCTGACTGAGATTTTTGAGGTGACACAATCTAAACTTTCTTATCATCTTAAAATTTTATTAGATGCCAACTTAATAACGAAAGAGACAAAGGGAACATGGAGCTATTATGATTTAAATGATGAGGAAGTAAATAGTTTATTATCAGAAGAGCTTTGTTGTGTATTTAGAAAAAAAGGTGAAGGAGATTGCTGCTAAAAAATTTTTAGTCATTAAATCAAATTTTTTTGATTAATATATAAGAGGGGGAATTAAAATGAAATATGTTCATGTAGGGATAAATGTTGTCAGTTTGGAGAAATCGATCAATTTTTATGAAAAAGTTTTTGGAGTAAAGGCTGTAAAAGTAAAAACAGACTATGCAAAGTTTTTATTAGAGACTCCTGGACTGAACTTCACTTTAAATGTCGTAGATGAGGTGAAGGGAAATCAAGTGAATCATTTTGGATTCCAAGTAGATAGTTTGGAAGAAGTTTTGAAACACAAGGAAAGGCTTGAAAAAGAAGGTTTTTTTGCACGTGAAGAAATGGATACGACTTGTTGTTATGCAGTCCAAGATAAATTTTGGATTACTGATCCAGATGGAAACGAGTGGGAGTTTTTCTATACCAAATCGAACAGCGAGATTCAAAAACAAGATTCCTCCTCTTGTTGTGTAACACCTCCAAGCGATAGTAAAACGAACTCTTGCTGTTAATAAAAAGGTGAGGATAAGTAATGAAACGTTTATCATTTTTAGACCGTTATTTAACCATCTGGATTTTTCTTGCGATGGCATTGGGGATAGGATTAGGTTTTATATTTCCGGGCTTTGTTGCCGGATTAAACAAATTACAAGTTGGAACTACATCTATCCCTTTAGCAATTGGATTAATATTAATGATGTATCCTCCACTAGCAAAGGTTCGCTATGAAGAAATCGGCCGGGTATTTAAAGATATTAAAGTATTAATTTTGTCTTTAGTGCAAAACTGGATCATTGGTCCGACTCTCATGTTTATTTTGGCTATCATCTTTTTGCCAGATAAACCGGAGTATATGATTGGACTTATTATGATTGGATTGGCTCGCTGTATTGCGATGGTTATTGTGTGGAATGACTTATCAAAAGGTGATACAGAATACGCGGCAGGATTAGTTGCTTTCAACTCAATTTTCCAAATGCTTTTTTTCTCAGTTTATGCTTACATTTTTGTAACAGTTATTCCGCAATGGTTAGGGATGGAAGGAGCAGTAGTGAATATTACGATGGCAGAAGTCGCAAAATCAGTATTCATTTACCTTGGAGTCCCTTTTATTGCAGGAATGGTGACACGTTATATTTTTGTAAAAGTGAAGGGGAAAGAATGGTATGAAAAAGTGTTCATTCCTAAAATTAGTCCAATTACGTTAATTGCTTTGCTATTTACAATTATCATCATGTTTTCCTTAAAAGGTGATGTAATTGTTAGCTTGCCGTTAGATGTTGTTCGAGTTGCGATTCCATTATTGATTTACTTTGTTTTAATGTTCTTTGTTTCCTTCTTTTTAGGAAAGAAAATCGGGGCAAACTACGCTGTAACCACTACTTTAGCTTTTACAGCAGGAAGCAATAACTTTGAATTAGCGATTGCTGTAGCTGTTGGTGTGTTTGGAATTCATTCGGGTGCAGCATTTGCCGCCGTAATTGGTCCGCTTGTAGAAGTGCCGGTCATGATAGCACTTGTTAAGGTTGCTTTATGGTTTCAACGAAAATACTTTCGAAGTCACTCGATGTAGAGGTGGAATATATGGAGAATAAAATTATTTACTTTTTATGTACAGGGAACTCTTGCCGAAGCCAAATGGCTGAAGGATGGGCTAAACAATATTTAGGTGATGAGTGGAAAGTATATAGCGCGGGGATAGAGGCACATGGATTAAATCCGAATGCTGTTAAAGCGATGAAAGAAGTTGGTATAGATATCTCTAATCAAACGTCAGATATCATCGACTCTGATATTCTGAACAATGCTGATTTAGTTGTTACGCTTTGTGGTGATGCTGCTGATAAATGCCCGATCACGCCTCCACATGTAAAACGTGAGCATTGGGGGTTTGATGATCCAGCAAAAGCACAAGGGACAGAAGAAGAAAAATGGGCGTTTTTCCAAAGGGTTCGTGATGAAATAGGGGATAGGTTGAAGGAATTTGCAGAAACAGGGAAATAAACTCTTTTGTTAAAGGATGCATATTTATATGTGTCCTTTTTTTATTAATGTGTAGCTATACGAACTTGGCACCAATGGCAAGTCGAATAACCGATGCTGACCAGAACCGGCTTGTTTTCGCGTTTTGCTTTTTCGAAGGCTTCTTCTCCCCACGGGAACCAGTCCACAGGGTTGTGAGCATGTTGAAGGAGATATGGTGACTTCTCAGCGATTAATCTATTGGGTTTACTGTTAGTGGGCATGGATCACCTTCTTTCATTTGTTTTAATTACATTTAGGTACCACAATAATTATAAATAAATACAAAGCTTAGCCGATTTACTTAAAAGAGGGAGAAGGAAAATAATATAATGTTTAATTATGTTAATGAAGGAAGACACCGTCCTTTTCAGTTTTCTTTTATTACAGGAGAATGGATATTTTTTTTTAGCTCTGTTAAATTTGATGTTGATAATTCCATAGTATTAAGGGGAACCCATTATTTATGGATTCCCCTTTAGTTCATAAGAAAAATTACTGTCGAGTGTTACCTAACAATATATACTTTGGACTGAAAGATTTTTTAGCCATTCCAATGATAAACGATTTGCACAACGCCAGAGGAAAATGTTCTTGTATTCAGCATTTTTAAATTTAACCTCTGTTTTAAATCAATAAACAACGGTTTTCCTTCTCCCAAAACAACAGGGTGAATAGATAATCTAAATTCATCAACAAGCCCCAAATTTATAAAAGTTGTTATGAGACTCGCTCCACCATATAGCCAGATGTCTTTACCAGGCTTTTTCTTTAATTTATTTACTTCTTCAAGAATATTATCATTTATAAATATTGCTTGATTATCAATCTCATGTTGTGTTCTGGAAAAAACATATTTCTTTTTACTATGAATTAATTTCCAAATTTCCTTTTCCGTATCAGGGTCTTCTTTTTTGGGGATATACTGTCCCCATAAATCGTAGCTTTTTCTACCATATAAAATAGTATCAATTTGATTTAAGAAATCAGTAAACCCCATATCAGGGTCCATAATACACCAATCAACTTCTCCATTTTTCCCTTCAATAAAACCATCTAGAGTAACTGCTAAATCTAAAATGATTCTTCTCTGTTTTAAGTTATTTGTCATAACTATTCATCCTTTTACATAAGAAGTTGGTAGAAATTCTTCTTCCACTCATACACGAGATGGATTAAGTTGCGTTTGTGGACAGAGTGAAGAACAATATCCTAAAATGAAAGTGCCCACTACTCTTTGCAGCTCGATTAGCAGGAACACTCTTTATCTTCACTTGGTTAAATGAAAGCTCTGTTCGATTAAGCTATAGATTTCGCTTTCTGGATCTGTCCGTTCTAAAACAATTGAAATCCAATGTTCCTTATCCATATGATATCCGGGTAAGATATTTTCCCCATTTCTTAAGCCATCACTTATGTCAGGGGGGCATTTTAAATTCAGAATATCTATTTCGCCATGTCCTTCCAGGCCTAATTTTTCTGGGAGAACATTCATGATAAGACCGTACCATTTTTTGTTTGATGTATGTCTCAAAGAAGCATAGTTTGGGTATTTCCCCCACGGATAATCAGGCGATGTACCGTATTTTTTTTTGACGTGTTTAAAGATATCTTCTCTTGTCAACATACTCAACCACTCCTTTATTCACTCTAATTTCTTCTAGGAAAAACCAAAGAGCGGTCCTTGGTTGTCCTTTGGATACTTCAATAGAGATGTCACCAATGGCAGAAGCTGTGGCAAAGCTTCCTCTCTCCATGGGTACTATTCAACAGGGTTGTGGGCGAGTTGAATGAAGGATGATATTTCTCATTGAGTTTATTGTTAGTGGGCATGAGATCATCTTCTTTGCTCTTGTTTCTATTCTTTTTTACTGTACCACAATCCTTTGATGAAATACTTCATTACGATATTGAAATTTATATATAAGGTAATGGATGTCTTATCTATTGCTGTTCTCTTAAAGAGTGCACTTTTGGAAGCTGTTATTGAATAGTATCGAAACGAGTTTACTAAATATCATCTCGATTGGCGGAGATTGATTTGATCATTAAAATGACTCAATTGAATATGAAAGATTTCAATAAACCAAACGAACCTTTCGTTGTTTTAGGGAGAATGATACCTGCTTTTGAAAACGGTGTTTGGACATATACTGTGGAACGATTTTCTAAACCTTATTTTAAACAATATGAAGATGATGAAATGGATGTTAGTTATATGGAAGATGAAGGGAAAGTTGTTTTTTTATATTATGGTGAAAGCAACTGCATCGGCCGGATTAAGATTCGTTCTAACTGGAATGGGTATGCACTAATAGAGGACATTGCTGTTGCAAAAGACTATAGAAAGAAAGGTGTTGGAACAGCATTATTACATAAAGCGATTGAGTGGGCAAAGGAGAAACGCTTTTGTGGTCTTATGCTTGAAACACAAGATATTAATGTCTCAGCTTGTCGTTTTTATGCCAAACATCACTTTATAATAGGTGCGGTTGATACGATGCTTTATTCCAACCTTCCAACAGCAAATGAAATTGCGATTTTTTGGTACTATAAATTTTAATTTATCATAAAATTATCGAACGAAACGAAGCTTGTTTTGCGTTTTGTTTTTCAAAGAAGAGGTTTTTTAACCCCTTCTTTTCTTTGATAAGAAGTGTCTTTCCACAATAGGCATAAAAACGTGAAGGATCATTCCTCCCAAACAGACGGTTAATAGGGTTCCGATGCCGATAGGGCCTTTAAAGATGATGGCTAATACTAAGAAAAGAGCGTATACGAATGTTCTTGAAAACAAAATTGTTCTTTTGGAGAGATCTCGGATAATAAGTGTTAAATGATCGATGGGTGTTGATGCGAATTTCGTCTGAAGATAGATGGCTGTTCCAAGACCGATGAGCACCAAACCAATTCCGAAACAAATCAGTTTGCTTAACAACGCGTTTAGATAGATGGTGTTTTTTACAACAAACAACCATAGGTCAATGCCTATTCCAGTAATGAATGCTGTAATCAAGCCCAGCAAAAGAGGTTTTTTTCTCGTTAATATAGCGTTGCAGACTAAGAGGATCACAGAAATAAGGACCTCCCAGCTTCCTACGGTAAGTCCGACTTCTTTTGACAGACCAACCAAAAGGGCATCGAAGGGTGATGTGCCCAGTTCTGATTGTATGGTTAAGGAAATGCCCAAACTTAATATGAGTATGCCTAATCCGTAAAAAATATATTTCATGTTAAATCCGCGATATTTCTTTTGTCATCAGGACGTGAGGGATGCCGTCTTCCATAAATTCCTGTGAAGAAATCTGGTAGCCCAGTTTTTTATAAAAGCCTGTTGCTTGTGTTTGACCATGCAGCTTACATGCAGTCAGTCCTTTTTCTTTTATGATTTCTTCTAACCCGTTTACGATGACTTTCCCCAATCCGTACTTACGGTAAGGTTTTAGGATGCAGATTCTTTCCAGCTTTGCTGTATGGTCAACGATGCGCACACGGCCCGTGCCGACAGGCTGATTCTCATAATATACCAAGACATGCTGGCATTGTTCCTGGAGCGTATCAAATTCATCGAACTCTTCGGATACAGATACATGTTGCTCCTCAATGAAAACCGTCTTTCTAATATTCAAAGCTTCATGTAAATCAGCTTCAGTTGTTATTCTTTTTATATTCATTATGAATCAATCCTTTTCTGATATTAGTCTGGACTGTACAGCATGCATGTGGTCTTATAATAGTAAGGGTAAAACATTTTTGTTGTAATTGCAACAAAAATATGTGAGGGGTTTTAGGAATGAATGATATTTTGCGTGAGATCGGCATGATAGCAAGAGCGTTGGATTCCATAAGCAACATCGAATTTAAAGATTTGGACTTAACAAGAGGGCAGTATCTCTATCTCGTACGTATATACGAAAATCCGGGAATTATTCAAGAAAAATTGGCGGAAATGATAAAAGTGGACCGGACAACGGCCGCGCGGGCCATTAAGAAGCTGGAAATGCAGGGATTTATTCAAAAACTGCCGGATGAGCAAAATAAAAAAATAAAAAAACTGTTCCCGACTGAGAAAGGAAAAAAGGTATATCCATTGTTAAGAAGAGAAGGAGAACATTCCACGGAAGTGGCCTTGTCCGGTTTTACTTCAGAGGAAAAGGAAACCATTTCTGCACTCCTTCATAGAGTGAGGAAGAATATAGAACGTGATTGGGAATATGTCAAGAAGGGGAACAAAAGGGATTATTAATGGACAATGTTAACAAGTCGAGCTGATGCTGGCGAAAATCGGCGTCTCCTCCTCAAGAATACCAGATTGCTGGAGTGTGGGGCCATTTTCAAGATAATCTGCCTGGTCCGTTCACTTCTGTTTTCTTTAAAAACTATCAAAAAATCTCCAAAGGGAGTGGTTTTGATGAACTTGAGACAGCTATCAGAACATGTCTTTCAATGTGAATTTGAGCTTGATGTGCCTCTCCGTATTCCGGTTCATGCTTGGTTTATCAAAGATGGTGATGATGTTTATATTGTTGATACGGGAATAGAACGTTTTGCTGATGCTCAAATTAGGGCAGCACTCGCGATCGGCGATCCAAAAGCCATCTTGCTTACTCATGGCCACAGTGATCATATCGGAGGTGCATCAAAATGGTTAGAGAGATTTGATATTCCGATTTTTGCGCACCAGAAAGAACTAAAGTACATCAATGGGGAAGAGCCATATCCGAACAAAAATGAAGTGGAGAACACAGGGGTAGCCCATGTTGTCCAGCCGCTGACGGAGCAAACGCTTGCTCACCTGCCTCTGAAATACTATTTAACACCTGGCCATTCTCCGGGTCATGTCGTGTATTATCATAAAATCGATCTTACTCTTTTAACGGGTGACCTTTTTATCACAAGTAAGGAGGATTTACACCCACCTATAAGAAGATTCAGTGTTGATATAAATGAGAATATTGATAGCGGCTCAATCATAGATCAAATCAAACCAACGCTCATTTGCTCTTCACATGGCGAAGAAATTCTTTATAACGAAGAATTGTATAAAAACTATGTGGTAAGGTATAGGGATTAATGGAAGTAAGAAAAAACATACCAAATGAATTGGTATGTTTAGAGGGGATTTAAATATACTCCGAAATCTCAATGAGGTTCTGATCGGGGTCTCTTATATAAACAGATAGAATCGGGCCGAGTGCACCGGTTCTTTTTATTGGGCCTTCCTCGACATTGACGTTTGTTTTCTTGAGATGCTCCATCACTTTATTGATGGGTTCATCCGTGATCATACATAAATCGACAGATCCCGGGAGCGGGTGCTTGGCTTTAGGTTAGAATTCATGACCGGCCTCATGCAAGTTGATTTTTTGATTGCCAAAACACAAGACTTTTCTGCCTGCGCCAAATGTTTCTTCTTCCATTCCCAAAACAGATGTATAAAAGTCGATCGTTTCTTGAAGGTTTTGTACAGTCAACACCAGATGATCAATTCGTTTGATCAAGATGAATTCCCTCCTTTTAGGGTAATCGAAATAACGAAAATCATCACAATCACTAGATGACCTGCTTTATAAGATAGATTTACAGGTGCTACAAATAAATACTGACGGCAGAGTAAACAAGCAGCAAACACATAATAGTGCGAAATGCTTTATCGTATTTGTCAAAGAGTTTTTTGAACACAGAGCCGAATCCTGACCATAGCAGCAGCGCCAGCCAGCCGAGAATGATGGCTAATGTGAGATAAAGAATGACCGATGTCATTGAATGCTGAAACGGAAGGATAAAAGCACTCATCAATGTTAAGAAGAACAGAATGCTTTTGACATTGATTATTTGAAAAATAAAACCTGATAGAAAAGAAGAATGCACATCTTCAGAATCCTTCTTTGCTTTTTTGGACATGCCGACCTGCCATGCCAAATAAAGCAGATAGACTGCACCTGCTATTTTGAAGTATGGTTCTGCAACCGGAATCCAATTGTATAGTCCTATCGTAAATACACCGCTGAGAATCCCAAGGACTGCAAAACCTGCCAAAATGCCGCTATTGAAACGCCATGACCCTATAAAGCCAAACTGCCGCGCTTCATTCATCATTAAGATGTTGCTCGGGCCAGGCGTAATGGATGTCAAAATCACATACGAAAGAAAAGCTATTATACTCATAAAATCACCTTCATTTACTAATGTCGTACGGGGCAGTTTTTATTGTATGATAATGATATCTATAAATAAAATTGAAATATAAAAAGTCATTATCATTTTTTTCAATAGATCATAAAAGGAGAAATCGTATGGAGATCAGACATCTTATCACGTTTCAGACCATCGTAGAAAAGGGGAGCTATACAGACGCCGCGGCGAAGCTAGGCTATACGCAATCCACGATCACCACTCACGTCCAAGCGCTGGAGCAGGAGATCGGAGGGGCGTTATTCATGTACGAGAAAAGGCGTTTAAGACTGACGGCTTTAGGAAGGGAATTGATCCCTTTAGCTGAAGATTTACTATCAACCCATGAACAAATCAAGAATATGCAAAACGTTCACGAAGTTAAGGGTGTGTTGAAAGTAGCGGCACCTGAGTCGTTAACCATTTCCAGACTTGGACCGATCATAAGGGAATTTTCACTGAAATATCCTCATGTCAAAATCATCTTAAGCAACGGCACATGCGGACAAAATCAGGTGGATTTGTTAAGCGGACGGGTCGATGTCGCGTTAATGGTCTATCCGGAGATCAATATTGAAAAGTGTGTTCATTACACATTAACCGAGGAGGAGATAGTCCTTGTGGGCAGTATGGATGGACCGGATCATTTTGATGATTACAAACAGGAAAACAACAGCCATTTCTTTATCACAAATGAAGAGGGCTGCAGTTACCGGTCGATGTTTGAACGATACCTTGTGAAGCATGACATCAGCGGTTTTCAAACGATGGAGCTGTGGAGTATCGAAGCAATCAAACAAACGGTTATGAGCGGACTTGGATTTTCTGTTTTGCCGTACATCACAGTAAAAGAAGAAGTGGAAGCGGGGAAGCTGAAAATTCTTCAGCATGGTGAAGCCCTTGATCCGATTTACTCACACCTGTTACTCAAAAAGAAAAAATGGCAGCTGCCTGCCGCAGAGGCTTTTGCGGAGCTTGTTTTACATTCAATTCATGAGCAAAAGGAGTAAGTGTCAGGCTCACTCCTATTCTATTTAAATTACGGCTGTGAGCTTTGGTTTTACAAATTTCATGAAAATCCCTCTGACTAATGGGCCCATAATCAGTAATTGCAATGGATAGGCCAGGATGAAATTTTTCAACACAATCATAAGATAAGCACTGAAGAGGCTGTCCCCGTTCAGCCCATTTGCTAGAACCGCTGTCACTAAACCGAACACAGACATACAAAGTACCATGCCAATCACCATACAAGTTGACATGGCAAGGATGACATGAATTTTTTTAGTCTTGTCGAACGGCATACGGAATGCAATCTTCTTGGCGAGGGGGCCCACTAACAGTAAATCGAACAGGAGGGCGACCATAAAACCGATGACCATTTCAAAAATGGTCATCAGCGAAAAATCCTGAATGGCTCTGTTGATGATGGCATTGTAAATCGACATGACGCAGACCATTCCAAAACACATCATCACGCCAAATATAAGACTCTCTTTTTTATTTGCTGGCATACAATCATTCCTTCTCTTCATAATCGGTGATTAGTATACCAATGAACTGTTCATGCTCATAAGTGACAAATTTGTGAACAATCTATAGCGCAGAATCGTCTTGTTTTGTCATCAGCACATGCGGAATGCCATCCAGCATAAATTCTTCTGATGCAGTCTGATAGCCTAGCTTTTCATAAAAGCCTGCCGCCTGTGTCTGGCCGTGCAATTTGAAGGCAGAAATGCCTTGTTCTTTCACAATACGTTCTAATGCATCGACGATTATTTTTCCCAGACCGAATTTGCGGTAAGGCTTCAGAATGCAGATTCGTTCCAGTTTCCCCGCGTGGCCAACGATACGGACACGTGCAGTGCCAACAGGTACACTCTGATGATAAGCCAAGATGTGCTGGCAATCACCGTGGAGTGTATCGAACTCATCGAATTCATCCGAAATGGGACAGCCTTGTTCCTCTACAAATACTGCCTTTCTGATTTCAAACGCTGTATGTAAATCCTGTTCTGACGTGATTTTTTTGACATTCATGCTTGAATCCTCCCTACTCAGAAAAATGGCTGATGACGTATTGTTTAAAGGTCTCAGCAACCGGTGATAAAAACCTGCCTTTTATCCAGGCAATTCCTATGACACGCTGACATTCCGGCCAGCTGGCGTGGATTTTGGTGATCTTGCTTTGGTCTAAGCCTTTCAGGTCTGGGAGAATAGATATGCCCAGTCCGGCTGCCACAAAACCTGCGGCAGTAGCTGCTTCTTCTCCTTCAAACATAATGTTCGGCTGTATATTGGCCTTCTCAAACAGCTCATCGACCGTCATCCGAAGCGCGTAGCCTTTTTTCAATAAAATAAAACGCTCCCCGGCAATCTCATTCAGGGTAATGCTTTCGCGACTGGCTAATGGGTGATCATTTGGCACAAATACAAAGAGTTCTTCACTCCACAGCTTGATCCATTGGATCGGATTTTCAGGCTTAATCGAAGCGAGGAGACAGAGGTCCAGATCCCCGGATTTTAATCGTTCAAGCAGCCAATAAGAGTGGTTTTGCTTCAGCTGGAAGGCAATGTTGGGATATTCCTGCTGAAAGGAGCCGATGAGATCGGGCACGAGCGTGGTGCCTAATGTATGCAAAAAACCGAGAGAGACTACGCCTTGGTCTGGCTTTAATAAAGCTTGGATTTCTTCTTTTCCTTCGGTGTACTCTTTCATCATCGCCTGAACCCGCCGCAAAAAAATGTGTCCGTATTGATTTAAGCTAATGGATCGTCCTTGCCTGTCAAATAGCGGGACACCCAAATGATTTTCCAGCCTGGCGATAGAGCGTGAAAGCGCAGGCTGTGTGATGGAGAGGCTTTTTGCAGCTTTCGTCACATGCTGCATCCGGGCGAGTGTTTGAAAATATTCAAGTTGTTCCCATTCCAATTATCATCCCTCCTTATTACATATAAGCATGAAAAGGATATTTTATATGCATTATACAACATATATCAACGGTGCTAAGATAATAATATAAACAGACTCGAGGATGTTTGAAATCGGAAGAAATAAAGGATGGTTGTTTATGAATTACAGTGCTCCACAACATGATGAGGGACCGATAAAGTCCCGATGACATACATTCAAAAAGGCACACCGGTTTTTCGAAAAATTACGTTTGCTTTCTTCGCTGCGGGTTTCAATACATTTGCGATTCTATATTGCGTACAGCCGCTCATGGAGGAATTCACTAGGGAATTTCATGTGACGCCTACTGCGGCGAGTCTTTCTTTATCTGTTACCACAATGCTGTTAGCTGTGAGCATGCTTGTCTTTGGTTCATTATCCGAGGTGTGGGGGCGCAAGCCGATTATGGGTATTTCCATGCTGGCCGCATCGGTTCTCTGTCTGGCATCGGCCTTTAGTCCGAACTTTCATACACTGCTCGTATTGAGAACCGTTCAAGGCGTTGCGCTCGCAGGCCTTCCGTCGATTGCGATGGCTTATCTTGGAGAAGAAATTGAACCCGGAAGTCTTGGATCAGCGATGGGGCTGTATATCAGCGGAAACGCAATCGGCGCCGTTTTCGGAAGGATCGTTTCCGGGCTCCTGAGCGAGTACTTGAATTGGCATATGGCGATGGGGTCAATTGGTGTCATTAGTTTGATTGCTAGTATTATATTTTTTATGAATTTGCCGCCATCCAGGCATTTTACGCCAAGAAAATTGAAGCTCGGGAAATTGGGAATGTCTCTGATCGGCCACTTGAGGGACCGTAAACTATTCAGCTTGTTTCTCATTGGTTTTTTACTGCTCGGAAGCAATGTTGCATTGTTTAATTACATTGTGTACGTGCTGTTGGGCCCGCCGTATTCGCTTAATAAAGCATTTTCCAGCTGGATCTTTATTGTGATGATTGTAGGCATTTTCAGTTCGTCTTTCATTGGAAGGATGGTTGATCGGTATGGCTATCCGAAAATATTGGTGATGAATATTTTCATCGTCATTGCAGGTGCTTTATTCACGATAAACAGTATGCTGGCAGTGAAAATTCTGGGAATTGCCCTCTTTACATTCGGTTTTTTCGGAGGGCATTCAGTTGCCAGCAGCTGGGTGGGCAGGAGAGCCCTTCACAACAAAGCACAGGCTTCATCGCTGTATTTGTTCTTTTATTACGCCGGTTCAAGTGTTTTCGGAACAATCGGAGGGCTATTCTGGTCTGGTTTTCACTGGCTGGGCGTTGTCGGTATGATCACCTTCATGCTGCTGGTTGCGTTATGGCTGTCGGGATACTTGGCAAGAAGTGTGAAAATGCCGGATAAAAGGAACGAAAAAGGATTGAATTGATCAGTAAAAAAGGACCGTTAGCGGGTCCTTTTTTATTTCCAATGGGCAGGGATTCGTACAGACAGCGGCAGCTTTGTGTTCGAATCGCCGTTGGCGGCGTTCACCTGTGCCTGTGTCAGAAAGATGCTCCCGGTCAGGTCGGCGCCTCTGAGATCAGCGTCTCTCATATCTGCACCGATAAAGTCTGTCATTCTCAAATCGGCATTTCTCAGATCTGCGGCTATGAGCAGTGCCCCTCTTAGGTTTGCTCCTCGCAAATCAAGCCCTTTCAGTTTCGCGCCGATCAGGACACTTCCCTGGCTGACTTTTTTCGGGAGTTTTGGATGGCGGGCTTGGGCACGCACCAGTTCACTCGTTTTTAACAGCCATTCATTGACCTCAGCTCGATGCTCGTCCACCTGCAGTGTCAGCAAGCGCTCTTTGCTGAGTCTGGTGAGCCTTTCTATTTTTTCGAAACTGGTTCTCAGTTCAGAATGAATCGGCTTGGCTATATCTATAGGTAGAGCTTCATGTAAATACCAGAGCATTTCGTGCAGCTGCTGCATGATAGGAAAAACGTCAAACATCTGGTTGGCCGTTTCGGGGCTGTTTCGCCAATCCTTTCCCTCATAAGTGATTTGGGATACTTTTTGGCCGGCGCCAAAGCATTCATATGCAGAGCAGCCTCGAAATCCTTTTTCTCTGAGATCTTTATGTATCGAACATTGATAGTTTGATTGTAAGTTGCGGCAAGGCGTGCCCCCGTCTTTATCAAAAGCAAAATCTGCCGACTTCGCATAAGGCAAGGCGACACAGCACAGGCCAAAACAGTGCTGGCAATCCGCACTTAAATCATGATGTATATTGTCATGTAACGTTACTTCCGCAGACAATAATGTCCACCCCTTCACTTGGGTACTTTGTTAAATATATCCATTTGATTATATAGGAAATATTGATACTTTTCATTTTGTTTTTACGGCTTCAGCTGGGCAAACGATGTATAATATATCCAATCATGATGATTGGGGGAATTCATTTGGAACAGCAATTGAAAGACATCATCTCTGCATGTGATTTGGCAATTCAAAATGAAGATTTTGATACACTGATGAATTATTATTCGGAAGATGCCGCTTTAGTTGTGAAGCCGGGCATGATCGCGCGAGGCAAAGAAGAAATCAAAAAAGCGTTTATCACGATTGCGAATTATTTCAATCATCATATTGTCCCGACACAAGGGGAAATGATCCTGTTGGAAGCAGGTGACACGGTACTTGTCCTTTCTCAGACACTGCTTGATTCGGATAAAAAGGACTCCGAGTATACGATGGAAAGAAGGGCGACCTATGTATTTAAGAAGAATGCGCAAGGCGAGTGGCTTTGTGTAATCGATAATTCATATGGTACGGATTTAATTGGTGTGTAAGATATGTCTTTGATGTGCCATTCCTGCATATAATGATTCATTCAGCTGATTAGGGAAGGTGACACAATTGAATGTGTATGACATCAGAATGGCTCCTTATTGGTTTTATGAAGGCAGAGGACTTGTTCAACATCCATACGTATTTCGGCAGCCTGTCTCCTCACGTGCAATCATTGCATCTACCCGCGGCGATGTCACGGGAGACGGCGTTATTGACGAGGTCTTTCTAACTGGAAATCAAATACCCGGCAGCCCGTTATGGAGAAATATCACATTGGTGATCCGTGATGGCAGAACCCATCAGGAGCAGCAGATTCAGCTTCAAAACAATATGGGATACAATCCGTCACTTTTTCTGGGGGATATGACAGGCGACAAGATTGAGGATGTGGCAGTGGTAATGGACACAGGGGGAAGCGGCGGTGCTATTTATGCATATGTGTTTGCCTATCTAAACAGGCAGTTCCGGCGAATTTTCAATTCAGATGTATTGAATGATGAATTAAAGTACAGTGTGAGGTATCAAAATCAATATAAAGCGAGCGTCATCAGTCATCAGCAAAACGAAAGGTATATCCTCGACCTTACTTACAAGGGCAGGGAATATTTGAATGAGATTTATAACAGCCAAGGTGTGTTAAAAATGCCGATAGAAGGATGGGTGAATCCTTTATCGGGTTTGTATCCGGTTGATTTTGACAGAGACGGTGTATACGAATTATTGGCGTACCAGCGGATAGCGGGAAGGTATAACGCCGACTCATTGGGATATGTTCAAACCGTATTGAAATGGAACGGACGGCGTTTTGCCGTTGACCGGCAGAATGTTTCGATTGTTGGCGGTGCTGTCTCGTAATCCTGATGGCTGTCACCCTATAAAGGGTGACAAAACACTACAGGTGTTCTGCAACGACAACCAAATAATAAGATAAACCGGTTTGCTGCTCTTCTAACATTCCTCTATGGAAATCATCTTGCATAAAAAAACGTGTTTGTTTTACGTAATCTTCTTTACTTGTCGGATGCCCGTTCTGATTTAGGAACTTAAGATGATTCATGACATGCTCTTGCACGGAAGGATCATGATACGTTACACCGTTTCTTAAAAAATCAGCCATCCTATCAAGAAAATGTTTAGCCTCTATTGCCATTTTGTTCATTTCATCGACATTGATTGTATGTGTATCCAATTCAAAATCGTAACGCTCTTTTAAATACCCATTTTGTTCTGCTAAAGATTGTTTCCATTCTTCAGCGCTTTCAAATCCTTTAAACATTACCTTGTGATCCATGTTTTCGCCTTTTCTCGTGTATTCTAAAGATGTGTTGACTGTTTGAATGAGACGCTGATACTTTTCAATTTTCTTTTCAAACAGCTTTTTTTGTTTTTCTAATGTACTTGTTCTTTCAGCATCCTCATTTAGTAATGTTTTAATTTCTGACAAAGGGATATCTAATTCTTTGTAAAAAAGGATTTCCTGCAGTCTTTTTAGTTCTTCAGCACCATAGTACCGATATCCGGCTTCGCTTATTTCCTTTGGGGCTAGCAAGCCGATTTTGTGGTAATGATAAAGCGTTTTAATTGTGACATTCGCAATATTGGATAGTTCTTTTACTGTTAATTTCACCATCCGACTCCTCCTTTCTTCTTTCACTATGAGGCCTTACCTTTGGTAGGAGTCAAGGATAAAATGGTGGTGTTTTCGTCCGAAGACAGCCTAGTGAATGTGGGAGAAAGAAAATAACACCTGGCGGATTCAAAGAAAAGAGTGCTTTTCAGCAAGCACTCTTCATTCCAGTTTAATTCGTTTTACATCCCCTAGTACAAACACATAAAAAACCAATCCCAGCAACAGCACAAAACCAGCTACCAGAAAGCTGAGCGTAAAGGAGCCTGTCACATCAAACAAATACCCTGTCAGTGACGCAGCAATAATGCCTCCGAACAGGTTGTTTGCGAGATTCACCATGGAGCTCAGCATGGATACGGAACCGATCGGCGCGAGTTCTGCGGAGATGGACCAGCCGACCGGAGCGGTTGCGGAAATTCCGGCGAGTCCGATGGAAATGCAAATAATGGCTACGGTAATATTGTTCGTCAGAATGGAGCCTAAAAAGAAAAAGCCAAAGCTCATTCCGACTATGATTACGGTTCGGTACACCTTGGTGTTAGGATAGCCTTTCTTAATAAAATAATCGACGAGCCAGCCGCCGACGGCAATTCCGGAAATGGTTGAGATCAGCCACGGCACTGCCGTAAATAAACCGGACGACATGAGATCCATACCGTATGTATGTTTAAAGAAAGTCGGAAGCCAGGTGAGCAGCAGGTTGAATGTATACCCGTACCCTGTAAATCCGATCATTAAGCCCCATACTTTCCGATTGGTGAAAAGCTTTTTTAAAAGCGGGCCCGTTTTGTAAGGGATTTGCTCTGTTGTAATGGCATTGTGTTTTTGAATATAGTTTAGTTCACTTTTAGAAATACGTTTGTGCCGTTCAGGCTGTTCATAATACTGCCAGAAAAAGATCGTAAACAGCACATTGATGCATCCAATCGTCAAAAAAGCGACACGCCAGTCAAATGTTGTGACAAGAAAGGCGACCAATGGCGCGCCGATTACATTTGAAAACTTGGCGGCCGAATCGAACAGTGAGTTTGCCAATCCCCGCTCACTTGGAGGAAACCAGAGAGCGGTTGCCTTAGAGGCAGCAGGGAACGCAGAGGCGCTCGTCAGCCCAATGAGAAACCTGAACAGATACAGCAGCAATTTTCCTTGCAAAAAAGCAAGAAGGATCGTTAAAAAGCTCCATATTGTCATTCCAACCCTCGTGACCCATGCGACCCCAAAACGGTCCAGCAAACTTCCGACAGGCAGCTGCATCAGTGTATAGGAATAGGTGTAAATGGAAAACACGATGCCGAGTTCAGTTGCAGTAAGGTGAAACGAATCTTGTATCGCAGGGGCCGCTACCGAGATGGCCACTCGGTCAAAATAATTAAGAATAATAATGCCGCTAAGTAACGAAGATATGTACCATCTGGTATGCCCAGGCCGTTTCACGCGCTCTTGACTCATGATGAAAACCTCCTCTGTCATAGCATGATCTCCTGATGGAAAAACCATTCAAATTTTAAATACCACAGCGCGCTTTTATATAAACGGCAGGAATTTGACTGGAACAGATCGGTGCTTTAGAATGAAAGTAATAAAAATGAACACTCCAAAGGGGAGTAGCTTTCACAGTAAAGTCGTCATTACGGGACAAGGTGTCCTCGGCTTTGCTGGCAATCTCATTGTTAGCGAGACCTTTGCCAAATCTGATTTGGTGAAGGTCTTTTTGTTTCAGGAACTTCACCAAATTGGTGGAGTTTTTTCATTTTTATCAAAAAGGGAGAGGAGCATCAGAATGTCTAAGCTGAAAAAGTGGCTGAAGCGTGAATTGGTGAGGAAAGGGCTGCCGTTAGCGAAAGAGAAATTGATTCCGATCTTTAAAGAAAAAATGAAAAAGAAACGATGAGGGGGCTGAAGATGAAGATCATTTTGACAGTACTTGCCGGAGTGGGACTTTTGAGTGCAGGCGGATGCGGCATGCTTGATCAGGTGAACGACGGATTGAACTATACGAGTGAAGCAGCTGGTTATGTGGAGAAGGTGAAGACATTTGCAGAGGAAGCGCCTGAATTGGCTGAGAAAGCTGTAAATGACACCGAGGCGAAAGAAAAACTTGAAGCGCAGCTTGAGTCGATTCAGAAGGCTGCCGCTGATTTTAATGAATTAACGCCGCCTGATGCCGCAGCGGAGATTCATCAAACCATTCAGGAGCATAACGAAACCTTGCAGAAAAGCGCTGAAGATGTGTTGAAACAAGCAGAGGAAGGCAAGGTATCGCTTAAAGAATTGGAGCAGTCAGACCTGGTCCAAAACGCAAAGCAAATTACTGATGTGATGGGACAAATTGAGAAGCTGGGTGAATAAGAAAAAGCATCCCGACGCGGGATGCTTTTTGCTTATTCAGCCATTGCGTCTGTTAAGACAGGAACGACTTGTTTTTTACGGGAAACAACGCCTTTCAAGAGGGCTGTGTTGTTTTCTAATGTAACGTTGAACGCTTTTTCCACTTTCGCTGCTTCGTTACCGATTGCAAGAGCAAGTGAATCATTTTCTAAGATATCTGTGATAACGAGAAGGAACAGATCAAGATTCTTCTCAGCCACAACTTTTGAGATCACAGCTTCTAATTCAGCTTGGCGTTTTTTCACATCTTCAATGTCCACTGTGTTTACTTGTGCGATTTCGACTTTTTTGCTGCCGAGTGTAAATTCTTTCGCATCAAGAGAAATGAGCTCTTCCACTGTTTTTTTGCTTAGATCAGCGCCTGCTTTCAGCATGTTCAAGCCGTATTCTTCAGCATCTACGCCAGCGATTTCAGCAAGCTCTTTTGCTGCCGCTACGTCTTGGTCCGTGCAAGTTGGAGATTTAAATAACAGGGAATCAGAAATGATCGCAGACAGCATAAGGCCGGCAATTTCTTTCTCGATTTTCACGTTATTCTCTTTGTACATTTTGTTTAAGATGGTAGCCGTACAGCCCACAGGCTCAGCACGATAGTAAAGCGGCTCAGCTGTTTCAAAGTTAGCGATGCGGTGATGGTCGATAACCTCTAAAACCTGAACCTCTTCAATATCTTTGATGCTTTGCTGGCGTTCGTTATGGTCAACCAGGATAACGGCGTTTACTTCGTTTGCAGCTGTTTCAACAAGGCGCGGGCTTTCTTGTTTGAAATAGTCAAGCGCGTATTGTGTTTCGCCGTTGACTTGTCCGAGGCGGACAGGCTCAGCATTGAAGCCGAGTTTGTTTTTCAAATCAGCATAAGCAATCGCAGAACAAATCGTATCTGTGTCTGGGTTTTGGTGTCCGAAAATAAGTATCTTTTCCATGATAGCTCCTATCCTTTTTTAAGTAGTGTAATCTTTATATAGTTTAACACGTCTTGCTGCAGGTGTAATCATGCAAACCCTTAAAAATTGATGTGAATAAGAAGCATTTTCTTTGAGCTAAGGAGAAAAGGTGTGTAAAATACTGGGTAGCTTAGTTGCAAAATGTAATGTAGTATCAAAAAAGGTACTATTGGAGGGTCAAGAATGAGTGGAAAAAAGAATATATACCCGAACAAAGAAGGCTGTCCAGTTGAATTTACTCTAGATGTTATTGGCGGAAAGTGGAAAGGAATTCTTTTTTATCACATGATAGATGGCAAGAAACGGTTTAATGAGTTTCGGAGAATCTGCCCGAGTATTACTCAAAGAATGCTTACTCTTCAGCTGAGGGAGCTGGAAGCGGACGGCATCGTGCATCGTGAGGTTTATCAACAGGTGCCGCCCAAGGTTGAGTACTCTCTGACGGAATTCGGGCGAACGCTTGAACCGATTGTTTTGCAAATGAAAGAATGGGGAGAATCCAACAGAGACGTGCTGGAATCTTATCGTTCGAACGGCTTACTGAAGGATCAGCAAAAATAGCAGCAAAGGGAACTCCTTTGCTGCTTGTTTTATTTCATTGAAATGGCTTTGTTGGCGTTTCTGACATCGTTTTTCAACAGTTCAGAAAGGTTGTAAGACGGATAATATCCATGCTGATACATGTATCGATAAACTTGGGCGTGCAGCTGGATGGCAGCATTCAGCTGTTTGACCAGTACGTTTCTTAATTGAGGTGTTGCTGTTTCTGTAATTGCGATGGCATAGCTGCGGACAGATGTTTTGGCAAAACCGAGCAGGTCACCGCTGTAAAATGGGTTATCTGTGCGTTCTTCTTCCTCATCCTCTCTGTGCGGAGCCTGTGGAAAGAACGGAAGAAGCTCTCTCAAATTTTGCTCAACACCCTGAATAGACACGTTATAAAGCTGTCTGAGCTGAGGGTCTTTTACTTCTCTTATCATTTTCTTCAGTTTAATGAGTCCGTTTGATTGAAAAGCAACCAGCTCGTGCATTTCTAATGTTTCATGCCAAGCCAATGTTCTGCGTTCATCCATGTGAAAATTCTCCTTTATCGATCAGATTCCATATCAGCATATGCCCAACGCTCAATGTTGTTCATGATGTTTTGAAGTTTTGAAAAAGGGAAATTCACCTTATATAGGATACGGGTTGAGAACATGCACAAAGAGGTGAAACACAATGTGGGACATGATAAAGAACTTTTTCTTGTTTAGCAGCGGCGTTCTGCAAGCAACAACCCTTTTACTGGTGATCTTAATTTTTATGTATGTCAGAAAAACGAAAAAGAAAAACAAGGAATCTTCTGGCTTTATGGATGATAAACATTAATTGTGATGGGCATTCTTTTCAAAGAATGTCTTTTCATTTTTTATGTTTCACATGAAACATTAGCGTCATTTTACTTGCGATTTGGACTTATGTTAAAATATAAAAGTAAAATTTAGAGATGATATAAAAACATTCGGTGCAAAGTATGTTGCAGCGATGAAAAAAGAGCAGTCGTTTATGCTGCTCTTTTCTATTCGTATGTTCAGGATGATACGAGGTGACTAAGTGAAACAAACGAGAGCTTTAATGGAAGGTGCTATTTTAATCAGTCTGTTTGCGATCATCACGCTTCTGGTCGTTTATGTTCCTGTGATTGGAACAATTCTGTTATTTGCACTGCCGCTGCCAATGATCTTGTATACGATCAGACATGGATTGAAGCTAGGGATATGGATGGGCGCTGTCAGTCTTCCGGTTGTTTTTATTGTCGGGTCCTTTAACGGGCTTATTGTAGCTTTTATGTCAGCTTGCGCCGGCATTGCCATGGGACATTTTTTCAAAAGGAAAGAGCCCGGGCACGCCATTATTTCGGGCGCTCTTATTTATATGCTTAGTATTGTCTTCTATTTTGTGATAAGCATTCAGTTTTTGGGTATCAATATCATTGATGAGGCGATGACACAATACCGGCAATCTCTTGATATTGTAGAAACTGTAGTGAAGCAGTCGGGCAATGCTGAACAGTTTGAAAAGCAATTAAAACTGATGGAAGAACAATTGGGTATCGTTCAATATCTTTTTCCAACAGCTATTGTGATGGTAGGAGTTATTTTTTCTTTCCTCAGTTACCTTATCGCTAAGCCGCTCTTAAGGCGATTCTCCCCCGATATTCCTAATCTAAAGCCTTTTAGAGAGTTGAAGTTTCCGCAAAGTGTTGTAGTACTGTATTTGATTATTGTCATGCTCTCATTTTTGCCTTTAGAAAAAGGCCAAATGCTGTACTCTATCGCTTTAAATGGGGAGTTTATACTCGGGTTTCTGATTTTCATCCAAGGTTTATCATTTATCTTTTTCTATTGCCATAAGAAACAATATCCAAAGGCTGCGGCTGTGATTGCTGTCATACTTGGGTTTGTGCATCCGGTCTTCATGGCAGCCATTCGCATTTTAGGCGTTTTAGATATGGGCTTTCATATAAGGAATAAGGTGAAGTGAACATGAGTTTTACTCACATGGTGGGGAGTGATAGAAATGCCAAGCTTTTATGAAAAACCGCTGTTTCGGTATCCCATCTATGCATTGATTGCTCTGTCAATTATTACAATCCTCATCAGCTTTTATTTTAACTGGATATTAGGAACCGTCGAAGTGCTGCTGCTGGCAGTTATTTTGTTTTTTATTAAGCGTGCTGATTCTCTTATTCGACAAGAGATTGATGCTTATATTTCTACGTTGTCCTACAGGTTGAAAAAAGTCGGTGAAGAGGCATTGATGGAAATGCCGATTGGAATCATGCTTTTTAATGACCAATATTATATAGAATGGGCAAATCCGTTTCTTTCCTCTTGCTTTAATGAAAGCACTTTAGTGGGGAGATCACTTTACGATACTTGTGAATCGGTAGTGCCGCTTATCAAACAAGAGGTGGAATCGGAAACGGTTACATTGAATGACCGCAAGTTTAGGGTTGTCATCAAACGGGATGAGCGTCTCTTATATTTTTTTGATGTAACAGAACAAATTCAGATTGAAAAGCTATATGAAAACGAAAGAACCGTCCTGGCATATATTTTCCTTGATAACTATGATGATGTGACACAAGGATTGGATGACCAGACGAGAAGCACGATGAACAGCCAGGTGACATCTTTGCTGAACGCTTGGGCGCAGGAGTACGGGATCTTCTTGAAAAGGACGTCTTCAGAACGCTTTATCGCTGTACTTAATGAACACATCTTAACTGAACTCGAAAATTCGAAGTTTTCGATTCTTGATGAAGTGCGGGAAAAAACCTCATTTGACGGTGTAGCGCTGACGTTAAGCGTCGGTGTCGGGGCTTCAGTCTCTTCCCTGAAAGAACTTGGCGATTTGGCGCAATCCAGCTTGGACTTAGCACTGGGACGCGGCGGAGACCAGGTAGCCATTAAGCTGCCAAACGGCAAGGTGAAGTTTTACGGCGGTAAAACAAACCCAATGGAGAAACGAACAAGGGTGCGGGCCCGCGTGATTTCTCACGCCTTAAAGGAAATCGTCACCGAAAGCAGCAATGTGATTATCATGGGGCATAAATTCCCCGACATGGATTCTATCGGCGCAGCGATCGGGATTTTAAAGGTGGCTCAGGCAAATAACAAAGATGGTTTTATCGTGATTGACCCAAATCAAATCGGATCAAGTGTGCAGCGTTTGATTGGGGAAATCAAAAAATATGAAGAACTGTGGTCAAGATTTATTACGCCTGAAGAAGCAATGGAAATTTCCAATGATGACACACTGCTTGTGATCGTTGATACACATAAGCCGTCACTCGTCATGGAGGAACGGCTGGTCAATAAAATTGAACATATCGTGGTCATCGACCATCACCGCAGAGGTGAGGAGTTTATCAGAGATCCGCTGCTCGTTTATATGGAACCATACGCTTCTTCCACAGCGGAATTGGTGACAGAGCTGCTTGAATATCAGCCGAAGCGCTTAAAAATCAATATGATTGAAGCAACAGCCCTATTAGCTGGTATAATAGTGGATACAAAGAGCTTTTCTCTCCGCACGGGCTCGCGGACTTTTGATGCGGCTTCTTATTTAAGGGCAAAAGGCGCCGACACGGTGCTGGTGCAGAAGTTCCTGAAAGAAACCGTTGATTCCTATATTAAACGGGCGAAGCTGATCCAGCATACGGTCCTCTATAAAGATAACATTGCGATTGCTTCTCTTCCTGAAAATGAAGAGGAATACTTCGATCAAGTGCTGATTGCGCAGGCTGCCGATTCGCTGCTGTCGATGAGTGAGGTTGAGGCTTCCTTTGCGGTGGCGAGACGGGATGAACAAACGGTTTGTATCAGTGCGCGGTCGCTTGGCGAGGTAAATGTTCAGATCATCATGGAGGCCCTGGAAGGCGGAGGGCATTTAACAAATGCGGCGACTCAGTTGTCCAGCATTTCAGTTTCTGAAGCGCTGGAACGGCTGAAGCACGCCATAGATGAGTATTTTGAGGGAGGCGTACAGAGATGAAGGTTATTTTCTTACAAGATGTAAAAGGAAAAGGAAAAAAAGGCGAAGTCAAAAACGTAGCAGACGGTTATGCGCATAACTTTCTAATTAAAAAAGGCCTCGCGGTTGAAGCGAACGCGTCAAACATCAGCGCGCTAAACGGACAAAAGCAGAAAGAGAAAAAAGAAGCCATTGCCGAGCTTGAGCAGGCTAAGAGCTTGAAAGAGACATTAGAAAAACTGACTGTTGAGCTTAGCGCAAAATCAGGTGAGGGCGGCCGTTTATTTGGTTCAGTGACAAGCAAGCAAATTACTGAACAGCTCCAAAAAGACCATAACATTAAAGTAGATAAGCGGAAGCTTGAACTGCCGGACGGCATTCGTGCATTAGGATATACAAACGTGCCTGTGAAGCTGCATCCTGAAGTGCAGGCTGTGTTAAAGGTACATGTAAAAGAAGAAGCTTAATAGAAAAGAGGCTTGGATTCATCCAAGCCTCTTTTTTTTATTCCACGAGATAAAGAGTTTGCTGGCTTTCTCTGCCAGGTCCTCTTCGCATTCCCTGCACGCTGTTTGTGCTGCTAGAGGAACCGCTGTACTCGTCAGATGTTATTTCTTTTCCGTTTTTCTTAATCCAGGAAACAAGTTCACTGTTGCCTGAGTTGTTTTCGGACAGAAGGAAGTATTTCACTTTGCCTTCTTTGATCAGTTTTTTCAGTTCCGACACAGTCAGAATGGGATCCGTGCCGTTAAATCCGCCCATTGCCATAACAGATTCATTTTCGTAAATGATGTATGGCGCAGCTGTTACAGTTGTCAAAGTAGCAAATAAATATTCTTCGCCGGTATTGTGTTTTCTCAGATAGGACAGGAGCCCGCTGTCGACCTCTGAAGAGAACATGTTCCCGCCGTTTGCTGAGCCTTTGAGCTGCGGGCCGGATTCAGGAAGGACGCTGTTGCCACCGTATAGAAGCGGCGTTGCTGACCAGTAAACAGGTGTGAGAAGCAGAACGCACAAGCTGATGATAGTCAGCTGCTTACTGAACGGATGGCTGCGTTTAAGCATCAGAAGTGCAAGGGAGATGCCCAGTCCTAAGAGCCCCAGGACATACATCCATACACTGCCGATTTGGCTTGTATAAGCACTCAGAATATACACCTGGAACGCGGTTGTGATCAGAACGGCTGCCGGCAGAAGATAGCTGGACCAGTCTTTATTATTTTTGTATAAGCGGTGCATCGTATACCATCCGATACCAGAAAGAGCGGCAATCGGCGGTGCCAGCATAATCAAATAATACTGGTGGAAGAATCCTGCGATGCTGAAGAAGCCAGCCACGGGAACAAGCCAAGCCGCCCAGAATAGCGTTTCTTTCATTTCAGCAGCATGTCCGCGGCTATCACGGTACCAGCTGACGATTGCGCCCAGTAATCCGATCAATGAGAATGGAAGCATCCAGCTGATTTGGCCGGAGAGTGCTGATTGGAAAAGACGAAGCGGTCCAGGATCACCGATGCCGAACATATTCACGCTTTTCTCGCCTCCACCGCCAGGCCCTCCATTTCCAGGTCCGTTTCCACCTGTGGGAGGTGTGCCTCCGCCTCCATTGAGAGCGCCGGTTTGTCCGTTAGGCGGCTGAGGCGCCTGTAAATGGTTTCCGAATGAATGATTTCCGTTCTGAGAAAAAGATGAACCGTTGCCATTTGGCGCTTGCATGTTGTCTTGATTCTGCATGTTCCCTCCGCCAGCAGCATTCATATCACCCTTTGCCAATCCCGTAGTTTGCCCAAGCAGACGCTCTGTGCCGTTGTAGCCAAAGGCCAGTTCTAGCACTGAGTTGGTCTGGCTGCTTCCTACATAAGGCCGGCTTGAGGAAGAGGCTGAATCCACTGCAATCGCCCATGAGAGTGAAAGGCCTGTCAGAAGGACAAGAGACAGAAGCAGGGACCCGATTTTTTTCTTCAGAGAAACCCGGGATGCAGCCATGTAGAATAACACAAATGCAGGCAATACCATAAACGCTTGCATCATCTTCATATTAAAGGCGAGCCCAATTAGGGCAAATGCCGTCAGCAGCCAAACCAGCTTGCCTTGTTTTACTGCCCTAAGCAGACAAGTTGAACCGAGCAATAAGGTAAAAACAAGCATGCTGTCAATATTGTTTGTCCGGCTGACAGCTACTGCGATAGGGGTCAGTGCCATGACAAGTGCGGCAATGCGGGCCGCTCCAATTCCAAAAGTCGGCTTAATCATTCTGTAGACAAGGAAGACAGATCCAACTCCGGCAAGAGCCTGGGGAATGATGACACTCCACGTGTGAACACCGAAAATCAGTGCGAAAATCGTTTGAATCCATAACACGACAGGAGGCTTATCCACTGTCACAAATCCAGAAGGGTCAAATGACGCATAAAAGAAATTGTGGAAGCTTTGCGTCATGCTTTTTACAGCCGCCAAATAGTACTGGTTCGCTGTGTCCTCCTGCCAAATGTGATACGTATTCAAAAAAGCTGCTGCCAGCAAAATAAGAATAAGGGCTGCGTCGAATCGTTTGGTTTTCATCGTTTTTCACCTCTTTATGGTGTCTAATTGTAAAAAACAAATATGAAAAACTTATGAATAAACCATAAATATTCAAA
Organism: Bacillus sp. SCT118; assembly: GCF_058566435.1. NCBI lineage: Bacteria > Bacillati > Bacillota > Bacilli > Caryophanales > Bacillaceae > Bacillus > Bacillus sp. SCT118. Next base: position 59,368 of record NZ_CP191225.1, read on the forward strand.
GAAAAAAGCGGAGATATTTTCCCCGCTTTTATGCTGAATTTCTTTGTTTTTCTGACTGAAAAATGTATCGATCTCGTCCGGCTCCCTGTCCAGCTGCTCCCATTACGATCAGGGCAGCAATGAGAAGCACAATCGGCATCGTCCAAGAATGCGTCTGGTCAAAGAGATAGCCGACAAAGATTGGCCCGACTGCTGCCAGCAGGTAGCCGAATGACTGAGACATGCCTGACAGCGCAGCGGCCTGTTGGGCATTTTCACTGCGGAGACCAATCAAAGTGAGCGCCAGACTAATGCTGGAGCCTTGCCCGATACCGATAATGATCATCCAGATGGCAAGCAATGTATGGCTTCCGCCCGCTAATAATCCGCAGAGGCCGATCAGATAGACTGAGGCCAGCACCGCAACGATACCGCGCTGCTGTTTCACACGGTCAGCTAAAACCGGTGTCAGAAAAGTGGAAGGCAGACTCGCAAATTGCATGAGTGATACCATCCATCCGGCTGTTGCCGTATCAATCCCATGTGAACGGAGAATTTCAGGAAACCAAGCGATGCTGCTGTAAAATAAAAACGATTGCAGGCCCATAAAGATGGTGACATACCATGCCATTTTGGAAGCCCAAATGGAACTGGATTGCAGCTTCATTGTCTGGTTTGCCGTATCTCGATGGCGCAGCTGAGGTATCCAGATCAACAATGCAAGCAAAGCCAGCCCGCCCCATAAGAGAAAGGCTTGTTTCCATCCGCCATTCATCTGGGTCGCTAAAGGAACGCTGACACCCGATGCTAAAGCTGCGAATATATTCATTGATGTCGTATACAGGCTGATCATGATCCCTGGCTTTTCAGGGTATTTATGTTTGATTAAGCTTGGCAAAAGCACGTTTCCAATCGCAATCCCGACTCCGATAAGTGCCGTTCCGAAAAACAAAGCGGCAGTATAGCCGGTAGAACGAGTCAAAACACCGATAAGCAGTATCACGAGACCTAGCCATAAAGTTCGCTCATTTCCGAGGCGCTGTCCAAGCTTAGGTGCAAGCGGAGAAAGAACTGCAAACGAAAGCAGCGGCAGTGCGGTCAAAAAACCGGCTGCCCCATTGGACATGTGCAGCTCTGCCCGGATAGAGCTGATGACCGGACCGACTGAAGTGATCGCGGGCCGTAAGTTAAAGGCGATAAAGATAATGCCGGTGATCAGCCAAAATGATTGGATTTTTTTATTATGTGGATGTGGCAAAGCAGTTACTCCTCTTTTCTAACATATACATGATATTATCCCGAAACAGGTAAGCAAGTATGTGAATGAAGGCTATGATTTGTCCTCTTTTTGCAGTTCAGCCATTTTGGCAAGCAGAATATGCTGAGGCATATGCATGATCTGTTCAAGCGGCAGATTCAAGGACTCTGCAAGCTTTTGTGCAGTTTCAGCAGAAATTTGCAAAGGTCTCACAAAAGATCCCTCCTCTCTTCTGTCCATTGTACAAGAATCAGATGTGAAATGTAAGAAGATGTCACAAAGGAATAGAGCAATCGGAAAATGGCCGTTATAAAAGAGGTAAGGAGGGTTCTTATGCACGCACCGTTATCCTTATTAAAACAAATGCTGAAGGAACACCAAATAGACACTGAAAAAGCTGTCACTTTCGAAGAATATATAGCAGTGAGGCTAAAGCTTCAGGAGCTGATGGGGAAATTTGCTTCGATCGGGGAGTGGGATCTGTATCAAAAAGCGGCAGATTTGATGATGCACATAGGCATCCAATGGATGAAATAAACTGATAACCGCTAAAAAACCCTCGCTGCAGCGAAGGCTTTCATTCATTAAAATGAGTGTTCTTCTTCCACATTTTTAAACTGGTCATAAATTACAAGCTTAGACGGACTGTTTTCCTTAGCCACCTGTTTGGCCTTTTCAATAGCGGCGTCTTTAGACGTATACAAAGCTGTCGGCGCTACATTCTCCACCTCAATAAACCAGCCGTCCGCATCAACATTAGGTGTAATCGCATATTTCTTTATCATCTTTCATTCCTCCCTCATGTTTTATTGCATTTTTCCCGCCTTTTTACCGTCCGAAACGATCCAATCTGCTAACTGAAAAAAACAGGAAACAGACAATTTTTCTATTTTTTTTCTGTAGAAATGGTAGAATGGAGGTTGGAGATTTTTTAATGAGAGGACGGTGCTTAGCATGACAGACCTTCTGAATGACCGGCTTCCCCCGCAAAATATAGAAGCCGAACAAGCCGTGTTAGGCGCTATTTTTTTACAGCCGTCTGCTTTAACACTGGCTTCAGAAGTATTGATTCCAGATGATTTCTATAGAATGTCCCACCAAAAAATCTATAATGCGATGCTGGTGCTCGGTGACCGAGGTGAACCGGTTGATCTGGTGACGGTAACATCAGAGCTTGCGAACACAGACCTGCTGGAAGAAGTAGGCGGCATTTCATATTTGACAGATATCGCAAACTCGGTGCCGACAGCGGCTAACATAGAATATTACGCGAAAATCGTTGAGGAAAAATCGATTCTTCGCCGATTAATCAGAACTGCGACAACGATTGCTCAAGACGGGTATACCCGTGAGGATGAGGTCGAGGATTTACTCAGTGAAGCGGAAAAAACGATTATGGAAGTGGCACAGCGCAAAAACACGAGTGCCTTCCAAAATATTAAGGACGTCCTTGTCCAGACCTATGATAATATCGAACAGCTTCACAATCGAAAAGGTGATATCACGGGAATTCCAACAGGGTTTACGGAGCTTGACCGGATGACTGCGGGTTTCCAGCGCAACGACTTGATCATTGTGGCTGCCCGTCCATCAGTAGGGAAAACAGCCTTTGCCCTGAACATCGCACAAAACGTGGCGACAAAGACCGATGAGAGCGTAGCAATTTTCAGTCTTGAGATGGGTGCAGAGCAGCTCGTTATGCGTATGCTCTGTGCCGAGGGAAATATCAATGCCCAGAATCTCCGTACAGGTAACCTGACCGAAGAGGATTGGGGCAAGCTGACGATGGCAATGGGAAGCCTGTCGAACAGCGGGATTTACATCGACGATACACCGGGTATTCGAGTGAGTGAAATCCGTGCCAAGTGCCGCCGCTTGAAGCAGGAAAGCGGGCTGGGCATGATTTTGATCGATTACCTGCAATTGATTCAGGGAAGCGGTCGTTCAAAGGACAACCGTCAGCAGGAAGTATCTGAAATTTCCCGTGAACTGAAGTCGATTGCCAGGGAGCTGCAAGTCCCTGTTATCGCGCTTTCTCAGCTTTCCAGGGGTGTTGAGCAGCGTCAGGATAAACGTCCGATGATGTCTGATATCCGGGAATCAGGAAGTATCGAGCAGGACGCGGATATTGTCGCGTTCCTTTATCGTGATGACTACTATGACAAAGAAACTGAGAATAAAAATATTATCGAAATTATTATCGCCAAACAGCGTAACGGCCCGGTAGGAACCGTGTCTCTTGCGTTCGTAAAAGAATACAACAAATTCGTCAACCTGGAACGGCGTTTTGATGACGCAGGCGTTCCGCCCGGCGCATAAGCCCCAAGAGCAGCTCTTGGGGTTTTTTCATTCGAAAGATGGAAGAAATACCGTTCGCTCAGCGGATGAAAATTTGAAAGCGTTTTAATAAAATGGTGCGAAAAGGAGATGGTAACAATATGGGAGAACGTTTTTCGTCTTTTCACGCAGCACAAATCCGAATTGCGCGTCCTACGGGCCAGCTTGATGAGATTATTCGTTTTTACGAAGAGGGACTGTGTTTGAAACGAATAGGAGAATTTTCACAGCACAACGGGTATGACGGTGTCATGTTCGGCCTTCCTCATGCCGATTATCATTTGGAATTCACCCAGTATGAAGGGGGAAGCACTGCCCCCGTTCCCCATCCCGACAGCCTTCTTGTTTTTTATGTGCCGAATGCAGATGAACTGGCAGCGATCACTTCAAAGCTAAAACACATGGGCTATCAAGAGGTCGAATCAGAGAACCCGTACTGGAGCAATGGGGGCGTGACGATAGAGGACCCGGACGGCTGGCGGGTCGTTTTTATGAATTCAAAAGGGATATCAGGCAAGTGATTCTTTCTTGTGCTAAAGGGTGAAAGTTTCACAAGCTTTTTATGACAAAGCAGTGAGAAAACGCTTATAAAACGAATGGAAGCGAACGAATATAGATTTACAATAATTTAATGTTCGGATTTACATTTGACTTTCTGTTTCTTCACTGATAAACTTGATTTGTTTGAATAGAATCGTTTTGAAAGGTTAACGGAGGTGCACGGACATGTCTTCAGTAGTTGTAGTAGGTACGCAATGGGGCGATGAAGGGAAAGGTAAAATTACAGATTTCCTATCAGAAAATGCAGAAGTGATCGCCCGTTATCAAGGCGGAAATAACGCAGGGCATACAATCAAGTTTGACGGAATCACATATAAGCTTCACTTAATCCCGTCTGGAATTTTCTATAAGGATAAAACGTGTGTAATCGGAAACGGAATGGTTGTAGATCCGAAAGCATTAGTCACAGAGCTTGCGTATCTTCATGAGCGCAACGTGAGTACAGATAACCTGAGAATCAGCAACAGAGCTCACGTCATTTTGCCGTATCATTTGAAATTGGATGAAGTGGAAGAAGAGCGTAAAGGGGCTAACAAGATCGGCACAACGAAAAAAGGAATCGGCCCTGCTTACATGGATAAAGCAGCCCGCATCGGAATTCGCATCGCGGATCTGTTAGACCGTGACGCGTTTGCGGAAAAGCTTGAGCGCAATCTTGAAGAAAAAAACCGTCTTCTTGAGAAAATGTACGAGACAGAAGGGTTTAAACTTGAGGATATCTTAGACGAATATTATGAGTACGGCCAGCAGATTAAAAAATATGTTTGCGATACATCTGTTGTCTTAAACGATGCTCTTGATGAAGGGCGCCGTGTATTATTTGAAGGCGCACAAGGGGTTATGCTCGATATCGACCAAGGAACATACCCGTTTGTTACGTCATCTAACCCGGTTGCCGGCGGTGTCACGATCGGTTCTGGTGTCGGCCCGACCAAAATCAAGCACGTTGTCGGTGTATCAAAAGCATATACGACTCGTGTCGGCGACGGTCCTTTCCCGACTGAGCTGAAGGATGAAATCGGCGATCAAATCCGTGAAGTCGGACGCGAATATGGAACAACAACAGGCCGCCCGCGCCGTGTCGGCTGGTTTGACAGCGTTGTTGTCCGCCACGCCCGCCGTGTGAGCGGAATTACAGATCTTTCTCTGAACTCTATTGACGTCCTAACAGGAATTGAAACGTTGAAAATCTGTGTGGCGTACCGCTACAAAGGCGAAATTATTGAAGAATTCCCAGCAAGTCTTAAAGCACTTGCTGAATGTGAGCCGGTTTATGAAGAAATGCCAGGCTGGACTGAGGATATTACAGGTGCGAAGAGCTTGAGCGAGCTTCCGGAAAATGCGCGCCATTATCTTGAGCGTGTGTCTCAGCTGACAGGCATTCCGCTTTCTATTTTCTCTGTCGGTCCAGACCGCTCACAAACAAATGTCCTTCGCAGTGTGTACCGTGCGAACTAAATAGAATATGTCTGCAAGCCCCTATATCAGGGGCTTGTTTTTTGTTTGAAAGCCGCATATAAGTTGGTCTGAGAAAAAAATATGAAAAAAAACCAAAAAAGTTATTGCCACTTCTATTTGTTCGTGATATTATAAATCTCGTTGTTACGGAAACTGCTTCAATAGAGTACAAGATGAGAACTAGATCTAAGTCGTTTGCTCTATAGAAATTCCGACATCTTTAAGAGCCATTAGCTCAGTTGGTAGAGCATCTGACTTTTAATCAGAGGGTCGAAGGTTCGAGTCCTTCATGGCTCACCATTTCGTGAAGGCCCGTTGGTCAAGCGGTTAAGACACCGCCCTTTCACGGCGGTAACACGGGTTCGAATCCCGTACGGGTCATTGATTTACTTTAGCGTTATTGCTAAATTCCTTATTTGTCTGTGAGGGCTGACACGACAGCTCTCCGGGCAATTACTGTAAGGTCCGGTAGTTCAGTTGGTTAGAATGCCTGCCTGTCACGCAGGAGGTCGCGGGTTCGAGTCCCGTCCGGACCGCCATTTTACTTTACTTAGTAGAGAAAAATAAAACATTTGGCTCGGTAGCTCAGTTGGTAGAGCAACGGACTGAAAATCCGTGTGTCGGCGGTTCGATTCCGTCCCGAGCCACTTACCAAACGCATCTGCAATCGTAGGTGCGTTTTTTCTTTTAGGAAAAAGGCAAACATGAGGAGTGTTATAATAGAAGAAAAAGGGAGAACCGGCCCTGCGGCCGGTTCAAAGAAGAAGACGTCATTGATAAAGACGCACTCCGGTGAGGGGAGGTTTCAATAAAGTTATCTTTTTTAAAAAAAGTTGACCAGCATGACAATAGATAAACAACTGGCGATAAAGGTGAAACATGTGTTTTTTTTCTAAACCTTTATTTTTTTTATCTTTTGACCTTAAACCGTTATAATAGACAAGGACCCATTCTTTACATGGGCCATAAGTGATGAAACGAATGTTATATAGATGAAATGAAGTTATTCGGCAGGAGGAAAATCAAAATGATGGATAAAAAGATCCTTGTAGTAGATGATGAAAAACCGATTGCAGATATATTGGAATTTAACTTAAGAAAAGAAGGCTATGAAGTGCACTGTGCCCACGACGGAAACGAAGCCGTTGAAATGGTAGAAGAGCTTCAGCCTGATTTAATTCTTTTAGATATTATGCTCCCGAATAAAGACGGCGTTGAAGTATGCCGCGAAGTCAGAAAGAAATACGATATGCCAATCATTATGCTGACGGCTAAGGATTCAGAAATTGACAAGGTTATCGGGCTTGAAATCGGTGCTGATGACTATGTCACAAAACCATTCAGCACACGCGAGCTCTTGGCGCGTGTAAAAGCGAACCTGCGCCGCCAGCTGACAACAGCGCCTGCGGAGGAAGAGCCTTCCTCTAACGAGATTCATATCGGCTCTCTCGTCATCTTCCCTGACGCGTACGTTGTATCAAAACGAGACGAAACAATCGAATTGACTCATCGTGAGTTCGAATTGCTTCATTATTTAGCAAAACATATCGGACAAGTGATGACCCGTGAACATTTGCTTCAAACCGTTTGGGGCTATGATTACTTCGGCGATGTCAGAACGGTTGACGTAACAGTCCGCCGGCTTCGCGAAAAAATCGAGGACAACCCGAGCCATCCAAATTGGATCGTCACACGCCGCGGTGTAGGTTATTACTTGAGAAACCCAGAACAGGACTAATGCCCATATGAATAAGGTTGGTTTTTTTCGGTCGATCCAATTTAAGATTACCTTGATTTATGTGCTTTTGATTATCATTGCCATGCAAATCATTGGTGTGTATTTTGTCAATCAGGTAGAGAAGTCGCTGATCAGCTCTTATGAACAATCGCTGAATCAGCGAATCGACAACCTTTCTTATTATATCGAACAAGAATATAAGAGCGATAACGACAGCACAGTTATAAAGGATGACGTCAGCCGTATTTTGAATGACTTCACGAAAAGTGATGAGGTTCGGGAAATTAGCTTTGTAGATAAAAGCTATGAAGTGGTCGGTTCTTCAAAGCCGTATGGTGAGGAAGTGGCTGGGAAACAAACGACCGATCTGATTTTCAAAAGAATTTTTTCTACCAAACAGTCGTATTTAAGAAAATATTATGACCCGAAAAGCAAAATCAGAGTTCTTATTTCCGCGAAGCCCGTTATGACTGAAAACCAAGAGGTTGTCGGCGCGATCTATGTTGTCGCGAGTATGGAAGATGTCTTTAATCAAATGAAGACGATCAACACGATACTGGCGTCCGGCACAGGTTTGGCACTTGTTTTGACGGCTCTTCTCGGTATTTTTCTGGCAAGAACCATTACCCATCCGCTTTCAGATATGCGAAAGCAGGCGATGGAGCTTGCGAAAGGGAATTTCTCGAGGAAGGTTAAAAAGTACGGGCATGATGAAATTGGGCAGCTGGCCACAACGTTTAACCACTTAACGAGAGAGCTTGAAGATGCACAGGCGATGACTGAAGGAGAACGCAGAAAGCTAGCCTCTGTCATTGCCTATATGACAGACGGCGTAATCGCTACAAACCGAAACGGAGCGATTATTCTCTTAAACAGCCCAGCGCTGGAGCTGTTGAACGTTTCACGTGAAACAGCCTTGGAAATGCCGATTACGAGTTTGCTGGGGCTTCAAGAGAATTATACGTTTGAAGATTTAGTGGAGCAGCAGGATTCTATGCTGCTTGAAATTGAGCGCGATGATGAATTAACGGTGCTTCGCGTGAATTTCTCTGTGATTCAAAGGGAACACGGCAAAATTGATGGTTTAATCGCTGTCATTTACGATGTAACCGAACAAGAGAAAATGGATCAGGAACGCAGAGAATTCGTTGCGAATGTATCACATGAGCTGCGGACGCCGCTTACGACAATGCGCAGCTATTTAGAAGCGTTAGCTGAAGGCGCGTGGGAAAATAAAGACATTGCTCCGCGCTTCTTAATGGTGACGCAAAATGAAACAGAGCGTATGATTCGGCTTGTCAATGATCTGCTTCAGCTGTCGAAATTTGACAGTAAGGATTATCAATTTAACCGGGAATGGATTCAGATTGTCCGGTTTATGTCACTTATTATTGACCGTTTCGAAATGACAAAAGAGCAGCATGTGGAGTTTATCCGCAATCTGCCGGACAGAGATCTGTACGTCGAGATTGACCAGGATAAAATAACGCAGGTGCTCGATAATATTATTTCTAACGCTTTAAAATATTCACCGGAAGGCGGACATGTCACGTTCTCGATTGATGTCAATGAAGAGGAAGAACTTCTCTATATCAGCGTGAAGGATGAAGGGATCGGCATTCCGAAAAAAGATGTCGAAAAAGTCTTTGACCGCTTCTACAGGGTGGATAAAGCGAGAACGAGAAAACTTGGCGGCACCGGTCTGGGATTGGCGATTGCCAAGGAAATGGTACAGGCGCACGGCGGAGATATTTGGGCGGACAGCATAGAAGGAAAAGGCACGACGATTACATTTACTCTTCCATATAAAGAGGAACAAGAGGATGATTGGGATGAAGCGTGAAAATATAAAAACGATATTACTTACGGTACTCGTCGTCATCAGTCTTGTTTTTACATGGGGGATATGGACGTTCCAGCCAAACTTTTCTGAAGGCTCATCCTCAACAGAGTCTACTGTTCGTGTGAAACATAAAATCGAAAAAACCACACAAAAGCTGTCTGAAACGGTAAGGCCGAGGGACATGTTTATCCATGATGACGGCGCTCATTACAAGGTGGATGACAATGCCCTCTATGAAGAAATTTGGTCTGACTTGCCGCATTGGGATGTGAAAGGAATTAAAGATATTTCGGATCAGTATGACAAGGCTGGATTCAAAAGCTGGTTTTATGGAATAGGCGGTTCTGAAGCCAAGCTTGACTTGCAATTCAGCGATACGATTCCGATTGATATTTTCCAAACGCTGTTTAAATGGTCTAATCAGTCGTTTGAATACAGTTCGTTTGATCATATTCTGATCCCGTTCAATGAAACAAAAGCGAACAAGAAAATCTATTTGGTGTCTTACAGCAAACAGCTCATTCTTGAAGTGACGGTTGAATCGGCAAACTACCGGAACATTATGAATGACTTGAAAAACAGGCAATCAAATATGCCGGCGTTCAGTTTGTTCTCTATTGGCTCAAAGAAAGAGTTCTTGCTGCCGAACAAACCGCTTACGATGGACAAAAAAGAATTTGTCACAGAATCGATTAAAACAAATACCTTTAAGCAGGCTTTGTTTAGTGATCCGAGCATTGTAAGAGAAGATTCGAATTACAACAACAGAAATGTGCTGACAGATGGGATCAGCCGTTTAGATGTAAATCTAAGCCAGCGACAGGTGCAATTTCAGCAGCGCAATTTGGTGCAGAGCACATCCTATCAAACAGGTGAATTAATCAAAAAGAGCCAAAAATACCTTGAGGATACCGGAAGCTGGACGGATCACTATCAATTTTTCAATATCAATGACAGCCAGCAGCTGAGCTTCTATATCTTTATGGATCAGATCCCGGTCATTAACAGCACCGCCAAACCTTTCGGAGCGACATCGGCGATTACGATGCAATGGGCGAATGATGATATTCTCAGCTATAAGCGGCCGAATTACAGTCTCGGAACGAATCCAATTAAAACAAGTGAAACAGAGCTCATGAGCGGCAGCGAAGTGAGGATGCTGCTTTCGAAACAAACCGCTTATGATACGGACAAAATTGATCAGATCTTCCTTGCTTATCAATTGGTATCAACATCAACCAACGATGATCCTCTCGTTGAACTGGAACCGGTTTGGGCGATGAAAGTAAATGGAAAAATTGTGCCGATTACAAAGGATTTATTGAGGAAGGAGGGGGCTAGCAGTGGAGTGGAATAAGACAAAATCAATCTTCATCGTTGCCTTCCTCATTTTAGATATTTTCTTAGGCTATCAGTTTTTTCAAAAATGGCAGGCTACCGGAAAAGAATATGAAGTCATTAAAAATGATGTCGAGCATGACATGAAGGCCGATCATATCACGTATGAAGGCTTGAATAAGGAAGCGACAGAAGGCTATCGGATCACGGCAAATCAAAAATCTTTCTCCAAGGAGGAAATTGAGGCGCTGAAGGATCAAAAGCCTTTGATGGACATGCCTAGTGATGATCATAAAGTAACGAGCCTGAAAATGAAGTTTGCAAATCCAATCGCCCTATCAAAGAAGGATATCGAGGACGATGCTCAGGCACTTGTTTCTTCGAAAATTCAAGATGGCGAAAAATATAAGCTTTGGAAGGTTGATAAATCGAAGAAAGAAATTATTTTCTTCCAAACGTACGAAGGTCATTATATTTACCAAAAGACCGACAATCCCTCTAATATGATCGGGCAAGTGGTGCTGCACTTAAACGGTAAAAACGAGGTTGTGTCATACGACCAGACTACGCTTGAGACCTTCAAGCAAATCCAGAAAGAAAGCTTAATTACTGAAATGGATGCGGTTGAGCTATTGTACTATCAAAATCAATTGAAAGAATACAGCACTGTGAAGAGCTGTAAATTCGGCTATGTAGCACAATATCCGCTGACAAGTACGCAGGTGCTGGCGCCGGTATGGAGAATTACGGTCGAGTACGAGAAAAAAGTGAACGGTGAGAAAAAGACAGTACAAGAGTATTTTACTGTGAATGCTTTGGAGAGTACGATTTTAGATACAGATCAATGAAAATAATGGAGTGAGACAAACATGAGCTTGCAATTTAGCGTACTTGCGAGCGGGAGTACGGGAAATGCGTTTTACCTCGAAACAGAGAATCACGCATTTTTAGTGGACGCCGGTTTGAGCGGAAAAGCCATGGATGGGCTGATGGCGCAGATCGGGCGTAAGCTGGATGATGTAGACGGCATTTTTGTGACGCATGAGCATAGTGACCATATTAAGGGCCTTGGTGTCGTCGCCAGAAAGTACAAGCTTCCGATCTATGCGAATGAGAAGACTTGGAAAGCGATGGAGAATCAAATCGGCAAAATTGACACCGATCAAAAGTTTGTATTTCCGATGGAGACGGTGAAGTCGTTCGGCGGACTTGATGTTGAATCGTTTGGCGTTTCCCACGATGCGGCGGAACCGATGTTTTATGTATTCCATTATAACGGCCGAAAGCTCGCGTTAATGACAGATACGGGATATGTCAGCGACCGGATGAAAGGCATTATCCGTTCAGCGAATGTGTTTGTGTTTGAAAGCAATCACGATGTCGGTATGCTGCAAATGGGAAGATACCCATGGAGCATTAAGCGGCGGATTTTAAGTGACGTCGGGCACGTGTCAAATGAAGATGCTGCCTTGGCGATGACGGATGTCATTGGCGATGAGACGTCTCGTATTTACCTGGCGCATTTGAGCCAGGACAATAACATGAAGGAGCTGGCAAGAATGTCCGTGCAGCAGACATTGGCTTCTAAAGGATTTGTGACGGGTGAGACATTTGACTTATACGACACAGATCCGAAGAAGGCCACTCCGCTTTGCGCTGTATAATTTTTCTATGTAAATCATGACTATTCTAGGAGTTTCTAACCCACAATATAACCATATTAACGTTCTTGGAAAGGATGGAATATGGTGGATTACGAACGTGAGGAAGAACATACTACTCCTGAACAGCCAAAGAGAAGCAAAAAAGGATATTTTCTTTCGAGTCTGATTGGCGTGATTGTCGGTGCCGTATTAATGGCGTTTATCATGCCGTATCTTTCAAATGAAGGGCTGGATACGGGCGCTTTAGATCAGCAGCAGAACAACAACGGCCGGGAATCAATCAGGACGGTGAATGTCAGTGTCAACAATGCCGTCACCAAGATTGTCAGCAATGTGTCGCCCGCCGTTGTCGGTGTTGTGAACATCCAAAAATCAGATATTTGGGGAGAGAGCGGCGAGGCTGGGAGCGGCTCTGGCGTCATCTATAAGAAAAATGACCATTCCGCTTATGTCGTGACCAACCATCATGTCATCGAAGGCGCTTCCCAAATTGAAATCAGCTTGAAAGACGGCTCACGTGTATCAGCTGATCTTGTCGGCAGCGACCAGCTGATGGACCTTGCCGTTTTACGGGTGAAAAGCGATAAGATTAAAGCAGTCGCCGATTTCGGAAATTCAGATAAAGTGAAGTCTGGGGAGCCGGTTATTGCGATCGGGAACCCGTTAGGCCTTGAGTTTGCTGGCTCTGTCACACAAGGCGTCATCTCAGGTACGGAGAGGGCGATCCCAGTGGATTCAAACGGTGATGGACAGCCTGACTGGAACGCAGAAGTCCTGCAAACAGATGCGGCCATTAATCCTGGGAACAGCGGCGGTGCTTTGTTAAATATGGATGGGAAGGTCATTGGCATCAATTCAATGAAAATTGCCGAGTCGGCGGTTGAAGGGATTGGCCTGTCGATTCCATCTAAGCTCGTGATCCCTGTGATAGAGGATTTAGAGAGATACGGAAAGGTCAAACGCCCGTTCCTTGGCATTGAGATGAAATCGCTAAGCGACATCGCAAGCTATCATTGGGATGAAACATTAAAGCTTCCTAAGAATGTCACCAATGGAGCGGTTGTGATGGGTGTAGACGCCTTTTCACCTGCCGGAAAAGCGGGACTGAAGGAACTGGATGTCATCACGGAATTTGACGGATACAAAGTAAATGATATTGTTGACCTGCGAAAACGGCTTTATCAGAAAAAAGTCGGTGACCGGGTGAAGGTGAAGTTTTACCGCGGCGGAAAAGAAAAATCTGTAGACATCAAGCTGTCCTCCGCAGACCAATTAGGCAGTTAATAAAAGCAGTCTGGCATCGTTGCCAGGCTGTTTTGATATGCAAAAAAACTGAACAGGGGTCACGCCCGTTCAGTTGAAAAGGATATATCGAATATGAAGAAAAATACAAGATGGATGTTACACGTGAAACAGCAAACAGCAGTTAGCTGCAAATACTTCCGTTCTCTGCATGGACTTTAATGGTTTGTTCCGTGTGGTTGCTGGCTGTACACATAGATGCCATTTCTTTTTTCAATGCAGAAGAAGTAACGTTTTTTAGTGTTTGACCGATTTTACAGGGCAGACCCATCCCGCTCCCGGAAATATGGAGGTTCGGGATTAGGCCTTGCCATAACGAAATCGATTATCGACAGCCACAATGGGACGATTGAAGTGAAAAGTGAAATCGGCAGAGATACTGTTTTCCTGATCAGGCTTCCTGCCCCGGATTATTCGTTAGACGAGTGAGAAAATTTCTTCAGCCGATATTGGAGGCTTTGTCTGCTGATGCCAAGCTCCTGAGCAGCTTTCGAGATGTTATGGCCGTGTTTTCTTAACACGTTCTCTATCACATATTTTTCGAAGCTCTCCATTTTTTCTTTTAAGTCCGCGGCCGGCTGGTGTCTTGGTGTTTCCGGCTCTGGGATGTCAGCCGGCTTGATTTTCATGCGGTATTGATAGGGCAGATGGGAGGCCGTAATCGTTTGCTCGTCCGTCATGAAATTCATTGCGCCTTCGATCATATGCTCAAGCTCGCGAATATTTCCCGGCCAGTCATAAGAAAGGAAAAATTGCTTCACGTCATCGCTGATGTGTTCAACATTCATTTGGAACAGATGGTTGTTTTTCTGGATGAACTCCGACGCGAGAAGCAAAATGTCTTCTTTTCGTTCCCGAAGCGGCGGTATGATCAGCGTCACGACACTCAGCCTGTAATACAAGTCCTTCCGCATTCGTTCGCCTGCAATTGCATCAATTGGATCTTCATTCATCGTGGCAATAATACGGACGTCAATCGGTGTATCCTTTGTCGAACCGATGCGCCTGATTTTCCGTTCTTGAAGGGCGCGCAACAGCTTCGCCTGAAGGCTGAGATTCAGCGAGTTGATTTCATCTAACAGCAGCGTCCCGCCGTGAGCTTGTTCAAACAGGCCGGGCTGGTCGACAGCGCCGGTAAACGCGCCTTTTTTCGTCCCAAACAAAATGCTTTCCACAAGGCTGTCTGGCAGTGCCGCACAGTTTTGCGAAATAAACGGGCCGCCAGAACGATCGCTTCCATTATGGATACTTTGCGCGAACAGCTCTTTTCCCGTGCCGGTTTCGCCTGCGAGAAGGACAGATGATGACGTGCGGGTTGCACGCTTGGCGTTTTCGATGACGTCTTGAATGGCCGGGCTGGTGCCGAGGATGCTGTCAAACGTATAGGTTGTGCTGCCTTTTTTGTTCATATTTTCCCTGATCAGCCGTTCAAGCTTTGTCACATCCTTGGCAATTTCAACGGCGCCCTTGATTTTGCCGTCCTGGACGATGGGATATGTATGATTGATCGTCGTAATTTCCTGGCCTTTATTATTGAAATAGCTCTGTTTGACGTTTTTAATCGTCTTGCCTTCCTGAAGAGCCTGTACCAGTGTGCTGTCCTGCTGCTTTGAAAACATAAACACATCCATCAGGTTTTTATTCAAGACGTCATGCTTCTCCATATCTTCAATCTGCATCATTTTATTGTTATAAACGATTGTGTTTCCATGCTCGTCTACCACGTGCAGGCCAACATCGATTTCATCTAAAATACTCTGAAAAACCAATGTGAGGAATTCGCTGTCTTTGACCACTGTATGAACCTCCCTCAATTATTTTCTTAATATTGCTTCTATTTTATAAAAAAATGGAGAGGATATGCAAAAGAATTTTGCACTTGCTGGAATTTTTGCTCGAAATATCAGAATGTTTTTGCACCTTGTCCTCGAAAATTGTAGAAAACACACGAATTCTTGATTTGGCACAGAACTTGCATTTATATAAAGGGAAAGCAGGATAACATGTTGAAACAGAAAACAAGGGGGAATTCAAATATGTCAGCTTTATCTAAATCCAAAGAAATTATTGATCAGACGTCTCATTACGGAGCCAACAATTATCATCCGCTCCCGATTGTTATTTCTGAAGCGCTGGGTGCTTGGGTAAAGGACCCGGAAGGCAATGAATATATGGATATGCTGAGTGCTTACTCTGCGGTAAACCAGGGTCACAGACACCCGAAAATCATTCAGGCATTAAAGGATCAGGCTGATAAAATTACCCTCACGTCACGCGCGTTTCATAACGATCAGCTTGGGCCTTTTTACGAAAAAACAGCTAAACTGACAGGCAAAGAGATGATTCTGCCGATGAATACAGGAGCTGAAGCGGTTGAATCTGCAGTGAAAGCGGCGAGACGCTGGGCGTATGAAGTGAAGGGCGTAGCTGACAATCAAGCGGAAATTATCGCATGTGTCGGGAACTTCCACGGCCGCACAATGCTGGCGGTATCTCTTTCTTCTGAAGAGGAATATAAACGAGGATTCGGCCCGATGCTTCCGGGAATCAAACTCATTCCTTACGGCGATGTGGAAGCGCTTCGACAGGCCATTACGCCGAATACAGCGGCATTCTTGTTTGAGCCGATTCAAGGCGAAGCGGGCATTGTGATTCCGCCGGAAGGATTTTTACAGGAAGCGGCGGCAATTTGTAAGGAAGAGAATGTCTTGTTTATTGCGGATGAAATTCAAACGGGTCTCGGACGTACAGGCAAGACATTTGCCTGTGACTGGGACGGCATTGTTCCGGATATGTATATCTTGGGCAAAGCGCTTGGCGGCGGTGTGTTCCCAATCTCATGTATTGCGGCGGACCGCGAGATCCTAGGCGTGTTTAACCCTGGCTCACACGGCTCAACATTTGGCGGAAACCCGCTTGCATGTGCAGTGTCTATCGCTTCATTAGAAGTGCTGGAGGATGAAAAGCTGGCGGATCGTTCTCTTGAGCTTGGCGAATACTTTAAAAGCGAGCTTGAGAGCATTGACAGCCCGGTCATTAAAGAAGTCCGCGGCAGAGGGCTGTTTATCGGTGTGGAATTGACGGAAGCAGCACGTCCGTATTGTGAGCGTTTGAAGGAAGAAGGGCTTTTATGCAAGGAAACGCATGATACAGTCATTCGTTTTGCACCGCCATTAATCATTTCCAAAGAGGATTTGGATTGGGCAATAGAGAAAATTAAGCACGTGCTGCAAAACGCATAAATCCGCACCATGGCGGGATATTCACTTCGTTTGTATAAATTTACAACAGAAAAATCAGCACTCCCTATTTGCTCAGCTACAGTATTTTAGTATAATGTATCTTTATGAGAAGAAGTGAATTTTATATTAAATAGATAGAGACTCTTTGGACAGCAAACTGGGATAGCACCATGCAGATGTTCCAGCTTAGATCCAATACAAGTTGCTGAAGGGGTGCAGAATGTGAATACAAACCAAGATAACGGAAATCAGCTCCAGCGGACAATGAAATCACGCCATTTGTTCATGATTTCATTGGGCGGAGTGATCGGAACCGGTTTCTTCCTTGGAACCGGGTTTACCATTAACCAAGCGGGACCGCTCGGCGCGGTTCTGTCCTATTTAGTGGGCGGCTTTATCATGTTTTTGACGATGCTCTGCTTAGGAGAGCTGGCAGTCGCCTTTCCTGTGTCGGGGTCCTTCCAGACCTATGCCACGAAATTTATCAGCCCGGCCTTCGGGTTTGCGTTCGGCTGGCTGTACTGGCTCGGCTGGGCGGTTACATGCGCCATTGAATTTTTATCAGCGGGGCAGCTGATGCAACGCTGGTTTCCGCATATAGACGTATGGATCTGGTGTCTGGTCTTTGCGGCACTGATGTTTATTTTAAATGCGATCACCACAAAAGCCTTTGCGGAATCTGAATTCTGGTTCTCAGGCATTAAAATTTTGATTATCCTTTTATTTATTATTCTCGGTGGAGCTGCCATGTTTGGCCTGATTGATCTGAAGGGCGGAGAGCAGGCGCCGTTTTTGACACATTTTTATGAAGACGGGTTATTTCCGAACGGCATAAAGGCCATATTGATAACGATGATTACCGTGAACTTTGCGTTCCAGGGAACTGAGCTGATCGGGGTTGCGGCCGGAGAAAGTGAAAACCCTGAAAAAACGATTCCGCGGTCGATCAAACAGACAGTATGGAGAACGCTTGTCTTCTTTGTGCTTTCAATCATTGTCATTGCCGGCATGATTCCGTGGAAACAGGCGGGTGTCGTGGAAAGTCCATTTGTTGCCGTATTTGAGCAAATCGGAATCCCATATGCAGCTGATATCATGAACTTTGTTATTTTAATCGCGCTGTTATCTGTTGCGAATTCAGGTTTATACGCATCAACGCGTATCCTGTACGCGATGGCGAATGAAGGACAGGCCTTCAAAGCGCTCGGCAAAACAAATCAGCGAGGTGTGCCGCTGAACGCGTTAATTGTAACGATGGCTGTGGCTTGCCTGTCGCTTCTGTCAAAAGTGGCGGCGGCTGAAACCGTATATATGGTGCTGTTATCATTGGCGGGCATGAGTGCGCAGGTCGGCTGGATCGCGATTTCGCTTTCCCAAATCATGTTCAGACGCAAATATATCCGTGAGGGCGGGAAGATAGAAGATTTGAAATTTAAAACACCGCTGTACCCGGTGCTTCCGCTGATCGGCCTAACATTAAATACGGTCGTGCTCATCAGCCTTGCATTTGATCCGGAGCAGCGTATCGCGCTGTATTGCGGCGTACCGTTTATGATCATTTGCTACATCATTTATCATGTCGTCATTAAAAAACGCCAGCAGGCAAATCGTCAGCTAGAGCTTTAAAAACGTTGTCCGCAAGTCATCTTTGTTAGAACCCGCATAGGACATTATCTTATATGTTGAGGTGGAATCACAGATGGATAAAACGATTTCGGTTATTGGAATGCCAATGGATTTAGGACAAGCACGACGCGGAGTAGATATGGGCCCGAGTGCCATCCGGTACGCTCATCTGATCGAGCGGCTGTCAGACATGGGGTATACGGTTGAAGATCTCGGTGACATTCCGATCAACCGTGAAAAAATCAAAAATGACGAGGAACTGAAAAACCTGAATTCTGTTTTGGCGGGAAATGAAAAACTCGCGCAAAAGGTCAACAAAGTCATTGAAGAGAAAAAATTCCCGCTTGTCCTGGGCGGTGACCACAGTATTGCGATCGGCACGCTGGCAGGCACAGCGAAGCATTACGATAATCTCGGCGTCATCTGGTATGACGCGCACGGCGATTTGAATACACTTGAAACTTCACCATCGGGCAATATTCACGGCATGCCGCTCGCGGTCAGCCTCGGCATTGGCCACGAGTCACTGGTTAACCTTGAAGGCTACGCGCCTAAAATCAAACCGGAAAACGTGGTCATCATTGGCGCCCGGTCACTTGATGAAGGGGAGCGCAAGTACATTAAGGAAAGCGGCATGAAGGTGTACACAATGCACGAAATCGACCGTCTTGGCATGACAAAGGTCATTGAAGAAACCCTTGATTATTTATCAGCATGTGATGGCGTCCATCTGAGCCTTGATCTGGACGGACTTGATCCGAACGACGCACCGGGTGTCGGAACCCCTGTCGTCGGCGGCATCAGCTACCGGGAGAGCCATTTGGCTATGGAAATGCTGTATGACGCAGGCATCATTACCTCAGCCGAATTCGTTGAGGTTAACCCGATCCTTGATCACAAAAACAAAACAGGTAAAACAGCAGTAGAGCTCGTAGAATCCCTGCTAGGGAAGAAGCTGCTGTAATAGAAAAACCCCCGCACCCGCGGGGGTTTTTCATTTATCCAATCATTTTCTCAGCGACTTTCATCTCCTGTGAGTGGGTTTGATGGTCCGCAATAAACCAACCTGATAAAATCACCGCTGCGACGCCTGCGCCAATCAGAAATCTTTTCATTTATATAACCTCCGTTCGTTTAATCAGTTCTTCAATCTGTAATGCTTCATAAAAAAAGTGGGCAGCTTCTTTGTAAAGCTCAAGTTCCCTATACCGTTCGCCAGCCAAAATGGAAAGTTCTCTTACACTGTCATACTCTTTCTCGGACAACAAGTCATCCATATGTTGTTTGCATAAGTGAAACGTTTCCGCATGACCTCCTTCTGCATAAATGGCATATAAAATGTCTATTTTTGCCTCACATATTCTATTCGGCTCAGCAGTCAATTTTTCCTTCACGTCTTGGTAATAAGATAAGGCCTGTTCTTTCTTTTTGATCTTAAACAGCTCTCGTATCAGCAAGTAGGCAGAATGATAATAATAGGCGGAGCGGGCATACTCATCGTTCTGTAAGGCTTCCTCTAATTTCGAAACCGCTTCTTCTGATTTGCCGCTTTGCGCATGAAGAAGGCCGAAGTTATGCAAAAGCTGGGCTTCAAAAAAATGATCCTCTAATTCACTCGTGATCCGAATTGCTTCGTCCAAATAAGCCTCAGCTTCTTCAAACTGGCTCATCTCTGTAAAATTGCCTGACATGGTAATCAGCGCTGAAGCCAGCTTCTTTTTATAATCAGTCTCTTCCCTGAACGTTTTGACCGCTTGCCGTGTATGATTGAGAGACACAATATTTTGTCCCAGCTTATAATAGAGCTTTCCGACCTTCAGGTGAAATTCGGCTTTCTCAATCGGATCGGGAATGTTGTCGAGATACTGCTCTGCATCTTTATACAGCCCAATGGCAATATCATAATTATTTTTATAGGCCTCATACATGCCTTCAAACAGAAAAAAGTAATATTTCAGCATGTCAGACGTAGCATTCATATGAGAAGGCTCCTCATGCTGAAAGCCCTGTCCTCTCGCCTCGTGAAGCAAAACCTTGTGGCGCAGTTCCAATAAAGAGAAGTAGGCCAGCACCTCCTGATCCTCTTCCATGTCATCCAATAAAGGCTTCACTTCTTCAAATAAACGGGAGGATTCTTCAACTTCATGTTTCTTGATAGCAAGGTACCAATCGTTAAGCATGCTAGCGATTTCTGCGGGTGCGATCTTATTCATGTGAAACTCCTTTCTCTAGTGACTTATCAATCTCAGTTGCTTATTCTGATAGTAACACCTCTTTCTATTTTATGTAAAATCCTCTAGTCAATATATGAAGGAGAGATGATATGACAATTATGCTGAGCCCTATGCAGACAGAAGAATTTCGGTCTTATCTCACATACACAACAAAGCATTACGCGAAAGAAAAGGTAAAAGCGGGAACATGGCTGCCTGAGGATGCACAGCTTTTGTCTAAGCAGGCGTTTTCTGATCTGCTTCCGAGAGGGCTGGAAACACCCCATCATCATTTGTGGAGCCTCAAGCTGAATGAAAAGGATATCGTTGGCTGGCTCTGGATACACGCTGAACCTGAGCATCCGCAGCAGGAAGCATTTATTTATGATTTCGGGTTATATGAACCGTATCGGGGAAAGGGCTACGCAAAGCAAGCATTGGCGGCATTAGATCAAGCGGCACGCAGTATGGGAATCCGCAAGCTGTCCCTTCATGTCTTTGCCCATAATCAGACGGCGCGAAAGCTATATGAGCAAACCGGATTTCAAGAAACAGACGTAGTGATGAGCAAGAAGATTTAATGAAAAGGGCCTGATAAAGGCCTTTTTCTGTAAATGATTTCTAAAAATTCTGTAAATAACCTAGTTACTTTCCTTATTTTCCTAATATAATGTGGGTGAGGAAATTACCTTTCCTACATTCACAAGAAAAGAGGAGATGTAATGAAGTTGAAGAAACGAGTGTCGATGTTTTTGGTAGCGCTTACAATGTGCGGCGGCCTGTTTGTTTCTCCCGCCAAAGCCGTAAAGACCACAAATTATGCGGAAGAAATCGCCGCACTGCAGCCAGGCACGACACCGGAAGAAATCATGAAATCTGCCAGCCAGATTGCCAAACAACAGCACGTAAAGCAGGATGTTATCCTAAAACAGTTCTATAAGGAAATCACGGCTGATAAAGCAGCGGGAGACCAGCTTGCCAAGGAAAGCGGCATGTCTATCATGGGCGGCTCGTCCGGCACGAAAAAACTCCCGACAAGCGCGAAAGGCAATATCTATTACACGAACTCCTACACAGCCTACTACAATCACGGCCACGTCGGCATGTACTCCGCCGCTGACAAAATTGTTGAATCTGTCCCGAGCGACGGCGTCAGGCAGATCGCTTATAATGCCAGAGACGTGGAAGACAACTCCATTGTGCAAACCGTCAGCGTATCCTCATCTCAAAAAACAGCTGCTGCCGACTGGGCGGTATCAAAAGTCGGCGACCCATACTCATTTAACTTCGTCAATAACAGAAATACCGGCCATGACGGCGCCAAAAACTGTTCAAAGCTCCTATGGTCTGCCTTTTTGCTGAAAGCAGGCATTGATATAGACAGCAACGGAGGCTTAGGCGTGTATCCGCGCGACATCACAAGTTCTTCGTATACGACAACTATCATGACCATTTACTAAGGAGAAGGATATGAAAAAGTGGATGATTACCATCGCCATGCTGATTCTCGCAGGAATCGCACTAGTTGTCTTCATTTCTCCTCTCAAAAACCATAAAACCGTGAGTCAGCAGGATCTCAGAAACCCCGATTTCCTGGATGACAAAGAAGTCCTGCTGTATTTTTCATCCTCTGCGGATCAAGATGCATTTGGCGGCGGGAAAAGCTACGCCCTGTTTATCAGCCAGGACGGGACGCTGTCTTCCTTTAAGATGAAGGGCCTTGAGCTGGGCTCAGCCAAGGTTCACGGCGACAGTGTGATGCTGGAGGACAAAAACAAGATTTATACGATCAAAAACGGTCTGCGCTCCCATAAAAGAACCTATCAGCACACAGGCGACAGCGCAGGCTTTCTGCAAAACACGGATGGCTTTTACACCTTATACAACTCCGGCTACGACAAAAAGGGAGACGGATACCGCTCAGAGCTGTACCGCCAGATGGACGGAGAGTGGAAAAAAGACATCATCCCCTACTACATCCGAGCCTCCGGTTTCCATGATGGCGCCATTTATGCACTCGTCCCGACAGATGACGAAAAAGGCTATCAGCTCCTTCAGATTCAAGCAGATCAAAGGAAGCTCACTTATCACAAGATAACGGAATGGCAGTACCGGGAAGGAGCCTCAGTCGAATCCCAGCTTGCTGTGGACGACCAAGCTGTTTATGTCATGGTTCGCGGCCAAAAAGCCCGCAATCTTTATCAAATGGTCAAGATCAACAAAAAAAGCGGCAAAGTAGAGCTGCACGATATCGCCGAATACAAAAACGACGAACAAACGATATACAGCTCCATGCCCTTCAGCTTTAAAAACAGCTTTTTTCCTTATGACGGGAACCTGTATTTCATTGACGGCTTCGGAAAGGTACACAAAATCGATGCCAAGACAGGAAAAACAAGCATCGCCTTCACCCTTTCCCGAGACAAAATGAAAGCCGATTTCAAAGAAATCACCCAAAAAGGCAGCAGCCTCTATTTCTTCACATACACGTATAACAAGCCTGCATACATTGAACAGTACAGTCTGAAAACAGGAAAGAAAGTGAAGGAAAAAGAGATTGGGAAGGTAAAGGAAATCGTGACGCCGAAGAGTCATTTGAAGCTGTATGATTTTGAGGTGATGAAGGGGTTTTAAGGGCAAGGAGGTTTGTATGGGAACTATCGCCGTTTTATTTATCGTTTTTGGTTTTCCGATCATCGCAGGTGTATTTGGTATAGCGGGTCATTTTTTATTTAAGAGGTTTTGGGTGGCACCGCTCATCGTCCTTATCGCGAGCTTGATATTGTTATTTACGTTAGCTTCGGGCAATAGCTCATTCATATTTTGGGTTGTTATGTATACGGCAATTGCGTTGGTAACCAGTATTGTCACATTATTTCTCAGGAAATTTTTTAATTGATCTCTAATTATGAAGAGACTGGTGTGAAGTCTCTTTTTTTGTTGAACCGAAATTTGCAGAGGATTTTGGGCATGGTTTAGAAACGAATCTAAAGGAGGAATTACATGCGCACCAAACGGGTTATTCTTCTGGCAGTTATGATCAGCCTGGTTTCGGCCATTACTGTGTTCTTGTTAAATGGATGTAAAGTCGACTTCTTAGACATCGGCGGAACCATTATTGGCTGCTTTCTTGGCATATTTGTCGTTATAAGAATACAGAAAAAACAGTCGTGATAAAGGGAAAGAGTCATGCCGAACCGAAGTCATGATCAAGGACGCAAAGTCCAAACACATGCATGGGAGGAATGACGTTGACAGGAAACAAAGCGGTTGTGTACAAAGGCAATGAAACTGTAGCGGTGGAGGATATCGGTTATCCGGAGTTAATCTTAAGGGACGGGCCCGGCGTTCCGAAGGCGAATGTGAATCGAAAATGTGAGCATGGGGTTATTCTCAAAGTCATTACAACCAACATTTGCGGAAGCGACCAGCATATGGTCAGAGGCCGCACAACGGCGCCTGAAGGCTTGGTGCTCGGGCATGAAATTACGGGAGAAGTCATTGAAACGGGGCGTGATGTTGAATTTATCAAAAAAGGAGATATCGTATCTGTTCCTTTCAATATTGCCTGCGGACGCTGTGTGATGTGCAAAACGCAGAAAACGCATGTGTGCCTGAATGTCAATCCGGACCGGCCGGGATCGGCTTACGGCTACGTCGATATGGGTGGCTGGGTCGGCGGCCAGTCGGAATACGTCATGGTGCCGTACGCTGATTTTCAGCTTTTGGTGTTCCCTGATAACGAACAGGCGTTAGAAAAGATTCTCGATTTGACCATGCTGTCCGACATTTTCCCGACCGGCTTCCACGGAGCTTACACAGCGGGCGTGCAAACAGGTTCAACCGTCTATATCGCGGGAGCGGGGCCAGTCGGCTTAGCAGCCGCTCACTCCGCTCAGCTCCTAGGCGCCTCCACCGTGATTGTCGGAGATCTGAACGAAGACAGACTGGCACAGGCGAGAAGCTTCGGCTGTGAAACGGTCAACGTACAAAAACACGACCGCCTCGGCGAGCAAATTGAACAAATACTAGGTGAACCAACCGTTGATGCCGCAGTGGACTGTGTCGGCTTTGAAGCATACGGACACGGCAATCAAGGAGAAGCGCCTGCCGCCGTGCTGAACTCGATCATGGACGTCACCCAGGTCGGGGGCAGCCTTGGCATTCCAGGCTTATACGTGACCGAAGATCCCGGCGCAAAGGATGCGGACGCCAAAACAGGCTCATTAAAAATCCGCTTCGGACTCGGCTGGGCCAAAGCCCACACCTTCGTCACCGGACAAACGCCCGCCATGACATACAACCGCAATTTGATGAAAGCGATTCTGAGCGGCAGAGCGCAAATCGCAAAAGCCGTCAACGCCACTGTCATTTCTTTGGACGACGCGCCAAAAGGCTACAGCGACTTCGACAAAGGCGCAGCCAAAAAATTCGTCATCGACCCGCATGGAACACTGAAGTAAAAGAAAAAGCCGGACGTTCTCAGAACGCCGGCTTTATTGCTGATAATCCGTTTCTTCAAAGCGGTTTCCCGTTTCATCCTGTACGATGAATTCCCCTTCGATTTTGTCCAGTCCAATCAAAATATAAGGGTTTTTCTCATTTGCCGTAGGAGCAGGTTTTCGTTTCACAGTTACAATCGTTTCTTTAGGTGAGAATTTGACGTCTGACACTTCAAGCTTCTTATCTTTCTCGCTGCTTCCGAGAGACACAATAACCATTTTTCTCCCTTCTAAAATGGTGAAGACTTGATATCCTTTTACATCATCATGTATTTGAAGGTAATTAGCGTATATTTCTAAGTCTGGACTGCCTTCACCGATTCGATCCTTCTCCAACACCCAATAAGACGGCTGACACCCAACAAGCAGCAATATGATCACAAAAAGCCAAACCCATCTAAAACGCAAATGCAAACCTCCCCACACATCGGTTACATCCAAACTAACACACGAGCGAAATAGAGTCATCAACAGCTTGTTTGTCGAATTGTGGATAAAACTCAGCCCGAAGCACTACTAACATGTGAATAAATAGGTTATATTGAGAAGAGAACAATTGTAAAAATGGAAGAAACATCGGAGGATTTGAACATGAAACAAGCGTATTATTCCTGTGAAGAACACATCGAAACGGTGCTGGATATGTACATAGACGACCACGAGCTGCCGCCCGAAATCAGAAAAATCGAACATACTAACAGTTTATCCACAGCCTGTGAATTATGTGGAGACCCCGCAGTATATATAGTGGGGAACGAATGATCTTACACAAAATACAGAAAAGATATCCACAATTGTGGACAACATATATGAATAACTTGTTTCTAAAGTGGGGATGACCTGTGAATATCAATATTGTGACAATCGGAAAACTAAAAGAAAAATACCTCAAGCAAGGCATTGAAGAATACACCAAACGACTTTCGGCCTACGCAAAAATCGACATCATCGAACTCCCGGACGAAAAAGCACCGGAAAACCTAAGCGACCAGG
Organism: Bacillus sp. SCT118; assembly: GCF_058566435.1. Lineage (NCBI taxonomy): Bacteria > Bacillati > Bacillota > Bacilli > Caryophanales > Bacillaceae > Bacillus > Bacillus sp. SCT118. Next base: position 85,422 of record NZ_CP191225.1, read on the forward strand.
ACATGAAAATCATAAAAGACAAAGAAGGCGACCGCATCCTATCCAAAATCAGCCCCGACGCCCACGTCATCGCCCTCGCCATCGAAGGAAAAATGAAAACATCCGAAGAACTAGCCGATACAATAGATAAGCTGGCTACATATGGAAAAAGCAAAGTCACCTTCGTCATCGGCGGATCACTCGGATTGAGTGACGCGGTAATGAAGCGAGCGGATGAGAAGCTGTCTTTTTCAAAAATGACGTTTCCTCATCAGTTAATGCGTCTCATACTAGTCGAGCAGATTTATCGGGCTTTTCGGATTAATCGTGGGGAGCCTTATCATAAGTAGCTTCAAACGAACTTTTTGTTAGAAAGAGTGTCAATATCTTGAGACTCAAATATTGGCGTTATCTCAGGTGTTGCTTCCAACTTTAACAACAAGTAACAGGGGAGTGACAACCTAATCAATCTCCTTTAAAGTGGAAGGAAGAGAAAGAAATCATTTAAATTCCCCTAAAGAAATAACTTTATAAATATATTTATTGATAGAATTAACTTAGGACATTTTTACTGTATGGAGGGGGAAAATTGTTCACAAAAGATAGTTTGACATTGGATGATTTATTTGCAATACATGGATTTAAACCAAATGAGGGTCAACGGGAAGCAATTTTTTCACTGGAGGGTCCTCTATTTTTAATGGCAGGTCCTGGTTCAGGAAAAACAAGAGTTCTTTTGTGGAGAACAGTTAATGCAATTGTTTTTCAAAATGTATTGCCAGAAAGAGTCTTTTTATCAACATTTACAGAAAAGGCCGCAAAGCAAATAATAGACGGATTACAAACGATTTTAGGGACCGTAACTAATCTTACAGGTGTTCCCTATGACATTTCAAGAATGTATATGGGGACCGTACATTCACTTTGTCAAAAAATAATTAGCGATAGACGGTTTATCAAAAATCGTTCAAGAATTAAACCCCCTATTCTTATGGATGAATTAGACCAATATTATTTTATAAATTCAAGTTCATTTTGGAAATTAATTGAGGATTTGCTTCATGTGAAAGAGGATGAATGGCGTTCAGATATGAAGCAATACTTTGGGAAGCGTTCAGAATCACGTCATGATACAGCTTTATCAATCATTTCAATATTTAATAGATTTTCAGAAGAAAACCTTCCAATTGAAACAATTAAAAGACATGCAACCAATAAGCAAGATGAAATATTGCTCCAAATTGCAAAGTTATATGAATGGTATAAGAAAAAACTCAATTCTAATAATATGGTGGATTTCTCACTTCTTCAGCAAAGAGCTTTACATCAATTGCTTGAAAGTGAGCACGTTATATCTGAATTTGAGCATGTTGTAATAGACGAATTTCAGGACACAAATCGAATTCAAGAGCAACTATTCTTTCGGTTAGCAAAGGGAAATAAGAACCTTTGTGTGGTTGGTGATGATGACCAAGCCTTGTATCGTTTCAGAGGTGCGACCGTTGAAAACTTTGTTCAGTTTCCGCAAAGAAGTCAATTGTATCTACAAACACCACCAAAAGAAATAAAGTTAAACATTAATTATCGTTCAAAAAAGCAAATCGTTTCAACTTATACGAACTTTATTGATAAGGTGAGCTGGGTAAGGGAAAACGGTGATGGATACTACAGATTACATGATAAGGATATCCAAGCATTTAAACAAGACAACGACATTTCGGTTATAACGACCACTCCTTCAAAATCTGAGGATGTAGCAGAGGAAATCGCTCAATTTGTTAAAAAACTTATTGACGAAAAAAAGGTTGAAGATCCAAACCAAATTGCATTTCTTTTCCCTGCATTAAAAAATAATCAGCATGTAAAACGAACGAAGAGGGCTTTAGAAAAAGAAGGAATTAAAGTATATGCTCCAAGGGCAGGGCGATTTTTAGAAGTAGAAGAAGCCAAAGCCATGTTCGGTATCTTTACAAAGGTAATTGGAAGACCTGCAAGGCAAGACTTTTCAGGTGCATATAAAGACTACCATGATTGGTTAGATGTAATAGAAAGTGAAGCAAAAGAATTAATACAGAAAGATGAAAAACTGGAGCGGTTTATTGCTGTAAAGACAGAAGAATTGAAAAGGTGTAAAGAGGACTATATCCGATTATTAAAAGTGGTCAACGATAATGGCTGGACTTTAAAAGATAACTATATCCCTCAGTCACATAAACGGATATTATCGAAAACACCGTTAATCTCCCAACACACCATTAGGGGATTAGGCTCAAATAGATTGGATAAAATTATTGAGCAAAGAAATAAGGAAGGGAAGCCTTTCAGTTTGCAATATATTCTTAATCGAGCAACTTCAGTAGACTGGAATGTTTTAGACTTATTTTATCGTTTGTGCGGATTCCCATATTTTTCGCAAATGTTTAAACTTGCGGAAGATGGATTAGATGAAGGACCAATATGCAATTTATCCATGATTTCGGAGTATTTATCACGATATATGGAGCAATCTGCCTCTGTAATTACTGGTTCAAGACTGATTGAGGATCATCTTGCGAATGATTTATTTGGGCGTTATGTTTATGGATTATTTAGATTAGGAGAAACCGAAGTAGAAAATGATGAAACTCCTTTTCCAAAAGGTCGTGTGGCATTTTTAACAATTCATCAGTCTAAAGGATTGGAATTTCCTTATGTGATTCTTGGAAACCCTGGAAAAAAGAATCAGAATGTACCCAGAGAAGAAGAGATTGTTAGACCCTTAATTGATGGTGATAATGAACCATTAGAGCGTATCCCTGAATTTGATACAATGAGATTGTTCTATGTGGCATTATCACGAGCAGAAGAGATGCTAATTATCAGTCATTTAAGAGGAGCTGGGCAAAAGGTTGAACCAGCATTTAAGCAATTAATAGAAGAAATGAAATATCCTCAAATACCCAACGTAGTCGTATCGGACATGCCTAAAGTAGAAGCGAAGGAAGCAGAAATTCCGAAAGTTTATTCATACACAAGTGATTATTTGATGTATTTAAAATGCCCAAGGAATTACATGGTGTTTAAAAAATACGGATTTGTTCCTTCTCGTTCGCAAACTATGTTGTTTGGGTCTTTGGTTCATCAAACGATCGAAGATATCCATAACCAAATCATTTCGTTAAGAGGTGATAGAAATGAATAATGATGAAATGTTAAAATTCATTGAGGAAGCATTTGAAGAGAATTATGAACTGTTGAGATTGGAAGGGGGACATTCATTGTCCCCTCATGTCAAAAGAATGGCTTTAGAACAAGTAAAACAATATTGGAAAAAACTTAGAAACCTTGCTGAGAATGTTTCCGATACAGAAGTAAGACTGACTCTTCCACAGCAAAAAACACCATCGGGAAAATCTTATACGATTCAAGGTGTAGTGGACGTTGTGAAAGAGGATGACAAGACGGTTATGTATGATATTAAAACCCATGATGTTGATTTTGTTCGATGTAATAAAAAAGATTATGAAGGACAACTCAACATCTATGCTCATATTTGGCAATCTGTACGGGGGCAACATTTAGATGGTACTTCCATTATCGCTATCGGTGAAACAGAGGGACTAAGAAAAGCAAAGCAACGGGCATCCCAAGCTAATAATGAACAAATTTTAGAAGAAGCCATTACGGAATGGAATCCAGAAGTGCCAATTGAATTAGAGATGGGACAGGTAGAGGCTTATTTAGAATCCTTTGGAGAAGTGGTTGATATGATTGAAGGGTTTGAGTTCAGCCCACCGCCTGTTGAGAAATTACATTCTAAAGTTCAAGACAACAAAACATTTGCAGTACACGTTTGCCGAAACTGCGATGTACGTTTCTCATGCGAATCATTTAAGGAGTATGCTTTTTCCTCAAGTCGTGCAAAAAGCAATTTTTTAGCCTTTTATGATGATTTTGGTACTGAGCATGAAAGAGTGGAAGTAATAGAAGCGAATTTGGAAGAAGAGGTGTAAGGAATGCCTATAGAGGAATTAAAAAGACCTGAGCGAATTGACGAAGGTAGAATTGAAAAGTTAAAAGAATTGTTCCCAGAAGCATTTGGGGATGGAAAATTAAATGTTGAAATTCTAAGAGAACAGCTCCAAGGCTTGAGTGATGATCTAATTGAGGGGAAAATATTGAAGAGTTCTATGGGTTGCAATGGACTGGAAAAAAGGATGCAAGAAAACTGGCAATACTACCAGCAAACGGAACTTTAAGGAAAGCTGAAGGGGAAGGTGTTTCTGAAAATGAAACTAAAAATCTCTTTATTGAAGGTGATAATTTAGAGGTTTTACGTATTTTGCAAAAAAGTTACGCTGGTAGAATTAAAACGATTTATTTAGATCCTCCATATAATACAGGTAATGACTTTATTTATAAAGATGATTTTAAAGAACCAGTGGAGAAATATTTACAAAAAACATCACAAGCCGATGAAGAAGGATTGCTGACAAGTAATCCGAAAGCAAGTGGTAGATTTCATGCTAATTGGCTAAGTATGATGTATCCAAGATTAAAACTTGCGTGGAATCTATTGGCCCCTGATGGGATTATTTGTGTTTCTATATCTGATATTGAAGAAGCAAATTTAAGGAACATGTTAGATGAAATTTTTGGTGAAGAAAATTTCATTAATACAATATCTATAAAGTCAAAGGTAAACGCTGGTGCTTCAGGTGGTGGGGAAGATAAACGACTGAAGAAGAATGTTGAGTATATTCATATTTATACCAAAAATATTGATGAACTTGATCCTTTAGCTAATTTATACCAACATACTGATTTAATGAACTTAATTTCTGAAATGAGAGAAGAAGGACAAAGTTGGAAGTACACAAGTGTTTTAGTTGATTTAGGTGAAAGAAAAAAAGTTGCTACGACAGTAGATGGTGAAAGCAATCCTATTGATATTTATATAAGAGAAAATATTAAAAGAACTACAGTAAAACAATTAATGCGTGAAGAAGGTTTATCCGAGGAAGAGGTATATAAAAAATACCTTGATAAGATTTTTTCAGATACAAATGCCCAATCAAGTATAAGAACCAGAGTAATTGAAGCTACAGGTAACTTGAAAGAAGGGCAGATGTACGAAGTTGAATACGTACCGAGATCAGGAAAAATGAAAGGGCAAAAAGTAGTCCATCATTATATAAGTAATACTGTAAGAAGGGTTATATGGTTGAGTGATGTAGTTGATAAAGTGGATGATAATTTATATAAAAAAGAAAGACTTAGTACATTATGGGAAGATATAGATTTTAACAATGTAGGGAAAGAAGGAGGTATTCCTTATCCAAATGGAAAAAAACCGATTGAGCTAATTAAGAGATGTATCAAGTTAAATGATGATGGTAACGGTATTATCTTAGACTTTTTTGCAGGGTCAGGCTCAACAGGTCATGCAGTATTGGATATGAATACTGAAGATAATGGAAAACGGCAATTTATCTTAGTCCAACTACCTGAAGTTGCAAATGGTACGGATTTTGAAAAAATATCTGATTTATCAAAACAGAGATTGAAAAACAGTATAGCCCAACTAAATGAACATGATAACAATGAGAATCAATTAGATAGAGGATTTGCAGTTTATAAAATGAACAAATCTAATATAAGAAAATGGGAGGTTTTCCAAGGAGAAAGTTTAGATATACTAAACCAAAAATTGGATTTGTTTACATCAACTCCTTTTATTGAAGAAGCTAAAGATATAGATATTGTAATTGAATTAATGTTATCACAAGGTTTCCCTCTTGATAGTAGTGTAAAGGTGGTTGAGAAATTATCTAATTCGCTGTGGATTGCTCAACATAAAGATGTTCCATTCTCTTTAGTTGTTTGTCTGGATGAAAAATTACAAGCTGAGACAAGTAGATTCTTAAATGACGAATATGAAAAAGGCACATTTATTTGTCTTGATAATGCTTTATCAAACGAACAAAAGATTCTCCTAAGTGAATCAATGAATGTAAAAACATTTTAATGGAGGTGGACTAATTGGTGAAAAAACTTACTTTACAATATAATCCTGATCAACAGTTCCAGTTAGATGCCATTTCCAGCGTTGTTGATTTGTTTGAAGGAGTACCCTATCAAGAGCAGGTTGACTTACCTGTAGGGACAATGAATGATGTTACTCCCAACTTTCCTGCTGATGAATTTTTAGACGAGATTATGTTGTTTGAAAATCTCCAAAAAGTTCAAGAGGGTAATAACGATGAAAGTCGTGGAAGTGAACTGGAATTCTCAGATGACTTGTATGTTGATGATGGAATGGTACTTGAAGTAGCAGGGAACGATTCAATTCGTGTTCCGCACTTTACGGTTGAAATGGAGACAGGGACAGGTAAGACATATGTATATATTCGGACAATGTATGAATTGAAAAAGAATTATGGGTTTACAAAATTTATAGTTGTTGTCCCAAGCATTGCTATTTATCAAGGGGTTATTAAGTCTCTTAAAACAATGAGAAGTCACTTCCGTCAGTTATATGATAATCAAGATGTAGCAGTTATTGAATATGATAGTGCGAAATTAGGAGAGTTAAATACTTTTACTAATAGCAGTGATTTAACCGTAATGGTGATGACGATAGATTCATTTAATAAAGCGAGTAACAATATTTTTAAGCATACAGAGAAACTTCAAGGTGAATGGAAACCTTATCAGTATATACAGGCAACACGACCAATTGTGATTTTGGATGAAGCCCAAAACTTTGAAACAAACAAAGCAAAGGAAGCAATTCGTACGCTAAAACCTTTATTTGTTTTAAGATATTCAGCAACCCATCGGGAAACACCGAACTTAGTGTATCGACTAACACCAATTGATGCTTTCAGGAACAACTTAGTTAAGCAGATTGAGGTAATTGGGATTTCTGAATTGGGGAATCTAAATGAGGGAATTCTTCGTTTATTAGAAATTAAGAGAAACCCAATGACTGCTGTATTAAGGGCTTTGGTGTTAGATAAGGGGCAGTTGGTTGAAAGGGACATTTCCTTAAAACAAGGGGATGACCTGTTTGTTAAAACGAAAAACCCTGATTATGAGCAATTTGTTGTTGAAGATATTCGATACGGTCGAAATGAAGAAGATCAGTTGGTTGTATTTGAAAATGGTGTAACCCTATCTGTTAGTGACTCCATGTTGTCGAAAGAAAGTATCTTTAGAGCACAAATTGAAAGAACAATAAGCGTTCATATGCAACGCCAACAAACATTAAAGGCCCAAGGAATCAAGGTGCTTTCTCTGTTTTTCATTGATAGAGTAAAGAACTATACTGCTCATGATGGAATGATAAAGAGACTATTTGATGAAACTTTTGAACGATTAAAACGTCATTACGATGATTTTAAGGATTTATCTGCAAACGAAGTGCGACAAGGTTACTTTTCAAAACCAAAAGCAGATTCTCCTGAAGAAGAATCAGTTGATACAGAGGGTAAAAACCAAAAGCAACGTGAAATGGAAAAACAGGCTTTTGAGCTAATAATGAAAGATAAAGAACGTCTTTTAAGTTTTAGTGAACCAGTTTCATTTGTATTCGCCCATTCTGCATTGAAAGAAGGGTGGGACAATCCGAATGTCTTCCAAATATGTACGCTTAATCAAACAAGTTCAACAATGAAAAAGCGTCAAGAAATTGGACGGGGATTGCGGTTATCTGTTGATCAAGAAGGTAAAAGAGCGGAAAACCACGATATTAATATTCTAACAGTTGTGGCAAATGAGCAATATGAATCATTTGTATCCAGACTACAACAAGAATACATTGAAGATGGAGTGGATGCACCACCAGCTCCTAAGCCACCTGAACCAAGTGAGGTAAACAGAAGAGACGATATTTATAAGTCGGAAGAGTTTAATAAATTTTGGAGAAAACTAAATAAAAAGATGTCTTATAAGGTATCAGTAGACACTGATAAACTAATTCAACAGTGCGTTGAAAGGCTCAATATTGCAAAATTCCCTTCTCCTTTAATTGAAATAACAAAAGGCCGCTTTATCATGTGTGAATATAAAATCTCTCTTGTTTCTGTTGAAGGTGGGAGTGCAAAACTAAAAATCGAAATGGAAGATTCAAGAGGGGAAAAAAATCATTACGAATTTGTAGTAGAGGCTAACGATGACCTTAAGAAAAAGACAAAAGATGAACGCCTACGTGGATTTAAAGTGCTCCATATGGGTGAATTATATGGAGAACCTTATGTAAAGTTTGCAAATGAAATTACAGTAAAGAAATTTGAGCCATTTAAATTTCAAACTGAAAAAGCTGAGAAGCCTAAAAAGCAAGTTGAACAGGCTGAAAAGTCAACCTACCCAATTCCAGACTTTATTACTCGAACTGCAAATGAGACCAACTTAACGAAGAAAACAATTGTAGACATTTTTAAACGTATTAATAAAGAACAGACGGAAAAGATCTTCTATAACCCTGAAGGATGGATTTCAACGTTCCTTTCTGAAATTCGTATTACGTTAAGTGACCATATTGTTGATAATATCGAATTTGAAATTGACGATAATACAGAAGTCTATGAATTAGATACTCTTTTCCCTGAAATGGTTAAACAACCTCAAAGAGAACTAATTGAGGCTGGTAAAGCAGGCCTGTACGATAAAATTCAGGTTGATTCCGATGTTGAACGTGAATTCATTGAGAATCTAATCAAACCAGATGTGGAGAAAGATAATACAATTCTTTATTTTAAGTTCCCACCTAAGTTCAAGATCTTGTTACCAAAAATAATCGGAAACTATAATCCTGACTGGGCAATTGTGAGACGGTATAACGGAAAATTAAAACTTGAGTTAGTGAGGGAAACAAAAGGTGGAGTTAAACTGGAAGATCTACGTTTTCCACAAGAAAAGCGGAAAATATTATGCGCAATGAAATACTTTGAAAAAATTGGAGTTAGTTATAAAGTAGTAACTTCAACAAGCCATGACTGGATGCAACTAAATGAAGCAAAACAGTTGAGTTTTAAAGAAAATTAAGGTTTACAACGCTAGACAATTGATTATTATTTCTTATATAAAAATGCTGATTAGTCTCAGCATTTTTTCTTTTAGAAAAGGCTAAAATAGTGTTTGCTTGATCACTTAAAGCCAGCTCATCTGATGTTTTTGATTAACTGTCTGTCAATGTCTCGTTGGTTTTGCAATGCATTGAAATGAAGAATTCTTTCCAAAACTCTTTATTCACAACGAAAGAGGAAGGATTAATATATCTTGTCGAATGAGATATTGTACTTTCTTATTTTACATGCTATTTCTCTGTATAAACTCCAGTAGACATAAAGAAATTAAAGGTGATTTAGTTTCTATCAATCATGAGAATATTTGTTTCCTCTTAATTTATCACGGTGAACCATTATTTGTATGGTCTTATTTACATACTTATGAATGATCAGATAACTAGACTTGTTAGCTATATTCTGTGCTAAATAAGTATTGTAGTACCATAAGAAAAGAGCCCAGAGAATATAATCCCTGAACCCCACACCCCTCACTTCATATACCGATACTCCCGCAAACTCTCCAAAATAGCCACCTCCTGCAACAATTCCTCACCCACATTCGTTTCCTTCACTTTCTTTCGCTCAAGCTCTTTGTCCACTAATCGTTTCACCGTTAAGACATCGGTTCCGGTGCTTAGGACTTCTGCCTTGGAGTTGAAGTGTTTATGGGCGACGAGCTGCATGCCGTAGGAGTTGTATAACAGCGTGTAGCCGGCGATGCCTGTTGTGGATTGGTAAGCCTTGGAGAAGCCGCCGTCGATGACGATCATTTTTCCGTTTGCTTTGATTGGGTCTTCTCCTTCGATTTCTTTTACAGGTGTATGGCCGTTGATGATATGGCCGTGATCTGGATTGAGGCCGAATTCTGCCAGGATGTTTCGGCATGTTGCCTCGTCTTCGCGTAAATAATAATACGGGTTTTTCTTCTCTTTATGTGTTTCCTTTTCTTTAATAAAATATCGCTCAAATGTCGTCATGGCGCGTTTTCCGAAGAGGGAGGAGTACTCGCCTGTCCATAAATACCAAGCCATATCTGTCGCTAGGTCATCGGTTTCTTCCGGGTGGGCAAAGGCTTCCCGCAAGAATCGTTCAAATACATCGAGCAGCTCACGGCCTGCATACGGCTTATCCTCAAGCATCATCGTTTCCATATTGCCGTTTTCATCGACAGGAATACAGCCGTGAATTAACAAGTTGCCGTTATATTTTAAATAAAGGCTGCCTTTTTTCATCATAAAATTCATATGGCGGCCCAGCTTTTCGGAATGCTGGACAGAAAATAGCAGCTTGTCTATGACCTCTGCTTCTTCTTCTAATAGCTGGTCTGGCTGCTCCGGATTGATTGTCGCAAAGCAGGTGTTTTCCAGTTGATATGTTTTTCCGTTCAGCGTGATTTCATTTTTGTCATAATCTATTTTCTCTAATAACAGCCGCTCTTCCATATTAAAGTTCGGCCGTCTCTTGATAATCGGGCTCTCAAGCTTGAATTGGATCATGGCAATCGCTTGATGGATTTTTGTGATTTGCTTAATCTCTGCTTCTGGTCTATTTTCGGCTGCTTTTGGGCGAAATGCTGGATTATCGTCATAATATTTTTCGGCCAAGTTTAGCAGCGGTCTTAAATTGATGCCGTACACGTCTTCAATAATATCCAGGTTGTCATAGCGGGCACAGATGCGGATAATATTGGCCAGGCACACTTTGGAACCGGCATAGGCACCGATCCAAAGGACATCGTGATTTCCCCACTGAATATCGACAGAATGGTAGTTGATCAATTCTTCCATAATTCTGTCCGGCTGCGGTCCGCGGTCGTAAATATCGCCGACAACATGCAGATGGTCGACCACCAATCGCTGAACGCTGTAAGCAAGACCGGTGATCAGCTTATCAGCCTGTCCAAGTTCAATGATCTGATCAATGATCTCGGAGTAATATTGCTCCTTGTTGCCAGCTTGTTCTGTTTTGTATAGCAGCTCCTCCGTAATATAAGCAAACTGGGCAGGCAGTGCTTTGCGTAATTTGGACCGGGTATACTTCGAGGAGCAATAAGAAACAAGCTTAATCATTCGATTTATCGTTTCTTTATACCACTCGTTTAATGCTGGTTTTGCATCAAAGTCATGTTTGATTAACTTCAGCTTGTCTTCCGGATAATAGACCAATGCTGCTAATTCATCAATTTCTCTATCGTAAATGACACCGCTAAAGATGTCGCGTATCTTCTCTTTGACACGTCCTGAACCATTGCGCAGCACGTGCTGGAATGCCTGATACTCCCCGTGCAGATCACTGACAAAATGCTCGGTGCCTTTTGGCAGGTTCAGTATCGCTTTCAAATTGATGATTTCTGTTACCACTTTTTCTTCACAATCGTATTTTTGTGCGAGTAGATCTAGGTACTTGCTTTCCAAAACCGTCCATCCCCTTTTTAGAATAAACCCCTATTTATTAGCATGTGCATGATAAGGTGAATTTAAAAGTATGACATTATTTTTAAACATTGGACCTTTATATGATAGTACCGCATAACTGCTTTTATAGACAATTGAAACGAGTGAAAGATTAAGGCAGCTAGAGCTGAAAAACCTTTCAGCAGAATCTACGGAGGAGGTTATTTAGTCAAGGGCTTAGGCTAAAAGGTTCAGTATCCTCCTTATTGTTGTTATCAATATGCATTGATATGGTATTGACGATCCATTTATTTAGCTTGTTTGTCAGTTATCTTGTAAGGAATTGCCTTGAGGAAACTGCCTTTGTTGTACATTGAGTGTTATATATTGTAAACTAGAGTAAAAGATATCCAGATTAATCATCGAAAAACATTTCTTACAGTTCCAAACCGGAAACGAAAGAGATGCCTTGAAAATACAAATATTTCCTAGGAGTATGTATATGAATATAGCGAATTACACTTTAAAAGTGAAAGGCAAAACGTTACTTCAGGACACCGACTTGCATTTTTCGAGCGGGAAAATTAATCACGTTGTCGGAAAAAATGGAGTCGGTAAATCACAGCTTGCTAAAGACTTTTTGTTGAATAATAGCAAAAGAATCGGCAGAGATATTCGTCAAAATGTTTCTTTAATATCCAGCTCGTCGAATATACCTAATGATGTTTCTAAGGACTTTTTATTACACTTTTTGAGTAAAAAATTTGATGCAGAAATGATAGATAAAATCGCACATTTACTTAATCTGGATAATATTGATGGAAAAGTTCTGATCAAAAATTTGAGTGATGGACAAAAGCAAAAATTAAAATTGCTCAGTTTCTTATTAGAGGATAAAAATATTATTGTTTTAGATGAAATAACGAATTCATTAGACAAAAAAACGGTTATAGAGATTCATGGCTTCTTAAACAAGTATATTCAGGAGAACCCCGAGAAGATTATCATCAACATTACACATGATTTGTCTGATTTAAAGGCGATAGAAGGGGATTATTATATATTTAATCACCAAGAAATTCAACAATATCATTCAGTGGATAAATTAATTGAAGTGTATATAAATGAGTAATAAAACAGTGGGGGCTTGAGATGAAATTAGAGTTTAAAAAGAGTATTAGCAACAAAGTTATCATTATTTTAGGAGCAATGTTTGTATTTTTATTTTTGCTGGGTTATTTTTTACTTGTTGGAATTGATAAAGTCAGCAATGTTACACCTGAAATGTTTTTCTTTAGCTCCTATACTGTTGCGACCCAGTTTGGTTTGATGTTGTTTTCATTTGTTATAGCTTTCTTTATTAATAGAGAGTATTCAAATAAAAATATTCTCTTTTACAAATTAATTGGAGAGAACATATATACTTTCTTTTATAAAAAGATAGCTGTTTTATTTTTAGAATGTTTTGCATTTACAGCGCTAGGCCTGCTAATCATATCGTTGATGTACCATGATTTTTCGCATTTTGCATTATTACTTTTTTTATTTTCTGCAGTTATACTGCAGTATATTCTAATTATCGGAACTATAAGCATGTTATGTCCTAATATATTAATTAGTATAGGTGTCAGTATCGTTTATTGGATGACTTCTGTTATCTTAGTAGCTATAAGCAATAAAACGTTTGGTTTCATTGCTCCTTTTGAGGCAGGTAACACTATGTATCCCCGAATAGAAAGAGTGCTGCAATCTGATAACATGACACTTGGGAGTAATGATGTTTTATTTATTATTTTGTATTTAGTTTCAATTATTATCATAAATGCGATTATCCTTCGCTTTTCTAAAACTAGATGGATCAAAATGGGCATTTAATAAAGGAAGCTACTTCACAATGAAGTAGCTTTTTATGTGCACCTATATATCATTAACATCAAGATTAATGCATGTGACTGGCTGAGTTTGTTAAGGGAAGGATGTTTTTCTGTTTGCATCGCCCAAACTATTATTGTTTTTCTTTCACCATCTTTACAAAGAGGAAAAAGATAATGAATACGATAAAGTAGTTCATTGGATTCTTAACGATGCTCATCTCTAGTGAAATCTGTAAGAGTATCCAGAGCGCAAAGATGGCTAGAATTGCAGGGATAATGATTTTGTACATGTAAACCACCTTCCGTAGTGAAGCAGCCCTATAATAAAAAACTATTAGCCTGCACCACAAACTGCGACTGCTTATAATTATACGAAATCTTCGAGTAATCAAACGGCTGCCCATTTGTCAGGTGAAAAATACTTTCTATATACAGCTTCGGCAGTCCAGCCTCTAATCCCAAATATTCCGCTTCCTCCTCATTAAGCTGGTCCACGTGCAGAAACAAATCAGAAAAACCAATCTTCAACCCCAGTCCTTCGCGGATGTAATGGAAGATGGAGTGGGAGACGATTTCGTTGTTTAAATACGTCACGATCGATTTGTTGTAGTAAGACTCTTCGTAGCAAAGGGTCTGGCCGTTGATGTAGCGGACCCTTTTGACATAGTAGATGTCTTCGTTTATTTCGATGTTCAGATTTTCCGCCGCTTCCGGTGTTGGCTTTCTCACGTCCAGTTCGATGACTTTTGAGGTGACGTTGAAATCCTCGAGATCTTTTTTAAATCCCTGATTCGACAGAAGGCTGATATAGCCTTTTCGTTTATGTTTTCTGACGAAAATGCCGCTTCCTCTGACCTGAAAGATCGCGCCTTTTTGCTCTAGTAGCTCTAGGGACTTTGTGATGGTGCTTTTGCTGACTTCAAACTGGGCCATGAGGGTTTCCAGGACTGGCAGTTTGTCTCCCTGCTGAAGCTGGTGTTCTTCTATATATGTTTCAATTTCCGCTGCGATTTGCTGGTATTTTAACATACGCATTCCTCATTTATTCGTTTAGTTTCACTTGTCAAAATTATAGCATAAACCGCTTACAATGATAGTTAGTGCGTAAATATTTTGTTTCGGCATTGATAAATTATACCGGTACAATTATAATGAAAGCGTAACCAAAACAAAGGGGTGGGTGAAAATGTCGGGGAAAGTGAGAGATTATACGAGACTAGCAAAAGACATTTTAGAGGCCGTAGGCGGGGAAGAGAATGTGATTGGGGCTTCTCGCTGCGCTACCAGACTTCGATTGGTGTTGAAGCGGTCTACCCCTAAAGCGAAGGATATCGTGAAATCGATGCCCGGCGTCATTACGATGGTCATGGTTGCGCCTACAAAGCATGCGATTGGCCTGCGTTCAGCGTCTGGCGTCGAATTGCTTGCGCACATCGGGCTGGATACGGTGACATTAGACGGCACGCCTTTTTCCTTGAAGGTAAAAGAAGGCGATACCGTTAAAAAAGGCGAAGTGCTTGTTGAGTTTGATAAAGCTTTCATTGAAGAGATTGAGGAAAGTGCATTACATCAAAAAATATTTACAGTCGTAAGCTGAGGAGGAATTAAACATGGGAAACATGCCAAAGGATTTTTTATGGGGCGGTGCTTTAGCTGCCCACCAATTTGAAGGCGGATGGAATCAAGGCGGTAAAGGGCCGAGTGTCGTCGATGTGATGACAGCGGGTGCGCACGGCGTGCCGAGAAAAATCACGGATACGATTGAAGAAAACGAATTTTATCCAAACCATGAAGCCATTGATTTCTATCACAGATACAAGGAAGATATCGCTTTGTTTGCGGAAATGGGATTAAAATGTCTGCGGACGTCCATCGGCTGGAGCCGGATTTTTCCGAAAGGCGATGAGGCTGAACCGAACGAAGCGGGTTTGCAGTTTTATGATGATGTGTTTGATGAATTGCTGAAGCATGGGATCGAGCCGGTCATTACCCTGTCTCACTTTGAAATGCCGCTGCACCTGGCAAGAGAATATGGCGGCTTCAGAAACCGGAAAGTCGTGGACTTCTTCGTCAACTTTGCAGAGGCTTGCTTTACCCGTTACAAAGATAAAGTGAAGTACTGGATGACATTTAACGAGATCAACAACCAAATGGATGTGAACAATCCGCTGTTCCTATGGACGAATTCAGGTGTTGTGGTTGGCGAAAACGAAAACGCCAAGGAAGTCATGTATCAAACGGCGCACCACGAATTAGTGGCGAGCGCATTAGCAGTGGCAAAAGGAAAAGACATCAATCCAGAGTTCCAGATCGGGGCCATGGTATCACACGTGCCGATTTATCCTTTCTCCTCCAATCCTAAAGATGTGATGCTGGCTGAAGAAGAAATGAGGCAGCGCTATTTCTTCCCTGATGTGCAGGTTCGCGGTTATTATCCAAGCTACGCGTTGAAGGAATTTGAGCGAGAAGGCTACAATATCACATTCGAAGACGGCGATGATGAGATTTTAAGAAACGGAACCGTCGATTACTTAGGCTTCAGCTATTACATGTCAACAACTGTGAAAAGCGATGTGAAAAATGATAACACTGGCGATATTGTAAATGGCGGCTTGCCGAATGGTGTCGAAAATCCGTACATCACTTCGAGTGACTGGGGATGGGCGATTGATCCAACCGGGCTGAGATATACGTTAAATCGTTTTTATGACCGATACCAAATCCCGTTATTCATCGTTGAAAATGGCTTTGGCGCAGTGGATACGCTGGAGGAGGACGGCAAGGTTCATGATCCGGAACGCATTCAATATTTAAAATCGCATATTGAAGCATTGAAAAAAGCGGTCACGTACGATGGTGTTGATTTAATTGGCTACACGCCGTGGGGCATTATTGATATTGTCTCCTTCACAACTGGCGAAATGAAAAAACGCTACGGCATGATCTATGTTGATCGTGACAATGAAGGAAACGGATCCATGAAGCGGTATAAGAAAGATTCCTTTGAGTGGTACAAAAACGTCATTCAAACGAACGGCGAGGAACTATAAGAAGCTGGCCCGAATCGAGCACTTTTACCGAGTGCCTGATTCGGGTTTTTGGCATGATCCGATCCGATATCCAATAATGGGAATAGATTACTAGCGCTGATTGCTATGTTATGATTTCACCTGTAAGATCCTTTTTTGTATAATTTAATATTAGAATGGAAGAAAGGGAGAGAGTTTGTGAGTAAAAAGGGATGAAAGCGGGTGTCCGGCTGAAGTTTTAAGATCATGATAGAGTTCCCTAAGCAAATCTCCTGAAAAAAATTTGGCGAGGAAGGGGCAACATCACATTGAAAAACATTTTAATAAGAGCTGGCATATCACCATTTGATACATTTAATGCAGCTGAAATGATTGTTCGCAACTCCATTGGCGGCAACGTAGGAAACCTAGTATATGCCTACAGTGTGTTTCGCACGCTGATGACAGAAGGAACGACGATTACTCCTGATTATTATCGGATTAATCCAGCGGATGCTGAACAAATTAATAAAAATTATGATATGTATATTATTCCGCTGGCAGATGCATTCCGCGAGGATTTCGTGCCTTCTTTACGGAAATATACCCAATTAATTAAGAAACTAACCATTCCGGTTGTTGTGATTGGTGTTGGTTTGCGGGCTCCGTTTGAACCAAAATTAAATGAAGGTTTTCCTTTTGATGAGGATGTAAAAGCGTTTGTAAGTGCTGTGCTGGAGAGATCAAATATGATCGGTGTCCGCGGTGAAATTACAGCGAAATACCTTTCCAGATTAGGCTTCCGTGAAGGCATTGACCATACGGTGATTGGCTGTCCTTCTATGTATGCGTTTGGCAGAGAACTGAAGATAAGAGAAACTAATATCACAACAGAATCAATGGTGACGGTTAACTCATCAAGGCTGTCTCCAAAGCATGTGCTGGACTTCATTACGAGAAGCATGAAAGAGTTCCCGAATCATTACTTTATCCCGCAATGGCGAAAAGAAATGATTCTGACGTATGCGGGTGCGCCTGCGCTAGCGAAGCCTGCTGATAATTATCCGGTCAGCATGGAAGACCCGGCTTATCAGAATGATAGAGTCCGATTCTTTTTAAATGTGCCGACTTGGCTGGATTTCCTGAGAAAAGCCGATTTGAGCTTTGGCGCAAGGCTGCATGGAAATATCGCAGCGACGATTGCCGGTACACCGAGCCTGTTGCTTCCGAAAGATGCCAGAATGCGTGAATTAGCTGAGTACCATCAATTAACGCATGTCATGGCAAATGAGATAACCGATCAGACAAAACTGTCAGAATTAATTGAAACACTTGATTTTCATCAGCCTGAGAAACGGCAAGCGCAAAACTTTGACCATTTCATCAGCTTCTTGAATCAAAATGAATTAGACCATATTTATAAAGAGAAAGCGATTCCTGATACCGTTCCTTTTGACGAAAAACTATCTAACACGAAGCTTCTTCCGCCTGTGACTACAGTTAGCGGCTGCAGTTCCACAGAAACAGCGAAACGCTGGGAAGCGCTGATGGCATTAGAAAATGCCAAAAAGGAAAAAACCATTAAAGATCTGAAAAAAAAGGTCAAAAAGTATCAGGGCACGTTAAATAGAAAATCAGTGCGTATCGCTTTAAAAACAGCAAATATGCTGAGTGTGAAGTGACCATTCACTAACATTACAACTATATTACAGTTGTATAAAACTTGCAATATTTTTGGAATAAAAAAGAAAGCCGCAATGCTGCCAATCTGGCAATATTGCGGCTTTCTTATATTAGTTACGGATTAGGTAATCAAACGCGCCGAGGGCGGCAGTTGCACCTGATCCCATAGAAATAATAATTTGGTTGTACGCACTGTCTGTGCAGTCGCCGGCAGCAAATAAGCCTGGTACGCTTGTTGCGCCGTGTTTGTCGACAATAATTTCGCCCATGCGGTTGCGTTCAACCGTTCCTTCTAACCATTCTGTGTTTGGCACGAGACCGATTTGGACGAATACACCTTGAAGTTCAACGTGTTTTTCTTCGCCTGTTTCGCGGTCTACGTATGTGATGCCGTTAACGCTCTGATCGCCTGTGATTTCTTTTGTTTGTGCGTTTTTTACAACAGTAACGTTAGGCAGGCTGTAGAGACGTTTTTGCAGGACTTCGTCTGCTTTCAGTTCCGGTGCGAACTCTAGCACAGTAACATGATTGACAATACCTGCAAGGTCAATCGCTGCTTCAATACCAGAGTTTCCGCCGCCGATTACCGCTACGTCTTTGCCTTCAAACAATGGCCCATCACAGTGCGGGCAGTATGCGACACCTTTGTTTTTGAACTCTTGTTCACCTGGTACGTTGACATTGCGCCAGCGTGCACCTGTTGAAAGGATCACTGTTTTACTTTTCAGAACAGCGCCGTTTTCGAGTTCAAGTTCGAACAGATCTTTCTTCTCAAGGCGTTTCGCACGCTGAAGGTTCATGACATCAATATCATATTCCTTCACATGCTCTTCAAGACTTGCCGCAAGCTTCGGTCCTTCCGTCGCTTTGACGCTGATGAAGTTTTCGATGCTCATGGTGTCGAGCACCTGTCCGCCGAAGCGCTCAGCCACAACACCAGTGCGGATGCCTTTACGTGCAGTGTAGATCGCTGCACTTGCACCAGCAGGTCCGCCTCCGACAACAAGAACGTCAAACGGCTCTTTGTCAGCAAACTCAGATGCATCTGTGCCGCTGCCCATTTTCGCAAGAATTTCTTCAAGCGTCATACGGCCGCTTCCGAAGGATTCGCCATTCAAGTAAACGGTCGGCACTGCCATGATGTTTTTGCTTTCAACTTCTGCTTTGTATGCTGCACCGTCAATCATCGTGTGCGTAATGTTCGGGTTCAGCACGCTCATCATGTTTAAAGCCTGTACAACATCAGGACAGTTGTGGCATGTCAGGCTGATATAAGATTCGAAGTGGTATTCACCACTGATCTTCTTCACCTGATCAATGACTTTTTGGTCTACTTTAGGCGGTCTGCCGCTCACTTGGAGCAGCGCCAACACTAATGATGTGAATTCGTGGCCCAGAGGGATACCGGCGAAAGTCACGCCAGTGTCTTCTCCGACACGATTGACACTGAAGCTTGGCGTTCTGTTTAATTCAGCTTTTTCAACTGAAATTTTCGATGACATGGAAGCCAGCTCATCAACGAGAGCCAGCATGTCCTTAGAAGTGTCATCTTCGCCTGCGCTAACTTTGAGAACAATATCATTCTCAATTAGCTGCATATATTGATTTAATTGTGCTTTGATGTTTGCATCAAGTACCAATTGAATGCACTCCTTAGATTTTACCTACTAGATCAAGGCTAGGTGTAAGAGTTTCGCCGCCTTCTTCCCATTTAGCCGGGCAAACTTCACCTGGGTTTTGACGAACGTATTGAGCTGCTTTTACTTTGTTTACAAGGTTGCTTGCGTCACGGCCGATACCGCCTGCATTGATTTCTACAGTTTGGATGACGCCGTCTGGATCGATGATGAATGTTCCGCGGTCAGCAAGACCAGTTTCTTCGTCAAGAACATCGAAGTTGCGAGAGATTGTTTGAGATGGGTCACCGATCATTGCGTAAGTGATTTTGCCGATTTTTTCAGAGCTGTCATGCCAGCCTTTGTGTACGAAGTGAGTATCTGTAGAAACAGAGTATACTTCAACACCTAATTCTTTAAGTGCAGCATATTGTTCTTGAAGATCTTCAAGCTCAGTTGGGCATACGAAAGAGAAATCTGCTGGGTAGAAGCAGAATACGCTCCATTGGCCTTTCAAATCTTCGTTTGTTACATCGATGAATTCACCGTTTTTGAATGCTTTTGCTTCGAATGGAAGTACTTCTTTACCGATTAAAGACATAATGTATATTCCTCCTAAAAATGTATTAGAAAGCATATTCGCTTTCAATAATAATTCTAATTATATATGAATTATTAATTAATATATATTTTTTGTCAAGCGATAACCTACTTTTTTTCATCTTACTAAAGGTGTGACAGGTAGGATTTATGCATTTCTTTTATAACAAATGAGAGGCTGATTCTCAATTAGACAAGGTTTTCAGGGACTTTTGTAAATCAGAATGACAGGCCGTTTTGGCATTTGAACATTTTATGACACCATGGGCAAGGGCAAAGGATAATGGCCAAAAGCAGAATAGAACGGAACAGCAAGCTGCTGTCACATGATGATCTTGGGGATTGTTTCTAGCTATTATTGTATCACTGTTTATGATATTTAAAACATAACTTATGTCTTCTGTTGTTTGGAATAGAAGAAAAAAACACGGTTCAGTTGAAACTGACCGTGTTTTTGATGATAGGTTATTCAGACCAATTCGTATGGAAAACGCCGTCCATATCAGTCCGTTCGTACGTGTGAGCGCCAAAGTAATCGCGCTGCGCCTGCAAGAGGTTCGCATTGGAACGCCCTGTGCGGTAGCCGTCGTAATAAGAGAGCGCGGTAGTTAAGCATGGGAAAGAGATTCCGGTGCTGATACCCTCGCAAACGACATTTCGCAGGCCTGTTTGATAGGCATGGAGCTTATCTGTGAAATAAGGCGCGATCAGCAGGTTTGCCAGATTTGGCTGCTCACTGAATGCTTCGCTGATCACGTTTAGGAAATCAGCGCGGATGATGCAGCCGCCTCGGAAAATCAAGGCAATGTCTTTGAGCGGCAGATTCCAGCCGTAAAGCTCAGATGACATCTTATATTGGGCAAAGCCTTGTGCATAGGCGCATACTTTCCCCATGTAAAGAGCCTGTCTGACGTATTCAATCCAGGTGTCTTTATCCAAGTGTTTTTCTTCGGATTCCGGGCCTGCTAATACGTCTTGAGCTGCCATCCGTTCTTCTTTTAAGGATGACAAGTAGCGGGCGAACAAGGACTCTGTGATGATCGTGGACGGGATGCCGTTATCAATCGCCTGCATGCTCGTCCATTTCCCAGTGCCTTTTTGTCCAGTTTTATCAAGGATGACATCGATCAGAGGCTGCCCTGTTTTTTCGTCTTTTTTGCGTAAAATCTCAGCTGTAATCTCTATTAAATAGCTTTTCAGCTCACCTTGATTCCATGTTTCAAAAATAGATGCAATTTCATCTAGCGGCAGACGAAGCGTTTCTCTTAGAAACGTATACGCTTCTGCAATCAGCTGCATGTCGGCATACTCAATGCCGTTGTGCACCATTTTTGTAAAGTGCCCTGCCCCTTTTGGTCCGATATAGACACAGCAAGGGTCATCTCCGACTTGGGCTGCGATTTTCGTCAGGATAGGAGCGGCTTTCTCATAGACGTCGCGATCTCCGCCCGGCATGATGGAAGGCCCTGTTAATGCGCCGACTTCACCGCCGGAAATGCCGACTCCCAGGTAGCCGATCCCTTTTTCCTTCAGCTCGTCATATCTTCTTTCTGTGTCTTCATAGTGGGAGTTTCCTCCGTCCATGATGACGTCGCCTTCTTCAAGCAAAGGCTTTAATGATTGGATGACGGAATCTACGGGTTTTCCCGCTGTGACCATCAAAAAGATTTTTCTTGGTTTTTCTAACGATTGAACAAAGTCCTCAAGCTCGTAATACGGGCTGAGAGATTGTCCATCCAGCTTTTGGACAAGCTGGTCCGTTAAATCTCTGGTGTAATTATAGACAGCGACGTTTTCACCTTTATTTGCCATGTTTAAGGCGATGTTGCTTCCCATTACGCCTAAGCCTATGACACCAATCGTATTGAACATGTGTTACAGCTCCTTCTTAATTTCATACAACTAAACTTAACAATAAAATGAATCCCAGTCCAGCAACGGAAATAATGGTTTCCAGCAAAGTCCATGTGGCAAATGTTTCTTTCATGCTTAATCCGAAGTATTCCTTGAACATCCAGAAGCCGGCGTCATTGACGTGTGAAGCGATAACACTTCCGGCGCCTGTTGCGAGCACGACTAACGCCAGGTTAACATCAGAATGGCCCAATAACGGGATGACCAGACCTGTTGTGCTTAGTGCGGCAACAGTCGCTGATCCTAGAGAGATGCGCAGGATCGCCGCGATGAGCCATGCCAGAATGATTGGTGATAATGCCGTTCCTTTGAATAAGTCTGCTACGTAATCGCCGACACCGCCGTTGATCAGCACTTGTTTGAAGGCGCCGCCTCCTCCGATGATCAAAAGCATCATGCCGATTTGTGAAATGGCAGTTGAACAAGAATCCATCACGGTTTTGACTGGAATGTTGCGCTTGATGCCCATTGTATAGACTGCGACCAATAACGAAATAATCATAGCAGTCGATGCGTTTCCAATCAATCTGATAAAAGCTAAAACTCCGTTATCTGCAAACCCGATTGTTTCTTGAAGCAGGTCGATAATGGTCGCGACCGACATGATGATAATCGGGAGCATTGCGGTAAAGACACTGATTCCAAAGCCAGGTGTTTCTTCAAGGTTAAACGTTTTTTGTGTGCCGAGTGATGCAATATTGCCGTTTTTCGCAAATGATGCAGGAACGATTTTTTTCGCGAACTTTGTAAATAACGGCCCTGCGATGAGCACTGTCGGAACAGCAACGATAAAGCCGTACAGCAGCACTTCTCCAATGTTTGCGCCATACTCACCGGCGATCGCCGTAGGTCCCGGGTGCGGCGGCAGGAAACCGTGTGTGACGGATAGTGCCGCGACCATCGGGATTCCGAGAAATAAAATAGAAATCTTCAATTCTCTTGAAATCGCAAAGACAATCGGAATTAATAGAACCAGTCCTACTTCAAAAAATAACGCAATCCCAATAATGAATGAGGCAATGACAACGGCCCATTGAATATTTTTCTCGCCAAATTTGTTGACGAGCGTCATCGCAATGCGCTGTGCGCCTCCTGAATCCGCGATCAGCTTGCCCAGCATCGCACCGAGTCCGAAGATGAGCGCGATGTGGCCAAGAGTCCCCCCTATTCCTGCTTCGATGGAGCTGACAACTTTATCGAACGGCATCCCGAGTGCCAGTGCCACGCCGAACGATACGACCAGCAGGGAAATAAATGTGTTTAATTTTAAGCCCATAATCAGAAATAGTAATGCTAAGATCCCAAGTGCAACGATGATTAACGGCATGGTAATGCCCTCCCCTTCATGTCATGTGCTATTTGTTATTTGTGTGTGATTAAGCCCCTCTGATAATCTGCAATTTGTGTATATTGATTTTCTAATAATCTTGATAGATTGATGAAAATCGGCATTAATGTTCTGTATTCCTTGGCTGAGTCTTCGATCGGCGTATGTCTGTATGTGCTGCCGATCATGTCGGACACGGCGTCGAAAGAGTCAATTTTTCCTGTTGCATACAGGCCTAAAATGCAGGCGCCGAGACATGAGCTTTCATAGCTTTCCGGAACGACAACCTCTGATTCGAAGATATCCGACATCATTTGGCGCCAAACCTCTGACCTTGCAAATCCCCCTGTCGCTTGGATGCGGGTTACCGGGCCATCCATGCATTCAGTTAACGCCAAGAACACAGTGTACAGGTTGTAAATGACGCCTTCCAATGCCGCGCGTATCATATGCTCTTTCTTATGCGACATGGTCAGGCCGAAAAATGAGCCGCGTACATCCGGATTCCACAACGGAGCGCGTTCTCCGGCGAGATATGGGTGGAACAGCAGACCGTCAGAACCGGGTCTGACGCGTTGGGCAATTTTCGTCAGCACGTCATATGGATCAATGCCCAGCCGTGTCGCTGTTTCGATTTCGGAGGAGGCAAACTCGTCTCTGATCCAGCGAAGGACGATGCCCCCATTGTTCACAGGTCCCCCAATAACCCAATGCTTGTCCGTCAAGGCATAGCAAAAAATTCTCCCTTTTTCATCGGTTTGCGGCTTGTCAATAATCGTCCGGATGGCACCGCTTGTACCGATGGTGACGGCGATTTCGCCCTTTTTAATGGCGTTGACGCCGAGGTTGGACAGCACGCCGTCGCTGGCCCCGATGACAAAAGGCGTTTCCGGATCGATTCCCATTTGGATCGCTATTTCCGGGCTGCAGTGCTGAAAGATCTGTGTTGTCGGCACGAGTTTGGATAAGTGATCCGGCGTGATGCCTGCGATGCGCAGTGCCTCTTCGTCCCAATCCAAGCCCTTCAGGTTCATCATGCCTGTCGCTGATGCCAATGAGTAATCGATGACATACTCATTGAACAGCTGTTTAAAAATGTACTCTTTGATGCCGATATATTTTTTTGCCTTGGAAGCGATTTCTTTCCGTTCATTCGTGATCCAGGCAATTTTACTTAACGGTGCCATCGGATGAATTGGTGTTCCCGTCCGTTTGTACACCTCATGTCCGTTCAATTCCTCTTTGATCTTATGCGCCCAGCCTTCACTTCGGTTGTCGGCCCATGTGATGCATGGCGTCAGCGGCTTGTCATTTTCGTCGATTGCAATGACGCTGTGCATGGCGCTGCTGAACGAAATGAAAGAGATCTGTTTTTCGGGATGCTGTTTTGTAATTCTCGCTGTTGTATGGATGACTGCCTGAAAAATCTCTTCCGGATTTTGTTCGGCTGTTGAGATGTCCGGTGTATAGAGCGGGTAGCCGATGCTTTCTTTCTGTACCACATCCCCGTTTTCACTGAACAGCACAGCTTTTGTGCTTGTCGTGCCGATATCGATTCCTAACATATAACTAGTCATTGTTGTATTCAGCTCCTTTTGCCAGCATTTGTTGTGAGAGCCATAGGTCTTCTACCTTATCCTGCACATCATCAAAGTTTTGGTGAAGAGACTGAATCATCAGCGCCCTATCCTTTGTTTTGATGGCTTGAATATAAAGCTCGTGGTTATCTAAAATCCTTGTGAAGTCTTCATACTTTTCCTTTAACCGTACCCGCATCGATAAAAGAATAAAGCTTTCCATGACGGGTTTTAGATTGTTCCAGATCATCTGAATGTATGAATGATCAATCGCTCGGATAATGGTTTCATGGAACAGCACATCTTGAAATGAAAATTCATCAGCGTCCTCATATTTGATTGAGACTTTCATCATTTCAAAAATTTTGCTGAGATCCTTAACTAAAGGCTCAATGTCTATTTTGACAAGCCGTTCAAAGACAAATGTTTCTAATAGTAAACGCACATCATAAATTTCCGCGATTTTCTTCTCAGTTAAACCAATTACGACCGCTCCCATTCGTTCTAAGCGGATGATTTTTTCGGATGCGAGTATTTTTAGCGCTTCGCGAACCGGCGAACGGCTTACTGAAAACTCGGCGGCGATTGTATTTTCTGATAAAATGGTACCGCTTTCAATCAGGCCTGAAACGATCCGCATTCTCAGCTCGTATGCGACACGAACCCCGGTTGACGCTTTTGAGAGCCATTTTGCGGGATACAACAGGTCTTTGGAGTCTAGCATACACTCACCTTCCTCACTCAAGGAGTATACTTGTATACAAGTATGATAACGTGAATATTTCTTTTATGCAAACACTTTCATTTCTAATTTTTAATAAAATTTTTTCCAATCATTATGGTATTTATTTCTAAATGGAATATGGTACATTGGAGATAACTAGCATAAGTGAATCATGTTTTGAAAGAGGCGATTTGGATGAAAATCATCATTGCACCTGATTCTTTTAAGGAAAGCTTATCAGCTCTGGAGGCAGCCGAAGCGATAGAAAGAGGTTTCAAATCGGTCTTTCCGGGTGCTGATTACAGAAAATTGCCGGTGGCGGACGGCGGCGAGGGAACCGTTCAATCTCTGGTCGATGCGACCAACGGAAGGATCATAGAGCAAGTTGTCACAGGGCCGCTGGGGGAACCGGTGAGAGCTTTCTTTGGCATGATGGGAGATGGGAGAACAGCTGTGATTGAAATGGCTGCTGCTTCAGGGCTGCATCTGGTGCCTGTAGATAAGCGAAATCCGCTCATCACTACAACAAGGGGAACGGGAGAATTAATCGGAGCAGCTCTTGATGCGGGAGCGGAGCGGTTGATCATCGGAATCGGCGGAAGCGCCACGAACGACGGGGGAGCCGGGATGATTCAGGCATTGGGCGGAAGGCTTCTTGATAACTCAGGCAGCGAGATTGGCCCAGGGGGCGGCGCATTATCTCAGCTTGCATCAATAGATGTCAGCGGGCTTGATTACAGATTGCGGAATGTCAAACTGGAAGTTGCCTGTGACGTGGACAATCCGTTAACAGGACCAAAGGGTGCTACGGCTGTTTTCGGGCCGCAAAAAGGCGCGACGGCCGACATGCTGGATGTACTAGACAAGAACTTAAGCCATTTCGCTGATATGGCAGAAAAAGAGCTCGGATCAACCTTCCGAGATACAGAGGGCGCCGGTGCAGCGGGCGGTCTTGGATGGAGCCTGCTGACTTATCTTCAGGCTGACCTGAAAAGAGGCATTGATATTGTCCTTGAAGCGGTTGATTTTGAAAATATCGTTCAGGATGCAGATCTTGTAATAACCGGCGAGGGACGGATCGACAGCCAAACGGTTCATGGAAAAACGCCGATTGGCGTAGCCAAGGCGGCTAAATCATACGATGTGCCCGTCATCGGCATTGCGGGATCAATATCCCGAGACAGTGATGCCGTCTACCAGCACGGAATCGATGCGCTTTTCAGCGTCGTTCCCGGAGCCGTGACTCTAGAAGACGCGTTTGAACATGCCGCAGAATATATGGAAAGAACGGCGCGGGACATTGCTGCGTCTATCAAATTGGCGAAAACGATGTTTCTGATATAGCCGATGCACATGCCAATGCATAGCCATCCTTCTTTTTGGGTAGAGACAGTTAACACACAATGAGGAATTCATCCCAGAAGGAGGACGCAGATATGACTGTACAAGAAATCAAAGGCAAAAAACTAGTAAAAGGCATTGCGCCAAATGTGGAGCCGGAAGCTCTGTTAAATGATAAACGAAAAGTATTTTTGTTTGGTTCCCCTAGTTACACAAACATTGGCGACCAAGCGATTGCGTATGCGGAAGAGAAATTTATCAAAAATCATTTTCCGTATTATGAATACATTGAGATTATGGATTATGCGACGGATGAGGGCATTGAACTGGTGAAGGAGATCATTCGTGAAGACGATATTGTCTGCTTTACAGGCGGAGGGAATTTAGGAAACCTTTATCTCGATATTGAGGAAGACAGAAGAAAGGTCTTTTCGGCGTTTAAAGATTACAAATCAATTTCTCTGCCACAATCCGTTTATTTTGAGGATACAGAGGAAGGACAGAAGGAAAAGAAAAAAACACAGGATGCGTACCATCAAAATACAAATTTAACGATTGCTGCGCGTGAGACGCAAACACTGGATGTTGTGAAAGAGACCTTCAACTCCAATGTGATCTTTACACCGGACATGGTGCTTTCCTTGGATATTGTGCCGCGAGAGCTCGAGCGGGACGGCGTTCTCTTTATTTTAAGAGCGGATAAGGAGAAAGTGACTGACGAAGATTTTATGTCACAGATGAAGAAATGGGCAGAAAAAACAACTTACACAGAGCGTACCGATACGGTGCTGGATACGGTCGACACCATCGACTACGCCGACCGTGAAAAGCATTTTATGGAGATGCTGGACCGCATCGGCTCCAGTAAATTGGTGATTACCGACCGCCTTCACGCGATGATTTTCTCGATTATCACCAAAACACCTTGTCTTGTCTTTGGAAACAGCTATGGCAAAGCCAAACATTCATATCGGGATTGGCTTGAAAGTTTAAACTTCATTGAATATACGGATAAGAATGATGTTGAGGAGCTGGAGCGTATGATTGACCGCCTGCTTCAAGCAGAACCGAATGACGTTGATTTATCTAAGGACTTTCAGCCGCTGGTTGATTTTTTTGCTTCTTAAACGAAAAAGACTGCCCTCACCCGGGGCAGTCTTTCTTTGTTAAATATGAAACAGCCAGACGACGAGCGGGCCGAAGAATGAGCCGAGCACCGCACAAAGCGTCATGGAGACGGAACTCATGGAGACGGCCAGTTCTCCATATTCCAATGCTTTGGAGGTACCCAGTGCGTGGGAGGCGCTGCCTAATGCAATGCCTTGTCCAAGGGAACTGCGTATGCGAAGCCATTTTAGGAAAAGCGGCCCGAGGATGACGCCTGAAAAGCCCGCAATCATGACAAATACGACTGTCATGGAAGGGACGCCGCCAAGACCGGCGGCGATCTGAATAGCGACAGGTGTTGTGATCGACTTTGGCAGAATGGATAATAAGAGATCATGATCAATCCCGAATGCTTCTGCGAAGATCAGCCCGCTGATCATTCCCATGCATAATCCGACCAGGACGCCGCCTAAAATAGGAACACAATGTTTGACAATGATATGCCATTGTTTATAAAGCGGATAGGCCAGTGCCACGACAGCCGGCCCAAGCAAAGAATTGATCCATTTCCCCCCGATCATATAGCCTTCATAGGAAACATGAAACATCATCAAAACCGCTACAATCAAAATGGTCGTTGTCAGAACAGGGATAAGAAATGGAAGCGGGAATCGCTTATAGAGTTTGACCATCGCTAAATAAGCGGCAACTGTTAAAAGAATTATAATGATCGCGATACATGCTTGCTGCATTTCTCTTTCTCCTCCCGTTTTTTTGCTTTTTTCTCTAATAGCTGGCTGGCGAATCCAGCCGCAATGATCGTGACGATGGTGCTGAGAACGACTGTAATCAGCAGCATCAGCCCATTGAATGAAATAAGAGACGGGTAGTTAATCACTCCTGTCATTGCCGGGATGAACAACAATGGTAGGAAGGATAATAAAAACCCTGCTCCGTCTTCAATGATGGAGACGGGAACAATACGGAGGCCCAAGCAGATCAGAAGCAATACCAATCCAACGATGCTTCCTGACACGGGTAAATGAAACAGATGCTGAATGGCTTCCCCGATCATAAAAAATACATATAATATCAACACTTGCAAGATAATTCGTATGACTTTCACATCAAGTGCTGCTCTCCAATCAGAACAGCTTCCTCCTTTCTGGTGCTTGCTTCTAGGATGGTTCTGAGGAATCGCTTTACTTTCTTTTTATATGATTGTACTATACAAGTATAATGATTGATTTAGTCATATAACGACTTGTATTTATTCAGTTAATGTACATTTGTATTATACAAGTATATATGGTGTTGTCAATGCCGGAGATTGGAATAGGGAGCGAGAGCGATTGCAAAATCAAAATCCAGTTGAATTAATTGAATATGAGCTGACGACTTTTATCAGGAGAGCTGTTTATCTGGATCAATCAGAGAAAAGAACAGGGAATTTGGAGAGATCTTCATACTTATTACTGAGACAATTGGATGAGTTTGGGCCTGCTCGTGTTAAGGAATTGGCAGAATCGTTTAAGCTTGATATTTCTACTCTTTCAAGACAAGCAGCTGCATTAGAGGCAAAGGAGCTCATCTATCGTTTCTCAGACCCGTCTGATGGGAGAGTCAGCCTGTTTACCATTACAAAACTCGGCAAACAACTATTAAAAGCCGATCAGCAAAAGCGCCTTGAACGTTATGAACAGATGCTGAAAGAATGGTCAACACAGGAAAAAGAGATGTTCGGCGAGCTGCTGCAGCGTATGAACAAGGCTTTTATCGATTAACAGCTAAAAAACCCATGGTTCCGCTGGAACAGCATGGGTTTTTCTTATGGTCAGAGATTATCTGCATCGTTTGGCGGCAGCCCAAGCCACTAGTCCGGCAACAACAGCCGCCGATACAATGGGGCGCTTCGTTGCTTTCGTGTAATAGCTTCTAGACCGCATCCATCCTTTATTTGTGCCTCTGTCATGCATACCGCAGCCCGCATCATAAAGAGCGCTTTCTTCTCGCGGTTTGGACGGTCTTTCGGCATGCTGGCTGTGATACATGATTTTTTCCATCAGTCTGTCGGTCAGACGAGGGAAAAGCGCGCCCAGCATGGCGATGGCTTTGGCCTGTGAGCCGATGTACATGTCGCGCTTAGGGTGTTCGGCGGCAAACAGGATAGCTTCGGCGACCGCTTCCGGCGGATAGATCATGGAGCGGTAATGAGCCGGCTGTTTGTCGAGGTAGCTGTGCGCATGCTCGTTATAAGGTGTGTCAATTCTGCCGGGGTGGATGAGCGTTACCGACACGGGCGCCTGTTCCTTTTCGAGCTCCATTCGGATGCTTTCCGTCCAGCCGTGAAGCGCAAATTTGGCAGACGCATATGTGGATTGAATGACTGTTCCCCTGTCTCCGAACAGGCTTCCTACATTAATGAGTGCGCCCGGCACACCTTTGCCGGTGTAGTGTTTGACAGCCGCTCTTGTTCCGTAAACAGGTCCCCAGAAATTTGTGTCGAACATGCGCTTCATGTCTTCAACGGTGACGTCCATGGCATGTCCGAAAGTCGAGACGGCCGCATTGTTGACCCATGTGTCAAAGCGGCCGAATGTGTTGATCGCGGTTTCTGCGATGCGGTTGACGTCCTCTTCTTTTCCGACATCCGCCTTTACCCATATGGCGTCGTGCCCTTTTTCCTTAAGTTCATCAGTGAGCTCCTTCAGCGCGTCTTCATTTCGCGCTGCTGCCACGACCTTTGCGCCTTTTTCTGATGCCATACGTGCCGTGACAAGTCCGATTCCGCTTGAAGCGCCGGTAATGACGATCACCTGATCCTTAAGCTTTTTCAGTTTGAGCTTTGTTTTTATGGCGGGGTTTTGTCGTTCAAGCTGTTCTGTATTCGTGACTGAATGATCGATTGTCATTGAGAGATCCCTCCTAGACGCTGTTTTTGTACATTTACCCCATCCGGAAGGGTCTTACCCCTTTTGACAATCACAGGGTTCTTTTTTATATTATATAAGTCGCTCTACCATACCTAGGAGGGAATGTTTTAATGACTAGCAGAGGAGATTCACGTGAAAAAATCCTTCACACGGCGTCACGTCTGTTCCAGCTGCAAGGATATCACGCGACAGGTTTGAACCAGATTGTAAAAGAAAGCGGTGCTCCTAAGGGATCGCTTTATCACTTTTTTCCGAATGGCAAAGAAGAATTAGCAATTGAAGCGGTTACATATACAGGTAAGATCGTTGAACATGTGATACAGAAAAGCATGGATGAATCCTCTGATCCTGTTGAAGCGATTCAGCTTTTTATCAAAAAAACAGCCAGCCAATTTGACAACACAGAAAGCATTAAAGGTATTCCAGTCGGTTTGCTGGCGAGTGAGACAGCGTTAATCAGTGAACCGCTGCGGACGGTTTGCATGAAGGTGTTTAAAAGCTGGGAAGCGGTTTTTGCCAGAAAGTTAATGGAAAACGGATTTGCAGAAGAAGAAGCAAATCAGCTTGGAACGCTGATTAATTCGATGATTGAGGGCGGCATCATGCTTTCGTTAACGAATAAAGACAAAACGCCCCTTCTTCTCATTGCCGAACAAATACCAGTGCTGGTGAGAAAAAAAGGGTAGCATTTTGTTATCCTTTCTCCTACAATTATATAGAACGGTCTAGTCAGATACAATACATTATATAGACTGGTCTAAATTGGAGGAAGCGATAATATGAAAACATTATGTACACATTCATTGCCTAAAGAAAAAATGCCTTATTTGCTCCGGAGCGGAGAAGGCGAGCGCTATCTGTTCGGCAGACAGGTTGCCACGGTGATGGCGAATGGGAGGAGCACAGGTGATTTATTTGAGATCGTGCTTCTTTCCGGGGGAAAAGGAGATGCCTTTCCGCTTCATGTCCACAATGACACACATGAAGGGATTCTCGTTTTGGACGGGAAGCTTGAGCTGACACTTGGCGGAGAACGCTATTTATTAATATCAGGTGATTATGCGAACATTCCGGCGGGAACACCGCACAGCTACCGGATGCAGAGCCACAGAACAAGACTGGTATCTTACACGATGAAAGGAAACGTAGCGCACTTGTATTCCGTTATTGGGAATCCGTATGATCACGCTGAACATCCGCCGTACGCAAGCGAAGAAGTCTCAAACGAGCGATTTGCAGAAGCAGCCGCTGTAGCGGACATTGTATTTCTAGATGAAGGAAAGCCTGCATGTTCGGCCAAATTAGCGGAACTTACAGAGCTGCCAGATGGAGCGGTTCCATACGTTCTTGAATCTGGAGAAGGAGATCGCCTGTTGACTGGAGATCAGCTTCACCGCATTGTGGCTGCACAAAAAAATACAGATGGCCAGTTTATCGTCGTATCGTCTGAAGGCCCTAAAGGTGACCGAATCGTTGATCACTACCATGAACATCATACAGAAACATTTTATTGCCTTGAAGGTCAGATGACGATGTGGGCAGATGGCCAGGAAATTCAGCTGAATCCGGGAGATTTCCTGCATGTCCCTGCAAATACCGTTCACTCCTATCGCCTTGATTCTCACTATACAAAGATGGTGGGCGTATTGGTTCCTGGTTTATTTGAACCGTTTTTCCGGACGTTAGGCGACCCGTATGAAGGCCACATCTTCCCATGTGAGCCTCAGGCTTTGCGCTTTGATCGCGTTTTGCAGAATATCGACGCATTAGATTTAAAGGTGATGAAACCATAAAGATGACAAGATTGTAAGGTTTTCATGCCGGCCTGACACCTAAATCGATGTTTCCGCGCTTCATTTTTTCATACCCTTAAGGTACAGAAAAAAGGAGCGTGATGGCTATGTCTTCATTACAGCCGACTCTAACAAATGAGCGGATCGGTGTGCTTGATGTGCTGAGAGGAATGGCAATTTTCGGCATCTTATTTGTCAATCTGGCACATTTCAGTTATCCGGATATGTATTTGTCTATGCTTGGAAAAGAGAATTTTTTCATGGATAAGTGGTCTGAAGCTGATTTTGCCGCCGCAGACATACTGAAATTCTTCATTCAAACAAAATGTATTTTATTGTTTTCCTTTTTATTTGGATTTGGCATGGTTGTCATGATGGAGAGAGCAGAAAACAAAGGGAAACGGTTTGTTCCGTTATATGTGAGAAGGTTGATGGCGCTTCTCTTGTTTGGAACGATTCATGCGTTTTTGATATGGGACGGGGATATTTTAACAGAATATGCCCTGCTCGGTTTTGTCCTGCTCTTGTTTCGAAAAGCAAAGCCGAAAACACTGCTGATATGGGCGGTCTCTTTGTATTTTCTGTTTTCCATTCCGTTCATGTTGACAAGTTTTGATCAATCAAACGGACAGGAATGGGTACAAGCGGTAACACAGCAGGCAAAACAAGCGATTCATGTTTATGGAAGCGGCAGCCTGAGGGACATTGCAGAACAGCGGATCCACGACCGTCTTGTTTACATGTCTTCGAATGGCATGCTTACGTATAATCCGCTCAACTTCTTCTTTGCATCCATTCCATATTTCAGCATGTTTTTGCTGGGAGCTGCGGCAGCAAAATCACGGTATTTGCATGAACCGGAAAAGCATCGCAAAGGATTAAAACGATTATGGATGGCCGGGCTTGTCATCGGCATCGGCGCCCAGGTGATGTACAGTGTAACGGATAAAGAAATATGTTTGCTGATTGGCGCGCCTTTCCTCATGTTTTTCTATGTTACAACGGTTGTCTATCTTTATCATAAAACAAGAGTGAGAACAGTGCTGCAATCATTCTCCGCTGTTGGGAGGATGGCATTTACCAATTATCTGATGCAGTCTATTGTATGTACTTGGATTTTTTATCATTACGGCTTGGGCCTGTATGGAAAAGTGTACCCTGCTGCCGGTGTGCTCATTACAATTGCTGTTTGTACCGTTCAAATGGTCTTCAGCCACCTTTGGCTTCGTGTTTTTCGGATGGGGCCGTTTGAGTGGCTATGGAGAAGCGCTACGTATCTGTCGTGGCAGCCTATTGTAAAGAAAACAAAAGTCTAGATGCCTATTGGCGTCTAGACTTTTTTCTATTATTTATACACGACACGTGTTTTGCAAATGATGTCATGCAGGCCTTTTTTCTCTCCAAAGGCGATCATGATAAATCCAATATAAAAGATGATTCCTGATAAGATATAGGCAAAGTAACGGCCAATTGCCTGTCCGACAGAAACCCGTTCACCTTGTTCATTGACCACTTTCAGGCCAAGAATTTTTTTGCCAAGTGTGCCTTGCATTTTAGAAGCTGTGAGCAGCCCGTAATATAACACACTGATGATGATCATGATCAGCATTGTAGGCAAAAATGCAAGCGTCATGTATTTCACTAAATACTCTTCTTCCGTCATGTAAGGGTTTGTTGCCACAGCCCCAGCTACAAAAACAGAATTGATTATAAATAGAATAATATAACTAGGAACAGATACAATAATGCCATCAATAAAATAAGCTAAAAAACGAATCCAAAATCCTGCTGGTTTTTCCATGTATTTTTCTCTCTCCTTTGAATGAATCTGGAATAGTATACTTTGAAAAAGAAGTACATGCAATATGGTATGGTGATAAAATCCTGATATTACAGAAAAATGAGTCTTTTATCCTCTGTTTTTTACTATATAAATATACTAGAAAGAATCACATCATTTGTGTATGTTCTGGATTTTTTAAAAAAATATAATGAATATAACATTCAACTTACTTATAATAAAAAAGGTTAATATTTCTATTAAAGGAGGAGTTTGATGTCTAAAAAAAATAGCGTGGCGATCATGACAACCATTTCTGCGTTTCTTTTTTGCGCCGTAATTGTGGCGGCTTCACTTTCGCCGCTGGCCGGAACGGGAGCGGCGGCCAATCAGTTTAATTCAGCTGGCATGTGGTCAGCTGTCGGTATGATCCTTGTCTTGTATTTCATTCCATTTCTCGTTTATATGCTCGGAGTCGATGCAATGAGGTATGTCATGGCGGTGCTTTGCGGCTTCGGGCTTTTGATTCATTTGTCTTCGGCCGGTTTTATCTTGATGTTTAGTTTCTTTAGTGACCATCTGCTTTCTGAGTTGATCTTTGTTTTGGGAGTTAGTCTCGCTGCGGCTGCTGTCAATGTCATTTGGTTTGTGGCTGCATTTCGGCAGGGTGCTGAAAAAACGTCCGTGAATACTCTTACATAGTTTTCTAGTTTATGATGTTTTTGTGAAATAGATTTATAAAATGGGTGAATATGTTATGATGGTCACAAATTAGAAGTTACATATAATGGGGGTCTCAATGATGGTCAAGTCATTTCGTATGAAAGCTTTGATTGCGGGAGCTGCGGTGGCGGCGGCTGTTTCGGCCGGCGCTGTTTCTGATGTGCCCGCTGCCAAAGTGTTTCAGCCGACAGCTGCTTATGCGGCGGAAACGGTGTTTTCTCAAAATAATGGAGCATCCGGCTTTTTGACAGGAAGATATGATGTACAAGCGATGGCGCCTGCCATGTTTAACTGGTCACGCGAAAGCCGGTTCGCCGGAAATACAGACGGGACGCTGAAATGGCAAAACGACATCAGAACGACTCCGCAAAATGGAGCGGGGGCTGTGATTGACGGAGACGGCACAGTATATCTTCATTCCAGAGATGGGGAAATGAAAGCCTTTAATCCAGACGGCTCAGTCAAATGGGTGACCGGGAATCTTGGAAAAACATATACGCAATCTCCTGTACTTGGGACCAACGGCGTTATCTATTTGGCTTCCTATGACAAAAAGATTTATTTTATTGACAAAGAAACTGGAGAAATTTTAACAACGGTTCCGTTAAGCGGCGGGCCAAGCTCTGAAACGGTGATCGGTTCAGACGGGACGTTGTATTTCTCAACACTTGATAATTATGTTCATGCGATCAAACCGACGTCAAAATCAACCTGGACAGAGCGCTGGAAGTTGAAAACAAATGGTGTCGTCAGCTCTGTGCCGGTGCTTGCCTCAAACGGCACCGTGTATGTCGGCACATACAATAACGTGTTTTATGCGATCAATTCCGGAACCGGACAGGTGAAATGGTCCAGAACGACGTCAAATGCGTTTAAAGGATATCCGGTGATTGATAAGGATGGCACCGTTTATGCTGGCAACCAAGACGGACAGCTGTATGCGTATACGTCAACAGGCAGCTTAAAATGGACATTCCCGCTGAACGGGTTCTCAAGTTCATCGCCTGCGATTGATCATAATGGCAATATCTACATCGGCTCAGGAAGCGGCGAGCTGTTTTCCATCAGCAAAAACGGGGATATGAACTGGTCATTCTATACAGACGGTCCTGTCAGAACGGCGCCGCTGATTGACGCGAAGGGAACGGTTTATTTCGGGTCAGATGATATGAAGGTTTATGTGGCAGACGCAAACGGCAATGAATTATGGAGCTATCAAACCGACAGCAACGTCGTGTCATCTCCGCAGCTTGCTGAGGACGGAACGCTTTATATTGGAAGTTATACGAAGCTGATGGCTTTCGGGAAATAGTAAAACAGGCTGGCGAGGTTAACTCGGCAGCCTGTTTATTTGATCAATCAAGATATTTATTTTTATAGACAACCTTTGTCCCGCAAATATAATCATGTAATGCCAGTTTAGAGGGAAAGGCCGCCATGATAAAACCGATATATAAGATCTTAGATAATGTGTAAGCGAAGAAACGGCCGAAGCTGTGCCAAAAAGAAATACGCTCGCCATACTGATTGACAACGATGATGCCCATGAGTTTTTTTCCCAATGTTGCCTGCATGTTTGAGGAAGTCAGCAAGCTATAGTAAAGAATAGCGAAAATAAATATGATGGCCAAAACAGGGATTGTGCCAATGATCAACATGAAAAATTCATATCGGGCTTCTGACATGTGTGTGCCTGCTGCATCAATGAGTGGCAACACAATGAAGGTGTTAATGAAAATCATAATGAAAGAGAATATAGCTATAATAAATACATCAATAATAGAGGCGGCTGCCCGAATCCAAAATCCTGCTGGTTTTTCCATGTATAATATTCTCTCCTTTGAAGTTTTCTGGGATATTATACGTTAGAGGCTGCAGGGTTTCAATGAGATAGACTAGAGGAATCTGGTTTCGTAGTGAAAATGGTATTTTATCACTTTTAATCTCTTTATTTAGGTGATATAAAGATAAAAAAAGAACCTGCAAGATGATGCAGATTCTCTTCATTACGATTATTTAGAGGCCTGAATAAAGACACCCTTCTCATGAGAAAACTCTTTGAATCCGTATACCCCATGATAGGAGCCGATTCCGCTTGTGTTGACGCCGCCGAATGGCAGGTTGACGTCACTGAAATGGACGACGACATCATTGATGGCGGCATTTCCTGATGTCGTGTGCTGAAGGACGTTGTCAATCAGGTCTTGGTTTTGGCTGAATACATAAAGCGCAAGCGGTTTATCGTGATCATTTACGTAATCGATGACCTCGTCGATGTCTTCATAATTCATCATCGGCAGGATTGGTGCGAAGATTTCCTCCTGCATGATTTTCATATCAGGCGTGACGTTTTTCAAAACGGTTGGCGAGATCGTGCGGTCGCTGGCATCAAATACGCCGCCGAACACCACTTCCGCCCCTTTTTTGATGGCATCGTCGAACAGATCTTTGACGCGGTTGAAGTTGCGGTCATTGACGATCTGCGTAAATTTGCTGCGGTCTGGGGTATGATCATCCTCCATAAATCCTGCGTTAACGATTGTTTGTAAAATCCCCGCGAACCTGTCCTGAACGTCTTTTTTAATGAACAGGTAATCAGGTGCGATGCAGGTTTGGCCAGCGTTTACGAATTTCCCGACGGCGATCTTTTTCGCTGCGTCCATCAGATCGTAATCGCTGTCGATAATCGTTGGGCTCTTGCCGCCAAGCTCAAGTGTGACAGATGCCAAGTGTTTGGCAGCCGCTGTCATGACGATTTTCCCGACATTTGTGCTTCCAGTGAAGAAAATGTGGTCGAACGGCTGATCAAGAAGCTCGGTTGCCACCTCAACCTCTCCTTCAAAAATCGCGACTTCTTTGTCATCAAAAGCGTCTCTTATCACTTTAGCGGCAATGTTGCTCGTGTTCATCGTGAAATCGGACAGCTTCACAATCGCGCTGTTTCCGGCTGCGAGAGAAGCGGCAAGCGGCGCCATCGTCAGCATAAACGGATAGTTCCACGGGCCGAGGATGAGTGTGACGCCTTTAGGCTCGTACATAAGAATTCCGTTTGCGTCAGGGCTTAACGATGAACCGACTTCTTTAGGCGCCATCCATTGTTCCAGGTTATTCATATTATCTCTGATCGCTTTTTTTGTTCCTTCGATTTCCGCTTTTTTGACCTCGTGATATGGTTTGCGGACGTCTTTGCGGATCGCTTCGATGATTTCTTCTTCATGGGCGATGACGGAATCTAAAAAGCGTTGAAGCTTTTCTCTCCGCTGTTCCGCTGTTGAAGCGCGCAAGGCTTTTTGCTGTTTTTTCTGAAGCTGAAAGACACGCTGGATGTCGTCCTTTACTTGCTGTTCCATTGTAAAATCCCCCTCATTTGCTTTCTTCTTTTCTCGGACCTATTATAAGGTGGTACCTTTTCTGTAAGAAAGACAACGGTAAACCATTTATACGTTACCGTACATATATCGAAGATCTGTCTAATGATTGGAGGTGTCTTTTGTGCCGGAATCTGCCGAAGCTCACGTGAAAGAGGCGCTGCTGGCTTTATTGAAAGAAAGAAATATTCAACATATCACAATGAAAGAAATTGCTGAAAAGGCAAAAGTGAGCCGCGGATCGCTCTACCTTTATTATGAGGATAAGTTTTCAATCATTGAGGATTTAATCGAAGACATGAAGGAAGGGCTGGGCAAAGCGCTTTTTGACGCCTTCAGTCATATGGATACCCTCCATTTGAACAAAAAACGGCAAACGGTGCATCCGACGCTGTCCTTTGTTCATGAGCATCGATCCTTTTTTTCTGTGATGATGAACAGAGGGCATTTCCATCGTTTTTTTAAGGATGTGTTTCAGCAGGATGTGCTGCTGGCTCCGGTCCATGTGAATTTGACGCCGATCGAACGGGAAATTTACGGACATTACCGGGCCTTGTACACGTACGCGATTATCCTGTATTGGCTGAATGAGGATGCGGCCGCGACTCCGGAAGCTATCAGCCAAAAGGTATGGGAGCTTGTTTCTCAAAAGAGATTTTATTGGCTGTTTGGACAAGCTGTGCCAGGAGAGCGAGAGAAGGACAAGCAAATCGACAGGCGTGTGGTTCGAACGAGAGAGGCGCTCCAGAAGGCATTTCTGGACGTGCTGGCGGAGAAAAAAGACTACGCAGCCATCACAATTTCGGATATTACCCGGAAAAGCAATATCCGCCGCGCAACCTTTTATGATCACTATTCCAGTAAAGAGGAATTGCTCCAAACCATGATACAGCGATCATGTGCGGAGATCATTGATCACCTGACGATTGCCTCCATCCCGAATGAATTTTCCTTAAAGGAAGCGGAGAAGGCGCTCGCGAGTCTGCTTTCTGCTTTGTCAAAGATGCCCATTGTCCATTTTCTCAATCGGGAATGGGGTGTTCCTCATGTGATACCTGATATGTTCAAAGCGCTGGAATCGTTTTATCTGCATCAGCAAACTGATATTCACGCAGAGAAAAAGCTTTATGCCCATTATGTATCCGCAATGATTATTGGGTTGCTTTTGTATCGGCTGGATGAAGGAAAGGCGCATCCGCCTGAAGTGCTGGCGAGGGAATTTTTGCAGTTTTTGGATGTGAAAAAGTATAAGGTTGTATTGCTTTGAAAGACAAAAAGAGAGGGACATCCCCTCTCTTATTTCGTTTCTTTCTTCCATTTCTCATCAATCAGCATTTTCCCTGGCCATGTGTATGCCATGATGCCGCCGTCTGCGGTGATGTCCTCTCCTGTGACGTATGAGCTGTCGTCTGACGCGAGAAACAGGGCCACTGTCGCCATTTCCTTCGGCTGGCCGAGGCGGCCGAGCGGCGTGACCCATTTGTTGGCTTCACGGAATTTTTCACCCATTTCCTGTTCTTTGGTGCCTGCTAATTTGTCAATCAGCGGGGTTTCGATCGTACCCGGTGAAATGGAATTGACGCGGATGCCGTTTCGTGCGTAGTCGATCGCCATCGCTTTTGTCAGGTTGGTGATGCCGCCTTTTGCTGCGTTGTAGCCGGAGCGGTCAAGATCCGCGGCACGGCCTGACATGGAGGAGGTGTTGATGATGGAGCCCCCATTTTCGAGCATGAGCGGAATCAAATATTTGCTGCAAAGGAACGTGCCGCGCAGGTCGACGGCGATAATGCGATCAAACAGGTCAACCGGATATTCGTGCACCTTTCCGCCTTCCTGATCAACGCCGGCATTATTAAACAGAATATCAATCGTTCCGCATGCATCCTTGATTTGATCAGCAAATGCTTTCACACTGTTTTCATCTGACACATCAAGGTGAAAGGATTCTGCCTGTCCTCCGTTTTTTCTGATTGCGTCAACTGTTTCTTCCATTTGATCTTTATTGATATCTCCGATGATCACACGCGCGCCTTCATTGGCAAAAACCTCTGCCGTCGCTTGCCCAATGCCTGTCGCGGCGCCTGTGATCACTGCTGTTTTGTTTTCAAGTCTTCCCATGATACGAGACCTCCTTTTTCTATTTGTCTTCCCGCTATGTGCAGTGATAAACATGCGAGAAAAGAAAGGCCGGCATATGTTAAGATGAATTAGAAATTGTTGGGAGGTTTGTATGTTTGAAGGTACAGCATAAGAAGGAGCTCAAGTTTTATTGCTTCATTACCATTCCATCTGCATTTGTTGTGCTGACTGTCATCTCTTTTTTATTGCAAGAGATTACGTTTCCGGTGACTGCAAGCGCATTTCTGAATGCTTCATGGCATAATCTATTGTTTTTGATACCGTTCGGTTTGTTTTTCTACCCGGTGCATATATGGATGAAGCGGGAGTTTGGCCGCTGGAATGACACAGAAAAAAAGAGAGGATGATGAAGCCTCTCTTTTTTATGAGAATGAGTGAGAAAAAGAGTGAAAACAAATCCAACTAATGTTAAATTTACATATATATGCATCTATCAATCTAATTGACAATTGTCATCTTATGTGATAAATAGATGCTGAAAAGGGTTTACATAATGGTAAAGGAGCGATCAAGAGTGGCGAAAAAAGAGTTTAAAGCAGAGTCTAAACGCTTGCTGGATATGATGATTAACTCCATTTATACCCAAAAAGAAATTTTCCTGCGCGAGTTAATCTCCAATTCGAGTGATGCGATTGACAAAATCTATTACAAAGCGCTTACGGACGATGCGCTTACGTTTGATAAAGACAGTTACTACATAAAGGTCGCAGCTGACAAAGATGCAAGAACATTAACCATCTCTGATACGGGGATCGGAATGACAAAGGATGAGCTTGAACAGCATCTTGGAACAATTGCAAAAAGCGGTTCCCTCGCGTTTAAAAAGGAAAACGAGCTGAAAGACGGACATGACATTATCGGGCAGTTCGGTGTCGGTTTTTACGCGGCATTTATGGTTGCCGATGTCGTGACAGTCATCAGTAAAGCGCTTGGCAGCGAAGAGGCTTATAAATGGGAGTCTGCGGGTGCAGACGGCTATACGATTGAACCGTGTGAAAAGGATTCTGTCGGTACAGACATTATCCTGAAAATCAAAGAGAACACAGAAGATGACAGCTATGACGAGTTTTTAGAGGAATATCGTTTAAA
Organism: Bacillus sp. SCT118; assembly: GCF_058566435.1. NCBI lineage: Bacteria > Bacillati > Bacillota > Bacilli > Caryophanales > Bacillaceae > Bacillus > Bacillus sp. SCT118. The sequence goes on from NZ_CP191225.1 coordinate 127,440, forward strand.
AGCGATTATCAAGAAATACTCCGACTTCATTCGCTACCCGATCAAAATGGATACAACCATTAATAAGCCGAAGGAAGGCAGCGAAAATGAATTTGAAGAGGTGCAGGAAGAGCAGACGGTCAACAGCATGGTGCCGATCTGGAGAAAAAACAAAAGCGAGCTGACAGATGAGGATTATGAAACATTCTATGCTGAAAAGCATTACGGGTTTGATAAACCGCTCACACACGTTCATATCAGTGTGGATGGAGCCGTTCGCTACAACGCGATTCTATTCGTCCCTGAAAACATGCCGTTTGACTACTATTCCAAGGAATATGAGAAAGGCTTGGAGCTGTATTCCAATGGCGTGCTGATTATGAATAAGTGCGCTGATTTGCTACCGGACCACTTCAGCTTTGTGAAGGGCATGGTCGATTCTGAGGATCTGTCGCTGAATATTTCCAGAGAAATGCTGCAGCATGACCGCCAGCTGAAGCTGATCGCGAAAAACATCAGCAAGAAAATCAAAAGCGAGCTGCAAAGCCTGTTGAAAAAAGACCGGGAGAAATACGAGACGTTCTACAAGTCGTTCGGCAGACAGCTGAAATTCGGCGTGTATAATGATTTTGGCGCGAATAAGGATCAATTGAAGGATCTCCTATTATTCTACTCTTCAAAAGAGAAAAAACTGGTCAGCTTAGACGAGTATGTTTCCAGAATGCCAGAGGAGCAGAAATTCATTTATTATGCGACCGGTGATTCTTACGACCGCATTGAGAAACTGCCGCAAACGGAAATGGTGGCGGACAAAGGCTATGAAATCCTCTACTTTACTGAGGACATCGATGAGTTTGCAATTAAAATGCTGGCTTCTTATCAGGAAAAAGAATTCAAGTCCGTATCAAGCGGAGACCTTGGCATAGACACGGATGAGGACCAAAAGCAGTCCGAGGAAGAGGAAAGCAAGTATAAGGATCTGTTTGAGGAAATGAAAAACATTCTGTCAGACAAAGTGAAAAACGTCAGAATCTCAAAACGGCTTAAATCACATCCAGTCTGCCTTGCTGCTGACGGCGAAGTGACAATTGAGATGGAAAAAATCTTAAACGCGATGCCTGACAGCCAAAATGTGAAGGCGGAAAAAGTGCTGGAAATCAACCCAAATCACGAAGTATTCCAAACGCTGCAGGACGCGTTTGAACAAGATAAAGAGAAGCTGAGCCTGTACACAAACCTTCTGTACAATCAGGCGCTTCTCATCGAAGGCCTGCCGATTCAGGACCCTGTGGAATTTACGAACAATATTTGCAAGGTCATGGTGTAAACAGAAAAAGGAATCGTCCCATAAGGAGACGATTCCTTTTTTTATAAAGTACGCTCATTCAGCACTTGGTTTTGGGTGCTTTTCTTCTTTTTAAACCGTTTTTTCAGGCTTGCTTCAATTTCCTCCAAGCTTTTCCCTTTGGTTTCCGGTACCATGTAGAACGCGAAGAAAAATGAGAGAAGACAAATGACTGAGAAAACCATAAAGACCCATGCGATGCCCATCGCGCTTAGCATCAGCGGGAAGACAAGCGACACGATCAGGTTAGCCGCCGATAACACCAAAGTCGTGAACCCTGTCGCAGCTCCGCGTGCTTTGGACGGGAAGAGCTCAGGCATGAGCACCCACACTACCGGACCCCATGTCGCCTGGTAAAAGACGATATAGACACCTAGAAAGACTACTGTCATCCACGCTGTTGATGCGGAAAGTCCGAGCGTTAGGAGCACGCCTGATAAAGCAGCAAGGCTCAGTGTGATGCCGACACTTCCCCAGATCAGAAGTTTTTTGCGGCCGACACGGTCAATTAAGATCATGGCAGTGATACACATGATGACGTTGAGGATGCCGATCCCCATTGTGCCGAGCGCCGAAGCTGATGTGCCAAGACCGGCCTTCGTAAAAATGGTTGGCGCGTAGTAGATGACCGTGTTAATGCCGACCGCCTGCTGGAAAATGGCAAGGCCGACGCCAATCAGAAGCATGGGGCGAATCCATTTGGCTTTCAGCACGCTGAGTGTCGTTTCTTTTTTCTCCGCTTCCCCTTGCTTCATCTCTGCCAATTCCATTTCGATGTCTTTGGGGTCATGAGTGATGTTCATGATGCGTCTCGCTTCTTCTTCACGGCCGCGCTTCACGAGCCATCTTGGCGATTCCGGCATGAACGCGATGCCGATTAATAGAAGCACGGCAGGCACTGCGGCCAGACCGACCATCCAGCGCCACGCTTCAAACGGTGTGAACAGGTAGTTAACGATATAGGCGAGCAAAATCCCGGTGACAATCATTAAGTTGTTCATTGTGCCGAGTGTCCCGCGAATTTTCGTCGGTGCCATTTCAGAAAGGTACACGGGCACAAGTGCCGTTGAACCGCCGACGGCCAACCCGAGTATCACCCTTGATGCAATCAGCATGCCGATTGTTTGCGAAAATGCGCAAGCGAGCGCACCGATAATAAAAATGATGGAAAGGACAAATACAACCTTTCTCCTGCCCCAGCGGTCTGAGCATGTGCCGCTCAAGGCAGAACCGAAAATCGCGCCAAGGAGCAGCATGCTGACAACCAATCCTTCTGTCAATGTCGTTAAAGGAATATCGTTATTGATAAACAGGAGTGCTCCTGAGATAACGCCTGTATCGTAACCATATAGCAGTCCCCCTAAAGCGCCGAAAAAGTAGATCATATATTTCCTTGTGTCTTTCTTCACAAATGTCTCCTCCTCAGTTGTTGAGCCAATGAGTATCTAAAATGAGTAACAAAGTTAATAGATTAGTACCCATTTCCTATCTCATTTGAAACATTTGTTTTGAACAAACGGAAACATTAAAGCCAAAAGAGATGATCACAGATCCGCTGAGTTTAGGAAAAACGAAATAACTTTATGCTCAGAGAAACCATTATAAAAAACCTTACCCGCGTGGAGTAAGGTTTGATTAAGACATTTTTATTCTTCTGCTTCGTTGACGAAAACCAAGGCGGAGAAGCCTTTTTTCTTATCAAATTGCAATTCAACGACGGTAACGTCCGGATTGAAGTTGTGGTATTCCTCTAAGAACTGAATAATGCCTTCTGAAATGTCATCTGACATAAGCTGCTTGTGGTGCAGGCCAAATGTGGCTTCAGCGAAGAACCCTGTACGCTTGTTGTACGATAGTTCTTTTACTTCAACGTCTTCAGGGTAGATATCTTCTTCATTGGAAATATACACGCAAATTCCGTCTACAATTTCTTGCTCATTTAATATTAATCTCATTGCCTAAAATCTCCTTCTGTACGTCTTCGGTGCTTTAAATGCGCGAATCAATGCGATGACAATGATTAAAATAATGATCAAAGCGATGATATCAACGATCCAGGCAATGGGTGAAGCGCCATAAGAAACATAGCCTGGGCCTCCGACTGGATGATAGGTGTAACCCCATGGGTGCATCATGCTGATCATGAACATACCCATTGTAAATCCGCTATAATATCCAAACCATCCTGATGGCGCGAAACCTGCGTGATAGTAATGATTGACTGAAACATAACGTCCGCCAACATAAGCTTTAGAGGTTTTTCCGCTGTAAGTCTTTCCGGTTACTTTTGATGTAGCGCCGGAAAAGGTGCCTGACGATTTTTTAGAGCCTGATGAGCTTGCCTTTTCCGAAGGCTTCTTTTTAAGCGAAATCGATGATGATGAATCGTCAGGCGTCTTGGATTTTTGGCTAGAAGAGCTTGATCCTGAGCTGTAGCTTGATTTCGGGCTTGATTTATAGCTTCCGCTGTATGACGAGCCTGAACTTCGGCTGCTGTAACTAGATGATGAGCGGCCGCTAAAGCTCTTTGCATGAGAAATCGTTGATGGCAGCAGTACACCTAAAGCAACGGTTACTGCAACTAAGGCTTTCACATATTTAAGTTTCATTCTGTTTCCTCCATAGACCATCGAAACGGTCCGCTATTCTGACCAGCAAATAAAAGAAGCTGGTTCAGCTTTATTTCATATGAGCTAGATGATATGAACGTTTCATACTTTTGCTTTCTCAATCACTTTCTTTCTGAGATAAACTACCTTTATTTTATCGGATTTATGGCTCATTTTGTAAGGTTTTGCTTCAAAATCAGTTGTTTAGGAATTTATCGCACAAAAAAACAGCCTTCTCCAATGGAGAAGGCTGTTTTCTTCTTATGCGAACAGCTTATCAATAAATGAAATATCCTCTTGAGAAAGCGTCACGTCGGCTGTTTTGATGTTATCAATCAGCTGATCGGCACGTTTTGCTCCCGGAATTAAAATATCAATTTCCGGTCTTGCTAAATACCAGGCCAATACGATGTGAGGGATATCCACGTTGTGTTTTTCGGCAATCGGCGCAAGCTTGTTGACCTTTCTGATATTTTCTTTGAAACGCTCACCCTTGAAGTGTTCCTGTTCGTTTCGCAGGTCGCCTTCTGGGAACGTTGTATCTTCTGTATACTTTCCTGCCAATAAACCTGATACGAGCGGGAAGTAAGGGATAAATGAAATATTATGCTCCTTCGTATACGGGAAGAATGTTTTTTCTGCTTCACGGTTTAACAGGTTGTATTCGCCTTGCAATACATCTACCAAACCGTCTTTGTTTGCTTCTTTCAATTGCTCTAAAGAGAAGTTGGATACACCGATGGAGCGGATTTTTCCGGCTTTCTTCATCTCATTCAGCGCGTTAACGGCTTCATCCTTAGGCGTATGTTCGTCAGGGAAGTGAATGTAGAACAAATCGATATAATCGGTATTCAAGCGCTTCAGGCTTTCATCAACTGATTTTTTAAGAAATTCTGGTGAATTATCAAAGACAAAATCATTGCCTTGTTTTCTGTGAGCGGCTTTTGTCGCGATGACAACATCTTCACGGTTGAATTCACGCAGCACTTCACCAATTAATTCTTCGGAACGGCCGATCCCGTAAATGTAAGCGGTGTCTAACATTGTCACGCCATTACGGATCGCCTCGCGCACCAATTCTTTTCCGGTTTCTTCATTTAGGTTCGGGTAGAGGTTATGTCCTCCGACAGCATTTGTTCCTAATCCGATAGGGAATACCTGCAAGTCTGATTTTCCGAGCTTCGCTTTTTTCATGATCTGCCTCCTAGAATAAAATGGATGATAGACTCTCAACACTATTGTAAACGTTAGGCCAGATGAATGCCGATTTGATGCTCATTGCAGTACTGCGTGTACTCGTCGTCTAATGGCTGAGAGGTTACAATGCAATGCAGCCTGTCAAACGGTGCATACGTCAGAAGCGTTGATTTTCCGAATTTAGAATGGTCAGCCAATAGATACACTTCTTTTGCTTTTTCTGAAATCCTCTTTTTAATTTCATACTCCAGCAGATCCGAGTTGGTCAATCCGTGTGTCAGCGTCGTTCCGGTAGCGGACATAAAGGCTTTGTTGATATTGTACTTATCAAGCATAGCCGGGTCGTCCATGCCGACAAAGGAGCGGGTTTTTCTCTTATAGTTGTTTCCGATAATGATTAAGTTGATATTCTTCAAAGCTGACGCCGCATTGATAATGTCTAAACTGTTGGTTAAGATGGTGACATTTTTGGCTGGATCAAGCGTATCAAGAATAGACTTTGTCGTCGTTCCTGAATCAATGAAGACCAAATCGTGATCTTCAATAAATCGGGAAGCATAATGGGCGATTTTTGTTTTTTCATCCTGGTGCTGAATGGTGCGATTTTCAAAAGGAACTAATGCGGTTTTTTCAATAGATGTTACGCCGCCGTATACTTTTTCAATCGCACCCTTTTCTGTTAGCTTGTTGATATCACGTCTGACTGTGTTTTTGGAGACATTGAACACCTGGCACAGCTCATCTAAGGAAACAGTGCCATGCGATAAAATGTACTCCTCCATTTCCTGAATCCGCATCAGTTTCATATAAAAAACTCCTTCTTGAATCTTTACGTAACATAAATATATAATAAAAACCAAAAGTTAATCAATAGTTGCTTAAAAAATGATAACATCGGTGTATATCTTTTGCAAGATTCGACGGCCTTCTCTTACCTCTCTTACTTGATTAAAAGATTAATATAATAAAAATAATGAAAAAATGTAGTGTTTATGATTGACTTATGGGTATTATGCGATTAGAATATAACCAAGAAATGACCAAAAAGTAACCTGTTGTGCATGAGATGGTTGCTTGTATGTAAATCTACATCCGCCATTTATTTTTTTGGTTTTTTTGAAAGCGTTTAATTATTGGCTTGCTGAAAAGTGGATATTGATATGAATCTATCCGGAACCATCCATACAAGTGTATGTGTTTACTAATGAAGGAGGCAATAAGAATGGCAGAAATCAGAAAATTAAAAAACTACATCAACGGTGAATGGGTTGAAAGCAAAACAGATCAATATGAAGATGTCGTCAATCCGGCGACGAAAGAAGTACTATGCCAAGTGCCGATTTCTACAAAAGAGGATATTGATTACGCAGCGCAAACGGCTGCTGAAGCATTTAAAACATGGTCAAAGGTGGCGGTTCCGCGCCGTGCCAGAATTCTATTTAACTTCCAGCAGCTGCTGTCTCAGCATAAAGAAGAACTGGCTCATCTGATTACCATTGAAAACGGAAAAAACACAAAAGAAGCTTTAGGTGAAGTGGGACGCGGGATTGAAAACGTAGAGTTCGCCGCTGGAGCACCTTCCCTGATGATGGGTGACTCGCTTGCTTCCATCGCAACGGACGTTGAAGCGGCGAACTACCGTTACCCAATCGGAGTTGTCGGCGGAATCGCGCCATTCAACTTCCCGATGATGGTTCCTTGCTGGATGTTCCCGATGGCAATCGCGCTCGGCAACACATTTATTTTAAAGCCATCTGAGCGGACTCCGCTGTTAACAGAGAAATTGGTTGAGCTTTTTGAAAAAGCGGGCCTTCCGAAAGGGGTATTCAACGTCGTATACGGTGCGCATGACGTTGTAAACGGCATCCTCGAGCATCCCGAAATTAAAGCGATTTCATTTGTAGGGTCCAAGCCAGTAGGCGAATACGTCTACAAAAAAGGAAGCGAAAACTTAAAACGCGTTCAATCTCTGACTGGCGCGAAAAACCATACGATTGTCTTAAACGATGCGAATCTTGAAGACACGGTCACAAACATCGTCGGAGCTGCCTTCGGTTCTGCCGGTGAACGCTGCATGGCTTGTGCGGTTGTGACGGTTGAAGAAGGAATCGCTGATGATTTTATGGCGAAGCTGCAGGAAAAAGTGGCGGATATTAAAATCGGTAACGGCCTTGATGACGGCGTGTTCTTAGGACCGGTGATTCGCGAAGATAACAAGAAGCGCACGCTCAGCTATATCGAAAAAGGTCTTGAAGAAGGTGCCAGACTCGTATGTGACGGACGTGAAAATGTGTCTGACGACGGCTACTTTGTCGGTCCGACGATCTTTGACAATGTCACAACAGAGATGACGATCTGGAAAGATGAAATTTTCGCTCCGGTTTTGTCTGTCATCCGTGTGAAACACCTGAAAGAAGCGATTGAAATCGCCAATAAGTCTGAGTTTGCGAACGGCGCCTGCTTGTTCACATCCAACTCAAACGCAATCCGCTACTTCCGTGAAAACATTGATGCGGGAATGCTAGGCATCAACCTTGGCGTGCCGGCTCCAATGGCGTTCTTCCCATTCTCAGGCTGGAAATCTTCATTCTTTGGAACGCTGCATGCGAACGGAAAAGACAGCGTCGACTTCTATACACGTAAAAAAGTGGTAACGGCAAGATATCCAGCACCTGATTTCAACTAAACGACGAACAGCCGAACGGCGTCCATGTGCGCTGTTCGGACTCATTCTGCCAATAGAAAGAGGAGGGCTTCACTATGAGTTATTTGTTGCGTAAGCCGCAGTCGCATGAAGTGTCTAATGGGGTCAAACTCGTGCACGAAGTAACGACATCCAACTCTGATCTCACTTATGTAGAGTTTAAAGTGTTAGATCTTGCATCAGGTTCAAGCTATACAGAAGAATTGAAAAAACAAGAAATCTGTATTGTGGCGGTAACGGGAAAAATTACAGTGACAGATCATGAGTCGACTTTTGAGAATATCGGCACGCGTGAAAGCGTATTTGAACGAAAACCGACAGACAGCGTCTATATGTCAAATGACCGTGCATTTGAGATCACAGCGGTCAGCGACGCAAGAGTGGCGCTTTGCTATTCTCCATCGGAAAAGCAGCTTCCGACAAAGCTGATCAAAGCGGAAGACAACGGAATTGAGCATCGCGGGCAATTTTCAAACAAACGTACTGTTCATAACATTCTTCCGGATTCAGACCCTTCAGCTAACAGTCTATTAGTAGTTGAAGTCTATACAGACAGCGGCAACTGGTCCAGCTACCCGCCTCACAAACATGATCAAGACAACTTGCCGGAAGAATCTTTCTTAGAAGAAACGTACTACCATGAGTTAGACCCGGGACAGGGTTTTGTGTTTCAGCGCGTATACACAGATGACCGTTCTATTGACGAGACAATGACTGTGGAAAATGAAAACGTTGTCATCGTTCCTGCGGGATACCACCCGGTAGGCGTTCCGGACGGATACACATCCTACTATTTAAATGTCATGGCAGGGCCGACGCGAAAATGGAAGTTTCATAACGACCCGGCGCATGAGTGGATTTTAGAACGCTAACAAGTGAGGAGTGGCTGTTTACGATGAAGTATACATTCAATGAAGAGAAGGCTTTTGATATTGTTGCCATCGGCCGGGCATGTATTGACCTGAACGCAGTCGAATACAACCGCCCAATGGAAGAGACGATGACATTTTCCAAATACGTTGGCGGTTCACCTGCGAATATCGCGATCGGCAGCGCGAAGCTTGGCTTAAAAGCGGGCTTCATCGGCAAAATTCCTGATGACCAGCATGGAAGATTCATAGAGTCCTATATGAGAAAGACCGGCGTTGATACAACACAGATGGTTGTTGATCAAGATGGACACAAAGCAGGCCTTGCATTTACAGAAATCCTCAGCCCTGAAGAATGCAGCATTTTAATGTATCGCGATGATGTGGCGGATCTTTATCTTGAGCCTTCAGAGGTAAGCGAGGACTATATCGCAAATGCGAAAATGCTGCTTGTTTCCGGGACAGCGCTCGCCAAAAGCCCGTCACGGGAAGCGGTATTAAAAGCTGTTCAATACGCGAAGAAGCATCAGGTTAAAGTGGTGTTCGAACTGGATTACCGCCCGTATACGTGGCAGTCATCAGATGAAACAGCCGTTTATTATTCTTTGGTTGCCGAGCAGTCTGATATCGTCATCGGCACACGCGATGAATTTGATGTGATGGAAAACCGCACAGGCGGAAGCAATGAAGAATCCGTCAATCATTTATTTGGCCATTCAGCCGACCTCGTTGTCATCAAACACGGCGTCGAAGGCTCTTACGCATACAGCAAATCCGGCGAGGTATTCCGCGCCCAAGCGTACAAGACAAAAGTGCTGAAAACTTTTGGAGCTGGTGACTCCTATGCGTCAGCCTTTATCTATGGCCTTGTCAGCGGAAAAGACATCGAAACGGCATTGAAATACGGCAGTGCTTCAGCTTCTATTGTGGTGAGCAAGCACAGTTCGTCAGAAGCAATGCCGACTGCAGAAGAAATCGTACAGCTTATTGAAGCACAGTCATAATTGAAAAAGATCGAGTAAAGGTGGGATCGTTTGTGGGTAAGAAAATTCGCTTAACAACAGCACAGGCGCTGATTAAATTCTTAAACCAGCAGTACATCCATGTTGATGGAAAGGAAGAGCCTTTTGTCGAAGGGATTTTCACAATTTTCGGTCATGGAAACGTATTAGGGATCGGGCAAGCGCTTGAGCAAGATGCAGGCCATTTGAAAGTCTATCAAGGGAAAAATGAACAAGGAATGGCGCATGCGGCCATGGCGTACAGCAAGCAAATGCTGAGAAGAAAAATATATGCGGTGTCTACATCGGTCGGACCGGGAGCGGCTAACTTGGTGGCGGCAGCCGGCACTGCATTGGCAAACAATATCCCAGTTCTCTTGATTCCGGCAGACACATTTGCGACAAGACAGCCAGACCCTGTACTGCAGCAAATGGAGCAAGAATACAGTGCGGCGATTACGACAAACGATGCATTGAAACCTGTATCGAGATACTGGGACCGCATTACGCGCCCTGAGCAGCTGATGAGCAGTTTGCTGCGCGCGTTTGAAGTCATGACTGATCCGGCAAAAGCAGGTCCGGCAACGATTTGTATTTCTCAGGATGTTGAAGGGGAAGCATACGATTTTGATGAAAGTTTCTTCGTCAAACGGGTTCACTATATTGATCGCATGCAGCCGAGCGAGCGCGAGCTTCAAGGTGCGGCGGAGCTGATTAAATCCAGCAAAAAACCTGTGATTCTCGTCGGAGGAGGCGCAAAATATTCCGGTGCGCGCGATGAATTGGTTGCTATTTCTAAAGCCTATAACATTCCGTTAGTTGAAACGCAGGCAGGAAAGTCTACTGTTGAGGCAGATTTTGCGAACAACCTTGGCGGAATGGGCATCACAGGTACACTTGCGGCAAACAAAGCGGCCCGCCAAGCTGATTTGATTATCGGCATCGGCACAAGGTATACAGATTTTGCGACATCCTCTAAGACCGCTTTTGATTTTGATAAAGCGAAGTTTTTGAACATTAACGTCAACCGAATGCAGGCGTATAAACTTGATGCATTCCAAGTGGTAGCGGATGCGAAAGTGACGCTTGGCAAACTGCACGGCTTGCTTGAAGGCTATGAGAGCGAGTTCGGCACAACGATCCGGGTGCTGAAGGACGAATGGCTAGCTGAACGCGAGCGTCTCAGCAAAGTGACGTTTAAGCGGGAAGCATTTGATCCGGAAATCAAACATCACTTTTCTCAAGAGGTCCTGAATGAATATGCTGACGCGTTGAATACGGAGCTTCCGCAAACAACGGCATTGCTGACAATCAACGAGACGATTCCTGAAGACAGCGTCATCATCTGTTCAGCAGGCTCACTCCCAGGAGATTTGCAGCGTCTGTGGCATTCTAATGTTCCAAATACGTATCACCTGGAGTATGGGTATTCTTGCATGGGCTATGAAGTGTCCGGGACACTCGGTCTTAAACTGGCCCACCCTGACAGAGAAGTGTATTCAATCGTCGGAGACGGCAGCTTCCTGATGCTTCATTCTGAACTGATCACGGCGATTCAGTACAACAAGAAAATCAATGTGCTGCTCTTTGACAACTCAGGATTCGGATGTATCAACAACCTGCAAATGGATCACGGCAGCGGCAGCTACTATTGCGAGTTCCGCACAGATGACAACCAAATCCTGAATGTCGATTACGCGAAAGTCGCTGAGGGATACGGCGCGAAAACCTATCGCGCAAACACAGTAGAAGAATTAAAAGCGGCGTTAGAGGATGCGAAGAAACAGGATGTATCAACATTAATTGAAATGAAGGTGCTGCCTAAAACAATGACGGACGGCTATGACAGCTGGTGGCATGTCGGGGTGGCAGAGGTATCTGAACAAGAAAGCGTTCAGAAAGCATACAAAGCAAAAGAGAAAAAGCTGGAATCTGCGAAGCAGTATTAGAGGGGAGGCACCATAGATGGGCAAAAATGAAATCCTGTGGGGAATCGCTCCCATTGGGTGGCGGAATGATGACATGCCTGAAATTGGAGCGGGAAATACACTTCAGCATTTGTTAAGTGATATCGTTGTCGCACGTTTTCAAGGCACGGAGGTCGGGGGCTTTTTCCCCGAACCTGCCATCCTGAACAAAGAGCTGAAGCTTCGGAACTTACGCATTGCAGGAAAATGGTTCAGCAGTTTTATTTTGCGTGACGGACTTGGTGGAGCGGCAAAGGCATTTACCCTGCATTGTGAGTATTTGCAGCAAGTAAACGCGGATGTCGCAGTTGTCTCTGAACAAACGTACAGCGTGCAAAGCTTGGAGAAAAACGTGTTCACAGAGAAGCCGCACTTTACGGATGATGAATGGGAGCGGCTTTGCGAAGGGCTGAATCACCTTGGCGAAATTGCCGCTCAGCATGGCTTGAAGCTTGTCTATCATCATCATCTCGGCACTGGTGTCCAAACAGCGGAAGAAGTGGACCGCCTGATGGCAGGAACTGACCCTGCGCATGTACACCTCCTCTATGATACAGGCCATGCGTATATTTCTGACGGCGATTACATGGGGATGCTTGAGAAGCATATCGGCCGCATTAAGCATGTGCACTTTAAGGATGCCCGCCTGAATGTCATGGAACAATGCAGACTCGAAGGACAATCGTTCCGGCAATCATTTTTAAAAGGCATGTTTACGGTTCCCGGTGACGGCTGCATTGACTTTAGAGAAGTATATCAGCTGCTGTTGAAGCACAGTTATTCCGGATGGATTGTCATTGAAGCTGAACAGGACCCCGATGTTGCAAACCCGCTGGAGTATGCATTGATTGCGAGAAACTATATTGATCAGCAGTTGTTGGATCTGGCTTAATGGGGACTGGACATATGGGCAATACCAATGGAGATTCAGCCTTCAATAAACGGACAATCGCCGCAGCATTGGCCAACTATATTGATGCCGGTTCAATTGTGGCAGGCTCCGCCGGTTTATCATTATGGGTCAGTTACCTTAAGCTATCCGATACGCAAATCGGGCTGCTCGGCGCGCTGAGCGCAAATGCGATTTCTGCCGCTGTCGGCGCGCTGCTTGGCGGGTTTCTGGCTGATAAAGTCGGACGGAAGGCTGTTTATACCAATAGTATGCTGGTTTATGCACTAGGGATTTGTTTGGTTTTGTTCGGGGTTAATTTCCCCATGTTGTTAAGCGGTTACATCATTATCGGTTTATCAGTAGGAGCTGACATAACCGCGTCATGGACCATTATTGCGGAAAATGCGCCAAAGAAGAATCGGGCCAGACATTGCGGCGTAGCACAAGTCGCTTGGGCCGCGGGCGCTGTCGTTGTACTGCTCCTCTCCGTACTGGCCGGTGACTTGGGACTCTTGGGGAATAAAATCGTATTTGCCCATCTGCTTGTGATTGCGCTGATTACGTACATCCTGAGAATCAGGCTTCCGGAATCAGACGCCTGGCAGACAAAAAATCAGCCGGAGGATGCTCAGGCAGAGAAGCCGGCTGTATGGAATAAGACATCGTATTTTGATTTGCTCAAGCCTATGTATCTAAAAAGCATATTGTTTTTGATGGGTGTGTACTTGGTTTGGAACTTAGCCGCCGGGGTCATGGGCTTCTTTATGCCATACATTTATCAGCAGGTCGGCGGTGTATCTGCCAACATGGCCAACCTATTGCAAATGGGACTGTTTATCTTCACAGGATTGGGGGTCGCCTTGATCTTCATGCCCTTTGCCGACAAATATAGAAAAACCGTATTTGGAATCGCCGCTTTCATGGCGGTGATCGGGTGGACACTGTTTCTGCTGCCAGTTGAAGGCCTGCCGATTCTGCTCCTGTTTATTGTCGTGATCGGCATCAATAACGGAGCAGGGCAGCAAGCGAACTATCAGTTATGGGCCAGTGAAATCTTTCCTACGCAATATCGTGCTTCCGCACAAGGACTGATGTTTTTCCTTGTCCGTATTTCAATAGGGATTTGGAGTCTGTTTGTCCCAATGATTATCACCAATTTCGGCATTGGAACGATGGCTGCAATTCTTCTCGGATGTGTGACGGCCAGTATGATCATCGGGCTGCTCTTTGCGCCGAATACGTCTGGCAAGTCGCTTGAACAAATTCAAGAGGAACTCTACGGATCTCCTCAGAGCCAAGTAAAGCAAGGAACAGAAAGCAAAATCATGTAACCAACAGAAGGAGTGGCTGTCAATGAGTTTACGTATTGGCGTAATTGGAACTGGAGCAATCGGAAAAGAACATATTAACCGCATCACGAACAAGCTGTCCGGCGCAGAAATTGTAGCTGTAACGGATGTTAATCAAGAAGCTGCACAAAAGGTCGTTGAGCAATACCAATTAAACGCGACGGTTTATCCGAATGATGACAGCTTGCTTGCAGACGAAAATGTAGACGCTGTCTTAGTGACAAGCTGGGGGCCTGCGCATGAGTCAAGCGTGCTGAAAGCGATTAAAGCCCAGAAATATGTGTTCTGTGAAAAACCGCTCGCGACAACGGCTGAAGGATGCATGCGCATCGTCGAAGAAGAAATCAAAGTGGGCAAACGCCTTGTTCAAGTCGGCTTTATGCGCCGTTATGACAGCGGTTACGTACAGCTGAAGGAAGCACTCGATAACCATGTGATTGGCGAACCGCTTATGATTCACTGCGCGCACCGCAACCCGACTGTAGGAGATAACTACACAACCGATATGGCCGTAGTCGACACGCTCGTTCATGAAATTGATGTACTGCACTGGCTCGTCAACGATGACTACGAGTCCGTTCAAGTCATCTACCCGAAAAAATCGAAAAACGCGCTGCCGCATTTAAAAGATCCGCAAATCGTCGTGATTGAAACAAAAGGCGGTATCGTCATCAATGCTGAAATCTATGTGAACTGTAAATACGGCTATGACATTCAATGTGAAATCGTCGGAGAAGACGGCATCATCAAGCTTCCAGAACCATCAAGCATCAGCTTGAGAAAAGAAGGCAGATTCAGCACAGATATTCTGATGGATTGGCAGAGACGCTTTGTTGCTGCGTACGATGTGGAAATCCAAGACTTTATTGATTCGATTCAAAAGAAAGGCGAGGTCAGCGGACCGACGGCATGGGACGGCTATATTGCTGCTGTCACGACTGACGCGTGTGTAAAAGCCCAGGAATCTGGACAAAAAGAAAAGGTTGAATTGAAGGAAAAACCGGAATTCTATCAATCTTTTACAACAGTTCAAAACTAAAAAACAGAGGAGTGAAAATATGAAGTTAGCATTGGATCCATCCATGTATCGTGATGATTTAACTTTAGAGGAAATGGTCTATAAAACGGCAGAGCTCGGCTATGAATATATCGAATTGTCTCCGCGCGAGGATTTTTGCCCATTTTATAAATATCCGAAAGTCGATTCAGCAAAGATCAAACAATTAAAGCGGCTCTTAAGGGATACAGGTGTTAAGCTTTCATCGCTTCTTCCTCTTTACCACTGGGCGGGTCCTGATGAAGACCGCCGCCAGGCAGCAGTACGCAACTGGAAAAGGGCAATCGAAATTGCGGTTGAACTTGAAGTGGATTTGATGAACAGCGAATTCAGCGGTTCAAAATATGATCCTTTAACAAGTGAAGAAAAATTTATCAAATCCATGGATGAGCTTCTGCCAGTCTTTGAAAAAGAAGGCATGAAACTCAATCTTCAAGCCCACCCATACGATTTTATCGAAACGCACAAAGGTGCGATGGATATGATCCGCGCGCTTGACAAGGATTGGATCAATCTTGTCTACTCGACTGCGCATACGTTCTTCTATGATGACGGCAAAGGCGACATTGAGACCATGTTTGACGAAGCCGGCGACCGCCTCACACATGTTTTATTTGCAGATACCTATAATCATAAAGCGGCTCATGGCCTTCGCTACATCGTCAATCCGCCTGACGCGAAAGTAACGGTTCACCAGCATTTGGACATTGGCCAAGGCGAGGTTGACTTTGATACGATTTTCAGAAAACTGAGAGAGATGAAGTTCGACGGAATTGCGACGAATGCCGTATTTGCTTGGGTCGATGAAAGAGCGGATGAATCAAGCCGATTTATGCTTAAGAAAATGAAAGAAGAATTAGGTCTGGCATAAGCTGAGCATGGAGTTCGGCGGGATATGGCGACAGCCTTCCTGCCGAACTCCCTTCATATCTAAAACGCAGATGGGGGAGTCTGGCATGAAACTTTGTTTTAATGAAGCGACAACATTGGAAAACTCAAACCTTAAACAGGATTTAGAACTATGCGAAAAGCACGGCTATGATTATATTGAAATCCGCACAATGGATAAGCTGCCCGAGTACTTAAAAGATCATTCATTGGCAGATCTTGCGGAGTATTTTCAAACCCATCACATCAAACCGCTTGCTTTAAACGCGCTTGTTTTCTTCAACAACCGTGATGAAAAGGGCCACAACGAGATCATCACTGAATTTAAAGGCATGATGGAAACATGCAAAACCCTCGGTGTGAAATATGTGGTGGCCGTTCCGCTTGTGACAGAGCAGAAGATTGTAAAAGAAGAGATCAAAAAGAGCAGTGTAGACGTGCTGACTGAGCTGTCAGATATCGCGGAGCCGTACGGCGTAAAAATCGCGCTTGAATTTGTCGGCCATCCGCAATGTACGGTCAATACGTTTGAACAGGCGTATGAGATCGTAAACACAGTTAACCGTGACAATGTCGGGCTTGTCCTTGATAGTTTTCACTTCCATGCAATGGGTTCAAATATTGAGAGCTTGAAGCAGGCGGACGGAAAGAAAATCTTCATCTATCATATTGATGATACAGAAGATTTCCCAATCGGCTTTTTAACAGATGAGGATCGTGTATGGCCGGGACAAGGGGCAATTGACTTAGATGCCCACTTATCAGCACTGAAGGAAATCGGCTTCTCTGATGTTGTTTCGGTTGAGCTCTTCCGGCCTGAATACTATAAGCTGACTGCTGAGGAAGCCATTCAAACAGCGAAAAAAACAACGGTTGATGTTGTATCAAAATACTTCAGCATGTAATGGGTAAAGGAGGGGTGGACATGGCTTTTGTATCGATGAAAGAGCTTCTTGAAGATGCAAAGCGGGAGCAATATGCAATTGGCCAGTTTAATATCAACGGCCTGCAATGGACGAAGGCGATTTTGCAGGCGGCGCAAAAGGAGCAATCACCGGTCATCGCCGCGGCTTCCGATCGCCTAGTCGACTATTTAGGCGGATTTAAAACGATTGCCGCCATGGTAGGCGCGTTAATGGAGGACATGGCGATTACCGTTCCGGTCGTGCTTCATCTCGATCACGGCAGCAGTGCGGAACGCTGCAGACAGGCCATTGATGCCGGATTCAGCTCAGTGATGATTGACGGCTCCCATCAGCCGATTGACGAGAATATCGCGATGACAAAAGAAGTCACCGATTATGCCGCAAAACACGGCGTGTCAGTAGAAGCCGAAGTCGGCACGGTCGGCGGAATGGAAGACGGACTGGTCGGCGGGGTCCGCTATGCCGATATCACGGAATGTGAGCGGATCGTTAAAGAAACCAATATCGACGCGCTGGCCGCCGCCCTCGGCTCTGTACACGGCAAATATCAGGGTGAGCCGAATCTCGGATTTAAGGAAATGGAGACTATCTCCCGCATGACTGATATTCCCCTCGTTCTTCACGGGGCATCCGGGATTCCGCAGGATCAGATCAAAAAAGCCATCACGCTCGGCCACGCGAAGATCAATATCAATACGGAATGTATGGTAGCGTGGACAGACGAAACACGCCGCATGTTTCAAGAAAACAGCGATCTGTACGAACCGCGCGGCTATTTGACACCCGGCATTGAAGCTGTGGAAGAGACAGTGCGAAGCAAAATGAGAGAGTTCGGATCAGCCGGTAAAGCAGCTAAGCAGCAGGTCGGCTAAAGAGACCAGAAACCGCCGAGATGGCGGTTTTTTTGTGCGGTGTTGCGTCCATACGCCCAAAACGATTATGATGATGGCAGCAGTGTAAGAAACGGGAGTGGTTCAGTTTGAATAAAATCATGATTGTGGAAGACAGTGAAGACATTCGCGGACTATTGCAGAATTACCTTGAAAAATACGGATATCAAACAGTGGTCGCCGCGGATTTTACAACTGTTCTTGATGTCTTTTTGCGGGAGAAGCCCGATGTGGTGCTGCTTGATATCAATTTGCCGGCATATGACGGATATTATTGGTGCCGGCAGATCCGCCAGCACTCCACAAGCCCAATCATCTTTATTTCTGCCAGAAGCGGGGAAATGGATCAGGTAATGGCGATTGAAAATGGGGGAGACGATTATATCGAAAAACCGTTTTCTTATGATATTGTGCTGGCGAAAATCAAAAGCCAGATCCGGAGGGCGTACGGGGAGTACGCCGCAAAGCAGGGAGAGAAAGTGGTTGAATATGCCGGCGTCCAGCTCTTTGTGGAACGGTTTGAACTGCGTTTTCAGGATGAAAAAAGCGAGCTTTCTAAAAAAGAAAGCAAGCTCTTGGAAGTGCTGCTTGAGCGGGGAGAAAAGGTGACGAGTCGGGACCGTCTCATGGAAAAGACGTGGGACACCGACATATTCATCGATGATAATACACTTAACGTGTATATCACGCGGCTCAGAAAAAAACTGCGGGAGCTGAATGCGCCTGTTTCTATTGAAGCGGTGCGGGGCGAAGGCTACCAGCTGAGGGCGCAGTCATGAAGCTGTTTCTCCGGTCTCATGCAGTGCTGATTCTGCTTTTTCTCCTTCAAGGGCTGTTTGTCTTCTTTTATTACTGGTTTGCGGGTCTTCATTCTTTTTCTCACTTGTTTTACATATTGGGCGTGCAGCTTCTTATTTTGGCGGGCTATCTTGCCTATCGCTGGTACAAAGATCGCGGCGTGTATCATTGGCTCAGCTCGGGGCAGGAAGGGACGGATATCCCGTATCTCGGTTCTTCAGTGTTCTGTTCAGAGCTGTATGAAAAGCAGATGGAGCTGATCCGGCTGCAGCACCAGAAGCTCCATGAGACCGAAGCCAAGCTTGACGCGCGGGTGACGTATATGAATCAATGGGTGCACCAAGTAAAGACGCCGCTGTCGGTCATTAATTTAATCATTCAAGAAGAGGATGAGCCCGTTTTTGAACAAATCAAAAAAGAAGTCCGGCAGATTGAATTCGGGCTGGAGACGCTTCTTTATTCTTCAAGGCTCGACCTGTTTGAACGGGATTTTAAAATCGAAGCGGTTTCCCTGTCCGAGCTTCTCCAATCAGTCATTCAAAGCTATAAACGATTTTTTATTCAATATCGCGTTTATCCGAAAATGAACGTTTGCGATGATCATCAGATTTACACCGATGCCAAATGGCTCAAATTTGCGATCGGCCAAGTGGTCACAAATGCGGTCAAGTATTCAGCGGGCAAGAGTGACAGACTTGAGCTGAATGTCTTCCGCGATGAAGACAGGACGGTGCTTGAAGTCAAAGATTACGGTGTCGGGATTCCCTCGCAAGACATCAAGCGGGTGTTTGACCCTTATTACACCGGGGAAAACGGGCGGCGTTTCCAAGAATCTACGGGAATCGGCCTCCATCTCGTCAAAGAAATTACAGATAAGCTCAATCATACGGTAGACATCAGCTCGTCTCCCGGTGAAGGGACATCAGTTCGATTTTCATTTCTTACAAAAATGTAAGGCTGCGTTAAGAAAACAACATAGCCCGCTTTGTTTCCCCTTGATAACATGGATTTATGTCAAGGGGATTTTTATGTTGAACGTCCCGGCACTACATGAAAGCAGCCCAGATCAACAAGAATAAAACCATAAGGAGGATTTTCATGGCGAATATGCTTGAAGTCAAACATATAAATAAAACCTATAAAGGACAAGTGTCCTATCAAGCCTTAAAGCAAATTTCATTTTCAATAGAAGAAGGCGAGTTCACGGCGGTGATGGGGCCGTCCGGGTCCGGAAAAACAACGCTTTTGAATATCATTTCAACGATCGACCGTCCGGATTCAGGCGATATCCTGATTCACGGAGAAAACCCGCATCGCCTGAAGCGGACAAAGCTCGCTCATTTCCGCCGCAAGCAGCTCGGATTTGTGTTTCAGGATTTCAACCTTCTGGACACGCTGACAATCGGTGAAAATATCATGCTGCCGTTAACGCTTGAAAAAGAAGCACCGTCTGTAATGGAAGAAAAACTGCAAGGCATCGCGGCAAAGCTCGGAATCGAAAACCTGCTCAACAAACGGACGTTTGAAGTATCCGGAGGACAGCGCCAGCGTGCCGCCATCGCAAGAGCGGTCATTCATAAGCCGTCACTCATCCTGGCCGATGAACCGACGGGCAACCTTGATTCCAAAGCGTCAAAAGACGTCATGGAAACGATGCAGAGCCTGAATCAGGATGATCATGTCACGGCTTTGATGGTGACCCACGATCCTGTTGCGGCAAGCTACTGCCGCCGCGTCATCTTTATAAAAGACGGCGAACTGTTTAATGAGATTTACCGCGGGGAAAACCGCCAAGTATTTTATGAACAAATTCTCGATGTGCTGTCTATGCTGGGGGGAAACGCAAATGACCTTTCTTCAGTTCGCTTATAAAAACGTCACGAGAAACAAAAGGGCCTATCTTGCATTCTTTTTAAGCAGCGCCTTTTCCGTTTTGATTTTCTTTACCTTTGCGATGTTCCTATTTCATCCGGCATTAAAGGAAGGCTACCTGAATAACATCGCCAAAAAAGGCTTAACCGCTGCGGAATGGATGATCTTTGTTTTTTCTTTCTTATTTGTTCTGTATTCGGTTAACGCATTTTTGAAATCGAGAAATAAAGAATTCGGCATTCTGCTCATGCAGGGCATCACGCCGGGTCAGCTGAGAAAGCTCATTACGGCGGAAAATATGATCATCGGCGTCATGTCAATTGCAGCCGGCATTATCGGAGGATTCATTTTTTCAAAGACGTTCTTTACGGTCGGCGCTTATATTTTAGAAATGGACGCGCTGCCTTTGTATATGCCTTGGAAAGCGCTCGGTATTACGGCCTGCGGATTTCTGCTCTTATTTTTCTTTTTATCGCAGTTTACGATCCTTTTTGTCAGATCAAATACGGTTATCAAATTAATAAAGGGCACTGGCAAGGTTAAGCCGGAGCCTAAGCCGTCCGTGCTTCTGTCCTTATTCGGCATCGCCTGTCTGTGCGGCGGGTACGGCATGGTTCTGAAAGGCAATGTCCACGGGGCCGAACCGTTTATCATTTTACTGCTCACCGTCATCGGAACATATTTCTTTTTCAGCCAAAGCAGCATATGGATTCTGCGCGCGCTGAAGAAGTGGAAAACCTTTTATTTGCGCGGGAAAAATGTCATTTGGGTTTCTGACCTTGTCTATCGTCTAAAAGACAACGCCCGCCTGTTCTTTATTGTCAGCATTATTTCCGCGGTTGCGTTTACTGCGACAGGCGTGCTCGCAATGTACAAATCGACCGTCGGAGCGGAAGAGTCCGCTTATGAAATGGAGTATTTATCTTACAGCAATAATCCAAAAGAACAGACTCATTTGAAAGATATTGACCATGAACTGAAAACACACGGCTTTACGTATAAGAAAGACAAAATAGATGTTTCCTATGTTCGCTATCAGGAAGGAGAAACTGTTCCCCCTGTTTACATGATCAGTGAATCGGATGCGGCAAAATACTTCCATGTCAAAGTGAACGGCCTGAAAGAAGACGAGGCTGTCTATTTCCCGGGAACGTATGACCGCAATTTCAAAAACGAAGCGCCGGATCAGCTGAAGCTGCTGAACCAAAAAGGGGAGCTGTCTGATCAAAAACTGTCGGTAAAAGAAGTCAAAAAACCGCTGATCTCATTGAATGCCATCATCGCGGTGAATGATCAGACCTTTGATCAGCTGAAATCACTCGGTGATCAGGCGTCATTATACGGCTACAGCTATGATCATTGGAAAGACAGTCTTGAGATCAGCCAATCCTTGCAAAATGAGATTTACGGCAATTATATCGACGTGCATTCTGACTTTGCTTCAAAAGCCGGGACTTACTATGATACGGTGCAGCTGCCGAGCCTGAGTTTATTTATCGGCCTGTTTATCGCAATTGTATTCTTTGTCGCGGCAGCAAGTTTCTTATATTTCAGGCTGTTCACTGATTTAGATGAAGACCGGGAGCGCTACCGTTCACTGGCCAAAATCGGCCTGAGTGAGCGTGAAATGGCACAAAGCGTGACAATACAATTGGCGATTCTTTTCTTCTTTCCATTTGTCATTGCCGTCATGCATACACTGTTTGCCTTGAGAACATTGGCTGTGGAAGGCTATTCTGATGTCGCGGGGCCGCTCAGTCTCACCATCGGAGGGTTTTTCATTTTTCAGCTTCTATTCTTCCTCGCGGTGCGGTCAAGCTATTTGAAAAAAATGAACAAGTAAGGGGAGTGCAAAGATGAAAAAAGCAATGGCAATCCTGGCCGTCTTGGCGGCTGCTGCCGTAATATGCGGGCTTCTCTTTTTTCATAACGATGTTACAGACAGATTTAATCCGTTTATTCACCAGCAAGATGTCTATGTTCAGATTGATCGAGATGGCAGACATCTTAGTCCGGGCGGTACTGAATATACATTAGACGGATATAATGCATCCGGAAAAAAAGAAGAAGTGACCTTTTTCGCCGGCAAAGAGCTTCGGAAGAACGCGTATTTGAAGGTGAAGGCGAAAGGAAAGTATGTCGAGACTTGGGAAGAAGTCAAGTTTGAAGATATGCCGGACTCCGTACAGTCAAAATTAAAGTGAATCATCAAAAACGGCACAGCGTCATGACTGTGCCGTTTTTTTATTTTTTATTTTCTTCGGCCCGTTTGATCAGCATGTCGGTGATGATATCCACCTGTTTGCTGACAGAAATCGGGTCGTACGGGTAGAACGTGTCAAAGTCATTGATAAACACGCGATTATGTTTAACAGCGTCAAGATTTTTCCAAATAGAGGAATTCTCCAGCTTGTCGAGTGTTTTGCTTTCGCCTTTCGGGTTGTAATCCGTAATGAACATATAATCTGCGGCATACTCAGGAATAACCTCTTGAGAGAGCTGTTTCATCTCTCCTTTTTTGATGACATCTTGCTCAATTTTTTCAGGCGCTTTTAACCCAAGTGCATTGTATACAGCTTGGCCGCCGCGTCCGCCATTGTCATTGAACACCCAGAATTCGCCCTTGTCTGTGTTTTCATAAATGCCGAAGGTCGCATCTTTGTCGATGACGCCGGCAATTTTCTTTTTAGCTGTTTCCGCTTTTTTGTTAAAGTCAGCCATAAATGATTTTGCTTTGTCTTTCGCTCCGGCGATATCTCCGAACATGCTGACTGTGTCCTCTACGTTTTTCGCTGTGTTATAAGGTATGACAACAGTCGGAGCGATTTTCTTTAATTTATCAACATTCTCTTCATTCATGACAACAATTAAGTCAGGCTGAAGCTCCATCACTTTTTCAACGCTGATTGGATCACCGACATCCTTCACATTTTTCAGCTTTGATTTTAAAAACGGATTATCAAATGACCATGAGCCTGAGCCGACCACATTGGCCCCGACAGACAGCAATTCACCGGCATAAAAATCAGTGACGATGCGTTTCGGATGTGCAGGAATGTTGACGTTCCCTTTTGGTGATTTGTATGTTCTCATTTCTGTTTTTTCGGAAGCAGAATCGCTTGAGCTCCCTTTAGAAGCCGTGCCGCTGCAAGCGCTGACAAACATGAGAAGCAGCACAAGCATGCCCACGAGCAATATGTTCTTTTTCATCAAGAACCCTCCCACTATGTATCTCAATAGATTAGTAATGATTATCATTATCAATTAATAATATAGCAAGAAACCTGTTCTCCGTCTATCACTATTTTTAAGGGAGAAAGTTTTTCCCGTTTATGGGTGACGCGGTATGCCTAATCGATTATTATAGGTAAATAGGAGGAGAAAAATATGGGAATTACAAAAAGAGGTGCCGCTTGGGAATGGCTGCATAGCTGGTGGATGCTGTTTATTTTCATGCCTTTTGCCATTACCAGTTTTTTTGCCTTTTTATTTATTGGCATCAAGGTTAGAAATAGAAAGTGGATCATGTACGGAATTATTTATTTTTTCATTTTTGCGTTTGGTTTTGTTTTGCCCGATCTGCCTGGTGTTTTTATTGTGGTCCCGTTATGGGCGGTGACCATTATTCATGGATTTAAAGTGCGCCCGCTGTATTTGATTCAGCTGGATGTCTACAAAGATCATGTGGAGGCGCGGGCTTTTGCCGAGGCAAGAAGTGAAGCCGAGAGCAGATTTCATGCACCGAAACAGTCTATTCAGGATATACATATTCGCAAAGAACAGTAAGAAAAAAAGCTCAACACTCGCATTGTGTTGAGCTTTTTTATATGTTACTGCTGGTAGGATTGCTGCTGAAATGGCGTGTTTTGGCCGAATGGAAGTGTAGACACATTCGTATTCATGACGCTGGATTGTCCAGTAAGTTCCTGCTGCATTTGGTTGCACATGTTGACAACCTGCTGGCACTTTTGAATCGCCATGTCATGCCCGTGCAGCGCTTGCTGAATGGTATGTGCAGCTTGTTGTTCGTGGTTTAGAATCTGCTGCAGCATTTGGATGTTTTGCTGCTCTTGATGTAGCATTTGGCGATATTGCTGGCTGCTTTGCTGTGTTTGCTGAATGAGCTGCTGAGCAGTCTGGCGGCATTGATTCAGCTGCTGCAAGCCGTGTTGTGTATTATGCATGAATGATCCCTCCATGTATCGATTGACGTGAGTCGGTATTATCATGCAACCTGATTGAAAAGAAATTCTGCAAATGAGGAACTACAATTATTTTCCTCAGCCCCTCTGTCTTTGAATGAAAACGGTAAAGATTGTATACTGGGTACAAACCCTTTTTATGTAAATGTTCCGTTTTAACATATAAGAATGGCGGAAAACGAAACCCTGAGATGGGAGAATCGTATTCCGCTTTTTTTTCTTTGTTTGCTCAGAAACCGCCTTCCCCTGCAGTAAATGGGATATTCAGCCTGTTTTCTACTGTACGGAGGCGCTGATTGAGCCGATTTAGGCGGCGTGTATGGCGTTCAACAGCCTGGCTTAGCTGATTGACCTGTTCGGCCAGCCGCGCAATTTCGCGGTTTTGACGGCGGTCTTCGTTTGTTAGACGGGTTAATTCTCTCGACTGCTGTTCATTTTGCCGTTCAAGTGCTGCGATTCTTCTTTCTAATGCCGGCTGTCTGTCCATTTGGTATGGATCGTATACATCCTGCTGCGGATAAGAATTGTACTCATAGTGGCTATAGTAAGGTTCCTGCTGAGGCAGCTGAGGGCTGTAATATTGATAAGGGTTCATTATGATCAATCTCCTTGTGGGTGAATTCCTTATAACTTATGTAGTCATTGGCACAGCGGCACGGCATTCGCCCAAAAAGAGGAGGAAAGGATGTGATCCCCTTGAGAAACAAATATGTCATTTTGCTTTTAACTGCTGTATGCATCATGGTATCGGGCTGCCAGCAGCAAAAAGAAGAGACGCCGTTTTATTACGGAACGTGGGATGAGGGGCTTGCCCCCGGGTCAGCGGATGGCGTGAAATCAGCAACGGTCACATTTACCGAAGACGAGGTTGTGGAAACGGAAGTGATTGAAGGAAGAGGAGAGGTACAGCTGCCTTTTATGGCATACAAGGTGATTTCCCAAAGCACTGACGGGTCTATCGAGATTCAGTACCTTGGCCCCTATTATCCGCTCAAAAGCACGCTGAAAAGAGGAGAAAACGGGACGTTGATATGGAAGCAAAATGGCCAGACAAAAACGATGACAAGAATCAAGTCAAAGACCGGCAGGGAGGAGAAAGATGAGAAATCAAAAAGCTGAAAGACTGGTGGCAGCGGGGCTTGTTTTACACATCATTCAGTGGATATTTATATTATGGGCTTTTCTCAAAGTCAAACATGTATTTAGCGACTATACGATCTATAACCCTAATGTCATCAGCGGCTCCATGCAGTCCTTATCGTTTATACAAATGATGCGCGCTATGATGTACTCAGGGGCAATCGTGAATTATGTTTTGTTTTTTGCCCTTGTATGGCTGATTTATGGCATAGTGCTTCATGCCATCCTGATTGTTCTGGAAATGGCGGCTTACGTCATGATCAGGCGGAATCCATCATCTTCATGGGGGTTCTTTTTCATCGCGGCGGGTGTGAAGCTTGCCATCTTGAATATAACCGGCATTCCTTTTTTAGTTGCCGGCTTTCTGCTCATGAAACAGAAAAAAGCAGAAAACGGCGTCAAGACAGAAAGAAAGCGGAAACCGCGCATACGTATCCGAAGACAAGGGCGGCGTCTAAACAGAATCCGGAGAAAACCATCTCTTCCGGTTGAATATCAAAAAGAAAAAACGATATGATGGGACTATAGCCTGAAAACGACATGAAGGAGATGCAGGATGTACAAACTAATTGCAATTGATATGGATGGAACACTTTTAAATGATCATCATGAAGTAACAGAGGAGGTCCGCAACGCCCTTCACGCGGCAAAAGCGGAAGGTGTCAAAATTGTGCTTTGCACCGGCCGGCCGATCGGAGGTGTGCAGAGATATTTAGATGAACTGAATTTAATTGAAGAAGGCGACTATGTTATTGCGTATAATGGAGCGCTTGTTCAAAATACGCATACAAATGAAGTGGTCTCGGAGCTGTCTCTCGGTTATGATGATTTGGCTTCATTATATGACCTGAGCTTAGAGCTGAAGACGCCGATGCATTTCTTTGACTCATCTAATTTGTATACGCCTAACCGGGACATTAGCGAATTTACTGTATACGAATCCTATGTGACACAGGTGCCGCTTCATTTCCGCAAGATTGACGAGGTGCCAAAAGATATCCTCATCCCAAAAGTGATGTTTATTGATAAACCGGAGAACTTAAGCCGCGTCATTACATCGATTCCGAAAGACGTAAGAGAAAAATATACAATGGTCAAAAGCGCGCCTTTCTTTTATGAAATTCTGCACTCGGAAGCCAGCAAAGGAAATGCTGTACGCCAGCTGGCCCAGCTGCTTGGAATTGAACAGGCGGAAGTCATGTGCATAGGCGACAACGGGAACGACCTGACAATGATTGAATGGGCGGGCTGCGGGGTTGCCATGGCAAACGCCATCCCAGAAGTATTGGAAGCCGCAAACTTTCAAACACGCTCCAATAATGAACATGGTGTTGCGCATGCGATTCACGAGCTTGTTTTGTCGAAATAATGAAATCCAGCCTCTGAGAAGGCTGGATTTTTTGTTATTTTGTGTCCGGCCGGTCTTTTGCGGAATGGACGCTAAAACTTCTTTTCCTGCTGCCCCGTATAAGTAAAAATAAATAGGAAGCTTTCACCATAAACATCAGCTTAGTATATTGAACGAATCTCCTCGCCTTTATGTTGGAAGGTGATGTCAATCTTTTGACGAGTCTCTTTGACTTTCGTTATGCTGATAAAACAAGTTGTTCACAAAATGTATGATTTTAGCCTGAATTGAAAGGGGATTGAATCAGATGTGCACAAGTCTTACATTGGAAACTGCTGACCGTAAACATGTATTAGCGAGAACAATGGATTTTGCATTTCAGCTGGGGACGGAGGTCATTCTCTATCCACGGCGTTACAGCTGGAATAGTGAAGCTGACGGAAAGGCTCATAAGACACAGTACGCATTTATCGGTATGGGAAGAAAACTTGGTAATATTCTATTTGCAGACGGCGTTAATGAAAACGGTTTATCGTGTGCTGCACTTTATTTTCCGGGCTATGCAGAGTACGAAAAAACGATACGGGAAGACACCGTTCACATTGCCCCGCATGAGTTTGTGACATGGGTGCTGTCAGTCTGTCAGTCTTTGGAAGACGTAAAAGAAAAGATTCGATCTTTAACGATTGTAGAGAAAAAATTAGATCTATTGGATACAGTTTTACCGCTTCACTGGATATTGTCAGACCGGACGGGACGAAGCCTGACGATAGAACCGAGAGCAGACGGCCTCAAAGTCTATGACAATCAACCTGGTGTCATGACGAACAGCCCCGACTTTATATGGCATGTAACCAATCTGCAGCAATATACAGGAATCAGACCGAAGCAATTAGAGAGCAAAGAGATGGGCGGATTAGCCCTTTCTGCTTTTGGCCAAGGCTTAGGAACTGTTGGTCTGCCGGGGGATTATACACCGCCTTCCCGGTTTGTCAGAGCTGTTTATTTGAAAGAACACCTAGAGCCGGCGGCCGATGAAACGAAAGGTGTAACAGCCGCTTTTCACATTTTGGCAAATATGACGATACCAAAGGGCGCAGTGATAACGGAAGAAGACGAAATTCATTATACGCAATATACTTCCGTGATCTGCAACGAAACTGGAAACTACTATTTCCACCACTACGACAATCGGCAAATCCAAAAAGTGAGTTTATTTCATGAAGACCTAGACCGCCTTGAGCCTAAAGTGTTTTCTGCTAAAGCAGAAGAAAGTATTCTAGAACTTAATTAAGATTCAATTAGCTGATTTCGGTATGAATCCGGGATCAGCTTATTTTTTTATGTGATGTCTCAGCTTCTGAATGAGTGGGAAAATGGACCGTTCTACGACGGCGATCACTCGCGTTTACTAGCAAAGAGCAAAAGCGGCGGCAAAATGCGTATGGTCGGAAGTAGAGATAAGGTACAAGCTACATTTATATAAAACTTTGGATCAAAACGAGTCTCAGCATCAGACTGGTTTTACCAGTATACAGGTTGCACAAATGCCGCCCCATGATTCTGCGAGATTCTTTTCAGCTTAAAAAGAAAAATTTGATCTTAACTCATTGACAAACGTCCAAGACAAAGGTACATTTTGATTTATTCATATTAAACGACTAGGAATATAGGAGTTTATTTTTCGGATTATTCAGCCTAAAAACATGATAAAAGGAGTATCGTCATGACAAGCAAAAAGAAACAAATCAAATTAGGGGTATTTTTAGCAGGTACAGGCCATCATGTTGCGTCTTGGCGGCACCCGGACGCGCCTTCAGATGCGAGCATGAATTTGGATTATTTTAAAGAGCTTGCGAAAACAGCGGAGCGAGGCAAGCTGGATATGCTGTTTTTAGCAGATAGCTTATCAATTGACAGCAAATCACATCCAAATGTATTAACAAGGTTTGAGCCATTCACCCTGCTCTCTGCTTTGGCGCAGGTCACATCAAAAATTGGACTGACTGCAACAGCCTCCACTACATACAGCGAGCCATTCCATATTGCCAGACAGTTTGCGTCATTGGATCATCTGTCCAACGGCCGTGCCGGATGGAACGTCGTCACTTCATCTATTGAATCAACAGCGCTGAATTTCAGCGGTGAAAAGCACCTTGAACACCATTTGCGCTATCAGCGGGCAGAGGAATTTGTCGAAGTTGTAAAGGGGCTTTGGGATTCATGGGAAGAGGACGCCTTTATCCGTAATAAAGAAACGGGTGAATTCTTTGACAAAGAAAAAATGCATGAGCTGAACCACAAAGGAGAATATTTCTCGGTTCGCGGACCTCTGAACGTTTCAAGAACCCCGCAGGGCCAGCCGGTCATTATCCAGGCAGGATCATCAGGAGACGGAAAAGCGCTGGCTGCCAGAACAGCAGAAGTGATCTTCACAGCACAAAACCACCTGGAATCAGCTCAGGAATTTTATCAATCCATTAAAGAACAGGCAGCGGAATTCGGACGTGATCCAGAAAAAATTGCAATCATGCCGGGTATTTTCCCGATCATTGCCGATACAGAAGAAGCGGCGCAAGCCAAATACAAGGAGCTTCAAGATCTGATTATCCCATCTGTCGGTCTGCAAATTCTCCAAAATTACTTAGGCGGAATTGATTTGTCGGCATATCCGCTTGATGGGCCGCTGCCGAAGCTTGACGCAGAAGCTTCAAATGCTGTGAAGAGCCGCTTCAAGCTTGTTCAGGAGATGGCTGAACGTGACAATATGACGATACGAGAGCTTTACAAATACGTTGCAGGCTCCAGAGGCCACCATATCTTCGTCGGCACGCCGGAGCAGCTCGCCGACAAGATGCAGGAATGGGTGGATAAGAAAGCGTGTGACGGGTTTAACATCATGCCTCCGCTTCTTCCAGAAGGAATTGAAGTGTTTGTTGATCAAGTGGTTCCGATTTTACAGGAGCGCGGCGTGTTCAGAAAAGAATATGAAGGCACAACATTACGAGAGCACTTCGGTTTGGAAAAGCCGGTAAACCGCTATGCAAAGTAAGGAGGAACGCTAGATGAAGCCACAATATCGCCTTGCAGTTGAACGTGATGCCGAACAGCTTCTCGCGCTGACATTGCGGGCTTATGAACCCATTCGAAAGCTCGGCATTCGTTTTGCTGCCGCTCATGCGGATTTGGATTTGGTGCTGCAAAATATTCGGAAAAACGCTTGCTACGTCATGGAAGAAGACGGGCGGATCATCGCGACCATCACCTTGAGAATGCCTTGGGGAAAACAGCCGGGACCGTATGGCGTTCCGCATATCTGGTGGTTCGCTGTGGACCCCGACACCGGTAAAAAAGGAATCGGAACAAAGCTGCTTCAATGGCTGGAGGAAACAATCCTTCGTGATACGTTAAAGGTTCCGTTTGTCTCACTCGGAACAGCGGATAAGCATCCGTGGCTGATTGAGATGTACGAACGAAAAGGGTATGTCCGCTCAGGTGAACAAGACCTTGGAAAAGGGCATATCACAGTCTATATGAAAAAACAATTGCGTCACGATCTATAAAAAAAAGAAGAGGCGGGAAAATCAAATGAAAATGAAAAAATGGACTGTGCTGGTCTTTGCTGCATTATTAGCGGTGCTCTCAGCTTGCGGCAATGGAAACAGCAGCAGTAAAGAGGATGACAATGTGCTTCATGTCGGTGCGACAGGACAAAGTTACCCATTTGCTTATAAAGAAAACGGAAAGCTGACAGGTTTTGACGTGGAAGTGATGGAAGCGGTCGCTAAGAAAATTGACATGAAACTGGACTGGAAGCTGCTTGAATTCAGCGGGCTGATGGGAGAGCTTCAAACAGGCAAGCTTGATACCATTTCCAACCAGGTAGCTGTGACAGACGAACGTAAGGAAACGTATAACTTTACGAAACCATACGCTTATGCGGGAACACAGATTGTCGTCAAAAAAGACAATACTGACATCAAATCAGTAGACGATTTAAAAGGCAAGACAGTCGCAGCCGTTCTTGGTTCAAACCACGCGAAAAACCTTGAAAGCAAAGATCCTGATAAAAAAATCAATATCAAAACGTATGAAACACAAGAGGGTACGTTGAAGGATGTTGCGTACGGCCGTGTAGACGCTTATGTCAACAGCCGAACTGTATTGATCGCGCAAATCAAGAAGACCGGTTTGCCATTAAAGCTTGCAGGAGATCCGATTGTTTACGAACAGGTTGCATTCCCATTTGCCAAGGACGAGGCGCACGACAAGCTCCGCAAAAAAGTCAATAAGGCGCTAGATGAATTGCGTAAAGACGGAACACTGAAAAAACTCTCTGAAAAATACTTTAATGAAGATATCACAGTAGAACAGAAGCATTAAGAAACGGCGGTGAATCACCAGAATGAACACGATTGATTGGGAATTCATGATATCAGCGTTCCCGACTTTAATTCAAGCCCTTCCGATCACGTTGTTTATGGCCATAGCGGCTATGATTTTTGCCATTATCGGAGGACTTATTCTCGCACTCATTACAAAGAACAAAATTCCAGTGCTTCATCAGCTGTCAAAGCTGTATATATCCTTTTTCCGAGGCGTGCCGACACTGGTGCAGCTGTTCTTAATCTATTACGGGCTGCCGCAGCTATTTCCAGAGATGAGCAAAATGACAGCTCTCACAGCTGCCATCATCGGGTTAAGCTTAAAAAATGCAGCATATTTGGCAGAAATCTTCCGGGCCGCCCTCAATTCTGTTGATGACGGGCAGCTGGAGGCGTGT
The DNA here is from genome assembly GCF_058566435.1 of Bacillus sp. SCT118. Lineage (NCBI taxonomy): Bacteria > Bacillati > Bacillota > Bacilli > Caryophanales > Bacillaceae > Bacillus > Bacillus sp. SCT118. The sequence continues at coordinate 159,256 of NZ_CP191225.1, forward strand.
CTGTCTGTCGGTATGACAAAACTTCAGGCATACAGACGGATTATCTTGCCACAAGCGATCCGAAATGCGATTCCGGCAACGGGTAATACATTTATCGGGCTCTTGAAAGAAACGTCACTGGCCTTTACATTAGGGGTCATGGAGATGTTCGCCCAAGGGAAGATGTACGCTTCAGGAAACCTCAAATATTTTGAGACGTACTTGGCAGTTGCGATCGTCTATTGGGTTCTTACCATTATCTACAGCATGTTGCAGGACTTGTTTGAACGTGCCATGAGCAAGCCATACCGGACTTAGAGGTGAAATCAGTTGATAACAGTAAAAAATATTCGCAAAGCGTTTAAAGATCTCGTCGTGCTCGACGGAATCGATCTAGAAGTGAAACGCGGAGAAGTGGTGGCAATCATCGGTCCGTCCGGTTCCGGAAAATCAACGCTTCTCCGGTGCTTAAATCTATTAGAGCGTCCGGATCAAGGCCTTATTGAAATCGGAGAAGCCAAACTGAACGCGGAAAAGTTTACACGCAAGGAAGCACATCGGCTTCGCCAGCAAACGGCCATGGTCTTTCAAAACTACAATCTGTTTAAAAATAAAACGGCTCTGCAAAACATTACAGAAGCTTTAATCGTGGCTCAACATAAACCACGCGACGAAGCGAAACGTATTGGATTGGAGATTCTGAAACAAGTCGGTCTGGAGCATAAGGCTGACAGCTATCCGATCACAATGTCCGGCGGCCAGCAGCAGCGAATCGGCATTGCGCGGGCGCTTGCGGTCAATCCGCATGCGATTTTGCTGGATGAACCAACGTCAGCGCTTGACCCTGAGCTCGTCACAGGGGTGCTTCAGGTCATCAAGTCCATTGCGGAAAAACAAACAACGATGATCATTGTTACACACGAAATGGCGTTTGCAAAAGAGGTTGCTGATCAAGTGATTTTTATGGCAGACGGACATATTATCGAGCAGGGAACGCCAGAAGAACTGTTTGACCATCCGAAAAACGAACGGACGAAACGATTTATCAAGCAGGTGGGAGAGCCTGCAGAGCTTATATAAGAAGGGGAGAAGAACAATGGCCGACAAAGCGTTTCATACCCGTTTAATCAATATGCGGCGTGATCTTCATGAACATCCTGAACTGTCATTTCAAGAGGTTGAAACGACGAAAAAAATCCGCCGCTGGCTTGAGGAGGAGCAAATCGAAATACTTGATGTTCCTCAATTGGAGACTGGCGTGATTGCAGAAATCAAAGGACGGGAAGACGGCCCCGTGATAGCAATACGAGCGGATATTGACGCGCTCCCGATCCAAGAACAGACGAATCTCCCATTTGCATCTAAGGTTGATGGCACAATGCATGCATGTGGACACGATTTTCATACTGCTTCTATTATTGGCACAGCGATTTTGCTGAATCAAAGAAAGGCCGAGCTGAAAGGTACAGTCCGCTTTATCTTTCAGCCGGCCGAAGAAATTGCCGCAGGAGCAAGAAAGGTCATCGAAGCTGGCGTACTTGATGGCGTTTCCGCGATTTTCGGCATGCACAATAAGCCGGATCTGCCTGTCGGAACCATTGGTGTAAAGGAAGGTCCGCTTATGGCAAGTGTTGACCGGTTTGAGATCGTCATCAAAGGGAAAGGCGGACACGCCGGCATCCCGAATAACAGTATTGATCCAATCGCTGCAGCCGGACAAATCATCAGCGGGCTGCAATCTGTGGTCAGCCGCAATATCAGCTCACTGCAAAACGCAGTCGTCAGTATCACAAGAGTACAGGCGGGCACCTCGTGGAACGTGATTCCAGACCAAGCTGAAATGGAGGGGACGGTTCGAACCTTTCAAAAAGAAGCGAGGCAGGGTGTTCCGGAGCATATGAGACGAGTGGCTGAAGGAATTGCAGCGGGCTATGGGGCACAAGCAGAATTCAAGTGGTTTCCTTATTTGCCTTCCGTTCAGAATGACGGCACATTTTTGAATGCGGCATCCGAAGCTGCGGCACGGCTTGGCTATCAAACCATTCACGCTGAGCAGTCTCCGGGCGGAGAAGACTTCGCTCTGTATCAAGAGAAGATTCCGGGATTTTTTGTCTGGATGGGAACGAACGGGACGGAGGAGTGGCATCATCCGGCCTTTACACTGGATGAAGAAGCCCTTACGGTTGCCTCTCAGTACTTTGCGGAGCTGGCGGTTATTGTATTGGAGACCATCAAATGAGCAAACAAGGGCTGACAGCAGGTCTTGCAGAGGCTGTGAGAACGTCACAACCTGAGCATTCAGTTGACGCGACTCACGAAGCAAAAAAAGGATTACTTGATTTTACTGCCGCTTCATTCGCAGGAAGAGAAGATAAAGGAATTCAAAAGCTCCTCCGTCTGATAGAGGATGAAGGAGGCCTGCCCCTTGTTCCTATTATCGGACAGGGCAAAAAGGCCGCGCCATTACAATCCGCGATGCTCAATGGATTTATCGCCCATGCATTGGATTTTGATGATGTCCACTCCGATGTAAGAGGACACCCCAGTGCAGTCATCGTGCCGGCCCTTATTGCATCTGCCGCTCGCGGACATGACGAGCGGCTTCTTGGCGCTTATATTGTTGGTGTTGAAGTGATGGCACGGCTGGGAGAATCAATTGGCAGCCGCCACTATGAAAAGGGCTGGCATAATACAGGAACGCTTGGTGCCATCGCTGCTGCCTGCGCCGTAGGTTATGCTGAGGAGCTGACTCAGGAAGAGCTGGAAAAAGCAATTGGTTTTGCGGCTACGCAATCTGCTGGGATGAGGGTGCAATTTGGAACAGAAATGAAACCGCTGCACGCCGGTCTGGCGGCTCAGGCTGGCTTGCTGGCCGTTAAGCTGGCCCAATCAGAATTTGGCGGGTCCCGCACGGCATTTGATGGAGAAACTGGTTTCTTCAGTCTGTACGGTGACGTTGAAAAAGCCCAACATACTTTGCTAAACGATTGGGGGGCACCCTGGAGAATCGTGCAGCCGGGTCTATGGTTTAAAATCTATCCATTTTGTTCCGCGGCACACCATGCTGCAGATGCGGTACGACAGCTTATCTCCGAAGAAGCCATTTCTGCTGTCAATACTGAACGTATTGAAGTGATTTTTCCGCCAGGCGGAGATGCTGCATTGACGGAAAGATCTCCAAAAACTGGAGAGGAAGGCCGTTTCAGCGTTGAATATGTGATTGCTCTTGCTTTGCACGGACACGAGCTGACCGTTGAACATTTCAACAGCCAGCCGATCCCAAACGGCATTCAAACGACAATAGGGCATATTCAGCGCGTATATGACAATGCTACTCAGCCGGCTCCCCATGCCGTTCCAAAAGGCCGTTTCACGATTGTCCGGGCCTATTTATCAGACGGCCGGATTTGCGAAGCGCGTGTGGACTGCCCAAAAGGGGCGCCAGGAAATGAGCTGTCTGAAGAAGACATAATAGAAAAATTGACATTAACGGTCCCGCAAGAAAAAGCGCGGCGCATCATAACAGCCGTTGAAAAAGCCGATATAAAAGAATTTTTAGCTCATATTGAATAAGATCAACTCTATTCGGTGATTTCAGATGATATGATAAAACAAATCATACGTTTGAAAAAGGAGAAAACCATGACGGTGAATGACGCGGTTGTATTCATTTTGGCTGCCTTTTTACTATGGGGAGCGGCGGATTATTGTTTGGGAAACAGATGGGGGCTAGGCGAGCGGTTTGCGGACGGCTTTAAGGCTATGGGGCCGCTGGCGCTGTCCATGATCGGAATTGTGTCGCTGGCGCCCGTGCTGGCAGCAATCCTGATTCCCATTGTTGCTCCGTTTTACACAGCGATTGGCGCGGACCCTTCTTCCTTTGCGAACACCATTTTGGCGATTGATATGGGAGGATATGCGCTGGCTGGAGAAATGGCGAAAGATCCGCAGGCCGGGCTGTTTTCATGGGTGTTTTTAGGAACAATGATGGGACCGGCAATCGTCTTCACGATTCCCGTCGCTCTTGGCATCATCGAAATAGAGGATCATCCGTATTTTGCGAAAGGCATATTAATCGGGCTGTGCACAATGCCGATCGGTTGTTTCATCGGCGGATTATGCGCGGGCTTTGACATCGGCATGATAGGTAAAAACCTTCTGATCCCGAGTCTGTTATCTGCTGTGATCGCTTTTGGATTATGGCGGTATACCGACAGTATGATTCGGTTGTTTCATCTCTTCGGGAAAGCGGTCAGTGTGGTTGCGATTATCGGGCTTGCGGCTGTCTCCGTTGAAACGATGACCGGCATTGTGCTGATTCCGGGAATGGAGAATGTCGAGACAGGGATACAAACGACAGGGACCATCGCCATTGCCCTGGCAGGGGCGTTCCCGATGACGGCTTTTATTACAAAAACCTTTAAAAAACCGCTTCAGGCCCTGGGGAAACACCTTCATTTAGATGAGACAGCAACAGCAGGATTGGTGACCTCTTTGGCGCATCATATTCCAATGCTGGCTTCATTAAAAGATATGACGCCGAGAGGAAAGGTCATCAATGTCGCGTTTGCGGTCAGCGGCGCCTTTGTACTCGGCAGCCATCTCGGTTTTGTGGCTGGAATGAAAAAAGAAATGGCGGCGGCCATGATCATTGGTAAATTAGCAGGCGGAGTCACAGCTGCCGCAGCGGCTGCTTGGATGACACCTGCACAATCAGTTAATCAGCAAAAACGTATCTCAGCCGGCCATAGCTGAGGCAGAAGCTGTTTCAACTTTGTCCAATCGGGAATGTTACAGTAAAGACTTCTGTGAAAGAGGGTTGGACACATGGCGGTGAAAGACCGGTACATGTCAAAAATAAAACAGGAAACCAAGCCTTGGATCAAACGATTCGGGAGGCTTGGTTATTTTGCATTCGGCGGTGTTTTTATTCTGCTTGGGGTTTTGGCCTTTATGACGGCTGCCGGGGCAGGCCGCGCGAAAGATTCGAGCGGAGCTCTCCAAACGCTATCACGCATGCCGTATGGGTCACTATTGCTTTTTTTAATAGGCATCGGCCTTATCGGCTATGTGATCTGGATGGTGTTAAGCGCGATCAAGGACACGGAGGGGCACGGAAACAGCAGGCGAGGCCTGTCACGGAGAATAGGAAACTTTTTCAGTGCCGCCGTTTACACATCCATCGCTTGGAATGCCTTGCGATTTGTGTTTGGCCAAGGGGACGGCGGCACTTCAGAACAGACGTGGTCCGCTTATGTATTGGCGCAGCCGTTCGGCCAATGGCTCACAGGGCTTACGGGTGCGGGTTTTATCGTATTTGCGATTGTTCAATTTATGAAAGGTGTTCGGGCTGCTTTTATGAAAGAATTTGATACGTCAAAAATGAACAAACAAATGATATGCATCACAAAAAACACCGGACGCGCAGGCAATATCGCCCGGGCCATTATTTTCTCGGCTATCGGCTATTTTCTCATCAAGACAGCCATGACCGCTGATCCCGACGACACAAGAGGCTTTGACGGCGCGCTCGCCGAACTCGCGCAGCAGCCGCATGGCAAATTGATTCTGTCTATATTGGCATTAGGCCTGATCCTATATGGAATGTACGCCATTATGAAAGGCATTTATCAGCATATGACCTGGGAGAAGTAAGCTCTGGGCAGGTCCGCGCCCAGAGCGTTTTTCAGTTTCTTAGAAATCAGGTGGATGAAAGCCGGCGCCAGCCTGTATAATAAAAGCAAATCAAAAGCAGTTTTATCAGGACTGATCCACAGGGAGGTGCAGAATGGATCGGGAAAAACAACAATTAAGCATAGAAGCGGCAAGGCTTTACTATCAGTCTGACTACAGTCAGCAGCAAATTGCTGAGCAGCTCAAGATTTCAAGGCCAACCGTTTCCCGGCTGCTGCAATATGCAAAGGAAAAAGGGTATGTCCAGATTCGCGTCATGGACCCTTTTGAAGATTTGGATGCGCTCGGTTCCATACTTGAAGAGAAATACGGGCTCCTTGAGGCGCATGTTGTGTTTTCCCCGACACCCGATTATGCAGGAATTACACATGACCTAAGCCGCTATGGTGCAGAATATATGCATGAAACGGTAAAAGACGGCGACATTGTCGGCGTCAGCTGGGGAACCACCATGTATCAAATCGCGCAAAACATGCAGCCGAAGCAGGTAAAAGGCGTCGAGGTCGTCCAGCTAAAAGGCGGCATCAGCCATTCCCGGGTAAACACGTATTCGGCTGAAACGATTCAGCTGTTTGCAGAGGCTTTTCAAACGATGCCGCGCTATCTCCCGCTTCCCGTCGTGTTTGATAATGCGGATGTGAAGCGAATGGTGGAGAAAGACCGTCATATTGAGCGAATCATCGAGATGGGAAAGCAGGCGAATATCGCTCTCTTCACGGTGGGGACTGTCCGTGACGAAGCGCTGTTGTTCCGGCTCGGATATTTTAACGAAGAAGAGAAAGCCCTGCTGAAAAAACAGGCCGTAGGGGATATTTGTTCACGCTTTTTTGATGCGAAAGGGAATATTTGCAGCAGCGCCATCAATGACCGGACCATCGGTGTTGAGCTTGAAGACCTCAGACTGAAGGAACGCTCCATTTTAGTTGCCGGCGGAAGCAGAAAAGTATCTTCCATTCACGGAGCATTAACCGGAAAATATGCCAACGTTTTAATCATTGACCAGCATACCGCGAGGGCGCTTGTTAATGATTTGTGACACGTTCAAACCTTTCATTGAACAAAATTTCAATTACCAATTTACATATGTTCAAAAGTCGGTTATGCTAAAAAATATCTTAACAAAAAAGGAAGTGTGCGAAGGATGTCATTAGCCAACATAATTGATCATACAGCTTTGAAACCGCATACACAAAAAGCGGAAATTCTAAAACTAATTGAAGAAGCGAAAACATACAAATTTGCTTCAGTATGTGTCAATCCGACATGGGTGGAGCTTGCTGCAAAAGAGCTTAAGGGAACTGGAGTCGACGTTTGTACGGTCATCGGCTTCCCGCTCGGTGCCAATACAACTGAAACAAAAGCGTTCGAAACAAAAGACGCCATTTCAAAAGGCGCCACTGAAGTGGATATGGTCATTAATATTGCCGCTTTAAAAGACAAGGAAGACGATGTGGTGGAAGCTGATATCCGCGGTGTAGTAGAAGCTGCAGCCGGAAAAGCGCTTGTCAAAGTCATTATCGAAACATGCCTTCTGACTGATGAAGAAAAAGAACGTGCATGCCGTTTAGCGGTGTCTGCGGGAGCGGATTTCGTAAAAACATCAACAGGCTTTTCTACAGGCGGCGCAACGAAGGAAGATATCGCCTTAATGCGCAAAACAGTAGGACCTGATATCGGCGTGAAAGCATCTGGCGGCGTCAGAACGAAAGAAGATGTAGACACAATGGTTGAGGCCGGAGCAAGCCGAATTGGCGCCAGCGCAGGCGTTTCCATCGTAAAAGGAGAAAATGCATCAGGCGGAGACAACTATTAAGAGCTGACGGAAGGCAGACTGCTTTCCGTTTTCTGGGGAAACAGTAGTTGTAAGCGAATACAAATAAAGGAGAAACACATATGAAGTATTTGATTGGGATTATCGGTTTAATCGTGTTTTTAGGCCTCGCGTGGATCGCGAGCAGCGGCAAAAAAAGAATTAAGATCCGCCCAATTGTTGTTATGCTCATTTTGCAATTTATTCTTGGCTACATTCTCCTCAATACCGGAATAGGGAATTTCCTCGTGGGAGGATTTGCAAAAGGATTCGGTTACCTGCTTGAATACGCGGCAGAAGGAATTAACTTTGTGTTTGGCGGCTTGGTGAATGCGGACCAAACGACATTCTTTATGAATGTTCTCTTGCCAATCGTGTTTATTTCCGCTCTGATCGGGATTCTGCAAAAGTGGAAAGTCCTCCCGTTTATTATTAGATATATCGGTCTTGCCCTCAGCAAGGTAAACGGTATGGGAAGATTGGAATCGTATAACGCAGTGGCTTCTGCGATTTTAGGGCAGTCAGAAGTATTTATCTCCTTGAAGAAAGAACTCGGTCTTTTAAATCAGCAGCGCTTGTACACGCTTTGCGCATCTGCGATGTCAACTGTATCAATGTCGATTGTCGGCGCGTATATGACAATGCTGAAACCGGAATATGTTGTAACAGCGTTGGTCTTGAACTTATTTGGCGGTTTCATAATTGCTTCTATTATCAATCCGTACGAGGTTGCAAAAGAAGAGGATATGCTTCGTGTTGAGGAAGAAGAAAAACAATCCTTCTTCGAAGTGCTCGGAGAATACATCCTTGACGGTTTCAAAGTAGCGGTTGTCGTCGCTGCGATGCTGATTGGATTTGTCGCGATTATTGCCTTGATCAATGGTATTTTTAATGCAGTATTCGGTATTTCGTTCCAAGGCATTCTTGGATATGTGTTTGCTCCATTCGCTTTTCTTGTGGGTATCCCATGGAATGAAGCTGTTAATGCGGGAAGCATTATGGCAACAAAAATGGTATCGAATGAATTTGTCGCCATGACGTCGCTTACGCAAAACGGTTTCCATTTCAGCGGCCGTACAACAGCGATCGTATCGGTATTCCTTGTGTCATTTGCGAACTTCTCCTCAATCGGAATCATTGCCGGTGCCGTAAAAGGACTGAATGAAAAGCAAGGAAATGTCGTCGCGCGTTTCGGCTTGAAATTATTATACGGTGCTACGCTTGTCAGCTTTTTATCAGCAGCAATTGTGGGCTTGATTTACTGAACTTAATCGAAAAGGATCGGTGACCAAACATGAGAATGGTAGATATCATCATCAAAAAACAAAACGGAAAAGAACTCACCACTGAAGAAATTCAATTTTTCGTGAACGGCTATACAGACGGAAGCATTCCTGATTATCAGGCAAGCGCGCTTGCTATGGCGATTTTCTTCCAGGATATGAGTGACCGTGAACGTGCGGACTTGACGATGGCTATGGTGAACTCCGGTGAAACGATTGATCTTTCTGCCATTGAAGGAATTAAAGTGGATAAACACTCCACCGGCGGCGTCGGCGACACGACAACACTCGTTCTCGCTCCGCTTGTTGCGGCTCTTGACGTGCCGGTTGCCAAGATGTCCGGCCGCGGCCTCGGCCATACGGGCGGCACGATTGATAAGTTAGAGGCAATCGACGGCTTCCACGTGGAACTGACGAAGGATGAATTTATTAAACTTGTGAACCGCGACAAGGTTGCGGTCATCGGCCAAAGCGGCAATTTAACGCCGGCTGATAAAAAACTGTACGCGCTTCGTGATGTAACGGGAACGGTCAATTCCATTCCGCTCATTGCAAGCTCGATTATGAGCAAAAAAATCGCTGCCGGGGCGGACGCCATCGTGCTTGACGTAAAAACGGGAGCGGGCGCCTTCATGAAAACAGAAGAAGACGCAGCTGAACTTGCCAAAGCGATGGTACGCATCGGAAATAACGTCGGCCGTCAAACAATGGCTGTCATTTCAGACATGTCCCAGCCGCTCGGCTTTGCGATCGGAAATGCGCTTGAAGTCAAAGAAGCGATCGACACGCTCAAAGGCGAGGGACCTGAGGATCTTCATGAGCTTGTCTTAACGCTCGGCAGCCAGATGGTTGTGCTTGCGAAAAAAGCCGATACATTGGACGAAGCGAGAGCGAAGCTGGAAGAAGTCATGAAAAACGGCAAAGCACTTGAGAAATTCAAGGATTTCCTGAAAAACCAAGGCGGCGACAGTTCGATTGTTGACGATCCGTCTAAGCTTCCGCAAGCCGCATATCAAATTGATGTGCCTGCCAAAGAAGCGGGTGTCGTCTCTGAAATCGTTGCGGATGAAATCGGCGTCGCAGCGATGCTGTTAGGTGCCGGTCGCGCCACAAAAGAAGATGAGATCGATTTAGCCGTCGGCATCATGCTCCGCAAAAAGGTCGGCGACAAAGTAGAAAAAGGCGAACCGCTCGTGACGCTTTACGCCAACCGCGAAAACGTTGATGAAGTCATCGCAAAAGTCTATGACAACATCCGCATCGCTGCGGAAGCGAAGGCGCCGAAGCTGATTCATACGTTGATTACTGAATAAAAATAAAGCACATCCCATCCTGAGTGGGGTGTGCTTTTTTGATTACAGGATGTGATCAGCCTGATATTCCTCTTGGCTGATTTTTTTCGCTTTTGTAACATTTCTTTTGAAATGGTAGATCAGATAGCAAAGGATGATACAAGGAACTCCGCAGAAAAGTGCGATTCTTTGATTGGGATCAAAAGCAAGACCGATACAAGAAGCAGAACATAATAAGAGAGCGGCTATAGGCATAAGAGGATAAAGCGGCGTGCGAAATGTCAGATCTTTTACATCCCCCCCCTTTTTCAGAAATCTCTTTCGAAACAAGAGTTGGGACAAGGCAATGCTCATCCAGACCACGACTCCTGCAAATCCAGCAATTGCTACCATCACCACATAGACCGTTCCAGGGGCCACGATACTGGAAACGAGAGATAAACAAGATACAGCCATACTGATCATTAAGGCATTTAAAGGAATGCCTTTAGATGTCACTTTCTTAAAACGGGAGCTGATCATGTTTTCATTTGCTAACGACCACATCATACGGGTCGAAGCATATAAGCCTGAGTTGGCGACAGACAGCAAGGCTGTTAATATCACGAAATTCATAATATCAGCAGCGTAAGGGATTCCGATCTCCGCAAATACGGCTACAAACGGGCTTTCAATCACGCCTGCGTCCTTCCATGAAATCAACCCGGATAATATGAAGACAGCGCCAATGAAAAAAATCACGGTTCTCCATGCGACATTACGGATGGATCGCGGTATATCCTTTTGAGGATTTGCTGATTCTCCTGCTGTAACGCCGATTAACTCTGTACCAGAAAAGGCGAAGCTCACAGATATCATTGCGATAAAAACGGCGAGAAAGCCATTCGGAAACAGCCCGCCATGGTCCGTGAAGTTTGACAACATAGGAGCATCCGCCGTTCCGTTTAAAGAGATCAGGCCAAACATAGCGGCTCCTCCCAAAATGATAAATAAAATAATGGTGACAATCTTTACGCTTGAAAACCAAAATTCAGTCTCCGCAAATAACTTAACTGAAAATGCGTTGCATATAAAAAGAAGGGCTGCAAAAATCGCACTCCACATCCATACACTGCTGTCAGGGAACCAGCGCTGCATGAGAATACCGGATGCGGTAAACTCAGAGCCTACCGTCACCACCCAATTGATCCAGTACATGATGCCGACCATAAAACCGGTAGATGGACCGATAAATGTTGTAGCATATTTTTGAAAAGAGCCGGTCACCGGCATGGCAACCGACAATTCGCCGAGACATTGCATGACGAGGTACATCATCAACCCGCCGATTACATAAGCGAGTATCGTACCGCCGGGTCCGGCTTGATGTAGCGTATAGCCTGTACTGAGGAAAAGTCCTGTGCCTATGACGCCTCCCAAAGAAATCATAAATAGGTGCCTGCTTTTCATTGTGCGTTTTAGCTGTTGGCTGCTGTTCTCCTGAAGATTCACTGTCTCGCCCTCCTTTTAGCTGCCATTCATTAGGCAGATGAGTTTCTTATACCCAAAAAACAACCTGCCAGAAGATCACTTGAATGGGGAGAGTTTCATTCCTTTTAATGCGTGTAACAGAACATGAGCTGCAGCTCTGCTTGTCATATCTCGAAAATCGAGGGTAGGATCGACTTCAACAATTTCAATCCCGGCAACATTGGGCTGTTGTGCGATGTACTTGACTGCTTCAAGCAATTCGTCTGTATAGAGGCCTCCCGGGCCAATCGCTGGACAGCCGGGTGCATGGGACTGGTCTAAGACATCCATGTCAACAGATATAAAAATGAAATCTGTTCTATTTTGAACGGCTGGCAAAACCTCTTTTATCGTGGAGATGAGTCCTTTTTCCCGGATCATGTCCATCGTGTGAATGTTCACGTTATGTTTTTTTGCATATGCTTCATAGGCCTGGCTGTTGCTGAATTCTCTGATACCCAGCTGGATCAAATGTTGACCTTCAATGATCTCTTCATCCAAAAGGCGGCGGAAGGGGGTGCCGTTTGTCGGCCCCCCGTCCTCCGTATTGCGAACATCGTGATGGGCATCAAATTGAATCACCGCTGTCGTTCCTTTTGTTTGTGCTATCGCTTTTATTGTGGAGTAGCTGATAGAGTTATCTCCCCCAAGTATGAGCGGCACCCAATCCGGATGATCCGAAAGCAGAGCGTGCATGGTTTGGAAAATGTGATGATGTGACTTTACGATATCAGTGACATGAATATCGATATCCCCCAGATCATATAGAAGCTCTGATACGACATGCTCTCCAAGCTCAGCAGAATAGGCTGATGAATGTTTCAGAGCCTGGCGTATTGTTCCGGGTGCAAAGGAAGCGCCTGAATGACTGATGGAGGATTTTGATAGGGGGACACCTATCAACGCCGGTCCCTTAATGTCTTGGCCGTCCCATGTTGCGATCAGGTCGCTCATTTTTGTGACATCCCGGTCCTTAAACGAAGACCCAGCCTCTCTGAGAAAAGGGTACTTATCCAAAAATAGCTCCCTCCCTGTTGACAACAATTGTTCCGTTTTTCATGACTTGATGTACATGATTGACCCCGTAGTGATACGGAATATACATATAGTTCGAGGCTTGCCAAATGACTAGATCAGCTGAGCGGCCGACTTTGAGCTGACCGGCTTCCTCTCCTTTCCCTATGGCGTATGCGGCATTGACTGTGACCGCATGCCATATTTCTTCTGCAGTCATTTTCAGATGAAGAGCGGCAATGGACATAATCAGCTGGATATTTTCAGTCGGCGAGCTGCCAGGATTAAAATCCGTTGCCAAGCTGAGACATACACCTTCATCAATCATAGCTCTAGCCTTGGCGTATGTGCTTTTGCCAAGATAAAATGTCGTGCCCGGCAAGAGGACGGCGATCGTTCCTGCCTCAGCCAATTTCTTTATGCCTTCGTCCGATGCACCTACCAAATGGTCGGCTGAGACGGCCTTTAGCTCACCTGCTAATTCAGCACCTCCAAGCGGATCGATTTCATCTGCGTGTATTTTTAATCCGAAGCCTGCCTCAGCTGCTTTTTGTAAATAACGGCGGGATTGGCTGACTGTAAAAACGCCTGTTTCTGTAAAAATATCAGCAAAGCTGGCGAGCTCCTGCTCTTTGATTTCTGGCAAAAGGGAAAGCATTTGATCCAGAAATTCATCTGGATCGTTTTGATATTCGGGAGGAATCGCATGGGCTCCCATAAATGTGGAAACAAGGTCAACAGGCTGGCTTTCATGCAGTTTCTTTGCGACACGCAACTGTTTGAGCTCTGTCTCTTTTTCCAAGCCGTAGCCGCTTTTCACTTCTGCTGTGGTTGTGCCGTAGGACAGCATTCTTTGCAGATGAAAATGGGCTTTTTGCAGCAGCTCTTCTTCTGAAGCCGCCCTGGTATCCTTGACTGTAGACAGAATCCCGCCGCCCTGCGCCAGAATATCCAAATATGAAATGCCCTGAAGCTTAAGGTTCATCTCCTTTTCACGAGATCCGCCAAATACAAGATGGGTGTGCGGATCAACGAGGCCAGGCGTTACAAGGCGTCCCGAACAGTCAATGATTTCGTCTGCCTCGTAACCGGCTTCAGCCCCTTTTTGTCCGGCGAACACAATTTTCTGTTTATGGATGCCGACAACAGCGTCTTCGATCACATGAAGATCCTGCATGCTTTTGCCTGCCCGCGGACCGCTGCTTTCCATCGTCAAAAGCTGACCGATGTTGATGAGAATCGTATCAATTTGCTTTGGCATGTCATCACTCCTTTATTTTTGCATCGGCACGATAATGTCCTGTTCCTTCGCTACTTCAACGGCACGTTCATAACCCGCATCCGCATGACGGATAATGCCCATTCCTGGGTCGCTCGTTAAGACCCGCGCGAGCCGCTCGTCAGCCAGCTCACTTCCATCGGCCACTGCAACCATGCCGGCATGCAGGGAATAGCCCATTCCGACGCCGCCGCCATGGTGGAAGGAAACCCAGCTTGCACCCGCCGCCGTGTTGACAAGCGCATTTAGCACAGCCCAATCACCGACAGCGTCACTTCCGTCCTTCATCGCTTCTGTCTCCCGGTTTGGAGAGGCGACAGACCCGCAGTCCAAATGATCTCTCCCAATAACGACAGGCGCTTTTAGCTCCCCGGTTCTAACCAGCTCGTTAATGGCGAGGCCCATCTTTTTTCGTTCTCCATATCCAAGCCAGCAAATACGGGACGGCAAGCCTTGGAAGGTGACTTTTTCCTGTGCCATATCAATCCAGCGGTGAAGGGCTTTATTTGTCGGGAACAGCTCTTTTAATAACGCATCCGTACGGTAAATATCTGCCGGATCTCCGGAAAGCGCCGCCCAGCGGAACGGCCCTTTTCCTTCACAGAATAAGGGGCGGATGTAGGCAGGGACAAACCCCGGAAAATCGAAGGCATTCTCCAGCCCTTCATCCTTTGCGACTTGCCGGATATTGTTGCCGTAGTCAAATACAATAGAGCCCTTTTGCTGAAAGGCCAGCATGGCTTCGACATGTTTTTTCATGCTTTGCTTCGCAAGGCGCACGTAAAGCTCTGGATTGTCTTGACGCAAACGGTCAGCTTCATCAAGTGAATAGCCCTCGGGAACATAACCGATTAAAGGGTCATGGGCAGATGTCTGATCTGTCACAATATCAATTTTGACGCCTCGGTTCAAAAGTGTGTGATGCACCTCAGCTGCGTTTCCGAGAAGTGCAATGGACAAAGGTTTTCCTGCCAGCTTTGCCTCTTCAGCCCAAGCTAGGGCTTCCTCAATCGATGCTGTTTTTCGATCGCAGTATTTTGTTTCGATCCGCTTGTCGATGCGTTTTTCGTCAACCTCGACAGCAATGACGACGCCTTCATTCATCGTGACAGACAGCGGCTGTGCGCCTCCCATTCCGCCGAGACCCGCTGTCAGCGTCAATGTTCCTTTTAAGCTGCCTCCAAAGTGCTGTCGCGCCAGCTCAGCGAAGGTTTCATAGGTTCCTTGCAATATGCCTTGTGAGCCAATGTAAATCCAGCTGCCAGCCGTCATCTGTCCGTACATCATTAACCCTTTTTTCTCAAGTTCATGGAAATGCTCCCAGTCTGCCCACTTCGGAACAAGAACAGAATTTGCTAGGAGCACGCGCGGGGCCTGCGGGTGTGTACGGAACATGCCAACGGGTTTTCCGGATTGCACGAGTAATGTTTCATCATTTTTTAATGTTTTCAAGGAATGCTCAATGGCGTGAAAAGCGTCCCAATCCCGTGCGGCTTTGCCAATCCCGCCATATACGATGAGGTCTTCCGGCTTCTCGGCGACTTCTGGATCAAGGTTGTTTCGAAGCATCCGAAGCACTGCCTCTTGCTCCCATCCTAAGCATTCAAGCTCTGTTCCTCTGTTGGCACGGATTGATTTTTTTACATCAGTCATATGTTCATCCCCCTTAGTTCTTTATTCTGATGATCAGGTATTAAAGATTCTTTCTTCAGCCAGTCAGTCAAGCGTTCAATGTCATAGGAAAAAACACGGTCCTGCTGAATGGACGGCACGACTTTTCTCATTTCCTGAAAAAGCTGTTTCGTATAGGACGCTGCATGTTCTATGCCTCTGTATTCAACCGCCTGCAATGCACAAATGGCTTCGATCGCAATGACTCTCCTTGTATTTGCGATCACCTGATAAGCATGCCGAGCGGCGATGGTTCCCATGCTGACATGGTCCTCTTGATTGGCGGATGACGGAATGGAATCTACACTTGCAGGATGGGCCAGTGTTTTATTTTCAGAAACGAGTGAGGCCGCGGCGTACTGCATGATCATTGCACCGGATTGCAGACCGGGATGAGGGCTCAGGAACGGCGGCAGGTCATTCAGCTGCGGATTCACAAGTCGTTCGATCCTGCGCTCTGCGATATTCGCAAGCTCTGATATTGCGATTTTCAGAAAATCCATGGCAAAGGCGATCGGCTGTCCGTGAAAGTTTCCGCCGGAAATCACTTTGTCACCGTCATTGAAAATGAGTGGATTGTCTGTAGCTGCGTTCATTTCAATCTCTAATTTTTCTTTGACATAGCCTAGTGTCTGCCAAGTCGCACCGTGTACTTGCGGAATACAGCGCAATGAATAGGCATCCTGAACCCGCAGTTCTCCCTGGGAGGTTGTCAGGCCGCTGTCAGATAGATAAAAGCGAATTCGTTCTGCGACATCGATCTGCTCCTGATAGCCGCGTGCTGAGTGAATATCCTCGTCAAATGCATCGATAATTCCCCGCAAACCTTCAATCGTTAAGCTGGCAATTCGCTCTGTTTGATAGGCTAGTTTCTCAGCTTCGATGTAGGCGACCACCCCCATTGCAGTCATGGCCTGAGTCCCGTTAATCAAGGCAAGCCCTTCCTTGGATGTCAACGTTACCGGTTGAATACCTGCTTTTTTCAAGCCTGTCATTGCCGGCATTCTTTCCCCCTCAAAAAAGACTTCTCCTTGTCCGATCAGCGCAAGCGCCAGGTGGGAAAGCGGCGCCAGATCTCCGCTTGCGCCAAGTGATCCCTGCTGGGGGATGACAGGATGGACGCGTTTATTTAAAAAAGCAAGCAACTGTTCGATCAGCTCAGCGCGTACACCGGAAAAGCCTTTTAACAGCGCATTGGCGCGCAAAAGCAGCATTGCCCTGGAAACACACTCAGGAAAAGGGTCGCCGACTCCGCAGGCATGAGAAAGGATTAAATTTAGCTGCAGCGCCGCCGAGTCTTCTTTCTGAATCAGGACATCGCTGAATTTGCCAAATCCGGTGTTGATGCCGTAGATTGTCTTTTCGTCGCGTACAATCCGTTCCACTGCCGCTCTGCTTTTTTTCACGCGCTCCATACTTTCCTCGGAAGCCGCTGCCTCCTCAAAATCAAACAGCACACGAGCGACGTCGGCTGTTGTCAATGAAGAACCGTCTAAAGTCACCATAAGCCCAACTCCTTTTTCTTTACTTTGGTAAAGCGCCCATACAAAAAGGAGCTATGCTGTGAACATCTGTTTTCACGCATAGCCCCCTATCGTCTAAGATCTATGGGCTGTTTCATATGTGATTAATTCCAACACCGAATGTCTCGTGCTCAAGACCTTTAATCGGCGCCCCGATTGTTCCGTAAAGCGAGACAGCAATCCAATCGCCTTCCGCTTCACTTTCATAAGGATTTCCCCTCAAAACGGCAAACCTCAAGCCCACCGTCCGAAGCAGCGATCCCAGCAGCATTTCACCTCTGGTCACGCCATGCAAAGCCTCCATCGTTGCAT
Source organism: Bacillus sp. SCT118 (assembly GCF_058566435.1). Lineage (NCBI taxonomy): Bacteria > Bacillati > Bacillota > Bacilli > Caryophanales > Bacillaceae > Bacillus > Bacillus sp. SCT118. Next base: position 176,622 of record NZ_CP191225.1, read on the forward strand.
GATAAAGCGCATGTGACTCCCGATAACCCTCAGATTGAATGACACCGCTCTTTTTGGAAGCGGTTTCAATTGCGGCTACTACTTTATGCGCGTCCATTGATCCTACCTTGCCAAGACAGACCTTCCATCCGTCTCGCTCCAGCTCCTCAACCTGCGTACTCTCTTCCGCCTCATTCAGCAGCAGGAGAACAGACAGCCGGCCGATCCGACGCTCTTTGTGCAGTGTCATATGAATCACTCAATTCCTAAAAATTCTGATAACTATTAACTGAGTATTATATTAATTGGTTCAGCAGCAGAAGTCAAAAGGTTTTTTACAGTCTTTAACAAGTTAGATTGCTATTGTAATAGCGAGACACAGAAAGCCGCACATTGCACACGAATACCCAGACAGAAGTGCAAGCGGCCGCTGTCATATTGCTGACAATGAGAGGTAAAATGCCAAAAAGAGGCGAAGTTGCCGGAGAAAAGTCGACGACTTTACAAGACCGGACAAAGCGTTCATTACGTACGTAAATGAAGAAACAGAAGTAATTGAAGAAGGAGAAACGGCAAAAGGGTTGAACTATGAATAGAGGATATGCAAGCAGCAGTTCTGTGCCAAACAGACATCAGTCTGACAATGTAAGAGAACAGTGAGAAATCACCTATCTGTTTGAATATGAAAACATGCGGCTGTTTTAATAGGCCGGTGTTTCTTCATAGAGAAATGTAAGCGCTTAAAAATTTAATAAAAAAGAGAGGCGAATTGTTTAGATGTTCAACCGATTGTTCCGTGTATGTTTTCTTGCAGCTCTTATCATGGCCTTCACCCTGCCAAACTCCGCTAATGCACAAAAACCCGTATTTAAAGAAGTCAGCGTTCATGATCCTTCCATCATTGAAACAAATGGCACCTTTTATGTTTTTGGATCTCATCTCGCTTCAGCAAAAACAAATGACCTCATGCAATGGCAGCAGCTGACCAACAGCGTAAGCAACGACAACCCACTTATCCCGAATGTCTATAAAGAATTAAAAGAAACCTTCGAATGGGCGCAATCCGATACTCTTTGGGCGGCTGACGTCACGCAGCTGGCGGACGGCAAATACTACATGTACTACAACGCCTGCCGCGGCGACTCGCCTAGGTCCGCCATGGGTGTTGCCGTCGCTGACAACATCGAAGGGCCATACAAAAACAAAGGCATCTTTTTGAAATCAGGAATGGAAGGCACAAGCAGCGATGGAACACCGTATGACGCAACCAAACATCCGAATGTCGTCGACCCGCATACCTTCTTTGATAAAGACGGAAAGCTGTGGATGGTGTACGGATCATACTCAGGCGGCATTTTCATACTTGAAATGAATTCAAAAACGGGCTTCCCGCTTCCTGGGCAGGGATACGGGAAAAAACTGCTCGGCGGCAACCACAGCAGAATCGAAGGCCCGTATGTTCTCTACAATCCAGACACCCAATACTACTACTTATACCTATCATATGGCGGTCTCGATGCAACAGGCGGCTACAACATCCGTGTGGCCCGCTCCAAGAAACCGGACGGCCCTTACTATGATGCAGAAGGCAATCCAATGCTCGACGTCCGCGGCAAGGAAGGCACATTCTTCGACGACCGTTCCATCGAACCATACGGCGTCAAACTCATGGGCAGTTACACTTTTGAAACAGAAAATGAAAAAGGCACCGGGTACGTCTCACCAGGCCACAACTCCGCATACTATGATGAAAAAACCGGGCGTTCCTATTTAATCTTCCACACCCGCTTCCCGGGCAGGGGTGAAGAACACGAAGTCAGAGTCCACCAATTGTTCATGAACAAAGACGGCTGGCCGGTAGCAGCGCCATATCGTTATGCGGGCGAAACACTGAAAGAAGTAAAACAAAAAGATATCACAGGAACATACAAACTCATCCAGCACGGAAAAGACATCTCAGCCGACATCAAAAAAACCATCAACATCCAGCTCAACAAAAACCACACCATTTCCGGGGAAATGACCGGAACATGGAAGAAAACCGGAAAAAACACAGCCGACATCACGTTAGAGGGGAAGAAGTATAACGGGGTATTTTTACGCCAGTGGGATTCGGTGAGAGAGAAGAACGTCATGACGTTTAGTGTGTTGAATGGCAGCGGTGAGGCTGTTTGGGGATCTAAATAAGATGGAGAAGCGCCTTCGAGGGAAGGCGTTTTTTCATTGCTTCTTTACTTTAGAATCCATAGTATTAATATGAGGCGAGAAAAATATTTATCAGAAAGGGAGAAATCTATTGAAAAAAACAATCAAAGTTGCTGCAGCAGTAATTCAAAACGATAAGAATATGATATTATGTGCACTTCGTTCGCCAACCATGTCTTTGGCTAATCTATGGGAGTTCCCAGGAGGGAAACTTGAAGAGGGAGAGAATGCACAAGAAGCTCTTGTGAGGGAAATTCATGAGGAGCTTGGTTGTAAAATTGAAGTCGGTGAAATTATCGCTGACATTCATCACGAATATGAGAAAATCATTATAAATTTGATTTCTATTCAAGCGAAAATTATTGAGGGTGAACCTTTTGCCAAAGAACATTCGGAACTCAGATGGGTGCCCGTGAGTGAACTTGAGTCACTTGAATGGGCACCTGCTGATATTCCAACTGTTAATTTATTGAAAAATGAAACAAAGGGGACCTGTTAATTGTCAATGATTATAACTTTCTTCATAGTAATTTTGGTCATTGCTCTAATAATTTTACTTTCTAAGTATATTATAAATAAAACATTCTTTTTCATTGAGCTTATTAGTAACTATTTGTTTAGGAAATATAAATTAATTGTTTCTACAGGTTATAATCCAATTAAGAAATATATTAGATTTTTGAAGGTTAGTGAGATTATTTTTATAATACTTACATTCATTTTCTTAATAACAACTCTTATGTGGATTATAAAATTCAACACTTCTAAATATTTATATATTTTTTTAATATCAGCTGCTATTGTTATCTTTTATACAATTTTTATTGGTAACTTCAATTTAAATATAAAGAAACAGTTAGATAAAAGCAGCTATAAATATGTTAGCCCAATAGAAACTTTAATAAAGAAAATAGATAAAGAAAGTTATATCTACACGCGAATGAAAGTATTAGTTGAAAGTTTGTTAAGTTTTTATATACATCTACTTATTGTATTTATTTTATATAGTTTCTCATCTTTATTTACGGATATACCTAATACCATTCGCTATGTTTTTTGGATGTCCTTACCATTTGGTTTAGCTAGTTGGGTATATTTTTCTACTTTCAACAGTGCTAAACAAGATGTGCGAAGAATTATGATTTATATTATATTATTAATTATAACTATTAATAAAAGTTACGAAGATTTTAAAATTCTACTGAATTTAGAAGGCCAAAACAAATCTATTGATTACTTTAGTTTCTTAATATTAACTGTTTTTACGGCATTAGATAGACTTCTTAAAAGCGTGAAAGATGATTATAAAAACTTTAAAGATCCAAAAAAGAGTTGTAAATGTAACAAAGCTACTTAAATAAGCATCTTGCCAACAATTGCTTCTTTAATTTATTAAATCAACATACAAGTTTTCTGGGACAGACTGATGGAGCTTCCATATTACATTCATAGGTTTGTCCCCATTGCTTGATACGTAATCAACTTTACCTAGATAAATAAAAGGTAAGGTGATGTCATGCATTTCGCTAAATTTACGCACGAAAAGATGTATTTTATATTCTTTTTGTCTATGGTTAATAAAATTCTGACCTACAGGAGAATCATGTGATGTTTGATTTTGACTTTGCCAGTGAAAATGATGGGGATCTATAAAGTAATCTTTATATAACAAATGGTCCTCAACTTTTTTAGATTTATTTAATGTAATAAAAATTAAGTAGTTATTGTTAACTCTCCTTACACCTTCTCGCCACGTTCCCTCTTGATCAGTTGATTGAAATAAATGTATGAGTTCATTTCTAGTATATGTTTGATACAAGGTGAGTTGTAGTTCACTAGATAAAAGTGCTTCTAAATTATTCATGCGTCTAAATTCGGTTAAACCATACTGGATACGCTCCTTAATATAAGGACCAAACCGAGGATGGCATAAACGTTCAAAAATATTTAATTGTAGTATAAACGTATTTTCCTCCACTGTACCAAAACTCCATTGTTGTTTCTTATGTGGTGTGGATAAACGCTCCATAGATCGTTTAATCAAGTTGTCGTGTATATTAGTATTTTTGATTTTTAAATGAAATGTATCTTCTAAAGACTTTTTAACATCCTCTACAGTGATTCTCTGTATATTAAATCCACATTGTAACAATAATAAATCATAGGGCCACTTAATCGGAAACTGTTGCTCTAACCAGGATACCATTCTTAAAACTAACGTATCATTTAATACTTCTTTATCTAAAGAATGAAGGTCATCCATTTTTCTTTTCGTTTCGACCCAAGACTTATATTTTTTTATAAAAAAGGTAAGACCTGGAGCTTGATCTGAATAAAGAAAATCAAGTAGCTCTGGAGAACGCCCAATATCTCGTTTAAATTGATAATATAATGTTTTTAGCATGGCAGCTGAATTTAATTTAATACTATCAATTTTGTGTAAAATCTCTTTCTTCGTTACAGATGCAAGATCTACATAAGATCCACCTGGTAAGTCTGCAAACTCATGGGTAACCGCAACTCGTAATGAATCTTTATCAAAGGATTTTTGGCTAGTTTGTCCGGAAAGGGCTAGCGGTATAACAAACGATTTTTGATAGTTTCCTATAAAATCAAGTACCGTTACAAACTCTTTATCATCAGTCTTTCTTAATCCTCTTCCTAACTGTTGAATAAATATGGTTGGTGATTCAGTCGGTCTCAAAAAAAGCAGTAAGTTTAATTTTGGTATATCAATGCCTTCATTAAAAATATCTACTGTAAAAATCAGTTCTAAACTATGATGCGGATCTTCAAGTTCTCTAATCACTTTCTGACGTTGTGCTGAGGAATCTTGCCCTGTTAAATAAGTTGTATGGAATCCTAATTGATTAAATTCTTGGCTCATATATTGGGCATGTTCAACGTTAGTACAGAAGCCCAATCCACACATTCTTTCTCCGTCGAAACCGTACATATTTATCATCTTTATTACATAATCGACCCGCTCATGATTTTTCAAATGATTAACCAATGAACGTTCATCGTAGACCCCGTTTGTTATTTTCACTTTATCGTAATCAACAGTATGGTCCGGAATACCAAAATAATGAAATGGGGCAAGCAATTCAGCTTCTAACGCATCTCGAAGGCGGATTTCATAGACAACATTATGATTGCAGATTTCAAGTACATCTTTACCGTCTAAACGTTCTGGAGTTGCAGTTAAACCTAATAAGAATCCAGGTTTAAAGTAATTCAACACTGATTGATAGGTAGAGGCTTCTGCATGATGAAATTCATCAATGGCAATGTAATCAAATTCATCTGGTGCAAACCGTTTTAATGTTTCTTCTTTATACAAGGTTTGAACTGTGCTAAATAAAAACCTTTTATTCCATTCTTTTTTCGATCCAGTTAACAATCCAAAGTTATCATGGTCATTTGTGACTTTTTCAAATGTTTCAATGGCTTTAGTTAGTAACTCCTCACGATGAGCAATAAAAAGATATTTTTTTGGTTGATATTCGGAAAAATCAAATGCTGCAAGATATGTTTTCCCTGTACCAGTTGCAGCGATAATAACAGCCCTTTCCTCACCTTGTTCTCTCGTTTTCTTGAGGTTTTTAAGCGCTATTTCTTGCATGGCATTAGGTTGTATTTTTGTTTGGTAAAGAGAGTTTTGAGAGACGAGAGACGCGCTCATTTTGTGATTAGCTGCTTGAAATTCTTCATAAGCTTTTAAGAACTGGTCATCGACCGGTTGTGTTTTTTCGACCCATACTTTATTAAAGACATCTTTTGTTTGTTGAAAAATTGGAAGATATTTTGTATCTGGTATTCTTGCATTTAGCTCATACCCAGTGGTCAGAGCGGATTGCGAGAGATTTGATGATCCAATAATGACACTATGTTGCCCTGAAAGACGTTCAAATAAGTAAGCTTTTGTATGAAACGATTGACTGTAATCATTTACAATTCTCAAGTCGACATTTTGAAATTTCATGAGCTGTTTAAGGGCTTTAGGTTCAGTAATTCCCATATATGTTGATGTGATAATACGTACTGGCACATTACGCTTATTAAGCTCTTGTAATGGTGGAATAAGAAGTTGGACGCCAGACCATCTTGTAAAACTGACCATAAAATCCACACGATCAGCAGTTAACATTTCATTCTTTAATGCTTTAAAAAAATTATCATCCGCTCTATGGTTTCCGAGTAGATTCAACCGTGATAGCGAAAAGTGCTCTGACACAGGAAGATCCAGGTCACCTACATGATAAAGAACTGAAGAAAGTGGTATTGCAAAGGCAGTATCATTACCAAGATCAGAAGATATTTTTTGGGTTAATTCAACCGCCTGATTATATTGTCCGTGATGAACAAGCGTTTTGATTTTTTCGCCAAATTGTTTTGCTATATGTAAAGTTAAAATTTCTGTATATTCTTTCGGTAAAACAGGCTGAAAACGATGTTCTACTGGATAAAGCTTGTGCTTTTCTTGCAATTCTTCATGAAAACCACTGTTTTTTTTCATTTTTCTCTCTCCATATTTAGATAGATATCCTAATTTTATCATTATTATTGACTATAGGTAACAGATATTTGTAAATGGCATCGCGAATCAAATGAGGACGATTGTACCCGATCTTAAAGTCCTGTGTAAGCAGGATTTTATTCGCAAGAAAGTCGAATGAAAAGGATAATAGATAAATATACTTATTTATATTCTGTGTAAGACAAATCCTTTTACCTATTTATCCAATATGACCCATCATGTAATATGAAAATAGTCTGTATTGTAAAGAATTGACACAGTTTGATAGAAACACGAGGTGTTGCGGCATGCATAGTGAAATGTTGTTACATTCGGTAAAAGCCGACTTACATGAAAAGCAGGAACAGATCCATCAATTAAAACGAGTGCTGCACGAAATTAGGCAAATCAAACACGATTTCTCTGAGGCCCAGCATCTCATTCACCGGCCTCATCTTAACCGGGAGGCATGGAGAGGAACACATGCTCAGCGGTTTGAAGATATTCGTGAAGGAATGAACAAAGCATATCAGCAAATCAAAAGCGATCAAGTCAGCGGAATCATCGAAAGCATAGAAGGAAAAATCCACTCATTAGAGGGCGATGTGTATTCTATAAGACGCCAAATCACGAGGATAGAGCATGAAATAGAGAAGGAAAAACATAAAAAGTGAGGTGAGCACAAATGGCACAGGAAATTAAAATGGTGTATGGCACAGTGAAGCAAGGGCTTTCTCAGCTCAAGAATTCAGCTGAACTCAAGTCCTCCTTGCCCGGCCATCTCTCAGGCAGAAACCATTTGAATGTTGTGAAGTCCATCGAGCAATTAAATAAGGACATCAAAGAGCTCACTGAAGCATATGCGTCTGTTCTGGCCAAGCATATCGCACAAACGGAAAGCGCGGTAAACGCCATGAAGGAAACGGACGAAAACATATCATCTTCCATGAAATAAAGCGCGGGAGGACAAGGGATTGAAAACATTAGATGTCCACGCTCTTCACGAGGGCATTCAGCATACGATTGAGAAACTGGACAAGCAAAAGCAACAGCTGGAGAAGCTGGAAAAAAGCGTTGAGCATCTGGCAGGCATGAAGGATGCGCTGAAAGGAAAAGGCGGAGATGCCATCCGGACCTTTTACGAGGAGTGCCACAAGCCTTTTCTCCTTTTCTTTGGCATGTTTATCGACGAATACAAAAAAGTGCTGAAACAAACACAGCATGCGATTTCCTCTGTAGAATCTGACTCCCATGGCATGATTGCAGAGGCTTTTCTCTCACACGATGCAAGACACGGGGTCAAGCATGCACGAGAAGTGACAGAACAGCTCACAGACGCAGTGAATCGCCAGACATCAGCCATTGATCACATCGTCAGCCTGCCGACAGTCAATGATTCCTTTTTTCGGATGGAAACAGAACAGGCTGAGCGACTGATTTCGGACACCCTGAATAAGCTCTTTCAATTTGACGGCCAGCAAACCCAAGCACTAGAAACCGCAAAATCAGATTTTCAAACGATGAAAAAATACATGGATCAGCTCGAAACGATGTACACAGGGCCGAAAATTGAAATCACAGGCTACAAAACCGGCTCTATTTTGAAATCACAGGAAGAAGAAAACATCAACCAAACCTTCGGCGGCATTAACTCTCAAATGAAGCAGCCGGATGATTCACCGATGGAGATGATGCTGAAGAAACTGGAGAAACATAAGCAATCAAACGTTGATTCTGTGATGATGGATGACAAACAACAGAAGATCGAGCGCGAGATTCATGCTGATGATAGTAATTTAACTGTATTACAGAAAGAAGCAGCAGCACACCCGAAAGTCTATGGAGACATACGGGTGATAAATGATAAAATATATAATCATAAAGGATTAAAAAAGATAGATACGATAGAAGTGATTGACGAACTAACTCGTGATACTGCAAGCATCGACTACGTCGGCGGCAAATATTATATATATGAAAACGGCCAAATTGTGAGAGAACTCTACGCTGGAGGGAAAAAGCGGCTAGAAGAAGTGTCTTACATTCCAGAGGATAAAGTAGGCGGAGCTAAGCCAATTGATTCGTTTCTTGCCGGAACTCAATATGAATTTATTGAGTGGGTAAGCCCTCAGGGTGCTGTTAAAAAATTGGCGGTCCGAGGCGGGAAGCGTGTTGTCACAGATGTGGCTAAACATGTTGCGGGGAAGGAAAGTAAGGGTGAGGTTAATAAGGTTGCTTCAAAGGGTGCGAGTGAAGGTAAGAAATTGGTATCTTCAAAGACGGTTATTAGCTCAGATATGGAAGCGAAAATATTGGAAGGACAACGTAAAGTTCCAAAAAATATTTTAATAGGTGGACATTCCTCAAGTATAAACAACGCTAATGATAATTTCGCAGTGGAAGTACTATCTACTAATGCAGATGGGACGAAAAGTGTTATGTTTACTAAGCAATTTGTAGATGGTAATATTTCTAAAATTAAAAAGAGTACATTATTTCCGGAATCGTGGAATGATGATCAGATTCTTAAGAGTATTATAGAGGTTGGAAATACACCACCTATATCTACAAGGTTGAGGGATAGATCAACTTGGCATAGAGCATCAAAAAATGGAGTGGAAATAGATGTTATCAAAAATGGTGACGAGGTAACTAGTGGTTACCCAACAGGAAAGGTAAATGCGCCTCGTCCATCAGGTTTTTGAGATGTAAATTGAAAGGTGATAAAAAATGTATAGAGAATTGGATAATCTTTTATCTGCTGAAACAACTGAGGACTCATGGTACGATGATGGTTGTATAATTGCAAGTGATATATTGTCAGACTTTAGAGCAGATGATTGGGGAAAATTAAAAAACGAAGCACTTACTAAACCTTTGGAATGGCAAAAAAAACTGGCATACTGTATGGATAATAACGGAAGTTCACATGAATTTTCAATATTACTATCACTACTTAGTATTGATAATGAAGAGCTATTTGAGGTATGCATAGATTCTCTAAGAAGCTTTGTGACTCCCGAGAGTAAACAAATGATATTGAACGATCCATCCATACTTCAGAGAATAAATGATAAGTTGCCAAAAGCAAGTGCCCCAGTAAAGAAAATACTTGAAGACTTCCTTGAGAAGGTTCATTCTTAATAATTTGTTATAGAATTGTTTATACAACAATGCTTAAAAGTCAATGATAACTTTTTAAAGCTTATTCTCACACAGTGATGTGAAGTGGAATAAGCTTTTCCTATTGCAGGATCAGCTTATAATTTTAAAGACTCAGGTAAAATAACCACAAGGAAGAGATAGATGGTGTATACAGTTGAGATAATCAAGAAAAACGAATTTGAATGTAACTGGATTACATTGTTTATTAGTAGGCAGTTTAAGTTAATTTCTTCACAAGAAGTAACAAATTATGCGGTTAATTATCTAGTGAATAATCCTAATATTAAAGATGAGAATATCTTTGAATTGGCGTGGGAACAAACTGAAGAAAGAGCAGATGCATTATTAGACCACATAGTCTCTAATAGCCGTTCTGAAGTCTTGAATAGAGAGTATCATAAGTAGTTATACACTGTTTTGAAGAATATATAATAATTCTTCTGATGATAGTATGTTTAGCGACATTGAAAACATTGCTTATATGTTTAACACAACTGAACATATGAACAATTTTTTTAGAACTGTATCGCCTGTTTTCTATTATCCTTCTGATTTGAAATATACAGTAAAAGAACTACTAAAAGAATTTTTGGAAACTGAGAGGAAAATAATTTCTAATTAATTATGATTGGGAAATACTCATTATATTGCTTGCGTTACCTCACACCATCTACCGGTGAATAAGAAATAACGGAGATAGTATATTGCTCAGATATAAATATGCAATTGAATATATAGATGATTATGATGAAGTCATTTTGGATTTGGAAAAAGAGAAAATACTTAAAAATGGTTACCTTATTAGTAATTCGTTAGGATCTGATATATTTAGTGATTTCGATAGCATAAAGGAAGAAATTGAACAATTATTAAAAGTATTGTCTGGGGAATTACCAATATTCGAAAGTGGCGGGAATTTAAATTTAATTAGTTCTGATAAACATAAAACAGTGATTGAAGATATTTTCGCAGATGAAGATGAAGGAGATTGTATATGCACAATAGAGACGGTGGAATATACCAAGATCATTTTAATCTGGGCAAAAGAAAGTATTAAGTACAAAAACAAAAGAGGCGTTCTATCAGCAGAAGAAGCTGATGAAAGAATAGGTTGGATAAAAGAAAAGTGGAGTGAATTGAATTTTACTAATTGAGGAATAAACAGTGGCGGTATACATTTTATTACTAAAAGAATATGAAGATAATGAAACTGTGGTTTACAAATTGGGGCCTCATGAAAATACTATGGGCAAAATGAAATTAAATAAAATAATTAGGGAATTTTCAGAGTTAGAAGAAATTAAAGACTTCCCGTCAACATTTTATTTTGATCGAGCTGCACATAGATTAGCAGTTTGTTTAGTAAAAGAAGAGGGTGTATTTCCAGAAAAAACGGCTTTTGAGTCTTAGCAAATAATGAAGCTTTTATTGACAACAATGCCCTTCAAGGTTTTAATGCATTCAATATAATAAAAATCAAAGAGGTTCTCCTATGATATATAAAGCACTTATTAAAGGACTTGATCCACATATAGAAGAGGAAGTGATACTCGAAATTGAAGGGGTTGAATTCACAGGTTTTTCATCTGTCTGTCCTTATGAAATTGAAGTGGGGAAAAAATATCCTGTGTTAGTTGGTTTTACGATTTTGGATGAGTTAGTTATTCGTGAAAGTATAGAAAAAACAAAAGAATTAGAACGGATTGGTTTAGGATATCAATATTATATTAGGGGGGTTTTACAAGAGGATTCAATTGATGCAGGAATCGTTCTTACTGATGAAGATGAGTATTTTTCTGAATATCCTTATTTAATTGGGAAAAATGTTGAGATGAAGGTTGACAGGATAAGGAATTTTTAAGGGAGGCTGTTTAAATATAAAAAGTAAAATGATTATAAAAATGGAAACTTAAATTTTTTTATGAGAAGGCTTTGTTCTTGGACATAATCAGAAAAAATTATGAAGGAAACCTTGATTGACACTGCCATAAATAATAGCTGAAGAAATACATAAGGTGATTGTAGAGAGTGAAGAAGATAGATGAGAAATTTTTATTGAGAAAAATAAATGAATCATTATTAATCATTCAGATTGTTTTGCCCCTAGCAGGAATCGTTCTAACTATCACGACAATATGGTTAGCAAATACCAATCAAGTTAACGATATAGAGTTATATGTAATTGCTGGTTTTTCATATGGTGTATTTTTCTTTTTGTTCCCTTTAGGTATTTATATATTTAGGAAAAGAATACTTATAAAAAAATTAAATGATTTAGACGGATATCAATAAGTTTCTAAAACGTGAATGTACAGTCTAAGAGCCATTGGGTTGAAAAAAATCCATTCAAGAAAGTCATCCGGGAATAGGGTTTGAAACTATTATTAGAAGGTCATTTGAAATTATGTTAAAAACATTAGAATGTAGAGATAAAAAGCCTATGAAAGTAGAATTTGATGTCTATACACCAATTAATATAGAATTTGGAAATTGGGATATATCAGAAGATAAAACGGTATACTGGAGAACCGGAGATTTTAAAAAATCATTAATCGAAATAGGATTTGCACAAAAAACAGGAGAAATTCGTTCTATTACATTAACTCTGTGTGAAAGTGTTTATAAATCTAAAGAATGGAATATTGAAAACATTGAACCAATAAAAGGAGTTCCTGTTCTTAGCGTAGACCGACAACAGAATGAAACGTATATCGATGAAAAAGGAATATTAAACGTATATATAACAGATAAGACAGTTTATATTCAATTTTCAGCTCATGAGATAAAATCTCTTATAGAAAATAATCACGTATTATTTTGTTTGGATTGTGATGACAATATTTGTGGTGTCATTATAAACGATGTAGGAGATAATGAAATCAACATATTAGAACAGGCATTAAAATAATAATAAAAGAAAAACCTTGAAGGGTGAACCTTTCACAATTATCATCTTTTTCTAGCAACAACAAATAAAAAGTTAAGGGGCAGTTTAAAAATGTTCACTACTTACAATAAATATGATTTATTAGAACTATTTGAAAGTGAGCCAATAAGCGTGGTGAGTGATCCCCTTGCAGAAATATTCATATACTCTATCCAAGATATGAAAGGCTTTAAACTGATTCTGACAATGGATGTATACGCTTTGGAGTGCAATCTAAGTCTCACCTTCAATGAGTTGCTTGTTTTTGAATCTAAGTTTATAAATGTTACTCAATTAAAAAGATGTAATTCTGATCTATTTATATATATTCATAACTAACCAAAGGTAAAGGTTATATTTAAAAAGCAACTTGGAATTATTTTTGTTTAATGACATATATGAAAGCAAGGATGTTAGAAATTGAAAATCGCCTTAAATACATTCAAAGTATCATGTAAATTACGATTGGAAAACTCTTTACGTTGGGTTGAAGCAAGGGTGGATAAACAAAATTGAAGTAATGAATTATGCTGTTGAATATTTGATGAACCATCCCGGTGTATAACAAGAAGAAATTCTAGAACTGGCTTGGGGAGACAAGGATGATATTGAAGAAGCCATTTTGAATATATTACAAGTTGAAGAAAATAGTTTCTATGCTATTGAAAAAAGAAAATGGAGATATGTTATTCTTCTTGAAGTAAAATCAAAGTATAGTGATCATGGAATTGAACTTTTGAGCAAGCTTGCGGAAGTTTATGCAGATATGAATTACCCTGAAGATATGGCGGGTTTTATTCATTATCATCCTTTTAATAACGGGTGTAACTCGCATTTACATTCCTATGAAAAAAATATAAATAGATTATGCAATTTCAAGATTTTTTAGTAAGGAAAAAACAAAATATACAAAATGGCTTACCGTTATAAAAAATAGTCCTTATTGAGCAATCACCTTAGTCAACACCAAAAATGAAAGCGTTGACATCCCGCAAGTCTAGTGCTAAAGTATACCTACAAACAAATAAAACGACCCGTCAGGATTGTTACTGCGAAAGCAGGCAAAACCTAAATGGTGCAGGTGCAGGAGGAGACTCTCGCAATCTGTGTCATTTAGGTTTTTTTTATTCTCTTTTAGGAGGTGATGCAGCATTTGATAGAAAAAAAGCTGGTGAAAGGCGGCCACCTTTCTTCCAGCAGTCCCCCCATAAAAAGGAGGTATATACATGGATTATGATAAATTATCGAAGGACATATTACAACTCGTAGGCGGTGAAGACAACGTTCAGCGCGTGATTCACTGCATGACGAGGCTGCGTTTTAATCTTCATGACAATTCGAAGGCGGATCGCAGTCAGTTGGAGCAGCTGCCTGGAGTGATGGGCACCAATATCAGCGGCGAGCAGTTTCAAATCATTATCGGAAACGATGTGCCGAAGGTGTATCAGGCGATTGTGCGGCACAGCAATCTCAGTGATGAAAAGAGCGCTGGTTCATCCTCTCAGAAAAAGAATGTGCTGAGTGCGGTCTTTGATGTGATTTCTGGTGTGTTTACCCCGATTCTGCCTGCGATTGCGGGAGCGGGGATGATCAAAGGGCTTGTTGCGTTGGCAGTTACGTTTGGCTGGATGGCGGAGAAGAGCCAGGTTCATGTCATTTTGACGGCTGTCGGTGACGGCGCGTTCTACTTCCTGCCGCTCCTGCTAGCGATGAGTGCGGCGAGAAAATTCGGAAGCAATCCGTACGTAGCGGCTGCCATTGCGGCGGCGATCCTGCATCCGGATTTGACAGCCCTGCTCGGTGCGGGGAAACCGATTTCCTTTATTGGGCTTCCTGTAACCGCTGCCACTTATTCGTCAACGGTCATCCCGATTTTGCTGGCGATTTGGATTGCTTCATACGTGGAAAAATGGATTGACCGTTTTACACACGCATCTCTCAAATTGATTGTGGTTCCGACATTCACGCTATTGATTGTCGTGCCGCTGACATTGATTACAGTCGGTCCGCTTGGCGCTATTTTAGGAGAATACTTGTCTTCTGGGGTCAATTATTTGTTTGATCATGCAGGGCTTGTGGCGATGATTTTGCTGGCTGGTACATTCTCTTTAATCATTATGACGGGCATGCACTATGCCTTTGTGCCGATCATGATCAACAACATCGCTCAAAACGGCCACGATTATTTACTGCCGGCTATGTTTTTGGCGAATATGGGGCAGGCGGGAGCATCATTTGCCGTCTTCCTTCGCTCCAGAAACAAAAAATTTAAATCACTCGCGCTTACCACAAGCATCACGGCGCTGATGGGGATTACAGAACCTGCGATGTACGGCGTGAATATGCGATTGAAAAAGCCGTTTGCGGCCGCTTTGATTGGCGGTGCAGCCGGTGGCGCGTTTTACGGCATGACGGGTGTTGCTTCCTATATCGTCGGAGGTAATGCAGGTCTCCCGAGCATCCCTGTCTTTATCGGCCCAACGTTTATTTACGCGATGATCGGCCTTGTGATTGCGTTTGCGGCGGGAACAGCAGCTGCGTATTTGCTTGGATTCGAGGATGTGCCTTCTGACGGCAGCCAGCAGCCGGCAGTGCATGAAGGCAGCAGAGAGATCATTCACAGCCCGATTAAGGGAGAAGTGAAAGCATTAAGTGAAGTCAAAGACGGAGTGTTTTCTGCCGGGATCATGGGAAAAGGATTCGCCATTGAGCCTGAAGAAGGAGAAGTTGTGTCGCCTGTTCGTGGAAGCGTTACCACCATTTTTAAAACAAAACACGCAATTGGCATTACGAGTGATCAGGGAGCTGAAATACTCATACACATTGGATTGGACACGGTGAAGCTGGAGGGACAATGGTTCACGGCTCACGTCAAAGAAGGCGACAAGGTCGCACCGGGAGATCCGCTCGTGTCCTTTGATCTGGAGCAAATCAAAGCCGCGGGATATGACGTCATTACCCCGGTGATCGTGACCAACACAGACCAATATTCATTTTCGCCGGTAAAAGAGATCGGTAAAGTGCAGACAAAAGAAGCGCTGCTTGCTTTATCTTGAAAAAACTAATGGGGTGATCAATATGAGTTCAAACGCAAAACGATTTCCAGAAGGATTTTTATGGGGCGGCGCAGTTGCTGCCAACCAAGTGGAGGGTGCTTATAACGAGGGTGGTAAGGGGCTTTCGACAGCTGACGTATCTCCGAACGGGATCATGTCTCCATTTGATGAATCAATGACTTCCTTGAATCTGTATCACAACGGGATTGACTTTTATCATCGTTATAAAGAGGATATCGCCTTATTTGCAGAAATGGGATTTAAGGCGTTCCGCACATCGATTGCGTGGACGAGAATTTTTCCGAATGGCGATGAAGAGGAGCCCAATGAAGAAGGCCTCAGCTTTTATGATGATCTGTTTGATGAGCTGTTAAGGCATCATATTGAGCCTGTCGTAACCATCTCTCATTATGAAATGCCGCTCGGTTTAGTGAAAAATTATGGAGGCTGGAAGAATCGCAAAGTCATAGAGTTTTATGAACGCTATGCCAAAACGGTTTTCAAACGCTATCAACACAAAGTGAAGTATTGGATGACGTTCAATGAAATTAACGTGGTGCTCCATGCGCCATTTACCGGAGGCGGCCTTGTTTTTGAAGAAGGAGAAAACAAATTAAACGCGATGTACCAGGCGGCACACCACCAATTTGTGGCCAGTGCTCTTGCTGTCAAAGCGGGCCACGACATCATTCCTGATTCGAAAATCGGCTGTATGATAGCGGCAACGACAACCTATCCGATGACTTCTAAGCCGGAGGATGTCTTCGCGGCAATGGAGAATGAGCGCAAAACACTTTTCTTCTCAGATGTTCAGGCAAGAGGCGCATACCCGGGATATATGAAACGCTATCTGGCAGAAAACAATATTGAAATTGAAATGGCTGAAGGCGATGAAGAGCTCTTGAAAGAACATACGGTGGATTATATTGGATTCAGCTACTACATGTCGATGGCGGCGAGCACAGATCCGGAAGAGCTTGCAAAGTCAGGGGGCAACCTGCTGGGCGGAGTCAAAAACCCTTACCTCAAATCATCAGAATGGGGCTGGCAAATTGATCCGAAAGGCTTGCGCATCACGCTCAACACCTTATACGACCGTTATCAGAAGCCGCTGTTCATTGTTGAAAATGGCCTTGGCGCTGTAGACAAGGTTGAAGAGGACGGCACGATTCAGGACGATTACAGAATCAACTATCTGCGTGATCATTTAATTGAAGCGCGCGAAGCCATTGCAGACGGCGTTGAATTAATCGGATACACATCATGGGGGCCAATTGACCTTGTCAGCGCATCTACCGCGGAAATGAAAAAACGCTACGGCTTCATTTATGTGGACCGGGACAATGAAGGACATGGAACATTTAATCGCATCAAGAAAAAAAGCTTCAACTGGTATCAGCAGGTTATCGCCACAAACGGAGAGAGTCTCTGACAATTTTTTGAAAACTCATGCGCTTCAATTGACAATAACGAAATGCAGGCGGACAATAAAAGAGAAAGATGAACCACCCACAGTCCGAAAGGCGGGAAGAGCATGTTTAACAAAATGTTAGTAGCGATTGACGGATCAGACATGAGTGCAAAAGCGCTTGATGCCGCGGTGCATTTGGCAAAAGAGCAGCAAGCGGAACTAAGCATTCTTCATGTGGGGAGAGAAGCCGTCGTCACGACTTCTTCTCTGACGGGAATTGTCTATGTGCCTGAACACTTTATTGATGAAATCAGGAACGAGGTTAAAAAAGAGGGCCTGAAAATCCTTGAAAATGCAAAAGAAAAAGCAGCCGAAAAAGGCGTTCAAGCTGAAACCATTTACGCGAATGGCGAGCCGGCGCATGAGATACTAAATCACGCAAAAGAGAAAGGCGTCAGCCTGATTGTAGTTGGCAGCCGGGGGATCAGCGGCCTGAAAGAAATGATGCTTGGAAGCGTCAGCCATAAAGTGTCTCAATTATCAACATGCCCGGTTTTGATTGTTCGATAGATTTGTAAAAAAAGCGCCCTCGGGCGCTTTTTTCTATTTAGAATAGAAGTGTTATAATATCCACATGTAAAAAAGAGGAATTCTATGTATAGATTTCTGAATTTATTAAAAACTATTTATGCCATGCAGTACTGGAGGTAGAATACGGTTGATGCAGCAAGATCTCTCAATCACACCAAAACAAAAATCAACAGCCGTAATCAAAATGGTCATCTCCATGGTGATTTTCGGCTCCATCGGCTTTTTCTCAGAGCATACCAATCTGCCGTCATTTGAATTGGTCTTTGTTCGCTGCCTTTGCGCGACGCTGTTTTTAGGCCTTTGCTGGCTGGCGTCCGGCCAGTATAAAACTGAAAAATGGAGCAAGAGAGACGTGCTGCAAACATTGGCGTGCGGTTTCTTTCTTGTATTCAACTGGGTGTTCTTATTTAAGTCTTTTGAAGAAACGTCCGTTACAATTGCCATCTCCGTTTATCATCTAGCGCCGGTGCTTGTTCTTCTTCTGGGGAGCTTCCTCTACAGAGAGAAATTAAATGTGATCTCCGTCAGCTCCATTATCATCTGCTTTCTGGGAACTGCGCTGATTTCCGGGATTAACGGCAGCACTTCATTGACACAGCTGATGGGATCAGGGATCATATGGGCAGTTCTCGCCGCACTGTTTTATGCGTTCACCACTTTATTGGGAAAAGGCATTCACAATCTCAGTCCTTACACGACCACCTTCTTGCAGACGGGTTTAGGGGTTATCATCCTGATTCCGTTTATTCACTTTGGCGCTTTTGCTGATCTATCTCAGGGAAACTGGATTATGGTGGTATCTACCGGCATCATCCATACGGGTATTGTATATTTGTTATTTTTTGACAGTTTGCGATTTTTATCAACGAAATTTATTTCAATCATTGTATTTCTCGACCCCGCTGTCGCGATCGTGCTCGATACCGTCTTCACAGGCTTCCGCCCTGACCTCTATCAAACGCTTGGCATCGTGCTGATCTTTGCGGGCATGGCCTTGACGCTTGTCAGGAGGCAGGGGAAGGCGAATGTGGCAGCTGAGGGTACGGATATTGAACAAATGCAATAATGGAAAATGTAAAAAGGCCTATGCGGCCTTTTTTTGTTTTAGGTCAATTGACTCTCGCTAATCCTTAAAATAAGATAAATTTTCTAGAAAAATATTGTAATAATATTTCAGTCTAGTTAAGATTATTGAGTAAATATTACTTTTATTACAAAAGGAGAGAGAAAATGAAAAAAAGAAAGAGGCGAAACTTTAAAAGGTTCATAGCAGCATTTTTAGTGTTGGCTTTAATAATTTCATTAGTGCCAGCCGATGTACTGGCAAAATCCACAGAAGAAGAGAATGGAGATCGTATTGCTGCCGATGATCCAGAAGAAACTCTTCAGAAAGAACAAACTGAGGAAGCCGTACCTTTTGATCCAAAAGATATAAACAAAGAGGGTGAGATCACCTCTGAAAGAACAGAAAATACAAAACTCTATTATGAAGGTGACGGTGTCTATAAACAGGAAGTATACCTTGATCCTATTCATACAAAGGAAACACCTGATGCCGACTGGGAAGACATTTCTCCTGAGTTAAAAGAGTCGACAAGCAAACAAGTCGAGACAGAGAATGCCATTTTGAATTCAGATTTTCAAAAGCAAATGAAGAACGGGCTTTATGCGACTTTTGAGCATAATGACCATAAGGTTACATATTCACTTGTAGAAGCGAAAGGCCCGAATAAAACTTCACTTACTCCGAAAGATACCTCAGCAGATTATAAGACTGACAGTAATGAGATTGTGTATCCGGATGTTTTTCCGAATATTGATCTTCAGACTTTCACATTCAATGAAAACATAAAAGAAGATTTAGTCCTTCATCAGTATGATGGATACAACACATTTACATTTCAGTTAAAAACCGATTTGCAGGCTAAAGAACAAGAGGATGGATCCATTGATTTTTCTGATGAAAAAGGCAAAGTTGTTTTTTCTGTGCCTAAACCTTTTATGACGGATTCAAAACTAGATGAGCTTTCCGGCGAGGTTGAACGTTCAGACAAAGTCAGCTATAAGCTGGAAAAGAATGAAGGAGGGTATTTGCTTCATCTTACGGCAGACGAGAGTTGGCTGAAAGACCCAGAACGCGTATATCCAGTATCTATCGACCCGTCAACTTCTTTATCTGTTTCATCGGACACGTTTGTCATGAGTGCCTACCCGACGACGAACTATTCGGCCTCCTCACAAAAATGGGATGCTAATTTAAAGGCCTATGTACTGAAAACGGGCTATTATGACAAAACAACAGGCACAAACTATGCGTTCATGAAATTTAACAACCTAAAGCCAATTCAAAATATGACTGTCACTAAAGCTACATTAAAAACATACGTAGCCCATTCCTATTATGGAACAAAGGCAACCGGTCTTTGGCTGGATACGGTCAACAGCAATTATGATAATGCAAAAGTGACATGGAACACCAAACCGGCATCTAAAAATATCGGAAAAGCCGACGTCCATAAAGGACAGTGGGCGAGTTATGATGTGACCGCTGCTGTAAAGTCATGGAACTCCGGCGGGGCCAACTATGGGTTTAAGCTTCATACAAACGGAAACGGTAAGGAATACTGGAAAAAACTAATTTCTTCAGCGAACTCCGCCAATAAACCGTATATTGAAGTGACGTATACCATACCAAAGGGAAACACCCCTACAATTAAAGCCTATCACAATGGTGATTCCACTGGTTATTTCGATATCAGTTGGAAAAAGGTTGAAGGTGCGAAAGGGTATAAGGTATGGATTTACAATGGTAAAGAATATCAAGCGATTTCTACAGGCAACGTCACGTCGTGGAGCACAAAAGGGAAAAAAATCTGGCCTACGAGCGCAGAAATTGCTTCCAAGAGATATAAACTGCATCTGGACGGCAAGGACGGAGCCGAATTGGCACTAGACCCATCCCCGGTCTATAAGAACTCCGGCGGAAGCTATGCCACAAGCAAAAACTATTGGATTGGCGTCAGTGCAATATTTGACCAAGGTGAAGGAGCGATGTCCGCACCGGCAAAACCCGTTATCCCTAATGTAGGAAAAGCACAAACACCATCAGCAAAAGGCTACAACAATGGGAATGCCACAGGGTATTTCGATCTTTCTTGGAAAGCTGTATCTGGTGCAACCGGCTATAAGGTTCAGGTGTTCAATGGGAAAGGCTTTGAGACATTTGATCTGGGAAATCAGACGTCTTGGACCACCAAAGGGAAAAAGATTTGGCCGACAAGTGCTGAAATTAAGGCTGGGAAATATGCTCTTCATCTGAAAGACGGCAATGGTGCAGAGCTGCCGATCAATCCCGGACCAACCTATAAAAACGCCGGGGGAGATGGAGCCAAAAAAAATTACTCGTTTAAAATTATCGCATACAACAAAGATGGCGAAGCCATTGCATCCCCGGCTGCTAACCCGGCACTTCCTGATATCGCTAGGCCAAAGAATTTAACTGGCTATTTGTATACAAATACAAAATCGAGTCAAACGGGTTATGTGAATTTGATATGGGAAAAGGTTCAAAATGCGAAGGGCTATAAAGTTAACATTTACAACGGTAAAGAATATCAGTCCTTTGATGTTGGTGATGCTGATCATTGGACAACCCAAAATAAAAACATCTGGCCGACTTCTGAGGAAATCAAAGCCGGAAGCTATAAGCTTCATACAGATGGAAAAGGCGGGGAATTAGCCCTCGATCCATCACCTGTCTATAACAATGCAAATGGGAATTACAAAGGGAAGAAGAATTATTCTTTCACGCTTGTCGCCTATGATGCGAATGGTGAAACGATTCCAACGGCGCCCTTTAACCCAACGTTCCATGAAGGCGCAGAATTCCTTGGGACAGAAGAATACTGGTCTATCATTGATATCCCAAGCGGCCAGTTAAATGGTGCGACAGGCAATGTCATTGTGAATGAAGAAGATTTGTCAATTGACGGACGCGGTCCAGGACTTGGCTTATCGAGAACCTACAACAGTCTTGACAGCTCTGATCATTTATTTGGGCAAGGCTGGTATGCTGATGCAGAAACATCTGTCATCTCAACGGATGGCGGGGCAATGTATATCGATGAAGACGCTACGACACATCGATTCACGAAAAAAGCCGATGGCACGTATCAGCCGCCGACCGGTGTATATCTTGAATTAACAGAAACAGCTGATCAGTTCATATTAAAAACAAAGGATCAAACCAACGCTTATTTTAATAAAAAAGGCGGCAAACTCCAAAAAGTAGTGGATGGCCACAACAATGCAACTGTCTATACTTACAATGACAAAAATCAACTGACCGCCATTACAGATGCATCAGGCCGCAAGCTTACATTTACCTATGATGAAAACGGCCATGTGACTTCCATCACCGGACCTAAGAATAAGAAAGTCACCTACTCATATGAGAATGATTTGCTGAAGAAGGTTACAGATACAGACGGGACTGTCACAAGCTATGACTATGATGGCGAAGGGCGCCTTGTCAAACAATATTCAGCCAACAGTACCGAAGCAAAGCCTGTCTTTACCGAATATCAGTATAACGGACACCGTCTCGATAAAGCGATCAACGCTAAAAAAGAAACATATGTCTACAGCTATGATGCTGATAAAAAGACGCTTCTCATGACACAGCCAAATGGCCGGAAGGTACAGTATGGCTATAATGAAGCGGGAAATCCGATTCAGGTTATTGATGATGCCGAAGGGCTAAAAATTACAACGAATACAAAATATGAAGGCAATAATGTTGTAGAAGATGTCGATCCAAACGACGTCGGCACCGGAAAAGCAACGGAAAGCTATCAATATGACAAAGATGGCAACGTTACGTCTGTTAAAGACGCATATGGAACTGAGACATACGAATACAACAAAAACAACGATGTCACAAAAATGAAGGATACCGAGGGCAATGTCACGGATATTGCTTATGACGGACTGGATGCTGTATCCGAAACTGATCAGAGCGGAAAATCATCGTCAGCAGCTGTTTATGATAAATACGGAAATCAGATTCAATCCAGCAAAGATTTATCAGCTTCAACTAATATTTTGAAAGATGGAAGCTTTGAAGCACAAAAATCCGGCTGGAATCTGACTGCTTCTAAAGACAGCGGCAAAATCTCAATTATCACCGATAAAAGCGGGGTTCTTTCCGGATCAAAGGCATTGGAAGTCTTGAGCCAATCAACGTCTGCCGGAACAGATCATGGGTATTCGTCAGCAACACAAACAGTTGAGCTGGAGCCGAATACAACCTATACATTAAGCGGGAAAATCAAAACAGATCTAGCGAAATCAAGAGCCTACTTTAACATTGATTTGCGAGACAAAGATCAAAAACGAATACAGTGGATTCACAATGAATACAGTGCATTAGCCGGAAAAAATGACTGGACAAAACGGCAAATCACTTTTACGACTCCAGCGAATGCAGGAAAAGCTGTTGTGTATATGGAAGTCGATCATAAAGATAAAGATGGTAAAGGAAAAGCATGGTTCGATGAAGTCCAGCTGGAAAAAGGCGAAGTATCATCGAGCTATAACCCAGTTCAAAACAGCAGCTTCACATCAGCAACGGAAAACTGGAATGTAAGCGGGGCATCCGTTGATTCTGAAGAAGGCTTTAATGATGAAGTATCATTAAAAGTTGCCCGGACCAGTGCGTCCCAAGCTGGATCAGTAACAAAACAAACCGTTGTCTTAGGGCAAAGCGCAAATGACAAACCGGTTTATCTCACACTGACAGGCATGTCGAAAGCAAGCAGTGTCAAGTTCACAGATGAAAAAGACTATTCTCTGCAGGCTAATGTCACTTACGCGGACGGCAGCACAGGCGTATACAATGCGAAATTCCCTTCTGGAACACAGGAATGGAACCGCGCAGCTGTGGTTATACCAAAAACAAAGCCGATCAATAAAGTCGATATCAGCATACTGTTCCAAAAGAGTGCAACAGGAACCGCGTGGTTTGATGATATCCGTTTGATTGAAGGAAGCCTTCTAACAAAAAGCACGTATGACAGTAATGGTAACTATGTGACTAAGGAAGAAGATGAACTAGGATACTCTACTTCAACTGATTACGATGAAACTGGTAAGAAAACGTCTGAAACGGATGCAAAAGGTGAAAAAACAACCTATACGTATGATCAGGCAGACCAACTGACAAACATGACGCTCTCCAACGGTACGTCTATCCTTCACAGCTATGATAAGGAAGGCAATGAGATAAGCAAAACCATCCGGGCGGGGGCAGATCAAACCTATAAATACGAATATGATGTGATGGGCAAGCTTGTCAAAACAACTGACCCTCTCGGCAATGTGTTAGCAAGCGAATATGATGCCAACAGCAACCTGACCAAAACCATTTCACCGAATGGCAACGAAGTATCTCTTTCTTATGATGGAACAGACCGGGTGAAATCAAAGTCGTATAACGGTACAGAAAAGTACAATTTCACGTATGACAAAAATGGAAATGAAACGTCGGTCGTTAATAAAGAGCAGAACACCACAAAGAAACGGACATTTGACAACAAAAACCGTTTAACCGAATTGACTGACCGCGGCGGCAGCCAAACTTGGACATACCCTAGTGACTCCGATAAGCTGAAAACCTTCTCGTGGACTCATGGGGACCAAAAAGGAACGAATCAATTTACGTATAACAAGCTGGACCAAATGATTGAGATGAAAGACAGTACATCTTCATATTCATTTGATTATGATGAAAATGGAAACGTCCAAACCTTTATTACGGGCAACGGCGGCGGAACAAGTTTTTCATATGACGAAAGAAACCTTGTAAGCTCGCTGCATATCGGTGACAAAAACGGCGGAAGCATTCTGACGGAAAGCTATGAATATGATGCCAACGGCAATCGCACAACGATAAACAGCTCAGCAAGCGGCAAGGTGCAATATGAGTATGGGAAGCTGAATCAGCTTGTCAAAGAAACCCATGAAGACGGTACTGTTATTGAATACACATATGATGGATTCGGAAACCGGAAAACCGTTACAACTATAAAAGACGGCTCAAGCAAAACGGTGAACGCTTCCTTCAACATCATGAACCAGCTGACAAAAGTCAATGATGAAAGCATCTCTTACGATAAAAACGGCAACCGCACATCCGACGGCAAATTCACATATACGTGGGATGCAGAAGATAACCTGACCGCCGTTACCAAAAAAGGCGAAGACAAGCCATTCGCAACATATAAGTATGACGAAAAAGGAAACAGAATCCAAAAAACCGTCAACGGAAAAGTCACGAACTACTTCTACGACGGAGACAGCTTGAACGTCTTGTATGAAACAGACGCGGACAACAACGTCACAAAATCATACACGTACGGAGACAGTGGCCAGCTGTTATCCTACACAGAAAATGGCAAGAAATATTTCTATCACTACAACGCTCACGGCGACATCATCGCGATCTCAGACAGCACTGGAAAAACCGTTGCCAAGTATCAATACGACGCATGGGGAAATCCAACAAAAACCGAAGCAAGCGACGAAGTAAAAGACAACCGCTACCGCTACGCAGGCTACCAATACGATGAAGAAACCGGCCTGTACTACCTCATGGCCCGCTACTACGAGCCAAGAAACGGCGTGTTCCTATCACTCGACCCAGACCCGGGCAGCGACGGAGATTCATTGGATCAGAATGGGTATGCTTATGGAAATAATAACCCAGTGATGAATGTTGATCCGGACGGGCATTGGGTATGGCTTGTGGTAAATGCCGGATTTGCAGCCTATGATGGATATAAGGCATATAAATCAGGTAAAGGATGGAAAGGTGCTGCTTGGGCAGCTGCTTCTAATTTTGGTCCTGGGAAGATATTTAAGGGTGCTAAAAGGGTTTATAGGTTTGCGAAATCAGGTAAAAATTTCAACTGGAAACATATCAAAAAAGATCATGGTCCTAAGTCGAAGGCACGAATGCCAAATGGGCAACCAAAAAGCAAGTTTAGAAGTGCTAAAACTTTAAGAAGAACAACTAAGGCAACAGCAAGAACTAGACCGGCATACGTCCAGAAAGATGGTAGAACAGTTCACTTTAAGAAGTTTAAAAAGCCTATTGGAAGAAAAACGAATGGTCGGCATACTTATACTGTAAAGGTTGTTAAGTCTGGAAGGTATGTTGTAACGAGTTATCCTTATTAAAAAGTGAATAAAAGGAAGAGGGATGATTCTTTCTTCCTTTTAAAAATAGAAAGGATGTCATCTATGCATGAACTAAAATTTAGAGATTTGAATGTCGAAGTAAATGAGGAAGATACAGTATTACTATCGATGACTGAATCAGAAATAATTGTATTGACTAAAAAGGAAATCGATTATGGTGCTAAATATATAAATCATATTGTTCTCTACGGTAACACTGATGGACGATTCTTGAATAGCTTTAGCATACAAACAAACGAACAAGTCATAAATGTACAAAAAGTTGATGATTCATTCTTGTTTTTGATTGATAAAGAGTACGAGGATAGTGTTAGAGACGTTGAACCCAATATATATTTGTGGAATCCGATTGAAGGATTCCATCAATCTTTTTATGCGGGGCGGTACATTAATTCAATGATGATAGATCAAAATAAGAATTTATGGGTCGGCTATGATGAAACGGGTATATTTTCATGCGTGGATCAGGAAATAAGCACGAGAGGGATTAATAAATTCGTTTTTAAAAATGGAAAATATGAATTGTATTCCCACGGTGTTAGTTCTTATGTGATTGACCAATATTATTCTACTTTTGTAAGTGAGGATGCCATCTATTTGTATTACAGATCGATGGGTGAAGATTATTTACAAAAATTGAATTTACTTGGAGAAACATTAGAAAGAGTTGAGGTTGGAATAGAGTGTAGTTCATGCATCAAAAATGGATCATCTATTTATCTTTTCAGTCGTGATGATGACTCTTATAATATTGAAAAAGCATTCAAGACAAATGACATGCAAAATTATGTAGAACAAGAAATTTCAAATGAAAACAATGGAGAAAGTCTATGTTTTACACAAGTAGCTTCCTATAAAGATAAGGTTGCAGGAATTGATCATAATAATAAGCTTTTTCTGTTAAATAATCAAAGCTTATAAAAGGGGATGCTTAACAAGTAGACTCATTATATTTGGTAAGCAGTGAAAGTGAGAAATCTAGATGAAACATAAAAATAGGGGGAATTCATTTGAATATCTCACAATACGAGAAATTGAAAAAGCATCTTTCTGATGAGGATACAGGTCCATTTACATTAAACGAGTTTTCTTTCTATATGAAAGAAGATGATCGTTATATTCAAATTCCTGTGTTTGAATTAAAACTATCAGCTCAAACCTGTGACATTCATTTGCGGTTTGAAGACATTAGTGCATCAAAGCTGGATGACCTTGAATCCATCGATGCGGTTGAGTTGGAGATTGAACCGACTGACGATCAATGGGAAAGACTCCGTTATTATGTGTATGATCAAGAAGATCAGATGAGTTTCTATTGCGGAGGTTGGGATGTGATCAAGTGTGACAAGAAGTCACACTGATTTTCCCCTTTTTTGCTTGAGACCCCCCTTTTTAAATATGGCACATCAATTTTATTTTTCAACGCCATTTTTTTCTGCATTCAGTCATCATAAAGAAACAATCACCGAGTATGCATTAATGTATTCGTTTTCATAGAGGGGGAGTCTTGATGAAAAAATGGATGGCAGCGGTTTTTGTGATGATGCTGATGCTGTGTTTTGGCGGGAATGAGAGGGTGAAGGCAGCGGAGCCGAAGGTGTATCAGTTTGACTTTGGAAGCGGTTCAGTGGAGCCTGATTACATTGGTGTCAGGGCGTCTGATCGGTATGATCGGTCAAAGGGCTACGGTTTTCAAACACCGGAGAATATGAGGGATGTGGCGGCATCCGGGACTGGTGTGAAGAGTGATGCGGTTCAGTTTTTAGCGTATGGGACGAAAAGCAATAACACGTTTAATGTGGATCTCCCGAATGGCCTTTATGAGGTGAAGGTGACGCTTGGCAATACGGCAAGGGCCAGTGTGGCGGCGGAGGGCGTGTTTCAGGTCATTAATATGACAGGGGATGGCGCGGAGGATACGTTCCAAATTCCTGTCACCGACGGGCAGCTGAATCTGCTGGTGACAGAGGGGAAAGCTGGCACCGCTTTTACGCTTAGCGCCTTGAAAATAAAGAAATTGTCTGATCAGCCGGTGACGAACCGAACCATTTATGTCGGCGGCGACTCGACGGTGTGCAATTATTATCCGCTCAACAGCAGCAAGCAGGCGGGCTGGGGGCAGATGCTGCCTCACTATATCGATAAACATACCTTTCAAGTGAGAAACATGGCGTCCGGCGGGCAGATCGCGAGAGGATTCAGAAATGATGGACAGCTTGAGGCGATCCTGAAGTACATCAAGCCGGGAGATTATTTTATGTTGCAGCTCGGCATTAATGACACAAATCCAAAGCATAATGAATCTGAAGCGGAGTTTAAAGAGATGATGCGTGATATGATTCGTCAGGTGAAAGCGAAAGGAGCCGACGTCATCCTATCAACGCCTCATGGCCGGGCGACCGATTTTACTTCTGAAGGCATCCATTCGTCTGTAAACAGATGGTACAGGGCCTCTATTTTAGCTTTGGCCGAAGAGGAAAAAACACATCTCATTGACTTAAATGTCCTCAGCTCGGCATACTTTACATCGATCGGTCCGGAAAAAACACTCGGGCTTTATATGGATGGAGATACGCTGCATCCGAATCGCGCGGGGGCCGACGCACTGGCGCGATTGGCTGTTCAGGAGCTAAAACGCCAGGGAATCGATGGCTTTTAACACGTCATATTTTCGACAAAACACATATGCCTTCGTCAATTAGAGTATAATGAGAACATCTGCAAGAGACAGGAGTTTATACATGAGTCATTTTAAAAACTATCAAATCAGTCATGACATTTTACGAGCACTGGAAGGACTAGAATATACAGAACCGACCAAGGTGCAGCAGAGCGTGATCCCCGCTGCCCTTGAACGAAAGGATCTTGTCGTCAAATCACAGACGGGAAGCGGGAAAACAGCTTCGTTCGGAATTCCTCTCTGTGAGCTGGCGGATTGGGATGAAAACAAGCCGCAGGCGCTTATTTTAACTCCAACCCGTGAGCTTGCGGTGCAAGTAAAGGAAGATATCACGAACATCGGACGATTTAAACGGATCAAAGCGACAGCCGTATTTGGAAAATCCTCCTTTGATAAACAAAAAGCTGAGCTTAAGCAAAAAAGCCACATTGTTGTCGGTACGCCGGGACGTGTTCTGGATCATATCGAAAAAGGCACGCTGCCGTTGGATCGTCTCTCTTATTTGGTCATTGATGAAGCGGATGAGATGCTGAATATGGGCTTCATTGAGCAGGTGGAGGCGATTATCAAGCATCTTCCGACTGAGCGCACGACGATGCTGTTTTCGGCGACGCTTCCGCAGGATATCGAGAAGCTGAGCCGTCAATATATGCAGAACCCCGAGCATATCGAAATCAAAGCGGCCGGGCTTACCACAAGAAATATTCAACATGCGGTGATTCAAGTAAGAGAAGAGAATAAGTTATCATTGCTGAAAGATGTGCTGATGACGGAGAATCCCGACAGCTGCATCATTTTCTGCCGAACGAAGGAGCACGTCAATCAGCTGACCGATGAATTGGATGACTTAGGATATCCATGCGATAAAATTCACGGCGGAATGATTCAGGAAGACCGATTCGACGTCATGAATGAATTTAAACGTGGCGAGTACCGTTACTTAGTCGCGACGGATGTCGCCGCGCGCGGGATTGATATTGAAAATATCTCCCTTGTCATCAACTATGATCTGCCGCTTGAAAAGGAAAGCTATGTCCACCGCACGGGCCGAACGGGACGCGCAGGGAACAAAGGAAAGGCCATTTCGTTTGTCACGGCCTTCGAAAAACGGTTTTTAGCCGACATTGAAGAATATATCGGATTTGAAATCCAAAAAATAGAAGCACCTTCTCAAGAGGAAGTGGCAAGGAAGAAACCAGAATTTCTAGCTAAAATGAATGACCGTCCGGAAAGCAAAAAGGACAAAAGCGAAGAGCTGAATAAAGACATTATGAAGCTGTATTTTAACGGCGGAAAGAAAAAGAAAATCAGAGCCGTTGATTTTGTAGGAACGATTGCCAAAATAGACGGTGTGTCAGCTGACGACATCGGCATCATCACGATCATGGATAACGCCTCATACGTTGAGATTTTAAATGGTAAAGGCCCTCATGTTCTCAAAGTGATGAAGAACACAACCGTCAAAGGGAAAAAGCTGAAGGTGAATAAAGCGAATAAATGATGAATGACCTGCTCCCAGTTAAAGGGGCAGGTCATTTTGCTGCTGGCTGACATCGGTGCTGGTCTCCTCCGGAACAAAGGCAAGAATCACAATGCCAATTACAAACAAAATGATCAGACTGAACACCGCAGTTGAGGATTTCCCGGTCAGCTGGGCGGTCACGGCAATGAGCAGCGGCCCCATAATTGAGGCGAATTTTCCAAAAATGTTGTAAAAACCGAAGAATTCATTAGCGTGGCGCTTTGGCACAAGCTTGGCGAAATAGGAACGGCTGAGGGCTTGAATACCGCCCTGCGAGGTGGCGACAAGCATAGCCAGTATCCAGAAATCAAGCGTTGTCTCCATAAAATAGGCATACACGCAAACGATCATATAAATGACGATCCCGACGTACAGCATGGTCTTCCCCGTGAAGCGTTCTGCCAGTTTTCCGTATATAATCGAAAACGGCGCAGCGACCACCTGGGTGACAAATAGGATGATCAGGAGGCTTGAGGAACCGATCCCTAAATCTGATCCATAGGATGTCGACATCGTAATAATCGTGCCGACTCCGTCGATATAAAAGAAATAAGCGAGCAAAAAGAGGAAAAGTGCCCGGTATTGCCTGATCCGTTTCATCGTCTGGCCGAGCCGCTTAAAGCTGTTGATGACAATATGAGGTTCTCTTTTGATGTAATAGCGTTGATGGACATGTTTAATCATTGGGATAGTGAACAGCCCCCACCAGGCAGCCGTTATGAAAAAGGACAGCTGGCTTGCTGCCGATACAGACACTGGAATAGTCTCTGCTTGTGCGAGCAGGATGACAGCAATACTGATGATAAATGGAATCGTGCTGCCAATGTATCCTAAGCCAAAACCCCGTGCCGAGACGAGATTCATCCGCTTCTCAGGCGTGACGTCCACGAGAAAGGCATCATAAAACACATTGGCGCCGGAAAAACCGATAGCCGATATCGTATAAAACAGCAGCAATAGCAGCCAATGCTCACTTGGGATAAAGGCGAGCATCGCGGTGCTGGCGACACCGGCTGACACAAAGAAACCGAAGAACTTTTTCTTGCACCCTTCATAGTCGGCGATTGTGCCTAAAATAGGGCCGAGCATCGCAAGAATAAACGTTGAAATCGCAATGGTATAGCCCAGATAGGCAGTCGATTGAGCGGCGCTGACACCGCTTTCCGCAGCTGCTGATTTATAAAATAACGGAAATACCGCGGTGGTCACGACAATTGAGTAAGCAGAATTTGCCCAGTCATATAATACCCAGCTGTTTTCTTGTTTCGTAAATCGTTTCATCATCAGAGCCCCTCTCCGGTAACGATACTTCTATTGTACGAGAAATGGGCCTGAAAAGAATGGAATGCACGTCAATTTTTACAAAATATTTATGTTTTTTCGCTTCAAATCATACTTTTGATTTATTGCTGGGGTTAGGTGCATCTGGTACCATTTAACTATATTTTATGGTATTTTCCAGAAGGGATTCAGCAGAGAGGAGACAGAGCATGAGGCAAATAGGCTTGTGTATAAGCCTGCTGGTCACAGTTCTTGTGATGAGCGCATGCGAAAGTGAAGGTGAGGCTCAGATGTTCGCAGACTGTGATCAAAAGACAGTAAAACAAACCGCAGCCAAACCGATGAACAGTAAGAAAAAGCAGGATTTCCAAGCCCTCGCAAGCGACAGGCAGCTGGCCATTGTGTTCAGTTCCATGATACAAGTGAGCGAAGCATTTGATTATGGGATCGGCAATCCAGAATACTTCGTGAGAAGCAGCATGACTGAAGAAGAAGCAGACATTGCGAAGGAGAATCTCGAATCGATTAAGCTTGAGAACAAATCACTCAAAAATCAAAACAGCGAGGCGGTCGCCTTGCTACAAAAAACGCGTAATCAAGACATGAGCCGCATCGAAATTCAGCAGCTGACAGAAAATAGAGCTGCTTTTTTTGAGACCGCAGACAGTATGATCAAACTCATCGGCCAAGTCACACCGAAAAACGCGAAGAAGACAAGACAGCAGCTGGATCAGCTGAAAAAACAATATACACAATACAGCGCCGAAAGCATCAAAATCATGAACAGCATTGTCAAAAAGCAGAAAGCTGACAAGGCAACATTTGAACGCCATCTGGAGGCGCTGCTTCAAAAACAGCCCGGACAGCAGGTACGGAGTGAATTGTACTGACCAGCTTCCGTCTTTCCCTGATGATATTGACCTAGTACAAAAAGAATGTACAATCAAGATATAGTCTGTTCTTAGTTGATTGGAGGGACATGTCATGAAAATTGCGAAGGTGATCAATAATAATGTGATCAGCGTGGTCAATGAACAGGGGAAAGAATTGGTCGTAATGGGCAGGGGGCTCGCGTTTCAGAAAAAGTCCGGCGATGATGTCGATGAAGCCCGCATTGAGAAAGTGTTCACGCTCGATAACAAGGATGTATCAGAAAAGTTCAAAACCCTTTTGTATGATATACCGATCGAGTGTATGGAGGTATCCGAAGAGATTATCAGCTACGCAAAATTACAGCTCGGCAAAAAGCTCAACGACAGCATCTATGTGTCGCTGACCGACCATATTAACTTTGCCATCCAGCGCAACCAGAAAGGGCTTGATATCAAAAACGCCTTGCTGTGGGAAACAAAACGGCTGTACAAAGACGAATTTGCGATCGGCAAAGAAGCGTTAATCATGGTAAAAAATAAGACTGGTGTGTCTCTGCCAGAGGATGAAGCAGGCTTTATTGCTCTGCATATTGTAAATGCCGAGCTGAATGAAGAGATGCCCAATATCATCAACATTACAAAAGTCATGCAAGAGATTTTGAGTATTGTAAAATACCATTTTAAGATTGAATTAAACGAAGAATCGCTTCACTATTATCGGTTCGTCACCCACTTAAAGTTTTTCGCGCAGCGTCTTTTTAACGGCACTCACATGGAAAGCCAGGACGATTTTTTGCTGGATACAGTGAAAGAAAAGTATCATCGCGCGTATGAATGCACGAAGAAAATCCAAACCTACATTGAGCGGGAGTATGAGCACAAGCTCACAAGTGACGAGCTGCTGTATTTAACCATTCACATAGAAAGGGTAGTTAAACAAGCATAATGAGAGCGCTGACATTTTTATTTTCGTGTGTTCGTTTTTTTCTTACATTTCCATATGATGATGGTAGGATTGTTACTGATAAAGCAGGCAAAACCTAAATTACAATGAGTGCGGATCATCTCTGTCTGTGCTGATGGTAATTTAGGTTTTTATTTTTTTCAGGGGGAGGGTGATGATAGTTACAGGATTCAAGTAAGTAAGGTTCGGTATTATCATTATTTTGACCGATGTTCCCTTTTAAAAGAATCATGTAAGATCAACATAGAAAACGCTTTCAATGAAAGGGGAATGCCAATATGCCTTATCTGAAACGAGTGTTGTTGCTTCTAGTCACTGGATTGTTTATGAGTTTGTTTGCAGTCACTTCTACTGCCTCGGCTCAAACAGGTGGATCGTTTTTTGACCCTTTTAACGGCTATAACTCCGGTTTTTGGCAAAAAGCAGATGGTTATTCGAATGGAAATATGTTCAACTGCACTTGGCGGGCTAATAACGTATCAATGACGTCATTGGGTGAAATGCGTTTAGCGCTAACAAGCCCATCTTATAACAAGTTTGACTGCGGGGAAAACCGTTCTGTTCAAACATATGGCTATGGACTTTATGAAGTCAGAATGAAACCAGCTAAAAACACAGGGATCGTTTCATCGTTCTTCACTTACACAGGTCCAACAGATGGAACTCCTTGGGATGAGATTGATATCGAATTTTTAGGAAAAGACACAACAAAGGTTCAATTTAACTATTATACAAATGGTGCAGGAAACCATGAGAAGATTGTTGATCTCGGGTTTGATGCAGCCAATGCCTATCATACGTATGCATTCGATTGGCAGCCAAACTCTATTAAATGGTATGTCGATGGGCAATTAAAACATACTGCAACAAACCAAATTCCGACAACACCTGGAAAGATCATGATGAACTTGTGGAATGGCACGGGTGTCGATGAATGGCTTGGCTCCTACAACGGTGTAAATCCGCTATACGCTCATTATGACTGGGTGCGCTATACAAAAAAATAATGCCAAATGTGAAAGAGCCTGCTGCAATATAGCAGGCTCTTATCATTGTAATGAGGAGTTGTTGGCATGAATCTTCTATTTACTCATAATATCCTATTTGATCTTCTCCCCTCTGTAAATCACGTACTCACTCAATGCTACGATCAAGCTCATACATTTAGAAAGAAATAATCCCAATCAAAAGTGCGGCAATCGTCATCACAATCGTTGTTCCCACGGCCCATTTAATAGTGAATTTTTGATGGTCTCCAAAGCTGACGCCTGCCATTCCTACCAATAGATAGGTGGAAGGCACAAGCGGGCTGAGCAGATGAACAGGCTGCCCCAGCAAGGAGGCCCTTCCGATTTCAGCGGCGTCTATTCCGTAAGCGGAAGCGGCTTCGGCGATGATGGGAAGGACACCGAAGTAAAAGGCGTCATTCGACATGAAAAAGGTGAAGGGCATGCTGACGATCGCAGTGATCAACGGCAGGTGCGGACCCATGGCGTCAGGGATAAGTGAAACGAGAGAATGCGCCATGGCATCCACCATTTTTGTGCCGGAGAGAATGCCTGTGAATATGCCCGCAGCAAACACCATTGAGACAACGTTTAACGCATTACCCGCATGCGCCGAGATACGTTTCTGCTGTTCTTTGACATTTGGATAGTTGACCATCAAGGCGACGGCGAACGCAGTCATAAAAAGAACAGGGAGCGGCAGCAGGCTGGTGATCAGTGCGGCCATCAGGACGACAGTCAGCAGCAGGTTAAACCATTGAAGAGCGGGACGCTTGAGCGGTGCGGCCTCCGGATCGGAAGACGGTGCGTGATCAATCGAAATGACGCCGAGCCGCTTCCGCTCTTTCTTTCCAAGGATATAAGCAACGGCGATCACCCAGAGAATGCCGGCGATCATAGCGGGAATCAGCGGCGTGAAGACTTCTGACGTGTCCAATTTTAAGGAAGCCAAAACCCTCGCTGTCGGCCCGCCCCACGGGATAATATTCATAACCCCCGAACCGAGCATTGCTATTCCCGCTAACACCAAACGGTTCATGCCGAGCCGTTTGTAAAGAGGCAGCATCGCTGCAATGGTAATCATATAGGTTGTTGTCCCATCTCCGTCCAGCGAAATGGTCATTGTCAGAACCGCTGTGCCTACGGCGATTTTTAACGGGTCTCCTTTGACAAACGATAAGATTTTGGCAATGAGAGGATCAAACAGACCTGAGTCAATCATAATGCCGAAATACAGGATGGCGAATAACAGCATGATACCGGTAGGGGCGAGGTCTGTAACGCCCTGAATCATCATCTCGCCGAGATCTTTGCCAAATCCGCTGATCAGGGCGAACACAATAGGAACGACAATCAAAGCAATAAGAGCGGAAAGCCGGTTAGACATAATAAGGTACATAAAGACAATCATCATCACAAAACCGAGTATGGCAAGCATGATATGACCTCCCCTATTCAACAGCTATTTTGGTAAGCGCTTCCATCCTTTCTTTCTGTGAAGAAGGCTTATTTCAAATGTGTATGACCGCATATTTATATGTAGACCAAAAATCCTAATGAGCGGATTAGCAGTTTATATGAAGAACGCCACGGGTAAATATGCTGTAGAATGTTTCGTTTTAAAAAGGGGGAAGAGACATGAGTGATGACCAAAACAAACGTGTAAATGAACACTCAAAGGACGAGCAGCTTGAGCAGTACAGGGCCGATAACAGCGGGAAGAAAATGACGACAAACCAAGGCTTGCGGGTGTCAGAGGATGAGCATTCGTTAAAAGCCGGGGTTCGCGGCCCGACGCTGATGGAGGATTTTCACTTCCGGGAGAAAATGACGCACTTTGACCATGAGAGGATTCCGGAGCGCGTTGTGCATGCGCGCGGATTTGGCGTGCATGGCTTTTTTCAGGTTTACGAGCCGATGACCGAGTACACACGGGCCAAATTTCTTCAGGACCCTTCGGTGAAGACACCGGTATTTGTCCGTTTCTCTACGGTTGCGGGTTCTAAAGGCTCCGCAGACACGGTGCGGGATGCCAGAGGCTTTGCGACTAAATTTTATACTGAAGAAGGAAACTATGACCTTGTGGGAAATAACATTCCGGTGTTTTTCATTCAGGATGCGATCAAATTCCCGGATTTGGTTCACGCGTTTAAGCCTGAGCCACACAATGAAATGCCTCAGGCCGCGACCGCTCACGATACGTTTTGGGATTTTGTCGCCAATAACCCTGAGTCGGCTCACATGGTAATGTGGACGATGTCGGACAGAGGCATCCCGCGCAGCTACAGAATGATGGAAGGCTTCGGCGTTCACACGTTCCGTTTTGTCAATGAACAAGGAAAGGCACGTTTCGTGAAATTTCACTGGAAGCCGGTGCTCGGTGTGCATTCTCTCGTATGGGATGAAGCGCAGAAAATTGCCGGGAAAGATCCGGATTTCCATCGCCGTGACCTGTGGGAAACAATTGAAAACGGCGGCAAGGTTGAATACGAGCTCGGCGTGCAGATGATTGATGAGGAAGATGAATTCAAGTTTGATTTTGATATTCTTGACCCGACTAAGCTGTGGCCGGAAGAGCTTGTGCCGGTGAAAATCATTGGGAAAATGACGCTGAACCGCAACCAGGATAATGTGTTTGCGGAAACAGAACAAGTCGCATTCCACCCGGGTAATGTCGTGCCGGGCATCGACTTTACAAATGACCCGCTCCTGCAGGGACGGCTTTTCTCTTATACAGACACACAGCTCATCCGTCTTGGCGGTCCGAACTTCCATGAGATACCGATTAACCGGCCTGTATGTCCATTCCATAACAATCAATACGACGGCTATCATCGGATGACGATCAATAAGGGGCCTGTCGCTTATCATAAAAACTCACTGCAAAACAATGATCCGTCGCCTGCGACAGCTGAAGAAGGCGGCTACGTCCACTATCAGGAAAAAGTCGAGGGCAAAAAAATCCGCCAGCGTAGCGACAGCTTCAACGATTATTACTCACAGGCGAAGCTTTTCTGGAACAGCATGTCTCCTGTGGAGAAACAGCACATCATTTCTGCTTTCTGCTTCGAGGTCGGGAAGGTCAAAAGCAAGGACGTACAGCGGCAGGTCGTTGATGTCTTCAGCAATGTCGATGCAGATTTAGCGGAAGAAATCGCCAAAGGAGTAGGCGTGGCGACGCCCGCGAAGCGTAAAGCATCTAAAGAAATCCTTACTTCGCCTGCGTTAAGCCAAGCCCGTACAGTGAAAACCGCGTCAACCAGAAAAGTCGCTGTACTCGCCGGAAACGGATTTTATGAAAAAGAACTGCAAACAGTGCTGGAAGCCTTAAAGCAAGAAGGAATCACAGTGGATATCATCAGTCAAAATCTGGGGTATATGACAAGCGGCAGCGGACAGCAGCTTGAGGCCAGCGGCACGTTCCTGACGGTTGATTCTGTTCTGTATGATGCCGTCTATGCCGCAGGAGGGCCGGAGTTAAAAGACAACAAACAAGCGATGGCGTTTATCAGAGAAGCTTACAATCACTACAAGGCGATCGGTGCGGCAAATGAAGGAATTGACCTTCTTCAATCCTCTGTCGGGACAACAGAGGGACCAGGCATCGTAACGGCTGAAGAAGAACCTGACTACACCGCTTTCAGCAAGGCATTTATCGATGCGGTTGCTGCTCATCGCCATTGGGATAGACGAATTTGATCGGCTCCTGTATCTTTAAGGAAGATACTTTTCATAAGGAGCATGGCAAATGAACGAAAAACAGCTCGCTGAAGCTTACGAACGCGATGAAAATATGATGATTTTGGTGTTTGCCCAATGGTGCGTGAACCATGACCTTGACCCGGTGGAGATGTACGCCAAAGCGTATCCGCAGCAAAAGCTGAATGAAAGCTTGAAAAAAACCATGGACGATCTGGTCGTGCCAAAACACGAAGCAGAGCACATTCCGGACCAGACTGTCATTGCGGTATTAGAGATGTTCGGAAATACAGATTTGGCACAAGCCGTTCATGAAGCGATTTCTGGGCGCAAACAGTAAAAAAAGAGACATCCTGTGTCTCTTTTTTTATTGGGAAAATCATGCTGTTAGACCTAGAAACTTCTTTCGATTTAATCAGTCTATAAAAGTGTGTATTGCTTAAATAAGGGAATGATAAACAACGACATCAAAGGAGGAGATTG
The DNA here is from genome assembly GCF_058566435.1 of Bacillus sp. SCT118. NCBI lineage: Bacteria > Bacillati > Bacillota > Bacilli > Caryophanales > Bacillaceae > Bacillus > Bacillus sp. SCT118. Next base: position 215,241 of record NZ_CP191225.1, read on the forward strand.
TATGAAATGGAATAAAATGCTGAAAGCCGCGGGGATTGCAGTCTTGCTTTTTTCCGTAGTTGCATATGCGGCCCCATCTTTAAAAGCAGTTCAAGCGAAAACACCGACTGTCAGCACCCATACGTACAAAAAGATCAAGGAGTTAACGTATCCACAAGTGCATCACGTCGGGAATGCCGCGTTTGAAAAGAAAATCAATCAAGAGCTGAAAGCCTACATTGAACAATCGTATCAGGAATACCTGAAAAACAAAAAAGCAGGCGAACAGCAGGGCTTTAAAACGGAATATCAAACATCCTTCAGCGTCAAATACAATGCGGCAGGCAAGCTCAGCATTCAAACACTCAATTATATCTATTCAGGCGGCGCCCACGGTTTAACGTCTGTCCAGTCCTTCAACTATGACTTGAAAACACAAAAGCGGGTGACGCTGGATCAGATTCTGAACACCAAAACAAAAGTCAGCAAAACGAGAGATTATCTATATAGCTATATCAAAAAACACGATGAGCTGTTTTTCCCTGATGTTAAGAAAGAGGATATAACCCTAAACAAAGACACAATGTTTTACTTTACGGCAAACGGGATCGCCATCGTCTTTGGCCAGTATGACTTGGGGCCTTATGCAGCGGGAATCCGGGATGTGCAGGTTCCAGCCTCTATTTATCAATAATCAAAAGAGCCATATCCGAAAAGGGATATGGCTCAATGTTTCTACCACACAAACAGGCCGACAATCGCAGCACTTAATAAAGATACCGCAATTCCGCTGACGAGCAGTTTCCACACGTTTCTCCCGATGACCGTTGACTTTTCTCCGTCAAGGATCGAATTGTACGTGCCGTAAATCATGCCGACAGTACTGAAGTTTGCAAAGGATGTCAGGAATGTCGTCGCCACCGCAACGGTGTGAGGCGGAAGGGATTTGAGATTGTTTTTCAAGTCAAGCATCGCAACAAACTCGTTCGTTGCTAATTTCATGCCCATCAGCTGAGCAACATACATCGCATCGTGCACTGGCAATCCAAGCAGGAATGCGAACGGACTGAACAGATAAGCAAAAATCGTCTGGATGGTCAGGCCGTGTACGAAAACGCCAAGAATGCCATTAACTGCTGACGTTAATGCGACATATCCGATCACCATTGCCAAAATAACGATAACCATGTTCATGCCGACAAGCATACTGTTAGAAATCGTAGAGAAAAAGTCTTTCTTCTCTTCTTTAGGCGGTGTATAGATGATATCTTCATCCTCCGGCACGTGAACAGGATTCAGCAGGTTTGCGATAATCAGCGCGTTTAAGCAGTTCAAAGGAATGGCTGTAAACACGTATGTCGCAGGCACCATTGAAAGATAAGATCCGATAATGGAGCCGCTGATGCTGCTCATGCTCATTAAGCCGAATGTGAGCAGGCGGTTGTTGCTTAAAACCGTTAGCTGCTGGCGGATAACCGCAAGTGCTTCGGTATTTCCCAGAAACATCATTTGAATAGAGAAAAAGCTTTCTAATTTCGGCAAGCGGGAAGCCTTTGAAATCACCCATCCGATTTTATCAATCAGCCAAGGCAAAATGCCGAAATACGTTAAAATATCAAAGAATGTGACGATAAAGATAATTGGAAGAAGCGCACTAAAGAAAAAGTCTACTGTTTCATTCGCCATCACTGACGGAAAGGCAAACGCGATACCGTCACTGGCGCAAGCAATCAGCCAAGTGAAGAAATCACCGATTTTACCGATGGCCCAGCTTCCGACTTTTGTTCCCAGCATAAACCAAGTAATCAGCAATTCCAGAACAATTAACGTCATGATCGGGCGCCACTTGATTTTCTTTTTCTGCGGAGAACATAGGAATACAACTGCCATAATCACAATGAGACCGACAAGGTTTAGTAAAAAGTACATGATAGCAACTCCTATGAGGGTTATTATGGAAACAAAAAAAGCTCTTATCCTTCACAAATTCTGGAAGTGCAGAAAGTGTGAAAAATAAGAGCAAACAGAAAAGAACTTGTCCTTTTCAACTCGTTCAAATTTATTCAAACTTTCTTGTAGTCTAGTTTTTTACGGTTACTAGGTAGAAACAATCAGACCATATTACTGATCATATACAAGAATGTCTTTTTTCTAAGATGATAGCAGTATTTTATCCTTTCACTTTTTGAAAATCAACCTTTTTAACTATTTTCACAATAATAAAATTTATATTCTAAAATGAGAAAATAAAGGAAAAACATGCTGGATTGCTATGCTGATATGATGTTGGCGGGATACCAGCATGTCAGTACTGATTTTTCTTCACTATAAGGTTCCAGCTCCTGGATATTTGTTGTATGATGGAAACGGGGAAACCCATACAGCAGAAAGGGAGTTTTTTTCATGATTATCCAATTCATTCGTTATAGATAATGACAGGTGTAGACAAACTGCCAGACCTGGCCAATTTTTGAGATAGGCCTAGGTTTATTTGTCTATGCCTTTTTCATTTATCTAAAAATGAATGAATGAGGTGTTTTTATCATGAAGCGAACAGTTGATTTCAGCATGTTTCGATGCCCGCTCTGCGTTTCTTCTATGGATGCGGCATCAGGGAAAAGCTTGATTTGTACAGAACGAGGACATACATTTGATCTATCTCGGCACGGCTACGTGAACTTTCTGACGAAGCCGGTCAAAACCAGTTACGGTGCTGAGCTTTTTGAAGCGAGGAGCAGGCTGATTGGAGAATGTGGTTTTTTTGACCCGCTCCATGATGCGATTGCAGAACTCATCAGTCATCCCACATCTGGTCATGAGGCATTCACCATCCTGGACAGCGGTTGCGGTGAGGGTTCTCATTTGAATGCGCTTTGCGGGTTTGATTATGCAGGGAAAGCAGCGATAGGAACCGGCATAGATCTTTCGAAAGATGGGATCTTAAAAGCTTCTAAGGCATTCAAAGATCAGATGTGGGCTGTTGCCGATGTGGCGCGTGCTCCTTTTCATGATCGCCAATTTGATATTGTTCTGTCTATTTTTTCGCCGTCCAATTATGCAGAGTTTCATAGACTGCTGAAGAATGATGGCATGCTCGTAAAAGTAGTGCCGCGAAGCGATTATTTAATAGAATTAAGGCAATTTTTATATGCTGATTCACCAAGGCGCACGTATTCCAATGCGGCAGCTGTTGAGCGTTTTACAGCAAATGCTGCACACAGCCGTCCTGTCAGGCTGCGCTATGTTAAAACGCTTGACCAGCAGGCGATCCACTGGCTTCTCAAGATGACGCCGCTTGCCTGGTCGGCGCCGAAAGATCGAATCAGCCTGCTGAAAGAGATGAAATCAGCCGATATTACGGTTGATGTTGATATCCTAATAGGAATGAAATGAATAGCAGAGGAAAGCTCCGAAAAAAGGAGCTTTCCTTTTTTAATCGGAATAGTTGGCCCACGCTTCTCGTACATATGGAAAGGGGACGGAAACAGCCGATGCGGACAGGTTTTTTGTAAACGCTTTCTAGTTCGCGGAAACGGGGGATGTGTGTGTGGAACTGATCATCATTCTATTGGCGTTAGGTTTGCTGATGTTTACGGCGTATCGGGGATTTTCTGTCATATTGTTTGCGCCGATTTGCGCGTTATTCGCGGTGCTGCTGACAGATCCAAGCCATGTGCTTCCTTTTTTTTCATCAATTTTTATGGAGAAGATGGCGGGTTTTATTAAACTGTATTTCCCAGTGTTTTTGCTCGGTGCCATTTTTGGAAAGGTCGTTGAAATGGCAGGGCTTGCGGCATCAATCGCGAAAACAATTGTCCGGCTTGTCGGGGCAAAAAGAGCGATACTTGCCATTGTGTTGATGGGTGCTGTCTTGACGTACAGCGGTGTCAGCCTGTTTGTTGTCGTATTTGCCGTATATCCTTTTGCGAAAAACATGTTCCAAGAAGCAAACATACCCAAACGCCTCATCCCGGGAACGATTGCTTTAGGGGCTTTTACGTTTACGATGGACGCGCTTCCGGGAACGCCGCAAATCCAAAATGTCATCCCGACGTCGTTTTTCAAAACAGACATTTATGCCGCCCCTTGGCTGGGCTTGATGGGCGCAGTGATTGTGCTGGCAGCTGGGATGCTCTATTTGGAATCAAGGCGGAAAAAAGCGCAGGCATCTGGCGAAGGCTATGGCGGTTTTGATACGCAGAATGCTGCTCCTGAATCGATTGAGTCCGCGGCTGAACCGGACAAAAGCCCGATTCGGCACGCGCTTGCCTTTGTCCCGCTTATTCTCGTCGGTGCAGTGAATAAATATTTCACCATTTACCTGCCAAAGTGGTATCCGAATGGATTTGATTTTTCTTCCATAGGATTAAAGGAGTTCGGCAGGCTTGATATTTCTTCAGCGGCTGCTATTTGGTCGGTGGAGATTGCTTTAGTGATTGGCATCATCACAACAATTTTATTTGATTGGAGAAGTGTGTTTGCCCAATTGAAGGAAGGGCTGAATGAAGGGATTGGCGGCGCCTTGCTGGCATCTATGAATACGGGTGCCGAGTACGGGTTCGGCGGCATTATCGCCGCGCTGCCGGGGTTTCATAAGCTGAGCAGCGGAATTTCACATACTTTTACCGATCCGCTTGTAAATGGCGCCGTTACGACAACTGCGCTGGCGGGAATCACCGGCTCGGCTTCAGGAGGAATGGGCATTGCATTAAGCGCGATGTCAGAACAATACTTACAGGCGATTCAGGCTTACAATATTCCGCCAGAGGTGATGCATCGGGTCATTTCAATGGCATCAGGCGGGATGGATACACTGCCGCATAATGGCGCCGTTATCACGCTTCTGGCCGTGACGGGTTTGACCCACCGGCAATCCTATCGCGATATTTTTGCGATCACGCTCATTAAAACGGCTGCCGTATTTGCTGTGATCGCGATTTACAGCCTGACTGGTCTAGTGTAGAAGAAAACGAAAGGGGCATCAATATGGGAAAAGTGCTGTCATCAAGCAAGGAAGCTGCGAAATTGATTCATGATGGGGATACGCTGATCGCGGGAGGGTTTGGGCTGTGCGGCATCCCTGAACAGCTCATTTTGTCTATAAGAGATCAGGGAGTAAAGGATTTAACCGTTGTCAGCAATAACTGCGGAATCGATGACTGGGGGCTGGGTTTGCTTCTGGCTAACAAGCAAATCAAGAAAATGATCGCTTCCTATGTCGGTGAAAATAAAATTTTTGAGCGGCAGTTTTTAAGCGGAGAGCTTGAGGTCGAGCTTGTTCCCCAAGGAACGCTCGCTGAGAGAATTCGTGCAGGCGGTGCAGGCATACCAGGATTTTATACGGCGACAGGCGTCGGCACCTCCATAGCCGAGGGAAAAGAACATAAAACATTCGGCGGCCGGACTTATGTGCTTGAGCGAGGCATTACCGGCGATGTGGCGATCGTCAAAGTGTGGAAAGCGGACACCATGGGCAATTTGGTTTTTAGGAAAACGGCGAGAAATTTCAATCCCATTGCCGCCATGGCAGGCAAGATCACGATTGCCGAGGCGGAAGAAATCGTGGAAGCAGGAGAGCTCGATCCAGATCACATCCATACGCCGGGAATTTACGTACAGCATGTTGTGCTTGGCGCGAGCCAAGAAAAACGGATTGAAAAACGAACAGTTCAGCAAGCATCGGGAAAGGGTGAGGCCAAGTGAAGGAAGCGAGAAAACGAATGGTCAAACGGGCTGTACAAGAAATCAGGGACGGCATGAATGTGAATCTCGGGATTGGAATGCCGACGCTTGTCGCAAATGAGATACCTGATGGCGTTCACGTCATGCTTCAGTCGGAAAACGGCTTGCTCGGAATCGGCCCCTATCCTCTGGAAGGAACGGAAGACGCGGATTTGATCAATGCGGGAAAGGAAACGATCACTGAAGTGACGGGCGCCTCTTATTTTGACAGCGCTGAGTCATTCGCGATGATAAGAGGCGGGCATATCGATTTGGCTATTCTTGGCGGAATGGAGGTTTCGGAGCAGGGGGATTTGGCCAATTGGATGATCCCGGGCAAAATGGTAAAAGGGATGGGCGGCGCTATGGATCTCGTCAACGGGGCGAAACGAATCGTTGTCATCATGGAGCACGTCAATAAGCATGGTGAATCAAAGGTGAAAAAAACATGCTCCCTTCCGTTGACAGGCCAGAAAGTCGTGCACAGGCTGATTACGGATTTGGCTGTATTTGATTTTGTGAACGGCCGCATGACACTGACGGAGCTTCAGGATGGTGTCACAATTGAAGAGGTTTATGAAAAAACAGAAGCTGATTTCGCTGTAAGCCAGTCTGTACTCAATTCTTAATGGGAAGGTGTTTGACATGAGAAAACAAGTCGCCTTGGTGACAGGGGCTGCCGGCGGAATCGGATTCGAAATGGCAAGAGAATTCGCCCGTGAAGGCGCTAGCGTCATCGTTTCAGACCTCCGTCCGGAAGCATGTGAACAAGCAGCCTCCAAGCTTGCAGAAGAAGGCTTGGACGCGGCGGCCATTCCGTATGATGTGACAAAGGAAGCGCAAGTTGCTGATACGGTGAACGTCATCCAAAAACGATACGGCCGCTTGGATATTTTGGTGAACAATGCCGGTATTCAGCACGTCGCTCCGATTGAAGAGTTTCCGACAGAAACCTTTGAACAGCTGATCAAGGTCATGCTGACGGCGCCCTTTATTGCAATGAAGCATGTTTTTCCGATCATGAAAAAACAGCAGTTTGGCAGAATCATTAATATCGCGTCTGTTAATGGATTAGTCGGCTTTGCAGGGAAATCCGCTTATAATAGCGCCAAGCACGGCGTCATTGGACTCACAAAAGTCGGGGCGCTGGAAGGCGCGCCCCACGGCATAACAGTCAATGCGCTCTGCCCGGGTTATGTCGATACCCAGCTTGTACGCAATCAGCTTAGCGATCTGTCGAAAACGAGAAATGTCCCTTACGACTCTGTACTTGAACAAGTCATTTTTCCGCTTGTGCCGCAAAAGCGACTGCTTTCCGTCAAGGAAATTGCGGATTATGCCGTGTTTTTGGCAAGCGAGAAGGCGAAGGGCGTCACTGGGCAGGCTGTCGTCCTTGATGGGGGCTACACCGCACAGTGACATAAAAAAACACACTTGCTCCGCTAGGGAATCAAGTGTGTTTTTTCTTTGCTTATTTCCAAACATCATTAGCGATCTCAACCACATGGCGGAGCTTCGCCCATTGCTGTTCTTCAGTCAGCTTGTTGCCTTCCTCAGTTGAAGCAAATCCGCATTGAGGGCTGAGGCAAAGCTGGTCTAAGCTTACATAACGGGACGCTTCTTCGATTCGGCGTTTCACGTCATCCGGATTTTCAAGCTCACCGAATTTAGATGTCACTAAGCCAAGAACAAGCTGAAGATCAGATCGTTTTACATAACGGAGCGGCTCAAAACCGCCTGAGCGTGAATCATCATACTCTAAGAAAAGTCCGTCAAGATTCAAACCGTCAAAAATGGTTTCGGCGGCTGCGTCATAGCCGCCTTCCGCTGTCCAAGTGGACTGGAAGTTGCCGCGGCAAATATGCATGGTTACCGTCAAGTCATCCGGGCGGTCTGCAATCGCGTCGTTAATCGATTTCGCAAACAGCTGGCGAAGCTCATCAGGCGTTGTTCCGAACGCTTCGATTTGTTTTAAGCCTTTTTCTGATAAGAAAACGGCCCACGCTGTATCATCAAGCTGGAGGTAGCGGCAGCCTCTGTCATAAAACGCTTGAATCGCTTTTTTATATGCTTTGGATACATCATGCTGGAAAAGGTGATAATCTTTTTTATACGCATCCTTTTCCAGTTTTCCGCGGAAAAACAGCATATTCGGGCTTGGAATCGTCATCTTTGGCGTCGCGTCACCGGCAATGCTATGGAGAAACGAATAATCTTCAAGCATTGGGTGAGTTGAAAAGTCGATATCGCCTGTGACTTTAATGCCGCGTGCTTTTGTCTGTACGTTATGGAATTGAATGCCTTGCTCAGGAGTAAACGGCTCAACGCCATCTAAGTTTTCCAGGAAATCAAAGTGCCACCATGCTCTGCGGAATTCACCGTCTGTCACGACGTTCAGGCCGGTTTCCTTCTGTTTTTCCACAATGCGGATGATTTCATCGTTTTCAATTTGGCGAAGCTGCTCAGCGGTCATTTCGCCGGCCGCTTTTTGCAGCCGCGCTTTTTTAACGGGCTCAGATCTCAACAGGCTTCCGACTTGATCCGCGCGAAACGGCGGTTTTTTTCTTTGAAGTGATTTTTGTTCTGCGGGTGTTGTTTGGTGTGACATGTTGTCCATTCCTTCTTTCCATTCAAATATAAAAAAGCTCTTCCTTTGGATAAGGAAGAGCTTGCGTGACAATCTCAACCTTATCTTCAAGAGCAATCATTGCTCTAAAGGATTTAGCACCATTCTGTTAAACAGCGGTTGCCGGGTATCGCAGGGCCAGTCCCTCCACCTCTCTTGATAAGGAAAACCTTTTTATGAAATTTTCTGATAGTATCTATTATTCACACATTTTCTATTTCTGTCAATGATAGATTATCTCCACACATCGTTGGCAATGTCGATGACATGGCGAAGCTTTGCCCATTGCTGCTCCTCTGTCAGAAGGTTGCCTTCTTCTGTAGAGGCGAAACCGCACTGCGGGCTCAGGCATAGCTGGTCCAAGCTGACAAAACGCGCGGCTTCATTGATGCGGCGTTTCACATCCTCAGGATTTTCAAGCTCGCCGTATTTCGATGTGATCAAGCCGAGCACAATTTGCAGATCCTTGCGTTTCACAAAACGGAGCGGATCAAAATTTCCTGAGCGGTCATCATCGTATTCCAAGAAAAGGCCGTCAAGGTTTAAGCCGTCCAAAATCGTTTCCGCTACAGCGTCGTACCCTCCTGATGCCGCCCAGGTTGAGCGGAAGTTGCCGCGGCAAATGTGCATTGTGATCGTTAAATCGTCAGGCCGGTCTGCGACGGCATCGTTAATTGTTTTGGCAAATATGGCTGGCAATGTTTCTGGATCACCGCCGAGCGCCCGGACAACCTCTCTGCCTTTTTCCTCAAAGAAGAGAGACCATGACGTATCATCAAGCTGGAGATAACGACAGCCAGCATCATAGAAGGCTTTGATTGCTTTTTTGTACGCTTGGGCCAGATCATGAAAGTATTCCTCTTGATCGTCATAAATCCCTTTATCCGCCTTTTCGCCAAAAAACAGCATATTTGGGCTGGGAATGGTCAATTTTGGCGTCGCGTTACCGGCAATCTCATGTAAAAATTGATAATCAGCAAGCGCTGGGTGGCTCGTAAAATCGAGTTTTCCCGTCACTTTGATGCTGCGCGCTTTCGTTTTTGTGTTATGGAACTGAATCCCCTCAGCCGGGATGAACGGTTCCACACCGTCAAGCCCTTCCAGGAAGTCATAATGCCACCAGGAACGCCGGAATTCCCCGTCTGTTACCACGTTGAGACCGATTTCTTTTTGTTTTTCCACGATGCGGGTGATCTCTTGATTTTCGATATCACGAAGCTGTTCCGCTGTCATCTCACCAGTCGCTTTTTTTTGCCGGGCTTCCTTCACCGGAACGGAACGAAGCAAACTGCCGACATGATCGGCGCGGAAAGGTGCTTTGCGTTGTTTTTCTGTTTTTTGTCCTGCAACATTCGTTTGTTGAGCCATGTTATTCGCCTCTTTTCTGAAATATTGAGCATGTAAAAAGCTCTTCCTTTGTGAAGGAAGAGCTTGAACGATCAAATCTCCGCCTCATCTGCAAGAACGCAATGTTCTTAAGGATTTAGCACCATTCTGTTTGAAACAGCGGTTGCCGGGTATCATAGGGCCAGTCCCTCCACCTCTCTTGATAAGGTACAACTTCATATTCAGATTTCAATTATCTTAATATTATTACTTTTGGATCAATTGTCAATGCTTTTTAGAAAATACTTTCATCTTCATCGTTATATAAAACCATATCAAGCACGATAGCGATGGCAGTGCAAATCAGAACATCTTCCTCGTTTGCAATCTGCAAGTGATAGGAATCACCCCAGCTGAGCCACTTTTTGCTCACTGACATCCGGACATTTTCCCCGTCCGTCAGCTGGAATTCATCCCTCCATAAATCACCATCGATTTCCCAGTTAAGCCCGGAAATCACAAATTTCGGTTTGAAAAACGTTACTTTCTTCGTTACCTCACAAACTGTTTTCCCGCCAATTGAAATCTCATAGCGCGGCAATAAAGACATTAGTTTTTGTTCTATGGAAACGAGCGTTTTTCCGGATGTATCTGTCATTTGTAATGAGTCTCCTAACGAGAAAAAACGCCCCTCCACCTTGAATGTTTCTTGTTCGTTCCGGTCATAAATGTGAAATGCATCTTTAAATGAGAACATTTTTTGTTTCATAAATAACTCGATCATTGCTGAAGTCTCCTTTGGATTTGCCTTGTATGAAATTACGGATAGAGGGCGAAAAGGTTTCAGGCTCTAATCAAAACAATTTTAAAAGGCTGCGTGATTCAGCAGCCTTTTCGTTTGAAATATAGAATTAGGAAAGATGCATCCGGCGTTTTTGGCGGATGGCGTCAAGGTCGATTAGGTTGTTTTGATGAGGTGCGGCTGCTGGCAGAGGGCTTGTCTTTTGCGGTTTGCGGCGATTGTCCTTGCTGAAAGAAAAAAGAAGATAGCCGCATAATGCGATGATAATAAATAGGATCATATTACATACCTCCCAAAAAAAGTTTTGGTACTCTCTATTGTACGGATAAAATGCCAAAAAGTATTCAAAAAATTCTAAATCAATAAATAACAAGAAACTGTCCCTCTGAAACAGTATAACCTGATGACCTGAAAATAGTCTTGAATCACGCTGTTTGCTCTTGTTGATGAGTGGTTCTATAGTTACTATCGACGGTAAAATAAATTCCTTTATATAACTTTTAACCTAAGTTTACATAATTCGAATTACCTGTTTATGGGTGCTGTTTTCTTGCTTGTTTGGTTTATACCCTATTTTTCGGAATTGAACACAAAAAACCCAAATTACGGAGCATTTGGGCGGTACGGGTGAATACGGATTGTATTTAGGGGATTTGAATGTTTTATTTGAAGAAGCGTTTGAACATTTTTCTGATTTTTTGAAATGGGCTGGATTTCTTTTGCATGTTAAGCGGCCTGGAAATGATCCATTTTTTCAAGAGACTCTTTGCAGCGATTGCATGTTTTGTCATTGTTTTTCCTCCTCATTTATTGATACTTGTTTTACGGAGGACGCGTTTAAAATGTTTCATTTTCACACAAAAAAACCAGTCCTTTTTTGGACTGGCTTTTGGCATTACGCTTGCGCTTCAAACTGCTTTGCGATCTCAACGATGACATTTACGGCTTTGACCATGTTGTCAACTGAGATGTATTCAAATTTGCCGTGGAAATTTTCCCCGCCTGTAAAGATGTTTGGCGTTGGAAGCCCCATGTAGGACAGCTGCGATCCGTCGGTGCCGCCGCGGATGGGAGAAATCTTCGGTTCGATGCCGAGGTTTTCCATCGCTTGCTTGGCGATGTTGACGATTTCGATGACAGGTTCAATTTTCTCTCTCATGTTGTAGTATTGGTCGTTCATATCCAGCAGAATCCGGTCTTGCCCGTATTCGTTTTGAAGTTCTTCAACGGCACGCTTCATTGTTTCTTTTCTGTTTTGGAAATTCTCTTTGTCAAAGTCTCTGATAATGTAGTGGAGCTTTGTTTCCTCTACGTCTCCTTGAATCGACAGCAGGTGGTAGAAGCCTTCATAGCCTTCTGTATATTCAGGCGCTTCGTCTGCCGGCAGCAGGCTGTTCAGCTTCATCGCGATTTTCGCAGAGTTGATCATTTTCCCTTTAGCTGTTCCGGGATGTACGTTGTTGCCTTTAATCGTAATTTTTGCGGCAGCGGCATTGAAGCTTTCATATTCAAGCTCGCCGAGCGGCCCGCCGTCAACCGTGTAGGCAAAGGAAGCATTGAACCGTTTCACATCAAATTTGTGCGGCCCTCTTCCGATTTCTTCATCAGGCGTAAAGGCGACCCTGATTGTGCCGTGCTTGATTTCAGGGTGTTTGATGAGGTAATCCATGGCTGTCATGATTTCAGCGATACCGGCCTTATTGTCTGCGCCGAGAAGGGTGGTGCCGTCTGTGGTGATGAGTGTATGGCCCTTATAGCCAGACAGCTCAGGGAATTGATCAGGTGACAGGGTGACCTGCAGCTGTTCGTTAAGAACGATGTCTTTTCCATCATAGCTTTCGATGATTTGCGGATTCACGTTTTTGCCGGTAAAGTCTGTAGCGGTGTCGACGTGAGCGAGAAAGCCGATTGTCGGCACGTCTTTTTCAGTATTGGAGGGAAGAGTTGCCATGACATAGCCGTTTTCATCAATGGCTGCATCCTGCATGCCGATGGACTTCAATTCATCAACGAGCATGTTTCCTAATGTCAATTGGCCGGGTGTGGAAGGACAAGTGTCAACGGATTCATCGGACTGTGTGTCGACTTTTACATATGTAGTAAACCGTTCAATGATTTCTTCTTTCATTTCCAATCATCTCCTTTGTCTTATTTTAGCATGGCGGGATGAGAGATTTCTATTGCACAATACCGTTTCGAATGGCAAAAACGACTGCCTGTGTCCGGTCTTGGGCATTGCATTTTTGCAGGATGCGGTGCACGTGGGTTTTCACAGTGCTTTCACTGACGAAAAGCTTTTCAGCAATATCCTCATTTCTCAGTCCGTAGGCCATTTGCTGAAGAACCTCAAGCTCTCTTTTGGTGAACGGCTCTGCCAGTTCTTCGGCATGAGGCTGTTGCTTCGCCCGAAATGTCTCACTGATAATTTTAGCAGCTGTGACTGTACGAAAAATCGCCTCGCCTCTCGCCGCAGCGCGAATCGCATCTATCAACTCTTCAGGAAGTGTATCCTTCAGCAGATAGCCGACTGCGCCCGCACGGATGCCTTCAAATACGTATTCTTCCGTGTCAAAGGTGGTTAAAATGACTATCTTTGTATTTGGAAGTGCGGACATAATGTCTTTTGCCGCTTCGATGCCTGAGCAATGCGGCATCTGGACATCCATGAGGATGACATCGGGTTTTGTTTGTTTTGCGAGTGCTATAATATCGTGACCGTCGCCGGCCTCGCCAGAAACCGTCATATCCATCTGTGCGTTGATGACGTAGCGGAAGCCTTCACGCACAAGCGGCTGATCATCGGCAAGCGCGACGCGTATTTTATCTTTGTTCATCTTTTTGCTCCTTATTCGTTGTCATGAGCGGCAATGACAGCTCAATTTTCAGGCCGCTCGGCTGTACGGCACTGAAAGTAAGGGAACCGCCTGCTTTTTCTGCGCGCTCTTTCATTCCTGTCAGGCCAAATCCATAAGTAAGGCTGCCGGTGAATTGTCCGTCGTCGGTGATTGTGACATAGAGATGGGACTTGTCGTTAGAAATGACGGCCGCCGCATGAGAAGCGTCAGCGTGACGAATGATATTGGTCAGCGCTTCCTGCAAGATGCGGTAGATCGTTTCGCTCACGTTTGGAGGCCAAGACTCTTCTGACAGTCCTGCAGTATCTAAAGAAACGTGCAAGCCACTCCGTTCCTCCACTTGATGAATGAGCCCCCGCAAAGCGGTAAGCCCCACCATCGATTCACTACGGCCCATTTGGTGAACGACAGACCGTACTTCTTGAAGACATTCCCTGGCGACACTCAGTACATTTTGAATGACTTTTTCTGAATCCTCCTTGCTGCTTTTAAGGATATAGGGAAGGGATTGAAGCTGAACAATCACAGAAGTCAGCTCGTGACCAATGCTGTCATGAATGTCGCGGGCAATTCTTGTACGCTCCTCAAGGACCGCGTACCTTAATGAAAGAACAGAAGCCTCCTGCAGCTCTGCATGCGCTTTCTGGAGTTCTTTATGAGCATGCTCCAGCTGCACATGCATTTTTGCCAATTCAGCATGATTCCGTTCAGCCTCCTTTCTCGCTTCTCGTCTGAAACGCATGGAGGAGAAGAAGACGTAGAGCCCGATCATGATCGAGATGTTGCTGATGATATCGTCCCAGCTGCTGTCAAAAACAGAATACAAAAAGAAAGCATTGCCCCCAATTAGGCACACTGTAAGGATCAAAGACAGCCGTGCAGGAAGCTTTATGGCTGCATAAACCATTAAAAATACGAGTAAAAAAAAGGCGGCTCCCTGCTCTTGGCCGGAAACAGCCCAAAGAAAAACGGTCAGGATCCAAAGCCCGACGAATATGCTCAAACTAACAGCGGTGGATGCCACATAGGGAATGATCCAAATGAATGCTAAGTATACCGCAAATACAAATGCTAACAAAATGGGATCAGCCTTAGTTGGATGAGATAAAAATTGTATGCAATTCAAAATGAGAATAAGGCTCGGCACAAGCTTCTTGTAGTGCCGAGCCGGAGATTGTCCGTTCATGCTGGTCCTTCTTTCGGTTATTGAATGGATACTTTGCCGGCGGTCAGCCGTCTGTATGCTTTGTAAAGCATGATGTTGCGGGCTGTAATGGTGCCGAGGGGAACGAAGAACATAGAATGAATAATGGCAATAAACATCTCGTTGCTCTCAGGCAGCCATGTTCTCGCGGCCATGCGCAAAGAAAGTATCACTAGAATGAGGATAACACTCCCAAGTGAGCCGCGTGAAGTGACCTTTCCTGTTTCCGGGTGAATCCGCACATTTACCATCTTCCCAATGCCAAACCCGCAGGCCAGCCCGATCAGTAATAAAATGCCGCTGATGGCCACATGTAATACGGAATGAAAATACGCCGGCTGAAACGATGCTGATACGCCCCATAAGAGCAGCAGCGGAATGATCAGCAACTTCCCGGGCTTTACCGTTCTTTCTCGATACATCGATAAAATAATAAGAATCAATACAATAAAAATATAAGGGCTCATCGCCATGTCATCAAATCCTTTCTGGATTAAGCATAGCGAAAATAGGAAAGGAAATCGTCAACCGGCAGATTGATTTTTCAGCTGCTATACTTGTTCGCGCTGCATAAAGTCATGTAACATGGCGTGAAAATGCTGAATGTCTTCGTTGTTTCTTTTCCACATCATAAACGTTTGGGACGCAGGCAATTCTAGATGTGCAGGCGTGCTGACAGCCATCAGCTTTTTTTCGGCTTCTTCCTGTTTGATAATGTAGGTAGGGAGGAAAGATGCCCCCATTCCCGCTTTCATCATGTGGACAGCCGTATCCGTCTGCCCGACAGCCATCATTTGAAGATACGGGTAATGTGATCGGATGTTATCTAAAAAGGCATTCCCATATGACGGATGATCATGTGTTAGCAGCCGATAGCGGGTTAAGACGGCTGCAGCATCCGGCCTGTTTTCTTGGAAAGGAGCCGCCAGACAAAGCGTACCTTCGCATATATGCTGATAATAAAGAGTGTTGGTGTTCGGGTCTTTCCGTGACAAACCAATATCAGCTGCATTGT
Source organism: Bacillus sp. SCT118 (assembly GCF_058566435.1). Classification (NCBI taxonomy): domain Bacteria; kingdom Bacillati; phylum Bacillota; class Bacilli; order Caryophanales; family Bacillaceae; genus Bacillus; species Bacillus sp. SCT118. The sequence continues at coordinate 230,769 of NZ_CP191225.1, forward strand.
GTTCCACCGCTTGTTTAATAGCGTCAGATCCAGCCACATGAGTTGAAAGCTCGACATGCGGATGTTTTTGGATATAGGCTGGCAGAAAGCGAGGCAAGATATAGGACGCAATGTAGGGGTGTACGGCCAGCGTGAGTGATCGGCTGTACCCCTGTTTCCATTGGCTGACTTTCTGCTTTCCAGCTTGGTAAACATGGATCATTTCTTTGGCATAAGGCAAAAAGAGCCTGCCTTCGTCAGTCAGTACGACTCGTCTTCCGCTATGCAAAAACAACCTCATGCCCAGTTCATCTTCCAATTTCCTCATATGCTGAGAAACGGCAGGCTGTGTGAGATACAGACGCTCAGCCGTCTTCCTGAAGCTCTCTGATTCCGCTGCGGCAATAAAGGTTTGCAGCCACTTTAAATCCATGAAATATCTCCTTCACTGCAAGTTATCCATAACAAATTGTTACGTTTACATGCGCATTTGTTTATCACTGATTATACATCGATTCGTTTAGTATACCTATAGGACGAGAAAATAGAGAGAGGGATTCATATGAACATATACGTAGAAGCAAATCCATATTTACATGACAAGTATTCAAAATACGCGGATGAAAAATATAAGAGAGAAGGAAACCCATTTGTCTCCTTTCCGATTCATTTTGATGACATCCCGTCCGGAGCAAAGACGCTCGCACTTACTTTCATCGATCATGACGCCATTCCCGTATGCGGATTCAGCTGGATTCACTGGACAGCGGCTAATATTCCGGCTTACATCGGAGAGCTTCCTGAACATGCGAGTGAGGAAAGACAGGACTTGATGATACAAGGGCAAAACAGCTTTGCTTCACCGCTTGCGGGAAGCAACGATCCAAAGGTGATTCACCAGTATTGCGGGCCGACACCGCCTGACAAGGATCATGCGTATACATTGACGGTCTATGCTTTAGATGCTGAGCTGAATCTTCAGCCGGGCTTTTACTTGAACGAGCTCTACCAAGAAATGAAAGAGCACATTCTTGCTGAAGCCTCTATCGAATTGCTGGCAAGGGTTTAAGCTAAAAAATATGAAAAAACTATTAATAAACGATTAAACTTCTTAAAAATGGATGTGGACCGGTTCTAAACACTATATAATGAAAATAGGTCATTTTTTAGGAGGGTTTACATCATGGCAATACTTGTTACTGGCGGTGCCGGGTACATTGGCAGCCACACATGTGTTGAATTATTGAACAGCGGCTACGAGATTGTTGTTCTTGATAATCTGTCCAACAGTTCGGCTGAGGCGCTGAACCGTGTCAAGGAGATTACGGGAAAAGATTTAACGTTCTACGAAGCGGATTTATTGGACCGGGAAGCGGTAGATTCCGTTTTTGCTGAAAATGAAATCGAAGCTGTGATTCATTTTGCTGGGTTAAAAGCAGTCGGTGAATCTGTTGCGATTCCCCTCAAATATTATCATAACAATCTGACAGGAACGTTTATTTTATGCGAGGCCATGGAGAAATTCGGCGTCAAGAAAATCGTATTCAGTTCATCTGCGACAGTGTACGGCGTTCCGGAAACATCGCCGATTACGGAGGACTTTCCATTAGGCGCGACAAATCCTTATGGGCAGACGAAGCTCATGCTTGAACAAATATTGCGTGATTTGCATACAGCCGACAATGAGTGGAGCGTTGCACTGCTTCGTTACTTTAACCCGTTCGGCGCGCATCCAAGCGGACGGATCGGTGAAGACCCGAACGGAATCCCAAATAACCTTATGCCGTATGTGGCACAGGTAGCAGTCGGGAAGCTCGAGCAATTAAGTGTATTCGGAAATGACTATCCGACAAAAGACGGGACAGGCGTACGCGATTATATTCACGTCGTTGATCTCGCAGAAGGCCACGTCAAGGCGCTGGAAAAAGTATTGAACTCTACAGGAGCCGATGCATACAACCTTGGAACAGGCACAGGCTATAGCGTGCTTGAAATGGTCAAAGCCTTTGAAAAAGTGTCAGGGAAAGAGGTTCCGTACCGTTTTGCGGACCGCCGACCGGGAGACATCGCCACATGCTTTGCAGATCCTGCGAAAGCCAAGTGGGAACTGGGCTGGGAAGCGAAACGCGGCCTTGAGGAAATGTGTGCTGATTCCTGGAGATGGCAGTCTTCTAATGTGAATGGGTATAAGAGTGTAAAATCATAAAAAGAAGGGCAGGGTTTTTCCCTAGCCCTTCTTTTTATTTATCTAAGTTTATTTCAAATGTAAATGGATTGATTGTAATATCATAGTTTTCGGAAGATCCTTCTAAAATAATGTTTGCCGTTTTGCTGTCGATTTTAGGGAAAACAATAATCCCTTCAGTTTTAACTCCCGGTAAGATTTCACTTTGGATTTCAGGATACTCAGAAAGGTCGGATTTAGGCTCAATCTGTTTATTATCAGCTGTAATTTTGGCATTGAAGTCATAAAAGCTGATTTCATCTTGTGATTTGTTTTCTATCTTTACATAAAGGCGAGTTTCTTTTTCAGCAAGTTCCACTTTTTGAAGCGTGAGTGCAAATCCGTGTTGATTCTGTGTTTTATTCACATTAATTGTTTTTTGAGCTGGAGCAAACGCTGTTGCATAGTCGCTTTTTTCAATGGAATCAGCAATGATTCTTGGTGCTGAAACAGAACCGCCCAAAGCGTTTTCACCATCATATTTGTCTTTCACCGTACCGACTACATGAATAATGTCGTCATCTTTAATGTCTAATTCAGGGTCGTCGCTCATTATAAGCGTATTTTTGCTTAACTTTTCTGGATTGTTGTAGCCTTGAAGATATGTACCATCATCGTCTTGTTCAACGTCAAAAACCTTTACATACAGATCAACTTTATAATTTTTAAATTGATCGGCATTGGTATATAGTTTTTCTATATCAGTCTTTTGTACTGTTTTTGTCGACTTTTTAGAATCGGAGCTGGTTGTTGTAGTAGAAGCTTGGGAATCTCCGCTGTTTCCAATGTTTGCAATAATGATAATGAGTACTATCGCTAGAATGATCGTAATGATTTTATGTCTCATAAAAAAATTACGTTGGTCTTTACCGCAGTTCGGACATTTTTTAACACCCTTTGCAATCTCTTGACCGCAAGCTTTACAGTGTGTTAGTTTACCTGACATTATATTTCCTCCTATGTAATTAAATGTTTAATATATATTCTATTTTGCCTATATATTTATGTGTAGTCAATGATAAATCAGAAATATTATTTTAGTTTTTTCTTAAAAAAGGTACTTTGTATTATATCGGTCAAATTTTTCATTTATTAACAGCAGTCATCTTTTTTATTCCTATTAATTTACCGATTAAAACTCCGCAAATACCCCTTGAACCAATTCGAACCGTCCCTTATAATGCTAATATTGGAAAGTGAAAAGGATATGATAAAAACAGTGGTTTTCTAGGGTTCCGCAATGCAAATTGGACTGTGACCGAGAGAAAACACATAGCAGCTTGGCTGTTATGACACGGTGGGATAAAAGCCCAGGAGTTTCTGCTCTTTTTCGAGAGCGTTCTCCTGGGTTTTTTTATTTGCTAGAACAGAAAAATGAGAAGGAGTGTTTTCGTGATGAAAAAGAGAATGCTGGATGTACTTATGCTTGTGATTGGCGCTTTTTTCTTCGCGCTTGCGGTTAATTTATTTGCGATTCCCAATGATCTTGGGGAAGGCGGAGTCACTGGGATTACGCTGATTTTGTATTATCTGTTTCAATGGTCTCCTGGTGTCACGAACTTTACCTTAAATGCGTTTTTGCTTTTAATCGGCTACAAGTTTCTTGATGGAAAAACAACGGTTTATACGATCATTGCGGTTGCGGCAAATTCGCTTTTTCTTCATCTGACACATGGGTGGAGCATTCCGTCTGATGAATTGATCATTAATACGATTTTCGCAGGTGTATTTGCCGGAGTCGGGATCGGCATGATTATCCGGGTCGGCGGGACGACGGCTGGTTCCGCGATTCTGGCCAGAATTGCTAATAAATATTTAGACTGGAATATCAGCTATGCACTCTTGTTTTTTGATTTAATCGTAGTATTTAGCTCTTATTTTATTATTGGTGCAGAAAAAATGATGTTTACGATCGTGATGCTGTATATCGGTACCAAAGTGATGGATTTCATTATTGAAGGTTTGAATACGAAAAAAGCCATTACGGTCATTTCAGAAAATAAGAGTGAGATTGCAGAGCAGGTAAATACCTTGATGGATCGGGGCGTGACGATTTTATCAGGGAAGGGAAATTATACGGGCCAATCAAAAGAGATTTTGTATATCGTCATTAACAAACAGGAGCTGTCTGTGCTGAAAAAAATCATTAGAAGCTGCGACAAAAAAGCGTTTGTGATCGTTCATGACGTACGCGATGTGTTTGGCGAAGGGTTTGTGGATATATCTAAATAAAGAAAAATCCCTCTGTACTTGAAGCAGAGGGATTTTTTCATTTAGAACGGATATTTGCGGTATTGCTTCTGTATCGAAATCCAATTGGTCACGGTAAATTCCTCGACGACCCACGGATTACCGAAGCGGCCGACACCGCTTGCTTTGTTTCCGCCAAAGGCAATATTCGGCGAGTCATTGACGGACTGGTCGTTGACATGGGTCATGCCGCTGTCAATTTGCAGGGCGAACTTTTCGCCTTTTTCTACATCAGAAGTGAAAATCGCAGAGCTGAGGCCGTATTCGGTATCATTTGCCATGTCAATCGCTTCCTGGTCGCTGCCAGCTTTAATAATGGTTGCGATTGGGGCAAACAGCTCCGTTTGGGCAATTTTGCTGTTGTTGTCCGCACCGACAAAGACGTGCGGCGTCAGCACGTTTCCGACACGTTTTCCTTCAACCGCAAGCTCAATGCCGTCTGCCTTTGCCTGCTCAATGATCTCCAGCGCTTTTTCGATTTGGCGCTCGTTGATCAGCGGGCCGACAACGGTTTTCGGATCGGTTTGATCACCGTACGGAAGCTGTTTGACACGGGCGGTGAACTTTTCTACAAACTCATCGTACACATCTTGATGAACGATGATCCTGTTGATAATCATACAGATTTGTCCCTGGTGAATAAATTTTCCGAAAATCGCGGCATCCACAGCACGATCGACATCCGCATCTGAAAGAACGGCAAGTGGATTGTTGCCGCCGAGTTCAAGGGCCATTCGTTTGAAGGCGCGACCGGCGATTTCACCGATGTGGCGCCCGACTGCGGTTGATCCCGTAAAGCTGATTAATCTCGGGATTGGATTGGTCAGCATGCCGTCCCCGATTTCCTTTACATCCGTCAGCATGACGTTAAGGACACCGGCAGGAAGACCGGCGTGTTCGAACGCTTTCGCAATGATGGTTCCGCCGGAAAGAGCGGTTTGGATATCAGGCTTGTGAACAACGCTGTTTCCCAGCGCAATCGCGGGCGCAATGGATCTCATGGATAGATTCATTGGAAAATTAAATGGGGAAGTCGATGAAATGACACCAAGCGGAAGGCGGTAAATCTTATTGGTTTTCCCTTCAATGTTGGATGGCACCTCTTTGACGCCGCCTAATTCGCCGGTATACGTCATGGCTTCATCTAAAATCGCAATCGTTTGTTCCAGCTCGATCGTTGATTTAATGATCGTTCCGCCAGTTTCGCGGGCGATCATCATAATGATGTCATCACGGTTTTCCTGTAAATAGCCGCGCGCTTTTTGCAGGACGGCTTTTCGCTCTTCCGTCGTGCTCTTGGCCCACTCTTTTTGGGCTTTCTGTGCAATGTCAAACGCATCCTCCAGCTGTTTGCCCGTTGCCAAAGATGCTGTTGTGATCACAGACTGGTCATACGGATTCAAAATGTCCTCCGTATGTCCGCTTTCTCCCTCAGTCCATTTTCCATTGATAAAACTTTTGTTTAACGTTTCGAAACTCATAAGATGTCCCTCCTTTGGTCCTGTATGTCCTCTTCTATTTCCGCTGAAGCCAATATGTAAACGAATGAGGTTTTTCTTTCAGTTTCTCGTCTATCTATACCGGATATACTCTTTTTTAGTGGAGAACATGTGTGTTTCGCCTTATACTGAATATACAGATCCTTACATAAGAGAGGAGACTCTATGAAATCGCTGCTGGCTATTTATCCCGGTTCGATTGTGTCTGAGGGGCTTTGCATAAGGGAAGGCTGTCTATGTTTTTTTGATGAGAGCAATCAGAGATATATCTCCATTCCAAAAACAGAGATCAGTGAAAAAGAAGTATTGGTGCTGCAGGCATTTTTGACGCCTGCGGATGAGGGCAATCAAATGTCTATGAAATCACCTGAGGAAAACAAGTGGTTTTCGTTCCTTTTTTCCAGAGGGGAATTGCCGGCGTACATAAAGAAACGGACGAGATTTGTTCACTTTCATTTATTCGGCAAAATAGAAAGGACGTCCTTTACGGAAGCGGTTCGCCATTTTTGGCCGGTGTCTTTTGTGATTGTGTGGATCCATGAGGACAGAGGCGTGATTGTCGAGCAGGAAAGTGAAGCGGCGGCGGAGAAGGACGAACTGGAATCGCTCGCAAAGGTTCTTGAAAGTGATTTCTACTTCAGTGTCCGTTTTTACGCCGGAAGATTTTACGAGCCGGATGAGTGTCTGCGAAAACATTTCGCTCGTGAACAAGCGTATTTCCTGTTTGCTGAAAAACGGCTGCCTCAGGTGCAGAGTGTGACCTTTGAGATGATCTTTCCTTTTCTATTATTAGAAACAGAAAAAGATAAACTGGAAACGCTGCTCTCTGAAGAAGCTGAGCTTTTATTTGGAAGTGAAGCTGAGCTAAGGAAGACCATTAAGCTGTTTATTGAAAACAACTCAAACGTCACATTAACAGCGAAAAAGCTGCATCTGCATCGCAACAGCCTGCAATATCGGATTGATAAATTTATTGAGCGGTCAGGGATAGATATCAAATCGTACAAAGGCGCGCTTCTTGCCTATTTTATCTGCCTGCAAAATGAAAGTTCAGAATAAATTGGAAATATGCACGAAAAATGGCTGGGTGATTTTATGAACGCTGCCCATTTTAGCGAGAGGAAATTGCTGTTACACTCAATATAAGAAAGCGTTTACAATAACAAAGGGGGATGTTAGATGGCTGAATTGCGGATGGAGCACATTTATAAATTTTATGATCAAAAGGAACCGGCGGTTGATGACTTTAACCTTCATATTGCCGATAAGGAATTTATCGTATTCGTCGGCCCGTCCGGCTGCGGGAAATCAACGACGCTGCGAATGGTCGCAGGACTTGAAGAAATTTCGAAAGGCGATTTTTATATTGAAGGAAAACGGGTCAATGATGTAGCGCCAAAGGACAGGGATATCGCGATGGTATTTCAGAACTACGCGCTCTATCCGCATATGACGGTCTACGATAATATCGCGTTCGGGCTCAAGCTTCGGAAAATGCCGAAGCCTGAAATCAAAAAAAGAGTAGAGGAAGCTGCTAAAATTCTCGGGCTGGAGGAATATTTGCACCGTAAACCGAAAGCGCTGTCAGGCGGACAGAGACAGCGGGTTGCGCTGGGCCGGGCAATCGTGCGGGATGCAAAGGTGTTCCTGATGGATGAGCCTTTGTCAAACCTGGATGCGAAGCTGAGGGTGCAAATGCGGGCGGAAATCATTAAGCTCCACCAGAGACTGCAGACTACTACGATTTATGTGACGCATGACCAGACAGAAGCGCTGACGATGGCGACACGGATCGTAGTCATGAAAGATGGGAAAATTCAGCAGATCGGGACGCCGAAGGATGTTTATGAATTCCCTGAAAACGTCTTTGTCGGCGGGTTTATCGGATCACCGGCGATGAACTTTTTCAAAGGAAAGCTCACGGATGGCTTAATCAAAATCGGTTCTGCGGCATTAACCGTCCCGGAAGGAAAAATGAAAGTGCTGCGTGAAAAAGGCTACATCGGCAAAGAGGTCATCTTCGGCATCCGTCCTGAGGATATACATGATGAATTGATTGTCGTGGAATCATATAAGAACTCTTCGATTAAGGCGAAAATCAATGTTGCAGAGCTGCTCGGTTCTGAAATCATGATTTATTCGCAGATCGACAACCAAGACTTTATTGCGCGGATCGACGCCCGCCTCGATATTCAATCGGGCGATGAGCTGACGGTCGCATTTGATATGAACAAAGGCCATTTCTTTGACAGTGAGACAGAAGTGAGAATTCGATAAGATCAAAAAAACCGGACATGGGGATGTCCGGTTTTTTGCTATTGAAAATCTCAGAATCAAACCGATGAAAAAGGAGGAAGAAATAGACAGAAAGCAGGAGAACGATGAAACGATTGTTTTTAAGCGTCTTTCTTTTGGGCAGCTGTTTGGCGCTTGCGGCTTGCGCTGATCAAGAGGCGAATGCAGAGCAGCCGATGCCAAAAGCGGAACAAAAGAAACCGGAAAAAAAGGCAGTACAAGTTCAGAAAAAAGAAGACGATACATCCGCATGGATCAAAACAGAGAAACCGGCAAAGCTGCCGATTTTGATGTACCACAGCATTTCTTCAGGAAACAGCCTCCGTGTGCCAAAAAAAGAATTCGAGGCGCATATGAAGTGGCTTCATGATAACGGCTATCAGACATTAACGCCGAAAGAGGCGTATCTCATGCTGACGCAGGATAAAAAACCGAGTGAGAAGTGCGTGCTGATCACATTTGATGACGGGTACACCGACAATTATCAAGATGCGTATCCGGTGCTGAAAAAGTACGGGATGAAGGCAACGATTTTTATGATCGGCAAATCGATCGGACATAAGCACCATCTGACAGAGGAACAAATGAAGGAAATGGCACAGCACGGCATATCGATTGAAAGCCATACGATTGACCACCTTGAACTGAACGGATTAACGCCTCAACAGCAGCAAAGTGAGATGGCTGATTCGAAAAAGCTGTTTGACAACATGTTTCATCAGCAAACCACCATCATCAGCTATCCGGTAGGGCGCTACAATGAGGAGACGCTGAAGGCCGCTGAAAAAACAGGCTATCAAATGGGCGTGACGACAGAACCGGGCGCGGCTTCGAGAGACCAGGGAATGTATGCCCTCCATCGTGTGCGCGTGTCCCCAGGCATGTCGGGCTCGGCTTTTGGTGCGTACATCGAATCAATGAAATAAAAAAAGGCGGCGTTTAATCGCCGCCCCCTCCGCCGCCACAGCCGGAATCGCTGAAACCTCCGTCACTGCCGCATCCATCATGGTGCGAGCTATGATCTGAATAACCGAAATACCCGCTGTCCGCCTGCTGGCGGCTTTTATTTTCCGATGACTGCGGCTGAATGACTGAAAGAAAAACAATAATAGCTATTATCAATAAGATCACTATCACTTCTGGTCACTCCCTTTTTTCACCATATCTGTTATACGGATGAAACGCTGACCGGTTTCATTTCAAAGTGATCGATTCTTTCAGTCGGTCTCTGAGCCAGCGCTTTAGCACCCCATGTCCTTTGTTTGACAATAAAGTGCCGACACGCCAATACATAGGGGGATGAGGAGCGAACTGAAAATCAATCAATCTGAAAAACCAGCTTTTATCACGGGTGAGAGAGTCAATTTGAAGCTCGTCTTCACCTGTTTCAGAGCTGTAGGCACTTTGTTTCTGTATGTCCTCATCCTGCCGAACCGCCAAGATTCTCAAGGCTTCAGCCATTTGTTTGTAACCGCCCTCCAGCAATGATGCGCCAAGGTTGTCAGCACGCACCTCCATCCATTGTGAACAAAAGGATTGATAGAGCTGGAACAGGATAATGATTGCCATAATGAAAGCCCAAAGCGCAATTTTGTGGGCCTCGGAATGGGTGATATGCTGCTCAAACAAGAGGAAAATCCCAACGACAGCTCCAAGAAATAGAAAACGCAAAAGCTGTGATGACAGAACGTCACGTTTTTTGATATGAATTGCCTCATGGGCCAGAATGCCTTCGATAACACGCTGTGGAAGTGTTAGTGTGGCGCTTGTCAGGATGACCATTGACCTCCCGACATTCATGCCTACTGCCATTCCGTTGTAATCATCACTCTCCGTTTCGTATATGCGGACATGGGAAATGCCGGCCGATCGGAAAATCTTATCGGCCGCTGCCTGTACATGCGGATGATGACAAGGCTTGGCGTCCATCGCCGCCCGCAACACACGGTCTGACATATACATGTTGAATACCCAATACAGGATTACGGCAACAGCCATGACCCATGGAGAGGCATGTAATGCGTATAACGCGAGCACCAATAAGGCGTAAGCGGATACCCCTTTTACGCTGGCGGCAAAATAAAGCTTCCCGAGCAGCCGCTTCACATTTTTTCTATGATAAAATGGCAAAACAGAAATCACATTGTCCACATCGTTTTCTGCATCTGTGTATTCCTGGAGAATTGTTTTCCATTTTTGCGGTTCCTTCACCGTCAGAAACAGTGTTTCGCCGGGAAGAGACAGTTTAATGACTTGCTGAAAGCTTGTTGTCAAATCTAAACGGGATGAATACATCGTCAGTAGCGGATGGAGCTTTAAGAGATCTGCCGTTGATTCAAGCTGAATGTCCTTCAAATCGGAAAGCGGGTATGTACGGGTTTCATAGTGTGAGCTGATATGCAATTTTTCTAAGGCAGCTGAATAAAAAACCTTTACGCTGAAAACATTCAGTATACGCTTCACCAGTGCCCCTCCGCCGGAGATCATGCCGAGAAGGATCACATATTTGAGAGGGCTTGTGTCAGGTCCATAGATGAAAAAAATAACAGCCCCTGCAAACACAATGGCGGTCAGCGTAATGTCTGACAGGAGACGTGTTTTGTTTCTGGCCAGCTCAATTTCCTGCCAGTCTCCCGAAGGTTTTTCCACACGCTCTGAAACAATGAGATCCATTGCGGTCCAATAGCAGAAGAACATTGTCGCGATTGAGATAATGCCGTCCATGAATGAGAGATGAGAGAAGATGTAAACTGCAGCGCCGACCCAAAGAACAATATCAATCCAGAAGTCTACGGCCGGAATGAGTTTTGCTGCCAGGGCTGATATCAAATAAAATCCCAGCCCGAGTAGCATATAGAGAAATAGATGAGTTCCCATAGGCATGCCATATTCCTTTCTATCTAGTATTTCCAACTATTACTATAGCATGAGGCGGGAACTTGCAAAAACATGGACATGCAAAAAAGCAAGCTCTTTCGTTTGACGAAGAACTTGCTTGCGGGGATCAATAAAACTGGTGAAGCAGCAATAAGGTTAAGGATACTGTAATCGCGCCCCCGATGCGGGTAGACACTTGGGCGAAAGGCATTAGTTCAAGCCTTTCAGCGGCGCTTAAAATGGCAACGTCACCGGTGCCGCCTTGCCCAGAATGGCACGCATTGATAATGGCGGTTTCAATCGGATACATGTTCAGCCATTTTCCAGTGAAGAAGCCAACGGCCATCATGGTCACAACGACAGACAGAATCGTAATAATATTGCTGAGGTTAAAAGCGGCGACAAGCTTGTCCCACGGCGTCATGGATACCCCAATTGCAAAGAGAAGCGGGTAGGTCACAGCTGTTGAAAAAAAGCGGGACACTCCAAACGCGCCATTTTCAATTGAGGCAGGCACCAATCTGAACAGCTTGATTAGAACAGCCAGTAACAGCATGGCAACGGGTGCCGGAAAACCGAAAAAATCGTGAGCGAGCATGCCGACTAAGTATAAAGAAACAGCAAGGATACCGCCTGACGCAAATAAAGAAAGGTTGAACATTTGCTGTCCGCTTTGTGATTCCTCCAGCGCAGGGGACTCTTCTTCGGAGCGGTCCACTTTGCCGTTGCCTGTCCATTCCGGTTTTTTCTTTCCGATGCGGTTCAGCAATCCCGCTAGAATAATCGCGCACAGGCTGCCCAGCATAATCGATGGCAGAACAAGTGCAAACGCTTCCCCTTGAGAAATGGGCATGATGTCAGAATATCCGATGGACAGCGGGATAGCGCCTTCTCCGACTCCTCCAGCCATGATCGGAATGACAATGTACAGCAGGGTATGCTGAAATCCGAGTCCGAGCAATGTCCCGACAGCCAGTCCGACAATAGCGGCTGTGACAGAACCGACAATAAGCGGAATAAAGATTTTCATGAATGCTTTTACGAGTGTTTCTCTTTTCATGCCGAGAATGCTTCCGACGACAATACCGGCGATAAACAAATATAGAAAGTTTGAGTTTTCTGTAAATTCTGTGGTGGATTTGACGATATCATTAGGCAGCAGGTGATAGTACACGATAGCGGACGGAATAAAAGTAGCTAGGATGGCTGGGCCGCCGATAGAACGAACTATCGGTATCGATTTGCCGATTTGGGCAAAGGTAAACCCGAAAAACGCCATGACGGCGATGGATGTCAAAATGTCACTTTTTACATCGTGATGCATAACAAAAACAGTGATTAATATAAACAGCAAGGCATACACAGGAAGCGGTATGATGCCTACTTTTATATTCATGGCTTTCGCAAACCAATTCTCTTTTCGAACCCCTTCGTGAATTGTATCCGTTTGCAATTGCATGTGTGTTTGAAGCTCTCCCATTGAAAAACCTCCCCTATTCTTGATGCAGTGAAATTGTTCACTATGTTAAGTATACTAAAAAATTGAAATTATTAATATATTAAAAATTTACTATTCAACTTTTCTCCACTTGCCGTTTTAGTTGGAAAGAGGCATTCTGACTAAAATCGGTTTATGACGGAATGCTGGGAATCGAGTGCTGGTGCGGGGCAAGCATTTTGTTCGCAAGGAACGATGTGTTGATGTACGATAATAAAGGGTCATTTATCCTAGCAGCCGACATAAATAAGCAACAAAATAGACAAAAATCCGTCACATAGCGCGGGACTTTTTAGGTATTTTAGGCTTTATTTTTGAAATGAATCGTTGTAAAGTACTTAATATGAACCAGTCAGAGATTGTGTCATTTGGTCAGTCTAGCAATCTTGCATCATATTGAACGACTTTTTGACACATTTGTGAAATATTGAGCAATATTTTTTTCGTCTATTTTGTGAATTGCTGATCAAAGTTTTGGTTCTATTTGTGAAGTAGTGAGCAAATTAACAGTTTCAACCGGAAATGGAGGAGAAAGCATGAGTGAATTGGTATTAGCCCGCATACAATTTGCATCAACAACGTTGTTTCACTTCTTGTTTGTGCCGATGTCTATCGGGCTTGTGTTTATGGTTGCGTTGATGGAGACTCTTTATCTTGTAAAGAAAAATGAGCTGTATCTCAAAATGGCAAAGTTTTGGGGACACTTATTCTTAATAAATTTCGCAGTCGGTGTTGTAACGGGGATTCTGCAAGAATTCCAGTTTGGACTGAACTGGTCTGATTACTCCCGTTTTGTCGGAGATGTATTTGGCGCTCCGCTTGCGATTGAAGCATTATTGGCGTTTTTCATGGAATCTATTTTTATCGGATTATGGATTTTTGGCTGGGACCGCCTGCCGAAGAAAATTCACGCTCTCTGCATATGGCTCGTATCATTCGGAACGATCATGTCATCTTTCTGGATTTTAACAGCAAACTCCTTTATGCAGGAGCCGGTCGGCTTTACGATTAAAAACGGCCGCGCGGAAATGAATGATTTTGGCGCGTTGATTACAAACCCTCAGCTCTGGGTTGAATTCCCGCACGTCATTTTCGGTGCGCTTGCCACTGGAGCTTTCTTTATTGCCGGAGTGAGTGCTTTTAAACTGCTGAAGAAAAAAGAAGTGCCGTTCTTTAAACAATCTTTTAAACTCGCAATGATCGTCGGCCTTTGTGCCGGTCTTGGCGTCGGCCTTAGCGGACACATGCAGGCTGAGCACTTGATGGAATCACAGCCGATGAAAATGGCTGCCAGTGAAGGCCTATGGGAAGACAGCGGTGACCCTGCTGCTTGGACCGCTTTTGCGACGATCGATACAAAAAATGAAAAAAGCTCAAATGAAATCAAAGTTCCTTATGCCTTGAGCTACTTGGCTTATCAGAAATTCAGCGGAAGTGTCAAAGGGATGAAAACCCTTCAGGCTGAGTACGAAAAAATATACGGAAAAGGCGACTACATTCCGCCAGTGAAAACGACATTCTGGAGCTTCCGCATCATGGTTGGCGCAGGCGTTGTCATGATTCTTGCTGCGTTAGGCGGCCTCTGGCTGAACCGCCGCAAAAAGCTTGAAAACAGCAAATGGTATTTGCGCATCATGATCGCGTTGATTTCCTTCCCGTTTCTTGCGAACTCCGCGGGCTGGATTATGACAGAAATCGGACGTCAGCCTTGGACGGTTATGGGCTTGATGACAACGGCTCAATCTGTGTCGCCTAACGTAACTGCGGGTTCCTTGTTATTCTCAATCATCGCATTCGGTGTGATGTACATGATTCTGGGCGCGCTGCTTGTCTTCTTGTTTATCCGTGAGATTAAAAAAGGTGCGGAGCATGATAATCATCATGATGTGCCTGTATCAACAGATCCATTTAGTCAGGAGGTATACCATGGCATCTCTTCATGATCTTTGGTTTATACTCGTTGCTGTATTGTTTGTAGGATTCTTCTTTTTGGAGGGCTTTGATTTCGGGGTCGGCATGGCGACCCGTTTTCTTGGCCATAATGAATTAGAACGCAGAGTGCTGATCAACACGATCGGGCCGTTCTGGGACGCGAATGAAGTGTGGCTTTTGACTGGCGCAGGCGCCATTTTCGCGGCATTCCCAAACTGGTATGCAACGATGCTGAGCGGTTATTACATTCCGTTTGTCATAGTGCTGCTTGCGTTAATGGGCCGCGGGGTCGCGTTTGAGTTCCGCGGCAAGGTGGATCATTTAAAATGGGTAAAGGTTTGGGACTGGGTCGTTTTCTTCGGCAGTCTGATTCCTCCGTTTGTGCTTGGTGTGCTGTTCACGACATTATTCCGCGGGATGCCGATTGATGCCGACATGAACATTCACGCACATGTATCTGATTATATCAATGTATATTCTATACTTGGCGGTGTGACGGTAACACTTCTTTGCTTCCAGCATGGATTAATGTTTATCACGCTGCGTACGATTGGTGATTTGCAAAACCGCGCCCGGAAAATGGCGCAAAAGATAATGGGTGTTGTTTTTGTAGCGGTTCTTGCCTTCGCGGCCCTTTCTGCGTATCAGACAGACATGTTTACACGCCGCGGCGAGATTACCATTCCGCTCACTGTTTTGATTGTCATCTGCTTTATGTTCGCGGCTGTATTTATTCGTAAGAAAAAAGACGGCTGGACATTTGCGATGACAGGTGCTGGTCTGGCGCTGACCGTGGGAATGATCTTTATTTCCCTATTCCCTCGCGTAATGGTCAGCTCGATTCAAAGCGCGTTCGATTTAACAGTAGCTAACGCTTCTTCCGGAGATTATTCGCTTAAAGTCATGTCAATTGCAGCATTAACGCTATTGCCGTTCGTCATCGGCAGCCAGATCTGGAGCTATTATGTCTTCCGGAAGCGCGTCAGTCATAAGGAGCCTATGACTTATTAATGGGAAAAGACCTGTTTCGATATAAAGGAATGAAGCGGATTCTCACCGTGATTACTTGCTTAACGCTGATTCAGACAGCCGCTATTATCATGCAGGCAGAGTGGCTGAGTGAAGCTGTAACCGGGCTTTTCAACGGGAAGAGCATTGCCTCCCTGTTTCCGGTGATCGGCTTTTTCCTCATCGCTTTTGTCGCGCGGCACGGGGTGACAGTGGCGCGTCAGAAAATCGTCTATCATTATGCCGCCCGGACGGGAGCTGATTTGAGGAAAAGCTTTCTCGATCAGCTGTTCCGCTTAGGCCCCCGCTTTGCAAAGAAAGAGGGGACGGGGCAAATGGTGACGCTGGCGATGGAAGGCATCATCCAGTTCCGCCGTTACCTTGAACTGTTTTTGCCGAAAATGGTCAGCATGGCGATTGTGCCTGCGGCAGTTGTCATTTATGTGTTTTTTCAGGATCAGACATCAGCCATCATTTTAGTCGCTGCTATGCCGATTCTGATCATCTTTATGATTCTCCTCGGCCTTGTCGCGCAGAGAAAAGCGGATCGTCAGTGGAAATCCTATCAGAGACTTTCCAATCATTTTGTTGATTCTCTTCGCGGGCTGGAGACATTGCGTTTCCTAGGTTTGAGCAAGTCACACAGCAAAAATATTTTCTATGTGAGTGAGCGGTATCGCAAGGCAACGATGAGCACACTCCGGGTGGCGTTTTTGTCATCATTCGCCCTCGATTTTTTCACGATGCTGTCGGTGGCGACAGTCGCAGTATTTCTGGGCCTGCGCCTTATTGACGGCGATATTTTGCTTGGCCCTGCTTTAACGGCGCTTATTCTGGCACCTGAGTATTTTTTGCCGGTGCGGGAAGTGGGGAATGATTATCATGCAACGCTGAACGGCCAGGAAGCAGGAAAAACCATTCAAGAGATTTTGTCACAGCCTGGTTTTAAAGAAGAGACGCCGCTTCAGCTTGAGGCTTGGTCCGATCAGGATGAGCTGAAGCTGTCAGGCGTGTCAGTCGGCCGTTCGGTGTCTGATATTCATCTCTCATTCAAAGGCAAGAAAAAAATCGGCATTATCGGTGCAAGCGGCGCAGGAAAATCAACATTAATTGATATTCTCGGCGGATTTTTAGAGCCGGATGGCGGGATGATTGAGGTTAATGGTACAAGCCGGTCCCATTTGCAGGACGGCAGCTGGCAGAAGAACCTTCTTTACATCCCTCAGCATCCGTACATTTTTGATGAAAAGCTTGGGAACAACATTCGCTTCTACCATCCAAGCGCTTCGGCAGAGGATACAGCCCGTGCTGCTGCTGCGGCGGGACTGGCGGAGCTGGTGGATAGCCTTCCTGAAGGATTAGAGGGGCGGATCGGGGAAGGCGGCCAGGCGCTCAGCGGCGGCCAGGCACAGCGTGTCGCGCTGGCCCGCGCCTTTTTGGGAAACCGTCCGATCCTGCTGCTGGATGAGCCGACCGCCCATCTTGATATCGAAACAGAATATGAAATAAAAGAAACGATGCTGGATTTATTTGAGGATAAGCTCGTCTTTCTCGCGACTCACCGCCTTCACTGGATGCTCGATATGGACGAAATTATCGTGCTGGACGGAGGCAGGGTTGCGGAAGTCGGGACTCACGATGAATTGCTGGCGAAAAACGGTGTGTATACCAAACTCGTGAAGGCACAACTGGGGGAAAGAGCATGAAGAAAGAAGAATGGATTTTGCCGTATATCAAGCAAAATGCCCGCCTGTTTGTTCTGGTTATCTTTTTGGGCGCGGTGACGATTTTTTCTGCTGCTTTTCTCATGTTCACCTCGGGTTTTTTGATCTCTAAGGCGGCGACAAGGCCGGAAAACATCCTGCTCATTTATGTGCCGATTGTCGCTGTGCGCACCTTTGGGATTGCGCGCTCTGTATCGCGATATGTGGAACGGCTCGTCGGGCATCACATTATTTTGAAAATCGTATCCGACATGCGCGTCCGCCTTTACAATATGCTTGAGCCGGGTGCTTTGATGCTGCGTTCCCGTTTTCGCACGGGGGATATGCTCGGTATTTTGTCTGAGGATATTGAGCATTTGCAGGATGCTTTCTTAAAAACGATTTTTCCTGCGATCTCAGCCTTGCTCCTGTATGCTGTCTCAGTGATAGCGCTCGGCTTCTTCTCTTGGCCGTTTGCCATATTGTTTGCGCTTTATTTGTTTGTTCTTGTTGTATTGTTTCCGGTTGTGTCTTTGCTCGTGACGAGAGCGAAGAATGCGAAGCTGAAAAGCGGACGGAATGTGCTGTACAGCCGTCTGACAGATGCTGTGATGGGTGTCAGCGACTGGATGTTCAGCGGACGCCGGCATGCGTTTATTGATTCCTATGAAAAAGAGGAACATGATTGGTTTGAGCTTGAACGGAAAAAGCAATGCTTTACGAGATGGCGGGATTTTGCTGCGCAATGCCTTGTCGCCGGCCTTATTTTGCTGATGCTGTTTTGGACAGCGGGACAGCAAGCGGACGGCGAGCTCGCTAAAACGATGATTGCCGCTTTTGTGTTAGTGGTGTTTCCGTTGACGGAAGCCTTTTTACCGCTTTCCGATGCTTTAGGCGAAGTGCCGGGCTATCAGGATTCTATCAAACGAATGAACAGGGTGACTCCTCAGCCGGAGGCATCACAAACTGAATCAGGGGATCAAATGCTCGATCTTCAAGATGTCACCTTGGCCTTTCGTGATGTGACGTTTTCTTATGACAACAGCAGCAAAGTGCTTGACAACTTTTCCTTTACGCTGCGCCAAGGAGAAAAAATGGCGCTGCTCGGCCGAAGCGGCTCTGGGAAATCAACATCGCTTGCATTAATCGAAGGAGCCTTGAAGCCAGACTCCGGTTCTGTAACGTTAAACGGAGTGGAGACAGCGCTGCTAAAGGATCAGATTGCGGATGCGGTGGCCGTGTTAAATCAAAAACCGCACCTGTTTGATACAAGTATTTTGAACAACATCAGGCTCGGAAACGGAGATGCAAGCGACGAGGATGTGCGCCGCGCCGCAAAGCAGGTTAAGCTGCATGACTATATTGAGTCATTGCCTGACGGATATCATACCTCTGTACAAGAAACCGGCATCCGTTTTTCCGGTGGAGAGCGCCAGCGGATCGCACTTGCGAGGATTTTGCTGCAGGATACACCGATCATCATCCTCGATGAGCCAACAGTCGGCCTCGATCCTATTACCGAACGTGAATTGATGGAAACGGTGTTTGAGGTGCTGAAAGGAAAAACGATTCTATGGATTACGCACCATCTCGCGGGAGTGGAAGCGGCTGATAAAATCGTGTTTCTCGAAAACGGAAAAACGGAAATGGAAGGAACGCATGAGGAGCTTCTGGCGGCAAACGAACGGTACAGCCGCCTGTATCACCTTGATGTTCCTGTAAAATAGAAGACAGCCCATGAGGCTGTCTTTCATCGTGTCGACAAACCCTCGCATTCGTTGTCAGTCCTGCGCGTTGGTGCTCACGAATGACTAAGGAACAGCGGCTAAATGCTTAGGCGTCCTGCCCAAACACCGCTGTCATCACATCCTGTGAAAGTCTGCTCCGATGCTCGCCCTTCCTAGACTTCAAGGGTTTTCAATCACGCTGAATAGATGACATAATCATAAAATGAAAACCATTTTATGATTTTATCAACAATCTAAGACAGCCCTAAAAGGCTGTCTTTTTTTGTTTGAAAAAGAAAAGATGCAGGAAAAATAGGAAAAGAAAGCAGAGGAGGGATAGAGATGAATGTTGCATATTGGACGGAAGAGCATGTAAGGGCCACGCTTCCTGAAAGAGATGCGGAGAGCCATAAAGGCACGTACGGTACGGCTTTGCTGATGGCTGGAAGTGACGACATGCCGGGGGCAGCGCTGCTTGCAGGGCTTGGGGCCATGCGGAGCGGTCTCGGCAAGCTTGTCATCGGTACATCAGAAAGCGTAATCCCGTTAATTGTTCCTGTTTTGCCCGAGGCGACCTATTGGCGTGACGGCTGGAAAAAAGCGGCGGGTGCTCAGCTTGAAGAGACGTACCGGGCCATTGCCATCGGATCGGGCCTTCCGCAAACGGAAAGCGTACAGCAGGCAGTCGATCATGTGCTTACGGCTGATTGTCCTGTTATTTTGGATGCCGGAGCGCTGGAGAAGCGCACATATCCGAAACGGGAGGCACCCGTCATCCTCACGCCGCACCCGGGCGAGTTTTCCCGAATGACAGGGATGCCCGTGAACGAATTGCAGAAAAAAAGAGCGGAATATGCAAAGGAATGGGCGGCTCAGCTGCAGACTGTCATTGTGTTAAAAGGAAACCAAACCGTCATCGCGTTTCCTGATGGAGACTGCTGGCTCAATCCAACCGGAAACGGGGCGCTCGCCAAGGGCGGCACCGGTGACACACTGACGGGCATGATATTGGGGATGCTCTGCTGTCATGAAGATCCAAAGCACGCCATATTAAACGCGGTCTATTTGCATGGTGCGTGCGCCGAGCTCTGGACGGACGAGCACTCCGCTCATACGCTGCTCGCTCATGAGCTATCTGACATGCTGCCCCGCGTGTGGAAGCGATTTGAATGATAAAAAAGCTGTCTTCAGAGAGAAGACAGCTTTTCTTGATACCCCGCCCGTTTTTTCAGACGCGGTTTCATTAATACATAGTAAAGCACAGAAGGCACGGCCAAGCCGATAATCCATGCAATGTCTCCGCCGCCAAACACTTTGGCAAGCGGTCCGATGTAAAAGCTTGTGTTGATAAACGGAATTTCCAGCAAGATAGACAGAACGAACGCAATTGTGGTGATCCAATTGACCTTTCCATAAGGCCCGTTTACGTCGAACATGGCTTTGACTTGATACTTTCCGTGGCGGACGAAGTAGTAATCGACTAAATTGATTGCCGTCCACGGAATTAAGAAATAACTGATGAAAAAGATAAAATTCAAAAACAGCTCCATAAAATTGCTCTGTCCCAGTAGGCTTAAGACTGTGCCGACAAGCGTGACACCCAGGATCATGATGATTCTGACTTTGGGCGTGACTTTTAATTTCAGAAACGGCTCCAGCGTTGTTGTCGTGGACATGAAAGCCCCATACAGGTTAAAAACATTGATCGCCATTTGCCCAAATAACACAATGATCAGCATAATAAACGAGAAGGGACCGAACAATTGGACAATCTGGCTGCCTGAGTTTGCCGTAAAGTCAGGCAGTGAGGTTGTCAGCAATGCGCCGAGCAGCATCATCCAGATGGAGCTGACAGATGTACCTGCATAGCTGTACCAAAATGTTTTTGAAGCCGGTGTTTTAACTGGCAGATATCTTGAATAATCGGCAACATACGGCGCGTAGGCAAGCTGCCACGTCGCAACTGCGCTGACTGCCACCAAGAAAATTGGCAGATCAATCGCTCCGGGAATCCAGCTGCCTGCCGGAATCGGCAATTGAAAAATGAGAATCGTTGCAGCAAAAAATACAGCAAAAGAGGTCCAAGAAAGGATTTTTTGCATTTTGTGAATCAAATCATGGCCGAAAATGGTGAGTAAAAAACATACGGCGCTTAAGCCTATAATGCTCCATGATCCCGGGATGGGAACAAAGCTGCTTAAGGTTCCGGCCGCCAGAATCGTGCTGCTTGCGAAGAAACCAAGGTAGATAAACATGACTAAGAAGAGGGGAAGAATCGCTCCGATTACGCCGAATTGGGCACGGCTTTGAATCATTTGCGGGATGCCAAGCTGAGGGCCTTGCGCGGAATGAGACGCCATAAATATGGCACCGATTAAGGTTCCGCAAATAATAGCGGCAACACTCCAAAACAGATTAAGTCCCATTGCAACGGGAATCGTGCCAGTCACTAACGTGGTGATATGCATATTAGCGCCGAACCATACGGGAAATAAATCTTTCGCTTTACCATGTCTTTCTTCATTCGGAATATATTCAATCGTTCGCCTTTCTACTTTCAATGCATCGTCCTCCATATTGGATGTTTTTTTGAAATCGACATAAAGTCATAGCTTAACAGACTATGAGGGGGTTTACAAATAAGGATATGCAGCCAAACGGCCGGGAAGCTTGATCTGTCAATGGCTGAAAAGAATTGTAAAAAAGATGAACGCTTTTGAATCCGGTGTCGTCTCATAAGGCAGAAAAACAAAAAAGGGGGGATCACGGTCATTGGATACACATGAAGAACAGCGGCTGATCCAGCAGGCGAAAGAGGGAAACGACGAGGCGTTTACAGCCCTTTTCCACTATCACTATTCTTTCTTATATAAATACTTGTTAAAGCTTTCCCTTCACCCTGATCTCAGCGAGGAACTTGTTCAGGAAACCTTTCTGAAAGGGTACATCCATTTAAGAAGCTTTCAGGGCCGTTCAAAATTCTCCACATGGCTGATCTCCATTGCATCGCGGCTCTATCTCGATCACCAGAAAAAGAGAAAGAGAGAATGGAAACGGAATCAGACAGTTACGGAGGAAACAATCCGCAAGATTAAGTGGGACGTGTCAGTGAAAGGGGCAGAATGGAGCGAGACGCTTGATCTGTTTTCAAAGCTGGACCCTAAATTGCGCACGCCAGTTTTATTAAGGCATTACTACGGCTATACCTACGCCGAAATCGGAGTGATGCTTCAAATCAAAGAAGGCACTGTAAAATCCAGAGTTCATAAAGGGCTCCAGCAAATCAGAAAGGAGTGGAACGATGAATAAAGAAAAGCTTTCAATTCATTTCAAATCAGAATTGCAGAAAATTGATCAAACAGCCAATCCCTCTATACCAGATCAAAAAGAACTGCTTTACCAGCTGTTACAAATGAAAGCTGAACGCAGAAAAAAACTGATGAAAGAGATCGTCTTATTTGTATTCTGTGCGCTGATGGTTGTGAGTGCGGCAATCCTGGCATTCACTCAAGCTCCTGCTGTGTTTATTGTGCTTCAAGTTTGTGTGCTTGCGGTGCTGCCGATTTTGATTGCGGCTGAGAAAAAAAGGCATCTCGGCGAATGTGAGGTGAAACGCAGATGACACAAACAGAAATTGTCATAACGGTTGCGGCTTGTCTCGTCGTATTGTCACAGGGAATCTTTTTATTTATTGATGCGAAAAAACGTAATCGCATGGCATGGGTTTGGGGGATTGTCGGATTGATTCAAGCACCGATGCCTCTGATTTGTTATTACTTTTTTGTCATTAGGCCGGATCGGAAGAAAAGGGGGATCAAGCAATGAATATTTCTTGGGAAATGATTTTGCCGCTGATTGTATTACAGCTGGCTTTGGCGGTGTTTGCCCTCATCAGCTGTATAAAAGAAGAGCGGACGAACGGGCCAAAGTGGATGTGGGCTGCAATCATCGTATGTATCAATATTATCGGGCCGATTTTATTTTTCACCGTCGGCAGAAAGCAAAGGTGAGCTGGCATGCTGTCTATTGAGTCATTATGCAAAACATATCGGCATCATGAAGCTGTAAAGAATGTCAGTTTTCACGTGAATGAAAACGAGTGTGTCGCACTATTAGGTCCCAATGGAGCCGGTAAAACCACAACACTGCAAATGCTTGCCGGGCTGCTTTCGCCATCCTATGGAACCATAAAGCTGTTAGGGGAGAAAAAGCCGGATCGGCGTTTGATTGGGTACCTCCCGCAGTATCCAGCTTTTTATTCGTGGATGACCGCAAATGAATTTTTAACATTTGCGGGGAGACTGTCCGGTCTTTCGAAGAGAAAATGCCAAGAGAAAATCGGCGAGATGCTGGAATTTGTCGGTTTGCACGAAGTGGCGAACAAAAGGATCGGGGGCTATTCAGGAGGCATGAAACAAAGACTCGGTCTGGCACAGGCACTGCTCCATAAACCGAAGTTTTTGATATTGGATGAACCGGTGTCTGCTCTTGATCCGACAGGGCGGTTCGAGGTGCTGGACATGATGCGGGAGCTGAAAAAGCATATGGCCGTTCTGTTTTCTACACATGTTTTGCACGATGCAGAGCAGGTGTGTGATCAAGTGGTGATTATGAAAAACGGTGAAATTTCATGGAAAGGCGAGTTACAGGAGCTGAAACAACAGCAGCAAACGAACGTTTTTACTCTTTCAGTGAAAGAGAAGCTGGAAGGTTGGCTTGAAGAGAAGCCTTACGTCTCAGCTATTGTCTATAAGAATCCGTCCCAAGCTGTTTTCGAGCTGCCTGATATACACGCTGGCCGGTCATTATTAAGTGACTGTATCCGAAAGGGATTGACCGTCACCCGATTTGAACAGAAAACGGAGTCTCTAGAAGACGTCTATCTAAAGGTGGTGCACGCATGAAGGTGATGATGGCGCTATTGCAGAAGGAGTGGCTGGAAGGATGGAAAAGCGGTAAGCTGATTTGGCTGCCGATTGCGATGATGATCGTCGGGCTGACACAGCCGCTGACCATTTATTATATGCCGGAAATCATCGCACATGGAGGGAACCTTCCTGACGGCATGAAAATCAGTTTTACGATGCCCTCCGGGTCTGAAGTGATGGTCAGCACGCTTTCTCAATTCAACACGCTTGGCATGGCTCTGGTCATCTTTAGTGTGATGGGCAGTGTAGCCAATGAAAGAAATCAAGGGGTAACAACGCTGATTATGTCGCGGCCTGTGACGGCAGCCCATTATATCGTGAGTAAATGGCTCATCCAAAGCGTGATCGGCATTATGTCGTTTGCAGCTGGATACGGGCTTGCTTATTATTACGTTCGGCTGCTGTTTGAGGACGCATCATTCAGCCGCTTTGCCGCAAGCCTTGGCCTTTACGCGCTTTGGGTGATATTTATTGTGACCGCCGGCCTTGCCGGAAGTACGATATTCCGGTCTGTCGGAGCAGCTGCCGCTTGCGGGATCGGGCTCACAGCAGCCGTTTCCTTTGCTGTTTCACTATTTCCAGATGGTGCGAAGTGGCTTCCGGCTGAGATTTGCAAGCAGGCGGAGCATATCCTTCTTCATGGAGAGCGGGCAGATTTTTTCGGATGGTCACTCACTTTCTCCATTCTGTGCATCATGCTTCTGGCCGTGTTTTCTGTGTGGCGATTCCGGCGGTATGAAAGCTATTAATTGATCATGTTACGTTTTTGCGCGAGCATCACAAAAAAGGCAGCAAATGCCAGAGACCCGGCTCCATAAAAAACTCCCGCAAGCCCGATAAGCTGTGCGATTTTTCCGGCAAGAAGGGGCCCGAGGAAGATGCCTAGCGCATAAAATGATTGATAAAACCCCATCACTGACATTTTTAAACGGGCAGAACTGATTTCGACGACATGGCTTAGCAGCAGAGGAAAAACGAAGCCGAGCGCCAGCCCAATACAGGCGTGTGTGATGCAAACCGTGAACAATGCAGCTGAAAAAGGAACGTATAGCAAACAGACCCCGGTGACAGCGAAACTAATGAGCATCACGGAGTAAGCGATACGGTTTGTAAAGCGCAGAAACACAAAGCTTAATGTGGCGGCTGCGTGTGGGAGGAAAAAGGCGCTCATCACCCAAAGCAGCTCCGCGTTACCCATTCCGAGCTGATTCATGTAAAGCGGCGTAAAACCAAACACTGTGATAAATAATACGGCATGGGCCGTCATAGACAGGATGGTGAAAAGCTTCAGCTTTGGCAGCCGCAATGTATCTTTGATGTACTGATTGACACGAATGGTGTCACGGTTTGCGGGAGGAGCAGACGGATCCTTAATAAAGCAGCAGATCACCAAACCTGCGGCAGAGGCTGCCAGCGCCATCCAAAACGGGACCTGTCTTCCTAAGTGGGCTGCGGCGAGCCCGCAGAACACAATGCTGGCAAACTGAGGCATGACGGTAAAAAACTGCATGATGCCCATTGCTTTTGCTGCATTGCCATTGTTGAAATAATGTGCGTATAAGATGGTCGCCATCACCCACATAGAAGCAGTGATTCCCGCGAAAAGCCGGGCGGCCAGCACGAAGAAGAAAGAATCAAACATCAGAAAAAGCAGGCTGCTGAGGACAGAAAAGCCGAACCCGGAAATTAACAATTGCTTGCGCAAGGAAAATAGGATGTCTGACAAAAGGCCGAGTGGGAATCGCAGAAGGATTTGCGTGACCCCGTAGCTGCCGAGAATGATGCCGATTGCGCCATATGAAAAGTGCAGATCCTCCAAATACAGACTGAATACAGGAACGTAAATATAGCCTGAAAACCAGAAACAAAATACCATGCATAAAAAAACGGCGTGATCTAAAGCGCCGATTGTTTTTTTCTGAGGAATCAAGTCCTGCTGTAATTCCATCGTATCTCTCCACCCCTTTCCTTCCAGTACAACACAATTGTTGAAAGCGTTTCAATAGAAAAATAAAAAAACAGGGCTTCAAAAAAAGCCCTGTTCGCTGTTGTTAATACGGATCAGATGGGTGGCTCTCCTGTTCAGCCTGCTTTGCAGCCTGTTCCGTTTCAGTTGTGCCGATCGGCCCGTTGCTGTTGTTTTCGGAAACCTTTTTTAGCCCTTCTGCTACGCGTTTTCCGTAGTCAGGATCAGCTTTTGTGAAATTCTCAATCATTTGATCCTGAATTTCTTTTCGGCACGTAGAAAGCGTATTCACCAAATTCGTAATCAATTCGTTCCGCTCAAATTCAGTAAATCTCCGGTACGTTTCTCCAGCCTGTCCGAAGTTGTTTGTTCTGTCAATCGCTTCACGCTTTACATCACCTTCGACATGCGGCGTATGGTCTTTTCCGTCCTGCTTCGCTTCCTTCAGCCCGCCCATAATGGATGGCTCATAGTTGACGTGCGGGTTTTGTCCTTCTGCTCTATCGACCCGATATTGCATTTGCCCGCCTTCCTGGTTGGTGGCGACATGCTTTTTCGGCGAGTTGATCGGGAGCTGCAGGTAATTTGCGCCTACACGGTAGCGCTGCGTATCAGAGTAGGCAAACGTCCGTCCCTGAAGCAGTTTGTCATCGGAAAAATCAAGTCCGTCGACAAGCACCCCCGTTCCAAATGAAGCTTGCTCCACTTCCGCATGGTAGTTTTCCGGATTTTTGTTCAGCACCAATTTGCCGATCGGTTTCCATGGGAAATCGTCTTTATACCACAGTTTTGTCGGATCAAGAGGATCAAAGTCCAGTTCAGGATGCTCATCATCGCTCATGATTTGAGCATACACTTCCCACTCTGGATAATCGCCATTTTCAATCGCGTCATATAAATCCTGTGTGGCATGGTTAAAGTTTTTCCCTTGAATCTCTTCTGCTTCCTTCTGTGTCAGGTTGCGGATGCCCTGCTTCGGTTCAAAATGGTATTTCACGAGAACGGCCTTGCCCTCCTCATTCACCCATTTATAGGCATGTACGCCTGAACCCTGCATTTGCCGGTAGTTGGCCGGAATGCCCCAAGGCGAAAACAAGAAGGTGATCATGTGTGTCGCTTCAGGAGATTGAGAAATGAAATCGAAGATACGTTCACCATCCTGGATGTTGGTCACTGGATCAGGCTGAAATGCGTGTACAAGATCCGGAAATTTCAGCGGGTCGCGGATAAAAAAGATTTTCAGGTTATTTCCGACCAAATCCCAGTTTCCGTCTTCTGTATATAGCTTTACAGCAAAACCGCGCGGGTCTCTCAATGTTTCAGGCGAGTGTTTTCCATGATTCACAGTTGAAAAACGGACAAATGCCGGTGTTTTCTTGCCTTTTTCCTGAAAGAGTTTGGCCCGTGTGTATGTTGAAATCGGTTCGTCTCCGAAGCTTCCGTACGCTTCAAAATATCCATGTGCACCTGCTCCCCTGGCATGAACAACCCGCTCTGGGATGCGTTCCCGGTCGAAGTGGCTGATCTTTTCGAGAAAATCATAGTTCTCAAGTGTTGTAGGCCCTCTATTCCCGACGGTTCTGACATTCTGGTTGTCAGTAACAGGATGCCCCTGCCTATTCGTTAAGGTATCCTCTGACTCGTTTTTCCCGGATGTCTTATGAGAAAGCGCTTCCTCGCTCCCTTGGGCATTTGATTGGTGCTGCTTGTTTTGATGATCATCTTTCAATGGTTGGCCCTCCTTTTTTGAACGGTAACAATATTCCCTGAATGGAAAGATTTTAAAACAGCCGTTTTTTTTGATCTGCTTCGGGAATGGTACAATGTACAAAAATCGGTAAAAGGAGAGGTCGATTCGTGACAAGAGAAAAAAATCCTCTGCCCATCACGTTTTATCAAAAAACCGCTCTTGAGCTTGCCCCATCGCTTCTGGGCTGCCTTCTTGTAAAAGAAACAGACGAAGGCACAGCGTCAGGCTATATTGTGGAAACAGAGGCCTATATGGGGGCTGGAGACAGAGCGGCACACAGTTTTAACAACCGCCGGACGAAGCGGACTGAGATCATGTTTGCAGAAGCTGGGCGGGTATATACATATGTGATGCACACCCATACATTGCTGAATGTCGTTGCCGCGGAAGAGGATGTCCCGCAAGCGGTATTAATCAGGGCGATTGAGCCGCATGAAGGCCAGCTGTTAATGGAGGAGAGAAGGCCGGGCAGGAGTCCGAGGGAATGGACAAACGGGCCTGGAAAGCTGACGAAAGCGCTTGGCGTCACGATGAATGACTACGGACGCTGGATCACGGAACAGCCGCTTTACATCGAAAGCGGGTACACACCGGAAGCAATTTCAACCGGCCCGCGCATCGGCATTGACAACAGCGGGGAGGCACGCGATTATCCATGGCGTTTCTGGGTGACGGGAAACAGGTACGTGTCGCGTTAGCATGTTTAAGGAAGAGGCAATCAGGGGAATGGTTGAGAAAAAAGAAGGGAGAATCGGAGCTTTGAAAAAGATGATCAAAACCGTTATCAAATGGGCGCCGGTCATTTACCCGATTGTTCGAAAAATCATGAAGGACCGAAAGGCGTCTAAACAAAAGAATATGTCCGCATCTAGAACAGCCGGCTGACCCCGGCTGTTTTTTTATAGGTCAGTTTTCCCTCTAGTCCTCCGGATGTTCATTGACTTGCCATTCTCTCCATTATAGAATTTATATACATTTCGCATCCCTTCATCATCCTTTCTGCCTATTCACTGAATCCCTGCATCTACTAGATAGGAGGTTTTTCTCATGCTTCATGGGCGACTTCGTGATATTCTGCGCTTGCTGATGGCGGCTGAAGCCCCGGTGACAAGTTCGTTTTTTGCCGCGCAATTAAACGTAACGACGCGGACAGTCCGCAATGATATAAAGGAACTGCAAGGTGTGCTAAGCGGCCACGGTGCCTTTGTACAATCTGTAAGAGGCTCCGGCTACAAGCTCCGCATTGATGACGAGCAAGTATTCAGAACACTGCTGCAAGATGTATTTCAGCAAAAAAAGGGCCTGCCGGTATTGCCGGAGGAGAGAATGGCCTATCTTATGAAACGTCTGCTGCTGGCGGACCATTATCTCAAGCTCGATGAACTGGCTGAAGAACTATTTATCTCAAAATCTACACTCCAAACGGATTTAAAGGAAGTAAAGAAACGTCTGCTGCCTTACCGCATTGTCATGGAAACACGCCCGAATTACGGCTTCAAGCTGCGCGGGGACGAGGTACAGATAAGGTACTGTATGGCGGAGTACATTGTTGATGAAAGAGAAACGGAGATAGATGTTTTGAATGAAAAGGCTGATATTTTGCCAAAAGAAGAAATTGAGATCATCCGTTCCGCCATCTTGAAAAAAATGAAAAACGACCGCATCCCTCTGTCCAACATGGGACTGAATAACCTCATTATCCATATCGCTATCGCCTGTAAACGGATCAGAACGGAAAACTATGTATCTCTTTTCCCGAAAGATATGGATCATATCCTGCATCAAAAAGAATACCGGGCTGCAGAAGCCATCGTAAAAGAGCTGGAATCAGCGCTTGCCGTTACGTTTCCGAAAGACGAGACGGCCTACATCGCCATGCATCTCCTTGGCACAAAACGAATGACACAATGCGGAGAGGACACATTCTCAATAGAAGAAGAAACCGATCAGCTGACACTTGCCATGATCAAAGCTGTTGATCGTGAACTGAAGCTTGGCATCCTGCATGACAAAGAGCTGAAAATCGGCTTGGCCCTGCATATGAAGCCGGCGATCAGCCGCAACCGATACGGCATGAATCTTCGAAATCCGATGCTCGCAGCGATCAAGGAACATTATCCACTCGCTTTTGAAGCCGGGATCATAGCCGGAATCGTGATAAAGGAACAAACGGGTATTGAGATTCATGAAAACGAAATTGGATATTTGGCCCTCCACTTTGGCGCCGCGATTGAACGAAAAAAAACAGAAAGTCCGCCGAAACGCTGTATCATTGTATGCGCATCGGGTGCCGGAAGCGCCCAGCTTCTGCGCGAAAAACTGCGTTCCCATTTCGGCAAGCGGCTCGATATTCTTGGAACGGCTGAATATTATAGTCTTGATCAAATGTCCTACGAATCAATTGATTTTGTCATCAGCACCATTCCGATTAAAAAAGAGCTCCCTGTACCAGTACTGAAGGTTAACACCATCTTAGGCGGAACTGACTTTACAAAAATCGAATCTATTCTGAGTGATGAAAAGGAAAAAGCCAATCGCTACCTAAAAAAAGAACTCGTTTTTTTTCAGGAGGATCTGCGCTCAAAAGAAGAAGTGATTCAATTTTTAGGGCAGAAAGCGGTCGAATGCGGCTTTGCCGATGAAGAAATCATAGATTCCATTTTTGAAAGAGAAGACATGTCGCCTACGTGTTTTGGCAATCTTGTTGCCATCCCGCACCCGCTTGTTCCACAGACGAAAACAACGTTTTGGGCCGTTTGTACGCTCAAAAAACCGATCGATTGGGAGAGTCAGCGAGTTCAATTTGTCTGTCTGCTTTGTGTCGAAAAGGAGAACAAAGCGGATTTGCAAAGCATGTATAAACTGCTTGGCAGCATTTTGGATGACCCGGCGGCGGTGAACCAGCTGGTCAAATGCCGTTCATATCAAGAGCTTTCGGATGTGTTTGACCAAAAAATGCTGAGCTGACAGCCTGTATATACCTTTTTTCCGTTGCCTGCGGAAAAACCCTGAGTGTTTATGAAAGCGATTTCATAATATGATGATAGCAACAGCAGGACATTACAAAATTGATCAAACTCTAGGGGGTCTTTTACATGAATATATTACTCGTTTGTGCAGCAGGCATGTCTACTAGTTTACTGGTGAGCAAGATGGAAAAAAGTGCGCAGGAACAGGGAAAAGACTATACCATTTGGGCAGTTTCAGGCGATTCTGTACAAAATCATATCGATAAAGCGGATGTATTGCTTCTCGGTCCGCAAGTCCGTTACATGCTTCCGCAGCTCAAAAAATTAGGAGAGTCAAAGGGGGTTCCGGTAGACGTCATTAATACCGTCCATTATGGCACGTGCAACGGGGCGGAAGTGCTGAAATCAGCTGAACAGCTTGGACATGTGTCATAGAGAGGGGCGGGCTATGTGAATAAAGTCAATCAGATCTTAGAAGAAAAGGTCATGCCTATAGCGGGAAGAATTGCGGGACAGCGTCATTTGCAGGCGCTGCGTGATGGTATCATCCTCACGATGCCCCTGATTATCATCGGTTCCTTTTTCCTCATCATTGGCAACCTCCCGATCCCGGGATACGCTGAGTTTATGGCAAAAACGTTTGGCAGCTCGTGGTCTGAAAAACTGGCCTACCCAGTCGACGCGACCTTTGAAATTATGGGTCTTGTCGCCGCGTTCGGCATCGCCTACCGGCTCGCCGAGAAATACGGCGTTGATGCCTTGTCGGCCGGAGCCATTTCCCTTGCGGCATTTTTATTAGCAACACCTTATCAAGTGCCGTTTATGCCGGATGGCGCGACGAAAGAAATCATGGTTGGCGGCGGGATTCCGCTTTCGCTCATGGGAAGCAAAGGCCTGTTTGTCGCCATGATTATCGCAATGGTGTCCACAGAGATTTACCGCCTCATTATCCAGCGCAATTTAGTCTTCAAAATGCCGGACGGTGTTCCGCCGGCGGTAAGCAAGTCATTTGTCGCGTTAATCCCCGGCTTTGCCGTTATCTTCCTGATTTGGACAGCCCGGCTGATTGTTGAAGCGACACCGTTTGAAAGCCTTCATAATATTGTAAGCGTTTTATTGGGGACTCCGCTTTCCATTCTGGGAGGAAGCCTTGGAGGAAGCCTTGTCGCCGAAGCCGTCAAAATGCTTTTATGGGCCTGCGGCCTTCACGGTGCAAACATTGTCGGCGGCGTCATGGCACCGATTTGGTACGGCGCAATGGATGCCAACCGGATCGCATTCCAAGCCGGTGAGGAGCTTCCTAAGATTTTCACCCAGCAATTTTTCGATATCTGGGTCAATATCGGCGGAAGCGGCGCCACATTGGCACTGGTTGTCACGATGTTCCTGCGCGCCCGAAGCAAACAAATGAAGCAGCTCGGGAAGCTTGCGGTCGGCCCGGCCATCTTCAATATTAACGAACCGATTATATTCGGAATGCCGATCGTCATGAACCCAATGCTCTTACTTCCGTTTATCATCACGCCGCTTGTCACAGTGACACTCACGTACATCGGAATGAGCACCGGCCTTGTCGCCAAACCGGCGGGTATCGCAGTGCCGTGGACCATGCCGCCGATCTTTTCAGGCTACTTGGCGACAGGAGGAAAAGTCTCAGGCGCGGTCATGCAAGCCATTAATATTGCCGTGTCCTTTGTTGTCTACTATCCATTCTTCAGAATGTGGGATAAGCAGAAGCTGAAAGAAGAAAACGATCTGGAGCTGGTCCAAACGCCTGCAGCATCAGATGACAAAGAAGCGGCTCTGTAGAGAAAGGAAGTGAATCGCGTGAATGAGGAAATGGAACAAATCATTTTTCAAATCATCCTTCACGGAGGAAACGGTAGGAGCTCCGCAATGGAGGCCATTGCCGCTGCGAAAAGCGGTGACGCAGAAGAAGCGCGGAAAAAGCTTCAAGACGCTGCTGAAGAATTGTCAAAAGCCCATCATTATCAGACAGAGCTGATCCAAAATGAAGCGGGCGGAGAAAAGACGGAAATGACGCTTCTGATGGTTCATGCACAGGATCATTTAATGAATGC
Source organism: Bacillus sp. SCT118 (assembly GCF_058566435.1). Lineage (NCBI taxonomy): Bacteria > Bacillati > Bacillota > Bacilli > Caryophanales > Bacillaceae > Bacillus > Bacillus sp. SCT118. Next base: position 263,455 of record NZ_CP191225.1, read on the forward strand.
AATGACAGTGAAGGATATGGCTGCAGAGATCATTGAGTTATATGAAAAAATCACCGAGCAAAGGGGAGCAAGCATATGACAAAAGGATTGAAGATTGTAACGATTGGCGGAGGTTCAAGCTATACGCCCGAGCTAGTGGAAGGGTTTATTAAACGGTATGATGAGCTGCCTGTGCGCGAATTATGGCTCGTCGATATCCCTGAGGGCGAAGAAAAGCTGAATATTGTCGGCACACTCGCCAAACGGATGGTTGAAAAAGCTGGCGTCCCGATTGACATTCATCTTACGCTCGACCGGAGAAAAGCGCTGAAAGACGCAGACTTTGTCACGACTCAATTTCGCGTCGGACTTTTGCAGGCAAGAGCAAAGGATGAGCGCATTCCACTAAAATACGGAGTGATTGGCCAGGAAACAAACGGCCCGGGAGGCCTGTTTAAAGGATTGCGCACAATTCCGGTCATCCTTGAGATCGCAAAGGACATAGAAGAGCTTTGCCCGAACGCTTGGCTTGTTAACTTCACAAACCCTGCCGGCATGGTAACAGAAGCCTTGCTTCGCTACTCCAACCTGAAGAAAGTCGTCGGTCTCTGTAATGTTCCAATCGGCATCAAAATGGGCGTAGCCAAAGCGCTTGATGTAGATGTGGACCGCGTAGAAGTCCAATTCGCCGGACTGAACCATATGGTATTTGGGCTGGATGTTTTCTTGGACGGCGTAAGTGTGAAGGAGCAAGTCATCGAGGCGATGGGCGACCCGAAAAACGCGATGACGATGAAAAACATCTCAGGCGCCGAATGGGAACCGGATTTCTTGAAAGCGCTTAATGTCATCCCTTGCGGCTATCACCGTTACTATTTCAAAACAAAAGAGATGCTGGAGCACGAACTGGAAGCATCACAAACGGAGGGCACCCGCGCTGAAGTCGTACAGAAGGTCGAAAAAGAGCTGTTCGAGCTTTATAAAGATCCAAACCTTGCGATTAAACCGCCGCAGCTGGAAAAACGGGGCGGAGCTTACTACAGTGATGCAGCATGTAACTTAATCAGCTCCATTTATAATGATAAACATGACATTCAGCCGGTGAACACGATCAATAATGGTGCAATAGCGAGTATTCCAGACGATTCCGCAGTTGAAGTGAACTGTGTGATGACGAAAACCGGCCCTAAGCCAATTGCTGTCGGCGACTTGCCGGTGTCTGTCCGCGGCCTTGTCCAGCAAATCAAATCCTTTGAACGTGTCGCGGCAGAAGCGGCAGTTACAGGTGACTATCAAACTGCACTCCTTGCCATGACGATTAACCCGCTTGTCCCGTCCGATACTGTGGCCAAACAGATTTTAGACGAAATGCTGGAGGCGCACAAAGCGTATCTGCCGCAGTTTTTCAACAAAATTGAAGCGTGAAAAAAGCCGGCCTGTAATGGGCCGGCTTTTTTTTACTTGCTTTCAGTCAGCGCTGCGACTTCGGTCGTCCATCCGAATTCGTCTGCGACAGCGCCTTTTTGAATGCCTGTAATCGTGTCATATAGTTTTTTTGCGATTTCCCCTGTTTCGCCATTGTTAATTGACAGTGTTTCATCCTGCCAAATCAGCTCGCCTACTGGGGAAATAACTGCTGCTGTACCAGTTCCGAAGGCTTCTTCCAGGATGCCATCTTTATGGGCTTGGATGACCTCATCGATCGCAATTTTTCGTTCTGAAACTTGAAGGCCCCAATGCTTAAGCAAGGCGATGACTGAATTGCGCGTAATGCCTTCCAGGATGGTTCCGTTCAGCATCGGCGTTACGATTTCACCGTTGATTTTGAAGAAGATGTTCATGCTTCCGACTTCTTCGATGTATTTCTTCTCAATGCCGTCCAGCCAAAGCACTTGGGAAAATCCTTTCTCTTCGGCGACCTGCTGCGCTTTTAAGCTTGAAGCGTAGTTCCCTGCGGTTTTAGCATTTCCTGTTCCGCCTTTTACCGCACGGACAAATTCACTTTCAACAGCGATTTTGACCGGCTTAATGCCTTCTTTGTAATAAGAGCCGACCGGAGAAAGAATGATCAAGAGCTTATACGTATGAGATGCCGCAACACCAAGGAAAGGCTCGGTTGCGATGATGAACGGACGGATGTAAAGGGACGTGCCCTCCGCATTTGGAATCCAGTCTTTATCAATTGCGACAAGCTGCTTTAAGCCTTCAAGAACCTGTTCTTCATCAATTTGCGGGATGCAGAGGCGGTCGTTTGATTGATTCAGGCGTTCCATATTTTTTTCCGGTCTGAAAAGCAGGACATGGTCATCCTCTGACACGTAAGCCTTTAACCCTTCAAACACGGTTTGGCCGTAGTGATAGACCATTGCGGCCGGATCCATTGATAAGGGCTGATAAGGAATGATTCTTGGATCGTACCAACCTTTATCTGCCGCATAGTCCATTACAAACATGTGGTCAGTAAACACTCTTCCGAACGAAAGCTGATTTGGGTCTGGTTTCGGTTTTTTTGTTGATGTCAATTCAACGCGAATCGTTTGTTTAGTCATGGTCAATCTCCCTGCTGTTAAATTGTTTATATTATCAAACTTATTTGAAAATAATTATATTCTATTGTATACCTTCAACAAATAATCGCAATAGGTTTGCTCAAATTTGTAAGAAATTCATATGAAAAAAAGCAGGAGAAATTAATTCTCCTGCGTGTTCATTTGCTCGAATAACCTGTCATAATCGGCGCGAGTGGCATCCCGAAGACCTTCAACACGTTCATTTGTAATCTCCTGTTTGCCTTCCTTCAAGCCGTCCAAGAAATATTGAACATATTCTTCAGATGAAATGCCCCGGTACGTCAGGCCTTGTTTATCGCGTGATTTTTGGTTTAAGCCCGTGTCCACCATAGGCGGTGCCATTTCAATCACTTCCACGCTCGTGTCACGGAGCTGGTGTCTGAGCGTAAGCGAGAACGAGTGAAGTGCTGCTTTTGTTGCGCAGTACACCGGATAAACAGCTAACGGGTTAAACGCAAGCCCGGATGTGACCTGAACGATTGCCGCCTCAGGCTGCTTCATCAAATGAGGTGTGAAAAGGGCGGATAAATGGACAGGAGCTTGGAAATTAAGTTCAATTTCATCGCCGTCCACAAAAAGCTCTTCTGTCCCTTTTTTAAAGTCAATTTCCTTTTGAATGCCGGCGTTGTTGACGAGAACATTCAAGTTCGGATATTCCTTTAAAGCCCATTCATACAATGCTTCCCGCTGCGAACGGTCTGCAACATCACATTGCTTTGTATGGATGTTTGGGAGCTGCTGCTTCGCTTCTGCAAGACGTGCTTCGCTGCGTCCGCAAATGATAACTTCATTGCCGAGCTCCAGCAGGCGCTTGGCAAGTTCAAGCCCAATGCCAGCAGAACCCCCTGTGATTAAAACCGTATTGCCAGTCATCTTCATTGGATGTAACACCTCTTAATTAAGTTGGCTGTGATTCCTTTACTATTTCAAATCTTAGCAGGAAATATGCAACCGCGTCCTATGAGATGCTCAGGATGAAGTGACTTTTCCGGTTTTATAAAATTCGTCAATTGCTTTATCGACATACACCCAGCCTTTCCAGCCGATGTGAATGGTGTCTTTCATGAAATACGGGTCATATTCATGCCCTGAGAAATCAGCAACCTGGAAGCCCTTCGCTCTGATTTGTTTATTTACCTTTTTGTAATAGTCAGTGCGTCCTTTTTTCGGGAAGCCCGTGTAATCGTACCATTTCCCGTTAACCGGAATGGTGACAAACATAGGCTCTGCGCCCGCATCCTTCAGGATATCGAGCATCATTTCAAAGTCGCCATATTCCGGTGACACCGCATACGATCTTCCTTTGTTTTTCCCTTTTAGCTTAGGCACTTTCGGCTTCAGCTTTTTATAGACAGGGTTGTCGATGTGAAAATCGTTAGAACCGGAGTGGCGTTTGCCTGATTGATCCGCTAGTTTATTCAATTCAGACCATGACTTATCCTTTACTGACTGCGAGATATAGCGCTTTGGCCCGGATGATTCTGTCGTTGAATAATACAGATCTTTCTTTTCCAGCATGCTGTAATACACTTTCGCCGCCGGTTTCAGCGCGTTCACTTTCCACGTCTGGCCGTTTACCATTGCTTTGTACAGCTCAGAAAGAATGGCATCGTTTTGCACAGCCTTGAAGCGCAGCATGCGTTTCATCATTTTCTTTTTAATTTCAGGGTCGATCTGATCGTTAAATGCCAAATCAAGCCCTTGCAGCGCAGAATAGTTCGGCGCGAAATGCTGTTCATCAGACCCGCGCTTAATAAACCATTGCGGAGACACGATGAATACGATTTTTTTGCCCTTCAGCTGATCCATATGGGCAGCGAAGTTTAAAGAATGAATCAATGACTGGGATCCGCCTTTGCCGACAAGGTATGGCGTGAATCCCTCATTGTTTACCTGAAAATAATTAGATGGGTGGAACTCGTCCAGCCGAGAAAGCTCAGAAGACCCGTAAATCGGAAGATATGTCGGATCTTTGAGCATCTGATCTTGTAAATATAGCCCTTGAAACATACTCGGATTCAAGGCTGTTGCTGACTCTTTCACACGCTTATCGGTGATGAAGCCTGTCAGCCATGAAGATGGAATTGCGATGGCGCCTGCGAATAGAATAAACGCCAAAATAATTGGACCGAAAAAACGCTTTTTCATTATTTCAACTCAGACAGCTGATTTACAATGTTGTTAGGTGTATTCCAAACGTCCCGGTCAAATTCAGTGATCGGCACTAAAATATCAAAACGGTTTTCAATCGCAAGCAGCAATTCTACTGTTCCAAAAGAATCAAGCAAACCTTCTTCAAAAATTTCAATATCAGGATTTTCCTTTACGATGTCATCCTGGCAAACCTCTGCTAAAACGTCTAATACCTCTTGTTTAAAATCCATAGCTTTCTAATCTCCTTTAATGGTGGTGATGAAATGGTTTTCCTGAGAAAATATAAAACCCGAAGCAAACGAAATGGAATGTGATCACAATCGCGAGAATGGTTGTCCAGCGGTTGGACGGCAGCCATTTATATTTCTTATTCCACTTCTCGAAAAAGTTGTAACACGTCATCAGAACGGCATGATAGAGGCCGTAAATGATATATTGCGGCGCGAGCCCGTGCCAAACCCCCATCAGCATAAACAGCAGGAAATACCCGATGTTTGAGACGGCCATACGGTTTTTGATCCACTTTTTCTTAGTCATCCAAAATACGAATCTCATAAACACATAATCTCTGAACCAAAATGACAGAGACATATGCCAGCGATTCCAGAAATCTTTAATATTTTTACTGATAAATGGTTTATTAAAGTTTTCTGGTGATTTAATGCCCATAATGTAGCTGACCCCGACGGCAAACATCGTGTAGCCGGCGAAATCAAAGAATAAATACATGCTGTAGCCGTACATGTACAGCAGGTTCCCAAGAATCTTATTGTGCGTGATTGCGGGAAGATTCATGATGAAGTACGTATTGATCGCGTAGCCGATAATAAATTTATACAGGAAACCGATGAAGATTTTATGGATTCCCGTATACAGCAGGTCGGCGTATTCTTCTTTCGTCCAAGCCTTCTGTTCATCCTTGACGAACCGGCGGTATCTGTCGATCGGGCCGGAGGAAATCGTCGGGAAAAACAGGATGAAATACAGCAGGCGGTGCAATGGCAGCTGTTCTTTCAGCAGTCCGTCTCTTGCTTCCATAATCAGCTGAACGCCTTTAAAGGTTAAATATGAAATACCTAAAAAGCTGATCAGGTTATGCGGCGGATGATGCGGCTGCGGGTGTGAAAGAAACGGCCATATTTTTGACAGAAATAAAGGCAGAATAGACGCGATAACAGCTCCGCAAAAGACAAAGCCGCTGTTCGCTTTCTGCCGGTATGCCAGATAGCCGCTGATCAGGAGCACCTGCCATATTGTAAACAGGCACAGCGCGATGACCCCGTGTAAGTCGTGCGAAAAAATTAAAGCCAATATAATGATAGATATGAACATGTTGTATGCTTGAAATCTTTTTCCGTTTAAGCCGAGAATGATCGTCGGCAGAAGAAGAATGCCAAGCAGTATAAAGAATAAAAACGAGCTGTAAGGCGTCATACAAGAACCTCTTCGCCAATGCGTTTTCGGTCAATTTTGCCGTTAGCCGTCATTTGAATGTGATCCTGATAGATAAATTTTCTTGGGATCATATATGCCGGAAGAGAAGCGGCAAGCTCTTTTTTAATAGCGCTTGTCAGCTGGAATTCCTTCTCGAACTCATGCTCCTCAGGCACAATAGCAGCGATCAGGTACTCAACTGTTCCGTTTGGCTGATAAGGAATCACGACAGCAGAGCGAACGTACTGTGACTGTCTGACATGGAACTCGATTTCCTCCAGCTCCATTCGATAGCCGTGAAGTTTAATCTGAAAATCCAAACGTCCCTGGCAGAAAATCTGACCGTCTTGAATAAAGCCGGCATCGCCAGTTCGGTATGCCCACTGGCCTTCATGGGAGAAAAACGCTTTTTCCGTCAGCTCTGGCTCACCAAGGTAGCCTCGGCTTACACTCGGCCCTGCAATGACGATTTCTCCTTTTTCTCCATCAGGAAGCGGCTGTCCCTCTTCATCCATAATGAAAATATTCATATCTGGTTTGGCGAAGCCCACTGGAAGCGATTCGCTGCGGCTGATGACGTCATCCGTAATTTCAACCGATGTGACAGCCACTGTCGCTTCAGTCGGGCCGTACGTATTAAAAATCTTCGCTTTCGGAAAACGCTCAAGCAGCGCTTTTGCCACAGAAACCGGAAGAACCTCTCCGCAAAACATAAATGTGTCCGCATGAGGCAGCAGATCCTGTGAAAAACCCGGATCCATCAGGCACATTTGCACAAAGGAAGGCGTTGATGTCCACACATTCAGCCCGGACTTCTTCAGCTCTTCAAATAAGACTTTCGGCTTGTTCACAGCATCCTTTGTCACGCAATGTAAAGTCCCGCCTGATTGAAGGCACGGATATAGGTCCATGACAGACAAATCAAATGAGAACGGTGCTTGGTTTAAAAATATTTTTCCTCCGCTGACTGGAAAGTCTGCACAAATCCAGTCTGTGAAGCTTTGAAGGTTCGCAGCGGAAATCTGCACGCCTTTCGGATTTCCTGTGCTTCCGGAAGTGTAAATGATATAAAACGTTTCGTGTTCTTTGACCCATTGATCTTGGCTGACAGAGCTGCCTTCGTTTTCTAGCAGTTCTTCCGCAGAAACTGTCTGAATCTGCTGGCCGACTGCATCAATTGAGAGTCCTGCTGCATGGATCAGCAATTCTGCTCCAGAGCTTTCGATAATTTTCGCAATCCGTTCGGACGGAATGGACAGGTCAACCGGAATATAAGGATGTCCCGCTTTGACACTTCCCAAGAAGGAAACGATCATGTGCGGCTCCATGTGGCCGTACACAAGGATAGGAGATTTCTTTTCCCCAGAAATGCGTTTTTGGATCGCGGCAGCCGCGCGGTCAGACTGCTCCCATAATTCCTGATACGTGAGCGACTGGCCTTGAGAGCGGAAGGCATCGGTTTGCGGATAAGTTTCCGCATGTGTTTGAATAGCATGTAAAAGTTTCATAGTTATTCTCTCTCCAATTAGAAATCGTTATAAATATATGAACCGGTATTCGCGGTGTGAAAACCATACATAAAAAACAAAACAAGCAGTATCATCAAATAAAAGCCTGTATGACATGTCCACTTGACAGCGGGTTTTTCATACAGCTGTTTCATTAATTGCAGCATATCAAAAATTCCCTTCCCGTTTTTTCGACAATCACATGAGTATTTGACGATCAGATGCTCAAAAAGTTTCATTTTTTCCCTAATCTCCCTCAAATTAATATATCGGCGTATGTTTTTGAAAATGAATCTTTATACCTGCAAGGGCAAGAATGGAATGTTTCGAGCTGATTCATAATAAAGGAAAAGATACCTGGAGTCAAAAGATCTTTTTAACTTTTAAAAAGTGTAATGTACTTAAAAAAATTTTTCTGTACCTGTTCGTTCAAGTGAAAGCAGAAACCTAATGAAATCGGGGCGGAAGCGTATAATAAGAAAGAAAACGCCTTCTTGCGGTATCTTGTGAAATAGGGGAGAAGTCATTATGATAGATAAGGAAGCAAAAAAAGGAGTTTTTAACAAGCTGCCGGCTGAAAAAAAGTAAGCCTTTTAATAGAAAGGAAGAGGAAGATGAATCAAACAAATAAGGGTGAGGGTCAGACAGCGCCGCAAAAAGAAAGCATGGGGCAGATCCTTTGGCAGTTAACCCGTCCTCATACGTTAACCGCATCGTTTGTGCCTGTGCTGCTCGGAACCGTTTTGGCGATGTTTTATGTGAAGGTTGATCTGCTGCTGTTTTTGGCTATGCTGTTTTCTTGCCTATGGATCCAGATCGCGACGAACTTATTTAATGAATATTATGATTTTAAACGCGGGTTAGATACAGCAGAATCAGTCGGAATCGGAGGGGCAATTGTACGCCACGGAATGAAGCCTAAAACGATTTTGCAATTAGCTCTTGCCTCATACGGGATTGCCATTTTGCTCGGTGTCTATATTTGTGCGAGCAGCAGCTGGTGGCTCGCTTTGATCGGCCTCGTTGGCATGGCGATCGGCTACCTGTATACAGGCGGGCCGCTGCCGATTGCGTACACGCCGTTCGGTGAATTATTCTCAGGCATTTGCATGGGTTCGGTGTTTGTGCTGATTTCATTTTTCATTCAGACAGATATGATCAACACGCAAAGCATTTTGATTTCCATCCCGATTGCGATTCTTGTCGGCGCGATTAACCTGTCGAACAACATTCGTGATATTGAAGAGGACAAAAAAGGCGGCCGCAAAACATTGGCGATTTTGATGGGGCATAAGGGAGCTGTTACTCTGTTAGCTGCGTCGTTTGCTGTCGCTTATATCTGGGTTGTCGGCTTGGTTATTACCGGTGCCGCAAGCCCATGGCTGTTTGTCGTCTTTTTGAGCGTGCCTAAGCCGGTTCAGGCAGTGAAGGGCTTCGTCCAAAAAGAAATGCCGATGAATATGATTGTCGCAATGAAATCAACAGCCCAAACAAATACATTTTTCGGATTCCTGCTCTCGATCGGATTATTGATCAGCTATTTCCGATAATAAAAAAGACCGCTCGTTTCGTGCGGTCTTTTTTTGTTACAATCGACCGCATTTTGTAAAAAAATTCATAGAACCTTGCAGCAGACAGGGACGTCTAGTACATGGACAGCGGATAAAGTTCCGTTAAAGGAGATGACGAAAATGGATTTATCTGTAACACATATGGACGATTTAAAAACAGTAATGGAAGATTGGAAAAATGAATTATTAGTTTATAAATTTGCGCTAGATGCGCTTGATACAAAGTTCTCAATTATCAGCCAGGAGTATAACCTCATTCACGGACACAACCCGATTGAACATACAAAATCCCGTGTCAAAAGCTTTGAAAGCATCGTGAATAAGTTAATGAGAAAGGGCTGTGAGATTACGACGAAGGAAATGAAGGAGCATATCAACGATATCGCCGGTGTGCGTATCATTTGTTCCTTTATTTCTGATATTTACAATGTTGTTAACGTGTTAAAGCAGCATGAAGATTTGAGAATCGTAAAGGTGAAGGATTATATCCAGACCCCAAAACCGAACGGCTACCGAAGCCTGCATTTAATCATTGAGATGCCTGTGAATTTAACGAACCGTGTGGAATACGTCAAAGCAGAAATTCAAATCCGAACGATTGCGATGGATTTCTGGGCGAGCCTTGAACATAAAATTTACTATAAATTGAACAATGACGTTCCTAAGCAATTAACAGATGAGCTGAAGGAAGCTGCGGAGATCGCCCATTATTTAGATGAGAAAATGCTGGGGATTAAGAAAGAAGTGGATTAGAAAAGACGGCAGCAAAGTGCCGTCTTCTTTATTTGATATCTTCATAAATGTCGGAGGCTTTGGCCTTCATTTGTTTTTTAATGGCTTTTTGTTTCTTCTCTTTTTTCACAGCCTGATAGACAGCGGCTGTCACAAGATCGCCTGCTTGCTGGAGGCGTTCTTTGCTGATATGTTCGATCGAGTCTTCGGGGGTATGATACCATGGCTCAATTTCTTCTGTTTCCGGGTCTCCCCAAATAAAGTTGGCGGAATCAATGCCGGCTTCGTGGAATGGCACATGATCAGATGATCCTCCCTGTGTCAGAGACAGGCTGTCAAACCCAATTTTTTCAGCAGCCGTATGGCTGGATTCCCAAACATAGTTAGATTGGCCGTCCAATGTGTTGACATACAGCTCAGACGCTTTTTCCCAGCTTGTGCCTACCATATCTAAGTTGAAGTTCACTTCGCTTCGTTTCAGCTCTTTTTCCGATAGATGATCTACATAGTGAGAGGAACCGAGCAGGCCGAGCTCTTCGGCGCCGAAAGCGATAAAGCGGATTTCTTTATCAGATGGAACGCTTTTTAAGACACGCGCCATCTCCAGCATAACAGAGGTTCCTGAGCCGTTGTCATTTGCTCCGGGCGAAAAAGGAACACTGTCGTAATGGGCCGTCACGTACACAATGTCTGGATGTTTGATGTTCTTTGGTTTTTTGATTCCGATGATATTCTGGGAGGTTTGGTCTGTGAATGCTTTTAGTTTTAAGGTGGCTTCTTTTTGCTGGGTAAGCGCTTCGCCGTCTTCTTTCTTAATGCCGACGACCGGAATGCCGACTTTATTTCCCGACAGGTTTGGCGTCATAGGCACGAGGCTTTCTTTGTTGTTATAAATGATGACAGCTTTCGCTCCGGCGGCTTCGGCATTTTTGGCTTTCTCGTAATAAGTCAGGTCTCCTCTGGAAATTAAGGCGATTTTGCCCTTGGCGTCAGCGGTAAAGTCCTTTTGATAGCCCAATCCCGCATTGTAAAGCGGGGCCGTCAGCCCTTGTTCTTTAGTCGGAGCTGAACCGGACGCCGCTTGGAGAAGAATATCGCGTCCTGCTGAAGACAGTGTTCCCTCAAGCCGGTCAGGAATGTTGAATCGTTGAACCTTCACATCAAGCTTTAATTTTCTCAAGGATGAGGCGATCAATAGGGCACTCTTTTTTTCAGCTGCAGTTCCAGCTATTCTGGGGCCGATTGCTTCACTTAGCTGAGAAATGGTAGAGTACGCATGTTTTGCTTTGAATGGAAGCTCGCGCTCGCTATTTGATATTTGTACAGCGTGTGCGGCAGGGGTGACACTCTGTGCCGGCAAGAGCAGTGTGCCGGCAGTTAAAACAGCCATCGTCATGACAGTCAAAAGCTTTTTCATCAAAAATAAACCTCCCCTAAATGTATGGTTGGGGAATATTTCGGGATGCTAAAGGAGTTTCCTGCAAGATGAAGAGCGTTTTTGAAAAGACAGTGCTTTATACCTGCAAAAAACGCTTATGAATGAAGGGTCATAAGCGTTTCGGAATATCAGACTATTGGAGCTTTAAAAACTTGCGTTTGCCGACTTGGATGATCATATTCTCTCTTATCTCTGCTTTGGCGTGAACATCTGTTATTTTCTCTCCGTCGATGCGTACACCGCCGTTTTGAATCATGCGGCGCGCCTCGCTCTTCGAAGAGAGGAGCTTTAGCTTGACGAGCAGATCAATCATCGCTATCGTTTTTTCGCCTTTCCAGTTTACGGCCGGTATATCTTCCGGCAGGCTGTTTTCCTGAAAGACTGTTTTAAACGAGTGTTCGGCAGCTTCTGCTGCTTTCTCTCCGTGATACATTCGGACGATTGTTTTGGCTAAAAGCATTTTAGCATCACGCGGATGAACGGCGCCGGTTTCTAAGTCTTTTACGAGCTGTTTTTTCTCTTCAAGCTCTAAGTCTGTCGCCAAGTGGATGTATTTTTTCATCAGGCTGTCGGGCAGTGACATCGTTTTTCCGTACATGTCGTTTGGATGTTCGTTAATGCCAATGTAGTTGTGTTTCGACTTCGACATTTTCTCGACGCCATCCAAGCCTTCCAAGAGCGGCATAAGGATGACGACTTGTTTTTCTTTGTTGTATCGTTCTTGAAAATGCCGTCCCATGAGGACATTGAAATGCTGATCCGTTCCGCCTAATTCAATATCACTTTCGAGAACGACAGAATCATATCCCTGCATCAATGGGTAAAAGAATTCATGCAGTGAGATTGATTTTTGCATGGCGATGCGTTCTTCAAAATCGTCGCGCTCCATCAGGCGGGCTACCGTTATTTTCCCTGCTAATTCAATGACATCTTCCAGATTCAATGTTTTCAGCCATTTCGAGTTGTAGTGAAGCTCGACTTTTTCTGGATCAAGCACTTTTCCGAATTGCTCAAAGTAGGTTTTGGCATTGTGCTGAACTTCTTCATTAGTCAGTTGCTTTCTGGCTGCCGATTTTCCGGTCGGATCACCAATTTTTCCTGTGAAATCCCCAATTAACAGCTGGACAATGTGGCCGTTTTCTTGAAATTGGCGAAGCTTATTTAACACAACCGTATGGCCCAAATGTACATCCGGTGCAGACGGATCTAATCCGAGCTTAATTTTAAGCGGCGTGCCCGTGGAAATTGATTTCACGAGCTTTGCCTTTAATTCCTCCGGCGGTATGACTTCGTGGGCGCCTATCATGTATAGCTGAAGCTGTCTTTCTACCTCTTTTTGCTGTGACGCTGTGAGCTGCTCAAATGTTTTCATCACTCTTCCTCCTTTTTTTCAAACACAAAAAGAGCCCATCCCGATAAGGGACGTGGCTCAATGCACGCGGTACCACCCTGGTTGAAGACATCGTCTTCCGCTCATTCGAATAACGGTTTCCCGTTCTTTGCTACTTTTAAGGTTCACAAAGAAAGCTCGGGGAGGTAATTCACGTTTGCTGTGTGCCGGCTCGCACCTTCCGCCGGCTCTCTGAAACAGGGAGACAAACCGCTACTGGATTCCCGTCAAAGCTTATGTTGTATGAAGATTGTCAGCTACCTTTCTAAGCAGCCCTGTCAATATTTTCTGTTCGTCCTTCGTCATTCCTGCGATGAGCTCTGTTTCCCCTTTGTGAAACTCCGGGTAGAGTTCTTCGATCGCTTGTTTGCCGGAATCTGTGATAGAGACAAACACGAGTCGCCGATCTCTTGTGTCCATGCTTTTACGGCAAAAACTCTTTTTTTCGAGCGTTTTGATCACGTTGCTTGCTGTAGCTGTAGATATCCCTGACAGCTCAGCGATTTTTCTCGTTTCGAGCGCTCCCCATACCCATAGATCATAAAGAATGGAGAAAGCGGTCCAAGAAAGGTTATAGGAAGAAAGAACCTCAGTCTCCATTTTGACACGGAGCCTTTGTGCAGACCGATACAGATTCGTAGCGATCGAAATGGCTTCCAGGTTGAGTGACTCGACGGGCATTTGTTTGAGCTTAGAAAGTGTATCGTGTTCTTCCTTCCGAAGCTGCTGATGTTGATGTGAACGTTCCATTTTTTAGGCCTGCCTTAAATTATCAGAATCATTAGCTATGAAACGAATTTTAACAGAGTCTGGTGTGAACTTCAAGCCCATATATCGGTTGAATAAAAAAAGCCCAAACAACGCCAAAATAAACAAAAAACCGCAAACGGGGTGCAATCTTGCAAAAATATGTTCAATCCGTCTATAAGCATGATCCGTTTCATCTGTTTTCGACAGAGCATGTAGTGACGTTAGCGATTATCGCCCTTTTGGCCATTCTGTTGTTTTTGTTCCAAGATGGGGTCAAGCAGCCGAGGGCCAGCCGGTTTTTGCGTTCTCTGTTTGTGTTTCTTTTGCTTGGTTCGCAAATCGGCTATCAAATATGGATGGTCGCCACGGGCAGGTGGTCGGTGCGCACTTCATTGCCTCTCCAGCTTAGTGACCTGTCGGTGTATTTGTCAGCTATTATGTTAGTGACAAAAAGCAGAAAGCTGTTTGTGTTTTTGTTTTTTGTCGGCATCGGCAGTTCGATTCAGGCTCTTGCCACTCCTGACCTTGGTATGTTTTCATTTCCGCATATCCGATATATCCTCTTTTTTATTTCTCACGGGTCTGTGTTTTTATCCTGTCTTCTGATGGCTGTGATTGGTACCTACAGAATGGGCCAGCGCTCGTTATGGGTGACAGTCCTGCTTGTTAATGTGTACGGCGTCTGTATTTTCCTGATTGATCGCTGGCTTGGCGCGAATTATATGTATTTGACGAAAAAACCGGGCGGATCCTCTCTCTTAGATGTTCTCGGGCCATGGCCGTGGTATATCGTCTCGGCTGAAGCCATCACAATCGCAAGCTTTTTCATTCTTTATTGGCTTTATCGCATCTTCAAAAAATGACACCTTTTTTGTTGTATCACACATTCTGTTTAAAAAAATGTCGGAGAACGTGTTTATTTTTTTGAAAAAGGGTATGTAACTTGTACAACAAAAAGGGAGATGAATACCATTGAGGAAAGATGAAATCATGCATATCGTATCATGCGCAGATGATAATTATGCTCGTCATTTAGGTGGGATGTTCGTTTCTTTATTGACTAACATGGATCAGGAGAGAGAGGCAAAATTATACGTCATTGATGGCGGAATTAAGCCTGATAACAAAAAAAGACTGGAAGAAACCACTTTGAAATTCGGAGTGCCGATTGAGTTTTTAGAAGTGGATACCAAAATGTATGAACATGCGGTAGAGAGCAGCCATATTACAAAAGCCGCGTATTACCGCATTTCGATTCCTGACTTAATTAAGGATGAAAGCATCAAACGAATGATTTACATCGATTGTGATGCGCTTGTCCTAGAGGATATTTCTAAGCTATGGGACTTAGACATTGCGCCATACACCGTAGCCGCTGTTGAGGATGCGGGGCAGCATGAACGCCTGAAAGAAATGAACGTCACTGATACAGGGAAGTATTTTAACTCAGGTATCATGATTATTGATTTTGACTCTTGGAGAAAGCAAAACATCACAGAAAAAGTCATCAACTTTATCAATGAACACCCAGACGAAGACTTTCTTGTGCTGCATGACCAAGATGCACTGAATGCGATCTTGTATGATCAGTGGTATGAACTTCATCCGCGCTGGAACGCTCAAACCTATATCATGTTAAAGCTGAAAACCCCACCGACTCTGTTAGGGCGGAAGCTTTACAACGAAGCGAGACAAAACCCGGCAGTCGTCCACTTCTGCGGCGGTGAAAAGCCTTGGAATTCTAATACGAAACACCCATATCGCGATCAGTATTTCCATTACATGTCGTATACGAAGTGGAATACGATCAGCAACCCGGCGATCAACCAATAATACAGGTATAAAAAAACGCTTTTGAGATGATCAAAAGCGTTTTTTGTTTGCCTCAGCGTGCGACTGACCGTTGGTAGAACCGCTGAATATGCATGGCGATGTAGCACAATTCTTTTTCAGGAAACTCAAAGCCGTATTCCTTCTTCACAAAGGTGCCGATGCTTAGGGCACACAGGAAGGCATCCTTAAACTTCTCTTTAATGATGTCGATCATTTCTGCGTCCAGCTCGTAAATGGATTCGCCTGCTTTGATATGCTGAATGGCAAAGCGGAGATGGGTCACGAGCCGTTCATAAGAGATGGTATCTTCAACGATATTAATAGACAGTTGAATTTCGATAATCTCGATAATATCACGGATCATGGTTGTAATATCAAGCGTTTGTGTCATATCGCCAGCATTGTTTCTTGCTGTGTGGATATGCATGGCGATATTGCCGATTTCATCATCAGGAATGTGAATCCCCAGTTTATCTTTAATCAGGGCTCTGGCCCATAAGCCGATCTGGAACTCCTTTGGATAAAGGACTTTGATTTCATTCAGCAGCGGATTTTTGATAACCATCCCATTGCTCAGGCGTTCGATTGCAAAAGAAAGATGGTCTGAAAAAGCGACATGAATGCGCTCGTTGATTTTGATGTTCAGCTCTTTTTCGGCATGAGAGATAATTTGCTCAGAAATCTGAATGTGGTCTTCAGGCAATGTTTCTAAAATCTCTTCGAACTGCTTATAGTCAGGTGTATCTTTTCTGATAAAGGTTTTTTCTATTTTTGACGGATCGACAATGTCATTCTTCTTTTTGTTAAACGCAATTCCTGCACCCAAGAGAATCTTCTCTTCATTTTGATCCTTTACGACGATAGCATTATGATTTAAGATTCTTTTAATTTTCATAGCTTTTTTGTCCTTTCATCCCCCGTTTTATGAATGAAATCGAATAAATCCAGTTATTCTGTCTCTTCTTTAAACCCGAGAAACAATGTAGCTATAAAAGCAGAGACGGCTGCGATCAAGAAACCGATCATATAATGAACAAAATTCGCGGCGCCAAACGGCAGCACAATTGAAATCATCGGAATGCCTGTCAGCCCGTATGAATTTGCCACAACTTGTACCGCAACCACGTATGCTCCGCCAATAGCACCGCCGATGGCTGCTCCGATAAAGGGACGGATCAGTTTGAGATTTACCCCGAATACAATCGGCTCAACAATGCCTAAAAACGCGGTCAGAGAAGCGGGGAGCGCAATTTTCTTCAGGCTTGATTGTTTCGTTTTGAGGAATACCGCAAGCCCCGCTCCGCCTTGGGCCACATTCGCCATCGACCATATCGGCACTAAAAAGTTGACACCGACATGCGGATTAGCAAGCAGCGTTGCCTCAATTGCATAAAAGCTATGATGCAATCCAGATAGGACAATGGTAGAGTAGATGCCGCCGAAAAGGGCTCCGGCGGCAATGCCGGCGTGATCATAAATAAAGACGATCGATTGTGTCATGATCTGGCCGATGATGGACGCGGCGGGATTCATCACAATCAGCGCGAGGCATCCTGTCACCATGACCGTAATAAAGGGAATGATCACGACATCAAGCGACTTCGGCACAATCGATTTTAATAGCTTCTCAATTTTGCTCATGACAAAAACGGAAAGAAGAATCGGTATCATGGAACCCTGATAGCCCATCATTGGGATATGAAGCCCCCATATGTCTAAAGAAGACGGGGTTTTGCTGCCGAGCATAGACGGGTCCAGCAGATCAGGATGCGTCAAAAGCCCTGCAATCACTGCCCCTAGGTATGGGTTGCTGCCAAATTGCCGTGCGGCACTGAAGCCAACTAAAATTGGCAGTAAAATAAAGGCTGTGCTGGACACGAGGTCGAGCATTTTAATCCATGGGCTGCCGGCAGCGAACCAATGAAACACCTTAATCATGCCGATCAGCCCCATAAGCAGGCCGCTTGCTGTTATTGCCGGAATAATCGGCACAAAAATATCGGACAGTGTTTTTGCAAAAGCTGCGGCAGGGTTTAGCTTCCGGCTGGCTTTTTTCTGGTGGACAGGCTCTTCTGAAGGCGCGGTCTCCCATACATGAACGACTTCTTTATATATTTTGTTGACGACGCCTGCTCCGAAGATAATCTGGAAAAGGCCATAGCGGAAAAAGGTACCCTGCACACCTTGCAGATTCTCAATGGCATGTATATCAATTTTCGTCTCGTCCTTTACATCAAAACGAAGACGGGTCGTACAATGGCTGATGCTGATAATATTGTTTTTTCCTCCTGCGAGCAGCAGTAATTCTTTTGCAATCTCTTTATGCAAGCAATCAAAACCTCCTTTGCTGAAGAAAAGTCGGCTTGTTCATCGTATCAAATGAAAAGTTGACAATCAAAATGAAAAAAGTGAGAAATACCGGCTGAAAATGACAAAAATGCCCGCGTCAACGACGGAGCATGAGAATAGGGGTTGTCCAAGGCGCCGTTATGAGCCCAACACGAAAAGAAGAGTTAAAATGCCCTGCTTTTTAGGCACTAATACTCCCTTTGCATCATTGGGTCTTGCCTGCCTGCCCAGTCACAATCCCGCCATATGTGGTGATAACTGTAATAACGTTCATTTTATGCTGTTCATGGCTGTATAGCAATAGTATGAAAAGCCTGTACAATAGATGGGAAAAAGGTTGTGTGCGATGTTCTTAGAATGTAAAAAACCTTTAAGACCTGGAATGCAAGTCTTAAAGGTTTTTGGTTACTTTTTCGGTTTGACGGCGTTCAGCCGTTTTTGCAGCTTTGTTTTTTCATTGGATGCTTTTAATTGATTCACTGCAGACTGAGCGGATGTCTTTGATTTCTTTGTTTTGTCTTTTTCCGCTTTCTTCACTTTTGCCTTGGCAGTTTCGACTTTTTTTGCTTCAGCCGCCGCCACCTTTTTCTTCACTTTGTCTAACCGTTTTTGCAATGCCGTTTTGTCCTTGCCTGCTTGAAGCTGATTGACGGCTGATTGTGCTTTTGCCGCATTTGCATCAGTTGATTTCTTTTCAGCGGCAGATACGGATTGCTGTGCCGTCTTCAAATTGGTGCTCTTCACTTTGTTAAGGCGTTTCTGCAGGGACGTTTTTTCTGAACTTGCCGGCAGCTTGCCAATTGCTGATTGTGCGTTGTCCACATCTGTTTTCTTTTTGCTTTTTTCCGCTTTCGCAACTTTGTCTTTCGCTTGCTTTGACGCGATGTAGCGTTTTACTTGGTCTAAGCGTTTTTGAAGGTTCTTTTTGTCTGTTCCGTTCGACAGCTTGTTGACGGCAGTTTGTGCTGTATCAACGGTTTGCTGTGTTTTATATTTTTCTGCCTTTGCGACTTTGTCTTTCGCATCTTTTACATTTCTGTATGACTGTACTTTATCCAGTCTTTTTTGCAGGGCAGTTTTGGCGTCGGAGCCCGGCAGCTGGCTGACGAGTTCTTGCGCTTTGTTGATATCGATTTGTGCTTTTGTTTGTTCCGCTTTTTTCACCGCTTGCTCTGCTGCCGCGTACGCTGAATCTGTTGCCTGTGCTTTATATTGGATTAAGCCGTAGCCAAATTGCTGATCACGGCCTGCGGTACCAAGATCAACGATATTTCTCCGCATTTCCTCGCGAAGCTGGACGTTCGTCTCGGCAGGATCACGCTGTTTTAACAAGGCAAACATGGCAGCGGCGTGCGGTGTCGCTTGGGATGTTCCGCTTCCCGTTGCATAATACTGGTTTAAGTAAGTGCTTGTGATGTTTGTCCCCGGTGCTGAAAATTCAACTTCATCTCCAGTTGTTGAAAAGGGGGCAAGCTGATTTTTTTCGTTTGTTGCTGAAACCGCAACGACACTGCTGTATGCCGCCGGATAATTCACTGGCTTGCCGTTTCCGTCGTTACCGCTTGCGGCAACAAGCAGAACGCCTTGTTCATATGCTTTGTTCACGGCCTCATGAAGTATTTTGCTGTCTGACGTCGTGCCAAGGCTCATATTGACGATGTCCATCCTGTTTGCGATCGACCAGTCAATTCCTTGGAGAAGGCTTTGAAGATCCCCCGAGCCGTTCTGATCAAGCGCTTTAACCGCGTATATTTGTGCTTCCGGTGCGATGCCGTCAATTCCGTAGCCGTTATGCTTGGCTCCGATAATCCCTGCGACATGTGTTCCGTGGCCGTTATCATCTTTGTAAGAAGAGGTATAACTGACAGCTGAATACCCGCCGGCAATCGACAGGTCATCGTGGGGGGAGATCCCGCTGTCAATGACGGCAATTTTGATATTTTTACCTGTCAGTCCTGCCTTCCAAGCCTGTTTCACCTGAATGGGCTCAAGGTTCCATTGCTCAAAGTTGTCAGAGGTGTCAGTGCCGTCTGACAGCACTTTGAAATCCGTACTGTCTGCTGCGGTAAATGATACGTTGTTTTCTACATACAAAATATCAGGATCCTGCTTTAATTCTTTTACTGTCTCCTGGTCTGCTGTGACCGCTACCGCGGGAAGATGCTTATACTGCTGTTCAACATCAGCATCACTGTCCAGGATGGTTTCCTTTCCGGCCTTGTTTTTATAAACCACAATAACCTCTTTCTCACTGTTGTTTTGCGCATGAGCGAGAGGGCCTATGGTGAGAAAACTGAAAAACAGAGTGACTGATACAACAAGTTTGCAAGACATGTTTTTCATGATTCATCTCCTTTTTCTATGATGTTTGATATATATATCGGAGAAAAAAAGAGAGATTGATAGTAAGAAGGAAAAAATTTTTCATGGGCAGGGTTGTTTAGCAAAATGCAGATTTTTTCCGCATGAAGAGGAAATTTTCCGAATGAATTTGTAAGCGTTTTCAAAATAAGATAAAGAAAACATTGCGGAGGTTGTTCACAAAGCAATGAGAAAAGGGGGCTTTTAAGATGAGCACATTCACTCGGGTGATGGAGGAAAAAATAATGCCTGTCGCCGGGAAAATTGCCGGGCAGCGGCATCTCAGCGCTTTGCGTGACGGAATTATCCTGACCATGCCGCTGATTATTATCGGGTCTGTCTTCTTGATTTTAACGAGCCTGCCGATTCCGGGGTATGCTGATTTCATGGCGAGTGTGTTTGGGAAAGAGTGGGCTGATAAGCTCGGATATCCTGTTAACGCTTCGTTTGATATTATGGCGATGATTGCCGCTTTTGGGATCGCCTATCGGCTGGCAGAAAGCTATGGTGTCGATGCCCTTTCTGCCGGAGCGATTTCAATTGCCGCATTTCTGCTGGCAACGCCGTTTGAGGTGCCGTTTACACCGGGTGGCTCAACGGAACCCATCATGGTAGAGGGCGGAATCCCGATCACGCTGCTCGGCAGCAAGGGCTTATTTGTCGCCATGCTGATCGCCTTGTTTTCAACCGAAATCTATCGGTACATTATTCAAAAAAATATCGTCTTCAAAATGCCAGACGGTGTGCCGCCTGCGGTAAGCAAATCGTTTGTCGCGCTGATTCCCGGCTTTATCATTGTGTTTCTTGTGTGGCTGGCGCGCCTTCTGATTGAAATGACACCTTTTCAGAGTCTGCACAATGTCGTAGGAGACCTGCTTGGCACACCGCTTTCCATCCTTGGCGGCAGTCTCGGCGGAAGCCTGATCGCTGAATTTGTGCAGATGCTGCTTTGGTCGTGCGGGATTCACGGGGCTTCCATCATTGGCGGAATCATGGCGCCGATTTGGTATGGCGCGATGGATGCCAACCGTCTTGCCTTCCAAGCGGGCGAGGCGCTGCCGAGTATTTTTACGACTCAGTTCTTTCAAATTTGGATCAATGTCGGCGGGAGCGGGGCGACGCTGGCGCTTGTCCTGACGATGCTTGTGCGCTCCCGGAGCAAACAAATGAAGCAGCTTGGACGATTAGGAATCGGCCCTGCGCTATTTAATATCAACGAGCCGATCATTTTCGGCATGCCAATTGTCATGAATCCGCTCCTTATTGTCCCATTTATCATCGCACCGCTCCTCACGATTACCGCGACTTATATCGGCATGAGCACCGGGCTGGTGGCAAGACCGGCCGGAATCGCGGTGCCATGGACGATGCCGCCGCTCATATCAGGTTACCTGGCGACAGGCGGAAAGGTGTCGGGCGCCGTTATGCAGCTGGTGAATCTGCTGATCACCTGTGCCATCTACTATCCGTTTTTCAGAATATGGGATCATCAAAAATGGCGGGAAGAGAGTGCGGTTGAATCTGGGGATAAAAATGTGATGTGATAGATGATCAGCCTGTCATAGGCTGATCATCTTCTTTCAAATGAAAGGGAAATGTTAGAATATGTAAAGGGGGTGCGCATGCTAGATTATATATGGTTAGATGACGAATCACCGATCTTACAACAAGTACCAGTTGAATACTCATCTACCGCTATTATCTTTTCTCCTTTTATCCAAATGCCTGAAGGATGGGAGAAAGGAAAAAGAAAAAATGATTATGAGCATATTTATCCAAACGATGATGAAATAAGAGGAAAAGGCAAGGCTGTTTCCTGGAAGAAGGTTATGTCTTCTTGCGGCTTTCAAACACATGCTGAGCTGGCGCTGGCTTTAATGACGTCGATAGGCGCTGTAAGGGACGAGTGCGCAAGAGAGGATTTGGCTGAGGTGTTACATGAAAACATAAATGGAGACCTCTTATTATCCCAGTGAGGATCATATTTCAAATTTTCATATTCCGAGTTTGGTAAAGGTGTTAGGTGTGAACGGATCCAATCGGTTTTATTACGCAGAACCGATTGTGGAAAACCGCGGCGTTTTGGACATAACTGAGGCCAACTTGCGGACGGTTCTTGATGAAGCCGCAGCAGAGCTCGTTTTGACTGATGAGAAAATGGACTTTGTGTTTATGAGTGTATATGACTCATTCATTAATGTCTTTTTAGCCAAAGATGAAAACATCCATGAATTGGTTGAACGTATGGGCTGGGAAGCTATGATTTGCGATGAGTCAACGTATATCAGTTGGTATAGATAAAAAAAGAACGTACATCACAAAATGTACGTTCAGCGTGTCGACAAACCCTCGCATTCGTTGTCAGGCCTGCGCGTCGGTGCTCGTCCTTCCTAGACTTCAAGGGTTTTCAATCACGCTGAATAGATGACAAAATCATAAAATGAAAACCATTTTATGATTTTATCAACAATCTAAACGTACATCACAAAATGTACGTTCTTTATTTTTATCGCTGAAAGAACTCAATCCACTCACCGTCAGGACCTTCGATATAGAAATAACGGTATCCGTTTGGAAGTGTTGTGATCTCCTCGTCAATAAATTTCGCGTTCATTCTTTCCGCTTTTGTATATTCAGCCGCGATGTCATCAGTCAGCAGGGCAATGTGGTGCACTTTTCCTTCAGCGGGAAGCTCGCTGCTGTAGCCTTGAATCAGTTCGATTTCTGTTTCCGGGCCGTCTTCAAAGCCGAGAAAAGCAAGCTCGATTACACCGTTCGTGTGTGTGATGCGATCCTTCAATTTCATGCCGAGTACCTCTTCATAAAATGTGATGGACGCGTTAATATCTCTTACCATGATGCCTGTATGGTCAATTCGTTTTGGCATGCTGCTCCTCCTCGTAACTCTTTTTGTCTATCGTAGAAAAACCTTTCCTTTCTGTCAATGCAGACATCTTGGCGTTTTGTGGTACGATAAGAGAAAGCAAACAGAAAGAGGACGACATATATGAAGCTACTCACCCTAAAAAAAGCACACGCTGCCAAAATAAAAAAAGGCTATCCCCTTATTGAAAAAGAAGCTCTCGCAGGGAGTGCGGGGCACATGAAAGAAGGAGACCTCGTTGATATCGTGTCTGAGAGCGGCGAGTTTCTCGCGCGGGGCTATTACGGCCTGCAAAACAAAGGGGTCGGCTGGACGCTTACCCGCAATAAACATGAACAGGTTGACCAGGCATTTTTTCTCACCAAATTAACAAAAGCGGCCCAAGCGCGCGCCAAACTATTTGAGGCTCAAGATACAACAGCTTTCCGCCTGTTCAACGGTGAGGGCGACGGTGTCGGCGGCGTCACCATCGACTATTATGACGGCTACCTGCTGATTCAATGGTACAGCAAGGGAATTTACACCTTTAAAGACATGCTGATTTCCGCATTGGATGAGATGGATCTTGATTATAAAGCGATTTACGAGAAGAAACGCTTCGACACAGCTGGACAATACGTTGAAGATGATGACTTCGTGAAAGGGAGAAGGGGCGAGTTCCCGATCATCATCCAGGAGAATGGCATTCAATACGCGGTGGATCTGAATGAAGGCGCCATGACGGGCATCTTTTTGGATCAGAGACATGTGCGCAAGGCGATCAGAGACCGCTATGCAAAAGGGAAAACCGTTTTAAATACGTTTTCTTATACGGGTGCATTCTCCGTGGCGGCGGCGCTTGGCGGAGCAGAGAAAACAACAAGCGTCGACGTGGCAAACCGAAGCCTGGCCAAAACGATCGAGCAATTCAGCGTGAACAAACTGGATTACGAAGCGCACGACATTAAAGTGATGGACGTGTTTAACTATTTTTCATATGCTGCAAAAAAGGATTTGCGCTTTGATCTGATTATTCTCGATCCGCCTTCCTTTGCGCGCACAAAAAAACGCACCTTCAGCGCGGCCAAGGATTATAAAAACCTGCTGAAGGAAACGATTGCCATCACTGCTGACAAGGGTGTCATTGTTGCCTCTACAAACAGCAGCGCCTTTGGCATGAAGAAATTCAAAGGCTTTATCGATGCCGCATTTAAAGAAACAAACGAACGCTACACCATCATTGAGGAATTTACGCTGCCGGAGGATTTCAAAACGATTTCGGCATTTCCGGAAGGCAACTACCTGAAAGTGGTCCTTCTGCAGAAAAAATAATGAAAAAGCTGCCCTGTTCAGGGGCAGCTTTTTTTATGTAGAAATGATCTGCTGGACGCGGCCGATGCGGCCATCTTCAAGACGGACTTTAATGCCATGCGGATGAAAGCTTGATTTCGTCAAAATATCCTTCACTGTCCCTCTCGTCAGTTTTCCTGTTTTTTGATCTGCTTTCAATACAATATCAACCTGCAACCCTTTCGAAATGCTGTTTCGCTCTTGCCCGTTCATAACGCACATCCTTTCTTTTGTTCATTATAGTCATTATGGTTTAAAAGTAACAGCCGGCTGATGAAGTGTATTTTTGTTTTTTTCAGCCTTCATTAAATATAATGTCAGGCCAAAGCCTGCTATGCTCAGAATGCCAAAAAGCAAGTAGACTGCGAAGATCGACACGTAGTCAAAAATGTACCCGCCTGCAAATGTGCAGAACCAGTTGCCGAATCCATTGCCGATGGCGGCGTACATGGTCAGTGCCGTCGCTTCAACGTGTCTTGGGGTAATCTTTTTCACATATCGAAGCGCCGCCGGGATAAATAAACCGATGGCCACTCCCTGAAGAAAGACTGTCGCATAAATGATCCATAATGAAGGCGCCGTGAAATAGAGTGCCCACCTAAATAATGAAACCCCGCCTGACAGCATAATGACGTTGAGCAGCCCCATTTTATCTATAAATGTTTGGGCGAATCGCATAAATGGAATTTCTGAAATGACACCAATGAAAAATAAAATGCCAATAGCGGAAAGAGATGCGCCACTTTTGTCCAGAAAAAGACTGAAATACGTATTGTTCGCTAAGTTTGGAGCAAATGTCGTAAAGGTGATGATCATAAAGATGAGGAAAGTTTTGTTGCTGATAAGCTCCCGGAATCCTTTGCGGATATTGACCTTTGTTGTTGTTTTCTGCTGGCCGGGCATTTGTGAAGCTAATATGGCAGCAATGCACAGAAAGGCACAGCCAAAGATAAAGATCACGTGAATGGGGTACAGCTGGTTCGTCACCTGTCCCATGGCAAACACCGCGACACCGAAGCCGAGAGAACCAAACAGGCGGATTCCGCCGTAGTTGCCGTTTGTTTCTTGTGTGTACCTTAGTGAAATGCTGTCCGAAAGTGGAATAATCGTGCTTTGAAAGGCTGCAAAACAGGCCGCAATCAAAATAAACAGAGGGAAACTGTCAAATGCAATATAGGCTAATCCAATGATGCCTGTGATTGATGTGCAAACCGCCAGCAGGCCTTTCGTTTTTTGCGTATAGTCGCTCAGCATGCCCCAAAACGGCTGAAAGAAAATCATCACAATCGGGCCCAGCGACATGATCAAGCCGACCTGTGATCCGCTTAAATGCTGTTCCTTCGTTAAATACATACTGAGTAAGGGAATTATGCTGCCCGTACCGAGAAAAGCAAACAAATAAAATCCTTTTAACGCGGCGTAATGCCGCCTCACCTGCAAGTTGTGCATCAGGGTGCCTCCTTTGGTATCCACAAATACATTATATTGGAATTCGCCAGCTTTTCAATAAGGGGAAGCACATAAAAAAACTGCCCTCGAGAGGACAGTTTTTTACATAAATGAAAGTAAAAACGGCGCCGCGCAAAGCGTCATAATCGCAGCTAAGATCATCGACACACTGGAAATCGTGCCGGACACAGAGCTAAGCTCAAATGCCTTTGACGTTCCCGCTCCGTGCGCGCTTGTGCCAAGCAGCACGCCCCGCGCGATTTCGTTATCAATACGGAAATAGCGGATGACCATCGGGCCGATCACTGTGCCGAGCAAAGCGGTTAAAATCACAAACACGGCTGTGACGGCAGGCATTCCGCCGATCATTTCAGATACGTTCATCGCGATCGGCGTTGTCACTGATCTCGGGACGAGGCTGTCAATTAAGCCGGTGCCGAGGTGAAGCCATTTCGCAATAAGAGCGGTAGAAATAATCGCGATGCATGAACCGACGGCCACATTCAAAATAATTTCCACTGCGTATTTCTTTAAAACAGGGAAATATTTATATAACGGGATCGCGAATGCCACGGTGGCCGGCTGTAGCATATCGGTCAGCAATCCGCCGCCGAGATTATAGGACTCGTACGGGACATTCACCAGCAGCAGCAGACCGACTAACACAGCGGGCGTCACCAATAGCGGCGACGTATAAACACGCGGAAAGCGTTGATATACCTTTTTTGCTCCTAAATACACCAAAACCGTTAAAAACAAACTTACAATTCCGATGAACACGTATACTTTTTCTCCTTTCTCTTTGCGATGAGTTGTGTAAGCGTTCCTGTAGACACCATCACGACAAACGTGCTGATGATGACAACAAGCAGAATGCTGACACCAAATTTCGACATAATGTCTCCGTATTCAATCACTCCGACGGCAGACGGGATAAAAAATAAAAGCAGCTCCCCGAGAAGCCACGCTGCACCAAGCTCGATCCATTCAAGCTTGATAATGTTAAAGTGCAATAATGTGAAAAGAATCACAATCCCTATTATACTGCCGGGAATATTTATATGAAGAAGGGCTGTCACCCAATTAATCAGCCGAGCAAATATAAATAACAGAGCGATTTGAATAACGGTTAGCAACAGTTTTTTCATATTGATGCCTCCCTTATATACTTATTGTACATAAGGTCTCGCTATAGGTAAAATATATATTAAGAATAAGAAGTATTCCTTTTGTCTATAGAAAGGGTGAAGCACATGGATATCCGCCATTTAACATATTTCTTGGAAGTCGCCCGTTTAAAAAGTTTTACGAAGGCTTCCCAATCCCTTTATGTTTCTCAGCCGACGATATCAAAAATGATCAAAAATTTAGAAGAAGAGCTCGGAATTGAACTGTTTTACCGAAACGGCAGGCAGGTGGAACTGACTGATGCCGGTCATAGCATGTATGTGCAGGCGCAGGAAATCATTAAATCATTTCAAAACCTGACGTCAGAATTAAATGATATTATGGAAGTCAAGAAAGGGCACGTACGGATTGGACTGCCGCCGATGATCGGATCGGGGTTTTTCCCGAGAGTGCTCGGCGATTTCCGTGAAAACTATCCGAATGTCACCTTTCAGCTAGTCGAAGACGGTTCTATAAAAGTCCAAGAAGGTGTCGGGGACGGCTCTCTTGATATCGGCGTTGTGGTCCTTCCCGCAAACGAAGATACCTTTCATTCGTTTACAATCGTAAAAGAAACCTTAATGCTTGTCGTTCACCCTTCCCACCGGCTGGCTGATGAGAAAGAATGTCAGCTGCGTGAGTTGAAGGACGAGCCTTTTATTTTCTTCAGAGAGGATTTTGTCCTGCACAACCGAATTATGACGGAATGTATCAAGGCTGGGTTCCGGCCCCATATCATTTATGAAACATCACAATGGGATTTTATTAGTGAGATGGTATCAGCCAACCTTGGGATCGGGCTTCTGCCGGAACGGATCTGCCGCGGCCTTGACCCTGAAAAAGTGAAAGTCATTCCGCTTGTCGATCCGGTCATCCCTTGGCACCTCGCCATTATTTGGAGAAAGGACCGTTACTTGCCCTTTGCGGCCAGAGCTTGGCTCGAACATACGAAATCGTATTTATGGGACCCGAAAAAAGATAGTAAAGGATGATGCAAACATGGATGCACAATCAGCAGCAAAATGTCTTACTGCTGTCCGCCGGCATAGCCCACTGGTGCATAGCATAACCAACAATGTCGTAACGAATTTCACAGCAAACGGCCTGCTCGCGCTCGGCGCATCGCCCGTTATGGCGTACGCAAAAGAAGAGGTCGCCGATATGGCGAAGATTGCGGGTGCACTCGTTTTAAATATCGGAACACTGAGCAAGGAGTCAGTCGAAGCGATGATCATCGCGGGAAAATCAGCTAATGAACATGGCGTTCCCGTCATTCTTGATCCTGTCGGTGCCGGAGCAACACCGTTCCGAACTGAATCGGCACGTGACATCATTCGTGAGGTTCGCCTTGCTGCAATCAGAGGAAATGCGGCGGAAATTGCCCATACCGTCGGTGTGACGGATTGGCTGATCAAAGGTGTTGATGCGGGTGAAGGCGGAGGCGACATCATCCGGCTGGCTCAGCAAGCGGCACAAAAGCTAAACACGGTCATTGCGATTACTGGTGAAGTTGATGTCATAGCCGACACGTCACATGTATACACCCTTCATAACGGCCACAAGCTGCTGACAAAAGTGACAGGCGCCGGTTGCCTGCTGACTTCCGTCGTCGGTGCGTTTTGCGCTGTGGAAGAAAATTCATTGTTTGCTGCTATTGCGGCCATTTCTTCGTATGGGGTCGCCGCTCAGCTTGCCGCACAGCAGACGGCTGACAAAGGCCCTGGAAGCTTTCAGATTGAATTGCTGAACAAGCTTTCAACTGTTACTGAACAAGACGTCCAAGAATGGGCGACTATAGAAAGGGTGACTGTCTCATGACTCGTATTTCTCGGGAAATGATGAAAGAGTTATTATCTGTTTACTTCATTATGGGGTCAAACAATACGAAAGCCGATCCTGTTACAGTTGTACAAAAAGCGTTAAAAGGCGGTGCCACCCTGTACCAGTTCCGTGAAAAAGGCGGGGATGCGCTGACAGGAGAGGCTCGGATTAAATTTGCTGAAAAAGCGCAGGCAGCTTGCCGTGAAGCTGGTGTTCCGTTCATTGTCAATGATGATGTGGAATTGGCTCTGAAGCTGAAAGCTGACGGTATCCACATCGGCCAGGAAGACGCAAATGCGAAAGAGGTAAGAGCTGCCATAGGTGATATGATTCTCGGCGTTTCTGCCCATACGATGTCTGAGGTGAAGCAAGCCGAAGAAGACGGAGCGGATTATGTCGGGCTTGGGCCGATCTATCCGACTGAAACGAAAAAGGATACGAGAGCGGTACAGGGTGTATCTCTTATCGAAGCAGTGCGCCGCCAAGGCATCAGCATTCCAATTGTCGGCATCGGCGGAATCACAATAGATAATGCCGCACCTGTTATCCAAGCGGGGGCCGATGGTGTCAGTATGATCAGCGCCATCAGTCAGGCGGAGGATCCTGAGAGTGCTGCACGCAAGTTTCGTGAGGAAATTCAAACGTATAAAACAGGAAGATAATCGTTCATTTTCCTTCAAAGGGCTGTTCTGTAAAAGGACAGCTTTTTTGCTGTCCATCAAGGTTTTCAGACCTTCAAATTTTAATTGACAAAGGACAGGAACTGGCTATGATTATGTTATACAATGATAATCATTTTCAATTATAGGAGGAACATGATGGCTCGGGGGCTGGCACTTATTCTATTCAGCTTGTTGATGGTTTTCGGTTCTGCGGCACATGCGGAAGATGATCCGATCGCCGCATTAATTCAATTAAACAAGCAAATGATCAAATCCGTAAAAGACGGGGATATGGATTCGGCACAACAAACGTTTGACACCTTCAAAGCGAAGTGGAAAAAAGAAGAACCTTCTATTAAGAAAGAAAACCTTTCTTCTCACAGTGAAATGGACGCGAATATCGCGATGATTTCTCTTTCTTTTATCAATCAAGACGCAGGCAAGCTCAAATCACAGCTTGAAGAGCTTTCATCTCATTTAGAAACCTACCAGCAGGCTGTCGTGCTGAAAAAGACATCCTCAGGTCAATCAAGGGCGTCCTTAACAGCCTATATACACAGCTTGAAAGACACAAAACAGTTAATAGAAAAAAAACAATTGGATGAAGCGTCATCCGCAATCGACAATTTAGTTACATCCTGGCTCGCCGTTGAGGGAGACGTCGTGTCCCAATCGAAAGAAGCCTATACGACATCGGAGGAAAATCTGGCGCTGATGAAGGCGGAGATCGGCAGCCATCCCGAAAAGGTATCAAAGCAAATTGACGAAATGATTCAATTGCTCGAGCCGATCGCTTCTAGCAGCTACAGCTGGTGGGACGCGGCGCTGATCCCGATTCGTGAAGGAATGGAGGCTCTCCTTGTCATCGGAGCGCTACTAACCATGACAAAAAAAGCGCGGGTCACGCGCTCCTCGGCATGGATCTGGGGCGGGGCGTCCGCCGGCATGGCTGTTTCCTTAGCAGCCGGCATCGGTGTCACGGTTCTGTTCTCCTCCAGTGTATTCGGAGAAAACAATTTCTTGCTTGGCGGCATTACCGGCGTACTGTCTGCTGTCATGCTTTTGTATGTCGGGGTGTGGCTGCACAGAAACGCCTCAATGGATAAATGGAGAGAAAAAATCAATATCCAGAAGTCACAGGCACTAAAAAAACGAAGCCTGCTTTCCTTTGCGCTCATTGCATTTCTGGCAGTTGTAAGAGAAGGTCTCGAAACGGTCATCTTTTTCATCGGGCTTGTCGGGAAGCTCCCGCTCACTGAACTGATCGGCGGAACTGCCGCAGGGCTTATCGTTCTCGTCATCGTCGGTGTTCTGATGATCAAGCTCGGAATGCGCATTCCATTGAAGCCGTTTTTTCTTCTATCAATGGCGGTTGTCCTGTATATGTGCGTGAAATTTCTCGGAACCGGCGTTCACAGCCTTCAACTGGCGGGCATTCTTCCGTCTGATGCAGAAAGCTGGCTGCCGTCTGTATCGGTGCTAGGAATTTATCCGTCTGTGTACAGCACGATTCCGCAAATGCTGATTTTACTCTTTTTACTGATTGCGCTTGTTTCAGAAGCGGCAAAACATTTTACAAACAGAAAGGAACTGACAAAATGAATTTCACAAAAATCGCTGTATCAGCCGGATGCATCCTTGCGCTGTGCGCAGGCTGCGGAGCCAACGACACATCTTCAACCAAAGAAAAAGCTTCATCTGAAAAAAGCGGGGTCACTAAAGAAATCACCGCATCCGTAAATAAAATGGAAACCATCATTTCCAAGCTGAATGACTCAGCGGAAAAAGGAGACCAAAAAGAGATTGAAAAGAAGGGGAAAGAGTTAAACAGCTACTGGCTTTCCTTTGAAAACGACATTCGCAGCGACTATCCATTCGAATATACAGAAATCGAAAAACATCTTCAGCCAATCTACACAGAAGCGCAAAAAGACAAACCGGATACAGCAAAAATCAAGACAGAATCCGAGTCCCTGAAAGCGTCCTTAGAAGACCTGACAGAAGCGAAGAAGAGCGGCAAAAAGGCTAGCGATCAGCTGGCAAAAGCAGCGGATGAGTATAAAGGCTATGTCAAAAAGCAGAGTGGCCAGCTTGTCAAAGCGACTGAAGCATTTACAAGCGCTGTGAAATCCGGCGATATCGAAAAATCTAAAACGTTATATGCGAAAGCGCGTGTTTATTACGAGCGTATCGAACCGATCGCTGAAAGCCTTGGAGATCTTGACCCGAAAATTGATGCACGAGAAAACGATGTTGAAGAAGGAGACAAATGGACAGGCTTCCATAAGCTTGAGAAGGCCATTTGGAAGGATCAAGATATTTCCGGGGAAAAGGCAACAGCTGACCAGCTTCTCAAGGATGTAAAAGAGCTTGACGGTTCAATTCAATCACTGAAATTAACACCTGAACAAATTGTTGCAGGCGCGATGGAGCTTCTGAACGAAGCCGGAATTTCGAAAATTACGGGAGAAGAAGAGCGCTACTCACGAATTGATTTAGTTGACCTTATGGCAAATGTGGAAGGCTCCGAAGCCGTTTATCAAACAGTGAAAAGCGCGCTTGTAAAAGATCACTCCGACTTGACGGAAAAACTGGATACGGAGTTCAGCGAATTTGAAGTTTTAATGGCAAAATACAAAACAAATGATCAGTCCTATACGTCTTATGATAAATTAAGTGAAAAGCAAATCAGAGAGCTGAGCACAAAGCTGACGACTCTTTCTGAAACCATGTCGAAGATTGCGAATGTGCTATAAAAGGAGTTTTGTAACAGCATGAGCGATGAACAAAAAAAGCCAGAACAAATTCATAGACGGGACATTTTAAAATGGGGAGCGATGGCGGGGGCAGCCGTTGCGATCGGTGCCAGCGGTCTCGGCGGTCTCGCTCCGCTTGTTCAGACTGCGGCTAAGCCATCGAAAAAGGATGAAAAAGAGGAGGAACAGATTGTTCCGTTTTACGGAAAGCATCAGGCCGGAATCACAACTGCCCATCAGACGTATGTCTATTTTGCTGCACTGGATGTAACAGCAAAAGACAAAAGCGACATCATTACGTTATTTAGAAACTGGACAAGTCTCACACAGATGCTGACGTCTGGAAAGAAAATGTCAGCTGAGCAGAGAAATCAATATCTGCCGCCGCAGGATACAGGTGAGTCTGCTGATTTATCCCCTTCCAACTTAACGGTCACATTCGGATTCGGGCCTGGCTTTTTTGAAAAAGACGGGAAGGACCGCTTCGGGCTGAAAAGCAAAAAACCGAAGCACCTGGCCGCTCTTCCACCGATGCCCAATGACAACCTGGATGAAAAGCAGGGAGGCGGGGACATCTGCATTCAAGTATGTGCAGACGACGAGCAAGTGGCGTTTCACGCGCTGCGTAACCTGCTAAATCAAGCGGTCGGCACTTGTGAGGTCCGCTTTGTGAACAAAGGCTTTTTAAGCGGAGGAAAAAATGGTGAAACGCCGCGCAACCTCTTCGGGTTCAAAGATGGAACAGGCAACCAGAGCACGGAGGATGACAGCTTGATGAACTCGATCGTGTGGATTCAGTCCGGTGAGCCTGACTGGATGACGGGCGGCACCTATATGGCTTTTCGGAAAATCAAAATGTTCCTTGAGATATGGGATCGCTCTTCCCTTAAGGACCAAGAGGATACCTTCGGCCGCAGAAAAAGCTCAGGGGCGCCTTTTGGGCAGAAAAAGGAAACAGATCCCGTGAAGCTGAATCAAATTCCGTCTAATTCGCACGTCAGTCTAGCGAAATCTACGGGAAAACAAATTTTGCGAAGAGCTTTCTCTTACACAGAAGGACTTGATCCGAAAACCGGCTATATGGATGCAGGTCTTCTGTTTATCAGTTTTCAAAAAAATCCCGACAATCAGTTTATCCCGATGCTGAAGGCTCTTTCAGCAAAGGATGCGTTAAACGAATATACACAAACAATCGGTTCTGCTTTATATGCATGCCCAGGCGGCTGCAAAAAAGGAGAATATATTGCCCAGCGTTTGCTGGAATCATAAAAGAAGCCTAAATCGGCTTCTTTATTTAAAAAACAGTTGTAACTTTAATTGTTACAGTTTAAAATCAATTTATACGAAAGGAGATTATCATGACAGTACACATTAAAGTTTATTCAGATTACGTCTGCCCATTTTGTTTCGTTGGAAAAGCCGCTTTTGAAGAAGCGATAAAAGGAAAGGATGTTGAAGTCGAGTGGATGCCGTTTGAACTGCGCCCAAGCCCATCTCCTCAGCTTGATCCGGTCAATGATCCTTCCAAACAGTACATGTGGCAGACATCAATTCAGCCAATGGCGGAGAAATTAGGAGTCGAGATCAATTTTCCAAACGTCTCACCCCATCCGTATACAGACCTCGCGTTTGAAGGCTTCCATTTTGCGAAGGAATACAATAAAGGACATGAATACAACACCCGTGTCTTTCAGGCGTTTTTCCAGGAGGGCCAAAATATCGGCGACATTGACATCTTGACGAAGCTCGCCGAGGAAGTGGGATTAGACGGTGCATCATTCAAATCAGCACTGGAAACAAGAACATATCAGGACGTGCAGCGCCAAGCCTTGAAGCACGCTTATGAAGAGGCTGACATCACAGCCGTTCCAACCTTTATTATTGGCGACACTGTAATTCCGGGTGCTGCCGGCAAGGATGTATTTGAAAAAGCGATTTCTGACGAACAGAAGAAAAGACAAGGAAAAAGCTCTCTATAAAGAGAGCTTTTTTTATTCCTGTTCCATATGGACGCCAGTATGCGCCTTCACCTGTATTTCTGCAAACGTATCTTCATCAATTGTTTTATCAGACGACAGCACCGTTCCGAGCCACGCGCCGAGAAAGCCGAGCGGGATGGAAATAATCCCTGGATTAGACAGCGGAATGAGCGGATCACCGGTAAAAATAGCACCTCCGGCCGGGTCCCACACACTAGGGCTCATTGACACCAGCACAAGCGCGCTGATCAGGCCTGTCAGGCTGCCCCATAAAGCGCCTGAGGCATTGAATCGTTTCCAGAAGACAGTAAACACAATCAGCGGAAGGTTTGCGCTAGCGGCTACCGCAAACGCGAGTGCAACAAGGAACGCCACATTTAAGGATTGTGCAAAAATCGCAAGGAGAATCGAGAGTACTGACACGGCGACAGAAGCCCATCTGGCCGCTTTCATCTGTTCTTTTTCAGTTGCTTCTCCCTTTCTGATGATCTGGCTGTAAATATCATGGGCAAATGCTGAGGCGGCAGACAGCACCAACCCTGTCACAACAGCCAAAATGGTGGCAAAGGCGATGGCTGATACAAACGCGAACAGAAAGTCTCCTCCGAGTGCTTTTGCTAAAAGCGGAGCCGCCATATTTCCCGCTTGATCAGCCGCCGTAATCGCGTCAAAACCGACAAATGCCGCGGCACCAAAGCCGAGAAACACCGTCATAATATAAAACACACCGATAATCCATGTCGCTGACACAACGGATGTACGGGCCGTCTTGGCATCCTTAACGGTATAAAACCGGATCAATATATGCGGAAGCCCGGCGGTTCCCAGCACGAGCGCCAAGTTTAACGACAAGGTCTCAAGCGGCACCTTGTATTTATTTCCGGGATTCAAAAAATCAGCGCCCAGCGGAGTAGCCGTTTTCATCTGTTCAAACATGGTATTAAGGCTAAAGCCGAATTTCGAAAACACGATAATCGAAATCACGAGTGTGCCGGCCATCAGCAAAACGGCTTTAATAATTTGAACCCAGCTTGTCGCGATCATGCCGCCAAACACGACATAAATGGTCATCAGCACTCCGACGATGAGGACAGCCGCGGTATAATCCAGCCCTAGAAGCAGTTTGATCAGCGCTCCCGCCCCCACGAGCTGGGCGATCATATAAAAAGTAGAGATGGCAATGGTATTGAGAGCCGCGACACCGCGGATTTTCTTTTCTTTAAAGCGAGCGGCAATCATGTCTGCCATCGTGTACTTTCCGAGATTCCGAAGCGGCTCCGCCACGATGTACAAGACAACAAGATAAGCCACCAGAAAACCGATGCTGTAAAAGAAGCCATCAAATCCATATAACGCAATCATTCCGGCAATCCCGAGAAACGAGGCGGCAGACATGTAGTCACCGGCAATTGCCAGTCCATTCTGAACACCGGTGAGCCCGCCGCCCGCCGTATAAAACTCACTCGTCGTTTTCGTCCGCTTCGCGGCAAAATACGTGATAATAAGCGTCAGGCCAACAATCGCCAAAAATAATAAAAAAGCAGTCATATTCATGTCTGTTCACCCTTCAGATCCTCTTTTAAAGCGCTTACATACCGATCGAAATGAGCGGCTCTCCGGGAATACACAGTACTCAGTATCCAGGTCATAGCGAATTGGGCGATGGCGAACAGCCAAGCCCATGAAACAGCTCCAATGGCCGGTGCATTCAAAAAGGTGAAATAAGATGTCAAAACAGGGAGTGAAAAATAAAAGACAAAAAAGAAAATCGCAGAAGGAACAATAAAAGCGCGTTTCTGCTTTAAAAAAGCTTGAAAAGACGGCGTTGCAGCAATCTGTTTATAATCAGCTTTGTACATGGCTTTCCTCCTTTTATTCGCTAAACGTAAGCAAAAAGGTACACCAATAGGTATGTACTGAAAGTCCGATTTATGCGTTGAACAATATCTGGAGGATGAAAAAAGAAGGAAGTCGTGAAGAGGTGAACACAGTGGTCTAAAGACAGGCGAAGGTTTTCAAGCTCGGCCGTGTATAAACGAGTTTGCTTTCAAAACCTCACCGAATGCAGCTTGTTCTCAGCAAAGCTGCTGTTTACCAGAGCACGGTTATCATGTTCGCATCACCTCTTTATGACAATGCATGTGCCAAGAGGTGATCGCATCACCGGCTGTCTGTCGTAGTTAGCTGACACACCGTTTGTCCTCAAGCTCAGCGCAGCGATTTGCTTTTGAATAGAGGATATGGTGAAAACTCAGATCAGGTGATAGAAAAGCCAGAGGTACATAGATCCGCCTGTTCGGACTAGTCTTGCCGGACGGTTTTTTTGTGGTTTTTCTTTCTCGATGCTGTCTCAGATTCTAAAAACTGCCTCACATCATGAATGCCTAATCCAATGGATCTAGCTTCTTGAATTAACATATGCCAACCTTTGTCCAAATCTTTTTTAACATGAGTTTTCATAGTAACCTCCAATTGTATAAAATGTTTTCCTGCAACATGCGGGCAATAAAAGACAAGCCAGCGCGATGATGAGGCGAGTACAACAAATTTCACACATAGTTGCTCGGTGTTCACAAACTGAAGGAAAAACCACCTACCTATTCCCTAAAAAAATGACTAATATAACCAATGGACCTTATTTATAATAATAAACAATTAAATACTGACTGGATAGTATGTAAATGAAAATAAATCATTTAGCCTATTAAAAATGACCCCTGGGAAACCGAATAGCATAACCGTTCAAAGAAATAAATACCGCTAAAGATTGATCCGGTGTAATATAAGGGTAATCATTACCGCCAGGAGAAAAATATGAAAAAAAACAAATTTCAAATTAAAAGAGAAGCAACATTTGAAAGTTTTATAGACGCTGGCGTGAATTTGTTGATTGACCGAGCGTATGATCCGGTTTCTGTAGAAGATATCAGCAGAGCCGCCGGATACAGCAAAGGAGCATTTTATGTTCATTTTGTCAGCAAAGACGATTTTCTGCTGTATCTTCTCGAAAAACGTCAGATGAAAAAAAAGATCATTATAGGGTATCTTGATCAAATGGAGCGGGAGTCAGTGAAATCGCTGACATTGGACGAGGCTGCAAAACACGCTGCAGAACTGCTTTATTCCTATTACATAAATAAGCCGTCGTGGGACATCACCTCGTTTGCCATGAACATGCCGACATATAAAGTTTTAAAGAAATGCAAGGCCTATGTCCGGCTGTACGAATTGTGGGTGGAAGAAAATGTGTTATATATTAAGTGGCTGAAGGAGAGAAAGCTGATTGACGCCTGTATTGATCCTGAATATACGGCTAAAATAATATGTGCAGTCCTCGACGGAATCATCAAACAATCATATGTATTGGGCCAGCCAGCCACCTTCCGCAGCTTTTTAGACGCACTCTCGGTATTTTTCACTTTAGACAGAGAGCACGAGAGGCCAAGAATTTTGAAAAGTTTTGCAGAAAGCGAGGAACATCAGTGAAGTATAGAGAAATAATTATGTATATCATTATGGGGGTTTTCACAACCATTGTGAATATCGCCAGCTTTTATATATTGGTAGAGATCATGAATGTGGATTACAAAGCCGCCACTGTCGCCGCTTGGATTTTGTCCGTGCTGTTTGCTTATATAACAAATAAATTATATGTGTTTCAGCAAAAAACACATGATCTGCAGAGCCTGCTGAAAGAGCTCACTGCTTTTTTCAGCGTTCGGGTCCTGTCTCTCGGCATAGATTTAGGCATGATGATCATTCTTGTCGGCCAGTTCAATACAAATGAAACCTTGGCCAAAATACTCGACAACGCGGTCATTGTTGTCGTCAACTATGTTGCGAGCAAATGGCTCGTCTTTAAAAAAACAAAAGAAGAAGGGGTATGAGAGG
Organism: Bacillus sp. SCT118; assembly: GCF_058566435.1. Taxonomy (NCBI): domain Bacteria; kingdom Bacillati; phylum Bacillota; class Bacilli; order Caryophanales; family Bacillaceae; genus Bacillus; species Bacillus sp. SCT118. The sequence continues at coordinate 301,462 of NZ_CP191225.1, forward strand.
ACTGCAGCATATGATCTGCCGTTTTCTATGGAGAAATAAGGGGAATAAAAAATAAAAACCAGAAAGGTGATTGCACATGCGGGAAGAGCTAAAGGGGATATTTGCAAGTGTATTCGGAGAAAAAGAGGGATTACGGTTTTTTTTCGCACCTGGAAGAGTGAATCTGATTGGAGAACATACAGACTATAACGGCGGGCATGTATTTCCGTGCGCGCTGACAATGGGTACATATGCTGCTGTTGCAGAAAGAAAAGACGGGCTTGTCCGGATGTATTCAGATAATTTTAAAAACGCAGGCATCAAGGAATGCAGCCTTGACGATATTCGCTATCAAAAAGAAGACGACTGGGCGAACTACCCAAAAGGCGTGATTTATGAATTTCAACAGAGGGGATATGCAGTTCCCCATGGCTTTGACATTGTATTTTCAGGGAATATTCCAAACGGGGCGGGGCTGTCGTCTTCCGCTTCTATTGAACTGCTGATGGGGGTCGTGCTCCAAAGCTATTTACATCCTGAAGTAGATGCGCTTGAGCTTGTGAAAATGGCGCAGCATGCGGAAAACCATTTTATCGGCGTCAATTGCGGAATTATGGACCAATTTGCAATTGGAATGGGGAAAAAACATCATGCGATGCTGCTGAACTGCGACACGCTTGACTATGAATATAGCAAACTCAATGTCTCAGGCCTCGCGCTGGTCATCGCGAACACGAACAAAAAAAGGACATTGGCTGACTCAAGCTACAATACGAGACGCCAAGAATGCAATGATGCATTGCTTGATCTGAAAAAAGGCCTCGATATTGCAGCACTGGGCGACATCAAGCCTTCTGATTTCGATGCGCATTCCAGCCTGATCCAAAATGAAACGAACAGACGCCGGGCAAAGCACGCTGTATACGAAAATCATCGTGCTATTAAGACGGCCCATATGTTCAAAGAGAACAATATAGATGAAATCGGGCAGTTAATGAAGGAATCCCACCTTTCATTGAAGGATGACTATGAAGTAACATGCCCTGAACTTGATGAGCTTGTGTTTGCGGCATGGGATCACGAAGGTGTAATTGGATCAAGAATGACGGGAGCAGGCTTTGGCGGATGCACCATCAGCATTGTAAAAGATGAGTTCGTTGATGATTTTATTCAGAAGGTTGGAGACAGATATCAAGAAAAAACAGGGCTCCGAGCGGACTTTTATGTCGCGGATATCGGAGAGGGAGCGAGAGAACTAAAGGGGGAGTGACATATGAGTATTATTGAACATCTGGAACAGCTGCTTGAGTATGGCCTGGAACGAAAATTGATTTCGATCTGGGATCGGGAATATACGAGAAACCGTCTTTATGAAGCGCTGGGCATCACACATCCCGAGCCGGTCTCCGGGACCAGCATCAAGCAGTCACAAAGCCTGCCGGACTTGCTTGCTCCCATCTATAAATGGGCTGCCGAAACCGGCCGAATGGAAGCGGATACAGATACGTACCGTGACCTGCTCAGCGCAAAGCTGATGGGCTGTTTTGTACCTGCCCCGTCCGAGGTCATTCGCAAATTTGAAGAGACAAAAGCATTATACGGCCCAAAACAGGCGACAAAGGAATTCTATCAATATTCAGAGGATGTCTATTATATACGGACTGACAGAATCGCCAAAAATGTTCATTGGACGGTGCCGACCGAATATGGCGAGCTGGAAATGACCATTAACCTATCAAAGCCTGAAAAGGACCCGAAAGCGATTGCGGCTGCAAAAGAGCAGGAACAGACAAATTATCCGATGTGTTTGCTGTGTAAAGAAAATGTCGGCTTCGAGGGAAGCGTGAATCATCCAGCCCGGCAAAATCACAGAATCATTCCGGTCATCCTTGAGGACGAACAATGGTTCCTGCAATTCTCGCCATATGTCTATTATCCAGAGCACTGTATTGTCTTAAAAGGTGAACATGAACCGATGGAGATCAGCAAAAAAACATTTGAAAGGCTGCTGTCATTTCTTGGCCAATATCCGCATTATTTTATCGGTTCAAACGCGGATCTGCCGATTGTCGGCGGCAGCATCCTAAGCCATGATCATTTCCAAGGCGGCGCGCATGATTTTCCAATGGCACGTGCAGAAGCGGAAGACGTTTATGAATTAAATGATTATCCCGGCGTGTCGCTGGGCTTAGTGAAGTGGCCGATGTCTGTGCTCAGGCTCCAAGGAGACGAACCGGGTCATGTCGCCGAAGCTGCTGACCATATCTTCCGCACGTGGCAGACGTATTCCGATGAAAAAGCCGGCATTGCCGCCTATACAGGCGATACGCCCCATAATACGGTCACACCGATTGCGCGGCGCAGGGGAGACTTGTACGAACTCGATATCGTACTGAGGAACAACCGGACGGATGAGGAGCATCCCTTAGGGATATTTCATCCCCATAAGGAAGTTCACCATATTAAAAAAGAAAATATCGGCCTGATTGAGGTCATGGGATTGGCGATATTGCCGGGCCGCTTACAGGAGGAAATGAAAGAAACAGCAGCGGCGCTATGCTCTGCTGATCCGAAAACAGCTTTAGAACAAAATCCGCTCACGGCAAAACATAGTGAGTGGGCTATTCGGATGATGGAAAAAAGAACCATAACAAAAGAGAATGCAGATCTAGTCATAAAAGAAGAGCTGGGACATGTATTCGCTCGCATTCTTGAACACGCCGGTGTGTTTAAACAGACAACGGAAGGAAAACAGGCCTTCAGAAGGTTTATCGACCAGTTGGGCGTCAAACCAGTCAAAAGCCTCAACCGCTAGGTTGAGGCTTTTTCGATTTTTATGGCAAAACAAACACCCAAAGCGCATACGCTTCGGGTGCTGCTTTTATCCTCTTTTTCTGGTTAACAGGCTTACTAGAAAGACAACAATGGCTGCGCCGATTACCGCTGGAATAATGGCAAATCCGGCTAGGTGCGGCCCCCATGTTCCAAGCAGCCCGTGTCCGATCCAGGCGCCAATAAGACCTGCGATCATAGACCCGATAATTCCTCCGGGCATATCTCCTTTTACAAACAGGCTTCCAAGCCATCCGATAATAATAGCGACGATAAGTGAAATAAGAAAACTCATCATTCAACACATCCTATTTTTTATTTATTTGCTTATATCATTCCTCTTTTTTGTATAAGATAAACAACTGGATGCTCTCATTAAAAAATACGGACAATTCAGAGCATATTGGCTCTTCATTGCGCCTTTTCTTTCAATATTTGATGCGTTAAAATGGTAACCGTGTGAAAAGATGCTAGACAAGGAAAAAATAATTCCTATCTAGAAAGTTTAACAAAATGAAATTTTTGATTGACCTAAGTTTTTTATTGTGGTAAACCTTTATTTGTCAGAATTAGTTCTTCATCATCTTTTCTTACTTATATGCGGAAATAACTAGAAACTTTTCATCTTAAGCGATAGATGTGAATAAAGTTGGAGCGATTTTTGTCGATTTTATGACATTTAAGCGAAAATGGGATGAAGTTTATAAAAAAATAAAGCTAATATGTGAAGTTTTTGATAGCATAACAAAGTAGAGAAAAGATTTTGAGGAAGTATGCACTTCAGATTTATTACATCAATAGGAAGGATGGTGATCTTCTTGTTCAGAGCATTAAAACCGTTGCTTGTATTAGCGCTGTTAACTGTGGTTTTCGTCCTTGGGGGATGCAGCAATGCTTCAGTACTAGATCCGAAAGGACCTGTAGCTGAACAGCAAAGTGATTTAATCCTGTTATCTATCGGATTTATGCTGTTTATCGTCGGGGTCGTCTTTGTTCTATTTACCATTATTTTAGTAAAATACCGCGACCGTAAAGGCAAAGATAATGGATCTTATAACCCAGAAATTCACGGTAACACGTTTTTAGAAGTAGTCTGGACAGTGATCCCAATTTTAATCGTCATTGCACTTTCTGTGCCAACCGTACAGACGATATATTCGTTAGAAAAAGCTCCTGAAGCAACAAAAGACAAAGAGCCTCTTGTTGTTTATGCTACTTCGGTAGACTGGAAATGGGTATTCAGCTACCCTGAACAGGATATTGAAACGGTCAACTACTTAAACATTCCTGTCGACCGCCCGATCTTGTTCAAAATCTCATCTGCAGATTCAATGGCTTCGCTATGGATTCCTCAGCTTGGAGGACAAAAATATGCGATGGCAGGAATGCTGATGGATCAATACTTACAGGCTGACAAAGTGGGTACTTACGAAGGCCGCAATGCGAACTTCACAGGTGAACATTTTGCGGACCAAGAGTTTGATGTGAATGCAGTCACAGAAAAAGACTTTAACAGCTGGGTGAAAAAGACTCAGAACGAGGCTCCTAAGCTGACAAAAGAGAAGTATGATGAATTGATGCTTCCTGAAAATGTGGACGAATTAACGTTCTCTTCTACTCACTTGAAATACGTTGATCACGGACAAGACGCTGAGTACGCGATGGAGGCGCGCAAACGCCTTGGCTATCAAGCCGTTTCACCGCACTCTAAAACAGATCCGTTTGAAAACGTAAAGAAAAACGAATTTAAGAAGTCTGATGATACAGAAGAATGATATTGATCAGGAAAGGAGGAAGCCTGCATGAAATTCAAATGGGACGAATTTTTCGTAACTGGTGACCCATTAATTCTGGGCGCACAAGTTTCCATTGCGCTTTCAACCATTGCCATTATTTTTGTACTGACTTACTTCAAAAAGTGGAAATGGCTGTGGTCTGAATGGATAACTACTGTTGACCATAAAAAACTCGGAATCATGTACATTATATCTGCTGTAATTATGTTATTCCGCGGCGGTGTCGACGGTCTGATGATGCGTGCCCAGCTAGCGCTTCCGAATAACAGTTTTTTAGACTCAAACCACTATAATGAAATTTTTACAACTCACGGTACAATCATGATCATCTTCATGGCGATGCCGTTCTTAATCGGTCTTATCAACGTTGTTGTGCCTCTTCAAATCGGTGCCCGCGACGTTGCGTTCCCTTACTTGAACAACCTGAGCTTCTGGACGTTCTTTGTAGGGGCGATGCTTTTCAATATTTCTTTCGTTATCGGAGGTTCTCCGAACGCAGGCTGGACGAGTTATATGCCGCTTGCAAGTAACGACATGAGCCCTGGGCCGGGTGAGAACTACTACCTCCTCGGACTTCAGATTGCCGGTATCGGTACCCTGATGACAGGGATCAACTTTATGGTAACAATCTTAAAAATGAGAACAAAAGGCATGACATTAATGCGTATGCCAATGTTCACATGGACAACACTGATCACAATGGTTATTATCGTGTTTGCGTTCCCTGTACTTACAGTAGCATTAGCACTTTTATCATTTGATCGTTTGTTTGGCGCTCACTTTTTCACATTGGAAGCAGGCGGTATGCCGATGCTTTGGGCTAACTTGTTCTGGATTTGGGGACATCCTGAAGTATATATCGTTATTCTTCCGGCGTTTGGTATTTTCTCAGAAATCATCTCAAGCTTTGCAAGAAAACAATTGTTTGGTTACAAAGCGATGGTTGGTTCTATTATCGCCATCTCTGTATTGAGTTTCTTAGTTTGGACTCACCACTTCTTCACAATGGGGAACAGTGCGTCCGTTAACTCATTCTTCTCAATTACGACAATGGCAATCTCAATCCCAACCGGGGTTAAAATCTTTAACTGGCTCTTTACAATGTATAAAGGCCGAATCAGCTTTACAACACCTATGCTGTGGGCGCTTGCGTTTATTCCTAACTTCGTTATCGGCGGGGTTACAGGGGTTATGCTTGCGATGGCAGCAGCGGATTATCAATACCATAATACGTACTTCCTTGTATCTCACTTCCACTATGTGCTGATCGCGGGTACTGTATTTGCTTGTTTCGCCGGATTTATTTTCTGGTATCCAAAAATGTTCGGCCACAAGCTGAACGAAAGAATCGGAAAATGGTTCTTCTGGATCTTTATGATCGGGTTCAATATTTGTTTCTTCCCGCAATATTTCTTGGGGTTACAAGGCATGCCTCGCCGTATTTACACATACGGACCGAACGACGGCTGGACAACATTGAACTTTATCTCAACTGTCGGAGCTTTCATGATGGGTGTAGGATTCTTAATCCTTTGCTATAACATCTACTACAGCTTCCGTTACTCTACTCGTGAAATCAGCGGAGATTCATGGGGTGTGGGACGTACGCTTGATTGGGCGACTTCTTCTGCGATTCCGCCGCATTACAACTTTGCGGTGCTTCCTGAAGTCAAATCTCAAGATGCATTCCTGCATATGAAAGAAGAAAAAACTGAATTATACCCTGAAAGCAAATTCAAAAAAATCCATATGCCAAGCAACTCAGGCAGACCGTTCTTTATGTCTGTTGCCTTCGGTCTCGCTGGCTTTGGACTGGTATTTGAATGGTACTGGATGGGCGTAGTCGGATTGATCGGAGTCCTGCTCTGCATGGTTCTGCGTTCATTCGAATACGACAACGGCTACTACATTAGTGTTGATGAAATAAAAGAGACGGAAAGAAAGATTTCCGAATAAGGAGGCGTGAGTTATGGAACATGCAGAACACGGCAATTCTAACGCGCCTATGGAATATCAATCTGAAACCGGCAGACTTAATATTCTCGGGTTTTGGATCTTTTTAGGGGCAGAAATTGTGTTGTTCTCAACACTATTTGCAACCTTCTTCGTTCTTAAAAACAGAACAGCTGGAGGTGTCTTGCCAGACGAACTATTTGAAGTCAATCTGGTAATGATTATGACGTTCTTGCTGCTGATCAGCAGCTTTACCTGCGGGATCGCTGTTCATGAAATGCGTCGCGGAAGTTTAAAAGGCGTAGTCATTTGGACAATTATCACTCTTCTTCTCGGTGCCGGCTTCGTTGGGTGCGAGATCAACGAGTTTGTCCACTATGTACATGAAGGAGCATCTCTCGGTACAAGTGCGTTCTGGTCTGGATTCTTTGTTTTACTTGGAACTCACGGAACTCACGTAACAATCGGGATTTTCTGGATCACAGGAATTCTGATTCAGTTGAAGAAACGCGGCTTAACTCCGCAAACTTCATCTAAAATCTTTATCTCAAGCTTGTACTGGCACTTCTTAGATGTTGTATGGATTTTCATCTTCACAGGTGTCTATCTCATGGGATTGGGGGGTCTGTAAAATGGCAAACAAATCTGCTGAACACAGTCACTTTCCATGGAAGCACATTGTAGGTTTTGCACTGTCTATCGTTTTGACCCTGCTGGCTCTATGGGTTGCAGTGTATACTGACCTAAGCTCATCAGCAAAACTTTGGATCATTTTCGGCTTCGCCTTCATCCAGGCGGCGCTCCAGCTTCTCATGTTCATGCACATGACAGAGAGCGAAAACGGCACGATCCAAGTTGGAAACACGCTGTTCGGATTCTTTGGCGCGATCGTTATCGTACTTGGATCCATCTGGATTTTCGCGGCTCACTATCACCATGGTGACCATATGGACGGAAATCCTCCTGGAGGCGCTGAACACTCAGAGCATTCAGGCCATAACGAATAATACAAAAACCCTCTTCCAATGAAGAGGGTTTTTTGCTGTCTTCAGCTGCTTCGCTTTCTGCGAAGATACGGAAGGCCGTAAATGATAAATGCGGCGATATGAGCGACAATGACGTTGACGGCAAACAAGATAATCATGAGAGTGTGTCCAAGTGGAGAAAGGCTTTCTGTTGCGTAAAAGAAGAAGAATACCCACATTAAAATGATTGGCGGAATAGCTGAGAGTGCGACTTTTTTGTTATCAAGCCAAATAAAGAGAGGCGTTGCGCTGGCAACCAGTAAGTAAGCAAAAAACATGTCCATCATACCCGTCTCCTTTCATTTTGTGATAACGTTTACAAAAATGAAATAGAGGAACTGAGTTGTGTCTGTTTTGTGATTGTTTTTTGAACATTCTGTTACAATTATTATACCATGTTTTCCAGAAATTGATACGTGTTTTTGCAGAAATGGACTGGATCTATCGTCTTATTTTTTTCGTTTAATGTGCTAGGAGAATGTATGGGCATGGGGCTGTGAATTTTTAGCTGTTTCTATGTGAGGTATCACATTATTTGGGAACATAACACATTATCACATTCGTTTTTTAACAAATTCTTTTGGTATGGCGTTTTTTTCATTTGAAAAGTTTTGTGTCAATCGAAACATTTCGGTTTATGATACGTCATATTTCGTGTAGCTGAAAAAGCGCCGCAAATGCTGAAAAAACATAAAAGGAAGCGAGCTTCACGTGTCATCTTGAACGTGGTTCATGTATAATAAACATTAGTGATTTTCCGATGAAAATGTAAGGCGGGATAGAATGAGTCGATATAAGAAACAGCAAAGCCCCTTTTACCAGGGGGATTTGATTTTTATATTTGGTGTGTTTTTTATTATAAGCGTAGTATCAATTTATGCTGCCGGTCAGTTTGGGCAGTATGGGAACACGGATTGGATTCAGCAAATTGTGTTTTATCTTTTGGGGGCTGTTGCCATTACAGTTCTTTTATACTTTGATTTAGAACAGCTTGAAAAGTTAAGTTTATATATTTTTATTATTGGTATTTTATCTTTGATTGTTCTTAAAATCAGTCCCGAGTCTATTGCACCTGTTATTAAAGGGGCAAAAAGTTGGTTTAGGATCGGTAGAATAACAATACAGCCGTCAGAGTTTATGAAGGTTGGTTTGATTATGATGCTTGCTTCAGTTATTGGAAAAGCAAATCCTAAAGGAGTTCGGACGCTTAGGGATGATATCCACTTGTTATTAAAGATTGCGGGTGTCGCAGTTATTCCTGTAGGTCTTATCTTGATGCAGGATGCTGGGACTGCGGGAATATGTATGTTTATCGTTCTTGTAATGGTTTTTATGTCAGGGATAAATTGGAAATTGATTGCGATCATAGCTGGTTCAGGTATCTTACTCATTTCATTAATTTTATTAGTAATGATAAACTTTCCTGACGTTGCTAAATCAGTTGGAATACAGGACTATCAAATTAAGCGGGTCACTTCTTGGGTGTCTGCTTCAAATGAGACACAGGAAGATTCAAATGACAGCTGGCAAGTTGACCAGGCCATCATGGCAATAGGATCTGGTGGTATTTTAGGTAATGGTATTTCTAATTTGAAGGTTTATGTTCCAGAGAGTACGACTGACTTTATCTTTTCTATAATAGGTGAGTCATTTGGCTTTATAGGCTGTGCAATTGTTGTCATCATGTTCTTCTTTTTAATCTACAGGCTTGTCGTTCTGATAGACAAAATACATCCGTTTAACCGTTTCGCTTCTTTCTTTTGCGTTGGCTATACGGCGTTAATTGTGATTCACACATTCCAGAATATCGGAATGAACATCGGCATTATGCCTGTTACCGGGATTCCGCTGCTGTTTGTCAGCTATGGGGGAAGCTCGACACTATCCACGTTAATCGGATTTGGGATTGTATATAATGCAAGTGTGCAGCTGACGAAATACAGAAGTTATCTTTTTAATTCTTAATATGCAGACAGCCTTTACAGAGGCTGTCTTTTTTTGTGCAGAGCATTTCACTTTTGAGATCACTTTTTTTCGGATATGATAAAAAGTGATAAGGAGGTTTTTGTGATGAATAACACAATCGAAACCATTTTGAACCATCGGTCAATCCGGTCTTTTACTGATCAGCTTTTGACAGCTGAAGAAATTGATACATTAGTGAAAAGTGCGCAGGCTGCGTCTACATCCAGCTATGTGCAGGCATATTCGATTATCGGGGTTTCTGATCCTGAGAAAAAACGTGAGCTGTCCGTGCTTGCTGGGAATCAGCCTTACGTTGAGAAGAACGGACACTTTTTTGTATTTTGTGCGGATTTGTACCGCCATCAACAACTGGCTGAGGAAAAAGGTGAACATATTTCTGAGCTGCTCGAGAATACAGAAATGTTTATGGTTAGCTTGATTGATGCGGCGCTGGCAGCGCAAAATATGAGCATTGCCGCTGAATCTATGGGGCTTGGCATTTGCTATATCGGCGGCATTCGGAATGAGCTGGACAAGGTGACAGAGGTGCTGCAAACGCCTGACCATGTGCTCCCGCTTTTCGGACTGGCGGTAGGCCATCCTGCGAACCTTTCTGGCAAAAAACCGAGATTGCCAAAGCAGGCTGTTTATCATGAGAATACGTATAATGTGAACAAAGACGATTTCTGTCATACTATGAATACGTATGACAAAACCATTTCTGATTACTATAGAGAAAGAACAAACGGGCAGCGGGAAGAAACGTGGTCCGATCAAATACTGAACTTTATGAAGCAAAAGCCGCGTACGTATTTAAATGACTACGTGAAAGAAAAGGGCTTTAATAAAAACTAAAGCAAACCTCTCCGTCTGGAGGGGTTTTTATGTTTCACGTGTAACATATTCCGACAAATAGGGACAGGCTTTCACAAATAAATGGCGAATGATAGGGGACACTGATAAGCAGTGTGAGCGGCTTTGGAGAAAAAATAGAAGATCAGTGATACGATGAGGATGAGGTGGTAGGGATGGTTTCATTAAGTATATTAGATCAATCTCCAGTATCAGAGGGCAGCAATGCAGAAACGGCCTTACAGCAAACCGTTGCGCTTGCCCAAGCTGCTGAGGACCTTGGATATAAGAGATTTTGGGTTTCTGAGCATCACTTTTCAAAACGGCTGGCAGGGTCCAGTCCTGAGGTGCTGATCAGTCATATAGCGGCGAAAACAAAGCGAATTCGTGTTGGATCAGGAGGAGTCATGCTGCCGCATTACAGTGCTTATAAAGTAGCTGAAAACTTTCGTGTTCTGGAGGGGCTGACACCAGGAAGAATTGACCTAGGGCTTGGCAGAGCACCGGGGGGAATGCCGATCGCATCATGGGCGCTGAATGACGGCGGAAAGCGCAATGCTGATCAGTATCCGCAGCAAATCAAGGAGCTGACCATGTATTTGCATGATTTGGCGGATGACAAACACCGTTTTCCGAATCTGACCGCTGCGCCGCATATTTCAACGGCTCCGGATGTGTGGCTGCTCGGCTCATCTGGAGAAAGCGCGTTGCTCGCAGCTGAATCTGGCGCTGGCTATATGTTTGCCCATTTTATCAATGGAGAGGGCGGAGAGGGTACTGTCAGACAGTATAAGAGACGATTCAAACCGTCTGTGTTAGGGAATACGCCCCGAGCGGCAGTTGCTGTTTTTGTTCTTTGTGCTGACACGGAGGAGAAGGCAGAGGAGCTTGGGGCTGTGCTCGATTTTACGCTTTTGGCAGGGGAGCAGGGTATTCCTTTAGAGGGAGTTCCTTCGTATGAAGCTGTTCGGAAAAATACGTATTCCCCTTATGAACAGAGACGAATTGCTGATAATCGAAATCGAATGATTGTTGGTACGAAAGAACAGGTTAAGAAGCAGCTGCTAGCTTTGAGTAAAGCGTATGAAACAGAGGAAATCATGGTGGTGACCATTACACATCATTTTGAAGACAAGCTCCGATCGTATCGCTTATTGCAGGAGGCGTTTGCTGACTGATCTTTAAAAAGCCCTGCCGATTCGGCAGGGCTTTTTCTTATTCAACAGTGAAAGGTTCTTCGGTCAAAACCTGGCTTGACTTGCCTTTGTTCGCGGCATATGCGAGCAAGTAATACTCTCCGGCCGGAAGTTTGGTTCCGTCATTAATCGTGCCGTCCCAGTCAAAGTACTGGTAACCTTTATCTTGGTTTTTATAAATGCCGGCTTGGCCTGCGAAATCAAGGTTGCTGTCATAGACGAGAAACGCCAGCTCTTCCGCTCCCGCAGGAAGGTAGGTTTCAATTTGATAGGTACCTTGTACAGACCCTTCGCTGACAGAGACAGATGTAACTCTCGGATAATCGGGCTCTTTCACAATCAGTAATGTAGGTACCTTAGCGACCGTTTTTCCGCCTTCTCTGACGATAACCGTTCCTTCATAGGTGCCAGCTTTTGTTTTCTTCGTATTGACCTTTACTTTAGCAGTGGCTTTCCCGGTTTGATGTGCCGGAATCACAACACGGCTTGTGCCGGATGTGGAGATGCCGCTGCCATTAAATGAGTATTCCAGTGTGTATGATTTTCTAATGGAAGATTGATTTTCAATCGTAAACGTTTCTTTTTTCGTTTCGTTTCCGTTTTCTTTCAAGAACGTGCCGTATGAATAGCTTCCAGGTGAGACGAGCGAATCGGCTTTGATTGCGTTCATGATTCTTGCGCTGCCTGCGCCTTGAGCGTTATGCGGATATACTTCCCCATCGCCATCCTTTAAAGTGACAGCGGTATTCATGATGGCGGCTTTAATCTGTTCAACGCTCCATTTTGGTTTGGCTTGTTTAATAACGGCAACCGCTCCGGCAATATGAGGCGATGCCATGCTTGTTCCTTGTTTTGATCCGTAGCCGTATGGATGGCCAGGATCGTGTGTTGGGATCGTGCTCACGATATTGACCCCTGGCGCGGAAATATCAGGCTTAATCATCCACGTATCCATAACAGGGCCGCGTGATGAGAAATCAGCGACTTGTTCACCGAGCGCTTTTGAGACCGTCAACTTGAATGTTGTTTTTGTCTCACCAGCTTTCAGGGCGCTGACGAGTTTTTCGCCGTCTTCTAATGAAAGCTTAATCGTTGGGACAGACATGCCTGGCACATTGGCTTCAATTTCTCCAGAGAGGTTGTTATACACAACCATGCCGATTGCACCGGCTTTTTTAGCGTTATCCGCTTTATCCACAAATGCAATGCTGCCTCGTTTGACAACGGCGACTTTGCCTGTCAGGTCTTTCCCTTGAAAATCCTTTTCTTCGCCGATTCCCGCTTCGACAAGCTCAACTTCTTTGTTATTGAGCGCTTTGACGTCGTCCTCTTTGTTATAGCCCATCACTTTTGCTGAAGAATAGGAGCCGAAAGTGACGGCGTATTCATTGAGCGGCAGCTGAGTCGCACCGACAGAAATCGCTTCTCTTGATGTGCCCGGCGATCCGACTGTCCAGCCGTTCGGTCCGCTGTTGCCGTTTGAGGTAACAGCGACAACGCCTTCTGACATGGCCCAGTCAAGCGCTGTGCTTGTCGCCCAGTCCGGGTTGTTTAAAGAGTTTCCGAGAGACAGGTTCATCACATCTGCCCCGTCCTGCACTGCACGTTCCACGCCCGCGATGACGTTTTCCGTTGTGCCGCTTCCGCCAGGCCCTAACACACGATAAGCAAGAAGTGTGGCATCAGGCGCTACGCCTTTAATTGTTCCGTTTGCAGCCACAGTTCCGGCTACGTGTGTGCCGTGGTCAGTCGCTCCGCCCCTCGGATCGCCTGTTGGTGTTTCTTTTGGATCGTAATCATTGTCCACAAAATCGTATCCTTTATATTGTCCAAAGTTTTTCTTCAGATCTGGGTGATTGTATTCAACCCCAGTGTCAATAATCGCCACCTTGATGCCTTTTCCTGTGTAGCCTAAATCCCATGCATCGTTTGCTCCGATATAAGGCGCACTGTCATCCATTTGCGGAGATACGGCGTCTTCGGAGATTGTGACGTCTTTATCCTTCATATTGTCTGTTTTATATGTGACGTTCGGGTACACTGCCTTAACGTCTTTTACCGCGAGAAGTTTTGGAATCTCATTAGCTGGAAGCTTCATAGAGAAGCCTGAGAATACCTGCTCATATTCCCGGTTTACTTTTCCGTTTTTCACCGCTTTGATTGCTTTGTTTTTTGCTTTTGTGCGAGCGGTTTTCAGCTTGCTTTTCGATTGGCTTTCTCCCGCTTCCTTCGCTTCTGCCAAGGATTTTTCTTTTAATTCCACTATAACGGTTGTTTTTTTGCTTGTCGTCATGTCGATATCACCGAATACCTCGGCTTTTTCCAGATCAGCCGACGTTTTTGAAGAAGCCGGAGCTGCCTGGACGCCCGTAATACCTGTGGATAACGCAAAAAATAAGACAAAACTTACAAGCAGAAAGCGAATGATCCCCTTTTTCAATGTGTTTCCCCCTTTGTATTTAGAAAAAATGTGAAAGATCTAGTATATATTTCTTGAAAATTCAAAAAAATCCTTGTGTCATTTGGACCATTTATTGGATTTTGTTTGTGTATAACGAAGGAGTTATACACAGAACCCTGTGTATAAGTGAATAAACCTGTGTATATATATAGTTAGGAATATATGTTCGTATACAAAATATAGATAGAGTTTGTGGACATGTGGATATCTCTTGTGATTAAGTTGTTCTTATCTTTGGGATAACTTGTGTATAAAGTTTTCAAAGCAGTTCTCCAATTTTCATTTCAATTCTTTCAGCTTTCAACAAAACTTCTAAAAACTAGTTGGTTTTTTCACTCATATTGTGACAAAGAATTCTCTTTCCACGGTCTATCATAGAGTCATGAGTTTTGCTAGAGCCGCTAGTTTGCGAGAAAAGAAATCGGCCGTCTTTTCTTGCGGGCCGCGGCTGAGAAAACGGGCTGCTAAAAAGGCTGCCTGCCAAAAAGAAGCGGAGGGATGTTTTTCTATGAAACGTTTGCTTGTATCTTTACGGGTGTGGATGGTCTTTTTGATGAACTGGGTGACGCCGGAAAGAAAAACTGCGGCTGCCGCGGTCTATTCGGCTCAGCGTACATACCAAAGAAAGGCGGCTGTGCAGGCCGCAGGACTCGTTTCGTTTTATGAGTGGCGGATGGCTGTGAATGAGGAAGAAAAGCAGAAAGCGAAAGCCGCCGCGCTTTATAAAAGAAGATGTTTGCAAGCCTTCAAGGAATCGCCAAAGCAGGAGAGAGCGGGCCCGCATCTTTACATGGCGGTCAAAAGGAGGTAAAATCCCAGTCAAAAGCAAATTGGCGGGAGAGATAACCTCTTGAAAATCTATAAAGTATTAAACAACAATGCGGCTTTAATAAAAGAGGATGATCAGGAAAAAATCGTGATGGGGCCGGGAATCGCTTTTCAAAAAAAGAAAAATGATCTCATCCCTATGAATAAAGTGGAAAAAATCTTTGTCGTGCGCGACGAGAATGAAAAGTTCAAACAAATCCTGCAAACACTGCCGGAGGAGCATATAGAAATAGCTGAGGATATCATCAGCTATGCGGAAGGAGAGCTCGCGGCGCCGCTGAGCGATCACATTCATATCGCGCTTTCCGACCATTTGTCCTTTGCGATCGAAAGGATTCAAAATGGGCTGCTTGTGCAGAATAAATTGCTGCATGAGATAAAGGCGCTCTATAAAAAAGAATACGAGATCGGCCTGTGGGCGATCGGACATGTAAAAGAGACATTGGGCGTGTCTCTGCCTGAAGATGAAGCGGGTTATATTGCCCTTCACATCCATACGGCGAAGATGGATGCGGAGAGCATGTATTCGGCGCTGAAGCATACGACCATGATCAAAGAAATGATAGAGAAAATAGAACAATACTTTAATCGAAAGGTGGATGAAAACAGCATTTCCTATCAACGCCTTGTCACGCATTTGCGATACGCGGTCAGCCGGTTGGAATCAAATGAAGCGCTCCATCGTATGGACGAGGAGATGCTTTATTTCATCCAAAAAAAGTATTCATTCGCCTATCAATGTGCGCTGGAGCTGGCGGAGTTTTTGAAAAATGAATATCAATTACATTTGCCGGAATCCGAGGCCGGCTATATCACGCTGCATGTCCAGCGTCTTCAAGATCTCTCGGAATAACCGCCTTGACTTGCAGGGAGTGATCTCTGGAAGTTTTTTTATTGATCAGGATTCAGTGTGTAGTACATCCAGCCCATCATGACTATTCCCGCGGTCAGATTGCCGAGCGTAACGGGAATTAAGTTTCTGACTGCTCCCATCAGTGTCACTGTATCAGGGTGCTCAATCAAAAGCGAGATGGCGAATGTGCACATATTGGCAATGCTGTGTTCAAAGCCGGAAATAAAGAAGCAGAAAACGAATAGCATCATGGTAAACAGCTTTGCTCCTTCTCCTTTGAGAGACATTGGAATGAAAAAGGCGAGGCACACAAGCCAATTGCACAGCATTCCTCTGAAAAACAATTCGGAAGCCGGCGGTTCCATTTTGTGCTCTGCCAAATGAATCAAAAAGGAATGAACAGAAGGCTCCTCAAAAAGTCCCGTCGCGCTGATCAGGATGGCAAACAGAATGGCGCCGATTAAATTGCCGGCATAGCTTGACATCCACAAGTACAGGGTGCCGCGCCAGCTGAGTTTTTTCCGAAGCGCGGTATAGGTGAATGAAATAAAAGGTGTTGCCGGTAAATAAATCTCCGCCTCCGTAAGCAATCATCAGAATAGCGGCCCCGAAAGTGACAGCAGCTGCCGGAAAGGCAAACGGAGAATCAGCCATAAAGAAATAGCTGCCTGTTTTGCTTGCGGCTGTAATGCCAAAACCAATAAACATACTGGCTAAAATGGACCGAAGCACATAACGGATTTTGCTTGAAGCGAATATGTTTTGTTTTTTCAAAGCATACTGTTCAACCTTTTGCAATGCTTGAGTTTCCATTGTCTTTTCCTGCTTTCTTTCATGATTGAGCATAGTATAGCACGATATTGTGAAGTATTTCACAATTAATTTTTACGAATTTTTGTCTACATGTTTTATCAAACTATTTAACTAAAAAAATAGTTGACGAAAACGCTGTCATGTTTTATGATGAAAGCGTATTCTTAATCTGAATAAGCGGGATTGTGACTGGTAAAGCAGGCAAGACCTAAAATTTGCGTAAATGAAAAAGGATCGCTGTGTCCTTTATTCGTTGGCGAATTTTAGGTCTTTTTTGTTTAAATAAAAGGGGGAGAAATAGATGGATTACAAAGAGACTGCAAAACGCCTCATTGAGCTTCTCGGAGGGAAAGAAAATATTATCAGCGCGGCTCATTGTGCAACAAGACTGCGTTTAGTGATGAAAGATGAATCAAAGATAGATCAAGCACAAGTAGAAGAGCTTGATGGCGTCAAAGGAGCTTTCAGCAGCTCTGGCCAGTACCAGATCATTTTTGGAACAGGCCTTGTGAATAAAGTATTCGATGCCTTTTCTAAAGAAGCTGATATCGAGCGTGAAGAACACGTAAATCATCAGAATGCGGCAAAAGAAAAGCTGAATCCCGCTGCGAGATTTGCGAAAACGCTTTCTAATATTTTTGTTCCAATCATCCCGGCTATTGTAGCCAGCGGCCTATTAATGGGATTGCTGGGTATGATCAATGCGTTTCATTGGATGAGCAAGGATTCTGCGCTTTTGCAGCTGCTTGATATGTTTTCAAGTGCAGCATTCATTTTCTTGCCGATTTTAATCGGGGTCAGCGCTTCAAAAGAGTTTGGCAGCAATCCATACTTGGGAGCGGTCATCGGGGGAATCATGATTCATCCGACTCTTTTAAATCCATGGGGATTGGCGGAAGCAACACCTGATTACATGCATCTTTTCGGATTTGATATCGCGCTTCTCGGCTACCAGGGAACTGTTATCCCTGTCCTGCTTGCGGTGTATGTGATGAGCAAGGTAGAGAAATGGACGAGAAAAGTGGTTCCACATGCGGTAGATTTGCTTGTTACACCATTTGTTACTGTAATTGTCACCGGGTTTGTTGCTTTTATCGCGATTGGCCCTCTGGGCAGAGCGCTTGGTTCCGGCATTACGGTTGCTTTAACTTATGTATATGACCATGCCGGTTTTGTTGCGGGTCTGATTTTCGGGGGCACGTATTCACTCATCGTGCTGACAGGTGTTCATCATAGCTTCCATGCGATTGAGGCGGGGCTTATTGCAGATATAGGCAAAAACTACTTGCTGCCGATCTGGTCAATGGCGAATGTCGCACAGGGCGGCGCCGGGCTTGCCGTCTTCTTTATGGCGAAAAAGGCAAAGACAAAAGAAATCGCACTTCCGGCTGCATTTTCCGCTTTTCTCGGCATTACTGAGCCCGTCATCTTCGGAGTCAATCTGCGCTACCGAAAACCGTTTATCGCCGCGATGATCGGAGGCGCATTGGGTGGGGCATATGTCGTCTTTACACATGTAGCTGCAAACGCTTACGGGTTAACGGGTATTCCGATGATCGCCATTGCGGCTCCGTTTGGCTTCAGCAACTTGATTCACTATCTGATTGGCATGGCGATTGCGGCAGTGTCAGCGTTCATTGCAGCATTTGTCATGAAGATTAATGAGGATGAGGAGAGGAAAAAATGACAGCACATGACCAGGAGTTTCGTCGCCGGGCTTATGAAGAAGTGGAGAAAAAAGAACCTATCGCTGACAGCGATCCGCACCGCCAGCATTTTCACATCATGCCGCCGGTTGGGTTGCTGAATGACCCGAATGGCGTGATTTATTGGAAGGGCAGCTATCATGCATTCTTTCAGTGGCAGCCGTTTCAGACAGGGCACGGCGCAAAATTTTGGGGGCATTATACGACACAGGATGTTGTGAATTGGAAGCGGGAAGAGATTGCGCTGGCTCCGAGTGATTGGTTTGATAAAAACGGCTGCTATTCGGGCAGCGCTGTCACGAAAGACGATCGGCTCTATCTGTTTTACACAGGAAATGTCAGGGATCAGGATGGAAATCGGGAAACGTATCAATGCCTGGCTGTTTCTGATGACGGGCTGTCCTTTGAGAAAAAGGGTGTCGTCGCCCGCCTCCCTGAAGGATATACGGCGCATTTTCGCGATCCGAAGGTATGGGAGCATGAAAACACATGGTATATGGTGATTGGTGCGCAAACAGAGAATTTGAAAGGGCAGGCTGTATTGTTTGCTTCTGATAACCTGACAGAGTGGAGATTTCTTGGCCCGATAACCGGAGCGGGCTTCAACGGGCTGGACGATTTTGGATACATGTGGGAATGCCCTGATTTGTTTTCCCTTCAAGGATCGGACGTACTGATTGTTTCGCCTCAAGGGCTTGAGGCTGACGGTTTCCGTTATCAGAACGTATATCAATCAGGTTATTTTGTCGGCCGTCTCGATTATAACAAGCCTGAACTGAAGCATGGTGAATTTACGGAGCTTGATCAAGGTTTTGATTTTTACGCGCCGCAAACACTTGAAGACGATCAGGGAAGGCGGATTTTGTTTGCATGGATGGCGGTGCCTGACCAGGATGAAGGGTCCCATCCGACGATTGACTATCACTGGATTCACTGCATGACGCTGCCGAGACAGCTGACGCTTTCAGGCCAGAAGCTGATTCAGCAGCCGCTGCCTGAGCTAAAAGCCATGCGCAGAAATGAGAAAAAAATACACATCAACATGCATGAATCATCTGGCGCACTTCCAGTGGAAAACCCTGAAAGAGCTGAGATTCTGCTGGAAGACATTCATACGGAGTCCGGTTTTTCAATCAGTATCCGCGGAACGGCTACGTTTTCCTTCTACAAAGACGAGGGGATTGTTACGCTGGAACGGACGAGCTTTGACGGAAAAAGAACAGAAGCGAGACATTGCCGCATCAAGGATTTGCATACCGTACACATGTTTCTCGACGCGTCATCTGTGGAAATCTTTATGAATAACGGAGAAGAGGTCTTTAGTGCGAGATATTTTCCTTTCCCGGGAAATCATGAAGTAACAGCCAGTTCGACCGGGAAATCTGAAATGAATGTCGGAATTTGGACACTTATGTAGAAAATCCTTCTATTTTCTTATGTGAAATCTGAGCCATCTGTGCTATTCTTCAACGATAACCTACTATTTTTTTCTGTAAAAGGAGTTGTTTTCTTGAATATACATGAACAGAAGATAACACCGGAATGTTTGGAAAAGGCTGCTAACCAAGTTGAAGATAAGCGGGAAGAATATAAGGATGTGCTGCTTCAGCTGAAAAAAATGCTTGGCGGAACAACGCCGCACAGTGAAACGGCGGAAATTCTCACGCGGGCATATGAACAAATGAAGGAATATGCACTTTTTGTTCAGTCGATAGAAACATTTTTGAGGAAATCTGCAAACAATTTAAAAATCAAATAAACAGGCTGCCGAGGGGATCGGCAGTTTTTTCTGTGAAAAGTCTTCGGTGATTTAAAAAGGGCTGCCTCTCTGTAAGGCAGCCCCTTTTGTTTATGATTGTTGATTCAGGCGCAGTGCAGAATGCTTCGTAGGACCAACATACTGGTTTAGCGGGAAGGATTCTTTAATGGCCGCTGTGATGAATTCTTTTGCTGCGTAAATGGCTTCTTTGACTTCCGCACCTTTGGCGAGCTCCGCTGTCACGGCTGCTGAGAACGTACAGCCTGCGCCATGTGTATAAGGCGTATCGATCATTTCGCTTTCAAGGACTTCCGCTGTTTCTCCGTCATAGAGAACATCAACGGCTTTCTCATGTTTGAGTTTGCCTCCGCCTGTAATGACGACATATTGAGCGCCGAGTGCGTGAATTTTTTTCGCGGCTTCGATCATATCGTCAACTGTTTTTAGTTCATCCATGCCGCTGAGCTGGCTGGCTTCAAACAAGTTTGGCGTAATGACAGTGGCTAGCGGAGCCAATTGCTCACGCAGGGCTTGGGCGTGCTCCGGATAAAGGACTTCATTAGCACCTTTGCAAACCATAACCGGGTCAATTACCACATTTTTTAATTGTTTTTCTTTGATCGTTTTTGCCGCAAGCTCGATAATGTCAACGGTTGGCAGCATTCCTGTTTTCATGGCGTCCACACCGATGCCGTCCGTAATTGTTGCAAGCTGGGCGCGGATTGTATCAGTATCGATCGGGAATACCTGATGGTCCCAGCTGTTGTTTGGGTCCATCGCAACGATCACCGTTAAGGCGGTCATCCCGTATACGTTTTTTTCTTGAAATGTTTTTAAATCAGCTTGAATCCCAGCACCGCCGCTGGAATCTGAGCCGGCAATGGTGAGTGCTTTATGCATAGACATGTCTTGAACCTCCATCGTGTTTTGTCTTTCATTATAGTTAGATTTTCTCTGTATCACAATATAGAAGGCTTAGCAATTCATCTAGTATTTTCATTATCACCTTATCCTGTTTCAGTAGGATATTCCCACTGATCTCCCGTCCAATATATGTTTTAATAGTACATGACTATGAAAATGAGAAGGAGAGCATCATGAAGATTTCTATCGTAATTGTGACCTATAATCGGATTCCGGCTTTGTGTGAGCTTTTGGAGTCGATTTCCCGCCAGACCTTGAAGCCGTATGAAATTATTATTGTGAATGATGCCGGGGAATCGGTCGTGCCGGTCAAAGCACTTTATCCGGAGCTGCCGATTGCTGTCATCAATTTAGAAAAGAACTCGGGGCATGTGGCTGCGAGAAATGCCGGTGTAAAAGAGGCGTCTGGCGATTGCATTATGCTGTGTGATGACGATGATTTCTTTACGCCAGGGCATGTGGAAAGAATGGCGAAGGAAATAGAAACGGCAGATTTCGTTCATTCTGATGCGGAAATAGTTTCGTTTGAAGAGAAAAACGGAACAAGATATCCAGTGTCACGGAAATTGTTTGCTTATACCGCTGACTATGAGGATATGAGAGTGTTTTCTACATACGTGCCGTCGGGCAGCATGTACAGACGTTTTCTGCATGATGAAATTGGGTATTTCGATGCTGATGTGCACAATTACTGGGATTGGGATTTTTATCTGCGCGCAGCCAAGGATTACCGGGTGAAGCGTGTCCCTTGCGCCAGTGTGATTTATGCCTTCAGTGACGCGGGAGACAATCAGTCTGCGGACCTTGGCGCCAAGCGGAAGCAATATTTGGATCGGTTAAGTGAAAAGCACGGACTCGGGGAGCTGCCGACGAAAAACTTTGCCGTCCTGCTTGAAGAGCCTGAGATGAAGAGGCGGGAAGCAAAAAGTGAAATGGTTTGGGATGGCGAGCCTGTATATTCCAGACTTCATCATTCGTAAGGGGGCCTGAATCTTGAAACAGCTTTTACAAGACAGCTGGTGGAATCAGCTAAAGGAAGAGTTTGAGAAACCGTATTATCAAGAGCTCAGAGAAATGCTGAAGAGGGAATACGCGGAGCAAACGATTTATCCGGACAGCCGGGATATTTTCAATGCGCTGCATTATACATCATATGATGATGTCAAGGTCGTCATTCTGGGACAAGATCCGTATCACGGGCCGGGACAGGCTCAAGGTTTAAGCTTCTCTGTCAAGCCCGGTGTAAAGCAGCCGCCTTCGTTAAAAAATATTTTTCTTGAGCTGCAGCAGGACATCGGGTGCAGCATCCCGAATCACGGGTCGCTTGTCAGCTGGGCAAAGCAAGGCGTTCTTTTGCTGAATACTGTGCTGACAGTAAGGCGCGGACAGGCGAATTCCCATAAGGGAAAAGGCTGGGAGCGACTGACGGACCGAATTATTGACGTGCTGAATGAAAGGGAGCAGCCGGTTATCTTTATTTTATGGGGACGGCATGCTCAAATGAAAAAAGAACGGATCGACACCTCCAAGCATTTTATCATTGAATCGACGCATCCCAGCCCGTTTTCGGCGAGAAACGGATTTTTCGGGAGCAGACCGTTTTCCCGGGCAAATGCCTATCTGGAGAAAATGGGAGAGGCGCCGATTGATTGGTGTATTAAGGATTTGTAAAAAGCGCAGGTTATCTGCGCTTTTTTATTTGAGTATTTTTCGAATCATACGCAGCCCGTTTTTGGAGGAAGGATAACGAAATGCGAAGTCGAAGCGGTTCGTTTGTTTGACGACGCTTTTTTTGTGCGTGAATGTGTTAAAACTGTCAAACCCGTGATAGCTGCCGATGCCGCTTTCCCCGACGCCGCCGAATGGCAAATACGGCGTCGCCACATGCATTAAAGTATCATTGACACAGCCCCCGCCAAACGACAGATTTCCTAAAACAGCGCGCTCAATTTCTTTGTTTATGGTGAAGAGATACAGGGCGAGCGGCTTAGGGCGCGATTGGACTTTTTCAATGACTTCCCCGATATTGAGGTATGTAAAGAGCGGAAGAATCGGCCCGAAAATCTCCTCCTGCATCACTGGAGAGTCATCTCTCACTTGTTCGAGAATGGTCGGCGCAATTTTGTGATGATTGGGATCAGATTGTCCGCCTGTGAGTGGGATGCCGTCATTCAGAAAGCTGAGCAGCCGCTGATAGTGGCGCTCACTGACGATTTTGCCATACTGCGGATTCTGTTCCGGCTGAGGGCCGTAAAATTCTATGATCGCACGCTTCATTTCTTCTGTGAGCTTCGTTTTGATGTCCTCGTGTACAAATAAATAATCCGGTGCGATGCAGGTTTGTCCCGCATTTGTAAATTTCCCGAAGACGATGCGTTTGGCGGCAAGCTGAATGTCAGCATCTTTATGGACGATGCAGGGGCTTTTGCCGCCGAGCTCCAAGGTTACGGGAATTAATTGTTTAGCGGCGGCCTCCATGACGATTTTTCCTACAGCTACACTGCCTGTAAAAAAAATGTAGTCAAAGGGCTGCTGTAATAATGCTGTGCTGACGTCGGGCCCGCCTTCTGCCATAGCGACATAATCGGTCGGAAAAACGCTGCTGATGAGTTTGGAAAGAATAGCAGAAACAGCCGGCGTATATTCTGATGGCTTGAGAACGACCGTGTTCCCCGCCGCAATGGCTCCAATCAACGGAGAAAGCGCCAGCTGCAAGGGATAGTTCCAAGGCGCAATCACCAAAACGGTTCCATACGGCTCAGGAATGATGATGCTTTTAGAGCCTAGATGAGTCAGCGGCGTTTTGACTCGTTTCGGCATGGACCATTTTCTCAGCCGTTTCATGACAAAGCTGATTTCCTCCAAGACAATTCCGATTTCTGTTGAGTATGCTTCTTGCTCGGATTTGTGGAGATCCTGGTAGAGAGCGGCTATGAGATCGGCTTCATGAGTTCTGACGGCTTGTTTCAGCTTCCGCAAAATGTTCAGTCTCGATTCAAGCGGTCTCGTATGTCCCGCCGCAAAATAGGCTTTATGCTTGCTGATGATAGAGGGGATGCTGTTCATTCCGTCTCTCCTTTTTGTAAGGTATGGTGATTTATTATGTGAAAAATCTCTTCTGCTTGTCAATCGCAAGGTTTGTCAGAAAAAATAACAAACTCATATCTGCGTTTACAGCAGGAATTTGATAAAATGCAGGAAGACAACATTTATTTTTTTGGAGGGTGCTTCATGAACATTCATATATCTGCATTAATTCAAAAGATGGAAGAGGAGCTGAAAAAAGCAAAAACAGCTGAACGGGATGAGGAGCTGAAGCGTTATGTAGCGGTTGTCCGTTCTCTGTGTGATGTCGTGCTTGATCAGCCGGAGAACGCGAGCGGGCCCCGCATACAGCCGAGCGTTACGACAAGTCCTGCCGCGCCGCCATCGACAGACCAGCTGATGATGGAAAAAATGATGGGGAGCGCGGGATTAAACAAATATCGAAAGCAAGAAAAAGAGAAGCAGGAAGAGGATGGAAACGGAGAGTCTTTATTTGATTTTTAAAGAGAGAGGTTGAGCTTACGTGAAATTGGTTCTTGGCGCGCTGCAATGGACAGCGTTTATCATTGCTGCGGCGATAGTTGTTCCGGTGGCGGTTGCCCAGTCGTTTCATCTGGATCACTCAGATTCTGCGAGATTAATTCAAAGCACTTTTTTTGTACTGGGAATTGCCGCCGTCATTCAGTGTTTGAAAGGCCACAGACTGCCGATTAATGAAAGCCCAGCCGGCTTGTGGTGGGGAGTGTATACGATTTACGCAGGGCTGACGGGAACTGTGTTTGCGACATATGGAGACACACTGCGGGGGTTGCAGGGAGCCCTTCTTGTAAGCGCTGTATGTTTCTTTTTGTTAAGTGTTTTCAAGGTCATTGACAGACTTGCAAAATTGTTTACTCCGGTTGTAACGGGCGTCTATTTATTGCTTCTTGTCATGCAGCTGAGTCAGCCCATTATAAAAGGAATTCTCGGAATCGGTTATCGACAGGACGGGGTGGACGGTCTTGTATTTGGCCTGGCGCTTGTTGTGATCGCTGCCGCCTTTATAATGACAAATTCGAACATCATGTTTTTTAAGCAATATTCTATTTTATTAGCCTTGTTCGGCGGATGGGTGCTGTTTGCGGCTGCCGGAGCGGCAAAGCCGATTGAAATGCCGGACCGGCTGTTTCAGCTGCCTTCCCTGTTTCCTTTTGGGACACCGTTATTTAACAGTGGCCTGATCATCACTTCTATTTTTATTACCATCTTGCTGATCGTGAATATGCTGGCGAGCATGAAGGTCGTGGACATCGCCGTGAAAAAATTCAGCAAACAGCCTGATGGAAAGCATCATGAACGCCATGCCGGTTTTGCCGCTTCATTCAGCCATCTGCTTAGCGGTTTGACGGGAGCTATTGCGCCTGTTCCGATTTCGGGAGCCGCGGGTTTTATTGAAACGACCAAAATGCCTTCTAAAAAACCGTTTATGCTCGGCAGTATTCTGGTTATCGTGATCAGCGTGATCCCGTTTTTTATGAATACGTTTGCGAGCCTGCCGTCACCCGTTGGATTTGCGGTGAATTTTGTTGTGTTCTCCGCAATGGGCGGTCTGGCCTTTGCCGAATTTGATTCATATGAGAAAGAAGAATCAAAAAGGGTGAGGTCTATCATCGGCATCTCGCTGCTGACAGGGGTCGGTATCATGTTTGTTCCTGAAACTGCGTTAAAGGGATTGCATCCGGTATTTATTTCTCTATTAAGCAACGGGCTCGTATTAGGGACGCTTGCTGCAATAGCAGCTGACCAGTTCCAGCTTTGGCGCAGGAGAAAATCCGACAATCTCGTGTCAACAGAGAACAAACATTGAATTTTGGTGCAGGTGCGATAAGATAAATGATATGAGTTTAACGAAAAGGCGGGAGAGATAGATGAAAGTTTTTATCATATTAGGGGCCATTAATGCCCTGCTAGCCGTGGGACTCGGAGCATTCGGCGCTCACGGATTAGAAGGGAAAATACCTGATAAATATCTTCAGGTTTGGCACACAGGCGTGCAGTATCATATGTATCACGCCCTTGGGCTATTCGTTGTCGCGTTTCTGGCTGATAAATTATCCGGCATAGGCAGTGTCACGACAGCCGGCTGGCTGATGTTTGCGGGAATTGTGCTGTTTTCCGGAAGCTTATATATTCTAAGTGTGACGCAAATCTCCATTCTTGGAGCGATCACCCCGCTCGGCGGTGTGGCGTTTATTATTTCTTGGATTATGATCGTTGTCGCAGCCGTCAAATATCTATAAACAAAAAAGCCAATCCTCATCATATGAGTGATTGGCTTTTTTCTTATCTTGGCGAATAGGACGCCATGGAATATGGATACGTATAAGCAATTTCTTCATCAAATGTAATGTAATCGAGGTAGATTGTCAGGAGCAGGTAGCGTGTTCCTGATTTCGGGTCGCTGATAATAATGTGATCCCGGCCCGCAGCTTCGATGACGCCGCGAAAAATCTTCGAGCCCCATTCCTTGCTGTTTTCAAATGTCATATAAATGGTGGCCGTTTTTCCCCGATTCAGGCGCAAAATATTCTCGATGTAAGATTCCTCAACAGGCAGCATGCCGGGAACGCTTTGGCCCGGTCCTGACGGTGTAGGCCCCGATGGAATTTGAAAACCGCCGCCCTGCTGCTGGCCCGGGAATCCAAATCCCTGCTGTCCTTGTTGTCCTTGCTGTCCCTGCTGCATTGGCATCATTGGCTGCATCCCCATTGGCTGCATTTGTGAGCCTTGGCCTTGCTGCGGGTACGGGTTGGCACCAAACTGAGGCTGATACCCCTGCATATTATCAAATGCCTGCATTTGCTGATATTGATTTTTTTTCGGTTTCATATCGTTCCTCCTTTTTATGAAAACCATTCAAAACATGTTCTGGATGTATAGGTGAACGCTCCGCGATGACTCACCTCCGATGGAAAACGATCTTAGTCGCTGGTGCGATTTTTATCTCTTTCACCTTATGAGGCTGATGCCTGGATTATGCTGAAAAAGAACAGCGGACCGATCAGATTTCGCTCTGGGCAGCCGCTGTTTTTCAGAGACACACACAAACTTTTCGCATATTGGTTTGTATCCCTAGCGCAACTTGAGCATAAGCAACATAAGATAACGATAGTTTCAGGTGTGAAGTTCCAAGAAGGAGGTGTAGGATTTGCCGAAAGTATCAGTCATTATGACGAGCTATAACAAAAGCGATTATGTGGCAAAGTCCATTTCTAGCATACTCTCACAAACGTTTTCAGATTTTGAATTGTTTATTATGGATGACAACTCCAATGAAGAGACGCTGAATGTAATCCGTCCTTTTTTGAATGATAACCGAGTGCGTTTTTATCAAAGCGATGTATCTGGAGTGAATGAAAGAACAGAAAAAACGAGATACGCTGCACTGATCAATCAGGCGATTGAGATGGCGGAGGGTGAATATATCACCTATGCGACGGATGACAACATCTATATGCCGGACCGCCTCCTGAAAATGGTGCGGGAGCTCGATACCCATCCTGAAAAGGCTGTGATTTACTCAGCCTCCAAAACCTATCATTTAAACGAGAATCGCGACATTGTAAAAGAAACTGTCAGGCCTGCCGCTCAAGTGACATGGAACGCGCCGTGCGCAATCGATCATTGCTCGGTTATGCACAGGTATTCGGTGCTTGATAAGGTAAAGGAGAAGTTTGGCTCCTATTGGGATGAAAGCCCGGCGTTTTACCGTATAGGAGATGCCCGGTTCTTTTGGAGAGTCAATCATTTTTATCCGTTTTACCCGCTGGATGAGGAGCTGGACCTGAATTATATTACCGACCAATCGATTCACTTTCAGCTGTTTGAATCAGAAAAAAATGAATTTGTCAGGAACCTTCCTCCGCAGCGAAATTGCCGAGAACTGCGTGAATCATTAAAAAAGCTTGGAATGGGGTGAGAGCTTGTCGGCCTATTTAAGCAATTATTGGGTGCTGTACCGGAAGTACGTGGAGCTTTTTGACAAACTTCGCTACAAAGGGATTCCGCTTGGGCTTATCAGTAATTTTTATCAATACATCAGTCCTGAGCTGAGGGTGATGATGGAAGAAGAACCGGAATTATTCGGATCGGTGGATCAGCATATCGATGAGGGACAGATTCAGCCGTTTTTTGAAGAAAGAATCCAAAAAATCGTAAAAACAAATGACGAACCTGTTAAAGGGAAAGTCATTTTGCACTTTGATTACCTGCGTTTTTCAAACGAAAATTACTATCAATTTGATCCTGAAAAAACGGCTGTTTTGGCCAGATGGAGTTTGCCGGATTATTGTGATCTGCCTGTAATTAGCAAGCGGGAGATTGCGGATTCATGCCAAAAAGGCGATTCGAAGCAGTATCTCGAAACAGCCTGTTCGCTTCTTGCCCCTTATGATGATCACCCGGCATTTGGTGATCAAGCGTTTCGCGACCGGCTTTTCAAAGATATTCCTTTATTTATAGAGGCCATTGATACAGTTGATGCGCTGTTTGAACAGGAAAAGATTTCAGCTGTTATTGTCGGAACGGCAGAAGACATTTACAGCAGGGTGCTCGCTCTCATGTGTCAAAGAAAAGGGGCCGTCAGCATTTGTCTTCAGCATGGCGCATTGATGGGAGATGAAGCCTTCATTCCTGTTTTTACAACCTATCAAGCTGTATTTGGTGCGTATGAAGCAGAGTGGTTCATGCGAAAAGGCTGTAAACCCGAGCAGATTCTCGTAACGGGACATCCCCGCTTCGATCAGATTTTTAACAGAACGCCTATGGATATGTCCATATTCTATCGAAAACTTGCTTTTCAGCCGACTAAAAAAATTGTGCTCATTGCCACTCAGCCCTTTTCAGAAGATTTTTATTCCGGTGTGCTGCAGGGGCTTTCTGATCAGAAGCAGCTGCAGATTATTATCAAACCCCACCCGTGGGAAATCGGAAAAAACAAGCTTGATCTGTATCACGAGGCGGCGAAAAAACATAAAGCATGCAGAGTCATCAAAAAGGAGCTGGAGCTTTATGATTTGCTGCCGTATGCTGATGCCGCAGTGACGCAGACCTCGACAGTCGGTCTTGAAGCCATGCTGTTTCAAAAGCCTGTGCTGATCGGAAAATCGTCCGGAAATCGCTCGTATCCGTATTATGAGTCTCTTGGCGATTTTATGTTTGACCAGCCGGATGAACTTGCGCAGACCTTGGTTGAGGTTCTTCGAAGTCCCGGCGTGCATCAAAAAGCAGAAGAGGCGCGCCTGGCATTCATAGCGGCTAATTATCCGGTGGCAGAATCAACAAATGCTTTATTTGCGGAACTGAAAGCCAAAACAGGAGTTGATTACAGGCGGGAAGATACTGAATAAAATGATAGGAGCGCAAAGAAATGGTGCAAAAGAGAAATCATTTTCTCCCTTACTCATTGCCGTTAATCGGTAAGGAAGAAATTCAGGAGGTTACAGAAACGCTTGAATCGGGATGGCTCTCTAAAGGCCCGAAGGTTCAGCAGTTTGAAAAAGAGTTTGCCGCGTTTGTCGGGGCGAAGCACGCCGTGGCGGTGAATTCATGTACCGCAGCTTTATTTTTGGCTTTGAAAGCAAAAGGGATCGGGCCCGGGGACGAGGTCATTACCTCTCCGCTTACGTTCAGCTCGACTGCCAATACGATTATTCATACGGGAGCGACGCCTGTGTTTGCGGATATTGACGAAAACACGCTCAATATTGACCCGGTAAAGCTTGAGGCGGCCGTCACACCGCGAACGAAAGCAGTTGTGCCTGTCCACTTTGGCGGGCAGTCCTGCGATATGGATGCAATATTGGCTATTGCCCAGAATCATGGTTTATTCGTGCTGGAGGATGCGGCACATGCGGTATATACGACTTATAAGCAAAGAATGATCGGTTCTATCGGGGATGCAACGGCATTCAGCTTTTACGCCACCAAAAACCTCGCGACAGGGGAAGGCGGCATGCTGACGACTGATGATGAGGAGCTTGCCGATAAGATCCGGGTGCTAAGCCTTCACGGCATGAGTAAAGCCGCATGGAACCGTTATTCTTCAAATGGCAGCTGGTACTATGAAGTCGAATCGCCCGGCTATAAGATGAATATGTTTGATTTGCAGGCGGCCCTCGGACTTCATCAGCTGAAACGGCTGGATGATATGCAGAAACGGAGAGAAGAGATTGCCGGCCGCTATCAAACCGCTTTTCAGCAGCTTCCTGGGCTGATCACGCCGTTTGTCCATGATGACGGCAGGCACGCCTGGCATCTATATGTTCTGCAAGTTGATGAAAAAAAGGCCGGGGTTACGCGCAGCGAAATGATTACGGCTTTAAAGGATGAGTACAATATCGGCACTAGCGTTCATTTTATTCCAGTACACATTCATCCGTATTATCAAAAGCAATTTGGATATAAGGAAGCGGACTTTCCGAATGCCATGAATTACTATAAACGAACCCTTTCTCTCCCGCTCTATCCATCAATGTCTGACGACGATGTACATGATGTCATTGAAGCTGTGCGGGATATCGTAAAAGGGGCTGATTAAGTGTATACGGTAAAAGAAAATGTCTCCAAAGAGTTGATTGAGGAATTTCTCCAAAGCAGAAAGCTTACACTGGATGTTCCGTATCAATTTTCCCTCGGCCTTTTTGAAAACAGCAGGCTCCAAGGCGTATTGCTTTACGAAGATTCTTTGTGGGAAAGTAAGGTGCTTCAGAAGAAAGTCATGAACGTCAAACTTCTGGCGGCAAATAGTACCGGGCAGCTAAAGAGGCTGTTTGAAGCTTTTTATACTGTACGCCAAATGGATGAAACGGATTTTATCTTTGTCCGTGTTCCGGCTGAAGATATCGGAGCCGCGCATGTGATACAACAGCAGCCATCCTCTTACTTTGTCGGGAGTTTGCTGAAGCTGGCGATGCCTCCGTCTTTTTATGACAAAACACCGCCATTTTTTGAACTGGGCCCGCCTGAGCCCGGAGACACAGAAGCGATATGTGAGCTGGCCCGAGACTCGTTTACAAAAAGCAGATATTTTCAGGATCCTCATCTCAGCCGCGATGCAGCAAACAAAATATTTCAGGAGTGGACACGAAACAATCTGAATGGAAGGGCGGCGGTCAATATTGTCGCTAAACACAATGGCGAGGTCATCGGCTATCTTCAGGGCTTATCAAAAGATGATGAGTGCATTCTCGATTTGATGGCTGTAAAACCGGGATTTGAAGGAAAACGTATTGCGTTTCATTTATTGGCGAATCTCATAGAACAACCGGAGATCCAGAAGCATAGAACGGTAACAGCGGGGACGCAGCTTCACAATGTAAGGGCGATCCGCCTTTATGAACGAATGGGCTTCACCGCTGAACAATCGTATTACTATTATCATATTTGGCCGGGCAAGGAGGCGAAATAATGGCAGCGTTTCAGATCGCGAATAAAACTGTAGGCAAAGACGCTCCTGTTTTTATTATTGCTGAGGCGGGGATTAATCATGACGGGAAGCTTGATCAGGCTTTTGCGCTGATTGACGCCGCGGCGGAAGCGGGAGCGGATGCCGTGAAATTTCAAATGTTTCAGGCTGATAGAATGTACCAGAAAGATCCTGGTTTGTACAAGACGGCAGCGGGCAAGGACGTCTCTATTTTTTCTTTGGTTCAATCTATGGAAATGCCTGCTGAGTGGATTTTACCGCTATTGGATTACTGCCGTGAAAAGCAGGTGATCTTTTTAAGTACGGTATGTGACGAGGGGTCAGCTGATCTGCTTCAGTCTACCTCGCCGAGCGCTTTTAAAATCGCATCCTATGAAATTAACCATCTCCCGCTGCTCAAATATGTCGCCCGGCTGAACAGGCCGATGATTTTCTCGACAGCCGGAGCTGAAATCTCTGATGTTCACGAAGCTTGGCGCACCATCAGGGCAGAGGGAAACAATCAAATTGCCATAATGCATTGTGTGGCGAAATACCCAGCACCGCCGGAGTACAGCAACCTCAGCGTCATTCCGATGCTTGCCGCCGCTTTTCCTGAGGCGGTAATCGGCTTCTCCGATCATAGCGAGCATCCGACAGAAGCGCCGTGTGCCGCGGTTCGGCTCGGAGCAAAACTGATAGAAAAGCATTTTACGATCGATAAAAATCTGCCGGGTGCCGACCACTCGTTTGCATTAAATCCGGATGAATTGAAAGAAATGGTCGATGGCATCAGGAAAACGGAAGCTGAGCTGAAACAGGGGATCACAAAGCCGGTCTCTGAAAAACTGCTTGGCAGTTCATACAAAACAACAACCTCCATCGAAGGAGAAATCAGAAATTTTGCATACAGAGGCATTTTTACAACAGCTCCGATTCAAAAAGGTGAAGCCTTTAGTGAAGACAATATCGCAGTGCTTCGGCCCGGACAAAAGCCGCAGGGGCTGCACCCGAGATTTTTTGAACTGCTGACCAGCGGGGTTCGGGCTGTAAGAGACATTCCGGCCGACACAGGCATTGTCTGGGATGACATTTTACTGAAGGACAGCCCGTTTCATGAATGATATTCTCTTTATCATTCAAGCCAGAATGGGTTCAACAAGGCTTCCGGGAAAAGTGCTTCGGCCGCTCGGATCGAATCGTTTACTTGATATTCGCGTTCACCGTGTCCGGCAAAGCGCATTTTACCAAAAGGATCGGGATAATCTTGTCATCGCCACGTCTGACAAAGAAACTGACGACATATTAGAGGCGCACTGTATCAAACAAGGCTTTCGTGTTTTCCGCGGGAGCGAAGAACGTGTCCTCGATAGGTTTGTGAAGGTCATAGAAGCTGTTAAACCGTCAGTCATCATCCGGTTAACGGGTGATAACCCGTTTGTCGATCCGGAGCTGCTCGATGTAATGATTAAGGCGCATTTTGATCAAGGCTCGGATTATACGTATATCCTGAATGCCCCATTAGGGATTTGCGGCGAAGTGGTCAACGCCAACCTGTTAATTGACATCAGCCGTATTCAGGCTTTGGAGGATCAATATCAGAAGCATGTCACGTTATATATAAGGAATCATCCAGCTCTTTATCGTGTTCAGTTTTTAGAGGCGCCGGAACGATTTCGCGCCCCTCGATATCGGCTGACCATTGATACAAAGGAAGACTATGAATCGATAAAGGCCCTCTATCAAAAAGCAGGCGAGCGCCCCGATGTATCCGCCTCAGAGCTTATCACCCTTCTGAACCGGAACCCCGATGCGGCAACCGAACGAGAGGCTGAATAGCCATGCATGTTGGGATCTTCGCAGACGGCGGCTATGAAAAGGGAATGGGCCATGTTGTCCGGATGAAGAGACTTGCGGAAGAACTCAAACAGAGCTGCTTGATTACGTTTTACACGAATCAGGAGTCTGAAGCGTTTCTTCATGAAGAGCATTGGCGTGTCATCTTAAAGCCGGAGCTGCAGCAGCACGAATTTATTCTCCGGGAAATAAAAAGCAAGAAGCTTGATTTGCTTTTGTTTGATATTCTAGGCGCCCCTGCAGAGCTGTTAAAGAAAATAAAGACGGAGACAGATGCGAAAATTGTTCTTTTTGAAGAGAAAAACGGTAAATCGATTCAATATAGTGACGCAGTCATTAACGGAATTTACGGTGACATCAGAAGCAGGGTGTACGTTCAGGGAAACACACGCATCTATGAAGGCCCGGACTATCTTATTCTTCACCCCGCCTTTCAGGCCGCTAGAGAGGATTACACACTTAAGAAAGACTGCCGCAATATCCTTGTTGCATTAGGAGGAAGTGATCCGAAGCAGCTTATTTTTAAAGTGCTGGCTGCCGCTGATCAAGTCCCCGACATAAAAGACAAAAACATGATGTTTGTGATGGGGAGCGCTTCACTGCATCAAGAGGCAGTCCGAAGGCGGATCGAAAAGAAGCCGCAGTACAAGATGATCGAACAGACAAATGATATGGCAGGTTTGATGAAACAAGCGGACGCAGCCATTGTCGCCGGCGGCATCTCTCTATATGAAGCCATTTGTATCGGCGTGCCGTGCCTTGTTCTTTCTCAGGTTGAGCATCAAACGGCTACAGCCAAAACATTTGCTGACCAAGGCGCCGCTCTTGATCTTGGATTGGGTGAGCTTGTACCGGATGAAACACTCATCTATCAGATGTCGCGCATTATGAGCAGCTATCCTCTTCGCCTTTCTTTGCACAAGGGAGGAAGGCTGCTCGTGGATGGCAAAGGCATCAAGCGGGTAACAGCTATTCTTCAAGATTTATATGAACAAGAGATATAAAAATGCATGTAAGGAAGTGTTAATGTGAAAGGTGTTATTTTAGCCGGAGGAAACGGCTCACGCCTTATGCCCTTAACGAAAGCCGTCAACAAGCATTTGCTTCCTGTAGGCCCGTATCCGATGATATACTGGTCGATTATGAAGCTGGAGGAAGCCGGAATAAAAGACATTTTACTCATCAGCCAAAAAGAGCATATGCCGCAATTTTATAAACTGCTTGGGAACGGAGAAGAGCTTGGCGTTACAATCACTTATCAAGTACAGCCTGCCGCCTCGGGCATTTCGGATGGGCTGTCTTATGCAAAGCGCTTTACGAAAAAAGAGTCTTTCATTTTATTATTAGGTGATAATATATTTGAAGATTCATTAAAGCCTTATACAGAACGCTTTGAACAGCAGGGGAAAGGAGCAAAAGTGCTTCTGAAAGAAGTTGATGACCCGGAACGCTTCGGGATTGCTGAGATTGATGAGAAAAACAAGCGGATTCGTTCCATCATCGAAAAGCCCGAACAGCCACCGACTAACCTTTGTGTTACCGGCATTTATATGTATGATGCAGAGGTGTTTTCGTATATTGAACAAATATCACCATCAAAGCGCGGCGAGCTGGAAATCACCGATGTGAATAATCTATACATCGAAAACAGCCAGCTTACGTATGATGTGTTATCAGGCTGGTGGGTAGATGCCGGAACTCACGAATCGCTTTATCTCGCTTCCCAGCTTGTACACCAGGCTTTACGGAAAGGACAGGACGAAAAGTGATGGCAAAATCATATTTAATTACAGGCGGGGCCGGCTTCATCGGGCTCACGTTTACAAAGCTCATGCTAAGGGAAACCGATGCGCGCATTACCGTTTTAGATAAACTGACGTACGCCAGCCACCCGGAGGAAATGGAAAAATTACAGCAAAACAGCCGATTTCGCTTTGTAAAAGGGGACATCAGCGTTCAGGAGGATATCGACCGGGTGTTTGACGAGACCTACGATGGCGTCATTCACTTCGCAGCAGAATCGCATGTGGACAGAAGCATTTCCCAAGCGGAGCCGTTTATCACCACAAATGTCATGGGGACATACCGATTGGCGGAAGCGGTCTTGAAAGGAAAAGCCAAGAAGCTGATTCATATTTCAACAGATGAGGTATACGGGGATTTAAAAGCGGATGATCCCGCGTTTACAGAAACGACGCCGCTTTCTCCTAATAACCCATACTCAGCCAGCAAAGCAAGCTCAGATTTGCTCGTGTTGTCTTATGTGAAAACCCACAAGCTTCCGGCCATCATTACACGATGCAGCAACAATTACGGACCTTATCAGCACAGCGAAAAAATGATTCCGACGATTATCCGTCATGCGAAGCAGGGCCTGCCTGTTCCGCTGTATGGCGATGGACTCCAGATCCGAGACTGGCTGTTTGCGGAGGATCATTGCCGCGCGATCAAGCTGATTTTAGAAAATGGAACCGACGGCGAGGTGTATAACATCGGCGGCGGAAATGAACGCACGAATAAAGAGCTGGCGAGTGCCATTTTGAAGCATCTGGGCTGTGAGGAATTGTTCGCCCACGTGGAAGACCGAAAAGGGCATGACCGGCGCTATGCGATCAATGCATCAAAGCTGAAAAACGAACTGGGCTGGCGGCAGGAAGTGACGTTTGAAGAAGGCATTGCGCGTACGATTCAGTGGTATACAGACAATGACCGATGAGAAGGTGATCTGATTGACAAAGGTATTGGTGACTGGGGCGGGAGGACAGCTTGGCTTGGAACTATGCCGCCAGCTGAAGCAATCCGGATATGAGGTCATTGCGTTAACAAAGAAGATGATGAACATTACTGACCAGCGCTCAGTACGGCATTCGTTTGGCCATTATCAGCCGGATATCGTGGTCAATAGCGCCGCGTTTACGTCGGTTGATCAATGCGAGAAAGAGCTTGATAAAGCGTACTTGATTAACGGAATCGGCGCTTATTATACAGCGCTTGAGTCAACCCGCATCGGAGCTCAATATGTTCATATCAGCACGGACTATGTATTCAATGGGAAAGGAACCCAGCCATATAGGGAAGACGATCCCCTCGATCCGAAAACCATTTATGGCAAAAGCAAAAGGCTCGGAGAAGAACTGATACGATTAACGACAAAAGACAGCACGATCATCAGAACATCGTGGGTGTACGGACATGGCGGCAGTAATTTCGTTGAAACCATGCTGAAGTTTGCTGAAACGAAACAAGAGCTTCGGGTTGTCAGCGATCAAATTGGTTCGCCGACTTATACGAAGGATTTAGCAGAAGCGGTCATCAAGCTGTTCAGCCATCCGCCGGGCATCTATCATGTCAGCAATTCAGGCATATGCAGCTGGTATGAGTTTGCGACGGCAATTATGGAAGAAAGCGGGCTGGAAACAGCCATTTTGCCTGTAACGACAGAGGAATACGGGAACAAAACGCCCCGCCCGGCATACTCTGTGCTGAGCCATCGGGCCATTGAAGAAGCCGGCATCCGCCCCCGCCACTGGCGGGAAGCGTTACGAGAGTATTTGCAGGAAAGGAGCAGTGCATGTGATTGATGGAGTCAAGGTGAAAAAATTGACGAAGCATAGCGATGACAGAGGCTTTTTTGCTGAGCTGGTCCGGGACGATGAGAATCTCCTTGAGCATTTTGGGCAGGCTTCTTGGTCGAAAAGCTATCCGGGTGTGATTAAGGCATTTCATTATCATGAGAAGCAGGATGATCTCTGGTTCTTCCCAACCGGCCACGCTCAGGTTGTCCTATACGATCTTCGAGAGGATTCAAAGACAAAAGGAGAAACGGACGTCTATTATATGGGCGAAGACAACCCGATGCTGTTATTAATCCCAAAAGGGGTGGCTCACGGATATAGAGTGCTGGGAGAGACGCCGCTGACAATTATCTATTTTACCACCATGTCGTATAACCCGGATCAGCCTGATGAAAAAAGAATTCCGTGGAATGATGAGACGATCGGTTTTAACTGGAACACTGAATTCAGATAAAAATAGGAACGTGATCAATCGAAGAGCAGAGGCATCTTCGACTTTTTTTGCCCTTTTTTAAAATAGGATAAAAGATAGAAAATGCCAGGCGGATGTTACTAGAAAAAGAGAGAGAAATCGTCCATTTGAACCTTGTATAAACAGGAAGTAATTCTCATTGAATTCCAAGTGTTAATATTCCTTAAAAAACATTTACTTCCATGGAAAATGATGATAGATTAATTTTTAAGAAAAAGAACTGGTAATTCGCGAATTATGAAAAAGCGCTTTTTCTGCAGAGGACGCTCTGGCCAAATTTCAACAATCAATTAGGGGGAAATGTCATGCTAAAAAGAACTTCATTCGTATCTTCATTATTCATCAGTTCAGCTGTTTTACTATCAATCTTACTTCCTTCGGGCCAAGCTCATGCACAGTCTGCATCAATCGAGGCAAAAACAATTAACAGCACGAAAGAGTGGACCACTTCTGATATTGAAGTGACATATAAACCAAATGCGGTGCTTTCTCTCGGAGCGGTAGAATTTCAATTTCCTGACGGGTTTCATGCTACGACAAGAGATTCAGTGAATGGAAGAACACTGAAAGAAACACAGATTTTAAACGATGGAAAAACAGTCAGACTCCCGCTTACGCTTGATTTGTTAGGCGCATCCGAATTTGACCTCGTCATGGTGCGCAAAACGCTTCCTCGCGCAGGCACTTACACGATTAAAGGCGATGTAGTAAACGGTTTGGGAATCGGCAGTTTTTATGCTGAAACGCAGCTGGTGATTGATCCCCGTTAATCAATAGATTTGTAGTCAGAGACTGAGATGTTTTCAGTCTCTTTTTTTGTGGATTCAAAAGCTGGTACGGATCTTGCATGATGATAAGGGTGAATCCAATGCAGAAAGGAATTGGCGGGCTGATTTTTAAAAGCGCTTACATTACAGCCGGTCAAAAAAACAATGAGGTGAAAAAGATGTCAGCAAAGCAAGTCTCGAAAGATGAAGAAAAAGAAGCTCTTAACTTATTTCTGTCTACCCAAACAATCATTAAGGAAGCCCTTCGGAAGCTGGGTTATCCGGGAGATATGTATGAACTCATGAAAGAGCCGCAGAGAATGCTCACTGTCCGCATTCCGGTCAAAATGGACAATGGGAGCGTCAAAGTGTTCACAGGCTACCGGTCACAGCACAATGATGCTGTCGGTCCGACAAAGGGGGGCGTTCGCTTCCATCCAGAAGTTAATGAAGAGGAAGTAAAGGCATTATCCATTTGGATGACACTCAAATGCGGGATTGCCAATCTTCCTTACGGCGGCGGGAAGGGCGGTATTATTTGTGATCCGCGGACAATGTCATTTGGAGAACTGGAAAGGCTGAGCAGGGGGTATGTCCGTGCCATCAGCCAGATCGTCGGTCCGACAAAGGATATTCCAGCTCCAGATGTATACACAAATTCGCAGATTATGGCGTGGATGATGGATGAGTACAGCCGGCTGCGGGAATTCGATTCTCCGGGCTTTATTACAGGTAAACCGCTTGTTTTGGGAGGATCGCAAGGACGGGAAACGGCGACGGCACAGGGCGTCACGATTTGTATTGAAGAGGCGGTGAAGAAAAAAGGGATTAAGCTCCAAAGCGCGCGCATCATCATACAGGGCTTTGGAAACGCGGGTAGCTTCCTGGCCAAATTCATGCACGATGCGGGCGCGAAGGTGATCGGGATTTCTGATGCCAAAGGCGGGCTCTACAACCCGGACGGCCTTGATATCCCTTATTTGCTCGATAAACGGGACAGCTTCGGTATGGTCACCAATTTATTTACTGACGTCATCACAAATGAGGAGCTGCTTGAAAAGGATTGCGATATTTTAGTGCCTGCCGCGATCTCCAATCAAATCACAGCCAAAAACGCACATAACATTCAGGCGTCAATTGTTGTCGAAGCAGCGAACGGCCCGACAACCATTGATGCCACTAAGATCCTGAATGAAAGAGGCGTGCTGCTTGTGCCGGATATCCTGGCGAGTGCCGGCGGCGTCACGGTTTCTTATTTTGAATGGGTGCAAAACAACCAAGGATATTATTGGTCGGAAGAAGAGGTTGCAGAAAAACTGAGAAGCGTCATGGTCAGCTCGTTCGAAACAATTTATCAGACAGCGGCAACACATAAAGTGGATATGCGTTTGGCGGCTTACATGACGGGCATCAGAAAATCGGCAGAAGCATCGCGATTCCGCGGATGGGTCTAATTTGAGAAGCCTCCGCAAAATAATTTTGCGTTTGTTTTTTGCCTAAAGAGCAAAAATCGCAAAATAAATTTGCGTTCAAGATCGGAAATAGAGAAAGATAATCACCTGTTAGACAAATTTCTGTTCGATTCAACAAGTTTTTTCAGTAAAAGACAAGAAAATGGCATGATTCTTGCATTTTTATTCATATGCGAAGATATATTTCATAACACGAGGGGGACTACATATGACAGTCACATACGCGCACGAACCATTTACCGATTTTACGGAAGCAAAGAATAAAACTGCATTTGGGGAGTCATTGGCCTTTGTAAACACTCAGCTCGGCAAGCATTATCCGCTGGTCATAAATGGAGAAAAAATTGAAACGGACCGCAAAATCATTTCTATTAACCCGGCAAATAAAGAAGAGATCATTGGGTACGCGTCTACAGCGGATCAAGAGCTTGCTGAAAAAGCGATGCAAGCCGCATTGCAGGCATTTGATTCCTGGAAAAAACAAAGACCGGAGCACCGCGCGAATATTCTCTTTAAGGCAGCGGCTATTTTGCGCAGAAGAAAGCATGAATTTTCAAGCTATCTTGTGAAGGAAGCGGGAAAACCGTGGAAGGAAGCAGATGCGGACACGGCTGAAGCGATAGACTTTTTAGAGTTCTATGCGCGCCAAATGTTAAAGCTCAAGGAAGGGGCTCCGGTGAAGAGCCGTGCTGGCGAGTTCAATCAATATCATTACGAAGCGCTTGGCGTCGGCATCGTCATTTCTCCATTTAACTTCCCGCTCGCGATTATGGCGGGAACAGCGGCGGCAGCGATTGTGACAGGAAATACGATTCTCTTAAAACCGGCTGACGCAGCCCCGGTAGTGGCAGCAAAATTTGTCGAGGTCATGGAGGAAGCGGGTCTGCCAAACGGCGTTCTGAATTACATTCCGGGAGATGGAGCGGAGATCGGTGATTTCTTAGTTGAGCATCCGAAGACACGGTTTGTCTCATTTACAGGTTCCCGTGCAGTCGGCTGCCGGATTTATGAGCGAGCCGCCAAAGTGCAGCCGGGCCAAAAATGGCTCAAACGGGTAATTGCTGAGATGGGCGGAAAAGACACAGTGCTTGTTGACAAGGACGCTGATCTTGACCTTGCTGCATCCTCTATCGTGTACTCAGCATTTGGATATTCAGGACAGAAGTGTTCTGCGGGCTCCCGCGCGGTTATCCATCAGGATGTTTATGATGAAGTGGTGGAAAAAGCTGTGGCGCTGACCAAAACGCTGACTGTCGGCAATCCAGAAGATCCAGATACGTATATGGGTCCCGTGATTCATGAAGCATCCTACAACAAAGTGATGAAATACATTGAAATCGGCAAATCTGAAGGCAAGCTATTGGCCGGCGGAGAAGGCGATGATTCAAAAGGCTACTTTATTCAGCCGACGATCTTTGCAGATGTTGATGAAAACGCCCGCTTGATGCAGGAAGAAATTTTCGGCCCGGTTGTTGCGATTTGCAAAGGGCGTGATTTCGATCATATGCTGGAGATTGCCAATAACACGGAATACGGATTAACAGGTGCGCTTCTGACGAAAAACCGTGCGCACATTGAACGGGCGCGCGAGGATTTCCATGTCGGAAACCTATATTTTAACAGAGGATGTACCGGAGCAATTGTCGGCTATCAGCCGTTCGGCGGTTTTAATATGTCAGGAACAGACTCAAAAGCAGGCGGTCCCGATTACTTAATTCTTCATATGCAAGCCAAAACAACGTCCGAAGCTTTTTGATTTGAGAGAAATAAAATCGTGCGATTCTTTAGCAGATCGCACGATTTCAACTTTTTGATCAGGAGGACAATTTATGCAGTATACAAAAATCAGTCACATGAATCCGGCTGAAAGAGTGGAGGCGCTGACAGCATCTCTGGTCAGCCTCAGCAGCGTGAACGGTACTGTTGGAGAAGGGACAAAAGCAGATTTCATCAAAGAAGTGATCACGAGCTATCCTTATTTTCAGGAAAACCCCAGTCATGTGTGGGAACAGGCCATTCCCAATGACCCATACAATCGCAAAAATATTTTTGCGTTTATTAAAGGACATGGAGAAAGCCGTAATACAGTCATTTACCATGCCCATCTGGATACAGTTGGAATTGAAGATTTCGGCCCTTTAAAGGATATCGCTTTTGATTGTGAGAAATTGGCCGAGTATTTCAGCCGCTATGAGTTCGATCAGGATGTTCAGCGGGATGCCGAATCAGGCGATTGGATGTTCGGAAGAGGATCTGTCGATATGCAAAGCGGCATCGCCGTGCATTTAGCCAATCTCCTGCATTTTTCGGAGAACCTTGAGACGTTGCCGGGAAATGTATTGTTTATGGCCAATCCCGATGAGGAGAGTCAGCATTCGGGCATTCTCGCGAGCATTTCAGAGTTGAACCGGCTAAAAAAAGAAAAACAGCTTCACTATTTGGCTGCTATTAATACGGATTTTATTACCCCGCTTTACGATGGTGATCAGACAAGATATATCTATACCGGAGCCGCGGGAAAACTGCTGCCTTGCTTTTACATTTACGGGCGTGAAGTCCATGTTGGCGATACACTGGCAGGGATTGACCCAAATTTCATTTCATCTGAAATCACAAGCCGTCTCCACAATAACATCCATCTGGCAGAAAAGGTTGAAGGGGAGTTGGTTCTGCCACCATCCTGTTTGTATCAGCGTGATAACAAGGAATCCTATAATGTGCAAACGGCTGTCAGCACCAGCTTGTATTTCAATTGTTTTATTTATGAAAGAACAGCAAAAGAAATGATGGATTTGCTTATTGCAGTCACTGAGGAAGCGTGCCGAGAGACAGAACGAAAATTATCAGATTATTATGAAGAATATGTAAAAAGAGCCAACCTGCCAAAGAAACATTTATCATGGGGCATTCAAGTGTATAGCCTGGAACAATACTTAGAAAAGCTGAGAAACCGGGGGATAGATCCTGAGCAGTGTATCGAGCAGACATTCAAAGCCAACGAGCACCTTGAACTTCGCATGAGATGCTTTCAGGCAATCGAAGAGCTTCAAAAGCTTGACCCCGATCAAGGCGCAAAAGTCATTCTATTTTACGCACCTCCTTACCTGCCGCATAACTATTTGAAAGAAGATAGCGCAAGAGATCAGCTTTTGCAGCATGTGATTAAAGAAGCGGCTGACAAAACCGCTGAATCGACAGGCGAAACATTTGTCTTCAAAAAGTTTTTCCCCTACTTGGCAGACGGCAGTTTTTTATCACTGCACGAAACCGATGGCGAAATTGATTCTTTTATCAGGAACTTCCCTGGGTGGAATGT
Source organism: Bacillus sp. SCT118 (assembly GCF_058566435.1). NCBI lineage: Bacteria > Bacillati > Bacillota > Bacilli > Caryophanales > Bacillaceae > Bacillus > Bacillus sp. SCT118. Next base: position 344,352 of record NZ_CP191225.1, read on the forward strand.
GATTGGGACCATTCCGTTCAAAGATATACGCAAGCTGAATATTCCATCCATTAATATGGGTGTGTACGGAAAAGACGGCCATAAATGGACAGAACGAGTCTATAAACCGTACACATTTCATGTATTGCCTCTCCTCATACAGCAAACCACCGTTCACCTTTTGCAGAGCTACCGGATGACCATCACGGCAAAAGAACCAAAGGGGGAAGGATGATGCAGAATCATAAAAATGAATTGCAGCGCAGCATGAAAAGCAGGCATTTGTTTATGATTGCTTTGGGAGGGGTGATTGGCACTGGGCTGTTTCTAGGCTCTGGCTTTACCATTAGCCAGGCGGGACCGCTCGGCGCCATTGCCGCTTATATCATCGGCGGATTTTTAATGTATCTCGTCATGCTTTGTTTAGGAGAATTGGCTGTTGCCATGCCGGTGGCCGGATCGTTTCAGGCTTACGCCACTAAATTTCTGGGACCGTCGACAGGCTTTATGATTGGCTGGCTGTATTGGTTCAGCTGGGCGAATACAGTGGGGTTAGAGCTGACGTCAGCAGGCATTTTGATGCAAAGGTGGCTGCCCTCCGTTCCGATCTGGATATGGTGCCTCGTGTTCGGCATCGTCATCTTTTTGATTAATGCGCTCTCTGTCAGAAGCTTTGCAGAAATGGAATTTTGGTTTTCAAGCATCAAAGTGGCGGCGATCATATTATTTATTGTGATTGGCGGAGCCGCTGTGTTTGGCTTGATTGACTTTAAAGGCGGACAGGAAACACCCTTTTTGTCTAACTTTATGACTGATAGAGGGCTTTTCCCTAATGGGGTGCTGGCCGTTATGTTTACGCTGGTCATGGTGAACTTCTCGTTCCAGGGAACGGAGCTTGTCGGCATTGCGGCAGGGGAAAGTGAAAGCCCGGAAAAAACACTGCCAAAGTCCATTCGAAATGTCATTTGGCGCACGCTGTTTTTCTTTGTGCTCGCTATGTTCGTCTTGGTTGCCATCCTTCCGTACAAAACGGTGGGGGTGATTGAAAGCCCGTTTGTGGCGGTACTCGATCAAATCGGCATCCCATTTTCGGCAGATATCATGAACTTTGTCATCTTAACGGCCATTTTATCTGTTGCTAATTCGGGATTGTATGCGGCGTCGCGCATGATGTGGTCACTTTCATCAAATCAAATGGGTCCATCCTTTCTCACCAGACTGACAAAAAAAGGCGTGCCGATGAATGCCCTGCTGATTACGCTAGGCATTTCAGGCTGTTCGCTGCTGACAAGTGTCATGGCCGCAGAAACAGTGTATTTATGGTGTATCTCAATCTCGGGCATGGTGACAGTTGTCGCGTGGATGTCCATTTGTGCGTCGCAATTTTTCTTTCGCAGACGTTTCCTTGCTGAAGGCGGAAATGTGAATGATCTGGAGTTCAGAACGCCGCTTTATCCGCTAGTCCCGATTCTCGGATTTTGTTTATATGGCTGCGTGTTGATCAGCCTTATTTTCATTCCGGATCAAAGAATCGGCTTATACTGCGGTGTGCCGATCATTATTTTCTGCTATGCATACTATCATCTAAGCATCAAAAAGCGTATAAATCATGAACCGATTGAAAAAAAGCAGACAGAGGCGCAATAGAAAAAGCTCTCCGGGAGGCCGGAGAGCTTTTTTTACGCGTTACATCCTCATGTATTTTTTTGAATGAAATATAGAAATATATAATGGGATTTAAATGAAAATAATAAAACTTATAAATATTTCGTTCGAATTGTAAATAGTGAAAAAACAATGCTAAACTATAATACAACTTTTATGATAAGAAGATTATGGAAGAGGTGTTTGAGAAAGAATGAACAGCAATCAAAACAATGACATCAAAACAAAACATCATTTTCCGTTATTGTTGGCATTGGCTTTAACGATGGGGGTATTTGCAGCCGGATCTGAAGAGCTTGTGATCTCACCGCTGCTGCCGGATTTAGCAAAAGCCTTCAGCTCAGATGTCAGTGTCCTTGCATTATCTATCAGTATTTACGGCATTATGATTTTTATCGGTGCGCCGCTTTTGGTTCCATTAGGCGATAAATACTCCAGAGAACTGAGCTTATTGGCCGGGCTTATGATCTTTATCATAGGAACGGTGATATGCGCTCTGGCTCAAAATATTTTTTTCTTCTTTTTAGGCCGGGCGCTTTCGGGATTGGCTGCGGGAGCGTTTGTTCCGACCGCTTATGCAGTTGTCGGTGATCGTGTTCCTTATACATACCGGGGCAAGGTGATGGGACTGATCGTTTCAAGCTGGTCGCTGGCGCTGATTTTCGGAGTGCCGCTCGGATCATTTATCGGCGGCGTCCTGCATTGGAGATGGACGTTTTGGATTTTCGCCTTGATGGGCGTTTTAGTTGTCCTGCTGATTCTCCTTGAAATGCGCCGCCATGCCCAACATAAAAACAGCGGCAAGGAAGAAATAGAAGAGCCGGCAGGAACATTCCGGGATGCGCTGAAAGTCCCTCGTGTACCTGTTTATATCACGATAACCTTTTGTAATATGATTGGTTTTTACGGTATGTATTCCTTTTTAGGCACCTATCTTCAGGACGTTTTTACCGGAGGAAACACGGCTGCGGGCTTATTTATCATGATTTATGGAATCGGGTTTTCCATGAGTGTGATTACAGGAAAGATAGCCGACCGCATCGGAAAAATGCGCTCCCTTTTGATTGCGCTGGGGGTCATCAGCGTTCTGCTGGCGTGTTTACCATATGCGCCGGCGTCAATGTTTCTGTTAATCGTCAGCCTATTTATTTGGGGATTAATGCAAAGTTTGACGGTGACGCTGCTCAGCACCATTTTGAGTGACTGCTCAGAGCGTCATCGCGGAAAAGTCATGGTGTTTTACAGCCTCGCCTCGAATCTGGCCGTGACATTAGGTTCTGCTTTAATGGGACCCGTCTATGTGGCATACGGCTATGCAGCTGTCGGATTGATTTGCGCAGCCATCACAGTCCTCGGATTTGTGCTCAGTATATTCGCATATAAAAAGTACGGCAAACTTGAGCAGAAGGCCGATCAGTCCTTATCTCAATAAACAAAGTTTCTAAATTCCTATAATTAAAAACCCTTTATAAAGGGTTTTTTTTGTTTGTATGGGAATAATTATCAATATTTTCAAAAAACATTGACAGTTCAATTGCCGCTGGATAAAATTTACTTAAAATTTTAAAAGATTGGTTGGTGCTCATGATTATATTGGATAATAGCATTCAGACAAAAAAAAGAACTGATTCACTATCCAAACTCATTACAGTCAACACGCTCGGCCCTGAGGGGACAAGCAGTGAGTACGCAGCAAAGCATTTCATTTCCAATTTTACTCTTCTACAAGGGCTGAACAGTAAATTGTCCTTGCATGATACTTTTGAATCATGCATCGAAAGGACGCTCCAAAGCCCGCTGGAATATACCATCGTCCCACATGCTTACGATGGTATTAAGCATTTCTACATGAGGCCGGATTTGCAGCTATTGCAGATCTTCAGGTGCGATACACCGATGTACGGCCTGGCTGTTCGTCCTGATTTTGAATTCAGAGACGATATGCTTGATACATCTGTTATTGTTTCACATCCTTCACCTATTAATTTAATCAAATATTTTACCCGCAAAGATGTTCGTTTCAAACTAGTCAATTCAACCAGTCAAGCCGCAAGAAAAGTAAAAGAAGGTTTGTATGACATTGCCTTAACCAATGAGCTTGCACGGCAAAAGTACGGGCTAACCTTTGTAAAAACATTCAAAAGTATTCCAATGAGCTGGTCATTATTTGGAAAAGGAGACGTTGATGATGAAAACTAAAGAAGATATGCAGGAGCTTTATTTCCCGACACCGAAATTAATTGAATGGGAAAACGGAGTGAGGCAGTATTCAACCGTACGAGGGGATACTGAAGTATTAATGTCTTACGTCCCGCCGCATACCAATGTTGAACCCCATCAGCATAAGGAGGTCCAAATCGGCATGGTCGTTTCTGGCGAGCTGATGATGACTGTCGGAGATGTGACAAGAAAAATGACAGCCTTGGAATCTGCCTATATCGCGCCGCCGCATGTGCCTCACGGGGCAAGAAACGACACAGACCAAGAAGTGATTGCTATTGATATCAAGCGGCTGAAAGCTGATGAAACATATACAAGTCCTGAGGACTACTTTTTGGATATTTTCAAAACAAGAGACCTGCTGCCGGGCATGGAAGTTACGTTTTTTGTTGAGGATTGGGTAGAAATTATGCTTGCCAAAATCCCTGGAAATGGCGGAGAAATGCCTTTCCATAAACATCGAAATGAACAAATCGGCATCTGCATCGGCGGCGGCTATGACATGACGGTCGAAGGCTGCACAGTCGAGATGAAATTCGGCACAGCCTATTTCTGTGAGCCTCGCGAAGATCATGGTGCGATCAACCGTTCAGAAAAAGAATCAAAATCGATTAATATCTTCTTCCCGCCGCGCTACAACAGAGCAAAAGCGAAAAAAATGAAGGCGGATGAATGATCATGAACCTCACCGATAAAACCGTCCTCATAACAGGAGGCGCATCAGGCATTGGTTATGCTGCGGTTCAGGCTTTTTTGGGCCAGCAGGCCAATGTGGTTGTGGCGGATATTGACGAAGCGCAGGGAGAAGCAATGGTACGAAAAGAAAATAATGACAGGCTGCACTTTGTGCAAACGGACATCACAGACGAAGCTGCCTGCCAGCACGCAGTTGAATCGGCGGTTCATACATTTGGCGGGCTGGATGTCTTGATTAATAATGCAGGCATCGAAATCGTGGCACCTATTCATGAGATGGAGCTCAACGATTGGAACAAGGTGGTGCAAGTCAATTTGACCGGCACGTTTTTAATGAGCAAACATGCACTCAAGCATATGCTGGCCGCCGGCAAGGGCAACATCATTAATACGTGCTCTGTCGGCGGACTCGTGGCATGGCCTGATATTCCTGCCTATAACGCCAGCAAAGGCGGGGTTTTGCAGCTGACTAAATCAATGGCCGTTGATTATGCGAAACATCAAATTCGTGTGAACTGCGTATGCCCGGGGATCATCGACACACCGCTGAATGAAAAATCATTCCTTGAAAATAATGAAGGCACACTTGAAGAGATCAAAAAAGAAAAGGCGAAGGTAAATCCGCTGCTGAGGCTTGGGAAACCTGAAGAAATCGCAAACGTGATGCTGTTTTTAGCCTCGGATTTATCAAGCTATATGACCGGAAGCGCCATCACCGCAGACGGAGGATACACCGCACAATAGAGAAGGAGTGTTTTACATATGGAGAGAAAAACAGTATTGGTCATCGCTGATCTTGGAGGCTGCCCGCCGCACATGTTTTATAAAAGCGCTGCTGAAAAATATAACCTGGTCAGCTTTATTCCAAGACCTTTTGCAATTACAGCCTCTCATGCAGCATTAATTGAAAAATACTCGGTCGCGGTCATAAAAGATAAAGACTATTTTAAGAGTTTAGCTGATTTTGAGCATCCTGATTCCATTTATTGGGCGCATGAGGATCATAACAAGCCTGAGGAAGAGGTCGTCGAGCAAATCGTCAAGGTTGCCGAAATGTTTGGGGCGGATGCCATCACAACAAACAATGAATTATTCATTGCTCCGATGGCGAAAGCCTGTGAACGTCTGGGCTTGAGAGGTGCCGGCGTGCAGGCAGCCGAAAATGCCAGAGATAAAAATAAAATGAGGGACGCTTTTAATAAGGCCGGAGTCAAATCGATCAAAAACAAACGAGTCACAACTCTTGAAGATTTCCGTGCTGCTCTTGAAGAGATCGGCACACCTCTTATCTTAAAGCCTACATACTTAGCGAGTTCAATCGGTGTAACGCTGATTACGGACACTGAGACGGCAGAAGATGAATTTAACAGAGTCAATGACTATCTGAAATCAATTAACGTGCCAAAGGCGGTTACGTTTGAAGCGCCGTTTATCACTGAAGAATTTTTACAGGGTGAGTACGGAGACTGGTATCAAACAGAAGGGTACTCCGACTATATCAGTATAGAAGGCATCATGGCTGACGGTGAGTATTTCCCGATCGCCATTCATGATAAAACGCCGCAAATCGGGTTTACAGAGACATCCCACATTACGCCGTCCATTCTGGATGAAGAGGCAAAAAAGAAAATTGTCGAAGCTGCCAAAAAGGCAAATGAAGGGCTTGGCCTGCAAAATTGCGCAACACATACAGAGATCAAGCTAATGAAAAACAGAGAACCGGGTTTAATTGAATCGGCAGCCAGATTTGCCGGCTGGAATATGATCCCTAACATTAAAAAGGTTTTCGGCCTTGATATGGCGCAATTATTATTAGATGTCCTCTGTTTCGGAAAAGACGCCGATCTGCCGGACGGATTATTGGATCAAGAGCCTTATTATGTTGCCGACTGCCATTTGTACCCGCAGCATTTCAAACAAAATGGCCAAATTCCTGAAACTGCTGAGGATTTGGTCATTGAAGCGATCGATATTCCGGACGGGCTTTTAAAAGGGGATACTGAAATCGTTTCTTTTTCGGCCGCAGCACCAGGCACTTCAGTTGATTTGACATTGTTTGAAGCTTTCAATTCCATTGCTGCATTTGAACTGAAAGGCAGTAATTCACAGGATGTGGCTGAATCAATCAGACAAATTCAGCAGCATGCAAAGCTGACGGCAAAGTATGTGCTGCCAGTATGAAACAGCTGAAACCCAACTCTAAATACTTGCTTTACGGGCAGGCGCTATCGTTCATGGGAGACTATTGTGTTCTCCCTGCCCTGCTCATTTTGTCTACATATTATCACGATTATTGGGTGACGTCCGGGGTCATCGTGGTCAGAAGCATTCCGATGGTGTTTCAGCCGTTTTTGGGGGTTCTGGTCGACCGGTTAGACAGAATTAAGATCATGCTGTGGACGGATATCATCAGAGGCATCATCTTTTTGGGGCTCACATTTCTTCCAAAAGGCGAGTATCCGCTGATCTTTCTGGCCCTGCTGTTTATTTCTTATGGAAGCGGCGTGTTTTTTAATCCCGCCCGTCTCGCTGTCATGTCGTCCTTGGAATCAGATATTAAAAGCATCAACACGTTATTTGCAAAAGCGACAACCATCTCCATTATCGTCGGGGCGGCTGCCGGAGGGCTCTTTCTGTTAGGCGGATCTGTAGAGCTGGCTGTTGCCTTTAACGGTGTGACATACCTGGTTTCGGCATTTTTTATCAGCCGTATCAAGCTGCAATTTGTGCCGATTCAACCTGAAAACATAAAAGAGGCCTTTCAGTCTTTTAAGGAAGGGCTCAAGGAAATCAAAACCAATGCATTCGTATTAAACGCCATGTTTACGATGATTACAATGGCTTTGCTGTGGGGAGTCGTGTACAGCTATTTTCCGATTGTCAGCCGCTTTCTGGGTGACGGGGAAATCGGCAACTTTATCCTCACATTCTGCATCGGCTTCGGCGGGTTCATCGGAGCGGCGCTTGTCAGCAAATGGGGCTTTAACAACAATAGAGGCCTTACGTACTTTACCGTTTTATCCATTGTCTCACTGGCGTTGTTTTTATTCACGCCGATTTTCGCTGTTTCTGTCATCGCGGCGATCCTCTTTTTCATCGCGATGGAATACGGGGAAGTGCTTGCAAAAGTGAAGGTTCAGGAAAATGCGGCAAACCAGATTCAAGGGCGCATTTTTTCAGTGGCCGAAGCGTCTATCGGATTATGCATTTCTATTGGTTCAATGTTCATTAACATCCTAAGCGCTCCGGTCATTATGGGGCTGATTGTCGTGATCGTATGCGGTTTGTTTCTGCATACGAAGCTCGTCAACAAATCGTTTTTGGAACGGGATAACAAAACGGAGCAAAAAGGAGTCTTTTAGATGGAAATAACACCGTCCGATGTCATCAAGACACTTCCAAGGCAGGAGTTTTCTCTCGTTTTTCAAAAGGTAAAGGAATTGGAAAAAACGGGGGCCCACATCATTAATCTCGGACAGGGGAACCCTGACCTTCCCACTCCGCCGCATATTGTGGAGGCTTTGCGGGAGGCTTCTCTGAATCCTTCGTTTCATGGATACGGCCCTTTCAGGGGCTATCCTTTTTTAAAGGAAGCGATCGCTGCTTTCTATAAAAGGGAATACGGAGTGACAATCAATCCTGAAACGGAGGTCGCGCTTTTCGGAGGCGGGAAAGCAGGCTTGTATGTGCTGACACAATGCCTGCTCAATCCGGGAGACATCGCTTTAGTCCCGAATCCAGGCTACCCTGAATATTTATCAGGGATTACGATGGCGCGAGCTGAGCTTTACGAAATGCCGCTGTATGAAGAAAATGGCTATCTGCCGGATTTTGAAAAGATTGATCCAGCCGTGCTGGAAAAAGCGAAGCTTATGTTTTTAAACTATCCGAACAACCCCACTGGAGCTGTGGCTGATGCGGCTTTTTATGCAAGAGCTGCTGCTTTTGCGAAAGAGCATAACATCCATTTGATTCATGATTTTGCATACGGAGCGTTTGAATTCGATCAAAAACCGGCCAGCTTTCTTGAGACAGAGGATGCAAAAATTGTCGGAGCAGAGCTTTATTCATTTTCAAAAACATTTAACATGGCCGGCTGGAGAATGGCGTTTGCGGTTGGGAACGAAAAGATCATTCAGGCCGTCAATGAATTTCAGGATCATGTATTTGTCGGCATGTTCGGCGGGCTGCAGCAGGCAGCGAGTGCGGCGCTTTCTGGAGATCCGGAGCATACGGAATCGTTGAAACGAATTTATAAGGAACGAATTGACTTTTTTACGGAGCTTTGCGAAAAGGAACTGGGCTGGAAGATGGAAAAGCCAAAAGGAACCTTTTACGTATGGGCTGAAATTCCGAATACGTTTGAGACATCTCACCAATTTTCCGATTACTTGCTGGAGCATGCCCATGTCGTAGTCACACCGGGCGAAATTTTTGGAAGCAACGGAAAAAGACATGTCAGAATCTCAATGGTGTCGAAGCAGGAGGATCTGAGGGAATTTGTCATGCGGATTCAAAAGCTGAACCTGCCGTTCGGGTCATTACAAGAAACATCCCGCTAAAAAGCGGGATGTTTTTTATATGCTTTTCATGCTGCCGCCATCAGCGGAAATTTGCTGTCCCGTGATGTAGGAGGCTTCCTCAGAGGCAAGAAACGCGGCGAGCGCTGCGGTTTCTTCGGCTGATCCGACCCGTTTCATCGGAATCCCGGAAGCAATCTGTTCCTCTGCTTTCTGTTTGGATATGCTGTTCTTTTTCATCACATTTTCCACAAATTGATGATAACGGTCTGTAGCGATAAAACCAGGATTCAGACAGTTGACAGTAATGTTGTGAGGAGCAAGCTGGATGGAAATATTTTTACTGGCGTTAATTAAAGCGGCATTCATCATACTGTTTGTGAACATGTTGGCGCCGGGTTCTTTCCACAGATTTCCGACAATGTTGATGATTCTGCCAAACTCGTTTTGTTTCATCAGTGAGGAAGCACGCTTGATTGCGTCAATATAGGCAACGGTCTTTTGAGTGAACGTGGCCGTCATATCGTCTATATTGCAGTTATCAAATGTATCAGGCGCGCCGCCCGGGATATTATTAATCAGAACATCAAGCCGTCCGCATTGAGATTCGATTTCCTGAAAAATGCCCGCTCTCGTATGCCAGTCAGACATATCTCCCGCAAGGACAATGACGCTCGCCTCAGGATGCTTGGCCAAAATGTCTTCTTTGACAGATTCAATATTATCCAAATTTCGCGAATTAATGACGAGGGAAAAATGCTGGTCTGCTAATTTCAGAGCGATTGCTTTCCCGATCCCTTGACTGGCTCCCATAACAAATGCGGTTCGTTTTGACAAATAACTGCACCCCTTTGAAAAAATTGGATTATTATCTACATCGTAAGAAAAAACGAAGAAAATAGCAAATTTTATTTAAATTCTGATAAAGGGGATTTGAAAAACTCCCGCCGGATAGGGCGGGAGGGGATATTATACATATAGGAATTGAGGAAGTGTATCAAGCGAAAGGTGATTGCCGACAAAGAATGAACCAAATTCGCCATAGCGAGCGCTGACTTCGTCAAAACGCATTTCATACACAAGCTTCTTGAATTGAAGGACATCATCGCTGAATAATGTAACGCCCCACTCGTAATCGTCAAAGCCGACAGAGCCGGTGATGATCTGTTTGACTTTGCCGGCATAGCTGCGGCCGATTAAACCGTGGCTTCTCATCAAGTTTCTGCGTTCTTCCATTGAAAGCATGTACCAGTTGTCATTGCCGGATCTTCTTTTATCCATTGGATAGAAGCATACATATTTTGATTCCGGCAGTTCAGGGTAAAGGCGCGCGCGCACATGCGGATTTTCGTAAGGATCGCCGTCACCGCTTGCCAAGTAGTTGCTCAGCTCTACCACTGATACGTAGGAGTATGCCGGAAAGGTGAACTCAGCAAGTCTTGATTTGTTGAATTCAAGCTCAATTTGATTTAATTCTTCCATTGTAGGACGAAGGATCATCAGCATAAAATCAGCTTTTTGGCCGACGATGCTGTAAAGAGTTTGCGATCCTTTTCCTTCTTTTTGGGCTACGCCCCATTTTTCAAGCAACCCGGTGAATTCATGTATGATAGATTGGCGCTCATCACTGGACAGCAGCTTCCAGGAAGTCCAATCCATTGTGCGGAAATCATGAAGCGCATACCAGCCGTCAAGCGTTTTTGCCGCTTCATTTGTCATTTGCTGTTCACTCATTTATCTTCACTCCCATTATCTTTTCATGATTGCCTTCACTATACCATAGTTTATCCGATTCTACTGTGGAGAAACCTTGAACATCCCTTCCGTATAACTCCATCAAAATAGAAGAACCTATAAGGGTAGATTGAGTCACTTAAATTAGTTAGAAAAATAAGATTTTTTTATGAAAGCGCTATAATGAAAGTTGGCTGTTTGAATTTGATTGGAAGAAGAGTATGCTAGTAAAAGAAAGCGTTTTTGTAACTTTTTGAGGAGGTTTTATTGTGGCAGATTTATTTTCAACAGTGCAAGAAAAAGTAGCTGGAAAAGACGTTAAAATTGTATTTCCTGAAGGCTTAGACGAGCGTATTTTAGAAGCGGTCAGCAAGCTTGCAGGAAACAAAGTGCTGAATCCGATTGTGATCGGCAATGAAAATGAGATCCAAGCAAAAGCAAAAGAATTGAACCTTACGCTGGATGGCGTTAAGATTTATGATCCTCATACATATGAAGGCATGGAAGACCTTGTACAAGCATTCGTAGAACGCCGCAAAGGCAAAGCGACAGAAGAACAGGCTCGCAAAGCGTTATTAGACGAGAACTACTTCGGTACAATGCTGGTGTATAAAGGCCTTGCAGACGGACTCGTAAGCGGAGCTGCTCACTCGACAGCTGACACTGTCCGCCCGGCTCTTCAAATCATCAAAACAAAAGAAGGCGTGAAAAAGACTTCAGGCGTGTTCATCATGGCTCGCGGGGAAGAGCAATACGTATTCGCAGATTGCGCGATCAACATTGCGCCTGACAGCCAAGACCTTGCCGAGATTGCGATCGAAAGTGCCAATACGGCAAAAATGTTCGACATTGAGCCTCGCGTGGCAATGCTCAGCTTCTCTACAAAAGGCTCAGCAAAATCTGATGAAACAGAAAAAGTAGCGGATGCAGTGAAAATCGCGAAAGAAAAAGCGCCTGAACTGACACTTGACGGCGAATTCCAATTTGATGCTGCATTTGTTCCATCTGTAGCTGAGAAAAAAGCGCCGGATTCCGAGATCAAAGGGGACGCTAACGTATTCATATTCCCAAGCCTTGAAGCAGGAAACATCGGCTATAAAATCGCTCAGCGTTTGGGCAACTTTGAAGCGGTAGGACCAATCCTGCAAGGTTTAAATATGCCTGTAAACGACCTTTCAAGAGGATGTAACGCTGAAGATGTTTACAATCTCGCATTAATTACAGCGGCGCAAGCACTGTAATAAAAATGAAGACGATGGCAGCTCTCGACCGAGGGCTGCCTTTTTTGCGCTTCCGTATAGCCTTCTTTACCAAGACGGATGATATGAGTACAATAAAGAAAACTAATCATAACCATATATTTCATTAATGACAGGGGTGGGGTTTTTGTATTACGACGTGCTGAAAACGTTTATAGCGGTGGTAGAAGAAAAAAACTTCACAAAAGCGGCAGAAAAGCTGATGATCTCCCAGCCCAGCGTCAGTCTGCATATCAAAAATCTTGAGAAAGAATTTCAAACGGCTCTTCTGAACAGGTCGCCAAAACACTTTACGACAACGCCGACAGGAGACATTTTATATCAAAGAGCAAAGCAAATGGTGTTTCTCTACGAACAAGCCAAGGCTGAAATCTATGCGCATCATCACTATGTGAAGGGCGAATTGAAAATAGCTGCAAGCTTTACAATCGGTGAGTATATTCTTCCGCCGCTATTGGCCCAGCTGCAAAAGCTGTATCCAGAGCTGAACCTCGATGTCATGATTGGCAATACAGAGGAGGTCAGCGAGCGTGTGCGTATGCTTCAGGCTGATATCGGGCTGATTGAAGGACATACAAACGAGAATGAGCTGGAAATTGAACCGTTCATGGAGGATGAAATGTGCATTGCCGCTCCAAATCAGCATCCGCTCGCCGGGCGGAAAGAGATTTCGATCAGCGATTTGCAGAACGAAGCGTGGGTGACAAGAGAGAAAGGCTCAGGGACGAGAGAATATCTCGATCATGTACTCAGTTCAAATGGACTTCGGCCGAAATCAATGTTCACCATCAGCAGCAATCAAGGTGTAAAGGAAGCGGTGATCAACGGCATGGGACTTTCGGTTCTATCCAGAAGCGTGCTGCATAAGGATTTGATCCACCGCGAAATTTCAATTCTTCATATTAAAGATTTCTCGTTAAAGCGCAAGCTGTCTTACATTCATTCTCCTCTCATGGAGAATACAAAAAATAAAGAAATTTTTATTACGATGCTGAAAAGCAATTATCAATCACAGCTGCTGAAATGATATAATAGTTTTCGTTCAATAAGCCTAACATGAAAGGGTTTTACATAGATGGCAAACCAACCGATTGATTTACTGATGCAGCCGAAATGGAGAGTCATTGACCAATCCAGCCTCGGCCCTTTATTTGATGCGAAGCAATCCTTCGCAATGGATGATACGCTGTGCATGTCCGTCGGAAAAGGCGTGTCGCCGGCGACAGCGCGCTCATGGGTGCACCACGATACAATTGTCCTTGGAATACAGGATACACGCCTCCCGTTTTTGCAGGATGGCATCTCCTTGCTGGAGAGTGAAGGATACCGTGTGATCGTACGCAATTCCGGCGGTCTTGCCGTCGTATTGGATGACGGTGTTTTAAATATCTCTCTCATATTCGAGGACGAAAAGAAAGGCATCGATATAGACAAAGGATATGAAGCGATGGTTGAGCTGATGAGGCGAATGCTGAGACCGTACAACGCAAAGATCGAAGCCTATGAAATTGAAGGGTCTTATTGTCCCGGCAGCTATGACCTCAGTATAAATGGCAAAAAGTTCGCCGGCATCTCTCAGAGACGCGTTCGCGGCGGAGTCGCTGTTCAAATTTATCTCTGTGCGGATAAAAGCGGCAGTGAAAGGGCCGACTTGATCAGACGATTCTATCAAGCGGCGCTGAAAGACAAACAAAACGATAAAAAAGGCGTCTATCCGGAAATACGTCCGGAAACGATGGCGTCCTTAAGTGAGCTTCTGCAAAAAGACATCTCCGTACAAGACTTAATGTTCGCTTTATTGACGGAATTAAAAGTGTTAAGCACCCATCTTTATTCAGCTGGACTGTCCATTGATGAGGAAATGGAATTTGAGAAAAACCTCGTGCGGATGGCTGAGCGGAATGCAAAGGTATTTGGGTGAACGTTCTTCGCATGCCGGCTGTATATGCCGGCATGCATTTTTTATTTCAAGCGGCATTTACCCCAATAATCTTATTTTCAGATAAATCCTTCTTACATAAAGATAACCACGACAAAAAGAAAAACGATAAAATGACATCAGCATCCATATTAAAGGGGAGAGGCAGATGAAGGGGAATATTTACAGCCTTTTTGTATTGATTGCGGCTTTTTTCTGGGGGACCACGGGAACCGTTCAGGCGTTGGCTCCAGAAAGCGCCACACCGCTGGCATTTGGAGCGTTCAGGTTATTAATAGGAGGAAGCGCCATGCTGCTTGCGGTTTGGATCAGCCGGGAGCTTCACGTGAAAAATTGGTCATGGCCGCTCGTATTTTTAGCCGCTGTTTGTATGGCGTGTTACCAGCCGCTGTTTTTCACAGCTGTTAAAGAAACGGGAATTGCGGTGGGAACTGTGATTGCCATCGGCAGTGCGCCTATCATTGCCGGGACCCTCGAGTGGGCCGTATTGAAGAAACGCCCGCGAAACTCCTGGTGGATTGCGACTGTGCTGGCTTTAGCGGGTTGCTGGCTTCTGTTTTCCGACAGTTCCAATGTTCGGATTGATGTGGCTGGTGTTCTTATGGCGCTTGGAGCTGGTGCTTCTTTTGCGGGCTATACGCTCATCAGTAAAGCGATGATGATAACCCAGCCTCCGCGAGCGACCTCCGCTGTTGTCTTTATGATCAGCGCCATCTTGCTGACGCCGCTACTATGGCAGTCAGATATCTCGTGGATATTGACCCCTAGAGGACTGGGAACAAGCCTTTACATCGGGTTAATTGCAACATGCTCCGCATACTTTTTGTTTGCGAAAGGGCTTACAGGGGTTCCGGCTTCGGCGGCGGTCACGCTGTCTTTAGCTGAACCGCTGACGGCTTCATTGCTTGGCGTGTTTTTCATAGGGGAAATGCTTTCGCCTTCCTCGTGGCTGGGCATTGCGCTTATGATGCTGGGTCTTTTGGTCATTTCTGCTGCGCCTCGGAAACAAAAAACGGCCGAGGCAGCTCACATGTCTTAATAGATTCACATAAGCTTGGCCTCATTTTACAAGAATAGCTGATCCGGCTGCAAAATGAGGGAATTCTCTTTTCTCAATAGAAAAGGGAATTTTGCACATGGCGAAAATCCCAAAACAGCTGCCCGTTTTGGGATTTTTCTATGTCATTCCGCTAATTTTTCTAAATTGCCGTTCCGGTCCATTTTGAAGGACGGAGAGGCATGTTCATCTTCTTCAAATAAAACTAGCTTTCTGGCTCTGTTCATAATTTTCACCAAGGTTTCATAATCTTCTTGGATCGTTTTTTGGTCTTTTTCAAGCTTTTGAACTTCTGCCTCAAGCTGCTCTGTTTTGTTTTGCAATTCCTGATTTTCTTTCTTTAAACGCTCGTTTTCCATTTTTAATGCTGATGATTGCTCGTTATTGCCTTCGTAATTCTGAAGGAAGCGGATCACATCATTCATCGTCATCTCAGGCGCAGCTGCAGGCGTTTGAGGAGACAATAAGTGTGATAGACTAGCTAACTCTTCCTTAAAGCTCTCATCAACAAAAGGCATATGTTCGCCAGACATTAAAGGTTGCTCATTTTCGACAGATGGTGTTTCCGTTTTAACCGGCTCTTCTGCAGCGGTTTCTTGAGTGATTTCAGGATCAACGGCAGGAGGCTGATATAATAATCTTTTTTTCGCAGGCTGCCCGTTTCCGAGCGCTCTCATCCGCTGCTTTCGTTGTTTCTTCGCAAGCTGAAGCGCTTTTTCATATTGATGGCGGACCACTGCGTTCCATCTGAATCCGCAGGCTGCGGATGTCCGGTTTAATTTATCGCCGACTTCTTCAAAGGCGTTCAGCTGAGTGCTGCCCTCCCTCACATGCCGAAGCACTGTTTCGGCTAAAAGCAGATCGTTTTCCTCTGACCAAGCGTCTTGTCGCTGTTTTGTCATTTATCTCAACTCCCATTTTTCTTTTCATGGTATTAGAATGTCCAGGTTGGAAAATATTTATACAAATTGGCTGAAAGAATAGGAGATACGAAGGATGGAGCGGCTTGCAGGAACAGTCGAATCCTTGTAAAATGAAGAGTGATGTGATTTTTTTTTAAAACGATTTTAGGTTATTCACATAGATGAACATAGAAATGAAGGGAAGCGTACGTCATGGCTAATGAATTTCGAGTGTGTGATGATTGCCAAGCCACTAATATCAAAACATTGCTGCCGCGTTTGAAAGAAGTGGACCCGGACGCAAAGGTTGAGGTAGGATGCCAATCTTATTGCGGGCCCGGACGGAAAAAATCATTTGCTTTTGTGAACAATCGCCCGCTGTCAGCTCCGACAGAGGATGAGCTGATTGACAAAGTAAAAAAGAAAATAAAAAAGTAAACATATTTTTTCTTAGCCTCGGCCCTCAGGTCAGGCTTTTTTGCTTCACAAGATGTGTTTTTCATGAAGATGGAACAAATCGCCGGGCAAATTCAAGGATGTTTTCAAAGAATAGAGTCGATATAATAGAAACACGGCTAAAAAAAAGAGGGAATGACGATGGCGTATCCAAATGGAAAATTATCAGAAGAAAAAGTGTTTAAAGATCCGGTGCACCGCTATGTTCATGTTCGGGACAAGCTGATATGGGATTTAATCGGAACCCGTGAATTTCAGCGTCTCCGCAGAATTAAGCAGCTCGGCACGACCTATTTGACGTTCCATGGGGCTGAGCACAGCCGGTTCAACCATTCTCTCGGTGTCTATGAAATTGTCAGAAGAATGGTTGATGACGTCTTTAAAGGCCGCCCTGAATGGGATGACAGTGAGCGCGAACTCTGTTTGGCCGCGGCGCTGCTTCATGACCTCGGGCACGGGCCGTTCTCGCATTCATTTGAAAAGGTCTTTCACCTTGACCACGAGGATTTTACAAGAGATATCATTTTGGGAGACACGGAGGTTAATCAGGTGCTCAGAAAGGTGAGCCCGGGTTTCCCTCAGGATGTTGCAGAAGTCATTGCCAAAACATATAAAAACAAGCAAGTGGTCAGCCTGATTTCGAGTCAGATTGACGCAGACCGCATGGATTACCTCCAGCGCGACGCATATTATACGGGCGTCAGCTACGGCCATTTTGATATGGAGCGGATTCTTCGGGTGATGCGGCCGCGCGAGGATCAGATCGTCATTAAAGAAAGCGGAATGCACGCTGTCGAAGACTATATCATGAGCCGTTACCAAATGTACTGGCAGGTCTACTTCCATCCTGTGACTAGAAGTGCAGAGGTTATTTTAACGAAGATTCTTCACAGGGCGAAGCAGCTGCACGATGAAGGCTATGTCTTCACTCACGCTCCGGTTCATTTCTATTCTATTTTTGAAGGGAAATTGACACTGGAGGATTATGTAAAGCTGGATGAATCTATTATTTTGTATTACTTCCAGGCCTGGGAGGAGGAAGAAGACGCGATTTTATCCGACTTGTGCCGCAGATTCATTAACCGCCAGCTGTTCCAATACGTTGAATTCAATCCGAATGAAGAAATGTCGGCTTATTTTGAGCTGACCTCATTGTTCAAAGAGGCGGGAATCGATCCGAGCTATTATTTGGTCGTTGATTCTTCATCAGATCTGCCATACGATTTTTACCGACCGGGAGAGGAAGAGGAGCGTCTGCCGATCCATCTCTTGACGCAAAACGGCCAAATTAAAGAGCTGTCCAGGCAGTCGGCTATTGTGGAATCCATCTCAGGTAAACGGCGGACGGACCACAAGCTTTACTATCCAAAGGACTTGATTTGTGACGGCTCTAAACATCCGGAAGCGAAAATGAAAATCCGGCAGCTGCTGGGACTGACATAGAAATTGGAAAGAAGGAAAAAGGAGATGTCGGGAATTTGTTGAAAGAACATGCAAAACTGATGAAGGTGTTCTCGGATTCTGGAGAAATCATCGGGCGAAAGAAGCTGCAGAAAATGATTTATATCGCCAAGAAAATGCAGTTTCCTTTCTATGAGAAATATGATTTTCACTTTTACGGACCATATTCAGAGGAACTGACGCTCCAGATTGAAGAGCTGTGCAACCTTGGATTTCTGCATGAGGTGAAGGAAAAAAAGGGCGGCTACTTTCAATACCGGTATTCGCTGACTGAGACAGGCTCCGCATTTTTAGACCATGCTGATCTGGACATGCCGGATATGAAAGGCTATATTGACAGTGTAAACAGCCGTTCATCACGGTTTTTAGAGCTTGTTTCCACGATCCTTTACTTTGACGGGCTTGAGGATGAGGAAAAGAAAGAAAAAGTCTTTACCATCAAAAGCAAGCAAAAATATACAAATGAAGAATATGACGAAGCGCTTCAATACATAGAGGAACTGAAGCAGATTTGTTAACCATACCAAGCAAAAGAAATGATCCGTTTCTTTTGCTTTTTTTATTGACAAAAGCTGCTAAGAGATTCATTATGGATAATAGTTATCCATAATGAATCAGGAGTGAATAGGATGAAAATGAAATCAGGAATGGAGCAGGCGGTTTCTGTGCTGCTGTTACTGTCACGGCTGCCGGTACAGGCTTCTTTGACGTCAGAGGCTATAAGCCAGCGATTGCGTGTGTCTCCGTCTTACTTGAAGAAGCTGATGAGAACATTAGTTCAAGCCGGTTTGGCAGAATCCTTACCAGGGACGAAGGGCGGTTTTACCCTGACGAAGCCTTTGGCGGACATTACGCTTTATGATGTTTATCAAGCGGTTGAAGGCAGAGGTTCGATGTATCAGGGGAAAGGCCTGCTGCAATCTGTATTTGAGGGAGAAAGTCACTGTGTGCTGGAGACAGTCATGGGGGAAATCGAGGATAAATGGGCCAATCTCATGAGAGAAGAATCCTTGCAGCATGTCATGGACAGAGTCGGGGAATTGTATGATCTTGAAAAAATAGATGATTGGGTAATCAAGCAAGTGAAAGGGCAATTGTAATGAAAAATAGCGGATCTTTACACAAAACAGATTCATCTACAGGAATATCTGTACTGATCGTGCTCGCACTTGGTTTCCTCATGGCAACTCTTGATGTGACCGTTGTGAATGTGGCGATGGCGGATATGAAAAACACTCTTTCAATGTCACTTTCAGGTGTAACATGGGTTGTGGACGGGTACATTCTTACTTTTGCGTCGCTTCTGCTGGCGGGCGGAGCCTTGGCTGACCGTTTCGGCTCGAAGACGATCTATATCTTAGGTCTAGCCGTTTTTGTTCTGGCCTCCTGTGTATGCGCTGCATCTATAAATGGGCAGATGCTGATTGCCGGACGTCTCATACAGGGAATTGGAGCAGCTTTGTTTATGCCAAGCTCACTCAGCCTTTTGGCTGCCTCTTATCCTGATGAGCGGGTGCGGGCGAGAATGTTTGGGCTGTGGGCCGCGCTTGTTTCCGCCGCTTCAGGCCTTGGGCCCTTTATCGGGGGAGTGCTGGTACAGTTGGCGGGCTGGCAGAGTATTTTTCTGATCAATGTGCCAATAGGGGCTGCTGCGCTCATTTCAGCTTACCGAATCCTCAGCCGCGTTCCGGGAAAAAGCAGCCGCGTGAACATCGTTGGGCATCTGCTTGGCATGATGGCTCTCGGGTTTCTTTCCTATGCTTTGATACAGGGGCCTTCAGTGGGCTGGCGCTCGCCAGTGATTCTTGTAGCATTTACTGCAGCGATTTTGGCATTTGTGCTGTTTTTGCTGCGGGAAATTTCTGCAAAAGCACCCATCCTGCCGGCGTCCTTATACAAAAGCGGCCGCTTCTCAGCTGCCCAATTTATCGGGTTTTTGCTGAATTTCGCCCTTTTTGGCGGCATGTTTATGCTCAGCCTTTTTTTGCAGGAAGCAGGAGGCGCAAGTTCCTTTATGGCTGGAGTGGAGCTGCTGCCGATGATGGCGGTCTTCGTGATCGGCAATCTGCTGTTTGCCCGTCTGGCGAATCGGTTTGAAGCCGGGCAGCTTATGTTTGTATCAATGGCGGTCAGCTGTATCATTGCATTGCTGTTGTTTGTGCTGATTTCTCCGGATTTTCCTTATTGGCAGCTGGCGGTATTGATGTCTGTTATGAACCTCTGTACCGGTATTACAGTTCCTGCCATGACAACTGTGATCATGCAGGCTGCCGGGCAAAGACATGCGAATATCGCCGGTGCGGCGTTAAATACAAACCGGCAAATCGGAGCCTTGGTCGGCGTAGCGATAACCGGGGTGATTATTCATCTGTCCGCCACTTGGTATGCCGGTGCCGGGTTTACGTTTTTGATGATGGGAGCGGCATACAGCCTCGCTGCATTGCTTGTATGGCTGTTTCTGGTTGCCCATAACGGAACTGTTGCGTCAGAAAAAAATGTAAATCACTGATTGCGCTTTGTGGGAATATATAGTAAGATATAAAAAATTATTGAAACAACAGGCACTGATAAGGACACGAGATGCTTTTTACGGTTTCCAGAGAGGGAAGGACAGCTGAGATCTTCCTAACGCAGGGAAAGCAGCTTACCGCCTTTGAGCCGTATCGGGGAAAACAAGTATCTGATACCGTCATGCTGCGTTACAGCATCTTCAAGCCGATCACCATGTGTAATTGATCGGGAATTTGGGTGGAACCACGGATGATCAACACATTCGTCCCTTTTAGAGGGATGGGTGTGTTTTTTTATATGAACTACATAAATGCGTTGAAAAGGACACGAATGATAGTTACGGTTTTCAGAGAGGGAAGGAAAGGTGAGAGCTTCCCAGCTTAGGAATATCATTTACCGCCTTGGAGCAGCATTGGGGAACTGAAGTATCCAATGCCGTCTATGCTGCGTTACAGCACCGAGCCGACAATATAGTATTTGTCGGGAACTTGGGTGGAACCACGGGTTAATCACACACTCGTCCCTATCTGTGGGACGGGTGTGTTTTTTTATGAATTGAATACATGCGATGAAAAGGACACGAATGATAGTTACGGTTTTCAGAGAGGGAAGGAAAGGTGAGAGCTTCCCAGCTTAGGAATATCATTTACCGCCTTGGAGCAGCATTGGGGAACTGAAGTATCCAATGCCGTCTATGCTGCGTTACAGCACCGAGCCGACAACATAGTATTTGTCGGGAACTTGGGTGGAACCACGGGTTAATCACACACTCGTCCCTATCTGCGGGACGGGTGTGTTTTTTTATATACAACAATGAATAAGGAGTGTTCTAAAATGAGTAAACATGTACACATTCAGCTTCCGGACGGACAGATCCAGGAATATCCGAAAGGCATCACAATCAAAGAAGCGGCTGGTTCTATCAGTTCCAGTCTGCAAAAGAAAGCGGCCGCAGGTCAGGTCAACGGCAAGCTTGTTGATCTCAGTTTCAAGCTGGAGGAAGATGCTGAGCTTTCGATTGTCACACTCGATTCACAAGAAGGCTTGCAGGTGCTTCGCCACACAACAGCGCACGTGCTGGCCCAAGCAGTAAAACGGCTGTACGGCGAAGTGTCATTGGGGGTAGGGCCTGTGATTTTAGACGGCTTCTACTATGACATGAAGCTGGGGAAAAGCTTGGCATCAGGAGACTTAGAGGCCATCGAAAAAGAAATGAAAAACATAATAAATGAAAACCTTGAAATCAAACGTATGGAGGTTTCTTACGAAGAGGCTGAAGAGCTGTTTGCACAAAAAGACGAGCGGCTCAAGCTTGAGATTTTAAAGGATATTCCGCGTGGGGAGGATATCACACTGTACCAGCAAGGGGAATTCGTTGACCTGTGCCGCGGGCCGCACCTCCCTTCTACAGGAATGATCAAGGCGTTCAAACTGACAAGAGTATCAGGCGCTTATTGGCGCGGAGACAGCAAAAATGAAGTCCTGCAGCGGGTGTACGGGGTTGCGTTTCAAAAGAAAAAAGATTTGGATGCGCACCTGCATATGCTGGAAGAAGCGGCAAAACGAGACCATCGCAAGCTCGGCAAACAGTTAGGGCTGTTTATGTTTTCTGAAGAAGCGCCGGGGATGCCGTTTTATTTGCCGAAAGGGCAGATTGTCCGCAATGAGCTGGAGCGCTTCTCGCGTGAGCTGCAAACAAATGCCGGCTACGATGAGGTGCGTACGCCGTTTATGATGAATCAGCGGTTATGGGAGCAGTCAGGCCATTGGGACCATTATCGCGACAATATGTACTTTTCAGAAGTGGATGATACAAGGTTCGCAATGAAGCCGATGAATTGTCCCGGCCATATGCTCATTTTTAAAAACAGCCTGTATTCTTATCGGGATCTGCCGATTCGCATGGCGGAATTCGGACAGGTGCACCGCCATGAATACAGCGGCGCTTTAAACGGAATGCTTCGCGTTCGGACGTTCTGTCAGGATGACGCCCATATTTTCGTTCGGGAGGATCAGATTGAGAGTGAGATCAAAGAAGCGATTCGGCTGATTGATGAGGTATATCGGACATTTGGTTTCGAGTATTCAGTTGAGCTTTCGACTCGCCCGGAGGATTCATTAGGCGATGACAGCCTTTGGGAAGCGTCGGAATGTGCCTTAGCACGCGTCCTTGAGGAGCTTGGCCTCTCTTATGAGATCAATGAAGGTGATGGGGCGTTTTACGGGCCGAAAATTGATTTCCACATAAAAGATGCCCTGAAACGGAGCCACCAATGCGCGACAATTCAGCTTGATTTTCAAATGCCGGAAAAATTTGATTTAACATATATCAACGAACTCAATGAGAAGGTTCGTCCCGTTGTCATCCACAGAGCGGTTTTCGGCTCAATCGACCGTTTCTTCGGCATTTTGATCGAGCATTACGGCGGGGCTTTTCCAGTCTGGCTCGCACCGCTCCAGGTTCAAATCATACCGGTTTCGCACGTTCACTTAGACTATTGCAGAAAAGTGCAGGCGGAGCTGAAGCAGGTGGGGATAAGAGCCGGCATTGATGAGCGCAATGAGAAGCTGGGCTATAAAATCAGAGAATCGCAGGTGCAGAAAATCCCGTACGTGCTGGTGCTTGGAGATCATGAGGAGCAGGAGGATGCGGTAAACGTCCGCCGATTCGGACATCAGCAGAATGAACATGTTCCTTTTCAGACATTCAAAGATAAGCTTGTGAAACAGGTGGAAAATCGAGGCATGTAGGATAAAAGCTGTGAATTCACATTTTGCTTTTTTGACTTTCCCTATTCGGAATCAGTAAAATAATAAGTAAATCATATCGTTCGTATGTTATGAATGCATCTCGAAATGGGGAAATTGACATGGACCATGACAAACTGGAAGCAAATTTGCTGGATCACGCACTTACAAAATATTTGAAAAGCACGAAGCAATTAGATGAAGCCACCGTTCCGAAACACGTGAATAATGTAAGAGGGTTTATTCTGCGGATCATATACAGACATGGGAGCTGCACCATAAAGGATATTTTGAAGGAGGTCACACTGTCTCCCTCTGCCACGACCACAGCTCTGAATCATTTAGAGCAGGAAGGGTTTATTGAGAGATCCAGAAATAACAATGACCGCCGCACTGTATGGATTACGCTTTCTGAATCGGGCCGGGGAGCGGCTGAACAAATGATCGAAAACCGCCAGCAGCTGATTGACGGCATGTTTGAACGTTTAACAGCCGAAGAGAAAGAGACGTTCTTGGCGATTATTGCGAAGCTGGCTCAATAGGGATAATAAAAGCCGGTGCGCGAAGCGCCGGCTTTATAGAGATTATTCCATATCGCTCAGGCGTTTGCCTGCGACGGCATAATGGTCTTTTCTCATTTCTTCTATAAAGACAACAATTTTTTCTTCAGAAGCACCGGTTGTTTCCTTTACGGCTTCTGTTACTTTCTCGACAAGATTGCGTTTTTGCTCGTCTGTACGGCCTTCGAGCATTTTGACAGTTACGTATGGCATGGGTGCTGAATCCTCCTTTATCTCGTTTCCTCTCTTTAGAAAAAGAGGCTTCTTATAGTATACTGAATAAAGTAAATTCTTGCATTTTGAGAAAGAGGGATATCTCACTTGGACCGTTTCTTATATTATCCGTTATCTTTAATGCCATACCTCGTCATCACGCTAATTGTGTCGTTTACGATGCACGAGCTTGCCCACGCTTATGTCGCATACAAATTCGGTGACGATACGGCGAAAAAACAAGGAAGACTGACGCTGAATCCCATTAAACACCTTGATCCGTTCGGAACCATTTTGATTTTGGTGGCCGGCTTCGGGTGGGCGCGCCCCATTCCCGTGAATCGCCGCTTCTTTAAGAAACCCCGGCTTGCCGGTGTGCTCGTATCTATAGCCGGGCCCGTCAGTAACCTGATTCTTGCGTTTATTGGTTTCTTTTTGTTAGTGTTGATGCATGCGTACGGAATGGAAATGCTTGCGGCGTTCAGCACGGGGCTGGATCAGTTTTTTTCTATTTGGATACAGCTGAATCTTGTCTTGTTTTTATTTAATCTGCTGCCGCTTCCTCCGCTCGATGGCTATCGAATTATAGAAGATCTCGTTCCGCCGGGCGTGCGTGCCAAAATGACGCAGGCGGAGAGCTACGGCTTTATCGTATTTTTGGTGCTGTTTGTGACACCGCTCGGATCTTACGTGCTGTGGCCGATGCTCAATGCAGGAAGAGATTCGATTTTAAAGCTGTTTTCAGCGATATTTCAACCGCTTTTGTAGGAGGTAGAACTTCATGGAAGAAAAAAAGAAAAAATCAATCGGGTTTAATATTATCAAAAGTGATCCGACAGACGGACACGGTGGTTTTGGCGTAGGGGCACTCAGCCTTGATAACATTTCTCCCGTATTCGTTGATGTAGAGGAAAAAGAAGCGTTCGTAGACATCGGCGCCATGCATGCCCGCAGCACCGTTGAAAAAGGAATTAAATTTCTCCCGAATAAAGAAGAAGTTCCGAACGGAAAACCATACTGGCTTGTGTGGGTAACGATTGACAGAAAAGAAGAGGGGCCTTATTACGCTGGTGTGACAGCCTGTGAAATGACGGTCGACAGAAGCATCAGAAGAGGCTACAAGTCGCTGCCTGAGCATGTGAATTTGATGGATAAATCCATGAAACGGAAAATCATCGTTGATAAAATGGACGACAGCTCGAAGCGTGTACTAGGCGAATTTCTGAAAAAGCATGATCAGGGCCTATGGGACCGTTCCTCAGATGAGTTAAAAACGAGCCTGCTTCCGGAAAACAATTAATTTATGAATTTTCTGTGAACTTTTAAAGTATTTGAGATATTTTTCGTAAACATTGAGTAAACTGGTGATACAGAAATAGGACATGGAAAATCCCGAGCCGAAACAAGACTCGGGGTTTTTCATTTTTTAGGGGGATATGAGTCGGCGACTGGGAGATGAAAGCCGGCGTCGAAGAAATAAGAAATTCACCACTTTATCCCAAAACTGATTGTTCAGCTCGATTGTCTAACATTCTTCCATCGATTATGAAGGAACCATACGAATAACCCGGCCTCCGAGGAGCCGGGTTATTTTCAATGATGTCGCCCCAGCCATTTGTCCCACCACTTTTTCTCGGAAGCGGGCTTTTCTTTGGATGGAAGCCGGTCTTTTGTTTGTTTTGCGGGTTCTGCCCCGTAGCACACGTTTGCTGGTTCTGTGCCTTTCACAAAATATGTGTAATGCTTAGCGGCACAGCCGGGACCTGATGAGTAGCCTGTTTCCGGATCAATGTACACACCGGTTACGCCTTTTGGCGGCTTGAACGCGGTTTCTGGTTCGCCTTTGAGCGCGTCCTCCATGAAGTCCGCCCAAATGGTTTTAGCATAGCTTTTTTCTTCGACCGAGTCGATGGTGCTGTTTTTGTCATAGCCGGTCCAAACACCTGCGGCCAGCTTCGGATTGAAGCCGATCATCCAGCTGTCTGCGCTGGTGGTTCCTGATTTTCCGGCATACGTTCTTGTCAGGCGGTTGGCTATCGTTCGCCCCGTAACCGACGTATATCCATTTAAATCGGTATCAAACATGCCTGTCATCATACTCGCTGTGACAAAAGCGGCTTTTTCATCAAGCACCTGTTTATGCTGATTCGGGTTTTCGTACAGCACGTGGCCGGCTGCGTCCGTTACCCTTGAAATAAAAGTCGGTTCGATTTTCTTTCCGCCATTTGCGAGCATGGCATAGGCGTTGACCATCTCAATCGGGCGTACGGGTTCGGTGCCGAGTGCCAGAGACGGCAGTGCTTGAAGATGGGCGGTAATGCCAAATTCCTTTGCCGTCTTTACAAGTTTGTTCGTGCCGAGAAAAAGATGCGTTTTCACAGCGTAGATATTGTCGGAAAGCGCCAGCGCCTGCAGAAGCGTAATCGGCTTGTTGGCATAGTATCCGTTATAGTTGCTTGGAGAATAGGTTTCTCCCTTTGCGTCAATTTGAAACTCGGTTTCTTCGCTTTTCATCAAAGTGACTGGCGTAAATCCGCTCTGAATCGCTTTATAGTACAGCAGCGGCTTGATCGTCGAAGCAGGCTGGCGCTTCGCCTGTGTCGTCCGGTCAAACGGGCTTTTTTGATAATCCCTGCCGCCGACAAGAGCGAGAACGTTTCCGGTGCGGGGATCAATGGCTGAAAACCCGACTTGAATGTCAGAGCCCGCGTTAACCGTTTCGGTAATGGTCTCCTCGGCGATGCGCTGCATCCGTTTATCTACCGTTGTATAGACGTTTAACCCGCTCGTTTCAATTTGCTCCCGTGTCATGCCGAGCTTTTTCTCCAGCTCTCTCATCGCATTGTCATAGAAATAAGGAGCCTTTCTCTTGGAAACTTGTTTATTCAAAGGCTGATAGGAAAGAGGTTCCTTGATCAGTTCATCCGCTTTCTTTTGGCTGATCATCTGCTGCTTTTCCATCATCCGCACAATCGTTTTCTGGCGCTCCTTGGCCTTCGTCTCATTGACATACGGTGAATAGCCGGAAGGTCCTTTCGGGATTCCTGCCAGAAGCGCCGCCTCCGCATCCGTCAGGTTTTTGGCATGCTTGCCGAAATACAGGCGGGAAGCTGCTTCAATGCCGTAGGCGCCGTGTCCGTAGTAAATCGTATTTAAATAGCCTTCTAATATCTCGTCCTTAGAATAGTTTTGTTCCAGACGGATCGTATAGAACGCCTCATTCCATTTCCGTTTCCACGTTTTGTCGTGTTCAAGGTATAAGTTTCTCGCATATTGCTGGGTGATGGTGCTTGCACCCTGAACCTTGGCAAATGCTTTCAGGTCAGCAAGCGCCGCGCCGGCCATGCGTTTATAATCAAAGCCGTGATGATCGTAGAAATTCTGGTCCTCAATCGCCACTGTCGCTTTTACGATCGTCGGATTCATGTCCTTTAAGGGGACCCAATAGCGCTTTTCGCCGTAGTTCGTTTCCCCGAGCTTTGAGCCGTCACTCGCATACAAAATCGTGGATTGCGGCACTTGCACCGAGGGAGCGCCCTGGTATTTGGCTATCAAGATGACAGTCATAAACACGGCAGCTGCCGCCAAGGCCGCAAAAGCCCCTAAAAAGATAAAGGCGCGAACGGTTTTCAGCGTCAGTCTCAGCCGTTTATTTGTCATTGCATCCACAACGGGTTCCCCCCTTTTTTTATGTTTCTACTATTATGAGAAAAAAAGATCGTTTTTAAACATCGCAGAACAGGACGCATCTTTACTTTTTCCCCGCCATCCTCTATACTTTTTCCTTAGGTGAAAATGAGATTTCAACCGAGAATAAAAGCTGATAAGACGCTTACAATAAATGAATACAGCCTCGAAAGGGAGATGACAATTGAGCGAACTTTGGTACACAGAGAAGCAGACGAAAAACTTTGGCATTACGATGAAGGTTAACAAGACGTTACATACAGAACAAACGGAGTTTCAGCATTTAGAAATGGTGGAAACAGAAGAGTTCGGCAACATGCTGTTTTTGGACGGCATGGTGATGACATCTGAAAAAGACGAATTCGTTTATCACGAAATGGTGGCGCATGTGCCATTATTTACGCACCCAAATCCGGAGCACGTTCTTGTAGTCGGCGGCGGTGATGGCGGCGTTATCAGAGAAATCCTGAAGCATCCAAGCGTGAAAAAAGCGACACTTGTAGATATTGACGGCAAGGTGATCGAATACTCTAAAAAGTTCCTTCCTTCTATCGCAGGCAAACTGGATGATCCGCGCGTTGACGTGCAGGTAGATGACGGATTTATGCACATTGCAAAATCTGAAAATCAATACGACGTCATTATGGTAGATTCAACTGAACCAGTCGGACCGGCTGTAAACCTGTTTACAAAAGGATTCTACGCAGGAATCGCAAAAGCGCTGAAAGAAGACGGTATTTTCGTTGCGCAGACGGACAACCCATGGTTTACACCCGAATTAATCACAAATGTACAGCGCGACGTGAAGGAAATCTTCCCGATTACGAAGCTGTATACGGCGAACATTCCGACATATCCAAGCGGTTTGTGGACATTTACAATTGGCTCGAAAAAATATGATCCGCTTGCAGTGGAAGACAGCCGTTTCTTCGATATTGAGACGAAATATTACACAAAAGATATTCATAAAGCGGCATTTGTTCTGCCGAAATTTGTGAGTGACCTGATTAAATAATGAAGGTATGGCGCAGGAGCGAATCTTGCGCTTTTTTACAGGAAAGCGAGGGTATTATAGATGAGATTTGATGAAGCTTATTCAGGAAAAGTATTTATCGCGAGCCGTCCCGAGTGGGAAGAGGCGGACGCCATTCTTTACGGCATGCCGATGGACTGGACAGTCAGCTATCGCCCGGGCTCACGCTTTGGTCCAAGCAGAATCCGTGAGGTGTCAATCGGCCTTGAGGAATACAGCCCATATTTAGACCGCGATCTGGCTGACTTGAACTTCTTTGACGCCGGCGACATTCCGCTGCCGTTCGGAAATCCGCAGCGAAGCCTGGATATGATTGAAGAGTACGTGGACAGCATTTTAGAAAAAGGGAAGTTCCCAATGGGTATGGGCGGGGAGCACCTCGTGTCATGGCCTGTCATTAAAGCAATGTACAAGAAATACCCAGACCTTGCGATTATCCATTTTGACGCACATACAGATCTTCGTGTTGATTATGAGGGAGAACCGCTTTCTCACTCCACGCCGATCCGTAAGGCGGCAGAATTGATCGGACCGCACAATGTGTATTCATTTGGAATCCGTTCCGGCATGAAAGAAGAGTTTGAATGGGCGAAGGAAAACGGCATGCACATCTCAAAATTTGAAGTGCTTGAACCGCTGAAAGAGGTGCTTCCGAAGCTGGCGGGCCGTCCGGTTTATGTCACAATTGACATTGACGTATTAGACCCTGCACACGCACCGGGTACAGGAACGGTTGACGCCGGCGGCATCACGTCTAAAGAATTGCTTGCATCCGTCCATGAAATTGCGCGTTCAGAGGTAAACGTAAAGGGCGCTGATTTAGTGGAAGTAGCACCGGTGTATGACCACTCAGAGCAAACGGCAAACACAGCCAGCAAAATCATCCGTGAAATGCTGCTTGGGTTTGTGAAATAAGAAGGTAGGCCCGTGTTGACTGGTATAAGCCATTCAGTACGGGCTTGTTTTATTTTTTTCAATCTTAATAGGTGCTTAAAGTGGAATGAATTAAGGAGATAAGAGGTTTTGAATTATTATGATTTTCAATGAAAATTATTGAAGCGGTGTTGGCAATCATAATATCAATATAGATGAAAATTAAATTGAAAGATATTGAATTCTATAATTTAACTTTTCAGGAGAGAAGGAAGAGAATATAAAAATACAATTCAGGAAATATGAATTGATTTCCTGAATTGTAATACAAGATTAATTAAGTGGGAATTTATATGTTATCCTTTTATTTGATTTGTTTATCAAGGAATAATAAACAAATAATTTAGAGGTTGTGGGATCAAAATTTTTATAGTTAAAGTTTACGTCTTTGCCTTTTGTCATTTTCAAACCGACATAGCCTCGTATAGTTTTCCCAGCAGGAATTGAAGTATTGAATTGATACTTTTCTGGAAGATCTAAATTATACGCCATTAAATTGTAATAGTGATCAAAGCCACCAAAAAAAAGATATTTCATTCCATCAGGTGAGAGCTGTTCCAGCGTTATTTCGTGCTTGGATGTATTTGTTATATCCAGCGGCAAAATGTATAACAATCTTTTCATATTAAGATCCTCATCCATAAATTCAATTGGTTTTAATGGTTTGAGAACATGATAAGTAATCCCGGCACCCGTATCGATCATACGATTTTTCGGAAGGTTTGTGATATGAGGAGAGTAATTATCATTATGATTATTCAGTTTATAATAACGAAAACTACTACCAGCAACAATAATTAAAAAAATGGTTATTAACAATATTGCTCGTTTATTCATTATCCTCACCCAGTCTACCATTGCTAATATGTATAACTCTGTCTACAATATTATTTTCAGTCAGGGTTTCATCATGACTTGCAACGACTATTGTAGTTCCCTTTTCTTTTTCTTTTTTCAATAAATCAGTGATTAGCTGAATTCCTTTTTTGTCGAGTGCGTTAGTCGGTTCATCTAAAAGCAGCAGTGATGGAGACTCCATTAGTGCTTGTGCTAGGCCTAAACGTTGCTTCATTCCTAAGGAATAACGTTTTACCTTACGGTTGTCTTCAGGATCTAATCCTACTTGCTCTATCATTTTTCGGATCTCTTGGTCTGAAACTTTCTTATTAATTGAAGCTAAGAATTTCAAATTTTGATAACCGGTATAGACAGGTATAAAACTGGGATATTCAATTAATATCCCAGTATTTATAGAAAAATCTGTATCTTTTCCTATAATGAGATTATTGACAATAATTTGCCCTTTGGTTAATTTTAAAAGCCCTGCGATTGCTCTTAAAATCATTGTTTTTCCAGAGCCATTATGTCCTTTTAATACTACAAACTCATTTTTTTTGATAGTTAAATTAATATCATTAAGTACAAGATTTCCTTTTAACTTCTTATATACATTTGTACATTCTATAAATGCAGTCATAATTAATCTCCTAAAATGTCTATTTTTTTTATGCGAATCATTCCTACAAAGCAGCATGAGATGCAAAATAAAGCAATTACACCAATAAATATTGGCAAATGAATAGCAGAGCCATTAGAATAACTCATATTTATTGATGAATGATCGGCGAAATACCATCTGCCTGGTATGGCTAACGAGGTAAAAAAGAATTTTGAATGAACAAATATGGATATGATGAGATACACAATTGAAATAACTAATGAAATAATAAACGAAAAGAAATACGTTAATGTTTCAAAAACTAGAGTATAAACAGCTGTCACTGAATATTGAATTAACATTAAAGAAAGAACAGGTTTGATCTCTCCAATTGTTATTGTACCTTTGAATATTAGAAAGAAAATGAAATAGAATGAAAACCAGACAATCCAGATTATCAAGCAAAAAAACCATAAGGAAAACACTTTGCTTAACCAAAAAGCTAATTTATTGTTTAATTTAGGTATTAATAAAGTTCCTGATTTTTGAAAGTCATTATATGAAAAATGCCCAATAATAAGTAAAGGGAATAGCTGAAGGCAAATCCACGTAAAGGGGATTGAAAATTTATGTTGTGAATAAAGCTCATGTAATTCAAAAAAGTTTAGTGAATGAAAGACATTCATATAATTATTTAAAAGATTGTGCTGGTCTAGTTGGCCAGATTTATAACTATTCCAAAAAGAAACAAAATAGACTAGCAAAGCTGCTAAACTTATAAAAAGAAAAGTTGCTTTACAATCATGCAGCCTCATCATAATATCCCTTTTTAACAAATGAAAAATAGAATGCATTAGTACGTTCCTTTCTGGTCGTTAGGCCTCAAATAGTCTTGTTTTTTAACTATTTGAATACACACTCCGAACAAAATAAACATCAGCCCTACTCTGAATACCAATAGATCCTTTAAATCATCAAAATTTAATAAAAATCCGTTTAAGAAGAGAATGCCGTTACATTCTAGATAATCAAACAAAAATAAAATTATTTCTATTATTACAACTAATATTTGATTTGTTAAAAGGATTAAAAACGATGTCAAGTAAGCAATGAATATATAGGCGAATACATGAGTTGAAAAATTACTAACAGTTAACAGATTATTATCAATATTATATGTAAAGCACAATATATAGATTTCTCCCATAACAATAATGCCTAGTATAGCTGAAAAAGAAATGCTTTTAAGGAAATAGTACCCTACTATCTTAAATGAACTATTCAGCCGAATCACGGCATGATCCATGAAATAATCGGAAGACACTAATAGAGTAAATACTACAATTAATGGAGCTATCAATAATACAAGGTGCTGATATGTAAAGATTTGATCGATAATATGGTCATTTTGCGTCTGTATTGATCTCTTAAAAAATATAAATATAATTATAGCATTGATAGAAAAGAGTATAGAAAAACCAAAATATTTGCTTATGAATTTTTGTTTTAAAAGATTATAATAAAACACGGCGCTTTTTACCCCATAAAAATATTAAAAGACCTAATATAATTAATACTAAGTTTAATAAAGAAAAAATTTGTAAATTAAAAAAACCATTTTTATTAATAATATATCTTTGAGGATTATAATCTGGATTCAAGATAGTAATGCCAAGTAAATTCACAACAAACGGTATAATATATACAAAATAAGTTTTTTTAATGAAAAAAGAAAAAGATAGCCCGACTGTTGATAAGATAGCACCGTATAGTCCATTTATAAGTATTAGGATTAACGTATAGAGCAGTGGATGTTCATAATAAATGTTAGCAAGGTCACTACCATTAGAAACCACATTTTGCATGTAATTTATGATTCCATCAGGTTTAATGGATGGATAAGTCATCAAAAATAAATATAAATTAATACTTAAAGGAATTATAATAATCAAAAAAGAGCACAAGAAATTAAACACGATAAGTGTATTAAAGTATTTGCTTTTAGTTGTTTTTATTATAGTGTTCATAAAATATCCAGAATTCACATCAAATCTATATATACTTGTAATTGGCAAGGTAGCCAAAATAGGAAGTATCATCAACCATACTGTTGAAGGAATAACAGAATTACCCTGTAATATGTTCGATAAAAAAGGTGATTTGTGAACTTCGTAAGGCAGATTTGAATGATTATTAAACACTACAATATCCAAGTACTGGTATAGTACTATGAGAGTACTAAATATAAGTGAAAAATATAGTGTCTTGCTTTTTAGAAGCCTGTAAATGAAAAAATAGGTCATATTTATACCTCCTGTTATTAAAATGAATTAAGGTAATCATTTTCATATATTACCACATTTATAAATCATCATGATTAATTTAAGGGAAAAATAAACTTTAAAAAGCGGTTTTACATATCGTAAAACCGCTCAAACCCTATTTAGAAGCAAAATTCCATTAATATTCTATGTATTTGCCTTTAGGTTTAACACTGTCAGGACTCCAATTTGTTTTGTACGCATTATTTTCCCAGCTGTAACCACCAAATCGAACGGGAACATTTTTACCATAACTTTCAACTGCTGTGTTCACAAATAAATAAGTGTTTCCTGGCTTTACCTCTCCTTCATGTTTTTTTCCAGATACGTTTTTCCAGTCTCGTCCTTTAGAGTGAACGTTAGCATCTGCTTCAGTCCAAACATTAAAACTGCTGTTCTTGTCAGAGCTTATCACTTTCATATACATAGAGCTTTTGTTCTGTTTTCTGCGTGCAGTTGTATAATCATAAGGAGACCATACTCTAAAAGTAAAATGGACAGTTGAATCAGAAGTATTGGCAGCGGCATGCACAGCACTTGTGACTCCAAAAGATGAAACAGCAAGCCCAAATATTATAAACATTTTACTTATATGTTTTTTAACTGTAAATTTCATTTGTTATTATTCCTCCGAGTATTCTTCAATTGAAGATTAAAGATAACTTAAGTCCTATATATAATAATGTATAATACAGGAAAAGTAAATGAAATTTAAGGAAAAAATTCATTTGTTTATTAATATTTAATTTAAAGGAAGTGAA
Source organism: Bacillus sp. SCT118 (assembly GCF_058566435.1). Taxonomy (NCBI): domain Bacteria; kingdom Bacillati; phylum Bacillota; class Bacilli; order Caryophanales; family Bacillaceae; genus Bacillus; species Bacillus sp. SCT118. The sequence goes on from NZ_CP191225.1 coordinate 378,445, forward strand.
AAGACTGATAAATTTCTAAGTGAATAAATATAAAAAGGGAAATGTTAACGAAATAACATTTCCCTTTTTATATTTTAAGTGTTTAAATCATTCCTCGTTGTGCAACTTCAATTTGGTGTGTAGGTGCATTTGCAATAGTTGTTGCCACGAACACAGTGCTTAGAGCCAGACAAGAGAGTAATAGTTTAGACTTCAATTTCATACAAACTCACTCCTCCTTGAATAAGTTGCCTTACTTGTTCCACCTTCAAAAAATAAGCAGAAGCTTTTTGAAAATTTTTACGTTCATGATAATATTTTGCCACATCAATAGCGAAATCTTCAAGATCAGCATACAACATTTTACTTTCGAGAAAATCAAAAAATCCTTGAATTGCTTCTTCATCCGGGCCTGATAAGTATAAAGATTTCAAAAATTCAAACTCTGATAAATATATTACATCTCCGGCCTTTTGTGAATAAGCCATTCCCTTACTATGATATTCATGAGCTTTATCCATTTTTCCTAATTTATAATGGATCTGTGTAATTAAAAAATACGCTTGAGGTAAGGAAGGAAGAATATTTGATTCTTCAAAAACAGCTATTGCTCTTTTGAAATAAGTTATGGCATCCTCATATTGGCTTTGGCTGTTTTTACAAAGCCCGATATTGTACAAAGTTCTTCCCATTAATTGGGGCTGCTTTTCAGCTTCTGCCATAGAATAAGCTTTTTGAAAATGTGAGATGGCATCCTCATACTGTTTTAAATCTAAAAAATTGGTGGCAAATAAAGAATGACACTGCAGCAATCTTATATTATAAGCTTCATTTTCTTTGTATATTTCATATGCTTGCCGTGCATAGTCCATTGAAAAATACGTTTGTTTCATATAGTAATAAGATTCAGACATCTTAAAGAAAAACTCAGCTTTCTCTATCCGATCCTTAACGAATATCAGCTTGCTTTCGGCCTTCTTGAAAAATTTAATAGCCGACAGATATTCCCGCTGGTCCAGCTCATACATGCCTCTGAAGAAATTAAAATAGTACTCAAGCAGACCAGTTAAACGAGCCTGTTTTTTATCAATCTCAAGCAGCAGATCAGACAGTCTCGGCTGTTCCTCAATCCTCATTTTTTCTAACGGTTCAAGGTACTCAAGCATCAGGTTGTGCCGAAACTCCATTAGTGAATAGTACAAATGAAGGTCTTGATCTTCTTCCATGTGATCCAGCTCTTGCTTGATTTCTCGTCGCAAATATTCTGCATCGGGTATGCTAAATCGGCGTATGTACATATACCATTCGTTAATCTTTTCTCCGATGGAAGAAGAAGATATGACACCTGTCACGTTTGCAAATCCCTCCCTTCATAATTCTATATATGTCATATTTTATCATCAACATTCTTGTGAGAAGCGCAAAAAAACCGCAATTTTTTCTTTCGTTACACCGCATGTTTGGAAATATATTTTCAAAAAGAAGCGTTTACCCTCAGCAATTTGTACAAGCAAACACGTTATCCTTCCATATTCTGTTATATCTGCGTGAGCAGTGTATGTCTGAAAAGGAAGTGAAGGAATGAGAAAAAACAAGCTTTCCTTTAAAGAAAAAGCAGGAACAGAACAAGAAGAGTGCTTATGTTTTTGTGAGGGAGAAGCAAGCCGAGAAGCCATGTTTCAAGCACCGATTGAATTACCTGAAGGGTTTGTCGTTGATCCGGCTGAAGCTGTTGCAAACGTGACGTGGAATGCAGACAGCCTTTCTTGTGTCAGTGACCGTTGCTTAATTCAAACGGGGCCTGAGCCTGATGAGGTCGGTGTTCAATTTGCAGTGAGCCTGCAGGGAACCGTTACGCTACTCGTCAGTGTCTCACCTGTGCGAAATCAATATGGACAAGGGGACGGGGCTGTTTCCGTCATTCACAATGCAGAGATCGATCAAGTCGTCTATTATTCCGATGAACCGGATGATTGCCCGGATATCAGTGACATCACGATTGAGAACCTTGTTGTTGTTCCGCCGTTTTACGGCAGTCCTTTATCGGTGACGGGGACGATTGTGCTTGTGCCGGAGCCGGAACCCGTCTATGCGTTTACAGCGAATTCAAATGATCAATCAGTTTCTGTGATTGATACAAACACTCATTCTGTTGTGACAACGATTGCTCTTCCGTACAATCCGGCAGGTATTGAAATTACCCCAGATAAAAGCGCTGTGTTTGTCTTACATCCCAACAATAATGTGATTTCTGTCATCGATTATGACACATTAACAGTGACAGCATCTATATTGCTGGATCAGCCGCCTCGATTGATTAGATTTATCCCTAATCATGAGTTTGCTTATGTTTTCACCGGTACTGCGGTTTCTGTGATTGGAATTGATACGTTAACTGTGGATAGGTCGATTCCTGTGGAAGGGTATGATGTTGCAATCGATCCCAATGGGTTATTTGCCTATGTTCTAAATTTTGGCATCGTGCAAAAAGTGGACCTAACTACCGGTGAAGTCACAGGAACAATTGAACGAGAGCTTATCGTATCAACCATAGAAACAAATTGGCCGGAGCGGTATGCCTATGTATTAGAACAAGAATTCTTTTTTAATTATTTGACGGTTATTGATTTAAATACGTTTACCATCAGCAGCACCCAAGAGCTGGAGTATGAAGGGGAATATCGAATGTTTACGAGTGGAGCAGAGGTGTATTTATATGACGGCTTCACTGGCAATTTATATTCTGTCAGTCCAAATGGAGCAGGCGTTATAGGAAATGTTCCGCAGTCGGCAAGAGACTTTGCGTTTACCCCGAATGGCGAATTTCTGTATGCAACTCATGTTCTAGAACAGAGCATCACTGTTTACAACACGGAGGATTACTCCGTGGAGACTGTCATATCTCTTGGGGTTTCACCGGGAGCTATTGCGATTTAATCAACTATGTGTGGTGCATTTCTAAAAGGACGTGAAATCATGAAAAAGAATGATCTTTCTGCTTTACAGGAAAATTGTTTCTGTTTTTGTGATGAGGAAATTAGCCGGGAAGCGCCGTTTCAAGTGCCGATAGATATCCTTGAGGGCTTCAAGGTTGATTCGGCCGAAGCGTCAGCGGCTGTTACATGGAGTACAGACAATTTGTCCTGTATCAGTGAGCCTTGCTTAATCCAGACTGGGCCGGAACCAGATATCGGTGTTCGATATGCCGTGAGAGTACAAGGGACCATTACGCTTCTTGTCAGTGTGTCGCCTGTACGAAATCAATATGGACAAGGGGACGGGGCTGTTTCTGTGATTCATACTGAAGAGATTGATCAAGTTGTTTATTATGCAGCACAGTCTGACCGCTGTCCTGATTTTAATCAAATGACAGTGGAAGATCTTCTCATCGTGCCGCCTTTCTACGGCAGTCCGCTCACGGTGGCCGGGACACTTGTTTTACCGCCATCGCCAGACCCTCAATCGTATGTGTTTACTGCCAATACTGGAGACAGCATGGTTTCGGTCATTGATGCAGATTTAAACACTATTGTAAAAACAATCCCGTTTTCTGCTGTGCCAACTAATCTAGGCGTTACTTTCGATAAAGCATTCACGTATGTTCTCCATGGGAATACCAACCTTGTCTCAGTGATTGATAATAAAACATTAACCATCATAAATACTATCACTGTTGGAGGAGGGCCGAGAAAGATTGAATTTGATCCAACAGATGAGTTCGCGTACGTGATGGCAGCCGGATCTATATATATGATTAACACGGCCTCTCAATCGGTCATTGATGTCATTCCGATACCCGGCGCTTTAGACTTTGCTCTTGATCCGAATGGACAGTATGTCTATACCGCTAATGGAAGCAGTTGGTCGGTTGATAAATATGATGTAAATACTGGGCAGTTGGTAGAAAGTATCATAGATACATTTGAATTTCCCAGTTTAATTGCAACTCCTTACGCTGGAAATTTTGCGTACGTGTTGAATGGTGAGCTGTGGCCGAAAGGTGTAACGGAGATTAGTTTGTCACCATTAAGCAGGGGAGGGGACTTCAGCCGTTTATTTGAAACGCTGAGGACGATTGTATTTTCTCTCGATAGTACTAGAGCTTATTTTCTAGAGCCATATAGTGAACCGTTTCTCATTAATAACTTATACGTAGTTAATACGGCCAGACAGAGGATCATTGCAAACGTGTCTCTCCCCGGCGCTTTTGACCTCGCCGTAACGCCGGACAAACAGTATATTTATGCGGCACAGCCCAACGACAATGCTGTGACCGTGTACCGCACAAGTGATTATACAGCCGTGACGGTGATTCCGGTTGGCGCGGGTCCGTCTGCGATTGCGATGTAGCTATTTTATAGATCAAGAGAAGCGGTGCTGCGATAAGAGAATCGTTTATAAATAAATGATCCGATTTGCTGGATGGCAGCCAGGATAATCAGAAACAGCAGTTCACTTATAGAGAAACTGAGCATCCACCAAAGCCCGGCTGCTGCCAGCACTCCCGCAAACACTTTTCTGAACAGGCTGCCGTGCCGGAAAAGCTGCCGCAAATACGTTCGCATGCAAAACAATAAATACAGGATCAGTAGCATCGCAAGTCCCATTGAAAGGGCAGGGGGCGTGTGAAGGCGGAAAGGGACGGCTTTAACGATTTCGAACATGCAGCCGAATATGATGACTTGGCACAACACGGCAGCCATCACGTATGTTTGGCGGACGTTTTTATAGCTGTCACGCAGCGATTTGACGTCTTCTGCATATCGGCTGCACAAGTTGTGTTGCTGAAAGTCACAGCAGCTTTGATGAGACTGTGTGAGTTTCTGAAAAGCTGCTGTCATGTTTTTCACGGATTGGGTGACATAATGAAGATAGAGAAAAGCAGGCAGCATCAGGAGGGCAGCGGTACAAGCCAGCAGTCCGAGCCGCACAGCATCATTGTTGATCATCTGTACATATTGGGCGGCGGCTTCGGCAACGGCCTGAACCCAGCCGAAGGAATAAGCCGCCATACCTATAAGCAGCAATGAAAGGGTAAAGACAGTGTTTTTCTTCATTGTCTGATCGCCTCTTTCTGAGAAACGTGAATGATCGCTTTGTTAGAAGATGCCATTGCATCAATGAGAGACAAGAAAACCTGCGTATCCATATCTTGAATGATGTGGTACATGTCAAGAAACGAGCAATCGCACCTGTCACACTCGGCTGCCCACTCGAAGCATTTACGCACATAATCGCTGTCATAAATGATCGCGTAAGTCAAAGAGTCCTTGCCGTATTGAAGCCAGGCGGCAACCTGTTCTTTCTTCTGTGTGACATAGTATGAAGCCACATCGATATAAGCTGAAGAATGGGTCCCTTGACTGTGAAGGATCAAGAAACCGCCATCCTCATATATATAAGTCTCGGCGGACAAGCGATCGATTTCCAGACGGTACGTTTGCTGAATCTCTTGAAAAAACGGTGAATCTAATTGAAATAGAATACGAGCCGCGATATCCCAATAAAGCTTTATCGACAACAGATCGTTTTGCCCGGGAAGTGCGCCGATCTGTAATCCGGTCCATGTATCATTCATCCGCTCCTCATCACCCAGCACCATTTTTTGTGAGAGGGCTGGAGGGCATGCCGGGATGATTTTTCTTTCAGCATGATAATCCGGACGCTTTTCCAGCTGGAGGTGAGGAGGCAAAAGCGTTTCTGTATTTTCTGAGCCCCCAATCAAAAACAGCGTCATCCGATGGGCTTGGTAGGCAGCCTTATAGGCTTTTTGTAAATCACTGATGTCCAGCGCCTCAATATCTTCGATTCTGCCTGCGGGGAAAACGGCAGCTGGTGATGAGGGAGAAAGCATGCTGATCAGCTGATAATGATATGAGAGCTGATGGTTAAGGTGTGCTGTTTGAATTTCGCTTGTAATCACAGCTTTTTCCTGAGCGATAATCTTCTTGTCAAATGAGTGGTTCCATAAAGCATCAAGCAGGATGGGGATCGTTTGTCTGAGCCGATCCGGTAATGAGGTAAACATGAAATTGGTATCGGTGTAGGTAGTGAATGCGTTTAAAAGCGCGCCATGCGCAAAAAAATCACTGTACAGATTGCGGCCGTTATGCCAGAAGAGAAGATGCTCTAAAAAATGCGCTGTGCCATACGGAAGCAGTGTATCACCGGATTCTGCCCGTATACATACATCCCGGCTTCCAAAATTGATTTTTACATTGCACAGCCGCAGGTGGGCGCGGGGGAATTTCAATCTGAATATTTTTAGTCCGCTGTCTGTGTATCTGATATCGGTTCGTTCATCCAGCTGTTGAAAAAAGGCTTTCTTTTCCATCTCTTCATCCCCTTACTACATGAGCTCCGATATAATTGATGGTCGCTATGAATTGCAATACATCACGGCATGTAACCGCTGAGATGCCATCCAGCAAGGCTTCTTTCGTGCAGGAGAAGCGGCGCAGGATCCCCATATAGGCCAATAGACCTTCGGGAGAATCGAATTGCAGCAGCAATTCATTGCGTAAAAACTGCTTTGCCTGTTCTAGTTCCCTCTCATCTGTATGAAAAGCTGAAACAGCTTCCAAAACGCGCGGGGGAATGTCTTTCTCATGAAGCTGATCTGTACATATTGAAACAAGCAGCAAATTGTTCATGACATCGTAACGGGTGATAACGTGATAGACTGCCAGATCCTTCTCTCTGAAGTGCTTGAATAAAGCGGAATGGCCGTACTTTCCCAGTAATCCGTCTATTAGCTGTATTTTGATATAATCGCTGGCATCTTTCATCTCTCCGCAGTCAAATCCGAGTGTCAAGACGGAAGGACCTGCAGCGCTGCGTGTCTCTGTTTCAAAAACATGCCGGTTTACGGGTATTCTTCCGGACGTTACAGCGGACGTTTGCGGGGCATGTCCCCGAACATCACATGCTTGTGCTTGTCCCAATATGTTCAGCTGTTTTTGCTGGGACCCTAAATCAACGATAAAGTCCGTTGCGTCGAGAAACCGTTTAGGATGAATCGCCTTTATCCTGTCTCTCCGGCCAAACATGCCTGTGCCGTACATCGGGTTTCCGAAGACCTCCTCAGCCAAGCGCGCCGCCGAGTAGGAGAAGGGATCAGTGAATTTCTTTTCGATTCTCAGCAGCAGCTCATTCCTGGCCTTTTCAACTGCTTCGAATGAAAGAGAAGAAGGGAAAGACAAGTCTGCAAAAGTTTTCATCAGGGCGTCAACATGAAGATTCCCGTTATATAATGGGTGAATCAAACGGGTCCCGCAGGTTTTCAGCTGCTGATCAAAAAAGAGATTCGCTGAGTACATGAAACGGCTGCCGGCAGCATAACCAAAAGCGTCAATCATCTGCTCCTTCAGGTATGCAGCGGCGCCGTAAAAATAAATCGTTTCTTCCTCAGGTTCCGCCGCGCTTTCGATTGGTTTCAGAAAGCTCGCGGCGATTGAAATAGTTGAAAATTGATGAGTCTTCAGCAGGTTAACTTCCAAGCCGTTCTCTTTTGCTTGTATCAAAGAAACCACCATCCTGTTTTTGCAGGTAATAGACTATGACCAGACCGGCTATCGGAATGACCGCCAAGGATACAGCGGTGCCGGCTAATGTGGCTAAGAATAGGGGAAGACAAAACAGATAAGACCGATATTTTGAGAAACCGCTCCATAGCTGCTGCTCCGTCTGCCAGCTGAAGGAGGGCCTTTTTTCATCCGCAGTTAACCTGATATACGCTCCCGCCAGCAGCAACTCAATGCACTGCAAAAAAGTGAGAACTGAAATCGGACGGCCGCTGATGAAACCCACAATCATCACGACAAGGAGAAATCCGCCTGCCAATAGGCCTGAATAAAAGCGATATTTCGCCCAAAACATCGTTTTCCGCTTGATCGGAAGCGTGATGAGCAGCATCCGGTCATTTTTTTCAATCGAGTACAAAAGGGCGATCGGCGAGCAGATGAGCAAAAGCGCGGAAATCACGATATAAATCACTTGCTGATTGAAGATGCCGGTATTCATCATCTGGAACGAAAAGAAGCCGCTGAACGCCGCCATTACCGCGTAATTTAACAGCATCGCTTTAGAAGAGATAAATCGGTTCCATTCTCTTTTGTAAAACGAAAATTTAGATCGCCGCATAAATGAATGCATCTTGCTCTGCTGCGGAGGCGCCTGTAGAAAGACAGGAAAGTCAATGATCACCGCCCACAGCATATGCACCGCGCAAAGCGGAAGCGTGGCGGCCGGCATCAAAGCGGCGCTGAGACATACACAGGCGAATATCGCCGCATGCAGCAGAAACATCAAGTTTTTCTTTTTGACGAAATGGTTGCTTAGCACAACTCCGAAAATAATGGAGTAAACGGTAAAAAACGAAAACCTGCCGAGCCAAAACAATGTTTGCGCCCCTAACAGCGTTCCGTTTCCAAATAAGAACAGCGGTAAAATAAAAAAGAATAAAGTTCTTCTCAAACAGGTATCGACAAACAAAACGACACTCTGGGCGAGCCAAAAGCTCCGTGAAGAAATCGGCAGCAGGCAGCTCAGTTTCATATAAGATTCCTTCCATTGAGATGTCACAGAAAGAAACACCATATATGCGTTCATTAAGAGAAGCGCGAGTATGATATACGTTTTGCGCAACACCGATTCATCAATGCCGGCCTGGCGGATCAGCCCGATTTCAAACACGGCGAGAATGACAAGGCCTGCGGCAATGCGGATGGCGTCCTTTTTCCCTTGCCGGCTGTAAAGCTGTTTGAACAGCAAAGACATGATGGGGATTATGTTATTCATGGCCGATCACCTCGAAAAATTCCCGCCGCAGATCGGTCTCCTCTCCAATCGGAATGACCTTTTGGATCTGTTTGTTGTGAAGAATGGCCGCATAATCACAAAATCTTTGCACGACATCGAGCAGATGAGAAGAAAACAAAATGGTCCCGCCTTCTTCACAGTACTCACGCATTTTTTGATAAAAGACCTCTATCGATTCCACATCCAAACCGACGAGCGGCTCATCCAAAATAAACAGGGGAGCGCGCAGCAATAAGCCTGTCATCAATACAACCTTTTGCCTGTTCCCCAAGGACAGCTCTGAAATTCTCCTGTTGATGTATTTCGAAAAATGAAAGGCCTCGGCCAAACTGGCAAACTGCTGCTCTGAAAAATCCTTTTGATAAAGCGAATGGACGAAAGACACATAGTCCTTCGCCGTAATTTCTGTAAATAGCAGCGGGTAATCGGCGGCGAAGTAACGGTGAGTCTTCAGCTGATCTGATGTTTTCTGCGGCATGCCGGCCTCCGCTTCAATTCCGCACAGTGTAAAGCGCCCGCTGAAATTGCGGTTCACGCCTGTCAGCGTATTAATCAGTGTCGTTTTTCCGGCGCCGTTTACCCCAAGCAGCCCGTAAACGGCGCCTTTTTCTAAATGTAAATCCACTTGTTCTAAGATGACGTTGTCCCGTTCATACCAAACGGATACATCGTGTATATCCAAAATGCTCATCGCGAGTCAGCCTTCCGCGCGCGCATCCCGAACAGAATGGCAATGGCAATGAAAATCAGCGTAAACAGATAATCGCTTTTGACAAAATAGACGACTGCGCCGATGACAAAGATAAATGAAAGGATATACAGTAAAATTCTTCTTTGTGCTGGTGACAAATCGTTTCCCTCCTAAATAAGCTGGACCACGTCTTCTAATTGTTCATTTTTCGCCCAAGAGCAAATGTTTTTTCGGTGATATTTGTTAGAGTTCAGCCCTTTTAAGTAACAGCCTCCGCAATAGCCGCTGAACGGGCATTTGTCTTTCATGCAATGTTCGCTGAACCGCGGCGCTTGCGCTTGCCACAGTTTATGGACGAGAGGGGAGTTAAAGATGCTTTCATAGGAATCTTGAAAAATATTTCCCAATGAAAATTCCTTTGGAAAGAGGGCGCAAGGACGTACTTCGCCGAACGGGCTGATCACAATGGACTTCCAGCCAGCGCCGCAATTTGCCGCGCGTTTTCTCTCATAGGGAATAATCGGAATCAGGTCTTTAAACTCATCAATCACATTTTGCTCGTATTCCATAAACTTGCGGTGCTGCTCGGCGTCTTTCGTTGGATGGACAATATCCCTGCCTCTTCCGAAATCGTCAACCCAATTGTAAGAAAACGCCTTCGCCCCGAGATCCCGAACCTTTTGGGCCATATCGTGGATTTCCCACATGTTTTTTTCGAAGACAGACATGGCGACTCTGACAAATATACCGTGGTCACTCAACAATTTTATCGTTTTACAAGTTTGGGCAAAAGAGCCTTTTCTCCCTCTAAAGGAGTCATGGACCTCGGAATTGACACTATCAAGAGAAATGCCGACGATGATTTTTTGCTTGTAAGTCTTCAAAAGCTCCAGGCTCTCTTTTCGCATGAGTGTTCCGTTTGTTAAGACAGCGACTTTTTTGAACTTTTTACACACATAGTCAAGAATCTCATTGGCATTTGGATGGACAAAAATTTCCCCGCCCGTGATTTCGCATGTCAATACACCGTTATCAAACAGCATATCAGCCGTTTTTTTGAATTGCTCAATCGACACGGTGCCGAGCGCTTCAGGTGAGCTTTCCAAATAACAGTGGGCGCATTTCAAATTACAGCGGTGCGTCAGTTCAAAGGTGGCGTGCAGGGGCATCGGAAATTCATTGCTTCCGCTCGTGGTGATTGTATGGCGGCTTGCCCGGTTTCCAAGCTGAATAACCTGCTTGTTCTGGAGCATGTTGAGCATGTCGTAATACCAATCTTTATGGTCTTCCGGTGATTCATCATACACTGCACATTGCTCAGCTAAAATCTGCTCAGCTGTTTTTTGGCCATCCATGCGCATGCAGAGCTCGTAAGCCGTTTTGTTGAGATCCAAATACTCAAAGTCAGAAATGGAGACATTATCGCGCAAGTAGTCGATTTCTAACACGCCGCCCTCAGGAAGCTGGTGAACTCTTACACTTTCATTAATAAATGGAAACATCTGCTCTATAAACAAAATACCATCCCCTATACATATGATTCAAATGAAAAACGGTTGTGTATGTATATCCAAGAGGTAGATTTTAGTTAAAAATTGTAATTTACTTAAAAAGGGCATAGTAGAATGACTATGCCCTTTTGGGAGATCCTTACCCCCATAGACCGAATAGACCTGTTGCACCGGCAATTTCAAAATCAGGGATAGGACCGTCCACTAGACAAGCGGCTCCGATCGAGCATGTTGCACAACCTTTGTTTTCTACAATGACAGCTTTTTTCATAATTGAATCCTCCCTTTTTTTGTTTTTCTAGCAGATCTATGTTGTACTTTTATCTTAAAACTATCAAATTACTAATTCAATACATATAATTTGAAAAAAATGTGAAAAGGAAATGATAGATTTCGGAAAAATGTAACATTTCCTAAAGGTAATTAGTGATATGATTTTCTCTTCTATATAAGGAAATGCTTTTTATGAGGTTTATCTTCAAATCTGATGAGCAATGATGGTAAGATAGAAGCAGTTGAAGTTTACAAACCGAATGATTATACTATTCAAGTCAAAGTGGAATGATGAAAAGGACGTGTCAGAATGAAGCAAGAGACACCGATAACACTCCATGTGAAGTCTGTGATCGAGGATGACGGAAACCAAGAAGTCATCGAATTCCGCACCACCGGATTTTACTATGTAAAACAAAATAAAGTGTATCTATCTTATTATGAAGAACACGACTTAGGCAAAGTCAAAACGATTGTGAAAGTAAGCGAAGGCGAAGTCCTGGTCATGAGGTCAGGCGCTGTCAAAATGAATCAGCGTTTCGTAACGGGAGCCTCCACAATTGCTAAATATAAAATGTCATTTGGTGAGCTTGAGCTGAAAACAAGCACAAAATCGATTCAATCTGATCTCGATGAAGAAAAAGGCCGTATCAGCATCGCATATGACATGCATGTCGGAGACGAGCAGGAGCATTTACATAATATGACGATCACGTATGAGGGAGGAACTCACGCATGAACATTGCGGAACAAATGAAGGACGTGCTGAAAGAAGAAATCAAAGCGTCCGTTCTGAAAGCGGGACTGGCTGAAGAAAGCCAGATTCCTAATGTTGTTTTAGAAACACCGAAAGATAAAACACACGGCGACTACTCAACGAATATGGCGATGCAGCTGGCAAGAGTGGCAAAAAAAGCGCCGCGTCAAATCGCTGAAGAGATTGTCGCTCATTTTGATAAAGGAAAGGCTTCGATTGAAAAACTGGATATCGCCGGCCCGGGTTTTATCAATTTCTATATGAACAATCAATATTTAACAAAGCTGATTCCGTCTGTACTGGAAGCGGGGGAAGCATACGGGGAAACGAACATCGGAAACGGTGAACGAGTTCAGGTAGAATTCGTATCAGCGAATCCGACGGGAGACCTTCACCTCGGGCATGCGCGCGGGGCGGCTGTCGGCGATTCCTTGTGCAACGTGCTTTCAAAAGCGGGTTACGATGTAAGCCGCGAATACTACATTAACGATGCGGGAAACCAAATCAACAATCTGGCGCTTTCTGTTGAAGTCCGTTACTTTGAAGCACTCGGATTGGAAAAACCGATGCCGGAGGATGGCTACCGCGGCGAGGATATCATTGCGATCGGAAAGCGTCTCGCTGAGGAATACGGTGATCGTTTCGTTAACGAAGAGGAAAGTGAACGCCTCGCGTTTTTCCGTGAATACGGCCTGAAATACGAGCTGGAAAAGCTTCGCAAGGACTTGGAAAACTTCCGTGTGCCGTTTGATGTGTGGTATTCAGAAACTTCACTGTACCAAAATGGAAAAATCGACAAGGCGCTTGAAGCGCTCCGCGAAAAAGGCCATGTCTATGAAGAAGACGGCGCGACTTGGTTCCGTTCCACGACGTTCGGCGATGATAAAGACCGCGTATTGATCAAGAAGGACGGCACGTACACGTACCTGCTTCCTGATATCGCGTATCATAAGGACAAGCTTGACCGCGGCTTTGATAAGCTGATCAACGTTTGGGGCGCCGATCACCACGGCTACATCCCGCGTATGAAAGCGGCAATTGAAGCGCTGGGCTATGAAAAAGGAACGCTTGAAGTAGAAATCATTCAGCTCGTTCACCTTTACAAAAACGGCGAGAAAATGAAAATGAGCAAACGGACGGGTAAAGCGGTAACGATGCGCGACCTGATTGAAGAAGTCGGCTTGGATGCCGTGCGTTACTTCTTCGCGATGCGAAGTGCGGACACCCATATGGATTTTGACTTAGATCTTGCTGTATCAACATCTAACGAAAACCCTGTGTATTATGCACAATACGCGCATGCCCGTATTTGCAGCATGCTTCGCCAAGGGGAAGAGCAGGGACTTAAACCGGCGGCAGATCTTGATTTCAGCCATATTCAATCAGAAAAAGAATACGATCTGCTGAAAACGATCGGCGGCTTCCCAGAGGCAGTGGCGGAAGCAGCGGAAAAACGAATTCCGCACCGTGTCACAAACTATATTTATGATCTGGCTTCTGCTCTGCACAGCTTCTACAACGCAGAGAAAGTCATCGACCCTGAAAATGAAGAGAAAAGCCGCGCGCGCCTGGCTTTAATGAAGGCAACGCAAATTACGCTGAACAATGCGCTTCAGCTGATCGGCGTATCGGCTCCGGAAAAAATGTAATCACGATCAAAAGGACAAAGTCTTCGGGCTTTGTCCTTTTTTATGAGAAAAACGTGTGATGTAATTCACAATCCTGGTTGCCGGGTTTTTGTATGATAAGACTGATTATTGAATCATTGAAAGGGGCAAGCCAAATGATCAACCGTCAACACATTCAATTATCGTTACAGTCATTAAGCTTGGTGGCAGGGTTTATGGTTTGGGTGCTGATTTCATCACTCATTTCCCAAATCACATTAGATATTCATTTAAGCAAGGGTGAGATTTCTTTGGTGACGGCGATTCCTGTGATCCTCGGGTCGCTTCTCCGCATTCCTTTAGGGTATTTAACGAACAGGTTTGGCGCGCGGCTGATGTTTATGATCAGCTTCATCCTGCTTTTATTTCCTGTATTTTGGATCAGTATCGCGGATTCTCTGTTTGATTTAATCGCGGGCGGCTTTTTCTTAGGGATCGGGGGAGCGGTGTTTTCCATTGGAGTGACCTCCCTCCCGAAATATTATCCGAAAGAAAAGCACGGTGTCGTCAATGGGATTTACGGTGCAGGAAATATCGGGACAGCCGTTACGACATTTGCAGCGCCGGTTATCGCTCAAGCCGTCGGGTGGAAATCAACCGTGCAGCTGTATCTGGTTTTGCTGGCTGTCTTTGCCTTACTGCACGTTTTGTTTGGCGACAGGCATGAGAAGAAGGTCAAAGTTTCTGTTAAGACTCAAATCAAAGCCGTTTACCGAAATCATGTGCTATGGTTTCTGAGCCTGTTTTATTTTATTACGTTTGGCGCTTTTGTCGCCTTCACTATCTATCTGCCGAACTTTCTGGTGGAGCATTTTGGGCTGAATCCTGCAGATGCCGGCTTGCGGACGGCTGGCTTTATTGCGGTTTCTACGCTGCTCAGGCCTGCGGGCGGATTCCTGGCTGATAAAATGAGCCCGCTCCGCATCTTGATGTTTGTTTTTGCCGGGCTTACATTATCAGGCATTATCCTATCGTTCTCGCCGACAATTGGCCTTTATACGTTTGGATCATTAACCGTGGCTGTCTGCTCAGGCATAGGAAACGGGACTGTTTTTAAACTGGTGCCTTTCTATTTTTCGAAGCAAGCGGGGATTGCCAATGGGATTGTGTCTGCCATGGGCGGATTAGGCGGCTTTTTTCCTCCGCTCATATTGGCGAGTGTATTTCAGGCAACAGGCCAGTACGCGATCGGGTTTATGGCGCTTTCAGAGGTGGCATTAGCCAGCTTTGTCCTTGTCATATGGATGTATTGGCAGGAAAGAATGAAAACACACACGGAGAGAAACAGCCAGAGCATCAACTAACACTGGGGCATTCACAAGATTGTTAGTTTTTTCTCGATGGGTACAAATCAATTCACGTTACAATAAACACACAACGTGACTTTCTTCGAGGTGAGCTCATGAATTTTCTCTCTGTTCGACCATCTGATAGTGATCTTATATCCAGCGATCTGCATGAATTGCTGGAATCGATCAGCACGAAAAGAAAAATGGAAAAACACACGTATTTGTTTCGAGAAGGAATGGATGCAGAAGAGCTTTATCTGATTCAATCAGGACTTATTGAAATCGGCAAGCTGACATCTGACGGAAAAGACCTGACGCTTAGAATCTGCCAAAAGCATGATATCGTCGGAGAATTAACACTTTTCACTGAAGAACCGAGGTATATGCTCAGTGCAAAAGTGCTAGAGGATGGCGAGGTGCTCGTCATTAATAAAAATAAGCTGGAAAAAGAATTAATCCAAAACGGCGCTTTGACATTTGAGTTCATGAAATGGATGAGCACGCACCTCCGGAAGATTCAGTCCAAAATCAGGGATCTGCTTCTTCATGGCAAAAAGGGGGCGCTCTATTCCACCCTTATCCGTTTATCAAACAGCTACGGAGTGGAGCGAAGCGACGGCATTCTGATTAACATTGTCCTGACAAATCAGGATTTGGCAAAGTTTTGCGCGGCTGCACGGGAAAGCGTCAATCGTATGCTCGGAGATCTCCGTAAAAAAGGGGTTATTTCGATAGACGAATCCGGAAAAATTATTTTGCACAAGCGGGACTATTTACGATGTGAGATTGAGTGTGAAAATTGCCCGCTGGAGATTTGCAATATTGACTGAAAAAAACAAGGACAGCGGTGTCCTTGTTTTTTTCACCTTGTGATAAACAGGCACATGACGGCAAGAAAGAAGCAGGCATTCACGATTTCCAGAATGCCAATCGTTTTTACGGGCCAATCCCTTCCATGAAAAAACCATGCCCGCAAGCTGCTCGGGATAAAAGCGAGAAACGCCCATCCTGCTCCGAAAAGAGCGGATAAAAAGGGGAGCAGCAGGTGATATCCCCATGACCAGTATGCAAATGCCCTGTTTTTTCTTTCACGAATCACCGATTTCACATAAAAGGAACTCCCGATAAAAAATAAAGCAGACTGCAAGAAAATAAACCAAGCCCAGCCGTCGAGGGTTCCCATCCCCAGCCAGCAGCTCGCAAACCCGCCCGAACAAAAGAACAAGACACCTGCAACATCATTCAATAGGGCCCGTTCGTTTTTTCGGCGGGCAAAATACATATGTATGAAAAACAGCGGCAGTAAAGAAACGCCCACCCAGATGAGAGGCGGCTTATGAAAGACCGAGATCATCAAAAAGCAGCAGGCGGGAAAACCGTAATAACACATCCACTTTTGATATGGTTTGCTTTGTTTCTTTTTTAAGGCAAGCGTAACGGGATAAACCGCTAAGTATAGGAAAAGCCAACCAAGGAAGAGCGGAATATGCCAAATAACGGGGCCTCCCTTGACCATGCCGAGTAAAAATGGAAGCAGCAGCATCGCCCACGCGCCGTGCTGCTTCGGAATCAGCGCCTTCATCGAAATCCTCCTTTTTTCTTTCATTATAAATGCAGTCACCCTCCTGATAAGTGACATTCATCATACAGGCTGTGAAATACATCACTGCTGTACAGGCTCGATCGAGCTACACTAAAGCTATCCTTAGCACAGGAGGTTTTCCTATGAATCAGTGTGACTATTTATTATTTCTGAAACAACTTCCTATGTTTAATGAAGTGCCTCTATCCATTGTCGAAACCTTGCTGAAAAACGGCACGTTTATCCGCGGCTCATGTGATCAGTCTCCATCTTTTCTTCATTCTCAATCTGTTTATATTGTATTAAAAGGCAGTGTCCGTTTCATGGACACGAGGCTCCCTGAAGGATCGAAAACCGTTGCGCTGTGGGAAAAAGGCGATGTGTTTCCGATTGATGAAAAAGGCGGGCTTTATTTATCGCCCTTTATCTCAGTCAATGCCACTTCAGACATTCTGATTCTCAACATCCCATATTACATATTTAAGAAAATGATGTCTTATCATCCGCAGCTGCAAATGAACTTTTTGGCTATGCTTCAGCAAAATGTTTTTTGTTCCTATCAATTATTTTTGCGGTATCTGCATACATCACAGGATGAAAACGCTGAGCCCGGTTCTTAAATAGAGCCGGTTTTTTTGATCTTTGAATGAAAGGCGGCTAATGACCCAAGTGTCCTCCTGAACGCAGCCTTCCTCACATCCTGTGAAAATCCTTCCTTCTCCTTTGTGTGAACGTTTTGTGAAAAAAGCAGAGTGTGTGACATAGTTCACAAGGAAACACGCTGTCCCTGTTTATAGTGAACTTAGCATCACCTGACTCGGAAGGAGTGAACTCTCATGAAGAAAAAGAAAATGAGTCCGTTGTTTAGGAGATTGAATTATTTCTCTCCTATCGAACACCATTCAAATAAACATAGCCAAACCACCCGCGAAGATCGCGATTGGGAGAATGTATACAGAAACAGATGGCAGTACGACAAAGTCGTTCGCTCCACCCACGGCGTCAACTGCACGGGTTCCTGCAGCTGGAATATTTATGTGAAAAATGGAATTGTCACGTGGGAAGGACAAAACTTGAATTATCCTTCAACAGGCCCGGATATGCCTGATTTCGAACCGAGAGGCTGTCCGCGGGGGGCCAGTTTTTCATGGTATATCTACAGCCCGCTCCGTGTGAAATATCCATACGTGCGCGGTGTGCTGATCAATTTGTGGCGGGAAGCACTGCAAGAACATCAAAATCCATTGGAAGCCTGGAAATCGATCGTCGAAAACCCTGAAAAAGCGAAGTCCTATAAACAGGCGAGAGGGAAAGGCGGTTTTGTGCGCGCTGAATGGCCGGAGGTGCTGAAGCTGATTTCAGCCTCTCTGCTGTATACAGTGATGAAATACGGGCCTGACCGAAACGTCGGTTTTTCTCCGATTCCGGCCATGTCCATGATCAGCCATGCATCAGGCTCTCGGTTTATGTCGTTAATCGGAGGCCCTATGCTCAGTTTTTATGACTGGTATGCGGATCTTCCTCCGGCATCCCCGCAAATTTGGGGTGACCAGACGGACGTTCCGGAAAGCAGTGATTGGTACAATTCCGGCTATATCATCACATGGGGCTCCAACGTTCCGTTAACGAGAACGCCTGACGCGCATTTTTTGGCGGAGGCCCGCTATAAAGGCGCTAAGGTCATTTCGATCAGTCCGGATTTTGCGGAATCCTCAAAGTTCGCGGATGACTGGCTGAGTATTCGCCAAGGGACTGACGGGGCGCTTGCGATGGCGATGGGTCATGTCATTCTGCAGGAATTTTACGTGAACCAAGAAACTGAACGTTTTATTGAGTACGCGAAGCAATACACTGATTTTCCATTTCTCGTCACCCTGTCAAAAGAAAATGGCGTATACACAGCGGGACGGTTTCTGCATGCGAAGGACATCGGGCGGCAGACAAAGCATGATCAGTGGAAGCCTGCGGTTTGGGATGAACAAACAAGTTCATTTGCCATACCCCAAGGGACAATGGGATCGCGCTGGGACGGGCAGCAGAAATGGAACCTGCACATGATTGATGAAGAAACCGGGGAACCGATTGAACCCCGTCTCTCTGTGCTGGGAATAGAGGACGAAATCGGCACGGTGCGCATCCCGTATTTTTCAAATGACGGAAACAAAGTGCTCGAGCGGGATCTTCCTATTAAAAAAATGAACCTGAACGGCGAAGAAACGTACATCACGACCGTGTTTGACTTGATACTGGCTAACTACGGCGTGAACCGGGGCATCGGTAAACGATCGGCTGTCTCCTATGATGATCCTGAGCCGTTTACGCCTGCTTGGCAGGAACAAATGACAGGAATCAAAAAAGAAGCTGTCGTTAAGATTGCCAGAGAGTTTGCCCAAAATGCGATCGATACAGACGGCCGGTCCATGATTATCGTAGGGGCCGGCATTAACCACTGGTTCAACTCCGACACGATCTACCGAGCGGTGTTAAATCTTGTTTTACTTGTAGGCGCCCAAGGCGTAAACGGCGGAGGCTGGGCCCATTACGTGGGGCAGGAAAAGCTCCGACCTGCTGAAGGGTGGCAGACGATTGCAACTGCAAAGGACTGGGAGGGCGTGCCCAAGCTGCAAAACGGCACCTCATTTTTCTACTTTGCGACAGATCAGTGGCGTTATGAGGACCAGCCGATCAGTGATTTGGCATCACCGATTGCTGCGTCATCCCGCTACAAGCACCACGCTGATTACAATGTGCTGGCCGCGCGGCTGGGATGGCTTCCGTCTTACCCGACTTTCAATCAAAATGGCATCGATCTGTATAAAGAAGCTGAAAAAGCAGGGGCAGCAACACCCGAAGACGTAGGTGCGTACGTGGCCTCACAGCTCCAAGAGAAAAAACTGAAATTCGCGATTGAAGATCCTGATAATGAAGTGAATTTCCCAAGAAATCTCTTCGTATGGCGGGCAAATCTGATCTCAAGCTCAGGAAAAGGGCATGAATATTTTCTCAAGCATTTGCTGGGGACGACGAACGGTTTAATGAATGACGATAGCGACAGCATCCGCCCTGAAGAAATCAAATGGCGGGAGCAGGCGCCGGAAGGAAAGCTCGACTTGTTAATCAATCTTGACTTCCGAATGGCCGGTACGGCGCTGTATTCCGATATCGTGCTGCCGGCGGCGACATGGTATGAAAAACACGATCTCAGCAGCACAGATATGCATCCGTTCATTCATCCATTTGCTCCTGCGATCTCGGCTCCGTGGGAATCGAAGTCAGACTGGGATATTTTCAAGGCGCTGTCAAAAGCCGTTTCCGATCTGGCAGAAGAAGTCGATATGGAGCCGGTGAAAGAAGTGGTTGCGACGCCGCTCCTCCATGACACCATGCAGGAATTGGCCCAGCCATTCGGCAAAATCAATGACTGGAGCAAAGGCGAATGTGAAGCCATTCCGGGAAAAACGATGCCGAACATCCAAGTCGTTGAACGGGATTACAAACACATTTTTCATAAAATGACTGCACTTGGTCCGAACGTTGCTTTAAAGCCGAGCGGAACAAAAGGGATGAGCTGGTCAATAGCCGATGAATATGAATCACTCAAACAGAGATTGGGAGAAATCACCTCGGACAGTGTCGCAAAGGGTTGTCCAAATATAAGTGAAGCAAAGCAGGCAGCAGAAGCGATTTTAACCCTATCATCCACTTCGAATGGAAAGGTCGCAGTAAAAGCATGGGAATCACTTGAAAACATCACGAACCTGAAGCTGAAAGACCTGGCGGAAGAACGCGAGGAAGAATGCTTTACGTTCGAACAAATTACAGCCCAGCCGAAAACGGTGATCACGTCTCCAGCGTTTTCCGGATCTGAAAAAGGAGGGCGCAGGTATTCGCCGTTTACAACGAATGTTGAAAAATTAATTCCGTGGCGGACGCTGACAGGCAGACAATCCTATTATGTCGATCATGAACTGATGATGGAATTCGGTGAAACGATGGCGACATTCAAACCGATCCTCCAGCATCGCCCGTTTCTGAGCAAGCGGCCTGATCAAGAGGGAAAAGAAATCGTCCTCAATTATTTGACGCCGCATAATAAATGGTCTGTCCACAGCATGTATTTTGATTCTCTGCCGATGCTGACGCTGTTCCGCGGCGGGCCGACCGTGTGGATGAATAAAGATGATGCAGAGGACACGGATATCAAAGACAACGATTGGATTGAATGCTTTAACCGAAACGGTGTTGTCGTCGCGAGAGCCGTTTTGTCTCATCGGATTCCTAAAGGAATGGCGTTTATGCACCATGCCCAAGACCGCCACATCAACGTGCCCGGCACAAAGCTGACGAATAACCGCGGAGGCACCCATAACAGCCCGACAAGGATACACGTCAAGCCGACACAGATGATCGGGGGCTACGCCCAGCTCAGCTACGGCTTTAATTATTACGGTCCAACGGGGAATCAGCGCGACCTGAACGTCGTCATCCGCAAGCTGAAGGAGGTCGATTGGCTTGAAGATTAAAGCGCAAATCGGTATGGTCATGAACTTGGATAAATGCATCGGCTGCCACACGTGCAGCGTCACCTGCAAAAACACGTGGACAAACCGTTCCGGTGCGGAATATATGTACTTCAATAATGTAGAAACAAAGCCGGGCATCGGCTACCCGAAGCAATGGGAGGACCAGGACAAATATAAAGGCGGCTGGACATTGAAAAAAGGAAAGCTCGAGCTGAAATCGGGCTCGAAAACCAACCGGCTTGCAGGCCTTTTCTATAATCCGAATCAGCCGTCGATTGATGATTACTATGAGCCCTGGAACTATGATTATGAAACATTAACGAACAGCCCGCAGAAAAAACACCAGCCAGTAGCACGCCCGAAATCGTCCTTGACGGGGGATTTCATGAATATCGAATGGGGACCGAACTGGGAGGATGATCTCGCGGGCGGCCACATAACGGGACTTGAAGATCCCAACGTACAAAAGATGGAGGAATCGATCAAAACAGAATTCGATGAGGTCTTTATGATGTATTTGCCCCGTATTTGCGAGCACTGCATCAACCCGGCGTGCGTCTCATCCTGTCCATCCGGCGCCATGTACAAACGCGAGGAGGACGGCATTGTGCTTGTGGATCAGAACGCATGCCGTTCATGGAGATATTGCGTCTCATCCTGTCCTTATAAAAAAGTCTATTTTAACTGGCAAACAAACAAAGCGGAAAAATGCACACTCTGCTTTCCGCGTTTGGAGGCGGGACTGCCGACCATCTGCTCTGAGACGTGTGTTGGCAGAATCCGCTACCTCGGCGTCATGCTGTATGACGCGGACAAAGTGGAGGAAGCGGCATCTGTTGAAAATGAAAAGGATCTTTACCATTCCCAATTGGACGTTTTTCTTGATCCAAATGATCCTGAGGTTGCCAAACTGGCAAAAGAACAAGGCATTCCGGCTGAATGGATAGAGGCTGCGCAGCAATCGCCGATCTATAAAATGATCATTGACTGGAAGATTGCGCTGCCGCTTCATCCTGAGTACCGCACGCTGCCAATGGTGTGGTACATTCCGCCGCTCAGTCCGATTATGAATCTCTTTGAAGGAAAAGGCAGCCGGCAATCCGCAGAAGATATTTTTCCGGCTATCGACCAAATGAGAATCCCGTTAGATTATTTGGCGCAGCTGTTAACAGCCGGTGATACGGATCATATTCGGTCAACGTTAAAGAAAATGTCTGTCATGCGCCAGTATATGAGAGCGATCCAGACGAATAAATCAATCGACCCGGAACTGATCTCCAGTGTCGGCTTAACAGAACAGCAAATTGAAGATATGTATCGGCTGCTTGCGATTGCCAAATATGATGACCGCTTTGTGATACCGAGCAGTCATCGAGAAGAAGTTTCAGATTTATATGCTGAACAAGGGAGCTGCGGCTTATCATTTTCAGGCGGCCCCGGCTCCTGTTTCTAACTTTTGATAAATGAGGTGTAACAAGATGAACACCACAGACCGGCAAATGACGTTCTCCGCTCTTTCCTCTCTTCTCTCTTATCCGGATGAAGAGTGGAGAGCTGAGATTCCCGATTGGAAGGCTCTTATCCATGAAATCAGCAACCGGCAAATCCGGGAGAAGCTGCTGCACTTTTTCGAGGCGTCAGCTAGCTTTTCACCGGAAGCGCTGATTGAACACTATGTCTATACATTCGACTTTGGGAAAAAAACAAATATGTATGTCACCTACTTTAACTCGGGCGAGCAAAGGGAACGCGGCGTTGAATTGCTGCATTTAAAAAACACATACGAGCAATCCGGTTTCCTGCCGACAGAGAAAGAGCTGCCTGATTATCTGCCGCTGATGCTAGAATTTGCTGCGGCTGCAGAAATTGAAGCAGCGAGAAGCGTGTTTGAGAAATATCTGTCCAATGTGAGGGAGCTGGCATCCCGTCTCGAAAAAAATGACAGTATATACGCTGAACTGCTGCACGTGCTGCTGGCCGCGCTTGAAAACATCGGCGTACGTGAAAGCGTTGAAGGGGCTGTTCAGGCATGAGCGGGCAGATCCTCTGGGGCGTGATGCCATACATTGTATTGACAATCTTTATCGGCGGCCATATTTACCGCTACCAGCATGACCAATTTGGCTGGACGGCGAAATCAAGCGAGATGTTAGAAAAGAAAAAACTTGCGGCGGGCAGCACACTTTTTCACTGGGGACTGCTGTGCGTTGTCGGCGGGCATGTCATGGGGATTCTGATCCCGGAAGGCGTGTATGCTTCCCTTGGCATTTCAGAGCATATGTATCACAAAATGGCGATTGGCGCTGGCTTGCCGGCGGGCATTGCGGCATGTACCGGACTTGTCATCCTGACGTACAGAAGGCTGTTTGACAAAAGGATCCGCAAAACGAGCTCGCCATCCGATATCCTTACGCTCCTCCTGCTGCTGTTCATGATGCTGTCAGGCGTTGCGGCCACGTTTCTCAACATTGATTCGAAAGGATTTGATTACCGGACCACAGTCGGGCCCTGGTTCAGGGAAATCGCTTTGTTCCGGCCTGACCCCTCGTTGATGGAGAGTGTCCCGCTATGGTTTAAGTTTCATATTGTGATAGGATACGTCGTTTTTATCCTGTGGCCGTTTACGAGATTGGTTCATGTGTTCAGTCTGCCGCTCAAGTATCTGACCCGCAGCTACGTTGTATATCGAAAACGCTCGTGAAAATCCCCCTTGCAAGAGGGGGATTTTTTTATCTTGATGAAAACATAAGATATCTTCTGCCAAGGTAATGGCTGGGCGGCCGGGAATCCTGTTGTGTTTGTATTTGGAAATAACATCAAGAATGAAACGGATTTTACTCATTTTAAACCGGGGAACAGCCAGATTATGACTCAGCCTGACTAACTTGTTTCATTCCTTTCTTTCTGATCAATATCCCGTTTTATATATTTTCTCTCATCAGAATGGGTATCAAATTCACTCTATCCACCGTATTTGCAGTCACAGCGCCGCCTCTTTTTCGGCGCTTGCCGGAGTGCTGAGCGGGTTCGGCCTGCCGCTCATGTTGTCACTCGGCGTTGCCAATAGTCTTGCTTTATTTCTGCAGAAACGATGCGGATGAATTCCGTGACAGTTAGTTTTCTCTAAACTTCTCCTCCTTGGCGGAGAGGTTTTTTACTTACAAGGTTTATCGATTAGAAAAAAGAGGTAATACAGAGGTAATTGAATCAGATTGGAGAGAATCAGGATGCTGAAAAGGAGACTGGAATTTTTCTTTTTATATATGATGCTCATCGGGGCATATGTCATTTGGTTTTTTCCGGTTTCCAGGCTTGAGTTTTACGGAGGATTGCTTTGCTATATAAGCATTATTTTGTTCAGCATCTATTCATTAATTCTTGAAAACCGCACCTCGCAGCACACGCTGCTATGGATCCATATTCTTGTCTTTTTTCCAATCGTCGGCTACGTGTTTTATCTGTTTTCGGGACAGCTTTATGTAAAGGGAAAGCTATTTAAGACAAAACGAATGTACAACAGGGAAAAGCTCAGGAAGCTGTTTGACAAGGAGGAAACGCCCGAAGTGACAGGGCTTAAGGACAACCAAGAGAGGTTCTTTACATATTCCATCAGGGCTGCCCATATGAATATCAATACGAAAAGCAACATCAAAGTGCTGAAAAACGGCGAAGAAACCTTCCCGGACATTTTCAAAGCAATGAGAAAAGCGGAATCTTACATACATATTGAATACTACATGTTTAAATCAGACATGCTCGGACGCGGCATGATGGACATTATGATGGAGAAAGCGCGCCAGGGTGTCGAGGTGAGGTTTTTATACGATGCGGCAGGAAGCATTAAGCTGGCAAGAAGAGATATTATGAGAATGAAACAAGCGGGGGTGGACATCGTACCGTTTTCTCCGCTGAAATACGGGTTTTTCAACCAGAAGCTGAATTTCAGAAATCACCGGAAAATCGTGATCATCGATGGGAAAACCGGTTTTGTGGGTGGATTAAATGTCGGGAAGGAATATATCAGCAGAGATCCGTACATCGGATTTTGGAGAGATACACACCTGAGGCTTGAGGGGGAAATTGTGCAAACGCTCCACGCTATCTTTATGCTGGATTGGGAATACGTCTCCAATGAAGTGCTAATTGATCAAGAGGAGTACAATACCCCGGTTCCCGTGGAAGGAGGAGGCATTTATCAAATTGTCGCGACAGGCCCTGACATGAAGGAAAGCATGAGCGACCTTTATTATGAAATGATTTCTTCAGCGCAGAAATCAATATGGATCGCCACGCCCTATTTTGTCCCCAATGAATCCATTCGCACGGCGCTAAAAGCAGCGGCGACAAAGGGGGTAGAGGTAAGGGTTATGGTGCCGGAGAAGAACGACAGCTTTTTGACCCAATACGCGTCGAGGTCCTATTTCCCGGAGCTGCTTCTTGAGGGCATTGAAGTGTACTCCTACCAAAAAGGCTTCATGCATCAAAAAGTCATGATCATTGATGGTGATCTCGCCTCCGTCGGCACCGCGAATATGGACATGCGCAGCTTTCAGCTCAACTTTGAAGTGAATGTGTTCTTCACGGATGCCGAAGCGATCCGAACCCTTGAGACCCATTTTGAAGAGGATATGCAGGAAAGTGAAAAGCTCAGCCCTGTCGGCTTTTATAAAAGAGGCGTGGCTGACCGGACAAAAGAGTCATTTGCCCGCCTGTTTTCAGGTGTTCTGTAAGAAAAAAGAAATCTGATCTTTCAAAACAGCCCGTGTATAGTATAATTGAGAAATATTATCAGTTATTTATACATTGGGGGAAGATAGGGTGCTGCGGCAATTTTTTTCATATTATAAACCATATAAAACGTTGTTCTTTCTCGACTTTTTCTCAGCGATCGCGGGAGGTTTAATGGAGCTGAGTTTTCCTTTGATCGTCAATTATTTTATTGATACCTTGCTGCCGGGCAGGGACTGGGGGCTGATCATCGCGACCTCAATCGGCTTATTTGCGGTGTATGCGCTTAGCTCGGCTCTTCAGTATATCGTGACCTACTGGGGACACATGCTTGGTATCAATATTGAGACTGATATGAGAAAGTCGCTTTTTGACCATTTGCAAAAGCTCTCGTTCAAATTTTACGACAACAACAAGACGGGAACGCTGATGTCGAAGCTCACGAACGATTTAATGTATATCGGTGAAGTCGCCCATCATGGTCCGGAAGACTTATTTATTGCAGTCATGACCATTCTCGGGGCGTTCGGAGTGATGCTGTTTATTAACTGGCAGCTTGCTTTATTAACGTTTATCATTATGCCGATCGTCATTTGGCTAGCGCTTTATTTCAACAAAAAAATGACCAAAGCGTTTACCACGCTGAACAAGGATATCGGAGACTTCAGCGCGCGTGTAGAAAATAACATCGGCGGTATCCGGCTTGTGCAGGCGTTCGGAAATGAAGCGTTTGAAAAAGAACGCTTCGCCGTCAACAACCAGCGTTTTCGTGTCACAAAGCTTTCTTCCTACAAAATCATGGCGAAAAACGGGTCAATCAGCTATATGCTGACCCGGTTTGTCACGCTGTTTGTCCTTTTGTGCGGGACGTGGTTTGTCATTCGCGGCTCCTTATCGTACGGGGAATTTGTGGCGTTTGTGCTCCTGACGAATGTGCTGTTCAGGCCTATTGACAAAATTAATGCCATTATCGAAATGTATCCGAGGGGGATCGCGGGTTTCAAAAGCTATATGGAGCTCATGGAGACAGAGCCGGACATTCAGGATTCACCTGATGCGAGAGATGTTTCCGGCCTGAAGGGCAATATCCGCTATGAACATGTTTCGTTTGGCTATGATGGACATCACAATGTCCTCAATGACATCAACCTATCCATTCAAGCGGGGGAAACGGTGGCGTTCGTTGGTCCGTCAGGTGCGGGGAAATCAACGCTTTGCAGTCTGCTGCCGCGTTTTTATGAAGCATCGGAGGGCGACATTACGATTGACGGCACCAGTATAAAAGACATGACGCTTTCTTCGTTGCGCGGGCAGATTGGCGTCGTGCAGCAGGACGTTTTCTTATTCTCGGGCACGCTTAGAGAAAATATCGCCTACGGCCGATTAGGCGCATCAGAAGAAGACATTTGGCAAGCTGTGAAGCAGGCGCATCTGGAAGAGCTCGTCCATAACATGCCCGATGGGTTGGATACTATGATTGGCGAACGCGGCGTGAAGCTTTCCGGCGGGCAAAAACAGCGTCTGTCAATTGCAAGGATGTTCTTGAAAAATCCGTCGATCTTGATTCTCGACGAAGCCACCTCAGCCCTTGATACAGAAACGGAAGCGGCGATCCAAAAGGCGCTTCAAGAGTTGTCTGAGGGGCGCACGACGCTTGTCATCGCCCACAGGCTGGCGACGATCAAAGACGCGGACAGAATTGTAGTCGTCACAAACAACGGTATTGAAGAACAAGGCCGTCATCAAGACCTGATCGAAGCCGGAGGCCTATACAGCAGGCTGCATCAAGCGCAATTCGGGCAAATGGTGCATCGATAGGAGGAGAACATGGAAAGAAAAACTGTGCTGTACATTGCTGTTTCATTGGACGGGATGATCGCAAAAGAAGATGGAAGCATCGATTGGCTGGATGAATTTGAAGGTGAAGGTGACAACGGCTACAGTGATTTTTATCAGACTGTTGATACAGTCATTTTAGGGCGGAGCACATATGAGCACGTTAAAGTGCTAACACCGGTTTTCCCGTATCAGGATAAAACCTGCTATGTTTTTACAGGATCGCCCGACAGTTATCAAGATGAACATGTGACGTTTATCAATGAGGGAGCCAGAGCCTTCACTGCCCGTTTGAAACAGGAAAAAGGCTCAAACATCTGGATAGCTGGCGGGGCAGAGCTGATGAATGCCTTTATGAAAGAAGATGCCATTGATGAATTCATCATCACTGTTATTCCCGTCGTTTTAGGAAGCGGCATCCCGCTGTTTCACGAACTAACAAATGAAACAAAACTGCGGTTAAAAGGGACAAAACAATTTGGACAAGCGGTTCAGCTCCATTATGTAAGAGCATAAGAAAAAGGATAGACAGATGTCTATCCTTTTTGTATGTAAGTTAGAGCGCTTCTCTCTCAGCAGGCTCGATGAGATTTTGGAATTTTTCAATGAGCTGTGATGCTTTTGTTCCTTCAACTACGATCAGATATTCCTTTTCATTATGAGCCATGCGGAATGTTTCAAGCTCAATTAAGCTTTTGATTTTGCACATCGTTTTCTTTGAATAAATATAAACCTCGTGGCTTCCGGAATGGCACATTTTATAAAGATGAATCAAATTTCTTAAAGTAAAGGCCTGTGCGGCTACTTTCAGAGACTTGATATTTTTCATGATCTTTCTCCTCCATCGATTGTTGTCTTATATAGCCTAAGTTCCCAAAGCGGACAAGTAGTAAACCTATTTTTGCACATTTATGATTTCCATTGCAGCGCACCGCCCCCGAGGCGTTTGACACCGCGGATGGAGCTTAATTCATCCATCAAGCGGAGAAGCGCCTTGTCTTTCTGCTTTGCTTCAATCATGAAATCAATATTAGTTCCCCATTGCCTAAAGCGTTCCAACAGCGGCAGCAAAAAGTTAGCATCAACATAATCGGCATGGCTGCGTATCGCTTGCTCCGATTTTGGGGAAGACAAGTGAACCTTTGGCTGAAGGCCGATCCGCTCCCACGTTTTGATCATGCGGGGCAGTGCTTCATTCAGGTCGGCGTGATCGTCTGGATTGGCATAAAAATGATGAAAGTCAAAGACAAACGGAACATCCTCCTGCTCACAGACCTGAAGCGTTTCTTCCGTTGTATATGTTTTATCATCATTTTCAAGTGTCATCCGCTCTTTGATCTCCTGCGGCAGCTGTTTTATATTTTGATGAAATTGTGCAGTGGCGGTGTCTTTATTTCCGTAAGCGCCGCCAATATGAATGTTGATAACGGAGCGATCAGCAATGCCCATGGCCTCAAGCATGCGGTAGTGATACGCCATATCGGTTACCGCATTTTTTGTGACGGATTCCTTCGGGCTCGTAAACAGAGTGAATTGATTTGGATGAAAGCTTGTTCGCAGTTGATGTGTTTTAACAAGCTCTCCAATCTCCCGAAACTCTTTTTGAAACGGTGTTACAAAATCCCACATCACGTCGGGATGCGTAGCCAGCGGCACAATCGAACTGGAAAAACGGTACAAAGGAATGCCGTGGCCGATGATATAGTGAAGGGTTCTCATCGTATTGCGCAAATTGGCTTTTGTCACAGTCAGAAGCGCTTCTTTTCTTTCAGTCTTTGAAAGCTTTGAATAACGCGCGAATGTCAATGTTTTAGCGGGAGACGCATCCCAAAGGCTCATCGCATTTGAAACGAACCCGAATCTGAAAATCATAGGAACTCTCCTTTATAAGAAATAAGATAATGCCCTGCCGAGCCATTCCGCCGGGCGCTGCCTGAATGTGCGCTTGCTGAAATCCTCCATGGTCAGCCGCTCCGACTTTTTCATATCCTCCTCAATCGTGGCATAGACTTCACTTGTAAACGCTTCGTCATCAATTTCGACATTCACCTCTTCATTTAAAAACAGGCTTCGTTTATCGAAGTTGGCTGTTCCGATAATGCTAAGATGGTCGTCTATGATGAGGGCTTTTACATGATAAAACCCTTGATAATAACGATAAATAAGACAGCCGGCATCCAAGAGCTCCGAATAATACGTAAAAGCTGCTTCTCGTACCAGCGGATGGTCTGATTTCATCGGTACAATGATTCTCACGGATACGCCGTTTTTTCTTGCGTTAATGAGGGCCTCTTGAAGCGGCTTTGATGGAATGTAATAAGGCGTGCAAACCGTAAGGCGATTCTTCGCTTGGGCAATATTGACCAAGTATTTGTTTTCAAGGGAATAACCGTCGGTCGCATATATCTTGTGAGAAATAGTCCCTTGCTGAAGCTTTGGCCAAACATCCGAACCCAGTTCGATTCCGGTATTTCGTTTTAGATCAGAAGCAAAAAGCGTTTGAAGATCATGTACGCCTTCTCCCATCATGCGCAGATGATAATCCTCCCAATTGCCGAACTTCGCCTTCTTTCCAAGATATTCTTCGGCGATGTTAAACCCGCCGATATAACCGATTTTTCCGTCTATCACAGTAATCTTCCGGTGATTCCGTTTTTGCATGTGAAAAAAGAAAAAAGGAAAACGGGGACGATTCATCACATGGACATGGACGCCGGCATTTTTCATCGTCTGCAGCGCCGTTTTTTTAATTGCCCGGCAGCCCGCCCAATCCAGAAGCAAATAAACGGAGACGCCAGCTTGGGCTTTTGTTTTCAGCAAGGTATACATATTGTGGCTGACCTCATCATTTTTCATAATAAAAAACATCATGTGAACAGAAGAGGCGGCCTGACGAATATCATTCATCATCCGCTCAACGAGATCAGCGCCGCAGTGGATCAATTCGATGTCACTCTTCTTTTTTGAAAAAACAGGCTCGTACGCCTTTTTTCTGTATCCGGCACGGCCCATGAAGATATCAAGCAGAATCAAGGCAAAGAAAATAACGACAATGATCATAATCACGATAAATACCTTCATACCGGCACTCCTTTCCGTAGTAAAGGTAGTGTGCCCGAACAGCAGGAATTTAATTATTGACTGAACACTCATTCATTATTTATCATAAAGATAATCTTATACAGATTCGGGGGTAGGGGATCGCGGTCTTTATCAGTAAAAAGGGGGAATTGGAATGAGCGGCTTTCTCATCGCAAATGCATTATTATTTCTGATTGTAACCGCTTACGCTGTCTATTTGTTTGTATACTTGGTCAAAACGAGACTGGCCTACATCAAGCTCGGCCAGAAAGAACAATTTGATCAACGGTTCAAGGAACGGCTTCACGCCATATGGGTGAATGTATTCGGACAGAAAAAACTGCTCAAGGACAAGAAAAGCGGAATCATTCACGTCATGTTTTTCTACGGATTTATATTGGTTCAGTTCGGAGCAATTGACTTTATCATCAAAGGACTGGCTCCCGGCCGGAATCTGCCGCTTGGCCCGGTCTATCCCGCCTTCACCTTTTTTCAGGAAATTGTTACGTTTCTCATTTTAATTGCTGTTGGGTGGGCATTCTACAGACGTTATATCGAAAAGCTCGTGAGGCTGAAACGCGGTTTCAAAGCCGGACTCGTTCTCATTTTTATCGGAGGATTAATGCTGACCGTTCTGCTTGGGAACGGGATGAATCTGATTTGGCATGAGCATGGGCTTTCTTGGAGCGAGCCAATCGCCTCAGGTATTGCGTTTATGCTTAGCGGTGTCGGGAA
The DNA here is from genome assembly GCF_058566435.1 of Bacillus sp. SCT118. Taxonomy (NCBI): domain Bacteria; kingdom Bacillati; phylum Bacillota; class Bacilli; order Caryophanales; family Bacillaceae; genus Bacillus; species Bacillus sp. SCT118. Next base: position 409,917 of record NZ_CP191225.1, read on the forward strand.
AACAGGCGCGGCGGTGATTTTCTATATCGCTTGGTGGATCCATCTTCTGTTCTTGCTTAGCTTTTTAGTGTACGTGCCTCAGTCGAAGCATGCCCATTTAATCGCCGGCCCGGCAAACGTCTTTTTCAATCGAATGGAATCTGCCGGAAAACTTGAAAAAATTGATTTTACCGACGAAACGAAAGAAAGCTACGGAGCGGGAAAAATTGAGGATTTCAGGCAGTCTCAGCTGCTTGATCTGTACGCGTGTGTCGAGTGCGGCCGCTGTACAAATATGTGTCCTGCAACAGGCACCGGAAAAATGCTTTCTCCGATGGATTTGATTTTGCGTCTCAGAGACCATCTCACGGAAAAAGGCGCTGCCGTCACCTCGCGCTCCCCATGGGTGCCCGCAGCAGCATTTCGGCATACGAGAGGCAATCAGCTGGCTGCGGCGTCAGCGGGCAGCGGATCGCAGGAAGCCGCAGCGGCGCTTGATTACAATCCAAGCTTGATCGGCGACGTCATCACAGAGGAAGAAATTTGGGCATGCACCACTTGCCGGAACTGTGAGGATCAATGCCCGGTCATGAATGAGCACGTGGATAAAATCATCGATCTCCGCCGCTACCTCGTACTGACAGAAGGAAAAATGGACAGTGACGCCCAGCGCGCAATGACAAGTATTGAGCGGCAGGGGAATCCGTGGGGACTCAACCGCAAGGAACGTGAAAATTGGCGTGACGAGGCGCCGGATGCTGAGATTCCGACTGTAAAAGAAATGAAAAAAGAAGGAAAAGAATTTGAGTACCTTTTCTGGGTAGGCTCCATGGGGTCTTACGACAACAGAAGCCAGAAAATCGCAATTTCCTTTGCCAAGCTGCTCAATCACGCGGGCGTGTCCTTCGCGATCCTAGGCAATAAAGAAAAAAATTCAGGAGACACGCCGCGCCGCCTCGGAAATGAATTTTTGTTCCAAGAGCTGGCTGAGAAGAATATTTCTGAATTTGAAAAAAATGATGTCAAAAAAATCGTTACGATCGATCCCCATGCATACAATTTATTTAAAAACGAATATCCGGATTTCGGATTTGAAGGCGAGGTTTATCATCATACAGAAGTGCTGGCCGAGCTTGTGAAAAACGGAAAATTAAATCCGCAGCACCCGCTTCATGAGACGATTACCTTTCATGATTCGTGCTATTTGGGCCGGTACAATGAAGTCTATGATCCGCCGAGAGAGATTTTGAAAGCCATTCCGGGCGTGCAGCTTGTTGAAATGGAGAGAAACCGGGAAACCGGCATGTGCTGCGGAGCTGGCGGGGGATTAATGTGGATGGAGGAAGAAACAGGCAACAGGATTAACGTCGCCAGGACAGAGCAAGCGCTCGCAGTCAACCCATCGGTGATCAGTTCCGGCTGTCCGTACTGTCTCACAATGCTTGGGGACGGCACAAAGGCGAAGGAAGCCGAAGACCAAGTCAAAACGTACGACGTCGTCGAGCTTCTGGCTCAATCCGTTTTAGGCGCTGATCTGAAAATGGGGGAGAAGCAATGAATTTTTCATTATCAGAAGAACATGAGATGATACGAAAATTGGTGCGCGATTTTTCGAAGCATGAGGTGGCCCCGACAGCGGCAGAACGAGACGAACAAGAACGCTTCGATCGCGAGCTGTTTCGGGAAATGGCAAATCTGGGGCTGACGGGAATTCCGTGGCCTGAAGATTACGGCGGAATTGGAAGTGACTATTTAGCCTACGTCATCGCGGTGGAGGAGCTGTCAAAAGTGTGCGCCTCCACCGGTGTGACGCTTTCCGCCCATATCTCTCTTTGCAGCTGGCCGCTGTTTGCCTTTGGGACGGAGGAGCAGAAGACAGAGTACTTAACACAGCTGGCCCTCGGAGAGAAAATCGGCGCATTCGCTTTGACTGAAGCAGGGTCTGGCTCTGACGCCGGCAGCATGAAAACAACTGCTGAACGAATCGGCGATGACTATGTGTTAAATGGTTCCAAAGTGTTTATCACAAACGGCGGCGTTGCTGATATTTACATTGTTTTTGCCGTCACCGATCCCGAGAAAAAGAAAAAAGGCATTACCGCTTTTATAGTAGAAAAGGATTTTGAAGGATTTTTTACAGGCAAGAAAGAAAAGAAGCTGGGCATCCGTTCTTCACCGACAACGGAAATCATGTTCGAAGATTGTGTAGTGCCCGCATCAAAGCGTCTCGGAGAAGAAGGAGAAGGCTTCAAAATCGCGATGAAGACGCTTGACGGAGGAAGAAACGGCATAGCCGCACAAGCCGTGGGCATCGCCCAAGGAGCGCTTGATGCGGCGCTTCAATATGCAAAAGAGCGAAAGCAATTCGGAAAATCGATCGGCGAGCAGCAGGGCATCGCTTTTAAACTCGCGGATATGGCGACAATGATAGAAGCTTCAAGGCTATTGACCTATCAGGCTGCGTGGTTAGAATCATCGGGCCTTCCATATGGAAAAGCTTCCGCCATGTCCAAACTGATGGCTGGGGATACGGCGATGAAGGTGACGACCGAAGCCGTGCAGATTTTCGGCGGCTACGGCTATACAAAAGATTATCCGGTAGAACGCTATATGCGTGATGCAAAAATCACGCAAATCTATGAAGGCACTCAAGAAATTCAAAGACTGGTCATCTCCAGAATGCTCGCGGATTAACGGAAAACATCTCTCAGTCGGATCACTCTTGTAAAATTATTTAAATTAACGCTGTTAAGGGTAGCATATTCTGTTTTATTTTGTTTATAATGAGAGGTATGGTTTGTATAAGAACGATACAAAATCGCTTACATTATTGATAAAACAGATACATATAAGTAATAGAAAGGGAGTGTCCGACCTTGGGTATCAAACAATATTCACAGGAAGAGCTAAAGGAAATGGCTTTAGTTGAAATCGCTCACGAATTATTTGAAGAACATAAAAAACCAGTTCTGTTTCAGGAGCTTTTAAATGAAATCGCATCTTTGCTCGGCGTGAAAAAAGAAGAGCTTGGAGACCGCATCGCTCAATTTTATACAGATTTAAACATTGACGGCCGCTTCCTGGCGCTTTCTGACCAGACGTGGGGGCTTCGCAGCTGGTATCCGTATGATCAGCTTGATGAAGAAACTCAGCCTACAGTCAAGGCGAAAAAGAAAAAAGCGAAGAAAGCAGTCGAAGAAGATCTTGATCTTGACGAGTTTGAAGAGATCGACGAAGACGACCTTGATTTGGATGAAGTTGAGGAAGAACTCGATCTTGAAGCCGACGATTTTGACGAAGAAGATCTTGATGAAGACGACGATGATCTTGAGATCGAAGAAGATATTATTGATGAAGATGATGAAGACTATGATGATGAAGAAGAGGAAATTAAATAGTATCAGATTTCATCTTCAAAACGATCTTGACTTTCATAGTCGAACTATGTAGTATGTATTTTGGGCTCTTCAAAAACGAAGAGAGAACATAGTACGTTATGCTCCCTTTCAAGAAATTGAAAGGGAGCTTTCTTATTTTCACCCCTCATTTTTCTTATAAATCATTTAAAAGGCTAAATGATTTTTTATAAAATAGTACATTTTAAAAATGTAGCTAAGAGCGAAGAGAGGAGCAAACGAAATGACGAAATATATTTTTGTAACCGGGGGAGTTGTATCCTCACTTGGAAAGGGTATTGTAGCAGCTTCATTAGGGCGTTTGCTGAAAAACCGCGGACTGAACGTGACGATTCAGAAATTCGATCCATACATCAACGTTGACCCGGGAACAATGAGCCCGTACCAGCACGGTGAAGTATTCGTAACGGATGACGGCGCTGAAACAGACTTGGACCTTGGTCACTATGAGCGTTTTATCGACATTAACCTGAATAAATTCAGCAACGTGACAACAGGTAAAATCTATTCAACAGTTCTTAAAAAAGAACGCCGCGGAGATTACCTTGGCGGAACCGTACAGGTCATCCCGCACATCACAAACGAATTGAAAGACCGTGTTTACCGCGCAGGGAAAGAGACAAACGCAGATGTTGTTATTACAGAAATCGGCGGTACTGTCGGAGACATCGAATCACTGCCATTCCTTGAAGCAATCCGCCAAATGAAGAGCGACATCGGCCGTGAAAACGTAATGTACATCCACTGTACGCTTGTACCTTACATTAAAGCTGCTGGCGAATTAAAAACAAAACCGACACAGCACAGCGTAAAAGAATTGCGCAGCTTGGGCATTCAGCCAAACATCATCGTCGTTCGTACAGAAATGCCGATTTCTCAAGATATGAAAGATAAAATCGCGCTTTTCTGCGACATCGATACAAAAGCGGTTATTGAATGTGAAGATGCGGACAACCTTTACTCCATTCCGCTGGAGCTTCAAAAACAAGGGCTTGATAAGCTTGTTTGCGAGCACATGAAATTGGCTTGCAAAGAAGCGGAAATGTCCGAGTGGAAAGAGCTTGTTAACAAAGTCAGCAATCTGTCTCAAACGATTACAATCGGCCTTGTCGGCAAATACGTTGAGCTTCCTGACGCATACATTTCTGTTGTCGAGTCTCTCCGCCATGCGGGCTATGCGTTTGATACAGATGTAAAAGTGAAGTGGATCAACGCAGAAGAAGTGACAGAAAACAATATCGCAGAACTCACAAGCGGAACAGACGGCATCATTGTGCCGGGCGGATTCGGAGACCGCGGTGTTGAAGGCAAAATCGTCGCGACAAAATACGCGCGCGAAAACAACATTCCGTTCTTGGGCATTTGCTTGGGCATGCAGGTGGCGTCTATTGAATACGCACGAAACGTATTGGGCTTAAAAGGCGCTCACTCAGCGGAAATTGATCCGTCAACTCAATACCCGATCATTGATCTTCTTCCTGAACAAAAGGATGTTGAGGATCTCGGAGGAACGCTTCGTCTCGGCCTTTACCCTTGTAAGCTAGAAGAAGGTACGAAAGCCTTTGAAGTGTATCAGGATGAAGTGGTGTACGAGCGCCACCGCCACCGCTATGAGTTTAACAATGAATTCAGACAGCAAATGGAAGAGCAAGGCTTCGTATTCTCAGGCACAAGCCCTGATGGACGCCTTGTTGAAATCATCGAGCTGAAAGACCACCCTTGGTTCGTGGCTTCTCAGTTCCACCCAGAGTTCAAGTCAAGACCGACAAGACCTCAGCCTCTATTCAAAGGCTTTATCGGAGCGTCTGTCGAAGCTGCAAATCAGAAGTAATAAAAAAGACTTGCCGTTTGTCAAAAGCGGGCAAGTCTTTTTTATTTGTTTCCGGTAAGTTCCAGCATGTACAATAAGATATTATGCATACTCTTGCAGAATTTCTTTTAGTGTAAACGATAAAGCGTGATAGACATACAGTGCTGTCATTAAAGAGGGAAACCCGTAACGGGTGCCGTCTTCATCGGGAACAAGCGGCATTTTTAATTTAGAATCAATATGCACATCACAATACTGTTCTAATCCCGTACTGTCTTTGGCTGCGGGCGATACGCATACGACTCCCGCACCTTTTTCATAAAGCTCTTTTGCGAGCGCCTGTTCTTCGGCTGTGCCCGTCCCTGAGCAAAACATCAGCACCCTGTCGCTTTCTGTCACTTCCTCAGCGCTTTCTGGAAAGGCTTTGACAGATGGGAAGGGTTCTTTGCTTTCGGTGGCCTCATAAAAGACGCCCTGAAGCTCATTCGCTCCGTATAAATAAATGGAATGCCCGCTGATCACCGCTTGAGCAAGCAGCCGCGCCCCATCTTCAATCGCGTCAGATTCCTTATCCTGAATGCGGGAAAAAATACCTGTTAACTGCGTCGTGAATATTTTCAACATAAGTGAATCCTCCTTTATAACGTACAATATCAGTATACAACAAAAGAGAAAATGCTCAGAAAATGTCGTAAAGTAGACTATTATAATTAAAGGAAATAGGAAAATCAAACAGAATACATACAATACTGCTTACTTTTGACGAAAATCATAATATTGGGGTGTAAAATGATGAATGAAAAAATTTTAATCGTTGATGATCAATACGGCATTCGTATTTTGCTAAATGAAGTGTTCAATAAAGAAGGCTACCAGACGTTTCAGGCTGCGAACGGCCTGCAGGCGCTTGACATTGTGACAAAAGAACGGCCCGACCTTGTGCTTTTGGACATGAAAATTCCCGGCATGGACGGAATCGAAATCTTAAAACGGATGAAGGTCATTGACGAAAACATCCGGGTCATTATCATGACGGCATACGGAGAGCTCGACATGATCCAAGAATCGAAGGAATTGGGCGCTCTGACGCACTTTGCCAAGCCGTTTGACATCGACGAAATCAGAGACGCCGTCAAAAAATATCTGCCCCTGAAGTCTAACTGACAAAAAGAAGAAACAAATGAATCATGTCATTATGTTGCCGATTTGTCGAAAAGTTGGTATCCTAGTTATGGAGAAAAAGCGATCTGAGTATTTACATATGACAGCAATATATGGGTCATGCTAGGGTGGAAAGCTTTTTTCGCTAGAAGACAATCAGGCTACATAAGGAGGACATTCGACATGCCTTTAGTTTCTATGACGGAAATGTTGAATACAGCTAAAGAAAAAGGGTATGCTGTAGGACAATTTAACTTAAACAACCTTGAGTTTACTCAAGCGATTTTACAAGCAGCTGAAGAAGAAAAATCTCCAGTGATCCTTGGTGTTTCCGAAGGTGCGGGACGCTACATGGGCGGCTTCAAAACAGTCGTTGCTATGGTAAAAGCACTTATGGAAGAGTACAAAGTGACAGTTCCTGTTGCGATTCACTTAGACCACGGTTCAAGCTTTGAATCTTGTGCGAAAGCGATTCATGCAGGTTTCACATCTGTAATGATCGACGCTTCTCACCATCCATTTGAAGAAAACGTAGCAACAACTGCTAAAGTTGTTGAGCTTGCTCATTTCCACGGAGTATCTGTAGAAGCTGAGCTTGGAACAGTAGGCGGACAAGAAGATGACGTTATCGCTGAAGGCGTAATCTACGCTGACCCTAAAGAGTGCCAAGAGCTTGTTGAGCGCACTGGCATCGACTGCCTTGCACCTGCATTAGGTTCTGTTCACGGCCCTTACAAAGGTGAGCCAAACCTTGGCTTCAAAGAAATGGAAGAGATTGGAAAATCAACTGGTCTTCCGCTAGTTCTTCACGGCGGTACTGGAATTCCGACTGCTGACATCAAAAAATCAATTTCACTTGGTACAGCTAAAATCAACGTGAATACTGAAAACCAAATTTCTTCTGCAAAAGCTGTTCGCGAAACATTGGCAGCTAAGCCTGACGAGTACGATCCACGTAAATACCTTGGACCAGCTCGTGAAGCGATCAAAGAAACAGTTATCGGTAAAATGCGTGAATTTGGTTCTTCAAACCAAGCTTAATTCAATTGGAACTTTTTATAGCCGCCTGACAGCTTGACAGGCGGTTTTCCGTCTATCTTTAGAAAGCGCAATCATATTCGCAGTTCAGAAAATTTCTTAATCAGGGAGGCTTTTTGAAAATGTTATTCTTTGTTGATACAGCCAATATCGATGAAATTAGAGAAGCGAATGAATTAGGAATTCTCGCCGGTGTAACGACGAATCCTAGTTTAGTAGCAAAGGAAGCTAACGTATCATTCCACGACCGTCTTCGCGAGATCACAGACGTCGTGAAAGGGTCTGTAAGCGCAGAGGTTATTTCTTTGAAAGCTGAGGAAATGATCGAGGAAGGAAAAGAACTGGCGAAGATCGCTCCGAACATTACGGTGAAAATCCCAATGACGTCTGACGGTTTAAAAGCGGTAAGAGCACTTACTGACTTAGGCATCAAAACAAACGTTACATTGATCTTCAATGCCAACCAGGCGCTTCTTGCTGCCAGAGCGGGGGCAACATATGTATCTCCATTCCTGGGACGTTTAGATGACATCGGCCACAACGGGCTTGACCTGATTTCAGAAGTTAAACAGATTTTTGACATTCACGGGCTTGACACGCAAATCATTGCAGCGTCAATCCGCCATCCGCAGCACGTGACAGAAGCTGCTCTTAGAGGGGCTCATATCGGCACAATGCCGCTGAAAGTCATTCATGCGCTCACTAAACACCCGTTAACAGACAAAGGAATCGAACAATTCCTGGCAGACTGGAACAAATAATGAAAGGGGCGGCAAACAGCTTTATGCCTGTTTGCCGCGGCCTTTGTATTTCACCGACCTGATACAGCGGATCTTCAGATGCTGACGCCGCTTTACAGAGAAGGAATCATTGGGCTGCAGAAGCTGATATCGGAATGAAGGGTATGCGTACTGCTTTTGCCGGATGACGACGATGTCTCTCGAGCCGGCGGGTCTCTGTGCATCTTTTGAAACCTGTACCCCCAAAGCTTCGCTATTTTCTTCCTGATATTTTACAATGTGTTGTATTCTTTCTCTTCGAATTGGCTAGATTTTGGACATGAGCTTTATTTGCAGAGACAGAATAAAATGACATTTTATTTAGCTCCGCAGCTATCTTCTTATGGAAGGAGACTATCATGGAAAAGTTGAATATTGCCGGCGGTGACTCGTTAAACGGTACAGTACATATCAGCGGCGCTAAAAACAGCGCTGTTGCGTTAATACCTGCAACCATTTTGGCAAATTCCGAGGTGACAATTGAAGGGCTTCCAGAGATTTCAGATATTGAAACGCTGCGTGACCTGTTAAAGGAAATCGGCGGAAACGTGCATTTTGAGAATGGGGAAATGGTTGTTGATCCTACGTCGATGATCAGCATGCCGCTTCCTAACGGGAAAGTAAAAAAGCTTCGCGCGTCATATTATTTAATGGGGGCGATGCTCGGCCGCTTCAAGCAGGCGGTCATTGGATTGCCTGGCGGCTGTCACTTAGGGCCCCGTCCGATTGATCAGCATATCAAAGGCTTTGAAGCACTCGGAGCTGAAGTAACCAATGAACAAGGCGCCATTTATTTGCGAGCTGAAAGGCTCAGAGGCGCACGGATTTATTTAGATGTCGTAAGCGTTGGGGCAACGATTAACATTATGCTCGCCGCTGTTTTGGCAGAAGGGAAAACGATCATCGAAAACGCTGCCAAGGAGCCTGAGATCATTGACGTCGCGACATTGCTTACCAGCATGGGCGCCAAAATCAAAGGTGCGGGCACCAATGTGATTCGAATCGACGGCGTGAAGGAACTGCACGGCTGCAAGCATACGATCATTCCGGACAGAATTGAGGCCGGGACATTTATGATTGCAGGGGCTGCAATGGGCAAGGAAGTCATTATCGATAACGTCATTCCCACTCATCTAGAGTCGTTAACGGCAAAGCTGAGAGAAATGGGCTATCATATCGAAACAAGCGACGACCAGCTTCTCATTGTCGGCGGGCAGAAGAACTTAAAGCCGGTTGACGTCAAAACCCTCGTATACCCGGGGTTTCCGACTGATTTACAGCAGCCGATGACGGCGCTCCTGACAAGGGCGAAAGGGACGAGTGTCGTCACAGACACCATCTACTCAGCAAGATTCAAGCACATTGATGAGCTGAGACGAATGGGTGCCAATATGAAAGTAGAAGGCAGATCTGCCATCATCACAGGTCCTGTCGAGCTTCAAGGCGCAAAAGTGAAGGCGAGTGATCTGCGTGCCGGAGCCTGCTTGGTGGTAGCCGGACTGATGGCTGATGGCGTCACGGAAATTACGGGACTGGAGCATATTGACCGCGGATACAGCAGCCTTGAGAAGAAGCTTGAGGGGCTTGGAGCGACAATTTGGCGTGAAAGAATGACTGACGAAGAAATAGAACAGCTTCAAAATTCATAATGGTTTCTTGTGAGAGGAGATCGTGTTGAAATGGAAAGAAGTTTATCAATGGAATTGGTACGTGTGACCGAAGCTGCGGCATTGGCATCAGCAAGATGGATGGGCCGGGGAAAAAAAGATGAGGCTGATGAAGCGGCAACAAGTGCAATGAGAGACGTTTTTGATACAGTGCCGATGAAAGGGACCGTTGTAATCGGTGAAGGGGAAATGGACGAAGCGCCGATGCTGTATATCGGGGAAAAACTCGGAAACGGGTACGGCCCTCGCGTTGATGTCGCAGTTGACCCTCTTGAAGGCACAAACATTTTAGCAAGCGGCGGCTGGAACGCGCTGACGGTTATCGCAGTCGCAGACCATGGCACGCTTCTGAATGCTCCTGACATGTATATGCAAAAAATCGCAGTCGGTCCGGAAGCGGTGGGCTGCATTGACATCGAAGCACCTGTCATTGACAACCTTAAAGCGGTGGCAAAAGCGAAAAATAAGGACGTTGAGGACGTCGTTGCCACAATTTTAAACCGTGAAAGACACGAAAAAATCATTTCCGAGCTTCGTGAGGCCGGCGCCAGAATCAAATTGATCAATGACGGCGATGTCGCAGGCGCCATCAACACGGCTTTCGACCACACGGGCGTTGATATTCTGTTCGGATCAGGCGGCGCTCCTGAGGGTGTGCTTTCCGCTGTTGCGCTAAAAGCACTCGGCGGAGAAATCATTGGTAAACTTCTTCCGCAAAGCGAAGAAGAAATCACACGCTGTCACAAAATGGGCCTTGATTTAAGCAAAGTCCTTCGCATGGAAGACCTTGTGAAGGGTGATGACGCGATTTTTGCAGCTACAGGGGTTACTGACGGCGAGCTGTTAAAAGGAGTTCAATTCAAAGGCTCTGTCGGTACAACTGAAAGCTTAGTTATCCGTGCAAAATCAGGTACTGTCCGTTTCGTTGACGGCAGACACAGCTTGAAAAAGAAACCAAATCTTGTAATCCGTCCATAACAAACAGAAAAAGCGGGTGTGAGCCCGCTTTAACTTTTGCAGAAAAGCGTCAACTCTATCAATTCCGTGTCAAAACCTTATTTCAGTTGAATAATTTTTTGAAATAAGGTAAAAATAAAGAGTGCTGCGAATTTTACTGCGTAATACCTTCTTTTAAGCACTAGGAAAGTTTCAATTTCTACCGCATACAGACGATATAAGTATTGATCTTCTCATGTTTTTGTCCTCGCTTCCTTCAAAACTCATTAAGACAATCCTTTTAACAAAAGCGCCGATCATGGGTGGAAGTGTTACCGATAGAAGTTCCTTTATGTTAAAAAAAGAATGTGCTTTGGCGGATGTTGTGCAAAAGCAGCAGATGACATGTTCAGAGTAAGATATTGACTATGAAAAGCGTGGTGTTTTTATGAAAGACGTATCTATTTCCTCTTTGGAAAATATGAAATTGAAAGAGCTTTATGAACTTGCAAGACATTATAAAATCTCCTATTACAGCAAACTGACAAAAAAAGAACTCATTTTCGCCATTCTGAAAGCGAATGCAGAACAGGAAGATCTGCTGTTTATGGAAGGCGTTCTTGAGATCATCCAGTCTGAAGGTTTCGGCTTCCTGAGACCGATCAACTACTCTCCAAGCTCAGAAGACATTTACATCTCAGCTTCACAAATCCGCCGTTTCGATTTGCGGAACGGAGACAAAGTATCAGGCAAGGTTCGCCCGCCAAAAGAAAATGAGCGTTACTATGGACTTTTGCACGTTGAAGCAGTAAATGGGGATGATCCCGAATCTGCAAAAGAGCGTGTGCATTTCCCGGCTCTTACGCCACTTTATCCAGATCGCCAAATGGTGCTTGAAACAAAGCCGAACTTCTTGTCTACAAGAATTATGGACATGATGGCGCCGGTCGGATTTGGACAGCGCGGATTGATTGTTGCGCCGCCGAAAGCCGGAAAAACGATGCTGCTGAAGGAAATTGCCAACAGCATTACAGCGAACCAGCCTGAAGCAGAGCTGATCGTGCTTTTAATTGACGAAAGACCTGAGGAAGTAACCGATATCGAGCGTTCTGTAGCTGGGGATGTCGTCAGCTCAACGTTTGATGAAGTGCCGGAAAACCATATCAAAGTGGCCGAGCTTGTGCTTGAACGTGCAATGCGTCTCGTGGAACACAAAAAAGACGTCATTATCCTGATGGACAGCATCACACGGCTTGCCCGCGCCTACAACTTAGTGATTCCGCCGAGCGGAAGAACGCTTTCCGGGGGGATTGACCCAGCGGCGTTCCACCGTCCGAAACGTTTCTTCGGCGCTGCGAGAAATATCGAAGAGGGCGGCAGCTTAACCATCCTTGCTACGGCTCTGGTTGATACTGGTTCACGTATGGATGATGTCATTTATGAAGAATTCAAGGGAACAGGCAACATGGAGCTTCACCTTGACCGCTCTCTTGCCGAGCGCCGCATCTTCCCTGCTATCGATATCCGCCGTTCAGGAACGCGCAAAGAAGAGCTGCTTGTGCCTAAAGAGCATCTAGATCGTTTATGGTCTATCCGCAAAACGATGTCTGATTCACCTGATTTCGCAGAAAAGTTCATGAGAAAAATGAAAAAAACCAAAACAAACCAGGAATTTTTCGATATTCTCAATCAAGAATGGAAACAGGCAAATCTATCATCTGCAAGAAGGTAAATTGTATTTGCAAAAGAAGTAAATCACTGATATAATTTTCTCATATGCGTTTCGGACAATGCTCCGAAATAATAACTCTGTTTCCACACGGGATTCAGGGCGGAAGGAGATGGATACAATGAAAGCAGGAATTCATCCTAATTTCAAAAAAGCAACAGTTAAATGCGCTTGCGGAAATGAATTTGAAACAGGCTCAGTAAAAGAAGAGGTACGCGTTGAGATTTGCTCTGAATGCCACCCATTCTACACTGGCCGTCAAAAATTCGCTTCTGCTGATGGTCGTGTTGATCGCTTTAACAAAAAATACGGTCTTAAGTAATAATAGATTTCTCAACAGGCAAGCAGCAGTCTTGCCTGTTTTTTATATTGTTTAAAACACAGCTGGCAGAGAGAGGGGAGCGAAGCCCATGTACATAATGAAACAAAGCGGGTGGCTTGAGCTGATTTGCGGCAGCATGTTCTCGGGGAAATCTGAAGAGCTGATCAGAAGAGTGAAGAGAGCGACTTACGCCAAGCAGGAAGTCAGGGTATTTAAGCCTGTAATTGATAACCGATACAGCGAAGCTGCTGTTGTCTCCCATAATGGAACATCGATGACGAGCTATGCCATTTCGTCTGCTGCGGACATTTGGGATCACATCAGTGAAAGTACAGATGTGATTGCGGTTGATGAAGTGCAGTTTTTTGATCAGGAAATTGTTGAGGTTTTATCATCTCTTGCCGATAAAGGCTACCGTGTGATAGCAGCAGGCCTTGATATGGATTTTAGGGGAGAGCCGTTCGGTGTCGTCCCGAATATCATGGCGATTGCGGAAAGTGTGACAAAGCTGCAAGCCGTCTGTTCTGTTTGCGGATCACCGGCGAGCAGAACACAGCGCCTCATTGACGGCAAACCTGCTTCTTACGATGATCCGGTCATTTTGGTTGGTGCATCTGAATCATATGAAGCAAGATGCAGACATCATCACGAAGTCCCAGGTAAATCTAAAAAATAGTCCAAAACATGGGTATAAAGATAGAATGCACCGGCTAAAACACCGGTGTTTTTTTTATATTCTGATAATATCCAATTAAAAAATTTAATTAAGTATATTAAAAAATTAAGTAATTTTCTTCCCTTGAATTTTGATTTTGACAGGCATACAATAGCTTACGTAATGTAAATAGTTTTGAGACATTGTTCGAATAATTGTCACAAAGTCGCATAAAGATCATGATCGGTCATATTTTAGATGGGTTATTACTTAACTTGGTTAACTATTTCAAGAAAGAAGGAGATTTGCTTGAATAACATAAAAAAAACGAAAGAAGGCCACTTAGAAACAACTCTTAGAGGAAAAGAAGTTTTATCTATTCCTACTTTAAATAAAGGCGTTGCTTTTTCACTAGAAGAAAGACAAGAACTCGGCTTAGAAGGGCTTCTGCCGCCAACTGTACTTTCTCTTGATCAACAAGCACAACGCGCGTACGAGCAATTCCAAGCGCAGCCTGACCGCCTTCGTCAAAATGTTTACTTAAGTGATCTTGCAAACCGTAACGAAGTTCTTTTCTATAAATTGCTGAAAAACCATCTTCGCGAAATGCTTCCTGTTGTGTACACGCCAACAGTTGGTGAAGCAATTCAGGAATACAGCCATGAATATAGAAGACCTCAAGGAATCTACTTGTCAATTGATAACATTGACGGTATTGAAAAAGCGTTTGAAAACCTTCATGCGACAGCAGGCGATATTGATCTTATCGTTGCTACTGACTCCGAAAGCATTCTCGGTATCGGTGACTGGGGTGTAGGCGGTATTAATATCGCAATCGGTAAATTGGCTGTTTACACTGCTGCAGCCGGTATTGACCCTAGCCGTGTTATCCCGGTTGTGCTTGATGTCGGTACGAACAACGAAAAACTTCTAAACGATCCTTTATATATTGGTAACAAGCATGAACGTGTTCAAGGTGAACGCTACGAAGCTTTCATTGACGCTTATGTAAAAGCTGCATTGAAATTCTTCCCTAAAGCGCTTCTTCACTGGGAAGACCTTGGCAACAAAAATGCACGCAACATCATGAAAAAATACAATCATGAAATCCTGACATTTAATGATGATATTCAAGGTACTGGCGCGATTACACTTGCAGGTGTGCTTGCCGCTATGAAGAAAACCGGCGCTTCTATTAAAGATCAGCGTGTTGTTATCTTCGGTGCTGGTTCTGCTGGTATCGGTATTGCTGACCAAATCCGTGACACAATGGTGCTAGCCGGATTATCTGAAGAAGAAGCTAACAAACGTTTCTACACACTTGATTACAGAGGCTTGCTGACTGAAGACATCGAAGGCATCCTTGATTTCCAAAAACCTTACCTTCGCAATGCGGATGAAGTGAAAGACTGGAAGCGCGACGAAAAAGGTCAAATTCCATTCGATGAAGTGGTTCGTCAAGCGAAACCAACGATCTTAATTGGTACTTCAGGGGTTTCAGGTGCATTCACAGAGGAAATTGTAAAAGAAATGGCATCTCACGTTGACCGTCCGGTTATCATGCCGATGTCTAACCCGACTCACCTTGCTGAAGCTGTTCCTGAAGATCTGTTCAAATGGACTGACGGAAAAGTGCTTATTGCAACAGGAAGCCCATTTGACAATGTAGAATACAACGGTGTTTCTTATGAAATCGGACAATCTAACAACGCATTCGCATTCCCTGGTCTTGGACTTGGTTCAATTGTAGCTGAAGCGCGAATCATTACACCTGCTATGTTTGCTGCAACTGCTGATGCGATTGCTGAAATGGTTGATCTTGAAACACCTGGAGCAGGATTGCTTCCAAGCATTGATAAGCTTCAAGAGGTTTCTATCCAAGTTGCGATTGCCGTTGCTGAAGCAGCAATTAAAGACGGCGTGGCAAATCGTCAGCCTGAAGATGTGAAACAAGCGGTACTTGAAGCAATGTGGACACCTGAATACAAAAAAGTCATCGCGAAATAATTAGCGAGTAAATTTTTCGTCCGAGGGAAAGCTTTTTGTAAAGCTAAAGTATACGGACATAGGATTTGGAGGAGAATATTTTGAGCATCTTAGATATCTTAATCCTCCTGGCGCCGATCTTCTTTGTTATCGTGCTGGGTTGGTTTGCAGGACATTTTGGAAGTTATGATGCCAAGTCGGCAAAAGGGGTAAGTACGTTAGTAACGAAATACGCACTTCCAGCTCACTTTATCGCTGGTATTTTGACAACTTCCAGAAGTGAATTTTTATCACAAGTACCTTTAATGATTTCTTTAATTATTGGGATTGTTGGTTTCTATATCATCATTCTTTTGGTTTGCAGATTTATATTCAAGTATGATTTAACGAACTCATCTGTATTTTCTTTGAACTCTGCACAGCCGACATTCGCATTTATGGGTATCCCGGTATTGGGAAGCTTATTCGGAGCGAATGAAGTTGCGATTCCGATCGCGGTCACAGGTATCGTGGTTAACGCGATTCTTGATCCGCTCGCGATCATTATCGCTACTGTTGGTGAGTCTTCTAAGAAAAACGAAGAGAGTGGCGACAGCTTCTGGAAGATGACAGGAAAATCAATCCTGCATGGTCTTTGTGAGCCGCTTGCAGCTGCTCCGTTAATCAGTATGATCTTGGTGCTGGTTTTCAATTTCACTCTTCCTGAGCTGGGTGTTAAAATGCTTGATCAGCTTGGAAGCACAACATCTGGTGTTGCTCTCTTTGCTGTCGGTGTTACCGTTGGTATTCGTAAAATTAAACTCAGTATGCCGGCTATCGGTATTGCGTTACTAAAAGTTGCGGTTCAGCCTGCATTAATGTTCTTGATTGCTCTTGCTATCGGACTTCCGGCTGACCAAACAACAAAAGCAATCCTTCTTGTTGCATTCCCTGGTTCTGCCGTTGCAGCCATGATTGCGACTCGTTTCGAGAAACAAGAAGAAGAAACTGCAACTGCGTTTGTGGTCAGTGCGATTCTGTCATTGATTTCACTTCCAATCATTATCGCGCTTACTGCGTAACAAAAAAAGCTCCCTTTACGGGAGCTTTTTGCTTTAGGTTTGAAATTTGAACAGTGACAGCAGCGGTTTTTTTCTTGTTTTGGTTGTTTCAGAAGCAGCAGCGGTCTCGGGGGTCGGCTGAGCGGTGAATTCTTTCATTTGTGAGGTCAGTGATTGCAGATCTGCAAGAATATCATCGATTTCTCTGCGGTGCTGAAGCAGCTGGTAAGATACACCTTCATCGGCTTTTTGTTTCAGCTGGCGTTCCAGTTCCGACAACCTTGCCATCAATTCGCTTTCGTCCTGCCTTTGCTGTAAAAGGCTGTCCAGCTTTTGTTCAAGCTGCTCGATTCTTCGTTCTGTGTCGCTATTTGTTTTTTGGACAAGGAAGCCTGTGCGCTTTTTAGCGCTTTTCGGCAGATGAATATCCTGAATCGCCGTGCCTTCAGAGATTTGTTTTTGAACGGATTTTAGAACCTTCACGTCTTCTGCCGAGAACGAATAGTGTCCGAGCTCATTGCGTTCGGCCGGAAGATTCAGCTGCTTTACCCACCGCTGCACCGTTTTTGCGGAGACGCCGAGTTCACTTGCTACCATATTTGTATTCATGATCCCATACCTCCTTTTAAGCTAGGTATTCGACCATAGAATGAGGTTCCCTTCCCGTTAGACAAAACAAGAAAAGATTCGGCAAAGAAAGTGGGTATCTCCTTTTTTTCTTCAAAAACTGTTATTGTTCATACAGTTCTAATGGAAGTCGGTCAGGATCAAAAAAGAAGGTGAAACGCTTGCCGGTCAGCGGATCTGTTCTGATTGGCTCTGTTTCGATTCCTTTTTCATGAAGCTCCTGAACCGCTTTATCCAAGCTGCCGACTGTAAAGGCGAGGTGGCGCAGGCCTGCGGCTTCAGGCCGGGTTTGTCGTTCGGGTGGATCGGGAAACGAGAACAGCTCAATGACATACGAGCCGTTAAGCGACAAATCAAGCTTATAGGAGCCGCGCTCTTCGCGGTACGTTTCTTGAATCACCTGAAAACCAAGCTTATGTACGTAGAAAGCTTTCGACTTTTCGTAATCTGAACATATGATTGCAATATGATGTATGGATTTCAGCAACATCATCCCTCCTCGAATTCCAGTATAGCAGAGGGAGCTTTTCCAGCTGGGATTGAAATGCTTTTGACTGGGGTTAATCACTATACTATAATGAGAATGTTACGCACAGGAAAACAGAGGTGAAGACCGTGTTAGACCGTTTAAAATCAATTGAAGAACGATACGAGAAATTAAATGAGCTTTTAAGCGATCCAGAAGTAGTCAACGATCCGAAAAAGCTAAGAGAATATTCAAAAGAGCAATCTGATATACAAGAAACAGTTGACGTATATAGACAATACAGAGATGCGTCAGAACAGCTGGCTGATGCAAAAGCGATGCTTGAAGAGAAGCTGGATGCTGAGATGCGCGACATGGTGAAGGAAGAGATTTCTGAACTTCAGAAGGAAACGGAAACACTGTCCGAACGCCTGAAAGTGCTCTTGATCCCGAAAGATCCTAATGATGATAAAAACGTTATTATGGAGATCCGCGGAGCCGCGGGAGGCGAGGAAGCCGCTTTATTCGCGGGCAACCTGTACAGAATGTATTCCCGTTATGCCGAGCTTCAGGGCTGGAAGACAGAGGTCATGGAAGCGAATGTAACCGGAACAGGCGGCTACAAAGAGATCATCTTTATGATTACGGGAAGCGGCGCGTATTCTAAACTCAAATATGAAAACGGCGCCCACCGCGTACAGCGTGTTCCGGAAACAGAATCAGGCGGACGCATCCATACATCCACTGCAACAGTAGCATGTCTTCCTGAGGCAGAAGAGGTAGAGGTTGACATCCATGAGAAGGATATCCGTGTCGATACGTTTGCTTCAAGCGGACCGGGCGGACAAAGCGTTAACACAACAATGTCTGCGGTTCGTCTGACTCACTTGCCGACAGGTGTTGTTGTATCATGCCAGGATGAAAAATCTCAAATTAAGAACAAAGAAAAAGCAATGAAGGTTCTCCGTGCCAGAATCTATGATAAATTTCAGCAGGAAGCCCAGGCTGAATATGATCAAACACGGAAATCAGCAGTCGGATCTGGTGACCGCTCTGAACGTATCCGCACATACAACTTCCCGCAAAACCGTGTGACGGATCACAGAATCGGTTTGACGATTCAAAAGCTTGATCAGATTCTTGAAGGAAAACTTGACGAAGTGGTTGAAGCGCTGATTGTTGAAGATCAGGCAAGCAAGCTTCAGCAGTCGGAAGGTTAAGATGAAGACGATATTCGAAGCCCTGAAATGGGCTTCTTCTTATTTAACCGAAGCGGGAAGAGAAGAAAATGCTGCCGAGCTCCTATTGCTTTATGATACCGGAATGGAGAGAAGCAAACTGCTCGCAAGCTTACAGGAACCGATTGGTGAAGACGAACTGTATCGCTTTAAGCGTCACGTTGAGATGCATAAAGAGGGCGTGCCGGTTCAATACATTATAGGAAAAGAGTTTTTTTATGGACGGGAATTTATGGTGAATGATGATGTGCTGATCCCGCGGCCGGAAACTGAAGAAGTTGTCTTTCATTTGCTTGAAAAATATCGGAGTGTCTTTTCTGAAGACGGCAAGCTCGAAGTTGTTGACGTTGGTACAGGGAGCGGCGCAATAGCCGTCACGCTTGCGCTTGAAAACCAAAGCTTTTCTGTGTCGGCGGTCGATATTTCAAAAGAGGCGCTGCAAGTCGCCTCTGCCAATGCAGAAAAACTCGGAGTGAATGTACGCTTTTATCAGGGCGATCTGCTTGAGCCTTTTATTAAGGCGGGAAAAAAAGCGGATATCATTGTCTCAAACCCGCCATATATTTCAGAGGAAGAAATGGCTGATCTATCGGAAATTGTCCGTTTTCATGAGCCGCTGCACGCTCTCACCGATGGCGGAGACGGGCTGAAATTTTATAAGCGGTTTATGGAAGACATTCCGCTTGTCATGAAGGATAAAGTATTTGTCGTTTTTGAAATCGGATGGAAACAGGGAGCGGCGGTCAAAGACCTGATCCTCAAGGCGTTTAAGGGAGCGGAAGTGGAAGTGCTGAAAGATATTAATGGAAAAGACAGAACCATATGCGCTCTGATTCATAAAAATAAATAAGCAGCTTGCTGGCGAGTGGATGGATCAAGCTGTTTAACACCAGCAAAGGGGATGTAAACATGAAAAAGGCCCTGACAGCAGGAATCCTGCTCATTGCGATTGAGAGTATGATTGGCACCATTTTTCCGCAGTCTCTTTCATATGAAGCGATTTTTGGCGTTGCGTCTCTCGTTTTAGTGGGGCTCGCGATCATTACATCGGGTTTGGCTGTAAGCGGAAGCGATCAGCGGGCAAACTACCATTCAGAAACCAAAGAAGGCCGTACATCTCGCATGAAAATGGCGGCCGCTTTCTTTGTTGCGGCGATACCTTCCATTCTATGTTATTTGCTGACGATTTTGTTTTAATAAAAAAGGAAGCCTCTTAGGCTTCCTTTTTTTGCAGTAAAACAGAGTCCCATATCCAATAGATAAGAGCTGTTAATACAGCAAAAAGATAGAAGGCTGTATTTTGAAACAAAGATTGTCCCGAAGGCTGAAGCACGCCGAAAATGATCGCGTTGGCAATAAAAGCAGCGGCAAGGTAATACAGCAGATACAAAGGGCTGAACCGTTTCGGCTTTTTATTCATCATGATTTGAAGCGGCAGTGCGAAGATCAAATAAGGAAACAGAAAATAAAATGCCATTGTGATGAGAGCGGCAATGATAAATGAATGAATATAAATTACTGAATAAAGAACGGACATCGTGAATGCTGATAAAAGCACTGTATAATTGTATTTCATCTTAAACCTCCTAAAACACTATCGTACCATAAATAAGATTAACAGCTTGCTAGATTTTTTTCACCCTGCACGTTTACCCCCGGCTCTCCTTGTCCATAATAGGTCTAGAAACAAAGCACGGAGAGGAACGGTGGGGACCGATGAAAAAAACAGTAATCATTTGTATATATATCTTTCTTTTACTATCTGGAGCGCTCGTAGGGCTGGCAAAAGAAGAGACGGCACAGAAATCGGAAAATCAGCCGGTGGTCATACCGGATCAGGCGATTCGTTTGAGAATATTGGCAAATAGCGATAGTGACCAAGATCAGCAATTAAAACGTCATATAAGAGACGCGGTGAATAAAGAAATCACAACTTGGGTAAAGGATATTACTTCTATTGAAGAAGCGCGTCGCGTGATTCGTTCAAAGCTGCCTGAAATCAAAGCAATTGCAAAGGAAACAATGGAGAAAGAAGGAGCGAATCAGTCGATATCCGTTGATTTTGACAAAATTTCATTTCCGACAAAGCTTTACGGCAACATGGTATATCCCGCTGGTGAGTATGAAGCGATTTTGATTACGCTTGGAAACGGAGACGGCGCCAACTGGTGGTGTGTGCTGTTCCCGCCCCTCTGCTTTCTCGATTTTTCTAACGGGGAAGCCGTCAAAGAACAAGAAGATAAAGAAGCCTCAAAAAAGCAGACTGAAAAAGTGCTTGAGGACGTAACCGCTAAAGCGGAAAAAGCCAAAAAAGAAGAGAACGAAGAAAAAGAAGACGGCACAGAAGTGAAATTCTTTTTAGTCGAATGGATTTCCGACCTTTTTTCCTAATCATCTGGTCTAAAAATAGATTTGCCTCATAGATTGGAAGAAAGAACGCAAAAACGGGGTGAACGGATGTTTTATCAACTGCGGGTGGCAAGGGAAAAAGACGGAGATGTGCTCGAGGCATTTTTAAAACAGGCAAAAACCAGCTATGAAGGCGTGAAAGAAGGCTTCACTCAATTTCTTATGCTGGAGGACAGTGAGAAAAACATTGCCGGATGCCTCGGTATTGAAAAAATAAGCTGTGACCAGGGGCTGCTGCGATCACTTGTCATATCGGACAAGCTTCACCAAGGCCATATCGTCACGCTTTTTCAAAGCATGGAGGTGCTGTGCGAAAAGCATCAGATCAAAACCGTGTACCTAGTAGCAAATCAGCATTCCTCTGCGGACTTTCTGACGGCCATGGGTTTTGAAAGAGCTGAGAGTGTACCGGAGGAGCTGTTTTCTTCTGATCACTTCTGTGAATCGCGGCAAACAGAAGGAGCCGTTTTGATGAAAAAAGCGTCTGGATAAGTGCAGTTTATACACATACTTATCCACTTCTTTATTAGCGTTGTCCACAATTTGTGGATAACGCTTGTTTTATTACAGGACATCTTTTATACTTTCAAAAGGATTACACGCGTAAAACAATCGTTTTATTGTTGTGAATAAGGAGTTTGGTCAGAAATGAAAACGAAAAGATGGTTTGTGGATGTAACTGACGAGTTATCCACAAATGATCCACAAATTGCACAAGCAGCCGCTTTGCTCCGAGAAAATGAGGTCATTGCCTTTCCGACAGAAACAGTATATGGCCTAGGCGCAAACGCAAAAAATACGGATGCCGTCAAAAAAATATATGAGGCGAAAGGGCGGCCGAGCGATAATCCCCTGATTGTCCACATTGCGGATATCAGCCAGCTTGAGGATTTAACGGGCCCGGCGCCAGAAAAGGCGAAAACATTGATGAAACGGTTTTGGCCGGGAGCACTTACGCTCATTCTGCCTTGTAAACCTGGTGCGCTTTCACCTCGTGTAACGGCAGGTCTTGAAACGGTTGCCATTAGAATGCCGGATCATCCGCTTGCCCTTGCATTGATTCGCGAATCGGGACTGCCGATTGCAGCACCGAGCGCCAATCTTTCAGGCAAGCCAAGTCCCACAAAAGCGGAGCATGTGGCTCACGACTTGGATGGCCGCATAGCCGGCATTATGAATGGAGGCCCCACCGGAATCGGGGTCGAATCAACTGTGCTTTCATGTGCGGACGACATCCCTGTTCTTCTGCGTCCGGGCGGCATTACGAAGGAACAAATTGAAGCGGTGATCGGGCCGATCCATGTGGATAAAGGGCTCAGCGACCAAAACGAGAAGCCGATTTCTCCAGGGATGAAATATACACATTATGCGCCGACAGCCCCGCTTGCCATTTGCGAAGGCAGCCCAGAGCGCATTCAGCACCTCATTCAAGAATATCAACAGGGCGGAAGACGGGTCGGCGTCCTGACGACAGAAGAAAACGCGGGCGTTTATTCCGCTGATTATGTGAAGAGCTGCGGAAGACGTGCTCAGCTTGAGACTGTTGCGGCAGGGCTGTATGATGCTTTGCGCAGTTTTGATGAGAATCAGGTGGATTTCATTATCTCGGAATCCTTTCCGGACACAGGTGTCGGCCTCGCCATTATGAACAGGCTGATGAAAGCAGCCGGAGGAAGAGTGATTCGCTGACAAAGTCAGAAGTTCTAACCCCTTTTGGACACGCATAGGCTAAAAAAGCGGGCGTGTCCAAGGGGGTTATTTATGTATGTCGGATTTGTTTATAGGCGAACTGATTACATTAAGCATCATGGCGTTTGCTTTAGGGATGGATGCTTTTTCTGTCGGCCTTGGAATGGGCATGGTCAAACTTAGAAAGAAGCAGATATTCTATATTGGTTTCATCATCGGCCTCTTTCACGTCATCATGCCTCTCGCAGGGATGGCGGCCGGTAACATGCTGTCAGGGCTCCTCGGCGTGTTAGCGGTTTATATCGGTGGGGCGCTGCTTTTTGTTCTTGGGGTTCAAATGCTTATGGCCTCTTTTAAACAGTCAGAAGAACGATTTATGTCACCGGCAGGGCCGGGCTTATTGCTGTTTGCCATCGGCGTCAGCCTTGACAGCTTTTCCGTCGGCTTGAGCTTGGGGATATACGGCTCGCATCCACTCCTCACAATTACCCTGTTCGGGCTGTTCAGCATGATGTTGACATGGCTGGGCCTGCTGGTCGGAAAACAAGTGCAGTCTTGGCTTGGCACATACAGCGAAGCGCTCGGGGGCATCATATTAATCGTGTTTGGACTAAAGTTGCTTTTGCCAATTTAATATACCAATAAAAGAAACGAAGTCGCCGTTTCTTTTTTCTTCATATATAATAGAGAAAAATAAGGGGTGACTGACATGGATATTATTTTTGTCTGTACTGGAAATACGTGCCGCAGCCCAATGGCTGAGGCGCTTTTTAAATCAATTGCAGAAATGGAAGGGCTGAATGTCAATGTCCGCTCGGCAGGCGTGTTTGCTTCGCCAAATGGGAAAGCGACGCCTCATGCAGTCGAAGCGCTGTTTGAAAAACACATTGCCCTTAATCATGTGTCTTCTCCATTAACTGAAGAACATATGGAATCCGCTGATTTGGTTCTGGCTATGACCCATCAGCACAAACAGATCATTGCCAGCCAATTTGGACGTTATCGTGATAAAGTGTTTACGTTAAAAGAATATGTCACAGGCAGCCATGGTGATGTCATCGATCCGTTCGGCGGCTCAATTGACATCTATAAACAAACGCGAGATGAGCTTGAAGAGCTTCTTCGGCAGCTGGCAAAACAGCTGAAAAAAGACCGCAGATAAGTTGTCAGAAAATCTGCAAACAGGTCATTTGCAAATCCTGCGTGAAGGAGTAGAATATAGTGAAAAGCACATCATATGGTGTGAATCAAAGAGCGGACAGGCTGCGCGGTCAATAAAGCGGGCGGGCCGCATCACACACGCTGGGAGGAAAAGCAGATGAAAGTAGCCATTGCATCGGATCATGGCGGCGTTCACATTCGAAATGAAATCAAAGAGTTAATGGACGAATTGCAAATTGAATATATTGATATGGGCTGTGACTGCGGCAGCGGCTCTGTCGATTATCCGGATTATGCTTTTCCGGTGGCCGAAAAAGTGGTTAGCGGCGAAGTTGACAGAGGCATTTTAATTTGCGGGACAGGCATCGGCATGAGCATTTCCGCTAATAAAGTAAAAGGGATTCGCTGCGCGCTGGCGCACGATACCTTCAGCGCGAAGGCGACGAGGGAGCATAATGACACAAACATCCTTGCGATGGGTGAACGGGTGATCGGACCTGGTTTGGCTCGGGAAATCGCAAAAATCTGGCTGACCACTGAGTTTACCGGGGGAAGACACCAAACGCGTATTGGAAAAATCTCAGATTATGAAGAGAAAAACCTGTAGGGGTGCTGTTTAATGAATGAGTTGAAACAAACGTGGAAGACGATGCTGTCTGAGTTTCAGGACCAAGCGGAATTGAAACAAGATCAGCTCTTCGTCCTTGGATGCAGCACGAGCGAAGTGGCCGGCAGCCGGATCGGAACATCGGGCAGTGTAGATATCGCTGAAAGCATCTACAGCGGACTTGCCGAGCTTCGGGAAAAAACGGGAATCCATTTGGCGTTTCAATGCTGCGAGCATTTGAACAGAGCGCTTGTCGTCGAAGCAGAAACAGCCAAGCTGTTCAGGCTTCCAACCGTTTCTGCCGTGCCCGTTCCAAAAGCGGGCGGCGCGATGGCGTCTTATGCGTTTAAGCAGATGAAGTCTCCTGTTCTTGTTGAAACCATTCAGGCTGACGCCGGAATTGATATAGGCGATACGTTTATCGGCATGCATCTGAAGCCGGTGGCTGTCCCTGTGCGTGTCTCTCAAAACAGCCTCGGTTCAGCTCATGTGACATTGGCGCGTACACGGCCGAAACTAATCGGCGGAGTGCGGGCGGTTTATGAGTGCGAATGAAAGGACTGCATAGCCAGTCTTTTCTTTTATTTTAAGACAGTGGAATAAATTCCGAACTTTAAATTAAATTTAAGTTATTAATATTCGTTTTTACCAATAAAAATTTAGATTTTTTAAAAATAATCTTTTACATCGGCCTTAAAAACCATGTACAATAGTGATGGTAAAAACAAAGAACAGGATACGGATAGGAGAGGATCTCGCTGATGAAACATTTACCTGCGCAAGACGAACAAGTGTTTAACGCCATTAAAAATGAGCGTGAACGCCAACAGACTAAGATCGAATTGATTGCTTCTGAGAACTTTGTAAGTGAAGCGGTTATGGAAGCACAAGGATCTGTTTTGACAAATAAATACGCAGAAGGATATCCGGGCAAACGCTACTACGGCGGATGCGAGCACGTCGATGTCGTTGAAGATATCGCTCGTGACCGCGCGAAGGAAATCTTTGGAGCGGAGCATGTAAACGTTCAGCCTCATTCAGGCGCACAAGCAAACATGGCAGTGTACTTCACGATTTTGGAGCAAGGCGATACTGTACTTGGGATGAACCTCTCCCACGGCGGCCATTTAACACACGGAAGCCCAGTCAACTTCAGCGGTGTTCAATATAACTTTGTTGAGTACGGCGTAGATAAAGAAACTCAATATATTGATTACGATGACGTGCGTGAAAAAGCCCTCGCTCATAAACCGAAGCTTATCGTAGCAGGAGCAAGTGCGTATCCTCGTACAATCGACTTTAAGAAGTTCCGTGAAATTGCTGATGAAGTCGGCGCTTACTTCATGGTGGATATGGCACATATCGCAGGACTTGTTGCGGCAGGCCTTCATCCAAACCCGGTTCCTTACGCTGATTTCGTTACAACAACAACACATAAAACACTTCGCGGTCCTCGCGGCGGTATGATCCTTTGCCGTGAAGAGTTTGGCAAGAAAATTGATAAATCGATCTTCCCTGGAATTCAAGGCGGCCCGCTAATGCACGTTATTGCCGCAAAAGCTGTTTCATTCGGTGAAGTATTGCAGGACGATTTCAAAACATATGCACAAAACGTCATTTCAAATGCGAAGCGTCTGGCTGAAGCCTTAACGAAAGAGGGTATCCAGCTCGTTTCAGGCGGAACAGACAACCACCTTATCCTTGTTGACCTTCGTTCGCTCGGACTGACTGGTAAGGTTGCGGAGCATGTACTTGATGAAATCGGTATTACGTCTAACAAAAACGCGATTCCATATGATCCTGAAAAACCTTTCGTAACAAGCGGCATCCGTCTTGGTACAGCTGCTGTAACTAGCCGCGGTTTTGACGGAGACGCATTAGAAGAAGTCGGTGCTATCATTGCGCTTGCATTGAAAAACCACGAAGATGAAGGAAAACTTGAAGAAGCAAGACAGCGTGTAGCTGCTCTGACTGATAAGTTTCCTTTATATAAAGAATTAGATTATTAAGATCCTAAAACCCGCTTGGGCTTATGCCCGGCGGGTTTTTTGACGATGTTCTTGAAACTCAATGTCTTTTTTTGTAGAATCAATAGAAGTGTGTAATTGTTGATGGGACAATAAAAAAGGAGCTGAAACACAGTATGGGAAAGGTTTATGTATTTGATCATCCTTTAATTCAGCACAAGCTGACATATATACGGAATGAAAATACAGGTACGAAGGATTTTAGAGAGTTAGTAGATGAAGTGGCTACACTCATGGCATTTGAAATTACCCGCGATCTTCCTCTGGAAGAAGTGGATATCAATACACCGGTTCAGGCTGCGAAATCGAAAGTCATCTCGGGGAAAAAACTCGGAGTGGTTCCTATCCTCAGAGCAGGACTGGGAATGGTTGACGGCATTTTAAAGCTGATTCCTGCGGCAAAAGTGGGACATGTCGGCCTTTACCGTGATCCAGAAACCTTAAAACCCGTGGAATACTATGTCAAGCTTCCTTCTGATGTGGAAGAGCGTGAATTCATCGTGGTTGACCCGATGCTCGCTACAGGCGGTTCCGCAGTTGAAGCCATTCACAGCCTTAAAAAACGCGGTGCGAAAAATATACGTTTCATGTGTCTTGTAGCAGCGCCGGAGGGTGTGGAAGAATTGCAGAAGCATCATTCGGACGTTGATATTTACATTGCGGCGCTAGATGAAAAATTAAACGAAAAAGGTTATATTGTTCCAGGTCTCGGAGATGCGGGTGACCGCATGTTTGGAACAAAATAAAAAATGAAATCCCCAAAAGGGGGTTTCATTTTTTTATCCAGTTTTTTGCTATTCGGTGAATCTGTATACAATTATAGGTGAAAATGTGAACATTCTGTGGAGACGTAAAGTATAAAAAGTTTTTTAACTTTAAACAGATTGACACATGTTAGGGGCTATTGTATGCTAAACGAGGGTATTATGAGAAGGTTTTCATAGCTTTCATTATAGTCCTCATCCTCAATGTAAATCCTCTCAGCAAACCCGTATTATGAGGATTTATTTAAGCGAATGAAACAGCATCCCTGCAAGGCTTGCGGATGAATGATTTTTTCGAACAGGCCCGTTTTGCCGGTCAAAAAAGGTCTTCTACTAAGGGTTAACCGCTGATTTTTGCCGTATCCAAGCTATACATTATTTTTTCATCAGGAGACAGATAATTGATGGACGATCCCAAGCTTACATTTAGCAGACAACGCAAATATTTATTGTTCATTTTGGCAGTGTATGTACTGGGTTATGGTTTAACAGCGTATAAAACCGTTTTTTTAGGCCTTATTCTGGGAACTGTTTTCAGTTTGTTTAATTTTTTACTGCTCGTCAGGAGAATGAATGCTTTTGACAGAGCTGTTGAGAAAGGAAAGTCCATACGATCTCTCGGGAGCGCAGCGCGGTGGTGCAATGCGATTCTTGCTGTGGCTGTTGCCTATAAAAATCCCGAATATTTTCATATGGCAAGTACAGTTATTGGATTAATGACAATATACCCTGTCATTATGATAGATTCCTTTATCCAGCTTAAACGTTCATCAATGGAAGAGAGGTGAAAACCCTTTGAATCATGGTTACAGAACTATAGAATTTCTAGGTCTTACTTTTAATCTGACAAACATTCTGATGATTACTGTGGCGAGTGTGATTGTTTTATTGATTGCTATATTGACGACAAGAACGCTTTCGATCCGTCCCGGAAAAGCCCAGAACTTTATGGAATGGATTGTTGATTTCGTCCGCAATATTATTGGCAGTACAATGGATTTAAAAACAGGGGCTAACTTCTTGGCACTTGGTGTCACATTGCTGATGTACATATTTGTGTCGAATATGCTGGGGCTGCCGTTCTCTATTACAATCGGACATGAGCTCTGGTGGAAGTCTCCGACAGCCGATCCTGCCATTACATTAACGCTAGCCGTGATGGTTGTTGCTTTAACCCACTACTATGGTGTGAAGATGAAAGGGCTCAAGGAATATTCCAAAGACTATTTAAGACCTGTTCCATTCATGCTCCCGATGAAAATCATCGAAGAGTTTGCGAATACGCTGACTCTAGGTTTGCGGCTGTATGGTAACATCTTCGCCGGTGAGATTCTTCTCGGCCTGCTTGCGGGATTAGCAACAAGCCATTATTCGCAAAGCGTGGCTCTCGGTCTTGTCGGTACAATCGGTGCCATTCTGCCGATGCTGGCATGGCAAGCATTCAGTTTATTTATTGGTGCTATCCAGGCATTTATCTTTACAATGCTGACGATGGTGTACATGTCTCATAAAATCAGTCATGATCATTAAAACATTATATCCAAACGGATAACATTTTAAAGGAGGAACTTTTTCATGAATTTAATAGCAGCTGCGATTGCAATTGGTTTAGGCGCACTTGGTGCAGGTATTGGTAACGGTTTGATTGTTTCACGTACGGTAGAGGGGATTGCCCGTCAGCCGGAAGCAGGTAAAGAACTGAGAACTCTTATGTTCATGGGTATCGCATTAGTTGAAGCCCTTCCTATTATCGCTGTCGTTATCGCATTCTTAGCGTTCTTTGGCTAAGCATAAAAGCCTTATATGAACTAAAAATGGCGAAGATCATTCCAAGAGAACCTTCGCCATTGCTTTATGTCTGATAAGCACCCCGCCTTGCCGGCTGAAAAGAGACAAGTGCGGCTGCTGGATCAGCAAAGAAAAACCTGCAGAAGGGAGTTGCCGTAGTAGATGTCTCAATTACCACTTGAACTAGGATTGTCGTTTAACGGCGGAGATATCCTGTTCCAACTGTTAGCTATGTTAATCTTATTAGCGCTTCTGAAGAAATACGCTTTAGGGCCGCTATTAAACATAATGAAACAGCGTGAAGACCACATCGCTGGAGAAATTACGTCTGCTGAAGAAAAAAATAAAGAAGCGCAGCAGCTGATTGAAGAGCAGCGCGTTCTTTTAAAAGAAGCAAGACAGGAATCCCAAACTCTTATCGAAAACGCAAAGAAACTGGGAGAGAAGCAAAAAGAAGAGATTATTCAGGCTGCACGTGCAGAATCTGAACGTCTGAAAGAAGCAGCAAGAACTGAAATCGTGAAGGAAAAAGAACAGGCGGTTTCTGCTCTCCGTGAGCAAGTAGCGTCTCTTTCTGTCATGATTGCGTCGAAAGTGATCGAAAAAGAACTGGATGAACAAGCTCAAGAGAAATTGATCCAGGACTATCTTAAAGAGGTAGGAGAAAGCCGATGAGTGGATCAGCTGTCTCTAAACGATATGCATCAGCTCTTTTTGATATAGCCAATGAGTCCGCTCAGCTGAATCAAGTAGAAGAAGAGCTAACTGTTGTAAAACAAGTATTTCAAAATGAAAAAGCGCTTAATGATGTGTTGAACCATCCGAAGGTGCCGGCTGCGAAGAAAAAAGAGCTGATTCAAAATGCATTTGGCTCTTTGTCACAGCCCGTCCTTAATACGATTTTTCTTTTGATTGACCGCCATCGTGCCGCGATTGTGCCTGAGCTCACAGATGAGTTTATCAAACTCGCAAACGAGGCCCGTCAAACAGAAGACGCAATCGTATATTCAGTGAAACCGCTGACGGATGCGGAAATTTTACCATTATCACAAGTGTTTGCCAAAAAAGCCGGAGTCGCTTCACTGAGAATCAGAAATGAAGTGCAGACGGATTTAATAGGCGGCATTAAAGTCCGCATTGGAAACCGGATTTATGACGGCAGCGTAAGCGGGAAGCTTCAGCGCATTGAACGTCAATTAGCCGGGGAAAATCGATAGAAGGGGTGAAACCTAAGTGAGCATCAAAGCTGAAGAGATTAGCACGCTGATAAAACAGCAAATACAAAATTATCAATCTGATATTGAAGTTCAAGACGTAGGTACAGTCATCCAAGTCGGTGACGGTATTGCTCGTGTGCACGGCCTTGACAACTGTATGGCCGGTGAACTTGTCGAATTTTCAAACGGTGTTTTGGGTATGGCTCAAAACCTTGAAGAATCAAACGTAGGTATCGTCATCTTAGGACCTTTCAGTGAGATCCGTGAGGGAGACGAAGTAAAAAGAACAGGCCGCATCATGGAGGTTCCTGTTGGTGAAGAGTTAATCGGCCGTATTGTAAATCCGTTAGGCCAGCCGGTAGACGGACTTGGCCCGATCCTTACAAGCAAAACTCGCCCGATTGAAAGCCCTGCACCAGGCGTTATGGACCGTAAATCCGTTCATGAACCGCTTCAAACCGGTATCAAAGCAATTGATGCACTGATTCCAATCGGCCGCGGCCAGCGTGAGCTGATCATCGGTGACCGTCAAACAGGTAAAACATCTGTTGCGATCGATGCGATCCTGAACCAAAAAGACCAAGACATGATCTGCGTATATGTTGCGATCGGTCAAAAAGAATCAACAGTCCGCGGCGTAGTAGAAACATTGCGTAAACACGGCGCGCTTGATTATACAATTGTTGTAACGGCGTCTGCGTCACAGCCGGCACCGCTTCTGTACCTGGCACCGTATGCTGGGGTTACAATGGCAGAAGAATTTATGTACAGCGGCAAGCACGTTCTTGTTGTATACGATGATCTTTCTAAACAAGCGGCTGCTTACCGTGAGCTGTCCTTGCTTCTTCGCCGTCCGCCAGGCCGTGAAGCGTTCCCTGGGGATGTATTCTATCTTCATTCCCGTCTGCTTGAGCGTGCAGCAAAGCTTAGCGACGCGAAAGGCGCAGGATCAATTACAGCTCTGCCGTTCGTAGAAACACAAGCCGGAGATATCTCTGCTTATATTCCGACGAACGTCATTTCCATCACTGACGGACAGATCTTCCTGCAATCTGATTTGTTCTTCTCAGGCGTACGTCCAGCGATCAACGCCGGATTGTCTGTATCCCGTGTCGGCGGCTCAGCGCAAATCAAAGCGATGAAAAAAGTATCAGGTACTTTGCGTCTTGACCTTGCGTCATACCGTGAGCTGGAAGCATTCGCTCAATTCGGTTCTGACCTCGACCAAGCGACTCAGGCAAAACTGAACCGCGGTGCGCGTACAGTTGAAGTGCTGAAGCAGGATCTGAACAAGCCGCTTCCGGTTGAAAAGCAAGTAGCCATTCTTTATGCGCTGACAAAAGGATATCTCGATGATATTCCTGTGGCGGATATCAGACGTTTTGAAGAAGAGTACTACATGTACCTTGACCAAAACCATAAAGACCTGCTTGACGGAATTGCGAAAACAGGAAACCTTCCTGCTGATGAAGACTTCAAAGCTGCACTCGAAGGCTTCAAACGCACATTTGCACCAAGCAACTAACTCGAATGCTGATGAGAGAAAAAGGTTCTCTTTTTCTCTCTTTTTACGCAGATGAAGAGAAAAGGTGGTGAAATCTTTGGCCTCATTACGCGATATTAAGTCAAGGATCACGTCAACGAAAAAAACAAGTCAGATTACAAAAGCCATGCAGATGGTATCTGCAGCTAAGCTGAATCGTGCTGAAAACAATGCAAAATCATTTGTGCCATATATGGATAAAATCCAAGAGGTTGTGTCAAACGTCGGAAGAGTTTCCGGCAACGTGAAGCACCCGATGCTTCTCAGCAGAGAAGTGAAAAAAACGGCATACCTTGTCATTACGTCTGACCGCGGTCTTGCCGGCGCTTTTAACAGTTCGGTTTTACGGAGTGCTTATCAGGCCATGCAAGAACGCCATCAGTCTAAGGATGAGTATGCGGTGATTGCCATCGGAAGAGTGGGCCGTGATTTCTTTAAAAAACGTGAGATTCCGATCATTTCCGAGTTAACAGGACTTGGGGATGAAGTAACGTTTACAGAAATTAAAGATCTTGCCCGTCAAACGATCCAAATGTTTATAGACGGTGCGTTTGATGAATTGCACCTTGTTTATAACCATTTTGTCAGCGCCATAACTCAAGAAGTAAAGGAGAAAAAACTTCTGCCGTTATCTGATTTGGGCAGCGGCGGCGGAAAAAGAACGGCGTCTTATGAATTTGAACCATCTGAAGAGGAGGTTCTGGAGGTTTTGCTTCCTCAATATGCAGAAAGCTTAATCTTCGGTGCGCTTCTTGACAGTAAAGCAAGTGAGCACGCTGCAAGAATGACGGCGATGAAAAATGCGACAGACAACGCGAAGGAACTTATCGATTCACTTTCGCTCTCTTACAACCGCGCTCGCCAAGCAGCCATCACACAAGAAATTACGGAAATTGTCGGCGGAGCAGCCGCTTTAGAATAGAAAGATTTTGTCAGGAGGGATAGCGATGAAGAAAGGACGCGTTAGCCAGGTATTAGGACCGGTCGTCGACGTGCGTTTTGAAGACGGTCACTTGCCTGAAATTTATAATGCGATTAAAATTTCACAGCCAGCTGCAAGTGAAAACGAAGTAGGTATTGATTTGACGCTTGAGGTCGCTCTTCATTTAGGTGATGATACAGTCCGTACAATCGCAATGGCATCTACGGATGGTGTTCAGCGCGGTATGGAAGCTGTAGATACAGGAGCGCCAATCTCAGTACCGGTTGGTGATGTAACACTTGGACGTGTATTTAACGTTCTCGGAGAAAATATTGATTTGAATGAGCCGGTTCCTGCGGATGCGAAAAAGGATCCGATTCACAGACAGGCGCCTTCATTCGATCAGCTTTCAACAGAAGTTGAAATTCTTGAAACAGGTATTAAAGTTGTTGATTTGCTTGCTCCTTACATTAAGGGCGGTAAAATCGGATTGTTCGGTGGTGCCGGTGTAGGTAAAACCGTATTGATCCAGGAATTAATCAACAACATCGCGCAAGAGCACGGCGGTATCTCTGTATTCGCCGGCGTAGGAGAGCGTACTCGTGAAGGGAACGACCTTTTCTACGAAATGAGTGACTCTGGTGTAATCAACAAAACAGCCATGGTATTCGGACAAATGAACGAGCCGCCGGGCGCACGTATGCGTGTTGCTTTGACAGGCCTTACAATGGCTGAGCACTTCCGTGATGTACAAGGACAGGACGTACTGTTCTTCATCGATAACATTTTCCGTTTCACACAAGCGGGTTCAGAGGTTTCAGCCCTTCTTGGCCGTATGCCTTCAGCGGTTGGTTATCAGCCGACGCTTGCAACTGAGATGGGTCAGCTCCAAGAGCGTATCACGTCTACGAACGTTGGATCAGTTACATCTATCCAGGCGATCTACGTGCCTGCCGATGACTACACTGACCCGGCGCCGGCGACAACGTTCGCTCACTTGGATGCGACAACAAACCTTGAGCGTAAATTAACTGAAATGGGTATTTACCCTGCGGTTGATCCGTTGGCATCTACATCACGCGCCCTTGCTCCTGAAATTGTCGGAGAAGAGCATTATGCGGTTGCACGTGAAGTACAGTCAACGCTTCAGCGTTACAAAGAGCTTCAAGATATCATTGCGATTCTCGGTATGGATGAATTAGGCGAGGAAGACAAACTTGTCGTTCACCGCGCACGCCGTATCCAGTTCTTCCTTTCTCAGAACTTCCACGTGGCTGAACAGTTCACTGGACAAAAAGGTTCTTACGTGCCTGTAAAAGAGACGGTACAAGGCTTCAAAGAAATCTTAGCCGGTAAATACGACCATCTTCCAGAAGATGCGTTCCGTCTTGTAGGCCGTATCGAAGAAGTTGTTGAGAAAGCAAAAGAAATGGGTGTAGAAGTTTAATCTGGTCCTAGGAGGGTAAAAGCATGAAGACCGTTAAAGTCAATATCGTTACTCCCGACGGCCCAGTATACGATGCGGATATCGAAATGGTGAGTGTGAGAGCCGAAAGCGGCGATCTCGGTATTTTGCCAGGCCATATTCCAACCGTGGCTCCTCTTAAAATCGGCGCTGTCCGTCTGAAAAAAGACGGGCAGACTGAAATGGTTGCCGTCAGCGGCGGATTTGTCGAAGTCCGTCCTGATCATGTCACCATCCTTGCCCAGGCTGCCGAGACAGCAGAAGGCATCGATAAAGAGCGCGCTGAAGCTGCACGCCAGCGGGCGCAGGA
Source organism: Bacillus sp. SCT118 (assembly GCF_058566435.1). Classification (NCBI taxonomy): domain Bacteria; kingdom Bacillati; phylum Bacillota; class Bacilli; order Caryophanales; family Bacillaceae; genus Bacillus; species Bacillus sp. SCT118. Next base: position 444,668 of record NZ_CP191225.1, read on the forward strand.
GCGTTTGAATACTCAATCAGATGATACTGACATTCGTCGGGCTGAGCTTGCGTTACAGCGGGCTTTGAACAGATTGGATGTAGCAGGGAAATAAGAAAAAATCCTTCTCTTTATGAGAAGGATTTTTTTATGAACGCACAAGAGAATCAAACAGCGACAACAGCGGGCGATCCTCTTTTTGGCGCAGGTATAAACCATCACAGGTATTCATTGTATGCCACGATTTGCGATGTCTTCTAAAGCCAAGTGTATAAGCGCCGTCTTTATAGGGATAAGGTTTTACAACCCATTCAGCATCTTCATGGCGGGCAATCACGCAATCTATAAGATAAACACTGATCATTTTCTCGAATTCTTCAATAGGAAGATTCCAATCAGCAAGCAAAAGCTCTTGTATACTTTGAAAATAAAGGTTTTCAAGCTCTTCAAGGCTTTCTCTCGTATAGGTAAGAGAAATGTTAAAAAACTGACACAATTCATTCAGTTCTTCAATCTGTGACTGTCTATAATCATAATAGAATGCAATTGCTTCCCATTCCTGATCAAAAATTGGCAGGTCCTCACCATATTGCTTTTCAGGCTGAAAAAAAGAATGATTCACATTTGCCAGCTCCTTTCCAATAAAGTATACCATGTAAAAGAATCGCACTTTAAGCGGGGATTAGCCCTAGATTTGGCTGATTATTCCGTTCTGTATAAAATGTATCATCTTTATCTGTGCTTCTTATATAATAAGAAAGGGTATGAACGCAGAGAAAGGAGTGTAATAGATGAGTGTATTGGAACAGCAGGCTGCAATCGGCATTGTCGTTCACCTGATTTTTATAGCAGTGACTTGGTGGGCGTTGCAAGCCGTCAATATAGATCCGTTAATCAAAAAAGGCAAAGTCGTGCAGGCAAGACTCCTGATGATTTTGCTGACAATTGCCATTGGAACGGCCGTTGCCAATTTCTTTTTAGATTATCTCAATTATTCACAGCAGCTTCCCTATCTATTTTAATAGGTTTTGAACATTATTATCATTAAATGGTTGGGAGAAGCGGGTTGAAGCGAATAGCTCGAGTTTTGACGAAGATTTTTACGTATGGCGCCTCTTGCCTCCGGTAAAACTGGGGATAAGGGGGAGAGATGAACATGAAGAAAAAACAAGTAAGCCACGCTATTATCATTTCAGTCATGTTAAGCTTCGTCATTGCTGTTTTCCATACCATTCATGCGAGTGAATTAACGCCGTTAGCACAAATGGCAGAGGGGATGGAACGCCAAGATGTGTCAATAGATAAGTGGACATTGCATGCAAAACAAAACATGTCACTGACCGAAAAAGAATTTTATCAAAAAGTGCAACGTTTAAAATCAGAGTATCGTCAATATGATTGGGTGATTGCACGGGAAGATAAAATGATAAAGGCAATTGGCACATATACTGACAAAAAAAATCGTACTTCTTTTAGACTGCAGCTTGTCACAACCCTCAAAAAACACAATCCAACTTCGTATTTATTATATGAGCAAATGAGTCTAGAGACACCGGATAGCTGGAATGATACATATGAACAGTTTGAACGGGAGACACTTGGGATATTCCAAGAAAAAGTAGTTATTTTTACTTGTCTAAATGGTCACTTAGATGATAATATGAATATTGTTTTGCAAAAAAAAGCAAATCAGTTATTAAATGAATTTCAAGCAAGATCAGTAGAACATGTAGTTGAGCCAAATTTCGTTTCTATTTCTGCGTTTACAGATGAGTGGGAAGAGTACATTATGACCTCGAAACATAAAATGAATTTGCAAATTGCACTTAGAAGTGCAGGAATGGGCGGAAAACATACCGTTACGGTTGGCACACCAATCGTTACGACTGAATATTAATATAGAGAATTTAGGGACGCGGAGGGGAATACCTTGGAAAAAATCATCGTCCGCGGCGGTCAGAAGTTAAACGGCACAGTCAAAGTTGAAGGCGCTAAAAATGCCGTTTTACCTGTTATCGCTGCATCTTTATTAGCAAGTGAAGAAAAAAGCGTAATTTGTGATGTACCTACGCTCTCCGATGTATATACAATTAACGAAGTGTTGCGTCATTTAGGAGCAGATGTGCATTTTGAAAATAATGAAGTGACTGTAAATGCTTCATACGCTTTGCAAACTGAAGCACCTTTTGAATATGTTCGTAAAATGCGTGCGTCTGTGCTTGTCATGGGGCCGCTTCTTGCGCGTACAGGTCATGCAAGAGTTGCACTTCCGGGCGGATGCGCAATTGGTTCCAGACCGATTGATCAGCATTTAAAAGGTTTTGAAGCAATGGGCGCAGAAATCAAAGTCGGTAATGGCTTCATTGAAGCTGAAGTAAAAGGCCGACTGCAAGGCGCAAAAATTTATCTGGACTTCCCAAGTGTAGGAGCTACAGAGAACCTGATTATGGCAGCCGCTCTAGCTGAAGGAACAACAACGCTGGAAAACGTGGCAAAAGAACCCGAAATCGTTGATTTAGCAAACTATATCAACGGCATGGGCGGAAAAATCCGCGGAGCTGGCACCGGCACCATCAAAATTGAAGGAGTCGAAAAGCTTCACGGTGTAAAACACCATATTATTCCTGACCGTATTGAAGCGGGCACATTTATGGTTGCTGCTGCAATCACTGAAGGAAACGTATTAGTAAAAGGAGCGGTTCCTGAGCACCTCACCTCTTTAATTGCAAAAATGGAAGAGATGGGTGTAACAATTAAGGATGAAGGTGAAGGTCTGCGTGTCATCGGCCCGAAAGAACTTAAACCGATTGACATCAAAACAATGCCTCACCCGGGCTTCCCGACTGATATGCAGTCACAAATGATGGCGCTTCTGCTTCGTGCAAGCGGCACAAGCATGATTACAGAAACCGTTTTTGAAAACCGTTTTATGCATGCGGAAGAATTCCGCCGTATGAATGGTGATATCAAGATTGAAGGACGTTCTGTCATCATTAACGGTCCTGTACAGCTTCAGGGAGCTGAAGTTGCAGCGACTGATTTGCGTGCAGGTGCAGCGCTGATTCTTGCGGGGTTAGTGGCTGAAGGTCACACACGTGTTACTGAATTGAAGCACTTAGACCGCGGTTACGTTGATTTCCATCAGAAGCTTGCCGCTCTGGGCGCAGACATCGAACGTGTAAATGATGAGTCTGCTTCTGAGCAAGAGAATAAAGAAGTCGTTTCTGACTTAAATGCATAAACTTACTTGAAAATCAGTATGTCACTCTGGCATACTGGTTTTTTATTTTTTGTGTATTATCATCATTATGCGCAAAATAGCAAAAAAGAATACGTAAATGACAAATAAAGTTTCTGTCCAAAACGAGAGTCATATTAGCTTGTCCCTGCCCATAGACTAGACTAGAGTCGAATCCCGAGCAGGAGGCAGCTGAATATGAAACAATTCGCAATCACACTATCCGTACTATGTGCATTGATTCTCTTGGTTCCCACACTCTTGGTTATACCATTCCAGCATAATAAGGAAGCGGGGGCCAGCGTAGAATCAGAAAAGACAGCAGTCAGCACGAAACCAGCATCGAAAGGAGCAGAAACATTGAAAGCATCACCTGTTTCTATTCCCGTCTATCGAACCGCAAATCAATCCGTAGAAGACATTCCGCTTGAAGAGTATGTGATTGGAGTCGTCGCCTCCGAAATGCCGGCAACCTTTGAATCTGAAGCACTGAAAGCCCAGGCCCTCGCCGCCAGAACATTTATTGTCAGACTGATGGTGTCGAATTCAGCGGTTGAGGCTCCTAAAGGCTCATTGGTGGATGATACACAGATGTTCCAGGTGTATAAAAACAAAGCGGAGCTGAAAAAACAGTGGGGCACAAGCTATGAGACAAAACTGAAGAAAATCACAGCTGCGGTAGCCAGTACGCAAGGCAAAATCTTAACGTACAACAACCAGCCGATTGAAGCCTCCTTTTTCTCCACAAGCAACGGCTACACAGAGAATGCAGAAGCTTATTGGACAAGTGCTATCCCATATTTAAAAAGCGTCAAAAGCCCTTGGGATAAAAAGTCTCCGAAATATATGGCAACGAAAACCTTTACAGCGGCAGAATTTCAGCAAAAACTTGGCGTCAAGCTGGATGGATCTAGCGCAGTAGGGAAGATTACCGGCGAGACACCGGGCCACCAGGTCGCAACTGCCGTCATTAACGGCAAGACGCTGAAAGGAAGAGACATACGTGAAAAGCTGGGTCTCAACTCCGCCGATTTTGAATGGAAGCGGAATGGAGACACAATTACAGTCACGACGAGAGGATTTGGCCACGGTGTGGGGATGAGCCAATACGGAGCGAATTTTATGGCCAAAGAAGGCAAAACGGTTGATGACATTGTAAAGTACTATTACCAAGGCACACAAATTTCTGAGGCAGATGCGTTTTTGAATAAATATATGGCGAAAAAGTAGAAAAAGACGCTCATTGGGCGTCTTTTTCTGTTCCTGAATGTCTTTTATCTAAGAGCAGCTGAAACGGTTTAGAGGAGCTTCTGACCGTCTTTAAGGATCAGTCCTTTTTTCCTGATTTCAGGCTTTGAGATTGTGGTAAAGTCATCCACATTTGTCGACAGACTTCGACAGACTCATATAACGAAAGCCGAAAGGCGGACAATCTTCTCTTTTCATAGGGGCGTTAGGTGGAAATCACTAATAAAAACATAGGTTTCTATGCAAAAGTAAACAACAGCAATGGGGAAGCCCGCCCTATTTATTTCTCGGTTTTTGTTGATTACGATAGATTATGTTCAGCGTTGAACATCTGCACGCAGAAACAAATTGGTAAAGGGGTACGAACATGAAGAAAAGATTTTCACTGATCATGATGACAGGATTGCTTTTTGGATTAACTTCACCTGCTTTTGCAGCTGAAAAGACAGAAACGGAGGCTAAAGCGCCGGCGAACGTGGCGGTCTTGCTTGATGCCAGCGGAAGTATGGCGAAAAGAATAGACGGTGTATCTAAATTTAATTCAGCCAAAAAAGAAATTTCAAAGTTTGCGAGCTCACTGCCAGAAGGAACTCAGGTGAAAATGAGCGTGTTTGGCTCTGAAGGAAACAATAAAAATTCCGGAAAAGTTCAGTCATGTGAAGCCATTCGCAACGTATACGGCTTCCAAAGCTTTAACGAGCAAAGCTTCCTCAATTCTCTCAATACAATTGGGCCGACTGGCTGGACGCCAATTGCCAAAGCGCTGAACGAGGCGAAATCTTCTTTTGACCAGCTTGATGCAAAAGGGGAAAAAGTGGTGTATCTGTTGACAGACGGTGAGGAAACGTGCGGAGGAAACCCGATTAAAACAGCAAAGGAACTGCAAAAAGACAATATCACTGTTAATGTGATCGGCTTTGATTATAAAGAGGGATACAAAGGCCAGCTGAACGCAATTGCGAAAGTAGGCGGCGGTGAATACTTCCCGGCTTATACCCAAAAAGATGTTGAGAAAATTTTCACTCAGCAATCACTAATGTTATCTAAATAAGAAAAAAGAGGCTGGTGATGGTCAGCCTCTTTTTGTATGTAACAAAAACTTCAAAACTAATTAGCTGTCTGCCTGTAGCATAGTAGCAGATTTCCGTTTTTCTGTCATAATCAAGGCGAAAAAAGAATGAATGATCACACAATCTGTTTATGCTTTCTGGGTGGAAATGGCTAAAAATGAACGGCATTTCAAGCGATTTTGGACAGATCGTGAAAGCAGCACAAAAGGCAGCATGTCCTATATCTTTTTGCATTTTCGTATTCTAGCATAAAGAAGAATCCAACATATAGTTGGAAAATATGAAAAAGAAAGGAAGTAATCATATGAAAAAGTTGCTGGCTGCCGGTATCATTGGATTGTTGACTGTTTCCATTGCCTCCCCGTCTTTTGCCGCTGAGAAACAGGCTGATACAAATGTAGCTGTTTTGTTTGACGGAAGCGGAAGCATGGTTCAAAAAACAGGAGGAGAGCGCAAAATAGACATTGCCAAAAAATCAGTAAAATCTTTTGCCGAACTTCTTCCGAAGGATACAAATCTTATGCTTCGCGTTTTCGGGCATGCAGGGAACAATAAACTGTCCGGTAAAGCCCTTTCGTGCAGTACGACGGAAACCATTTACGGCCTTCATCCATATGAAGGGTCTCTGTTTGACAATTCATTGAGTGAGCTCAAGCCGACTGGATGGACACCGATTGCCAAAGCACTTGCAGACACAAGAAAAGAATTTGAAGCATTTGACGCAGACGGGAAAAACGTGGTGTATTTAATCACTGACGGTGAAGAAACGTGCGGCGGAGACCCTGCGGCAGAAATCGAAAAGCTCCGTGCATCAAATGTGGATACGATTGTAAACATCATTGGCTTCAACTTTGATGTCAAGGGTAATGAAGAGATGAAACAAGCAGCTGTCGCTGGCGGCGGAGAATATATTTCAGCGAACAGTGCGGATGAGTTCGAACAGGCTTGGGAAAAAGAAGCACAAAAATTTACTGAGTAAGGAACCTAAAGATCAGGCGCTCCCCCAGGCGCCTTTTTTTATTGGTTTAAAAACAGTTTGGGCGGGAATGATACCCTAAAAAGGGGTTGAACATATGAAATTATTCGGAATGATTTTTCTTATAGCCACCGTTGCATTCATATTGCTTGGTGTTCTTCTAAAACTGGCAGCCTTCTTTTTTGTCAGCATTCTCACCTTGATCGCAGCTATTGTGCTGTTTACGGTTCTGAAAAAGAATCAGCATAATCAAACATAGAGTCCTTTATACAGAGGTGTCTCAGCGTGTCGACAAACCCCGCGTTCGTTGTCAATGCACATTGGTGCTCACGTGTTATAAAAGGAACGGCGGCTAAATGCTTAGGCGCCCTGCCTAAACACCGCCGTCATCACATCCTGTGAAAGCCCTTTATATAGAGGGCTCTTTTTGTGTCTCAGAATTCGACAAAATCCGAGGAGTGTGAAAAAATATAAAGGCAGGAACATTGCGGAGGGGAAGAGACATTGAACGATAAAGTAACTGCGGTCAGGGATGTATGGCGCTATGAACAAGGGAAAATAAGCAAAGTAGAAGACCGGATGGTGACGGAATTCCCTTTGACAGTGATACTGAATGGCAGTGAATTTGTGACGCTCGTTTGTACGCCTGAGCATATCGAAGAGCTTGTCATCGGATTTCTCGCATCAGAGGGTGTTATACGATTTCAAAAAGAAATTAAAAGGTTTACAATAGATGAAAGTCTCGGTTTTGTATATGTCGACCTCGTTCACCCTGAGACATTGGATCAAAAGGATTATACGAAACGGGTGATCGGCTCATGTTGCGGAAAGGGCCGTCATTTTTATTTTCAGCAGGATGTCAAAACAGCCAAGACGGCTGTCAGCCAAATCAAGATATCGCCTGAGGCATGTTTGGCGCTTATGAAAGACATGCAGCAAGGGAGCGGGACGTTTCAGGATACGGGAGGCGTCCATAATGCGGCGCTTTGCGACACAGAGAAGCTTCTGTTGATGCGCACAGATATCGGTCGGCACAACGCACTTGATAAACTATACGGACACTGCCTTCTAAACGGGATGTCCGTACGTGACAAACTGATTGTGTTCAGCGGCAGAATCTCATCAGAGGTCCTGTTAAAAGCGGCCAAAATCGGCGTGTCGATTGTCATTTCCAAATCGGCCCCGACGGAGCTTGCGGTTCAAATGGCTGAAGAATTGAATATCACAGCGATTGGATTTGTCAGAAACGGATCATTTAATGTATATACACACCCTGAGAGAATCAGGGGATAGGAAGGGGCTGTAGCTATGATTACAGAGTCGCGTCAGATGTTGGATAAAAGAAACAGACCGCTGAGAGACCTTCGCATTTCTGTTACAGACCGCTGCAACTTCCGATGCACGTACTGTATGCCCGCCGAATTATTCGGTCCGGATTATCCTTTTTTAAAGAAAGAGGAGCTGCTTTCATTTGAGGAGCTGGAACGGCTTGCGACATTGTTTGTCACAAGATTTGGCGTTGAAAAAATCCGCCTGACCGGCGGAGAGCCCCTCATGAGAAAGGATATGCCGGAGTTAATCAAAAAACTGGCTCGCATACCGGGTATTCGTGACATCGCGATGACGACAAACGGATCACTGCTGCCTGTTTATGCAAAGAGGCTCAAGGAGGCTGGGCTGAAAAGGGTTACGATCAGCCTTGATTCTTTAGAAGACGAGCGTTTTAAGAAGATAAACGGGCGCGGTGTTTCTGTCAGCAAGGTGCTGGAAGGCATTGAAGCGGCGAAGCAAGCGGGGCTCGGTGTTAAAATCAATATGGTCGTTCAAAAGGGCGTCAATGAAAAAGATATACTGCCTATGGCCCGTTATTTTAAAGAAAAAGGGCATATCCTGAGATTCATAGAATTTATGGACGTAGGCAACACCAACCAATGGGAAAAGAAAGACGTCATGACAAAGGCGGAAATCATAGATTTGATCAATGAACACATGCCGGTTGAGCCGATAGCGCCTAATTATATAGGCGAAGTGGCTTCCAGATTCCGCTACTTGGACGGCTCCGGAGAAATCGGCGTCATATCATCTGTATCTGATGCGTTCTGCGGATCTTGCAACAGAGCCCGTCTTTCTGCGAGAGGAGAGCTGTTTACCTGCTTATTCGCTTCAAGCGGATTTGACCTCAGAGCTCCGGTTCGCCAGGAATTAAGTGATGACGAACTATCAGAAATGATCGGGACAGTATGGAAAAATCGGATCGATCAGTATTCAGTCGATCGTACGCTATCAAAAGCATCTGGCAAAAAGAAAGTGGAAATGTCTTATATTGGCGGTTAATTTGAAGTCAAAAGCTTATCGGCACTGTCCGATAAGCTTTTTTTATTAGAATCCGAGTGCAAAAAATACGTATAAAAACCGAAATATATAAGGATAGGCATAAAGAAGGAATCATTGTAAGAAAATTTAATTCCAAAGCCATACATTATGATAAAATATAACCAATTAGAAAATAGAAAGGGTTGGAGGGGCATGGCCGCGTACGAGATCCCGTCATCTCAAGTAGGAGTGAAAATCAATAAGTGGTATAAGCACATTTTAGCATTTCAAGTGGCTGATGCCGTAAAGCTGAAAGAAGAAATTGATCTAGATATAGAACAGATGGAAGAGGATCAGCTGCTTCTCCTGTATTATCAGCTGATCAGCTACCGGCACCAAATTATGCTGGATTATGTAAAGCCTGACCTGCACGAGGAATCTCAGCTTCAATATCGTGAATTGATCAAAACGCTGGAAAGCAATCAGGACAGCATCTCCGGATTATCTGAGTATTATTTTCACTTGTTTAGAGGAATGTACGAATTTGAACAGAACAATTACATCTCGGCTATATCCTTTTATCGGAAAGCTGAGAAGATGCTTGCGTTTGTAGAAGATGAAATTGAAAGAGCGGAATTTCATTTTAAAGTGGCGGAAGTCTTTTATATTATGAAGCAGACGCACTTTTCCATGAACCACGCCGTACAGGCGCTGGAGACGTATAAGGCTAATGATTTTTACAGAGTCAGAAGAATTCAATGTCATTTTGTCATATCAGGAAACTACATTGACTACAGAAATTATGAAAAAGCGCTTGAACATTTAGATGACGCGTATCGCCTTGCTTTATTGGAAGGGCAGCCCCGTTTGATCGGATCAGCCCTTTATAATATTGGGAATTGCTATGATGACAAGGGGGAGCTGGATCAGGCCGCCGAATCCTTTGAAAAAGCGCTTCCTGTCTTCGAGGATTATCAGCTGGAACAGCTTCCAAAAGCGCTCTTCAGCCTGACTCGCGTTCTTTTCAAAAAACAAGATAGCGAAGCCGCGATGCGGTACTATGAAAAAGGGATTGCCATTGCCCAAAAACGAAACGACTTCTTCAGTCTGGCAAAATATAAATTTCTGCAGGCTTTATTTGTGGAATCTGTCAATTTGGATATGATTCAAGAAGTATTTAATTATATGGAAGAAAAGGGCCTGTACGTATATATTGAAGAATTTGCTTTAGATGCTGCCTCCTATTTCAGTCATCGCGAACAATATAAAGAAGCGGTGTATTTTTATGAAAAAGCGGTCAGCATGAGAGAGATGATTCAAAGGAACGATTGCTTATATGAAGTATGAGACAAAACCATCTGCTGGCAGATGGTTTTTTTTTATGCAAAAAAAGGGGAGCATCGGAACGTTTATTTCCGGGGAGAACAGGAAAAATCGCTACAGCACTGTTTTTTGAACAAAAGCCGTTTTGGGATGCAGATCTGCACGTGAGGGGGAATTCAATGTTTGGTTTTAATGATATGGTGAAGTTTCTGTGGTCTTTCCTCATTGTTCTGCCGCTTGTACAGATTATACATGTTTCAGGGCACAGCTTTATGGCTTTTATTTTTGGCGGAAAAGGATCGTTGGATATAGGCATGGGAAAAACGCTGCTTAAAATTGGACCCATACGGTTCAGAACGATTTATTTTATCGATTCTTTTTGCCGGTACGGGGAGTTGAAAATTGACAATCGATTCTCACATGCACTCGTGTATGCAGGGGGCTGCTTGTTTAACCTCATCACGATTTTTGCAATCAATCTGCTGATTTTACACAGTGTATTAAAGCCGAATGTGTTTTTCTATCAGTTTGTCTATTTTTCTACGTATTATGTGTTTTTTGCCCTGCTGCCGGTCCGATATTCGGAGAAAAAGTCATCAGACGGGCTGGCGATATACAAGGTGCTCCGTTACGGAGAGCGCTACGAAATCGATAAATAACATTAGAATGTTTATTGCCTCTCAGATCGGGAAGGTAACAAGTACACACATAATTGAGAGGGGAGAATTAACATGGGTAACGATAGTGTAAAAGACAAAATGAAGGGCGGCTTCAATAAAGCCAAAGGAGAAGTGAAGGATAAAGTCGGAGATATGGCTGACAGAACGGACATGCAGGCTGAAGGCAAAAAAGATAAGGCGAAAGGCGAAATCCAAAAGGATATCGGGAAAGCCAAGGATAAATTTTCAGATAAAGATTAATCGTACGGAAGAGGCAGGAAACGAAATGTTTCTTGTCTTTTTTTGTTCGCTTTTTCTGATGTGAATAAATATAACAAAAAAAGAAACTGATTTGGTCAAGGTAACTAAATTTTTTAAATATTCTTTGAATTAATAGGCCTCTTCTATATAATAATGACATAAGTTGTAAAGTTTTATAACATCATTTGGAGAAATCAAACAAAGGGGTTTTGATGACGGAAATGTACTGCACCGAAGAAAGTGTCGGAAGCCAGCGGGAGTGCGAAAAAACAGTTAATATCGACACAAGCGGGATTCAGTGAAGGCCGGGATTCTTCACTCGTTAAGCCGAACGGTGGCGATCAGCGAAGTGACCGTCTATGCTGCGGAGTAAATGGCAATAGTCGGGTTCTCGGTATCGTGGAGGACGGCGCCTCAGACTGGCCTCCATGCCATGCTTCCGGTTGCGGAGCAAAACAACGGGCTGCCATCAGGAATGTAACGTCTGGTTATGATCAATCGATGGTTTAGCACAGCCTCAGCATGGAGGTTCACCCGGGGCAGATTGTCGCTGTATTAGGCCGAAATGGAGTCGGCCAATCCACTTCATAGGCCTGCTTCCGGCTAAACAGGGGGGCTATTTGTTTTAATCAAACGTTTGTTCAAAACGAAAAGGCGGTCAACAGCAGCAGCTTGCAATCGACAGAGCACTGATGGTAAATCTGAAAAATATTTTACTAAATGAACAATTGGAAGGAATTCAGATTTTAATTGTCGAACTAGTCAGACAAGTTATTATAGAAATTCCCAGAAAAAAAGACATTTCTGTTATCTTAGTCGAGCGCAGTCTGGAAAACACGTTAATCTGTGCTCACTATCTTTCCGTGATCGACAGGGGAACGGTTGTTGACCATGGCAAGGCTGATGAAGAATCGGCATGCCGCTTTGAAAGGCACCCTACCGTATGACCCCCATTCTCGAAGAAAGGGAGGTGATGTCCCGCCTGCATGCTCCACAAATTCGTAGTAACCGCATCCGCTTTATATGACAAAAGAAGGAGGATTACAGATGAAACTGACACCGGTTGAACAAGAAAAATTGCTCATTTTTGCAGCGGGGGAATTAGCCAAACAGCGAAAGGCGCGGGGCGTTCTGCTGAACTATCCTGAGGCTGTTGCTTATATCACCTGCTTTATTATGGAAGGCGCACGTGATGGGAAGGGAGTAGCAGAGCTGATGGAAGCCGGCCGCCATGTATTAACGGAAAAAGATGTGATGGAGGGTGTGCCTGAGATGCTGGACAGCATTCAGGTGGAGGCCACATTTCCGGATGGAGTAAAGCTTGTTACGGTACATCAGCCAATTTCTGCGGAGGTGAAGTCATGAAGCCGGGAGCATTTCAAATTGCTGTGGGAACCATTACGATTAATGAAGGCCGTGAGATACGGGAGGTAACGGTAAAAAACACCGGATCACGCTCCATTCAAGTCGGCTCGCATTTTCATTTTGCGGAGGCCAACGGGGCTTTATTATTTGACCGTGAGCTGGCGATCGGCATGCGTCTTGATGTTCCATCAGGCACGTCGGTCCGTTTTGAGCCGGGTGAGCAGAAAACGGTCTCACTAGTGGAAATCAGAGGGCGCAAGACAATTAGAGGGCTGAACGGAATGGCCGACACGTTTATCGATGAACGCGGCAAAGAAAAAACGTTGGCCAACTTAAAACAAGCCGGCTGGATGGAGGGTGTAATCCGATGAAAATGTCACGGGAGGAATATGCGGAACTGTTTGGCCCGACAACGGGCGATAAAATCAGATTGGGCGACACGGATTTATGGATCGAAGTCGAAAAGGATTTCACAGTATATGGTGAAGAAATGATCTTTGGCGGCGGAAAAACAATCCGCGACGGCATGGGCCAAAACGGCAGAATCACAGGGAAGGACGGCGCTTTGGATTTGGTTATCACCAACGTCGTGCTATTGGATTACACAGGCATTGTCAAAGCGGATGTCGGTGTGAAAGACGGCCGGATTGTCGGTGTCGGAAAAAGCGGAAATCCTGATATCATGGATGGAGTCGATCCGCACATGGTCATCGGAGCGGGGACAGAGGTAATTTCCGGTGAAGGCAAAATTTTAACAGCCGGGGGAGTGGACACGCACATTCATTTTATTTGTCCTCAGCAGATGGAAGTTGCGCTTTCTTCAGGTGTGACGACCCTTTTGGGAGGCGGAACAGGACCCGCTACAGGAAGCAAAGCGACAACATGTACGTCCGGGGCGTGGTATATGGCGAGGATGCTGGAAGCGGCCGAGGAGTTTCCGATCAATGTCGGCTTCTTAGGAAAAGGGAATGCATCCGATAAAGCGCCGCTGATCGAGCAGGTGGAAGCGGGCGCCATCGGCCTTAAGCTTCATGAAGACTGGGGCACGACGCCAAGCGCCATTAAAACGTGTATGGAAGTTGTGGACGAGGCTGATATTCAAGTTGCCATCCATACCGATACGATTAACGAAGCGGGCTTTTTGGAAAACACGCTCGAAGCGATCGGGGACCGGGTCATTCATACATATCACATTGAAGGGGCAGGCGGCGGCCACGCTCCGGATATTATGAAGCTCGCCTCTTACGCGAACATTCTGCCGTCATCTACAACGCCAACCATTCCTTATACCGTTAATACGATGGATGAGCATCTTGACATGATGATGGTCTGCCACCATTTAGATGCGAAAGTGCCTGAAGATGTGGCGTTCAGCCATTCCAGAATCAGGGCGGCGACGATTGCCGCGGAGGATATTCTCCATGATATCGGTGCGATCAGCATGACATCATCGGATTCCCAAGCGATGGGGCGGGTCGGTGAAGTGATCATCCGAACATGGCAGGTAGCCGATAAAATGAAAAAACAGCGCGGCGCTCTTGCCGGCGAAAACGGGAATGACAATGTGCGCGGAAAACGGTACATTGCCAAATACACGATTAATCCGGCAATTACGCACGGGCTCAGCCATGAGGTCGGCTCGGTGGAAAAAGGGAAGCTTGCTGATCTCGTTCTGTGGGACCCGGTATTTTTCGGCGTAAAACCGGAACTGGTCTTAAAGGGCGGCATGATTGCACGTGCGCAAATGGGAGATCCGAACGCGTCCATCCCGACTCCTGAACCGGTTTTCATGCGCCAAATGTATGCGTCTTACGGAAAAGCCAACCGCTCAACCTCGATTACATTTATGTCTCAGGCAAGCATAGAGCGTGGTGTGGCGGAAAGCTTAGGGCTGGAAAAAAGGATTTCTCCAGTCAAAAATATCAGAAAGCTGAGCAAGCTGGATATGAAGCTGAATTCGGCTTTGCCGAAGATTGAGATTGATCCAAAAACCTATCAGGTCTTTGCTGACGGGGAGGAGTTGTCTTGCCAGCCTGTCGATTATGTCCCCCTTGGACAAAGATATTTCTTATTCTGATAAGACGCGGCCGGAGTGCATCCGGCCGATCTATTGACTAAAAACGGTGCACAAAACCCGTGTATTTAGTGTATATTAGATGTTGACAAACGAATCAAATGTAACTATTATAGTTACAACGGTGGTGAAAAAACATGATTAACAGCCGTCTTGCTGTTGCCATTCATATTTTATCCCTCATCTCGATGGATGAAAAAACATCTTCAGAAATCATTGCTGACAGTGTCAACACAAATCCGGTAGTTGTGCGAAGAATGATCAGCCTGCTGAAAAAAGCTGATATTCTCACATCACGCGCCGGGGTGCCGGGTGCAAGCCTCAAAAAAGATCCTGCTGATATTTCTCTTTTAGAAGTGTATCGGGCTGTCCAAAAGCAAGAAGAACTCTTTGCGGTTCATGAAAACCCGAATCCGAAATGTCCGGTAGGGAAAAAAATTCAGAACGCTCTGGATGAAACGTTTGAAAGTGTGCAAAGAGCGATGGAAAATGAACTGGCGAGCAAGTCATTAAAAGATGTTATGAATCATCTCTTTTAATCAAAAGGGATGACTTCTCACCGTTAACATGTAACTAAAGTTGTTACAAATAAGGAGGAAATGAAAAATGAAAATTGGTATTATAGGCGCAAGCGGGAAAGCGGGAAACGAGATTTTGAAAGAAGCGAAAACAAGAGGCCATGAAGTGACAGCCATCGTCAGAAACGCTTCAAAAGTGAAGGAGCAGGACGTAGCGGTTTTGGAAAAAGATGTGTTTGAACTGACTGCGGAAGACATCAAGCCTTTCGACGCAGTCGTAAACGCTTTTGGAGCAGCACCCGGCCAAGAACATCTTCATGTTGAAGCAGGAAGAGCACTCATCAGCATCTTAAAGGACGCGAAGCACACAAGATTGCTTGTTGTTGGCGGAGCGGGAAGCCTGTTTGTTGATGAAGCCAAAACAACCCGTTTAATGGATACGCCGGAATTTCCGAAAGAATATTTGCCAACTGCATCAAATCAAGGCGAGAACCTGAAAGATTTGCAGCAGACAGACTCTATTTCCTGGACGTTCCTCAGTCCTGCGGCATTTTTTGATCCAGCAGGAAAACGGACTGGCTCTTACCAAAAAGGAAAAGACAATGTCATCGTAAATGCAAAAGGCGACAGCTATATCAGCTATGCAGATTATGCCATTGCCGTGTTGGATGAGCTTGAACATCCTGAACACAAAAATGAACGCTTCACAGTGGTAAGCGAAGCGGAATAATAAAAAACCCGGAGCCAGCTCCGGGTTTTTCTCATTAATAAGTGCTGTACGTATCGCTGAAAAGGCCGTCAGCAATCCCAAGCATTAAAAAGATGAAGAAGGCGATAATCGCAAGAATGGATACAGCAATGCTTACGATCAAATAAATCCCTTGCATCTTTACGAATTTCGCGTAATTCTCCAGCATTAAGTCTTCAGACTGTCCGCTATTGTGTTCAGCCATTTGGCCTGCTTCCCTAGCTGACCTCATCAAAAAGATACCGGAAATAATTTGCAGTACGCCTGGCACGGCACCGATTAGAAAAATGAACGCGCCTGAAAGCGCGGTAATTGCGCCCATAATAATAAATAAAATGCCTGTAGCTTTTCCCCATTTCGAAATGCTGATGAGGGTTTTGTTCATTGTTTCAGGATTCATGTATACTGGCTCCCCTTTACAAAAAAATACTCACTTTTCTTTTATACACTATTTGTGAGAAGTTTTGTATATAGAAAATAACATTTTGGGGATTGACCCTAACGTTGCGTGATTGTTTACGATAAAAAAGAGGAGGTGTTATATATGAAATATCAAGTTAAACAAGTGGCGGAGATATCAGGTGTCAGCATTCGGACGCTTCATCACTATGACAATATTGAGCTTCTGAATCCTTCAGCGCTTACTGATGCTGGGTATCGTTTGTACAGTGACGCAGACCTGGAAAGACTGCAGCAGATTTTATTTTTCAAGGAAATCGGGTTTCGTCTGGATGAGATTAAAGAGATGCTGGATCATCCGAATTTTGACCGGAAAGCGGCACTTCAGTCGCAAAAGGAGATATTGATGAAGAAAAAACAAAGAATGGATGAGATGATTCAAACAATTGACAGGACGCTTTTGTCCGTTGATGGAGGGGAAACGATGAATAAGAGGGATTTATTTGCCGGATTAAGCATGAAAGACATTGAAGAGCACCAGCAGACATACGCTGATGAAGTCAGAAAGCTGTATGGAAAGGAAATCGCAGAAGAAACAGAGAAAAGGACATCTGCATACTCGGCAGATGATTGGCGAACGATCATGGCTGAATTTGATTCGATTTACAGACGAATTGCGGCGCGAATGAAGCATGGGCCCGATGATGCAGAGGTTCAGGCCGCAGTGGGGGCATTTCGCGATCATATTTGCCAATATCATTACGATTGCACACTCGACATTTTCAGAGGACTCGGGGAAGTGTATATCACTGACGAGCGATTTACCGATTCAATCAATCAATATGGAGAAGGTCTTGCCGCTTTTTTGCGGGAGGCAATCATCATTTACTGTGACCATCAGGAAAACCCCCGGCCGTAAAGGCCGGGGGTTTTTGGCGCATCTTATAAGATCGGCGACAACAGCCGCGAGACGGATTCTTTTATTCGAATCCACAACGGGCGCTGCAGATACTCCTCATAGGTGAATTTTCTGGATACTAGCAAATCTTCTTTAAAAGTTGAAACCAGTTTTTTAGCAATGGTGATATCGTATATAAATGCATTAACCTCAAAATTCAGTCTGAAGCTTCGGACATCAATGTTCGCTGTGCCGACTGAAGCGATTTCGTCATCCACCACGATGGTTTTCGCGTGAATAAAGCCGTTATCGTAAATATAGACAGTGGCTCCGGCTTTCAGCAGATCGCCGATATACGAAAGTGTCGCCCAGTATACAAAGGCGTGATCGGGCTTGTTCGGAATCATAATGTTAACGTCAATGCCCGAAAGGCAAGCGATCCTTAAAGCATCCAGCAGGCTTGCATCTGGGATAAAATAAGGTGTTTGTATCAAAATGGAACGCTTGGCGTTTGAAATCATTTTGATGTAGCCATTTTTAATTTGTTCCCATTCCGAATCAGGGCCGCTTGTGACAATCTGCATCCCGACGTTGCCTTTTGGGCCGTAATCAGGAAAGTGATTTGGAATATATGTCAGCGTATGGTGATGAGAAGCTTGGTTCCAGTCAAGGATGAACCGTGTTTGGATGGCGTGCACAGCCGTTCCTTGCAGCCGGATATGCGTATCCCGCCAATAACCGAATTTCGGATTAAGCCCTAGATACTCATCTCCGACGTTAAAACCTCCGACATAACCGGTCATACCGTCTATGATCACAAGCTTTCGATGGTTCCGGTAATTCAGCCGCAGGTTAATCGGCCTGAGCTTTGACGGGAAAAAGACCTCCACATGCCCGCCAGCCTCGCGAAGCTCTTTAAAAAACTTTTTTCTCAGCGTTCTGGACCCGAGTTCATCATAAAGCACTCTGACCTGAACACCTTCTTTCGCCTTTTGGATGAGAGCGTCGCGCAATTTTTTGCCTAATTCATCGCCTTTATAAATATAATACTGTAAATGGATATGATCCTTAGCCTTTGAAATGTCACTCAGCAGCCGCTGAAATTTATCCCGTCCATCTGTAATGACGTCAACTGAATTATCCTCTGTAAACACAGCATGGTTATTCATAATCAGCATATAAATTAAATCTTTGTTATCAAAGGTTGCCCGGTTGTTAAACTGAAATTGCTTGGTTTCTAAATCTTCAAGCTGATGCTTCAGCAGCCTTTCAATTCCAATCTTTTTCCGGTCTTCCCATTGAAACAAATGCTTGCGTCTGAGATTATGGCCGAATAATAAGTATAAAATAAAGCCTAAAACGGGAATAAAGAAAAGAACAAGCAGCCACGCCCAAGATGCACTGGCATCGCGCCGTTCTTTGAAGATGACAATGATGGCCAAAAGAATATTTAAAATGAAAAAAAGTGATAAAAGGATGGAAGAAATACTCACTTTGTAACCCCGCTCATTCATATTTATCAAGAAGATTGCCATTAGTATTCCATGAATAACAGTGATCTGATTCCCATTACAAATTATAACACTCACATTTTAAAAGAATAAAGAGCGGCGATCCAGATTCTTCGTGAAAAATACGGGCAGATTTCTTTAAAACCAGCTTGCACCTGCGTTAAAATAAACACATATGATAACGTTCGTGAAGCTTGAAACATCAAATAAAGGGGGAGGATTATATGAACTTTTACAGAGTCGAACAAATGCCGGGGTTCATCAAAACAGAAATGCAAAAAATTCAAAAGGCCGTACAGCCTTTCATGAAAAAAACCGTCATTTACCGTTTTCTTGCTATTCCGCTTGCTGCATTCTCTCTCTTTAATTTAGCTGCTTTTCTATTTCATGCTTCAGCTGACAGGGAGTCCCTGATCAGCGCAGGCATATTCGCCCTTTTGGCGGCGCTCGGGCTCGCATTTTTTAAAGAGGCAGGCTATCAGCATAAACAAATCCAAAAAACGGTTCACATCTATATGCTGAACAGGATCAAAAAGAGCGAAATCCTTTCAGAAGAGCGGAAAAGCTCCTACGCACGACAAATAAAGGAAGAGCCTTTTGCGATGCGGAGTTTTGTTGAATTTTTGACTGAGGAAGACAGACGCAAAAAAATGTATTAAAGAAGATCTGCACCCGGATTGTTGAGATTTTTCAGACGATCCGGGTGTGTTTTTTTGTATGACTTGGGATACGGACACGAGTTGTTATTTATTTCAAGGTAACAGCGTTGCTTTGTTGATTTCCTCTACTAATGATGCCTGATCGATCCATTTGGTCGACACATCTTGATTGATCTTTGAAATGTGCCGGTTTTCTGTTAAATAATCTCTTATCCGGCTGAAATAGAGCGGTTCGTTTTTGACATCCAGGTTTTGATATATTTGTTCAAACAATTCTAAGTCTTTAGGTTCATCTAGGGTTAAACGCCAAGATGGATAATGGAGTTCTTTCGGCAAGCTGACTTGATTGATGGTGAATAGGGAAGGATTGTTTACAAAATAAAAAGAAAGATATTCTGTATGGGTTAACGGTTTTGGCTGCTGTACAAGCCGCTGAAGAGCTTCAACAGTAATAATATTCCCGGAAATTCCTGCTGAACTTGAAAGTTCCTGAGTATAATCTGCTCCTTTTTGCAAGTGCTGTTCAATTAAATATTGAAGCACTTCAGGTGAAACCGCTGGGCAATCGCCGGTCACCCGGATAATGATATCGGCTTTTGTTAACGCCGCGGCTTCAAGCATTCTTTCTGCCACATTTTCGGGGGAACCCCTTACGATTCTGACCTTTCCATTTAGAGTGAAAGCTTCAAGCGGATCGTCATCAGGAAGATTTGACGTTGCCAACACAACTTCGTCAACAGAAGGGACAGCCAGACAATTGATTAAACAGCGCTCGACAGATGGAATTCCATAAATCGGGAGCAACGCTTTTTTTGGCAAACGGGTCGATTTTAGCCGGCATATTACCGCAATCGTAATTCTTGGTTTTTTAATATCGTTGGGTGTAACAGGCTGGTTTAACGATAAATCAGCAGTTGCGACTTGAGGGAAAGCGTCTTCGGCTTGTAAAGGCATCAGTGCATTTTCATTTCCGCATCTTTTGTAACTTGTTTTTTCCAGCGTTATAATTTCTCCTTTTTTTATATCCCGGTTAGCAGTCACACGTAATGAGGAATCGTGCAAATACTTTCTTTCAGATTCATTTACTTCAGTTGACCCCGCTGCAATTTGGGCCTGCTTAAGCTTTTCTGTCATTAGTTTGAATTCGTTTGGCTCTAGTGAAGAATAATAATCAAACCCTTTAGCTGCCCGGTTTAGGGTTATATGTTTTTCAATAACAGAGGCCCCTGAGAAAAACGCATAGACAGGAAGGTCGGCTGCAAGCGGATGCTCTGCGTCAATGTGATCCGCAAATCCAATTTGAACCTTGTATCTTTCCTTTAGATGTTGAACCCGTTTTAGGTTAATATCCTTTAATGTTGTGGGATATCCTTGGAATCCGTGCATGAGTATGAGCTGATTGTCCATATGTTGTTTTACAAGCGGCATCAACTGATCAATCTCTTCTTCATACCATCCCCCAACTCCGATGAGCACAGGCTTCTCAGTCATACCTATCGTTTTCATGATCTCCGTGGATTGAAGGATGGTTGTTGGAAGCTTAATGCCGTCAATGTCACGCTGAAGGTGCGAAAAAAGCTCTGCTCCCCATGAATCGAAAATATCCACCCATATTTCTAATCCAAGGCTTTTTCCATATGCGACACAATTTTTCCATACGTCTTCATTCAAAAACAGCTCGATATACGACTCATAAGCAAAAAAACAAGGTGTTGCAATACAGTCATATTTGAACCACTGAAATTTCACACCATCTGCTCCGCTTTCAGCTGCAGCCTTGATGAGTGCTCTGAGGTTCTCCTCTTTTCCTTGATGGGCGTTTGCGATTTCAGCTAGCACTTTTACTTTTTCCGAAGGGCTGTTATTTTCCAAATGTCCCACTCCTTTATGTTTATTGAGACAAACCTGCTGATGCCGCTTTCGAGTTGAAAGCCGAGTCATTTTAATAGATTGTATGCTTGCTTCAAGACTTGGTGTTTATGCCAGCCTGCTTTGACTGATAATTTTACGGAAAATAGACAAATAAAAAAGGCATGGTTCCGTTTGATCCGGAACTCATGCCCTGTCCTGTCTCATCATTATTCAAACACCGGATCATCCTCATAATAATAAGAATCCGGATCATCATACGAAGGCGTGTTCTCAAAAGCAGCAATGCCGATTACCACCAGCACGAAAATGGCTACAATGATCCCGATCAGGACAGTAACGATACTGGATGCTGCATAAAACAGCTGCATTTTTATAAATGTCCCGTAATTTTCAAGCATGCTTTCGCCAGCGCTGCCGGCTAGATTTCCTTCGGCTTCCGCGGCTGCTTTTGCTGAGCGCATCAAAAATACGCCTGATATAATGAGCAGTACGCCCGGGATGGCGCCAATCACTGTCATCAAAACAGACAGAGTGACAAGCGATCCCATAATGATTAACAAGATGCCAGAAATTTTGCCCCACTTGGCAATGTCGGATAGCGACTTGACAGCAGAGGCACTCAGCTGGCGGGTCTCCTCAACAGGTGCAGTCTCCTCTTCAACGAGGCTATTTTCTTCATTATGATTTTCAATTTCGTTTTCATCTTTATCCAGACTAATCATGAAAGCTCTCTCCCTAAAATTTTTAAATCGTATCTTTTCCCGTCCATTTCGGCGATGCCGGGGAATAGTCCCCATTCTGCAAACCCGTGCTTTTCAAACAGCTTCAGGCTTGGTTTATTATGCCCGAAAATGAAGGCCATAAGTGAGCGGATGCCTAGATTCGGGGCAATGCGGAGCGCTTCTTGAAGCAAATATGATCCAACACCTTTGCCGCGGCATGCTTCGTCAATGTATATGCTGACCTCCGCTGTTTTATTATAGGCTGGCCTTCCATAAAATGTTTCAAAGCTGATCCAGGCAGCGACGTTTCCATTTTCGTCCTCGGCCACATAGAGCGGACGTGCCTCTGTATGTCCTAAAAACCATTCCATCCGGTCTTCAGGAGTTACCGGTTCGGTATCGGCTGTTACCATTCGAGAAGCAATCGTTGAATTATAAATCGCAACAACAGCCTCCAGATCTTTATTTTCAGCAAGGCGCAATGTCATGTTCATACGTTTTTGGCACTCCTCTCAAAAAAAAATGACATATTTTCGTAACAGTCTGCGCAAACTACATCTAAAAAAGTTTTTTGGATAGGTGTATATATTTTCAGAAAAGTGTTCAGAATGTTGCTGAGGTGATGAAACAATGAGAGAGGAAGAAAAGAAAACTTCTCAAGTCAAAAAACTTCAGCAGTTTTTTCGTAAACGCTGGGTGTTCCCTGCAATTTACTTAGTCAGTGCGGCCGTCATTTTAACAGCTGTCCTTTGGTATCAATCAGTATCAAATGATGAGGTAAAGGATCAGTTGGCTGATAACGGCGGAAACGCCGCATATGACAACAACGACGATGCAGTTGAAGTAGGAAAGTCAATGGAAAATGTCGCAATGCCGGTTGTTGATTCTGAAAACGTTTCTGTTGTGAAAAAGTTCTATGAAACCGATGCCGCAAAAGAAGAGAAAGAAGCAGCACTCGTTACCTATAATAACACGTACAGCCTAAGCAAAGGAATTGACTTAGCTGAGAAAGACGGAAAAGATTTCGATGTCTCTGCTTCTCTGAGCGGTACGGTTGTTAAAGCTGAAAAAGATCCAGTGCTGGGATATGTTGTGGAAGTAGAACATGCCGACGGTTTATCGACTGTGTATCAATCTCTTTCCGAAGTAAGCGTTGAGCAAGGTGACAAAGTAAAACAAAATCAAGTGATCGGAAAATCTGGCAAGAACCTTTACAGTGAAGACAGCGGAAACCACGTGCACTTTGAAATCCGTAAAGATGGGATCGCAATGAATCCGTTAAACTTAATGGACAAACCAGTTTCTTCTATTGAAAAAGCAGCAGCTGCTGAAGAAAAAGCTGCCACCCAAGAAACAGAAGAATCCATTCAGCAATCTTCCGAGAAAAAGGACGGATCAACTGAAAAAGGAACAGAAGAAAAATCCGGTGAGAAAAAGGATGATTCAACTGACAAATCTGGTTCCAAAGAAAGCAGCACAACAGAAGACACTGAACAGTCTTAATGAAGAAAACGTCTATCCTTGTGATGGGCGTTTTTTTCTGTTACTTTTTGCTTTGTTTTACCGTCTATGTAGTTACATGTAGGCACGTACGCTATAAAGGAGGTTATGTCATGAACCGCCTATTGCTAGCAGGCTGGATCTTTTTTATCCTGCTTTCTGTCTGTACGGAAAGCTTCAGCGGCATGGTCGTATCGCAAACGGTGGCTTTTCATTTTCAGCCGCACCCTGATCTGTCTCAATTTTTAGTTATTGATTTTACTGAGCTTACTGTACCTGAAGCGTTTATTCAAAAAATCGGACATGCGTTTTCCTTCTTTGTGCTGACATATTTGCTGTGGAAACAGCGGGGCAGCATAAGATCAGCTGCAGCCGGCTCATTCGCGTTTGCTTTTTTCACAGAAGTTCTTCAGCTCTTCTTCAGCAGGAATGGTTGTATCCGGGATGTGCTCATCGATGCTGTTGGAATTGGGTTGTTTTATGGTTTATATGTGTTGGCGAAGCGAAGAAAACAAGAGATGTATGAGAAATATTAAAGCCGGCTGTCTTGGTTAAAGACGCCGGCTTTTGTCTTTCTTAGAAATTTTGATCGGTTGGTTTTTTCGTCAGTTTATTGATAATGGCTTCATAGATCCTCACGACCAAATCGACGAACGGGCGAAGCAGATCTGAAAATCTAAAGAAAAGGAACCCGATAATGATGGCGACAACGAGGCTGCCCAATACATCTACCGGATAGTGATGTCCCACCCAAATTCTCGAAAAGCCTGTCAAAAGCCCAAAAATGACAAGCGGCCAGCCGATTTTGCGGTTTCTGAAAAGCATCGCAATAGAAATCGCTAATGCACCTGTCGTGTGGTCACTTGGAAATGAAGCATCCGCAGCATGCGGAATCAGTGTATGCACTGTATGCGCAACGAACGGGCGCGGTTCGAAATAAACAAGCGTAATCAAATAGTTGATCACAAGGCCTGCAATTCCTGTGATGCCTGCGTATAGCACATGTTTTCTGCTTTGTGTGTTCCCGAACAGCCAGATTGCCAATAGGATAAGGGCATAGGCGACAATGGCATATTCCGTGATGAAGACCATAATGGAATCGAGAACTGAATTGTGATGAGATTGTCCATGGATTGCTTTAAAAATTTCGTAGTTCAAATAATCACCTTTTACATTTTTATATTTAGTAGACTAATCTTACTCATGAAAAGTTTCAAATAAAAATAGAGATTGTCTGAAATAACGGCGCTTGAAGAGAATTCGAAGAGGAATCGCGGTTTCTGGGGGGATTCTGTGCACAAAAAAAGAGATCCGGAGTGTCCGAATCTCGTACCGATATTAAAGTGCTTCAGGTCCTTCTTCGCCTGTGCGGATGTTGATCGTATTGCTGATTTCATAGACAAATATTTTACCGTCACCCGGTGATCCCGTTTTCAGCACCCTTTTAGCGGTCTCAGTCACTTGATCAACAGGAACCTTGCTGACCACAATTTCTATTTTTAAACGCTCGTATACATTGCTTTCTATTTTTACCCCTCGATAGAGCTCCGTATGTGCTTTTTGAAGGCCGCAGCCGTGTACATTGGAGAAAGTCAGAGAGGTCACTCCGATTTTTCCGAGTTCCTGCTTCAGCTTTTCAAAATTTGCCGGACGCGTTACAATTTCTACCTTGAACATTTGACCGCTCATAGCGTCACTCCTCACATAGAATCTTGATATGCTTTTTCCCCGTGCATCGTTAAGTCAAGCCCAAGTGACTCTTCTTCTTCAGTTGCGCGAAGGGGAAGGAAGAGGCTTACAATTTTAATAATAACGAAAGTGACAATAAATACAAAAACATAAGTGGCGGCGATGGCGACGATTTGTTTCCAGATTAAGCTTGCATCACCGTAAAATAACCCATCTGCGCCCGCTGAGTTAACAGAGGTTGTTGCGAATAATCCTGTTGCGATTCCGCCCCATGTGCCTCCGATCCCGTGCAGGCCAAAGGCGTCAAGCGCGTCGTCGTATCCGAATTTCTTTTTAAGCGAGAATACTCCCCAGAAACAAACTGCCCCGCCGATGATGCCAATAATAATGGAAGCGAACGGTGTGACAAATCCGGCAGCCGGCGTAATGGCGACAAGCCCGGCGATTGCTCCAGATACCGCTCCGAGCATTGTCGGTTTTTTGTTAATGATCCATTCTACTAAGATCCAGCCGGCGATCCCGGCTGCAGCCGCGGTGTTTGTGTTGATGAAGGCGTACATGGCTACACCATCTAAGGTCAAAGCGCTGCCGACGTTAAAACCGAACCAGCCGAACCAAATCAAAGCTCCTCCTAAGAAGGTGTAAATGAGGTTATGCGGAGAAGACGCTGTGCCGTCTTTCCGTTTGCCAAGCACAATAGCAAGAACAAGTCCTGCCACACCGGAGGAAATATGAACAACATTGCCGCCAGCGAAATCGAGCGCTCCAAGCTGGCCGATCCAGCCGCCGCCCCATACCCAGTGCGCTACGGGTGTGTAAACCAAAGAGGCCCATAAAACCGAGAATAAAAGAAAAGCGCCGAATCGCATCCGCTCTGCGAAAGCCCCGGAAATAATCGCTGTAGTCAAAACGGCAAACGTCATTTGGAACATCATAAATAACGAGTG
Organism: Bacillus sp. SCT118; assembly: GCF_058566435.1. NCBI lineage: Bacteria > Bacillati > Bacillota > Bacilli > Caryophanales > Bacillaceae > Bacillus > Bacillus sp. SCT118. The sequence goes on from NZ_CP191225.1 coordinate 470,637, forward strand.
GGGGATGGTATCGCTGTAATCTCCCGGATCAAATCCGACCCCTTTGAGGCCGGCCCACTCCAGCCCGCCGATGATTGAATTGCCTGGTGCGAAGGCAAGTGTATATCCGAACAGCACCCAAACGATGGAAACGATGGCAATGGAAGAGAAACTGTGCATGGCAGTGCTCAGCACATTTTTGCTCTTTACCATTCCTCCATAAAATAACGCTAATCCCGGGGTCATCAGCCACACGAGTAAAGCGCAAAAGAACATAAAAACTGTATCGCCCATTTGCATGTCTCATTCCTCCGTATCTTTCAGAATAAAAAGCAATTATTATATTTCTTCATTATAGCGAAAAAAGAATGATAAAACATTTTCATGTAAGATTTCCTAACATGGTTTTTAAGGAGTGTTATCGAGGGATGGAAAGAAAGGAGAACTGCATTTTTTACGATATAAGACTTTATATCTATAAAAGAAGCTATTCATATGAGCGGAAAAGGGAATTGACATTAATTAGAATACTCTATACTGTATTAAGTGTACTACATCAAATGATACACTGAGGGGGATGTAAGATGAATAAAGGCGGCAGGCTGAGGAAAACGGTACGCAAGTCGATTCCTGCGACGTTCCGATTGTTTTTAGCCTTTAATTTTTTCGTGTACGGTCTGGCGAAAGTGGTGATTGGCCAGTTTGGCGAGGTGACGCCTGAAATCGAGGCGGCTGCCGGGAAGGGGTTTACGATCGCGTGGACATTTTTCGGTTATTCTCATGTCTATGAACTGTTTATAGGTTTTGGTGAAATCCTGGCAGCTGTTTTATTACTGATTCCGCGAACAGCTGCATTAGGGGCGGTTATTTTTATGCCCATTATTGTGAACATCGTCTTGATTAACTATTGTTTTGATATTGGCGTGCAGGATCTTAGCACGATATTAATGGTTATGTGTCTCATCCTGCTTTGGATGGACCGCCGCAAATTCATAGGCATTTTCAGGCAGGAACCGATAGACAGCAGGCAGGTGATGAAGCGATGACGCCCCTTATGATTACAGTGCTGGCCGGTTTGTTCGTATGCACAACCTGTTACTACTACATAAAAGAAAAATCATGAGAAAACGCTCCTTCTGAGAATTTCACAAGCATCATAAAAGAACCTAGGCAGTGTGAAGAGTAAAATATGCAATGTGAGAAACACTAACAGTATCAGGAGGAGACGTATGATGAATACACTCAACATTGATTTTCAAAAAACAGCATTGATTATCATTGATTTACAAAAGGGAATTGTGCCGATTGATCAAAGCGGCCAGGTTGTCCCGAACGCGAAAAAGCTCGTAGATGAATTTCGGAAACATAACGGGTTCATCAGCTTTGTAAATGTAGCCTTTCATGATGGAGCGGACGCCCTGAAGCCGCAAACGGATGAGCCTGCGCAGGGAGGTTCAGGGGAAATGCCGGCGGACTGGGCCGAATTTGTTCCGGAAATCGGTGTGAAGGATGGCGATTATACTGTGACAAAACGGCAATGGGGTGCTTTTTTTGGCACAGATTTAGACTTGCAGCTGAGACGCCGCGGCATTGATACGATTGTATTGTGCGGCATCGCAACGAATATCGGGGTGGAAAGCACAGCACGGGAGGCATTTCAGCTTGGCTATCAACAGATTTTTATTACAGATGCCATGTCCACATTTAGCGATGAAGAGCATGAAGCCACACTGCGCTTTATTTTCCCGAGAATCGGTAAATCGCGGACAACGGAAGAATTTCTGGAACAAGTGAAATGATGTTATCGAAAAAAAGCCGGGCTGTTTTTTTAACAGCGGTGGCTTCGGGAACAATGCTGAATCCGCTGAACTCGTCTATGATCTCTCTTGCGCTCCATAGCATCCAGCATGAGTTTCACCTCTCGTTTACAACGGTTTCCTGGCTGATTTCCTCGTTTTACTTGGCGAGTGCCGTGGCACAGCCGGTTACGGGAAAGCTCGGTGATTTGATTGGGCGGAAACGCTTGTTTTTATTCGGGCTTATTCTTGTTGCGGTTTCTGCCATCGGGGCGCCGTTTGCGCCGACGTTTATGACATTATTGGTCATGCGGCTGTTTCAATCGGTGGGGAGCAGTGCGATTTATCCGTCAGGTGTTGGCTTGATTCGGAATCATATTCATGAGCGCCAAGCTTCAGCCTTGGCTGTACTCTCTATTTTTGCGTCCGCCATGACGGCGCTGGGGCCGACAGTCGGCGGGTTTTTGATTGTATGGGGAGGCTGGCCGGCGATCTTTATCGTTAATTTGCCGTTTATTATCCTCAGCTTCTTATTGGGCCTGTATATGTTCCCGAAAGATCAGAAAAAAGGGGCAGGAATCAAAACCATTATTCGGCAGCTCGACATTCTTGGAATTGTTTTATTTGCCGGGGGAATCATTTTCCTTCTATCCTTTTTGCTGTCGTTCAGCACGTCGCCGCATGCGGTTGAAGGTGTGCTTGGCTTACTTCTGCTCTGTGCGTTTGTCTGGCGCGAGCTGAAAACGGATAAGCCATTTATTGATGTCCGTCTGTTTAAAACACAACGTAACCTGTCAGCCGTGTATGTTCAGTTTATTTTATTGAATGTTTTCTTCTATTGTTTATTTTTTGGTCTGCCAAGTTACTTTCAGGATGAAATGCATCTTTCTGTTCAAACGAGCGGCCTGTTTATGCTGTTTATGTCTGGAATGAGCATCGTTGTGTCACCTCTAACCGGCAAATGGATCGACCGATCTGGTGTCGTCAAGCCGATCTTTGCGGGAGCGCTTTTGATGACGGCTGGAGCCGTGCTCTTAACCATTTTTTTTATCAATGTCCAGACCATCGGTAAAGGGCTCATTCTGTCGCTCTTGGGTATAGGCTACGGACTGGGCAATGTCGCGCTTCAGGCAGCGATGCTGAAAACGAGTCCTTCCAACATGGTAGGAACGACTTCAGGCCTGTTTCAAACCTGCCGTTACCTAGGATCGATTTTGTCTTCGGTGATCCTTGGCGTTCTTTTTGGTAAAGAAATCACGGCAGCCCATTTTGATATGATGGGAATCATTATGATCATAGCGGGCGGAGCAAGCCTGTTAATGGCTGTTAGATTTGCTGCATTAATGAAAGCTGCAACTTGAGAAAGAGACAGACTCTGAGGTCTGTCTCTTTTTCTTGTTTAAGCTGTTCAAATACAAATGGGAAAATTGTATATCATAGCCAGTGTTATTGTCTGACTCTTCAGTTATATTAAGTGACATCTAATGTCAAAAAACATAACGTGTGACGACATATAGACAATATGGAAAGGGGAGCCGGCTATGAAGTTAAAAGAGAGTCAGCAGCAATCCAACAGGCTGAGCAATGAAGATCTGGTGCCTTTGGGACAGGAAAAACGGACGTGGAAAGCAATGAACTTTGCCTCCATTTGGATGGGATGTATACATAACATACCGACCTACGCGACGGTGGGAGGATTAATTGCGATCGGCCTTTCGCCTTGGCAGGTGCTGGCGATCATTATTACGGCATCGCTTATCCTATTTGGCGCTCTTGCCTTAAACGGCCATGCGGGGACAAAATACGGGCTGCCGTTTCCAGTGATCATTCGGGCTTCTTACGGGATATACGGTGCGAATATCCCCGCGCTTCTAAGGGCGTTTACAGCTATCATGTGGCTTGGCATCCAGACCTTTGCGGGTAGCACGGCATTGAACATTTTGCTTTTGAATATGTGGCCGGGCTGGGGAGAAATTGGCGGCGAGTGGAACATTCTCGGCATTCACTTATCTGGTTTGCTTTCTTTTGTATTCTTTTGGGCCATTCATTTACTCGTATTGCATCACGGCATGGAGTCGATTAAACGTTTTGAGGTGTGGGCAGGGCCTTTAGTGTATCTGGTATTTGGCGGCATGGTATGGTGGGCCGTTGATATTGCCGGAGGATTGGGCCCGATATACTCTCAACCAGGAAAGTTTCATACGTTTTCAGAAACATTCTGGCCGTTTGCTGCCGGAGTTACTGGCATCATCGGCATCTGGGCGACATTGATCTTAAATATACCTGATTTTACACGGTTTGCTGAAACACAAAAAGAGCAAATCAAAGGGCAATTTTACGGTTTGCCGGGAACATTTGCGCTGTTCGCCTTCGCAAGTATTACGGTGACCTCCGGCTCGCAGGTCGCGTTCGGAGAGCCGATTTGGGATGTTGTCGATATTTTGGCGCGGTTTGATAATCCTTATGTCATCGTCTTGTCCGTGATCACGCTCTGCATCGCCACGATCTCTGTAAATGTCGCGGCGAACATCGTATCGCCCGCTTATGATATAGCGAATGCCCTTCCGAAATATATCAATTTCAAACGTGGCAGCTTTATCACAGCGTTGCTCGCTTTATTTACGGTTCCATGGAAGCTGATGGAGAGCGCGACAAGCGTGTATGCGTTTCTTGGCTTAATAGGCGGCATGCTTGGACCGGTGGCAGGCGTGATGATGGCCGACTATTTTATCATTCGCAAACGTGAGCTCTCGGTAGATGACCTGTATTCCGAAACAGGACGGTATGTGTATTGGAAGGGCTACAATTACCGTGCGTTTGCAGCCACAATGTTAGGAGCGCTGATTTCGCTGATTGGCATGTATGTTCCTGTATTGAAGAGTTTATACGATATTTCTTGGTTTGTAGGTGTGCTGATTTCCTTTCTTTTCTATATTGTTCTGATGCGTGTTCACCCGCCTGCATCGTCGGCGATTGAAACGGTTGAACACGCGCAGGTCCGCCAGGCTGAATAAGGTATCTGCCGGTATATTTTCATATTTTTGAAATGGTTTTCCATAAATAGAGCATTTATAATGGTTTTAGAAATCTATTCTAAAACGAAATGGGAATCGAAAATGAGAAAATGGTATTTTATCCTTTTGGCAGGTATTGTAACGTTGGGCATCCTCGCTTGTGTTTTTGATAAGACAAAGGCAAATGAGGAAGGATGCGAAGACTGCTTATATGTTTCTCCAAATGGCAGTGATCAAAATGAAGGAACAAAAGAAAAACCGTTTCGTACATTGGCACACGCATCTGAGAAGGCTGCTGCCGGCACAACTGTCATGATTCGGGAGGGCACGTATCATGAAATCCTTGATGTAAAGCACAGCGGTACGGACGGAAAGCCTATCACATTCCGAAACTATGAAAATGAAAACGTCGTGATTAGCGGTGAATCCCTTACGGACGCTGAATATGAAACACCTCTTATTCGTATTCACGATAAACATGACATTGCCATCAGCGGTTTAACAATTCAAGATCTTTCTGTTTCATCTGAGGAAGCAACTGCTATAGGGATTTATGTATCAGGGTCCAGCAGTCATATCGCCATTAAGGATAATCACATCCGGGGTATTAAGACAACAGCGGATGAAGGAAATGCTCACGGAATCGCAGTTTATGGGACTGGCAGCATGAAAGACATCCAAATCGAGGACAATACAGTTGAGAATCTGACGCTTGGAGCGAGTGAAGCAGTTGTGCTAAACGGTAATATCGACGGGTTCACTGTTGCAGGCAATCTGGTCCGCAACAATAACAACATCGGGATCGATCTTATTGGTTATGAGGGAACCGCGGATAAAAACGATTATGTGCGAAACGGAGTCGTAGAAAACAATACAGTTTATCAAAACTCGACTTACGGCAATCCTGCTTATGGAGATGAATACTCAGCGGGCGGGATTTATGTCGATGGAGGACACGATATCGAAATTAAGAACAACACAGTTTACGATAACGATATTGGGATTGAAGCAACGTCTGAACACAAAGGAAAGTATGCAAATGCCATTCAGATCACAGACAACAAAGTGTACAACAATGCTTACACCGGTATTTCAATCGGAGGATATGACAAAAAGCGGGGCGGCACCAGCAATTCTCTGATTGCCCGTAATATTATGTACCGGAATGACACAAAGGGACTGTACGGCGGACAGCTGCTGCTGCAGTACGATACGAAAAACAACACAATTGAAAAGAATATATTGACGGCCGGTGATTCCAGATTATTTATCGGAAACGATTTTACAGAAAATGAAGGAAATACGGTCAATCATAACGTGTACCACAAGGAAGCGGATCAAGACGGCATATGGATGTGGAAAAAGAAAGAATATGATTCATTTTCTTCGTATCGAAAAGCAACAAAAAACGATCAGCAATCCATTTATGCCGATCCGATGTTTCGTGATGAAGCGTCCTATGATTTTTCGTTAGATCCTGATTCACCTGCGCGGAAAGTCATTGAATAATATGCCATAAGCGGCGTTCTCTCGTTCAACCGAGAGGGACGCCGTTTTTTATATGTAAAAAAGACTGCCGGGATTTCCCGGCAGCCTGAAATTTATTCTGCAATAGACACTTTTCCTTCAGCCTCTGCAGGTTTTTTCTGGCTCCACGTGTAGAGAAGCAGGGCAATTAAAACGAACAGCCCCGCTGTTAAATAAATGGCAGAGAAGCCGGCAGATGCTACAAACAATCCGAATACATACGATCCTACAGCAATTCCGCTGTCAAAGAAGGTAAAGAACGTTGCCGTTGCAAAACCGGAGCGGTGAGCCGGAGATTTTTGAATCGCCAATGTTTGCATGCAAGGAACGATTGATCCGTAGCCAAGACCGATAACCGCCCCTGAAAGCAGAAGCATTAAGCCGCTATGTGTGAAGGACAGCATGCAGAGTCCAACAGAGAAAATCAGGATTGATGGGTAAATGACAATGCCCGGTCCGACTTTGTCGAACAATTTCCCTGTGAACGGGCGTGCAATCATCATTGTCACCGCAAAGCAAACAAAGAAATATCCGCTGATATCCGAAAGGTCAACTGATTTGGCGAATACAGACAGATATGATGTGACAGTTGAATAACAGAAAGAAATAAACAAACCGACCGTCGCAATTTTGAGTGCGCCCTTTTCAAACATATCCGAGAACGCAAAACGGAATACAGTCGTGCCGCTGTCCTTACTTTGCGGCACTTTTATCAAGAACGAAACAAGTAAGCCCGCAACCATAAACAGCGCAAAGGCTGTAAAGAATACAGGAAAGCTTACCACTCTCATCAAATTCAGACCAAGGAAAGGCCCGATCGCCATAGCGAGGTTCATAGACATGGCAAAGTATCCAAGCCCTTCACCGCGCCGTTTGGCTGGAATAATATCAGCGGCAATTGCACCTGTAACAGTCGTTAAAATGCTGAACCAAATCCCTTGGAAGAACCGCAATCCGAGCAGCAGGGAAAAGTTATGAATCGGCATATACAGAAAAGATGATAGGGCGAAGAGCGCCATTGATACAATCGCCATTCTTTTCTTCCCGAAACGCTCAACGATGGCTCCGGAGAAAGGCCGTGTAATGATCGCAGACAGAAGGAACAGGCTGATTAAAAGCCCGCCTTGTGATTCTGTGCCGCCAAGCTCTTGCAGTGTATAAATCGGCAATACAGTTAAAAATGTATAAAAGAACACAAACACAAATAAATTGACAAGCAGAACCATAATAAAATCCTTGGTCCATATCGCATCCGCTTTTTTCAAATGTATGTCACTTCCTTATTTTCATTGTTGTAAAAACATGCGGAATAAATGAGAAAAAGCTTCTTTATCTTCATCTCGGAAATCTGCAAGCAGCTCTTCCTCGAATTTCAGCATTTTCACATTGATTTCTTCGTATTTTTTCTCGGCTTCTTTTGTGAGGACAACAAGTTTTTCCCGTTTGTCTTCACCTTGCCGTCTCTGAACCCAGCCGTTCTCCTCCAGGCGTTTGATCGTCCGAGTCACAGTCGGCGCTTCCACATTTAAATAGGACCAAATCTCTTTTTGAGTCATTGGTCCGATCGTACGCAAACAATATAAAACTGACCATTGAGATGAATAAAGGCCGAATGGCTCTAGCTGTTCATTGGCTTTCTTGGCAATCAGGCGGGCGCTTTGGTTGATTTGATGAATGAGGTGTCTGTTGACGTAGGACATGTCGGTCTCCTTCTAAAAAACTTACCTAAGTAACTAATTGCTTATTTCATTTTACAGGAGCGATCAATAGTTGTAAAGATGAAAATTTAGTGACGCGAAATAGTTTGCTGAATCTGAAAAAGTTCGTTTCACCCCTTGTCCTTATTGAGTTTTTAGCATATTCCCAAAAGAATGCTAATACACTGTTACAAACCTAACAAAGAGAGTGTTTGAGGTGAGGGATCGTGGGCATATTTCACAAACTTACTTTTAAAACCATACAACGAAGAAGCGGCATAATGAACGACTCTTTACAGAATACGGATCTCATTTCACACTTCTCACATCCATTTTAGGGAGGTCGAGTGGTGTGCACGATTACATCAAAGAGCGAACAATCAAGATAGGGAAGTACATCGTGGAGACAAAGAAAACCGTTCGTGTCATTGCGAAGGAATTTGGTGTTTCCAAAAGTACAGTACACAAGGATTTAACAGAGCGTCTGCCTGAAATTAACCCCGACTTGGCAAACGAAGTGAAAGAAATACTCGATTATCATAAATCCATCAGGCATTTAAGAGGAGGAGAAGCGACAAAGCTCAAATATAAAAAAGATGAAATTCTCGAAGGAGAGCCTGTTCAGCAATCGTAATCACCTGGCATTGCCTTCTTGAAATCGTTCATAAAACATCCGCAAAAATTTGTAAAGAACTTATTGTGCTTCCAACTTTTTTTCTATATTTTATGATAATATATATAATTAGGGCACAATGTGGATATTTACTGTGAAACAGATTTTCAAGGAGGATATAAATAGATGTTTGCAAGGGATATTGGTATTGACCTCGGTACTGCAAATGTACTGATCCATGTTAAAGGTAAAGGAATTGTTCTGAATGAACCTTCCGTTGTTGCACTTGATAAAAACAGCGGCAAAGTGCTGGCGGTTGGCGAAGAGGCAAGACGAATGGTTGGACGTACACCTGGGAATATTGTTGCGATTCGCCCGCTGAAAGACGGAGTTATTGCTGACTTTGAAGTAACAGAAGCAATGCTGAAACATTTTATTAACAAGCTGAATGTAAAAGGCCTGTTCTCAAAGCCGCGCATGCTCATTTGCTGCCCGACGAATATTACATCCGTTGAGCAAAAAGCAATTAAAGAAGCTGCAGAAAAAAGCGGCGGGAAACATGTGTACCTTGAAGAAGAACCTAAAGTTGCCGCTATCGGCGCGGGTATGGAAATATTCCAGCCAAGCGGTAACATGGTTGTAGACATCGGAGGCGGGACGACGGATATCGCGGTTATTTCAATGGGCGATATTGTCACCTCCTCTTCTATTAAAATGGCTGGGGACAAGTTTGATATGGAAATCTTAAATTATATCAAACGCGAGTACAAGCTGCTGATCGGCGAACGTACTGCAGAGGATATTAAGATTAAAGTCGCAACTGTTTTCCCAGACGCACGTCACGAGGAAATTTCCATTCGCGGACGGGATATGGTTTCCGGTCTTCCAAGAACAATTACAGTCAACAGTAAAGAAGTTGAAGAAGCCCTTCGTGAATCTGTCGCTGTTATTGTTCAGGCTGCGAAACAAGTGCTCGAAAGAACACCGCCTGAACTTTCTGCTGATATTATTGACCGAGGCGTTATTATTACCGGCGGAGGCGCACTCTTAAACGGCCTTGACCAGCTGCTTGCCGAAGAGCTTAAGGTACCGGTCCTCGTTGCTGAAAATCCTATGGATTGCGTAGCCATCGGCACAGGTGTCATGCTTGATAATATGGACAAGCTTCCTAAACGCAAACTAAGCTGATTTCACAAACCTCATTCTGAAAAAGAATGAGGTTTTTTTATGAAAAAGCCTTCACGAAAAGATGTTAAATGACGATAATAGGATAAAATACTGAGTTTTTATTATAGAACGAACGTTCCTATATGACAACTGGAAAAAATGCCATTTTTAGAGGTGGGAAATTTGTTAAAAGGATTATATACAGCAACATCCGCAATGATTGCCCAGCAGCGAAGAACGGAAATGCTTTCAAATAATATTGCTAACGCAAATACATCAGGATATAAAGCTGATCAAGGCTCTATGCGCGCGTTCCCTGAGATGTTGCTCAGCAGAATAGAATCAAAATCTCCGGCCGGGACATCAAGGACGGAAATAGGTTCCGTGAATACCGGAGTATATATGCAGGAGCTCAAGCCTCTCTTTACACAGGGAAGCCTGAAGTCCACAGACCAGCCTACAGACATTGCATTGATCGAAAATCAAGTTCCGATGAATGCGGAAACCAATGAAAAAGCTGCTCTTTTTTATCCGGTTCAAACAGCGGATGGAATCCGTTATTCAAAAAGCAGCACATTTTCATTAAATGAGAACAATCAGCTGACGATCAACGGACGCCCTATTTTATCGACGGATCGCCAGCCAATCACTGTTGATAATGAGAATTTCACTGTGTCTGAAAACGGTACTGTGACAACGAACGGACGCACAGCCGGCCAGATTGATGTCAGAATGGCGGAAGATGTCCGCAATCTCAAGCGGGACGGAAATGATTTGTACAGCACGGCGGACGGTAATGATCTGCCAAGCGCAGCCGGAAATAATCAGGTATCCTATTCATTAAAACAAGGCGTCTCAGAGCTTTCAAACGTGGATGTGACAAGCGCCTATACAGAAATGACTGAAGCGTACAGATCGTTTGAGGCGAATCAGAAGGTTATTCAGGCTTACGATAAAAGTATGGATAAAGCAGCAAATGAAATTGGGAAAATTTAAGATAACGGAAGAAAAAACGGGGGACATCAACTATGCTCAGGTCAATGCTAACGGCATCAACAACCTTAAACCAGCTGCAGCAGCAGATTGACACAATCAGCAGCAACCTTTCAAACAGCAACACAACCGGCTATAAGGCAAAAGATACGAATTTTTCTGAGCTTGTCAGACAGCAATTCGATCAGGTTGATGAAAAAAACGAGGATGTGGCAAAAGCCCGAAAAACGCCGCCCGGCTTGCGCCTTGGCGTCGGGGCGATGATGAATTCACGCCTTGTCTCTGATCAAGGGAGCATTCAGAAGACGGATCGCGATCTGGACATCGCATTTACGTCTCCATACCAATATCTTCAGGTAAATGTAAATGGAAACCGCCAGTATACGAGGGACGGGGCGCTGTATGTAACGCCGTCCGCTGCGAATGCCAACCAGCTGCAGCTCGTCACTGGAAATGGGTATCCCGTACTTGATGAGAACGGCAATACAGTGAACATCAACAGCTCAATGAAGAATATCACCATCAATAAGAACGGCACCTTAACCGCATCTGACGGAAACGCGGTTCAGCGGTTTAATCTTGGCGTTGTCCAAGTGAATAACCCTCAAGAGCTGAAATCCGAAGGGAATAACCTTTTCTCTATTGATAATGCGGCAGCTTTTGAAGAGCTGAACGGCGCTAATAGACAAAACATCGGCATGCAGCAGGGCTCACTTGAGATGTCCAATGTCGATATTTCAGAACAAATGACAGATTTGATCACGTCCCAGCGTTCATATCAGCTGAACAGCAGAACGATCACAATGGGAGATCAAATGCTCGGTTTAATCAATTCAGTCAGATAATAAGAAAATGGGCGTTTTTCAATCAGCCGCGCATGATAAAAAAAGCGGCTTTTTCGAAATCGTCCTTTTTTTTGTAGTATTCCGTAATATCTTCTAACAGCACTTCTAAATCCACCCACGCCTCGATTTTTTCTAATTCAAGCACATATTCGAGCAGCTGCTCATAGGGGTCTTCGGCTGATGTGTAGAGGGCTTCAAGCGTTTTTAATTTTAAATAAATGGTTTGAATGTCTACCTTTTCAGATAATTCTTTTCCTTTTTGAAGGACGGCTTTAGCTTCTGTGATGTTTCCTGTTTTAAAAAGCGCTCTGACAGACTCGTACACACAATGAAGATATGAGACTGGTGAATTCATTTCAAATTCTTGATTCTTTAATACTTTTCTAAAGTAAAGAAGCGCTTCCTGGTCTTTTTTCTCGGTCGCTTTTAAAAAGCCAAGGTTATAATAAGCGTGGCATAGCAGGTTTTCGTCATGTAGTTGCTGGGTTTTCTTAATGATTTCTTTGAAAAGCTGTTCAGCTTTTTCATAGCGTTCTTGATCAATATAATTCACGGCGAGCAAAAGCTTACAGGTGATTACCTTTTTGATATAGCCGAATTGGTGCAAATAGATGTGTAATGCTTTTTTGACGTATTGGATGGAAAGCGGCGGTGATTTCATCAAGTAATAGGCGCCGGCGGTTTGATAATATAAATCAGCGGCTTCAAACGTATTTTGAATGGCGGCCAGGTACTGTTCAGCTTTTTTAAAATGATGTACTGCATGTTTCGGAGCTGTTTTTACCATCTCATATAACCCAGAGAAAAAATACAGATAATATTTCAATTCATCATCCATTTTGTCTTCCAGGCCATATAGGTCATCGAACAATGAATCGAGTCCGTTCTGGTTTTCAAAAAGCAGCTGATGGCGGGCCTGAAACAATTGATAACGCATCCAAAGTTTTGTGTTCTTTTTGATCTTCGGAAGGTGCTGATCAATTTTCTCTTTCAGTGTGCAAACGTGATTCATTTTGCGTTTGCTCATTGCGGAATACCACTCGTCTAACATGTTTAGCATTCTTTTTTCAATAAACTTCGAAATCATTTTCCTACCTCTTTGCTATTGGTAAAATCTATAATTATCATATCATAACTTTTGACGGCTCTCATTGACAGTTGGTTACATTTTAGCGCGGTTGAAAAAGAGATTAATTCATAATATACTTTTCAAATGTACAGATTGGATCTTTGATGATTGCTATACATACTAATGCAGATGAAGGAGATGTCAAGACAATGCTTGATACTCAGCAAATTAAAGAAATTATTCCTCACCGTTATCCGTTTTTGCTTGTGGATCGGATTACGGAAGTTGAAGAGGGCAAACGGGCAAAAGGCTATAAAAATGTAACCGCTAATGAAGAGTTCTTTAACGGACATTTTCCTCAGTACCCGGTTATGCCCGGCGTATTAATCGTAGAAGCACTCGCTCAAGTCGGAGCTGTTGCGATGTTGATTAAAGAAGAAAACCGCGGCAGACTGGCTTTTTTTGCAGGCATTGATAACTGCCGCTTTAAAAAACAAGTCAAGCCTGGTGACCAGCTTCACCTTGAGGTTGAAATCATTCGTGCCCGCGGCACAATCGGGCGCGGAAAAGGCGTTGCCACAGTTGATGGCGAAGTCGTTTGCGAAGTAGAACTGACTTTTGCTCTCGGAGAATAATTGAAAAAAGGCAGATGGCCAGCGGCACATTTGTCTTTTTTTCTTTACAAATATAGAAAAGCAGGTGATTGTATGTGGAGTGAATTTAAAGCCTTTGCCATGCGGGGGAATATCGTAGACCTTGCGATTGGTGTTGTGATAGGCGGCGCTTTCGGAAAGATCGTCACATCTCTAGTAAATGATATCATTATGCCTTTGGTCGGTTTGCTGCTGGGAGGGCTTGACTTTTCAGGCCTGTCGTTTACGTTTGGCGATGCTGTAGTGAAGTATGGCAGCTTTATACAGACGATTGTGAACTTCTTAATTATATCGTTCTCCATTTTTATCGTCATTCGGACTTTGAATGGGTTAAGGCGCAAAAAAGAAGCAGCAGAAGAAGAGGCTGCGGAGGAAGCGGTGGATGCGCAGGAGGAGCTGCTGAAAGAAATCAGAGACCTGCTGAAGCAGCAAGCAAAGTCGCCGGAATAAAAAAGATGCCGTTGGAAACGGCGTCTTTTTTTATCTCAATTTTCGTTTAAGTTCGTTCTATGTCCTTCAGTCCCGCGGGGCTTTCCGTTGTTTCAGCGAGATGAATGAGCATTGAGACAGAGGTGCCTGCATCCGGAGTGCTGCTGATCATCAACTCGCTGCCGCAAAAATGTTTCAGCCGCTGATTGATATTTTTCAATCCGACGCTGCGATCAAAATCCGTTGATAAGAGGTCTTTTTGTTTTTCCGGAGTCATCCCGGCACCGTTATCCTCTACTTTGATGTGATACTCATTTTTGCATTGTTTTTTAGCTGTCAGTTTGATCCATCCTCCGCCTCTTTTCTTGCTGACACCGTGAAGAACGGCATTTTCCACCAAGGGCTGAATCATTAAAGGCGGAAGGATAAAGTCAATATCTTCATCTATATCGAAAAGAACCTCAAGCCGATTACCGAATCGCGTCTTTTCTATAGAAAGATAGGAATTGATAATCGAAAGCTCATGTCTGAAGGAACTGATGGCTGATGTATTTTGAAAGTCAAAACTCATTCTTAAATAGTTGGTAAATTCCTCTGTTACCTCCCGGGCCTTTTCAATATCCAAATGAGTGAGAGAAATAATTGTGTTTAATACATTATAAAGAAAATGAGGCTTGATTTGCGACTGGAGAAATGCCATTTCCATTCTTGTGGCTTGATTTGCTGTATGTTTCATCATGATCAGATTTTGAATACGCGCCATAAATTCAGAGTAATGATAAGGTTTTTGCAAAATGTCATTCGCTCCGGCATGAAAAGCCTTGTATTTGTCATGGCCGATAATGGCAGCTGTAATGATCAGAACCGGAAGATCAACCATGCTGAATCGTTCGCGAATTTTCATACAGACTTCGAAACCAGTCATATCCGGCATCATCAAGTCCAAAATAACCAAATCAAGCTTTGTGCAAGAGATGATTTCTAATGCTTCCTTTCCGTTCTTCGCAGCAATCACATTGTAGGGCACACCTTCAAGCATATCGTTTAAAATTTTTAAACTGTCAATGTTATCATCGACAATCAGAATGGTTGGAGCGTCAATACTCTCAGAGTAATAAGGCGTGCTAAATGAGATATCTGATAGATCTCTCTCGGATTGTAATTCAGGAAGACGTTTCTTTGTTTCAGAGACAGATTCATTTTGGGCGATCGGCAAGGTGAAATGGAATGCCGAACCTTTTCCTTCTTCTGATTCGACCCAAATATCTCCGTTTTGGAGCTGAACCAGCTGTTTGACAATGCTGAGGCCAAGACCGGCACCATCGTCTTTATTCTTTTCGGCTTGCTGAAAAGACTCAAAGATGGTTTGGCGATCGGCTTCTGAAATGCCGCTTCCTGTATCTGCTACTGTCACTTTGATCATGTTATCGTTCAGTCTTGAAGCAGAAAGTGTGATTTGGCCCTCTGTTGTATATTTGATTGCATTGTCTACTAAATTGGTTAATATTTGGCGGAAGCGGTTTTCATCTGTGAGCACCAAAGGAAGATCGTCTGGGATATGGTTCATGATATTTAAGTTTTTATGTCTCGATAAGAGGTTGTAGAAATTCATTTCCGAACAAACTAAAGTATAAATATCAACAGGAACCGGGTGGATTTGAAGCATGCCTTGCTTTATTTTTTCTAAATCCAGGATGTCATTTACCAGATTGGACAGCCTGTAGCCCATGCGGATGACGAGCTGCATATTTTCTTTCTCTTCTTCTATCGTTCTTTTTCCCTTGCCGGCCAGCAGGGTCTGGCATATATTAATGATGCTGTTCAGCGGTGTTTTAAATTCATGTGATGTTTTGGCAATAAATTCATCCTTTAGCCGGTCAATTCTGAGCAATTTCCACGACAGCACTTCATTTTCACGGAATGCTCCGGCAAATTGCTGCGCCATCAGCAGAACGATCGCCAGCAAAGCGATAACTGTTGGCAATGAATAAATCGAATTAAAAGAAAAGGCTGTTTTGCCGCTGTAAGCTGAAATGGTGGTTAAAATGACAAAAGCACTCATTGATATAGAGGCGATGGTCAGATACAGACTTCCTTCCATTTTGCGGATCGCAGCAATCGTAAAAATATATGTAATATAAACCAGAGTCGAGACCGCTAGCACAGAATGTAAGATGTACGAGGCATGGCCGATAAAACCGACAGTTAAAAAATCTGTGACTAAGACCAGCCCGGAAGAAACGGTGGCTATGCGAATAAAACGCTTTGAAACAATCTCTCTGTAAGCAAAATAGAGATAAAGAAAAACCGCAATGCTGACAAGCACTGTAGAGATGGCCCTCAATGAATTTAGCAATGAAAATGAAATTGACGGATAAAGGAGAAATATAATCCGCTCTTTTCCGATCATCAGAATAATGAACGAAAACAGAAGACACATAACAGAAAAAAACAACAAATGTTTATCTTTTTTTCTTTGCAGGAAAAAGCCCAGAAAATATAATCCGGTAATGAAAAAAGCTGTAATCATGATTGTATCATTAAGAAAGGAAATTTTGTTTTCCCGGACTATTTGCTCCTGGGTGCCAAAAGTAATTGGCTTTGCGATTCCCCATCCCGGCGTTTTTCCGAAGTTCGAAAATTGTACGACAAGTTCATTGTCACCCTTGTGAAGCGTAAAAAAGCTCGTATATGGGCGGTTTTGTGCCGCAAAATCAGGTTTATCTGAAGGGCTGCCGCTTTGGCCAATGAATTGTCCATTAAAATAGATGCGATTGGCACTGTAAATAAACGACGTGCTGATCCCAAAAACCTGATTGTTTTGCTTTGATCTGATGGTCAGCTTGTACGTTCCGTAATCCACATTGATACCCTGCTTGGCTAGCTTCACATTGCTGGGGACATCAACGAAGAGAGAATCTTTTCCTTTTGCTGAAGCGATCTCTTTTGGTGACAGAATCTGATTTGGATACAATGTCCATTTTCCGTTCAGCTGTACATTCCCATCCTTCTGAAAATCCCAATTCTCCAAGTTCATGACCCCATGCCTTGCCGCAGGAAGCGTTGATCCGGAAAAATGGTCAATGGCTATGAAGCCCATAAAGAATGCAGCATAACCGAAAATAATCGAAGTGAAGATCAATTTCTCTTTCATATCATGGCTCCTTTATTCAAATAGGATCATTCTAAATTCCTACTTTTTTATAAATATTGTAAGTGCAAAATTTCAAAAACTACAATAGAAAGAAAAAGAATCCAGATAAAGGGGTTATTTGTCATGATATAATAGAAGTTATTTACTGATATCTCGATTTTACATATAGGGTGGGATGTTTTGTGAAAGCGTTAATTGTTGATGATGAGCACTTGGCATTGCTTCATTTTAAGAAAATGCTTGAACGAACAAACGCCTTTCAATCTATTATGGCGTATCAAGATCCGGTTGAGGCCTTAGAGCATCCTGAGACTCCTGCTGTAGATGCGGTGTTTCTTGATATTGAAATGCCGGGGGTAAACGGCATTGAGCTTGCTGAGGCGATTCAATCGATGAATGAAAACATCCAAGTCGTTTTCATCACGGCTTATAATGAGTTTGCTATCAAAGCGTTTGAGCTGAATGCCATTGATTATTTGCTGAAGCCTGTCATATACAAGCGGCTTGAGACAACTGTTGAACGAATCAAAACGAATAATATGCTCAGACAAAATGCAGAAAATACCGAGGCGCATTTTTCCATCCAATGTTTTGGGAGCTTGCAGTTTCATCAAACCTTAAAGGATGTCAAAACAAGCATTCCAGTCAAGTGGAGAACGTCGAAAGCACGTGAAATATACTTATTTTTGCTTCACAATCAAGGCCATGTGGTCAGTAAAGACATGCTAATCGATCTTTTTTGGCCTCATTACGATGTTTCAAAAGCAAGCACCCAACTTTACTCAACCATTTATCAAATACGAAAATTATTCAGCCAGATCCCTTTCAGCCAAACTATCGAGAAGACTGATACTGGATATATTCTTCGGCTTTCAGGCGCAAAAATCGATGTTGTCGAATGGGAAAAATCACTAAAAGGGGCGCCGCCGCTCAATACGGCTACATTACATCTGCACATGGATATTTTCATGTCCTATCAAAATCATTACCTAATGGAGCACGGTTATCTTTGGGCAGAACCGGAAAAGACGCGTCTTTCCCAGCTTTGGCTTGGAAAGGCCTATGAACTGATCGATTATCATATTCATGAAATGAACGATCATCAAGCGATGGACATTTGCCTGCAAGCGGAGAAAATTGAGCCTTGCGATCATAAAATTATGCAATACAAGCTGCAGCTATTCAACAAAAACGGGAAGGTAGAAGAGGCGATAAAAGAATATCAGCGTTATAAACAAATGAAGGATCAAATTAATTAAAGAACGCCAAACCAGTATGTGTCGATTGCCTTTCGATGCACACTGGTTTTTTTGTTCACTTAAAGGGAAGGCCCTCGCCATATGTCTCCTGGGTGAAACTTCAACTCTCTCCAATTCACTTCAATCATACATGATTTCTGAGTTGTACAGAAATTGTATAGTTCCATTTCATACAATGTAGTTTGGTTCGGATGGCAAATCTTAGTTTTGAAACTCATTCGGTATTAGCAGTTCTTTTTGGGGGATGAGACATGATGTTATGGTCTCGCGGATCAATCGGCAAGTGAAAGATAGATAAGAAAGGGAGGAATGAAAAGTTGAGAACGAGGAGTTTTCCCTTAGGGCTGAAAAAAAGCGGGCGGATCGTTATGATCATAAGCCTTGCCATCTTTTTCTTCTTCAGCCAGATCGCCAGCTATACTCTTACAGCACAGGCTGTGGACGTAACGTCAAGTGACAGCCAATTCTTCGATTCGGTAACAGTTAAGGACGCCAAGGGCCAGATTGTTGACGGATCAAAAGGAAACAAACCGGCACTAACACCGGGGGACGAAGTGAAACTGACATATGAATGGTCATTGAAAAAAGACAAAAAAGCAGATAGCGAACAGGATATCAATGTGGAGATACCTAAAAGCTTTACATTTGATAAAGGTGCAGAAGGTGAGATCAAATCTGCTGATCAGGTCATCGGCAGCTATCAAGTGCCGGCGGGCAGCAGCACCATGAAGGTAGGATTAACAACTGCATCTGCGGATTCTTCTGATGCCAAGGGGACCATTACATTGTCAGCTAAATTTACTGCAGATGTAAAAGACGATGAACATACAGCAGCAGCCCTTTTTCAGCTAGGGGGAGGCAAAACTCAGCAGGTGATCATCCCTGTTAAGAAAGAGGAGACACCAGATGCCGAGGCGGAAGATCCAAAAAATGACTCTTCTGATACTGCGGGTGATCAGGAAGGGACAGATGACAAACCTGCACCTTCAGTCAGCAAGGATCAAAAAGAGGAAGAACAGCAACCGTCAGACTCTAAGAGCGGCGAATCCTCTAAGAGTGATGATTCAAAAAAAGTGTCATCCTCAAGTCAATCAGCTTTCAAAAGCTTGCAAACTGAAGAAAAACAAATCACGCAAAACACTTTAACCGGCGTGACATTGACGGACGAAAACGGAAAGCCATATGACAAGGGCAATCGCGCCAATACGAATTCTCCGGTGAAAATTTCAATTGATTGGGCTATTCCTGACGATTTAGGAAAAACGATCAATGCCGGCGATAAATATGAATTTGATTTGCCTAAAGAATTTATTATGCATAATGACATTGTGAACCTGCCGTTAGGCGCCGGAGACACCACCTACGGGACATTTTCTATTGATACGAACGGACATGTGGTGATGACATTTAACGGCGAGGTAAAAGACAGTTCTAATGTCAAAGGCACATTGGTTATCAATACGCAGTTCAACGAGAAAAAAATAACGGGTTCGACAACACAAAAGATTCCATTCCCTGTAAATTCCGATACTCCTGAAACAACAGTTTATTTTAAACCCAATGTGAGTAAAACCATTGATAAATCAGGTGTGCTGGATAAAGGCATCAACCCTGGTAAAGTAACATGGACGGTCGATGTCAATAAAAAGTTGGATCAAGTCAAAAATGCCAAACTCACGGAAAGCCTTCCAGATGGCGTAATCTACCGTTCAGTTAAAGTGTATGAACTCAATGTGAACATTGATGGTTCTGTCAGCAGAGGAAATGAAGTTTCTTCCGGCTACAGTGTTGATTCAAAAGGAAATGTCACATTTGACGGGACAATTGATTCAGCCTACCGCCTTGTATACGAAACCGACATTGACAATAGTGCGAAGCCGAGTGAAGGCGGAAATATAACGCTGACGAATAAGGCGGCATTCAGCGGAGACAACCTGGAACCCATTTCTGCAGAAGCCACTGTTGCAGCCAAGTATGGAAAAATGATCGCGAAATCATCGACCGGCTATGATGGAGAATCTCAAACATTCAGCTGGGCTCTTGCATACAACTACGGTGAGAAACAGATCGACCAATCCAAGGCCAGTATTAAAGATTCTTTTGGAACTGGTGATTTGCATCTTGTGAAAGATTCTTTGAAGGTTATTCCTATTACCTTTGGTCAGAATGGCAGTGAGCAAGCGGGCACGCCTTTAAAGGAAGGCGAAGACTACACGCTCATCGATAATGGAAGCGGATTTGAAGTCAAATTTAATAAAAACGTAACGAGCGCTTACAAAATCATATATCAAACAAAGGTCAACAGCGGAGTGATCATTGATAAATCTACAACATACACCAATAGCGTTGTGACCGGAACAGGGGATTCAAAAGAGGCTTCTGGAATAGCCATTCAGCAGAATCTCATCAAAGGATATTCAAACGTTGATTATGAGAAGAAGACGGTTGATTGGACGATTACAGTTAATAAAAATAAATACTTGATGAACAATTGGACTTTAGATGACCAATTTGAAAGCGGCGGAATGGTTCTGCTTGATGAATCGTTCAAGCTTCAAGACACAACGAACAACAAAACATTACAGAAAGACAAAGACTACACGTTAACAAAAAAACCTGATCATAAAGGCTTTACTTTGGCATTGATCGGAGATTATGCAAAAACAGACAGTCAATTTAAGATCACTTATACGACAACATTCAATGCCGATTATTCTAACGAAAGCGTTAAGAATACAGCTCAGTCGACATGGACTGATCAAAACGGCACTGAGCGCACGAATAAGGTATCAAGCGGTTTTACGCCGAATCATCAGACTTCAAATAATGGTTTCAAAAACGGCTCATACAACGCGGTTTCAAAGGAAATCACGTGGAAAATCGGCGTCAACTATAACGGCGAGCCGACGAAAAACCCTTATATCAAAGATGCCATAACAGATCCTCAGCAATTTGTGCCAGGTTCCGTTGTCGTTAAGAGTTATACGATCAATAAAAACGGCTCGATCACAGAAGGAGACGCGCTTGATCCTTCCAAGTATGATGTCGAAGAGCCTTCTGCGAAAAATGAACGCACGCTGACGGTACACCTTAAAACAGGCGATTCTGTACCATATCTGATTGAGTTTAAGACATCACTCAAAGGACAGGTCATTGATCAGAATCAGTATACAAACAAGGCAACATACTATAATGACGGTTATGCAGACCGCACGTTGACAGGCTCTGTTTCAGTTACGAACGGAGGAAGCCTGGTTTTTAAAGGCGGCAAACAAAATGGAAGCTACATCGATTGGAACATCAATGTCAACTCCAGCCAATCAACGCTGGATGACGTAAAAGTTACTGATACGCCGGATGAAAATCAAATATTAGATGCGGATTCTTTTAAAGTGTATCAAGCAAAGTATGATGAAAACGGAGTAGTCAAAGACACCAGCGGAAATCTGACCGCGGGAGATGTCGAGCTTCAAAAAGACAAAGACTACACGTTAGACATCAAAACGGACAATACAACAGGTGAACAATCGTTTGTCCTGAGATTCATAGGCAGCTATAAGCAAATTGACCGCGCTTATGTGATCAAATACCGGTCTCTGATTAACATAGCCGGCACGAGCGGCCATGTTAAAAATAAGGTGTCCATTTCAGGAACAAATGTGAAGGAGCAGACTCAAGAAAACAGCAGCTCGATCTTTGTTGCCATTTCAAGCGGCGACGGTTCCGGATCCGGAGAAAAAGGAAGCCTGACGATTTTTAAGACTGGAGTGGACGATAAAGCTCTTGAAGGAGCAGAATTCCAGTTATGGTCTGAGGACTCCAAACAGCTCCTCCGCACTGGTACGACGGATGCCGGCGGGAAGCTTACATTCGGAAATATTCGCTACGGTTCCTATGTATTAAAAGAAGTAAAAGCGCCTGACGGATATACCATCAGTGATGCTTATGCAAAAGGAGTCTCTGTAAAGATAGACAGCAACTCCTCCAAGCCAGAAGCGCTGTACAAAGTCGTAAATCAACAGAACAAGGTGACGCTTATCAAACAAGACGAACAAAACAATCCTTTGGCGGGTGCTGTTTTCAAGCTGGAGAAAAAGTCAAATGACGGCACCTATACTCTCATACGAACAGATATAAAATCTGATAAAGACGGAAAAGTAGAAATGAACGGTTTGCCGGCGGGCTACTATCGCTTGACAGAAACACAAGCTCCTGAAGGCTTTATCGTAAATACAAAAGCGATTCACTTCTCAATCGCAAAGAATGAAAAGAATCAAGTGTCTGACGTCAATTTGGGGGCAATGACCAATTATCAAGGAAAAGTCTCTCTGACGAAGGAAAATGCTGAAGGCCAGAAACTTGAAGGCGCAGTATTCAACATTGTCGATCAAGATGGAAAGATCGTTCAAGAGAAGCTGACTTCAGATAAAGACGGAAAAATTGAGGCTTCGGGCCTTGCACCGGGCCATTACGCCTTTGTGGAAACAAAGGCGCCAGCCGGCTATGTGCTGAATACAAAGAAAAAAGAATTTACCATCTCAGAATCAGCAGCAGGAAAGCCTGAAGCCGCAGATGCCGGAATCGCTCTTAACGATAAAGGCTCTGTTGAGCTGACGAAGGAAGATGCAGATGGCCAGAAGCTTGAAGGAGCCGTCTTTAAGATTATCGACAAGGAAGGTAATACGGTTCAAGAAGGACTGACCTCAGATAAAAACGGGAAAGTCACAGCTTCAGGCCTTGCACCGGGACAATACGCTTTTGTGGAAACAAAAGCGCCAGCCGGTTATGTGCTGAACACTGAGAAAATAGAGTTTGAGATTTCTGATTCCTCTGAAGGAAAGCCTGAAGCTACAGATGCCGGGATCGCCATTAATCATAAAGGCTCCGTTGAGTTGACGAAGGAAAATGCTGAAGGCCAGAAGCTTGAAGGTGCAGTATTCAACATTGTCGACGAGGAAGGAAATACGGTTCAAGAAGAGCTGACTTCCGATAAAGATGGAAAAGTAAAGGCTTCGGGCCTTGCGCCGGGACGTTACGCCTTTGTTGAAACGAAAGCGCCATCCGGTTATGTGCTAAACACGGAGAAAAAAGAGTTTACCATTTCTGAATCAGCAGCAGGAAAGCCAAAATCCGCGGATGCCGGGATCGTCGTGAACTATCAAGGATCGGTTCAGCTGACGAAGGAAGATCAAGATGGAAAAGGCTTAGCCGGCGCGGTATTCAAAATCACGGACAGCAATGGGAAAACAGTGAGAGACGATCTAGTCTCAAAAGAAGGCGGCAAAATTGAAGTTGACGGGTTAGCGCCGGGAAGCTATCAATTTATCGAAAAACAGGCGCCAGACGGGTATCTATTATCCGCCATCCCTGTGCCATTCACCATTAAGGCAGAAAACGGCGGCAAACCTAAACAAGTTGAAGTAACAGCGGTTAATACGAAGAACCGGGTTGTCCTCACAAAAGTGGATCAGCATGATCAACATAAAGTTCTGCAAGGCGCAGAGTTCAATTTGACAGACGCCAACGGCAAAGTGCTGAAGTCCGGTTTGGTTACTGATGACAAAGGACAAATCACAGTGCATGGCCTCAAAGCTGGCGATTATCAGTTTGTCGAAACAAAAGCGCCTAAGGATTATGAGTTGGACCAAACTCCTATATCGTTCAAGATCACAAATACAGACACGAAAACAGTCGAAATCACTGCGGAAAACATATTGGCACCAGGTGACGTAAATGTGAAAAAAGTGGATCAAGACGATAAAAATACCGTTTTGGAGGGCGCTGAATTCAAGTTATTGGACGAAAGCGGCAATCCTGTAAAAACTGACGGGTATGGAAAAGAGCTTTCTAAACTCTGGAAAACAGATCAAAATGGGCAGTTCACTGTAAAAGGCCTTGCGCCGGGAAGCTACCAGTTGATTGAAACGAAGGCACCCGAAGGTTACCAACTTGACGAAACACCGATTGAATTCACAATTGAAAAAGGACAGTCAAAAGCTGTTGAGATCGTTGTTTCTAATCAAAAAGTGAAAACACCAACGCCTGATAAGCATGATCATCCTGATAAACCTGCACCGGGTGGAAATGGAAAAGACGATGGAGATCATCCGAATACCAATGGTACAGATGGCAGCTCGGATGGTCAGTCGAACACAGACAAAACCCTCCCAAAAACCGGAGATACAGACAGCATGCTGACAGCAATGATCGGTATCCTGCTCCTTATGGCAGGCGGAGGCTTAGCTGTTGCCTCAAGAAAGAAACAAAGAAAAGGATAAAGTTGAAGGCACCTGATCATCGAAGAATCGATCAGGTGCTTTTTTGAAAAGTGACACGAAGCGTTTTTAGAAGGATGCATAAGAAAGGGTTTTTTGCATGTACAAGAAAATGATCATTACGGTGTTCATCCTTTTCGGACTGCTGCTGCTCTCTTCTCCTTATATCAAAGGTGGAATTATAGCTTATCTTAGCAAAAGCCAGAGTGAATCGGCCTTAACTGTGGAGCAGCTGAAAAAAAATAATGAGAGAGAAGCGGAATTTGAATTTGATTCAATCGAGCCGCCTGAGTTAATGGATGCTGTAAAGGCCGGCTTTGATCACGATCAAAAAGCGGTTATCGGTCGGATAACAATTAAAAGTGTCGATCTGGAGCTTCCGATCGTAAAAGGCACAACCAATGAAAATCTTTTGATAGGGGCGGCAACAATGCGCCCGGATCAAAAAATGGGCGAGGGAAATTATCCGTTGGCGGGCCATCATTTGAAGCAAAAGAGTCTTCTGTTCGGACCTCTGGAAAACATAAAAACAGGTGCCCAAATTGTCATCACGGATTTTAAAAAGGATTATATCTATTCTGTAACATCTAAAGACATCATATCGGAAATGGATGCAGATGTAATTGAGGAGACAAACAAAAAAGAGATTACGTTAATCACCTGTGACAAGGCTGTCAAAACTGAAGGACGCCTTGTTGTGAAAGGGGAATTGGTTGATTCTTTTGGCCATACAAATTAAATATGGAAGAGAAAAGCTGCCGTTCAAAACGGCAGCTTTTTTCATGCAGAACATATCTATTCTAAATGTCTGTTGTGATGCTCTTAGGTTCTGTGTCTGTTTTGGGGAACATGCCCCCTCATATTTATAATTTTTGCTTAAATGCCTCAATGAGTTTTTTTCCTGTATAGCCCTCTTTTACAAGGGACTCGAGAATGGTTTCAGTGCCCTGCTGTTTTCTTGTGACCATTTGTCCGTAGAGTAAAACCTGGATGCTTTCTTCCAGCTTGACGATATTTTTCACTGCTGCTGTCAGCTGGGCGGGGCGATTGCTTTTTTTCGTGATCGTTACAAATACTTTGGCTTCAGATTGGCTGTTTTGAAGCTGTTCAAAAAAAGACAGATGTTCTTTCTGTACAAGCGCCTCAATCAGCCAGTGATTTTCACCGTCTTCTTTATTTATAATCAGTCCGTCAATAAGGGGAAACTGTTCAATTGATTGTTCTTCCTTGTCCACTCGTTCCACATTCAGGTCAACCAGTTTAAAGGTTTTCATTTCTTCTCACCCCGATTACTTCCAAAGTTTTCTTGCCTTCCATTATAACATAAACGTTTTCGAGGAAAAAATCCTGCAATGTTGGGGCTAAAGAATTTTGTATGAGCGAAACATTTAATAATTTCTATTTTTTCATTATACTGTAACTGACTATGGATTACGGAGAGATGTGGTATGAATCAATTTCGTTTAAAAGAAATTTATATTGACGGCGTTCCTTCTGAAAGTCATTTGATTCAAAAGGAAGTAACATATATGTTAAGCCGTAAAGAAGTGTTTGAGGTTCATCTGAACAAAAAAGGAAGAATAAGTTTTTTATACGAAACACAAGATGGCATGGAGCAGTATAAAATCAAGCTGTCAATGCCGGAAAAAAAATTGAGCTTTCAGTGGTTTGCGTGGGATGGCTCTTCCTATGTGCGCATGAATACGCAAAACTGGCTGACAAAGCAAATCTTTTTCCGATTTTTAAAAAGTACATATTTCTTCAAAGGAAAAAAGCAAAAGATGTTTTTAGCTGAAGGAAAAATGAAAACGAAAGATAAAAACAGAGGCTGAAAGCCATTTTTAAGCGTTTTTCTTTTCTTGTTGCATCATTTACAATACATACAACCGCAAGGAGAGGAGGAATCGCATGTTCAATCAGGTCATGCTTGTCGGACGTCTTACAAAAGATCCTGATCTTCGCTACACTTCCGCCGGTGCGGCAGTTGCACATGTTACGCTCGCGGTGAACCGCAGCTTCAAGAATGCTTCAGGTGAAATCGAAGCTGATTACGTCAATTGCACACTTTGGAGAAAAACAGCTGAAAACACGGCGTTGTATTGCCAAAAAGGTTCTCTCATCGGCGTAAGCGGACGGATTCAGACAAGAAGCTATGAAAACGCGGAAGGCGTTAACGTGTATGTAACAGAAGTGTTGGCTGACACTGTTCGTTTTATGGACCCTAAACCCCGGGAAAAAGCTGCTGATTGACAACCCCTGCTCCTCCCGTTATCTATCCATTCACCATTATCCGGATCTTCGCATCATCCCCTCAAAATTGACCAGTCGACCAGACTGGTTCTTTCTTTTTGTCCACTTAGGAAAAATTGGTTCTCTCGACGCATTTTTACTTAAAATCACTTATTAATGTTGAATAAAATTAAATAAAAACTTATAATCACTTATAAATGATTGCTGAGAAAAGGAATGAGGGCGTGTACCAAGAAGAAAGATTAGTAGCGATTTTGGATTTTTTAAAACAGCATAACCGAATTACAACGGAGCAGATCTGTACGCTCCTGCAAGTGTCAAGGGATACAGCGCGACGAGATCTTGTGAAACTTGAGGAACAGAATGCCATCATCCGCACAAGAGGCGGCGCCATTTTGCCGACTGTGCATCAGAAAATTCAAAGCTATTCCGGCCGCCTGAAAACAGTGTCTGAGGAAAAAAATAAAATCGGCAGGCTTGCAGCATCGCTTATTCATGATGGTGACCGGGTGATTTTAGACGCCTCTACAACTGTTCAGGCATGTGCAAAGCATTTGAATGCGGTTGATTGTACGGTAATCACCAATTCGATTAATCTTGCGGATGTGCTGTCCGATAAAGAGGGAATTGAAATTTATCTGCTGGGAGGCAAGCTGGAAAAGGAGCACCGCTTTCTGTACGGGTCCTCTGTGATTGAAAAACTCTCAAGCTACCATGTTGATAAAGCGCTGATTGGTGTGGTCGGTATTTCCGAACATGGCATTACAATTGCGCATGAAGAGGATGGCATGGTGAAGCGGAAAATGATACAGCAGGCAAAGCAGGTCATCGCGCTTGCAGACCATTCGAAGCTGGGCAGCACCAGTTTTTATCAGTATGCGGAACTGAATGAAATCGACCTCTTGATTACAGACAGGCTGCCGAATCAGGCATTTTGTGACTTGCTTGACCGAAACGGCGTTGAGCTTCTCGTGACAGAGCAGGATGAAGGAAAGGACTGACAAACGTGAAATTAATTGCGATTGACTTAGATGGAACCTTACTCAACAGCAAGCATCAGGTAAGCTTGGAAAATGAAAACGCACTGCGGCAGGCGCAGCGGGATGGCATTGAAGTGGTGGTGTCAACTGGGCGCGCTCATTTTGACGTCAAGTCAATTTTTGAACCGCTGGGGATCAAAACATGGGTCATCAGTGCAAACGGCGCCGTCATTCACGATCCCGACGGCAGGCTTTATCATCACGAAACGATTGATAAGAAACGGGCGTATGATATTCTCTCATGGCTTGAGTCGGAAAACTATTATTATGAGGTATTCACAGGTTCAGCGATTTATACTCCGCAAAACGGCAGAGAACTTCTTGATGTTGAGCTGGACAGATTCAGAAGCGCAAATCCGGAAGCGGATCTTTCTGTCCTTAAGCAGGCGGCCGAGGTGCAATACAGCCAATCGGGCTTTGCTTACATTAACTCCTTTCAAGAGCTGTTTGAAGCCGATCAGCCAATCGATTTTTATAATATTCTCGGCTTTTCTTTCTTTAAAGAAAAGCTTGAGGCAGGCTGGAAAAGATATGAGCATGCCGAAGATTTGACGCTTGTCAGTTCGGCTGAGCACAACTTTGAGCTTTCTTCCCGCAAAGCTTCCAAGGGGCAGGCGCTGAAGAGGCTTGCAAAACAGCTGAATATTCCGCTCGAGGAAACCGCTGCTGTAGGTGATAGTTTAAATGACAAATCGATGCTGGAGGCTGCGGGAAAAGGTGTAGCGATGGGCAATGCCCGGGAAGACATCAAATCGATAGCCGATGCTGTCACCTTAACCAATGACGAACATGGTGTCGCACATATGATGAAACATTTGTTGTAAGTATATGTGCTGCCACAAAAGCGCATCCTGTTGATAACCGGCGTAACGGATTTTTTGGAAGTTCGGCGTGACGGCTATGAACGGAAAAAAGCTGGCTCTTTTAGAGCCAGCTTTTTTAGTCATGATTATTGCGCTGTAGCGCTTAATGTAAACAGTTCTTCGAGCTCCTGTGTGGAAAGCTCGGTAATCCAGTTTTCACTTTGGATAATTTGATCGTTCAGAGTTTGCTTAGATTCAAGCATGACATCAATTTTTTCTTCGATTGTTCCCGTCGTAATCATTTTATGAACGTGGACAAAGCGCTCCTGGCCTATGCGGTATGCACGGTCAGTCGCTTGATTTTCAACCGCCGGGTTCCACCATCTGTCATAATGGATGACGTGATTGGCGGCGGTCAAATTAAGTCCGGTGCCTCCAGCTTTGAGTGAAAGAATCAGTGTCGGATATTCTTTCCTTTGAAATTTCTCAACGAGTGTATCCCGCTCTTGCTTGGAGAGACTCCCATTTAAAAATTGCACAGGTTCCCCGAACGTTTTTTCAAGCAGCCGCTTCATCATGTTCCCCATCTGAATGTATTGCGTGAAAATCAGGCAGCTTTCGTTTTGGGCGCGGATCGCTGTCATCAGTTCCAGCAATTTTTCAAGCTTGACTGATCTGCCGGCCAGCAGCTCGGTTTGCTCTTCCTTTAAATAAAGTGCGGGATGATCGCATATTTGCTTGAGCCGTCCAAGCATGCTGAGGATCAGCGCTTTTCGCTGCATGCCGGTCAGGGATGTCATATGGTCAAAAGTGTCTTTGACGAGCTGCTCATAAAGGGATGCCTGTTCGGCTGACAGCGGGATAAATTCTTTTTCTTCCAGCTTCTCAGGAAGATTAAGCGCGACCTCTTCATCCCGTTTCGTCCGGCGGAGAAGGAATGGCCGGATTAATTGCTGAAGCTGTCCGATTCTCTTTTCGTCCCGGTCTTTTTCGATCGGCAGCACATAGCGTTTATGGAAGCCGGTCAAACTGCCGAGGTAGCCTTTATTCATAAAGTCAAAAATGGACCACAGCTCAGTCAGGCGGTTTTCCATCGGCGTGCCGCTCAGCGCGATATGGTGAAGCCCCTTCAGCTTCCTGATTGCGCGTGATTGCTTCGTATGCGCGTTTTTAATATTTTGCGCTTCATCAAGGCAGATCGTGTTCCATGTCACAGAAGAAAGCTCTTCAGTATCGGCATGTGACAGCCCATATGAAGTGAGCACCACGTCTGCGTTTTCATAATGCGCGGCGAAATCATCACCTTTTGGCCGGCGCGGCCCATAATGGAGCGCGACAGACAGATCAGGGGCAAAGGTTTGAAGCTCCCGCTGCCAGTTGCCAAGTACGGATGTCGGCGCAATAATCAAATGAGGCGTTTTTTGCCGGCCGCTTTCCTTCACGTGAAGGAAATAGGCGATCATTTGAATCGTTTTCCCAAGCCCCATATCGTCAGCCAGACAGGCGCCAAAACCGCTTTCCCGCAGAAACAGCAGCCAGTTCATGCCGTATTTCTGATAAGGGCGGAGCGTTCCTTTGAAAGAAGGACTGACTTCGTGCTCCGGCAGGTTTTCCGCGGCAGTGAGCTTTCGAATCAGTGACCTGAGCTGTTTAGACAGATCAAACTGAATGCCGGCGAAAGCGGATGTATCAATCAGATCCGAATCCTCAAGTCCGCCCTCCTGCTGATCCATTAGCTCGCGCGCCAGAATATCAGACATGTGGAGTCCCTCTGATTCTGCTTTTTCCATCAGGCGTTTCATCTGTTTGATAAACTGCGGATCGATTTTAACCCATTGCCCGCGGATATTAACAAGGCGCCTGTTGCTGGCGACAAGCTCATTAAATTCAGCCTCAGTCAGTTCAATTCCATTTGTCGCAAACCGCCAGCTGAAATCAAGCAGTGCATTCATGCCGACAAATGACTCGCCGCGCGGGGAGGAAGACACCTTTGCTTTCAGCATCATGTTGCTGTCTCTGACAATCTGCCACCAGGACGGCAGGAGGATTTCTACCCCCATATCGACAAGCGTCTCACTTGCTTCTGACAGGAAGATCCAGGCTTCTTCCTCCGAGATCAGCGTTGTCCCAGAATCAAACGACAGCCACGGAACCGTTCTGTGAAAGCGGTCCTGCTCACGCGCGATTTTATCGCTGTACGCCTGCCACGATTTTTTGAGGCTTTTCAGTCCGTCAAAGAATTCTACAGCGCCGCTCTTTTTATCGCGTAAAAACATCTCGATCTTCCATTCGTCTCCGTCAAAGTCTGGTTCATTTAAGCGCAAGCCGACAGTAAATGGAGATTGGTCGTCAATCCAGCCAATGCCTTCCAGAAAATCCTCTTCATCAAGAAAATGGCCGCGGAATGACGTAACCGCAGGCGATTTCTCCTTGATATGTTCCCATTTCTCCCGCAGGTCATCGTCGTATTGGATGTAATCCTGTACGGCAGCGGAAAACCATTCCGCAGTAAAGCCTTCCAGTATATTATCGCGGTCCTTCCAGCGAAAAACACCGTTTGTCCATGCGTCATAGTCAGGCAGAAAATCGCCGTCCGCGATAAATTCATAGATAGTCGATGCCGCCTCGATCAGCGGCTCCGTTTCTTCTGTAAGCTGCACGGAGCTGAATGAGTTGAACGAGTTTTTGCCGAGAAGCTCTACAGTCATCCATGGAGATAGCAGGACAGCAGTCGTCCCGATGAAGCTGACATCCTCTAGAAAGGTTCCGTAAAATGAGGATTCATGCCATTGGAACAAATGCTTTTTCATATGGCTGTAGGGAAGAGGCTGCTCATTCTCATCAAAGGCTGAGAGCGTAAATGACCCATCTTCCATTTGTTCGACGTGGATGAGAATTTCTTTAAGACTCGCCATCAATCAACTTTCCTTTCTGCAGTTCTTCTTGAAGCGCACGCAGGCGCTTGTAATGCGAGCTCAGCAGCTGAATATACCGCTCCCACACCTTCTGTTTTTTCGCTTTTTTGTACAGTGTGCGCAATTTTTTCAAATACCGGGCGGCTTCCTTGTACGAGCTGCGGTTCTTCTGATCAATGAAAAAAGCCACTTCTCTATGGTAAGCCGGTATAAGCGCCTCAGGGTCGCTCGCTGCAATTTCCTTGAGCATCATTTTATCCATTTCATTGATGGAAAAGCCGACAAGGCTATGAATTTCAATCCACTCGGCATAGCGTTTTTTTTCATATAAATGATGGCTGTATTCTGTGAACGTATACGGCAGACAGCCCGCGGCAAAGCGCTCAAACAGCGCTTGATCATTGGTTTGCTTCACATAGGCATTCAACAGAAGGAACAGCTCGCCGATCACATCGCGAATCTCTTTAAACGGCTTATCCAGCTTCGTATAACCCATCGCAATTGGCTCAATTTGCTGGTACCATTTTTTAAGCCGTTTCCAGTCCTTCTTGGCAGTCATTTCACTCAGCCATTGGAATGTATAAGGGAGCGCTTCTGGCGGGAATTGATCTGTTTCCGCAAAAATAACGTCATCATTCTTTTGCAGGAATTCCAAATGCAGGCGGCCGAATTGTAATTCAGGAGAAAAACGCCGTCCGGCTTCTTTTTTCAAAATCTCCTGTTCGCGCGCCACCCATTTTGGCCGTGGCAGAAGTGCACTCCAAATTTCACCGAAGATGCGGATGCGTTCATATTGAAAAATTTCTTCTTTCAACAGCAAGTTTCGGATAACATCCGGTGTTTTATCCAAAAACGGATCAAGCGCAAAAGACAGCGCGTATGTTTTTAATTTATCAATAGAGCTGTAGATTGTATCCATCAGCTGTTCAACGTACGGATTGAGGGAATAAAAATCTTGTTCGGGGTTCAGCTTGCCCGCTTCAATCAATGTGAACATGCGAAGCCAAACCGCAATCGCGGAATGAATCTGGTATAGGCTTTTCAGCTCCGGCTTGTTCGGCGCATGTTTTTTTAATGCGGACAGGTAGCCGTAATAGAGGCCCTGCATGTTTTGGCTGCCTTCTGGCGTACGTGCCTGCCAGAGAGAAAACTCTGAATCAAAAAAAGCAAGCCAGCTTGAAAGCGATTCTTCATTAGGCAGCACCTTTTCCTGAAACTGGCGGCGGACGAGCTCTTTGCTTTCCTCAAGCTTTTCCCTCTCCAGCCAATACTCTGTAAAAGTACCCACTCGCTCGAACATTGCATATACATATAAAAACACAGCCAGCAGATGGCGGCAGATTCTTCCGGACGGACATGAACAGCCGCTTTTGACTATGACAAACAAGTTCAATGTGACCCGCACAGGCACAACATCCTGCACGTAAGCCGTAACTTCCGTCGGACTCACTGCTTGTAAACGATAGACTGAATCCTGCCGATATAAAATAAGGGCTTTTTTGATCAGCTGAACATTTTCCTCATTGTAAGGAAGAAGTTCTTTTAGCTGTTCAGCAGATGCCAGCACATCGTCTTTGGAAATCATATTCTGAAGCATGATTATCGCTCCTAACCGAGTCACGTAATAAAAAGATCCAATTTCTCTATTATATCGCAACACATCGGCCTTAAAAAGTTTTTCCTAAAAAAGGACATAAAAAATGGAATGTGTCGAATGATGTATTAGAGATTGCAAATTGATAACCAGCATCATATAATAATCGTGTTTTCAACTTAATGGAACTGAAAGGAAAAAAAGATGAGTGAAAAGAAATTGAATCAAGAAGAATTTCTGAAAATTTTGATGCATGCACATGAAATTGGTGAGCAGTCAACTGAGATGACGACGAAGGAAATGCTTGAAAATTTGATTTCTCATATTAAAAATGGATATGCAACATAAAAATCCCGCACGCCTTTAGCGGGATTTTTTTATGCGAGATTACGTGACTGCACGAATAAGAGAAAAAGAGACAGCGCTGTCAACACAGTGAATATAGCGCTTACATAAAAAGTACTAACATAACGTATTGTAAAAAAATGTCGAATTATGTCACGTGAAAAGCTGGAGAAATGCGGTTTCAACGTTGTATAATCATAAATGGAAAAGGATGTTATAAGAGATTTGGAGGTATCATGGGAGAATCTACTAGCTTAAAAGAGATATTATCAACGTTAACAAAACGCATACTTTTGATTATGATTGTAACCGCAGCTGCCACTGCTGCCGGCGGACTCATTAGTTTCTTCGCACTTACACCCATCTATGAAAATTCAACTCAGATTCTGGTCAACCAATCGAAAAATGAACGAAAAGAAGTCCAATTTAACGATGTCCAAACCAATCTTCAGTTAATCAATACGTACAATGTCATCATTAAGAGCCCTGCCATCTTAGATGAAGTCATTAAAGAAATGGGCCTGTCGATGACATCCCAAGAACTGAATGACAAAATTACCGTATCCAGCGAACAGGACTCCCAAGTGGTCAACATATCAGTCAGGGATGAAAACGCGGAAACAGCGGCTCATATTGCCAATACTATAGCATCTGTTTTTCAAGACAAAATCACATCCATTATGAATGTTGACAATGTCAGCATTCTGTCAAAAGCCGAGGTTTCAGAACATCCGTCCCCTGTATCGCCAAAGCCGCTTCTAAACATTGCCATCGCATTTGCGGCCGGATTGGCGGGAAGCATCGGACTGGCCTTCCTGCTTGAGCATTTGGATAATACGATCAAATCGGAAGAGCAGCTCGAATCCTTGCTGGACATACCTGTTTTAGGGACAGTTTCCACCATTGCGAATGAGCAGAAAACAACAAAGACCTTACAGGGTTTCCAATCTGAAAAAACGGGGAGTGGACATTTTGGCGCTTAGAAAAAGCAGAGACTCGTGGATGCGGAGAAATGTCATTGCAATGACAGAGCCGAAATCCTTGAACTCTGAACAATATCGGACGATTCGCACGAATATAGAATTTGCTTCAGTGGACCGGCAAATGAAATCAGTCATGATTACATCGGCTTGTCCGGGGGAAGGAAAATCGACAACGGCCGCCAACCTGGCTGTCGTATTTGCCCAACAGGGAAAAAAAGTGCTCCTGATTGATGCTGATTTGCGAAAACCAACAGTACATACGGCCTTTTTTCTTGAAAATACGGTTGGCTTAACATCTGTTTTATTAAAGAAAAGCTCTATGGAGCAGGCTGTACAAGCATCGAATGAAAAACATCTTGACGTGCTGACGAGCGGCCCGATCCCGCCAAACCCGGCCGAGCTTCTCTCCTCGAAGTGGATGAAGGAGCTTGCATACGAAGCGTGTGCGGCATATGATATGGTCATTTTTGATACGCCGCCTATTCTTGCCGTAGCAGATGCACAGATTTTAGGCAACGTGGCAGACGGTTCTGTTCTGGTTATTTCAAGCGGGAAAACAGAAAAAGAACAAGCCGCAAAAGCGAAAGAGGCGCTTGAAACGTGCAAAAGCAAGCTTCTTGGGGCGATTATGAATGGCAAAAAGCTATCGAAGCACTCTGAATACGGATATTACGGAAACAAGGACAATTTCATGCAAAAATAAATAACGTGCATCGTGCCCGTTATTTATTTTTGCGAAAAAAGGGGGCTAGGACATGATCGATATTCACTGTCACATTCTTCCCGCAATGGATGACGGGGCAGGTGATTCGGCCGACAGCATAGAAATGGCTAGAGCCGCTGTTCGCCAGGGAATCCGGACGATCATTGCGACACCTCATCATAACAACGGTGTGTATAAAAACGAGCCAGCCGCAGTCAGAGAAGCAGCAGATCAGTTAAACAAACGTTTAATCAAAGAAGACATTCCTTTACATGTGCTTCCAGGACAGGAAATCAGAATCTACGGCGAGATGGAACAAGACCTTGCCAAACAGCAGCTGCTTTCGCTGAATGATACAAAATACATCTTGATTGAGTTTCCGTTTGATCACGTTCCCCGATATGCGGAGCAGCTTTTTTATGATTTGCAGCTGAAAGGATATATTCCGGTTATCGCCCATCCTGAACGCAACAGGGAAATTCGCGAAAACCCGTCCTTGCTGTATCATCTTGTGGAAAAAGGAGCAGCATCTCAGATTACTTCAGGAAGTCTTGCGGGGACCTTCGGCAAGCAGCTGAAAGCATTTTCTCTCCGGCTGGTTGAAGCCAATTTGATCCATTTCGTAGCCTCAGATGCCCATAATGTGAAAACGAGAAATTTTCACACTCAAGAGGCTCTTTATGTTCTAGAGAAAGAATTCGGCTCGGAACTTCCTTATATGCTGACGGAAAATGCAGAGCTTCTCCTGCGGAATCAGACCATCTTCAGACAGCCTCCGCAACCGGTCAAAAGAAGAAAATTGTTTGGTCTTTTTTAACAGCCGATTCTCATTTCACCACTTTCTTTTTGAGAGCGATATAATAGTGTATTGTATGGTTGAATCACATTTCAGAAATCTGTACAGGCTGTACCCGACAGGCTATGCGGGAGATCATTCGCATTCATGATAGGATGTTCTCATACGATATTACGGAAGCTGCAAAGCAGCAATTTAACTGTTGGAGGGAAACAATGAATATAACAGTCATCGGAACAGGCTATGTCGGTCTTGTGACAGGTGTTTCTCTTTCTGAGATTGGACATCATGTAACCTGCATTGATATTGACGCTCACAAGATTGATGAAATGAGAAAGGGCATTTCCCCCATATTTGAACCAGGTCTTGAAGAGCTGATGAGAAAAAATACAGCTGATGGACGGCTGAACTTTGAAACGAGCTATGAGAAAGGCTTGGCACAGGCAGACATCATTTTTATAGCGGTCGGCACACCGCAGAAAAGCGACGGGCACGCCAATCTGGAGCAAATTACAGACGCGGCCAAACGCATCGCAAAGCATGTCAAACGAGATACAGTCGTGGTAACGAAAAGCACAGTGCCCGTTGGGACAAACGATTTGATTAATGGACTGATCACTGAACATTTAGCGGAGCCTGTCAGTATTTCGGTCGCATCCAATCCGGAATTTTTGCGTGAGGGGTCGGCGATCTATGACACCTTTCATGGTGACAGGATCGTGATCGGGACGGACGATGAGAAAACAGCAAATACGCTTGAAGAGCTCTTCCGTCCGTTTCAAATCCCGATTTACCAAACGGATATCAGAAGCGCCGAGATGATCAAATATGCCTCAAATGCTTTTCTGGCCACTAAGATCAGTTTTATAAACGAAATTTCGAATATATGTGAAAAGGTCGGCGCCGATATTGAAGCAGTCGCATACGGGATGGGACAGGATAAGCGGATCGGGAGCCAGTTTTTAAAAGCGGGCATAGGCTACGGCGGCTCTTGTTTTCCAAAGGACACAAACGCCCTCGTGCAAATTGCCGGCAATGTCGAGCATGATTTTGAACTGCTGAAATCGGTTATCAAAGTCAACAACAATCAGCAGGCAATGCTGGTTGATAAAGCGCTGAACAGGCTCGGCGGGGTGACGGGAAAAACGATTGCCCTTTTAGGCCTGTCATTTAAACCGAATACCGACGATATGAGAGAAGCGCCGTCAATTGTTATTGCAGACCGTCTCGCTGCGCTCGACGCCCGTATCAGAGCCTACGATCCCATTGCAGTTGGTCATGCAAAGCATGTTCTCCCGCAAGCTGTTGAATATAAAGAGACGATCGAGGAAGCTGTCAAAGGTTCTGACGCCGTCATGATTTTAACCGACTGGGCTGACATTAAACAATTTCCGTTAGGGGCTTATCAGGATTTGATGGAAACGCCGCTCATATTTGACGGCAGAAACTGCTACACATTGGATGAAGCTCTGGCTTCAGGAGTGGAGTATTATTCTGTCGGTCGGAAGGCGGTTGTTCCGTCAGGTGCAATTCAATAGTTGAACAAGAAAGGCTGGTTGCGCACCA
The DNA here is from genome assembly GCF_058566435.1 of Bacillus sp. SCT118. NCBI lineage: Bacteria > Bacillati > Bacillota > Bacilli > Caryophanales > Bacillaceae > Bacillus > Bacillus sp. SCT118. The sequence goes on from NZ_CP191225.1 coordinate 508,102, forward strand.
GTCTTTTTTTCATCTATTGCGGGGTGCTGAATACATTTGCTACTATTTAACTATTGTTTGGAAAATTATACAGAAGTAGGGCTTCCGTAAACAATAGCTTGAGAAAGTGGAAAAAAACATTAAAGAATAAAAGAAAAACTAGAGAACAAGATCTGCCAAATTCAATTGGAGATGCCGGAAAAGGAGAGAATCTGATGAATCATCTGCCCGAAAAAATGAGACCGTACCGCGACTTGCTGGAGAAATCAGCGAAAGAATACGTGAAATTGAATGTCCGAACAGGGAAAACAGGACGATATGACAGCAAAATTGCGGGTGATCCCTATTTTCCCAAGCATGAAACATATCCGACTGACGAAAATGGACAGCCGATGAAGCTTCTGGCGCAGATTAATTTCTCGCAAATTCCCCAGCTTGACGGCTACCCTTCTTCAGGTATCCTGCAGTTCTACATTTCTCTTCATGATGACGTCTATGGACTGAATTTTGACGATCGATGTGAACAAAAGAATTTCAGAGTGATCTATTTTGAAAATATCATAGAAAACGAAGACAAGCTTGTTTCAGATTTTTCATTTATTGGCACAGGCGAATGTGATTTTCCGATTTTATCAGAAGCGGCAGTCGAGCCTGTGAAATCTTCGGAATGGGTGCTGCCTACAGATTTTCAATTTGAGCAGTATACGGACATGGAAACAATGGAGTTCTTTAGTCAGTTCGGCGAGGATGAAGAAGACATTTATAATGAACTGGCTGAAAACGGATTTGGCCATAAAATCGGCGGATACGCTTCTTTTACCCAGCATGATCCGCGGGAATACGCATATAAAGAACACACTATCATGCTTTTACAAATTGATTCAGACGATGATATCGATTCAATGTGGGGAGACGTCGGCATCGCCAATTTTTTCATCACACCTGAAGATCTAAGGAAAAAAGATTTTTCAAACGTTCTGTACAACTGGGACTGCAGCTAATACAAGCTTTTGATCCAAAGGGTCACACCTGATGCCAATAAGCCCAGCACCGTAAGAGGTATTGACTTATTAAATAGCAATGTGGCTGCAATACCGAAAACAAAGAAGGACAGAAAAGGAATGACAACAAAAAAATCATCGGACTGAAAAAACTCACTATCATCACCCTATACCATTTTACAGTAATTGCCACAAAATAAGAAGAGACAGATCAACAGCATCTGTCTCTTTCAAGTGTCTTTTTAACTATGACTTTAGGTGATTTTATTTTATAAAACGTTTTCATTAACTGTATAACGAACAAAAACAAGATCAAATACCTACATTTCAAGAGCGTTATATGCCTAAATTAAGCCATTTACCCTATTTAAGCCGCCTTCTGGCTATTTTAAAATATAATATATGGAAATAAAGTATGGAAAAGTCTATCTTCATCAGCCCCTCCATACGACTTTTTGAGTATTAAGAGGTGATTCAGATGGGTTATGAAAGTATGCTAGCGGATATCAAAAGTTCGCTCAACGGAAAAATTTCCGACGTGGAAGACAAGATCGAAAAGCTGAAAAAAGCAAAAAAGGACATAGACACACTGCAAGAAGAGGCAATCACTGAAATCAAAGAAATTGTGAAACCGGAATTGGGCAAGCATTGGACGGGAACAAAAGCCGATGATTTCGACAAGGGAAGAGAAGAGGCGAAATCGGAAGCATCTAAGATTGTGAATGATAAATATAACGAGTATATGGCTTCGATTAACGGTAAAATTTTTGATCTTGAATGGGATAAAGCTCAATATGCATCGGAATTGTTCATAGCAAATGGTGCAGCAGATCTTCTGAAAAAGGGAGAAGAGTTCGCGGAAGAAGTCGGAAATACAATTAGTAAACTAAAATGGTGGTGATCTTTTTTTATGTCAGAAATTAAGCTGAAGTACGACACAGTCATCAAAACATTAGATTCTGTCAAAGATGCGCTTGCTGACGTATCAATCGGCGCCGCAGGATCCAACGGAAAAAACAGCCTCGATTATACGAAAAAATATCATGAGCGTGAGGAGAACATCAAAACCATGCTCGGAGACTATAAAAAAGCGGTACAGAAAAATATCGAGGATACAAAGGATAATGTAGATTCACTTAAAGAGCAGGACGAGGCGATAGCGGTAAAATAGAAAAGAAAGGGCAGTGCGATGAGCAAAGTATTTGAATCTAAATCTTTAATCGAAGAAGCGAAGAGCAGAAAAAAGCAATATGAGACGCTTGAGGAGCAGCTGAATACGCTGAAAAAAGCGTTTCAGGGAGTTGCAGATTTAGGCGACAATTTTAAAGGAAAAGGCGCGGATAATATTAAAGATTTTTTTCAGGGACAGGCGGAAATCGTTGACAGCTGGCTGACGCTTGTCTCTGCTCAAATTGCGTTTTTAAATGGCATTTCAGGAGATATTAAAGATCAAGAACTGAATGATTCATATGTGGAAACTTCTTTTTTAGATCATGAGCTGCCCAATGGAGACCTGAAAGCCTCAGAGATAGTCTCCGCTCATAAAGAAGAAATCGATTCTATTTTGTCAGGCATCAGCGATATTATTGATCTCGACATGTATACGCTTGACGACTATGCAGATAAGATGGGCGATGCCCAAAAAACCAGACGTGACACGATCACAGCTGTCGATAAGCTTGATGAATCCCTGACAACTGAATATCAAAATTTAGAATCTCTGGACAACGCAGTGCTCACCAAATATTCCGTTCTCATGCAGGCCACCAGCAACGGGAAGAGCGCTTCTCCTATGTACTATGACAAAAAAGCCTTCCACAGCAATGAAGTCTACAAAAGCGTCATTGAAGTAGAAAATCAAGGAACAACCTATATCGATGCAAAAACCCAGCAAGCAGAAGCAAGACGGCTCCAGGAAAAAGCCGAGGAAGAAGCAAACAAACCGTGGTACGAAAAAACATGGGATGGAGTTTGCAACTTTACTGGAGAAGTCACTGGCTATTATGATTATAAAAGAGCAACCGAAGGCGTTGATCCGGTTACCGGAGAAAAACTCTCCACCGCAGAACGTGTGACAGCAGGAGCTATGGCCGCAGCCGGATTTATACCAGTCGTCGGCTGGGCAGGCCGGGCCTTCAAAGGCGGAAAAGCCATCTACAAAACCGGAAAAGCAGCTATCGCTGCTGAACACGCATTAGACGCCTACAAAACAGGCAAATCCTTAGACATTCTCAAAATGACAGAAATGGGCGCATACGGCCTTGTTGCGTCAAACGGATTCTCAGAAGCCGTCACGGGACGGGATATGTTTGGAAACAAAGTGTCTGAGGAGAAGCGGAAAACGGGTGCGCTGGAAGCGGCATTGAGTTTGGTTGGTGCTGGTGCATTGGCGAAGTCGGTTGACAATACGCTATCGATGGGAAGAAATCTTGATAAGAGTTATTCTTTTTCTAAAATTAAGCAAAGTGGTCATATAAATAAAGAACAGATTGTTACTTCGACTGGCCATACATTTGACTTAAAGCCAGAGAAGAAACAATTATATACGAAGAAAGTAAATAATGATAAGTTACAATCAAGTAAAAAAGCTGTCGATCCTGTCGAACAATCAGTAAGTTATTACAGAGTTCAAGGAGGAGGAGCGGGAAATAAAACAAGTCAGTATAGAATTAAAGTAAATAGTGATGGAAGCATTGCTATTCCTATTAAAAATGCTGATTTAAACATAAGTGCTTACAATTTAGAACACGCTAAATATTATCGAGATGTAGCAAGACCAGGCGGAGAAATTGTAGAATTTAAGGTACCTAAAGAGGTTGATGATTTAATCAAGGAGACAGTAATTGATCAGTATGGATATACTAAAAACCCTCGTAACCAGGGGAGAACTGCTCCAAAGCTTGTTGATCCTACGACACCGGGAGTTAGTTATGAACTTCCGGCGGAACCATGGATAGAGTGGTTAGAGGAATATGGGCATTCAGCCAAAAAAATAGAATGAGAAAGTGGTGTTTTCGTTGTTATTAAAACCGGAGTATGCCCAAAATATAATAGTCGGGGTAAAGACTTCTTCTCAATTCTCATGGTATCTAACAGAAAGAGATGTTTGGATACTAGATATCATAAAATATAAAGAAGCCTATGAAAAAAACGGGTTTAGTTTTGATATGGACTTTGCTCTTTCTCTAAGAAATAACATTTCAGTTGTAAATGAAGATAATTATCGTCTTTATTTAAAAGAATATACTGACTATATTATCCCGTCTTCAGAATTAAAGAAGTTAGTTGAACATCAGGATTATGAAAGTACTATTCTAGAATTAAGGCCATCATTATATATAGACTTTAATCAAAAAATGCTTCTTTCGCTGTATCCTGAGTTATTACCTTTTGAAAATTATGTTCCTAATAATTGGACAGGGGTTCGGGAAGACTTTACTAGTTATATTCCTGAAGAGGATAGATACTGGATTTTTGATGATGTAAATTATATAGACAAAGTTTTTAATGAGAAAGAAAGAGAGTAAAGGAGAAAATAAAATGTCAAAAGATGATAGCTTGGTAATAATAAATGAAAGTTTTAAAAAGGAGGGTAGTGAAGAAGATATAGAAGGATTAACAATAATGATTGATGGGGTTATAAAGCAGGTTTTTAATAAAATTAGAAATGAAAGAAATTATAACAGTAATAATGAAGTTATGAGAGATATTATATTTGAAGGAATTAATAGTATTGTTAAAAAATCTTAAGGCATTATTAAAAACAAATAAACGCTTCGAGTTGGTTTGATTTTCTACCTTGATTGGCACTGAAGCCTTTCAAGGTTTTTTTATTAGTTTGTTGTCCACTGTTTTATATAGCGTAAATAAGTATAGGCTTTGAACGCGTCACAGTCGGCACCATGGCAGCCGGGTTTATACCAGTCGTCGGCTGGGCAGGCCGGGCCTTCAAAGGCGGAAAAGCCATCTACAAAACCGGAAAAGCAGCTATCGCTGCTGAACACGCATTAGACGCCTACAAAACAGGCAAATCCTTAGACATTCTCAAAATGACAGAAATGGGCGCATACGGCCTTGTTGCGTCAAACGGATTCTCAGAAGCCGTCACGGGACGGGATATGTTTGGAAACAAAGTGTCTGAGGAGAAGCGGAAGCAAGGGGCGCTGGAAGCTGTGCTGAGTTTGGTTGGAGCCGGTGCACTGGCGAAACATATTGATAAAGGCATCCCGCTTGCAACCCATTCAAAAGTTCAAACAGCTAACAAGACATTAGAAAAAGTAAAACAATTCAAAGTCCCAACAAACGTCCGCGTGTACGCAGAACGCCCTGTAACTCCGGATGGCTTCACATTCGGAATCCCGACAGTCCGTGTAGATGTGGAAAAGACGGCTGTTAAGGATCTTGGGATTGTGAAGATGGTTAGTGATGGCGGTCGTAAGGGAAGTTCTCATAGTCCTAACATTTCTGAAAATCACGATAAAGTAGCGCACGATGGATATTATGGTCGTAAAGAATTTAGAACGATGCTTAATAATGCTTCGTTTACTCCGCATGGCCATAAACATGTTAAGGCTAAAACACCTGAAGAAGCAAAACGTTTTAGTATGACAGGTAAAAAAGCTGCTCAATACTTACCAGATGTGAATAATAAAGCTTTAGAAAAAAAGGCACTTCTAAAAGGTCATATTATTGATAATGGAAATAACAACTATTATTTCATTTATGATGCAGGAAAAACAGTCGGTTATGATCTAGGTACGCCAACAAGCTGGATTAGAGCGGAGTTTTCTGGTGGTGAATATCATGGTCATCCGATTGCTGGAAGTCGATTAGATAAGTATTTAAAACAACTTGGTATTGATAAGTAATAGGAGGCTTTTATGAGAAAGATAAAAAAAATGCCAGAAATAAGTTTACAACCCTTAAGGATTCCAAAAGGATGGACCATAAATCAAAACAGTTTTAGAGAAATTGATCCGAAAAAACTAGCACCAGACGATGAAAAATGGTTGTTTTTTTCACAAGATTTAATGCAATTAACATACTCTCGTAAAAATTACTTACTTGATTTAGGTTGGTATCCAGATGCGGATGCTAATGGATTTTATCAACTAGTTATGATGCAAAATGAGGATTGGGATCAACCCATGTATGAATTTCAGACAAATAGCCATATTGAAATAGTTAAAAATATAGAATTTATATTAAACAAAGTTACGAATAATGAAATGTAGTTAAACATTTAATTAAAACTATTAATAAAGTTTGTAGAACCTGGAGTTGTAAGTTTTCAAACAATTTTCAAAGTGAAAATGAATACAAAGAAAAACAGACACTAGTTAACAGGAGGTAGGATTGATTTTAGATGCATGTTAAACAAATACATTCTTTCAACCTAAACAGAGAAGAATTTGTAAAAACACAACAATCCCTTATCCATAAAATCAACCTATCCCACACGATCCATCCCAACTCCATCAACACCTGCGCAGGCGTCGACCTGGCCTATTGGGAGCAGGATGGAGAACCGTACGGGGTGTGCTGTATTATCGTGATTGACGCTGATACAAAAGAAATCATTGAAAAAGTGCACAGCATGGGGAGAATCAGCGTGCCGTATGTTTCGGGTTTTCTTGCGTTTCGCGAGCTGCCTTTGATCATCGAGGCGGCGAAAAAGCTGGAGACGGAGCCGGATGTCTTCTTGTTTGATGGCAACGGATATCTGCATTACAACCATATGGGCGTTGCCACCCATGCGGCTTTTTTTCTCAATAAGCCGACGATTGGGATAGCGAAAACCTATCTCAAAATCAAAGGCTGCGATTTCGTGACGCCTGAAAATGAAGTAGGTGAATACACTGATATTATCATTGACGGCGAGGTATATGGACGGGCGCTGCGAACGCGGCGGGATGTGAAGCCTATTTTCTTGTCTTGCGGAAATAACATTGATTTAGAAAGCAGTTATCAAATTACGTTGAGCCTGCTTAATCAAGAAAGCAGACTGCCGATTCCTGTCCGCCTGGCTGACCTTGAAACACATGTTTTGCGAACGTTTTATCAGAAAAATCACGTGTAAAACTTGCAGGCCGGAATCTGCAAGTTTTTTTAATGATTCCTATATACAGGACAATCTGTGAATGAGAGGAACCATATATCAAACGACATTTCTGGACCAAAATAAAAAAGCACCTGTCCAGGTGCTTTTTTCTATAAATGAGGGATCACAAGGCCCCCATATAAAAACGCCGCGATAATCAAAAATGCCGGATGCATTTTGAATTTTGTCATGGCAAGGAGCGAAATTCCCGCAATCACGATCGATTGGCCCCAGCCAATCGCTTTGATGCCGTCTGCGCCGATTTGCCAGGTAAGAATGAGCATCATGACCGCGATGACAGGCTGGACGGACAGCGTCATGCCTTTGATGACAGGTGATTGGCGGAAGCGCTGGATGATGCGCAGCAGGACGATCAATGCGAGCGCCGACGGTACGACGGTTGCGATCAGGGCAATTAGGAAGCCGGGCCACCCGCCTGCGCTGTAGCCGACATACGCAGCGATTTTCGTGGCGATCGGGCCCGGCAAAGCGTTCGCAAGTGCGAGCATATTTGAGAATTGATCGTTTGAGAGCCAGCTGTATCTGTTTACGACTTCTTCAAACATTAGCGGGATAGACGCAGGTCCGCCGCCATATCCCAGTAGGTTTGCGATAAAAAACGCCATAAATAAATAGATCGATATCATGACGCTGACATTCCTTTATCTTTTGAATGTTTATTTGTGATTTTGTCTTTCAGTTTAAAATGAAACGCCCCGTACGCTAAGAAAATGATAATGACAAGGCCGGGATTAACCTGTAAAGTTTGCAGGCCGATAAAAGCGATGATAAAAAACAGGATGCCGGTGAGCCAGCCGAAACCTTTTAGCACTTTTTGGCCAAACTCGTACGCCATGATACCGAGCATTACTGCAATTACCGGCGTGACGGCACCAATCATGCCTGCAACAATTGCTGAATGGCTTAACACATTTACAGCCGCAAACAAGCCCACCATCGCAAGACATGTAGGCAGAATGTGGGCGAGGGTCGCCACAATTGCACCTAATGTGCCTTTTAGCTTAAAGCCCAGATAAGCAGCCATTTTGGTGGCAATCGGTCCGGGAAGCGCATTAGCGATTGCTAATATTTCTCCGAATTCATCATCGTCAATCCATTTATACTTATTGACCGCTTCATGGCGGATCAGTGGAATCACGGAAGGTCCGCCGCCGAACCCTAATATGCCGGTGCGAACCATTGCGGCCGTCATATCCCGATAAGGATGGTTTTTCATTCGTTTCTCTCCTTTACAGCTTCATTCCCATACGGCTTTTGTATCGTTTGATCAGCATCTGGCAATCAACACTGACGACGCCTCGCAATGGATACAGCCGTTTTGTTAAAAATTCTTCCATTTCTTGATCGTTGGCAAAGATCCCATGCATATGCAGCTTGCTCGGGCCTGTCATGTGATAAAGGCTGGTGACCGCAGGCTCTTCCTCAAGCTTAAGAGCGACCTCTTCTAAAAATTGCGGTTCTACCTCGACATTGAAAAACACGGAAACATGAATGCCGATTTTAGCGGGATTGATGACAGCGGTGAATTTTTCAATAACACCGGCTTCAATTAATTGGTTGATACGGGCCTGGACGGCGACCCGTGACAAATCGACTCTTTTGCCAAGATCCGTATAAGAAATTCTGCCTTCTTCATGCAAAATCGTGAGAATTTGTTTATCAGTCTCATCAAGTACAAGGTTTGGGATTTGATATTCATGACTCAATTGCTCCACCTGCTTTCGTAGCCTTTTAGACATCATTTTACCATAAAAATTACGTTTCGAAATTATAATTTTTCATTTGTTTTCGAAATGAATGTAAAAACATCTTATCATTTGCGAAAGGAAGAAAGTTCGTCAGTTTTTCTGCCGGATCAGTAGATGTAAAAAATCAGGCTCCCTATACTGAAGAAAATTTCTTAAAAAAGGGGACTTGTGATGAACAAATCTGTCATCGGTACAAAGCAAATGGTTGTCAGTCCGCATTACCTCGCTTCTCAAGCCGGAAACCGCATACTGGATAAGGGAGGCAACGCGTTTGACGCCGCTGTTGCGGTGAGTGCTTGTCTTGCGGTTGTGTATCCGCATATGACTGGACTTGGCGGGGATTCCTTTTGGCTGACCTTTCACCAGGAAACAAAGGCAGTAAAAGTCTACAATGGCAGCGGCCGTTCAGGAAAAAACGTAACGAGAGATGTATATAAGGGAAAAAGCGCGATTCCGCTGCGGGGAATTGACAGTGCCATTACCGTGCCGGGAATGGTTGATAGCTGGGATGCGGTCCTGAAGGAGTACGGGCGTCTGTCTCTTGCAGATGTACTGGAACCCGCACGCGATTATGCCCAAAATGGGTTTCCTGTATCAGCTGATCAGTGTCGTCACACAGAAAAGAATATTGAATTGCTGGCCTCCACGTCTTACACGGCTGACATCTTCACGAGAAGGGGCAAAGCACCTGTCCCGGGAGAGCGGTTTGTGCAAAAAAAGCTTGCAGACAGTCTGAACTTGATTGCTAAAAAAGGAAGAAGCGCATTTTATGAAGGAGATCTCGCTCAGCGGATTGTCTCACATTTACAGAATAACGGCAGTTACATGACAATCGATGATTTTAAAGCGCATCGGGGTGAGTGGGCAGCGCCTGTATCAAGTGATTATCGAGGATACAGTGTGTATCAGGCGCCGCCGAATTCTCAGGGATTTACCGGTTTATTGACACTGAACATTTTGGAAAACTATGATTTCACCCAAATCGAACACGGTTCATTTGAGTATTATCATGTGCTTGTGGAGGCATTGAAAAAGAGTTTTCTAGATCGGGATGCCGTCCTGACTGATCCGGCGTTTGCAGACATTCCGCTTGAAAGGCTTTTGGACAAACGTTATGCAAAACAATTGGCAGAAGAAATCGGCTATCTCGCAGTACCGGCAGAAAGCAGGCCGGTGGGAAGTGATACGGCATATGCGGCCGTAATCGATGCGGATGGCAACGCAGTGTCATTCATCCAAAGCCTGTACTTTGAATTTGGCTCGGCAATCACTGCCGGTGATACAGGCATATTACTGCAAAACCGCGGATCATTTTTCTCACTGGATGAAAATCATGTCAACATGCTTGAACCGAGAAAGCGTACCTTCCATACGCTGATGCCGGCTATGGTCTGTAAAGGCGGAAAGCCGAAAATTCTGTACGGTACACAAGGCGGCGAAGGCCAGCCGCAGACCCAGACGGCCATCATTACCCGAATGCTGGACTACGGAATGCATCCACAGCAGGCAATCAGCGAACCGCGCTGGGTATGGGGCAGAACGTGGGGAGAGGAATACGAAGGTCTCAGAGTTGAGGGCAGATTCACAGACAGAACAATCCAAAAACTGAAAGACAGCGGACATCTCGTGGAGGTTGTCGGTGACTATGATCCGCTGATGGGACACGCGGCTGCAATCAAAGTTGATGAAGAAGGCTTTCTCCAAGGCGGAGCCGATCCTCGGGGAGACGGAGCGGCTGTGGGGATTTAAATAACTAGAGGATACAAATATAAATCAAAAGCGCAAACATTAGGGAGACCTCTACAATGTGGTACATATACTTTTTATCTTCAGGTCTATAATGCCACTCCATAAAAATTCGTATTGAGTCAATCACAATAAAAAATAAAAGAAGCAAATATTCAACTGGAAAAAAGGAGAGTGAAAACACAAACAAAATAAGTAAAGTGATTTCGATCCATTTGTGTGTATTGCTGACATGCTTATATCGCCAGCCGGATTTATCAATACCGTATTTTTTCTTTATAAAAAATTGAGAGACGAGACTGATGGTAATAGCGATCAGCATTAAAATCCAAAAGTTTGTCATTCCAATTCCTCCTAATCTACCTTTATACGAAGAAAAAGGAAAAACGTTTCACAAAAGAACACCCCGAGCTTACTCTGGGTGTTCTTTTTTTGATATTTTTTCAGTTTTTTACAGACGATATTTTGTAATCATAAGGTCTTTTTGACTAGTTTCTTCTATTTAAATAGTCCTTCTCTTCAGCTGGGACGAATCAGTGTGAATTCTTCTCCGAGCTTGGCATAGTGATTTCCCGCCAATCGTGAGGCAGGCTTTAATTCGTCCGTTAAAATATATCCCTTTTCTGCATCATACACCTTTTCATCTAGGTGGAAGCAGACAACTCTTCCGATGAGCAGATCTGCTGTAGTGACGCCATGATCATTGTCAAAGGTAATATGCCGCTCTAATTTGCACTCAAAGCGAACGCGGGCTTCCTTAATGCCGGGAACTGAAACAGCTTTGCTTTCAACAGGATGAAGCGAGGTGCGTGTAAGCTCGCTTTCATCCGGCCTTAAGCTTGCAGCTGTTTCATTGATATCTTCAATGATGGCTTCATCACTGACATGAACGACAAATTCTCCGTTCTCCACTGCGTTTCGCGCTGTATCTTTTTGGCGTCCTTCCGTCCTGTTAACAGAAATACTGAGAAGCGGAGGATCTGAGCTGACGACGTTATAAAAACTGAAAGGCGCGGCATTGACCGCTCCTCCTGAAGAAAGTGTTGTCACAAATGCAATGGGGCGGGGAATAACGGTACCTGACAATAGCTTGTATGTGTCTTTGGCACTAAGCTGATCAGCTTGAAATATGTACATAGCAACAACCGCCTTTATCGTTAGGATACCTCGATTATAACGAAATGGTTTAAAGGAAACCAAATGATGCGGGTTGCATATGTTATGTCATGACATATATCTAATACAGGGCAAATAAAAAAATAGGCTTCCGTACCTCCGCCGGCAGCCTATTGAAACAATGAAAACTTAGATTATTTGTATTTCTTTTTGACTACCCAGCAATTGCCGTCTTTCCAGTATTCTTTTTTGCTGTCATAATCATCGTGTTTTTTGTAGTCGTCGCAGTGGTGGTGCGGTTTTTTGTAGTACTTCTTATGGGAACGATAAGATTTTTTGTGTGTGCGGCATGACTTCTTATAGCTGCGAGATTTTTTCTTGTGAGAACAGTATGACTTTTTGTAGCTGCGAGATTTTTTGTAAGAACGGCAAGATTTTTTATAGCTGCGAGATTTTTTGTAGGAACGGCAAGATTTTTTATAGCTGCGAGATTTTTTGTGAGAACGGTACGATTTTTTGTGGCTGCGAGATTTCTTGTGAGAGCAGTATGATTTTTTGTGGCTGCGAGATTTTTTGTGAGAACAGAATGATTTTTTGTGGCTGCGAGATTTTTTGTGAGTGCGGTGCGACTTTTTATGACTGCGTTTTTTTCCATGAGGCTCTTGGTATAAATAATCCTTTAAACCTTCTTTTTTTGCGGATTTCACCGCTTCTTTGATGTCAGAATGGGAATAGTGGCCCAATTTGAAATCCTCCTTTTAAAAATGATGTTAAGGATGAAGATCCTTACTACCCTCATAGTACGCGCGGTTTTAAAAAGTGTATAAGTGTTCCGCTGAGATCTTATAAAAAATAAAAGCCTAAAATTTGTAAGGAGGATTATGGATGAAGAATCAATCCAATTTACCGCTTTATCAGCTGTTTGTTCATCCAAAAGATTTGCGTGAATTAAAAAAGGATATATGGGACGATGATCCGGTGCCAGCTGTGATGAAGGTAAATCAAAAAAGGCTGGATATTGATATCGCTTATCGGGGATCACATATCAGAGACTTCAAAAAGAAGTCATACCATATTTCCTTTTATCAGCCGAAAACATTCCGCGGCGCGCGAGAGATTCACTTAAATGCGGAGTACAAAGACCCTTCCTTGATGAGAAACAAATTGTCTCTGGATTTTTTCTCGGAGCTAGGGACACTGTCTCCAAAAGCAGAATTTGTGTTTGTAAAGGTGAATGGGAAGAATGAAGGGGTTTATCTTGAACTTGAATCCGTTGATGAATATTATTTAGCGAAAAGGAAGCTGGCTGATGGCGCGATTTTTTACGCGGTGGATGATGATGCTAACTTTTCTCTGATGAGCGATTTGGAAAAGGAAACGAAGACGTCGCTGGAGCTTGGATATGAAAAGAAGACAGGGACTGTGGAAGATGATTTTTATTTACAGGATATGATTTTTAAAATTAATACTGTCCCTAAAGCTCAGTTTAAGTCAGAAGTGACAAAACACGTGGATGTCGATAAGTATTTGCGCTGGCTTGCCGGTATTGTATTCACCTCGAACTATGACGGGTTTGTCCACAACTACGCATTATACAGAAGCGGGGAAACCGGATTATTTGAGGTGATTCCTTGGGATTATGATGCGACCTGGGGCAGGGATATCCATGGAGAGCGGATGGCTGCCGATTATGTAAGAATTCAAGGATTTAATACACTAACCGCCCGGATATTGGATGAATCCGATTTTCGCAAGTCCTACAAGCGGCTGTTAGAAAAAACGCTTCAATCTCTTTTTACGATAGAATATATGGAACCGAAAATAATGGCTATGTATGAGCGGATTAGGCCTTTTGTCCTGATGGACCCATATAAAAAGAATGATGTTGAGCGTTTTGACCGTGAGCCGGATGTGATTTGTGAATATATTAAAAACCGTTCACAATACCTCAAAAATAATTTAAGTATTTTATGAATGTGTGAAAATAGGTATTCTGCTGAAAAAGCGACAATTAGGCTATTGAATTAGTTCAACAAATAATCGTGACACGTATATATGCAATATGTTTATCATCTATGTATAAGTGACTAGGAGGAACTTGAATGAGCAAGAGGAGAATGAAGTATCATTCAAATGATGAAATATCTTATTATAACTTTTTGCATTCAATGAAAGATAAAATTGTTACTGTATATCGTGGAGGTCCGGAATCTAAAAAAGGGAAATTAACTGCTGTAAAATCAGATTATATTGCTTTACAAGCTGAAAAAAAAATAATTTATTATCAGTTGGATCATGTGAAAAGTATTACTGAGGATACCAATAATAGCACCACAGCAATTGAGACTGAGGAAATGCCCGACGCTGACGATTTTCATAGCTTAATCGGACAATTAATGAACCAATCAGTTCAATTTAATCAGGGGGGGCCGGAATCTAAAAAAGGAAGATTGGTCTGGCTGGGAGATGATTACGCTGCGTTAAACACAAATGAGGATGGGGTAGTGTATTTTAATATCCATCACATCAAGAGTATAAGTAAACATGAGCCCGATTTGAAAATAGAAGGACAGACGCCAGCGGGTGTCTTGGAAGCTGATTATTTAAGCGAGGTTTTTAAGAGTCTGACTCATAAATGGGTTTCAATTAATCGTGGAGGTCCGGAAGCCATTGAGGGTATCCTTGTAGATAATGCCGACGGCCATTATACTATAGTGAAAAATCAAGAGGTGCTTCGCATCTATCCTTTTCACATAAAAAGCATCAGCTTAGGCCCAAAAGGGTCGTACAAAAAAGAGGATCAAAAAAATGAACAAAGCCAGGAAGACAATAATGATAAGGACAGCAATTCATTCATTTCTTCAAAATCATATAGCTCATCAAAATCATCTAAACGATCACTAAAATCTTCAGATTATCAATCATCCAAATCTGGTCGTTCGTCACGTTCAAAAAGTTCATCAAAATCATCTAAACGATCATCAAAATCTTCAGATCATCAATCATCAAAATCTTACAGCTCATCAGGTTCAAAGAGTTCATCAAAAACATCTAAACGATCACCAAGATCTTCAGATTATCAATCATCAAGATCACCAGGTTATTCAAGTTCCTTAAAAAGTTCAGGAAAACAAAAGGAAGATTATAGCTATGAAACGATTGTCAGAACGATAGACTATCACTGGAAACGTAAATTTTAATAGATAATGGAGGAGCATCAGATTAAGTGATGCCCTTTTTCAGTTAAAGGAGGAGAATCGTGAAAGGTTTGAATCAATTCCTTAACACAGATGTTGAGGTTGTCATTTCAGGAGATACAAGGTTTGTCGGCACCCTCATAGATATCGGACAGGATATTTTTGTTATTTTTGATGGCTGCAATTATCTTTATATTCCCTTGTTGCATCTTCATCAAATGAACAAGGCGAAAATAATGACCAGTACTGAGAAGCCATTTTTGATCAATCCGGAAGATCCAATGATAGAGGCAGAAACTCAAGCTTTTTCATATAGAAATACATTAAACAAGGTCAAAGGCCAGTTTATTGAAGTTTATGTAACTGGGGGTCGATCGATCCATGGGTATGTTACAAATGTTTTAAACGATTATATTGTATTTTTCTCACCCGTATTTAAAATCCTTTTTATATCTATGCATCATTTAAAATGGTTTACCCCTTATTCAACTGAACAAACACCGTATACTCTTGACAACTCACAATTGCCTGTCGTGCCTTCCAAAGTTCCTCTTGTACGTAATTTTGAGGAGCAGATCAAAAAAAATATTGGTGAATTGGTCATATTTGATATGGGAGAGGTGCCAGAAAAAGTTGGTCTATTAAAGGATGTCTCTAATAATATAATTGAGCTTATTAACGCAAGTGGAGAGCCAGTCATTTGGAAGTTAAATCATCTAAAGACAATGCATCTTCCCTAGTGTATACAAAACTGCCCTCTTGAATAGCAGAAGGCAGTTTTTCGTTTCATACTGTACTAAAGAAATAACCAACTGATCCAAAAATATAAACATGTTAACGTAAAAAGAACAGTCAGCGGAATGATGATAATGGTCGTTTTTATATATTCGCCCCATGAAATACTTTCATCATGCTGTTTTAATATATGCATCCAAATAAGCGTTGCTAAGGTTCCCATAGGTAATAATAATGAACCGATATCACTGCCGATAATATTTGCCAAGTAGATGATTTTTGTGGTTGAAGGATTCAGGGTCATTTCAGTTAAGGTAAAAGTACTGATCATTAACGCTGGATGATTGTTAAAGAGATTAGAAAAAACAGAAGTAGAGATACCTGATGCGAAAGTTGCATGGGCGAGGCTTCCAGAAACCACGGGTTCAAAATAATTCACAAGTAACTCAGTGAATCCAATATTATGCAGACCATAAATTAAGACATACATAGTAAAAGCGAATATAAAAATGTGCCAAGGCGATTTATATAACAAGTCTCTTGGGGAGGTTTTGAAATAAATCCATCTCCAGCTCAACAGGATAAAAGATCCGATGACAGCGACTAGAGGAACAGAAATACCGGTATATGATGCTGCAAATAGACTCATTCTGACGAGAAAAACAAATGCAAGCACAAACAACATGATTTTTGTTTGATTTTGTTCTGGTAAAGGAGCTGATGGCGAATGAAGAGGATGGTACCTTCTATGCCGCAGAGACTGAAAATGGCTCGGTATATCTGGCAGGTTCTTGGGAAGACGTTTATAAAAGAACATAAACAGTAGACAAGTCATAAAAATGAGTCCCATCATACTAGGGACAAACATCATGGCAGTGTGAAGATATAGATCCATTCCAATTATTTTGAGAGAAATTAAATTAACAATATTACTTACGCCAATCGGTGCGCTAGAGGCTGTGGCTATTAAAACACCGCTTAATAAATATGGGGCTTTTTGATGTTTTTTTAAACCTAAATATTTTAGTACAAGCAAAAGGATTGGAGTTGTGATCAAAATGCTCCCATCATTATTCAGGAAAATGGTCATGAGAAAGCAGAGCAAATTGGTTAGCCAAAAAAGCTTGATGCCTGAACCCTTGGATTGTTGGAGCAGTTTTGCAGCCACCCAATAAAAGAAACCAAAGCTTTCTAGTGCAATGGCCATAATCATAGTGGCAAGGATTGTAACCGATGCACCCGTGACTTTTGTTCCGATTTCCCCTAAGTCTGCCAATGACACACTTCCGCACAATAAAACCATTAAAGCGCCAAATGTGGCGGGGATAGCTTCATTTAGTCCTTTTGGTCTCCAGAAAATAAAAATCATTGTTACGAAAAAAACGAGCAATGTGAATATGCCGGTGAACTCAATAATTTACTTCACCTCTCTATCTTTCATTTTTAAAATCAAACTAATGTCCTGCGCTTACTAATGTCCTTGCCAACTATTTGTACTGTATGTATACGTATACTGATATAAAGTTGTACTAAGCGATTATATTAAATTAATAAAATTTCCATAAGAAACCCAAAAGAAAAAAGAGATTGCAAGTATCGTTCATGTACCTGCATCACTCTCTTTAGTTCTTGTCTGCTGACAATTTGAAATATGAATAAAATGCTTTATAAGCGGATTATGATTGTCTTTGCGGTAAGCAATAACCCATTCTGCATTAAGCTGTATTTGGTCCATTTTTCGATAAGTAACATCCAAATTAAATAATTTTTTGGCTGAGGAAGGAACAAATGTCATACCAATTCCGGCACTGACTAAACCAATCACCATTTGATATTCTGTGGCTTCCTGGACAATGTTGGGTCTGAAGCCCGCTTGTTCACAGAACTGAATAAAATCCATGTATAGAGTAGGCCATGCTTCTTTAGCAACAGTAATAATTGGTTCATCTCTTAAATCCTCAATCGTAATTGATTCCTTAGAAGTCAATGGGTGTTGCTTAGGCAAAGCTAAAACACAAGGGCTGCTTTGGGCGGTTTCGATATGTAAAGCTGTATGCTGTAAGGGAGGATGAAGTATACCAATATCAATGTTGCCCTTTAGTAGCTCCTCCTGCTGCCTAGACGAGGATATTTCACGCAGTTCTATTTTCACAGATGGGAATTTTTTACGATATTCCCGGACAATCGGCGGCAGAAATTCATATGTAGCTGATCCGACAAAACCGATTACGAGAAGGCCTTGCTCGCCGCGGGCCGTCCGCTGTGCCAGTTCAATTCCTTGTCCGATTTGCATCAATGCCATCCGGCAATGATTTAAAAAGATTTCTCCTGCTGCGGTAAGCTCGACAAATCGTTTTGTCCTTTTCAGAAGCGTAACTCCGACTTCTTCCTCCAGCTGTTTGATCTGCTGGCTGAGAGGAGGCTGCGTCATGTTCAGCCGCCGGGCAGCCTTTCCGAAATGAAGCTCTTCGGCTACTGCGATAAAGTATTGAAGATGGCGAAGCTCCATTCAATATGCATTCCTTTCCATAGGTTAATAATTCGTATTACATATTAATCATAAGGCGAATCGATATTGGAGGTCAATTTCCAAAGAGTGTATAGTGAAACTTATCACAAGATATTTAAAATTTTACGTTTAAAATGCATAATAAGGAGTGAGGGTGTTGACAAAAGCAACAAAAGAACAAAAATCCCTTGTGAAAAACAGAGGGGCGGAGCTTGTTGTTGATTGCTTGGTGGAGCAAGGTGTCACACATGTATTTGGCATTCCAGGTGCAAAAATTGATGCGGTATTTGACGCTTTACAAGATAAAGGACCTGAAATTATCGTTGCCCGGCACGAACAAAACGCAGCATTCATGGCCCAAGCAGTCGGCCGTTTAACTGGAAAACCGGGAGTCGTGTTAGTCACATCAGGACCGGGTGCCTCGAACTTGGCAACAGGTCTGCTGACAGCGAATACTGAAGGAGACCCTGTCGTTGCGCTTGCTGGAAACGTGATCCGTGCAGATCGTTTAAAACGGACACATCAATCTTTGGATAATGCGGCGCTATTCCAGCCGATTACAAAATACAGTGTAGAAGTTCAAGATGTAAAAAATATACCGGAAGCTGTTACAAATGCATTTAGGATAGCGTCAGCAGGGCAGGCTGGGGCCGCTTTTGTGAGCTTTCCGCAAGATGTTGTGAATGAAGTCACAAATACGAAAAACGTGCGTGCTGTTGCAGCGCCAAAACTCGGTCCTGCAGCAGATGATGCAATCAGTGCGGCCATTGCAAAGATCCAAACAGCAAAACTTCCTGTCGTTTTGGTCGGCATGAAAGGCGGAAGACCGGAAGCAATTAAAGCGGTTCGCAAGCTTTTGAAAAAGGTTCAGCTTCCATTTGTTGAAACATATCAAGCTGCCGGTACCCTTTCGAGAGATTTAGAGGATCAGTATTTTGGCCGTATCGGTTTGTTCCGCAACCAGCCTGGCGATTTGCTGCTAGAGCAGGCAGATGTCGTTCTGACGATCGGCTATGACCCAATTGAATATGATCCGAAATTCTGGAATGTCAATGGAGCCCGGACAATTATCCATTTAGACGAAATTATCGCTGACATTGATCATGCTTACCAGCCTGATCTTGAATTGATCGGTGACATTCCGTCCACGATCAATCATATCGAACACGATGCTGTAAAAGTGGAATTTGCAGAGCGTGAGCAGAAAATCCTTTCTGATTTAAAACAATATATGCATGAAGGTGAGCAGGTGCCTGCAGATTGGAAATCAGACAGAGCGCACCCTCTTGAAATCGTTAAAGAGTTGCGTAATGCAGTCGATGATCATGTTACAGTAACTTGCGATATCGGTTCGCACGCCATTTGGATGTCACGTTATTTCCGCAGCTACGAGCCGTTAACATTAATGATCAGTAACGGTATGCAAACACTCGGCGTTGCGCTTCCTTGGGCAATCGGCGCTTCATTGGTGAAACCGGGAGAAAAAGTGGTTTCTGTCTCTGGTGACGGCGGTTTCTTATTCTCAGCAATGGAATTAGAGACAGCGGTTCGACTAAAAGCACCAATTGTACACATTGTATGGAACGACAGCACATATGACATGGTTGCATTCCAGCAATTGAAAAAATATAACCGTACATCTGCGGTCGATTTCGGAAATATCGATATCGTGAAATATGCGGAAAGCTTCGGAGCAACTGGCTTGCGCGTAGAATCACCAGACCAGCTGGCAGATGTTCTGCGTCAAGGCATGAACGCTGAAGGTCCTGTCATCATTGATGTCCCGGTTGACTACAGTGATAACATTAATTTAGCAAGTGACAAGCTTCCGAAAGAATTCGGTGAACTCATGAAAACGAAAGCTCTCTAGCACTCTGCGCATCACGACACTGTTTTATGAACAGCACTAAATAAAAGGAGTGAAGGGAATATGAAACGAGAAAGCAACATTCAAGTGCTCAGCCGCGGTCAAAAAGATCAGCCTGTGAGCCAGATTTATCAAGTATCAACAATGACTTCTCTATTAGACGGAGTATATGACGGGGATTTTGAACTGTCAGAGATTCCGAAATATGGAGACTTCGGTATCGGAACCTTTAACAAGCTTGACGGAGAGCTGATTGGGTTTGACGGCGAATTTTACCGTCTCCGTTCAGACGGAACTGCGACACCAGTCCAAAACGGGGATCGTTCTCCGTTCTGTTCATTTACGTTCTTTACACCGGACATGACGCACAAAATTGATGCGAAAATGACACGCGAAGACTTTGAAAAAGAGATCAACAGCTTGCTGCCAAGCAGAAACTTATTTTATGCAATTCGTATTGACGGATTGTTTAAAAAGGTGCAGACAAGAACGGTAGAACTTCAAGAAAAACCTTACGTGCCAATGGTTGAAGCGGTCAAAACACAGCCAATTTTCAACTTCGACAACGTGAGAGGAACGATCGTAGGTTTCTTGACACCAGCTTATGCAAACGGAATCGCCGTTTCTGGCTATCACCTGCACTTCATTGACGAAGGACGCAATTCAGGCGGACACGTTTTTGACTATGTGCTTGAGGATTGCACGGTTACGATTTCTCAAAAAATGAACATGAATCTCAGACTTCCGAACACAGCGGATTTCTTTAATGCGAATCTGGATAACCCTGATTTTGCGAAAGATATCGAAACAACTGAAGGAAGCCCTGAATAAAAGAAAAAAAGAAAGCCCCTTTTAGCAGGGCTTTCTTTTTATTTGGCTCTTTTCCTGATTTTAGATAAAATAACATCAAAACAGTAAAGGTGTGGTCTGATGAAAATATTGGTTTTGGCAGTGCATCCTCATATGGAGACCTCAGTTGTTAATAAGGCGTGGGCTGATGAATTGAGTAAACATGACAATATCACAGTACGGGATCTTTATAAGGAATACCCGGATGAAGAAATAGATGTTGCGAAGGAACAGCAGCTGTGCGAGGAATACGATCGGATTGTCTTTCAATTCCCGCTATATTGGTACAGCTCTCCGCCGCTCTTGAAAAAATGGCAGGATCTTGTGCTGACTTACGGCTGGGCTTTTGGTTCAGAAGGAAATGCCTTGCATGGCAAGGAGCTGATGCTGGCTGTATCAACAGGGAGCGAAGCGGAAAAATATCAAGCGGGCGGAGCAAATCATTACTCGATCAGTGAGCTATTGAAACCATTTCAGGCTACAAGTAATCTGATCGGCATGAAGTATCTGCCTCCATATGTGTTCTATGGCGTGAATTATGCAGCTGCAGAGGATATTTCTCTCAGTGCAAAACGGTTAGCCGAATACATCCAGCAGCCTTTTGTTTAAAATACAGCCCTGTCGAACATACGGCAGGGCTGTATTTGCTTAAAAATCCGGCAGCTCAGACAGGTTATTTTCCTTAATGCCGTCCGGTTCACTTCGCAAAATGTCACGCCCGTATTTATGGAAGACATCAACATGAGCGAGTTTTCCTGCTTTTGCTTCTGACAGCGCGGTAGGGTAGTCGAGCTCTCTTCCTGTATTGGTTTTCACTGCGATAATATTGTCTTCCTCATTTCTTCTAACCGCAATAATTTCTTCTTTTCCAGATGGAACATTTTCTTGATCGACAGTTGTTTGCCGGGCTTTATACGATTCATATGCTGCTTCAAATTGATCCATATTTACACCTCCGCTTTTTAGCGTGAACAAAAATGTCGATGATCATGTAAGGTTTCGACACAGCATACGACAATATTTCCTGAGAAATATCTTGGGAATGTGACAAATCCATTCATAATAAAAGGGATTCCGCATAGATACGGAATCCCTCTCAGTTATTTTGTCATGTGTAAATCCTTTGTTTTCATATAACCTGTCGCACCGCCGTAATCAACGAATACCCAATCAAAATCAAAACCGCCTTTATTCGTTTTACTCCAGCCTAAAAAAGAAACGCTTGTGTCTGCTGGAAGAGTCTTAATGCTCTTTCCATCAGCGGATGTATATACTTTTGTTTTTGTTTTGGTTTTTACCGTTGTCGCTGCTTTTACAATGTAATGAGTGGATACAAATCCTATCTTTCCGTTTTTATACTGAACCTTTGCCCAGTCAGCATTTGAGAAGGAAATCAGCTTTAGGCTATCTCCTAAGTGCAGCGTATCGGCTTTCTGGCTTGATGCGGAAGGCTTCGTTCTGACATTTAGAGCCTCTGCTGATACCAAATAAGAATCAATCGGATAACTGTATAAATCATCAATGCTTACCGTTGTTTCTGGCTGTTGGGCATGGATCGTTCCAGCGCCCCCTGCAGTAGCCGCAGTCATTCCAGCCGCAAGTGCTAATGTTGAAAATATTTTTGTTGGTTTGTTCATGCCGTTCCTCTCCTCACGTAAGAGAAATAATTCATTCTATATCCCTATTCACGTTATCGCAGGTTCCTAAACATGAAAAAGGATCAGATAAAAATCTGATCCCGTGACAATTATTTTTGTGTTTCTAGTTTGAGAGGCGCGGATATTGTTTTTTTTACTTTTTTTCCGTGCAAAATATCATCTGCTGCTTCTGTAGCCAGTTTACCGATTAACTCAGGCTGCTGAGCGACGGTGGCCGACAGCTTTCCATCTTTAATGGAAGCGAGCGCGTCTTTATTGCCGTCAAAGCCGATCACCAATATGTCTTTTCCCGAGCTGTTAATTGCCTCGAGAGCACCGAGCGCCATTTCATCGTTGTGAGCAAAAACAGCTTGGATATCAGGATGTCCCTGCAGCAGGTTTTCCATGACAGTCAGGCCTTTCGTGCGGTCAAAGTCAGCTGATTGTTTTGTGACAACTTGGAGCTTTTGGTCTGCGATGTTATGGAATCCTGAGCCGCGTTCCCGTGTGGCAGATGCGCCGGGGACGCCTTCAAGCTCTGCCACCTTTGCTCCTTTTCCAAGTTTGTCGGCAATAAACGCCGCGGCCATCTCACCGCCCTTTACATTATCGGAAGCAACGAGGGTTTCAACTTTTCCTTGTTCGGCAGATCGATCGATTGTTACGACGGGCACACCGACTGCGTTTGCAGATTCTACTGCCGTTGAGATCGCCGAAGAATCAGTCGGGTTGATTAATAATGCATCAACACCTTGCTGAATTAAATCTTCCACGTCACTCGTCTGTTTCGATGAATCATTTTGTGCATCAACAATGATGACTTTCATTCCCCGTTTTTTAGCTTCTTTTTCGATACCCTTTTTTAATGAGACAAAAAAAGGATTATTAAGCGTTGAGACGGACAAGCCAATGGTGAATTCCTTTTTGTTCCCCGAGTTTGACGGCTTTGCCCATTGGGGAGGCTCAAGCGAACAGGCGGTTAACAAAAATAATGATAACGTTAAAATGACGGATACAGCCTTTTTCATGTGAAAACCCTCCTAAGCTGACTTCTTGCGGTCTAATAATACCGCAATTAAGATAACAATCCCTTTGACAACCAGCTGATAAAATGATGAGACGCCAAGCAGATTAAGTCCGTTATTAAGTGTGCCGATGATCAGCACCCCGATTAACGTGCCGACAATGCGTCCTCGGCCGCCGGAAAGACTTGTCCCGCCTAAGACGACTGCCGCGATAGCATCAAGTTCGTACGATTCCCCCGCAGTCGGCTGGGCCGAATGCAGGCGGGAAGTCAATATGGCACCTGCAAGAGCGGATAAAAGCCCGGCTAAAGAATAGATCATCACTTTCACGCGCGTCACTTTGATGCCTGAAATGAGCGCGGCTTTTTCGTTGCCGCCGATAGCGTACGTTCGGCGTCCGAATGGTGTTTTATGAAGAAGCACCCAAAGGATGACAAAGGCAAGAACCATCGTAATCGCCGGTACAGGAATGCCTAAAAAGTAACCGCGTCCGAACATCTGAAAAGCGAAGTTTGTGCCAAGTCCAGTAATCGGATTTCCATCTGTATACACTAGCGTCAGTCCGCGAAACACAGTCATGGTCGCAAGCGTGGCGATAAAGGGCGCCATTTTTCCTTTAGTAATCAATAATCCGTTGATCATGCCTAGTACGGCACCAATGATACAGCCAAGGATGATCGCGAGAACCGGATCGACACCGGACACAATCATCCCCGCAACTAAAGCACTGGACAGGGCAAGAATAGCGCCGACAGAAAGATCAATGCCGCCTGTCAAAATGACAAAGGTCATCCCGAACGCGATTAATCCGTTAATGGCGACCTGGCGAAGCAGGTTTAAAATATTCAGCGGTTCAAGAAAGCTGGGATTTAAAATAGATACAATGATAACGAGAATAAATAAACCAAGAAACGGGCCGAGTTTTTGCATGACTCCGTCGAAGTGAATCCGTTTTTGTTCTGTTTGCAGTTGCTCCGTTTTCATATTACCGCCCTCCCGTGGCAAGTGTCATAATTCGTTCTTGTGTTGCTTCTCGTGCATGGATCTCTCCGCTGATTCTGCCTTCATGGACAACGATAATCCGATCGCTCATTCCCAGAATTTCAGGCAGCTCTGATGACACCATGATGATAGCGACGCCGCGTTCGGTCAGCTCATTCATCAGCGTATAAATCTCTCGTTTGGCGCCAACATCCACACCTCTGGTTGGCTCATCCAAGATAAGCACTTTCGGTCCGATGCCGATCCACTTGGCTATCACCACTTTTTGCTGGTTTCCTCCTGATAAATGGCGTGCGTGCGTTTCCGGTGATGCTGTTTTGATAGTGAGGCGTTTGATTAACAGATCGACAAATTCAGCCTCCCGCTTGTAATCAATGAGACCCTTTGGTGAGAAGCTGGACAGATTGGGCAGGGCAATATTTTCGCGGATCGAGGTGTCGAGCAGAAGCCCTTCATCCTTGCGATTCTCTGTAATAAAGCCGAGACCTTTTTTCACGGCTTCCTGCGGGTTCTTAATAGCCGTTTTTTTCCCAGCGATCCATATCTCACCCGTGTCCAGCCTGTCAACCCCGAACAGCGCTCTCATCATTTCTGTCCGGCCAGCTCCCATTAATCCTGAAACACCGACGATCTCACCGGAACGAACATAAAAGCTGACATCTTCAAAACTCCCTTTTACGGAGGCATTTTTCACCTCGAATACTTTGTCACCGAGAGAAGGAGTGCGTTTTGGATATCGTTCAGTCAGCTCCCGTCCGACCATTTTTTTGACGACTTCATCAAAATCAGTTTCTGAGATGTTTGTTGTATCTACCGTTTTTCCGTCACGCATGATGGTAATTCTGTCGCAAATCGCAAAAATTTCTTCCATGCGGTGCGAAATATAGACAATGGAGACGCCGTTCTTTTTTAACGCTGTAATGACCTCAAAAAGCTTGCTGATTTCGCGTTCAGTCAACGCTGCGGTCGGTTCATCCATAATGATTACCTCGGCATTTGTCATAAGCGCTTTTGCGATTTCGATCATTTGCTGCTGTCCGACGGAACATTCGCCGGCTTCTTGATCAAGAGAAAGAGAGACGGAGAGTTTGTCAAATTGCTCTTTTGCTAGCGCTTTCATTTTTCTTGTTTGTAAAACGCCCAGCTTGGAGGATATCTCTTTACCGATAAATAGATTCTCAAGAACGGTCATTTCCGGCCAGATATTCAATTCCTGATGGATAAAGGCTATTCCATGCTGTTCCGCTTCTTTTGGATTGGAAAAATACGTTTCGTTTCCGTTTATGCTGATTTGACCTTTATCTGCTTTGTGCAGGCCTGTCAAAATGTTCATAAGCGTGGACTTGCCGGCGCCGTTTTCTCCCATCAATGCATGTACCTCGCCAGGCACGAGCTGAAAGGAAACGCCTGACAGCACCTGGTTTTTTCCGAATGCTTTATGAATGTCTTTCATTTCAATCTGCATGTTTCATCCTCCTTTCTAGAAAAGCACACCCGCCTGCAGGATGCAGTTGGCATATGGTGTGAATTCTCCTGTTCTTATGACTGCCTTTGCTTCATTTGTCAGCAGCTTAAACTCCTCATGAGAAAGGTATTCAATCTCTTGTTCAGAGAAAAGATTTTCTAGAAATCTCGCATTGTCCTGATTGGATGCTTTTATTTCAGCTGCAGCAATGACTTTTTCGACCGCCATTTCCTCAGCCAGTACTGCCGCTGTATCTTGGAAAGCCGGAAGGCCCGGCTTCAGTGAAAGATCAATTTTCAAAACGCCGTCGGGAACAGGCAGTCCGGCATCCGCGATGACAATTTTATCAGTGTGGCCAAGGTCGGCTAAAATCTTGGCAAGATGGCTGTTCAGCATACCGTGTTTTTTCATGACAGCAGCTCCTCTACTTCATTTCTTGTCGGCATTCCGCCTTGGGCACCGAAGGAACAGACAGAAAGGGAAGCGGCACGGTTGGCAAACCGCAATGCGGCTTCAATGTCTTTTCCCTCAGCCAGGGCCACGGCAAATGCTGCGTTAAACGTATCACCGGCTCCGGTTGTATCAACGGGCTCAACAGGAAAGGACGGGATGAGCACTTCTTTGCTGCCAGCCGAATAGCGGACGCCTTGTTTTCCTTCTGTAATAAAGAGCTTTGCCGGATAAAGCGCCAGAGCTTCAGAAATGGTAAGCTCAGGGAATAAAATCGAAGCCTCGTGTTCATTCGGCGTCAGATAGGTGGCGTGATCAATTGTTTCCTGCTTGAGCGGGCGGGCCGGTGCCGGGTTTAGCATGATCGGGATATCGTGAGAATGGCAGTATTTGCACACCTCATCAACCGTTTCTTCTGGGATTTCCTGCTGAATCAGCACCATATCGACCTTTTCAATCTGTTCGAGCGCGTTTAACGCATACGCTGGGGTGATGTCATCGTTCGCGCCTTTGACAACGACAATGCTGTTATCACCTTCAGCAAGCACAATATGAGCGGTTCCGCTTTCCGCATGTGTAACCGGTTCCATATAGTCAGTGCGAACGCCGTTAGCTTTGAGATTATTCAAAATAGCTGTTCCATAATGATCGTCTCCAACCTTGCCGACCATAAACACTTGAGCCCCAAGTCTGGCTGCGGCAACGGCCTGATTTGCTCCTTTGCCGCCCGGCACAGTCTGAAAGGACGTGCCAAGAACCGTTTCACCGGCTTTTGGGCGTTTATCCGAGATGACTACTAAATCCATAGAACAGCTACCAACCACACAAATATTACGCATCTTAATCTTCCTTTCTTGTCGTCTTTCTTCCTATATAGGTGACAGGCATTTGAATTGCCGTTTCTGCCAGCGGCTGTTTTTTGATGATACCCAAAAGCAGTTTGGCAGCTTCTTTCCCCATATCATATGCAGGCTGTCTAATTGTAGAAAGTGGCGGGAACAGAAGTCCGCTTTGCGGAATGTCATCATAGCCGATAATTTGAATGTCCTCCGGCACGTTTTTTCCGCGCCGCAATGCTTCATGTAAAACGGCAGCGGCTTGAATATCATTACTCGCGATCACACCATCTGTCGCTGGATAAGCGGCAAACAGCTCCTTCGCCATCGATTGTGCATCTTTAATTGAAAATGAAGCCGTCTCAATGACCTGAAACTCAACTTCAGCCTGCTTTAAGATTTCCAAAGCGCCGTTAAAGCGGTCTTGAGCGGTCGGCAGGTGAGCGGGTCCTCTCAAGAGTGTAATGCGCTGGCTTTTTCCGTGAATGATAGCCTTGGCGGCTAACTTTCCTCCTTTATAACCGTCACTGGACACAGAAGGGGCTCCTTCTAGTGTTCTGTCCAGAAAAACAACTGGATAATTCATGCCGCTGTATTCCTCGAGATCCGGGTAATTCGTTGCGGCAATAATGCCTGCGACATGATTTTGTTTAAAGGTTTGAAGGTATTCAAGTTCTTTTTTCAATTCCTCGTCACTGTTGCCGAAAATAAGGCGATAGCCTTCCCGGTTCAATTCATCCTCCGCACCGCGGGCAAGCTGGGGGAAGAAAGGGTTTGTGATATCCGGGAGCAAAAGTCCGATCAGTCGGGATTCTCTTTTATATAGAGATCTGGCGACTTCGTTCGGGTAATAGTTCAGCTTCGCCATCGCCGCTATGACACGCGTTCGCGTTTCTTCGTGTACATAGCCGTTATCATTCAGGACGCGGGAAACCGTCGCAACTGAAACGCCCGCCGCTCCGGCGACATCTTTAATTGTAGCCAAAACAGCTCCTCCTTGTTTATGTAACCGTTTACATAGATAGATTATCATGAACAATCCGAAGTTGGCAATAAAAATATCAAAAGAAATCTACTTGTAAATTGTATATATAATTGAAAAATTTAAGGTTTTCACTCTTTTTTTGACAAAGTCTTCACAAATATGGATGAAGATTTCATGAACAAATATTAAGTTTTATTAAAATTGTTTCAAAGTCATGCGTTTAGACCTGTAAATGGTGAGAAACAGAAAAGACTATCATCCCAGAAAATGTTTAATTATGTTAGAGAATTCGGACTCGTATGTTTAGCGTTTTCATCTGGAACCTCCTTAGTCATTTTGGAATGGGCCTAATATTGCTTATTCCATGCAGAAAGGATGACATTATGACCTTGTCCTTAAGAAACAGGATAAAACTATTTTGTGTTCATAAGAACCGGAAACACGCATGATAGCAGGAGATGCTTGATAACACAGGCTGAAAAAAAGATTGATTTGAAATGCATATTAAATACAAACAGCAGGATGTGACTATACGTCCAGAAGGATATCAGGAGAAAAATGAAAGCGCATTCTCTTCGATTTTTTAAAAAAGTGATAAGGTATAAGTCCTGCTGTTTTCCAAAAATAGAAAACAGTTTGTAGGTATAAAATCTCTTTCAAACGAGAAGTTTGGCTTAGTCGATTAGGGAAGATTATGTTACATAATGCCGATTGAGAATTCATAGTGATTCTATATACTGATGAATGAATTTACAACAATATAGAAGGAGATGTCGAAAAGCAATGTGGTTACTCATTATAGCCTGTGCTGTCATACTGGTCATCGGAATATTAGAAAAACGACGACATCAGAAAAACATTGATGCCCTCCCTGTTCGGGTGAATATTAACGGCATCCGAGGAAAATCGACTGTGACAAGGCTGACAACCGGAATATTAATAGAAGCCGGTTACAAGACTGTTGGAAAAACAACAGGAACAGATGCAAGAATGATTTACTGGGACACACCGGAGGAAAAGCCGATTAAACGGAAACCTCAGGGGCCGAATATCGGAGAGCAAAAAGAAGTCATGAGAGAAACAGTAGATAGAGGGGCTAACGCGATTGTCAGCGAATGCATGGCTGTTAACCCAGATTATCAAATCATCTTTCAGGAAGAACTTCTGCAGGCCAATATCGGCGTCATTGTGAATGTTTTAGAAGACCATATGGATGTCATGGGGCCGACGCTTGATGAAATTGCAGAAGCGTTTACCGCTACAATTCCTTATAATGGCCATCTTGTCATTACAGATAGTGAATATACCGAGTTCTTTAAACAAAAAGCAAAAGAACGAAACACAAAAGTCATCATTGCTGATAACTCAAAAATTACAGATGAGTATTTACGTAAATTTGAATACATGGTATTCCCTGATAACGCTTCTCTGGCGCTGGGTGTGGCTCAAGCACTCGGCATTGACGAAGAAACAGCATTTAAGGGAATGCTGAATGCGCCGCCAGATCCGGGAGCAATGAGAATTCTTCCGCTGATCAGTCCGAGCGAGCCTGGGCACTTTGTTAATGGGTTTGCCGCAAACGACGCTTCTTCTACTTTGAATATATGGAAACGTGTAAAAGAAATCGGTTACCCGACCGATGATCCGATCATCATCATGAACTGCCGCGCAGACCGTGTCGATCGGACACAGCAATTCGCAAATGACGTATTGCCTTATATTGAAGCAAGTGAACTGATCTTAATCGGTGAAACAACAGAACCGATCGTAAAAGCCTACGAAGAAGGCAAAATTCCTGCAGACAAACTGCATGATCTAGAGTATAAGTCAACAGATGAAATTATGGAATTGTTAAAGAAAAGAATGCACAACCGTGTCATATATGGCGTCGGCAATATTCATGGTGCCGCAGAGCCTTTAATTGAAAAAATCCACGAATACAAGGTTAAGCAGCTCGTAAGCTAGGGGGAAATGCAGACATGTTCGGATCAGATTTATACATCGCACTAATTTTAGGTGTACTACTCAGTTTAATTTTTGCGGAAAAAACAGGGATCGTGCCGGCAGGACTTGTTGTACCGGGATATTTAGGACTTGTGTTTAATCAGCCGGTCTTTATTTTACTTGTTTTGCTAGTGAGCTTGCTCACTTATGTTATTGTGAAATACGGTTTATCGAAATTTATGATTTTGTACGGACGCAGAAAATTCGCTGCCATGCTGATAACAGGGATCGTCCTAAAAATCGCGTTTGATTTTCTATACCCGATTGTACCATTTGAAATCGCAGAATTTCGAGGAATCGGCATCATCGTGCCAGGTTTAATTGCCAATACCATTCAGAAACAAGGTTTAACCATTACGTTCGGAAGCACGCTGCTATTGAGCGGAGCGACCTTTGCTATCATGTTTGTTTACTACTTAATTTAATGTAAGGTGTGTCAAACGATGAAAAAAGAACTGAGCTTTCATGAAAAGCTGCTAAAGCTGACAAAACAGCAAAAAAAGAAAACCAATAAGCACGTATTTATCGCCATTCCGATCGTTTTTGTCCTTATGTTCGCTTTCATGTGGGCGGGAAAAGCGGAAACGCCGAAGGTCAAAACGTATTCTGACGACGTACTCTCAGCCTCATTTGTAGGCGATATTATGATGGGACGCTATGTTGAAAAAGTAACGGAGCAAAAAGGGGCAGACAGTATTTTTCAATATGTTGAACCGATCTTTAGAGCCTCGGATTATGTAGCAGGAAACTTTGAAAACCCGGTAACCTATCAAAAGAATTATAAACAAGCAGATAAAGAGATTCATCTGCAGACGAATAAGGAATCAGTGAAAGTCTTGAAGGATATGAATTTCACGGTTCTCAACAGCGCAAACAACCACGCAATGGATTACGGCGTTCAGGGCATGAAAGATACGCTTGGAGAATTTGCGAAGCAAAACCTTGATATCGTTGGAGCGGGATACAGCTTAAGTGATGCGAAAAAGAAAATTTCGTACCAGAAAGTCAACGGGGTAACGATTGCGACGCTTGGCTTTACCGATGTGTCCGGGAAAGGTTTCGCGGCTAAAAAGAATACGCCGGGCGTGCTGCCCGCAGATCCTGAAATCTTCATCCCTATGATTTCAGAAGCGAAAAAACATGCGGACATCGTTGTTGTGCAGTCACACTGGGGCCAAGAGTATGACAATGATCCAAACGACCGCCAGCGCCAGCTTGCAAGAGCCATGTCTGATGCGGGAGCTGACATCATCGTCGGCCATCACCCGCACGTCTTAGAGCCGATTGAAGTATATAACGGAACCGTCATTTTCTACAGCCTCGGCAACTTTGTCTTTGACCAAGGCTGGACGAGAACAAGAGACAGTGCACTGGTTCAGTATCACCTGAAGAAAAATGGAACAGGCCGCTTTGAAGTGACACCGATCGACATCCATGAAGCGACACCTGCACCTGTAAAAAAAGACAGCCTTAAACAGAAAACCATTATTCGCGAACTGACGAAAGACTCTAATTTCGCTTGGAAAGTAGAAGACGGAAAACTGACGTTTGATATTGATCATAGTGACAAACTAAAATCTAAATAAACGGAGTGATAAAGATGAAATTTGTCAAAGCCATCTGGCCGTTTGTTGCCGTAGCCATCGTGTTCATGTTTATGTCAGCTTTTAAATTCAATGATCAGCTGACAGATCAGGAAAAACAGAAGATTGATATGGAAATGAATAAAATCCAACAGCAGGAAGAACCGGTAAACGCCAATAAATAATTCAAAAAAGAGAGTGTCTGATGAGACACTCTCTTTTTATTTGCCCAGCATATTCATTCTGTAAAAATATTAAAAAGTCTCTTAACATATTCAAAAAAATACCGATGTTAAAACTGCAAAAAGAGGAGGAGATAGTAAAAGTGAACACACTGGCAAACTGGAAGAAGTTTTTGCTTGTGGCGGTTATCATTTGTTTTTTGGTTCCAATTATGACAAAAGCGGAGATTGCGGAAGCTGATACATCATCAGAATTGATTGTCAGTGAAGCAAAAAAACTGCTTGGATATCAGTATAAATATGGCGGGGAAACGCCGAAAGCGGGTTTCGATCCATCAGGATTGATACAATATGTGTTCAGTAAGGCTGATATTCATCTGCCGAGATCTGTAAACGACCAGTATAAAATCGGAACAGCTGTAAAACCGGAAAACCTGAAGCCGGGTGATATTTTGTTTTTCAAGAAAGAGGGAAGCACCGGCACTGTTCCGACACATGACGCCCTTTATATCGGAGACGGCCAAATGGTTCACAGTACACAGTCAAAAGGGGTTATCATCACCAATTACAAAAAAAGCAGCTATTGGAACGGAACTTATATCGGGGCGAGACGAATCGCTGCCGATCCGGCAACGGCTGATGTTCCTGTCGTTCAGGAGGCCGAAAAATATATCGGTGTCCCATATGTGTTTGGCGGAAGCACGCCGTCAGAGGGCTTTGATTGCTCGGGGCTTGTGCAATATGTGTTTCAACAGGCACTCGGCATTTATCTG
The DNA here is from genome assembly GCF_058566435.1 of Bacillus sp. SCT118. Classification (NCBI taxonomy): domain Bacteria; kingdom Bacillati; phylum Bacillota; class Bacilli; order Caryophanales; family Bacillaceae; genus Bacillus; species Bacillus sp. SCT118. Next base: position 540,912 of record NZ_CP191225.1, read on the forward strand.
CCGCGATCAGCCGAACAGCAGTGGGCAGTGGGCGAGAAGGTAGCCCCTCAGAACATAAAGCCTGGTGATGTCGTCTATTTCAGCAATACGTATAAAACGGGAATTTCACATGCAGGCATTTATGCGGGCGAAGGCAGGTTCATTCAGGCGAGCCGGTCAGAAAAAGTAACCATTTCCTATTTGTCAGAAGATTACTGGAAATCGAAGATGACGGGTATTCGACGATTTGACAACCTGACAATCCCGAAAGAAAATCCGATTGTTTCCGAAGCGACGCTTTATGTCGGTGAAGTACCTTACAAACAGGGCGGAGTAACACCTGAGACAGGATTTGATACAGCTGGATTTGTCCAATATGTATACCAGAAAGCAGCCGGTATTTCCCTGCCTCGATACGCAACAAGCCAGTACAATGCCGGAACTAAGATTGAGAAGGCGGACCTGAAGCCGGGAGACATTGTGTTCTTTCAATCAACAAGTTTAAATCCCTCCATCTATATCGGAAACGGACAAGTTGTTCATGTCACATTATCAAACGGCGTGACCATTACCAATATGAACACGAGCACATATTGGAAGGATAAATACGCAGGAAGTATACGGGTGCAATAAAAGAAAAAGACTCCAATCTCTGGAGTCTTTTCTTTATGCATATTGCCCTGAAAGAAGCTGGTCTATAAAGTAGGCCACACCATTTTCGTCATTGCTTTTTGTGACAAAGGTGCTTTTTTCTTTTAATTCATCAATCGCATTTTCCATGGCGATACGGTGTCCGGCGACTTCAAACATGGACAAATCGTTTGGACTATCGCCGATCGCATAGATATCCTGTGTTTCAATTCCGTATAGGTCAGCCAGCTTTGTTAACGCGCGTCCTTTTCCTGACGAGGCCGGCAGGATTTCGATAATATGTTTTCCTGAAGAGGTTTGCGCCAGTTTTTTATGATGCTTCAGTTCTTCCTTCGCTTGTTTCAGCTTGTCCATATCAAAGGAGAAGCAAAGAAGCTTATAAATGTTTTCACCGCCGTCAAAAACCGATTCGATATGAGGGATTGGTTTAATGCCAAACTGTTTGAATTGAGTCATGGCTCCTTGCCACAATTCATCCGTCTGCTCGTTTGGGTTTGCGCTCTTTAGAATGTCAAGCTCCGCGTGCAGCTTAGCTTCGCCGTCAAAAGGAGAAAGCAGATGGTCATCTGTATATACCTCAAAGTAAATGTTTTTTGAAAGTAAGTAATCAGCAATCGCTTTACCGGCTTCCTGATCCATTAATGTCCGGCTGATCAAACGGTAACCCGTGTCATGGATCGTACCGCCATTAGCTGCAATGATAGGGATGTCCAAGTCATCCAGCAGCGCTTTTACATCAAATGTCGCTCTTCCCGTGCAAATGGTGACGAGAATGCCGGCATCAACGGCCCGCTTGATCGCCTCTCTGTTTTCCGCAGAAATGACGCTTTCTTTATTCAGTAATGTTCCGTCTAGATCAATCGCAATACATTTCATATGTAGGGGAACCTCCTTAAAAATGAAGCTGCTTCGTGTAGTATGTTCAGCTTGCCTGTGAAACATAATCCATATAAATTAAGGCTAATCGTTACTTTGATAATTTTCAACAAAATAAGTAAAAAAAACGAAATGGCTTTTGCCATTCCGTTTAAATCAGTTATTTAGGGCATCTTTTAGTTCAGTTTTTACTTTTTCAAGTTTTTTATTATCAAGCTGCAAGTAATACAGTTTTTTGCCCTCACGAGAGCTATAGAGATACATGTCTGATCCCGTAAGCTGCTCAGAATCAACTGATTTTAAAGACGCTATAAAAGGAAACAAACCGATTGCGTCATTTAACGATAAATTCATCTTTAAATTTTTCCCTAGACTATCAACAATATCATCATAGGCTGGAATAGAGCTTAAAGATTTAGATTCTTTAATAATTGCATTTAAGACTTCCATCTGTCTTTGGCCGCGTTGAAAATCTGTATCGGCTTTACGCGTTCTTACATACGCAAGTGCCTCTTCCCCGTCGAGTGTTTGAACGCCGGTTTTTAATACAACTTTTCCTTTTGTATCCTTTTTAATTTGATTAACAACTTTTTCACTTTTTACATTTACACTCACACCATTTAACTCATTAACAACATCTTTAAAGGCAGCAAAATTACTTTCTACTACATAATCTACTGGAATATCCAATAGATTTTCTACTGTTTTTGCCGTGAGTTTTACGCCGCCATATGCATGAGCATGAGTGAATTTATCATAGCCATGGCCTGGAATATTTACATAAGAGTCCCTAGGAATGCTTAACATTGTAGCTGTTTTGTTCTTCCGGTTAAAAGTAACCAATACATTGGCATCACTTCTAGCATCATCAACTGTCTCACCACTTGCGTCTCTTGCATCGATACCGAGAAGCAGTACAGTAAAAGAATCTTTTTTCGGATCAAATTCTTTAATACGTTTTACGGATTGACCATTCTCATTCAGATCAATATGAGCTTCTTTAGAAGCATTGTTCAGCTTTACAAAAGCATAGGCGCCGACAGAGCCTGCCGCAATGACTAAGAAAGCCATTAAACCGGCAACGACTTTTACCCATTTTCTCAGTTTTCTCTTTTTCTTTCTGCGCTGTGATCGTTCTTCCATATATCAATACCTCACGTTTCTTTATTATTTGAAGCGTACCATTCATTTTGCCATGGGGCAACTCCTCGAAAGACATTTTTCGATAAATATTCCTATATTTATAAGTTCTTGTTTTTGAAGATTGATAACGATAATGTGCTGAATCACCCTATATTGGACGCTGGAACAAGTAAAATGTTTCGGCGACATTCAAAAAAATACAAGTAAATGATTGGAAAACTTATGATCAGCAAAATAAAAAGGTTTAATAGCCGGAAAAAGAGGCTAAAAGATTTCTAAAAAAATCCCACAGACAATGTCATTGCAGCTGATGGAGAAAGGGAGTCATTTTTATGAAAAAGCAGTCAAATATATGGCTTTATTTTTTCGGAGCTCTTGGAGGCGCGTTATATGGCTATGATACCGGAGTGATTTCCGGAGCTATTTTATTTATGAAAAAGGAGTTAGGCTTAAACGCGTTTACAGAAGGTCTTGTTGTCAGCTCCTTACTGGTTGGGGCGATATTAGGCTCAGGAGCGGCTGGTAAGCTGACTGACCGTTTCGGAAGAAAAAAAGCAATTATGGCGGCCGCGCTGCTGTTTTGTATAGGCGGTCTTGGTGTGGCACTGGCCCCAAATACGGGAGTCATGGTGCTGTTTCGCATCATTTTGGGACTTGCAGTCGGAACATCGACGACAATCGTGCCGCTTTATTTATCTGAACTGGCGCCAAAACATAAACGCGGGGCGCTGTCATCACTGAATCAGCTGATGATCACGGTCGGCATCCTTCTTTCTTACATTGTCAATTACATATTTGCCGATGCCGAAGCGTGGCGCTGGATGCTTGGATTGGCTGCTGTGCCGTCATTGCTCTTGCTCATTGGCATTTTGTTTATGCCTGAGAGCCCGCGGTGGCTGTTCACGAATGGCGAAGAAAGCAAAGCGAAGAAAATTCTTGAAAAATTGCGTGGCACAAAAGATATTGATCAGGAAATACATGATATAAAAGAAGCGGAAAAGCAGGATGAAGGCGGCCTGAAGGAGCTGTTCGATCCATGGGTGCGCCCAGCGCTTATTGCCGGTTTGGGACTCGCTTTTTTGCAGCAATTTATCGGAACGAATACGATCATCTATTATGCGCCAAAGACCTTTACAAACGTCGGATTTGGAAACTCCGCTTCGATTTTAGGCACGGTCGGAATCGGCACAGTCAATGTTCTCATGACATTAATAGCGATTAAAATCATCGACAAGATTGGAAGAAAGCCGTTACTGCTATTCGGGAATGCGGGCATGGTGATCAGCTTGATCGTTCTCGCTTTAGTAAATCTCTTTTTCGATAACACTCCGGCTGCCTCATGGACGACCGTCATTTGTTTAGGCGTGTTTATCGTTGTCTTTGCGGTCAGCTGGGGACCGGTTGTGTGGGTGATGCTTCCTGAATTGTTCCCGCTTCACGTCAGAGGAATCGGGACCGGTGTTTCGACCTTAATGTTGCACGTTGGGACACTGATTGTTTCACTAACCTATCCAATATTAATGGAAGCGATCGGAATCAGTTATTTATTCCTGATTTATGCCGCGATCGGTATCATGGCGTTCTTATTTGTCCGATTTAAAGTGACAGAGACAAAGGGAAAAAGCCTTGAAGAAATTGAGCAGGATTTACGGGACAAAAACGGACAGGGAGGATCGGCCGGAAAACAGCAGACTGTTGGGACATAAAAAAGGGTGCGCGATCATGCGCACCCTTTTGATTGCTTACTTTCCCACCGTTCCAAAGTTAATGATTTTAAAAGAAATATCGTACTTAAAATCAGCCTCAGAAAATATTTCATCCCAATGTCCTTTTACTTTATTCCAGTAGTCAGGGTGTTGAATCCTTATGTGGTCTGATAAAAAGACCGGATCGGTTTTATACTCGTGCTGCAGTTTATCCATCACCTGCTTTACATCTCGTTCAAGCTTTTTCTCAAAAATGTTCTCCAGCCTGTGCAAATATCTTTTGCTAAAGGAGTTTTCATTCGGGTTTTGGTCTTCTGTCAGGATGCCCTTCGTTTTAACAGAAATCTGAAAGACAGGCTTTCCGTTTTCAATGATCGGCTTAATTTTCGTTTTTGACTTTTTGAGTTCAAACGTAATCGGATGTCCTTTATCTGTCGTTGGCATGACACCGCCTTGGATCGTCCCCATGACCCATGTCAGTGTCTGGGTTTCATCAGCTGAAAGAAACCCAACAAGTTTATTGCTGCCTCTTTTGATAACGCCTGCACCGTCATACTTGGCTTTTCCCTTTTGGTTTTTCACGGCTTGAATAAGATAACTGTACCCGTTCTGAGAGTATATAGATGCTCTGCCGATGCGCAGCGGTATCATAATCTTACCGTTATATCCGCTGTGAGTTGTCAAATCAATCAGTTTTTCTGAGGGCATCGGCTGCTGCTGATTGGGGTTTCCTTTTGTGAAAACATCAGCTGCATTCCCTCTGGCTGCCATCAAATAGCTGCTTCGCCGCAGCTCATCATCCCGGATAAAGTGGTTGAAGACTTGGTCTACATTTTGATTCCTCATCAGTTTTTCTCCCAAAAGAATCACTTTTAAATGATCGCTATAAACAGGAGGGTCCTTGATGGATACATCACTGACTGCTTCCAGGATCGTTTTCCCGTAGGACGTCACATTGACAAATTCGGGTTTTCCGGATGCTTGGCTGTCTTCGCTTTGGGGAAGAAGGTTTTGATACGTCAGTTTGTACTGGTGATCATCTGTCTCATCGATCGCCAGCCCTCTGGCGAAGGATAGTTTCTCAATATTTTTGACATCCCAGCATCCGCAGAGAACCTGCAGCATAAGAAACATGACTGCGAGTTTTGTTGCTGTTTTCATTGCAGCTGACCCCTCCCAAGTTTTTTCTGTACCCAGCTTAAAAGCCAGACGAAGAATGGAATTGCAATCACAATTAAGAAAGCATATCCAAGAAGCGTCCCGTAATAAAACACGTCATTCAAGTCCTTGGGATACATCGTTATGAAAAACGTCGCAACCAGCATTGCAGTCAGCAGCCAAGCATTGTTTTTATTTTTTAGATGAAAGATTTCCGTTAACCCGATATGGGCGCCTTTGAAGGATCCGAGCATACAGGTAAATTGCTGAGCTGTCCAGGTCAGCTGTAAAAACAGATCAAATCGTTCAATAAAAATACCCGGAACCTCTAATGCGTGGATGAGGGAAATGGTCGGCCATGTCACAGTTTTTGCCTCAGCCACAGTCATACAGCCAATCACAATGAACAAAGTAATGCTGTAGAACACTGTAGAAGTCCCGATCCCAAAAGCAACAGCCTTTTTCGCTTGCTTCGGATCTCTCATAAATGGGACGAGATAAAAAATGATTTCAAATCCTGAGAAATATAATAGTGTTTTAGGGAATAAAGAGAAAAAACTTTGATAGCCTCCCTCAAAAACAGGCCGGATAAAATCGAACTGGAACAAGCGAAAGCTGAACATCAGAAGCATCATAAAAATAATAAGGGTTATAGGAAAAATATAAGCGTATACTTTTGCAATTGAATAAACGCCTCCGCCTACATGATAGATGGCAACTGCAAGAAATATAAACACAACAACTGCCATTGGCGTGTTTTTCAACAAAAAGAATCCGACAACCTCTCCCAAAATCCGAGCTTGAAAGCAAACAATCCCAATGAAATATAGACAGATATATAAATTCAATAGAAAGCCGATGAATGTTCCAGCTACCATGCTGTTGAGCTTAAAAAGAGTTTTTTCGCTGTTTTTTTGAAGGAAAGGCAAAAAAAGCAGAACAATGATAATAAAAATAACGCCCTGCAGCAGTATCATAAGCCATCCGCTCGGACTGCCGGTTTCGGCAGCTGAGCGGGGAAGGGTTAGGACCCCGGCACCGATCAGTGTGCTGCTGATCATAATGAGCGTCTGCATAAATGTCAGTTTATGCTCTGATTTCCTCATAGCCATCACCTTTGTCTGATGTTATCTTCAGGATCGTTTCGTGTCGGTCTTCTTTTTAAAAATATAGTAGGAATGCGGATCACCGTGTCTTTTAAATCCTGTCCAGGGATTGCCAACATTGGAATAATATAATCCTGTCCAAAGCTTTTCAGGCGCATGAGATGGCCAATCACAAACAGATAAACCATTATAACGCCATACATGCCAAGCGCTGTTGCACTTATCATAACCCCGATCCGAATGATCCGCAGCGGAAAGTTATAGGCGTATGAAGGAACGGTAAAGGATGCCAGTGCTGTGACAGAAACGACAATGACCATAAGCGCACTGACAATTTGCGCCTGAACAGCTGCCTGTCCGATGACGACCCCGCCGATAAGGCCAATTGTCTGTCCAATAGGCTTAGGCAGCCTTAATCCGGCTTCTCGAATCAATTCGATCGTAAAGATCATGATAAAGGCCTCTATAAAAGGCGGGAACGGTACGTTAAGCCTGCTGCCTGCAATAGATATGGCCATTCTAGTCGGCAATAGCCCGGTGTGAAAAGAAACGAGAGAAATATACAGACCGGGCAAATAAATGGTGATCAGGATGCTGGAATAACGAAGAAGGCGTACAAGTGACATCGGGATCCAGCGCTGGCTGTAATCATCGGGCGAATGAATAAATTCGTCAACCGTAGCCGGTACAATCAAAGCAAACGGCGTACCATCCACTAATATGGACACTCGTCCTTCTAACAGTGCAGCCTCTACACGATCTGGTCGTTCTGTGCTTAATATTGTGGGGAAAATTGAAAATGGTTCGTCTTCAATCAGCTGTTCAAGCGTCCCCGATTCGGGCAAATTATCTATATTAACTGATTTCAGCCTTTTAAACACTTCTTTGACGACATAATCTGGGGCGATATCCTGAATATAAGCGACAGCGATTTTCTTTTTGGTCCTTTTTCCGAGTGTCATTTCTTTGATGACGAGATTAGGATCACTCGTCCGTTCACGCAAAAGTGCCGTGTTTGTCCGCAGTTTTTCAATAAATCCTATTTTAGGACCGCGTTCCACGACTTCAGAGGAGGGTTCATCAAGACTGCGTGTTGTGACTGACTTTGTGTCGAAAGCTAATCCTCCGCGATAGCCATCAGCGAGCAAAATGGCTTGCCCTGAAAAAACGAGCTGCTCTATTTCTTTCATTGTAGAAACAACGCTGTGGTGAAAGCCGAAAAAAAAGGCGGATAAGTCTTCAATCGAGCGTTCCTTATGGGCTAACGCCTCTTTTTGTAAAGGAGAAATGACGTATTGCGCCAGCATTTTATTCTCTGTCAGACCGTCAATATACAGTAAACACGCCTTTTGTCTGCTATCTCCGAAAGCAAATGTATAAAACATCATATCGTCGTTTTGTCCCAATGTTTTTTTCAGTGTGTCTAAATTGTTCTGGAGATCAGAGTCGATTTGCATAGTTTCTCTCCTTCGTAAACAGATTGACGGTTTTATTAATTTGTATCAAAAAAGGAGAATTATTCTTATCGAGGAAAAGGCTGAAACAAAGCTTCTTTTCGACGTGATATAATAGATAGGAAGCGTTTTCTTTGAAGGGGTAATGAAAAGATGATGCTTTGTACATATGTTGTCATCGGAAAAAAGACAGCTTATACGGGCGTTTGTAAGAGGGGCGCACCGGGAAAATGATGATCAGTTATTTACAGGGGAGGGGTACGGATCATGACGCAATCACCGATTTTTCTAACGCCTGTGTTTAAAGAAAAAATCTGGGGCGGAACCGCTTTACGAGATAGATTTGGATACAGTATTCCTTCAGAATCAACGGGGGAATGCTGGGCCATTTCCGCTCATCCAAAAGGACCGAGCACTGTTGCAAATGGCCCGTATAAAGGAAAGACATTGATCGAGCTTTGGAAAGAGCACCGTGAAATATTCGGCGGCGTAGAGGGGGATCAGTTCCCGCTTCTGACAAAGCTGCTGGATGTGAAGGAAGATACGTCAATTAAAGTTCACCCTGATGATTACTATGCCGGAGAAAACGAAGAGGGAGAACTCGGCAAGACGGAATGCTGGTACATTATCGACTGTAAGGACAACGCAGAAATCATTTACGGGCATACGGCCCGCTCAAAAACCGAACTTGTCACAATGATCAACAGCGGTGACTGGGAGGGCCTGCTGCGAAGAATCAAAATTAAACCGGGTGATTTCTATTATGTGCCGAGCGGAACACTGCACGCATTGTGCAAGGGGGCCCTTGTTTTAGAGACTCAGCAAAATTCAGATGCCACATACCGGGTGTACGATTATGACCGTCTTGATAGCAACGGAAGTCCGAGAGAGCTTCATTTTGCCAAAGCGGTCAATGCCGCCACGGTTCCCCATGTGGACGGGTATATAGATGAATCGACAGAATCAAGAAAAGGCATAACCATTAAAACATTTGTCCAAGGGGAATATTTTTCGGTGTATAAATGGGACATCAATGGCGAAGCTGAAATGGCTCAGGATGAATCCTTTCTGATTTGCAGCGTGATAGAAGGGAGCGGTTTGCTCATGTATGAGGACAAAACATGTCCGCTCAAAAAAGGCGATCACTTTATTTTGCCGGCTCAAATGCCCGATTTTACGATAAAAGGGACTTGTACCCTTATCGTGTCTCATATTTAAACTTAATCTCACTTCGAGATTAAGTTTTTTTTTTATTAGAAAATGGAAGTGATTCACCTATAAATGAAGCATGCGCGTGCCGATAAATAAACTAGTTTTATATACTCATAGAATAAGAAAGAGGAGAAGGAATGAAAAAGAGACTAATCGCACCTATGCTTCTATCCGCCGCGTCCCTTGCCTTTTTTGCCATATCTGGTTCTGCCCAGGCAGCCGCGTATACCGACTACTCACTATATAAAGTAGAGCCGTCGAATACGTTCAGTACAGAAAGCCAAGCCTCACAAGCTGTCGCCAAACTGGAAAAAGATACTGGTTGGGATGCATCCTATCAGGCTTCAGGCACAACAACGACCTACCAAATTTCCGCCTCAGGCATTCATAGCGAATCAGAAGCGAAAGCAATACTGAGCGGACTCGCCAAACAGACATCGATTACAGGAACGTCAAGTCCTGTTGGAAGCAAACAGCCATATGTCACCATCTCGTCAGGTGCCATCTCCGGAGAAAAACAGGCCAACACTATCCTAGCAAAGCTGAAACAGGAGACGGGAGTGGCTGGCGCTGTAAAAGCTTACGGAGCAGCTCAGCCCTATATGAACGTCATGACATCAGACATTGCTGATGAGACAAAGGTCAAGGCGCTTATCCAGAGCCTGGCTAAGCAAACGGGGATTAAAAGCTCGTATCAGCCCATCACACACACGGTGTCTGTCACAACCATTCAGTCTGGCACAATCGTGGGAGACAGCAGAGCTGCGCAGATCAAAAACGCCTTTCAAAAGGAATCGGGGCTGCAGGCATCATTAAAGGAAACCGTGAAAGGACAAGCCTATTATACGTTCACAACTGCCTCCATTTCAGGTGAAGCGAATGCCAAGACTCTATTGCAGCAGCTGAAACAGAGCACTGGCATCACAGGCAGCTACAAGTCCATCAATCAAAAAACAACCGTTGAGTCATACAATGTCCAATCAGCTTATTTCAAAGGGCTGAATACAGTAAAGGATGCCATCAGCCAAATCAAGAAAAACACCGGCGTATCCGGCAGTTATCAACAGGTTGGAAAAAGCACATCATATACTGTGAATATGAAGGGTATAACAAAACAGCAGCTTCAAAAAGTAAACACTTTCTTTAAAAAGAAAAAATGGCATTACACGTCATCCAGCGTCAAAAAAACGGCAACGTCTGCCGCTTATCAAATCACGACGGCAAAGATTTTAGGCGAGCAGCAAGCAAACAAAGTAGCAGCCTTCTTTGCTCAGAAAAAAGTAAAAGCTGCAAAAACAGCAGCAGGATCAACAGCAGAAAATCAATATCAGCTCATCTCAGAAGAAACATCAGATCAAGCAAAAGTCACAAAGGGTTTGAACATATTAAAGAAAAATCAGCTGAGTGCTTCTGCGAAATCCGTCAAAAAACAAATAGCTGACACGTTTAAAATCACAACCGAATCTCTGCTTGATCAAACGAAAGTCAATCAGGCACTCACGTTTTTCAAATCAAATCATATATCAGCAGCAAGCCAGAAAACCGGTCAGACAGCTGCGAGCAGCTATCAAATCACAACTGAAGCTATCATCAGCCAAGAAGAGATTGACCGCGTTTTAACATTTTTTAAACAAAATAAAATCGCAGTCACAACATCAAAAACAGGCCAGACTGCATATACACAATACAAAATCGTGACAACACAGCTCAGCAGCAAAACAGCATTGAACAATGGGTTAACCTATCTTAAATCGAAAAGTGTAACCCCCAGCTACACAACGAAAAGCAATACGCTTTATAAAATCAACGTAAATGAGCAGTTCACAGGCAATGATACAGCTGCTGCGGCATCAACAAGGTTAAAACAATTATACGGATGGACATCATCTATCGTGAAGATCAAAAATGGCCCGCAAATCATGAAAACAAATTACAATCTCTCGCTTCGTGATATGGTCCAAAAACAAATGACAGTAAGTCCGCAAACAGACGGAGCGGCTTACGTATCGCTCACGTACATTAATACAGCAACATCAACCGTTACGGCTGATGTACTAAATATCCGGTCAACGCCGGAAGTCAGCCCGACAAACGTGATCGGCCAATTTAAAAAAGGCGATAAAGTGAAAATCATCGGACAGATAAACGGCTGGGCTAAGATCAATTTGGGCTGGCGAAACGCAAGCAGTGGTGAAGTAGTTCAATACGTGGATCCGAATAACTTTTCCAGAGACAGCAAATACTACTTCCAATTTCTCAAGCTGTCACAGACAGCGGGCCTCAGCGTTACTGAGGTCAATCAGAAAGTGCTTGCGGGTAAAGGCATCCTGACAGGGAGAGCAAAGGCATTTATCGATGCCGCCAATCAATATAGCATCAACGAACTGTATTTAATCTCACACGCTCTTCTTGAAACAGGAAACGGGACATCCGCCTTAGCCAATGGATTAACCTATAACGGAAAAACCGTATACAACATGTATGGAATTGGAGCATACGACAGCAATCCGAATTACTACGGAGCCAAATATGCGTACGAGCAGGGCTGGTTCACACCAGAAGCGGCCATTATCGGAGGAGCTAAATTCATAGGCTCATCGTATATCCACAACACAGCTTACAATCAGGACACACTGTACAAAATGAGATGGTCAGCTACAGCGACACATCAATACGCAACAGACATCGGCTGGGCGTACAAACAAGTAAACCGCATGTACAGCCTGTATTCATTGCTGGACGGTTATACACTTTATTTTGATGTTCCGGAATATCGATAAAAAAACACCTTTTGCGGCTGCAAAAGGTGTTTTTGATTTATCTTTTAAGGACTTTATCCTCTGATGGCTCTTCTTCCTGAGGGAAAACAATTTGATCGACGACACGCTCACTTGCTTTTCCATCAAGATCATCGAAGAAATAATGAACAAATGAATCAATTTGCTCAAAGTTATACTTCTCTTCTTTAATGATCGAAATCATTTGCTCAGACGTTTTCGCAAGAGGGCCAGGAATAAAGTCAAAGTAATCGTAATAGAAATCACGTTTGCGAATATAATCATCTACATCATAGCTGAAGAAGATCATTGGTTTATTTAATAAAGCATACTCAAAGCAAACAGAAGAGTAATCCGTTATCAGAATATCTGTTACGAGCAATAGCTCGTTAATTTCCCTGAACGAAGAGAAATCATAAAAGAAATCGCTGTACTGATAAGGAATATTGGCATCGTTTCGTACGAATGGATGAATTTTGAATAAGAAGATATATTCATCCTTTAACTCACGGTACAGACGGTCAAAATCAAGCACTTCAAAAGGATAATGAGCTGATTGCTGACCGTTTCCGCGGAAGGTTGGAGCAAAAAGAATGACCTTTTTGTCCTTCAGAAACGGATATTCTGTATAAAGGCGTTCTTTTACAAATGCCTTCTTCGCTTCATCAAAGAAAAAGTCTGTCCGCGGTACGCCCGTAGCAATGACGTTCTCAATGTCTACCCCAAAGCCCTCTGCGTAGTGCTTCCGTATATTTTCAGAGCTGACAATAACCTTCGTGTAGTTTCTATGGTTTTTCGAATGCGGTGACGGTCCTCCCGGCAGACCGATTCGGCTGTAGCCGAATGTCTTAAAGGCACCGACAGCATGCCACAGCTGGACAAGGTCCGCATTTTTACGGATTTTTAACGGATAAATAATCGGATAAAAATCATCTATAAAAATGATTTTGCTTGTCGCAAAATGATAAGCCATAGACATCAGTTCAGACAGGCTTTTTCTATCTCGAATGCTGCTCTTTAAGAAAAATTTGAAATCAAAATTTTCTTCACGTTTCAGCAGCTCTTCATAAACAAATTCGAAGTTTCCTGTCATATCAAGCCGGCTGTCAGAAGCAAAGACAATTTTATTAGACTTAATTGGAAGCAGGCGGAATACATCATAAGCAAAATGGAATAAGCTTGTATTCAGCTTGCGCAAAAAGCGGTTTGCCTCTTTTCCAGTATCCAGCTCCAAAAGGCTCGGATCAATTTCCTGCAGTTTGTTGCAAGACAAATTAATCGTCTTTTCGCCCTCATCATAATTAACGATCAAATTGAACTTCATCAGCTTTTTAGCAGAATGAAATTCCATTTTTGTGGCATACACATCATTAGAGAGGAAATTACTTACATTTCCGACTGTATGCACTTCCTGATGTTTTACATTTTGGTCATCTACAGCTTCAATCTCGAGAAACAGCTTATACTCGCCCTGCGGAAGAGGCTTGTCATTCATCAGCTTAGAAAAGTTAATCTGCTGTGAAAATCCTGCCCACTTATAGGCTCCAGGCACATTTGAAGTATCAATTGACAGCTTATCTACCGGAACATCCCGCAGTGAAACAGCTGTAAATAAAACACCGTTGTTCACCAATAATAAACGTTTTCGAACCTGATCCTCTTTTTGAAGCGGCAGGCCCTTGATATACATATAACCCGCAATTTTTAAAATTGACCCATTCCAAGAAAACTCAGAAATCTTTCTGACAGGGACTTGCTGGTTTTCTTCAATTCGCTTCGTTTTATCAAAAAGAGAAAAAACCCTGTTATCAGCTGGATGGACAATGACAGCTGCATTTTCTTTTTGCGTTTTCTTTTTTGATCTGAAAAGTCTGTTCTTAATCTTTCTTGCCAGCTTCACTTTGTACCTCACTTTCTCCTAATCGGCACCAGATGTTAAAAATGATGAAATAAAATCGGCCACCCGCTCTGAAGATTTGCCGTCCTGATGGGTGATAAATGCCTGTGAAAAATCTTCAATACGTTTCGTATCAGCCTCGTGATCACTCTCGATATCGTATACAAGCGATGCAACGTCTTTAGAAATCGGCCCGGGTACAAACGATTCAAACGGGTAGTAGAAATCACGTTCTTCCAAGTAGTCTTCTAAATCCGGGCAGTAAAAATACATCGGACGTTTCAGCAGGCTGTACTCGAAAATAACTGAAGAATAATCGGTTATCAGCCCATCAGAGATTGCCATCAAATCGTACAAAGAGTACGAATCAGTTAAATCCAGCACAAAATCATCCTCTTCCGTGTGCGCATGTTTGCGCATATACGGATGAAGATGGAGGATCACGACATAATCTTTATGGTTTAGCGCCGATTTTAATTGTAGCAGATCAAGCGGTATAGCGTCACCCTCTTGATGATGTCCGCTGCCTCGAAAAGTAGGAGCATACAAAAGCTTTTTTTTATGCTTCAGTTCAGGATAAACCCGATGAAACTCATCCAGTACAGTGCGAATATGTTCCTTATGATAAAAATAATCCGTTCTTGGAATGCCGAGCGGCAAAATCTGCTTTTGCTCCATTTGAAAGGCTTCGGCGAAATGCGGAACGGCAGCGGGTGCACTGACAATGGCATAATCATAGTTTGAATGCACGGGAACAATCTTCAAATAATCAGAAGAAGGGCCGAACGGCTTGTTCACAATGCTGTAGCCAAATTTTTTAAACGCGCCGCAAGCATGCCAAAGCTGGATGGCAACAGTTTCCTTTCGTTTTGGCACAACATACAAAGGAAAATAATAATCATCCAACAAAAGCACGCGGCATGTTGCAAGGTGATATAACGAGCTGAAAAGATGAAGCAAATATGCAGCTCGTCCGATCAGCCCTTTATCCATCTTGCGGAACAGCAGGGTGATGCGAAGAGACGGATCTTGCTTCAGCTTTTCATAGACACCTTTAAAATTATCACTTAAATGATCCTCACGATAGGAAGCTATGACAATTTTGTTGTGCTGTACTGGTAATAAAGCGCTCAATAGTTTATAAGCAGTGCCGAATACTCCTTTTACAATTCGTGTAAGGAATGTTTTCACTGTTTAAATTTCCCATTCAATAACAGTTTTTCCCCAAGATGAAGTCAAATCTGCTTCAAACGCGTTTGTAATTTCCTCAATACTGCGTACCGGGAAGCGTCCGCCAACTAATGTTTCTAAATAATCAACGACTTCAGGGTATTGAGCTAAAAAGTCTACAGTACGGGCAAAATCCTCGCGTCCGCTGCGGCTGCTGCCGATCAGCGTAATCCCTTTTTCAAGCACCATTCTTGTTTCAATTTCAACAGGGTATTCAGACACGCCTAAGAGCGCTACACACGCTTCAGGATGGACATGGGCAATGATTTGCTCAATTGCGCTTTCACTGCCGCGTCCGCCCACGCATTCAAAGGCATGATCAATTCTGACATCTTCAGGAATGTCGTTAATTTGATAAGCTGCATCAACAAAAGAAAAATGATCAAGCTTGTAAGGTGTTTTTCCGAAAATAAACACCTTGCTGTCTGGATATTTTTTCTTCAGTAGAAGCGTCATGATAAATCCGAGATTTCCGTCCCCCCAGACACCGAATGTGTCACGCTTCTTATGCGCCATGCGCTCAAAGCGGGAAAGCGCGTGAACTGCAATTGTAATAAGCTCAGTGAAGGCTGCGACATGCGGATTAATGCTGTCTGGAAGCTCAACAAGCCGATCAGGCGCCATGAACATATAATCCTGCATAAATCCATCATAACCGCTTGAACGGAATCTGCTGGACCGCAGGTAATTCTCCGCGATGACTTCATGCTCTTCAACCGGTGTATTTGGCACCATAACAACCCGGGTTCCGACTTTAAATGTGCCTGTCGGATCAAACATGACTTTTCCGATCCCTTCATGGATCAGAGCCATCGGCAGTTTTTTGTCCATCGCTTCTTTGCCGCGTGAGCCAGTATAATAACGCTGGTCTGCAGCACAGATGGATAAATGGGTAGGACGGACGACGACCTTATCTGAATGGACAACTTTATCTTTATATGTCACTTCAAATTGTCGGGCAGAAACTAAACGATATGTTTGATTAATCATTGTGAAATTCGCTCCTGTAAAATGGCATTAGCCACTTTTAAGTCATATGGTGTCGTTACTTTAATGTTAAAGACTTCACCGCGGACCAGCTTCACTTTTTCACCTGCTAACGAGCAGATCTTGCAAGCGTCAGTAAGGACAGCTTTTTGCTCATCGGACAGTTGATTATAAAGCTCGACCAATTTGCTGATCCGGAAGCTTTGCGGTGTTTGCCCCTGATACATGTTATCGCGGACAGGGATATCAGAAATAAATTCCTGGTCTTCTGAAGCAATAATTGTATCAATGGCTGAGATAACAGTATCAACCGCGCCGTATTGAAGAACAGCATCAATGTTTTCATCGATAATGCGATGAGTGAGAAACGGACGCACAGAATCGTGAGTGATGATCACGTCATCATCCTGAATACCGAATTCTTTTTCAATATAGCGGATGCCGCTCATAATAGATTCATTACGGTCGCTGCCGCCTTCAACGACAATCAGGCGATCATCCTGCCCGATAAATTTCTTTAAAATGTCTTTTGTATGGTTAATCCACTCTTTAGGGGAGACGATTAAAATCTTATCGAAACGGTCATTTAATAAAAACTTTTCAACCGTATGAATGATAATTGGGCGTTTATTTAACGGCAAAAACTGTTTTGGCATATTGACGTTCCCCATGCGGGAACCTTTTCCACCGGCTAGAATCTCAGCATAAATCATAAAATGACTCCTTCCTTACTACAACTCATAATGTTTTATAAAAGGTTTTCATATTATTTGCAATACCGATCTCTATTATATATAAAGATCAGTTTGATTTCTCATTTACATAGCTTAAAAGCAGCTTGCTGGCATTCCCTCTCGAGTACAGATTCCATTCACGTGAAAAGCGCTCCACTTCAGTTTGAAGCCTGTTCATATCTTTCAGCTGGTCCAAGAGCATTCCTGAATCACGGCAAGGAACCCCGGGGATTACCTCTGTATAATGGCGGATTAAACCGCGGGTTCTGTTGTAAGCCTCCATATCATACGTATAAAACAAAATGGGTTTGTCCAGCAAAGCAAATTCAAAAGGGACAGAAGAATAATCTGATATTAACAGATCACTCATTTTTAAAAGGTCTGCAAGAGGGAGGTCTGATACGTCTTTTATCCACGCACTATCCCCATGCAATTGAGCAGATTGCTTCATAACAGGATGAAGTTTTACTGCAAGTAAATATTCTCCTTTTAAATCATGCTGCAGCTGTTTTTCTGAAAACGGCAGCGAAAAGCTTTCAAACTGATGATCCCTAAAGGTTGGCGCATACAGGATGATTTTTTTCTCTGCCGGCAGGTGATATTTGCTTTTAAGGTCATTGCTGTTTTCCTTCACCTCATAGTAAGCATCGGTTAAAGGCACGCCAAACCGAAGAAATTTATCACCTTTTATATCGAAGAATTCCTTGAATATGTCAGCCATATGTTCAGAACCGACGACAATCTGGTCAAATGAAGCATACACTTTGCGAAAGCGTCTCACGTCAGCCCGCGAACGATTCTGTGTGTTGATATCCTTTAACCCAAATCGTTTAAACGCTCCATTCGCATGCCAAACTTGGATACACTCGATATCAGGTCTGCAGGTCAAAACGGTTGTCAAAACAAAATAGTTATCAACAATCACAGCTTTACTGCTCAGCATAGAAAAGACCGCTTTATATATATGAAGCGGGTGTTTTTCGTTAATAACTGAAACAGTAAGCTCAGGAAATTCTGTTTCCAGCGATTTGGCATGCTGGGTCAAAAGTACATGAATGGGAAATGAGTAGTGTCCCATCTGATATTCCTTTAATATTGCCCGGGCATTATCAGGAAAGGAAACAAGAAGGGTCACTTGACTTCCCGGTTTGACCCAAAACAGCAATGCGCCGATGACTTTGATGAACAAATAGTAAAAAAACGCAAACCAGGATTTCAATCTGTCATCAGCTCAAAACGGCTGCCGCGGATTGTCGGCAGGCACAGCGAAAGGTTCATGCATTTCATTACATACCATAGCTCCTTTAAGGCCCATTACAGATGGCGTGATTGATCTTTGACCTGTCCTGTATATTGCGGCTTTGCTGAAGTTCGTTCATGTTTCAGCACGGCTGTAACATACTTAGGAATGCTAAGCATTCTTCTCCAGCGCGCAGGGTTTGTGATCAGCCTGTACATCCATTCAAGGTGAAAACGGATAAAAAATGAGGGCGCTCTTTTGACATTGCCGCTGAACACATCGAAGCTTCCGCCCAGCCCTACAGAAACAGCCTGAGGGAATAGATGTCGGTATTTATGGATAAAGAACTCCTGATTAGGATAACCTAAAGCAACAAATACCATGTCAGGATTTGAGGCTGCAATCTTGTCTGCCACCTCACGTTGATTCTTCACATAACCGTCAGAATATCCGGCAATTTCAATCCCAGGATAATCACGTTTGACTCGCTCGATTGTCTGAGCAATCACATGTTTAGCTGCACCGTAAAAGAAAACCCGTTTTTTCTTTTGATCAGCCTTCTCAAGCAAAGACGTAAACAAATCATAACCGGCGATTCTGGATTGAAGCGGCTTACCAATTAGCTTGGAAACCAACACTACACCAATGCCATCCGGCAAAATAAAATCAGCAGATGAAAGAACCGCTTCATAACGCGGATTTTGAATCGCTTCAAATCCGATTTCAGGATTCGCTGTTACGATGAACGCACCTTTATTCTGGTCCAAAAATGACGTTTCTAAATGTGATACAAATGAAGTCAGTTCACCGTCTACAAAATCTAATTGATTAATGGGTTTCGTTTGCATCGTATCAACCCTCCTTTTCATCTATATGTCTATAAAAAACACGTGTCATTCGTATAGTTTGATTAAAGACTCTTTGTCTGAAAACATTTTACTCTATCTTACCACAAAAATCTTTAGGAACTTTTAACATTCACATTACAATTCCTTCACGTTTTGACGATGAATTAATATGAGGAGGGCGTACAAAATAAATGACGCAGCAGAAAGAAAATCGTTTCACTTAAAAACGCGACAAAAGATTCGATTTTTTCGAAAAAGAAAACTTGTTATAATGGGTATGGATGAGACATTAGACCTGTAAAAATTATACATCAATACAACGATGATACCAAAAAATGCTGGTGATTGACATTTTTAAAGAGCCTTAACTTTTATAGGAACTTATGCTATTATTGTTCAATATTAATGGTACGTAAAAAATGTGTCGAAATTATAAACAATCTGTTAAGGTTTTTGGTTTTTTTCTGGTACTCTCAGTTGAAAACGGTTGGAAGGTGATGTTATCTGATGAAGAAAGTGATAACGTACGGAACATTTGATTTATTTCATTATGGACACATGAAGCTACTGCAAAGAGCAAAAAATCTGGGTGATTACTTAATCGTAGGATTATCTACAGATGAATTTAATCTTCAAAAACAAAAAAAATCGCATCATTCCTATGAACATCGAAAATTCATTTTAGAAACAATTGATTTTGTGGATGAAGTGATTCCCGAAAAAAACTGGGAACAAAAAATTTCAGATATTCAAAAGTACGATATAGATACATTTGTCATCGGTGATGATTGGAAAGGGAAATTTGACTTCTTAAAGGAATATTGTGAGGTCATTTACCTTCCGAGAACAGAAGGCATTTCAACTACCCAAATCAAAGAAGACATGGCTAGTTTATAGAAGCACTAACTTAAAGAGGCTTGAAGTAATTCAGTTGCTTCTTTTTTTCTTGTTTGCTGAGATAAGTATTTAATTGTTCGAACATTTAAGGAGTCTAAAATGAAATCAAAGATTTTAATGAAATATAGAAGTCTATTGGTCAGAGTATACTCAATTGCTTTTAGAACAATTGGGCTTTTGCCCAGGAATGAAAAATTAATCATCTTCGAAAGCTATTCCGGCAAACAATTCAGCTGTAATCCACGAGCAATTTTTGAGTATCTTGAGGAAAATAAAGATAAATATGATTACCGATTAATCTGGAGTATAGATAAAAGAAACAAAGATTTATTTGATAATTTAGATGTGAAATATTTAAAAAGATTCTCTCTCAAATGGCTATGGTATATGGCTACAGCGAAATATTGGATAACAAACAGCCGCTTGCCGTTATGGATCCCAAAACCGAGAAAAACCACATATGTGCAGACTTGGCACGGAACTCCCCTAAAAAAACTTGCAAATGACATGGACGAAGTACATATGCCCGGCACGACGACTGAACAATATAAAAAAAACTTCCTGAAAGAAGCTAGTAAATGGGATTATCTCATTTCACCTAACGCTTACTCTACGGAGATTTTTAGAAGTGCTTTTCAGTTTAAAAAAGAAATTATTGAATCTGGTTATCCGAGAAACGATTTATTATATGCAGAAAATAGAGACGATATTAGTAAAAGGATTAAAAGAAAACTAAATATTGACGATAATAAAAAAATCATTTTGTATGCACCTACATGGAGAGACAATGAATTTTATGGTGTGGGAAAGTATAAATTTGACTTACAACTTGACTTAGAAGAATTACAAAAAGAATTTGAAGATTCTGCTGTTTTTTTATTAAGGATGCATTATTTAGTGCGAGAAAACTTTAATTTGCAAAAATATCATCATTTCATTAAAGATGTTTCTTTATATCAGGATATCAGAGATTTGTACTTGATAAGTGACATATTAATTACTGATTATTCATCAGTTTTCTTTGATTTTGGCAATCTAAAAAAACCTATCATTTTTTATACCTATGATTTAGAACTGTATAGAGATAAATTAAGAGGCTTTTATTTCGATTTTGAGCAAAATGCCCCAGGTGAAATTGTAGTAAATAAAAAAGAACTTTATTTGAAATTGAAAAATATTATTCAAATGGGCTCTATACCAAATAAATACAATCAATTTTATAATGAATTTTGCTCTATTGAAGATGGTTTTGCTGCTAAAAGAGTAATTGAAAGGATTTTTTAGAGTCAGGAAGGAGGTTAGTATTATATTCTCATTAATTATTCCAGTTTATAATGCGGAAAAGTACTTATTAGAGACGATAAATAGTGTCATTAACCAAACGCTTGATTTTGAAAAATATGTTCAAGTCATTTTAATTGATGATGGTAGCACAGATGATAGTAAAAAAATTTGCGAAGAACTGCAAAAAAAGTACCCAAACAATATAAATTATAAAAGGATAAATAATACTGGCCCATCTGCAGCGAGAAATATGGGACTGAAACTAGTCAATGAAACATCTGAATATATTGGATTTCTTGACTCTGATGACAAAATATCTCTTGAGGCCCTCTATCAAGTAAAATCTTTTTTTGAGGCAATGGGAAGTAAGGTTAACATTGCAGTCTTACCGATACATTATTTTGGTTGTAGAGAAGGCGAACATAAATTGAATTATCGCTTTCTTAAAGGAAATAGGGTAGTTAACATTTTGAATGAATATGACGCTCCTCAATACTTTATAGGGGGAAGTTTTTTTAAAAAATCTCTTCTGCAAAAATATGGTTCAAAATTCAATGAAGATTTGGACTTTTGGGAAGACGCCCTTTTTATGAATAAATTGATATTAAACGAGTCTTGTTACGGGGTTGTAGCAAACGGAAAGTATTTTTACAGAAAAAGGTTCGAAAGCAATTCGTTAGTTGATACTTCTTGGTCATCAAAAAAACGTTATACAGATTTTTTGAAAAATTCTTATTCAGTTTTATTTGAATGGTCTAAAGAAATTTATGGTGAGATACTTCCTTATGTACAATATTTAACTGCTTATCATATTAAACTATATTTATACCCTAAAAATAGAGATCAACCTATAGATATTTTGAATACTAAGGAATTTAATCAATTTATTCTTGAGTTTAAATATATTTTAAGTGAAATAGAATCTAAATATATTCTGTGTCAAAACATGAATAGTTACTATAAAGAGCTAATGTTAGAGTTTAAGAATGAGAAATATTTATATGCTCACGGTGTTGAAAAGCTAAAAAAGAAAAATATCACTATAAATGATGTTAAATATAAAGGATACTTTTTAGTTTTAAAAGGCCATTTTATTAATGAACTTTATGAGATGAAAAAAGATGACAGAATTTATCTAAAATATTTTAATAAAAAAATATATGCCAAACAAATACAACTAGATGAAAAAATAATTATATGGGGCCATAAAGTTAGAGATTATAAATATGCAGGTTTTAGTTTAAAACTTCCCATTTGGATTTTAAAATTTTCAATCGGATTAGAGGGAGAAAATTTTTCAGTAGTACTCAATGAAGTTAATTTATTAAAAACTCTTCATAAAAAACTATTATGTATGAATAGTTTAATTGGAAAGGCGAAATGACATGAGTATATTAGATGTAAAATATGATGAGATAAAGGGAAGTTTGAAGATACTTTGCGAATTTAGTAAAGATGAAAATTTCCATGCTTTTTACTTAGAAAAAAAAGTAAATCATCGAGATACAGAGCTTCTTGAAAGAATAAGAATTGAATATGAAGAAATCAATAGTACCTCACTATGGTTAAACGTTGATCTTAACATAATTTTCACTTCCTGTAATATAAGCGAAAGTTTCTGGTCAGTATATATGATGACATCATCGGGGAAGAAATTATTAAAATTTGATCATGGCGAAAAAACTACTTTTCCCTATTTTATACCTCATCAATATTCTATATACAAAGTTAGACCTTATATTGCAAAAGATTGTTCTTTAGCATTCTTTATAAGGCCCATTGATTTTATACCGGTTTTAAATGAATTTAAACAAAACGTAAATAATCAATTTCAATTAAATATTGAATGTGTGGGAGCTGACTACAAAAGCCTTTTGAATAGTCAATTTTCGTTATCTCTTTTAAGACGGGATCAACCTGATTTATATTTTTACTCAGATGAGATAAATATAGCAAAAGATGATAATTCATCAGAAAATTTACATTTCTGTATACCAAAAGATTTATTAATAAATAATGATTTGTATGATGTATTTTTAAAAGCAGAAGTGCCCTTAAATAATGATAATGAATTATTATCCAATCAAAAAGAAGTATATTTAAAAGTTAATATAGAGAAAACTATAATAGGAGTACTCCAAGAAAATAATTATCCTATAAATGAGTTTTACTCTTTAAAGGCAAGTGAAAATGCTTTAAATCAACTTTCTTTTCAAACAGTCAAAAAACTTTCTGCAAATATTAGTAAAGTTGATAACGATGAGGACGAGCAGAAATTTACATTGGAAATAAAAGGAGTAAATCTGTTTGTAGACACTCATTCCCAGCTGTTTTTTGTGCTGAAAAGAAGAAGAAAACTTGGAAAAGAAGTTGAATATTATGACGAGATTGCACTTCCATTAGAATTTAATGAGAGTCATTTTACAGCAAAAATATTAAAATCAACTACTTTTTCTGAGTCTATTCTTAAAGGAAATGAAGTCTGGGATGCTTTTATTCGCATAAATAAAGAAAATTACTTTATAGAAAGCGAAGTTAGCGTAAATAAAGAAACAACTTATTCATTTAATTACTTTAAAACAAACTCAAAGCATTTAATAAATTCAGATGCTAAATTTTTTATAAACGGAAAATCTAATCTATCTCTTTTTATTTCAGACCGACAAACAGTAGGAACTAAACCGATCAGAATTGCTGTAATGGGCACTTGCTTCAGTAGAAACCCTTTTAACTCCAGAGATTATTTCAATCCTGGATATAAGAAGATTTATGAGTGTGTTTATACTCAATTCCACTCTTCAATAGTGAGCTTGGTTTCTGAGCCAACCCCTTTTACTCGTGATGATTTTAAAGATATAAAAGAGCAAGATATCAACTTTGTTGAAACAGATTTCAAAAAAGATTTTTTTGAAAAACTTAAAAATTCACAGCCGGATTATCTCATTATTGACCTATACTCGGACGCTGCAAAATCACTTATTCAGTTTAGCGAACAACAATTTGTCAGTGCAAGTTTTATTATAGAACAAAGCCAGTTTTTTAAGAATTTAAGAAATGTAACTATTATTAACCATACTAATAACAAAAAATATTTTGAAATATACAAAAAATCCCTTGATAACTTTATCAACAAATTGACAGAGGCCATACCCGCATCAAAAATCATTTTAAACAAAGGTCGTTTTACGAGTAAATATAAAGATAGTAATGGGGAAATTAAACCTTTTGGAGATCAGGATTTAATTAATAGGAATAATTATTTTTGGGACAAAGTTGATAATTATTTTGAATATAAGCTACCTAGCGTTAAAATTATTGACTTGACAAATACACCATTTATTGGTGATGAGAGATATCCTTTCGGAAAATCATTCTCTCATTACGAATCAGCATATTATAAAAAATTTATGGATCGTTTAAATTCGATAGTACTTGAAGATATACAAACAGAACTAAGGTGATTATAAATCATTTTAATAAGGAGAAATTAAGTTGAAACATCCATTAATCAGTGTAGTCTTACCTGTTTATAATGTGGAAGCCTATGTAGAAGAATGTCTTCAATCTATAATTGGCCAAACATTGGGTTTTGAGAAAATTGAAGTTATTTTAGTCAATGATTGTTCAACGGATGGCACAGCGGCTATTCTAGATCGATATGCCGAGCAGTTTACAAATATAAGAGTAATACATTTAGAACAAAACTGCGGAGCACCTGGAAAACCAAGAAATATTGGAATTAATAAAGCTAAAGGTGAATATATTATATTTTTAGATCCTGATGATTACATTCCAAAAGATGCTTATGAAAAATTATATAAGGTCATGGAAAAAAACAAATCAGATTTCGTTATGGGCAAAATGCTAAGCTTTAATGATGAAACTGGAAATACACATGAACATATAACATTTAAAAATTATTTTATGCATAAGCATTATAATAATGTAAATATTGAAACTGTTCCATTTTTCCTTCAAGTAAAAACAGCTGTCTACTTAAAATTAGTAAAAACAAGTTTTTTAAAAAAGCATAATATTTTATTTCCAGAGGGTATGAGAAATGGGGAAGATAAAATTTATGATATGGCTCTCTTCACAAAAGCCGAAAAGTTCAGTTATATACCTGAGTATATTTATTATTATAGGACAAGAAATGATGCAAACAATCTATCGTTGACACAGCAAAATATTAAAAATACCTTAAAAAATGATGTAACTGCTGCATTAAAAATAAAAGAATTTTTAAATGAAGAAGAATACTTTTATTTTCAAATAAATGCTTTTAGGTCTCTATTGTGGAAAATTTGTGATCCTGATTTCAACAATATGTCTGTAACTGAGAGGCTTGAGATATTTGAAATGATTAGACCTGTTGTACAAGGATTTAACCCTGATATTACCGGAAAATATTTTTCTATTGAGAAACCTTTACTTAGTTTGATTGAAAAAAATTTCTTACTAGAAGCTTTAGAATACAATTCTATGATCGTCTCAAGAAGATGGTGGTACAATACAGGAATAGAATTGCAAAAAATGTTTAAGCGGCAGCAAGCCATCAAAAACTCACTATCTTGGAGAATAACTAAAATCTTCAGAAGCAAAATAAAAGCAACTAAGTTGAAATATAAAATTAAGGAGAAATTGGTTAGTGATTGAAACTACATTATTGATTCCTGTTGGCACCCAAGATAACAACTTAATGCAAACATACATTGATTTTGTTAAAGGTCAAAGTATGAATTGGAATAGATTAGAGATATTTTTTGTTGTAGACGACAATGATATAGCTGATCAAAATCTAGATGAGAATGTACATTTAATTAGTAGTAAAAATTTTAATATTTCATTGAGTAAAGGAAAGTATGTATTCCTTTCAAATATTGAATATCGCTACGATTCAAATTTATTGAAAAGACTTTCTGAAAAGATGAATATAAATGGGGTATCTGTAATAAAAGCATATAGATTGTTAAATAACAATTTATATGAAAATATAATTGCTTCGAGGATAATGCCAAAACAATATTTGGTTGAGACCGGTTTCTTCTCAGAAAATACTTTTAATCGTGATAATTTAGTTCAATTCTTTTTTGAGCAAGATACAAAGAATATTGAAATGGATTATTTGGGAGAGTGTTTTGTAGATAATGAATTTATTGAATATAGTTATCAATGTCATATCCAATCTTTTAAAAAAATCGTCAGCTTAAATAATGAGCAATTTCTTACGGAATTTGGAGAACTGATATTGGAAACATTAATGTCTTATGTAGATACGAATGTTTTTTTGAATAATTTACTTGATAAAGATCATAGGGATGCGTACGATACAATAAAAAAGATAAGTGAAATTGTTAAGGTAGAGGAGATTTATAACTTTAATGAAGTAGGTTATGGAACCTTTGTTAAATTGATCCAGAAAAATTGTTATTATGAAGCAACAGAGTTTATGAAATTGTTAAAGAGTAAAAGACATTGGTTCAACCAATCAAGAACTTATAAATCTTATTTTGCGAGAGTTCCGTTGTTTGAAAAATCGTTATCTTGGAAATTAACGAAGCCTTTGAGAGACTTAAAGTATCAATTCGGCCATATCAAGCAGATGCTATATAAATATCTTCTTATTTCTTTTACATATATAGTGAAGCTGTTATATAGAAAAGATGTATGGTTAGTCGGAGAGAGATTTGATCAAGCTGAAGACAATGGATACGCCTTCTTTGAGTATTGTAGAACAAATCATCCAGATAAAAAAATCTTTTATATTATTGAAAAAGGTTCCCCGCATGCTGAAAAGGTAAAACGCTTAGGAAATATACTTTATCACTCCAGTTTTAAACATAAATTATATATGTTTTTAGCTAATGCATATATAAGTGCATGGACATTTCAAGAAGGTTTGTATCCATGGCCTTTAAAGGTGTATAACAAGTATTATAAAAAAGTTTTAAGCAACAAATATAATATCTGTCTGCAACATGGTTTAATTATGTATAACATTTCACCTTATTTGCATAAAGAGAAGTATAATCAAGATCTCGTTATTAGCAGTTCAGAAAAAGAAAAAGAGATTATACTTAATACCCTAGGTTACAATAGTGATGAAGTTGTCGTAACTGGTCTTTCGAGGTTCGATAGGCTGTCAAAAAATAAATCAAATAAAGACCAGATTTTAGTTATGCCGACCTGGAGAAGAAGTTTAGTTCAAATGAATAAGCATAACTTTTTAAAATCTAAGTACTTCCTCTCTTACCAGAATTTGCTTAAAAATGAGAAGTTCCTTAATATGATAGAGGATAAGGGAATTGAAGTCAAATTTTATATACATTATCAAATGCAGAAGTATATAAAAAATTTCAATGTTGATCATCCACAGATTGAAATTTTAACCAAAAATAATGCAATAGTATCTGATTTGATTGGAGAAAGTTCTTTATTGGTTACAGATTATTCATCTGTTTCTGCTGATTTTTTGTTTATGAATAAACCAGTTGTTTTTTATCAATTTGATCCTTATGATAATCATTCCATCAGAGTAAAGGAGATTAAATCTGAAGACATTGGAATAGTTGCATCAGAAGAAGAAACTGTTGTAAATAACATAATTGAGATATGTCATAGAAACTTTGAAATAGATAAGCAATTTAAAGAGAATTCTAAGAAGATCTTTAAATTTAAAGATGATAAAAATAATGAACGTATCTATAATACGATCTTAAACACTGTAAAAAGAGCAAATAGATAAGAACATTGTAGAAAAAACCGATGGATTAAATCTGTCGGCTTTTTCTATACATTAAATTTAGACAGCTACAATGTGAAAAAAAACTTAATATCTGTTACAATATTCACCGGTGCTTTCAAATTTCTTTAACCGAAAGATCCAAAAAATCATTTAAGTCTAAGGAAGATAAACAATGAATGCATTAGTAAGAATCGTAAAAGAGCAAGTGACATCGTTTCCTTTAATTTTGCGCTTAGCTTCGTATGAGACAAAGTCTCAGTATCAGATGAATTATCTTGGCGTATTATGGCAGTTTCTCAATCCTCTCATTCAAATGCTGGCGTATTGGTTTGTATTTGGTATGGGGATTCGTAACAGCAAGCCAGTCATAACAGGTATTGGAGAAGTGCCTTTTATTGTTTGGATGCTGGCTGGTTTGATCCCGTGGTTTTTTATTAGCCCGACGATTCTGGATGGATCAAACAGTGTATTTAAACGGATCAATATGGTGGCGAAAATGAATTTTCCGATCAGTTCACTGCCTTCTGTCGTGATTGCTTCAAATTTATTTAGTTATTTTGTAATGATGGGTGTTTATGTCATTGTCCTTTTAGCAAGCGGTGTTTACCCTAGCTTGCATTGGATACAATATATTTACTATTTAATCTGCATGATCGTGTTTATGTTTTCATTTAGTTTGTTTAACTCTACAATCAGTGTGCTTGTCAGAGATTATCAATTTCTGCTGCAGGCCGTAACCAGATTATTGTTCTTTTTACTTCCGATTTTTTGGAATATCTCAGAGCAGCTCGGGAAAAATCACCCGAATCTTCTGCCTGTGCTTAAGCTGAATCCGATTTTTTATCTGATAGAAGGATTTAGGAACAGCTTCTTAGACGGAAAATGGTTTTTCCAAGATATGAAGTACACGCTGTATTTCTGGCTGTTCACATTCCTTTTATTGTTAGTGGGTTCTATTCTGCATATGAAATTCAGAGACAAGTTTGTTGACTTTCTTTAATACGTAAGGAGATTGTACGATGAAACTAAAAGTTTCGTTTCGAAATGTTTCAAAGCAATATCATTTGTATAAAAAACAATCGGACAAGATTAAAGGGTTGTTTTTTCCGGCTAAGGATAATGGTTTTTTTGCTGTGCGGAATGTCTCCTTTGACGTGTATGAGGGAGAGACAATCGGCTTTGTAGGGATAAATGGATCAGGGAAATCAACCATGTCTAACCTGCTGGCTAAAATTATTCCGCCGACCAGCGGTGAAATTGAAATGAACGGCCAGCCGTCGCTGATTGCGATTGCGGCCGGTTTAAATAACCAATTAACGGGCCGGGACAATGTCCGGCTCAAGTGTTTGATGATGGGGTTAACCAATAAAGAAATTGATGATATGTATGACAGCATCGTTGAATTTGCCGAGATTGGCGATTTTATTAATCAGCCGGTTAAAAACTATTCCAGCGGGATGAAATCGCGTCTCGGTTTTGCGATTTCCGTGCATATTGACCCTGACATTTTAATTATTGACGAAGCGCTTTCTGTAGGGGACCAAACGTTTTATCAGAAGTGTGTAGATAGAATAAATGAGTTTAAAAAGCAAGGAAAAACGATTTTCTTTGTCAGCCACTCAATCGGTCAGATTGAAAAAATGTGTGACCGCGTCGCTTGGATGCACTACGGTGAGCTTCGAATGTTTGATGAAACAAAAACGGTTGTCAAAGAGTATAAAGCATTTATTGACTGGTTTAATAAGCTGTCGAAAAAAGAAAAAGAGACATATAAAAAAGAGCAGACGGAAGAGAGGAAGAAAGAAGATCCTGAAGCGTTTGCCCGTTTCCGCCAAAAGAAGAAAAAGCCGAAATCATTGGCTAATGCGGTTCAAATTGCTATTTTGTCTATCCTGACTGTATTCATGGCAGGAACGATGTTCTTTAATGCCCCGCTTCGTACAATTGCTTCGTTTGGGGCTATTCCGCAAAATGAAGTGAAGAATCATCATGGTAATGCAAAGGGCAAGTCAGAGGAACGCTTAACCGCAGTCAATAAGCAAGGGTTTATAGCAAATGAAAAAGCGGCTGCTTATAAGGATCAGGGTTTGAAACAGAAGGCTGACGTTACACTGCCATTCGGTACAAAAGTGACGGTAGCTGCAAAAGGCAAACAAGCAGCGAAAATTAATTTTAACGGACAGTCTTATTTTGTGAAAAAGAGCGCTGTTGCAACTAACATGAAACATGCTGAATTGAATGCCGCTGCATTTACGTCTTATGTCTCGCAAAACGCAGCATCTTCCTATGAATACTTTCTGAAATTCCTGGGGGACAGCAGAACCAGCATTCAATCCAAGTTGAATGGATATACTGAAGGGGATACAGCTGACGGCAGAAAAACGTTAGATTTTGATTATGAAAAAATCAGCTATGTGCTGGAGAATGATAAAGCAACAGAGCTTATTTTTCATAACATTTCTCCTATCAACCCGGCGTCACTATCCTTAAGTGATAGCGATGTATTGTATGACAGCAGCAAGAAGCGTTTTCTTGTGAATACAGCTGATCAGGTCTTCGCCGTTGATAATGGAGAGCATACACTGACTTTGATGTTGAATTAAAAAAAGGCTATTGGATGAATGTCCAATAGCCTTTTTGTTTAGATTTCTTCTTTGTTTAGTAAACCTTCCATAAATGGAACGAGCTGATCGCGAAGCTCTTTATCCTGCATCGCAAATTCTAGAGTTGTTGTGATAAAGCCGAGCTTTTCACCAACATCATAACGCTTGCCTTCAAAATCGTAAGCAAACACTCTTTGAATTTCATTCAGTTTTTGAATGGCGTCTGTGAGCTGAATTTCTCCGCCGGCGCCAACCTGCTGCTCTTCTAAATACATGAAGATCTCAGGCGTGAATACGTAACGGCCTAAGATGGCAAGATTAGAAGGTGCTGTGCCTTTAGGCGGTTTTTCAACGAAGTTTTTCACCTGATAACGGCGGCCTTCACTTGTCAGCGGGTCAATAATGCCGTAGCGGTGTGTTTCTTCTTCAGGCACCTGCTGAACACCGATAATAGAAGAAAGTGTTTTTTCATATTCATCCATTAATTGGCGCAACCCTGGTGTTTCAGCCTGAACAATATCGTCTCCAAGCAGTACCGCAAACGGCTCATCGCCGATAAAGTTGCGCGCGCACCAGACAGCATGTCCGAGACCTTTAGGTTCTTTTTGGCGGATATAGTGAATGTCAGCCAGGTTAGAAGCCTTTTTCACTTTTTCAAGTAGCTCAGTTTTTCCTTTTTCTTCTAGGTTTCTTTCAAGCTCAGGAGAGTAATCAAAATGATCCTCAATCGCACGCTTGCTTTTTCCTGTTACGATAATAATATCTTCAATACCGGCTTCAACAGCTTCTTCAATTATGTATTGAATGGTAGGTTTATCAACGATAGGAAGCATTTCTTTCGGCATTGCTTTCGTAGCCGGCAAGAATCTCGTTCCGAGACCTGCGGCAGGGATTATGGCTTTACGTACTTTTTTCAATTTCAAAGCACCTTCCTTAAGAACAGATTTAGGGTCACTCTTTTGAATGCTGAGTATTTAAAATGTTTGAGTTTCTTTTCTCATCAATACCCTATTTTCATTCTGTTAAACACATTTAATCATATAAGAAAAACCAATATTAAACAAGAGTCAATTCAGTGACTTTGGGGTCGAGGAAATACACAAAAATATCATTAATTGATAGATAAAACAGTTTCACCTGATCCGGTATTTCAAGAAATATAACAGCTTGTTCATCTCTAGAGCCTGCTCAGCAAAAGTGATATAATGTAGTTCTGAAAATGTGACTGTACGAATTTATTCGAAAGGTAATAAATAGATGATGACGATTAAGGTTTCTACTCCAAAATTAGCATTTGTTTGTCAAGAGCTGAATGCTGCAAAAAAGTTTAGTATCAATACGATCGATTGGAATTATCCAATGGAAATTGTCACTTTACATCATGAGCCCAATGGGCCTTCTTCTTTTAAAGATACTGCTGTTATTAATATGTACAGCTACTTTAAAGGTTCTGAACCTCAGAAAGATAAAATCAAGCATCCGATTGAACAAGAAGGTTTAACATATATTCAAGAACCAAATAAGCCAATTTATCGTTATTACAATAATGGACGTTATATCAAATATCAAAGGTTTACAGCATCAGGAGAACTTGCTGTCATTGATTACTTTAATGAAAGCAGGCAAAGATTTAAAAGGGAAGAATATGATTTGTCTGGATATGTACACAGCTTAATGTACATGGATCTGGACACTAACAAACCGAAGCAGCATCTTTATTTAAGGGTAGATGGCACTTGTTATATGACAAAATGGTATAAGAATGATGGAACAACTGAAAAAATTGTCATTTTTGACGAAAAAGAGAATATAGTCAGTGTATTGTATTCAGAAAATGAACTTTCCCGTTATTTTCTGAGCCGCTTGATAAAGGAAGCGGATTATTTATTTATGACTTCTGAAATTGAGTTATATACTACATTAAAAACTCTTTCAGTTGAATATTCCTCCATGTATCTAGGTTTTATAGAGACGAATGAGATGTTGGAAAACCCTGAAAAGGAAATAGGCCACCTTGATGCTTTCGTGGTTCCTTCCTTGAAGAGATATCATGACATAATTAAAAATACGGGGCCTCGCACAAATATTTATTACGTTTCTGAAGAGCCGTTTACCCGCAAGCGTTTTGTGGACAAACTAATAGGTCAGGTGCCATTTAATAATCAATTGAAGGATATGAATGTTGAGCTGTTAATGGCAGAATGGCAATCAAAATCCGATTTATATTTGTCATCCAAGGTTGAATTTAAAGGCTGCATTCCTCCCCATTCTGTTGGCCGCCATAAAATGTATTGGAAGTTAAAAAATAAAAAGAGCGGCACTGAAAGCACGTTTAACGCAAAAGTAAACAGCGAGGAAGAACTAATATTTACCGTAAGCGGTACACTTCGTATTCACTCTGTATTAGATCAGTTGTCCACCATTGAATTGTATCTCTGTTCCGAGTGGGATAATAGCTTCTTTGCATCAGGTGTGCGAATAACCGATTCAAAGGAAATTCCATTATCAGAACAAAGTATTTCAGGCTGGCAAGTTACTTTAGAAAAAGAAAATAATTATTTGCGTGTTCAGACTGCCGAAGGATTTCGGAGAAAATTAATGAAACGGCTGTTTGTGAAAAAATAGCAGACAAGGTTTTACCAGAAGAAGGAGCTTGAAGATGAGAAGGATCTTTTCACTAATATATGAAATAGACATTGAAAAAGGCGGCATTACAAGCTCTATGATGTCAAGATCTTTTACATTTGCGGAGCGCGGCCATAAAATCGATTTGGTTACACTTGATTATAAAGACAATTATGATCAGATTGAGCAAGTGCTGAAGAGCGCTGGAAGGCTGCATGCTGATGTGAATATCCTCAATATTTATGATGACTATAAAAATCAGCATAAGCATATGAAAGTTGGGGAAGTGCAACAAAGTTACTATGATCAAAATCGTAATCGCTTTGAAGAACCATACGCTGCGTATCATAATGAGGAAAAATTAGAAACAGAATACTTCAAGAATGGCTTATATATAAAAAAGAAAAAATGGGATGAGTCGGATAATCTTTTATATGTAGATCATTTCAATGAAAATATGCAAATGACAAAGCGAGAATTCTTTCATGGCGGTTATGTAAATAAAACTGTGATTTTCGATACAAGAAGCGGAAAAATCAATCAAATTCACTACACAGCACCCGACGGTTTCTGTTATTTAACAGAATGGTACCATTTTAAAACAGGAGCCAGTCAAGGAGTTATGCTGTTTGGCCGTGATGAAAAGGAAGCTGTATTTTTCAAAAACAAGCACCAGTTTCATACACATTGGCTTGAAACGTTATGTGAGAAAGAAAAGGACCCTATTATCATCTGTGATGGAGTCGGAAGTGCTTCAAAAGTAAATGAAATGCGTGCAGGATTGGCAAAACGATTTTACTGTGTTCACTCAAATCATTTAGATTATCCTTATACGTTAGGCAGCAAAGTTCGAAACAATCATCAATATGCGATGGAGCATATTAAGGATTATGACGGGCTGATCGTATTAACGAATGAACAAAAAGAAGATATCATGAAGGATTTTGAGTCGAACAATAATATTTTTGTTATTCCTCATGCACCAAGAAGGCTTGAAAAATTACAAACGTATGAAAAAAAGAAAAACGAGTTTGTCATGGTGGCCAGATATCATGAGGAAAAAGGGATCGATAAGGTCATAAAAGCAATGGGAATCGTAAAAAAATCCCGGCCGGATATTGTCCTGAATATATATGGCAGCGGTCCCGGCTATGAGGAATACCAGCAATTGATCGATGATCTTAAGTTAGATAATGTACATTTAAAAGGGTATGTCGCAAATCCCGCTCCATTTTATCAGCAGGCGCTTGCCACATTATTAACATCAAAATTTGAGGGGTTTAGTCTCGCGATTTGTGAATCGTTTTCGTGCGCAACCCCTGTTATCAGTTTTGATGTGAAATACAGCCCGAGGGAGCTCATAAAAGAACACGAAACGGGAATGCTTGTAGAACCTGATCATATTGACATGCTTGCTGAAAGTATCATTTATTTGTACGACAACCCTGAGAGAGCCATTCAATACGGAAAAAATGCAAAGAACTTAATGGATACTGAATATAGTGAAGCCCGATTATTTGAAAGATGGGAAGAAGTATTTGAAATAACGAAATAGTACGTTTTTGCACCATTTTTGTTCATTATATGAGCTTTATGTGAAGAAATAGAAGCGGATAAGGATAGAGGTGTCATGGTGAAAATCACTGCAGCAGTACCCACATACAACTCAGCACATTTTATCTCCCGCTGCCTGGATAGTCTGGTTCAACAAACCATGCCGAATAATGAGTACGAAATTATTTGTGTAGATGATTGTTCACAGGATGGCACGGTTTCAATATTAAAAAAGTACAGTGAACAGTATTCTAATATAACGGTTATAGAACGAGAAAAAAATTCGGGAGGGCCGGGGGAGCCGCGAAACCAAGCGATACGTGCTGCGAACGGTGAATACATTTTTTTTATTGATTCCGATGATTATGTAGGAATCGAAGCGTTCGAGAGAATGTATCAATTTGCAAAACAGCATGATTCAGATATTGTGCTTGGGAAAATGGTCGGTGTAAACGGCAGATCGGTCCCGCAAGCTATTTTTAAGGAAACGAAACCTGAGGCGGATCTTGTAAAATCTCCGCTTGTTTACTCAATAGGACCGACAAAACTTTTTAAAGTTTCACTGCTTAGAATGCATGACATATATTTCCCCTCTAATATACAGGCTACAGAGGATCAGGTATTTGTCATGCAGGCTTATTTAGAAGCGGACAAAATTTCTGTCTTGGCCGATTATGATTATTACTATGCTGTACAGCATGACGGCGAGCACATGACGTTTGCATACGTTGCGCCTCAAAGCTACTATGGCGCAATGAAGGTAATCATAGATATGATTCGTAATAGCTGTCTTTCACATAATCGCAAAATGAAGTTTATGGCGAAGTTTTTGAATCGTCATTTTGATTTTTCCAGAACAACGGACTTTACCGTAACAATCGAGGACGAACGGGAGCAGCAAACATGGATGACAGAGCTGCATCATTTTGTTGAACAAAATATACCACGGGAAATTGATAAACTTGTTCATTCTCATACGCGGTTAAAATTACACTTTGTACGCCATAATGACCTAAAGGGCTTAAAGCAGTTTGAAGCTGATAAAGAAAATATGGCACAATATACGTCAGTTAAAAATGGTCATATCATAGCAAACTATCCCAGCCTTATCTCATATCATTTGGCAGAGAATGAACGGATTGTTGATGACAGAAACAAAATCAGTCATTACGTGAGCGAATTTCAAATGAAGGACAACACCTTCACATTAAGAGGGTCGGTTACCCACACGGCTTTACAACCAGAGCATCAAGCTATGCAAACTTTATACGGCATTTGGGTGCACCGTGATAGAAAAACTGAAAAAATCATTTCCCCAGTGTATTCTAAGGACGGAGAATTTGAATTTCTCACGAAGTTTACTGATTTGGCTATTCATGAAGAAGATATTGGTGTTTGGGATTTCTTTATTGAATCGGAGATAGACGGCTATAAAAAACGCGTCCGAATTGGCAGCAGCAGAGAACCGTATCCTTATTCAAAACATGCTAAATATATTGGGAATAACGGGGAATATGCTTTCAGCGCACGGCCGTACTTTACTAAAACCTATGATAATTTGTCGGTGGATATCAGAAAGCAGGAAGTTCTGAAAGTCGAATTCAGAGATAATGATTCGGACCAGCATTTAACGTTCGTATTTCCTGGAAGCCAATTGTTTTTTCCGAAGCAATCTTTATTATTGCTCGAATGCAATAACCAAGAGTTTTTAATACCAATAAAAAATCAAATCAGTTCAGCTGATGGGACAGTGATACAGGTTGATCGGAATCTCGTTCAGCAAAAGTTTGCTCCGGCTTATTTACAAAACACCAATATTGTTTTATCCATTAATTCTTATAAAACCACATTGGTTCCGAAAAAGGATGTCAGTGTGTACTTTTGCAGTAAAAATATTGAAAAAAAGCTATGGTGCTTTAAAATAAAGAAGAAAGTAGATCTATTTATACAATCGGACCAATCGAAATTCTATCTAACAGCCCGTTAAACAAAGAAACCAGGTGACAAATATGAAAAAACTAAAAGTGATGACCGTTTTCGGGACCAGGCCTGAAGCGATCAAGATGGCACCGCTTGTGCTTGAATTGAAAAAATATCCTGAAATAGATTCCTATGTAACGGTCACTGCACAGCACAGACAGATGCTCGATCAGGTGTTAGATGCGTTTCATATCAAGCCTGACTTCGATTTGAACATTATGAAGGAGCGGCAAACACTGGCAGAGATTACGTCTAACGCACTTGTAAAATTGGATGAGTTGTTTAAAGATATCAAACCCGATATTGTGCTTGTCCATGGTGATACGACGACGACGTTTGCCGGAAGCCTAGCCGCTTTTTACCATCAAATTGCTGTCGGTCATGTGGAGGCGGGGCTCCGTACAGGGAATAAGTATTCCCCGTTTCCGGAAGAGCTCAATCGACAGATGACAGGGGCGATTGCTGATTTGCATTTTGCTCCGACAGGCCAGGCGAAAGACAATTTATTAAAAGAAAACAAAAAGGCCGACTCTATTTTTGTAACGGGCAATACAGCGATTGACGCACTCAACACAACGGTTAGGGATGCTTACTCACATCCTGTTCTCGATCAGGTGGGTGAGGATAAAATGATTCTCTTGACCGCTCACCGCCGGGAAAATTTGGGTGAGCCAATGGAAAACATGTTCAAGGCCATCCGCAGAATTGTAGGGGAATTTGAAGATGTACAAGTCGTTTACCCTGTGCACCTGAATCCTGTTGTCCGGGAAGCGGCTCAGAAGCATTTTGGTGATTCTGACAGAGTGCATCTGATTGAACCTTTAGAGGTGATTGATTTCCATAACTTTGCAGCGAAATCGCATTTTATATTGACAGATTCGGGCGGCGTGCAGGAGGAAGCCCCATCTCTCGGGAAACCGGTGCTTGTTCTGCGTGATACGACGGAACGGCCTGAAGGAGTGGAAGCGGGAACGCTGAAACTTGCAGGGACGGATGAGGAAAACATTTATCAGCTGGCAAAACAGCTGTTAACTGATCATGATGAGTACAAGAAAATGTCCCAGGCTTCTAATCCGTATGGAGATGGAGAGGCTTCCCGCCGGATTGTGGAAGAATTGCTGTTTCATTACGGGTATCGGAAAGAACAACCGGATTCATTTACAGGCAAATAAAAAAGAAGCTTTGCACATTGTGCGAAGCTTCTTTTTGTTTTACTTTTCGAGGCTTTCCTTCAGCTCTTTTGTAATATCGGAAAGGGCGCTTTCATCAGCTTGGTAGTAGTAAATTCCATTGATTTTCGTGCCTGTACCTTTTAGTTCGTGCTGTTTAATATGTTTCCGGGCACCTTTGTAATCGGACTGGATATCCCACATGTTATCGAAGGTCAAGTTCGTTTTCACATTATCTTCAACAACTTTAAACATATCTCCGAATTTCGTGATAGAAGAAATATTAGCGCCTTTATTAATAATACCTTGGATGACTTGGCGCTGGCGGTCCTGGCGTCCGAAGTCGCCTCTCGGATCTTCTTTTCTCATCCGGGTATAAGCGAGTGCTTCTTTTCCATTCAGCGTGATTTCTCCTTTGCCGAACGAATAACCGTCATAACTAAACGCGAATGTGCTGTTAACTGTAATGCCGCCAAGTGTATCAACAACGTCTCTAAAGCTTTCCATGTTCACTTTTACAAAATAATCAACCGGGACATCGAGGAAGTTCTCAACAGTGTCTACCGTCATCTGCGTGCCGCCGAAAGCGTATGAATGGTTGATTTTATCCATTGTGCCTTTTCCGATAATTTTTGTATACGTGTCACGCGGAATGCTGACCATGTCGGTTGTATTCGTTTTTGGGTTAACGGTCATATAAATGAGCGTATCGGCACGGCCCTTATCGCCGTCGCGTTCATCCACACCCATGATTAAGACGGAAAAAGGATCTTTTTTATTGATACTGACTTCTTTATCCCTCTTTTTCGATTTATCAATGCTTTCATGAATACTTGCCACGGTTGAAGCTGCTTTATGCCATAAGTAGTATGCATAGCCGCCTGTTCCGAGTACAAATACGGCCACAATGGCTAAAATGACAAGTAACGCCTTTCTTTTTTTCTTTCTTTTTTCAGCTCTCATAATAAAGTCCTCGCTTTTTTGTAATCTAGTACGATTATAAGTTTCTTAATATTTGAAAACAACTAAAATTTGTCTGATTCTTTACAATAGACGGATCCTTGTAACAAATGTTTCGGTATTTTAAGAAAATCCGCAAAAATTTTTCGTTGTTTTGAAAGAAATCTTAAAATAAGCTTAAAATTGTCGATAAAAAGTGGAGAGGTGATATAGGAATGAAAAAAATTGCTATTTTAATGTTCTCAATGCTGCTTCTTTTGTCTGCGTGCGGCACAGCTCAGAACTCATCAGGAGCAGAAACAAATTCAGACAGCCAGGATGCGGCTGCAGAAGAGACAGTAACGAAGGAAGGCACTTTTGCCGGTTTGGCGGACAGCCATACAATTGCAGTCACTATTGATGATAAAGAGACGTCGATTCAGGTTGGTTCAGACCTTCAGGACAAAATGAACAGCATTTCAGAAGGGCAAAAAGTTGTTGTCAAATATACAAAAGATTCAAATGGCGCTTTAATGCTTAAGGATCTTGAGACAAAGTAATAAAAAACTCTTAGGGGGTTCCATGTTTTGAAAAAAATGAAGCTCTTGCTTCTATCGTCAGTCACTGCGGCGGCTGTAGCATGTCCGGCGTTTATGCAGACTGCGAAAGCCGCTGATAAAACCATTTCGGTTAAGCTGAGTAATTATGTAGGCAGCAAATCAAGTTTGGATGTCGATATCATAGGCGGATATGAAATTCCCGGCTCAAGAATTGCGGATACGGAGCGATATGGAGGAGCAACCCGTTTTGATGTTGCCAATAATGTCGCCTCTGCCGGATGGACAAATCCAACGACTGTGGTCATTGTGAATCGGGACGCTTTTGCCGATGCGCTCTCAGCAACCCCGCTTGCCAAAAAGTACGATGCACCGATTTTATTAACAGATGCAGATTCGCTAACACCAAAAACAGAAAGCGAAATTGCAAAATTAAATCCTGACAATATTCTCATCATTGGTGGGACAATCAGTGTTTCTAAAAATGTAGAAAATACATTAAAAAAATATGGTTCTATCGATCGGATTGGAGGAGCAACCCGTTACGAGGTTTCTAAAAACATAGCCGATCGGATGGGGAATTACAGCCAGGCAGTAGTGGCCACAGGCATGGTCTTTACGGATGCCCTGTCAATCGCGCCATATGCTGCAATGAACGGTTATCCGATTTTACTTGCGGGAGACAATAACATCCGCAGTGATTACAAAATTCCAAGCAAGGTTACAATTGTCGGCGGTCCGTTGAGTGTCAGCACTGGTGTGGAAGCTGCATTAAAAAAGAAGGCAACTGTGAAACGGATTGGCGGCGTTTCCCGATATGAGGTATCTGCCAATATCGTTAAAGAATTAAATATGAAAGCAACAAAGGTATTTATGTCAAACGGCCAAACATTCGCGGATGCATTAACGGGATCTGTGCTTGCAGCAAAGCAGGGAAGCCCTTTACTGCTGGTTGAATCAGGCAGCCTGCCGTCACCAGTCGCTGATGTAGTAGCGTCAAAAGGAACTCAGTCATTTGCGCTGCTTGGAGGAAGCATTTCCATCAGTGATACGCTAAAGAACAAACTGGCAGATACTTTTGCAGGAACTGGATATACAGTCAAGTTAACCGGCGGAAACCTAGTGCTTTATAAAAACAGTACTGCAATCAAGACGCTTGGAACGTCTTTTACAGCACAGCCTAAAAAATATGCAACTGCAAATTCTATCAGTC
Source organism: Bacillus sp. SCT118 (assembly GCF_058566435.1). Lineage (NCBI taxonomy): Bacteria > Bacillati > Bacillota > Bacilli > Caryophanales > Bacillaceae > Bacillus > Bacillus sp. SCT118. Next base: position 581,476 of record NZ_CP191225.1, read on the forward strand.
TGAACGGAACGCCATATCTCGGAAACATGAAATTTACAATAGAGTCAGGCAAATATGTTCGGCCAATCAATGTGAATATCCCCTTTGAAGATTATTTAAAGGGTGTTGTTCCTCATGAAATGCCGGCCAGCTGGCAGAAAGAAGCGCTTAAAGCCCAAGCTGTCGCAGCGAGAACTTATTCCATCAGTTCGGCCGGAAAAGAAGTACAAGACACCACCGCTTTTCAGGTATATGGCGGATATGACTGGAATTCAAAAACTTCAGAAGTGGTCGAAGCTACAAAAGGAAAAGTTTTGAAATACAATGGGAATTTGATTTCAGCTACGTATTCCTCAAGCAACGGCGGCTACACAGAAGCGAGCGGTGAGGTGTGGAGCAGCCAGCTTCCTTATTTAATCGCCAAAAAAGATACGTACGACCCGCAAATCAGCTGGTCTCTGTCTTTAAATAAAACCCAGCTTGATAAGAGCAGTCTGAATCTGAAAAGCCCGGGTTCTTGGTGGAGCTCTAAAAATGAAACAAACTCATCATATTTGAGCGGTTTGAAAAGCTGGTTTATTAAAAATAAATACAGCAATGCCGAGTCTATCAAAATCACGAAAATATCCAGTGTGAAATTCAGCACGGAGAAAACTGCCGGTCAGCGGCCGGAAACAGCAAGCGTCACATTCTCATATTTCGTGAAAGAAAAATCAAATGGCTATATTCTGTCAAATGGAAGCCTCAGTGAAAAAACAGCAACAATTACTGTACCTGCAGCAGAGCTGAGAACGATGCTTGGCGCTTCCAATATGAAGAGTACATATGCTTCTGTCTCAAGCAATACAAACGCCTTTCTCATTAGCGGTAAAGGATACGGACACGGCATAGGCATGAGTCAGTACGGAGCCAATGCCAGAGCAGCTGCCGGACAATCTTATACAACAATTTTAAGTTTTTACTATCCGGGAACAACTCTATCAAGCTATTAAAAGATTGTTAGAGTCAAAGGAGGCGAGATGCCTCCTTTGTTCGTTATTTGATTTATGAATCATTATGAATCTTTGGAGGGACTATCTTTGCGGATCTTTCTTAAAAGCATACCTATGCTGATACTAGGAGTCGTGTTATTTGTACCAAATGCGTTTGCGGCCAACTCTGTTACAAGGCTGGATGGAGCAAGCAGATATGAGGTTGCAGTAAATGTATCAAAACAAGGCTGGAGCAGTGCAGGCACGGTTGTTATAGCAAACGGAACAGCATATGCCGATGTATTAACTGCTGCACCTTTGGCTTACAAATACAATGCCCCGATTCTATTGACGGAATCATCTAAACTGACTGCACCGACGAAAGACAGAATCAGCCAGCTTAAACCGAGCAAGGTCATCGTCATTGGCGGAACGATCAGTGTTTCTAACAACGTTGTAAGCGACATTAAAAAATTGGGTATTTCCAATGTGGAACGGATCGGCGGAAGAAGCCGCTATGAAGTTGCTCAAAATATTTCTAAAAAATTGTCTTCAAATTCAAAAGCAGTAATCGCAAATGGAACGGCATATGCTGACAGTCTGGCAATCGGTTCTTATGCTGCCCGTAATGGTATTCCAATTCTTCTGACGACTGAAAGCTCTATTCCCGAACCAACGAAAAATGCGATGAACAGCAAAGGAACAACATCGACTATTGTGGTCGGGGGAGAAATCAGTGTCTCAAAAAGCGTTTACAGCCAGTTGCCATCACCAACAAGGATCGGCGGGAACAGCCGTTTTGAAGTGGCTGCCAACATAGCGAAAAAGTATTATTCTTCATCAAAAGCTGCATTTGTCAGCAATGGCTATCAATATGCAGATGCTTTAGCGGGTTCTGTGCTGGCGGCGAAGCAAAATCGCCCAATGCTATTTACTGACGCCGGTTCATTGCCGACTGCGACAAGAACAGTCATCGGATCAAATAGCAAGAACACTTTCACAGTTCTTGGGGGAACCATTTCAGTTACCACAAATGTTGTGAATCAGCTGAAAAATGTGATTGTTGGCAAAAAGGTATTTGTGGATGCAGGACATGGTGGTTATGACAGCGGCGCGGTAGGTAATGGTTTAAAGGAGAAAGATGTTAACCTTGCCGTTGCTAAGCTTGTAAACAGCAAACTTTCCAATGGTGGAGCCATTCCGATTATGGCCAGATCTACAGATGTTTTCTTGGAGCTTTCAGAGCGGGTTGCAAAAGCAAAAAGCAATAATGCAAACCTGTTTGTGAGTATTCACGCCAATTCAGCGAGCCCAGCAGCAACCGGTACTGAAACCTACTATTATACAAAATATGAGTCAGAAAACAGCAAACGGCTTGCGACAGAAATACAAAACAGACTCTATAAAGCACTCAATACTCAAAACCGCGGCGTGAAAATCGGGAATTTCCATGTCATCAGAGAATCAACGATGCCGAGCAGTTTAGTGGAGCTGGCGTTCATTTCAAATGCGAACGACGCAAGTAAGTTAAAGAGTGCTTTGTATCAAGAAAAAGCAGCTCAAGCAATATATGAAGGAATCATTGGATATTATTAGGGGATTAAATTAGTAGACATCAATAGCGGCTTGCCGGCAGAACCTATCAGGAATTGCCGGCAAGCTTTTTTATACGATAAAATGAGAAAAATTTTAAACCACATATGCTATGTAAAAGTTTAACAAAATTTAAGGTTAGGCCTATTCTTATTGACAGATGTTTTTGATATAATTATCAGGCAAAAATATAACCGATCCATTAGGGTAGTGAGGTAATCGATGAAAATAAGCATTGTTATCCCTGTATATAATTCAGAAGATCTTATTTCCGAATGTCTTGATAGCTTAGTTAACCAAACGATGCCAAAAGAGGATTATGAGATTATATGTGTCGATGATAAATCTACGGATTCATCTTTAGACATTTTGAATCGATATAAAAAGAAATATGACAATATTGTTGTTGTTGAAAGAACCGTAAATTCAGGCGGTCCAGGTGCGCCGCGGAATGATGCAATAAAAATTGCCAAAGGTGAATACATCCTGTTTGTTGATTCCGATGACTATCTAGGCAATGAAGCATTGTTAAGATGGTACAATTTCTCAAAAGAGAATGATTCAGATATTACTTTAGGTAAGTTAAAAGGGATAAACGGCCGAGGTGTTCCCAAATCAATGTTTAAGGAAACAAACCCAGATGTTGATTTGGTTGATTCCAAAATTGTTTTCACATTGGGACCCCAAAAACTGTTTAAAGCCTCACTTTTAAAAGAAAATCAAATCATCTTCCCTACTCACATAAAAGCAGCGGAAGATCAAGTCTTCACAATGAACGCTTATTTAAAGGCAAAGAAGATTTCTGTTTCAGCTGACTATGATTATTACTATCTGGTCAAAAGAGACGGTGAACATATGAGTGTTGCTTATGTTCCCCCAGAGAACTTTTATGGAGCAATGGAAGATATTATTTCTGCTATCAAGGCTAGTGACCTGGAAGAAGGAAGAAAAATTAAACTGATGGCAGTATTTTTAAACAGGCATTTCGATTTTTCGCGGACAAAAAATGTCACAATAAAAATGAAGACCGATGAAGAAAGAGCTGAATGGTTTAAATATTTGTCTTCATTTATTCATGCAGTACCTGAAGAGGCTGATCAATTTGTGCTTCCGCATATCAAATTGCGTCTGCTGTTTATTCGGAATAATGATTTGCAGGGGTTAACCCAGTATGAGCGTGAGGAACAAGACATTAAAAAGTTCTGTGTTGTATATAACGGGGATTTAATTGCACGTTATCCGAGCTTAGAGCGATATCCAATTTCTGAAGAACTATTAAAAGTGAATTATAAAAATAAGCTTGAGCATTATCTGCAAAATATTGAATTTAACGATCGCAGCCTCAGCATTCAAGGAACCATTAAACACAAATTGGTTGATGATGAAATGAATCAAAATCAATCTCTGACAGGAGTATTTGTTCATCGCGATACAAAGGCGGAAAAATACATTTCGCCGGCTAAGTATGAAAATTCAACATTTACATTTGAGTGCAAGTTTGATGAACTGGCATCTGCAGAAGAAGATTTAGGCGTTTGGGATTTCTTTATTGAATCGTCGATAGACGGCTACAAATTAAGGGCGAGAATCGGAAACAAGCGTGCTGCGTATAAGTATTCTACAAAAACGATGTATTTAGGGCATAATGCTTTGTTTGTCTTCAGTGCAAGACCATATTTCACAATGAACTACGATAATCTTTCGATTGATATAAAGAAACATGCCTATACAGAAGCAGAACTTTCATATGAAACAGAATCAAAAGATTTATCATTTATTTTTAAAGATAAGCAAATCTGTTTGCCAAATCATTCAAAAATCATTGTGAATACCGGACAGTCTGAAATCTCATTACCGGTAAAACGTATAGAGTTAGAGCCTAATTGTACAAAATTGACGGTAAACGTGCAGAGTTTGCTTGAACAGCTAGTTCATGTAAAGAAAGAGCGATTAATTGAATTTGCGATAAATACTTCCCAAAATAAAATCAGTGCAAAAGTGGATAACCAAACAATTGTCCTGGACACACGGAACGTGGAACGAAAATCCATGTTATTCTTTAGTAAAATGGTTGAGGTTCAATACAAGCTGTTAACCTCTAAATCAAAGTTTTATTTTCAATATTAAATGCTTCTCAACGAAAAGAGACAAATCAGTAAAATGATTTGTCTCTTTTTTTAAACAATATGCTTAATTTTTAAAAAAAGTGTCTAAAACAATAAAAAGTTTACGGATAAATGTCAGAAAAAATAACAAATTCACACTTCTTAACATACCATTTACATCCAATTAACATCCGTCTGCTAAACTGACTGGCATAGGTCATCATAACATCCCAAACAAATCGTGAGGTGTGTGTCAGTGAGTGCAGAGAAAAGCATGAATGTGAGTCGTGAATTCTCAGTTCAGCAAATACATTCTTTTACATTATCTGAAAAGACGGCTCGTTATTTGGCAATAAAGCGCGTAATGGATATTTGGTTTGCGCTCATTGGGTTGGCGATTGCGCTGCCAATGATTGCGGTATTTTCAATATTGATTTGTTTGGAGACGCCGGGGCCTGCCATTTATACGCAGGAACGCGTAGGGAAAGGCGGGAAACCATTTAAGCTTTATAAGCTTCGTTCCATGAAAATAGATGCCGAGAAGTCTGGGGCGGTTTGGGCACAGAAGCAAGATCCGCGGGTGACAAGGATCGGAGCTTTTATCAGAAGAACGAGAATTGACGAACTTCCTCAGCTGTTTAATGTGCTGAAAGGCGATATGAGTATGATTGGCCCTCGTCCGGAACGGCCTGTATTTACGGAAAAATTCCAGAATGAGATTCCAGGCTTTACACAGCGTCTGGCTGTTAAACCGGGATTGAGCGGCTGGGCTCAAGTGAACGGCGGTTACGATATGACGCCGAAGGAAAAGCTGATATTTGATTTATATTACATTCGCAATCTGACTTTCACTTTAGAATTAAAAATTATGTTAAAAACTTGTAAAGTAGTTTGGACGGGTGATGGTGCAAGATAAAACAGAATGCCATTATTCACCATCAATCTGAGCTTAAAAAGAAGTAGGGAATATGATGCCAAGTATTACAAAACAAATCATGAGCGGTGCAAAGTGGACAAGTATTTCAACTATGTGTATTACAATCATACAAATTGTTCAGTTTGCCCTGCTTGGAAATATGATGACCTTAACAGAATTTGGGCTTGTCGGCATGATCACAACGGTTACAGTTTTCGCCCAGATTGTGCTCGATATGGGTTTTGGCGCAGCATTAATTCAGAGAGACGACGCGACGGAGCGCCAGCTGTCAACATTGTATTGGCTTAACATTATGACGGGCGTTTTGCTGTTTGTTCTTTTATATGTGAGCAGTCCTGTCATTGCGGGATTTTATCAAAGAGAAGAGCTGGTGTTTCTGGTTCGGATTCTGGCGATTATGTTTTTGATCGCGCCAATTGGACAGCAATATCAGTATATGCTGCAAAAGCAGCTGCACTTTAATACGTTAAGCAAAATAGAGATTTTTTCAAATGTATTGTCATTCGGATATTTAGCGATAGCGGTTTTTATGATGGATGCGATTTTGGCGTACGTGATTTCTCAAGTCCTGCTGCAGTCCAGTAAAGGGATTTTATATTGGGCTGTATACCGAAAAAAGTGGCATCCTGCTTTTGTTTTTGATTTGAGAGGCATGAAGGATTTCTTTTCTTTTGGAGCCTTTCAGCTTTCATCCCGTCTTGTGAACAGACTGGGAGCAAATATCGACATGATTTTGATCGGCCGGTTTATTGGTGCTGAAGCATTGGGGATTTATAACCTCGCTTATCAGATTGTCACCATTCCGGTTTTGAAGATCAATCCGATTGTCACACGGGTGGCATTCCCTGTTTTCGCAAAAAACAAATATGAAAACAGCGTGATCAGAGAAGGCTTTCTGAATATGACAAAAATGCTGGCGCTTGTTTCGTTTCCGCTGTTAATCGGGCTCGTGTCTGTGTCAGACGCCTTTATCACAGCGGTTTTCGGAGAAAAGTGGCTTGCTGCTGTTCCGATCCTGAATGTTCTGGCCATTGTCGGGATACTAAGAGTGCTCATGAATCCAAATGGATCTGTACTGCTGGCAAAAGGAAGAGCTGACTTAGCGTTTTATTGGGATTCCGGCGTACTGCTGCTGTACGGATTATCACTGTTTGCAGCTGTACAGACGGGAAGCCTGCTGACAGTCGCATGGGTGTATGCCATTATCAGCGTTGTTAATTTCCTGATCGGGCGCTGGCTCCTGGCATATGTCATCAAGCTTAACCTTTCAGCTTATTTCCAGTCGATTATGAAGCCATTTCTGATTACTGCGGCGATGGGCATCATCGCGTTTGGTGTAAGCCTCAGTACCGAACACTTCAGTATGCAGGCAGAAATGCGGCTGGCCATTTCAGTTGCGGCCGGGGCGCTGTGCTATCTCTTTCTTTTGGTAAAAGCGTACCCTCAAACGAAAAACAAACTACTAAGAAAAGGGCGTTTGTCATGAAGATTTTGTGGATCACAAGCGTATATCCGAGCAGTATGAAACCCGGAGAGGGTGTGTTTCATGAGACACAGGTGCAAGAGCTGCAAAAACTCGGGCTTGATATCACTGTGATATGCCCACGGCCTTTTCATTCAGCACCTGTCCGCATGCTGAAAAAGACATATCGAAAAAAGGATGCCAGACCGGAGTATGAGATTAGAAAAGGGATACCGGTTTACCGGCCTTTCTATCGGGCAGTTCCCGGCCAGCTGAAGTGGGCGCAGCCTCATCGGAGAATCGCATCAGCCGTTTTAAAAACAATGAAACAGCGCGACCTATATCCGGATCTGATCCATGCTCATTTTGCCATGCCATCGGGCGGGGCTGCGGCAGTCGTGTCAGAGTCAGCGCAAATTCCTTATATCCTGACCTTGCATGGCAGTGATGTGAATGTCTATCCGCATTATAGCAAAGGAGCGTTTAAAGCCTTCAAGCGTGCCGTAGGTTCTGCGTCAGTTGTTTTAGCAGTCAGCCACAAGCTTCAGGAAGAAGCCAAAAAGCTTTCGGGCTTTGACAGCTCGGTTTTGCCAATTGGCATACAGCTCAGCCGTTTTCAGGAGAATGAGGAGACGAAAGAGGAAATCAGAGAAAGACTCGGACTCCCGCTTGATCAGCGTCTGGCTGTCTATGTCGGCCGGCTGGTCAGAGAGAAAGGCATTTTTGAACTGTCTGAAGCGATCGAATCGCTGCAGGACCCACCTCAGGCAGTCTTTGTCGGGGATGGTCCCGCAAAATCGACGCTGACGCAGAAGGGGCATATCGTCACAGGCCAAGTGCCGAATCATCATGTAAGAGACTATTTACTTGCGGCAGATCTATTCGTGCTTCCTTCTTACAGTGAGGGGATGCCGACTGTTGTGATTGAGGCGCTGGCGCTAAGGGTTCCTGTTATCTGTACGGATGTTGGCGGAGTGTCGTCTTTATTCGGAAAGCACCAACATCTGCTGATTAAACCGAAATCCGCTCAAGCCTTGGCGGAAGCGATCACTCGGTACGAACATGAGCAAATATGGAAGCCGGAAGTAGCAGATGACTTGTATGAAACCGTGCAGGCTCAATTTGACGCAGGAAAAAACGCCAAGGCTTTGCATCATCAGTATCAGACGGTCACGAAAACGTCCGTTTAATCGTAAGAAACTGCGACCAATATAAATAGGAAGATCATTTTACAGGAGAGGGATGAGCGCTGTGAAAAAAATAGCTGTCATTGGAACAGGTTATGTAGGACTCGTATCAGGCACTTGCTTTGCGGAAATCGGCAATAAAGTTGTTTGCTGTGATATCGATGAATCAAAAATCAGAAGTCTGAAAAATGGGGTAATCCCAATCTATGAACCAGGGCTTGCAGACTTAGTTGAAAAAAATGTGCTGGATCAGCGCCTGACCTTTACGAACGATATCCCGTCCGCCATTCGGGCCTCAGATATTATTTATATTGCAGTCGGAACGCCTATGTCCAAAACAGGTGAAGCTGATTTAACGTATGTCAAAGCGGCGGCGAAAACAATCGGTGAGCATCTTAACGGCTACAAAGTGATCGTAAATAAAAGCACAGTCCCGGTTGGAACAGGGAAACTGGTGCAATCTATCGTTCAAAAAGCCTCAAAGGGGAGATACTCATTTGATGTTGTATCTAACCCTGAATTCCTTCGGGAAGGGTCAGCGATTCATGACACGATGAATATGGAGCGTGCCGTGATTGGTTCAACAAGTCATAAAGCCGCTGCCATTATTGAGGAACTTCATCAGCCATTCCATGCTCCTGTCATTAAAACAAACCTAGAAAGTGCAGAAATGATTAAATACGCCGCGAATGCATTTCTGGCGACAAAGATTTCCTTTATCAACGATATCGCAAACATTTGTGAGCGAGTCGGCGCAGACGTTTCAAAAGTTGCTGATGGTGTTGGTCTTGACAGCCGTATCGGCAGAAAGTTCCTTAAAGCGGGTATAGGATTCGGCGGTTCATGTTTTCCAAAGGATACAACCGCATTGCTTCAAATCGCAAAATCGGCAGGCTATCCATTCAAGCTCATCGAAGCTGTCATTGAAACGAACGAAAAGCAGCGTGTTCATATTGTAGATAAACTTTTGACTGTTATGGGAAGCGTCAAAGGGAGAACTATTTCAGTCCTGGGATTAGCCTTCAAACCGAATACGAACGATGTGAGATCAGCTCCAGCGCTTGATATTATCCCAATGCTGCAGCAGCTGGGCGCCCATGTAAAAGCATACGATCCGATTGCTATTCCTGAAGCTTCAGCGATCCTTGGCGAACAGGTCGAGTATTACACAGATGTGTATGCTGCGATTGAAGACACTGATGCATGCCTGATTTTAACGGATTGGCCGGAAGTGAAAGAAATGGAGCTTGTAAAAGTGAAAACCCTCTTAAAACAGCCAGTCATCATCGACGGCAGAAATTTATTTTCACTTGAAGAGATGCAGGCAGCCGGATACATTTATCACTCTATCGGCCGTCCCGCTGTTCGGGGAACGGAACCCTCTGAAAAGTATTTTCCGGGCTTGCCGCTTGAAGAATTGGCTAAAGACTTGGGAAGCGTCAATTTATAAAAAGAAAAAGTGTTACTTGGTTGAAGCTGCCGGCTGCTAGGCTCGGCCGCCGGCTCCTGAAACATCAGGAAAGGGGTTAAACATGTGAGTATCAAACGATCAGCGGTCCATACGCTAGCGTTACTGGCCGCTGCTATATTTGGAGTCGTCCTATTGCTGGGAGCCATCCATAAAGATATAGGTTTCATGCAGATGGCTGCTGTGCTTGCGGTGTTGGCAATTGGCCTGTTTTTACTGACGCTTGCAACCGCATTTACAACAAGAGAACGGCTCTTTATGGCTGTAATCTATATTTTGATCGGCTGCACTTTTTTAAATAATGCATTTTTCGCTATACATCTTGGATTTTTCAGTTTGTTCCTTTACCGGCTTCTGCTCATTGCAGCGGGTTGCCTTCATATTTTCGGCATGGTTCGGAATCGAACCCATATTGAAAGATGGCATGGGCTGCAAGTAAAAGGGATATTGCTCTTTTTCGCCTTTTGGTTTATATATGGCCTTGTTTCTCTGCTGTGGGCCAAGTCGGTAACAGTTGGCCTCAAGTATTTAGCCTTATTGGCAATGGGAATTTTCTTCATTTATCTTATTGTCATGTACGTGCAAAAAATGGAGCGGCTGATGATTGTTTATGCCATTTGGCTGGTGATGACGGTATTTCTGATGATCATTGGTTTTTACAATCATATCACCCACCATCATCTTGCGAGTTCCACATTGTACAGCGGACCGGAGTATAAGCAGCATTATCCGACATCGGTCTTTTTTAATCAAAATGACTTTGCGACCTTTTTATCCATCAGCTTCTTTTTTTACATCACGATGATGAAAAACATTAAGAATGGATACATCAAGGCAATTGGCCTTGTGCTCTCGCTCTGTGCGTTGTATTTAATTTTTGCCACTGGTTCAAGAGCCAGCCTTCTGGGGATTTTTGCAGGTATTGCTGTCTACATCTTCATTGTATTGCCGCCTGTTTTAAAGAAAATGGCTATATGGCTGTCGGCGGCAGGAATTGCTCTTTTCGCGGTTCTTTTCGCCAGCAAAATCTATTCAAAGTTTTGGGAGCTGTTTCTGGCCCCGCAGACGCTGCATTCATTTCATGACAGGCTTCCATCAAATGTGGCTCGGGCAAATCTGCTGAAAAACGCTTGGCATTTTTTCCTTGATTCATACGGATTCGGAGTCGGAGCAGGAAATGTATCCTATTATCTTGAGCATTATGCTGTATATGATACTGACAATGTGGCAGAGGTGCATAACTGGCTTGTTGAAATTCTTGCTAATTTTGGCTTGTTCATCATGCTGGGATATCTGTCCGTTTATGCCTACCTCATATGGGTGCTTTACAAGTTTTATGAAAGAAAATTAGAAAATCAGTCAAAACTGATCACAGAAGGACTTATTACCGCTATGGTCAGTTTCCTGGTATCAAGTATCAGCCCAAGCTCTGTTTCAAATTTATTTTTCCATTGGGTGTTTATGGCGCTCGTCATCGCCGCCGTGAATGTGTTAAGGCGGTCCAGACAAATGCCTGAGCTGATGTACAGATAAACAGACTACAAAAAGCAGGGAGACTTATATGAACGATATATTGATAAGAATAACCCGTCGCATAAAAAAAAATATCATTTGGATCATAGCGGTGCCAATTATATTAGGTGCGGCGGGGTATATCCTGCCGTCACAGATCGCTGATCAAAAGAGCTATACAGCTGAAGATACTTTGGCTGTGGGGAGCTATGATCATCCGGTTTATAACAGCACAGAAGAGATTCCGCTTCTGCTAAAGAGCGACTCTTTTTTGAAGGAGGCGCTTCCTGATGAAAAGGATGAAGATGTAGCAGAAATCAAAGAGAAGCTTACCATCAAAACGGAATCCAAATCGTTACTGACTTTAAGCTATAGCGACGAGGATAAGGATAGAACGGAATCTGTCTTAAACGCCATATCCTCCACCTTTCTCAAAAACGATCAAAAGCTGTATGCAGAAAGAGAAGCCGTCATCCGCAGCAGCATAGACGCGCTTGAAGGCGAGTCGGTGAGCGAGGATTCCAAAGTGGATAAAGAGAGATTTTTGTATGAGCTCAAAAACACACAGCTTAACCTGAAAGCGGCAAGTGTTACTGATTCCGAAACCGTAAGTGAGACAGCAGGCGGCGGAATGTCTCCGAAAAAGAAAGCAGTTCTCGGCGTTATGATTGGCCTTACGATTGCCTTTATGTTCGTTGTCATTCCTGAATTTTTCAGAGAATCCTTTTAAAATCATACGATGGAGATGTGATCATGACCAATTGGAAACCTCTCGTATCTGTCATTACACCTTCCTATAATGCGCGTGACTATATTGAAGACACGGTTCATTCGGTATTAGATCAGAGCCATCCTCATTGGGAAATGATTATCGTGGATGATTGCTCAACGGATGGGACCCGCGACATTTTACAGCAGTATGAAAAAATAGACGAAAGAATTCATGTGGTGTATTTGGAAGAGAACTCCGGAGCTGCGGTTGCTCGCAACAAAGCGTTGGAACGCGCTCAAGGGCGCTACGTAGCATTTTTGGACAGTGATGACAAATGGAAAAAAGACAAACTGGAAAAGCAGCTTGAGTTTATGATGGAGCGCTCCTGTGCGTTTTCTTTCACGGGCTACAGCTTAATGGCGCAGGACGGGACCCCACTCGATAAATTTATTCATGCGCCGGAAAGCCTGACGTACGATGACGCCCTGAAAAATACAATTATCGGCTGCTTGACGGTGATGATTGACAGGGAGCAAACGGGACAGATCCAAATGCCGAATATCAGAACGAGACAGGACTTAGCCACATGGCTGTCTCTTTTAAAAAAAGGATTTACTGCCTATGGAATGAATGAATGCCTGGCTGAATATCGGCTTGTCAATAACTCAATTTCCAGCAACAAATGGAAGGCTGCGAAAAAAACGTGGTTTGTCTACAGGGAGATCGAACGGCTTCATTTTATGAAAGCAACATGGTGTTTTGTTCAATATGCAAAAAACGCGGTAAAAAAAAGATTATAGCCGCAAACAGAGAGAAAAGGTGATGAAGGTGGAAACAAAAGAAGCAATCATTCATGTCATCGTTGCCACTGCTGAATGGGGAAAAGACCAATTGAGATACAGAAGGCACCGGCTGGCAGAATTTTTAGCTGCTCAGGAGGAAACGAAGGAAGTTATTTGGGTATGTCCGGCTCCGCGTGCCCAAGGGAAAGAGTTTCAGGAAGTCCATTCTGGCATCAGGCAATTCGCTGTCAAAGACCTGCTGCAGAAAAAAATGTTTCGTTTCGGACGATATACAGATGTCTTTTACAGACATAAGCTCTCCCCATTACTCGATGAGCTTACATTAGCTTCTGCAAACGGTGAACGCTGCTGTTTATGGTACACGTTTCCCGGATTCCCGCTGCTGTCTTCGCTGTATCCTTGGGATCAGGTCATTTATGACTGCAGTGACTTATGGGCGGCGCCGATCAGCGGCCGCTCAAATCTGCTGTCTGAATTTCGGCGAAAAGTCATTAAATCGGCAGAGCTGAGAATTATACAACGAGCAGATTCAATAACCTGTTCATCAGATTATCTTCACAAGGAAGTAGACAAAAAACTGACTGCAGGACGAGAGAAGGTTCATACTGTGGAAAACGGTGTGGAGTATGAGCTGTTTTCTGCAAATAAACAAGCTCCCGATCGCAGTATACTGCAGGGGAGAGAAGGAACAGTGTTAGGTTTTATCGGCGGAATTAAACCGAAGCTCGATTTTAAAATGATTGAAGAAGCCGCCCTGCAAAAGCCTGATTGGACATTTTTATGGGTTGGCCCGGATGCCACCAATGGTGACGTTTCGTTTCAAGAGCTGCTGAGGCTTCCAAATGTCATATGGACCGGCCCGGCAGATCCGAAAGAAGTTCCGCATTTTATGGAGCTTATCGACATTGGCATCATGCCTTATAAAAAATCATCGTATAATCAAGCTGTATTTCCGCTGAAACTATTTGAATTTTTAGCGGCAGGAAAACCTGTCGTCGGCTCTAATCTTCCGTCAACCTCAAAAATGCAAAAGCCGTATGTATACGAATATGTAGAAGGTGATCATCCAATTGATTTTATAGCAGCTTGTGAAAAAGTTCTCGAACAAAACGGAGACGAAACCTATAAAGAAATGCGCCGAAACATCGCTCGCACACAAGATTGGAATTGCTTATTTAGACAAATTATGAAATATACAGGGATTCAAAAACATGCGTAGTCCTATAAATTGGGATGCGCGTTTTTTGATTATACGTGTTTCTTTTTGATGAAGCTTGTTATAATAACTAAGGAGAAGGTATAATGGAAGGAACGGTTCTCTATATAAATAAAGACTTCATTTAATTCCAAAGGAGACTTCTTTATGCTTGACGAACGCATGATTCGCATTGTTGTTGCGTTTATTGTCTCGCTGCTGACAGTTTTAATCATAACCCCAATCGTAAAAAGGATTGCGATTAAAATAGGTGCAGTTGACCAGCCCAGCAATCGAAAAGTACATGACAAAATCATGCCCCGCATGGGCGGGCTGGCCATATTTATCGGGGTGGTTGCAGGCGTGCTTGCATCCGGTATTTACACAGAAACAAGGATGACGGCAATTACAGTCGGAGCATTCATCATTATTGTGTTAGGTATTCTTGACGATAAATATCAATTAAGTGCAAAAGTTAAGTTTTTGATTCAATTAGGTGTAGCCATTATGATTGTAAGCACTGGCTTAAAAATGGATTTTTTCTCAGTACCTTTTTTAACAGAACGGTTTGAGTTAGGGTGGATGGCTTATCCGCTGACGGTATTATGGATTGTCGGCATCACGAACGCAATTAACCTGATTGATGGATTGGATGGCCTTGCTGCCGGTCTTTCTGTTATCGGCCTGTCCACGATCGCTGTCATGGCGCTATCCGGCGGAAAAGTGCTCATTCTGTCACTCTCATTAGTCGTTATTGCCAGCACGCTGGGGTTTTTGTTTTACAACTTCCACCCGGCAAAAATCTTTATGGGAGATACGGGATCACTTTTTTTAGGGTATAGTATTTCGATTCTTTCATTATTAGGCCTGTATAAAAGTGTCACATTGTTCAGTATCGTTATCCCGATTATTATATTAGGCGTACCGATTTTTGATACAACATTTGCTATCATCAGGAGAATATTAAACAAACAGCCGATTTCAGCGCCTGATAAGTCGCATATTCACCATAGACTGATGGCCTTTGGCCTTTCACATCGGATGTCGGTCTTAGTTATTTATTTGATTGGATTTATTTTCAGTATCAGTGCGATTGTACTTAAAAGTGCCACAATTTGGCTTTCTTTGTTTATTATCTTCATTTTAATTATTTTTATGCAAATCATAGCAGAAGTGACAGGACTCGTGAATGAAAAATTTAAGCCGTTTACAAAGTTTTATAAACGGCTGGTGAAAAGGAATTAAAAATTCCGGCTTATGTGCCGGAGTTTTTTTCTGCGCAAAAATGCCCGATCCTCTAAAAGGACCGGGCATTTTTTAATAGGATGAATCAGTTGTTGAATTCGTTGTACTGTTGTTTGAGCTTGTGCTGCTGTCATTCGAATAGCTGCTTCCGCTCGTCGTCCCGTCAGTTGTTGTGCCAGTGCTGCCAGAACTGCTTGAGCTGTCAGTCCCGTCTGTGGCACTTCCGGTACCGGAAGTGCCAGTGCTTGTATCAGGAGTATAATCTAAATGCTCTTGAAGCGTTTTTCTGACTTTCTCGAGATTTGTAGCATCAGGTTCAAAGTAATATGTGTTGTTAGGCCCTAAATACAAATCAGAACCTGTAATGCTCAATGTGTCGATTTTTTTGCTGGTAAAGCCGCTGTAAATCTGCTGAAGCGCTAAACCTTCAGTAATGCGAATATTGGTTTCAACGTTTTCGCTGGCTTTTTCTGCGATTTTATCAATTTTAGCAATGTTGCTTGCACTTGACATTCGATCAATCAGCGCGTTTAAGATTTGTTTTTGTCTGTCATTACGGCCAAAGTCTCCGCGTTTATCCTGTTTTCTCATCCGGGCATATGCTAAGGCTTCTTCGCCGTTCAAATGCATCTCGCCTTTTTTGAAGTAAATCCGTTTGCTTTCGTCTACATCACTTTTTTCATCGAAATCGAAAGGCACGTCAACATCAATACCGCCGACTTCATTAATCACATCTTTAAATCCGTCAAAATCAACTGTGACATATTTATCAATCGGGATTTGCAAGAAGTTTTCAACAGTTTCAACTGTCTCATCTTTACCGCCTTTGCTGTAAGCGGCATTGATCTTCGTCTTGCTTCCCGTTGTGTCACCAGCTAATTGCACACGTGTGTCACGCGGAATGCTCAGCATTTTCATGGTTTTATTTTTGGGATCCAGGGTAACAACAATAAGAGAGTCTGATCTCCCTTTTTGTCCTTTAGTCGCGTAATCCTCTATTCCCATAAATAAAATAGAAAACGGTTTTTTCTTCATGTCTACAACTTCGTTGCGAAGATTTGATTTATTCCCGCGGGATAGGGCATCGTACGATTCATCCGCAGCGTTAATGGTTTTATAAAGTTTATACCCGCCAAGCCCTACAACTACCAATAGTGCAAGGGCGAACAATAACATAATTCTTTTTAAAATTTTCCTGCGTTTGCTCTTTTTCTTTTTTCGCACACGCACTCTAACGCGTTCAGCCATTATTCAGTCTCCTTTATGTGATTGACGGCTTTTTCAAGATACGTCAACTCTCCCTCTTTAATATCACTCTTTCCATTTGTCAGTTCCGTCATCCATTCAGAAAAAGCGTTTGTTTCTTTTTCTTCGACGTATGTTTCGAATTCAACATTTTCTGAATAATGGATTTCCTTTAACAGAAATTGTGACTCCCTTAATTCGTTTTCAATCTTGCCAAGCCATGTGTAATCTGCAGAAGTATGCATGATTCGCATAAGCTTCCGTTCTACAACACCTATATGATTTAATCCTTCAGACACTGATTTCCCATAAGCACGAATTAATCCGCCAGCACCAAGCTTAATGCCTCCGAAGTAGCGTGTAACGACGGCGCAAGTATCCTTCAGTCTGCGTTTTTTTAAAACCTCGAGCATCGGCACTCCCGCTGTACCGCTTGGTTCCCCATCATCATTGGCTTTTTGGATATGATCATTCTCGCCAATAACATAAGCCGAGCAATTATGAGTCGCATTCCAGTGCTGTTTCTTTATTTTCTGTATAAATTCCTGTGCCTCTTGTTCGGTAGAAACACGGCTTAAATGACAGATAAAACGCGATTTTTCTATAACAATCTCGTGTTCTCCTGCTTCTTTCACAGTAAAATAGCTGTGCAGCATGCTAGCTGACCCTCCTGCTAAGCATAAAAGACTGCCTATACAAATTCGTACAGTCTTTAGAATTTTTGTGCGTATTTTGGTATCATAAAGAGTAGATAGTATATAAAAATGTTTTTTTCTAGAATATACGCATTCTTTCATTATAATTCGACATAATTTGCAGATCAATTACATTTATAATAAAAATATATGACAACGCCGTGACGGAGGGAAATTATGAATAAAACAAAGATGGATTCCAAAGTGCTGGATTCTATTTTGATGAAGATGCTGAAAACCGTTGACGGGAGCAAGGACGAGGTTTTTCAAATTGGGGAGCAGTCACGCCAGCAGTATGAACAGCTGGTCGAAGAACTGAAACAAATTAAACAGCAGGTGTATGAAGTGATCGAGCTTGGCGATAAACTTGAAGTGCAAACCCGCCATGCGAGAAACCGTTTATCCGAGGTCAGCCGTAATTTTCATAGATTCAGTGAAGAGGAGATCCGCAATGCTTATGAAAAAGCCCATAAGCTGCAGGTAGAATTGACGATGATCCAGCAGCGTGAGAAGCAATTGCGCGAACGGCGGGACGATTTGGAGCGCAGATTGCTAGGGCTTCAGGAAATCATTGAGCGGTCAGAATCATTAGTAAGCCAAATTACAGTTGTGCTCAACTACTTGAATCAGGATTTGCGCGAAGTTGGACTGCTTCTTGCTGATGCTCAGGCAAAACAGGATTTCGGCTTAAGAATTATTGAGGCGCAGGAAGAAGAGCGAAAAAGAGTCTCAAGAGAAATCCATGACGGACCCGCTCAAATGCTGGCGAATGTTATGATGAGATCGGAATTAATCGAGCGGATTTTCCGTGACCGGGGCGCAGAGGACGGATTCCAAGAAATTAAAAATCTACGCCAAAATGTTCGGAATGCCCTTTACGAAGTGAGAAGGATTATATATGATTTAAGACCGATGGCCCTTGATGACCTAGGCCTGATTCCAACTTTAAGAAAATATCTATATACAACCGAGGAATATAACGGGAAGGTCAAAATACATTTTCAGTGCATTGGAGAAACAGAGGATCAGAGGCTAGCGCCTCAGTTTGAGGTTGCGCTCTTCAGGCTCGCACAGGAAGCTGTGTCTAATGCGCTAAAGCATTCTGAATCTGAAGAAATTACAGTCAAAGTTGAGATCACAAAGGATTTTGTGATTTTAATGATAAAAGATAACGGTAAAGGGTTCGACCTGAAGGAAGCGAAAGAGAAGAAAAACAAATCATTCGGCTTGCTGGGCATGAAAGAAAGAGTAGATTTATTGGAAGGAACGATGACAATAGATTCGAAAATAGGTCTTGGGACATTTATTATGATTAAGGTTCCGTTATCTCTTTGACTATGATTTGTAAAATAGAGCCAAAAGGCATATTGACCGAATGCTAGAGTATATAGAACAATAATACAAGGAGGCGTGGCTTGTGACTAAAGTAAACATTGTTATTATCGACGACCATCAGTTATTTCGTGAAGGTGTTAAACGGATATTGGATTTTGAACCTACCTTTGAAGTGGTAGCCGAAGGTGATGACGGAGACGAAGCGGCTCGTATTGTTGAGCACTATCATCCTGATGTTGTGATCATGGATATCAATATGCCAAACGTAAATGGTGTGGAAGCTACAAAACAGCTTGTAGAGCTGTATCCTGAATCTAAAGTAATTATTCTATCAATTCACGATGACGAAAATTATGTAACACATGCCCTGAAAACAGGTGCAAGAGGTTATCTGCTGAAAGAGATGGATGCTGATACATTAATTGAAGCGGTTAAAGTAGTGGCTGAGGGCGGATCTTACCTCCATCCGAAGGTTACTCACAACCTCGTTAACGAATTCCGCCGCCTTGCAACAAGCGGAGTTTCTGCACACCCTCAACATGAGGTTTACCCTGAAATCCGCAGACCATTACATATTTTAACTAGGCGGGAATGTGAAGTGCTGCAGATGCTTGCAGACGGAAAAAGCAACCGCGGAATTGGTGAATCATTGTTTATCAGTGAGAAAACCGTTAAAAACCATGTCAGCAATATTTTACAAAAAATGAATGTAAACGACCGGACGCAAGCCGTTGTGGTCGCCATTAAAAATGGTTGGGTAGAAATGAGATAGTATAATAGGAGACTTGCCTTTTTCTAGGCAGGTCTTTTTTTAGGCTGCCGTTTCCCTTACAATAGAGTTATAAAGCAATAAGGCAGGTATCGAAGCTATGAATATTGCAGTCGTAACAGACAGCACGGCATATATTCCGAAAGAAATGCGTGAACAACATCAGATACATATGATCCCTCTCCAGGTTGTTTTTGGGGAGGAGACTTACCGTGAAGAAATTGAGTTGGACTGGAAAAGCTTTTACGAAGAAGTGAAAAAACATAATGAGCTCCCGACGACTTCTCAGCCGCCAATCGGCGAGCTGGTTGCGTTGTATGAAGAGCTTGGCAAGTCTTATGATGCGGTTATCAGTATCCATCTTTCCAGCGGGATCAGCGGAACATTCAGCAGTGCAGCAGCGGCTGATTCGATGGTCGACAATATTGATGTGTATCCATTTGACTCAGAGATCAGCTGCTTGGCTCAAGGCTTTTATGCCCTTAAAGCTGCTGAATTAATCAAAAACGGAGCATCATCGCCGGAAGATATTATAAAAGAACTGGAAGAAATGAAAAAAACAGTTCGAGCTTATTTTATGGTAGATGACTTAGCTCATCTTCAGCGCGGCGGGCGATTAAGCAGCGCCCAAGCCTTCATTGGTAGTCTTCTAAAGGTAAAGCCTATCCTTCATTTTGACAATAAGGTAATTGTGCCTTTTGAGAAGATTCGCACACGTAAAAAAGCAATTTCGCGTATTTATGAGCTTTTAGACGAAGATGCGAGTAAAGGGTTGCCTATGCGAGCTGCTGTTATCCACGCTAATCGAGAGGAAGAAGCAGCGAAAATCATTGAAGAGCTTTCTGCAAAATATCCTCATGTTGAATTTTATAACAGCTATTTTGGCGCGGTAATCGGCACTCATTTGGGTGAAGGTGCGTTAGGAATTTGCTGGTGTTTTAAATAATGTAGAATCTCCGTTTTTTAGAGCGGAGATTTTTTATATTCTTATTTTAATAGTTGGACAGAAAATATTCATTCAGGCATACTGTCTCGAAAGGAGGCGTGCTATGTGAATGTGCCAGTTGAAAAAAACAGTTCCTTTTCAAAAGAATTGCAGCAGACGCTTCGGAGCCGTCATTTGCTCAGGACTGAACTCTCATTTTCCGATGAGATGATTGAATGGCATATCAAGAATGGATATATCACTGCTGAAAATTCTATATCCATAAATAAACGGGGATATAGATGTAATAGGTGCGGCCAAACTGATCAGCGGTATTTTTCTTTTTATCACTCATCTGGAAAGAATAAGCTGTATTGCCGTTCCTGTGTCATGATGGGCAGAGTGAGTGAGGAGGTTCCTTTATATTCATGGGAAGAGGAAAATGAACCAAACTGGAAGTCAATTAAACTGACATGGGATGGCAAGCTTTCAAGCGGACAACAAAAAGCCGCCAATGTATTAATTGAAGCAATATCAAAAAAAGAAGAGCTCCTCATCTGGGCGGTTTGCGGCGCTGGCAAAACAGAAATGCTGTTTCCTGGTATTGAATCAGCGTTAAATCAAGGACTGCGTGTATGTATTGCAACACCTCGCACCGATGTTGTATTAGAGCTTGCTCCAAGACTCAAGGCTGCCTTTCAGGGTGCTGACATTTCAGCGCTTTACGGAGGAAGCGATGACAAAGGGCGGCTATCTCCGCTTATGATTTCCACTACGCATCAGCTTTTGCGATATAAAGATGCAATCGATGTTATGATCATTGATGAAGTTGACGCTTTTCCATATTCTGCTGATCAAACCCTTCAATTCGCTGTTCAAAAAGCAAGAAAGAAAAACAGCACCCTCGTTTATTTAAGTGCAACACCTCCTAAAGAATTAAAAAGAAAAGCACTGAACGGACAGTTACATTCAGTTCGCATCCCCGCAAGACACCACCGGAAACCTTTACCCGAACCGCGCTTTGTATGGTGTGGAAACTGGAAGAAGAAATTAAACCGAAATAAAATTCCGCCAGCGGTGAAAAGATGGATAGAGTTTCATGTAAAAGAAGGGAGGCCTGTTTTTTTATTCGTTCCTTCCGTTTCTATTCTGGAAAAGGCTGCTGCGTGTTTTAGAGGTGTTCATTGCCGAACCGCATCTGTGCACGCGGAAGACAAGCATAGAAAGGAGAAAGTGCAGCAATTCAGAGATGGTCAGCTCAATCTATTAATCACAACAACAATACTGGAAAGAGGCGTCACAGTCCCCAAGGTGCAAACGGGTGTACTAGGAGCGGAATCACCTATCTTTACGGAAAGCGCACTTGTTCAAATTGCAGGAAGAACCGGCCGGCATAAAGAATATGCGGACGGCGATGTCATTTTCTTTCACTTCGGCAAAACAAAGAGTATGCTCGATGCAAGAAAGCATATAAAAGAAATGAATGAATTGGCAGCAAAAGTTGAATGTACAGACTAGCCATTATTTGAAAACGTGGTACAGTATACTCATATAACCGATGATGAGGAGCTGTAAAAATGCTTGTCAATTCAAAAGAAATCGTAATGAAAGAACTGCTCGACCGATATATGGACCAGCTTCATATGGCCTGTACTTGCCAAGTATGCCAAAACGATGTATTGGCACTTTCTTTAAACAAAGTGAGTCCATCCTACGTTACTGATCTTAAAAAGATCGCATATACGAAAGCTGAGCTGGTAGATAAACAAAAAAACACAGCAATGCTTGTCATTTTGGCTGAATCTGCTGCTGTAGTTTCAGAGAGTCCAAGCGATTTATGTCAAACGAAGCAGGAGGAGGCATTCATAAACTGATCTGTTTATTATGTGATTCGCAATTTTCTCAAGATGTTACATGGAGAGCCCTTTTTTTATTAAAGCCTGATGAAAAGGTTTGTTATTCTTGCAGAAGCAAATTAAATAAAATCACAGGACATATTTGCACTCTGTGCGGCAGACCTCAATCTGTTCATGCCGTATGCAGGGATTGCGAGGTGTGGAGAACAAGGATCAGAGACAGTTTGCTATTGCGTCAAAACCGTTCAGTTTACACATATAATGATATGATGAAAGAAACGCTCTCCCGTTTTAAATTTAGAGGAGATGCAGAAATCATAAATGCATTTAAAAGTGATTTTTCTTCAACCTTTTCTAAGGTTTACCCCGATAAGCATTTTGTTCTTGTACCTATTCCGCTGAGCAAGGAACGGGAAGAAGAGCGCGGATTTAACCAGGCACAGCTCTTGGCAGAATGTTTAGACCGGCCTTCCCACCATCCCCTCATTCGCCTGAATAATGAGAAACAGTCAAAGAAAAAGAAAACAGAACGCCTGCTGTCAGAGCGCATTTTTGATACAAAAAATAATTCAGCAGAAGGTATGAATATCATTTTAATAGACGATCTTTATACAACAGGCGCCACCTTGCACTTCGCAGCCCGCTGCTTATTAGAAAAAGGAAAAGCCGCTTCAGTGGCATCTTTTACCTTGATCAGAAGCTAAATGATTCTGTTTTTATGCCGATATAATCACTAGAAATTGACAAAGGCATATTATTGAATAAGGAGAAAAAAAGATGGGAGAACTGGCGAATTGTCCGAAATGCAATGCTTTATTTTTAAAAACAAAGCTGCAAACCGTATGTCAGGCGTGTATTAAGGAAGAAGAAAAATCATTTGAGACTGTCTATAAATTTTTAAGAAAACAGGAAAATCGGCAATCAACTTTGAGCCGGATAACTGAGGAAACAGGTGTGGAAGAAGAGCTGATATTGAAATTCATCAGGCAGAAGCGAATTCAGATCACTCATCTTCCTAATTTGGCATACCCTTGTGAAAGGTGCGGGACATCGATTAGAGAAGGCAAGTTCTGCAAGGCTTGCCAGTCCGATATTAAGGATCAAATGGATCATTTGAACCACGAGGATGCTCTGAAAATCGAGAAAGAAAATAGTAAAAAAGACACATACTATGCCTATAATACCAAAAACAGCTGATTCCCTAAACTAACTGAAAACGCAGTCGATAAAAGGGTTAAGATTGTTTAAAGACTGCAACGGAAAGCGAGAGGAATCCTATGAAAATCAATCAATTTGGAACACAATCCGTTAATCCATATCAAAAAAATTATGATAAGCAAGCGGTGCAAAAAACTGCTGCACAGCCTCAAGATAAAATTGAAATTTCATCACAGGCTAAAGAAATGCAACATGCATCCGACGCAGTCGCTGGTTCACGACAGGAAAAAATTGCGCAGCTTAAAGCGCAAATTGAAAACGGGTCATACAAAGTAGACGCAAATCATATCGCGAAAAATATGATTAATTTTTATAAAAAGCAATAAAAAAGGAGAAAGCCCATGTCAGCGAAGGCAATTATTGAACAATTGAAGCGACTTTGCGTTCTGCATGAGCACCTGCTCACGCTGTCTGAAGAAAAGACGGAAGCGCTCAAAGCCGGCAAAACAAAAGAGCTTTCTAACATTTTGACAAAAGAGCAAAAATATATTCAAGCGATCACGCAGACAGAAGATGACCGGATCAAAACAACTTCGGCCTTTCTCGGATATAGCGAAAATAATACTATTTCCGCATGTATCGCCAAAACCTCAGGCAGTGAAAAGGAAGAGCTGGAACAACTATACGAATCTCTTTCTCAAGTTCTCGGACGTCTGAAAAAAGTAAATGAGATGAATAGGCAGCTGACAAGAGACGCGCTGCAATTCATCTCTATTTCGTACGATATGCTGGTTCCTAAGGAAAATAACTTCAATTACAGCAAATCAATTAAAGCTGAGCTGCCGAAAAGCAGCCAAATGAAACTGTTTGATTCAAAAGCTTAGCAGAAAGGAATTCAGAAAATGACATCTACCTTTATGGGGCTTGAAACTGCAAGGCGGGCGTTAAGCGCTCAGCAGGCAGCGTTAAGCACTACTGCAAATAACGTGGCAAATGCCAATACTGATGGTTATACAAGACAGCGGGTCTCATTGGAGGCAACTGACTATTTCCCTGCTGTATCTAAAAACGCAGAAAAAACAGCGGGACAAATGGGTACGGGCGTTCAAGGAAAATCAGTTGAGAGAATAAGAGATATCTTTCTTGACTACCAATACCGTCTTCAAAACAACAGTGCCGGATACTATGACACGAAGGCCAAAGCTCTGTCCCAAATGGAAGGCGTTTTAAATGAAGCGGATGACAGCGGCTTGAACAGTGTGCTCAATTCGTTTTGGAATTCTCTGCAGGAATTATCGAATAATACAAATGAAGAAAGTGCACGTTCTGTTGTTGCTCGAAAAGGACAAGCTGTAGCTGAAACGTTTAATTATATTTCTGAATCACTTACAAATGTCCAATCGAATTTAAAAGCAGAGCTAAATACAACTGTGTTGGATGTCAATTCTCTGCTTTCTCAATTAAACAGTTTAAATAAGCAAATTGCACAAGTAGAGCCGGTCGGGCTTCTTCCGAATGGTTTATATGACCAGCGAGATTTGCTGATCGATAAATTATCCTCAATGGTTGATATCAAAGTCAGCTACAACAAATCAGGCGGGAATGCACTTGCATCTGCTGAAGGAACTGTATCAATTGAAATCCTTGATAAGAATAAACAGTCGCTAGGAACTGTTTTGGACGGTAAAAATTACGAGGTTTCAGAACTTGCAGCCAACTATGATAATGAAACTGGGTTAGTATCAAGTATTTCAATCGGAGATACAGCTGTGCAGGCGGAGTCCTTCAGCAGCAAGGGATCCCTTTTAGGATTTATAGAGTCTTACGGGTATATAACAGCAGATGGCCAAGAAAAGGGCGTATACCCGGAAATGCTTTCTGATCTTGACAATATGGCGCTTGAATTCGCGAAAGCTTTCAATGAAGTGCACAGAAATGGTGTGACCAAGAGCGGTGAACAAGGCGGAGACTTTTTTGATTTTACTGGCGGTGAAACTGAACCTGCCAAGGGCGCGGCGGGCAAGATCAAAGTGGCTGACAGCATAATAGATTCAAAAGGCGCAAACATTGCTTTCTCACTGACTGGTGCAGCCAACGATAACGCAAATGCTACAAAATTAGCAAATGTTTTAACCGGTAAAATAACCATTAACGGTAAAGAAACTAGTGTTTTAGATTATTATGCGGGTCTGATTGGCGAGCTAGGGATCGAAGCTCAAGAGGCTAATCGACTGGCGTCTAATACAGAAACACAGCTAAATGATGCTGACATAAACCGTCAGCAAATGAGCGCAGTTTCTTTAGACGAAGAAATGACGAATATGATTCAATTCCAACACGCATACAATGCAGCTGCAAGAATGGTGACTTTACAAGACGAATTACTTGATAAAGTGATCAACGGCATGGGTGTTGGAGGAAGGTAGGTAGAGTCACATGAGAGTAACACAAGGCATGATACAGCAAAACTCACTGAGATATATCGGTTCGAGCTACTCGAAGCTGGATAAACTCCAGTCGCAGATTTCTTCAGGGAAAAAAATCTCAAAAGCTTCCGACGATCCTGTAGTAGCAATGAAAAGCTTAAAGTATAATACGCAACTGTCTCAAGTGCAGCAGTACAAAAGCAATGCTTCTCAAGCCTTTACCTGGCTCGAAAACACAGAAACAAACATTACAGAAGGAATTGACATCTTGTCAAAGGTCAGAGAATTAGCGGTTGAAGCTCAAAATGATACAAACGGCGAGTCGGAACGGCAAGCGATTGGCGTAGAGGTAAAGCAGTTAAAGGAACAGCTTTTAAATATTGCGAATACACAAGTGAACGGCAGATATATCTTTAATGGCACAAATTCAGATAAGCCTCCGGTTACAGATAACGGAGACGGAACTTATACAATTTCTGATACAGCTGATGTCGTAGTCAATATATCAAATAATATGTCATTGAAAGTGAATTCAGATCCAAAGTCAGCTTTTGGAGGCACTTCTGAAAGCGGGCAAAATGTATTTGAAATGCTTGATTCTTTTGAGAAAGCACTAAATTCTGGTTCGCTAGATGGCATGGACAATGTTTTAGATGATATTGATCATTTTTCTGACGGCATGAGTGCTGAACGATCTGATCTTGGAGCGAGATATAATCGTCTTGAACTGGTTAATACAAGACTGTCAGCTCAAGAAGAAACAGCTACAAAAGTGTTATCAGATAATGAAGATGTAGAACTGGAAGAAGTAATAACTGAATTTATTGCGCAGCAAAGCGTTCACAGGGCTACTCTGGCTGTTAATGCGCAAATTGTTCAGCCTACATTGATTGACTTTTTAAAGTAAGCGGCTCTTAGGAGTTCGCTTTTTTTATAGTTCAGGAGGTAGAGTGATGCAGATTCCCAGATTGATTATGCATAGTGTTCAAGGAAAAATTGGTTTAACAACGACGCCTGCCAGCTTAAAAATGGAGCAGCCTCAAGCTGATCTAGAGATCGAACAGCCGAGTGCGGAAATGGAAATATCGGTGACACCTGGAAAACTCACGATTGACCAGACACAAGCATGGGAAGAACTAGACAGAAAGCATGTTTTCAAGAGAATTGAAGAAGCCGCCCAACAAGGGCATGAGGATGTAATGGAGGGAATAGCACGCACTGCAGAAGAAGGCGACGAGCTTATGAGGATTGAAAATAAGGGGAACCCAATCGCTTCACAAGCAAGGAGGAACTCTGAAATGCACCAAATTCAATTAGGCGAAAATTATGCTCCTTCTCTATCTAGGGTGAAAATACAATATACTCCGTCACAGCTTGATGTTCAGATTACGCCGCGAAAGCCTGTTATTCAGGCTGAGCCGCATAAGCCAATTGTTGAATATACGCCAGGAAATGTTAAGGTTGACATGCTCCAATACCCTGATTTAAATATAGATGTAGAATACCCGAAAGAATCACCCGAAAAGTAAAAAGAAAAGGATCGTGAACAATGATCATTCATACGAAGTACCATGGCCAAATGAACATAAAAGAAGAGCAAATCATTCTTTTTGAAAGCGGGATTCCAGGCTTTTTAGAAGAAAAACAATTTGTCATACTTCCGCTTTCAGAAGACTCTCCATTCGTGGCACTGCAGTCCGTCACTTCAGAAAATCTTGCATTCATCGTCGTAAGTCCGTTTATCTTTTTTAAGAATTATGAATTTGACCTTGATGAATCAACTGCTGAACTTTTGGATATCGATAATATTCAAGACGTAGAAGTCATGACGATATTGACTATGGCAGAGCCATTTGAAAAGTCTACTGCGAATTTATTGGCTCCCATTATTGTGAATCGCAAGAACATGATGGCTAAGCAAGTCGTTTTACACGACTCCTCATATACGACAAAGCATCCGATTGGAGGAGAATCATGCTAGTTTTATCGCGGAAAATAAACGAAGCGATTCAAATAGGTGCTGATATTGAAGTAAAAGTGATTGCGGTTGAGGGGGATCAAGTGAAGCTTGGAATTGACGCCCCAAAGCATATTGATATTCACAGGAAAGAAATTTACTTGACCATTCAGGAAGAAAATAACCGTGCAGCAGCGTTATCCAGCGATGTGATCTCCGCATTATCCTCACAAAAAAAGTGAGGATTTTTTTATTTTTGTATTAACAAAATCAGAGACAATCCGATATTAATGATGTAGCCGGAAGGAGGCGCAAATGACTCCGCCAGTTACAAAAATAAGGCACAAGGACGTGCCTAAACAACATATTCAGGGAGGAACAAAACAATGAGAATTAACCACAATATCGCAGCACTTAACACACTGAACCGTTTGTCTTCAAACAATGGTGCAGCGCAAAAGAACATGGAGAAACTTTCTTCAGGTCTACGTATCAACCGTGCGGGAGATGACGCAGCGGGTCTAGCGATCTCTGAAAAAATGAGAGGACAAATCAGAGGTCTTGATATGGCTTCTAAAAACTCTCAAGACGGAATCTCTCTTATCCAAACAGCTGAGGGTGCATTGACTGAAACTCATGCGATTCTTCAACGTATGCGTGAACTTACTGTTCAAGCTGGTAACACTGGCACACAGCAACCTGAAGATTTAACTGCAATTAAAGATGAAATGGATGCTTTAACTGAAGAGATCGATGGAATTTCTCAACGTACTGAATTTAACGGAAAAAAACTTCTAGACGGTAGTGTAACAGCAGGTTTTACATTCCAAATCGGTGCAAATGCTACCCAAAATATTAATGTTACAATTGGCAACATGGATGCGACAACTTTAGGAGTAAAAGGTATTGATGTGTCATCAGCTACTTTTAGTTTTGACACTGAGATCGCTAAAATCGATACTGCAATTACAAGTGTTTCAAGCCAACGTTCAAAACTTGGTGCGGTACAAAACCGCCTAGAGCACACTATTAACAACCTTAGTGCTTCTTCTGAAAACTTAACTGCTGCTGAGTCTCGTATCCGTGACGTTGACATGGCGAAAGAAATGAGCGAGTTCACAAAGAACAACATTCTTTCTCAGGCTTCTCAAGCGATGCTTGCTCAAGCAAACCAACAGCCGCAAAACGTACTTCAATTGTTACGTTAATTTTAAAAAAGACCTTGGCGTTGCCAGGGTCTTTTAATTTATATTTCTATCTCTATCTCCGAATCATTCCTCATCCTGTCACTAACTCATGATATAATAACCGGATTCTCCACTAACTTTTTATAAATGTATTTCCAAACAAGAAATCTAAAACAGAAGATTTTTTTCCAAAAATATGTGTAATCTTATCTCCATTTAGTCGATATAAACGATAGATTGGGGCATAGGGGATGATCAATTGAACATTGAAAGGCTCACTACGTTACAACCTGTTTGGGATCGTTATGATACTCAAATACATAATCAGAAAGATAATGATAACGAGGTTCCTGTTCATCAAGTTTCATATACCAATCTTGCTGAAATGGTGGGGGAAATGAACAAGCTGTTGGAACCTTCGCAAGTTCATCTGAAGTTCGAGCTTCATGACAAGTTAAATGAATACTATGTAAAGGTAATAGAGGACTCTACAAATGAAGTGATCCGCGAAATTCCACCAAAACGGTGGCTTGATTTTTATGCGGCTATGACTGAATTTCTTGGGTTATTTGTAGATGAAAAAAAGTAGAATAGGAGTGGTTTGAGATGGTCACAAGAATAACAGGTCTGGCGTCAGGAATGGATATAGATGATATTGTATCAAAGCTGATGCAGACAGAAAGAGCGCCGCTTGATAAGCTGACACAAAAAAAGCAGACTCTTGAATGGCAGCGTGACAGCTATCGTGAAGTAAACTCAAAAATAAAAGAATTACAAGATTATATGTCTAATAATAAGCTGACATATCCGAGTACGTTTCAGAGTAAAACTGTAACAAGTTCAAACGAATCTGTTTTAACTGCTACAGGAACTGCAAGTGCAGCAAACTCTTCTTCTACTGTTGAAGTGGCGAGCTTGGCAACCGCAGCAACGTATAAGGCAAACAATTATACGGGATACACTCAAGGCGATTACAATTTGGCATTTAACGTTGTTGCGCCTGGCGAAACAACGGCAAAAACAGTGAACATTAGTGTGACGAGCGCCGATACGATTGATAATGTGATTTCTAAACTTAACAGCTCAGATCTAGGAGTATCAGCTTTTAAAGATAAAATTTGGAATGGTACAGAGTACGTAGAAACAATTGCGTTTTCTTCTAAAGCAACAGGTGCAGGAGGCAGTATACAGGCAGCAGACTCTGCTACAGCTGACTTTATGTCCGGTCAGCTTGGTTTTTCTTTGGATGCTGATAATAAGCTCACTGCTTACAAAGAAGGCACAAATGCCAAAGTCACAATTAACGGCTTTGAAATGGAGAAGCTGACAAACAACTTTACAGTTAATGGTGTTACCTACACAATTAAAAATACAACTGCAGCAACAGGCCCTGTTACCACATCTGTATCTACTGATGTTGACGGGATTTATAACCAAATCAAAGAGTTTGTAGATAAATACAATGAACTGGTTGACAGCCTGAATGGAAAGCTGAAAGAAGAAAAATACCGAGACTATGCGCCGCTGACGAGTGAACAAAAAGAAGCAATGACCGATAAAGAGGTAGAACTCTGGGAGGAAAAGGCAAAAAGCGGTTTGCTGAAAAATGATACTAGTATCAGCACTGGTACGAACCAAATGCGGAC
This sequence comes from Bacillus sp. SCT118, assembly GCF_058566435.1. NCBI lineage: Bacteria > Bacillati > Bacillota > Bacilli > Caryophanales > Bacillaceae > Bacillus > Bacillus sp. SCT118. The sequence goes on from NZ_CP191225.1 coordinate 611,844, forward strand.
TGATTTTTATTCTCAAGTTAATGCGGATGGAAAAACCTATCAATTAACTGAATTTGGCATCACAACGTCAGGTGCTTACCAAATGCGAGGACATCTAGAGATTAATGAAGACAAACTGAAAGCTAAGATACAAGAAGATCCGCAAAGTGTCGCCGCTTTATTTACAAGTGGGTCGAACAGCAGCGCCTATAGTGATAAAGGGATTATGAAACGCATCGGTGACACCCTGAAAAGTACGGTGAAAAGCATTGAAGCAAAAGCCGGTAACTCGACAATGGGAACCAATGATTATTCAATCGGTAAAAATTTAAACACGATCAGCACTAATATTACCAAAATGCAGGACCGGTTGACCACAATAGAAAACCGCTATTATTCAAAATTCAGTGCAATGGATTCTGCGATTCAAAAAATGAACGAACAAGCGTCCTATTTATCACAGCTTCTTGTACAATAAATGTAATTTGGAGGATGACACATGGCGATCCAAAATCCATATACAGCCTATCAGCAAAATTCAGTGAATACGGCTACACCCGGGGAGCTGACGCTTATGCTGTATAATGGCTGTTTAAAATTTATAAGACTTGCCTCTCAGGCCATTGAGAATGATGATATGGAACGTAAAAATGAGAATCTGATTAAAGCGCAAAATATTATTCAGGAATTAAATTTTACACTTAACCGTAACATAGAGCTTTCCGCTTCCATGGGTGCGATGTACGATTATATGTATCGAAGATTGGTACAGGCAAATATCAAAAATGATACGGGCATGCTGGCTGAGGTTGAAGGCTATGTAACAGATTTTCGCGATGCTTGGAAACAAGCCATTCAAAGTGAACGGAAGGACCGGCACGGATCAGGCGGGATCGCATGAATAACATAGATCAACTATACACTGAGACGAAGAGTATGCTGTCACACATACAAAATACGCCGGAAAGCGATGAGCTTTTAAAACAAATTGAAGACTTTGTGGCTAAACGGTCTGAACTGATTCAGGAGATATCTCTGCCGCTTTCAGAAGAAGAGCGAAAGCAGATGAAGCTAGTGCTGACATGGGATCAGCTTATTGTGAAGGAAATGGAACGACTGAAGCAGTCAATCGCAGCAGAACTTCAGCAGATGAAAAGAAAACGTGTGATGCATACGACGTATTTAAACCCTTATAACAACATTACGATTGACGGCACATATTATGACAAGCGTAAATAGGTGAGTGCCTTGAAGAGCATTGAAGATTATACGCTTTTATCAGCTTATTATCATCTTCTTTTTACCATTGAAGAAGGGTTGTGTTATTTGATAGAGGCTGAAGAGAATTTATCAAAAACAGAAGGGGATCGGATCTACCAAGATCTGATCCAAGCCTTTTTTTATTTGGATTCAACACATTCAACACTTCTCTTCATTATGGATTCGCGGTGTGCTGAAATTTGTGTGAAAGCATTTGACCAAATTTTTGCGGAGTTTGATCAATTGGTCTCTTTCTCTTTTCCCTCTCATGAGTTCTGTGAGTATTTAAAGGAACATTTTCTGATTCATTATAGAAAATGGATGCTGTCTATTCATCAATGTATGGAACCCTTTTTAATCAATTAGGCGTGTGTGAGGTATTTGTTTCGTTCAATCAGCATATACATATACCTCCGAACCGCCAATAACAGAGCAAATACAAACAAAATTCGACAAAGTTCACTGAATTTTCACAAAAGATTTATGTTTCAGCAGGAATTGTAAAGGGTAAAAGAGAAATAGATACATATCCTTAATAAAAGGGAGGCGTTCTTTGATGAACTATAACATCAGAGGAGAAAATATTGAAGTGACACCCGCGTTAAAGGATCATGTCGAGAGGAAGATCGGCAAGCTGGAGCGCTATTTTGACCATAGCGTGGATGCTGATGTGAACGTCAACTTGAAGTTTTACAATGACAAGGAGTCTAAGGTTGAGGTTACGATTCCGATGACAGATCTGGCGCTTCGGTCCGAGGTGCATAACGAGGATATGTACAACGCAATTGATCTCGCAACAAACAAACTGGAACGTCAAATCCGTAAGCATAAAACGAAAGTAAACCGTAAATTCCGTGAGCAGGGCTCTCCAAAATATTTATTGGCAAACGGTCTTGGCTCTGATACAGATATTGCGGTTCAGGATGACATAGAAGAGGAGGAGAGCTTGGATATCGTCCGTCAGAAACGCTTTAATTTAAAGCCGATGGATAGTGAAGAAGCGATCCTGCAAATGAATATGCTCGGCCATAATTTCTTTGTTTTCACAAATGCGGAAACAAACCTTACAAATGTCGTGTACCGCAGAAATGACGGGAAATATGGCTTAATTGAACCGACTGAATAATGAAGAGAAGCCTTCCGTGATGTCCGCGGAAGGTTTTTGTTTTTCTTATTTGCAAATTCTTTGGAAATAACAAAAGGTATGATATGATAATGAGAGGTATACATGGACTAGTAAATTATTTATACATGCCTCTAAAATAGGCATGTGATGATAGAGGAGCGTTATAAATGCTTGGAATTTTAAATAAAATGTTTGATCCAACAAAACGTACGCTGAATAGATACGAAAAAATTGCTAACGATATTGATGCGATTCGCGGAGACTATGAAAATCTCTCTGACGACGCGTTGAAACATAAAACAATTGAATTTAAAGAGCGTCTTGAAAAAGGGGCGACAACGGATGATCTTCTTGTTGAAGCTTTCGCTGTTGTTCGAGAAGCTTCACGCCGCGTGACAGGCATGTTTCCGTTTAAAGTCCAGCTCATGGGGGGCGTGGCGCTTCATGACGGAAATATAGCGGAAATGAAAACAGGGGAAGGGAAAACATTAACGTCTACCCTGCCTGTTTATTTAAATGCGTTAACAGGTAAAGGCGTACACGTCGTGACTGTCAACGAATACTTGGCAAGCCGTGACGCTGAGCAAATGGGGAAAATTTTTGAGTTTCTCGGTCTGACTGTCGGTTTGAATTTAAACTCAATGTCAAAGGATGAAAAACGGGAAGCTTATGCCGCTGACATTACTTACTCCACAAACAATGAGCTTGGCTTCGACTATTTGCGTGACAATATGGTTCTTTATAAAGAGCAGATGGTTCAGCGCCCGCTTCATTTTGCGGTAATAGATGAAGTTGACTCTATTTTAATTGATGAAGCGAGAACACCGCTTATCATTTCTGGACAAGCTGCAAAATCCACTAAGCTGTACGTACAGGCAAATGCTTTTGTCCGCACGTTAAAAGCGGAGAAGGATTACACGTACGATATCAAAACAAAAGCTGTACAGCTTACTGAAGAAGGAATGACGAAGGCGGAAAAAGCGTTCGGCATCGATAACCTCTTTGATGTGAAGCATGTCGCGCTCAACCACCATATCAACCAGGCCTTAAAAGCTCACGTTGCGATGCAAAAGGACGTTGACTATGTAGTGGAAGACGGACAGGTTGTTATTGTTGATTCCTTCACGGGACGTCTGATGAAAGGCCGCCGCTACAGTGAGGGGCTTCACCAGGCGATTGAAGCGAAGGAAGGGCTTGAGATTCAAAACGAAAGCATGACCTTGGCGACGATTACGTTCCAAAACTACTTCCGGATGTACGAAAAACTTGCCGGTATGACGGGTACGGCTAAGACAGAGGAAGAAGAATTCCGCAACATCTACAACATGCAGGTTGTCACGATCCCTACCAACAGGCCAGTTGTCCGTGATGACCGCCCGGATTTAATTTACCGCACGATGGAAGGAAAGTTTAAGGCAGTTGCGGAGGATGTCGCACAGCGTTACATGACGGGACAGCCTGTTCTAGTCGGTACGGTTGCCGTTGAAACATCTGAATTGATTTCTAAGCTGCTTAAAAACAAAGGAATTCCGCATCAAGTGTTAAATGCCAAAAACCATGAACGTGAAGCGCAGATCATTGAAGAGGCCGGCCAAAAAGGCGCAGTGACGATTGCGACTAACATGGCGGGGCGCGGAACGGACATTAAGCTTGGCGAAGGTGTAAAAGAGCTTGGCGGACTCGCTGTTGTCGGAACAGAACGACATGAATCACGCCGGATTGACAATCAGCTTCGAGGTCGTTCCGGACGTCAGGGAGACCCGGGGATCACTCAATTTTATCTTTCTATGGAAGATGAATTGATGCGCAGATTCGGAGCTGAGCGGACAATGGCGATGCTCGACCGCTTCGGCATGGACGACTCTACTCCAATCCAAAGCAAAATGGTATCTCGCGCGGTTGAATCGTCTCAAAAACGCGTCGAAGGCAATAACTTCGATTCGCGTAAACAGCTTCTGCAATATGATGATGTTCTCCGCCAGCAGCGTGAGGTCATTTATAAGCAGCGCTTTGAAGTCATTGACTCTGAAAACCTGCGTGAAATCGTTGAAAATATGATCAAGTCTTCTCTCGAACGCGCAATTGCAGCCTATACGCCAAGAGAAGAGCTTCCTGAGGAGTGGAAGCTTGACGGTCTCGTTGATCTTATCAACACAACTTATCTTGATGAAGGTGCGCTTGAGAAGAGCGATATCTTCGGTAAAGAACCGGATGAAATGCTTGAGCTCATTATGGATCGTATCATCACAAAATATAATGAGAAGGAAGAGCAATTCGGCAAAGAGCAAATGCGCGAATTCGAAAAAGTTATCGTTCTTCGTGCCGTTGATTCTAAATGGATGGATCATATTGATGCGATGGATCAGCTCCGCCAAGGGATTCACCTTCGTGCTTACGCGCAGACGAACCCGCTTCGTGAGTATCAAATGGAAGGTTTTGCGATGTTTGAGCATATGATTGAATCAATAGAGGACGAGGTCGCAAAATTTGTGATGAAAGCTGAGATTGAAAACAATCTGGAGCGTGAAGAGGTTGTACAAGGCCAAACAACAGCTCATCAGCCGCAAGAAGGCGACGATAACAAAAAAGCAAAGAAAGCACCGGTTCGCAAAGTGGTTGATATCGGCCGAAATGCCCCATGCCACTGCGGAAGCGGGAAAAAATATAAAAATTGCTGCGGCCGTACTGAATAGTTCGCTCCGGCAAGTTTACTGACCGCGGCGCCTGCAGGCGCCTGCGGATCTTTTAATGAGGTGAATGAAATGGAATTATCAGAAATCAGAGCAGAGCTCGAAAATATGGCTTCTCGTTTAGCGGACTTTAGGGGGTCTCTTTGACCTCGAATCAAAGGAGGCTCGCATTGCTGAGCTAGATGAACAAATGGCTGATCCGGAATTCTGGAATGATCAGCAAAAAGCTCAAACGGTTATAAATGAAGCAAACGGTTTAAAGGATTATGTCAATTCGTATAAAAAATTGAATGAATCTCACGAAGAATTACAAATGACTCATGATCTTTTGAAAGAAGAGCCGGACACTGATCTCCAGCTTGAGCTTGAAAAAGAACTAAAATCATTAACAAAAGAGTTCAATGAGTTTGAGCTTCAGCTTCTTCTCAGCGAGCCGTATGATAAAAATAACGCGATTTTAGAACTGCACCCTGGTGCTGGCGGTACAGAGTCACAGGACTGGGGCTCTATGCTTCTTAGAATGTATACAAGATGGGGAGAGCGCCGCGGCTTTAAAGTAGAAACACTCGATTACCTTCCAGGTGACGAGGCTGGAATCAAGTCAGTGACATTGCTCATCAAAGGACACAACGCTTACGGGTATCTCAAAGCAGAAAAAGGTGTCCATCGTCTTGTGCGGATCTCACCATTTGATTCATCAGGCCGCCGCCACACATCTTTCGTTTCATGTGAAGTCATGCCTGAATTTAACGATGAAATTGATATTGATATTCGTACGGAGGATATTAAAGTTGACACGTACCGTGCAAGCGGCGCGGGCGGACAGCACGTCAATACGACGGATTCAGCCGTTCGGATTACTCACTTGCCGACGAACGTAGTTGTGACATGCCAAACGGAGCGCTCACAAATTAAAAACCGTGAAAGAGCCATGAAAATGCTGAAGGCCAAGCTGTATCAGCGCAGAATTGAAGAGCAGCAGGCAGAGCTGGATGAAATTCGCGGTGAACAAAAAGAAATCGGCTGGGGCAGCCAAATCCGTTCTTATGTATTCCATCCGTATTCCATGGTAAAAGACCATCGGACCAATACAGAAATGGGGAACGTTCAAGCTGTAATGGATGGTGACATTGATACGTTCATTGATGCCTACCTCCGTTCTAAGCTTTCATAAGCTGAAAAACACACCTGATGCATACGGGTGTGTTTTTTTATTCCTTATATCCTTGATTTCACTGCTGCTTTAGCATATTACCACTGTATTTGGGTGTTATTTACATCTAATCAGGGAAGGATTAAAATGCTATCGGAGAGCATTGGAAGAAACGGAGGATATATGATGGACGTACGGAATAAAACATTGTGGATTTTGCGGGATTATGTATACATATTGTTAGGAGCAGCGATTACGGCCGTGTCCTTTAATGTATTTTTGCTTCCGAACAAGATTGCCGCCGGCGGTGTCAGCGGGATCAGTACGATTTTACAATCATATGGTTTTGAAGCAGCGTATGTACAGTGGATTATTAATATCCCTTTATTTATTGCTGGCGTCATTTTGCTCGGCGGGAAATTTGGACTAAAGACACTTGCAGGTTCTGTGTTTTTGCCGCTAGTAGTGTTTTTGACAAGGGATATTCAGCCCGCCACTCATCATGAACTCTTGGCGGCGATTTTTGGCGGTGTCGGGATAGGTATCGGAATTGGTATTGTGTACTTAGGGAAAGGTTCGACGGGAGGTACAGCCTTGGCTGCACAGATCATTCATAAGTACTCCGGTCTGTCATTGGGGAAGTGCCTCGCCATCATTGACGGAATGATTGTTGTTACGGCTATGATCGTATTTAATATTGAGCAAGGCTTATATGCCATGCTTGGCGTCTATGTGTCCAGCAAAACCATTGATGTTGTGCAAGTCGGCTTTAATCGCTCAAAAATGGCACTCATCATTACAAAGCAGGAGCAGGCTGTCAAGGAGGCTGTCTTACAGAAGATTGACAGAGGCGTGACAAAAATTTCTGCAGTCGGCGGATATACTGACGATGACCGTCCGATTTTAATGTGCGTGGTTGGGCAAACTGAATTCACCAAATTGAAACAAATCGTCAAACAGATTGATGAGTCAGCTTTTGTGATTGTAGCAGACGCGAGCGAGGTGCTGGGCGAGGGTTTCAAACGCGCTTAAACGAGGTTATAATATGGAAGAGATCGTAAAGGAGTTGTGCTTCTCAACATGAAATCAAAGTTATCGATACTAATGCTTGGATTTGCGCTTTCTGTTCTGTTGGCTGCCTGCGGATCAAACGATGCAAAAGAAGAGAAGACAGACACCGGCAGCAAGACGGAAGCCACTGCATCTGAAGGAGAAGAATTATATCAGCAAAGCTGCGTAGGCTGCCACGGCAAGGATTTAGAAGGTGTGTCAGGGCCTAATCTCCAAGAGGTCGGAGGCAAATACGATGAACACAAAATTGAAGGCATTATTAAAAACGGCCGCGGCAATATGCCAAAGGGGCTTGTAGATGATAACGAAGCCGCTGTTATTGCCAAATGGCTGTCAGAAAAAAAGTAAGATAAAAACATCCTTGCTGAGTGCCGGCAAGGATGTTTTTATGCTTTGACAATATGAATGAAAAGAAACTGTAATAGTATTATGTCTAAATTTGACGTATAATGAAGTGTATTGAAAAAGGGAACTTTCAGATTTTTCATCTTTTTACAAATGAATGGGTCATAAATTGTCGAATGCATTCGAAGAGTATGACCGTGTGATAGATAAAATGATATAAAAGATTAGGTGATTTCATGATAGAGATGAAGGAAGTATATAAAGCCTATCCGAACGGCGTAAAAGCGCTCAATGGGATTTCTGTTACCATCCATCCCGGCGAGTTTGTGTATGTTGTTGGTCCGAGCGGAGCGGGTAAATCTACTTTTATTAAAATGATTTACAGAGAAGAAAAACCGACAAAAGGACAAATTTTAATCAATCATAAAGATCTCGCGACAATTAAAGAAAAAGAGATTCCTTTCGTGCGCCGCAAAATAGGCGTTGTCTTTCAGGATTTCAAGCTTCTTCCGAAACTTACTGTTTTTGAAAATGTGGCATTTGCCCTTGAAGTGATTGGAGAACAGCCGTCTGTCATTAAGAAACGGGTGCTTGAAGTGCTTGATCTCGTGCAGCTGAAGCATAAAGCGCGACAATTTCCTGACCAGCTTTCAGGCGGGGAGCAGCAGCGTGTATCTATTGCCAGATCAATTGTGAACAACCCTGATGTTGTCATTGCTGATGAACCGACAGGAAACCTTGATCCGGATACGTCCTGGGAAGTCATGAAGACGCTGGAGGAAATTAACAACCGCGGGACAACAGTCGTGATGGCGACACATAATAAAGAAATTGTAAACACCATGAAGAAACGTGTCATTGCAATCGAAGATGGTATCATTGTGCGTGATGAGTCAAGAGGGGAGTATGGTTCATATGATTAAAATTCTCGGGCGCCACTTGCGTGAGAGTTTTAAATCTCTCGGGAGAAACACATGGATGACATTTGCGTCCATTAGTGCTGTAACCGTTACGCTGATTTTAGTCGGCGTGTTTTTAGTGATTATGCTGAATTTGAATAACATGGCCACGAATGCAGAAAAGCAAGTCGAAATCAAAGTGTTGATTGATCTGACTGCAGATCAGAAGGCGCAGGACAAGCTTCAGAACGATATTAAGGAACTGAAGGGCATTCAGAGTGTCACTTTTTCATCTAAAGAAAAAGAGCTTGACCAGTTGGTTGACAGTTTTGGTGACAGCGGAAAATCTCTGACAATGAAGGATCAGGAAAACCCGCTTAATGATGCGTTTGTCGTCAAAACGACAGATCCGCATGATACGCCGAACGTGGCGAAAAAGATCGAAAAAATGGATCATGTTTATAAAGTCACTTATGGAAAAGAAGAGGTCAGCCGTTTGTTTAAAGTGGTCGGCGTTTCCCGCAACATTGGAATCGCGTTAATTATCGGCCTGGTATTTACGGCGATGTTCTTAATTTCCAACACCATTAAAATTACAATTTTCGCAAGAAGAAAAGAAATTGAAATCATGAAGCTTGTCGGCGCGACAAACTGGTTTATTCGCTGGCCGTTTTTCCTTGAAGGATTGCTGCTAGGCGTATTCGGTTCTGTGATACCGATTGCACTGGTGCTGAGCACTTACCAATACGTCATCGGATGGGTCGTTCCAAAGGTTCAAGGATCATTTGTCTCTCTTCTTCCTTATAATCCATTTGTATTCCAAGTTTCGCTAGTGCTGATTGCAATCGGCGCAGTAATTGGAGTATGGGGAAGTCTGACTTCCATCCGCAAGTTTTTGCGAGTATAAAGTGAAAAAGCCGTCCCGCTTTCGGGACGGCTTTTCATTTGCCTTCTTTTTCTTCTATGATTACATGAAATCTCCATCCTTTACATATACTATCTCTAGGTTTTGGTAAAGACAGTCTGGCATACAGGAGGAGTAAAGGATGAATCAAAAAATAATGGCTGTGATAGCAGCAGGGAGCATGCTGTTCGGAGGCGCCGGTGTATATGCGGGAATCAACCTGCTTGAGATGGATAAGCCCCAGACTGCAGCAGTTCCCGCGACGGCCCAAGCTGACTCTGAACGGGATAAAGCTATGGACAAAATCGAAAAAGCGTATGAGTTAATTTCGAATGAGTACGTAGAAAAAGTAGATAGAGAAAAGCTGCTCGAGGGAGCCATCCAGGGAATGCTGTCTACGCTAAATGATCCTTATTCTGTTTACATGGACAAGCAGACAGCTAAGCAATTTTCTGATTCTCTTGATTCCTCATTTGAAGGCATCGGGGCTGAGGTTGGCATGGAAGACGGCAAAATTATTATTGTTTCCCCATTCAAGAAATCGCCAGCGGAAAAAGCCGGGTTGAAGCCTAATGATGAAATTATCAGCATCAATGGAGAATCGATGGCCGGCAAGGATTTAAACCACGCTGTGTTAAAAATAAGAGGAAAAAAAGGGTCCAGCGTTTCAATGAAGATTCAGCGGCCTGGAACGAAGAAGCAGCTGTCATTCCGGATCAAGAGAGCTGAGATTCCGCTCGAAACGGTTTTTGCATCAGAGAAAAAAGTACAGGGGCATTCTGTCGGGTATATTGCCATCTCTACTTTTTCTGAGCACACCGCAGAGGATTTTGCAAAAGCGCTAAGGGAGCTTGAGAAAAAAGAAATAGAAGGACTTGTCATTGATGTACGCGGCAACCCGGGCGGATATCTTCAAAGTGTGGAAGAAATTCTTAAGCATTTCGTTACAAAGGACCAGCCGTATATTCAGATTGCTGAACGCAATGGAGATAAAAAACGTTATTTTTCAACATTGACCCATAAAAAAGCGTACCCTGTCAATGTGATTACGGATAAAGGAAGTGCCTCTGCATCAGAAATTCTTGCCGGCGCATTAAAGGAAGCTGGCCATTATGATGTTGTAGGCGATACGTCTTTTGGAAAGGGAACGGTTCAACAGGCTGTGCCAATGGGGGACGGCAGCAACATCAAATTAACGCTTTACAAGTGGCTGACGCCAAATGGAAACTGGATTCATAAGAAAGGAATTGAACCGACCATTGCGATTAAGCAGCCCGATTATTTTTCCGCCGGGCCCTTACAGCTGAAAGAGCCGCTTAAAGTGGACATGAACAATGAAGACGTCAAGCATGCGCAGGTATTGTTAAAAGGTCTCAGCTTTGATCCGGGACGTGAGGATGGCTATTTCAGCAAAGACATGAAAAAAGCGGTTATGGCTTTTCAGGATCAAAACAAGCTGAATAAAACCGGTGTGATTGACACTCGCACTGCAGAGACATTAAATCAGCAGATAGAAAAGAAAAAATCAGATGAAAAAAATGATTTGCAGCTTCAAACAGCATTGAAATCATTATTTGTCAATTAAAGGAGATGGTATTCCATCTCCTGTTTCTTTGTGCTTAAAGAGATTATGGATCATAAGTCACATAAAAAATGAGTTTTTGACAAGAAATTAAAAAAATTTTCACAAATAAACATTTATAAAGGACTGTTATTACCCGATATCAATATATGAGAGAGACTTTCTAACGAGTTAATATGCATTTAAAATGAAACTTTTGCAAGTTGCCTAGTCTTTGTTTACTTCATACAATATAAGAAGGTTCTAAAAAGAACAGTAATCAGGTTAATGGCAGCTGAACGACAGGTATTTAAAGAGTAACGTTAGCGAGAATGCTTGTTAGCACTCCAGTACTGCTGCTTATACTGGCCCGTGCTTATCTGTATAAAGAAAATGGGGGTTCACAATTGAAGAGGGCAAGTATTGTGCGTGAAAAAAAATATTATGAATTAGTGGAACAATTAAAAGACAGAACACAAGACGTAACATTTTCAGCTACAAAAGCACTAAGTCTTCTTATGCTGTTCAGCAGATATTTGGTCAATTACACCAATGTCGAATCAGTAAATGACATTAATGAGGAATGCGCCAAACATTATTTTAACTACTTAATGAAAAACCATAAGCGATTAGGAATTAATCTGACAGATATAAAAAGGTCGATGCATCTAATCAGCGGGTTATTGGATGTGGATGTCAACCACTATTTAAAGGATTTTTCACTATCGAATGTCACGCTGTGGATGACGCAAGAGAGATAAACTCTCCTGAGGATATCCAAGCCATTTAATATTTGATAGAATATGAGTAACATGTTTGGCTTGAGGCGGTGAGAGATAGTGTCTGTTCAATGGGGAATTGAACTGTTAAAAAGCGCGGGCTTGTTCTTCTTACACCCGCTTTTCTGGTTTTTTATCATCATAACCCTGGCTTTCGGCTATGTAAGAATCAAACGGGAACGAAAAACCTTTCATACAAGAATAGCAGATATTTATGATGATCTGAAATTTACATATACAAAGGGACTGATTCCAGGTCTTCTTTTGTCAGTTATTTTAGGTGGACTCGGAATATCGATTCCTCTCGGTTTACTTGCGATTATTGCCGTTATCACTGCAGCGGCAGCGTTCACTCTTCGCGCAAACTGGATGTCTGCTGCATATATCGTCAGTGTGAGTATGCTGATAGGTTTTGGACTGCAAATATATCAGGCGGAGCCCTTTCTGGAGAGATTTCCGCAAGGATTTGCAGTTGTTTGGCCGGCTGTGGCTGTGTTTCTAGGTTTGCTGATTATCACTGAAGGAGCGGTTGCTTATCGTTCTGCGCATGTGAGAACATCACCGGCACTTGTCGTAAGCAGCCGCGGTTTGCCGATCGGACAGCAGCTGGCAAACCGGGTTTGGCTTTTGCCGCTGTTCCTTCTCGTGCCCGGTAATGGTTTAGAATCGCACCTTAGCTGGTGGCCCGTGTTTACTGTTCCCGGCGGCTCATTCCATTTTCTATGGGTTCCTTACTTTGTCGGATTTGGACAAAGGGTACAGGGATCGCTGCCCGAAACGAGTATAAGGGTCACAGCGAAACGCGTTTGTATTCTCGGTCTTGCCGTCGCAGTTCTCGGTGCAGCGAGCTTACTGTGGACGCCGCTTGCGGGTGCAGCGGTCTGTACTGCTTTGTTAGGGCGCATTTTTCTGTCCATAAAGCAAAGAGTGAATGATAACGCGGCTCCGTTTTATTTCTCGAAAAGGGATCAGGGCTTAATGGTGCTTGGAATTATCCCAAATACGCCGGCTGAGGATCTGGAATTGAAAATCGGGGAAATCATAACGAAAGTCAATGGCATACCGGTTAAGAACGTTTCTGATTTCTATGAAGCGCTTCAGCATAATCGTGCATATGTGAAGCTTGAAATTATCGGTTTGAATGGAGAAATTCGTTTTGACCAACGAGCTTCTTATGAAGGAGAACATCATGAATTGGGCATCCTCTTCGTAAAGGATGACCGTGAAGACGAAGCAGCCGCTTCTGGATCATAAAAGGCAGCCCGGCACCGCAGGAAGATGCGATGCCGGGCTGTTTTGTGTTACGCTGAGTTTTTTTCTATCCGTGCCGTTTCATCAGATTTGATGCCCAATGAAACAAAAACGCCGATGATGGATACAGCAAAGAGAATCATAAATAGGATGTGATATCCCGAAATCAGGCCAATTAAGGCTGATGAAATGATGCTTCCGAAATAACGGAAGGTCGAGAAAATCCCGGATGCCACTCCTGACATACCGGGGTCTACTGTGGCAAGGGATGAAACCTGCATGCTGGTCAGACCGACTCCGGAAGCGAGCCCGCCAAGGATAAGAGAGAGCATGAGGAACAAGACAGAATGCGAGCTGCTTAACAGAAAAAATAATAGATTCGCACCAGCCATCATGGCAAATGAAAGAAAAATGATTTTTTTTGCTCCCCATTTGTGATGGAGCTGCGCGCCCACCCAGTTGCTGGCTGACATGAAGATCGAAAATACAGAAAGCGCCATCCCGCTGTTAGACGTATTAAGCCCAAATTGGCTCGTCATAAATAACGGCATAATCAATAAGACGGCATACATCATCAAATTGCTTAACAAGACTGATAGATTCGCATTTGTAAAGGTTGAGCTTTTAAACAGTTCAAAGTCAATGATGGGGTGCTGGGTACGTTTTTCTCTTCTGAAAAAAAGCGGAACAAAAAGAAGTATCAATACACTGTATACCGCATATCCCCATGGAGCCTCATTTTTCGTCAGCAGGATAATTGAAACGATGCTGCCTGCAAGCAAGAGAGAGCCGATGATATCCAGCGGCGCGTCAGATTTATTTTCTTTATATTGAGGAAACATCGTTAATGCCGTAAATAAAGCAATGGCGAGGAACGGGATGTTGACCCAAAAAATCGAATGCCAGCTGAAGCTGTCAATCAGTATAGAGCCGATAAAAGGCCCGAGTGCTGCACCAAGTCCCGCACCCAGTCCGAAAAATCCAAACACTTTCGGTAGGCGTTTTTCAGAAACAACATGCCGGATAATGGCAATGCTGTTTGGCGTAAGCAATGCCCCGCCGACAGCCTGCAATGCCCGAAAGACAATTAACAGGAGCAGACTCGGTGAAAGGGCGCAGCCTAGAGATGCGATTAGAAAAAGGCCGACTCCCCATAAGTACATTGTTTTATTGCCGTACATGTCACCGAGCTTTCCTGCAATCGGCTGTGTGACTGCCATCACGATTAAATAAACGGTAACCACCCAAGTGATGCTTGCGATGGACTCGTTATACGTATGGGAGATAGATGAGAGCGCGACCGCGATCATCGTTGAATTAATGGGAACCAGAATGGCCCCCAATAATAGCGAGACGATCAGCGCCCATTCTTTTCTTGAGCTCATTGGGATCCTCCTTTTTATTATGCCAAGGAGTTAATCAGCAGAAATTCCTTTGACAAATAGAGCTGTGCTGTGCTCCAGCATTTTTTCCTGGGGCATTGATATGACCCGGTCTCCTAAGTGGAGACGGTGAATGAAATAACCGAAGATAATCGACATGAACACGTCGGCATGCTCCGCTTCATTTCCTGTCTGAATAACCCCTTTCTCACCCATCGTTTTGAGATAATCAACCAATAGCTGTTTCATAGATTGGGGATATTCAGTGACGTGGTTAATGACATCCTGAAACATGGCCGGTTCACGAAAGCTGATTTTAATGATATCTTTTCTATGTTCGAGCTCCTCCAAGAGACAGGTTCCGATATGAAGCAGGTCTTTGTACAAATCCCCTTCTGTTTGTTCCAAAATGCTGCCTCTGTTTGAAGAATGCTGAGAAAGCAAAGCCTCAACTAGTCCTTGTTTGTTTTTAAAGTTCCTGAAAATCGTCGCTTCACTTACATTTGCTTTTTCTGCAATTTCTTTTGTAGTCGTTGCGCGATATCCTTTTTTGACGAGCAGCTGCATGGCAGCGTCAAGGATTCTCTTGTTTGTCGGTCTCAATACGTTTCACCTCACGAATATACTGGCAGGACAAGTATACACCCGCCCCGCTTGTATAAGAAAGAGGGGGACGCATCAGGACCGGCTGACAACTGTGATTTTGCCGCTGCTTCCGTCAACAGTGATGATGTCACCGTCTCGCAGTCTTTCGGTTGCCGTGCGTGTGCCGAGAACGGCTGGAATGCCGTATTCACGGGCAATAATCGCAGCGTGAGACAAAATGCCGCCTGTGTCTGTAATTATTGCTTTGGCGTCTTGAAACAGGCTGGTCCATAGCGGTGTGGTCATCTTGCAAACGAGTACGGCCCCAGGCGCGAATTGAGAAAATTCATTGGCGTCCCGAATGATTTTCACCGGACCTGTCGCAATGCCGCTTGATGCCGCAATGCCAAAAATATGATTCTCTGTGTTTTTTTCATCCTCTATCACAGCGCCGACAATTTCTTCAGCAGCTTTGAGCTGTTCTTTTGTCGGGGTGCCGAGATAGGCCGGGGCTTGGGCTAGCTCATACTCATGAAAAATCTGTCTGCGTTTTTCAGCCTTTTCTTGCAGGGATACAGGGTGAAGAAGCGCTTGTTCCACTTCGTCGTCATATAAGAACCAAAGGTCCTCACGATCTTGAATGACACCGTTTTCCGCCAGCAATTCACCTATCTTCAGCAAAAAGATTCTCGCCTTGGCATCCAGCATGGCATCAATATAAAAGTGGTGATCATCTTTTATATTTGCAGAGTTCAGTGTCCATTGATAATAGCGGTCAAATTCGGTGCGTAAACCGGGATCTTCTATGTTTTCCAAGAATTCATTGTATAATTTCTCTCGTTTTTCTTTCGTTTTCTGAAATTCATTGTCAAAATGATAGCCATTACGGACATAATTTTGAATATTGGCCAGAGCGAAATACGGATTTTCCACCCAGATTTGTTCAATCAGATCATGACTTTTAACAGATCTCCATCCGTATTCTTGCAAGAATTCATGGACGTTCTTCAGGAAGTGTCTTCCCTCACCTGTTTGTTCCAATTTCTCCTGGAGCTGTTCAGGCTTGTTGTTTTCAAAAATGGCCAAAAGGTTCGGGTTCTCCTGAACTTCCACAGAAAATAACCATAAGCAACGGTCCGTTTCCAGTGATTTGTTCATTTTTCCTGTCAGCATCTCGTAAAAATGAGCGTTTTCGGACTCTCCTTGAATGTCCTGATACATCGCTTGCAGTTTGTTTGTTAAAAGGATTTGCGGGAAAACGATATTGAAGTGCTCTTCATAAGCCGTGAGATAAAAGGCCTTTAGTTTTTGAAAAGCATCCAGTGCGCTTTCTGCGGTATGCTCAGTTTGTGCGAGCTGGTCCAGTGTCCGGTAAAAAGGGAGGTATGTGTGATTGATGATGTCATACATATGCTCCGATAAAATCGGGAAAAGCTCTTTGCCACAGTCTTCAGAAGGAGGCTGCTGTCCGCCTTGGTTTTTGGAATAAATATGTCCGCGATAAAGTTTTACTTCATCAACAACTACACCAATCGGAAACTTTTGCATGCTCTTCTTCAAGCCATATTCCAATGCCGGCACGATGAAGGATGAAAATAACGGACTCACCGGACCTTCAATATTAGACTCCATGTTAAGCCAGAAATCATTCATATCAGCGTCGGTAATCATGAAGCTGCGTTTTTCTTCTGCCGCCTTTTTGTCCTGATCAATGGTTGTAATCGGGCGAGCTTGCAGAAGGTATATTTGATGATCAGCAATTCCAAATTCTATATCGACAGGATATCCGTACAGGTCTTCGGTTTTTTTTGTGATTTCAGCCAATTCAATCACTTGTTCATCTGTAAGGCAAAAACGGCTGCGCATGTCTTCACTCGTTTCTTTTTCAGCAATTCCTTCTGCCGCAGACTCCATGTAGATTTCCTTTGCACCTATTTCTTTCTGAATCTCAAACGAAGATTTATTAACAATGAACGTGTCTGGGGTAACACTTCCTGAAACAACAGCTTCACCCAACCCGTAGCTGGCGCTGATTAAAAGCTCTCTATCATCATGGGTAACAGGGTTGCGGCTGAAGATAACACCTGACATTTCTGAATCGATCAGCCCCTGAACGACTATTCCCATTAACGGCTCTGCGATTTGATTGTTCATTTTTTTCTTATAGCTGCTGACCCGCCCAGAAAAAAATGAGGCCCAGCATTCTTTCACTTTAGCCAGAAACTCTTCCTCTGTTTTGATATTTAAGTAGGTTTCATATTGACCCGCGAATGAGGCGCCTTCTAAATCTTCCGAGGCAGACGAAGAACGCACGGCTACGGATCGATATGATTCTCTAAGCTTATAAAAGGAACTAGTCAGCTCATTTTTCAGCTCATCCGAAAATGTTCCGGAAATGATCCCGCTTTCGACGTTTTCGCTAGTCTCTTGAAGCTGGTTGTCCTCCATAAAACGTGCGAGCGCATTCGTTTGAATAATAAACCCGTCCGGAACAGGAAGACCGTGTTTGGTCAATTTAATCAAATTCATTCCTTTTGCTCCAGCCAGCTGGCTGGACTCTTCTGCCTGGCGAAATAAAACAGAATACATATTTGAAACCCCTCTTTTCTTCATTCATTTTGTTTTTCTCTCTAGTCTTTTTATTGCGGAGCCTGTGTTTAAAAAAATGATAGTAAACACTATCATTCAATTGTAGTTTTTCAGGAAAATGCTGTCAAACGCAGAAAGTCCTAAATAAAATGAATAGTTAAGTTGGTTATATTATCCTGAAAAATGCGGCCGTACTGGTACTGTATGCCTATTTTCTCTTATTCTCGGAATCTGGCGGCGGACTTGATGATGTAATAAAAAAAGTGCCGCTGATTAGAACAGCGGCACCATGGAATAAGTTTTGACCGGCACCAAAATGCAAATATGGTGATTGATTTTGGCTGAAAAGGGGTATGGTGTAGCAGAGGGAGCGAATGCACGATTGTCCGATTCTTCATTTTTTACTATAATCAGATCAGATGAAGAATCCCTGAGGAGGGTTTTTGTTGATTACAAAAGCCGTTTTTGCATTGTTTTTCCCTTTTATGCTTGTTGTTCTATTTACTAGAGTCACCTTTAATCATTATGTGGCGATCGCTTTAACAGCTGCATTGCTGTTTGCCTCTTATTTAAAAGGCTATACAGAAACGTATTTTATTGTAGGATTGGATGTTGTGTCTCTTGTGGCTGGGGGACTGTATATGGCCAAAAAAGCTGCAGAGAAAAAAGAAGAATAAATCGGACATAATGAATATAAAGACTGAATGCCTGCTTTTACGATTTAAAAGCAGGTTTTTTATACACAAAAACAGCTGGAAATAAAAAACCACCGAACTTTAGTTCGTATTTTTGGTGATTTTGCTTTCCATTGTGTTACTATATCTATAGGAAGATTTCGTTAAAGAAACGGAGGCTTATTTTTGTGAAAGATCGCTTTGAGTTAGTCTCGAAATATCAGCCCCAGGGAGATCAGCCGAAAGCCATTGAAAAGCTTGTGAAAGGAATTCAGGAGGGCAAGAAGCATCAGACTCTGCTGGGTGCGACAGGAACTGGGAAAACATTTACGGTGTCTAATTTGATTAAAGAAGTCAATAAGCCGACTCTCGTGATTGCCCATAACAAAACCCTTGCTGGACAGCTTTACAGTGAGTTCAAGGAATTTTTTCCGAACAATGCTGTCGAGTATTTTGTCAGCTACTATGATTATTATCAGCCGGAGGCGTATGTGCCTCAAACGGATACATTTATAGAGAAAGACGCTAGTATTAATGATGAAATTGATAAACTGAGACACTCCGCCACATCAGCTTTGTTTGAGCGCAGAGATGTCATTATTATTGCGAGTGTGTCTTGTATATACGGCCTCGGTTCGCCTGAGGAATACCGGGAAATGGTTGTGTCACTGCGGAGTGAAATGGAAATTGAGCGCAACGAGCTGCTCAGAAAACTTGTAGACATCCAATATGCCCGCAACGATATCGACTTTCAGCGCGGTACATTTCGTGTGCGCGGGGATGTAGTGGAAATTTTTCCGGCATCCCGTGATGAGCATTGTGTCAGAGTTGAATTTTTCGGTGACGAAATTGAACGGATTCGGGAAGTGGATGCGCTGACAGGAGAAATTCTCGGCGACCGAGATCATGTTGCGATTTTCCCGGCATCCCACTTCGTAACGCGGGCCGAGAAAATGGAGAAGGCGATTCAAAATATCGAGAAAGAGCTTGAGGAGCAGCTGAAGGTCATGCACGAAAACGGCAAGCTGCTTGAAGCGCAGCGTTTAGAGCAGCGGACAAGATATGATCTTGAAATGATGCGTGAAATGGGGTTCTGCTCCGGCATCGAGAACTATTCAAGACATTTGACTCTGCGGCCTCCAGGTTCAACGCCGTATACGCTTCTTGATTATTTCCCAGACGATTTTATGATCGTGGTGGATGAGTCGCATGTGACAATTCCTCAGGTGCGCGGCATGTTTAACGGAGACCAGGCGCGGAAACAGGTGCTCGTGGATCACGGCTTTCGGCTTCCATCAGCGCTTGATAACCGTCCGCTTCGTTTTGAGGAATTTGAAAAGCATATGCACAATATCGTGTATGTATCAGCAACACCAGGGCCGTACGAGATTGAACATACAGATGAAATGGTCGAACAGATCATTCGTCCGACGGGGCTTCTTGACCCGCTTATTGACGTACGTCCAATCGAAGGCCAGATTGACGACTTGATCGGCGAAATTCAAACAAGAATCGAGCGGAATGAACGGGTGCTTGTGACAACTTTGACGAAGAAGATGTCAGAGGATCTGACCGATTATTTAAAGGAAATCGGCATTAAAGTAAACTATCTGCATTCTGAGATCAAAACGCTTGAACGGATTGAAATTATCCGCGACCTTCGCCTTGGCAAGTACGATGTGCTTGTCGGCATCAACCTGCTGAGGGAAGGTTTGGACATTCCCGAAGTATCCCTTGTTGCGATTTTGGATGCGGATAAGGAAGGTTTCCTTCGTTCGGAGCGTTCGCTGATCCAGACCATTGGACGGGCAGCGAGAAATGCGGAAGGCCGCGTCATTATGTACGCCGATAAAATAACAAAGTCTATGGAAATTGCGATTAATGAAACAAAACGCCGCCGCGAGCAGCAGGAGCGGTTTAACGAAGAGCACGGCATTACGCCGAAAACAATAAATAAAGAAATTCGCGATGTCATTCGTGCCACAGTAGCAGCTGAGGATAAAGCGGAATACAAAACAAAAGCCGCGCCGAAGCTGTCGAAAATGACGAAGAAAGAACGCCAGAAAGTCGTTGAACAGATGGAGCATGAAATGAAGGAAGCCGCCAAGGCGCTTGACTTTGAAAGAGCCGCGGAGCTTCGCGATTTACTTTTAGAGCTAAAAGCGGAAGGATGATGAACAAATGGCTATGGATCGGATAGAGGTGAAGGGAGCCAGGGCGCATAACCTGAAAAATATAGATGTAACGATTCCGAGAGATCAGCTTGTTGTTGTCACGGGTTTGTCCGGATCAGGTAAATCCTCCCTTGCCTTTGACACGATATATGCTGAAGGACAGAGACGGTATGTCGAGTCGCTGTCTGCTTATGCCCGCCAGTTTTTAGGGCAAATGGATAAGCCTGATGTGGATGCAATTGAGGGGCTCTCTCCCGCCATCAGCATTGATCAGAAAACAACGAGCCGCAATCCGAGGTCTACTGTCGGTACGGTAACTGAGATTTATGATTATCTGCGTCTTTTATATGCGAGAGTAGGGAAGCCTCATTGTCCGGAGCACGGAATTGAGATTACATCCCAGACCATCGAGCAAATGGTGGACAGAATTCTGGAATACCCGGAACGGACGAAGCTTCAGGTGCTGGCGCCGATTGTCTCAGGCCGAAAAGGCGCTCATGTCAAAGTGCTTGAACAGATTAGAAAACAAGGCTATGTCAGAGTCAGAATTGACGGCGAGATGGCTGAGCTTTCCGACGATATCGAATTAGAAAAGAACAAGAAGCATTCTATTGAGGTAGTCATTGACCGGATTGTCGTGAAAGAAGGCGTGGCAGCCCGGCTGTCAGATTCATTGGAAACGGCGCTCCGTTTAGGGGAAGGACGGGTTATGATCGATGTCATCGGTGAGGAAGAGCTGATGTTCAGCGAGCATCATGCCTGTCCGCACTGCGGATTTTCAATTGGTGAGCTTGAGCCGCGTCTGTTTTCGTTTAACAGTCCGTTCGGGGCGTGTCCGACGTGTGACGGTCTCGGAATGAAGCTTGAAGTGGATGCCGATCTTGTCATCCCCAATCAAGATTTGTCATTGAAGGAGAATGCGGTTGCCCCTTGGACACCGATCAGCTCACAATATTATCCTCAGCTGCTTGAGGCAGTCTGCACCCACTACGGGATTGATATGGATGTGCCGGTCAAAGATTTGCCGAAGCATCAACTGGATAAAGTGCTGTACGGCAGCGGAGATGACCTGATTTATTTCCGATATGAAAATGATTTTGGACAAATCCGCGAAGGTGAAATTCAATTTGAAGGCGTATTGCGCAACATTGAAAGACGCTATAAGGAGACAGGCTCCGATTTCATCCGTGAGCAAATGGAGCAGTATATGTCTCAGAAATCTTGTCCGACGTGCAAAGGCTATCGGTTAAAGAAAGAGGCGCTTGCCGTACTGATTGACGGCCGCCACATTGGAAAAATTACCGAGCTGTCTGTCGCCGACGCACTTGCCTTCTTTAAAGATCTCACCCTTTCTGAGAAGGATATGCAGATCGCCAATTTGATTTTGCGCGAAATTGTGGAGCGCTTAAGCTTTCTGGACAAAGTCGGCCTCGATTACCTGACATTGAGCAGGGCAGCGGGTACATTGTCCGGGGGAGAGGCGCAGCGCATCAGGCTGGCGACTCAAATTGGCTCGCGTTTATCCGGTGTGCTTTATATTTTAGATGAGCCGTCTATCGGTCTGCATCAGCGTGATAACGACCGCTTGATCAGCGCTCTGAAAAATATGAGAGACCTCGGGAACACGCTGATTGTTGTCGAACATGATGAGGACACGATGATGGCAGCAGATTATTTAATAGACATTGGACCGGGAGCCGGCATTCATGGCGGACAGGTGACATCTGCGGGTACGCCGGAAGAAGTGATGGAAGATCCAAACTCATTAACGGGCAGCTATTTATCAGGGAAAAAGTTTATCCCATTGCCTCCTGAAAGAAGAAAGCCGGACGGACGTTACATTGAAATTAAAGGTGCTTCAGAAAACAACCTGAAAAAAGTGAATGCCAAGTTCCCGCTTGGGACGTTTACAGCAGTTACAGGTGTTTCCGGTTCAGGAAAGAGTACACTCGTCAATGAAATTTTGCATAAGGCGCTGGCGCAAAAGCTTCATAAAGCGAAAGCGAAGCCCGGCAGCCATAAAGAGATTAAAGGTTTGGATCATTTAGACAAAGTCATTGACATTGACCAGGCGCCAATCGGAAGAACGCCGAGATCCAACCCTGCGACATACACCGGTGTATTTGATGACATTCGTGATGTATTCGCGCAGACAAATGAAGCGAAGGTCCGCGGCTATAAAAAAGGCCGTTTCAGCTTCAACGTGAAGGGCGGACGATGTGAAGCCTGCCGCGGAGACGGGATTATTAAAATAGAAATGCACTTCCTTCCTGACGTATACGTTCCATGCGAGGTGTGTCACGGCAAACGCTATAACCGTGAAACGCTTGAAGTGACGTACAAAGGAAAAAGCATCTCTGATGTGCTTGATATGACGGTTGAAGATGCTCTTTCTTTCTTTGAAAATATCCCGAAAATCAAACGTAAGCTCCAAACCCTTTATGATGTTGGTTTAGGTTATATTACGCTCGGCCAGCCGGCGACGACCTTGTCAGGCGGAGAAGCGCAGCGCGTGAAGCTCGCATCAGAGCTGCACAAACGCTCGACCGGACGCACGCTCTACATTTTAGATGAGCCGACGACAGGTTTGCATGTCGACGATATCGCCAGGCTTCTTGTCGTGCTGCAACGGTTGGTAGACAACGGAGACACTGTACTGGTTATTGAGCATAACCTTGATATCATTAAGACGGCCGATTACATTGTGGATTTGGGCCCGGAAGGCGGAGCCGGGGGCGGAACCATTGTCGCGTCAGGAACGCCTGAGGAAATCACTGAAGTGGAAGAATCATATACAGGCCGTTATTTGAAGCCTGTTATCGAACGTGACAAAACACGCATGAAATCGCTCTTGAAAGCGAAAGAAACAGCTACATCTTAAAACCCTCTGTTAAGAGGGGACAGCTTGTCAGCAAGTCCATCCTTGGACTTAGCAGGCAAGCTTTTTCTTTACGGCATAATAGGTTTAGAATCGTCTTTGGGTAAAATTTCTTTGGGAAAACGCCTAAACATTTACAAATTGCTGTCGATATATGAATTGAAAGGCGGATGAAGATTTCCAAATTAAGCAGACAAACCCTATTAAGGGGCTTAAAGGCATCCTTAAGCAATAACTGAATCTACATAGGTTAGAAGCTTTATTGGAGTCTGATACGCCAGAAATCAAAGAAAAGGAAGTCTTTGATTTCAAAAACATATACACATGGAGGTATTTTTCACATGAGAATCAACCACAATATTGCAGCGCTTAACACACTAAACCGTTTGTCTTCAAACAACAGTGCGAGCTCAAAAAACATGGAGAAACTTTCTTCTGGTCTTCGCATCAACCGTGCGGGAGATGACGCAGCGGGTCTTGCGATTTCTGAAAAAATGAGAGGACAAATCAGAGGTCTTGAAATGGCTTCTAAAAACTCTCAAGACGGAATTTCTCTTATTCAAACAGCTGAGGGTGCATTGACTGAAACCCATGCAATCCTTCAACGTATGCGTGAACTTACTGTTCAAGCAGGAAACACAGGTACACAGCAAACTGAAGATTTAACTGCAATTAAAGATGAAATGGATGCTTTAACTGAAGAGATCGATGGAATTTCTCAACGTACTGAATTTAACGGAAAAAAACTTTTAGACGGTAGTGAAACAGCAGGATTTACATTCCAAATTGGTGCAAATGCTGGCCAAAATATTAATGTTACAATTGGTAACATGGATGCAACAACTTTAGGAGTAAAAGGTATCGATGTTTCAGCAGATGATTTTAGTTTTGACACTGAGATTGTTAAAATCGATAGTGCAATTACAAGTGTTTCAAACCAACGTGCTAAACTTGGTGCGGTACAAAACCGTCTAGAGCACACAATCAATAACTTAAGCGCTTCTGGTGAAAACCTGACTGCTGCTGAGTCTCGTATTCGTGACGTTGACATGGCGAAAGAAATGAGCGATTTCACAAAAAACAACATTCTTTCTCAAGCTTCTCAAGCGATGCTTGCTCAAGCAAACCAACAGCCGCAAAACGTGCTTCAATTGTTACGTTAATTTTGAACGGCTATCTCTTTCTGTTAGTTACAGCTTGCCGACAGAGTCCATTAACTGGATGTGCCGGCAGGCTTTTTTTGTTACAATCATTTTGTGACAGCCAGGGAATCACTTGTTTTTTCAAAACAAAAAAGGCAAGATATTGTCATCTAACCTTTAACTTTGTTTCAGTTATAATGAATGATATGTTTTCCGCAATTACAAAGTCTTCTTATACAGCTGCTTACTTACACTCATTAAATCTTGAACAATATGCGTGTTGCTGCTGTCGAGCAGCACTTTTATATATTGGATATCGTGAGAGATCGGGAAGGGTCCGTGAATCTGCTCAAGCTCGGCGATCATTTCACGATTCATTCTTTTTTGTTCATGAATCAGCTTTAACACTGATTCTTGTGTTACTGTATAGTCACTGGGATCTTTCTCCATTGCTTGTCCAGCCTCCTTGGTTGCCGTAAGCTTTTTACATATTGTAATCGGTATAGCCGGAAGATTCTACTTCTAAAACTTTTTAAAATCCAATTTCCGTAAATCGGAGCATGTCTAAAGAATGAATTTGAAACCTGAAGAGATTTTAAACGTATAAATAAGTAAAACGTCCCTGATCTTTTGTCATGGACAATCTACAATAGGAGTGTGGAATGAATTGAACCGTAATCAAGCTATTATTGCATCACTTTGTTATTTCAGTGTGTTCATTGCGCCAATCATTGTGCCGATTGTCGCTTATTTTGTTGTAAATGAGAAAGAAACAAAACGCCATGCGATACGCTCTCTTATTTCTCACATTGTTCCGTTTGTCGGCTGGCTGTTCCTTTTTATTGCTTTACTTGGCGGAGCCGTTGCGATTGATGGAGACAGCTTGCTTCCTGTATTTGTAATCATTGGGGGAGCGGTTATTTATTTCTTAGTTGTCATTGGCATTATCATTTGGAATGTGATTCAGGGCATTAAGGTCCTGCGTGCAGCATAAGTAGACAATGGGGAGGAGATCGTAATGAAGCAAGAAAAGGAACGAATCCTTAAGCTTGTTGAGGAAGGAAAGCTTACAGCACAAGAAGCTTTGACACTGATTGAAAAGCTTGACAGCGACTACAAGGAAAAAGAAGAGAAAATCACAGCGCTCTCAGTTCACGTTCATGACGAGGAAGAGCCATTTACAACGGCAAAAAAAGAAAGCGGCAAGCCGTCTTTAGGAGCCAAGCTGTTTGACTGGATTGATTCTGCTGTGAAAAAGGTCAAGGAAGTTGACCTTGATTTAAACTTTGGCCATGCGTATGATGTTCAGCACATTTTTCAATTTAAAGATACTGACTTTTCCAGTGTTGAGCTTCAAATTGCCAATGGCAGCGTGAATATCGTCCCTTGGGAAGATGACGATATCAGAGCGGAATGCCAGGCGAAGGTATATCGCGCTGACAGCCAGGATGCGGCGAGACACGCATTTCTTCAGCATATTGAATGTGAAATCAAAGGTAATAAATTTTTTATCCGTACTGAGAAAAAGACGATGAAAACGAATGTCACTTTGTATATTCCTCAGAAGGAGTATGATAAGATTCGAGTGAAGCTGTTTAACGGTCCGGTCAGAGGGGAACATTTACATGTAAAAGAGTTCTCAGCGAAAACGACAAACGGCGTGTTGTCGTTCTCGCACTTAACAGCCGAAAAAGCCATAGCTGAAACGGCCAACGGGCAAATTAAGCTCGCCAGCCACAGCTGCGAAACGATAGAAGCGGAAACCATTAACGGATTGATCGATCTCCGAGGGAAAAGCGAATCCATTGACGTTCAAAGCTTTAACGGAAATATTGCGATTAACGTTACAGAATCGGACTGCCGCTCCATTTATGCAAAAACAACGACTGGAAGTGTGGAGCTTGCGATTCCGGACGATCTCGCAGTGAAGGCAGAGCTGAAAAGCAATCTTGGTTCGCTGTCCCATGAATTAATGGATGTTGAGATGCTGAAGGAAAAAAATGATACCATTCAAAAAGAAATGATGTTCACTTCAAATCAGGCACATGATCAAAACATCACCGTCTTCTCAGAATCACTAACAGGCGCCATCAAACTAAAGTACTCACAGAGGTGATCGAATGAATAAGCTTTATCGCTCAGAAAAAAATAAGAAAATCGCCGGTGTTATCGGAGGTCTCGCGGAATATTTCAATTGGGACGCATCACTCCTCAGAGTCATAACTGTCATCTTAGCCATTATGACAAGTGTCTTCCCGGTTTTGCTCATTTATATCATTTGGATTTTTATCGTCCCGTCAGAAAGGGATATGAAATGACATGGTAAAATGGGCAGTCAGCATTTTAGTCAATGCATTGTTATTAATCGTCATTGATGGATATATTGACTCCATCCATATCAGCAGCATTGGGGCAGCGATTATCGCCAGCCTCATTTTATCGATCTTAAACGTGCTGATTAAACCGCTTTTAATTATCTTTACACTGCCGGTCACCATGGTGACGCTTGGACTCTTCTTGTTTGTGATTAACGCCATCACGCTTATGATGACCGCGTCCATTATGGGTGACAGTTTTCAAATCGACGGCTTCGGCACAGCGATATGGGCATCCGTTATCCTGTCGGTCTTCCATTTGCTGATTCAAAAAGGCATTTTAGAGCCTCTTAGAAAAAAATAAAAAAAGCTGCCCGCAAAGGCAGCTTTTTTACATGTTTTGCAGCCTCCTTAAAAAATTGTGAAGTGAAGTGTTCGCTTTTTGTCAGCAGTCCCGCGTATATGTCGTATACCATCTGCTTTGTCAGATTGGATATTGTTTAAAAATGAACTCATAAGCTTCCCTGTTCAGACGCAAAATACATGAAAAGGGAGGTGCTTTGATGAGGAAATACACGGTTATTGCTTCTATATTACTGTCTTTTCTTTCCGTTTTGTCTGGCGGCCATCATGAATCGAAAGCTTTTCCTGTTGTACAGCAGGAACTATTTCAAACGCCTCATTACATACCCTTGCTTGAAAATCCTCCTCAAATTGATGTGAAAGCTGAAATGAGAAACAATCTAATGATTGAGGCTCAAGTTCGCGATAATTCGTATCAAGCATTTTCCGCCTTTCTTTTTTATAAACAAAGTAATGAGCTGGGCTACAAAATGGTGCCGATGGACCCGACCCCCGGAGCGGTCCGCAAGTTTTTGGCACAAATTCCGAAACGTTTGATTTGGAACAGCGAGCTTGAGTATTACATTGTGATGTCGAATGGGAAGCAGCGGGTGAAGTCGGAGACGAAGAAACTGAAGCTTGAAGGATACCAGGCTGACCTTGCCCATATTCCGGAGCTTCTGATCACAGAGCTGGCGGTTGATACGAAGAACATAGGACGCGCAGACGGTTATGAATTTATTGAGATTTTTAATACGACTGACAGAACGATTGATTTTAAAGACTACCATATCCGTTACCGCTACCCAAAAGAAGGGCCTGACTCCGATCTGATTTGGAGGCCTGATGAAAGGATCTTGATACCATCCGGCGAAACGTTTGTCGTCTGGCTGAAGCCTGCCGGGCATCCAGAATTGACGTCAGAGGATTTCAATCGTTATTATCAGACACAACTAAAAGAAGGAAAAAATCTCGCGGTGATAGACGAGACAGAGGGTATGGCCAATACGAGGCCGCGGGCCGTTGTGATATCAACGAATACAGGAAAGGACATTTCGGTTGCGCATTATCGGAAACATGCGCTGCGCCGGCTGTCATCAGTGCTTTATAAGTATCCGCTGAACGGAACCGCAGAACTTCTGAACATTTCAATCGGGGAAAAGAATCCGTCTCCTGGAACCGTATTACAGGCACAGGTGCCCGAGCAGAAACGGAAAATCAAGCTCGATAAAGAAAAGCCGGTCATTGAGGATTTGACTGACCGCAAGCCTGTCCGCCCTGCTGAAAGCATTGAGCTGCGGGCTGACATACGGGACCGAAGTCTAGTGAAAACAGCGGCCTTTTACTACCGGACGGATGAGAACAAACCGTTTAAGCGAATTCTTGCTGAAAAAGACCGCAACGATAATCTCTACCATTATATTGTGTATTCGCCTGAATTGATCGGGAAGGATCAGCTAGAGTATTATGTGGCGGCCGGGGACGGGATCAATGAAGCGAGAACGCCGGTCAAAATGATTGATATTAAACAAACAAGCAAGTCGCACGGCCTGCGGATGAATATTGAAAACAGAGACACGCTGTCGGGAACTCAGTTTCTCAAAGCCACGACAGAAGGGCGAGCTGACCGCATTAAGCTATGGGTTGACGGGAAAAAACAAGTGACAGAGCCCGCGATGGAAAAAGAAGTATATTTTGCATTCGATACGAGGAAAACGAACCTTTATTTTAAAAACGCGGTAACGATGGAAGGCAAAGTGCTGAAGGTGTTCGATGATACAACAAATAAATACCGCACCTATTCTGTTCCATTGCCAGAGACACTGCTTCGGAAAGGGAAGCAGCTGCAGCGTATTACAATACGATCGGGTTCGAAGGTGTCTCCGTTTGATACGGCTGAAAACCGTGATGACTTCTTAGTCAAAAACGCCCGATTGGTGTTATCGGATGGAACGGTGATCAGGGATCAGAGGGTGTCCCCTGAGAAGGAACTTTTTATTGGCGATAATCAGCGCTCGAATAAAAGCTGGCAATTCCAGTTCAATCTGCCTGACGGACTGTTTACATCACAGCTGCTGGAGTGGGATACATCAAAGCTTTCTGAAGGCGCTCACCATATTCAAGCAAGCGACGGCAAGGAAAATGTCAGCCTGGTTGTACGGGTAGATAATTCAGGACCTCACATTGAGCCGAATATCACCGAGGGGCAAACGTATAAAGGAAACCTTATTCTGCAGGCGGATATGTATGATAAATGGAGCAAAATTGAGGAAGCGGAAGCGTCTTTAGATGGAGAAAGCGTTACACTCCCATATCATACGTCATCTTCTGACCTTTTGCCGGGAAAACATTCTCTAAAAGTGACAGCAACGGATCTCGCGGGCAATAAAACAGTGATTGAGAGGATATTTAAAACCGAACGAGAGCATCCGGACCAGCCGGAGGTTATAGACAGCGAAGCCGACACGCATAAGGCCAAGCTTTCTGTACGGGTGAAAGATCCGACGAATGATGCCATGGATGTTGGTTTTTATAGGGGATTTCAATATACAGCGCGCAATCATGTGAAAATATTTAAGCACGCGTCACTGACTGAACCGCCGAAAAGCTTTGTGCCGGAAAGGGAGACCCCATTTACGAATAAAGAATTGGAGCGGGTATCAGCTGTTGATGGAAAAACAGTATCGACAGAAAACAAAGAGCTTTTCCCTTATCATCGCTTTGAAGTGACGGTTGATCCATCAATTGATGAGAATGATCTGGCTGAAGCAGTCTGGAAGGGCAGTTCTTTGCCGGGGAGAAAGGTGACGATGTATGCTTGGAATTATCGGACAAACGAATGGCAGCCAGTTGACAGCTTCGTCGCGAAGGATGACAAACCGTTTACGCTGAAAGCGTCTGTGATTGCCGCCGATTTTGTACGGGAGTCGAAAATGAATGTGATTGTACAGGATGAAATTCCCCCTGCGAAGGATATGTACACATTTGTCTGGATGTCTGATACACAGTATTACGCCGAAAGCTATCCGCATATTTTTGATAAACAGACCGAATGGATAAAAGATAATCAAAAGCAGCTCAATATCAAATATGTGTTCCACACGGGTGATATTGTAGATGATTCCGCTGATATCAGACAGTGGAAAAACGCTGATCGGTCAATGTCCGTTCTGGATAAGAGCGGAATTCCTTACGGCGTGCTGGCCGGCAACCACGATGTCGGGCATAAGGACGGCTCCTACAGGGCGTTTGGCAAATATTTTGGCAGCGATCGTTTTGATAAAAAATTGCATTATGGCGGTTCCTATAAAAACAACCGCGGACATTATGACCTGATTTCTAGCAACGGCAATGATTATATCATGCTGTACATGGGATGGGGCATTACGGATGAAGACATCGCGTGGATGAATCAGGTGTTGAAGAAACACCCTGACCGGATGGCAATTTTAGCTTTTCATGAGTATTTGCTGGTCAGCGGAAACAGAAGCCCAATCGGAGAGAAAATATTCAAAGAAATCGTAAAGCCGAACCCGAATGTCGTGATGGTGTTGAGCGGGCATTATCATAGTGCGATGAGAAAAACAGATGAGCTGGATGATGATGGTGATGGGAAACCGGATCGTCTTGTGCATCAAATGCTGGCCGATTATCAGGGCGGGCCAGAAGGCGGTCAAGGGTATTTGCGTTTGCTTCAATTTGACCAGACCAATGACATGGTGCACGTATCGACGTATTCTCCGTATGTAAAGGATAAGAATTACTATGATACGGATATCTATGGCAACAAGGATGAATTTTCCCTTTCGCTTGATTTGAAGCCAAGAATCAAAAAGGTGGAAACGGATTATTTTGAATGTAACGTATATACCAATGAAGAGCTCGGAAAACGGGAGCAAGTGAAGAGCGGGGATACAGCTGAATTCCGCTGGGATCATCTTGAACCGCAGTCTGTTTATTATTGGTACATTATAGTGGAAGACAGTTTTAACGGCAAAACGAAATCACCGATCTGGAAGTTCAAGACGAAAAAAGAAACATATCGTCCGGCACCAGACCAGTTTGATTTTCGCCATGTCTCCAATCCTTAAAAAGGGTTGGAGGCTTTTTTTATGAAAGACGATCCATATAGTGGACAAATGTATAACGGTCGCCTCTGTATACGGATTTTGCATGCTCAAAAGCAGTTCCGTTCTGCAGATATGTTGTTCGTTTGATTAATAGGACCGGCGCTCCCTTTTGAATACCAAGAATGTTCGCTTCTTCCGTGGTGGCAGCGCTTGGCTCAAGCTCCTGTTTTGCACGGGAAATCGGTATGCTGTTGTACCTTTCAATATGATCATAGATCGACGACTGAAAATGCGATTCGTTTAATTCACCCGCAAGCTCAAACGGAATATGTGAGGACTCAATCGCCATTGGAATATCATTTGCCAGCCGCACCCGAGTGATTTTATGGATAGAGGAGGGGTGCCCGCAGCCTAATATAGCCGCGAGCTCCTCAGTTGAATCAATAAGCTGATAATCAATGAGCCTGCTGCCCGGTGTCATCCCGCGGCTTTTCATATCCTCGGTAAAGCTTGTCAGCCCTTGAAGTGCTTGTTCCATTTTTGGCTTGCTGACAAAGGTGCCCCGCCCTTTCAGGCGATAGAGCAAGCCTTCATTAACTAAATTAGAAAGCGCCTGGCGAACTGTCATCCGGCTGATCCCGAATTGTTCGGCATATTCGCGCTCCGAAGGAAGAGGCATATCCGGCTGCAGCTCTCCGCTCTTAATTTGTTTTTTTAATTGCTCCATAATCTGATAATAAATTGGAATAGGCGATTGTTTATTGATATTCATAAGTCAGCATGTTCCTTTCAAGGTCTTAATGACGCGGCTTCACGATCAATCAAAACCGTAACATCGGAATGCAGGTGCAAAGCAGATGCGGGAAAATCTTCGCTTATGTTTCCTTCTAACAGCTTACGAACAGCTTCCGCTTTGCTTTTTCCAGAAATAAGCAGCAGAATGCGCTTGCTTGAGAGTATCGTTTGAATTCCCATTGTGAGCGCTTTTTTCGGCACGCTGTCTATAGAAGGAAAATATCTGGCATTCGCTTGGCGGGTTTGCTCATTTAATGTCACAACATGAGTTCGCGACTTGAAAGACGTTCCCGGTTCGTTAAAGCCGATGTGTCCGTTTCGGCCGATGCCGAGAACCTGAATGTCAGTGCCGCCGAGGGACTCGACTAGCTGTTCATACCGTCTGCATTCGGCTTCCAAATCGTCTGCATTTCCATTCGGAATAAAATGCCGGCTAGGCTTGCTGTCGATATGCTGAAATAAACGGTCATTCATATAGAAGTGATAGCTGTTCGGGTCATCGCTTGAAAGTCCGGCGTACTCATCCAAATTAACTGTAGTGACGTTTTGAAATGAGAGATTCTCAGTTTGGTGCAGGCGGATCAGCTCGCGATACGTGCCTTCCGGTGTGCCGCCCGTCGCTAACCCGAGAACGGCATCAGGTTTTTCTTTGATTGTATCTGCCGTTATTCTGGCTGCTTTTTGGCTTAGCTCTTCATATGTTTGACATTCCATTACTTTCATATCTGGTCAGCCTCCTTGGATATAAATGCAATGTTTCCGCGGCAAATGGTGAGAATCACCTCGCAATCACTGCTGACAATCACCAAATCTGCATCTTTTCCCACAGTCACACTGCCTTTTCGGTCAAAGATGCCCAGCTGTTTGGCCGCGTTTGCAGAAGTTATATTAGCTATATCCGTCCAAGAGCAATTTGTAAACTCACGCATATGCCGTGCGCCTTCGTTCATTTTGAGGATCGAACCGGCAAGGGTTCCGTCTGAAAGAAGAGCTGTTCGTCCTCTTACCGTCACACTTTGGCCGCCGAACTCATATACGCCGTCTTTCAGGCCTTTTGCCCTCATGGAATCGGTAATTAAAATGAGCTTGCTGCTGCCTTTCGCCAAAAAAGCAAGCTTTGCAGCTAAAGGATGGGAGTGAATGCCATCGGCGATAAGCTCTGTCACAAACCCATCATGGGCCAGCGCCGTTCCGATCACTCCGGGCTCTCGGTGATGAAACGGGCTCATCGCGTTGTACAGATGAGTCATATGGCTCGCCCCTGCTTTTGCGGCATCCGACAGCAATGCGGAATCGGCATCCGTGTGCCCCATGGACGCGATAATCGATTCGTCTTTCAAATGGCGGATCAGTTCAAAATGCTGATCCTCCTCCGGCGCAAGTGTAACAATTTTGATCAGTCCGCCCGCCTCCTGCTGCCACTTTTTGAAAAGCGCAACATCCGAAGGCCTAATCCACTCCTTTGGCTGTGCTCCGGCTCTTTTAGGCGAAACAAAGGGGCCCTCTAAATGAATGCCGAGCAGTTCTGAACCTAATAAAGAGGACTCTTCAGCCGCTTTCCACTCTCTTGCGTTCACCAAAGCTTGAGAAATGTTCCCATGTTCCTGGGTAATCGTTGTGGCTAAAAAGCTCGTCGTGCCTTCTTCGGGAAGTCTTGACGACATGATGTCGAGCGTGGAAAAGCTTGCATCCATCGTATCTGCGCCATAGCCGCCGTGGATATGAATGTCAATCATGCCGGGAAGCAAAACGGAATCCGCAGGTGCTTGAATCTCTTTTGAATATTGCTCCTTGGGCCGTTCTGCTGAAACTGTGCTGATTTTTCCGTCATTGATTCCGACATAGCCGTTTTTAATTACTTCATTTTCTGTCACGATCGCAATGTCTTTGATAAGAAGACTCTCTGCCATAGATGATCCGCCTTTCTGGAATTTGAATACCTTTATTTTACTCTTTTTCAGACTAGTGATCTAGACCAGCTGAGGTGTTTTCCCCCCTTTTATAAAATCTGTTTTAGGTTCAAGCCCGAAAGTGATAAAATGAAAGTATTGTGAGCAAGCTCGGGGCAGCCCGGAACAGGAGGAACATATCGTGGCAAAGGTTCGCACAAAAGACGTAATGGAACAGTTCAATTTGGAATTAATCAGCGGAGAAGAAGGAATTAACCGCCCGATTACAATGAGTGACCTATCAAGACCAGGCATTGAAATTGCCGGATATTTTACATATTACCCGAGAGAGCGCGTGCAGCTTCTCGGAAAAACAGAGCTTTCTTTCTTTGAACAGCTTCCTGAAGAGGAGAAAAAACAGCGAATGGATTCTCTGTGCACTGATGTAACACCAGCTATTATTCTTTCTAGAGATATGCCCATCCCGCAGGAGCTGATTGACGCCTCCGAGAAAAATGGGGTGCCTGTCCTCAGATCGCCGCTAAAAACGACAAGACTGTCAAGCCGTTTAACCAACTTCCTTGAGAGCAGGCTGGCGCCTACCACAGCAATTCATGGCGTTCTTGTCGATATATATGGTGTCGGCGTGCTGATCACAGGAAAAAGCGGCGTCGGAAAAAGCGAAACAGCGCTGGAGCTTGTGAAAAGAGGGCATCGCCTTGTTGCCGATGATTGCGTTGAAATACGGCAGGAGGATCAGGATACTCTTGTGGGAAACGCTCCGGAATTAATTGAGCACCTTCTTGAGATCAGGGGCCTTGGCATTATCAATGTGATGACGCTATTTGGCGCTGGCGCGGTCAGAAGCAATAAACGAATCACGATTGTCATGAATCTTGAACTCTGGGAGCAGGGCAAGCAATACGACCGGCTCGGACTTGAGGAAGAGACCATGAAAATCATTGATACAGAAATTACAAAACTGACGATTCCCGTCCGTCCAGGCCGAAATCTTGCAGTCATCATCGAAGTGGCAGCAATGAACTTCAGATTGAAGCGGATGGGGCTGAATGCCGCTGAACAATTTACCAACAAGCTGGCGGACGTCATTGAAGACGGTGAACAAGAAGAATAGGAGTTGGCGTTAAATGAATGAAGCGATAGAACCACTCAATCCGATAGCATTTCAGCTGGGGCCGTTAGCCGTCCATTGGTACGGAATCATTATCGGTCTCGGCGCTTTGCTCGGGCTGTGGATTGCGATGAGGGAAAGTGAAAAGCGGGGGCTGCAGAAAGATACGTTTATTGATCTTGTCCTGTTTGCCATTCCAATTGCGATTATTTGCGCACGAATTTATTACGTTGCCTTTGAATGGGATTATTATGCGGCACATCCGGGAGAAATCATTAAGATTTGGAAGGGCGGCATTGCCATCCATGGCGGATTAATCGGCGCCATTTTAACGGGTTATGTGTTTTCGAGAGTGAAAAACCTTTCGTTCTGGAAGCTTGCGGATATTGCCGCGCCCAGCATTTTGCTCGGCCAGGCGATCGGCCGCTGGGGGAACTTCATGAATCAGGAAGCGCACGGCGAGGCTGTCAGCAGAGCCTTTTTAGAAAACCTGCACCTGCCTGAATTTATCATCAATCAAATGTACATCAATGGGCAATATTATCATCCTACTTTTTTATATGAATCACTATGGAGTTTTGTCGGCGTCATTGTTTTACTGCTGCTGCGCAGAGCGAATTTGCGTAGAGGCGAGATGTTCTTGTTCTATATCATTTGGTATTCAATCGGAAGATACTTTATTGAAGGAATGCGGACTGACAGCTTAATGCTGACTGATTCACTTC
Source organism: Bacillus sp. SCT118 (assembly GCF_058566435.1). Classification (NCBI taxonomy): domain Bacteria; kingdom Bacillati; phylum Bacillota; class Bacilli; order Caryophanales; family Bacillaceae; genus Bacillus; species Bacillus sp. SCT118. Next base: position 647,554 of record NZ_CP191225.1, read on the forward strand.
GCATCGCTCAGGTGATTTCAATCGTATTGATTGTTTTGGCTGTGGCAGCCATCATCTTCAGACGCGTCAAGGGATACTCGAAGGAGCGGTACGCGGAGTAGACGTCAACAAAGGGGGATGAGGGATGAAGAAGATCTTTCTGGCCGGTCTTGCAGCAGGTCTTCAAACAACATGGACGCTCGGTAAAGTGATTTTCCCGGTAACGCTATTGGTCACTTTGCTTCAGCATACCCCTGTCATGGATTGGCTTGTACGGCTGATCACACCGGTAATGGGTCTCTTCGGGCTTTCTGGTGAAGCGGCCATTCCGCTTGTACTGGGAAATATGCTGAATCTGTATGCGGGAATTGCCGCGATTTTGACATTGGATTTGTCTGTAAAAGAAGTCTTTATTTTAGCTGTTATGCTTTCATTCTGTCATAACTTGATTATCGAATCGACAGTTGCCGCAAAGGTTGGTATCAGAATTGGCGTTATATTGGCGGTGCGCATCGGTTTGGCCGCTGTGTCAGCCATCGTCATCAACCTCATTTGGCATGGTGGACAGGAAACGGCGCAGTACGGTTTTATCGCTGCGAAGAGCGCGGCGCCAGACAGCTGGCTGGCAATGCTGGCAGAAGCCTTAACGAAAGCCGGACTTGGTGTTTTGCAGCTGGCGGCAATTGTCATACCGCTGATGATCATCATCCAGTTTTTAAGAGATTTAGGCTGGCTGCTTCGGTTCTCCAGGTGGCTGTCTCCGTTTACGCAGCTGCTTGGCATGAATAAAAATACGTCTATGACGATGGTGGCGGGACTGACGATTGGTCTGGCCTACGGAGCGGGTGTTATGATCAAAGCTGTTGAGGATGACGGCGTGAGCAGGCGGGATATGACATTGGCATTTATATTTCTCGTTGCCTGCCACGCGGTCGTAGAAGATACACTTGTCTTTATTCCGCTCGGCATACCGGTCTGGCCGCTTCTTTTGATTCGTGTCACCACAGCAGTTCTGCTGACAATGGCTATTGCGCACACGTGGAAAAAATGGAAACCCTCAGCGGTTGGAAAGGAAGCAATATGAGTGATAAACAAGTAACGACGATTCTGTTTGATTTAGACGGAACGCTTATTAATACGAATGAATTAATTATCGCGTCCTTTTTGCATACACTGGAGCATTATTATCCGAGCAAGTATAAACGAGAAGATGTCCTTGCATTTATCGGGCCGTCTCTTTTTGAAACTTTCTCCTCGATGGATCCTGAAAAATGCGATGATATGATCGCCATGTACAGAGCGTACAATCATGACATGCATGATTCACTCGTGACTGAATATGAAACGGTATATGAGACCCTGGATGCATTAAAAAAAGCCGGCTTTACATTAGGAATTGTGACAACAAAATTAAGAGATACTGTCAATATGGGCCTCAAGCTCACGGGAATCGGCGAATTCTTTGAAACAGTTGTCACCCTTGATGATGTGACGAATGCAAAGCCTGATCCCGAGCCTGTGCTGTTAGCGCTGAAACAGTTAGGAAGCAAGCCCGAGGAAGCCATTATGGTCGGAGATAATTACCACGATGTGCTGGCAGGCAAAAACGCCGGTACAAAAACGGCAGGAGTCGCATGGACGATTAAAGGGCCGGAAATGCTGGCGAAGCATGAGCCGGATTTTATGCTTGAGAAAATGAGTGATCTATTACAAATCGTTGGAGTGAAGTAATCTGTGAGAAAAACAGATCGTCATCCGGTCTCGGGGGCCAACTCACTGTGGCATGTCTATCAAACGGTACCTTTTTTAAAGGTCGTCAAAAATTTCATTGTCATTCAAATTGCGAGATATACGCCGTTTATAGGGATGAAAAACTGGCTGTACCGTACATTTCTGCGGATGAAGGTTGGAAAACATACATCCTTTGCCCTCATGGTGATGCCAGATATCATGTTTCCGGAAAAGATCTCAGTCGGAACAAATACAATCATCGGGTACAATACGACCATTCTGGCCCATGAGTATTTGATTCACGAATACCGGATCGGCAAAGTTCTGATCGGAGACGAAGTGATGATTGGTGCCAACACGACCATTCTGCCCGGGGTGAAAATAGGAGATGGCGCAGTTGTGTCCGCCGGAACGCTTGTCCATAAGGATGTGCCTGACGGGGCATTTGTCGGCGGAAATCCGATGAGGATCATCTATACGAAGGAAGAAATGCAAGAAAGATTGAAAAAGTCCGCTGAATAAAATCAACGGACTTTTTTGGTTAAAATTGAGTGTTGTTGTTTTCGTAAATATGCTGAACACCAATCCATTTTTGACCGACATTAGAGTAGCGTGTATTTGTCATTCTGACCGTGCTTGTTTTGCTGTCCGTCCGGAATATCGCTTCCTTCATGTTTGTGATGGTGCACTTGTCGATGATCACATCAACGTGGAAGGTTGAACCGCCAAGCTGTCTAATGAACTTCCCGCCATTGTCCGCCGTGAAGTTTTTCACTGTGAATGTACTGGCTTTATTGATTTGGAATATCTTATCTGACGCTTTTTGAGCAGAACCGCCGTCGATCGTCACTTTTCCTTCCTTCTTCACCGTTAACGCATCCTCACCAACATCTTCCCATTTCACATTCTGAATGTTAACGTTTCCATAAGTGTGTACACCATCAGCGGCAGGTGCACCAAGCACCACATTTTTCAGGGTTGCTCCATCCTCCACACGAAAAACAGGGTCTTGGTTTTCTGACTGGCTTCCGTCGCCTAATTCTTTCCCTGCCACAAACCGCTGTCCTTTCCCGTCATATGTTGTATTTTTTGGTACGATAATTGTTTCGTGCACCACTTTGTCTGCTGCAAAAACGGTTGATGGCTGAAACTGGCTGAACCCCATAACCAAACCGAACATAAATAGGATAGACACGAATTTTTTCAATGATAAATCCTCCTCGGATATCTTTCATTTTTTGCAAGAGAAGCGTCAGCGACTTGCACCGGCTTCTCTCACATAGATCGGGGCAAGGCTGAATCTGCTTTAATCATAAAAACAGACAGCCTGAAAGTAAAGACAATTTTGGGTGATAAATGGAAAATGAATCGATCTTACCGATTGAAACCAAAAGCATGAATATTGTCGTATTTGCTCAGGATAGAGCATAGTGAGGCTTTCAGGTGTTTACTTTTGAATAACCACGGCCTGGCTGCCCATTTGTTTCCACGCTTTTTCAAAGCTTGTTCTATCGGTTTTTCTGTTTTTATAGCCATACGGATCATTGAGATACACATATTTATCATCATATCCCGTAACGGCGACGCTGTGTTCGCTGTACGTAATTTCTATCGTTCCGTTTGGCGTTTTCCATGTCTGCATGTTGTCAACTGGCGTAAAGTTGGCTGTCGTAATAACCCAAACTGGATTGCCTTTTTCAAGCTGTTCATAAACAGCAGAAATGCTTTTTCCAGTCAGATCAGACACTTTGTCTCCCGCATAGGTTTTCGCCAGCTGATAGATCGGTCGATGGTAGACACCGAGACCAGGGCCATTCGCCATATCCCCGACAAATCCGTCATTCGGATCACCCTTTAATCCGCTGCTGTATGTCAAAGGCACTGTGGCAACCTGATTTGCCAGGGTGTTTTTTGTCACGTCGTATCCCGCGTAATTCAGCACCATCGCAAGGCTTGTTACTTCACAACCGTTATAGAGCCGGGGTGCGTCCATTTGATTGTAAAGGATGACATCCAGCGGTTTTGCGCTTCCCTTCAGCTCCTTTTTGCTGTTCGCAGCTGAGTCTGTATCGCTATCAGAAACCACTTTTTTAAGGCTGTTCAAAAAAGGAATATCTATATCTTTTGCATCTATTTTAAGTCCGAAAAAAATAACGCCTGAAAGAATCATCAGGACACATAGAGTTCGCAGTGTTTTCATCTTTATCTCCTTGTTCTCTATTTGATTTGTATTATAGCATGCCAAACATAAAGAATTTGAGATATTACGTACCTTTAATACATTATTCATGAATTTTTCATAATGAGGAGAAGGATATTTGAACTAAAAAAATCCTAACTGAAGTTAAGCGTTGATTTTCATTCTTTCATCTGCTAACATATTATCATATTAGCGAACTAAAGGATTCGGAATTTTCCTTCATAAGATAACAGCGGAGGTGCTCGGGTTGATGTTTATGTTTGAAAAACCGCACGGCATGAGAGATACACTGCCCGGTTTATACGAAACGAAAAAAAAGGTGAGACGATCGTTAACCGATTTGATTGATAAATGGGGATATCAATTTATGGAAACGCCGACACTGGAGTTTTACGATACCGTTGGCGTCCAGTCAGCAATTGAAGAGCAGCAGCTGTTTAAGCTACTTGATCAGGACGGCAAGACATTGGTGCTTCGCCCGGATATGACGGGGCCGATTGCAAGGGTGGCGGCATCAAAGCTTCTGAAACACGGTCATCCGCTAAGAGTCGGCTATGCGGCAAATGTATTCAGGGCTCAGGAGCGTGAAGGCGGACGTCCGGCTGAGTTCGAGCAGGTCGGAGTGGAGTTAATCGGTGACGGCACGACGAGCGCGGATGCGGAGGTCATTGCTTTAGTCGTCGGGGCATTGAAAAACGCTGGGCTGGCATCCTTTAAAATTGCCATCGGCCATGCCGGCATTGCGGATGCTTTGTTTGTTGAGGTGCTCGGGAACGTTGAACGAGCTGATGTGCTGCGGAGGTTCTTATATGAAAAGAACTACGTCGGTTACAGAGAGCATGTCAAGTCTCTCCCGCTTTCCTCCATTGATAAAAGCAGGCTGCTTGAGCTCCTTGAACTGCGGGGCGGTATAGAAGTATGCGGACGTGCCGAAGAAATCGTCGATTCTGCGCAAGGAAAAAGCGTGGTTGATGAGCTGAAGGCGCTGTGGGACATTCTTGAGGATTACGGATGTACGGAAAATGTCCGCCTGGATCTGAATATGGTCAGCCACATGAGCTATTACACAGGAATTTTATTTGAAGTGTACGCCGAGAATGTCGGTTTTGTCATTGGAAGCGGCGGCCGTTACAACAAGCTGCTGGGCCATTTTGATTCACCTGCACCGGCAACAGGCTTCGGGCTTCGGATCGACCGGCTGATTGAATCCCTTCATATGAAAGACGAACCTTGTGATATAGACGCTGTTATTTTCAGCAAAGAGCAGCGGGCGCAAGCCATCGCTTATGCGAATGAAGAACGCATGAAAGGGAACAAAGTGGTTCTTCAAGATTTATCGGGAATAGAAAATATCGACCAGATGACAAAATCTTTTGCAAACGTCACTTATTTTATCGGTGCCAGAAAGGAAGAGCAAAATGGGTAAGTTACTCACAATGGCGATGCCAAAGGGCCGGATATTTGAAGAAGCGGCAGGGCTGCTGAGGCAGGCAGGATACAGGCTGCCTGAGGAGTTTGAAGATTCGAGAAAACTGATCATCGATGTGCCGGAGGAAAATCTCCGTTTCATATTAGCGAAGCCGATGGACGTAACCACGTATGTGGAGCATGGCGTGGCAGACGTCGGAATTGCGGGCAAGGATGTCATGCTGGAGGAGGAACGCGATGTGTATGAGGTACTGGATTTAAAAATCAGCAAATGCCACTTAGCTGTCGCCGGACTTCCGAATACAGACTGGAGCGGCGTAGCGCCAAGAATCGCGACAAAGTATCCAAATGTGGCTTCCAGTTATTTCAGAGAGCAGGGAGAACAAGTCGAGATCATTAAGCTCAACGGTTCAATTGAACTGGCTCCGCTCATTGGGCTTGCAGATCGGATAGTGGACATTGTTTCCACAGGACAGACGCTGAAAGAAAATGGGCTTGTTGAAACGGAGCACATTTGTGACATTACCTCTCGCTTTATTGTCAATCCGGTTAGCTATCGCATGAAAGACGATGTGATTGACGAAATGGCATCCCGCCTATCTCTCGTTGTGGAAGGAGAGACGGCAAAATGAAGATCAAAACCATCAGCGGAACGGAACGGCTTTCTCTCAAGCGTTCCATCGATGCCGGAACGGAAGAGCAAAGAAAGACGGTCCGGTCCATTATTGAAGATGTTAAAGCAAACGGTGATCAGGCGGTTCGCAGCTACACGGCGAAATTTGACGGCATCGAAATAGACAGCCCGCTGGTCACAAAAGAAGAATTTGAGGAGGCATACACCTCACTGGATTCACGTCTTCTTCAGGTGATTAGGCAGGCAATCGAAAATATTAGGGAATATCACGAAAGACAGCTGCAATCCTCCTGGTTTTATCACAGAAAGGACGGCACAATGCTGGGGCAGAAAGTGACGGCGCTGGATTCCGCCGGTGTATATGTGCCGGGGGGAACGGCTGCATATCCTTCATCTGTTTTGATGAATGTCATTCCGGCGCTGACAGCGGGTGTGGATAGAATCGTTCTCGTCACGCCTCCGGGAAAAGACGGTCTGCTGTCTCCTGGAGTTTTGGTTGCTGCAGCCGAGCTGGGCATAAAAGACATTTACAAAATGGGCGGCGCTCAGGCGATTGCAGCGTTAGCATACGGAACAGAAACCATTGAGCCGGTGGATAAAATCACGGGTCCGGGCAACATTTATGTCGCGCTTGCCAAACGAGAAGTGTTCGGCGATGTCGATATCGATATGATTGCCGGACCTAGTGAAATCGTCGTGCTGGCTGATGAAACAGCGATTCCGAGCGAAATTGCAGCCGATCTGCTGTCACAGGCGGAACACGATAAGCTCAGCTCATGTGTGTTTGTCACAGATTCCATGGCGCTGGCCGAGGCGGTTTCAGCCGAGGTAAGTAAGCAGCTGAAAACCTTGCCGCGTAGAGAAATAGCGGAAGCTTCAGTGAGAGATTACGGTTGTATATATGTGGCGGAAACAATGGTGGAAGCGATTAATACTGTCAATACACTCGCGCCAGAGCATTTAGAAATCATCACACAGTCTCCGGAAGCTTTGCTTGGGAGTATCAAACATGCGGGTGCCATTTTCTTAGGCAGATACAGTCCCGAGCCTGTCGGTGATTATTTTGCCGGACCGAACCATGTGCTTCCGACAAACGGAACAGCCAGATTTTCAAGTCCATTAAACGTAACAGATTTTCAAAAGAAATCGAGCATTATTTCTTACAGTCAATCAGCCTTTGAAGAACATGCCGAAAGCATCGCGGCTTTTGCCAGACTGGAAGGGTTAGAAGCCCATGCCAGATCAATTGAAGCGAGAGAACGGAGGATTTCTAAATGAGAAAAGCGGAACGCGTCAGGAAAACAAACGAAACAGATATTGAGCTGGCATTTACAATAGACGGCGGGGGACAAGCGGATATCAAAACAGATGTGCCGTTTATGACACATATGTTGGATTTATTCACGAAACACGGGCAATTCGATCTTTCGATTAACGCAAAGGGCGATGTTGATATAGATGATCACCACACGACCGAAGACATCGGCATCTGCTTAGGGCAGGCGCTGCTCGAAGCCTTGGGTGATAAAAAGGGAATCAAACGCTACGGATCGGCGTTTGTACCGATGGATGAGGCACTTGCTCAAGTTGTGATTGATTTAAGCAACCGGCCGCACTTAGAAATGCGCGCTGATTTCCCGGCTGCTAAAGTCGGAACTTTTGATACGGAGCTTGTACATGAATTTTTGTGGAAGCTGGCGCTAGAAGCTCGAATGAACCTGCACGTCATCGTTCATTATGGCACAAATACCCACCACATGATTGAAGCCGTTTTTAAAGCGCTGGGACGCGCGCTTGATGAAGCGGCAACGATCGATCCGCGTGTTAAAGGAATACCGTCAACGAAAGGGATGCTGTAAATGATCGGCGTAATAGATTACGGAATGGGCAATTTATACAGTGTCTCAAAGGCGCTTGAGCGTGTCGGCGTACCGTATTTTGTTTCTGAAAAGCCGGAGGAGCTGAAAGAAGCTGATGCCTTCATTTTGCCGGGAGTCGGTTCATTTGGAGACGCGATGGACAATTTGCGCCACACGAAGCTTGATCAATTGATTCACGATATGGTCTCAGAGGGAAGGCTGCTTCTCGGGATCTGCCTTGGCATGCAGCTTTTATTTGAAGAAAGCGAAGAAAACGGCACCGCTTCAGGGCTCGGGCTGCTAAAAGGTAAAGCAGTCAGGCTAAAAGCAGAAGATGAAAAAGGAAACAAGCTGAAGGTTCCGCATATGGGCTGGAATCGTCTTTCCTTTCATAACGAATCTCCGCTGCTGTCTGAAACAGAACAAGGCTACGCTTACTTTGTTCATTCTTATTACATTGACGGGATGGAAGGGGATGCGCTTCTGGCAAGCGCCGATTATGGTGTGCGAGTGCCAGCAGTAGTCGGAAAAGGGAACGTCTTCGGCGCCCAATTTCACCCGGAAAAAAGCAGCACGGTCGGCATGTCTATTTTAACCCAATTTACGAAAATGGCAGCAGAACAGAAGGTGAAAAAATGAGTGCTTTTACATTATATCCGGCAATTGATATGAGAAACGGCAAATGTGTCCGCCTTGTTCAAGGGGATTATAATAAGGAAACGATATATGGCGATTCACCGTACGACATGGCTGAGTTATTTGCGAAAGAGGGTGCCGAATGGATCCATCTCGTTGATCTCGACGGAGCCAAAGAAGGGAAAAGAGTGAATGACCGCCATGTGATTGAGATTGCGCAAAAGCTGAACCTGAAAGTCGAAATCGGCGGCGGGATCCGTTCCGAAAAAGACGTCTATGAATATTTATCAGCAGGAGTCGATCGGGTGATCCTGGGAAGCTCAGCAGTTTCTAACCCTCCGTTTGTCAAAAAAATGCTGAAACAATATGGCGAGAAAATTGCAATCGGACTGGATGCGAGAAACGGCTTTGTTTCAACAGAGGGATGGCTGGAAACATCAACCCTTAAGGCAACTGAACTGGGCAAAGAGCTAGCCAATGAAGGAGCGGAAGTCTTTATTTTTACTGACATCGCGACAGACGGAATGCTGTCAGGCCCTAATGTTAAAAGCACGGTCGAGCTTGCGAAGGAAACGGGGAAATCGGTGATCGCTTCAGGCGGAGTCAGCTCCGTCACGGATCTCGAAGCCCTCGCCCGCTATGAGGCGGACGGCGTCTCTGGAGCGATCATCGGAAAAGCGCTGTATACCAATCAGTTTACGCTTTGTGAGGCGCTTGAAAGGGTGAAGCGCAAATGATCACAAAACGGATTATTCCATGCCTTGATGTCAAAGAAGGACGCGTTGTCAAAGGAATTCAATTTCTCGAATTGAAGGATGCCGGTGACCCAGTTGAACTCGCCGAAGTGTACGACCGGGAAGGTGCGGATGAACTTGTTTTTCTTGATATCTCCGCCTCGCATGAAGGACGAAAGACGATGGTTGACGTTGTGGAGCAGGTTGCCGCGAAGCTTGCCATTCCGTTTACAGTCGGCGGCGGCATCAATCAGCTCAGCGATATGAAAACGATACTGCGTGCCGGAGCGGACAAAGTGTCGGTGAACACGGCAGCTGTTCTCCGCCCTGAGCTGATTGCAGAAGGAGCCGAGTTTTTCGGTTCTCAATGCATCGTTCTTGCCATTGATGCCAAGTATGATAAAGAATCTGACACATATAAGGTCTATACGCACGGCGGCAGAAAGAAAACAGATTGGGAAGTCACCGCGTGGGCAAAAGAAGGCGTCAAACGCGGTGCAGGAGAAATATTGCTGACAAGCATGGACTCTGATGGTGAGAAAAAAGGCTTCGACCACACGCTGACAAAGCTTGTTTCCGAAGCTGTCCCCGTCCCTGTTATCGCTTCGGGAGGCGCGGGAAACGCACAGCATATGCTTGAGGCTTTTACAAAAGGAGAAGCCGATGCCGCGCTGGCCGCCTCAATTTTTCATTATAAAGAAACATCGATTAAAGAAGTGAAATCATACTTGAAAGAGTACGGGGTGAATGTGAGATGAAACAGGCAGATGAACTGCGTTTTAACGAGGAGGGATTAATTCCTGCCATCGTGCAGGATGCGGCAAGCAAAGAAGTGCTGACACTTGCGTATATGAACAAGGAATCGTACGAAAAAACGCTGGAAACGAAGGAAACATGGTTTTACAGCCGCTCACGCCAAGCGTTATGGCATAAAGGAGAAACCTCAGGGAACACGCAAGCCGTCAAAGGTATCCGGTATGACTGCGACCAGGACGCATTGATCGTACTTGTAGAGCCGTCCGGCCCGGCATGCCACACTGGCAGCTACAGCTGTTTTACGAAGGAACAAACAGAAGAACAGGCCGCAAGCCGATTCGACATCATGAACGAACTGGAGCGCGTGATCGCGGAACGCCAAGCGGAGATGCCTGAAGGAGCTTACACCACTTACCTTTTCCGTGAAGGCGTCGATAAGATTTTGAAAAAAGTCGGAGAAGAAGCATCCGAAGTCATCATCGCCGCGAAAAATCGGGACCGCGAGGAACTCAAATGGGAAGCGGCAGACCTGCTGTATCACCTGCTTGTCCTGCTCAGAGAACAAGCCCTGCCGCTGGATGATGTGCTTGACGTATTGAAAAAACGCCATTCTGGGAAAGAAGAGTAAAGAGCCGTATGATACGGCTCTTTTTGTTTTGTGAAAAAAGTAATAGGTATTTAGAGGTATATGAGGTGTTATACATGATTAGTTAATAAAAGGAGATCAAAACCGAGTCTCATTTCCTATTTATCCAAATTCCGCCATGATGTAACATGAAAAAGGATGAAATAATCATCCCTTAACCAGGTCAATAGAATTATTTTTGGTATAAAAATAGAATACTATTCTCACAAAACCCGTGGAGGTTCGTAATGAAAAAGATCATCTTTATTTGCTTCAGCTTATTACTTGCCCTGACAGGAGGATGCAGTATGAATGACAATGATAAAAACACCACAAATGACAATAAAACAGAAGCGGTAAAACCAAAAGACATGGATCCCAAGGATCTGCCTCAAGTACCTGCGTTTCAGGACGAGAAAACGAGAGAGTACATGGTGTCAACAAAAGAAGAGGAACCGGGGTATTATTTGCTGGAATCTAAGCTGAAAGGGTTTAGGATGCTGTTTCCGGAGGATGGGGAGTATCTCCCTGATTATTCTGCGTCAAATGGAGAAAATAGTGAATCAATTGGGTTTCAAAGCTATAATGAAAAATCAAATATTCTCTTAGATGCGCAAATAAGCTACTATAACAAATCTTCATTTATTAATGATCCAGAGACAATGCTGGACCAAATTAGTAATGAGAATGGTTACAAAGGAAATTTTAAGAAGCAACAAACTGACGGAAAAGTAGTTTACGCAGCAACAAAAAAAAGCAATTTTAAAAACAGTGATCGTAAATACAATTTTTCCTATCGTTATTTTGGATATATAAAATCCAATGAAGAAGAGTATCTAGGGATAGTATATTCTTTTATAGTCCGCTGTAAAAAAGATGATAAACCTTGTACTTTGGATGAAGCTCGAGCAAAAGAAAAAACTGATAAACTAATTAACTCTATAACCTTTTTAAGAAATAACAAGGAGGTTAGAGATGGAAAATAATATGTTTTCGGAAATGAAAATGTAAAGCTCCGTTTAATTAACTTAGAGTATGCCTATAAAGAAAAGTTTGCATCGAACAATCCGGAAAAAGTAAAAAAAGCCAAGGAAGAGTTTGAAACTGAAATACGGAGGATCTATAAAGAAGAAACTAACTCGGAGCTTCCTAAAGAAATAGAGATATATACTTCACACGAACTTATTCAAGAAAATAAGAACATAGATAAACGGATTAGAGATTCTGGTTATGATGGTACAGCGATTTATATAAAGGAAAAGAAAAATGATATAGAGCAGCTTCATATTATTTCTGAGGGGAGTGCTGATAACGCAGATTGGTCTTATAATTTCTTTGGTTTGTTTTTAGGTATTGATGATAACCAATACAGAGCTACGAGAGAATTTGTAAAGAATTCAAAGAAAAAAGCAGGTAATTCCGAGGAATTAAGAACATTTGCGCTAGGACATTCTCTTGCTAATAATAACCAAGTATTAGCTCAATTAATTGATGGAGAATTTGATGAAGTATATGGAGTGAATGGGGCACAAATAAGTATCGACCAACTTTTATTAGCTGATAGAAATTTGGTAGATTTTTTATTAAATAAATATGATCTTAGTCGTCAAGAGCTTAAAGAGCTTCCACGAGAACAGCTAAAAAAAGCAATCACCCAATACTACAATGACAAAGGCGTCACAGCAAACATCACCCAGCGTATTTCTAAAGATGACCCGCTTTATGGCGTCAGCGGAAAGGCCGATTTTATTACATTTGGCAATGTAAAGATGAAAGATACAAATACAGATGTCAAAGGAATCAGAAGTATTATAGATAAGATTCCTGATGAGGAAGTCCGTTCTATCCAAACTTTTTTACGAAAGTATTCGGATGAATATAAAAAAGGCGGGCTAAACGGATTTATCATGGCTTCGACCGGGATAGATGCAGAGCTTGTCGGCAGTATATTTAGTGCTGATGGAAATGTGGCGAAAGGGAAAATAGTGAAAGACCGGTTTGGTGATATACAGGTAATGGTTAAAAATATCGGGGAAAAAATGCCGGCCTTTATCAAATTCTTTCATACAATCTTGAATAATAGCGGAACAGTTGTGGATCAGCTTGAAGAGAATGGGTATATTGATGAGGCGCAAAGGAAGAGTATCGAAAAACAGTTAAAAATTGTTAATAGTAAGATAGGCGATATAGAAATTCAATATCAACAGTTAAAATACGCACTTTCTACTAATAATGTAGTTGCAATTGTTTATTATGTCTGTGAGTTAATAGGCAGTGTTAATGAATTAAAAGATGCATTTGAAACACTCGACACAGAAACAAAAGACGCACTAAAACTTATCGTCGACGGCCACAGTATCGTTCAAATGCTCAACGCCTTGTCAAAGGAAAAAGGCTTCAGCTATAAAGGCTCCGATATTTATTTTACAGGGAAGAGCGGCTCGGGAGAAACGATTCAAGTCAATCTCTCATCCGCTGTCAGAATCTATCAAAACGGTATGAAAATCGTTGAAGATATGGAAGATGCGATTTCTAAGTACCAGAAGGTTTACAGCCAGGAAATCGATGAAGACTTCATAGACAAAAAGCAGGCGATCATCACGGCTATTCATCATATGGAAGAAAACCCTTCGCATTATGCCTTCGATCTTCAATTCCGGCTTGCAGCTGGTTTCAGCCACACATTCGATAAATTGGAGAAAATCTCAGTTCATGAATCATTCCACACAGGTGCGCTTCCTGCTAATGATGGAATTGTTGCTGAATTAAAAAAACAGACAACAGAAAAAAGAGATTTTATCAAAAATATCCGCGAGAGTATTGAAAAGCTGTTTGAAAAAGAAGAAATGATTTCTCAGTTATTTGATTTTCAGCCTTAGGAGGAATATGAAGAGTGACTTCCTTATTTTCAGAAAGTGAAACAGAAATTGTATCAACGACCTATATGTTTCTTACCCAAGATGAAATGAAGGGGAAAGCGGGCACCCTCAATCAACCGATCAACGACTTTCTCAGCCTGACAAAAAAATTTGAGTCTTCATTAAAAGAGGAAATCAAAGGGCAAAAAGGGTTGATTGTAAAAAAAATAAAAAAAGAGCTTGAGTCTAAAAGCGAAAAACGAAAAGCCGCCCTTGAGATGATAAAAGAAGAACATACTGCAAAAGTTGATCGATACAAAATGATAATAGAAGACCTGCGACAGCAGGAGGTAACATTGACTTATAGAAAAAAGAAGCCTGTGAAAGATGTCTAACATAAAAATCTCCTATTCAAACAATGAGTGGGAGATTTTTATTTTGATCACCGCAAAAATATACTGAAAAAGTCTTTCTCCATTGATATGATTGAGAAAGAGTAAAAATCATCCTTTTGCTATACATTTCACCTTTCTGAACGCTGAAACAGGAGGAAAAATATATGCCAACCAAGAAACAAAAATCTAAAAGTAAATTGAAACCCTTTTTTGCCTTAGTAAGACGGACCAATCCTTCTTATGGAAAGCTTGCCTTTGCGCTGGTCCTCAGTATTGTGACCACACTGGTCAGCCTGCTCATACCATTATTAACAAAGCAGCTTGTCGATGGCTTTTCTATGTCAAATCTGTCAGGCACGCAAATCGGTTTGATCGCGCTTGTGTTTTTCGTTCAGGCCGGTTTAAGCGCTTATGCCACCTATGCGCTTAACTATAATGGACAAAAAATCATCTCCGGGCTGCGGGATTTATTATGGAAGAAATTAATTAAGCTTCCTGTCTCTTATTTCGACACAAATGCTTCCGGGGAAACAGTCAGCCGTGTAACGAATGATACGATGGTGGTCAAAGAACTGATTACAACCCATATCAGCGGGTTTATTACAGGCATCATTTCTGTCATTGGATCATTGACAATCTTGTTTATTATGAACTGGAAGCTGACACTGCTTGTGTTAGTGGTCGTTCCGCTGGCCGCTCTCATCTTGATGCCGATTGGCCGGAAGATGTTTTCTATCTCACGGGAAACACAAGATGAAACGGCTCGTTTTACAGGCCTGCTGAATCAAATTCTCCCGGAAATCAGACTCGTTAAGGCTTCAAATGCGGAGGATGTCGAATATGGACGCGGGAAGATGGGGATTTCCTCATTATTTAAGCTTGGAGTTCGTGAAGCCAAGGTTCAATCGCTTGTCGGCCCGCTTATTTCACTCGTGTTAATGGCAGCGCTAGTCGCAGTGATCGGATATGGCGGCATGCAGGTCTCATCAGGCGAGCTCACAGCCGGAGCGCTCGTGGCTTTTATTTTATATTTGTTTCAAATTATTATGCCGATGGGCCAGATTACAACGTTTTTCACACAGCTGCAAAAATCAATCGGTGCAACAGAACGAATGATTGAGATTTTGGCAGAGGAAGAGGAAGATACAGTGACAGGAAAACAAATTGAAAATGCGCATTTGCCTATCCAGCTTGATCGCGTGTCTTTTGAATATAAGCCTGATCAGCTGATTTTAAAAGAGGTCAGCGCTGTCATTGAAGCAGGTAAAGTCACAGCGATTGTCGGTCCGAGCGGCGGGGGGAAAACGACGCTGTTTAAGCTGCTTGAACGTTTTTATTCTCCGACTGCAGGGTCCATTCGGCTGGGGGACGAGCCGATTGATACTTATTCGCTTGAATCGTGGCGGGAGCACATCGGGTATGTATCGCAGGAAAGCCCGTTAATGTCCGGGACAATCAGAGAAAATATTTGCTACGGGTTAGAACGAGATGTGACGGATGCTGAGATCGAAAAAGCCGCGGAGATGGCATATGCGCTCAATTTTATAAAGGAGCTGCCGAATCAGTTTGATACAGAAGTGGGCGAACGCGGCATTATGCTGTCAGGCGGACAAAGGCAAAGAATCGCGATTGCGAGAGCGCTTCTCCGTAACCCAAGCATTCTTATGCTCGATGAAGCTACCTCAAGTCTCGACAGCCAATCTGAAAAATCAGTTCAGCAGGCGCTGGAGGTGCTGATGGAGGGCCGCACAACGATTGTTATCGCTCACCGATTATCTACCGTTGTAGATGCGGACCAGCTTTTGTTTGTTGAAAAAGGGGAAATTACCGGCCGTGGAACACACCATGAGTTAATGGCTTCCCATGGACTTTATCGGGATTTTGCTGAACAGCAGCTGAAAATGAATGCGGACTTAGAAAACAAAGCCGGGTAAATTCTGGTCGAATCAGCCAATAAAAAAGAGGAGGGATTTTCCCAATCCTTCCTTTTGAACTATTGAGGGGCTTACGATTTATGGTATACTACTGACGGTAATATTGTATAAAACGGAGGGTAGTTGTGGGAAAACACACTTCTGAACATAAAAATCACGCACAAATTGTCCAGCTGCTTCAAGATGGACAATATTTTTTTCATAAAGGCTTGAAAGCGTATAAAGAGCGCAATCTAAAACGGGCAAGCAAACTGATTCAGCGCGCGGTTCATTTGGAGCCGGAGGATTCAGAGATGCTTTCACAGCTTGCGGTCATTTATTCGGAAATGGGCCAGTATCAAGAGTCGAACGATCTTCTTGACTATATCATGGCAAATCTGGAGGCCGAAATGCCGGAGTGCCATTACTTTAAAGCGAATAACTTTGCCCATCTGGGGCTCTTCCAGGAAGCTTATAAAGAAGCGGCCGCTTATTCTGATGCGGACCCGGATGGTGAATTCGCCGAAGAAAACGATAGTCTGCTTGATTTGCTCGATTTAGGAGACGACGGCATTGAGGATTCGTTGTATGACCAGGATGAACTGCTGGTGAAACAGGATCGGGCAAAGTCATTGCTGGAAAGCGGCCAGCTTGCTGAAGCGGTTGCGGCGCTTGAGGAAATCACAGCTGAATATCCGGAGCTTTGGTCAGCATACAACAATCTCGCGCTTGCCTACTTCTATTCAGGAAACGTTGTAAAAGCGAAGCAAACCGCTTATGAAGTGCTTTCTCATAATGAAGGAAATCTTCACGCCTTATGCAATCTTCTCGTTTTCTACTATTATGAAAGAGAAGATGAAAAAGTGGCGGAATTGAGTGATCAGCTCTCCAATGTCTATCCGATGCTAATGGAGCAGCGTTATAAATTGGGTGCTACTTTGGCGCTTGTCGGCCGCTACGAGATCGGATATAAATGGCTCAAATCATTATATAAAACCGGCTTTGAAGGTGACGACACCTTCTTTTACTGGCTTTCCTGCTCTGCTTATTTTACGGGACATACCGACTTTGCCGAGACGATCTGGAGAAAAGTCGAGTCGCAATATCCCGGCGAAGACCGCCCGGCGCCTTGGATAGAGCGGAGGGAAGCTCTTCCTTCATCTGTGGAGCAGCGTCTCGCAGCCTATTATATCAGCAGCACAAAGGGAGAAACGGAGCATCTTGAAGCGGTGATACGCTCAAAGAGAATCACCGCTTCTTTTGAAAATCATTTTGTAAAGCTGCTTCTAAATGGAGATTCTGGGGCTGCTGACGTTTCAGAGGATGCACTTTTCGCCTATCAAACGGTCAAACTATTAGAGCAAGCTGAAAAAGAAGAGATGAAAACAGAAGTCATGAGCTGCTGGGTTTTCCATGTCATCCAGCAAATTCGTGCAGCCGCTCCGTTGAAGAATGAGAAAGGCTGGGCAGCAGCCATCTGTTATATTTGGAAAGAAGCCCATGGCAAGCAAGACACGAAAAAAGACACAGCGGCCCGATTCGGCATCTCTCCGGCAACTTTGACGAAATATATGAAATATATTGATGATATTCTAGAATAGTAAATTTTAAAGAGTCGATTTATTTAATCGACTCTTTTTTTGTTTGATAGATTATATTAAGAAAATAATATCGACAGTTTTTTTACACGCTTAAGAAAAATGACAAATGATGTGTGACTTGACATCTGTTTGAAACATAAATGTAATAAAATTTATCGCTAATTTGTCGAAACTTGATGGTATAATGATTCTCGTACATAAGGAATTAGTGTTTTTTACATATGATGTGAAATAAACGCTATACAACCAGAATAAGAGATGCACAGAATAATTAACCATAAACAACCATCATTCCTCGTAGAGTATGAGGAACGAAACTTGATGTTCAAAATACGATTCCAAATGAGGACAGGTTCACAGTAAAAGGGAGGATATAAAAAGTGAGAAAGAGTTTAATTACACTTGGTTTGGCTTCCGTCATCGGGACAAGCAGTTTTTTGATCCCATTTACAAGTAAAACTGCATCGGCGGAAACATTAGATGAAAAGAAACAAAAAATCGAAAGCAAGCAATCTGAGGTTGCTTCCAGCATTGAAGCGAAGGAAAAAGAATTAACTGAGCTTCAGGAAAATCAATCAAAGATTGAAAAAGAACTGAAAGACATTAACGATAAGGCGCTTGATACAAGCAACAAGATCGAAGATAAAAAAGAAGAAAATGATAAAACAAAAGAAGAAATCAAAAAACTGAAAAAAGAGATTAAAGAAACAGAAGCACGTATCGAAAAACGCAATGAAATCCTGAAAAAACGCGTTCGTTCTTTACAGGAAAGCGGCGGATCTCAAGGATACATAGATGTTCTTTTAGGATCAACAAGCTTTGGTGACTTTATCTCTCGTGCGACTGCGGTTTCATCTATTGTGGATGCAGACAAAGATTTAATCAAACAGCAAGAGCAGGATAAAGCGAAGCTCGAAGATTCTGAAGCGGATTTGAATGACAAGCTGAAAGAAGTTCAAGCTGCATTGGCTAAATTAGAAACAATGCAAAAAGACCTTGATAAACAGCTTAATGAAAAAGACAAGCTTTTCGACGAAGCAAAAGCAAGCCAAAAGAAAACGGCTAAAGCGATTTCTGAATTGAAATCAGAGGCGTCTGAACTTGCAAATCAAAAAGCAAATACTGAAGCTGAACAAGCACGCATCAAAAAAGAACAAGAAGCAGCGGCTGCTTTGATCAAAAAGCAGGAAGAAGCACAAAAAGCATCTGATGAAACACAAACAGATGACAGCCAAACGGCTACAACTGAATCAGCAAAAGCAAGCTCATCTGATGATTCTTCAGACAATTCTTCTAACGGTTCATCAAACAGCTCGTCTAACGGCTCATCTTCTAAGAAGAGCAGCGGCTCAAACAGCAATTCAGGCGGCACTGTTATCAGCAACTCTGGCGGAATTGAAGGCGCGATCAGCGTTGGTTCAAGCATTGTAGGACAATCTCCATACAAGTTTGGCGGCGGACGCACTCAGTCTGATATCAACAACCGTATTTTTGACTGCTCATCATTCGTACGCTGGGCATACGCTTCTGCAGGTGTTAACCTTGGACCTGTCGGCGGAACAACAACTGATACGTTAGTTGGCAGAGGACAAGCTGTCAGCGCGTCCGAAATGAAACGCGGAGACCTTGTGTTCTTTGACACTTACAAAACGAATGGACACGTAGGAATCTACTTAGGTAACGGTACATTCCTAAACGACAATACATCTCATGGTGTATCTGTTGACTCTATGAGCAATCCTTACTGGAAAAAAGCATTTAAAGGCGTTGTAAGACGTGTTGTTCAATAATAAATATGACAAGGGCCTTCTATAAACAGAAGGCTCTTTCTTTATTAACATATACCCTTTTCGAATACATTTAATCGTGTTGAGCAAAAAAATAGCGTATCACCATGAGATTTTATAGGATATGGGTAAGGAATACGTTTGATGGGGATTCTTATCTTATAAGAAAGAGCCCAAACTTGAAAAGATGGTTTAAGGAGTGAATAGTGTGTCAGAAGAAAAAATTTATGACGTGATTATAATCGGCGCGGGCCCTGCTGGGATGACGGCCGCTGTATACACATCAAGAGCGAATTTATCGACATTAATGATTGAAAGAGGAATTCCTGGCGGACAAATGGCCAATACGGAAGATGTAGAAAACTATCCTGGATTCGAAAGTATCCTTGGGCCTGAGCTTTCTAACAAAATGTTTGAACACGCGAAAAAATTCGGCGCTGAATACGCTTATGGCGATATTAAAGAAGTCGTTGACGGCAAAGAGTACAAAGTAGTCAAAGCCGGTTCAAAAGAATATAAAGCCCGTGCTGTCATCATTGCTGCTGGTGCGGAATATAAAAAAATCGGCGTGCCTGGCGAAAAAGAATTGGGCGGACGCGGTGTATCTTATTGTGCAGTATGTGACGGCGCTTTCTTTAAAGGCAAAGAACTTGTCGTTGTTGGCGGCGGAGATTCCGCGGTTGAAGAAGGCGTATATCTGACTCGTTTCGCTTCAAAAGTAACGATTGTTCACAGACGTGATAAACTCCGTGCTCAAAGTATTCTTCAAGCGAGAGCATTTGATAATGAAAAAGTTGATTTCCTATGGAACAAAACCGTGAAGGAAATTCATGAGGAAAACGGCAAAGTCGGTAACGTAACGCTTGTCGATACGGTAACCGGTGAAGAAAGTGAATTCAAAACAGACGGCGTATTCATTTACATTGGCATGCTTCCTCTGTCTAAACCGTTTGAAAACCTGGGCATTACGAATGAAGAAGGCTACATCGAAACAAACGACCGCATGGAGACAAAGGTTGAAGGAATTTTCGCTGCCGGAGACATTCGCGAAAAATCACTGCGCCAAATCGTAACGGCTACAGGAGACGGAAGCATTGCGGCACAAAGCGTACAGCATTATGTCGAAGAGCTTCAAGAAACGCTGAAAACCTTAAAATAAAAAGGGCTGTCATACGAGTTTCACATTACGTTACTGGGTTTTAATTCCGCTGTAACACATGTGTAATGCTTTTCGGTTATGATTAATAAAGTAATTGACCCCCTTTTTATAATGAATACACTTTTTTGGCACGGATTCTCCAGTTATCCGTGTCCTTTTTTTGTCCATAAATAAAAGATGAATACCAGTTACAGCAAAATCATCTGAATTAAGGAATGAATATGCTGTAAAATAGAAGAAAAGATTGTCAATGTCTCTTCATTGTGGGAGGCATCTTGAAGCGGTATAATAAAGAGACGATGACAGGACGAAGGTTAGGTGACGTACTTGCAAAGAGTGACAAATTGTGTGCTTCAGACGGATGACAAAGTTCTTCTGCTTCAAAAGCCGAGACGCGGATGGTGGGTCGCGCCGGGAGGCAAGATGGAGAGCGGAGAATCAGTCAGAGACTCCGTCATCAGAGAGTACAGAGAAGAGACTGGTATCTATATCATAAATCCTCAATTAAAAGGCGTTTTTACCTTTATTATTAAAGACGGTGACCACATTGTCTCCGAGTGGATGATGTTTACGTTTGTCGCGGATTCTTATACAGGACAAAATGTATCAGAATCAGAGGAAGGCAAACTGCAGTGGCACGATGTCAATGACATTCAGAACCTGCCTATGGCCCCTGGAGACGGCCATATCCTTGATTTTATGATGAAGGGACAAGGGCTGCTGCACGGCACATTTACGTATACACCGGAATTTGAGCTGCTCAGTTATCGTTTAGACCCGCAGCACATCAAATAGAAAGACAAGTCAGGGGGGAGAAAGATGAGTGTTAGTGAATCACATGATATTCAGCTTGTCATTATAACCGGAATGTCGGGAGCGGGGAAAACTGTCGCCATTCAAAGCTTTGAAGATCTCGGCTATTTCTGCGTCGATAATCTTCCGCCTTCATTGCTTCCGAAGTTTTTAGAGCTGATGAAGGAATCAAATTCGAAAATGAGCAAAGTCGCGCTCGTGATGGATCTGCGCGGCCGCGAATTTTTTGACCGGCTGATTGAAGCGCTGGATGAAATGGCCGAAAATCCGTGGATCACACCGCGAATTTTATTCCTGGACGCGAAGGATTCCATTCTCGTCACAAGATATAAAGAAACGAGACGCTCGCATCCGCTGGCAGCGACTGGCCTGCCGCTTGAAGGCATCGCACTGGAACGAGAGCTGCTTGAGGAATTAAAAGGCCGCTCTCAAATCATTTACGATACGTCTGACATGAAGCCGCGTGATTTGCGTGAAAAAATCGTGAAGCACTTTGCGACAAACCAAGGAGAGACATTTACCGTGAATGTCATGTCATTTGGTTTTAAATACGGTATTCCAATTGATGCAGATCTCGTCTTTGATGTCAGATTTTTGCCGAATCCGTACTATATCGAAAGCATGCGGCCGCTGACTGGTAAGGATAAAGAGGTTTCCTCTTACGTCATGAAGTGGAATGAAACGCAAAAGTTCAATGAGAAATTAATTGATCTGCTGAGCTTTATGCTTCCATCTTATAAAAGAGAAGGAAAAAGCCAGGTTGTCATTGCGATCGGCTGCACAGGGGGCCAGCACCGCTCTGTGACATTAGCCGAGAATTTAGCTGATTATTTCAAAAAGGATTACTATACTCATGTTACTCACCGGGACATTGAAAAGAGAAGCCGGAAATAAGATGGGACAAAAGCCGAAAATCGCAATCTTTGGAGGCGGTACAGGTCTTTCTGTATTGCTTCGGGGCCTAAAGCATAAACCTGTTGACATCACGGCCATTGTAACAGTTGCCGATGATGGCGGAAGCTCTGGCCGTCTGCGGAATGAACTGAAAATTCCGCCTCCCGGAGACATCAGAAATGTGCTTGCCGCTTTATCCGATGTGGAGCCGCTTGTTGAAGATCTTTTTCAGCACCGCTTCAATAAAGGGAATGACTTAACAGGCCATTCTCTCGGGAATTTGATTTTGGCAGCGATGACAAATATAACCGGTGATTTTTTTCACGCTGTCACTGAAATGAGCAAGGTGCTGAATGTAAGAGGAAAGGTTTTGCCGGCTGCCAATGCCAGTGTCGTTTTGCATGCTGAGATGGAAGACGGCCGCGTGGTCTCAGGCGAGTCAACGATCCCGGAATACGGACAGCGTATTAAGCGTGTTTTTCTCACGCCTGAACAGATTGATCCGCTGCCGGAAACAATAGACGTGATCAGGGAAGCGGATTTGATTATTATCGGCCCGGGAAGCCTCTATACAAGCATTCTTCCCAATTTGCTCGTCCCAAAAATCGGGGAAGAAGTGATAAAGGCGCCGGCGAAAAAAGTATACATTTGCAACGTGATGACTCAGCCCGGTGAAACGCTCCATTACACCGCTGCTGATCATGTGAAAGCGCTCAATCAGCATATGGGCTGCGGTTTTATTGATACGATATTAGTGAACAGTGAAGACATTCCCGACGAAATAAAACGTAAGTACGAAATGGAATCTGCGCGTCCTGTTGATTTTGATATTGAAGAGCTGAAAGCGATGGGGCTTGAAGTCATCAGAGATCAAATTGTAACGTATAAAAATGACGTAATACGTCACGATACACATAAAGTGGCCTCTCTTCTTGTTGATTTACTGAAAGAATGAAGCCTTGAAATGAGGTGGCTATATGTCATTTGCATCAGAAACAAAAAAAGAATTAACGAATCTGGAAGTGAAGGACTGCTGCATTAATGCCGAGCTGTCTGCACTCATTCGGATGAATGGAGCTTTATCATTTACAAACCGCCATCTCGTACTCGATGTTCAAACCGAAAACGCGGCCATTGCCCGCCGCATCTATACATTGCTGAAAAAACAATATGATGTGTCGGTCGAGCTGCTGGTCAGAAAGAAAATGCGGCTGAAAAAGAATAACGTCTATATTGTGCGTTTTTCAGAAAATGCAAAAGCGATCTTAGAGGATTTAAAAATACTCGGGGAGAATTTTGTGTTTGAACGAAGTATTTCGAAAGAGCTGGTCAAAAAGAGATGCTGCAAGCGTTCTTATATGAGAGGAGCATTTTTGGCAGGAGGTTCGGTCAATAACCCGGAAACCTCCTCGTATCATTTAGAAATCTTCTCTCTTTATAAGGAGCATAACGATTCATTATGTGACCTGTTAAATGAGTTTCAGTTAAACAGCAAAACGCTTGAACGGAAAAAAGGCTACATTACCTATTTAAAAGAGGCTGAAAAGATTACAGAGTTTCTGAACGTAATTGGCGCTCACAATTCGCTTCTGCGATTTGAGGATGTCAGAATCGTCCGAGACATGAGAAATTCGGTCAACCGCCTCGTCAATTGTGAAACAGCCAACTTAAACAAAACGATCGGCGCATCGCTGAGACAGGTGGAAAATATTAAATACATCGATGAAAGAATCGGCCTGGAGGCGCTGCCTGAAAAACTTCGGGAAATTGCGCAGCTTCGGATTGATTATCAGGAAGTGACGCTGAAAGAGCTGGGGGAAATGGTAGCAAGCGGGAAAATCAGCAAATCAGGGATCAATCACAGGCTGAGAAAACTTGACGAAATCGCAGAACAGCTGCGGACAGGGCAAACCGTCACTTTAAAATAACCGTAAAGAAAAGGGGAGATCTTATGGTTCAACAGAAAGTGGAAGTTCGATTAAAGACAGGACTGCAAGCACGTCCTGCTGCTTTGTTTGTACAAGAAGCAAACCGGTTTACGTCAGATGTGTTTCTAGAGAAGGATGGGAAAAAAGTAAACGCCAAAAGCATCATGGGGCTGATGAGCCTTGCGGTAAGCACAGGCACTGAGGTTACCTTGATTGCCCAGGGAGAAGATGAACAAGAGGCGCTGGAGAAGCTGGCTGCTTACGTTCAAGAAGAAGTTTAGGTGATAAAAATGAGTGACTTTCTAAAAGACTGCTTTCAGAAAATCGGCTGGGAGAAAGACCATGTCAGCTTCGGCGATCTTCCCCTTTTTCTCAAAGCAATGGCATACCGTTTTCCATTCGAAAACCGTGCCGTACTTGCAAAAGAGAATTATAGGGTAACAAAAGAAGATCTATGGCGCCGTCTGGTCAAAGAACAGCACGGCGGCCTATGCTACGATTTAAATGGCTTCCTTTATTTTGTCTTGCGTGAGGCCGGGTTACATGTGAAGCTTATTCGAGGAACGGTTTATGCAGGCAATCAAGAGGGATGGGCACTAGAAGGGACGCATGCTGCTGTATGGCTGTCTGCGGAAAACGGCGATTACCTCGTTGATATCGGCTTCGGCATCAACCTGGCGCTCCAGCCGATACCGCTTTCCGGAGAAACGGTACAGTCACCAGTCGGGTCATTCCGAATCAAAAGAGAAGAGACAGAAAAGGGCAGCCATGTTCTGCTGATGGACAAGGGAGAAGGCTGGCAAATTGGGTACGCCTTTACCCTTGAAGAGAGTGATCTCGGTGATTTAGATAACATGAAGGACATCATTCACTCTCATGAAAAATCTCCTTTTAACAAATCCCCGCTTGCCTCAAAGCTGACGCCGAGCGGAAGGATGGTCATGTCAGAGCGCCATTTTACGATTTATGAAAACGGCGGTAACATTCAAAAAAGCGACATCGGCCCTTCAGGATTTGAAGAAGAATTAAATACTCATTTTTTGTAACGTGAAAAGCTTGCAGGTTATCTGCAAGCTTTTTCTTATGAACAAGTGTAGATTGCTGTATCAAATGCGTCTTCAGGGATATACAGTTTTCCCTTTTCGTATTTATAAGGAATTTCATTCTCTTTAAAGCACTCTTTGGTATAGTCAGTTAGTGTATCCCCAATTTCTATGTATTTCCCGGTATAGTTGGGCTGACATGCTGAAAGAATTGACGTCATTGCCAGAAACAGCATGATTTTCTTCATCACGACACCTGCCTATTATGAAAATTTTACCTTTATCATTCTATTATAACAAAAAGAAAAAGTCCGATTTACTATTCCGCACATGCTATAATAATTTTGGAATCTTCTAGAAAAATCATCGTGATGTACATATAAGGGGGATCAACGTGTATCGGATTTTGCTTGTGGAAGATGATGAGCGGATTGCTTCTTTGCTGGGCGGTCATCTTCAAAAATACGGATATGAAGTGAAAATTGCTGAACAGCTGAATGATATAAAATTGGAATTTGCAGAAATGAAGCCTGATCTTGTGCTGCTTGATATCAACCTGCCTTTTTTTGACGGATTTTATTGGTGCAGGCAAATCCGTACCATTTCCAATGCGCCGATTATCTTTATATCGGCACGGACCGATGAGCTGAATCAGGTAATGGCGATTGAAAATGGCGGCGATGATTATATCACAAAGCCGTTCCATCTGGAGGTAGTGATGGCCAAAATCAAAAGCGTCCTGCGCCGCACATATGGTGAATATTCGCCCTCTTTGCCGCAGGAATCTAGAATAGTGGAGCTTGGTGGGCTGACGATTTATCCTGATCAAAATGAGGCCGAATGGAACAGCTCCCGTATTCTGTTTTCCCAAAAAGAATTTCAGCTTCTCTCTATTTTTGTGAGGGAGCATAAAAAAATTGTTTCTCGTGATGAACTATTGGAGGCGTTATGGGATGACGTTGATTTTGTCGATGACAATACGTTAACGGTCAATGTCAACCGGCTGCGGAGAAAACTGGAGAATGCCGGACTGAAAGATTGCATTTCCACAATCAGAGGACAAGGCTATCAATTTCAAGTCAATCGGAAGGATGAAGCGGAGTGTTAAAGACTTACCTCATCGACCGCTTAGCCATTATTCTATTTTCATTATTAGGGATAGGATCCGCCATGCTGATTGCGTATTTAAGCATTGTAGAGAGCGGCGCAGAACCTTCCAAAGAAAATATGATGTACATATGGATTTTGCCCGGTACTCTTTTAGCCGCAGGTTTTGCTGTTGATTATGTTCGGCAATTTTCCTTTCTCACATATGTTAAAAAGCTTGCAGAACAAGCCTCTTCTTCGAATGACATCGGACAGTCTTTGAAAGCCAGAAAGCCAAGAACAGGAGAGCAAGCGCTTTGGACGAAAATGATCAACGCACTCGGGCAGCAATACGAAAGCAGGCTCTCACAATATATCAATCAGCAAAAACAGCATTATACCTTCACCAACCAATGGGTCCACCATATGAAAACACCGGTATCCGTCATATCCTTAATGATTCAGGAAGGAAAAAACGGAACCTCATCCTCTTTTCCGACGTTTTTAGAGGAGCTAGAGGATGAGAATGAGAGATTTCGCCACGGTCTTGATATGATGCTGCAAACGGCTCGGCTGGAGGAATTTGCATTTGATGTAAAACCGCAAACCTTTGATTTGGCAGAAATGGTTCGTTCACTGATCAATCAGGAAAAACGTCAGTTTATCAAGCGGCGCCTTTTTCCAACATTACATGTGCCGCCAAATGCCGTTCAGATTTCCAGTGATCAAAAGTGGCTTTCCTTTGTTGTCGAGCAAATCCTTTTCAACGCCTTAAAATATTCAAAGCAAGGTGTGGGAGACTCTATTACAATCCGGATTGAAACACAGGGACATGAGACGCGATTGTCGGTTGCCGATGAAGGAATCGGCATACCGCCGCAGGATCTGCCGCGGATTTTTGACGCGTTTTTTACCGGAGAAAATGGACGAACCATGAAAGAGGCAACTGGAATGGGCCTTTATTTAGCAAAACAGGTGTGCAGCCGTCTCGGCCATAAGCTGTATGCGGAATCAAAAGAAGGGGCTGGCACTGTGATGACCATCGTGTTTTCAAGTGACACCCTCGTGAATGTGACAGCATTGTAAGGTTGGGGAGCGGAATTGCAAGAAAGTTCGATGGGAGGATGCTGACTTCCTTTTTATAATAAAGAAAAAGGAGGAGCAGAACATGAACGTGTTGCAAACAACGAACCTATCGAAAACGTACTATTCAAATAAAGGAACAATATCATACCAAGCGCTCAGCGCCTTTGATCTCAGTGTGTCAAAAGGAGAATTTGTCGGGATTATGGGGCCGTCGGGAAGCGGAAAAACCACGCTTTTGAATTTGCTGGCTACCATTGATAAGCCGACCCAGGGCGAGATGATGATCAACGGCATTCAGCCGAAAACGTTAAAGGACCAAGAGCTGGCTTTGTTTCGCAGAAGAGAACTCGGCTTCGTCTTTCAGGATTTTAATCTGCTTGATACGCTGACGATTCGTGAAAATATTCTCTTGCCGCTCGCATTGGATAAGGTAAAGCTGAGAGAAATGGAAGCCCGATTGGATGAACTGGCGGATACGCTGCAAATCAAGCATATTCTCGATCACCGCACATATGAGGTGTCGGGCGGACAGCAGCAGCGGGCAGCCTGTGCCAGAGCGATTATTCACAATCCGGCGCTCATTCTTGCCGATGAACCGACAGGAAACCTCGACTCAAAATCGGCAAAGCAAGTGATGAACACACTGGCTCAGTTGAATGAGGAAAAGGAAGCGACGATTCTGTTGGTTACGCATGATGCGACAGCAGCAAGTTTCTGTAAACGAATTGTTTTTATTAAAGACGGACGTTTCTTTTCAGAGATTCACAGAGGAACAAACAGGCAGGTGTTTTATCAAAGTATATTGGATACCTTGAGTGTGTTGGGAGGCGATTTTCATGAATTTGAGAACTATCGCCCGTAAAAACATTCTTGGGAATCTGCAACGGTATGTGGCCTACTTTTTAAGCTGTGTGTTTGCCGTTTCGGTGTTTTTTGTCTTCACATCATTTATTTTTCATCCTGATGTCAATGAAGACAATATATATGGCGGAAGCCTTGTCAAAACATGCTTGAGCGCAGCTCTTGTCGTCATCATTGTGTTTTGTATATTTTTCATCACATATTCCAATTCAGCGTTTTTGCAGGCAAGAAAGAAAGAGTTTGGGCTGCTGACACTGTTTGGCACATCAAAGCAGCAGCTTCGCAAGATGATTTATTATGAGCAGTCACTTATTTCTCTTGCGGCGATTGCGGCCGGCATTGGAGCAGGCCTGTTATTTTCAAAACTGTTTTTTATGATCATGACATGGATGCTCAGCGTGAAGGTGCCGATTTCGTTTGCCATTGTGCCGAAAGCGTTTGTGATGACAATTGCCGGCTTTCTCATCCTGTTTCAGACGCTGCTCATTTTATCACTGGGACGGATTCGGAAGCTGGAAATCATTGAACTGATTAAATCGGCCAAAAAGCCGAAAAGCTTGCCGGTTTATTCGAAATGGCTCACTGTATTGTCTTTGCTATGTCTTGGCAGCGGTTATTATCTATCTGCAACAGCCAATGCAATTGACATGATGTTTCGGGTATTT
Source organism: Bacillus sp. SCT118 (assembly GCF_058566435.1). Taxonomy (NCBI): domain Bacteria; kingdom Bacillati; phylum Bacillota; class Bacilli; order Caryophanales; family Bacillaceae; genus Bacillus; species Bacillus sp. SCT118. Next base: position 676,225 of record NZ_CP191225.1, read on the forward strand.
CCAATTTTGATTTTAGTGTTAATTGGCACGTATTTCTTTTTTACACAAAGCAGTGTGGCGTTTTTCCGCATGCTGTACCGAAAGAAACACAGCTTCTACAAAGGCACAAATATCATTGTGCGTTCCAACATGATATTCAGGCTGAAGGATCATGCACGCATGCTGTTTTTAACCTCTGTCATTACAGCGGTCATACTAACAGCTACAGGTGTCATCTATATGTTTTATTCCGATTTACAAAGGCAGGAGGAGCAAAGCATTCCTCAGTCTGTTTCCTGGGTGGAAAAGGATGCTTCCCGCTTTCAGGTCATGAAGCCTGAGACGGCTGAGAATACATTGAAAAAAGCTCATGCTGTTATCAAGTATAAGGTGGATGCCACTGGGATTCCTGTCACTTTTCAGTCAGACTTGCCGTATGGAAATAAGAAGATGGAAGCGGAAGCTTTGCTGATTTCAGAAAAGGTCTATAATCAAGTCGCAAAGGAAAAAGGGTTCCCAGTTATTCATTTACAAGAAAATGAAGCATTTATTAATGTTTCTTTTCAAATGATGGTGAAAGACACATTTGGAGAAGGGGAAACAGCAGCATTTCATATGAAGTCAGGAAAAACCCTTTCCTACGTCATGAAAAAGCAGCAAAACAAAGGGATATTGATGTCTGTCGATGGAGTCAGCCGTTTATTGGTTGTCAGCGAAAAGAGCTTTGACAGTCTGTCACAGGATGTGCCGCTGAAGGAACAGATGAGAATGGTAGGTTATGAGCTTGAGCATTGGCAGGAGACGGTGGATGTCTCTGAAAAGCTTGAAAACATGGTGCCGAAAGAACATACATCTGATTTTCAAACACGTGCTCCTAGTTATCAAATTGTGAAGCAGGGAGTTGCATTAATGCTGTTTATTGGTCTGTTTGTCAGCGTGCTGTTTTTTATCGTGCAAGGAAGCATGCTGTATTTGCGGATGTTTACGGAAATAGAAGATACGAGAGTGCAGGTGTTAGCGTTAAAAAGGATAGGGGTTACGGACAAAGAGATTCACTCGATCCTTGGAAAGCAAATAGGATTTTTATTCTTCATCCCATTTATTGCAGGTGCGATTCACGCCGGCTTTGCGTATGCAGCGTTAAGTAATATGCTGAATTCCAATTTGTTTCTTGAGGCCGTAATTGTCATCTTCATTTATTTTGTATTCCAGGCTGTTTATTATATCGTCACCCGCCATATTTATAAGCGTGCTGTTCTTCAGCGTATGTAATAGAAATCCGGTCTGTTATCAGACCGGATTTTTGATTTATTGAAATTCTCTTGTGAGATTTTTCGGTGTTTGTCCTTGAATGGCTGCAATCATATTTTCGGCGGCCTGTTTGCACATGTTGAAGCGCACTTTAGCTGTTGCTGAACCGATATGAGGAAGCAGCGTGACATTATCCAGGTGCAGAAGCGGATTATCTCGGGTGACAGGCTCTTTTTCGTATACATCTAAGCCGGCTCCCCTGATCCAGCCTTCCTGAAGAGCGCAAACCAGTGCTTTTTCATCGACTGTCTTTCCCCGGGAAATATTGACGAAAATTGCTGAATCCTTCATCAACTTAAATTCACGTTCTCCTATCATGTGATAGGTTTCATCAGTCAGCGGCGTAATGAGAAGAATAAAATCAGATTGCTCCAGCAATGTATCAAGCTCTGCATATTTAACGCCGATGCTGTCTTCTGTTTCTTGTTTGCGATGTCGGTTATGATAAAGCACTTCCATATCAAAACCAAATTTGGCGCGTCTCGCTGCTTGTTCTCCAATTCTGCCCATGCCGATAATGCCTAACGTTTGATGATGAACATCAATTCCGAAAAGCGCTTCCTCTTCCACGGTTCCCCATTTTCCTGCTCTGACAAAACGGTCCAGTTCGGCAACACGTCTGGCGGAAGACAGAATCAGTGAAAAAGCCAGATCTGCAACTGTGTCATCCAGTGTATAAGGTGTATGAGTCCCGACGACTCCTCTTTCTTTCATTGCTTCTATATCGAAGTTATCGTAGCCTACTGATTGGTTGCTGACCACTTTGAGCTTAGGCGCGTGTTCCAGCAACTCACGATTGATTGACGGCCCGGAAGTCCCTGACGTTAAAAGCCCTTCCGCATCTTTTAATTTTTCAAATAGCACGTCACTCGGAAGCGTATCCTCCTGCCATATTTCATAACGGCAATGTTCACCGATGAATGCTTCAATCTCTTCAGGAATCGGTTTTGTGATAAATACAAATGGTTTCAACAAGGCTCCCCCTTTATGGCTGTTGTCTATTTTATTATATCGGAAATAAATAGATGTTAAAAATATAGCTGCGTTTTTTTAGTTTCTGGTTCTTTTGAACTTAAAATGAAGATCGAACAGCTAAATCTGCTTAGAAAAGTTTTTTAATTATCAGAATTCACCCATATTTTTTGTCAGACAAATCATCAATATGCGAGCTGCAGCCGGATTATAGGATTCATTAAATATAAATTTTATTATCTTTGAAAGATATAAATGTTTATGTTTTGATTCTACAGTCCAATTATAGTGTCTTTTTTTGAAAGCCTTTTCTTGGCTTATTCCTATGCTATAATTCCTTACTGTAAGCTGGGTAAGAAGGCTTGCAAAATCATATGGATGGGAGATGAATCAAATGGTTTCTTTAACATCAATTTTGGAACACAATCAGCGGTTTGTCAGTGAGAAGAAGTATGAACCGTACAAAACGACAAAGTTTCCTTCGAAAAAGCTCGTCATTGTCACCTGTATGGATACAAGGCTTACAGAACTTCTTCCGCAAGCAATGGGGCTTAAAAACGGTGATGCTAAAATTGTAAAAAACGCGGGAGCCATCGTTTCTCACCCATTTGGAAGCGTGATGCGAAGCATACTGGTCGCGATTTATGAATTGCAGGCTGAAGAGGTATGCATTGTCGGCCATCATGAATGCGGAATGTCAGGGCTGAATGCGTCCTCGATTCTTGAGAAAGCAAAGGAACGCGGGGTGGAGGATAGCTGCCTGAATTTGCTGACGAGCGCCGGACTCGATTTGAAAACGTGGCTGACCGGTTTTCACAGCGTGGAAGAAAGCGTTTCCCATAGTGTGAACATGATTAAGAATCATCCGCTGCTTCCGAAAAAAGTGCCGGTTCACGGACTTGTCATTCATCCTGAAACAGGAAAACTTGATGTGGTCATTAACGGTTATGAAACTGAGCTTATAAACAATCACTCATAAGGGAGGTTATAACAAAATATGCGATTCTCAGGGAGATTCAAGGGGTACAATTTGCAGAAATTTCAGAAAGACTTGATTGCAGGTATCGTAGTAGGTGTCGTGGCAATTCCTTTAGGAATGGCGTTTGCCATTGCCTCGGGAGTCGAGCCTGAATATGGGCTATACACTGTTGTTATAGCAGGGATTTGTATTTCTTTGTTTGGAGGATCAAAATATCAGATTGGCGGTCCGACGGGCGCCTTTGTCCCGATTTTATTCGGCATTATCATGCAGTACGGCTTGGAAAATCTGCTGATTGCGGGGTTTATGGCAGGAGTGATGCTGGTACTGTTTGGGCTGTTTAAGCTCGGAAAAATAATGAAATTCGTGCCCAAACCCGTTATCGTCGGTTTTACAGCCGGAATTGCCGTGCTGATTTTTACGGAACAAATCGCTAATTTTCTCGGATTGAGAAATGTTGAAAAACATGAGAACTTTCATCACAACATGTTTGAAATTGTGCAGCAGCTCGGCACCTTTAACGTGTATGCCATTTTGACAGCTGTGATCGGGCTCGTCATTTTGCTTGTATCCGCCAAGGTGATGCCTAAAGTGCCGGGCGCTTTGTTGGCGCTTCTTATTTCCACAGTGGTCGCGGTTGTCTTTTTCCCTGACCGCATGGCAACGATTGGGTCAACTTATGGAGAAATCCCCCGCCATTTGCCTGAATTTCAGTTTCCTGAGCTTACTTTGGATAAAATGGTTATGCTGTTTCCAGCTGCGCTTGTCATCGCGCTTCTTGGAGGACTTGAGTCGATTTTGTCCGCAATGGTCGCTGATAACATGAAGGGCTCAAAGCATGACAGCAACAAGGAGCTTGTCGGCCAGGGGATTGCGAATATGGCAGCGCCCCTGTTTGGCGGAATCCCGGCTACAGGAGCGATTGCGAGAACGGCGACCAATATAAAAAACGGAGCGGTTTCCCCAGTTTCCGGCGTCGTTCACGGCGTAGTCGTTCTCCTTGTCCTGCTTGTATTTGCGCCTTATGCGTCCCATGTGCCGCTCGCCAGTATGGCACCGATTCTCATGGTGGTCGCATGGAATATGAGTGAGCGCAAGGAAGTCGCAAACATGCTGAGACTGAAAAATGCTGATTCCTTTATTTTGGCGGCGACTTTCGCCCTTACGGTTCTGTTTGACTTAATCATCGGTGTGGCAACCGGATTGCTGCTTGCATTTGTGTTCTTTATCAGAAGAATGAGCGAAGCGACCCGCATCCACAATCAGGAATCGCATCCTGTTCTGGCGAAGAGAGTAGATCCATCTGTCAGCATGTATGCCATAGAAGGGCCGCTGTTTTTCGGATCAATTGATTCCCTTGAATCGTCATTGCTGGAGCATGTACAGAAAAAACCGAAAACCCTCATTCTGCTCATGAATAAGGTGCACTATATGGATACGTCAGCTGAAGCGGTGCTTGGGAACATTATGAATCGAATTAAACGCGACAATGGAAAGCTGATGATTGTAGGATTGCAATCGCAGCCGAAGGAGCTGCTGCATAAAACAGGCCTTTTTCACAAAATAGGAAAGCAGCATTTCTTTGATCACCATGATGAAATCACAGGTTAAAAAAAGCGGCCATCGCGGCCGCTTTTTTATGCATGCTCAAATCGTTTTGTCAGTTTTTCTTGGTGGGCCTTCATGACGTCTTCTAAAGAGACACCATACATATCAGCAAGAATGGCGATATTTCCGATGACATCTCCCATTTCTTCAATCAATTCTTGTTTTAGCTCAGCGCGTGACGATTCTTTCTCATCCGGCCGGTCTCTGCCGATTTCATACGCCCTGACAGCCCGGGCCAGTTCTCCGGCTTCCTCCATTAAAAAGCCGACGCGAATAAAAGGTCCGTATTCTGTCCAGCCTCTTTTTTCGTAAAACTCTTTCATCCATTTTTCTGCATCAGCCAGTTGCAACCTCATCACTCCTGCATTCTTTATGTATTTCATATTGATATTATCACATGAAGATGGGACAATATATAGTGTGTTTTTGAATATTCAACACGATATATAGATGCGGAGATGACAAGATGAAAACCATTTGTGTATTTGCGGGATCAAACCCTGGGGGAAATGAAGCGTATAAAAGAAAAGCGGCAGAGCTTGGCGTGTATATGGCTGAGCAGGGAATCGGCCTTGTCTATGGGGGCTCCCGCGTAGGCTTGATGGGCACGATTGCTGACGCGATTATGGAAAACGGCGGAACTGCAATCGGGGTCATGCCGAGCGGTTTGTTCAGCGGGGAGGTTGTCCATCAAAATCTGACTGAGCTGATTGAAGTAAACGGGATGCATGAACGAAAGGCTAAAATGAGCGAGCTGGCGGACGGCTTTATCTCGATGCCGGGCGGCTTCGGTACATATGAAGAATTATTTGAAGTGCTGTGCTGGGCACAGATCGGCATCCACCAAAAGCCAATCGGACTGTACAATGTAAACGGATATTTTGAACCAATGATGAAAATGGTGAAATACAGCATTCAAGAAGGGTTTTCTAACGAATCGCACCTAAAACTGATTCACAGCTCGTCACGGCCGGATGAGTTAATTGAGCAAATGCAAAGTTATTCTTATCCGATTTTAGAAAAAAAGTGGACAGAAATTTAAAAAACAGACTTTCTCGTGGAAGTGGAGAGAATGAGTCTGCCACCTAGCGTATGAATCCATGAAAAATCGAGTGTTTTTAACAAAGTGAGGTTTCCTTAAGGGAAATCTCTTTTTTATTTCTCTTTTGCCTGCATCGTATATTTAGCAGTAATAGAGGACTTTATCACTAGTTTGGATAATAAGCACAGATAAGGGAGGGGATGAAAATGGCAACATTGTCAGATGTGGCGAAAAAAGCAAATGTTTCGAAAATGACGGTATCACGAGTGATCAATCACCCTGAGACGGTGACAGATGAATTGAAAAAGCTTGTTCATTCTGCGATGAAAGAGCTGAATTACATCCCTAATTATGCGGCGAGAGCGCTCGTGCAAAACAGAACACAGGTTGTGAAACTATTGATACTTGAGGAAATGGATACGACAGAACCATATTACATGAACCTGCTGACAGGAATCAGCAGGGAGCTGGATCGCAATCACTATGCTCTCCAGCTTGTGACAAGAAATTCTCTTAATATTGGCCAATGTGACGGCATTATTGCCACCGGCTTGAGAAAGAACGATTTTGAAGGTGTAATAAAAGCCTTTGAGAAGCCACTCGTTGTATTTGGACAAAATGAAATGGGCTATGACTTTATCGATGTGAATAACGAGAAAGGCACCTTTATGGCAACCCGCCATGTTATGGGGCTGGGGGAGCGGGAAGTTGTCTTTTTTGGCATTGATTTAGATGAGCCTTTCGAACGTGCAAGAGAACAGGGGTATATACGGGCGATGAATAAAAGCTTTAAAAAATCGAATATGTTTTGGATCGACAACAGTTCTAAGAAAAGTGAATGCCTTGCAAGAGAACTGCTGAAATCCATGGACAATCAGGCCGCATTTGTCTGCGCATCTGATCGAATCGCGCTCGGCGTCATTCGTGCGGCGCAATCCCTTGGAAAGCGAATTCCAGAAGACGTTGCGGTTACCGGGAATGACGGTGTGTTTCTTGATCGCATCTCCTCGCCGCGCTTGACTACGGTCAGACAGCCTGTTGTTGAAATGGGGGAAGCCTGTGCGAAAATGTTGCTGAAAAAAATGAATGAAGACGGTGCTGCACAAGGAAGTCTATTTTTTGAACCAGAGTTAATTGTACGAGAATCAACGCTGTAAGCGTCTTATTCTGTTATCGGTAACAGGGTGAAAAGGATTGTTCCCACAATTTCATCATGATACTTTCAAACTATGAGCCGGCTTCAATAAAACGGAAATCAAAGGGGGAAACATGATGGAATATGCAGCGATTCACCACCAGCCATTCAGCACCGATGCTTATTCTTATGATGGGCGGACTGTGCATATCAAGATTCGGACGAAAAAAGGTGATGCAGATCACATTCGATTCATTTGGGGTGATCCCTATGAGTACAACGACGGCAAGTGGTCGGCAAACGAGCAGCCGATGAGGAAAATTGCTGCTACAGAAATGCATGACTATTGGTTTGCTGAAGTGGTGCCGCCATTTAGGCGTTTACAATATGCGTTTGTTGTAACAGACGATCATGAAGACATCTTTTTCGGAAGTTCGGGTGTATGCCCTTATAACGAAAAAACACTGGAAACGATTCATTATTACTTTAAATTTCCGTTTGTTCACGAGGCTGATACATTTCAAGCGCCTGAATGGGTCAAGTCAACGGTTTGGTATCAAATTTTTCCGGAGCGTTTTGCAAATGGAAGAGAAGACTTGTCACCGAAGAATGCATTGCCGTGGGGGAGCAAGGACCCGGACGTCAATGATTTTTTTGGAGGGGATTTACAAGGGATTGTTGACAAGCTTGATTATTTAGAGGATTTAGGGGTGAACGGAATTTATCTGACACCGATCTTTTCCGCACCTTCTAATCATAAATACGACACGCTGGATTACTTTTCTATTGATCCGCATTTCGGGGACCCTGAGCTTTTTCGTACATTGGTCAGCCAGCTGCATCAGCGGGGGATGAGAATTATGCTTGATGCGGTTTTTAACCATATAGGAAGCGCGTCTCCGCAATGGCAGGATGTCGTCAAAAACGGAGATCAATCCCGCTATAAGGACTGGTTCCATATTCACTCTTTTCCCGTCACAGACGACAATTATGACAGATTTGCTTTTACAGCTGATATGCCGAAGCTAAACACGGCTAATCCCGAGGTGCAGAAATATTTGCTTGATATTGCTTTGTACTGGATTCGCGAATTTGACATTGACGGCTGGCGTTTGGATGTCGCAAATGAAGTAGATCACGCTTTTTGGAAGACATTTAGGCAGGCTGTATCTACTGAAAAGCCTGACGTTTATATTTTAGGTGAGATCTGGCATTCTGCCGAACCCTGGCTTAGAGGGGATGAATTTCATGCGGCGATGAACTACCCTTTTACAGAGCCTATGATTGAATACTTTGCTGACCAGACGATCTCAGCTTCACGTATGGCTCACCGTGTCAATGCACATTTGATGAATGGGATGAAGCAGGCCAATGAGGTGATGTTTAATTTACTGGATAGCCATGATACAAAGCGCCTTTTGACCAGATGCCGCAATGATGAGAAGAAAGCACGTGCGTTGCTGGCCTTTATGTTTGCCCAGACAGGCTCACCATGCATTTATTACGGAACGGAAATCGGGCTGGACGGCGAAAATGATCCTTTATGCCGGAAATGTATGGTTTGGGAAAAAGAAAAGCAAAATCAAGAAATGCTTCTATTTATGAAGCGGTTAATTGCTTTACGCAAACAGGAAAACACTTTATTGACTGAAGGACATCTTGAGTGGAATCTGCTGGATGACCAAAACGATTTTATTAGCTTTTCACGGACTCTTAATGAAAAAATACTGATTTATTTCTTTAATCAAGGGAATGCGGTTCAACATGTCAGTTTACTGGATTTGAATATTGAAAGGAATAAGAAAATCTGTGATGCATGGACAGAGCAGCAGCTTCAGCATCACGATGTCATTGCCGTTCAGCCGGGAGAATTTTTGATTTTGAGTGCTGCCGCCCCTGTATAACATTCTGTTATCGGTAACAAATCAAAAGTTGTTGTAACCGCTTTCTACAGGACAATACAATTGTTATAGTTTCGTAAATAGAAGGGGGAAAAGAGATGGTTCTTTTTAAAAAGGGGTTCGCCATATTGGCGGCATCATTCCTGGCAATCGGCCTTGCCGCCTGCTCAAGTTCAAAAAATCCAGCAAGCGCTGATGGCAAAAAGGTGCTGACTGTGTCTGTCGAAGAAACGTATAAAGAATACATTGAAAGCATAAAAACAAAGTTCGAAAAAGAGAATGATGTCACAGTAAAAATTATTGAAAAGCAAATGTTCGAACAGTTGGAGGCGCTTCCCCTTGATGGCCCGGCGGGTAATGCGCCTGATGTTATGCTTGCTGCATATGACCGGATCGGCGGTTTGGGACAGCAAGGACATTTGCTTGACATTAAGCCATCTCATACAAAAAGCTTTGGTGATAAAGAAATGCAGCAGGTGACAGTTGACGGCAAAGTGTACGGAATGCCGCTAGTCATTGAGACACTTATTTTGTATTACAATAAAGATCTTTTAAAAACAGCGCCAAAAACATTTAAAGACCTTGAAAAGTTAACGGAAGATCCTCGATTCGCGTTTGCTTCGGAAAAAGGAAAATCAACCGGATTTTTAGCAAAATGGACTGACTTTTATATGTCGTACGGCTTATTGGCTGGATACGGCGGATATGTATTTGGAAAAAACGGCACAGATTCCGGGGACATCGGCCTGAACAACAAAGGGGCTGTAGAAGCGGTGAAATATGCGGAGAAATGGTTTAAAACATATTGGCCGAAAGGGATGCAAGACAATTCAAGCGCAGACGACTTTATTCAGCAGATGTTTTTAGAAGGCAAAGCGGCTGCGATCATTGGCGGACCGTGGTCAGCTGCCAACTATAAAGAAGCTAAATTGAACTACGGAGCGGCTCCCATTCCGACATTGCCAAATGGAGAAGAATATGCCCCTTTTGCGGGCGGGAAGGGCTGGGTAGCTTCAAAATATACAAAAGAACCCGAGCTGGCTGAAAAATGGCTGGAGTATGCTGCAAATGATGCCAATGCTTACGCTTTTTATCAGGATACAAACGAAGTTCCGGCCAACACTGCCGCAAGGAAGAAAGCCGATGAGCAAAAGAATGAACTGACGTCAGCTGTGATTAAACAATATGAAACAGCGACGCCGACTCCAAATATTCCGGAAATGGCTGAAGTATGGACAGGAGCGGAAAGTTTGATTTTTGATGCAGCTTCAGGAAAAAAATCGACACAAACATCAGCGAATGATGCTGTAAACGTCATAAAGGAAAATATTAAAGAAAAGTATGTGAAATAAAACGGCGGGATAGCGTCCGGAAGAATAGAGGGCGGAAAAAAATGAATAAACATCACACACTTGCAAAGCAAAAACGAAAGGCAGGGCTTTTATCGATCATTCCAGGACTTGGGCAGATTGCGAATCAGCAATTGTCAAAGGGGCTCTTATTTCTTGCCATCACAGGCTTGTTTGCTTTTGAATTATGCGTTTTCGGTATACAGGCGCTAACCGGATTGATGACATTGGGAAGTGTTCCCGGTGAAGACCACTCGCTGTTTATGCTGATTGAAGGCACGCTGCAATTGATCGTGACGGTGATTTTCCTCATGTTCTATATCTTTAATATTCATGATTCGCGTAAGACCGCCGCCATGAAAGCGGCGGGTTTGGAAGTCAATACAACAGCCAAGGATATGATCTGTCATGCGGGCGATAAAGGGTTTCCATATCTATTTACACTTCCGGCATATATCATGATGGTGTTTGTGATTATCTTTCCGGTTTTGGTGACTCTGTTTGTTGCATGTACAAACTATGATTTTTATCATATTCCGCCTAATCGTCTGATTGACTGGGTCGGGTTTAAAAATTTCTTAAATATTTTTTTCCTTGGCTCTTATCGTGAAACATTTGTGAATGTACTGGGCTGGACGGTTATCTGGACAATCTGTGCAACAACGCTGCAAATCATTTTAGGTATTGTGACGGCACTTTTCGTCAATCAGGATTTTATAAAAGGCAAGCGGATATTCCGAATGATTTTCTTATTTCCATGGGCTGTTCCGGCTTTTATTACAATCATGAGTTTTTCTAACATGTTTAACGACAGCATAGGAGCGGTGAATGCACAAGTGATTCCACTATTCAATCACCTGCCGTTTGTTGAGCTGCCTGCGATCGCGTGGAAGACCGATCCTTTCTGGACAAAGACAGCCCTCATTATGATTCAGACGTGGCTCGGCTTTCCATATATTTATGTCATGGTAACGGGAGTGCTTCAGGCGATTCCAGGTGAATTGTATGAAGCGGCAAAGATTGACGGGGCCACATTTATTCAGCGTTTTCGGCATATTACATTTCCGATGATTTTATTTGCGACAGCACCCGTGATGATTACTCAGTATACGTTTAATTTCAATAATTTCTCGATCATCTACTTATTTAATGAGGGAGGGCCAGGCAGTGCGGGAGCCGGGGCCGGATCGACCGATATCTTAATTTCGTGGATTTATAAACTGACAACAGGCACATCACCCCAATATTCCGTTGCGGCGGCTGTGACACTGTTAATTTCTTCCATTGTCATTGGAATTTCACTGATTGCTTTCAAAAAATCGAATGCTTTTGGCAATGAGGAGGTTATGTAGGTGAACGCGAGCACTGCCAGAATGCTTAATAAAATCTGTACGTATTTCTTTTTGACGCTTTTAAGTATTGTCATTATATATCCGTTGCTGATTACGGCATCATCAGCATTCCGTGTGGGGAATTCGGCGGCTTTTCAGCTCGATTTTTCGGGTTCTTGGACATTGGGTCATTTTAAGCGGCTATTTGACGAGACGCTTTATCTCAATTGGTACAGCAATACACTTGTCATCGCGCTATCGGTCATGGTTTTGCAGGTTACAATCGTGACACTTGCCGGATACTCGTACAGCCGCTATCGGTTTGCAGGCAGAAAAAAGAGCCTGGTATTCTTTTTAATCATTCAAATGGTGCCGACAATGGCGGCGCTGACTGCTTTTTATGTCTTGGCGATGCTAATAGGCGCACTCGATCAATACTGGTTCTTAACAGCGATCTATATCGGCGGCGGAATTCCGATGAACACGTGGCTGATGAAAGGTTATTTTGATACTGTGCCGAGAGAAATTGATGAAGCCGCGCGAATTGACGGAGCGGGACATCTGAGGATTTTCGCTTCAATTGTTCTGCCGCTTGTTAAGCCAATGCTCGCGGTACAAGCGCTTTGGGCGTTTATGGCACCGTTTGGCGACTATTTGCTGGCGAAGTTTTTGCTTCGCTCACCGGAAAGGCTGACCATTGCTGTAGGATTACAATCCTTTATTTCTAATCCGCAGCAGCAAAAAGTAGCTCTATTTGCGGCTGGTGCCATCCTTGCCGCACTGCCGATATGCGTTCTATTCTTTTTTCTCCAAAAGAACTTTGTGTCCGGTTTGACAGCCGGCGGAACAAAGGGGTAATTCAATGAAGAATCTGGAGAATAAAAGCTTTATCATCCGCTGCCTGAAAGCGGCTGCATCTCCATCAGGTGTTTGCCGCTACGGGAATACCTTCAGCTGGCTGCAGCTCTCTTTTCTCTTTATGTTTTTAACGGCCTGCTTAATGGCGCCGTTAACGGTTTCGTTTGTGAAAATGGATCGCTTCAGCGTTTCATCTTTCATGCCGTCAGCGATTCAAGGGGTTAATGATCAATTTGCTGATCAATTACAGGGTTTTAAAATCAGGAACGGAAAACTAAAAGGCGGGAAGAGCTCTGAGAGGATTGAAGATGGGCAGAATGTGATGGCAGTCGATATGAAGCATGAATATGAGACAAGCGGTGAGAATGGGCGATTGAAAGTAACTGGATTTGAAAACGCCATCATATTTCAACCTGATCAACTGGTGATCACCGATCAAAACGAAACGGGGTTTTCTGTTGGCTATGCGAAAATGGACGTTAAGCTCGAGAAACCAAACGTCCATGATGTAGAGGTTTTGATCGATACATTATGGTTGGCACAGTATAAGCCGATGATCATGATGCTGGCATATACGGTGGTTTCTATGATCCAGCTTTTGTTAACGTTTGTTCTTACCGGAGGCCTCTGGATCACAAAAATATCAAACATGGTCTCTATTGCATCATTCAAGGAAGCGGCCTCTATAGCGATTTGCGCATCAGCACTGCCGGCATTTGCGGCAGCTGCTATCGGCATGGTTCATTTTGATTTGATTACTGTATTGATGATCCATTCGTGTGGCGTTACTTTGATGATCTCTTTTGCATTTAGATATTTGACCAAAACCCGCCGTGATAATGGAAACTTACATTCGGGAGGAAATGATGATAAATCAGCGGTTATTTGAGATTGATGAATGGAAAATCAAAACAAATACATTTAATAAGGAGCATACACGGCTGCTGGAAAGCCTGACGTCTCTTGCCAATGGTTATATGGGGGTCAGAGGGAATTTTGAAGAAGGCTATTCAGGCGACAGTCACCAAGGCACATATATTGCAGGCGTGTGGTTCCCCGACAAAACGCGAGTAGGCTGGTGGAAAAACGGGTATCCAGAATATTTCGGAAAAGTGATCAATGCAATGAACTTTATGGGCATAGGCTTATATGTTGACGGTGAAAAAATCGATCTCCATCAAAACCCAATCGAATCATTTGAGGTAGAACTCAATATGAAAGAGGGGATTCTGCGGCGAAGCGCTGTTGTCCGCATTCAAGATAAATCCGTCAGAATCAGGTCTGAGCGGTTTCTTAGCCTTGCTGTAAAAGAACTCTGTGCGATTCATTATGAAGCGGAGTGCCTGACGGGAGATGCTGTCATTACGCTTGTTCCTTACCTGGATGGAAATGTGGCAAATGAAGATTCTAACTACCAAGAACAGTTTTGGCAGGAGGAAGCGAAAGGTGCTGATTCTCACAGCGGCCATTTAGCGACAAAAACAATCGAAAATCCATTTGGAACACCGCGCTTCACGGTTTTAGCCGCAATGGCAAACGAGACGGAGGGTTTTGTCCATGAAAGCTTTAAAACGACTGAAATGTATGTCGAGAATCGCTACAGTTATCAAACGAAGGCATCATTGAAAAAGTTTGTGATTGTCACGACTTCCCGTGATTTTCGGGAGGAAGAGCTTTTAACGAAAGCCAAAGAGCTTTTGGCGGATGTGGTTGAGAACGGCTATGAAAAAGCAAAACGGAGGCACACTGATCGATGGAAGGAAAGATGGGCAAAAGCGGACATTGAGATTAAAGGAGATGAGGAGCTACAACAAGGAATCCGCTACAATATCTTTCAGTTATTCTCGACGTATTACGGGGGCGATGCCCGTTTGAATATCGGGCCGAAAGGATTTACTGGCGAGAAATATGGAGGTGCAGCATATTGGGATACTGAGGCGTACGCCGTTCCGATGTATTTGGCGACAGCCGAGCCGGAGGTGACGAAAAACCTGCTTTTGTATCGCTATCATCAGTTGGAGGCTGCTAAACGCAACGCGGCAAAATTGGGGATGAAGGGGGCACTTTATCCGATGGTGACGTTCACCGGTGATGAATGCCACAACGAATGGGAAATCACCTTTGAAGAAATTCACCGCAATGGCGCGATCTGTTATGCGATCTACAATTATATCAATTATACAGGCGACCGTAACTATATGGAAGAATACGGGATAGACGTTCTTGTGGCAGTCAGCAGATTTTGGGCCGACCGTGTTCACTTCTCGAAACGAAAAAATAAGTATATGATCCATGGCGTCACAGGGCCGAATGAATACGAAAACAACGTTAACAACAATTGGTATACGAATGTCATTGCGGCTTGGACGTTGGAGTATACTCTACAAAGTCTCGAAAGTATCTCAGCGGAGAAACGCCGCCTTCTGGATGTGCAGGAAGTAGAATTGAAAGTCTGGAGAGAAATCATCCAGCACATGTACTATCCATTTAGTGAAGAACTGCAAATTTTCGTTCAGCATGACACGTTCTTGGACAAAGACCTGCAAGCAGTTGACGAATTAGATCCAGCGGAGCGGCCTCTTTATCAGAATTGGTCATGGGACAAGATTCTCCGCTCCAATTTTATTAAGCAGGCAGATGTTCTCCAAGGCATTTATCTTTTTAATGACCGTTTTACAATAGAAGAAAAACGGCGAAATTTTGAATTTTATGAGCCGATGACTGTTCATGAATCAAGCCTATCGCCCTCTGTCCATGCGATTCTCGCAGCCGAACTCAAGCTGGAAAAGAAAGCGCTCGAATTATATAAGCGCACAGCAAGGCTTGATCTTGATAATTACAATCATGATACGGAAGAAGGCTTGCATATTACTTCAATGACGGGTAGCTGGCTGGCAATCGTTCATGGCTTTGCAGGCATGCGCACCGCGAATGAGACGCTGTCATTTGCTCCGTTTTTGCCGAAAGAATGGGACGAATATTCATTCAACATCAATTATCGAAATCGATTAATCAATGTGACGGTTGACGAAAAGCGCGTTATTTTTGAGCTTGTAAAAGGCGAGCCGCTGCACATGAACGTTTATGAGGAACCAGTTGTCCTACAGGGACGATGTGAAAGGAGAACGCCTAATGAGTGAATGGTGGAAAGAAGCTGTCGTTTATCAAATTTACCCGCGCAGTTTTTATGATGCCAATGGAGATGGATTCGGGGATTTGCAAGGTGTGATTCAAAAGCTGGATTACATCAAAAATCTCGGGGCGGATGTCATCTGGCTCTCCCCGGTATTTGATTCCCCGCAGGATGACAACGGATATGATATCAGCGATTACAAAAACATGTATGAAAAGTTTGGGACAAATGAAGATATGTTTCAGCTGATTGATGAAGTCCATAAACGCGGAATGAAAATCGTCATGGATTTGGTCGTGAACCACACATCAGATGAGCATGCTTGGTTTGCTGAAAGCCGCAAGTCGAAGGACAATCCTTACCGGGATTATTATTTTTGGAAAGATCCTAAACCGGACGGCTCAGAGCCGAATAATTGGGGATCGATCTTTTCAGGCTCAGCGTGGACATACGATGAAGGAACAGGGCAGTATTATTTGCACTACTTTTCGAAAAAACAGCCTGATTTAAATTGGGAAAACGAAGCCGTTCGCCGGGAAGTTTATGATGTAATGAGATTCTGGATGGATAGAGGCGTTGACGGCTGGCGGATGGATGTGATCGGCTCTATTTCTAAATACACCGATTTTCCGGACTACGAAACGGATCATAGCCGCAGCTATATTGTCGGCCGTTATCACTCTAACGGCCCACGTCTTCATGAGTTTATTCAAGAGATGAACAGGGAAGTGCTTTCTCATTACGACTGCATGACAGTCGGAGAGGCAAACGGCTCTGATATTGAAGAGGCGAAAAAGTACACAGATGCAAGCAGGCAAGAGCTGAATATGATCTTTACATTTGAACATATGGATATTGATACAGAACAAAACTCGCCAAATGGGAAATGGCAGATCAAGCCGTTTGATTTGATTGCTTTAAAAAAGACGATGACAAGGTGGCAGACCGGGTTAATGAATGTCGGCTGGAATACCCTTTATTTTGAGAACCATGATCAGCCGAGGGTTATTTCCCGCTGGGGCAATGACAGGAAACTGCGTAAGGAATGTGCGAAGGCATTTGCAACGGTTTTGCACGGCATGAAAGGAACGCCGTTTATTTACCAGGGAGAAGAAATCGGCATGGTCAACAGCGATATGCCGCTGGAGATGTATGATGATCTTGAAATAAAGAATGCATATCGTGAACTAGTCGTCGAAAACAAAACGATGTCAGAAAAAGAGTTTGTCAAAGCCGTGATGATAAAAGGAAGGGATCATGCGAGAACACCTATGCAGTGGGATGCCGGAAAACATGCGGGATTCACAGCCGGAGACCCATGGATACCGGTAAATTCCCGCTATCAAGATATCAATGTGAAAGAGTCCTTGGAAGATCAAGATTCGATTTTCTTTTACTATCAGAAGCTCATTCAATTACGAAAGCAATATAAGATTATGATATATGGCGATTATCAGCTGTTGCAGGAGAATGATCCGCAGGTCTTTTCTTACCTCCGAGAATATCGAGGGGAAAAGCTTCTTGTCGTTGTGAATTTATCGGAAGAAAAGGCTCTGTTCGAAGCGCCTCCAGAACTGATTCATGAGCGTTGGAAAGTGCTGATTTCAAACTATCCGCAGGAGCGGGCTGACTTAAAGAGTATTAGCCTCAAACCTTATGAAGCTGTGATGGTCATTAGTATATGAAAGCGGTCATTTTTGATTTAGACGGAGTGATAACAGATACGGCTGAATATCATTTTCTCGCTTGGAAGCACATCGCAGAACAAATCAATATCCGCTTTGACAGAGACATGAATGAAAGGCTAAAAGGAATCAGCAGAGAAGAGTCACTTGAAAGCATATTGATTTCTGGCGGTGCGGAAACAAAGTATACAAATGCGGAGAAACAAGAACTTATGCATCAGAAAAATCACGATTATCAAACGTTGATCAGCAAATTGACGCCGGAAGATCTTTTACCGGGGATTGGCAGGCTCCTATGTCAATTGAAAAACGAAAATATAAAAATCGGGTTAGCATCTTCAAGTCGCAATGCCCCCGAGATTTTAAGACGATTGGCAATTATCGATGATTTTGATGCCATTGTTGATCCGACGGCTCTTGCGAAGGGGAAGCCTGATCCTGACATCTTTTTAACAGCTGCAGCGATGCTCGATGTTTCCCCTGCTGATTGCGCGGCAATAGAAGACGCAGAAGCAGGCATTTCTGCAATCAAATCTGCGGGGATGTTTGCGGTTGGTGTCGGTCAAGGACAGCCGATGCTTGGTGCTGATTTGGTTGTGAGGCAGACGAATGATTTGACGCTTGAGCTGTTACATGAGGAATGGGAGCAGTATAGAATAAAAAGTGTTTAAGGGAGTCAATTCCTTGAAATGAAAAAAACCTGCAAGAGACGCAGCTCTTGCAGGTTGTGTTATTACTTTTTGTCTTCTGTGTGAGTCAAAATTTTGTCAATCAGGCCGTATTCAAGCGCTTCTTCAGCAGACTTGAAGTTATCACGGTCTGTGTCGCGTTCGATCACTTCAAGCGGCTGGCCAGTACGTTCAGCAAGGACTTTGTTTAATTTGTCGCGAAGCAAGAGAATGCGTTTCGCGGCAATTTCAATTTCTGTCGCCTGACCTTGCGCACCGCCAAGTGGCTGGTGAATCATGACTTCACTGTTTGGAAGCGCATAGCGTTTGCCTTTTTCGCCGGCTGCAAGCAGGAACGCGCCCATTGACGCAGCCATACCGATACAAATTGTAGAAACCTTCGGCTTAATAAACTGCATGGTATCATAGATCGCCATACCGGCTGTAATAGAGCCGCCCGGGCTGTTGATGTAAAGAGAAATTTCTTTTTCAGGGTCTTCTGCTGCTAAGAATAAAAGCTGTGACACGATGGAGTTCGCAACGTTGTCATCAATCGCAGATCCAAGCATGATGATACGATCCTTTAATAGACGAGAATAAATGTCATACGCTCTTTCCCCGCGGTTCGTTTGTTCAATGACTGTAGGTATTAAATTCATAATGCTCCTCCTTCACCTTTTAGGTAAGTATGTAGTTACATGATACATTTTTGGTCAATAAAGGTCAAACAAAAAGCTGGCTTGATATGCAAAGTCGTCTCTTTTTCCCATTTTCCCCAAAAATACAGGGGTTCAAACCATCGTATGTCAGATTGCCAATTAAGATGCTTTGTCTATTTAAAAAACGGCCTCTCGAAATAGAGGGTTGTTATTTGAATGGAATTATCGTATAATTAGTTGTGCTGACGTTCTCATAACGCAGTCATTCTGCGCTCGTAGCTCAGTTGGATAGAGCGGTGGTTTCCGGTACCACGTCTGTCGGGGGTTCGAATCCCTCCGAGCGCGTCCAATAGAACAACAGGAAAGACAAGGGTTTGGCGATTTGCCGCTCTTGTCTTTTTTGTGTGAAGTAATGAAAAACTAAGGATTCTGTTTCCTGTATATATTATAGGAGTAAGAGCTTTCTGATGTGTCAAATATCTTCAGCAGATGTTATAGAGTGCGTACAATCCTAATGCCCTTGAGTGCTTATATAATTTTCGAAATCATTTTTTATACGAAAAAGAGGTTAGAGATCTATAAAAAAGGTTTAAATAAGTTTAATATGAAAAAATAAATACTATCCCTTACAAGTTTAACAGCTCACTTTTCGGCAGTGGCTATCAACTAGTAGGGGATTTTTTATGGCGCGAAAAGGACAACATTTTTACCACTATATGAAAGAAATTAACATGAAAGCCGTCAACTTGCATGTAGAAGGAACTAAAGCGCTGTAACGCGTTATCTGAAGAATAAGGGCTTCAGAGTTCAAACCAGCTCAAAAAATTGGGTAAAAAACGCCGTGGTATTTTGAAGAGCAACGGGGAAAGAATAAAAAGTCAGACAACCTTTTTATAGGATGCCCTAAGACAACGTTTAAAAGCGTTGAGGAAGAACGAGATTATCTAAAGGTACAGGTTGAATAACTAAAAAAACGTTATCCGATTACATGGCTGGCGGTATCGCCAAGGTGTCAAGATAAGGATACTAAAAATGGTGCAAGACTCAAAGGGTTCGAATGGCAAGGTATCAGAGAGATCAGTTGATTAAAGAACACATTATGGCGAATCACCATTCGCGCCCCTTCTATGACTATCCGAATTACTGTAGCTGTTAAAGAAAGAAGGCTTTTCCGTCAACCATAAGCGTGTTGACAGGTTGATGAAAGAGATGAACATCCATCGATCATTCGAAAAAAAGGGACGTTATTCTGGAAGAAAGGCATCGATTGTTCAATCAAACTGACTGAACCGAGAATTTTAAACCAATCGACCTAACCAGCTATATGTAACCGGTATTACCTATATTGTAGTGGACAGCTCCACTCTCTGATCAAGGATCCCAATACACAACAAAAACATATCATAAGCGATTCGAAACCGTTTGTTTGAAGGGCAGTCATTCTCGTAAGGGTAACGGTCTGGATAATGTATGCATCGAATTGTTTTTCTCACACCATACTTTTCTTCATGCCAAATTGAAATAGAGCTACACAAGAACATTAAAGATTATTCAGTTATATCAACGATTCCAGAAAAATTTAAACCAGTGTGCTCCGATAGAATACCGTAACACACTGGTTGCTTAGTTTTTTTATGCTGTCTACTTGACAGGGGTAAGACTAACTAACCTATCGGGTATCTTTTTTACGATTATTTTTATTTTTCGGTGCTATGTAGGTTGGGCCACAAACAAATCCTACAACCATAATAACGACTCCTACCCACCGGACAGCATAAAAATCAGTATCACGTAGGAAGACGAATGAAAATAAGGTAATGATCGTCCCAATAATCACTGCAACTGCCCAGATATTACTTGATTTCCTCATTTAAAAGCTCCTTTATAACTTAATGTTTCAGCTGAGTATTGCGATGTAAAATATAACATACTGTGGATTAAATGGAAAATCCTAAAGGTAATGAATTGATAGCACTATTTTTAACGAATAACAACTCTATTGAATTAATATCTGAATAAAAAAGTTCTTAATACCCATTTTTTTTTTTGAACTCTATTTACAATACAAAATCTAGTCAAAAAAACTTTACTTTAGTTTAATATTAAACGAATCGTAATAGAATGAATTCGTATAAATGAGGTCATTTTCACCTATAAAATAATATTTTCACATTAATTATAATAATTTGACATATTAAACTTTTATTCCTAATATTGGATTTGAATACAAATAAAAGGAGGAGTTTTGTGAAGCTTAAAAGATTTGTTATAGCTGTTACTATTGGAACTGGAATTCTGGGGTCTGTAATGTATTCGTCGGCTTCGGCAGCAACATTAGAAACAAAAAAAGTTGAACTGGAAAATGTCTCTCAGGAAGGCAAAGATGCTAATGCAGCAGGCATTGGGAACCTAGCTCAAAAAGCCTGGGTTTATGGGACTGAAGCTGCAAAGCATTATGGAGGCAAAGCTTTGAATATGTTTTTAGACAATGGAGGGTTAGGTATAGCTAAGCCTTCAAACGAAGAGGTACAAGATATGGATGTTATTTTTGACAAAAAATAATTTATAAGGAAGGGGGATTATTATAGTCCCCCTTTTTTTAATAGAGGGGATTTTGATGAATAAAAATAAAACTTTTATTATTGGTTTGTTGTTTATTTTATTAGTTACTTTCGTTGTACATTTCTTTTTAATTTTGTCTACTGTATTACCCCCTAATCCGTTAGCTCTTGCGGTCAAACCTGTTTCTGATCGTTACACAAATACTTTATTCCAACAGAATTGGCATCTATTTGCGCCGGATCCTATTACAACTAATACAAATATATATATGAAGGTTGATACTGGAAAAGCGAGGGGAAAGAACGAGTGGATTGACATTTCTACCCCCTTAAAAGACCAAAATCACACTAAAATCGTAACCCCTTACAATCGAATTGTTAGAATTATAGATGGGCTTTCTTCTGATATTTTTGGAACTAATCAAGATGATGTCATTTTTCAATACTTAAAAAAAGCAGCTGAAAATGATAAACAGGTAAAAGCTATAACAAAAGAGATAGAGAAGAGCCAAAAGATTGGCGAGGAAAATGTGTATCGTTATGCAAGTTCGTATGCTAAATCAATTTATAATCCTAAAACAATAAAAAGAATAAGAGTAAGAATAGATACAGTGAAACCGATTCCGTTTTCTCTACGGGATAACAATGATAAAGGTGAGAAATTAGAACAAAGCACTACATTTAAATGGAAAACGTTCAATAATAAAGTGGTTCCATTTTTTTAATGAGAGTGGAGGAACAATATTATGAATAACAGTATCACTAACAGAGTTATCTCCTATTTTGCAAAAGAACGTTTTTATATTGGGGTGAGCTTGCTTCGTATTGTATTTGGTTTGCTCATTTTATATTTTTATTTAATTCATTATAATCAAAGGTATTTCTTGTTCTCCGATTATGGTATCAATACATTTCATAATGTTATGAAACCAACTACATATTCATTGTATAATGTAACTTCATCCTTAAAATACTTTGATGCGATATATCACGTTGGCATTGTGTCAGCAATTCTATTTACTCTAGGTTTTAAAGGCCGGCTCATGGGCATCTTGAATTATGTTTTGTTCTATTCATTATATGTTCGTTTCTCATATATTGGGGACGGTGGCGACAATTTAATGGCAATTACACTTTTTTATCTCTTGTTTGCAAATACTACAAAGTATTTTTCTATAGATGCAGCGTTACGAAAAAAAGTGGCTTATGTATCTGACTGTAGGAAAACTACCGCTAATATTATTCAGTACTTTGTTGTTTTGTTTTGTATAATGCAAGTTTGTATTGTATATGTTACGTCTGCTATTTATCAAATTATGGGTGAAACTTGGAATAATGGAACAGCTTTATACTATATATCACAAGTTAAAACGGTTGCGATGCCTTTTCTTCAGTCAGTAGTTAGTCAACACATCTATTTAAGCGTCGTGATTTGTTATTCTAGTGTATTATTAAAAATTGCTTTTCCTTTTCTTATTATAAACAAAAAAACAAAATGGCTTGCTGTCTTAATGGTTTGTTTACTACATTTAGGTATTGCATTTGGAATGGGTTTATATTCATTCTCTATTGTCATGATTGCGATTGAATTGGTGATTTTTACCGATAAGGAGTACAATCGCTTATTCTTTAGTTATCAGCAATTGAGACATAAGCTTAATTGGATGGTAAGGAAAAAATTAATGCGAAAATTTCAAGCTCACTGGAAAATGACTGTATACTATGATGCATGGTGCCCGTTATGTACTAAAACGAAAAAACGTATCAAGAGGGCGGACTGGCTCAATTTAATTGTTTTCGAATCCTTTCGTGATGAGACATCAACTATTAATGATGAGATAGGTATAGAAGAATTAGAAAAACGAATGCATGGAAAGACGTTGGAAAAGGGCATCGTCTCTGGTGCAGATACTTTTATCGAAATAAGCAAGCGGGTTATTCTGCTATGGGTATTGTATATGATACTCCTCTTGGCTAAGTTGTTTCATGTTAGCGATAGGATATATGATTTGATTGCCTCAAAAAGAAAAATAATTCCTTATGGGCAATGTAATCATGGGGCATGCGGCCTCAATCAGAAGCAGAGAAAGGGGTAATAGTTTGTTCCTCATTGTTTTAATACTAATAGTAGCTGTTTTTATATTCGGTTTTTTTGGCCTAGCGGCATTTTTGAAAAGAAAGGATCGAAATAGAACGGTTGAGGATTTGACACGTTTTATGTTATCTCACCCTGAGCGCTTTTCGCTGACTGTTATACAAAATGATCAAATCCTTTTAAATCATAATGGAAGTAAGATGTTTCCCTTAGCCAGTACAGTGAAAATCCTTTTTTTGCTAGCATTTGTACATGAGGCAAGAAAAAATCAGATAAGTTTCAATGATACTGTCAGTATCATTGAAATAGATAAATTTTATATTCCGAATACCGACGGAGGAGCACACGATAATTGGAAGAGCAAAGAGAATATTGGTCAAATTGTGACGATGAAAGAAGTGCTCATTGGTATGATGAGATACAGTTCAAATGCATGTACTGATTATATTTACTTAAGGATCGGTAAAGACAATATCCAAAAAATAGTTGATATATATTTACCTGATAATCACACGCCTGTTTTTTCTATAAACTCTTCGATGTTAGTCGCTCCTTATCTAAAAAAATATGAAAAGAAAAAAACGAAAGAAATCTCTGGTTATATGAAAGAGATGAAGCAAAAATATTTCATGGATATTTCAGGAGAAACTTTCGATGCCCTTGTGCATGGTAAAGCTGATTCGTTAATATCCTCACTTTCTTCTGCTAATCATATTGATATACAAAGGGAGTTCACGAAGAAACTTCCATCTTCATCTAGTGAAAACTACGCCAGATTAATGTATCGTCTGGGAACCGGGGACCTTTTAAGTGAAGTGGAAAAAGGAATATTAGATGAGATAACAGGACCGCCGAACCTTCAAGAAAACCGTATTTGGTATAAAGGAGGCTCTACCTTATTTGTTATGACGTCGGCTATTTTTAAAGAAACTGCGTCAGATTCCATCTCATTGGCCTTTTTTATTGAGGACATGACTCGTTTAGATATGTTATGGATTGATCATGTTTATCAGCCATTTCTTCAAAAGATAACTAACGACCCCTTATTTCGACAACAATTAATAGCTGATTTAAAGGGAAAATTATAATAATGTTGAATAACGGTACTTTAAAATAAAACCGTCAAATTTACAGATTTAATGTAAAGGAAAATCACAATACGCAAACATTCAATTCATTTTAATTTTGGTTAAACTTGTAAATCGATATGGGTAACATAGTAATTATAACTAATGAAAATGAAACGTTTAGAAAAGTGTATTATATATTTAAGGATAATAAATATATAATATGAAGTTCTTTAATGGTTTCCGGTACCACGTCTGTCGGGGGTTCGAATCCCTCCGAGCGCGTCCAATAGAACAACAGGAAAGACAAGGGTTTGGCGATTTGCCGCTCTTGTCTTTTTTGTTTTGTTTCATAAATCTTTCTTGCTGAAACATAAATTTTCCTCCTACCGGGCACGTTATGGAATGTATGCGATATTGAATTTGCGAGGAGGATGAACATGGGTATTTTAAGCGGAAATCCGCAGGATGAACCGATGCATTATGGTGAGGTATTCGGCTTGTGGAGTTATGTGATGGCGGGCAATAAAATGGTCGGCAATTACCAAATGCTATTGAATCATGTCGGTGATGACGACCTGAAGAAGCTGCTTCGTGAGTCTATTGAAAAATGCCAAGATGAAATCAAACAGGTCAGCACGATCCTGAAAGAAAACGGGGTGGCGCTGCCGCCGGCTTCTCCTGAACCGCCGACAGCAGATCTTAACGATATTCCGCCTGGCGCACGGTTTCTCGATCCGGATGTGGCGGCCTCCGCGGCAGCAGCAAATGCTGCAGGTCTTGTGACATGCAGCAAAATGATGGGGCAATCGATTCGTGAGGATATTGCCATGATGTTTGGGCAATTTCATATGTCGAAAGCGGCAACCGGCGCAAAATACTTAAGGCTGCTAAAAAACAAAGGCTGGCTCATCCCGCCGCCGCTTCATCTTCAAAAACATCACGAAGCTTAATGGCAAAGGCATATACAGCTGTATATGCCTTGATTTTATGAAGATGACGTAAGACGCAGGCCGATGACGCCGGCTAGGATAAGGCAAAGTGAAATCACCTGTGAAAGCTGAAACCGCTCCTTAAACCAGATGAGCCCGACCGCCGAAACGCCAATGCTGCCAATGCCGGTCCAGACGGCATAAGCGACTCCGGCAGGCAGGACGATCATCGCTTGGGACAGGCAGTAAAAGGATAAGCCGAATCCAAGCGTCATCACAATGATCGGCCATTTTTTTCTTGTCCCATCAATATATTTCATGGCAATGGCAGCTATAATTTCTTCTATGCCGGCAATCACTAATAAAAACCATGCCATTATTGTTCACCTCCCGGCTGAGATTTGCTTTCTTTCGTAAATAATTTCATTCCTAAAATGCCAGCCAACAATAAAGCTAAAAAGAACATCTGGGCTGCTGAGAAGGATTCGCCCAGAACAATTCCAGTCAGATATGTTCCGACGGTTCCTATTCCGACAAACACAGTGTACGCCGCGGCCATCGGAATTTTTCGATAAGAGCGGATCAACAGGATAAAGCTGACCGCGATTAAGATAAAAATGATGATCCAATCCAAAAGCGAATCGGCATGTTTGAGGGAAGAGGCCCAAACAACTTCTAAAAGCCCTGCAATAAAAACAAGAACCCAATTCAAATGAAACACCTCTCTATTTTTATGAATGAACGTCAGTCATTTTTAAGACATTAAAAAATGAGCGGTGTTACCCAGTCATTTTTTAAGCAGTGCCTAAGCTCCGTTTTAAGAAAGTGAAAATTTCCTTTTTATACACTTCAACATTTTCATCTTGTTCAAATCCGATATAGAATCGTTCCGCAGTATTCTCGACCAAGTTGATAATCGTTCTGGCTGTCCATTTTGAATTGATTCCTTCCGTTACCTCATGGTTTGCAATGGCCTTGTTGATGATTTTTTCAAGCCAGGAATAATAAGGTTGATAGATCGTCTCCCATTTTTCCATGGAGTGGTCGATCGCAAGCCCGGAATAACAGAGGACAATAATATCCTTATGGCGTTCTGTAATGAGAAAAGTCTCATCAATTAATATATCTAAAACGGTCCAAAAATCCTCGTCCCCATGCAGCCTACTTTTGATTTGATCAAGTGTATGGGTGAGAAGATTTTCTGCAATGGCCGGTATGAGGGCATTTTTAGATGAGAAATACAAATAGAATGTTCCTTGGGCAGTGCCGGCCTTTTTGACAATATCAGAAATAGAAGCCTTGTCGAGGCCTTTTTCAGAAATGACTTCTATGGCAGCCTGCAGAATTTTTTCATATTTGCCCGATGTTTGTTTTGGCATGAGGAACACCTCCAATAATGACTGACTCTCATTCATTTTATCGCGTGTATGTATGTTTGTAAAGAATAAAGAAGCAAGAAACCTCTTGCTTCTTTATTTATCGTAATCAATGGCGGCTTTTGGGAGCCCGGTATACTTTGCCCAGTAATAAATCGCAAGTGAGCCGATCGCGACTAAAATGAGGTCGACGGGATTGCTGATAATCCCTAAACCATGTCCGAAAGAACCGATGTAGGAAAAGATCAGCATCATAATATAAAACCCGATAAGCCACCAGGCTGATTTCAGCTGCTGAGCGAGGCTGACATCTTCTTTAGGCGTATATTTGCTGAAACAGAGATAGATCAAAAACATCACGAGCTGTGAACCGAGCAGCCAGGAGACTGTTTTCCATCCTGACCAGTACACGATAAACGCTGTAAATATAAAGGAAAGCGGCCCGATAATGCTCATTCCCTTTAAATAAAATGGCCTGTTTAAGTCCTTCGCGTTGACCCTCAGCGCAGCTGAAGAAATGGGTGCAATCGCATATGAAAGAATGAGCGCGACTGAACAGACATTGACGAGCGCGTTCCACGAAGGAAAGGGAAGTGTCCAGAAAATGGACAGGGCAAACGAAAGCCAAAGTGAAGCGCGGGGTGTCCCCGTATCTTTATTGACCTTTGAGAATATGCCAAATAATGTGCCGTTACGCGCCCAGGCGTAAACAAGGCGGGATGTCGTATTCATAAAGATATTCCCGTTTCCTCCGGGAGACAGAATGGCGTCTAAAATGACAAGCGTTGCAAGCCAGCCTAACCCGAGCATGACCGCAATATCCTTAAACGGCAATGAGAACTCCCGGCCAATTGCCGGCCAGCCATGTTTCAGTGTTTCTGTCGGGATTGCACCAATAAAGGTAACCTGCAAAACAGTATAAATGATGGTAGAAACGATGATGCAAATGATTAAA
The DNA here is from genome assembly GCF_058566435.1 of Bacillus sp. SCT118. Lineage (NCBI taxonomy): Bacteria > Bacillati > Bacillota > Bacilli > Caryophanales > Bacillaceae > Bacillus > Bacillus sp. SCT118. The sequence goes on from NZ_CP191225.1 coordinate 703,821, forward strand.
GCGATCGGGATATTGCGTTTTGGATTTTGGACTTCACCTGCTACAGATACAATCGGGTGCAGGCCGAGATACGCAAACATGACGCCGCCTGTCGAGATGGCAGCCTGAATACCTGTAAATCCAAACGGTGCAAATCCTTCAACAGATAAATTCTCCGGCTGAAAATGAAAGATCAGTACAATAATGATGGTAATCGGCACAATATATTTAAAAATCGATATGATGAAATTCGCCTTAGCGAAGGTTTTGACGCTCCAATAATTCAGCAGGAAAAACAAGCATAATAGGGCAAACTGCAAGATCCAGCCGGAAATGGTCGGTGAATCAGACCCTTTAATGGTCAGGCCGGGAAACCAATAGGCCACATACTGGCGCACAGCTGTCACTTCAATTGAAATCAAGCTTGTATAAGCGACAATCGTGACAAACGAAATTAAGTAGCCGACAAGGTGGCCATGTGAATAAACGGGGTATCGAATGATGCCTCCGGTACGGGGCAGAGCGGCTCCGAGCTCTGCATATACGAGCCCGATTAACAAAATAATGGCTCCTCCGAGGATCCAGGAAAAAGCGCCGGAGGGCCCTGCTTTTGAAGCGACATTACTGACAGCGAACAGCCACGCTGATCCAAAGATGGCTCCCATCCCAATCAAAATCAGATCAAACAGCGACATTGATTTTTGAAAATTTCCTTGTTTAGACATTCGCTTCCTCCTTTGAAACCAGCCTTATATTTCTTACAATGCCCAATATGTAACAGAGAATACCGCTCCTAATAAAAAAACAGGGCAGCCTGCGCTGCCCCTGTTTTTATTCATGAATCGAATCAAAGTGTTTCACTGTTATATTTTTGAAGGAGGCTGTGCCGCCGTCAGAAAAAAGGGTAATTCCTTTATCTTCAGGCTTTGGGAAGACTTCATTTGAAAAAACGGTTTTCCCGTCGCCTACAAATACTTCTATCGTTGTCTTATCGACGAGAATTTTTACATGTGCTTCATGTTTGCTTACATCGTAAGGTGCTTTGCTTTCGACAAAGGTATTGCTTTTGTCAGGCTGATTTGTGGCTGCTCTATTGACATATGCATAGCCGCTTTCGGCGAAAATGCCGACATCAATATGGCGTTTTTGGTCTTCTGATTCTCTGAGCCTGACGCCTGCATTTTTTAGCTCTGACCAAGAAAGATCCATATCAAGCTGGTATGTATCACCTGTCATCGACAATGTTTTTGATCCGTTCACATCCTGATCCTCTATTTCGTCAGTTGAAACAGTCAGCTGCTCCAAAGCTTCAATCGGCTGTGAGACGAGGCTGTATGTTCCATCCTGCTCCTTCAGCCGGAGTTCGCGTATGACAGAATCTGTGCCGTTAAAGCCGTTCTTCATTGTCGGAGTGTTGTTGGCATAATCCCAATTGTTCATCCAGGCAAGCGCATACCGTTTTTCTAATGGATCTGTGCTTTTGCTGTCTTCGAACGTCACACCGCCATACCAGTCGAAGCCATAGTCAAGCCATTGGGCTTCAGTCTGATCCGCTTTGAATTCTTTTCCGTCGAAGCTTCCGGTCCAGTAGGCGTACGTATTTGGTTTGCCCCACGGTTTGCCATTCGCGCTGGCGCCGAGAACCCACTTATTCGTTCCGTCGCTTGCCCGCATCATGTAGAGGTCGGGACATTCCACCATTCCCGCCTGTTCTGGGAAGAATCCGCTTGTGTAATGCCAGTCCTTAAGATTATCGGATTCATAAAAGCCGATTTTTGATCCTTCAGCCATAACCATGACCCATTTGTTATCTTGGTCATCCCATATCACTTTCGGGTCTCTGAAATCGTCTGTGCCCGGATTAGGCATAACGGGGTTGCCACTGTAGAATTTGAATGATTTTCCTTTGTCTGTGCTGTACCACAAATATTGTTCCTGTTTTTTGTCTTTGGCTGAGGGCTGTGTCACAATCGCGACAAGCGCATTTTTCCCGAAGCCGGCTGTGTTCTCTTTATCCACCACGACGGAACCGGTCCAAATGTCACCGTCCGGGTTCGTATATTTCGGAATAGCCACGCCTTCATCGGTCCAGTGCACCAAATCCTCTGAGACGGCATGGCGCCATTCTGTGCCGTTGCCTTTTGGGTAATCCCGGTTATATAGATAGAAATAATGATACTTGCCATCAAAATAGATCGGTTTTTGAGGGTCATTTTTCCATTTATCCGGCGTCGTAAAATGATATGCTGCCCGGTAGTCCGGCTTCTGTTTTGATTTTGTTTTTTGGTCATGTCCTTCTTTTGGAAATAAGTCGATAAACAGCAATATTCCTAAAAAGGTTAGGAATACGGTTAGCCATTTGCCTGCTTTTATATAGTTCATATGGGATTCACCTTTATGTTAATAAGAAATAAAAGAAAATGCCAATAGGATATCGGCATTTTCTTTTGTGTTTTTATTTGTTAACTGTTAATTGTCCTTGTTCAAGGATGCTGTCTTTGACAACAGATGTTTTCTTGCCTTTGATGTTCAGCAGGAAGCTTGGCGCAAACGTTGATTGTTTGTCTGCGTAGAATCCTCTGTTTGTCATATAGCTTGTAATCACGACATTGTTTCCTTTCGCTTGAGGTACAGCGAAGTGTGAGTAAGTAAAGGTTACATCGTTAGGATCAAGATCCATTTTTAATACAAGGCCAGTTTTGTTCAGCGGCTTGTATGGGCCAGTTAAAGAATTAGAAACATAGCCAAGCATGTAAATATCGTTAGACGTGATGCCGTCAATCGTCATTTTTGACCCGCGGGAGTCAGTGAACAGATACCATTTGCCGTTCATTTTAAAGACGTTCGCGCGTTCAATTTCATCTGTTACTGTGTTAGATGCAATCAGCGGTTTCATCACTTTTTTCAGTGTGTAGTCATCGTTTAGCTCGATCATGCCGAGGGCGCCGTTTGCTAACTCAGCCGTGCGTTTTTTATCGCTTTGCAGAAGTTTTTGACTTTCTTGACGGAAGAACGATGTGCTTTTGCCATAGTATGCTTTGTTAAATAAAGATTCTTCGCCTTGGTAGCCATCTTCAGTTCCAGTGTTTGCTTCAAATACTAAGTATTTGTGGCCTTTATCTTCTACGTAGTGAGGATCTCTCAGCGTATGGTTGTCGCCTGAGCTGTAGTTGCCTTCATCGATGAACTGCTGTACATTTTGATACGTTTTGCCGTCACCGTCAAAGATTGATTTATAATCCTCTACACCGTTGATGTTCAAAGAGCTGTCTGATGCTGATACGTTAACCTGTGCAGTTGTCAGTGTTTGTTTGCCGTAATGTTTACCGGAGAAATCAGTGTAGAATAAACGGATGTGACCGTCAGATGTGAATGTCGCTGAGCCAGACCATTCTTGTGTTTGGTCTTTCAGGATTGAATCATTTGCATCGAATTTGTCGCTGTCTTTGAAGACGCGGCCAGCGTTTTTCCAGCTGTCAATAGAAGTTTCGCCGACTTTTTGATAGAACATGTAAATCGATGTGTCATCCGCGTTTTTAGGATCTCCGGCTAATGCAAAGACGATGTGGTAGCCGTGATAGTTTGCGACAGTGCCGTCAGCGTTTTGTAATGGCCAGCTGTCCCAAACGTCCAGGCCTTTTGCAGAAGAGATATTTTTAATTGTGGACGGATCGAATTCAGGTACTTGATATTTTTCATTTTTTTGCTGTTCAGGGATTTGCAGCATATCATGGCGTGTAATATGGGAAATGCCGTACGTTTCCTTATATGGTTTTTGGTTCGTTTCTTTCGCAAACGCTTGAGTAGCGCCTCCTGCCAGCAGTGCGGTAGTAAAGGTTAATACTGTTGCTTGTTTTGCAAACTTTTTGATGTTCATCGTTCATGTCTCCTTTTTTATGTACTGTGTTAGCGGTCTGCTTCTTCCAGCCCTCCTGTTTGAAGATGGCAAGTTAGTTACGCACAATAAAAAAAGACCTAAAATATGTAAGGGGTGGCGCCAAAGTATACACTTTGCCCTTTACACATTTTAGGTCTTGCCTGCTTTATCAGTAACAAACCCGCGCGATTTACTTTTCGACCTCATTCTATTAGACTCTCGTTTGGATTGCAACTGGTCTATTTTCCTCTTTTGTTTGATAGTAAATCATAAAAGGATTTGCGGACTACGGGCCTAAAGAACTAAAAAATCTAGCTGTTTCTTTTCATTCTCTGTATTTTTTATAGCTTCTGTTGCATGGGCATAAAGTTGCCTTTTTCATCATAATTCAGAAAATATGACAATATCTCATTTTTCTATTGATCGATTAAAAAGGATCTCTAACTGAGGTCTTTCATATAAGATTAGCTGATGCCTTGGTGAAGCATGCCTCTTGGATTAAAAAGCAGTAATTCGTTTTGGGAACATGCTGCTGTTATTTCTATTTTTGAGTACAGTCCGGGCAGATACCGTTTCAATGTCTGTAACGATCAATATAATAATGTATTAACTAGCAAAAAAAGATAGAAGCTTAAGGCTTATAAGGAGGAAAAAGTTATGCCGCCACGGCCAACTAAATGGATTATGAGGAACGATCGACCGGAACCTCTTTTATCACCAAGTGTCATGCAAGGCAGAAATGGAAATACCCCGCCAGCTCAACAAAACCAGCTCTTCGCACCAATTAAGGCAAATAGTAACCAGCCTATTTCTGCTTTCCGAGCTACCAGCAATGCGAATCTGTCAGTGGCTGCAAATGCAGCTAGCGGAGTCCTTTTTCAAAATGTGCAATTTGATTTGGCGAATGAATATAACCCCGGCACATCTACATTTTCCCCGAGAACAGCAGGCGTGTATTCTCTTAATGCATCAGTTGAATTTCAAGCGAATGCGAATGTTGGCTTCAACTTAGAAGTCGTATTTCTCGTGAATCAAGATGTGGTAGGCGGCGGAAATAACCAATTTCAAGCAGGGAATCTCCCCGCTGTCGTAGCCATTACGGAAATTCTTCAGTTAAACGCCGGAGATACGGTGACAGTTGCAATGAGGAGTACTGCCGCAGGAGTCATTCAAGCGACTACGAGAACCCATTTTGCAGCCGCTAGAGTTCCTTCTCCGACTTCATAAAAGAGGATTTTTTGATTCATGCAGATCTAATACCGCTATATTAAAGTTGATTTTTCCTATTTGAGGATTAATCGGCTTTTTTTATTGTTTTCAAAATATTTGAAACGTTAGTAGGTTAGTTACGTACAGAGATATGGGAGGTGGAGGAATGAAGCAGAATAAAAGAAAGAATCTTCAGACGTTATTTGAGACATTAGGCGAAAAACATCAGTTTAACGGGACGGTTCTGGCTGCGGAGGGTGGCGATATTTTATATCACCACTCTTTTGGCTATGCGGAAATGACGGAAAAACGCCCGTTGCAAACCAACTCTTTGTTTGAGTTAGCGTCTTTGTCAAAGCCTTTTACAGCATTGGGAATCATCTTGCTGGAGGAGAAGGGGATTCTTGGCTATGAAGATAAAGTGGATCGCTGGATGCCCGGTTTTCCGTACCAGGGTGTAACGATTCGGCATTTATTGAACCATACGTCAGGGCTTCCTGATTATATGGGATGGTTTTTTGCCAATTGGGATTCACACAAGATTGCGGTGAATCAGGAATGCTGATGAATGAGGGGCTATCTGGTTATTTTGAGCCGAATGAAGGCTGGATGTACAGCAATACGGGGTATGTGCTGCTGGCGGTTATCATTGAAAAAGCATCTGGCATGAGCTATGCGGATTTTATGAAAACAAGTATTTTTTTACCGGCCGGCATGAATGAAACAAGAGTGTATAACAGGAGGCTTTCGCCTGAGCGAATTGATCATTATGCATATGGATATGTGTATGATGTACATTCCGAAACATACGTCCTCCCTGATGATTTAGAGGAAACGGACTATGTTGTGTATCTCGATGGCATACAGGGAGACGGGACTGTGAACTCTGTCACAAGTGATTTGTTTCGATTTGATCAGGCTTTATATGAGGACGATTTAATCAGCAAGGCTTCTAAGGAATCTGCGTTTTCTCCAGTGCACCTCAACAATGGAGAAACAATTGATTATGGCTTTGGCTGGGTACTGCAAAACAGTCCTGAAAAAGGGCGGATTGTCAGCCACAGCGGAGGATGGCCCGGCTATTCGACGATGATGATCCGATATATCGATCATCGTAAAACGCTGATTTATTTGAGTAATAAGGAAGAGGATACTGAATATGAACAAGCGATTCTGAAGACGGCGGAACATATTCTATTTGGCCAGCCATATGAGGTCCCGGAACGTCCTGCTGATAAAAAGAAAAAAGCTATTGATACGGCGATATACAGCCGCTATGTTGGCAGCTACCTGTTGCAGGATGGGACGGCTGCACAGGTGACAGCCGAGAATGAACGGCTTTATTTGGAGATCACCGGACAGCTGAGACTGGAGTTATTTCCTTTCTCGGAAACACGTTTCTTTCTGCGATCATTGTCTGTTGAAGTCGAGTTTACGTTAGGTGAGGATGCTGCGAAAAGCTTTATCCTCTATGAGGATGGCTCAGAGGAAGAAGCAGTCCGTACGAATTAGAAAGGAATGAATTTGATGATCGGAATATTAGCCGGAATGGGGCCGAAATCGACCTCGCCGTTTATTGATAAGGTGATTGATTACTGTCAGAAGCTGTATGGGGCTTCAAACGATATTGACTACCCGCACATGATGATCTATTCATGCCCGACGCCCTTCTATGCAGATCGTCCAATTGACCATGCTGAGATGAAAAAAGCGATTATCGACGGGGCGGTAAAGCTCGAGAAAACAGGCGTTGATTTCATTGCGCTGCCTTGTAATACGGCGCATGTCTACTATGAAGAGATTCAGCAGGCACTGTCGGTTCCTATGTTACATATTGTTGAGGAAACGATAAAAGAGATTCCGCAGCCTGCAAAAAAAGCGGTTGTTTTAGGAACAGAGCCAACCATCCAATCCGCCATCTACCAAAAAGTTCTGAAGGAAAATGGAAAAGAAGTTGTTCACAAGGACCATTGGCAGCAGGCTGTGAACCAGCTAATCGCCGCAATCAAACAGCCAAATCATATGCAGCATACACCAGTATTGTGGCAGACGCTATATGAAGAAATCAGTCAGCATGCAGACATCATCATTTCAGCCTGCACGGATTTAAATGCGTTGTTAAATCATATTCAAAGTGAGATTCCGATGATAGATTCCTCTGCCTGTCTTGCCAAAAGCACTGTCAGCACATATCTTGCTTATCAAAGCTAGCTTCAGCCAAGGACTGTCTTCAAACAGTCCTTGTTTTTTTATGTTCCTATTGTTTGACAGTTAACTGCAATAGTGTTAAAGTAAACATGTAAATAGTTACATGATTTTTTTCTGGAGGTGAGGTGGTTCTCGTGAAGAAGCCGGCTTTAAAACCATTCGCCTCTTTAGAAATCAAGGTTGATCCGCCTATCACGATTGGTGAGACAGGCCTGGGACTGAGACGATTCATTCCGATTCGTTCGGGAACAATAACCGGGGAAGTAAAGGGACGTATTTTGCCGGGCGGTGCCGATTCACAAATGATTCGCGCTGACGGCAGAACCGATTTATCTGCCAGGTATGTGATTGAAACAGCAGATCATGAACTGATTTACATTGAAAACAATGGACTACGGCAAGTCAGCGAGCCGTTTCGAAAACAAGCGGCAGCCGGGGAAATTATTGATCCTGAGCATGTTTATTTCCGTACGGTACCGACGTTTGAAACAGGCAGTGAAGTCTATCAATGGCTCCATGACCGCTTGTTTATCGGTTCCGCAGAAAGAACCCCTGATTACGTTCGACTAGACATTTATGAAGTACAGTAAAAGACTAAGGAGAGTGTGAAAAATGGAAAACTTTATCGGAAGCCACATGATTTATACGTATGAAAACGGCTGGGAATACGAGATTTATATTAAAAATGACCATACAATTGATTATAGAATTCATAGCGGAATGGTTGCCGGACGCTGGGTTCGGGATCAGGAAGTGAATATTGTCAAACTGACAGAAGGCGTATATAAAGTGTCTTGGACAGAGCCGACTGGCACGGATGTTTCATTAAACTTTATGCCAAATGAAAAACGCATGCACGGCATTATTTTCTTCCCGAAATGGGTGCATGAACATCCTGAAATTACGGTTTGCTACCAAAATGACCACATTGATTTGATGGAAGAATCCCGCGAAAAATATGAAACGTATCCAAAATACGTTGTACCTGAATTTGCGGAAATTACATTTCTGAAAAATGAAGGAGTCGACAACGAAGAAGTGATTTCGAAGGCTCCTTATGAGGGAATGACAGACGATATTCGCGCGGGAAAATTATAATAAACATAAAAACCCGGAAAAGAGAATTACTTCTCTTTTCCGGGTTTTCTTTTTGCTGAGTATGCGGGAACCATCACAATTCCCGTGAAAAACAGTATGATGCCAGTCCAGCGCATAGGCTGGTAATAGACTGTGTCCCGTAAACATACCACGGCCGATAAAATAATGATACAAGCGGCCACAACAATGGCAGCACCAATGTATCCTGTTTTCCCCATGTTTATTCTCCTTTTGGAGGGAATAGTTTCTGCCTTTTTTCAGATTCGGGATCGTTTTCGATCGTAATCTTTGAATCTAAAATCAGCGTCTCTCTTGTTTCTTCCTGATACGCTGGCCAATTCACAGCTTCGGTGCTTGGGTTTCCTGTTTTGGCGAATGTGATCCATGCTGTTTGTATCGAGTGAGAAAGCTGTTTCACCTCATCCGTAACCTCCGCTTTTGCCATTCGTTCTAATCCGTCCATATTTCCAAAGACAAAAGGAAGCTCTAATGCGTGAAACGCTTTATTGTATGGCGGCTTCTCTGGGTGCCAATCGAACCGGTACATCCAGACAGGGGCGTAATGAGACTGTGCGGATGCATAGGCGACAGCAGGGCGCCAAAATAATAAATCAGTCATCATATGAATTTGGCTTTCCAAAGAACGCGGATACAAATCGGCAGCTTTCTCTGCCAGCGGCTTCCCTAGTAAATACTCGAGCGCTGCATCAAGCGTTTCCTGAGAATGAACGTCTGAATCCGGGGTGAAAAATAAATATCCTTCATCACGGGTTGTTCCGATTAATAGCGGAATGCCGGAAGCAGCCCCTTCTGCGATCGCTTTTTCTGGTTCAGCAGGGAGCGTTTTCGGATCAAGGGCGGGCTGGAAGAACAGCTGAAAGATATTTTCTTTTTCTGCGATCCGAAGCTGATCGGCCGCTTTAAGCAAATCTTCCGCTGCTACAGTATGCAATCTGTCCATCTGGCTCTCATTAATCCCAAGGACCTGTAAAAAGGCAGCCGCAGTGCTTGCCGCTTGTTCTTTTGTCATTGTTCGAGAAGCGCCGCTTTCCATGATCGCTTTCTGGAACAGGCCTTTTGCCGCAGGCATAGCGAGCAGCGCGGCAATGCTCATGCCGCCGGCGGATTCTCCAAATACTGTTATGTTATTGGGGTCACCGCCAAACGCTGAGATATTCTCTCGCACCCATTTCAGTGCGGCGGCTTGGTCTAAAAGCCCAAGGTTATCGGAATACGCCTCATCAAATGAAGACAAGTGCAAAAAGCCAAACGGCCCCAGCCGATAGTTCAGTGTGACGACAATGACCTCTCCCTGCGCCGCAAGTTTTGATCCGTCATATAATGGCTCACTGCCCGCTCCAAGATAAAAAGCGCCTCCGTGAATCCACACCATGACAGGCAGGTTTTGACTTGGAGTGTCAGGCGCAAATACATTGACATACAAGCAATCCTCGGACTGGCGGGGCAGCTCGGCATACGACAGTGAGAGCAAATCAGACGGCTGCGGGCAAACAGGGCCGTACGCTGTGGCATCAAGGACATCTTCCCACACTTCAGGCGGCTCAGGTGCTTTAAAACGCCATTGTCCGACAGGCGGCTTGGCATAAGGGATGCCTTTCCACTTATGTACGCCATTTTCCGTTGTGCCTTTTATTTTGCCGTATTGAGTCGTTACTATTTGATGAGTCATTGTGCTCTCTCCCTTTTTCCCCCATTATAAACAGATTTACCCTATAGATGCGAACGTTAGCCCTTAACTGATCATCATCTTCCCATTGTTTTTAAAAAGGATTTGACTTCATGGACAGTCAAGCCGATTTCTCTTGCTTCCGCCATCAGCGCTTTCCATTCTTCTATATTGGATTCCGTCAGTTTGCGGTTGCGGTAAGAGGCAGTTTCAGGCTGTTCTTTCTTCAGCCTGTTCGTAAAAGTGAACAATTCTTCCTTTTCCATCCCGGCTTGTACGGCTTGCACTAAATGTACGCGCCATTCTTCTTCACCGCCGCTGATTTTTTCATACATCATTGTTTCTGCGTCAAATAATTCTGTTAATTCAACTTCCAGTGTGTCAGAAACCTTTTTTAAAAATTGAACGGACGGATTCGTGTGAACGCCTCTTTCAATCTTGCTTAAATAGGATTTGGATACGCCTGACTCAACAGCCAGCTGATTAATAGAATAGCCTTTTCTTTTACGGTACAAACGGATAATTCTTCCAATCATAATATGAAATTCTCCTCTATTCCTGTCATTATTTCGTTCATTATAAGGAATTTTTCGTTCTTTATAAAATTTAAAATAATAAGGGAAGTGCAGTAAATTAGAGGAAAATCATGATTTTGTTCTCTAAAGAGAACTTATTGGCTTATTTTGCAATTTTTAAATAATAACGTTTTCTTTTATAATCCAATCATTAACAGAAAGGGGCGCGGGAAGCCAGCCGCGGGAAGGCTGAAGGCTATGAATACATGAATGAGAATATGAGTTTCAAAGAATTATATGCGATTGTCAGACACAGATTCGTGCTGATTCTGCTCATCACAATCGGCGTCACCCTTATTATGGGTTTTGTGCAATTTAAGGTCATTTCACCGACCTACCAGGCGTCGACACAGGTGCTGGTTCATGAATCAGACGGTGAAGAAAACTCGAATCTCAGTGACATCCAGCGAAATCTTCAGTATAGCAGCACGTTCCAATCGATTATGAAAAGCACTGCCTTGATGGAAGAAGTTAAGGCGGAATTGCACCTATCTGAATCGGCTTCCTCGCTGAAAGGAAAAGTGGTTACCAGCAGTGAAAATGAATCAGAAATAATCAACGTTGCCGTTCAGGATCACGATCCGGCGAAAGCAGCTGAGATTGCGAACACATTAGTGAACAAGTTTGAAAAAGAAGTAGATGAAAGAATGAATGTACAAGGCGTACATATATTATCAGAGGCGAAGGCTTCTGAAAGCCCGATGATCAAGCCGGCCAGGCTGCGAAATATGGTCATGGCTTTTGGCGCTGCTGTCATGGGCGGCATTACACTGGCATTTTTTCTGCATTTTCTCGATGATACGTGCAAAAGCGCACGGCAGCTCAGCGAGAGAACCGGATTGCCATGCTTAGGCTCCGTTCCTGATGTCCACAAAGGGCGGAATCGCGGGATAAAACATTTCGGGGAGTGAAGCGAGTGATCTTTAGAAAAAAGAAAGCAAGGCGAGGTTTGGCTCAAATATCTGTTTTACACAATAAATCAGTTGTTGCGGAACAATATCGCACCATTCGGACAAACATTGAGTTCTCATCTGTCCAGACCAACTTGCGATCTATCCTCGTCACCTCCTCTGTGCCTGGTGAAGGTAAATCGTTCAGTGCAGCGAATCTTGCGGCTGTCTTTGCGCAGCAGCAGGAAAAGAAAGTACTGCTGGTGGATGCCGATTTAAGAAAGCCGACCATCAATCAGACGTTTCAGGTTGATAATGTAACCGGGCTGACAAATGTGCTGGTCGGCAATGCTTCACTCAGTGAGACGGTGCAAAAGACGCCGATCGATAACTTATATGTACTGACAAGCGGGCCGACCCCGCCAAACCCGGCAGAACTGCTGTCTTCAAAAGCAATGGGAGACTTAATATCTGAGATCTATGAACAATTCAGCCTCGTCATCTTTGATTCCCCTCCGCTTTTGGCTGTTGCAGATGCTCAGATTCTAGCAAATCAGACAGACGGCAGCGTGCTCGTCGTTTTAAGCGGAAAAACAAAAACCGATACCGTTCTAAAAGCAAAGGATGCACTGGAACAATCCAATGCGAAGCTGTTAGGCGCTCTTTTAAACAAAAAGAAAATGAAAAAATCGGAACACTATTCCTACTAGTTTTTGTAAAGGTGATGTCTCCTGACCTGTATCAATGGAGGCACTCGGCTCTGCTGTGGGCAGCTGAAGTTGCTGCCTTAGATGCTGGTCGTCGCTGGCGGGGCGTGAGGATGGGTTAAATGCCCACTTATCTGATATATACATAGGACGTATTGTCGGTTTAGCTGCTGCCGATTTTTTGGAGAGACGAAAACCGCCGCAGCTAAACCGATAAAAGAATTAGGGGGGAAAAGGTTGAGTTACCGGAGAAGACTGTCAATGATTATTGCGCTGGATACTTACCTCGTTTTAAATTCAGTTATTGCAGGATATCAATTTTTAAAAGATTCCTATCAATTTTATGACTCCGGAGCATTACTGCTTACCGCTGTCAGCTTGCTCCTCAGCTATCATGTGTGTGCTTTCCTGTTCAATCAGTATAAACAGGTGTGGACATACACCGGACTCGGCGAGCTGATTGTCCTGCTTAAGGGCATTACGCTTTCCGCCGCTGTGACCGGCATCATTCAGTATGCTGTGTATCACACGATGTTCTTCCGTCTGTTAACCGCGTGCTGGGTGCTTCAGCTTTTGTCTATTGGAGGGACCCGTATTTTATCCAGAGTATTAAACGAAAGCATCAGAAAAAAACGCTGCGCCTCGTCCCGCGCGCTGATTATCGGGGCGGGTTCAGGTGGGACTCTGATGGTCAGGCAGCTGCTTTCGAAAGATGAACCTGATATCATACCTGTCGCTTTTATTGATGACGACCAAACGAAGCATAAATTAGAAATTATGGGGCTGCCCGTAATCGGCGGAAAAGAAAGTATCATGCCTGCGGTGCAAAAGCTCAAAATTAATTATATTATTATTGCCATTCCTTCACTCCGCACCCATGAGCTTCAGGTGTTATATAAAGAATGTGTGCGAACCGGAGTAAGCATTAAAATTATGCCTCATTTTGATGAAATGCTGCTTGGCACACGAACTGCCGGACAAATCAGAGATGTAAAAGCTGAGGACTTGCTCGGCAGAAAGCCGGTAACCCTCGACACTAGCGAAATTTCGAACCGCATCAAAGGAAAAACAGTTCTCGTCACGGGAGCGGGGGGATCAATCGGCTCGGAAATCTGCCGTCAGATCAGCGCGTTTCAGCCTAAGGAAATCATTCTGCTCGGCCATGGGGAAAACAGCATTCATTCGATTTATACAGAGCTGAACGGACGATTCGGCAAACACATTGTGTTCCATACGGAAATCGCTGATGTGCAGGACCGCGATAAAATGTTTACCTTGATGAAAAAGTACGAGCCGCATGTTGTCTATCATGCAGCTGCCCATAAGCATGTGCCTTTAATGGAACACAACCCTGAAGAGGCGGTCAAAAACAATATTATCGGAACAAAAAATGTCGCGGAAGCAGCCGATATGTCGGGAACAGAGACATTCGTGCTGATTTCATCGGACAAAGCGGTGAACCCAGCCAATGTAATGGGGGCGACAAAACGATTCGCAGAGATGATTATTATGAATCTTGGGAAAGTCAGCAGAACCAAATTTGTCGCTGTTCGCTTCGGCAATGTACTCGGGAGCCGCGGCAGCGTCATTCCGATTTTCAAAAAACAGATTGAAAAAGGCGGCCCAGTGACAGTAACACATCCGGCAATGACCCGCTATTTCATGACGATTCCCGAGGCATCAAGGCTTGTGATTCAGGCTGGGGCACTGGCGAAAGGGCGTCAAATTTTCGTTCTCGATATGGGAGAGCCCGTAAAGATTGTGGATCTTGCCAAAAACCTCATTCATTTGTCCGGCTACACGACTGAGCAGATTCCGATCGAATTCACAGGCATTCGTCCGGGCGAAAAAATGTATGAAGAATTACTGAACAAAAATGAAGTCCATGCTGAACAAATCTTTCCAAAAATTCACATCGGTAAAGCGGTGGACGGCGATTGGCCGGTGCTGATGCGCTTTATCGAGGATTTTCATGAGCTGCCGGAAGCCGACCTGAGAGCGAGGCTGTTTGCGGCAATCAATACATCAGAAGAAATGACGGCTGCCAGCGTTCATTAGGGGGAGTGAAAATGACGAAAAAGATATTGTTTTGCGCGACTGTTGATTATCATTTTAAGGCCTTTCACCTCCCTTATTTTAAATGGTTCAAGCAAATGGGCTGGGAGGTTCATGTCGCCGCGAACGGACAAACCAAGCTGCCGTATGTGGATGAGAAATTCTCCATTCCGATTCGCAGGTCACCTTTTGACCCTCAGAACCTGGCCGTTTATAGGCAGCTGAAGAAAGTGATCGACACCTATGAATACGACATTGTCCATTGCCATACACCGGTCGGCGGTGTTCTCGCCAGACTGGCGGCGAGGCAGGCACGGCGGCACGGAACAAAGGTGCTGTACACAGCGCACGGATTTCACTTCTGCAAAGGAGCACCAGTGAAAAATTGGCTTCTTTACTATCCGGTCGAGAAATGGCTTTCAGCATATACGGACTGTCTGATTACGATTAATGAAGAGGATTACACACGGGCGAAAGGACTTCAAAGGCCGGGCGGAAGGACGCAGAAAATTCACGGCATTGGTGTCAATACCGAGCGTTTCCGGCCTGTCAGTCCGATAGAGCAGCAAAGACTCAGAGAAAAGCACGGATTCCGTGAAGATGATTTTATATTGGTTTATCCGGCTGAGCTCAATCTGAACAAAAACCAGAAGCAGTTAATTGAAGCCGCAGCCTTGCTAAAAGAAAAAATTCCTTCGCTTCGCCTTGTGTTTGCCGGGGAAGGGGCCATGGAACAAACGTATCAAACGTTAGCTGAAAAGCTTGGCGCTTCCGCCAATGTCTGTTTTTACGGCTTTTGCAGCGACATACATGAGCTGATTCAGCTTGCGGATGTATCTGTCGCATCCAGCATTAGAGAGGGCCTCGGCATGAATGTGCTTGAGGGAATGGCGGCAGAAAAACCGGCGATCGCCACAGATAATCGCGGGCATCGGGAAATCATCCGCGACGGAAAAAACGGTTTTCTGATCAAAATCGGTGACAGTGCTGCTTTTGCCCGCCGGATTGAACAGCTTTACCATAAGCCGGTACTCTGCCGAAAGCTGGGACAGGAAGGCCGAAAAACAGCCTTGCGCTTCTCGGAGGCGCGAACGGTGGAAGAAATGGCAGATATTTATTCCGCCTACATGGATATGGATACAAAGGAGAAAAGCGTATGAACTCAGGACCGAAAGTTTCTGTCATTATGGGCATTTATAATTGCGAACGCACTTTGGCAGAAAGCATAGAATCCATACTCAGCCAATCCTATAAAAATTGGGAGCTGATTTTGTGCGACGATGCGTCAACAGACAGCACGCTCCGCATCGCGAAGCAGTATGCCGCTCATTACAGCGACCGCATCAAACTGATTCAAAACAAAACAAATAAGCGGCTTGCCGCATCATTAAATCATTGTCTTTCGCATGCGACAGGCGATTATATCGCACGTCAGGATGGAGATGACCTTTCGTTTCCGCGCCGTCTGGAAAAGCAGGTCGCGTTTTTAGAAAAGCACCGACATTATCAGGTGGTTGGCACCGGCATGCTTGTGTTTGATGAATTTGGCGTAAGAGGCACCCGCATTCTGCCTTCTGTTCCGGAGCCGGGCATCATGGCAAAAGGGACCCCATTTTGCCACGGCACGATTATGATGAGAGCGAGTGCCTACCGCACGCTGAAAGGCTACCGGTCGGTGCGGCGGACGAGACGAATGGAAGATATTGATTTGTGGCTTCGCTTTTTTGAAGAGGGCTTCAGGGGCTATAATCTTCAGGAAGCCTTGTATAAAGTGAGGGAAGACAGCGATGCATTCAAACGGCGGTCATTTACGTATTCAATCGACAATGCCATTCTTGTCTATCAGGCGTGTAGACGCTTGAAGCTTCCTTTATCTGATTACATATATATCGCAAAACCGTTAATCCGCGCGTTTATGCCTGCAGCCGTGATGAATCGCTACCATAAAAAAAGAGTGATGAACCAAAAGGAAGGGCTTGTCAAGCATGAATAGCAGCCAAAAGCGCGTGCTCCATGTTCTCAGCGGCATGAACAGGGGCGGCGCGGAAACCATGGTAATGAATTTATATCGGAAGATGGACAAAAGCAAAGTGCAATTTGACTTTTTAACGCATCGAAATGATCCGTGCGCTTACGATGAAGAGATTTTATCTTTAGGCGGGCGGCTTTTTTATGTCCCGAGCATTGGGCAAAGCAATCCCCTTACATTTGTGAGGAATGTGAGAAACGCGATAAAAGAAAACGGGCCGTTCAGCGCCGTTCATGCGCACACGGATTTCCAAACGGGTTTTATCGCCCTTGCGGCAAGGCTCGCCGGAGTGCCGGTCAGGGTATGCCACTCCCACAATACGTCTTGGAAGACCGGCTTCAATTGGAAGGATCGCTTGCAGCTGATGGTGTTCAGGCGGCTCATTTTGGCAAATGCGACAGCGCTGTGTGCCTGCGGAGAGGATGCGGGCAGGTTTTTATTTGGACAGTCCAATATGGAGCGGGAGCGTGTTCACCTTCTTCCTAACGGGATTGACCTTGAGTTGTTCGCCCCAAATGGGCAGGCGGCTGATGAAGAAAAAGCAGCACGCGGCATTGCAGCCGACCGGCTCATCATTGGCCATGTGGCCCGGTTTCATGAAGTGAAAAACCACGCGTTCCTGCTGAAACTTGCCGCACATCTCAAAGAAAGAGGCGTTCGCTTTCAGCTCGTTCTGGCGGGAGACGGGCCGTTGCGCGGGGAGATAGAGGAGGAGGCGCGGCGGCAGAATTTGCTTTCAGACGTCCTCTTTTTAGGCACCGAAGAACGGATCCATGAACTGATGCGAACATTCGATGTATTTGTCATGCCGTCTCTGTACGAAGGCTTGCCGGTTGTGCTTGTGGAAGCGCAGGCGTCGGGGCTTCCATGCATCATTTCAGACAGCATTACAGAAAAAGTCGACGCCGGTCTCGGGCTTGTCACAAGATTAAGTCTTTCTGAGCCGATCAGCGTCTGGGCTGAAACCATTGCGAGGGCGGCCGCCGCAGGCAGGCCGAAGCGTGAGTTCATCAAAGAAACACTCGCTCAACTTGGCTACGATGCACAGCAAAATGTAGGAGCGCTGCTGAATGTATACAACATCAGCACGGAAAAGGACCATAACCGATGATTGTATATGCCGTCAATATGGGGATTGTATTTATTTGGTCTTGGTTCGCTAAAATGTGCGGCGGCCGTGACGATTCGCTTGCCACGGGGTATCGGCCGAATAAGCTTTTGATCTGGATTCCGCTCGCTTCACTTGTGCTCGTGTCAGGTCTCCGCTATCGAGTCGGCACGGATTTTCAGACGTACACGCTGCTGTACGAATTGGCGGGCGATTATCAAAATGTGTGGCAGATATTCGGTTTCGGCACAGCAAAAACAGCGACAGATCCGGGGTTTACCGCACTCCTTTGGCTGATGAATTTCATCACGGAAGATCCTCAAATCATGTATTTTACGGTGGCGGTCGTGACCTACAGCTTTATTATGAAGACACTCGCCGACTATGGCAGGCCGTTTGAGCTGAGTGTCTTTTTATTTTTGGGAACCTTTCATTACTACGCGTCTTTTAACGGCATCAGGCAATACATGGTCGCAGCTGCTTTGTTTTGGGCGATCCGTTATATCATCAGCGGGAACTGGAAGCGATATTTCCTGATTGTGCTGGTCAGCTCGCTCTTTCATTCGTCGGCGCTAATTATGATTCCAGTGTACTTTATTGTCAGAAGAAAAGCCTGGTCACCGGCGATATTTGGCCTATCCGCTTTATTTCTCGGCATGACATTTTTATATCAAAAATTTATTTCTGTGTTTGTCGTTGTACTTGAAAACAGCTCATACAGCCATTATGAAAAATGGCTCATGACGAACACAAATGGAATGAATGTGATCAAAATCGCTGTTTTGGTTCTGCCGCTGTTTCTTGCATTTTGCTATAAAGAACGACTGCGGCGTCTATGGCCGCAAATCGATATTGTCGTAAATTTGTGCCTGCTTGGTTTTTTATTCGGCCTTTTGGCCACAAAGGACGTGATTTTTGCCAGATTCAATATTTATTTCGGTCTGTATCAAATGATCTTAGTCCCTTATTTCGTCAGGATATTTGATGAAAAATCGAATGCCCTTATCTATATTGCTATCATTGTTTGTTATTTTCTTTACAGTTATTTGCTTATGCCGGTTGATTCATCCGTTCTGCCTTACAGAACGATTTTTTCCCGGTAATTTATGCAAGAGGAGCCGGTCATTATGGAAACACCTGCGGTTAGTCTGCTAGTCGCTGTTTATAACACAGAAACATATATCAGAACGTGTCTCGAATCACTGCGGAACCAGACAGTGGACAATATAGAAATCATCATTGTTAATGACGGTTCAGCAGACGCCAGCCCGGATATCGCAGAAGAATACGCCAATATGGACAACAGGTTCAAGGTGATTCATCAAGAGAACCAGGGTCTCGGTGCGGTTCGGAATAAAGGCATTGAGGCAGCACGCGGCGAATTTATCGCGTTTATCGATTCAGACGATTGGATCGAACCTGATTATTGCGAGCAGATGCTCCGAGCAGCAGGCGATGAAACTGATCTGGTCATTTGCAATTACGCCGCAGAGTTTGAGGACACTGGCAAAACCATGGACTCAGACATTGCCCAAACCTATCAGGATCGGCCGAAGGAGCACTATATCAAGGCGTTATTCGAAGGGAAGGTCAGAGGGTTTTCATGGAACAAACTGTACAGAAGAAGCATGATTGAAGCCCATCGGCTATCGTTTCCGCTCCGAGGCGAGCTGGAGCATGTCGAGGATCAGTTTTTCAGCTTCAGGGCTCATTTTTTCGCCCGCTCAGTATCCTACGTAAAAACGCCGCTCTATCATTACCGAATTCACCTTTCCTCCATTGTGCAGCGCTATCAGAAAAAATTGTTTGAATCAGGACTTGCGCTGTATGAGGCGAATGCGGCGTTTTTACAGGAGAACAACAAACTGGAGGAGTATCGCAAGGAGCTTGATACCTTTATCGTTCTTCACAGCAGCATCTGTATGCTGAATGAATGGAAAACGAGCGGCAGCCGCCGGCTGTTTGAAAAGCTTAGAAATGTTGGCGTGATATGCGCGGACCCGGTGTTTCAAGAAAGTCTTTCAAAAACGGGTACTGCTCCTTTTGACGCAAAACGGTCATGCCTGCTTCTGATGGCGAAATACAGAATGATTCCGTTCGTCGCTATGGCATCGGCTGTGTATCAGCGGGTGATCGAGTACAAAATGAGAAACAGAGGGTGAGGACATGTCGTTACAATCGTTGAAAATCAATTTTGCAGAATGGCTGCTGCTAAAGGTCAAATACCCGTCCCAATATTGGCTGGGAGCGGCAGATCAGCCGGTAAAGGCCGCAGCACATCAGAAAAAAATCATACTGACCCTGCTGCCGTCCCATGACAATTTGGGAGATCATGCAATTGCTTATGCCAGCAAGGCATTTCTTGAGCAAGAATACTCGGACTTTGACATCGTCGAGGTCGATATGAAGGACATTTACAAATCAGCAAAAAGCCTGATCCGCTCGCGCCATCCGGAGGATATGGTCTTTATCATCGGCGGCGGAAACATGGGGGATTTATACCGTTATGAGGAGTGGACGCGCCGCTTCATCATTAACACATTCCGTGACTATCGGGTTGTCCAGCTTCCGGCAACGGCCCATTTTTCTGACACGAAAAAAGGGCGCAAAGAGCTGAAACGGGCACAGAAAATTTATAATGCGCACCCCGGCTTGTTGCTGATGGCGCGGGATGAAACAACGTATCAATTTATGAAACAGCATTTTCAAGAAAAAACAATTTTGAAGCAGCCGGACATGGTGCTGTATTTAGACAGAAGCAAGGCCCCCGCAGAACGCGAAGGGGTTTATATGTGTTTGCGCGAGGATCAGGAAAGCGTGCTTCAGGAGGAC
Organism: Bacillus sp. SCT118; assembly: GCF_058566435.1. Taxonomy (NCBI): domain Bacteria; kingdom Bacillati; phylum Bacillota; class Bacilli; order Caryophanales; family Bacillaceae; genus Bacillus; species Bacillus sp. SCT118. The sequence continues at coordinate 724,075 of NZ_CP191225.1, forward strand.
CAGAGGAACCGGGTCAAGGCTGCGCTATGTGAGGAATTCGGCGAGATCAAATCCTTTACGACAACGATCGGGCGCCGGGTCAGCCGCGATACACGCGAACAAGAACTTGAAGCACTGTGGTCTAAGCTGCAAAGCGCAGAAGCCGTCGTCACTGACAGGCTTCATGGCATGATTTTTTGCGCGCTGACAGGAACGCCGTGTGTTGTCATTCGCTCCTTTGACCATAAAGTAATGGAGGGCTATCAATGGCTTAAAGACATCCCGTTCATGAAGCTGATAGAACATCCGGAGCCAGAGCGCGTAACAGCCGCAGTTAATGAGCTTTTAACAAAAGAAACACCCCGTGCAGGCTTTCCGAGAGATGTGTATTTTAAAGGTCTGCGTGACAAAATCAGCGGTGAAGCGCAATGACCCCGCTCGTCAGCATTATTGTCCCGATGTATAATGTTGAACCATTTATAGAAGAGTGCATTGATTCTTTGCTTCGTCAAACGCTTTCTGATATTGAAATCATCCTCGTGAATGACGGAACACCGGATCGTTCAGGCGAAATTGCAGAGGACTATGCACAACGGGATGGGAGAATCCGGGTCATTCATCAGGCAAACGGCGGGCTTAGTTCAGCGCGAAATACGGGAATAAAGGCCGCGCGGGGCACTTACATCGGCTTTGTAGACGGAGACGATTATGTATCATCCTCCATGTTCCAGAGGCTGGCTGAAGAAGCGGAGCAAAATCGGCTCGACATCGTCGGATGCGGTTTTTACAAGCAGTCATCGGACAGGCGGACATATGTGCCGCCGCAGCTTGAGGCAAACCGCGTGCTGACAAAACGAGAAATGACTGAACGGCTTAAACATGCTCACGAAACGAGATTTATCTGGTATGTATGGCGTTACCTTTACCGCCGTGAGCTTTTTGATAGGGCGAATCTGATGTTTGATGAAGACATCCGTTTTGCTGAAGACTCTCCCTTCAATTTGTCCGCTTTTTGCGAAGCGGAGCGGGTAAAAATGCTTGATGAAGGATTGTACATTTATCGTGAAAACCCGAACAGCCTGACAGAAATTCCTTATAAGCCGGCGATGGATGAACATCTTCAAAAACAATATCAGGCTAAAATCGCATTCTACAATCACTACGGCTTAGCAGGCGCATGCAAAGAAGATTTGAATGTGTACATTTGCAGGCACCAGCTTCCGATGCTTTTGGCAAATGCCTGTGCTTCTCCGAATTCGCCGAGAGACATCAAAAAGAAGATCAGACAGATTTTATCCTATGACATGGTGCGGCAGGCTGTCAGACATACACCGTTTCAGCATGAGAAATTATTAAGAGGAGAGCGTTTGGTATTAGCACTGTGTAAATGGCGGCTCACTTTTCTCATCAAGCTGTTTTTCGAGCAGCGGGGGACAATGAAAGGCAGTGCGAAGCAGGCATGAAATTCACGATAAATTTCAGCGCTAATCTCACGGCTTTTCTCTTGTCCGTTTTCCTGTCGGTTTGGATGACGCCTTTTATTGTCAAAACGCTCGGTGTGGAAGCGTTTGGCTTTGTTCACTTGACACAAAATGTGATTAATTACTTTTCGGTTATCACCGTGGCGCTCAGCTCGGTTGTCGTTCGGTTCTTTTCTGTTGCTGCCCACAGGGGAGAGCGGGAGAAAGCAAATGCGTATATCAGCAATTATTTAGCGGCCTCTGTTTTGATTTCATTGCTGCTCTTGCTGCCGCTTGCGGGTTCGGCTTTTTTTATTGACCGCGTCATGAATGTGCCGCAAGCGCTTTTGGCAGATGTGCGGTTGTCGATTTTGATCGGCAGTGTGCTGTTTATTTTAACATTTCTGATGGCCGGCTTCGGCGCTGCACCATTTTATGCCAACCGTCTTTATATCACCAGTTCCATTCAGGCGGTGCAAATGCTTATACGGGTGCTGTCTGTGCTGCTCCTGTTTGCATACTTTGCGCCGAAAATCTGGCAGATCCAGCTTGCAGCTTTAGCTGGTGCTGTTATTGCGTCTGTGCTGTCTTTCTATTTCTTCAAAAAGCTGATTCCATGGTTTTCGTTTCGTATGAAGGATCTTTCATTCCGCACTAGCAAGGAGCTGTTTCAAGCGGGCGCATGGAGCTCCGTCAATCAAATCGGCGTCCTGCTTTTTTTGCAGATTGATCTGTTAACCGCCAATTTGATGCTTGGGGCGTCCGCCTCCGGGAAATACGCGGCGATTATCCAGTTTCCGCTGCTTTTGCGCAGCTTGGCCGGAACGGTCGCATCCCTGTTTGCGCCTATCATGACTTCATATTATTCAAAAGGCGATATGGAAGGATTGATGAATTACGCAAATAAGGCAGTAAGGCTTAATGGTCTTTTGCTTGCACTTCCTGCTGCCTTATTGGGCGGATTGGCGGGGCCTTTTTTGACAATCTGGCTCGGACCGTCCTTTTCGTCGATAGCACCGCTTTTATTTATTCATGCCGGATACTTGGTTGTCAGCCTCGCCTTTATGCCGCTGTTTTATATATGGACCGCTTTTAATCAACAAAAAACACCGGCAATTGTTACCCTGCTGTTAGGTGCGGTGAATGTGGTGCTGGCGGTCACGCTGAGCGGGCCGGCTCATCTCGGTCTGTACGGCATAACATTGGCAGGGGCCATTTCTCTTATTTTAAAAAATGCCATCTTTACGCCGCTTTACGTATCCCGCATTACAGGCTACAAAAAGCACGTGTTCTTTAAAGGCATAATCGGGCCTCTTTCAGCCGCTGTATTTGCCTGGACGGTCTGTAAGACAATTCAGTTCGTTGTGAAGATTGACGGCTGGCCGTCACTGATAGCGACGGGAGTGGCAGTCAGCTTTTGCTACGCTGTTTTCGCTTTTATGCTCGTTTGTACAAAAGAGGAAAGACAGCTGGTATTAAAACGGTTTCGAAAAACGAAAGGAGCTGTGAATCTTTGATCCTGAAACGACTTTTTGATCTGACGGCCGCCATTTTTTTGTTGTGCTGTACAAGTGTGATCATTCTGTTCACCATCGCCGTTGTCAGGCTGAAAATAGGATCACCTGTCTTCTTTAAGCAAGTAAGGCCGGGCCTGCACGGCAAACCGTTCACCCTATATAAGTTCCGGACAATGACGGATGAACGGGACGGTGAGGGAAATCTGCTGCCCGATGAAGTCCGGCTGACGAAAACGGGCAGGCTGATCAGAAAGCTGAGCATTGATGAGCTTCCGCAGCTCCTGAATGTCCTGAAGGGCGATCTTAGCCTTGTCGGGCCGCGGCCGCTTTTGATGGACTATCTGCCTCTTTATACAGAAAAACAGGCACGGCGCCATGAGGTGAAGCCGGGTATCACAGGCTGGGCGCAAATCAATGGCAGAAACGCGATTTCCTGGGAAAAGAAATTTGAATTAGATGTTTGGTACGTTGACAACCGGTCATTTTTTCTCGATTTGAAAATTTTATGTTTGACGGTGCGAAAGGTCCTTGTTTCAGAAGGGATTCAGCAAACCAATCATGTGACCGCGGAACGGTTTACCGGAAGCGGAGATGTGTCCTCATGAAAAACGTGGCCATTGTGGGTGACGGCGGACACGGAAAGGTGATTAGAGAGCTGATAGACGTCCGCTCAGATACGCGCTTAGCCGCGGTGCTGGATGATAAATTCAAAACGTTCGAAGGCGGAAAAGAATGGTACACAGGACCGCCGGAAGCCGTTACTGAACTGCGCAGGCTCATTCCTGATGTGCTGTTTCTGATTGCTGTTGGGAATAACAGTGTCAGAAAACAGCTGGCGGAGCGACTGGGACTGAAAAAGGATGATTTTATTACATTGATTCACCCGTCAGCCATCGTCAGCAGGTCGGCTGTCATTGGGGAAGGGACAGTGATTATGGCGGGCGCGATCATTCAGGCGGATGCGCACATCGGCGCTCATTGCATCATCAATACGGGTGCAGTGGCAGAGCACGACAATCAAATCAGCGATTACGTTCATCTGTCCCCGCGTGTCACGCTGTCAGGAGCGGTTTCCGTTCAGGAAGGCGCTCACGTCGGAACCGGTGCATCCGTCATACCGCAGCTTACAATCGGGGCTTGGAGCATTGTCGGCGCCGGCTCCGCGGTGATCCGTTCCATACCGGACAGGGTAACGGCGGCCGGTGCACCGGCACGCATCATTTCTTCCATTCAAACATCAAACAAAGGATGATTCTATGCATAAAAAAATCTACTTATCTCCCCCTCATATGAGCGGCAGGGAGCAGCACTATATTTCAGAAGCCTTTCGCTCAAACTGGATTGCGCCGCTTGGGCCGCTCGTGAATTCATTTGAAGAACAGCTGGCAGAACGAGTCAGTGTAAAAGCAGCAGCTGCGGTCAGCTCAGGAACGGCGGCGATTCATCTCGCGTTGCGTTTACTTGAGGTAAAAGAAGGTGACAGCGTGTTTTGCCAGTCCTTCACATTTGTAGCAACCGCCAATCCGATTTTATATGAAAAAGCGGTGCCCGTCTTTATTGATTCTGAGCCTGATACGTGGAATATGTCGCCGACAGCCCTTGAAAGAGCATTGGAGGAAGCGAAAAGAAACGGAACACTGCCAAAAGCGGTTATTGCCGTCAATCTATATGGGCAGAGTGCGAAAATGGATGAAATCGTAAGCCTGTGTGATGCATACGGAGTTCCTGTCATTGAGGATGCAGCCGAATCTCTGGGTACAGTCTATAAAGGGAAGCAAAGCGGAACTTTCGGGCGCTTCGGCATTTTTTCATTTAACGGGAACAAAATCATTACCACATCAGGGGGAGGGATGCTCGTTTCAAATGATGAAGCAGCAATTGAAAAAGCAAGATTTCTCGCTTCGCAGGCACGAGAGCCGGCTGTTCATTATCAGCACAGTGAAATGGGACATAATTACAGGCTAAGCAATATCTTAGCCGGCGTCGGCATTGCCCAGCTTGAGGTGCTGGATGAGCGTGTGGAGAAAAGAAGGACCATTTTCACGAGATACAAAAATGCGCTTGGTCTCATAGACGGCGTCCGCTTTATGCCGGAGTACGCAGCCGGCGTATCCAATCGCTGGCTCACCACGCTCACACTTGATAACGGGCTCAGCCCATATGACGTAGTTCATCGTCTTGCTGAAGAAAACATTGAAGCCCGTCCGCTGTGGAAGCCGCTCCATACCCAGCCGCTGTTCGATCCGGCTTTATTTTATTCTCATGAAGATACAGGAAGCGTATGCGAAGATTTGTTCAAGCGGGGAATCTGTCTCCCTTCAGGGTCAAATATGACAGAAGATGAGCAAGACCGGGTCATTGATGTGCTACTGCACTTATTCCAAACTGCCGAGGTGAAGAAATGGACAGCAAGCATTCGATGATCGGCCTGAAACAGAAACTGTCCGGGCTGCTCGACGTCATTCCGAAACAATCAGAGATTATATATGCTGACTATCCTCTATATGGGAATGTAGGGGATTTATTTATTATGAAAGGAACAGAAGCCTTCTTTAAAGAATACGGGATTCGGGTCAGAAAACGCTGGAATCCTGACAATTTTCCAGTCGGGCGAAAGCTGGATCCTAATCTCATCATCGTCTGCCAGGGAGGCGGAAACTTCGGGGATCTGTATCCGTATTATCAAGGCTTTAGAGAGAAAATCGTCCAAACCTATCCGAACCACAAAATTGTGATCCTGCCGCAATCGATTTATTTTCAAAACAAAGACAACCTCAAACGGACGGCAGAGATATTTTCTAAGCATGCGAACCTTCACATCATGACAAGGGAAAAAGCCTCCTATGCTACGGCGCAGACTTATTTTACAAGAAATCACATTCAGCTTCTGCCTGATATGGCTCATCAGCTGTTTCCCGTCGTTCCCACGCAGCAGCCGTCCAATCAAAAGCTGAGATTTATCCGAACAGATCATGAAGCAAACCAGGCGCTCCAGGAACACGCAGAAGCGGAAAGCTACGACTGGCGCACGGTCCTGTCAGCTTCAGACCGCCGGACGATCGCTTTTCTCCAAACGCTGAACGTCCTGAACAAAAAAGCGGGCAACCCTCTGCCGATCGCGTTTATATGGGAAAAATACTCGGATTATATCGTCCAAAAAGCGATTCGGTTCTTCAGCCGTTACGAATCGGTGGAAACGTCAAGGCTGCACGGACACATCTTGTCCTCTCTTCTTCAAAAAGAAAATACGGTCATTGATAATTCCTATGGGAAAAACGCCAATTATTTTCATACCTGGATGGAAGGAGTGCCAAGCACCCGGCTCATCCAGAACGCCTCAAAGAAGGAAAACCTTCCTGCTCACATGTGAGCGGAAGGTTTATTTTGATTCTCCACGTTTGACTTTGTTGTATGCTTCATCTAAATGCTGAATCCGTTTCAGGACAACTGCGTTTTTCGTCAGCTGGTCCTGCACGAGTGTTGAGACGACGGAACGGTAGTAGCTGTTCATCGCGTGGATTTTATCCTCAGACTGATTCATTTCAATATGCTGTTTTAAATTCTCAATAAAATAAGGGACGGAAAAAAGTTCAGACATTTCTTTGGCAGCTCCTTTTTCATAAATGTATACGGTGTGATCTCAATCATGTACAATGAAGAAAGGGGAGTGAGCAAGATGGATATGAAACTTCAGCAAGTACAAGTATTAAAGCCTCAACTGACACAGGAGCTCAGGCAGGCCATCACGCTGCTTGGCTATCATTCGGCAGAACTCGCCGAGTACATTGATGAGCTCTCACTGGAAAACCCTCTTATTGAACGAAAGGAAACAGACACACCGCCACTATCTTACCATAAAACAAACAAAAACAGGATGAATGCACAGGAAGCGGGCCTTCAATTAAGTGATCCGCAAAAAACATTGCAGGATGCGTTAAAACAGCAGTCACTCGATATGAATCTGACAAACACTGAAAAAAAGATTTTTAATTATCTGATTCATTCGCTTGATTCAAACGGGTACTTGGAAGAAGATATAGAGGAGGCAGCACGGCGATTATCTGTATCGGCCAAGGAAGCGGAGGCTGTTTTGGCAAAACTCCAGTCATTAGAACCGGCTGGAATCGGCGCGAGATCTTTGCAGGAATGCATCCTTCTTCAATTACAGCGGCTGCCGAACAGAAATGAACAAGCGGAAATGCTGGTTTCAGCTCATTTTGATGCTTTTGCGCAAAAAAAATGGAAAGCGCTTTCAGTAGAGACAGGAATTCCGCTTCATACCATTCAAGATATCTCAGATGATATCGCGGCTCTTCATCCTAGACCTGGCCTTCTGTTTGCCCGGCCAGAGCAAGATGTGTATATTGAGCCTGACATTTTTATCACCGTAAAAAACGGGCACATTGCAGCGGAACTGAATACCCGCTCGTTTCCCGAGATCGATCTGCATCCGCAGTACAGAACGCTTTTATCATCCGGCTCCTGTCAGGATACTGTCTCCTATTTATCTGCGAAATATCAGGAGTGGCGCTGGCTGAGCCGCGCGCTGCGGCAGCGAAAACAGACAATCACGAGAATTATCAATGAACTGATCACACGCCAAAAGGATTTCTTTATGAAAGGGCGAAGCGCAATGAAGCCGCTGACTCTCAGAGAGGTGGCGGACTGTCTAAGCCTTCATGAATCAACTGTGAGCCGGGCCATTAAAGGGAAAACAATACAAACGCCTTATGGGCTGTTTGAGATGAAACTCTTTTTCTCAGCAAAAGCCGAGGCTTCAGGAGAGGGAGATGCGTCGAATTATGCAGTCAAAATGCATCTTGAAGACCTGATCAATCAAGAGGACAAAACAAAACCGCTTTCAGATCAAAAGCTTGTCGATTTGCTGTATGAACAACACGGCATCCAAATCTCGAGACGCACCGTGGCAAAATATCGCGATCAAATGAATATTCCGTCATCGGCAGCGAGAAAGCGATATAAATAAAATCCTCCCTAGACGGGAGGATTTTTTTAAGGAATCATCCAGCTGAATACGTGATGCTGCAAAAAGGTGATGATACAAACGAGCAGCAGCAAAAACAGACTGTGTTTAATGGTAAAGCGGAAAAGATCTGACTCCTTTCCGGCGAGTCCTACGGCGGCGCACGCCACCGCTATCGACTGCGGTGAAATCATTTTTCCTGTGACACCGCCTGAAGAATTGGCGGCCACAGACAGAACGGGGTCCATGCCGACTGATAATGCGGTGACTTTCTGCAGGTTGCCGAACAGCAGGTTGGCGGAAGTATCCGAGCCGGTAATGAAGACGCCGAGCCAGCCGAGAACGGGCGAAAAGAAGGTAAACATCGAACCTGTCAGCGCGAGTGTCATCCCGAGTGTCGTGCTCATTCCCGAGGAGTTGGTGACATAGGCAAAACCAACGACAGAAGCGATGGTCAAAATCGGAAGCTTCAATTCCTGGACTGTTTCTTTAAAAACGGCTCCCCAGTCTTTCCACGAAATCGCCGTGATGAACTTTGACAGCACTGCGGCAATCAATATCGCGGTGCCGGCCGAACCAAGCACCTCAAGCTTGTAAACCGCCTCAATCGGCGTACCGTCAGCATTGACAATCTGATTGTTCAAAAAAGGCACACCGGGGGCAAAAGTCAGTTTTTCTCCAACAGCATTCAGCCATTTCAAGAACACCGCAGAGCCTTCATAATGCCCGGTCAGTGCAGATTTGACAGATGGAATGCCCCATACGGAAATCATCGCCGTCAGCAGCAGAAATGGCGACCAAGCCTTAAAAATCTGTCCGCCGCTGTATGCAGGCGCTGCCGGATTTGTGCGCGCCGTTTCAATTGAGGCGGCCGACTCTTGTTCACCGGCAAACCGGAATGTTGTTTTCGGCTTCCACCATTTCAAAAACACAGCAAGCGCAGCCATTGAAACAAGAGCTGACAAAACATCGGGCAGCTCAGGCCCTAAAAAATTGGAACTGAGATATTGAACAACAGCAAAGGAAACACCGGATACGAGAATCGCCGGCCAGATCTCCAAGGCTTTCCTGAACCCGCTCATGATGATGATTAAATAAAGAGGAATAAATACGGATAAAAACGGCAGCTGCCGCCCAACCATTTGCGAAATCTCCATCGCCGGAATCCCTGTCGGCCCTTCTACGGCTGTAATTGGAATCCCAATTGCCCCAAAGGCAACCGGCGCCGTATTGGCGATCAAACAGATCCCCGCAGCATAAAGAGGATTAAAGCCGAGACCGACCAGCAGCGCGGCAGAAATGGCGACCGGCGCTCCGAAGCCTGCTGCCCCTTCTAAAAAAGCCCCGAATGAAAAAGCGATCAAGAGAGCTTGAAGCCGTCGGTCATCAGTAATCGAGAGAACAGAGCTGCGAATGATATCAAACTGTCCCGTTTTCACAGTGATTTTATACAAAAAAACAGACGTCACAATGATCCAGCCGATCGGCAACAATCCGTATACGGCTCCTTGTGTCGCGGACATCAGCGCTTTTTCCGCCGGCATCCGATAAACCAATACAGCAATAATAAGGGCGATCCCCAATGTGGCCAAGCCTGCTGTATACCCCTTCATCCGTTTAATCGCGAGTGCCCAAAAAAAGAAAATAATCGGTACAAGTGCGGCAAGCGCTGATAATAGCAAATTTCCCCCTATAGGCGTATATGCCTGTGTCCATTGCATCCCAAACCCCTCCTTGAAACATAAACTGGCGCCATATGTAAGCGGTTTCTATAGATGATATGATCATCTGATGACTGGGTAATAAGACCAGTTACCTAGCATTATATTTTGAAAAAAATCAAAGTACAAGACTTTTTGACAAAATAGTCAAAATCTTTTGGCGGCCCACAAAACAGAGTATAATAGATCGTAAACAGCCAGACCTACAAGTTACGGGGTGAATTGCATTGAAATACAAACAGATTAAAACAAAAAAAATATATGAAGAAGTAGCGGATGCACTATTAGATATGATCAAAAACGGCGAATTGAAGCCGGGGGATAAACTGGACTCTGTTCAGGCGCTTGCTGAGAGCTTTCAAGTCAGCCGTTCAGCGGTTCGCGAAGCACTTTCTGCGCTAAAGGCGATGGGGCTTGTCGAAATGAAACAGGGAGAAGGCACGTATCTGAAGGAATTTGAGCTCAATCAAATTTCTCAGCCGCTCTCAGCCGCCCTTCTGATGAAAAAAGAGGACGTCAAGCAGCTGCTCGAGGTCAGAAAACTGCTTGAAATCGGCGTGGCTTCACTAGCGGCTGAAAAAAGGACAGAAGCAGATCTCGAAAGAATTCAGGATGCACTAAAGGAAATGGGCAGCATTGAAGCGGACGGGGAGCTGGGAGAGAAAGCAGACTTTGCATTTCATCTTGCGCTTGCGGACGCTTCTCAAAATGAACTTCTTAAACACTTGATGAATCACGTGTCATCATTGCTGCTGGAAACAATGAGGGAAACGAGGAAAATCTGGCTGTTTTCCAAGAAGACCTCCGTTCAGCGGCTGTATGAGGAGCACGAACGGATTTACAATGCTGTGGCTGCCGGGAACGGTGCACAGGCGGAAGCCGCCATGCTGGCGCATTTGACGAATGTGGAAGATGTGCTTTCGGGATATTTCGAGGAAAATGTGCAATAACCAACTCATTTCCCGGGCAATTCCGCCGGTTCCGAATGATACGAACAACTGAGACTGAGCCGCAAATGGTTCAGTCTTTTTACATGAGGCAGCCAGAGAGCTTTGTGCACTTGACATTTGTGAAAAAGAAAGTAAAATATTTTACTAAATCAATGCGAGCTGAATAATGGAGGCAGATGCAATGGCGACAATTAAAGATATCGCGCAGGAAGCGGGATTTTCAATCTCAACCGTTTCCCGCGTTTTAAATAACGATGAAAGCCTCTCTGTTCCTGATGAGACACGGGAGAAAATCTATGAAGCGGCGGAAAAGCTCAATTACCGCAAAAAAACAGTAAGGCCGCTGGTGAAACATATTGCGTTTTTATATTGGCTGACAGATAAAGAAGAATTAGAAGATGTCTATTTTAAAACGATGAGATTAGAAGTAGAGAAACTGGCGAAAGCATTCAATGTCGATATGACCACTTATAAAATAGCGGATGGAATCGAGCGCATTCCTGAACATACGGAAGGGTTTATTGCCGTTGGCACATTTTCAGATGAAGAGCTGGCTTTCCTCAGAAATCTCACTCAAAATGGCGTGTTCATCGATTCAACTCCTGATCCCGATCATTTTGACTCGGTAAGGCCCGATTTGGCACAAATGACAAGGAAGACGGTAAACATCCTGACTGAGAAGGGACATAAGAGCATCGGTTTTATCGGCGGCACATACAAAAATCCGAATACCAATCAGGATGAAATGGACATCCGTGAACAAACCTTCAGATCCTATATGAGGGAAAAAGCCATGCTGGACGAGCGCTATATTTTTTGTCATCGCGGATTCTCTGTAGAAAACGGCTACCGCCTGATGTCAGCAGCGATCGACACATTAGGCGATCAGCTTCCGACTGCTTTTATGATTGCAGCGGACCCGATTGCAGTGGGCTGTCTGCAAGCCCTGAACGAAAAAGGAATTGCCATACCAAACAGGGTAAGCATTGTGAGTATCAACAACATCAGCTTCGCGAAGTATGTCTCGCCTCCTCTGACGACGTTTCATATTGATATACATGAATTATGTAAAAATGCTGTTCAATTACTGCTTGAACAAGTGCAGGACAAGAGAAGAACGGTAAAAACATTATATGTGGGCGCGGAATTAATCGTCAGGAAGAGTATGAATGAAGGATGACTTAGGACAACTAAGTCATTTTTTATTTAGGTAAAAAAATTTACTCAAAGAGGTAAATAGTTTGTTTACACATTTTCTTGGGCGTGCTATATTATCTTTAAAGCGCTTTCATTCCTACCGAAAGGGTGACAATCAATGAAAATGGCAAAAAAGTGTTCCGTATTCATGCTCTGCGCAGCTGTCAGTTTATCCTTGGCGGCTTGCGGCCCAAAGGAAAGCAGCAGCGCCAAATCGAGTTCAAAAGGGTCAGAGCTTGTTGTATGGGAGGATAAAGAAAAGAGCATCGGCATTAAAGACGCAGTTGCTGCGTTTGAAAAAGAGCATGATGTGAAGGTCAAAGTCGTTGAAAAACCGTATGCCAAGCAGATTGAAGATTTGCGAATGGACGGACCGGCCGGCACAGGCCCTGACGTGTTAACAATGCCAGGGGATCAAATCGGAACCGCTGTCACGGAAGGATTACTCAAGGAATTACATGTCAAAAAAGACGTTCAATCACTTTATACTGACGCTTCCATTCAGTCTCAAATGGTAGATCAAAAGCTTTATGGACTGCCAAAAGCGGTCGAAACGACTGTGCTTTTTTACAACAAAGATCTCATCTCCGAAAAGGAATTGCCCAAAACACTGGAAGAGTGGTACGACTATTCCAAAAAGACTGCTGATGGCAGCAAATTTGGCTTTTTAGCCCTATTCGATCAAATTTATTATGCAGAAAGTGTGATGAGCGGATATGGCGGATACATTTTTGGAAAGGCCAAAGATGGGAGCTATAACCCGTCAGACATTGGAATCAATAATGAAGGAGCTGTCAAAGGTGCGGCGCTGATTCAGAAGTTTTACAAAGATGGCCTGTTCCCGGCTGGCATTATTGGAGAACAAGGGATTAACGTATTGGAATCGCTGTTCACAGAAGGAAAAGCCGCCGCAATTATTTCTGGTCCATGGAATGTAGAAGCTTTTTCGAAAGCAGGAATCAATTATGGCATTACGAAACTGCCGAAGCTGGAAAATGGGATAAACATGAGCTCCTTTATCGGCGTCAAAAGCTACAACGTTAGTGCATTTTCAAAGAATGAAGAGCTGGCGCAAGAATTAGCCGTTTTCCTGGCAAATGAAAAAAATTCTAAAACACGATATGAAGAAACGAAAGAAGTTCCTGCTGTGAAATCCCTAGCCAATGACCCGGCTATTATGAAAAGCGAGGCGGCACGGGCTGTTACTGAACAATCCCGTTTCTCAGAGCCAACACCAAATATTCCGGAAATGAATGAAATATGGACGCCGGCTGATTCAGCATTACAGACGGTTGCAACAGGGAAGGCAGATCCGAAACAAGCATTGGATCAAGCAGCTGAAACGGCCAAAGGACAAATTAAGGCAAAGCACAGCGGAAAATAAAGAGAAAGCTAGATTTGTATTGTAAGAGAGGTGAAAACGGTGCAGCATCGTCAAGTCGCTTTGTTGCTTTCTATCATTCCGGGACTCGGGCAATTTTATAACAAGCAATGGATAAAAGGTATTGTCTTTCTTTTCTTAGGCGCATCGTTTTTTGCGGTCTTTGGAGATCTGCTCAATATGGGGTTTTGGGGAATCTTTACACTGGGAACAGAAGTGCCGCGGGATAATTCCGTTTTTCTGCTGGCGGAAGGGATTATTGCTGTCATCGTGACCTGCTTTGGCCTTGCGGTGTATTACGTGAATCTTCGCGATGCGTTCCAAAGCGGAAAACAGCGTGATGAAAACAAGCCATTAAGTTCCTTAAAGGAACAATACCAGCATATCATTTCTGAGGGCTATCCATATGTCGTCAGCGGCCCATCTTTGTTTATTTTAATTTTCGCCGTGATCTTTCCTATCTTATTCAGCTTTGCATTAGCGTTTACAAACTATGATTTGTATCATTCTCCTCCTGCAAAATTAATTGATTGGGTCGGTTTTCAAACGTTCGCAAATATTTTCACAGTTGATATTTGGAGGTCGACTTTTTTTGATGTACTGGCTTGGACGGTGGTTTGGACACTTGCTGCATCCACACTGCAAGTCAGCTTGGGGATTTTTCTCGCGATCATTGTTAACCAAAAAGACCTTCGGTTTAAACGTTTTTTTCGGACGATTCTGATTTTGCCATGGGCCGTTCCCGGTTTTGTGACGATTTTAATTTTTGCGGGACTGTTTAATGATAGCTTCGGTGCGATGAATCACGACATCTTGGCTTTCTTCGGGATAGATCCGCTTCCGTGGATGACAGATGCCAATTGGTCGAGGCTTGCGTTGATTCTCATGCAGGGCTGGCTTGGGTTTCCGTACATCTTTCTCGTCTCAACAGGCGTATTGCAATCCATCCCGGACGATCTGTATGAAGCAGCTACGATAGATGGCGCTTCTGTCTTTTCAAAGCTGAGATACATCACGCTTCCGATGGTGTTCATTGCAATGGCTCCGATTATCATTACCCAGTTTACGTTTAATTTTAATAACTTTAATATTATCTATCTATTCAATGGCGGAGGTCCGGCTGTAACCGGATCAACAGCCGGCGGGACAGATATCCTCGTTTCATGGATTTATAAATTGACAATGCAGTCAAGCCAATATTCACTTGCTGCGGCTTTAACCATTTTATTATCTGTATTTGTTATCTCCATCGCATTGTGGCAGTTCAGAAAGACAAAGTCTTTTAAAGAGGAGGCATAAGGCATGCTGGCAGATATGAAGGTCAGGAAATATATCCGTCTCCTTTTCTCTTACTTGTTGTTAGCCTTTATGGCGGTCATCATTGTTTATCCTCTCCTTTGGACGGCAGGCGCAAGCTTTAACCCTGGCAACAGCTTAATCAGTACATCCATCATTCCGAAGCATCCAACATTCGACCATTACAAAGAATTATTTGCGGGCAAAGAAAGCCTTCAATATGTGCAGTGGTATCTCAACTCAATGAAGATCAGCCTGTTTACAATGGCAGGGTCTTTGCTCTGTGTGACGTTTACAGCCTATGCGTTTTCGCGCTTTCGCTTCAAAGGCAGGAAATACGCTTTAACGCTCTTTTTATTGCTGCAGATGATTCCTCAGTTTTCAGCTTTAATTGCCTTGTTTGTGTTGGCGCAAATCTTGGGAATGATCAATAGCCACTGGCTGCTAATCTTGCTTTATATCGGCGGCCTGATCCCGATGAATACATATTTGATGAAGGGGTACATGGATTCCATTCCGATGGATTTAGACGAAAGCGCCAAGATTGACGGAGCCAGCAGCACCAGAATCTTCTTCCAGATCATTCTGCCATTATCAAAACCGATGGCGGCAGTCGTGGCCATGAACGGCTTTACCGGTCCGCTCGGAGATTTTGTGTTGTCCTCAACCATATTGAGAACGCCTGAATCATATACATTGCCCGTCGGTCTATTCAATTTAGTGAATGATGTCATGGGGGCCAGCTATACGACATTTGCGGCCGGAGCCCTGCTTATCAGCATACCGGTTGCCGTCATCTTTATCATGCTGCAAAAGAATTTTGTGTCCGGATTAACCGCAGGCGGAACGAAGGGCTAAAAGAACAAGGAGGAGAATGTGATGTCAAAGCTTGAAAAAACGCACGTAACAAAAGCAAAATTTATGCTCCATGGGGGAGACTACAACCCCGATCAGTGGCTGGATCGGCCCGATATTTTAGCCGATGATATCAAGCTGATGAAGCTTTCTCATACGAATACGTTTTCTGTCGGCATTTTTGCATGGAGCGCACTTGAGCCGGAGGAGGGCGTATATCAATTTGAATGGCTGGATGATATTTTTGAGCGGATTCACAGTATAGGCGGCCGGGTCATATTAGCAACACCGAGCGGAGCCCGTCCGGCCTGGCTTTCGCAAACCTATCCGGAAGTTTTGCGCGTCAATGCCTCCCGCGTCAAACAGCTGCACGGCGGAAGGCACAACCACTGCCTCACATCTAAAGTCTACCGAGAAAAGACACGGCATATCAACCGCTTATTAGCAGAACGATACGGACATCACCCGGCGCTGTTAATGTGGCACATTTCAAACGAATACGGGGGAGATTGCCACTGTGATCTATGCCAGCATGCTTTCCGGGAGTGGCTGAAATCGAAATATGACAACAGCCTCAAGACATTGAATCATGCGTGGTGGACCCCTTTTTGGAGCCATACGTTCAATGACTGGTCACAAATTGAAAGCCCTTCGCCGATCGGTGAAAATGGCTTGCATGGCCTGAATTTAGATTGGCGCCGGTTCGTCACTGATCAAACGATTTCGTTTTATAAAAATGAAATCATTCCGCTGAAAGAACTGACGCCTGATATCCCTATCACAACGAATTTTATGGCTGACACACCGGATTTGATCCCGTATCAGGGCCTCGACTACAGCAAATTTGCAAAGCATGTCGATGTCATCAGCTGGGACGCTTATCCTGTCTGGCACAATGACTGGGAAAGCACAGCTGATTTGGCGATGAAGGTCGGTTTTATCAACGACCTGTACCGAAGCTTGAAGCAGCAGCCTTTCTTATTAATGGAGTGTACGCCAAGCGCGGTCAATTGGCATAACGTCAACAAGGCAAAGCGCCCGGGCATGAATCTGCTGTCATCCATGCAAATGATTGCCCACGGCTCGGACAGCGTTCTCTATTTCCAATACCGCAAATCACGGGGGTCATCAGAAAAATTACACGGAGCGGTTGTGGATCATGACAATAGCCCGAAGAACCGCGTCTTTCAAGAAGTGGCCAAGGTAGGCGAGACATTGGAACGGCTGTCCGAAGTTGTCGGAACGAAGAGGCCGGCTCAAACCGCGATTTTATATGACTGGGAAAATCATTGGGCGCTCGAGGATGCTCAGGGGTTTGCGAAGGCGACAAAACGTTATCCGCAAACGCTTCAGCAGCATTACCGCACATTCTGGGAACACGATATCCCTGTCGACGTCATCACGAAAGAACAAGATTTTTCACCATATAAACTGCTGATCGTCCCGATGCTGTATTTAATCAGCGAGGACACCATTTCCCGTTTAAAAGCGTTTACGGCTGACGGCGGTACCTTAGTCATGACGTATATCAGCGGGATTGTGAATGAGCATGACTTAACATACACAGGCGGATGGCATCCGGATCTTCAAGCTATATTTGGAGTTGAGCCTCTTGAAACGGACACCCTGTATCCGAAGGATCGAAACGCTGTCAGCTACCGCAGCCAAATATATGAAATGAAGGATTATGCAACCGTGATTGATGTAAAGACAGCTTCAGTGGAAGCGGTGTATCAAGAAGATTTTTATGCGAGCACGCCAGCGGTCACAAGCCATGAGTATCAGCAGGGCAAGGCGTATTTTATCGGCGCGCGTTTGGAGGATCAATTTCAGCGTGATTTCTATGAGGGTCTGATCACAGACCTGTCTCTTTCACCTGTTTTTCCGGTTCGGCACGGAAAAGGCGTCTCCGTACAAGCAAGGCAGGATCAGGACAATGATTATATTTTTGTCATGAATTTTACGGAAGAAAAACAGCTGGTCACGTTTGATCAGAGTGTGAAGGACATAATGACAGGAGACATGTTGTCAGGCGACCTGACGATGGAAAAGTATGAAGTGAGAATTGTCGTAAACACACATTAGGCTGATGCTCCGCTCGATATGGGCGGATTCTTTTTTCTATAGAATGAAAACGCTCACTAAGTATTAGGGGGATGAAATCATGAAAAGCAAAGTGAAAATGTTCTTTGCGGCCGCCATGGTGTGGAGTGCATGTAGTTCAACAGGATATGCCGCTGCTATTGAGAAGGAGAAGCACGTATCAGAGCTTCGGGCAGAGGATCTTTTTGTTGAAAAAGTAGAGGGAATGAACAAGGACTTTATCAAAGGGGCAGATGTGTCCAGCGTTATTGCTTTGGAAAATAGCGGTGTCACCTTTTACAATACAAGCGGAAAACGCCAGGACATTTTTACAACATTAAAACAGGCTGGGGTCAACTATGTTCGCGTCCGAATCTGGAATAACCCGTATGATTCAAATGGCAATGGGTATGGCGGGGGGAACAATGATGTTCAAAAAGCCATCGAAATCGGAAAAAGAGCGACAGCGAACGGAATGAAGGTGCTGGCCGACTTTCACTACTCTGATTTCTGGGCCGATCCAGCGAAACAAAAGGTGCCCAAAGCCTGGGCGAATCTCAGCTTTGAAGCAAAAAAAGCAAAGCTCTATGAGTATACGCAACAAAGCCTGCAAAAGATGATCAAGGAAGGCGTTGACATCGGCATGGTTCAGGTTGGAAATGAAACAACAGGAGGATTTGCCGGTGAGACTGATTGGACGAAGATGTGCCAATTATTTAATGAAGGAAGCCGAGCGGTCAGGGAGACAAATTCAAATATTTTGGTCGCCCTGCATTTTACCAATCCTGAAACGGCTGGAAGGTATTCATTTATTGCGGAAACACTCAGCAAAAACAAAGTGGATTATGATGTGTTTGCGAGCTCCTATTATCCTTTCTGGCATGGGACATTACAAAATTTGACCTCCGTGCTGAAGGCTGTTGCCAATACGTACGGCAAAAAAGTCATGGTGGCGGAGACATCGTACACCTATACCGCTGAGGATGGCGATGGGCATGGAAATACAGCACCAAAAAGCGGGCAGACGCTGCCATATCCAATTTCTGTTCAAGGCCAGGCAACTGCAGTAAGAGATGTAATGGAGGCAGTGGCGAATACGGGCAAAGCAGGACTTGGTGTTTTCTACTGGGAGCCGGCGTGGATTCCAGTCGGGCCGAAGACACAGATAGAGAAAAACAAAGTGTTATGGGAAACATACGGGTCAGGGTGGGCCTCCAGCTATGCTGCTGAATACGATCCTGAAGACGCCGGGAAGTGGTATGGGGGAAGTGCTGTAGATAATCAAGCTTTATTTGATTTTAATGGACACCCGCTGCCTTCCTTGCAAGTGTTTCAATATGCGGAGTCAGGACATATTCCAAAGAAACGCTGAAACAAAAAAATCCATGAGATGTAACAAATCATTGTTATGTCTCATGGATCATTTTATTTTACATCAACTAATATAAAACATTCGTCATCACTCTTATGATGAGCTTCCTTTTGATGCTGCAGTGATGTAAGGATTTTCTCCTTCAGGTCAGCGATTGGCGAATCAGGATGATCCTTTAGTAAATCAAATAAATAACATGAAGCCGTAGGATCCATCACGCCATCCGTATACAGAAGCAATCTTCCATCCTCCGTGTATGAAAGGCTGCTTGACTGAAACTCTAAGTCTTCAAACATCCCGATCGGAGGTGAAGTCGCGTGAAGCAGATGTTGAGTTCCGCTATCGTCCTGCCAAAGTGCCGGCGGATGCCCTGCGTTGACATAATCAATTCTTTGCCGTGCTATATCAATCTCGAGATAAATAGCAGTGCAATAATGTCTTGCTTCCTCATCATTTTGAAACAAGCTGTGAAGGTGCCGGTCCAATTCCTTCATAACTTTAACGGGGCTGAGACCTTGCGTGATCTGACGCTGGAACAAAGGATGAAGAGACATCGTAATCAATGCAGATGAAATTCCGTGCCCCATCACATCAAGGATAATAATGCCGTAACGGTGTTCATCGATTTGATAATATCCGTAAAGATCACCTGACAATTCACTCGATGCATTGTAATAAGAGTCAATCTGAACCTGATCGTTTACAATCGGTTCAGTCAACGAGTTTTTCTGGATCTTTCTGGCGAGTTCAAGCTCTCTTTTGGTGTTTAATTTAAATTGTTGATTTTGTTTATTGATCTCAAGAAGTTCTTCTTGTTTTGCTTTCAGCGTTTCCAAGGCAATTTCTAACTCCGCATTGGCTTTCTGTTTGGCAAGCAAAGCTTCCTGAGCCTCATTTCTGGCTATCAGCAGCTCATTTTCATATTCATTTCGCTTTCGCATTGGAATCAGAACACACTCGGTGACAGATGCTCCGCGATCAGCTCTTACAACCGCATTGATAAGGACGGGAATTTCTTCTCCATCTCTAGCTTTCAGGGAAATGTATATTTCTTCGATGTGATGCTCTAATTTCAAAAGCGGAAAAAAATAAAGCTGGCAGAAAAGCTGTGCGGGAATGGTCAACATCATATTCATATGCTGGCCGATAACCTGCTCCGGCTCATAATCCAGAATCTTGATAAGGGTACGGTTGGCAGCTATGATCGACCCCTCTTCTGACAAAGCGAGGAAACCGCATGGTGCATCATTCAATTGTTTGTCCATCTAAGAGGGTCACCTCTATCCCTTTCGTTCCTATATCACACGTGTGCTTTTAAATAATTGCCGATCAGCTGTATCGTCTCATCTGGATGGCTCATATGAGGGCAATGTCCGCGAGCCTCCATTTGTTTCAGACTGCTATAAGGCAGATGCTGATGCATATACTTACCTACTGTTGCAGGTGCGATGATATCATCTGCACATTGGAGAATAAGAGAGGGAACCGTTACCTTCGAAAGATCCTCTCGGTGATCAGAAAAAAACGCCGCTTTCGCGAATTGGCGGGCAATGACAGGATCAGTAGAACAAAAACGGCTTTCAAGCTCTTCCTTAATTTCAGGCCGATCTGGCTGATTCAGAACGGTTGCCGCAAATACAGTTGCCCAGCCGATATAATTTTTCTCCATCATCTCCAGCAAGCCAAGGAGCTGCTCCTCTTCAAATCCTCCGTAATACTCAGGCGGATCATTCAAATAGCAAGGAGAAGGCCCCACCATCACCAGATGGGAAAAAAGCTCCGGGCGGCGGATGGATGCAAGCATCCCAATCAAGGCCCCGACGGAGTGCCCCACAAACACGGTTTCCTTCAGATCTAAAGCTTCACAAACATCAAGAACATCCTGGGCATAGCCGTCAAGTGTCTGGTAACGATTCAGGTCATATGCGCGCAAATCTGAATGTCCCGAACCGACGTAATCAAATAAAATCACCCGATGATCTTCTTCAAAGGCAGGTGCCACGGCATTCCACACGCTTTGATCGCATCCAAAACCAGGTGCGAACATGATAGATGCTTTGCCGCTGCCTTTCACCTTCACATGATTTCTAGACAAAATCGCTTCGTTCATGATTGGCTCCTTTCAGCCGGAAAGTAATATAAAGTTCAATATGTCTATCATAACACTCGGATGGTTTGAAGAGTGTATCTTTCTATGAATGTCACAGCAGTTTAAAAGAAAGAGGACATGGGAGATAGAAAAGATGGATGAATTGGAAGATGCAGGAGGAGGATTGCCGTGAGAAAGAAAATGACATTTGTCACTCCATCATCATGACACCCCATACTAACATCGTCTTCTCCGTCATTTTACAATCAATGTAAACGATCAGGAGGTGCTCATGTGATGAAAGAAGCAGTAACAGTAAGCAACGTGACAAAACATTTCCAGCGAAAAACCGCTGTAAACAACATCAGCTTCAGTATTGAAAAAGGAGAAATTGCAGCCATTCTCGGGCCAAATGGGGCAGGGAAGACGACCGTCATCTCTATGATATTAGGATTGCTGAAACCGAGTGAGGGAGAAATCAAACTATTTAACGGGGTTCCTGATGATCAACAGGTTCGTGAAAAAATAGGTGTAATGCTTCAGGAAGTGAGTGTCATGCCGGGCCTTAAGGTGGATGAAATCCTTGAACTCTTCCGGAGCTATTATCCGAATCCATTGTCCATAAAAGAACTCGTTTCGTTAACAGCACTCACCAAAGAAGATTTGAAAACAAGAGCAGAAAAATTATCCGGCGGACAAAAACGCCGTTTGAGCTTTGCTTTGGCTCTTGCCGGGAACCCGGAGCTGCTTATACTTGATGAACCGACAGTCGGCATGGACACTTCATCAAGACACCGATTCTGGCAGACCATTCACGGACTGTCGGACCAAGGAAAAACGATTATTTTTTCAACTCATTATTTACAAGAAGCAGACGATGCCGCACAGCGAATCCTATTTTTTACTGAAGGACAGCTTGTTGCAGACGACTCACCAATGCAAATCCGCTCAAGAATTCAAAAACAGTCTGTTTCCTTTACGCTTCATCCAAGTGAATCATTGGAAAGGCTGTCTTGTCACCCGGAAGTCGAGAGAGTGATCCACGAGCATGAGAGAACCATCATCCAGACATCAAATACAGACAAAGTGTTGGCGCTGATCTTTCAAGAAAACATCCCAGCACGAGATATTCGAATTGAGCAAGCGACGCTCGATGAGGCATTTCGCCAGCTGGCTGACGGCAACAGGGAGGCGATGTGAGTGAACATGCTGCAAAAGCAAAGCATCGCTGAAATGAAAAGGGTGCTTAGGAACAAGTACTTTGTGCTTTGGTCTCTGATCATGCCGATTGCCTTTTATTATTTCTTTACAAATGTAGTGAATACCAACGTCCCTGATCAACGTGCATGGGAAGCCCATTACCTGATGTCGATGACAGTCTTCAGCGTGATGGGTTCCTCTATCATGACGCTTGGCATCCGAATGGTACAAGAACGGTCACAAGGCTGGGCCGCCTTTATCCGCCTTACGCCTCTTCAGGATCATATCTATTTATCAGCTCAGATGATCGGCCAAAGTGTCATTCACGTTTTATCGATTACCGTCATATTTCTGTTCGGCGCAATCATCAATGATATTGCCTTGTCACCGTTTGAATGGATGATGAGCGGACTGTGGATTTTGTTTGGCGCATTGCCTTTTTTAGCATTAGGCACACTAATCGGCCTCATGAGAAAAGTAGAAACAGCGGCCGGAATCAGTAATGTGCTTTATATGCTGCTGGCTTTAGGCGGAGGGATGTGGATGCCATTTGAGGTCATGCCTGACATGATGCAGAACATTGGCCAGTGGCTTCCGTCTTATCATTTCGGGAGCGGAGCGTGGGAACTTGTCCGGGGTGGGAGTCCGACTTGGAAAAATATTCTGATATTAATCGCTTATATGATGCTCTTCATGCTACTATCTAAATATATAAGAAGAAAACAAGAAGCGGTGTAATACATGAAAAAGGCAATATCTATTTTCCCGAAGGAATTCGGGTTTTTCCCTTATATCTTTCTGGTGTATACGATTATGCCGTTCCTCTCTTTATTAAAAGAATCAGGTGTCAAACAGGGGATCGGATATGGCATGCTGCTCCTTTTTGTAGCGGCATATCGCCAGTTATTCTGCAGCGTGGGCAAAGCTTCGTTTACATATTGGCTTATCGTGCAAATGGCGGTTATTTTGATGTATAGTGTGTTTTACAATATCACCTATATATACTTAGGTTTTTTCCCGGCAAACTTTGTTGGTTATTATAAAGAGAAAACGAATTTTAACCGTGCGTTCTGCGCTTTAATCTTTATACTGCTTTTTCCATGCCTATACCAATTTATCGCGAATTCGGTCTCGCTCCGGGAGCTTTTTTCTGTTCTCCCGTTTCTCGTCATTATGCTCATTTCTCCATTCGGCATTCGTTCTATGTTTCGGAGAATTGAGCTTGAAAATAAGCTTGCACAAGCCAACGAACAGATAAAAGAACTCTCTAAAAGAGAGGAGCGTGTTCGAATCGCCCGTGATCTTCACGATACTCTTGGTCACACCCTGTCGCTGCTTACATTAAAAAGCCAGCTCATTCAGCGGCTGGCTGCATCTGATCCAGAACGGACCAAGCTTGAGGCAAAAGAAATGGAAACCAGTTCACGCTCCGCACTCAAGCAAGTTCGAGAGCTGGTTTCTGATATGAGAACGGTCACGATAACAGAGGAGCTCGTAAACATTCAGCACATATTAAGAGCGGGGAACATTACCTTTCAATACGAAGGAGCCGACGACTTTTCAGCGATATCTCCCGTCACTCAAAATATTATCAGTATGTGTATGCGGGAAGCCGTGACTAACATTATCAAGCACAGCAAAGCAACCCACTGTGCCATCACCATTTCTCAGTTTGCTGACAAAATGAGGATCGTGATACGGGATGACGGAAAGGGAGCGCCGAAGGAGAAAATGTTTGGGAATGGCCTGCGGGGAATGGAAGAACGGCTCATGCTCATTGAAGGGGGATTAACGGTTTCAGATCATAACGGAACGGTTGTGGCACTTACGATTCCGCTTATTAAAAAAGCAGAATGATTGGAGGACGAAAAGAATGATTCGTCTGTTTATTGCTGAGGACCAGCGAATGCTTTTAGGCGCTTTGGGATCTCTGCTTGATTTAGAAGAGGATATGACAGTCATCGGACAAGCATTGAACGGGGAAGAGGCGCTACATGCTATTTTGAAGCTGGAGCCGGATGTATGCATCATGGACATTGAAATGCCGGTTCGAAGCGGGCTGGATGTGGCAGAGGAATTAATGAAAAAAGGCTGCGTCAGCAAGGTCATTATTTTAACCACCTTTGCCCGCCCCGGATATTTTGAACGCGCCGTAAAGGCCGGTGCACATGGCTATCTGCTGAAAGACGGCGAAATTGACGATCTGGCCGATGCCATTCGAAAATGTGTAAAGGGAAAACGTGTCTTCAGCCCCGAGCTGACGTTTAATATGATGCGAGACGAAAATCCGCTAACCGTTAGAGAGCAAGAAATTCTGAGGCTTGCGGCTTTAGGTAAGACAACAAAAGACATTACGCTGGAGCTCTATTTATCTCAAGGCACAGTTCGAAACTATATCTCAGAAATCATCCAAAAGCTTAATGCGAAAAATCGGACAGAAGCCGCCAGCATCGCTGAGGAAAAGGGCTGGATTTAACCATATACTGCACTCCTGGGAGATCGGGAGTGTTTTTGATATGCCACAAATGAAAATATCCCTAGAAAACCCTTTCCTTCCATTGTCAGAATAGTGTACGATATTCATATAGTTATTTTAACTCAGGTCATCAGATGACCTGATCATATATTGGGGATGAGAGAGGGGTTCATCATGAAAGTCTCACTTTTTGTCACTTGTCTTGTTGATATGTTTCAAACAAATGTCGGAAAAGCAACGGTTGAGCTGCTGGAGCGGCTTGGGTGTGAGGTTGATTTTCCGGAAGGGCAGATTTGCTGCGGACAGCCGGCTTACAACAGCGGCTATGTACATGACGCCAAAAAAGCAATGAAACGGATGATCGAAACGTTTCAGGATTCCAAATATGTTGTCAGTCCTTCCGGTTCCTGCACAACGATGTTCCAGGAATACCCGCACTTATTTGCGGATGACCCGAAATGGGCCGATAAAGCGCAAAAGCTGGCGGATAAAACGTATGAACTGACAGATTTTATCGTGAACGTCCTTGGAGTAGAGGATGTCGGCGCGACCCTTCATACAAAAGCGACCTTACATACGTCGTGCCATATGACTAGGCTGCTGGGTGTTCGGGAGGAGCCGATGAAGCTGTTGAGCCATGTGAAGGGCCTGCAGTTTACAGAGCTTCCGGGCAAACATAACTGCTGCGGATTCGGAGGAACGTTCTCAGTCAAGATGGCGCAGATTTCCGAGCAGATGGTCGATGAAAAAGTCGAATGTGTGGAGGAAACGGGAGCAGAGGTGCTGATCGGTGCTGACTGCGGCTGTTTGATGAATATCGGGGGTCGGCTTGGCCGAAAAGATAAAAATGTCAAAGTGATGCACATCGCCGAAGTGCTCAACAGCAGATAAAACTGGATACAGAGGGGGAAAGGATCATGGCGATGAAAATCGGTACTGACGCTTTTAAAGAGCGGGTATCACAGGGGATTGATAATGAATTTATGAGAGGCGCTGTTTCGGGTGCACAGGAGCGTCTGCGGACGCGGCGCCTAGAGGCAGCAGAAGAACTGGGAAACTGGGAGGAGTGGCGCTCATTATCAGAGGAAATCAGGCAGCATGTCCTTGAAAACCTTGATTTCTATCTTGGACAGCTTGCCGAAAATGTGGCGAAAAGAGGCGGACATGTCTATTTCGCGGAAACAGCGGAAGAGGCGTCTTCTTATATTCGTGATGTCATTCAAAAGAAGAACGGGAAAAAGATTGTGAAATCTAAATCAATGGTCACAGAGGAAATCAATCTGAATGATGTGCTGGAGAAGGAAGGCTGTGAAGTCGTAGAAACCGATCTCGGCGAGTACATTTTGCAGATTGATGATCACGATCCGCCGTCACATATCGTAGCGCCCGCCCTTCATAAAAATAAAGAGCAGATACGCGATGTGTTTAAAGAAAGACTGGACTATCAACATACAGAAAAACCGGAAGAGCTGGTGATGCATGCGCGCGCCATTCTCCGGAAAAAGTTTCTGGAAGCGGATATCGGCATTACCGGCTGTAACTTCGCCATCGCTGACACGGGTTCCGTCAGCCTTGTGACCAATGAAGGAAATGGACGGCTTGTGAGCACCTTGCCGAAAACACAAATTACCGTCATGGGAATGGAGCGGATTGTCCCGTCATTTTCTGAATTTGAAGTGCTAGTCAGCATGCTGACAAGAAGTGCTGTCGGACAGCGGCTCACAAGCTATATTACAGCTTTGACGGGTCCGAAGCTGGAAGGTGAAGTGGACGGTCCGGAAGAATTCCATCTTGTCATCGTTGACAATGGACGATCCAATATCCTTGGAACGGAATTCCAGTCTGTGCTGCAATGTATCCGCTGTGCCGCCTGTATCAATGTCTGTCCTGTGTACCGCCATGTCGGCGGACATTCATACGGCTCAATCTACTCGGGGCCGATCGGAGCGGTTTTATCGCCGTTGCTCGGCGGTTATGACGATTATAAGGAGCTGCCGTACGCGTCTTCACTGTGCGCTGCTTGTTCAGAAGCCTGCCCGGTCAAAATCCCGCTTCATGAGCTGCTACTCAAGCATCGTCAGAATATCGTCGAAAAAGAGGGAAGAGCGCCGATCAGTGAAAAGCTTGCAATGAAAGCATTCGGACTTGGCGCATCCTCTTTATCGCTTTACAAAATGGGCTCAAAATGGGCGCCGGCCGCCATGACGCCTTTTACAGAGGACGAAAAAATTTCGAAAGGGCTCGGCCCGCTTAAAAATTGGACCCAGATCCGCGACTTCCCGGCACCGCATAAATCGAGATTCAGAGACTGGTTTGCGGACAGAGAAACAAGTGAACGCACGAAGGAGGAGCAGTGATGACGAAGGGAACCATTCAGAATCAAGAGAGCTTTTTAAACCGAATCGCATCCAGCCTGGGCCGTGAAAGAAGAACAGGAGGCGTGTCAGTCCCTGAATGGGCGCATCAGCCGCAATATAAAACACTTGAAGGATATTCAGCGGATGACTTAGTCACAGTGCTCAAAAACCATTGTGTCAAAATCCATACAGAGCTGATTGAAACGGATTCAACCGGCCTTTACGATGCCCTGCGTGAGCAAGTCAGCCGCTTTTCCGGAGGCCCTGTCATCATTCCGAAGGACCCCCGCTTTGAAGAATACGGACTGAAAAGCCTGCTCAACAAGGACTGGCCGAGTGAAGGAACGCCGGTCTGGGAGTGGGATGCTGACAAAGGCGAGGACAATATCAAAAAAGCGGAGCAAGCCAATGTAGGGATTACATTCAGCGAAATGACATTGGCTGAGTCGGGGACGGTTGTCCTCTTCTCCTCAAAAGACATCGGCCGATCTGTCAGCCTTCTGCCGACGACTTATATTGCGATCGTGCCGAAATCAAGCATTGTACCGAGAATGACACAAGCCAGTGATATCATCCGCCAAAACATTGCGGACGGTGTCACTGTTCCTTCATGTATCAACTACATTACCGGACCGAGCAACTCAGCAGACATTGAAATGGATTTAGTTGTAGGAGTGCACGGACCTGTAAAGGCAGCATATATTCTCGTCTCTGACCGCTGAACTCAGGAAGCCCGGCAGGCATATGCCGGGCTTTTTGCTTGAAAAAAACTTCAACTTCCAATTTTTTGGCCGATGAGAAGAGTATGACTTGAAATAGGAGGAAATGCGATGAAAAAATGGCTGATCATAGCGGTTTCACTGGCGATTGCGATTGTTCTGTTTATGTATACAAAAACAGAAGCGAAGGCAGCCGGAATGACACTAGGCTACACGACTGGGGATACGGCTTCATACAATTCTCTTACGAAATATCATACATACATGAATGCCATCGCAATCGATACGTTTGCGTTTGAAAAAAACGGACATGTGATTGGCGATGCCCCAACTAAGCAGCTGACATATGCGAAAAAGAAAAAAATCAAGACATGGGCTGTCATTTCAAACTATAATGATGCCATTTATGATTTTGACGGAGATTTAGCGAGTCGGGTCATGAGCAATAAAACAGCGAAAAAACGATTCACAGATCAGTTAATTACACTGGCCAAAAAGCACTCATATTACGGAATCAATATCGATTTTGAAGCAGTAAATCCAGAAGACCGCGCTGCGTACTCGAACTTCATTCAATATGTCTCACAGGCTTTGAATAAGAAACATATTAAAACAATGGTATCCGTTCCGGCCAAAAGCGCCGATGATAAAAATGATGACTGGAGCTGGCCGTATGATTATGCGAAAATTGGCAAATATGCCGACTTCGTACAAGTCATGACCTACGACGAACATGGCATTTGGGGTGAGCCGGGGTCAGTGGCAAGCACAAACTGGATCAAAAGCTCTCTGCAGTTTTCAGTCAAAAAGATCAAAGCCAATAAAGTCATCATGGGAATCCCTGCGTACGGCTATGACTGGGATGTAAAAGACGGAAGTACCAGCACAATAAGGGAATGGAATGAGCTTAAATCCCTCATCAAAAAACAAAAAGCAAAGCCGGCATTCAACAAAAAATCAGGCTCGATGACGTTTTCTTATGTTGACAAAAAGAAGCATAAACATGTTGTGTGGTATGAAAACGAAAAAACCGTTCAAACGAAAAGCCATCTGGCAAAGCAATATAAAATAGCAGGTGTTTCAGTTTACGCATTAGGAAACGAGTCAGAATCCTTTTGGAAAGCCATTCGAAAAGGGACAAAATAACAGTTTCTTTTTTCTCTGAAGTTATTGACAGTTAAAAGAGAAGCACGTATATTATGTTAATATATTCAGATCATAAAATTTGAGTTTTTCAGAAAACTAAAACACATAGATTGGGAGCAGTAAAAGAAAGTGATCAGAACAGAGAGCTGCGGGGTGGTGCGACGCAGCCTGATTCTTCTTTGAACTCGCCCGGGAGTGGTAAGACGGAACGGAATAGATTGAATATTCCCTATGTTTTAACGGCTAACCTTCGTTACAGGTCAAAAGCAGGATTCTTCATGAAGAATCAACAAGAGTGGTACCGCGGTCAGCCGAAGGCTCGTCGTCTCTTTATCTATTAGATTAGGTAGGAGACGGCGGGCTTTTTTGTTTTTGAAAACGAGAAGGAGAGGTAGAAGAGGATGAAAAACGACAATCAAACGTTAAAACGCACGATGACGTCCCGCCATATTATGATGATGGCGCTGGGCGGAGCAATCGGCGCAGGTTTATTTAAGGGGAGCAGCTCAGCGATCGATGTGGCAGGGCCATCTGTCATTATCGCATACCTGCTCGGCGGGATTATTTTGCTGTTTATTATGCAGGGGCTGGCGGAAATGGCTGTTCGAAACCGTAACGCCAGAACCTTCCGTGATCTTGTCCAGCAGGTATTGGGAAATTACGCCGCTTACTTTTTGGACTGGATCTACTGGAAAATGTGGGTGCTTAACATTGCGGCTGAAGCTGTTGTAGCTGCGATTTTCATTCAATATTGGCTGCCGGGCTGCCCGATCTGGGTGTTGGCATTAGGAATTTCTCTTATCGTCACGATTGTAAACTTGCTTTCTGTTAAAATCTTCGCCGAAACTGAATATTGGCTGGCAATGATCAAGATTACCGTTATTATTATCTTTATTATTCTGGGATTGCTGCTCTTATTTGTATCTTTCGGTGATCATACAGCATCCGGATTTTCCAACCTGACAGACCACGGCGGATTTTTCCCGCACGGCGGCACAGGGCTGATCACGGCGATGCTTGTCGTCATCTACTCTTACGGCGGTACAGAAATTATCGGTGTAACGCTTGCAGAGACAAAAAATCCGGAAAAGGTTGTCCCGAAAGCTGTCCGCAGCACACTGACACGGATTGTCGCGTTTTACCTGCTGCCGTTTTTCATCATCGTCAGCCTGATTCCATGGAACCAAGTCAATTCCGTTCCGGAAAGTCCTTTCGTGATGGTCTTTAAAATGGTAGGCATTCCGGGCGCGGATCATATCATGAATGCAGTCATCCTGTTGGCGATCATTTCTTCTATGAATTCAGGTTTATACGGATCATCACGCATTTTGTATACACAGGCAAGTGACGGAAGGCTTCCAAAGGTCTTCTCTAAGCTTTCATCGAAAAACGTACCGATGTTTGCGATTCTGATGTGCACTTCTTCTCTCTATATTGGCGTATTGATTTCTCTGTTCGCAGGAAGCCAAACATTTAATTATTTAATGGGATCATTGGGATATACCGTTTTATTCATTTGGCTGATCATCGGATTCGCCCATTTGAAATCGAGAAAACAGCAAACGGAAACACCGGCCTATTATGTAAAATGGTTCCCGTACACGACATGGTTTGCGATTGTGGCACTACTCGCCATTCTGATCGGGGTCATCATGACAACATCAATTGTCATTACCGGCATTACTGCGGCGATCTACCTTTTGATTACAGTTGCATATTTGGTCAAAGGACGCAAGCATCAGTAAATAAGAAACCCTCTTGCCGCATCCGGCAAGAGGGTTTTTATTATTGTGCAGCTTTCTCGTTTATACCAATGGCCGCTGCTTTCTGCGCTTTTGATTTTGTATTCACGAGACAGATGCTCGTGACAATCAGCAGCAGCCCTGCCAAGAGGCTAAGGGTGAGCGGTTCATGCAGGAAAATGGAGCTGGCCACGATTGATATGAGCGGAATCAAAAAAGTATAAGATGCGACCTTGCTTGCTTCTCCTGAACCGACAAGCGTAAAAAAGACAAGCCAGCCGAGCGCGATAACGAATACGGAGATGAACAGCAGGCTCGTAATAAACGGAGCTGTCCATTGGATCGCCGAAAAGCTTTCTGTCCAAAAGCCGGATATAAGCAGAAACACGCTTCCGATCGTCAGCTGCAGAGCGACCATCCAGATGGAATCGACGCGGCTGCCTGTTTTTTTCATAAATACCGTCCCGAGCGCCCAGCTGATTGCGGAGCCGAGAGCCAGCAGAACCCCAATGACAGAAATATGCCCGCCAAAGCCCGCAGCACTAATGACGGCTACTCCCGCAAAACCGAGGATGAGGCCGATCACTTTCATTACAAACATGGATTCGCCGAGCCACAGCCAAGAAAATACACCCATCAGAACAGGCTGGAAGAAGACGATTGCAGAAAACAGGCCGGCCGGAAGATAATTCAGCCCGATCGTTTGCAGGCCGTAGAATAACGTAATATTTAAAAGAGCAGAAACAAGATAAATCGGCCACGTTTCTTTTAAGCGTAATTTATGAATACGCGGCAGTGCGACAATGACTAATAAAAGCCCGCCGATCAGCGTTCGGATGCCCGCGAACAATAACGGCGGAGAATAGGCGAGCGCGGCTTTGGACAGCGGCCAATTGACGCCCCACATGATGACGAGAAATGCGAGCAGGAGAGCTGTCCGCGTTTTTGAGAGCTGCTTCATTGTTCATTCACTCCTTGTAGAACTTTTCCATCATATGATACGGTAGAACATAAGATAAATAAAATGAATCTTTTTTATAAGGAGCATAAGTAAATTGTTATGACCATTACACAATTAAAGGTTTTTGTGAAAATAGCTGAAACGGGAAGCTTTACAAAAGCGGGTCAGGCGCTGAACATGACACAGCCGGCTGTCAGCCATGCGATTTCTGCGATCGAAGCTGAGCTTGATGTAAAGCTGATCATACGTGACCGCCGCAATGGCCTGATGCTGACAGATACGGGAAAACAGATCTTAGTACACATCAGAGAAGTCTTAAAAGGCATTGAAAAAGTTGAGCAGGTAGCAGCAGCGGAAAAAGGGCTTGAACTGGGAACGATCCATATCGGCACATTCTCAACAGCTTCGGCTTATTTTATGCCGAAGCTGATCAGTGCATTTAAACAAAAATATCCGAAACTTGAGCTCGTGCTGCACGAGGGAACTGTAAATGAAGTCAAGGAATGGCTTCATACGCGGATGATAGATGTTGGGATTCTTCTGTATCCAACAGAGGAGATGGAGTACATTCATTTGAAAAAAGACAAAATGGCTGTCGTGCTCAGGGACGATCACCCGCTTGCCAGTCATTCGGCCATTACGCTGAAAGATCTTGACCATGAACCGATGATCGTCTGTGACGGAGGCTATGAATCACCATTTGTCGATATGTTCAGGCAGGCGGGCGCTACGCTGCACCCAGCTTTCACGGTCTATAACATCAACACCTCGATCAGTATGATCAGAGAAGGCTTGGGCCTGGCCATTTTATCAGAAATGTCCATGTCGGGGATGCCGCTTCCGGAGCATGTGGTGACCCGGGACTTGGACCCGCAGGTATATCGTGATGTGCAGCTTGCTGTTCCGTCGCTAAAGGAGGCTTCTCTGGCGGCTAAGCTCTTTATTGAGATGGCTAAGGAGCTGTTTGGAGCAGAATAGCGGTCCAAAGCGTTCGTTTTATATTGTTCGAATTTCATCGAATCAAATTCTTTTATTCCTGAATGCAGTTGTGTTATGGTGTGATAGAAGTTCTTTCAATCATGACCTGACAGCTTTGGGCTGTTTACTGATAACACATTTGCAAAGGAGAACAATATGTCTAACAACCAACGCAAAGATACCTTGCTTTCTGTCTTGAATTTATCTCCGGTTGTTCAGGGAGGAACGATTGCAGAATCATTCCGAAACAGCATGGACTTGGCGCGCCGGGCAGAGGAATGGGGCTATCACCGTTACTGGCTTGCTGAACATCATAATATAGAAGGTGTTGCAAGCTCCGCCACTGCAGTTTTGATTGGCCATATTGCCGGAGGCACGAAGAAAATCCGCGTCGGTTCCGGCGGCATTATGCTCCCGAACCACTCTTCATTAGTCATTGCTGAACAATTCGGCACACTGGAAACACTGTATCCCGGGCGGATTGATCTGGGGCTTGGACGTGCGCCGGGAACAGACCAATTGACAGCCAGAGCGCTCCGCAGAAACATCAACAGCGGTGAGGATTTTCCAGAACAATTAGAGGAACTGCGCAATTATTTTAAACCGTCAGGAAATGTGCGCAATCAAGTTCGCGCCATTCCCGGAGAGGGCATAGATGTGCCGATTTGGCTACTGGGCTCAAGCGGCTTCAGCGCCCGTCTGGCAGGGGAACTAGGTCTTCCGTTTGCCTTTGCCGCTCATTTCTCACCGGCGAATACGGTTCCTGCATTGGAGCTGTACCGCGATTCCTTCACGCCGTCAGACGTGCTCGACGAACCGTATGCGATGGTCGGTGTCACCATTATCGCGGCAGATACAAACGAGAAAGCGCAGCACCTTGCGACTTCGCATTATCAAAGGTTTCTTGATCTTGTCCGGGGTACGCCGAACCAGCTTAAACCGCCTGTTGAGGATATGGATCAAATCTGGAGCCCGTATGAAAAAGCGATGGTCAATGAGCAGCTGAGCTCCACGATTGTCGGGGGTCCGGAAGAAGTGAAGGCGAAGCTTGAAGATTTCGTCAAAACGACACAGGCTGACGAAATTATGGTTAACTCAGAAACCTTTGAACACGCAGACAGAATGCGTTCGTTTGAAATCATCGCTGACGTTTGGAAAAACAGATAACAGCTATAAAAAAAGCAATGTAGCGGGGAGACCCATACATTGCTTTTTTTATTCATTCAGTTTTCGTGCGGACTGGCGAATGATCAACTCAGGCTCAAATATAACATCCTCTTGCTTCGGCTTTTTATGCTCTAAGCAGTCAATGACATATTTGGCGGCTGCTTTTCCAAGCACTGATTTCGGATGTTTGACAGAGGTTAGTTTCACTTCTGAGATTTGGGCGAAATGTGAATCATCATACCCGACGATAGACATATCCTCCGGCACTTTAAGATCCATCTCCCTCAGCATATCAATCACCTTCAGCGCAATTTCATCGTTATAACAAAAAATGGCTGTCGGCATGTGCTTGCTGTTTTTCTCCAGTGTGGCTTTTACTTTCTCCAGAAGTTTTGATTCTTTTTCTTCCGTTGTAAATGTCACGATCATATCCGGAGAAGGAAACAACTCACGCTCCCGGTGCGCCTGTATAAATCCGTTCATCCGTTTCACGCCTTGTGTGTCATCAGCTTTAAAAATACCCATCATATGCGTGTGGCCGAGAGAAAGCAAATGCTCCGCCGCCATCATCCCGCCTTTCACATCATCCAAGGTAAAACTTGGCGCGGCAAGCTCGGCATATGACGCGTTAATCATCGCAAAAGGAATGCCGTTTTTCTCCAAGTTCAGATAATAGCCGATGTTTGGGGTTTGAAGGGCGCTTTTTGTCGGTTCTACGATGAGTCCGTCAATATGCTGGGACAGCAGGTTTTCTAAGCCTCTTCTTTCGTTGTCCGGGTTGTTGTTTGTGCTTGTCAAAAGCATAGAATACCCCTGCTCGCTTAAATAGGACTCGATTCCTCTGATGATGCTCGGGAAAATATAGTCTGATATGTAGGTTGTCAAAACACCGATCGTTTTATTTGAATGCAGCGCTGACTTAGCAGAGCGTGAAGCGACAAAGGTGCCTCCGCCTTGCACGCTGTACAGCAGACCTTGTGATACGAGGTCTCCGATCGCTTTGCGGATGGTATGCCGGCTGACGCCGAATTGCTGCATTAATTCGTTTTCGGTAGGGATTTTTTGATCGGGCAGTATTTTGCCTTGATTAATCCATGAACTGATTTCTTCTTTTACTTGCGCGTATTTTGGTAACATATCCATTCCTCCAAAATGTATACGGACAAATTTCAGTATATCACAGCGTTCTTTGTAAGAAAACATTGACAGAAAATGCAAACAAGATTATTCTATATTTGTACGTACTAATTAAATGTAATTTTCGTTAAATTTTAATATAAGTACGTACAATTGAAAAGTATAATGTAAACGCTTTACTCAACATTCGGGAGGGCAGGGAAATGAAGAATACTCCAACTCAATTAGAACCAAATGTTCCTGTAACAAGAAGCCATTCAATGGGATTTGTCATTTTGATCTCATGTGCGGCGGGGCTTGGCGGCTTATTGTATGGCTATGACACGGCAGTGATTTCTGGCGCCATCGGTTTTCTGAAAGATTTATACAGCCTGAGTCCGTTTATGGAGGGACTTGTCATTTCAAGCATTATGATTGGAGGAGTTGTTGGCGTCGGGATATCCGGATTTTTAAGTGACAGATTCGGCCGGAGAAAAATTTTAATGACAGCCGCTTTGTTATTTGCGATATCAGCAATCGTTTCAGCGCTTTCTCAAGACGTGTCCACCTTAATCATTGCAAGGATTATCGGGGGGCTTGGAATCGGGATGGGCTCATCGCTCTCTGTTACGTATATTACAGAAGCGGCACCGCCCGCCATACGCGGAAGTTTGTCTTCCTTATATCAGCTCTTTACGATACTGGGTATTTCCGCAACATACTTTATTAATCTAGCTGTGCAGCGGTCTGGAACATACGAATGGGGCGTGCACACCGGCTGGAGATGGATGCTTGCTTATGGAATGGTGCCGTCCGTCATCTTTTTCCTTGTCCTGCTCGTCGTCCCGGAAAGTCCGAGATGGCTGGCGAAAGCGGGCAAAACAAATGAAGCTTTAAAGATACTGACACGTATTAATGGAGAAACTGTTGCAAAAGAAGAATTAAAGAACATTGAGAACTCTTTAAAAATAGAACAAATGGGGTCGCTCTCCCAGCTGTTTAAGCCGGGTCTCAGGAAGGCGCTTGTCATTGGAATCCTGCTGGCGCTGTTTAACCAAGTCATCGGCATGAACGCGATTACTTACTATGGGCCGGAAATCTTTAAAATGATGGGATTCGGGCAAAACGCCGGATTTGTGACGACTTGTATCGTCGGGGTTGTAGAAGTCATTTTTACCGTTATTGCGGTGTTGCTGATCGATAAAGTCGGACGAAAAAAACTGATGTCCATCGGTTCTGCTTTTATGGCTATTTTTATGATTTTAATCGGGACGTCGTTTTATTTTGAGTTAACAAGCGGGATCATGATGATCGTCCTTATATTAGGTTTTGTCGCTGCTTTCTGTGTCTCGGTCGGACCGATCACATGGATTATGATTTCTGAAATCTTCCCGAACCATCTGCGTGCGCGGGCCGCGGGCATTGCGACCATCTTTTTATGGGGAGCAAACTGGGCGATCGGACAGTTTGTGCCAATGATGATCGATTCTTTCGGGCTCGCCTATACATTTTGGATCTTTGCGGTGATTAACATCCTTTGTTTCCTGTTTGTCGTTACGATCTGTCCGGAAACGAAGAACAAATCGCTCGAGGAAATTGAAAAGCTTTGGATAAAATGAAAACGCTTTAATGAAACAGCCCTTTCTACGGGAAGGGCTGTTTATATTGGGATGCACCATTTGGCGCTTTCTGTATAAGATAAAGATATATAGGATAAAATATTGCTGGATAAAACGACGCGGCATGAAAACTCTGCGAATATTGTCGATGAATTGGCTCTTAACAGTTGAATAAACAATTCCACCCTGTTAAAATAATTAAAGAAAGCAGAAATGATTTTTTTTGGCTATGACGGGACGTTTTTTGTCATAGCGGGACATATAATGTCCAGCAAAAAAGGAAGGAACGTTTGAGTCATGAACCAGTTAATACAAGCTCAAAAAAAATTATTGCCTGATCTTCTGCTCGTTATGCAAAAGAGGTTTGAAATCTTGCAGTATATCAGGCTGACAGAACCCATCGGGCGAAGAAGCCTGTCTGCCAGTCTCGGAATCAGCGAGCGTGTGCTGAGGGGCGAGGTTCAGTTTTTAAAGGAACAGAACCTGGTCGATATTAAGACAAACGGCATGACATTGACAGAAGAGGGCTATGAACTGCTTTCTGTTTTGGAAGATACGATGAAAGATGTTTTAGGTTTGACTCTTTTGGAAAAGACATTAAAAGAACGTTTAAATCTAAAGGATGCCATTATCGTATCCGGAGACAGCGACCAATCCCCATGGGTCAAGAAAGAAATGGGAAGAGCGGCTGTCGCATGTATGAAAAAAAGATTTTCAGGCAAAAATATCGTCGCTGTAACTGGCGGTACGACAATTGAAGCTGTCGCCGAAATGATGACGCCGGATTCTAAAAACCGCGAGCTTTTGTTTGTGCCTGCAAGAGGCGGTTTAGGCGAAGACGTGAAAAACCAGGCGAACACCATATGCGCGCATATGGCGGAGAAGGCTTCAGGCACTTACCGGCTTTTGTTTGTTCCGGGACAGCTGTCACAAGGCGCCTATTCATCTATTATTGAAGAGCCTTCTGTCAAAGAGGTGCTGAACACTATTAAATCAGCGAGTATGCTGGTTCATGGAATCGGCGAAGCTAAAACTATGGCTCAGCGCAGAAACACGCCTTTAGAAGACTTAAAGAAAATAGATGATAACGACGCGGTGACAGAAGCGTTCGGCTACTATTTTAACGCGGACGGCGAAGTGGTTCACAAAGTGCATTCTGTCGGAATGCAGCTGGATGACATAGACGCCATCCCCGATATTATTGCGGTAGCGGGCGGATCATCAAAAGCCGAAGCGATCGAGGCTTACTTTAAAAAGCCACGCAACACGGTTCTCGTCACAGACGAAGGAGCCGCAAAGAAGTTATTAAGGGATGAATAATCCCTCAATATAAATATCTCTCACTTATTTAAAGGAGGAAACAATCATGGCAGTAAAAGTCGGTATTAACGGTTTTGGTCGTATTGGACGTAACGTATTCCGCGCAGCATTAAACAATCCTGAAGTTGAGGTAGTAGCGGTTAACGATTTAACAGATGCTAACATGCTGGCTCACCTTTTACAATATGATTCTGTACACGGAAAATTAGACGCTGAAGTTTCAGTTGACGGTAACAACCTTGTTGTTAACGGCAAAACAATTGAAGTTTCTGCAGAACGCGATCCTGCTAAACTTAGCTGGGGCAAACAAGGCGTTGAAATCGTAGTTGAATCTACTGGTTTCTTCACAAAACGCGCAGACGCTGCGAAACACTTAGAAGCTGGCGCGAAAAAAGTAATCATCTCTGCTCCTGCTAACGAAGAAGATATCACAATCGTTATGGGTGTTAACGAAGATAAATACGATGCGGCTAACCACGATGTTATCTCTAACGCATCTTGCACAACAAACTGCCTTGCGCCGTTTGCAAAAGTACTTAACGATAAATTCGGCATCAAACGCGGTATGATGACAACTGTTCACTCTTACACAAACGATCAGCAAATCCTTGATCTTCCGCACAAAGACTACCGTCGTGCGCGTGCAGCAGCTGAAAACATCATCCCAACATCAACTGGTGCTGCTAAAGCAGTTTCTCTAGTTCTTCCTGAACTAAAAGGCAAACTGAACGGTGGAGCAATGCGTGTTCCAACTCCAAACGTTTCTCTAGTTGACTTGGTTGCTGAACTGAACCAAGAAGTAACAGCTGAAGAAGTAAACGCAGCTCTTAAAGAAGCGGCTGAAGGCGACCTTAAAGGAATCCTTGGCTACAGCGAAGAGCCATTAGTTTCTGGCGATTACAACGGAAACAAAAACTCTTCTACAATCGATGCTCTTTCTACAATGGTTATGGAAGGCAGCATGGTAAAAGTAATCTCTTGGTACGATAACGAAAGCGGCTACTCTAACCGCGTTGTTGACCTTGCAGCTTACATCGCAAAAAAAGGTCTTTAATTTATAGCTGAAAAAGGACCTGACTTGGTTCTTTCGAATAGAAGCGCTATAATGAAAGCGGACAAGGGAAGGGGACGGACTCCCTTTCCCTTTTTCCATGAAGACCGGCTTTCAGAAAACGCTCTGTGATAGAGAAACGACCGCGTTTTAAGCAGCTTTGCCGGCGCTTTCGCCTAAGGCCGCTGCCCTGGCTTTTAGACGAACTGCCCTGTGCCGAAAAAGACTGCGATCTGCCCTAGCGGAGTTATCGCTTGAACAGACGGTTTCACGTTTTTCGTGCTGTATGCAAACCATTTTGAAGGAGGATCTCCTAGGCATGAATAAAAAAACTCTCAAAGACATCGACGTAAAAGGCAAAGTTGTATTCTGCCGCGTTGACTTTAACGTTCCAATGAAAGACGGGGAAGTAACAGACGATACACGTATCCGTGCTGCGCTTCCAACAATCAAACACCTTGCAGACCAAGGCGCAAAAGTCCTTCTTGCGAGCCACTTAGGCCGCCCGAAAGGCGAAGTGGTTGAGGAGCTTCGTTTAACTCCTGTCGCTGCACGTCTCGGCGAACTGCTTGGCAAAGAAGTGAAAAAAGCGGATGAAGCATACGGCGATGCTGTAAAAGCACAAATTTCCGAGATGAAGGACGGAGACGTTCTTGTATTGGAAAACGTACGTTTCTATCCTGGTGAAGAGAAAAATGACCCTGAGCTTGCAAAAGCATTTGCTGAGCTTGCAGATGTATATGTAAATGACGCATTCGGTGCTGCCCACCGTGCTCACGCATCTACAGCTGGAATTGCCGAGCATCTGCCAGCAGTTGCAGGTTTCTTAATGGAAAAAGAGCTTGATGTACTTGGAAAAGCGGTTTCCAATCCTGACCGCCCGTTCACAGCGATCATCGGCGGAGCGAAAGTAAAAGACAAAATCGGTGTAATCGAAAGTCTTCTTGATAAAGTAGACAACCTGATCATCGGCGGAGGTCTTGCTTATACTTTCGTAAAAGCGCTTGGCTATGAAGTCGGTAAATCTCTTCTTGAAGAGGATAAAATCGAGCTTGCGAAATCATTTATGGACCGCGCTAAAGAAAAAGGCGTTAACTTCTACATGCCTGAAGATGTACTCGTTGCAGATGATTTCTCTAACGATGCAAACGTGAAAATTGTGCCGATCTCTGAAATCCCTAGTGATTTAGAAGCAATCGACATTGGTACGAAAACACGCGAAACGTATGCTGACGTCATCAAAAACAGCAAACTTGTCGTGTGGAACGGACCAATGGGCGTATTCGAAATCGACTTGTTCGCTCAAGGAACAAAAGCGGTTGCGGAAGCATTGGCAGAGGCGAAAGATACATACTCTGTCATCGGCGGAGGAGACTCTGCGGCAGCGGTTGAAAAATTCGGCCTTGCTGACAAAATGAGCCACATCTCAACAGGCGGCGGCGCATCCCTTGAGTTTATGGAAGGCAAAGAGCTTCCAGGGGTAGCTGCACTGAACGATAAATAATCTCAAAACTGCTATAAGGAAGTGGAACAGATGAGAAAACCAATTATCGCCGGTAACTGGAAAATGAACAAAACACTCGGCGAAGCTGTCAGCTTCGTTGAAGAAGTGAAATCTTCCATTCCAGCAGCAGACAAAGCTGAAGCTGTTGTTTGCGCGCCAGCGCTTTTCTTAGAAAAGCTTGCTTCTGCTGTGAAAGGCACTGACCTAAAAGTCGGCGCTCAAAACATGCACTTCGAGGAAAGCGGCGCGTTCACAGGCGAAATCAGCCCGGTTGCTCTGAAAGATCTTGGCGTTGACTACTGCGTCATCGGCCACTCTGAGCGCCGTGAAATGTTCGCTGAAACTGATGAAACAGTTAACAAAAAAGCACACGCAGCTTTCAAACACGGCATTGTGCCGATCATCTGTGTAGGTGAAACGCTTGAAGAGCGTGAAGCCGGCAAAACAAATGATCTTGTTGCTGACCAAGTGAAAAAAGGCCTTGCTGGTCTTTCTGAAGAACAAGTTGCTGCTTCTGTTATTGCGTATGAGCCAATCTGGGCAATCGGAACAGGCAAATCTTCTACAGCAAAAGATGCGAATGACGTGTGTGCGCATATCCGTAAAACCGTCGCTGAAAGCTTCAGCCAAGAAGCTGCAGACAAGCTTCGCATCCAATATGGCGGAAGCGTAAAGCCTGCAAACATTAAAGAATATATGGCAGAGTCCGATATTGACGGTGCTTTGGTCGGCGGCGCGAGCCTTGAGCCACAGTCATTCGTTCAATTATTGGAGGAAGGTCAATATGAGTAAAAAACCAGCTGCACTCATCATTCTTGATGGGTTCGGATTACGTAACGAAACAGTAGGGAACGCAGTCGCTTTAGCGAAAAAACCGAATTTTGACCGCTATTGGAACCAGTATCCTCATCAAACATTGACTGCTTCAGGCGAGGCTGTAGGTCTTCCTGAAGGGCAAATGGGGAACTCCGAGGTAGGTCACTTAAATATCGGTGCGGGACGTATTGTGTACCAAAGCTTAACACGCGTAAATGTTGCCATTCGTGAAGGAGAGTTCGAACGCAATCAAACATTCCTTGACGCGATCAGCAACGCGAAAGAAAACAACAAAGCCTTGCACCTGTTCGGTCTTTTATCTGACGGAGGCGTGCACAGCCATATCAACCATTTATTCGCACTGTTAAAGCTTGCGAAAAAAGAAGGGCTGACAAAGGTTTATATCCATGGCTTCCTTGACGGCCGTGATGTAGGTCCGCAGACAGCGAAAACGTACATCAACCAGTTGAACGATCAAATCAAGGAAATCGGTGTGGGTGAAATCGCCAGCATTTCCGGACGTTACTACTCTATGGACCGCGACAAACGCTGGGACCGTGTAGAAAAAGCGTACCGCGCAATGGCGTACGGCGAAGGCCCATCTTACCGCAGCGCCCTGGATGTTGTTGATGATTCATATGCAAATGGTATCTACGATGAATTCGTGATTCCATCTGTCATCACAAAAGAAAACGGTGAGCCTGTTGCGAAAATCCAAGACGGCGATTCTGTGATTTTCTATAATTTCAGACCGGACCGCGCCATCCAGATTTCCAACACGTTCACAAACAAAGACTTCCGTGACTTCGACCGCGGCGAGAATTATCCAAAGAACCTGTATTTCGTCTGCCTGACTCACTTCAGTGAAACA
This sequence comes from Bacillus sp. SCT118, assembly GCF_058566435.1. Lineage (NCBI taxonomy): Bacteria > Bacillati > Bacillota > Bacilli > Caryophanales > Bacillaceae > Bacillus > Bacillus sp. SCT118. The sequence continues at coordinate 766,001 of NZ_CP191225.1, forward strand.
GTTGACGGCTATGTAGCGTTTAAACCGATAAATCTTGATAACACAGTCGGAGAAGTATTATCTCAGCACGGATTAAAACAGCTTCGAATTGCAGAAACTGAAAAGTATCCGCACGTCACGTTCTTTATGAGCGGCGGCCGTGAAGCTGAATTCCCGGGTGAAGAGCGTATTCTCATCAACTCGCCTAAAGTTGCAACGTATGACTTGAAGCCTGAGATGAGTGCGTATGAAGTGAAGGACGCGCTTGTCAAAGAAATTGAAGCTGACAAGCATGACGCGATCATTCTTAACTTCGCAAACCCTGATATGGTCGGCCACTCCGGAATGGTTGAACCAACAATTAAAGCAATTGAAGCAGTGGACGAATGCTTGGGTGAAGTCGTTGACGCGATTCTTGCTAAAGGCGGACATGCCATCATTACCGCTGATCACGGTAATGCTGACATTCTGATTACAGAATCAGGCGAACCGCACACTGCGCATACAACAAACCCAGTCCCTGTGATTGTAACGAAAGAAGGCATTACGCTGCGTGAAGGCGGAATCCTAGGCGACCTTGCACCAACGTTATTAGACCTTCTTGGTGTTGAAAAACCGAAAGAAATGACAGGAACATCTTTAATTCAAAAATAATTTGAAAATCAAAAGGAGAGACAAAACTCATGCCATACATTGTTGATGTTTATGCACGCGAAGTATTAGACTCCCGCGGCAACCCAACAGTTGAAGTTGAAGTATATACAGAAACAGGAGCTTTCGGCCGCGCATTAGTGCCAAGCGGAGCTTCTACAGGTGAATACGAAGCGGTTGAGCTTCGTGACGGCGACAAAGACCGTTACCTTGGAAAAGGCGTGTTAACAGCTGTTAACAACGTAAACGAAATCATTGCTCCAGAGCTTCTTGGCTTTGATGTAACTGAACAAAACGCAATCGATCAGCTTTTAATCGAGCTTGACGGTACTGAAAACAAAGGCAAACTTGGCGCGAACGCAATCCTTGGCGTATCTATGGCTTGTGCGCGTGCTGCTGCTGATTTCTTACAGATTCCTCTTTACCAATACCTTGGAGGATTCAACTCAAAAACGCTTCCTGTACCGATGATGAACATCGTAAACGGCGGAGAGCATGCTGATAACAACGTGGATATTCAAGAATTCATGATCATGCCTGTAGGTGCTCCTAACTTCCGTGAAGCACTTCGCATGGGCGCTCAAATCTTCCACAGCCTGAAATCAGTATTAAGCGCAAAAGGCTTAAACACTGCTGTAGGTGACGAAGGCGGATTCGCTCCAAACCTTGGTTCTAACGAAGAAGCGCTTCAAACAATCGTTGAAGCAATCGAAAAAGCCGGCTTCAAACCTGGCGAAGAAGTTAAACTCGCTATGGATGCTGCATCTTCTGAGTTCTACAACAAAGAAGATGGCAAATACCATCTGTCTGGCGAAGGCGTTGTGAAAACATCTGCTGAAATGGTTGACTGGTATGAAGAGCTTGTTTCTAAATACCCAATCATCTCTATCGAAGACGGACTTGACGAAAACGACTGGGAAGGCCACAAGCTTCTTACTGAGCGTCTTGGCAAAAAAGTTCAGCTTGTTGGTGACGACCTCTTCGTTACAAACACGAAAAAACTTTCTGAAGGTATTAAAAACGGCGTAGGCAACTCTATCCTGATCAAAGTAAACCAAATCGGTACATTGACTGAAACATTCGATGCGATCGAAATGGCGAAACGCGCAGGCTATACAGCTGTTATCTCTCACCGTTCTGGTGAAACTGAAGACAGCACAATCGCTGACATCGCTGTGGCAACAAACGCAGGACAAATCAAAACAGGTGCTCCGTCTCGTACGGACCGTGTTGCGAAATACAACCAGCTTCTTCGCATCGAAGATCAGTTGGCTGAAACTGCTCAATACCACGGTATCAACTCTTTCTACAACTTAAACAAGTAATAAAAAGACCGCCGGGATTTTCTCGGCGGCTTTTTTATGCAAACTTTCCTAGCCTCAGCTTTTATTCTCCGCCTATCTCATTACCTTGATTTGGTAACTAATGTTCATTTTGTTGCATTTTAAAGGAATCAAGACAGCAAAACCGAAAAGAAAGGGGGTGAATAAGAGGAGGAATGTAAAAATGAAAATGATTTTGATGTCAGCGGCACTGGCTGGAAGCGTCATATGGGGATCTTCAGCTGTACAGGTGAACGGGATACAGTCTCATTCTATTTCTGAGATGGCTCCGTTGTTTGATGAGGAGCATGCATATGAAACCATTCATGAACTGAGTGAGGTCATAGGTCCGAGAGAAACAGGGACAGAGAAAGAAAAAGAAGCGGCGTCATACATATCGAAACGGATTCAAGATGAGGGATTAGCTGTTCGCATTCAGCCATTTCATGTGAAAACATATTATTCTGGTTCAGTAATGGCAGGCGATCATGAATATCCAATACGATCAGCGGATAAGAGCGCTGTGGAAAATGAAGAGAGAGTGGAGGGTGCGGTCTTAGACGGAGGCTATGGGCTCAATCTTGATGAAAAAGAAGCCAAGGGGAAAATCGCCGTTATGAGAGAGGGAAAAATATCAGTATCTCAGAAATTAAAAAACGCCCAAGCTGCCGGCGCAAAGGCTGTCATTATTTATAACAGCAAGACAAAACCTCTCGCGATCCGACCGGTAAAACCAAAACATATCACGATACCGGCTGCCGGAATGAAAAAAGAAGACGGGGAAGCTTTACTGAAAGAAAAGCAGGCTGTCATTCAATTTAAGGACTATCGAAACCGCACTTCACAAAACATAATAGGGACACGCAAAGCGCAGCACACAAAACACCCGGATATTCTTTATGTAACTGCGCATTATGACACAGTTAAAGATGCACCTGGGGCTGATGATAATGCATCAGGCACATCCGCCGTACTAGAGATGATTGAGCAAAGCAAGCACCTTCCCAAAAACAAAGAAATCCGTTTTATCTTTTTCGGAGCTGAAGAGCTGTGGTCAGCGGGTTCCTCATATTATGTCAGTACGCTTACCTCGGATGAAATCAAACACAGCCGTGCAAACTTTAATGCTGATATGATTGCGACTGACTGGAAAGACGCAAGCCAAATGTATATAACGACCCCGGATGGCAAGAAAAATGCAAGTGTCAATTATGCGGTGAATGCTGCCCAGAGAGCACAGCTTGAAGCCCCTCGTCTCACACAGCTGGGATACTCGGACCACGTGTCATTTTATGAAGCGGGCATACCTTCGGCTAATTGGATTTGGCTCAGTCCGGATACGCAAGAGCCTGGGCCATGGTATCACACCGAAAAAGACAACATCGCACATATCAGCAAAGAAAAATTGAACGAAGCGGGACAGCTCTTGTTATCTGCAGTACAAGAGGCAAATATAGATTAAAAAACAGGCCTCGGCCTGTTTTTTAAAATTTTCTATATATTCTTTCAAATAGAGGAAATATTCTCATTATCCCCCTGATAAATACCTTTTCTTAGGCACAAAAAATTCCACTTAATCGTAAATCGCATCATAATGCCCTACCAAATAAAAGGAGACAAAGCCCATTTACCGTTTTTTTACTTTTGTTATAATTGCAGTATCGATCGATAATTGTTTAATTTTGTAAAAATATATCCTTTTCTATCTTATAGGGGGTCCAAAAATGAATCCTGTCACAAAAGAAGCTCGAAACCTCAGTCATAAGCGGCTTTTAGAATTGATTGAAACAAAACAGGCTGTTGTAGGTGTATTGGGGATGGGATATGTGGGTTTTCCTCTTGCATTAGAATGTGTCAATAAAGGATACAACGTCATCGGCTTTGATAGGAACAGCGAAAAAGTTTCTTTGCTGAAAGACGGGCACAGCCATATTCGAGATGTAGACGATAGCCAATTAAAAGAGGCACTTCACACAGAGCGTTTTCAAGTGAGTGAGAATATGTCTCTCATAGAACACTGCGACATTATTGTGATATGTGTTCCGACACCTTTGAACAAAAAAGATAAGATACCCGACCTTAGCTACATAGACAGTGCAGTTGACACCATGCTGGCTTACGGAAGGCCAAATCAGCTTTTAATTTTAGAAAGTACAACCTACCCGGGCACAACAAAACAAAAAATTGCTGACAGAATGGCAGCAGGGCGGCAGGTCAACATAGGCTCCGATTTCTTTATAGCTTATTCACCTGAACGAATTGATCCTGGGAACAGCCATTACGAAGTCGCCGATATCCCTAAAGTGGTCGGCGGAATGACCCGGACTTGCACAAAACTTGCCTCAGCGTTTTACAACACCATCGTTACAAGCATTCATCCAGTAACCTCACCTGAAGTAGCAGAAACAGCTAAACTCCTAGAGAATACCTACCGTTATGTAAATATAGCTCTCATCAATGAAATGGCACTCAATTGCCGAGAACTTGATATTGATATATGGGAAGTGATCAATGCGGCAGACACGAAGCCGTTCGGGTTTCAAAAATTCAGCCCGGGCCCTGGTGTAGGCGGCCATTGCATACCGATTGATCCTTTTTATTTTAAATGGATAGCTAACCAAAAGGGATTGCAGACAAAGCTGATTGATTTAGCGGATGAAATCAATTCTGAAATGCCATTTTCAGTGTCCGACTATGCCATGAAGCTGGTTGATAAAGAACACTGCAATATTTTATTAATAGGTGCTGCTTATAAAAAAAATACCAATGATTCTCGTGAGTCTTCTGCATTTGCAATTATCGATGATTTGATGAAAAAGGGATGCACGATAGATTACTATGATCCTTTTATCAGTGAAATCTGCCTGGAAGACGGCAGCATCAAGCACTCCGTCCCTTTCACCAAGGAGCAGATCAACCAATATGATGTCGTCATTATTCATACAGATCATGATGATATCAATTACAGTATATTGCAGGATACAGCTCCTATTATTTTCGATACGAGAAACATTTGCAGAGAAAAAATGGCTGACAATGCAAAACTTATCACACTATAGGAGGGAACTGTCATTAGTAAACAATTTATCTCTTTTCACAGACCTGATATGACAAACGAAGAATTGGAAACTGTAGTTGAAACGATCAAGTCGGGGTGGATTTCAAAAGGCCCGAAGGTGATTGAATTTGAGAAAAAGCTTGGCGAATGTCTGGGAGCGGAGCACGTAATCAGCTGTAATTCAGGAACTGCTGCCTTACACATGGCTTTGCTTGCACTCGGTGTAGGAGAAGGAGATGAAGTCATTGTTCCAAGCTTCACGTTTTGTTCAAGTGTAAACGTCATTTTGCATGTAGGAGCAACCCCGGTGTTTGCCGACATTTGCGAGGATGATTTATGTATAGATCCGGAAGATGTGAGACAAAAGCTTTCACCGCGGACAAAAGCGGTCATTGCGGTCCATTTTGCAGGTTATCCGGCAAATTTGGATGAGCTTAGCAGCATATGCAAGGAAAATGGACTGTACTTGATTGAAGATGCCGCACACGCGCTTGGGACAAGGTATAACGAGAAGATGATCGGCACACATGGAGATGCCGTATGCTTCAGCTTTTATGCCACCAAAAATATAACGACGGGAGAAGGAGGAGCTCTTATTCTTAAGGATGAAGAGGCTGCCGAAAGAGCAAGACTGTATGGATGGCATGGCATTACAAAAAATGCTTGGAATCGATACGGTGAAAAGGGCAGCTGGCGATATGATGTTTTACTTCCCGGCTTTAAGTACAACATGACAGATATCCAGGCTGCTCTTGGGCTCATTCAATTGAAACGGGCTGCTGAAATCCAAGAAAAACGAACCAGAATCGCAAACTATTATGCGTCTGAGCTTATCAATCATCCAGAAAGAGCAGAACTTCCTTTAACAGACATCCCTAGCCATATCACACATTCCTGGCATTTGTTCATTCTGCGGGTGAAAAAACACGAAGAAATGGACCGAGACCAGTTTATTGAAGAGATGAAAGCGAAACATATTGGGTTGAGTGTCCACTTTATCCCTGTGCATATGCATCCCTACTATAGAGAGCATTTTCCTGCAAAGCTGCCGGTAACTGAACGCATCTTTCCTGAAATTGTATCACTGCCTCTTTATAGCCAATTATCGAAGGAAGATTGTCAATACATCGTTCAATCAATTAAAGATGTTTTATCTTTAAGCCAGGAGGTCGGACAATGAAACACATTGCTATCTTAGGCGGAGCAGGTTTTATAGGAAGTGAATTAGCGGGGTTATTACAGAAGAAAGGCTATCATACGATCATCGCTGATCAAAAAAAGCCGGATTTTCAGGCAGAATTCCGCCAAACCAATATTTTAGACCGTCAATCGCTTCGGGAATCATTAAAAGGAGCAGATGCTGTCGTTCATTTAGCGGCAATGGTCGGAGTAGACAGCTGCCGCAGCAATGAAGAGGACGTAATCAAGGTGAATTTTGAAGGAACGAAAAACGTAACGGAGGTATGCAAGGAGCTGGGGATCAAGACCCTTCTTTTTTCCTCCAGCTCAGAAGTGTTCGGAGATTCGCCAGATTATCCATATACGGAATCAAGCCATAAGCTCCCTAAATCCGCTTATGGAAAAGCAAAATTAAAGTCAGAGGAATATTTGAAGGAGCAGGCATCAGCCTCACTGCATGTCAGAGTTGTCCGATACTTTAATGTGTACGGCCCGAAGCAGCGTCAGGACTTTGTCATAAACAAGTTCTTCAGTTTGGCCGAAGCTGGCGCGGAGCTTCCTCTTTACGGAGACGGCGGCCAAATCAGATGCTTCAGCTACATTAGTGATATCGTGAACGGAACATACCTGGCGCTGCTGTACAAAGGGAGTGCCTATGAAGATTTCAACATAGGAAACGATCTGCCAATCACTATAAAAGGACTGGCAGAGAAAATCAACGTGATGACTGGCAGGGAGAAAGAGCATTATACATTTAAAAAGCTGGGCGAGGATGGTGTCCGGGGGAAAGACATTGAAATTTTCAAACGTGCTCCTTCGATCGAGAAGGCAAAGCGTCTGCTTGGATATGCTCCTAAAATTAACCTAGATGAAGGCCTGAGGCTGATTAAAATTGAAAGACAAAAACAAAAACTTCCATTATCCTGAAAACCCCAAACAGATCAAGTTTCCGATTTATCCGGGGCAGCTTTCAGGCAGAAGTTTTTTCACCTACTTAATCTCAGCTAAAAGAACAACGTTGGCAGAAAAATTGGAAAAACGCTATGGAAAGAGCATCGAATTGACTTCGAGTGGAAGCGCAGCGTTGGTGCTTGCATTGACATTTTCCGGAGCGGGGCCTGGAAAAGAAGTGATTTTTTCATCATTCAGCTGTCCAAACGTAATTGACGCTGTGCTTCAAACCGGAGCTTCCCCAGTGTTTGCCAATCTGGATAATGATTTGTCCCTATCCTTTGAAGATGTGAAAAACAAAGTGACCGAGAGGACATGCGCTGTCATTTTGACACACGTTTACGGCCGGCAGGAAAACATGAAACTTATCGAGTGGGCGAAAGAAAAGCGTATTCGTGTCATTGACGATGCCGCTCAGGCCATGTTTACAAAACAAGACGGAACCTTTGCAGGCGGTTTGGGGGATTTCGGCATCTTGAGCTTTGGACCGTCAAAGCCCCTCGGCAGTATAGGAGGAGGAGCGTTAATCGCCCGAAAAGAAGTTCTGGACAAAAACGGCAGGCTGCCGATGGAACAGCGAAAGCAAGTTAATGCTGATTATGATGCTTATATGAGACAGCAGCGAATACAGGCTTTAATGAGATCTAGGACTCTATCCTTCTTATTCAGAAAAACGGGTGTTCAGACCTCTATGAAAACGAGCAAGCTTGAAGTCCTTCCGAAAAAACCTGCTACTGTCCCTTTATTGCGAATGCATCCGGTGAGGCAAGCCATTATCGAATACCAGCTGTCAAAGATGGAGCGGCTGGTGAGAGACTCATCTAGAAATTTGGAGACGGCAAAATACATTTTTGCACGGGCAGAAGAGTTATACGGGATCAAGATGATTCAGCCGCAGGAGGGAGAAAGCCTGAACTATTTGACAATCGTCTTCCCTCATGAAGGGGAAAGGTACGACTGCTCTGTTTATTTAGCGGCAAAAGGGATTCAAACCTGCTGGAACTACCTTCCGCTGCACGTTATTCCGCTGTATCAGCCTTATTCACGGCAAGAGGATGAACATTCTCTGTGGAAAAGGGTTCTTTCACTGCCGTTCAAACCGCCTCTTGGTACAGAGCAGGTGAAGTATATTGCTGAAACCGTTTTAGCGTATGCAGAGCAAAAGAATAAGAAATGAATGTTGGTGATATATCGTGCAAAAAACAGCAAATTTGGTAACTCGTCAAGCATGGGATCGAGCCGCTGGCATTTTTCAGACTGGATTGTTTCAAAGCTATGATTGGGGGAAGCTCATGGAGGAGCTCCCCAATACCTCGTTTCACCCTGTTAAGCTGACATCGGACGGCGGACAAGTGATATATGTTCCGGTGTTTGAGCAGAATGGCTTGCTCAGCGGGAATATGATAGGATACGGCGGCGTCATTTCAGACCGTCCGATTTCATTTGAATGGCTGCAAAGCGAAATCAAGGCTTTATTTGGACAGAAATTATCGCGGCTCCTGCTTCCGCATGGCCAAACTTCTTTTATCGAAGAAACGGGAGAACATTGGGCAGAAAAAGACACACACATATTGCCGCTTCCCGATACATTTGAAGAGCTATGGACAAACTGTTCAGGAAAAGCCCGGACTGCCGTCAGATATGCGGAAAAGAAAAATGTGTCCGTCCGCCTAATTGGACAGGAATCGATTCATGAATTTTACGAATTGTATAAGGCGCATACAGCAGCTATCGGTGCAGCCTATATGCTGAGTCAGGATTTTTTTCAAAAGCTGCTAGAAAGCCTTGGAAGGCAAGTCTTTTGGGTAGGGGCATTTCTTGAGACTGACATGATCAGCAGCAGTATTTTTCTATATGACCATTCCCATTTCTATTATTGGCAGAATGTAAACAGCCCTGCCGGAAAAGAAACGCAGGCCTCTTATTTGCTGATGCGGAACGCTTTATCATTCGCCATCGGCAAGAAACTGCAATGGGTTGATTTTGGATATTCCCACAGTAAAGAAATTGCCAGACCGAAACGATATTGGGGAGCTGAAGAGAAACGATGTCGACATTTCACAGAAACGGAGTAAAAGTGGTAAGCGGCCATCAGTCCAGTTATCTCCCCTGGTATGGTTTTTTTGAAAAAATCCATAAATCAGATGTATTTGCCATTCACGATACAGCCCAGTTTGAGAAAAAGGGATTTCTCAATCGGAACAGAATCAAAACTTCCCAAGGCCCCATGTGGCTGACTGTTCCTTTGCAGATGAAAAATTATAAGGATATCGAGCTTCGTGATATGAAAATCGACCAAGAGCAGGACTGGCGGAAGAAACACTGGATGGCGATTAAAATGAATTATGCGAAGGCTCCCTATTTCGAGGAATATCAAATGTTTTTTAAAGATGTCTATCAGCGGGAATGGGAGTACCTTCATGATTTAAATATGTTCATCATTGATTTTTTTCTGCGGGAACTTCGCATATCGACCCCAATTTGCTATGTGTCGGAGCTCGAATGCCGGAATGAAAAAAAGAGTGATTTTGTGCTCGCGCTTTGTAAGGAACTTGGGGCTGATCACTATTATTCAGGCAGCCAAGGATCAGACTATTTAATAGAAAGTGATTTTGATAGAAGCGGAATTACAATCGAATACCAGCAAATCAGGACCATCCATTATCCGCAGTTGTTCGGAGAGCACATTCCTCATCTCTCTATGCTTGATATGCTTATGAACTGCGGCGCGGATATTTGCGAGACGTTAATCAAAGGGGGGCAATATGATGAAAGTAATGGTATTTGCGGCGCACCCGGACGATGAAATTATCGGCGTCGGCGGAGCATTGGCGAAACATGTCCGTCAAGGAGACAGTGTGTCGGCTGTCATTATGGCTGAAGGAAAATCGTCTAGAAAAGAAGACTATGAAAAACCTTGTGATTCGATCATGCAGCATTCCTATAGTGAAACGGAACAAGCGCTTAGCACGCTCGGCATAAGCGATTTTGTCAGGTTAAACCTTCCTGATAACAGGCTGGATTCAATGGATTTGCTGGATGTCGTAAAAGAGGCAGAAAAACAAATTGAACGGTTTCAGCCCGATATCGTATATACACAATACGGCGGTGACATTAATATTGACCATGCTGTTGTATTCAGAGCGGTGATGACGGCAACCCGCCCGCTTCCAGGTCATTCCGTAAAACAGGTTCTGGCATATGAGACCTTATCCTCGACAGAGTGGAACTACTTGAAGAAGGATCAATTCCATGCGAATTTCTTCATTAATATAGAAGAAGAGCTTGAATTGAAGCTGAAGGCCATGGCGTGCTATGATTCGGAGCTGAGGGATTTCCCGCATCCGCGCTCCTTGCAAGCGATAGAAAATAACGCATACGTATGGGGAGCTAAATCGGGTTTTTCTGCAGCAGAAGCATTTATGCTTGTGAGAGGAACGTGGTGACGGATGATTGCGCAAATACCGTTTTTCGGGTTAGACCCGAAGCAAATTGATAAAAAGTGGGTCGAAGCAGGATACGGTCTTGAAGCCAACATCTTCGACGGAAAGTCGTTTGAAGAAACCGATTATGTGAAAACCTTCAAGCGGACACTTGATTACACAAAACAGCTTGAGCCGTCATTATTGACACTTCATTTTCCCACCGACAATGCGGATTATGTTCACGAAGCGCATATAAAGGACCGTCTGCTGCATTTTGCAGAGCTTGCGGATATGTACGGCGCTAAGGGCATAACTGTTCATGCCAATCAATTTATGTCGGTTGAAGAATTTCAAAGCTATGACTTAGAAGGAAATCGCAGAAAAGTCATTGAATTTTTTGCGGCGTTTGATGATGAGCTGAAAGGGACGGATATATGGATTGGAGTCGAAAATCTGCCGATTATCGGGAATCTGGGCGAAGACTTTGACCCGATTTTTATTTATCCTGAGGATTTTGAGGAGCTGGTTCAGCTCGGTTTAAAACATGTCGGCATTACATGGGATCTGTGTCATTGGGCCATTACCTATCAGACACATCTGTCATCATCACTTATGTTCAGGGATGAAAAGCTGAGATACCCTGATTTTTTTCAGTTTCTTTCCTTAAAGGACAGCATTAAACATTATCATTTCAGTTCGTTTCGCCAGCTAGCCTTCCCGCATGGTGATGTCCGCTGTTTTGAAGGGCGTCATCCCGCTGAAGGAACGATTAATGAACCATTGCTCAGACAAGCGGCGGAGATGTTAAAGGAGATACACCGCGGGGATGGCACGGGTATCGTATTTGAAGTGATGGAAGAGGACTATACACAAAGAAAAGAATCATGGAGAACATTAGAATGGTTCGGCGGTGCTTCTGATGAAGAAAAAAAGCGGACGTAATTCGGCATATCGAACACCAAATTATGCAAAGCTTTGGTCTGCACAAGTATTTTCTTCCGCGGCGGATGGCGTCTGGCTCATCGCGCTTCCGCTTCTAGTGCTCGATTTGACCGGAAGCAAAATATTAGTCGGGGTGATTTCTTTTATCGAGCTCGTTCCATTGACATTCGGAATGTTTACCGGACCTTTAATTGATTCAATACGAAAAAAATCCATATTGTATGTGTGTAATACTGGAAGAGCAGTCATTATGATTCTCTTGGCAGTCCTTAGTGCGAACGGTTTGTTAACTGTATGGATCATTGGTGTATGCGCATTTTGTTTATCGCTGCAATCGATGCTCTTTTCCCCGGCGAAAGTGGCGCTTATTCCGCTGCTTGTCCCTCAGAAACATCTCGATCAGGCGACTTCATTAATTAACACTAGCGAACTTATTGGTCTGATCGTCGGAAAGCTGATTAGCGGCGTTTTGATTGCGGCGATTCCGTTTGGGCTTCTGTTTCTCATAAATGGGACGGCATTTTTCGTATCCGCTGCATTGATTGCCCTTATTCACATTTCAGAATCTGCCGGCCTAAAAAGCAAAGGGGCAGAAGCCCTTAAGACAGGCTACAGAATGCTGAAGGGCAACTCATCTTGGATGACTGCTGTCGGTTATTTTTTTATCGTAAATCTTGTCATTGCCGGGTTTATTTCTGTAATGGGGCCGATTCTTGCAGTGGAACGTTTTCATGAGAACTATTCCGTATGGTTCGCTATCATGTATTCAATGTTTCAGGGCGGTATGCTCTTAGGGAATCTTGCTGTATTTTTCAAGTGGAATACGAAGCGGCTAGAACGGCTTTATCCCAGAACTTTAACAGCGGTAGGGCTGCTCATTATGTTTTTGTTTTTTCCGCTTAGCGGGCTGGAATGTGCCATTTTTTTGGTGCTGGGCGTCATCATCTCCTATATTGATGTGCAAACGGTTCTGTATTTTCAAAAGACGGTTCCGACTGAATACTTCGGAAGAATATTCGCGCTTATTTTTTCTATTGTAAAGATGGGAGAACCTCTTTCAGCAGCTGTTTACACAGTGCTTCTTGTGTTTATGGACGCTGATTATATTTTTCTGGCTGTCGGTCTGACTCTCGTCCTGACTTTTTTTATATTGTCAGTGAGGCAAGGAATGCAGCGGGATACCGGAAAAAAAGCGAATCAGTTTTTTTAATTTCTATATAAAGGAGCTGCCGATGATCATGCGGCAGCTCTTTTATTAAAGATCCAAATAAAGCCTTACCATATCGCGGCATTGAATCCCGTTTTCAAAAATGTCCTCATCATAATGTCTGACAAAGAAATCGTGGTCGATCGCCTGAAGGCGGAATCCGCATTTTTGATAGAGAGAAAGCTGATGAATGCTGGAATTCCCCGTGCCGATTTCAATCGTGTCCGCCCCCAGCTCCTTCGCTTTTTCGATGGCGTCAAGTACAAGCTGTTTGCCAAAGCCCTTCTTCTGAAGAGATTCTTTTACCGCAATATTTACAATTTCAACTGTTTGCGGCCTTGTTTTTAGCAATACATAAACACCTGCAAGCTCATCACCGGCCCAAGCTGTGTAACATTCTCCCCTCTCAAGATATTCATCTACAATGTCTTTCGATGGATCGGCGAGCAGCAATAGATCATATAATTCGTCATTTGTTTCTTTTCCTAATTCAATCCTGAGCTTTTGCATATTCGTACCACCTTTTTAGTCTGATAGACATTTAATTTTTTCATTCGTTCCCAATTTCATTCTGTTTTATTATAAAATATGAAAAGCAGTAAATGTTATCAAATTAGTAGAATAGGAGGAAAGTCATGTTTTTTTGTAAGAATTGCGGCTCCCAGAATAATGAAGGAGCCAAGTTTTGTAAACAATGCGGCACCCCGATCGGAGGGGGCAGCAAACAGGCAAATCAAGAAACAGCTAGCACTGCAGAAACAAGGCAGGTTCCGCGAAAACCGATCCGAAAGAAAACCATCATTTTATGGAGCAGCATTGCCGCAGCGTGCGTTATATTATTCGCCGCATATAAAACCGGAGCGTATTTTACTTCAAAGGATAGGTTAGTAGACAAGTTTGAACAGGCCGTAAATGATGAGGATAAGGGCCAAATCGCGACTCTGCTTACACCGGTAAATGACAATCTTAAACTCACTAAAAATAATGTAAAACCGTTTCTTACATATTTGAAGGATCATCCAGACAAAAAAGATGAACTTTTTGCATCGCTCCGTGAGGAAACAGCCCAGAAGGATATCGTATACGCAGAAAAAGACGGAAAAAGCCTGCTGGTATTTGACCATTACGACTTAAAGGTAGCACCTGTTTATTTTGAAGTGACCAGCAATTATAAAAATACCGATTTATATGTCAATAAAGAGGAAGCCGGATCTGTAAAGAAAGCAGATCAAGCACAAACCCTCGGTCCGTACATTCCCGGCGAATATACAGTCTCAGCCAAACTGAAAAACGATGTCGTTGACCTTGTGAAAAAGGAAGACATTCAGGCGGTTGGCGATAACAGCTTTCGTGTTGATCTCTCATTGGAAGCAGACGATGTGACATTCAGCTTAGCGGATGACATCAAGAGCGGGAAGGGAGATTTGCTGATTAACGGCAAGTCGATTCATAAAGACCCATTCAAATCCGTAACATACGGTCCGCTGCTGACAGATGGATCAATGACAGCTTCAGTCGAGGCAGAATTTCCGTGGGGAAAAACAAAAACTGCCGGCGTTCCGATCGATGATAAAGAAATGGAGTTAACGTTAATTCCTGATCAAGATACACAGGAACAGATTATGAACACAATTGTCAAAACAACAAAACAATACTCCAAAGCTCTATCTGATGGGAATACAGCCCAGATGACAGAGGCAAGTGCCAATTGGAAGGCGGAGACGAAGGACACCGTCGATTCTATGAAAAGTGCGGATTCATACTTAAAAGATAGATACTTGGAAACTGATTTTGACCTGGACACATTTGCCCTCTCTCAGAAAAACGACGGAACGTGGCAGGTATCGGTAACAGGAAAAGAACTTCACCAGTCTTCTTCGTATAACGACTATACAAAATCTGAAATGACTGACGACAGTCCGAGTTATGAATATCTTCTTTCATATGATAAAAAACAGAAAAAATGGATTTTCGAAGATGCAGAATCAACATTCGAATCTGCAGGCACAAATATAAAGAAAATCAAAAATGATAAACCAGAGACATACACTTCCGCCTGGGCTGGCTCGAAAAACAAAGGCAGTGAAAGCTCTGCAAGCGGCAATGTTACAGATGAACAAGTGACATTATTTATGGGCAGTTATCTGCAAAGTCAGGCAGATGCCGTGAATCAAAATAATTTCTCACTGATGGAAGACAGCCTTGAAAAAGGCAGTTCCCTTTATTCCGACCAGCAGCATCTCGTGTCGAAATTAAATAAAGAGGGGACAACAGAAGACTTTAATAACTATGAAGTGAAAAGCTGGAGCCAAAATGGGTCGGCTGTCACGATTAAGACGTATGAAGAATTCTATATCACAAAATCAGGCGGCAGTCCAAAGCTCAGAACATATAACTGGACCTACACCGGCGTAGTGAAGAACGGAAGAATTTACTTAACGTCTATTCAATAAAACAACCCCATCACCAGCAGGTGATGGGGTTGTTTTTAAAAGAGCATATAACGGAAAATTTCTTTGACATAGTGTTCGATAATAAGCTGAAATGTAACGCAGATGATCAGATAAATCACAATCGTTGAGTAAATGACATCAATTTTCCCTTTATATGAATGCTGGTAACTGCTCAGCATCGCAGGAGGAATGGCGAAGAATGCACCGATTAAACCAACGGCTAATATGGTAAAGCAAATGTCTGTATGTAATAAAAAGAAGAAAAGGGCAAGAATCAAAATAGCCGTAAACGGTATGAGAAACGCTCCGAATCTTGAGAATGAATCCTTGAAAGATACTTGGTTTCCCGCGATTTTCAGGGCGAAAAAGATGAATGCATGCAGGCCAAATAGAAATAAAATAAAATAAATGGTTGGCTCTAAGAAGATTGCTGTAAAGCTTACGCTTCCGGGACCGTCTGAAAAAAGAATATAAAACATCAAAGGGGTCAGCAAACTGAAAAGAACCATCGTAATGATTGCGCTGATCAGCTGTTCTCCGCCTGTTGTTTTACATTCCTGAAAAGGGCGTTTCAGGACGGATAAGACAAATGAACCGAACTGTTTTGCTGCTTGCTTTGCAGCGGCTCCGGTTTGAGCTGGATGCTGGTGGCCTGATTGACCGGGGAGCGGTGATCCGCATTTCTCACAAAAATTTCCGCCATCTGTTTGATGGCCGCATTGAGGACAATACATAAAATAACTCCTTTACATGTAATATAGGGAAAATAGACTAATAGTTTTATTATAAAAGAAAAAAGTTGTAAAGTAATCAATATTCATACAAAAAAAGACACGTGCCTGATAGCAGCTGTGTCTTTTTTATCTAGTTGTTAATATATTTCTCAAATACATCCCCAAAATCCTTAAAATGATACTGCGAACGAACGGATGTCAGCCAAGTGAATCCGAATTCGGTCAGCTCTTTATATTGCGTTTCAATATTGACGTGCTCAGGGCGGGTATGGTGAAGAATCGTCACTGCTTTATCTAAGCTTTGCTCCGCTTGATTGATTAAAATGTCATTTTCATAGGTTGTTTCAGCGATGCGAAGCAGGGCTTTATAAAGGTCTTTTAACTTTTCAATCTGGTCTTTGTGGACATCAATGTCGAATTGTTCACCACCCAGCTTGAACTTAATTTCAACATCCAAATCCACTTTTCCGGCAGTTTCAAGAAAAACGTCAGAGATTTTATATTGCGAATAAGGATAGCGTTTCAACGTACGTTTTGAGGAAGTGGCGCGTTCGCCGTCTACATGGATCAGGGCCAGGTTCGTAAAGCAATACTCGTCTGCTTTTGTTTTAATCAAGAAATAAATTTTCTCATTATCTTCATGCATGACATAATCATCTGCGTCTGTTTTGTCATAGTCCTGAGGTTCGATAATTTTTCCGATATCAGATAAGCCCAAGGCATCTGCCGCAATTTTTTTGAACATCTGTATACGTCCTTCCTATTCAATTTGTCACTTCATTGTAGCATGGCGCGTTTCTGACAGGCTATAAAGGTTTACCGGGAAATCGCCTCCGGGTAAAAGGGTGGAGAATAATTCTATTTCCTGTGCAGAGACTATCAACAAGGAGGTATATGATGTTCTCATTCATCGTTCACGTCTTTATTTCTTTATTCGCAGTATCGAATCCGATCGGAAACGTGCCGATATTTCTGACGCTGACAGAAGGCTATACTGCAGCGGAAAGAAAAGCGATTGCCCGGAAGGCAGCTACTTTATCCTTTTTTATTCTCGCGGCTTTTTTGGTTTTCGGCCATCTTATCTTTAAACTGTTTGATATCAACATTCACGCGCTCCGAGTGGCGGGCGGCATATTCATTTTCGGCATTGCCTATAATCTATTGAATGCGAAAGAATCACACGTGCAATCTCTTCACCATGATGAACATAAGGAAAGCAAGGAAAAAGCGGATATATCAGTCACACCTTTATCCATTCCGATCATTGCTGGGCCTGGAACGATTGCAACAGTGATGAGCCTTTCCGCCGGTCATAGCGGCATTGGTCATTATGTGGCTGTCATGATCGGCATAGCCGCCGTTATTGCCCTGACCTTTCTCTTTTTCCACTATTCTGCTTTTATCAGCAGCAAACTCGGAAAAACCGAGATGAATGTGATTACCAGACTGATGGGATTAATCTTAGCCGTGGTTGCGGTCGGGATGATTGGTGCCGGGCTGAAAGGCATGTTTCCGGTCTTAACCTCATGATGCAAAAAGCAGCTCTCTTATTTTAGAGAGCTGCTTTCTTTTGTTTTCGGCACATACCGAAAGACTTCCTCACTCTCAAAAAATTCAATCAACCTGCTCAGCCAATCATAGTAATGAAGCCATTCTTTTAATTCATTCAGCAGCTGATTGACTTTCTCTTCCGCTTCCGGGGTAAGCCCGTCCCTTTGTAAAAGATCACTCAGCTCCCGGTTTAATTTTTTATACAGCACTTTGTTTTTGCTCACGACCTTTGTCCAATTCGCCGCGAATAAAGAAATGAAGGTTTGATAATAATCCTGCTCGACGTCATAAAGGTCTTTTCGTACGCCTTTTTCAAACACCTTTTCGGCGATATTGGCATCGATCATTTCCCGGACAACCTGGCTCATCCGTGTTTTGCTCATGCCCGTTGCCTCAGAGAGCTCGCTTAAGGTCATTGGTTTTCGATTCATATAAATAATTCCGAGCACACGTCCGACAGTTGAAGGCATTCCAAACGTATGCATATTTTCGGCAATCTTCTCAATGAGATGCTCTTCAGCATGTTCAATGATGTCGAGAGCGGTTTTTTTCACAGCTGATCATCCCTTCAAATGGCAATTGATGGTGTCAATATATCATATTTCTTCCTGGTGTTGAAAATAGCTGAATGCAGAGGAAGTGGGAGGTATCCGGCGTAATTGTAAGAACACCCTTTCCGTCTCGGTCATAACAATAAATAATCTATAAATAACATATAATTTCAACACATTGTAAACTTTTTATTTTACAAAGTTCAAACTATAATAAGGATTATACTTTTCAGAAAATTTAAAGGAAACCTGCGGAGGTGCACGGATTGCTGAAATTGGAACAAGTGTCAAAAGTATATAAAGGCGGCAAAAAAGCTGTGAACAGCATTGATTTAGATATTGCCAAAGGTGAATTTATCTGTTTTATCGGCCCGAGCGGCTGTGGAAAAACGACGACGATGAAGATGATCAACAGGCTGATAGAACCATCGTCTGGAAGGATCTTTATCGACGGAGAAAATATTATGGAACAGGACCCGGTTGAGCTGAGGAGAAAAATCGGCTATGTAATTCAGCAGATTGGTTTGTTCCCCCATATGACCATCCAGCAGAACATCTCACTCGTACCAAAGCTGCTGAAATGGCCTGAGGAAAAACGGAAAGAACGGGCGCGCGAGCTGTTAAAGCTTGTGGATATGGGCCCAGAGTATTTAGACCGTTATCCGCATGAGCTCAGCGGCGGACAGCAGCAGAGAATCGGCGTGCTGCGCGCACTGGCAGCGGAACCCCCTCTCATTTTAATGGATGAACCGTTCGGAGCGCTTGATCCGATTACGCGTGATTCCCTTCAGGAAGAATTCAAAAAACTGCAGAGAACCTTAAACAAAACGATTGTGTTTGTAACCCACGATATGGATGAAGCGATTAAGCTTGCTGACAGGATTGTGATATTAAAAGCGGGAGAAATCGTTCAAGTCGGCACACCTGATGAGATTCTTCGAAACCCGGCAAATGAGTTTGTTGAAGAATTTATCGGGAAAGAGCGCCTGATTCAGTCAAGACCGGATATCGAGCGGGTAGAGCAAATGATGAACAGAACGCCGGTGACGGTATCTGCGGACAAAACGCTTTCTCAGGCGATTCAGCTGATGAGAGAAAAACGTGTTGACTCGCTGCTCGTTGTGGACCGGCAAAACGTGCTGAAGGACTATGTTGATGTGGAAATGATTGATCAAAACCGCAAAAAAGCGAGCATCGTTGGCGACGTATACCGTTCAGATATATATACCGTTCAAAAAGGGGCGCTTCTTCGCGATACAGTCCGAAAAATTTTGAAGCAGGGGATCAAGTATGTTCCGGTGGTCGATGAACAGAACCATTTAGCAGGGATTGTGACAAGAGCGAGCCTCGTTGATATCGTATACGATTCCATTTGGGGCGACGAGGAAAATCAGCTCATGACGATCTGACCAGGGGAGGAGCTCTTTTAAGATGAATCAAATGATGACTTTTTTGCAAACGAACGGCGGAGAGCTGCTGTATAAAACAGGAGAGCATTTATATATTTCACTCATAGCCGTTGTATTGGGCATTATCGTTGCAGTGCCGCTTGGCGTTGCTCTCACCAGAATGAAAAAAGGCGCAGGTGCGGTTATCGGTTTCGTAAACATTGTGCAAACCCTGCCGAGTCTGGCGATTTTAGCCTTTTTTATTCCGCTTCTCGGCGTAGGAAAAGTGCCTGCGATTGTCGCTTTATTTTTCTATTCGGTGCTGCCGATCCTGCGCAATACGTATACCGGCATTAAAGGTGTAAATAAAAACCTGCTGGAATCGGGGAAAGGGATTGGCATGACCGGCTGGGAGCAGATTCGGCTCGTTGAAATCCCGCTGGCGATTCCCATCATCATGGCGGGGATCCGCACATCAACGATCTACCTAATTGGCTGGGCGACACTTGCGTCGTTTATCGGGGGAGGCGGCCTCGGGGACTATATTTTTATCGGCCTGAACCTATACCAGCCTGAATATATCATTGGCGGTGCCGTGCCTGTCACAATTCTGGCAATTATTATTGATTATGTCCTGGCCGTGACAGAACGAAAGGTGACGCCGAAAGGCTTGCAAGGGATGAAGGAAGTTTCGTAAGGAGTTGGCACTGTTGAAAATGACAAAAATCAAATGGCTTGGCGCGTTTGCTCTCGTCTTTGTCATGCTGCTAGGCGGCTGCTCTCTGCCGGGTCTCGGCGGCGCTTCTGACGACACGATCAAAATCGGGGCGCAGAGCATGACAGAATCAGAAATTGTAGCGAATATGATCGCGCAGCTTATTGAACACGATACAGATTTGAATACCGCTTTAGTGAAAAACCTCGGCTCAAACTATGTTCAGCACCAAGCGATGCTGGGCGGTGACATTGATATTTCAGCCACGCGCTATTCCGGAACAGATTTAACAAGCACCCTCGGCAAGGAAGCGGAGAAAGATCCGAAAAAAGCGCTGAACATTGTGCAGAATGAGTTTCAAAAGCGCTTTTCTTATAAATGGTTTGATTCCTACGGCTTTGATAACACATATGCCTTCACCGTAACAAAAAAATTTGCGGAAAAGGAGCATATTAACACCGTGTCCGACCTGAAAAAAAATGCCTCCCAATATAAATTAGGCGTCGACAATGCTTGGCTGAAACGAAAAGGCGACGGGTATAAAGGCTTTGTCAGCACATATGGCTTTGAATTCGGCACAACTTATCCAATGCAGATCGGGCTTGTCTATGACGCAGTCAAAAACGGGAAAATGGACGCCGTTCTGGCTTATTCAACGGATGGACGGATTAAAGCCTATGACTTGAAAATCTTAAAAGATGATAAGCGTTTCTTTCCGCCGTATGACTGTTCACCGGTGATTCCGGAAAAGGTGCTTAAGGCGCATCCGGAGCTTGAGGGTGTGATCAATAAGCTGATTGGGCAAATCGACACGGAAACGATGCAGGAACTTAATTATGAAGTGGATGGCAAGCTGAAGGAGCCGTCTGTCGTAGCAAAGGAATTTTTAGAGAAACATCATTATTTTGACTAAGAAAAGAGGTGGATCATATGGAAGTACTACAGCAGCTTGGCACATACTATTCGCAAAACGGCGGTTATGTGCTGCAGGAGTTTTGCCGCCATTTTCTGATGTCGGTGTACGGCGTTTTATTTGCCGCCATTGTTGGAATTCCGCTCGGCATCCTGATAGCCAGATACAGAAGATTAAGCGGATGGGTTTTTGCGGTCACGAACGTCATTCAGACCATCCCGGCTCTCGCCATGCTCGCCGTGCTGATGCTTGTCATGGGGCTGGGCGCTAATACGGTGATATTGTCATTATTTCTGTATTCTCTTCTGCCGATTATCAGAAATACGTATACTGGGATTATCAGTATTGAGCACGCCTATCTTGAATCCGGAAAAGCAATGGGGATGACAAAATTTCAAGTGCTGCGGATGGTCGAGCTTCCGCTTGCGCTTTCGGTCATAATGGCCGGCCTGCGCACCGCGCTTGTCATTGCCATCGGCATTACGGCCATCGGGACATTTGTCGGTGCTGGCGGTCTCGGGGATATCATCGTCAGGGGATCAAACGCCACAAACGGAACCGCAATTATATTAGCGGGAGCGATCCCCACAGCTCTGATGGCGGTGATTGCCGATTTGGTCATGGGTTGGCTTGAACGAGCGTTAAGCCCGATTAAAAAGAGAAAGAAGAAAAACTTGGCAGGTGCCGCATAAGAAAAAACGCCTTGTAATGACAGGGCGTTTTTTACGGCTTTGGCACATATTTAAAAATTTCTTCGCTCTCAAAAAACTCAATCAAACGGCTGAGCCAATTATAATAATCAAGCCATTCCTTTAATTCTTTCAGCAGTTCATTCACTTTTTCTTCCGCTTCAGGAGTAAGCTCTTCATCCAACACGCTGAGCAGCTCCCGATTGAGTTTTTTATGCATCATTTTGTTTTTGCTGACGACTTTGCTCCAGGTGGCTGAAAACAGCGTGATAAATGTTTGATAGTAGTCCTGCTCAACCTCATATAAATCTTTTCGGACGCCTTTTTCGAACACCTTCTCGGCAATGTTGGCATCAAGCATTTCCCGCACTACCTGGCTCATGCGTGTTTTACTCATGCCGGTGGCCTCAGATAATTCCGTAAGCGTCATCGGTTTTCGATTCATATAAATAATGCCCAGCACACGTCCGACGGTAGAGGGCATTCCAAATGCATGCATGTTTTCCGCGATTCTTTCTATAAAATGGTCCTCGGCTTGTTCAATGATCGTTAACGGATCTTTCTCCAACGGTTTCATCCTTTCAGCTAACAATTCCGATGTCAATATACCACATTTTTGATACGGCGAAAATGCTGTCAAAAGAGAATTTGGCAGGAAATTGGAGCAATAAGGAGATCAACACACGTCAATGCGGGTAAATCAGCGTTTACACATACTTTATAAATAATATGAACAAATTGTAAACTTTTTATTTTATAAACTTTATTCTATAATGGGAAGCATTCAATTGTCTGAAAAATTAAATTTAAACTGAACAAATTGAATAAACTTAATTTTGGAGGTGCGATGTTTGCTGACATTAGAAAATGTCTCGAAAACATACAAGGGCGGCAAAAAAGCCGTGAACAACGTAAATCTTAAGATTGCAAAAGGCGAATTTATCTGCTTTATCGGGCCGAGCGGCTGCGGAAAAACGACAACAATGAAAATGATTAACCGATTAATTGAGCCTTCCGCCGGGAAGATTTTCATTGACGGCGAAAACATCATGGACCAGGATCCTGTAGAGCTCAGGCGCAAAATTGGCTATGTGATTCAGCAGATCGGCCTGTTTCCCCATATGACCATTCAGCAGAATATCTCACTAGTCCCAAAACTGCTGAAATGGCCGGAGCAGCAGCGGAAAGAGCGGGCGCGTGAGCTTTTAAAATTGGTCGATATGGGGCCTGAATATGTAGACCGTTACCCTCATGAATTAAGCGGGGGACAGCAGCAGCGAATTGGTGTATTACGGGCACTTGCCGCGGAGCCGCCGCTTATCTTAATGGATGAACCGTTTGGGGCACTCGACCCGATTACGAGGGATTCCCTCCAGGAAGAATTTAAAAAACTGCAAAAAACCTTACATAAAACCATCGTATTTGTTACCCATGATATGGATGAAGCGATTAAGCTGGCAGACCGGATTGTGATTTTAAAAGCGGGAGAAATCGTTCAAGTTGGAACGCCCGATGACATTTTAAGAAATCCGGCAGACGAATTTGTTGAGGAATTTATCGGCAAGGAGCGGCTGATTCAATCATCCAGCCCGGATGTTGAACGGGTTGACCAGATTATGAACACACAGCCTGTAACGATCACCGCGGATAAAACGCTTTCTGAGGCCATTCAGCTGATGAGGCAGGAACGGGTCGATTCATTGCTGGTCGTCGATGACGAGCACGTTCTGCAAGGCTATGTCGATGTTGAAATCATTGATCAATGCCGGAAAAAGGCCAATCTCATAGGTGAGGTTTTACATGAAGATATATACACAGTACTGGGCGGCACACTGCTGCGCGACACGGTCCGCAAAATTTTAAAACGGGGTGTCAAATATGTTCCCGTTGTGGATGAAGACCGACGCCTGATCGGAATTGTGACGAGGGCAAGTCTGGTCGACATCGTGTATGACTCCCTCTGGGGAGAAGAAAAGCAGCTCGCAGCATTGTCATAGGGAGGGGCGATAAGTCATGCATCATATTGTTCAATTTTTGCAAACCAATGGGGGCGAGCTTCTTTATAAAACATACGAGCATATTACGATATCGCTCATTGCTGTGATCTTAGGCGTGCTGGTTGCCGTCCCCCTCGGGGTTGTGCTTACCAGAATGAAAAAAGGAGCCGGCACCATTATCGGCATTGTCAATATCATTCAGACGCTGCCGAGTCTGGCCATCCTCGCTTTTTTTATCCCGCTCCTTGGTGTAGGAAAGGTTCCGGCCATTGTGGCTTTGTTTTTCTATTCCGTATTGCCGATTCTTCGCAACACGTATACCGGCATTCGCGGCGTCAACAAAAATCTGCTCGAGTCTGGCAAAGGCATCGGAATGACGCCGGCTGAACAAGTCCGCTTGGTGGAGCTGCCGCTTGCCGCGCCAGTGATCATGGCGGGAATCAGAACATCGACGATTTACTTAATCGGCTGGGCCACGCTTGCTTCCTTTATCGGAGGCGGCGGATTGGGTGATTACATTTTTATCGGACTGAATTTATATCAGCCGGAATATATCATCGGGGGCGCGGTACCTGTCACGATATTGGCAATTGTGATTGATTATGTGCTGGCAGTTGCTGAACGAAAACTGACACCTGCCGGCATGCAGAGATTGAAGGAATTGTCATAAGGAGGCGGCTCATGAAAAGAAAATATCTCAAATTAATGATAGGTTTAGCACTTGCGGCAACGCTGACGCTGAGCGGCTGTTCGCTTCCTGGTCTCAGCGCTGCTGCAGACCAGACCATTAAAATCGGCGCGCAAAGCATGAGCGAATCAGAAATCATCGCCAGCATGCTTGGCCAGTTGATCGAACACCATACTGATCTCAAAACAACAACGATTAAAAATCTTGGCTCCAACGCGGTGCAGCAGCAGGCTTTAATAAATGGTGAAATCGACATTGCGGCCACAAGATATACGGGAGACGCGCTGACAGGCACGCTGAGAATGCAACCTGAAAAAGATCCGGACAAAGCGCTGGCGCTTACTCAGCGGGAGTTTAAAAAAAGATATGATTTAAAGTGGTATGACTCCTACGGGTTTGATAATACATATGCCTTTACAGTCAGCAAGGAGCTGGCCGACCAATACCATTTAGAGACCGTATCAGACGTTAAAAAATGGGCGCCGCAATTAAAGCTGGGCGTTGATAACTATTGGATGAAGCTCAAAGGAAACGGCTATCAGGATTTTACGAAAACCTACGGCATGACATTCGGCGGCACGTATCCAATGCAGATCGGCCTTGTGTACGACGCGGTGAAAAGCGGAAAAATGGACATTGTGCTTGCGTATTCAACCGATGGAAGAATCAAGTCCTATGGTCTCAAAATGCTAAAGGATGATAAACAATTTTTCCCGCCGTACGACTGCTCTCCTGTTGTTCCGGAAAAGGTGCTCAAAGAACATCCTGAGCTTGAAGGCATCATCAAGAAAATGCTCGGAAAAATCGACACAGCCACGATGCAGGAGCTTAACTATGAAGTCGACGGCAATCTCAAAGAACCGTCTGTCGTTGCCAAGGAATATTTAGAAAAACATCACTACTTCGAATCGTGAAAGGGGGAAGAGGTCAATGAACGTGTTTGAACAGTTAATGATGTATTACACGCAGAATGGCAGTTACGTCATGGATGAATTCGGCCGCCACTTTCTCATGTCGGCTTACGGCGTATTGTTTGCCGCTGTCGTCGGGGTTCCGGTCGGAATCCTCATCGCGCATTTTCGCCGTTTGTCAGCCTGGGTGTTTGCAGTAACAAACGTTATTCAAACAATCCCGGCGCTCGCTATGCTGGCCGTCTTAATGCTTGTTATGGGGCTCGGCGCAAATACCGTGATTCTATCATTATTTCTGTATTCCCTGCTGCCGATTATTCGAAACACGTACACAGGCATTATCAGTATTGAGCATGCCTACTTAGAATCGGGAAAAGCAATGGGCATGACGAAATTCCAAGTGCTCAGAATGGTTGAGCTCCCGCTCGCACTTTCTGTCATTATGGCGGGCCTTCGCACGGCTCTCGTCATTGCCATTGGAATTACAGCGATCGGCACATTTGTCGGTGCCGGAGGCCTTGGGGACATGATCGTCCGCGGCTCAAACGCGACAAACGGAACTGCGATTATTCTAGCCGGCGCGATCCCGACTGCGGTGATGGCGGTAGGAGCTGATTTGCTTATGGCTTGGCTGGAGCGGACCTTGAAAGTGATATAGTAACTAGAGAAAGATAAAACATATGTAGAATTACAAAATTATATCTTCTTAATGTTAGGAGATATAATTTTTTTAACTAAAAATAGGAACAATAAGAAAATAGTTATGATACCAAAGATACAAAAAGTGATTTTTATTAATTCAGCATTATGTCTACGTTTAATTGCTTCTTCTAAGTCAAATATTCCGTAACCATATTCAAATCTTGATCCTTTGGAGTAGGCTGATTTTTTCACAGTGTTAATAATATCTTCATTAGTAATATTAAAATCTTCAAATTGAAATAGAAGAGCTAGTGCCCCACTTACATATGCATTAGAAACTGAAGTTCCGCTTGTTTTATAATAGTCACTATTAATTGAATAACTTTTTAAATTTTCTCCAGGGGCCATTATAGTTATTCCCTGCCCTTTACTTGAAGAAAATAAACGGTCATCATGTGAGTTTAATGCTCCCACTCCTATAACTTCATTAAATTTAGCTGGGTATGAAACAGTGTCTAGATTTGATATACCTTTATTGCCTACAGAAGAAGTAAGTATTATGCCTTTATTATAGGCTTTTTTTATGGCAGCATGAAGTTCTTTAGAATAAGAATCTCCACCTAAACTCATGGATATGATATCAACGTCATTTTTTATACTCCATTCAATCCCTTTTGTAATATTTGTATAATT
The DNA here is from genome assembly GCF_058566435.1 of Bacillus sp. SCT118. Taxonomy (NCBI): domain Bacteria; kingdom Bacillati; phylum Bacillota; class Bacilli; order Caryophanales; family Bacillaceae; genus Bacillus; species Bacillus sp. SCT118. The sequence continues at coordinate 792,640 of NZ_CP191225.1, forward strand.
CCCTTTAAGTTCTTTATTTAACACTTTAACAATGTATAGTTTTGCTTTCGGAGCAATGGCGTTAATTATACCGGTGTTATAAGTTCCATGTCCATTTAAGTCATTAACTGTGGTATTAGGCTCATTTACAAAAGATACGCTTTCTTCTATAGGAAGGAAATTCATTTTAGTGCTAATTCCTGAATCTAAAATCGCTATAGATACCCCTTCCCCATCTAACTTATACTTGTTTTTAATTTTTTGGATATCTTTAAATTGTTGTGATATATCATTAGAAGCTGCATTTAAGTTGTTACATGGGAATAAGGTGATAAAAATTATCATAAGCAAAAAGAATAAATAATTCGTGATATTAGGTCTTAACATTTATATCTCCTTTAATTATGAAAATTAACCAAAAAATAGTTGAAGGAAAAATTCAATGTGGTAATATATGCTTATCAATATATTATCTTAGGAGGAAGAAATGAACAAGAATGTAATTAAAAAAAGTAGAAAGTTAGTTTTTCTATTAACAGCATTTGTTATGTTTTTTACTGCTACAGGTACGGTTTTTGCTGAGCAAATCAATGATCAGAGCTTTAAAGACGTTACTGATTTAGAAAACAATACAACTTTATCAGATGAAGAATTGCTAAATCTAGACGTTTCGGATATGATTGATGATAAAAAAGTGGTAAACTATGTTGCAGATACCGAAAAAGAGATTACTGAACTAGAAGTCAAAAATACTGAATCGTTTTTAGAAAAGACAATCGATGAAAAAGATATCAAAATTGATGATGAAACGTTTGCTTACATAGATGAAATTAACCCTGAAATAGATACTAGTGTCATAGATCAAATGGATCAAGAAATAGATGAACAACAAAGTTCAGAAAAGGTAGAAGGTCAATGGTTAGGCCCAGCTGTCAGAGTATTAATAGCAATGTCTTCATCTATGTTTAAAAAATATGGTTTTAAATTTATAAAGGTTTCTTACCATTTAGGATTAAGAATGTATCAAAGAGGAATTTCACCTACCAATGTGTTTATGGCAGTAAAAAAGGGTAAAAAATATTATGATCCTAAATATAAATCAACCGTATATTACTATAAAGGTGTTGCAGTCGCGAGAAAAGGTAATACTTTAACTACTACTTATAAATCTGCGAAGCCTAAAAAACGTTGGAGATAGGGTGGTATCCCATGTATTCAAATTCGGCAATAACATATGATAAAGAAGCTGAGTTAGCTTATATTTATGTAATTCCTCCAATTAATCAACCATCTACAGTTGAGCTGACTGAGGATTTGGAAGTTAATGAAAATATTTCATTAGATATTAATAAGCAAAACTTAATAGTAGGTATGGAGATTTTCGGAGAATTAGCTAATGACATATCTAAATTAGCAGGTTCTAAAAAAATTTACAAAAAAACCGTTCGAAACAAAAAAGAAATTTATAGCTTTAGATTGTATGATTTGGAAACATCAAATTCGTTTGAATTTAATGGGATTTTATTCTGTTTTGCTGATGATAATTATGAAAAGTTTTTAGGTTACGATGTTATAGATATTGAGAAATATAAAGCAGAGTTATTAAATCAGTATACAATTTAGAACCTTTATTATGGACATATATACGCAGTGCATAATTTGCCCTCCTCGGCTAACCTCGACGAGGGTTTTTTTTATTAAACAGATCCATCTTCTCATTAAGCTCCTTCACCAGCTGTTCAAGCTCTTCGGCATTTTCAAGCACTTGATCCATCGAGTGGGCGGATTGCTCGGTAATCGAAAATGTTTCTTCAATGCCGGAGGCAGAATTTTCAGATACAGAAGCGATATTTTCAATCGACTGGTTTGTTAACTGCTTCAATCCATCCGTTACTTCCTTAATGCGGTCTGTCACGTGGGTGACGGATTGTTTGATATGCTGCATAGCCTGTCCGGTGTCTGTCAGATTTTCCGTTTCTGTTTTCCAAGTACTTAATAACATAAGAATTTTCTGAGCTGAGAAATCATTTTTCATTCGAAAAATAAAAACAGCTCCTTTTCTCGTTTCTGAGATCAGAGCTGTTTTAGTAATTAATTAAGAAAGAAAGGAAGGGTCAATCCATTCAGTCGCCCATTTAGAAATCTCACCTAGAATGGGGGCCAGTGCCTTTCCTTTATCAGTCAATGAATATTCGATGCGAACCGGAGTTTCAGGGATGACTTCCCGCTTCACTACTCCTTCAAGCTCAAGTTCTTTCAGCCGTTCTGACAGAACTCTGCCGCTTAGATTTGGAAGTGCTGCTTCAATTTCGCTAAATCGCTGAGACCCGTTCAAGAGCTGAAATACGATTAAAGCGACCCAGCGTTTACTTAAGATGTCGACTGCTTTTTCAAATCTAGGACACATTTCTGATTGGTTCATACTTTTCACCTCGTCTGTCCCTATTATAACGCAAATAAAGAGGGAGGGTATGCAAGCGTGATTGATAAAATATAGAAAGAGAAACAGGGGATTATGAGGAAGAGTCGCGTTTTTTTGCTTCTGAAGACAAAAAATCGAAGTATTTGCTGAGATTTTCAATATCCTGCTTTGAGAGATGTTCCCATTTTTGACTATTGAAAATCGAGAGGTGCTCCGCTCCGCGAGTGACAGCCGTCTGGTAAATGTCATAAACGGATTGATAGCTTTCAGATGCTTCGCGGATTTCTTCAGGAAAGGCCTGAATATGACCTGCGGCGGCCATGAGGTTTTCGTACGGCACTTTCAGGACGGCTGCCAGTTTTTTAATCGTGGCGGGTTTTGGCGTCCCGCGTTTGCCGTTTTCAATTTTTGAAATGGTGGCCGAGCTGATGCCTGAGTACACCGCAAGCTGATTCACTGTCAGTTTGCGGGCGCGGCGCAGCTCCCGTAATTGCTGTCCGAACGGTGACATGGTCTATCGCCTCACATTTCTATCAAGAGTCAGTCATCAGCAGACCGTTTTTTGGCTTCGTCTGAAATAAACGAAAAATAATGATCCAGCATGAGCAAATCTTCTTTATTGAGATATTGCCACTTTTCGTTCTCAAGAAGCGCAAGGTTTTTCAGGTCATAGGCCTCCGCTTTTTCAAGCAGCTTGCACTTCGTTTCATAAGGGGCCCTGGCTTCATGCACTTCTTCGATGTAACCAGCCTTGTACATAAGCCCCTCATAAGGAATTTTTAAGGCCTCTGCCAGTTTTTTGATGGTAGCAGGTTTGGGAACGCCCCGTTTTCCGTTTTCGATTCTGGAGATGCCGGCTGCGCTTACGCCTGAATAAGTCGCCAGCTGGTTGACTGTTAACTTTCTCTCTTCACGCAATGCCCGTAATTGTTCGCCAAAGCTTTCCATATATCTCACCCCGTCCCTCACTGTTACTCATATTTTAGTATGTTTATTGACTAAAGGGAATAGGTAGACTGGAAATGTATTGACAAAAGTTAACATAAGCCGTAATGTAAAAGTATAGAAAAAAGTTTTTCAGGAATGGAAGGTGAGGAAAGTGCCAGTAGAAAAGATACAGATTAGACGTGATTATGTCTTGCAGTATATGGTTAATAACGATTATTCCCTTAATCAGCTTGCGCTGGAAATCGGAGTCTCACCCGCCACACTGAGCCGCGTGCTGAATGGAGAAAGACGGCCGGGGCAGCTTGTGATTGGTAAAATGCTTCACTATTTTAATTTGAAATTTGAGGATCTTTTTTACTATGATTTTGTTGACAAAAGTCAATGAGATAGAGAAAACGCAAGGAGATCCAAGCGTTTTCTATCTTGAATGATGTGTCAGCACAAACCCTGTCACCAGCTCATTGCACGTTTTCCATTGTTTTGTCGGCAATTGATGTCCCTGATATTCCAATCTGAAAAATTCGGCATGTCTGCACGCTCTTCGGTAATAGCCTGCGTTTGTAAAGGTCCAGTCCCGCAGGCCGCCATACATAAACAGCATTGGCATGTTTAGGCGGGGCAGCTGTTCAATGCAGTTGTAGCCAAGTGAATCCAGATAATACTGATGCCAATGTGCCTGATCTGCTTTTTTCATATGGTCTGTTAATATGCTGCGAAGCTGTCTGTCTTTTGTGTGGCTGCCAGCGAGGATTTTCATGAGCAAACCGGGGTTTTTTTCAAGCAGATATATTCCCAGTTTGTGCAGCTTCTGGCCGATTACGTTATGAACAGCGGGGTAGGCGCCGGACAGAATAAGGTGTGACACTTTGTCCGGGCGGGTGAAGCCGATATGCTGCGCGATTAAGCCTCCGGCAGAATACCCGAATAACACAGCTTTATCAATGTGCAAAGCGTCCATGAATTGCACGATCTCGTTTGCGTAATAGGAAATAGACGCTGGCTGATCGATGTGATCACTATCACCGTGGCCGCTTAAATCGGGAAAAATCACCCTGAAATGCTTGGATAGAAGGCGCTGATAATAAAAAACCTTGCGTCCCATGCCCGGCGGGTGGATAAAAATGATAGGGATTCCCTGTCCATATTCTTCATAAAAAAGATGTTTCCTGCTGTCTATGCTGATAAGCGGCATCGCTTTTCTCCTTTGACCTTTTCATATAAATAGGGTAACCAAGATAAAACGTCTTATCCGGCCTTTTGGCGTCTGATACAGCGTGACATGCCAACCCTTTTCATGTAAAATAGAAGTAATGTAGCCAGTGAGTCTGGAGGTGTATGGGATGCACGCAGTTTTGATTACCTTATTGGTTATCGTCAGCATTGCACTTATTATTGTCGTTTTGCTTCAATCCAGTAAAAGCGCCGGATTATCTGGTGCGATTTCAGGCGGAGCGGAGCAGCTCTTCGGGAAACAAAAAGCAAGAGGTCTTGATTTAATTTTGCACCGCATTACGGTAGTGCTGGCAGTCTTGTTTTTCGTGTTAACGATTGCGCTTGCTTATATCCTATAGGGCAATGTTTGTATAAGGTCTGATGTGAAGTCAGGCCTTTTTCACGTTTCTTGATGATATTCAAAACGTTTTTTTCTGATTAAACTGTGGAAAACTAAAATGATCGTGCAGATAGAAAGGGAGACATGAGCATGAAAGTTGTGACACCAAAACCATTTACATTTAAAGGCGGAGACAAAGCGGTGCTTTTGCTGCATGGCTTTACAGGAAATACAGCGGATGTAAGGATGCTGGGACGATATTTGAATGAACGCGGCTATACGTGCCACGCGCCTCAATATGAAGGACATGGCGTCCCGCCTGAAGAACTTGTACATACGGGGCCCGAAGACTGGTGGAAAAACGTAATGGATGGCTATGAATACTTAAAATCTGAAGGCTATGAGAGCATTGCTGCCTGCGGACTGTCGCTTGGCGGGGTTTTTTCGCTGAAATTGGGTTACACTGTACCCATAAAGGGAATTGTCCCAATGTGCGCACCGATGCATATTAAGAGTGAAGAGGTCATGTATCAAGGCGTTCTTTCATACGCTCGCAATTACAAAAAGTTTGAGGGGAAAAGCCCTGAGCAAATTGAAGAGGAAATGAAAGAATTCGAAAAAACGCCGATGAATACCCTCAAGGCGCTGCAAGACTTAATTGCTGATGTGCGGAATAATGTCGATATGATTTATTCACCGACATTTGTGGTGCAGGCCCGTCATGACCACATGATTAATACCGAAAGCGCCAATATTATTTACAACGAAGTGGAAACTGATGATAAACAGCTGAAATGGTACGAGGAATCAGGGCATGTCATTACACTCGACAAAGAACGTGACCTCGTCCATCAGGATGTGTATGAATTTTTAGAGAAGCTCGATTGGTAATCAACAGGAGGTCGGATAATGGAAAAAGAAGCATTTATGGAAAAGCTTCTCTCGTTTATGAAGGAAGAGGCGTACAAACCTCTGACCGTTCAGGAACTTGAGGAGATGTTAAATATTACGGAAGCCGAGGAGTTTAAAGAGCTCGTCAAAGCGTTAGTCGCCTTGGAAGAAAAAGGGCTTATCGTACGGACGAGAAGCGACCGCTACGGCATTCCGGAGAAGATGAATTTAATAAAAGGAAAGATTTCAGCCCATGCGAAAGGATTCGCCTTTTTGCTGCCTGAGGATACGTCGTTAAGTGATGTGTTTATTCCGCCTAATGAGCTGAATACGGCAATGAACGGCGATATCGTCATGGTGCGTCTGAACTCACAGTCAAGCGGCTCCAGGCAGGAAGGAACCGTCATACGGATTTTAGAAAGAGCGATTCAGCGGGTTGTCGGCACGTATACAGAAACGAGAAACTTCGGCTTTGTCATTCCGGACGACAAAAAAATCACGAGTGACATCTTCATTCCGAAAAATGGGAAAAATGGAGCTGCGGAAGGGCATAAGGTTGTTGTCAAGCTGACGAGCTATCCTGAAGGCCGCATGAACGCAGAGGGTGAGGTTGAAACCATTCTCGGCCACAAAAACGACCCGGGCATTGATATTTTATCGGTCATTCATAAGCACGGCCTGCCGGGAGAATTTCCAGCTGACGCGATGGAACAGGCATCAAGTACGCCTGACACTATCGATGAAAAAGATCTGAAAGACCGCCGTGATCTCCGTGACCAGGTGATTGTCACCATTGATGGTGCGGATGCGAAGGATTTGGATGATGCAGTTACCGTGACGAAGCTTGATGATGGAAGCTACAAGCTTGGCGTTCACATAGCTGATGTCAGCCATTACGTAACCGAAAACTCGCCGATTGACAAAGAAGCGCTTGAAAGAGGGACAAGTGTGTATCTGGTTGACCGTGTCATCCCGATGATTCCGCACAGATTGTCAAACGGCATCTGCTCCTTAAATCCAAAGGTTGACCGCCTGACGCTTTCTTGTGAAATGACAATTAACAGTCAGGGACAGGTGACAGAGCACGAGATCTTCCAAAGTGTCATCAAAACAACGGAAAGAATGACATATTCAGATGTGAATAAAATTCTTGTTGACGATGATGAAGAGCTGAAGCAAAAATACGAGCCTCTTGTTCCGATGTTCAAAGACATGGAGCGCCTGGCTCAAATTCTTCGCGATAAGCGGATGGACCGCGGCGCCGTTGACTTTGATTTTAAAGAAGCAAAGGTGCTTGTTGATGACGAAGGAGCGGTTAAAGACGTTGTGATCAGAGAACGCTCTGTCGCCGAGAAGCTGATTGAAGAATTTATGCTTGTGGCAAACGAAACAGTGGCGGAGCATTTCCATTGGATGAATGTCCCGTTTATATACCGGATTCACGAAGAGCCGAATGCTGAAAAGCTGCAAAAGTTTTTAGAATTTGTGACGACTTTTGGCTATGTGGTGAAAGGAACGGCGGGGAATATTCATCCGCGCGCGCTGCAAAGCATTCTGGACGCTGTGCGTGACAGACCAGAGGAAACGGTTATATCTACTGTTATGCTCCGTTCGATGAAACAGGCGAAATACGACCCGCAAAGCTTGGGGCACTTCGGTCTGTCAACGGAATTCTATACGCATTTCACATCGCCGATCCGCCGTTACCCGGACTTAATCGTTCACCGTCTGATCAGAACGTATTTGATCAACGGCAAAGTCGATGAAGCGACACAGGAAAAGTGGGCTGAACGCCTGCCGGATATCGCCGAACATACATCATCTATGGAGCGCCGTGCAGTTGACGCCGAGCGTGAGACGGATGATCTGAAAAAAGCGGAATACATGCTTGATAAAATCGGTGAAGAGTTTGACGGCATGATCAGCTCTGTGACAAACTTCGGAATGTTCGTCGAGCTGCCGAATACAATTGAAGGACTCGTCCATGTCAGCTTTATGACAGATGACTACTACCGCTTTGACGAACAGCATTTCGCAATGATTGGCGAGCGGACAGGCAACGTCTTCCGCATCGGGGATGAAATCACAGTCAAGGTTGTCGATGTCAATAAAGATGAGCGCAATATCGACTTTGAAATTGTCGGCATGAAGGGCACTCCGCGGCGTCCGAGAGAATTGGACAGCAGCCGGAGCAGAAAACGCGGAAAGCCTGCCAGAAAACGTGTTCAAAGCACCAATACACCTGTTTCTCCAGCTCCGTCTGAGGAAAAAGGGGAGTGGTTCACTAAGCCGAAGAAGAAAAAGAAAAAACGCGGCTTCCAGAATGCTCCGAAACAGAAACGGAAAAAGAAGAAATAGCAGCTCAACCAGCAAATAGGGCCGCAGCGCTCTATTTGCTTTCTTTCGGAAACAGCTTTTCATTGTAGCAGTACGTGACATTTGGTAAAATAGAGCGTATCGCAAAAGGTGGACAGTTTTTCCTTAGAGAGAGGAGGTTCTGGCATGCCAAAAGGGTCAGGAAAAGTATTATCTCAAAATAAGAAAGCCAACCACGATTATTTTATAGAAGAAACCTATGAAACAGGCATCGTTCTGCAAGGAACAGAAATCAAATCGATTCGCGCCGGCCGCGTAAACCTTAAGGATTCCTTCGCCAAAATCGAACGGGGAGAAGTGTTTCTCCACAATATGCACGTCAGCCCATATGAGCAGGGAAACCGCTATAACCACGATCCGCTACGGACAAGAAAGCTGTTAATGCACCGCAAGGAGATTAATAAGCTGATCGGGTTAACAAAGGAAAAAGGCTATTCTCTCGTTCCGCTGAAGCTGTATTTAAAAAATGGCTTTGCCAAAGTGCTTCTCGGCCTTGGAAAAGGGAAGAAAAACTATGACAAACGGGAAGACCTGAAGCGCAAGGACGCGAAGCGGGAAATCGAAAGAGCGTTCAGAGACAGTCAAAAAGGCTTCTAAAGGCATAGTGCTTGATTCGAAAATCAGGCCTGTGCTATACTGTGTTCACGATCAGATCACGTCGCTATTCATTTGAAGGATTTGACAATTGAAAAGAGCCGTGATCATGTTATAATAAGACTATAGCCAGTTTGAGTGAGAGCTTGATATTTTCTCCCGTATTTCCCTTATACCAAGGGGACGTTACGGATTCGACAGGGATGGATCGAGCTTGAGCTGCGAGCCGAGAGGCGATCTCGTAAACACGCACTTAAATATAACTGGCAAAACTAACAGTTTTAACCAAAACGTAGCATTAGCTGCCTAATAAGCGCAGCGAGCTCTTCCTGACATTGCCTATGTGTCTGTGAAGAGCACATCCAAGTAGGCTACGCTTGCGTTCCCGTCTGAGAACGTAAGAAGAGATGAACAGACTAGCTCTCGGAAGGCCCGCCCGCAGGCAAGAAGATGAGTGAAACCATAAATATGCAGGCTACGCTCGTAGACGCTTAAGTAATCGATGTTTCTGGACGTGGGTTCGACTCCCACCGTCTCCATACATACTGACAATAAAGCAGAACCTCTCAAGAGGTTCTGCTTTATTTTTTCTCCAAACCACAGGCACCAAAAAGTGCGTACTTCCATTTCAATCCCAGCTGTTTCATACTGATTGCAGAGCAGATGTTTCACCAATCAGATTTCTGTCAATAAATAAGAGGAACCAAAAACGGAGGGATGAATAATGAAGCTGAATTTACAAGGAAAAACTGCACTGGTGACCGGTTCGACATCTGGGATCGGAAAAGCTATTGCCTCTTCGTTAGCTGAAGAAGGTGCGGCAGTGATCATTAACGGACGCCGGGAAGAGAAAGTGAATCAGACGATAGATGAACTGAAAACACAACATGCTGAAGCGGTTCTTTATCCGGCCGCATTTGATTTGGGAACTGAAGAAGGCTGCAATGAGCTGTTTCAGGCATATCCAGAGGTTGATATTTTGGTCAACAATTTAGGGATTTTTGAACCGGCGGAGTACTTTGATATTCCCGACGATGAATGGTTTCGTTTTTTTGAAGTGAATATTATGAGCGGTGTAAGGCTGACACGCAGGTATTTGCATAACATGATAGAGAAAAAAGAAGGGCGTGTGATTTTCATTGCCAGTGAAGCGGCGATTATGCCGTCACAGGAAATGGCCCATTACAGTGCGACAAAAACGATGCAGCTGTCCATTTCCCGCAGTTTGGCGGAGCTGGCAACCGGCACGAATGTCACAGTCAACACCGTCATGCCGGGCTCTACCTTAACAGAGGGTGTGGAAACCATGCTGAACTCGCTGTATCCTGGTGAAAACCTGACTGTTCAAGAAGCTGAGGCACGTTTTATGAAAGAAAACCGGCCGACATCTATTATTCAAAGACTGATCCGTCCGGAAGAAATCGCCCACTTCGTTACATTTTTAAGCAGCCCGCTTTCCTCTGCGATCAATGGCGCGGCACTTCGGGCAGACGGCGGTTTGGTCCGCAGTGTCTTTTAAACCTCTCCCAACAGGAGAGGTTTTTTTATATATTGTTGATTTCCATAAATTTCTGCCGTATAATATTGGTACTGAAATAGTTTTATTGGTACCGAAAGCGGGGGATTAATGTGGAAAAAAGAATTATGGCGGAAACCATCCGGCTGATCAAGCAGAAAGGATTTTCATTAACGATGAATGATTTGGCGGCAGCGCTGGGAACGAGCAAGCGGACGCTCTATGCATATTATTCATCTAAAGATCAGCTTGTTGAGGCGGTTGTCGAACAATTTATAGCTGAAATGAAGCAAATAGAAAGAGACATCTATGAAAATGAAAGTTTAAATGTGCTCCAAAAGGTGAAAAAAATGCTGATCAGCCTTCCGCAGGGGATGGAACTGCTGAACATGGGATTATTAAATGAACTAAAGAAATACCATTACGATGCGTGGCTTACATTAGACGCGTTTATTAAGGAAGAATGGGCGATTGTCCTGGCATTATTAAACGAGTGCAAACAGCAAAAGAGAATCAGAAACATCAATCCGGACCTGTTTGTTCACATGTATATAGGGAGCATCAACCAAGTGTATGACCCTGAATATCCGCTGAAACATCAGTTCACGACAGGAGAGGTTCTTGAATCAATTGTAGATGTTTTGTTTAACGGTATAACAGCTGATGAGGAGGCTGATGCGACGTGAATTGGGTGTTTCTATGCTTGGCGATTTTGTTTGAAGTTGCGGGAACGGTCAGCATGAAGCTATCGTCCGGTTTTACAAAGCTTATTCCCAGTTTGCTGTTGATTTTCTTTTATGGAGGGAGTCTTTTCTTTCTGACGCTTACGCTTAAATCCATTGATGTATCAGTTGCTTATGCTGTATGGTCAGGGATGGGAATTGTCCTGATTACAGTCGTTGGTTTTTTGTTTTTTCAAGAACATGTTAGTGTCATGAAAGTCATTTCAATTGGATTGATTATTGCCGGTGTTGTGTCTTTAAACCTGATCGAGCATGCTGCGGTGTCTGAGCCGGTACATAAAAGCGGGCAGTACAAATGAGATATATGAAGCTGTTTTTTCTCGTGACTGATATCGGTTTTATCTTGTACTGGCTGTCAGCCGGATTTTCGCTCATACCGGAAAGCTGGGCTTTTAAACATCATGACCATCCGTTTATGATCGCTTGGAACTGGTCTTTTTTTCCGCTGGATATCCTGATTTCTGTCACAGGGTTATACAGCTTGTACCTACAGCGGGTGAATCGTGCTGACTGGAAGCTGATGGCGCTGATTTCTCTTGTGCTGACCTGTTGTTCAGGTCTGCAGGCGCTATCATTCTGGACATTCAGCAGTGACTTTGATCTTGTGTGGTGGCTGTTTAATGGGTATCTATTGATTTATCCTTTATTTTTTATTCACCTGCTCTTGAAGGAAGGCAGAAGGACAAAACAGTCCTGACAGGTGCCGCTTTTATGATAATAAACTGATGTAATGAAGCAGAGACGGTATAAGTCTCTGTTTTTTTATCGGGCGCACCAATTGAGAAGCTAACCGCGTTTTTGGGCACACTAAAGCGAAGAAACGGGAAAAGTTCTACACATTCATTGAAAAGGATTTTGTCAAATGAACAAAACTGCTGCGAACAATCAAAGAATCATGCCTATCGTGAAGGATGCCTTTCGCATTCATGCAAATCCATTTCCTTGGAAAAAGGCTATCGGATCAGGTTTCGCTTCAGGGTTTCCTGTGCTGGTCGGTGCATTGGCAGGTCACACGGATTACGGATTAATTGCAAGTATCGGAGGCTTTGTTTATTTATATGCGGGCGGTGAATCGTACAAAAAGCGCGCCATGAAGCTGCTCTTGGTTTCCTTTGGGATCGCCCTCTCATTTGGTTTAGGGACGCTTTTGTCCGGGACGCTTTGGATGATGTCGGCTGTTTTGGGGCTGATCGGTGCAGCGGCGATGTTTATTTTTAGCACGCTCGGCATTCAAGGCCCTGCGCCAATGTTTTTTGTCCTTGCCTTTTTAGTCAGTTCCGGGCTGCCGGCCGATCCTTCACAAGCGCTGTTCAGAGCGGGACTGACGTTTCTCGGAGGCATTTTCGCCATGGGCATCGCGCTAATCGGCTGGTTATGGAACAAGCATGGGCCGGAGGGAGCGGTGCTGCAAAAAACATATCATCAGCTGGCTGCATGTCTTTCAGCCGTCGGAACGCCAGGTTTTCATAATGCACAGCATCAGACGGTGCTCATGCTTAGAACAGCCCGCCAAACGGTTCTTGGGAAAGGGGATAAATGGAAAAAATCGCAGCATGATGAACGATTTTTCCGCCTCCTTGAAAAAGCTGACGATATATTCATTGCCATTATTCATTTTTCAGCTGAAACGCCGGACAGAGAGACCGCGCAGATTGAAAAGGCACTTCGCCAAACCGGAGATATGCTTGCGAATGCACGGGTTTTCAATACGTTTCAGATTAATGAAAATGAATCTGAGTCTAGGCGGAAGCTGTTTGAAGAAATCAATGAGGTTTTGCATATCGCTTCAGGACGTTTTGATAAGCAGCTTGACGGAGAACCGAGCCGCCTGCCATCCTCTTTTTACTTTTTGAGAAATGCCTTTGACTGGAAGTCTCCGGTTTTGATTAGAGCGTTAAAGTACGGAATTGTTCTGTTTGCCGCCGATATGTTTGCCCTCGCATTCGGCTTTGCACGCTCCTATTGGATTCCGCTTTCGGCAGCAGCAGTCATGCTTGGCACTACTGTTGTTTTTACGCTTCACAGGGCTATTCAGCGTTCGGCCGGAACGGTGATCGGGGTAATGCTGGCTGGCGCAATCCTGTTTTTTAAGCCGGGCGGTGTTTATATTGCGTTATGTATTGCAGCGCTGCAATGTCTTCTTGAGATGCTGATCGTCCGCAATTATGCGCTGGCTGTTCCCTTTTTAACCGCAAATGCGCTTGTTATCACAGAAAGTATGCATGGCGGCGCGGGAGCCGGTTATTTTATGATAGCGAGGCTGACGGACGTAGCTGTCGGCAGCGTGATCGGGCTATTGGGAACAATGCTTTTGTGGCGGCGGTTTTCAACAAAGCGGCTGCCTGAACTGATGAGGAACGTCATCCGGTTGGAAGGGCAGTTTATGGAGAAACTGTTAACCGGGCAGAAAGCCGACGAACACAAGTTAAGGGTGAGCCTTGTCAGGCTTCGGGATGCGTATGACAAGGCGCTTGGAGAGTTTCCTCATGCGAATGCTGATGCGCTCTGGCCTGCCATTTCCGGTGCTCAGCACTTAGGGTACTATTTGCTCTCGGCCCAAGCTCACCGCCGTCCGCCTGCTCCGTTTTCTGATGAAGAGATCAACCAGCTGCGGGCGTTTTTTGAACAGGCTCAGCAATCCTTTATCATGAAAAGGATACCTGCGGATATTCAAGTGCCGCATGTTCCTCATTATCCTCGAATCAGTAAAGAATTGTCCGCGCTGTATTTAGGCTTGAGAACAGCTTTTGAAAAGTAAGCTGTTTGGAAAGTTAAATAATCTTTAATTCGAGATGTTTTACTTGAAAGTAAATTTCTTTGTCTCTATAATAAAGTCTAAGAGAGACAGAATAATCATTATGCATCTGTATGATAATAATTGGTGTGTGATTTTTAAAAACGAAAGGGCTGGTAAAAATGGCAAAAGTATTATATATCACTGCTCATCCGCATGACGAAGCAACTTCGTACAGTATGGCAACAGGTAAAGCATTTATCGAATCTTACAAAGAAGCAAATCCAAATGATGAAGTTGTACATATCGATTTGTACAAAGAAAACATCCCGCACATTGACGCAGATGTATTCAGCGGATGGGGAAAGCTTCAGTCAGGTACAGGCTTTGAAGAGCTTTCTGAAAGCGAAAAAGCGAAAGTAGGCCGTTTGGGAGAGCTTAGCGATCAATTTGCATCAGCTGATAAGTACGTATTTGTTACTCCTTTATGGAACTTCTCATTCCCGCCAGTGATGAAAGCGTATCTCGATTCTGTTGCTGTTGCAGGAAAATCATTCAAATACACAGAACAAGGTCCTGTCGGCTTGTTAACTGATAAAAAAGCAATTCATATCCAAGCGCGCGGCGGCTACTATTCAGAAGGCCCTGCGGCTGAGATGGAAATGGGGCACCGCTACATCGGCATCATGATGAACTTCTTCGGCGTACCATCATTCGATGGCATTTTCGTAGAGGGACATAATGCGGAGCCCGATAAAGCACAGCAAATCAAAGAAGACGCGATTGCGCGTGCGAAAGAAGCAGGAAAAACATTCTAATGAAAAAGCCTCCCCTTATTTGGGGAGGCTTTTGTTTTATTGCTCCAGCATAATGGTTCGTTTCTCTTTACTGCTTTTCATTGCGGCTTCAATGATGCGGATGACATCAATACCTTCCTCAGCAGTGACTGGCAGCGCAGCACCTTCCCGTATGCTTTCCGCTATTTTACGGTAATAGGTAAGGTAGGAGCCATTTACTGATGGAATCGTTTCTGTTTTTTTGTCGGAGCCATGAATGGTTGTAAGCTGTCCGTAAAACTTCGGATCATCCGCACCCCAGCTGTCATCCTCTGGTTTTCTTCCCGCTCTGAGTGCGTCTTCCTGTCCATCAATTCCGTATTTGATAAAGCTGGAATCTTTTCCATGGATTTGATAACGAGGTCCGTTTGCCGGAACGATTGATCCTCCGTATAGAATGGCTTGAAGCTTGCCATAATCCAGGGTTAAATGAAAATAGTCAACCGTTTCGGCATTTTCCCGCTGAGCCATCACGTTTGCAGTCACGGCTTTAGGCATCCCAAATAAATGCAGGGTTTGGTCTATGATGTGGGAGCCGAGATCATATAGCGTACCAGTGGCAGTGCCTTCTTTTTCCCGCCACCGCGCTTGAATTTCAGGTCTGTAGCGGTCATAGGATACTTGATATGTATTGATATCTTCAAGGGATCCCTCAGAGATCAGCTTTTTAATCGTTAAAAAATCGTTATCCCAGCGTCGGTTATGATATACGCTTAATAATACGCCTTTTTCATCGGCAGCCCTTTTTAATGTTTCCCCCTCTTCGGCCGTTGCTGTCATTGGTTTTTCCATCACAACATGTTTTCCGGCCTGTATGCATGCCATAGCATGCTCGTAATGAAGGCCGCTCGGGGTGGTGACAATGACAAGCTCAATGGCAGGGTCATTTGTGATTTCCTCAAGCTCATGCACAACCTCAGCATCTGGAAAATCCCGATTCACTTCTTCTGTCCGTGATGTCATGATTTTGCTGATGTGATACTCATCCAGAACAGCCAGCAGCGGCCCGTGAAAAACAGAACCGGACAATCCGTATCCTAATATCCCAACCTTTATTGTATCCACTTTTCTTCTCCCCTTTAAAAGCGTTTTCATCAGAAGTATATACCCTCCTGATCAAATGGTAAAACCAAACTGATTCATTTTTTGCGGCGGCATGCTTAGACAACCGTTTGGACAATCAGTATAATGGGAATTAATATCATTAAACAGAGGTGTACGCATGGAAAAGCATAACGAACATAAAACATTAAACCATAAAAGCTCGAAAGAAAAAGAACAGATTACAAACCGGCTAAAGCGGATTGAGGGCCAGGTCAGAGGCATTCAAAACATGGTGGAAAACGACAGATATTGTGTAGATATTCTTGTGCAGATTTCAGCTGTTCAGGCGGCAATGAAAAATGTGGCACTTCATTTGCTTGAGGATCATGCCCATCATTGTGTAGCAGATGCCATCAAAAGCGGAGACGGGGAACAGGCCATTTCTGAGCTTTTGGACGTATTTAAAAAGTTCACAAAATCATAAAGCGTTTTTTTATTGTAATACCCTACGGGGGTATGGTAGGATGAAAACAGAAAGAATAAACAGGAGGAATTGATATGGAACAAAAAACATTGCAAGTTGAAGGAATGTCTTGTCAGCACTGCGTCAAAGCAGTAGAAACAAGCGTAGGAGAACTGGACGGCGTCAGTGCCGTTCATGTCAATCTGGAAGCGGGTAAAGTCGATGTTTCGTTTGATGCTGACAAAGTATCAGTCAAAGATATTGCGGATGCGATAGAAGATCAGGGCTATGATGTAGCCAAGTGATTCAAGGTATCGCGCCTTTAGGGAGGCGCGATATTTCTTTCATTTTTATATACCCCCCAGGTGTATATAAAGGAGTGAGTATGTTGAGTGAACAAAAGGAAATCGCGATGCAGGTCTCTGGTATGACCTGTGCGGCATGTGCTGCCAGAATTGAAAAAGGCCTGAAGCGGATGCCCGGTGTCACAGATGCAAATGTTAATCTGGCAACGGAAACATCAAATGTAATCTACGATCCTGCTGAAACAGGGACTGCAGCGATTCAAGAAAAAATAGAGAAGCTGGGCTATCACGTCGTTACAGAAAAAGCTGAATTCGATATTGAAGGCATGACCTGTGCAGCTTGCGCCAATCGGATTGAAAAGCGGCTTAACAAAATAGAAGGCGTCGCAAACGCTCCAGTAAACTTCGCTTTAGAAACAGTTACGGTCGAATACAATCCAAAAGAAGCGTCTGTCGGCGATTTGAAAGAAGCGGTAGATAAGCTTGGATATAAGCTAAAGTTGAAGGGTGAACAGGACAGTGAGGCTGCTGCTACTAAAAAGAAAGAAGAACGGAAGCAAACGGCGAGACTGATTTTTTCAGCTGTCCTGTCATTTCCATTGCTTTGGGCGATGGTGAGCCATTTTACATTTACATCATTCATTTGGGTACCGGATATATTTCTCAATCCGTGGATGCAATTTGCGCTGGCGACACCAGTCCAGTTTCTGATCGGCTGGCCGTTTTATGTGGGTGCGTATAAGGCGCTCAGAAATAAAAGCGCCAATATGGATGTATTGGTCGCCCTCGGTACGACGGCTGCTTACGCTTATAGTCTTTATCTTACTTTTCAAAGCCTTGGCTCTCACGGGCATACAGACGGCCTTTACTATGAAACAAGCGCGATTTTGCTGACGCTGATTTTATTAGGCAAGTTGTTTGAAACAAAAGCAAAAGGCCGTTCCTCGGATGCGATTAAAAAGCTGATGAAGCTTCAAGCGAAAACAGCGACTGTTGTAAGAGACGGACAGGAGCAAATCATCCCGATCGACGAAGTGCTTGTTAATGACATTGTTTACGTCAAACCTGGCGAACGAATTCCTGTCGACGGAGAAGTGGTTGAAGGCCGCTCAGCGGTTGACGAATCGATGATTACAGGAGAAAGTCTTCCTGTTGACAAAAATCCTGGTGACAGCGTGACAGGTTCAACCGTTAACGCAAACGGTTTCCTGAAAATTAAAGCTGTCAACGTCGGAAAGGATACTGCGCTTTCTCATATCATCAAAATTGTTGAGGAAGCACAAGGGTCAAAAGCGCCGATCCAGCGTCTCGCTGACCAGATTTCAGGCATTTTTGTGCCAATTGTATTGGGGATTGCCGTTCTCACTTTTCTCATTTGGTACCTTTGGGCGGCTCCTGGCGATTTTGCTGAAGCGATCAGCAAGTTCATTGCGGTTCTTGTCATTGCCTGTCCTTGCGCCCTCGGTCTTGCCACTCCGACGAGCATAATGGCTGGATCTGGACGCGCTGCTGAATTCGGGATTTTATTTAAAGGCGGCGAGCATTTAGAAAAAACACATCGTCTCGATACCATTGTTCTTGATAAAACCGGAACCGTGACAAATGGGAAGCCGCGTCTGACGGATGCCATTCCATTCGGCCGTTTTGAAGAAACAGATTTGCTTCAATTTGCAGCGGCAGCCGAAACGGGATCAGAGCATCCGCTTGGCGAAGCGATTATTGCTGGCGTGAAAGATAAAGGGCTTGAGATACCGAAGCTTACTCGCTTTGAAGCAAAAGTCGGCGCAGGCATTTTGGCTGAAGCCGGAGGAAAAAGCATTCTCGTCGGCACAAGAAAATTAATGGAGAGCGAACAGGTCGAGCATGGGGCTCTTCTCGCCAAAATGGAAGAGCTAGAGGCAGAAGGGAAAACAGTTATGCTTGTATCCATTGATGGAGAAGCAGCTGGGCTAGTAGCGGTTGCAGATACGATTAAGGACACGTCGCGGAAGGCTGTTGCCCGTCTGAAAGAGTTGGGCCTTGATGTCATCATGATGACAGGAGACAATCGCAGAACCGCAGAAGCCATCGCGAAGGAAGCGGGAATTGCGAATATCATTGCGGAAGTTCTTCCTGAACAAAAGGCGGCGGAAATTGTCCGCCTGCAAAAAGAAGGCCGCCAGACAGCAATGGTAGGCGACGGAATTAACGATGCGCCGGCGCTTGCCACAGCTGATATCGGCATGGCGATTGGAACTGGCACGGACATTGCCATGGAAACAGCAGACATTACACTGATTCGCGGCGATCTGAACAGTATTGCCGACGCAATCCGCATGAGCAGATTGACAATGAAAAACATTAAACAAAACCTATTCTGGGCGCTTGGCTATAACAGCCTCGGCATCCCAATCGCAGCACTTGGATTTTTAGCACCGTGGATAGCAGGAGCAGCAATGGCATTCAGCTCCGTTTCCGTTGTTCTGAATGCTCTTCGTCTTCAGAAAGTAAAATAAAAAACCGGCCATATGCCGGTTTTTGTTTTTTATTGACACTTTCTTGGAAAACAACATATAATAGGTATAACTTATATATGAGTATATGCTCATATATATTAAAATGAATGCAATACTCATTGATACGTCTTGAAGAGGGAACCCTAAATCGGAAGGTAAGGTGAGACTAGTGAAACAGGAATACGTTCTGGACGGTTTGGATTGCAGCAATTGTGCCCAAAAAATCGAAAATGGAGTCAACGGCATAAAAGGCATTGACGGATGCGCGGTAAATTTTGCGGCAAGCACCTTAACTGTCTCAGCCGATGGGAAAGAAGAGCAATGGGTTACGAACAAAGTAGAGAAAAAAGTGAAATCAATTGATCCGCATGTAACGGTTCGCCAAAAGCATATAAAGAAATCAGCTGATGATGGCTATCGTAATCGAATGGTCAATATGCTGATCAGAATGGCGGCGGCTGTCATTCTCGGCGCAGCGGCATATTTGGTTCATTCGGGAACCATTGAATTTTTCCTTTTCCTTGGTGCTTATTTGATTATCGGCGGTGATATTATGATCCGCGCAGTCAAAAACATCATCCGCGGTCAGGTGTTTGATGAGCATTTCTTAATGGCTCTTGCCACAATCGGCGCCTTTCTGATTCAGCAATACCCTGAGGGGGTCGCCGTTATGCTGTTTTATCAAATCGGTGAGCTTTTTCAAGGAGCCGCGGTCAGCCGTTCCAGAAAATCAATTAGTGCGTTAATGGACATACGGCCTGATTACGCCAATCTCAAAACAAAGAACGGCATCGAACAGGTTTCCCCGGAGGACGTTCAGACAGGAGACATCATTGTGGTTAATCCGGGAGAAAGCATACCCCTGGACGGTAAAGTCGTGCAAGGGTCAGCGATGGTTGATACATCTGCTTTAACAGGTGAGTCCGTTCCGAGAAAAGCTGCGGAAGGACAAGATGTAATGTCAGGCTTTATCAATCAAAACGGCGTTCTGCATATTGAAGTCACAAAGGGCTATCAGGAATCAGCAGTATCAAAAATATTAGACTTGGTTCAGAATGCGAGCAGCCGTAAAGCCCGGACAGAAAACTTTATCACGAAGTTTGCCAAGTATTATACACCTGCTGTTGTGATCATTGCGGTATTGCTGGCCTTTGTTCCGCCGCTTGTTCTTTCTGGCGCCGCGCTTTCTGATTGGGTGTACCGCGCGCTTATCTTTTTAGTGATCTCTTGTCCTTGTGCGCTTGTTGTCTCTATTCCGCTCGGTTTCTTCGGCGGAATCGGAGCGGCCTCAAAGGCCGGAGTGCTTGTAAAGGGAAGCAATTATTTAGAAGCCTTGAATCAAGTCAAATTTGCGGTGTTTGATAAAACGGGAACACTAACAAAAGGCAGCTTTGAAGTGACGGAAATCAAACCCGCGGAAGGTTTTACAAAGGATAGATTACTTGAAGCGGCGGCATACGCTGAGCTTCATTCACAGCATCCGATTGCTGAATCTGTGCGTAAAGCTTACGGGAAAATGCTTTCCTCCGATGAGGTAGAGTCATACGAAGAAATCTCCGGCCACGGCATTTTTGCAAAGGTAAATGGAACTGAGATCCTTGCTGGGAATAAAAAGCTCATGGAAAGAGAACAAATTGAGGATGTCCCGGATGAAAATGCTGGAACAATCGTACACGTTGCTGTTGATCAACGCTATGCCGGAGCAATCATCATAGCGGATGAAGTAAAGGAAGACGCAGCACAAGCGGTTGCTGATCTGAAATCGCTTGGAATCAAACAAACCGCTATGCTGACGGGTGATTCGAAACAAACGGGAGCAGCCGTCGGAAAACAGCTTGGGATTGGTGAGGTATATGCAGAGCTGCTGCCGCAAGATAAAGTCGCGCAGGTCGAAGCATTAGAAGCTAAGCTTTTGCCTAATGAAAAACTCATTTTTGTCGGTGACGGTATCAATGATACACCGGTGCTTGCCCGCGCAGATATAGGGATCGCGATGGGAGGCCTTGGCTCAGACGCCGCGGTAGAAGCCGCAGACATCGTGCTGATGACAGATCAGCCGTCAAAAATAGCGGAAGCGATTCGGATTGCGAAACGGACACGGCGAATCGTGTGGCAAAACATCGGCTTTGCTTTAGGTGTGAAAGCGATCTTTCTTATTCTTGGTGCATTTGGAATTGCAACCATGTGGGAAGCTGTTTTCTCTGATGTCGGCGTTACACTGCTTGCTGTGGCGAACGCCATGCGCGTCATGCGTCTCAAAAACAAATAAATTGTCGGAGAGAATTCATTTTTTCGGGGTTTTCTTATCGGCGCTTGTCTTGTTAAAATAAAGAAGTGGGTCAATTGCGATCCGCTTCTTTTTTAATTTTAAAACGATGAGGTGTCGGAGTGAAAAAGAAACAGCAGTCTTCTGCGAAATTCGCGGTCATCCTTACGGTTGTGGTTGTTGTATTGCTAGCAGCCATTGTCATCATTAATAACAAAACGGAACAAGGCAATGATGCGGTTTCCGGACAGCCGTCTATCAAAGGGCAGCCTGTGCTTGGCAAGGACGATGCACCGGTAACTGTAGTAGAATTCGGAGATTACAAATGTCCGTCTTGCAAGGTGTTTAACAGTGACATCTTTCCAAAAATACAAAAAGACTTTATTGATAAGGGCGATGTGAAATTTTCTTTCGTGAACGTCATGTTCCATGGAAAAGGTTCAAGATTAGCGGCTCTTGCATCTGAAGAAGTATGGAAGGAAGACCCTGACTCTTTCTGGGATTTCCATGAAAAGCTGTTCGAAAAACAGCCGGATACGGAACAGGAATGGGTAACCCCAGGCCTCCTCGGTGATCTTGCAAAAAGCACCACAAAGATAAAACCTGAGACACTCAAGGAAAATCTTGATAAGGAAACATTCGCTTCTCAAGTGGAAAAGGATTCTGACCTTAATCAAAAAATGAACATACAGGCAACACCGACGATTTACGTCAATGATAAAGTGATCAAAAATTTTGCGGATTATGATGAAATTAAAGAGACAATAGAAAAAGAGCTGAAAGGGAAGTAACGATATGAAAAATAGAATCGTATTTTTATATGCTTCCTGGGTTGTAGCTCTTATCGCTATGCTGGGCAGCCTGTATTTCAGTGAAATCAGAAAGTTTATTCCATGTGAACTGTGCTGGTACCAGCGTATTCTCATGTATCCGCTCGTCCTGATTTTAGGCATCGCCACCTTTCAAGGGGACACACGAGTGAAAAAATATGTGCTCCCTATGGCGATTATAGGGGCATTCATTTCGACCATGCATTACTTAGAGCAAAAAGTGCCCGGCTTTAGCGGCATTAAGCCGTGTGTAAGCGGCGTGCCGTGCTCGGGCCAATATATTAACTGGTTTGGTTTTATTACGATTCCATTCCTGGCCCTGATTGCTTTTATCCTGATTATCATTTTTATGTGCCTGCTGAAAGGCGAAAAATCTGAATAACAAAAAAAGCGCCCGCGTATGCCGGGCGCTTTTTTAATTTCGCAAACTCATGTCCATCAGCAATAGCCGTATTCCCTCTAAATTTATCTTTTTTTCTCATAAAAATGTTATTGATTTTACCCTTGAGCGATTATAAAATCTAGAGGTCGTCAGAAAATTTAACAAACATAAAAGGGAGTCATCAGAATGGCTTGGGAGCTGCTCAGTGTGATTGGCATCATTGCGTTTGCAGTCAGCGGCGCAATTGTTGCGATGGAAGAGGAATATGATATTTTAGGAGTTTATATATTAGGGATTGTCACCGCTTTTGGAGGAGGAGCGATCCGCAACTTGCTGATCGGTGTTCCGGTGTCAGCGCTATGGGAGCAGGGAGCGTACTTTCAAATCGCGCTTTTATCTATTACAATTGTGTTTCTGTTTCCGAAGCTGCTGCTGAAGCATTGGAATAAGTGGGGCAATTTATCAGATGCGATCGGCCTCGCTGCCTTTGCTATCCAAGGCGCACTGTATGCCGTCAAAATGGGCCATCCGCTTAGTGCCGTGATCGTGGCTGCTGTGCTGACGGGAAGCGGGGGCGGAATCATCCGTGACCTTCTTGCCGGGCGCAAACCGCTTGTGCTGAAGGCAGAAATTTATGCAGTCTGGGCGGCTCTCGGCGGTTTAATCGTCGGCTTGGGCTGGCTGGGAAACTCGTTCGGCTTATACGTTCTGTTTTTCGTGCTCGTTGTTTGCCGGGTTTGTTCCTATATGTTTAATTGGAAGCTGCCAAACCGTTCTTTTCGCTTAGATAGTCAGTAAAATAAAAGAAACCTCTCCGTCATGGAGAGGTTTCTTTTATGGTAGCCTGCCGGGATCAAATAAAAAGTCCTTTTCGAATGCTGACCGCGCAGAGCAAAGCTATTTGAAATTAATAGGTAGCCCAAAAGGTATAACTGATGGTTTTTTTAGTTCCTGTGTTAGTGAATTTGAATCTGTATTTTGTTTTGTAGCTTTTAGAAGCTTGTTTGTAACTTAAATTTGTAGAGCCTTTTTTCGTTGCATAAAAAGTTTTAACATTTTTCCAGCCTTTATTTGTCTTTTGTTGCAGAGTTGCTGTAATTTTCCCGCTGCCTGATCCGTTTGCTGTCATGTTGGCCCAAGTTCCTCGTCCCGGATAATAAATCTGAAATGTTGGCGAGTAAGTATAGTTTTTAAATGAGCCCGAATGGTAATGAGTACTCCATATTTGCCCTTTTTTAACCCAATCTTTAGCTTCCGCTTTGTTGTTTACTAGGTCAATTGCCGTAAAACTTGTTACGGCTACGACGAATGCCAGCAACATCATAGATAGCTTTTTCTTCACTGAGTATTTCCTCCTAACTAATTCTGATTCTTTCTTCATGTTTATATCATAAACCGAGAGAAATAATGTAACATCGTCCTATTCTCCCAAATGAAAAACTTCAATTTGTTGAAATATGTCGAAATTGGATGAAAAATGACTATTTTACTGCGACTATAGATACGATAGCAAGGATGTAGTTGCTTTATGGAAGATGACAATAACAGCCAGTTTAGTCATTCTTCACGTTAGATGAACAGACAAACACGGTAAAGCTCTGCGGTGTTTTTAAAATGAAAAAGAAATATTATATCGAAGATTGAATGGAATAAGGAATCGATACTGATGAAAGAGAAGATTCGCAACCTAAGAAAAGCACCTCCAACAGTGATCAATGTGAAATCATAAGAGAAAAAACCGATTTCGAGTTGAAATCGGTTTTTTCTGCATATAAATAACCCAAACCTTGATTGGTATTGGGTGAATGTGCTAAGATAAATTGTATTTGCCAGTTTCGTCATACATTCGATATATGTATCCAATTATACTTTACAGTATTTCATCTATGTTTGTCAACTATTTTCTGGAGGTGCCGTTCATGAATCAGCAGGATAAGGAATGGAAGGAAGAGCAGTCGAGAATAGATGAGGTGCTGCAGGAGCTCGAAAAAAAAGAGCGGTTTCTGGAAACGTCTGCGGGCGGGTTGAAGCATGATATCATCGGATTAAGAAAAAGCTTTTGGGAGGATGTTAAGGTTAATTTTGATGATGCCCATGAAGCGATTGAAACGATGGCAAGCATTAAGCAGCAGGCAGAGCTGCTGTCTGATCGGGAACACAATCATCGGCGCATGGATCAGCAGCTCAAACGAATTCATCAATTAAAAAAATCGCCTTATTTCGGCCGGATTGATTTTATTGAAAACGGCGAGGAGCAGGCAGAGCGAATTTATATCGGTTTAGCTTCCTGTTTGGATGAGAAGGAGGAACACTATCTGATTTATGACTGGAGGGCGCCGATATCAAGTTTGTACTACAATTATTCCCCAGGTAAAGCGGAGTACGAGGTGCCCGGTGAAACGATAGAAGGGGAAATGGTGCTGAAACGCCAGTTTATGATCAAAAACGGCACTCTCAAGGCGATGTTTAATACCGATATGACGATTGGTGATGAAATGCTGCAAGAGGTATTAAGCCATCACTCCGATACCCAAATGAAAAACATCGTGTCTACGATTCAGAAAGAACAAAATCAGATTATCCGTAATGAAAAAAGCAAGATCCTGATCGTGCAGGGAGCGGCTGGCAGCGGGAAAACATCGGCTGCGCTTCAGCGTGTCGCTTATTTGTTATACAGGCACCGTGGCGTCATTGATGCCGGACAAATCGTTTTGTTTTCTCCCAACTTCTTATTTAACAGCTATGTCTCCTCTGTTTTGCCGGAGTTAGGAGAAGAGAATATGGAGCAGGCGACGTTTCAGGAATATATCGAGCATCGTCTTGGCCGCAAGTTCAAATGTGAAAGCCCCTTTGATCAGCTCGAATATTGCCTGACCGAAACAAAGGGAGGCGATTTTCCAACAAGGCTTGCGGGAATCACATGGAAGGCGGGTTTATCCTTTCAGCAATTCATTAATGAATACGTCACACGGCTTTCCTCTGACGGGATGATTTTTAAAAATATTATATTCCGCGGACAAAAGCTGATCACAAAGGAGCAAATTCAATCCTATTTTTACTCATTGGATCAAAATCACTCCATTCCGAATCGGATGGAGCAAACCGCGAAGTGGCTGCTGAGTGAGCTTAACAAGCTTGAGAAAAAGGAACGGCGAAAGGATTGGGTCGTTCATGAAGCTGAGCTGCTTGACAAAGAGGACTACCTGGACGTGTACAAAAAACTGCAAGAAAGGAAACGGTTCAGCGAGAGTACGTTTAACGATTATCAAAGAGAGCAGCAGCTGCTTGCCGCCATCATTGTGAAAAAAGCTTTCAAACCGCTCAAGCAGGCAGTCAGGCTCCTTGCATTTCTTGATGTTTCACAGCTGTATTTGCAATTGTTTTCTGGCTGGGGAGGGAAATTTCAGCATGAGAAGATGGCCGCGATAGGTGAGCTGACCCGTTCGGCATTTACGGATAATAAATTGCTCTATGAGGACGCGGCACCGTTTCTTTATATGCAGGATCTGATTGAGGGCAGAAAGAAAAATACGAAGATCAAACATCTATTTATTGACGAAGCCCAGGACTATTCACCGTTTCAGATGGCTTACATGAGAAGCATTTTTCCGGCTGCCAGCATGACAGTGCTCGGTGATATCAATCAGTCCATCTACGCGCATACCATACACGGGGATCAGCGTATGGATGCGTGCTTTGAGGATGAGCCTGCTGAGTATGTTCGTTTAAAGAGAACATACAGATCAACAAGGCAGATTGTCGAGTTTACCAAAGCGATGCTTCAAGATGGAGCGGATATTGAGCCGTTTAATAGAACCGGGGAAATGCCGCTCGTTTTCAAAACTGAAGGACATGAGAGCCTTTGCCAAAAGCTCGCGCAAGAAATTGGACGGCTCAAGAAAAAAGGGCACGAAACAATAGCCGTCATCTGCAAGGCTGCGCAGCAATGCATACAGGCGCACGCCCACATGAGTGAATATACAGATGTTCGCCTGATTCATAAAGAAAATCAACCATTCCAAAAGGGTGTTTGCGTGATTCCGGTGTATTTAGCGAAGGGAATTGAATTTGACGCAGTGCTTGTCTATGATGCATCTGAAGAACACTATCATACAGAGCACGACCGCAGGCTTTTATATACTGCGTGCACCCGTGCGATGCACATGCTGGCGGTATTTTATACAGGTGCAGCCAGTCCGTTTGTAACAGCTGTGCCGTCTCGCTTATATCAGAATGCTGAATGAAGAGAAGGGAGTCCTTCTCTTTTTTTTATTTACATGAAGCATAGCCGTTTTATCATTAGGATTCTTAATAGTTATCATCATGTAAATATATTTTACTTAAGCCTAGTATTCCGGTAAAGTTCAATTAGATGCAATTTTCGATCAGTTTATAACTTTGTGAGGTGGATATGTTGCAACTTCAGGTAATGAACAGTCCGTTTAATCAGGAGCAGGCAGAGCTCCTTAACCGCCTTCTGCCGACCTTGACCGAATCCCAGAAAATCTGGCTGAGCGGATATTTATCCGCTCAATCTGTTTCCGCCCAAGAAACTGCGGGTGCGCCGGCGGCAGCTGTGTCTGCGGAAGCGGCGGCACCGGCCGTTTCAAAAGAAGTGACCGTTCTTTATGGTTCACAGACGGGAAACGCACAGGGGCTTGCAGAAAATGCCGGCAAGCAGCTTGAACAGAGCGGTTTTCAAGTGACCGTCTCATCCATGAGCGATTTTAAGCCGAATCAGCTGAAGAAGGTAAACAATCTTTTAATCGTCGTCAGTACGCATGGAGAAGGTGAGCCGCCTGATAACGCGCTGTCGTTTCACGAATTTCTGCACGGAAGACGGGCGCCTAAGCTTGAAGATCTGCGCTTTTCCGTTTTGGCGCTTGGTGACAGTTCGTACGAATTTTTCTGCCAGACAGGAAAAGAATTTGATCAGCGCTTAGAAGAACTCGGCGGAAAACGGATTTCTCCGCGCGTTGATTGCGATCTTGACTATGATGAACCGGCAGCCGAATGGCTTGAGGGTGTATTGAAAGGATTAAATGAAGCTGGGGGCGGAAGCGCCGCGCCTGCGCCGGCGGCTGTGTCTCAAACCGGTGAGTCTTCGTATTCCAGAACAAACCCGTTTCGGGCTGAAGTGTTAGAAAATTTAAATTTAAACGGCAGAGGATCAAATAAAGAAACACGCCATGTGGAGCTGTCTCTTGAAGGATCTGGCCTGACTTACGAGCCTGGTGACAGCCTCGGCGTCTATCCGGAAAACGATCCGGAACTTGTCGAGCTGCTCCTTAAGGAAATGAATTGGGACCCGGAAGAAATTGTGACGCTTAATAAGCAAGGTGATGTCCGTCCGCTGAAAGAAGCGCTGATTTCTCACTATGAGATTACCGTTCTCACAAAACCGCTTCTTGAACAGGCAGCCCAGCTGACAGGGAACGATGAGCTTAGAGAGCTTTTAGCCCCGGGAAATGAGGAGAATGTAAAAGCCTATATTGAAGGGCGCGATTTGCTTGATCTCGTCCGTGACTATGGCCCATTTAGTGTATCTGCGCAGGAGTTTGTCTCGATTTTGCGAAAAATGCCTGCCCGCCTTTATTCGATTGCAAGCAGTTTATCCGCAAATCCGGATGAAGTGCATGTAACAATCGGCGCAGTCCGCTACGATGCGCACGGCCGTGAACGAAAAGGCGTCTGCTCGATTTTGTGCGCGGAACGTCTGCAGCCGGGTGACACACTGCCGGTTTATGTACAGCACAATCAAAACTTTAAGCTTCCGAAAGACCCTGAAACACCGATTATCATGGTGGGCCCTGGGACAGGCGTCGCACCTTTCCGTTCCTTTATGCAGGAGCGTGAGGAGACGGGAGCGGAAGGAAAGGCATGGATGTTCTTTGGCGATCAGCACTTTGTCACGGATTTCCTTTACCAGACAGAGTGGCAGAATTGGCTCAAAGACGGTGTGCTGACAAAAATGGATGTGGCGTTCTCACGTGATACGGAAGAAAAAGTATATGTGCAGCACCGCATGCTTGAACATAGCGCAGAATTGTTTGATTGGCTTCAAGAAGGAGCGGCTGTTTACATTTGCGGAGATGAAAAGCATATGGCGCATGACGTCCATCACACATTACTTGAAATTATCGAAAAAGAAGGCAATATGAGCCGCGAAGAAGCGGAGGCTTATCTTGCCGATATGCAGCAGCAAAAACGCTATCAGCGTGATGTATATTGATTTGACTTGAAAGGAGTTTTTCAACATGGTGACCAAAATTCTAAAAGCACCGGACGGCTCTCCAAGTGATGTTGAACGCATTAAAAAAGAAAGTGATTATTTGCGCGGCACGCTGAAAGAAGTGATGCTCGATCGAATCAGTGCCGGAATTCCGGATGATGACAACCGCCTGATGAAACACCACGGCAGTTATTTGCAGGATGACCGCGACCTTCGAAATGAACGCCAAAAGCAGAAGCTTGAGCCCGCATATCAGTTCATGCTGCGCGTGCGTATGCCAGGGGGCGTCTCGACGCCTGAACAATGGCTTGTCATGGATGACCTGTCCCAGAAATACGGGAACGGCACATTAAAATTGACGACACGTGAAACGTTCCAAATGCACGGGATTCTGAAATGGAACATGAAGAAAACCATTCAGACGATCCACTCAGCACTTTTGGATACGATCGCAGCCTGCGGAGACGTAAACCGTAACGTCATGTGTGCATCAAACCCTTATCAATCTGAAATCCACTCAGAGGTATACGAGTGGTCTAAAAAATTAAGTGATGATCTGCTGCCGCGGACGAGAGCATATCATGAAATTTGGCTTGATGAGGAAAGAGTTGCCGGCACGCCGGAGGAAGAAGTCGAGCCAATGTACGGACCGCTCTATCTGCCGCGGAAGTTTAAAATCGGTATTGCCGTTCCGCCGTCTAATGATATTGACGTCTTTTCACAAGATCTCGGATTCATTGCGATTGTCGAGGATGGCAAGCTGATCGGTTTTAACGTGGCAATCGGCGGCGGTATGGGAATGACGCATGGCGATACTGCGACATATCCGCAATTAGCCAAGGTGATCGGATTCTGCCGGCCTGAGCAAATGTATGACGTTGCTGAAAAAACGATTACGATTCAGCGTGATTACGGCAACCGTTCTGTCCGTAAAAATGCGCGGTTCAAATACACAGTTGACCGCCTCGGTTTAGAAAACGTAAAAGAAGAATTGGAAAACCGTCTCGGCTGGAGCCTGGAAGCAGCGAAGCCGTATCATTTCGATCATAACGGCGACCGCTACGGCTGGGTGGAAGGCATCGAGGATAAATGGCATTTTACGCTGTTTGTCGAAGGCGGCCGTATAACGGATTACGATGATTATAAGCTGATGACGGGCTTGCGGGAAATCGCCAAAGTTCATACAGGTGAGTTCCGGCTGACAGCCAATCAAAACTTAATGATTGCGAACGTTTCAAGCGATAAAAAAGAAGAAATCAGTGCTTTAATTGAACAATACGGACTAACTGACGGCAAGCACCATTCAGCGCTCCGCCGCAGCTCGATGGCGTGCGTCGCTCTTCCGACCTGCGGATTGGCAATGGCTGAAGCAGAACGTTATTTGCCGACCCTGTTAGATAAGATTGAAGAGATTATTGACGAAAACGGCCTTCGTGATCAGGAAATCACCATTCGCATGACAGGGTGTCCGAACGGCTGTGCACGTCATGCACTCGGTGAGATCGGATTTATCGGAAAGGCGCCGGGCAAATATAATATGTATCTTGGCGCTGCGTTTGACGGAAGCCGTTTAAGCAAAATGTACCGTGAAAACATCGGTGAAGCAGACATTTTAAGCGAGCTGCGCATCCTTCTTTCCCGTTATGCGAAAGAACGCGAGGAAGGCGAGCATTTCGGTGACTTTGTCATCCGCGCGGGCATTATCAAAGCAACAACTGACGGTACGAATTTTCATGACTGAGAAAGAAAGACGAGAGACAGGGAGTAGCTTCCTGTCTCTTTTTTCTGTAATTTGCTCTGCTGCAAAAAAGTTCACTGTGAGCATATCATGAGAAAAAATACCCTAAAAAGGGTACTATAAAAGAAGACAAGTGTGGAGGAAACTCCTGCGAAACCACGTAGCGGATGCAAGGCCACCCTAGCTCAAGGGCTTTTAGACAAACAGATTTTTTGGCTCATCATGCCGACACACAACAGACGAAGGAGGTCATGCATTTGGACATATTTTTAGTTGTGCTCGTATTATTAACGATTATTGCGATTTCTAATATCGTGAACCGGTTTATTCCGTTTATTCCGGTGCCGCTGATTCAAGTGGCTCTTGGGATTCTTGCCGCCTCATTTCCACAGGGACTTCATTTTGAATTAAACACCGAATTGTTTTTTGTTCTGTTTATCGCGCCTCTGCTATTTAATGATGGAAAGAGGACACCGCGGGCAGAGCTTTGGAATTTAAGGGCTCCCATTTTATTGCTTGCACTCGGCCTTGTATTTGCGACTGTGATTGTAGGCGGCTACACGATTCACTGGATGATTCCTGCTATTCCGCTGGCAGCGGCCTTTGGACTTGCGGCCATTCTTTCACCGACTGATGTCGTCGCTGTCAGCGCATTATCAGGAAGAGTGAAAATGCCGAAAGGGATTCTTCGCCTGCTGGAAGGTGAGGGGCTGATGAATGACGCATCAGGTCTGGTGGCCTTTAAGTTTGCGATTGCAGCGGCAGTGACTGGTGCATTTTCATTAGCACAAGCGGCTGTCAGCTTTGTCTTTATTTCTCTCGGAGGCTTGCTGTGCGGGGTTGTCATTTCATTTTTGATTATTCGTTTTCGCCTACTTTTGCGCCGCCTTGGCATGCAGGATGTCACGATGCATATGCTGATTCAAATTCTGACGCCATTTGTGATTTATTTGGCAGCTGAAGAAATCGGCGTTTCCGGCATTTTAGCTGTTGTGGCTGGCGGTATTACCCATGCGGTTGAGCAGGATCGTCTGGAATCAACGATGATCAAGCTGCAAATCGTCTCCTCAAGTACGTGGAACATTATTTTATTTATTTTGAACGGCTTGGTCTTCGTTATTCTCGGCACGCAAATCCCTGATGTTATTTCTGTTATCTTTAACGACACTGCCATCAGCAACATGAAGGTGATCGGCTATATCCTAGTCATCACATTTACGTTAATGCTCCTCAGATTCCTGTGGGTGCTGTTCTTCTGGAACGGCAAATGGTTCTTTAATAAAGATCAGAACATCTATAAACCGGGTCTTCGTTCGACGCTGTTAATTTCGATTTCCGGTGTGCGTGGAGCAGTAACGCTTGCAGGTTCTTTTTCCATTCCGTATTTCCTGGAGGACGGCACGCCGTTTCCGGAAAGAAATCTGATTCTCTTTTTAGCAGCCGGCGTCATTTTATGCACGCTTGTCATTGCTACCGTTGTGCTGCCGATTCTGACTGAAAAAGAAGAAGAGGACGAGGAACGAAACAAGAAGCTGCTGACGGCGAGACGCAAATTGATCAAAACAGCCCTTCAAACGATTAAAGAGGACATGAATGAGACAAACAAAACGGCCTCTCTTGCGGTGATAGCTGAATACAATGAGAAAATGAAAAATCTTCGTTTTCAGCAATATACATCGTCTAATCGCATCAAAAAGCACGAGCGTAAAGTCCGTGCCCAAGGGGTTAAGGCAGAGCAAGAGGCGCTGATGAAAATGCTGGAGCGGGGAGACATCCCGGAAGAAACAGCAAATGTGCTGCAAGAACGATTTAACGAGTTGGAAATTTTGTATGCGAACCCGTTTAAAGTCGGATTATCAAAAACAAGGCTCAAGAGGCTGATGTATTGGATTTTCTTCGGTGAACATAAAAAGCCGGAGATGTCGATTTTAAATGAAGCGGGATTGATACGGGCAACAAGAGTGAAAACGGCAAAAGCAGCGATAGAATATCTGGAAAAACACAAGACGGAAGAGCATAAAGAAGTGTTTTTATCTGTCATTACATTCTATAAACAGTTAATTTTCAGGCTGGAGCACAGCCATCATGAGCTGAAATCAAGCGCCCATTTTGAAAATCAGAAGCTGGAAGTGAAGCTGAAGGCTGTACAGGCGATCAGAAATGAAATTCAAACACTTTTCGAGGAAAGAGAAATTTCCCGGGACATCTCCCATGAGCTTCGCCAATACATTAATGATGTCGAAGCCGCCATGCTTGAAGGCGGCGAATAAATGCAGCAAAAAAGCTGGCGTTAGAGCGCCAGCTTTTTTTATATTAAGGGCGATGAAATGCGACAGTGCTGCCATCCCGGTCGAACCAGCCTCTGAAGGCCCAGTTGATCCAGCCGCCATCGCCTTTGTTTGTAAAGGTTCCGTCTTCAAATACCCAAATGCCATACGTAATGCCGTCGTAAACGGCTGAGCCGTAAAATTGCACACCGTTCAAATGATCTTCATATTCCTGGCTTAAATTAAAGACCATGACGTTATATTTTTGGCCGGACGCGTAGAAGGAAGACTCCATGAGGTTTTTCACAAACCCATCCCTGTTCTGTGCGGATTTGATAGCATCAGCGATCTGGTTGGCAATTCCAAGTACATCCAGGTTGACGTTTAAACCTACATCAGCGGCAGTTGTTCCAGCAGTAGTTGTCTGCGACATCTTCGGAGCAGGATTTTCTTCAGCGGAAGCAAAGGACAAAGGGGCAATTGTCAAAGCGGCACCAAGAGCAAGTGTCATTGGGATACGAATACGTTTCAAGTTGTTTCCTCCTTTGTTTTCATTTGGTTACACTACACGCATACCCTGCTCAATGTATTTGTAATCTCAATATTGTTAAAATAGGAAAAAAATAGTGTTTGAATTTGCCTGTGCTGTGAAAAAAGAAGCAAAA
Source organism: Bacillus sp. SCT118 (assembly GCF_058566435.1). Taxonomy (NCBI): domain Bacteria; kingdom Bacillati; phylum Bacillota; class Bacilli; order Caryophanales; family Bacillaceae; genus Bacillus; species Bacillus sp. SCT118. The sequence continues at coordinate 825,918 of NZ_CP191225.1, forward strand.
AGAGGGTCTTAAGCGTATTATTGGTATCGGCTGAGAGGAATGTGAGATAATATAGACGCTTACATTTCAGTGAAAGGGTGGATGTTCAAGTGCCAACAAGTTTAAAAGATACTGTAAAGTTACATAACGGAGTTGAAATGCCTTGGTTCGGTCTGGGTGTTTTTAAAGTAGAAAATGGTAATGAAGCGACTGAATCAGTGAAAGCGGCAATTAAAAATGGCTATCGCAGTATTGATACAGCAGCGATCTACAAAAATGAAGAAGGCGTTGGCATCGGGATTAAAGAATCCGGTGTGGCAAGAGAAGAGCTCTTCATCACATCAAAAGTGTGGAATGAAGATCAAGGCTACGAAACAACGCTTGCTGCCTTTGAAAAAAGCCTGGAAAGATTGCAGCTTGATTACTTAGATTTATATTTGATCCATTGGCCTGGCAAAGATAAATATAAAGATACATGGCGTGCGCTTGAAAAGCTGTACAAGGACGGCAAAATCCGCGCGATCGGCGTCAGCAACTTCCAAGTACATCATTTAGAAGAGCTGTTGAAAGATGCTGAAATCAAACCGATGGTGAACCAAGTTGAATTTCACCCTCGCTTGACGCAAAAAGAATTAAGAGATTACTGCAAAGCGCAAGGCATTCAGCTGGAAGCGTGGTCTCCGCTCATGCAGGGACAGCTTTTGGATAACGAAGTACTGACACAGATTGCTGAAAAACACAATAAATCTGTGGCTCAAGTGATTTTGCGCTGGGATCTGCAGCATGAAGTTGTAACCATTCCAAAATCCATTAAAGAACACCGTATCATCGAAAACGCTGATATTTTTGATTTCGAATTGTCTCAAGAAGACATGGACAAAATTGACGCATTAAATAAAGATGAGCGTGTCGGCCCAAATCCTGATGAGCTTCTGTTTTAATCAAAAAACTCCCCGTTGCGGGGAGTTTTTTTAGTGCGTTTTTTTCTGTTGAATGAAAAACAGCATCAAAAAGGAAATGACAACAATACAGACGACCCACGCCCAGGCAAGGGTATTGTTGCCGGAATCCAATGCGACATATATCGCCGTCGGCAGTGTTTGCGTAACACCGGGGATGTTCCCTGCAAACATGAGTGTTGCGCCAAATTCTCCGAGCGCCCGCGCAAGGCTGAGGATGCTTCCGGTCAGCAATGAAGGATAGGCAAGCGGGACGGAGATATGGATAAACACTTTCCATCTGCTTGCGCCGTCTACCATTGCCGCACCTTGTATATCGGGGTCAATGTCAGCAAATCCGGTTTTGGCTGATTGATACATAAGCGGAAAGGCTACAACAGCCGAGGCGATCACAGCGGCCCACCAGGTGAAAATGACAGGCTGCCGGAAGATCCACTCGATGGCTTGTCCGATGAAGCTGTGCTTTCCGAAAATGACGATCAAAATAAAACCGACAACAGTAGGCGGAAGAACGAGCGGAAGCATAAAACATGTTTCGAGTGCCGTTTTTCCGAAAAATGATGCCCGTGACATCCATGCTCCAGCAAGTGTTCCGAGAATAATGACAACAATTCCGGCAACTGCCGCCACCTGAAAGGAAAGCACAACGGGTGTGAAAAATTCTGAAGCGCTTATGCTACTCGGCAGTAAAGCCATATTTCTCAAATACTTTCATTGCTTCATCAGATTGCAGGTATTCGTAAAATTCCTTCGCTTCCTTACGGTGTTTTGTATCTTTTACGATTCCTAACGGATAGACAATTGGGCTGTGTGTATCTGCTTTTGCCTCGTCAATAATGTTGACCTTTTTCGAGACCAGGGCATCTGTTTTATAAACAATACCTGCGTCTACATTGCCGGTTTCAACATAAGAAAGAACTTGGCGAACGTCTTTTCCATACACAATTTTATCCTTCACTTTGTCCCATAAAGACAGCTTTGTCAGTGATTCTTTCCCATAAGCTCCTGCCGGTACGGATTCCGGGGTGCCAAGGGCGATTTTTTCTGATTCAGCCAGATTGCTGAAGCTTGTCACAGGTGAATCTCCGTTTTTCGGTACGACCAGTACAATTTCATTACCGACTAAATCAGTGCTGTCTTTTTTTGCGATATCTCCATCATCCACCAGCTTTTTAAATTTATCCTCAGCAGCTGAGAAGAACAGATCTGCTCCTGCTCCTTGAGAAATCTGTTTTTGCAAGGCGCCGGATGAGCCATAGTTATCTTGGATGGTAATATTTTGATGCTCTTTTTCATAATTTTTTTGGATTTCCTCAAGTGCATCCTGCGCGCTGGCGGCAGCTGAGATGGTTAACGTTACTTTTTTCTCGCTGTCCGTTGAAGACTGGTTTGAAGAACAGCCTGCTGCAAGCAGAAAAGCGGTTAAGGCTGCGATGAAAATAGAATACTTCTTAAACATGATTGCACCCCTTATCATTAGATATAACTAATTATAACTGATTATGTTTGGTTTATGTGGGTTTTTTTACATTCGGCGAAAAGGTATAATAAAATAGGAGAGTGATGATGATGAATGAAACCTCTTCCTATACGATAGAAGAAGTTGCAGGTCTGCTGAAGGTATCAAAGCTGACCGTTTATGATTTGATTAAAAAAGGCGTGCTGCCTGCTTACCGTGTCGGAAGGCAGATGCGTGTGGATGAAGAAGATTTAAAGCAATATAAAACGAATATGAGAATGTCTCAGCCCATAGCTGCAACAGAAGCGCCGAAACAGGTGCAGGAGGCTGAGCCGGACGGCAGACCGAATGTCATGATCAGCGGACAGGACATTTCGATGGATCTCCTCAGCAAGCATTTGGAGAGTGCCATTCAGGAGACGCCGCTCCGTAAATACAAAGGAAGCTTAAACAGCCTGATTGATATGTATCAAGGCAAGTGTGACATTGTCAGCCTCCATTTGTACGATGCTGAAACGGGCCAGTATAACGCGCCTTATGTAAAACGGATTTTGACAGGTGAACCGTTTTGTCTCATCAATGTCGTTCTCCGCAAAGCAGGACTGTATGTGCAAAAAGGGAATCCGAAAAACATTCAAGGCTGGAAAGACTTGAAAAGAGCCGATATCCGGATCATCAACAGGGAAAAGGGTTCTGGCGCAAGGGTGCTCCTTGATGAACAGCTTGGCTTGCTTGGTGTGAATCCGGCTGATGTAAAGGGATATGGCGATATCGTGACTGATCATTATGCTGCCGCTTCACAAGTTTCAAGCGGACAGGCTGACGTGGGAATCGGGGCACAGCACGCGGCACATATGGGACGTGTTGATTTTATCCCGCTCATCGACGAACAATATGATATCGTTGTTTTGAAAAAACATGAGCAGCTGCTGAAAGCCGTGAAGGAGATTTTGAATTCTGAGGACTACAAGGCGAATTTGTCTCATTTAAACGGCTATGAAACGAAGCTGACTGGCAAGGTGATATTGGAAACGTAAAAAATCCCTCTTGATAGAGGGATTTTTTCATTCGGAAAACCTGAGCAGGTCACCATTTAAAATTTTATCAGAGAGAGAAAGCTCTTCGTTTGCTTTCTCCTTATAAGGGAGGCACGCATCCTGATCTTCCAGCACTTCACCTGTTTTTTGGCTATAGCACGTGTTCTTTGTGTATATATAATCGTTCGTAATAAAGCTGCCGTTTCGCAGAACGGCGAATGGGGTGCGGTCGCCCGACAGCAAATCATTGCCGAATTGGATATCGCCTTTTGTCTCAACGCCGAGCAAATGCATCAGCGTCGGCCTGACGTCGACCTGTCCCCCGGCATCAGGGATGGTTTCCGGCTTTTGATCGGTGATTCCCGGGATATGTATGATAAACGGCACCCGCTGGAGCTGAACGTTGTCATACGGTGTGATTTCGTCTTTCCCTAAAAACTCAGCCATTGCCTCGTTATGGGCTTCAGAAATGCCGTAATGATCTCCCATAAATACGATCATCGAATTTTCGTATAAGCCTTCGTCTTTCAGTTTTTGGATAAAATGCTTCAATGCTTCATCCTCATAGCGAACCGTGGTCACATAGCGGTTTAACAGATCACTGCTTGAATCGAATTCATCTATCAGCTGATCCTTTTCATCAATCTCAAACGGAAAATGATTCGTTAACGTGATAAAACTGCTGTAGAACGGCTGCGGCAGGCTTTTCAGCTTTTCGGCGGACTGCTCTAAAAATTCTTTGTCTTTTAAGCCCCAGCTTGTCGATGTCCCGGGAGTGACATGAAAATCATCAACATCAAAAAAGCGGTCAATGCCAAACGTATCGTACATGACATCTCTGTTCCAAAATGTTTTATGGTTAGCATGAAAGACGGCTGAATAATAATCGTGCTGTTTCAGCGATTTATACATCGTATGAAATTGATGGTCGCTTTTCGTGAAAAAGACGGCGCCGCTAAGGGAAGGATACAGTGAGTTAGCGACGATAAATTCTGAATCTGATGTTTTGCCTTGTTCTGTTTGCTGATAGAAATGATCAAAGGAATAGCTTTTTTTAATGAGATCATTCATAAATGGGGTAATTTCTTTTCCATTTACTTTTTCATTCAGAACAAAGCTTTGGGTCGACTCAAGTGTTACAAAGATGACATTGCGCCCCTTTGCAAGACCGAATTTGCTTTGATCAGGCTTGCTGTAATCAGCCTCTGTGTAGTTTTTAATGGCAGTTATACTGTCTTCATCGGCAAAAGCTTTCGCGCTGATATTAACAGTCTGAGAAATTGTATCGTAAATATGGAACTGAAACAGACCGATGCTTTTGACTAGCATTTCCCGGTCAAAAGAATGTGCCAAAAGCTTCGGCTGCTGTACTTCTGCAAGTGCCAGTGTGCATAAAAGCATGCCGCAGGAAGCTGCATAGTACCGTTTGATCGTGCGGGGAGCGGCTTTTGTCTGTGGGTGTTTGGTTTTTCTGGCGAACAGCAGCAGAAAAACCAAGTCCACAAACAGGGCGATAAACAGAGGATGGAACAGTTCTTTTACACTGCTGCCCATATCGCTCATGTTGCTGGCCTGAAATAAAACCGGAATGGTAATAAAATCGATATAAAAGCCGTAAAAAATCGTATTGGAGATCAAGATGACAGTCAGAACCAGATTGGCAATCAGCAAAAAGGCCCGCTGCTTGTTTCCTTTCAGAAGCAGGCCGATCCCGAATAAAGGAAGAATAAAGCTGAGCGGGTTGACCAGCAGCATTAGCTCCTCCAACAGAGTATCGATTTGCAAATCAAAGCCGAGTTTATATATCACATACGTTTTGATCCACATAAATAAGATCGAAAAACATAAAAACCGCTGATTGTGAAAAAAGGTTCCTTTCATCAATATGACTCCTCACGTTTTCTTGATCATCTGCATGAAATGCTTCTTAAGTAAAACCTACTAAAAACAGCCGGTTCAGACAAGTCTCAGCACTCATGTTTAAAACATGCGCCCATGAAACAGCATATAAAAGTAGTAACATGAAGCAAGGGTCAGGCCGGCTAGCACGAGCTGCTCAGAAAAACTGCCTGTCTTCATATATAATGGAAGCCGAACGCGGATCGTTGAAGGGAATAATAATTTGATTCCGTTCACCGTCCAAGCGTCAAGAATCAAGTGGCTCGCCATTCCGATCATCAGGCCGGCTGATATGTTTTTATCTGGAATGTATGTAGAAGTGATAAAAAACATGATGAGCATAAACAGTAAGCTGTGTGTAAAGGTACGATGGCCAAAAACGGAGCTGACCACTTTCGATAAAATAGGAAATTTTCTCCCAATTTTGCTTTGTGTGTGGCAGATATCGGGTATTAATGCTCCAACCGCGCCTGACGCAGCCATAAGCACTGGATCAAATCCATAATAATAAGCCGCTGCCGTACAAGAAGCGATGCCTCCCATGATGTGTGTTTTTCCTGTCATTTGCCGCTTCTCCTTTTATCTTTTGCAAAAAATCTCTGAATTACAAATATATCAAGAGAATGTATGTTTGATCAACAGGACTTTGGACGATAAAAAATATCCCGCATAATTTTTCAGGAAAGAGGCATCTTAAACATGTACCTATTTTTTAAAAGAGGTGATACGAATGGGTTTCTTTAATAAAGATAAAGGAAAACGTTCCGAAAAAGAAAAAAACGTAATCCAAGGAGCTCTTGAAGATGCTGGTTCAGCTCTAAAAGATGATCCGCTTCAAGAAGCTGTGCAAAAAAAGAAAAATAATCGATAACCACATGCGGATAGGGCTTGGCTCTATCCGTATTTTCCATCTGTTCCCTTTGACAGATCATCCTTTCTTTGATAACCTTCTGGGAGTAACTGAATAATTAAATCCTCACTCTTTCTCAGTGAGGTAGAGGTTGCGCGGATGATGAGTCACACATGCCAGGCTGACAGGGGCTGTTAAACATGTGTAAAAGGCATCAGCGCCGAAGTGTGGAGAAAGCCGATCCTTCTCTATGCTGGGACTGTATCTGAATAAGTGCAGGACTGCCGCGTGCTTTTTCGCGGAGGGCTATCCGGAGATCAAGGGTGTGTGTTTCTTTAAGCATGGACTTTTGTTCAGGCTTTTTTTGCGTTTATATGATCTCGGGGTCTGGTCCGTACAAAGAATCATGGAGGTACTGGAATGGAACAGACAAAAAAATGGGGTTTTTGGTTATTAACGGCGTTTGTCGTTGGAAATATGGTTGGATCAGGAATTTTCTCCTTGCCGAGCTCGCTTGCTTCAATTGCGAGTCCGTTTGGAGCTACGTCCGCCTGGCTTTTGACAGGTGCCGGCGTGCTGATGATTGCACTTGTGTTCGGACACTTGTCCATTCGCAAGCCTGAACTGACAGCGGGACCGCAAAGTTATGCAAGAGCGCTGTTTTCTGACCCGAAAAAAGGCAACGCTGCAGGTTTCACAATGGTGTGGGGCTACTGGGTGGCGAGCTGGATCAGTAACGTGGCAATCATCACAAGTCTCGCCGGTTACTTGACTTCGTTCTTCCCGATCTTGGTTGATAAACGTGAGATGTTTTCGATCGGCGGGCAAGAGGTGACACTCGGCCAATTACTGACGTTTGCCGTATGTACGATCTTGTTATGGGGAACGCACGCGATTCTTGTTGCCAGCATTAACGGCGCAAGTAAATTAAACTTTGTCACAACGCTTTCTAAAGTATTAGGTTTTGTCTTCTTTATCGTTGCCGGTTTGTTTGTGTTTCAAACGACATTATTCGGTCATTTTTATTTCCCGGTTCAAGGAGAAAACGGCACAAGCATTGGAATTGGCGGCCAGGTTCATAACGCCGCGATTTCTACACTGTGGGCGTTTGTCGGAATTGAATCCGCGGTGATCCTGTCCGGCCGTGCGCGCTCTCAGCGTGATGTGAAACGTGCGACAATTACCGGCTTGCTGATTGCCTTGAGCATATATATTATTGTGACTTTAATTACGATGGGTGTTCTGCCGCATGATAAGCTTGTCGGCTCTGAAAAACCATTTGTTGATGTACTCTATGCGATTGTTGGAAACGCGGGAAGCGTGATTATGGCGCTTTTGGCTATCCTTTGTTTATTCGGAACGATGCTCGGCTGGATTTTGCTTGGCTCTGAGGTGCCATACCAAGCCGCTAAAGCAGGAGATTTCCCGGCATTTTTTGCAAAAACGAATAAAAAGGGAAGTCCGGTCATTGCACTCATTATTACAAACGTCATGTCACAGGTCTTCATTTTCTCGGTTATTTCCCGGACAATAAGTGACGCATTTACATTTTTAACGACAGCGGCTACACTTGCATATTTAATTCCGTATCTGGTATCTGCAATCTACAGCTTGAAGCTAGTCATCAAAGGTGAAACGTATGACCAGCTGAAAGGCTCCCGTGTAAGAGACGGATTGATCGCGATACTGGCGTGTGCATACTCCGTGTTTGTTATCGTAACAGGCACAGCAGATTTAACGACATTTATCCTCGGCATCGGTTTATTCTTTGTCGGCTTGATCGTTTATCCATTTGTGAGTAAAAAGTTCCAGAAAGAAAAACAAGCATAATGAAAAGACACCTGATTTGCTCAGGTGTCTTTTTTATAAAATCACAATTTCTCCTGTTAGGAATCCGTTCGTTAACCTAGCTGACAGGAAAGCTGAAATCGAAAGAAAAACCTTAAGGCACAATCGAATATGCAAAAAACGTTTTTCAGTCTCTCCAGCATAAAAAAACTGATCGCGATGAGGAGGCAGCTTAATATGAATGGCTCAAAGAAAATATCTGATATGATTCAAATTGAGCCGTTCTTATAAATCAGTAAAAGAGCCGCGGGCAGGCGGCTCTTTTGTTTATTTAGTCAAGCTTTCCGTAATAAACTTCAGTTGGCCTTCTAATGAAATCGGGTCTGTGAAATAGAAGCCAATCGGATCCATCTTGTAGACATGGCCATTTTTAACGGCGTTCAGGTTCTTCCAAATGGAGCTGTCAAATACGCCGCCATCATCACCGCCTGATTGCCATGGACCCGCGAAAATGTAATCCCCGGCGAAGTCAGGGAGCTTCTCTAGTGAAATACTTGTATAACCTGGCCCCTGGTCAATGGCTTTTTCTTTTGTCAGCTTTGTAGCCTGCAGGCCGAGGTCTTTGTAAATAATGCTTCCGCCTCTTCCAAAGTCTTTACCGAATACGTAAATGTCTTTTCCGTTCGTTTGCATAATGGAAATGGTTTTGTCACCGACCGCTTTTTTGATTTTTATTTTAGCTGCCGCAACTTTTTTATCCCACTCAGCCAGCCATTTTTCAGCTTTATCTTCAGTTCCTGTCATTTTTGCAAATTCTTTCAGCTGTTCGATGTTGTCGAGCTTATCGTATTTTACTGCGACAGTCGGCGCAATTTTTTCAAGCTTTTTAATATCAGCGCCCTGTGTTGTCCAGACGATAATCAGGTCAGGGTTCAAATCAATGACCTTTTCAACCGAAGTGCCGTCTCCGATGTTTTCGACGCCGTCGGTTTTTCCTTTGTAGTAAGGGTTTTTAAATACATTCTCAGGCGCACCGACAACGTTGATGCCGAGTGTTTTGAAGTAGCCGTAATAGCCGTCTGCCATGACAACCACCCGTTTAGGATGCTTTGGGATTTTTACATTTCCGTTTTCAGCCTTGTATGTAAAGGTTTCTGCGCCTTTTGAATCAGAGGCAGAACCTTTGCTTTCTGAGTTATTCCCGCAGGCTGCCAGCGCTGCAATCAATAACAGGGCAAAAAACGCGGCTCCGAGTTTCTTGTATATATGTGTCATATCTCATACCTTCTTTCTAAAAAATAAATGAAAAAGAGAATCATTATCATCTGTGATTATACCACTGCAAGTGCCGGTTGACACGATATTTTTGCAAATGCATTTTCATTTTTGTTCAAAACACTCTATTAAATCAGCTGAAAAAAGTGATATACTGAAACAGCAATTGATAATCATTATCAGTAACAGAAAGGAAGTACGGCAGTTGAGTCAACATAAAAATATACAGACTGCATCAGAAGAAATCCAATGGACGTCAAGGACATATGGCGCGGTCATCGTCCTTATTGCAGGTCTATGCCTGCTTTGCCTTGGCGCATTTTTATCCATATCCCTCGGTGCAGCGGATATTCATTTGCGCACTGTATGGGACGCCATTTTTCATTATCAGCCGACAAAGACATCTCACCAAATTATACATGATCTTCGGCTGCCGAGAACGGCGGCTGCCGCGCTTGTAGGCGCATTGTTGGCAGTGTCGGGAGCAATCATGCAGGGGATGACGAGAAACCCATTGGCAGAGCCTTCGATTATGGGTGTGACATCAGGCTCTGCGTTTGCTGTTTCGATTGCGTTTGCCTTTTTTCCCGGGCTTTCTGCAATGGGGCTTGTGCTATGGTCCTTTGCGGGAGCGGGGTTGGGTGCATCGACGGTAATGGGCATCGGCATGTTTTCAAGGGGCGGACTTACGCCTGTAAAGCTTGCTCTGGCGGGTACGGCAGTTACTTATTTCTTTACCGGCATTTCAACTGCCATTGCAATCCGCTTTGATGTCGCTCAGGATATCAGCTTTTGGTACGCAGGCGGGGTAGCGGGTGTGAAATGGTCAGGGGTCCAGCTTTTGCTTATTGCAGGGGCTGTCGGTTTAACGCTCGCGTTTTTCATCGCCCGGTCTGTGACAGTGTTAAGTCTCGGTGACGATCTGGCAAAAGGGCTTGGACAATATACATCAGCGGTGAAACTGATTGGCATGCTTATTGTAGTGATTTTGACAGGAGCTGCGGTTTCCATAGCCGGCACCATCGCATTTATCGGGCTGATCATTCCGCATATTACCCGATTTTTGGTCGGTGTGGATTATAGGTGGATCATTCCTTGCTCGGCGGTGCTCGGTGCTGTTTTGCTTGTTTTTGCTGACATAGCGGCCAGACTCGTAAATGCGCCCTTTGAAACGCCTGTCGGCGCGCTGACTTCTCTTATCGGCGTTCCCTTTTTCTTTTATTTGGCACGTCGTGAAAGGAGAGGGCTGTAATGAAAACAAAAACAAACAAACCGCTCGTTGTAATGGCTGTGACCTTTTTGCTTATCGTGGTGGTCTTTTTTGTCAGTCTCAATTTGGGCGTTATCAAAATTGCACCGCTTAAAACGCTTCAGGTCTTTTTCGGCCAAGGAACGGCGCGTGATGAACTTGTCTTATTTGAGTTCAGGCTGCCCAGGATCATCCTTTCTTTGCTTGTTGGAGCAGGGATCTCCGTAGCTGGAGCCATTTTGCAAAGCGTGTCTCAAAATGAACTTGCCGAGCCTGGTATTCTCGGAATTAACGCCGGCGGTTCACTTGCTGTAGTGCTTTTTATATACTTTTTTCAAGGGTCAGCTTCAGATCTCAGCTTTTTCGGAACATTTATGCTGCCGTTCAGTGCTTTGGCAGGAGCAATCCTCGCTGCGTTTCTCATTTATATTCTGGCATGGAAAAAAGGCGTGACACCGATTCGGCTGATTTTAGTCGGCATAGGGGTGAATGCCGGATTCAATGCCCTGTTGCTGATTTTTCAGCTCAAGATGGACCCTCATGATTTTATGCAAGCCGCGGTTTGGATATCCGGCTCAATATGGGGGGCGAGCTGGAATATGATCTGGGCGATTCTCCCTTGGATTGTGATCTTGCTTCTGTTTACTTTATATAAGGCGCGCTATTTGAACATTATGCAGCTCGGAGACCAATTGGCGACCGGGCTGGGCACCGCTGTTGAAAGGGAAAGACGGATTCTTCTTCTGGCAGCGGTCACTCTTGCCGCTTCATGCGTGGCAGCTGCGGGGGGCATTGCGTTTCTCGGATTGATCGCGCCGCATGTGGCTAGAAGGCTGACCGGTCCACGTCACCAGACGCTGATACCGGTCTCCGCCTTCATCGGCTCATTCCTGTTTTTGCTTGCTGATACGCTGGCGAGAAATGTATTGGCACCATCAGAAATTCCGGTTGGACTTGTCATTTCCGTGCTAGGTGCGCCTTACTTTATTTATTTATTGATGAAAGCGAATTAGAGGAGGGGGCCGAATATGAATTCATTATCAACGGAACAGCTTGGAATCGGTTATGGCGACAGGGTGATTGTAGAGGATTTAAATATATCGATTCCTAAAGGGAAAATTACCACCTTAATTGGCCCGAACGGCTGCGGGAAATCAACGATTTTAAAAACAATGTCCAGAATTATGCGTTCACATGCAGGTGCCGTCTATTTAAACGGCAAAGCGATTCATAAAATGTCTACAAAGGACATTGCAAAAGATATGGCGATTCTTCCACAGACACCTGAAGCGCCGAGCGGCCTAACAGTGCACGAATTGGTGTCGTACGGCAGGTTTCCGCATCAATCAGGATTCGGCAGATTAAATGACGAAGACCGCCGGATTATCAAATGGGCGCTTGAAGAAACAGGCATGGCTGAATATGCTGAACGGCCGATTGAGGCATTGTCAGGCGGACAGCGTCAACGCGTGTGGATTGCCATGGCGCTTGCGCAAGGGACGGAACTGCTTCTGCTGGATGAACCTACAACGTATCTTGATCTTGCACATCAGCTTGAAATTCTGCAGCTGCTTGACAGACTCAACAAAGAGCAAGGGCGGACGATTTTAATGGTCATTCATGATCTTAACCATGCAGCTCGTTTTTCTCATTATATGATCGCGCTCAAAAAAGGCACGGTCATCAAGGAAGGAACTGCACTGGAGGTCATGACACCGGACATTTTGAAGCAGGTATTTCAGATTGATGCCGAAATTGTGACTGATCCCCGTACAAATAAACCTGTATGCTTGACATATGACTTGATTAAAAATGAAAAAGAGCTAGTTACTGTATGAAAAAATCCCGGTTTGAAGCCGGGATTTTTTTTATTCGGCTTTGAAAATACAATTTTTCTATTTGATTCCGTCATTTCAATAAAAAGATTGCAAGTCTTTTTGAATTAATAGATAATATTGGTTAGAATGTTTCGAAAATATTACATAGTTTACAGAAAGAGGAGATCGTTGTGTCCAAGAAGAAAAAATGGCTTATTGGCGGTGCGATATGTGCCGGTGTGCTTATATTGGCTGGGATCGGCGCTGGCGGTTTTTACTTTTTTACTCACATGAACCAAGTTGCCGTATCATCGGAGCCCTATGCTGAATCGGTAGCGGTATACATGGGAGGAGATTCAGAATCAGGCCAAACGTTTTCTGGAAAGGTTGAACCTGAGAAACAGCAGAAAGTATACATAGATTCAGAAAAAGGCAGCATTAAAAAAACATACGTCAAAGAAGGCGATCAGGTTAAAAAGGGCGATAAGCTTTTTGAGTATGAGGGCGAGGATCATTCTGATGAAGTGGAGCAAGCCAATTTGCAAATTGAAATGACAAATCTGCAAATCAACCGTTTGCAAAAATCAATAACGGAAACGGAAAAGAAGCTGAAAGCGGCAGGAAAAGAAGAGAAAACCCAGCTTCAAGATGAACTTGATCAGGCCCATTTCGATTTGAAAACAAGCCAGCTTGAACTGAAGCAGCATCAAAAAGAACTGGCTGGCCTGACGAAAAACAAAGGTTCCAATGTCATTACAAGCAAGCATGACGGAATCGTTCAAAGCGTCAATCAGGATATCGCTGACGGTGCAACAGGTGACCAGGCAACGGGCCCGTATATCCAGATTGTTTCGACGGGCAAATATCTGGTCAAAAGCCAAATCAATGAGCTGTTAATGGACACGATCAAAAAAGGCAGCAAAGTCAGGGTCACGCTGAAAACAGGCGGTGAGGGCGAGTGGAAAGGAAAGGTCACCTCGATCGGCAAGCTTCCAGCGGGAGCAGGCGAGGGTGAAGAATCAGAAAGCTTTGCTGATGAAGAAATGAATCCCCAGTCCTCTAACTATCCTTTCACCATTTTATTAGACAGCCATAAAGGTCTTGAAGTCGGCTATCATGTCAACATCGAAGTGATGAGTGACAATGCTGATGCGGATACGATCAAGCTGCCGTCCGACATGGTCATTCAGGATGACGGCGAACCGTACGTGTGGAAAGCTGATGAGAATCAGAAAGCGGTTAAGCAGCCTGTTGAAATCGGAGAGACTGATGAAAATGACATGGTGGAAATTAGGAGCGGCCTGACGCCGGAAGATTATGTGATCTATCCTGATCCCGCGGTCAAGGAAGGAAAGCAGGTTACAGTCAATGCTGACACTGAATAATATTTCGAAGTCGTACAAGCTGGGAAAAGAAGAAGTTCCAATCTTGAAACATATCAATCTGACTGTTCAGGCGGGGGAGTTTTTAGCTATTATGGGGCCTTCCGGTTCTGGAAAGTCAACGTTAATGAATATTATCGGCTGTTTGGACAGGCCAACCTCAGGAACCTATACGCTTGACCAGATCGATATATTGAAAGGGAAAGACGGAGCTTTAGCCGAAATTCGCAATGAATCAATCGGGTTTGTGTTTCAAACTTTCCATTTGCTGCCGCGTCTCACCGCGCTACAAAATGTCGAGCTGCCGATGATCTACAATAAAGTGAAGAAAAAAGAGAGAAGGCAACGGGCATATGAAGCGCTGGAAAAGGTCGGATTAAAAGACAGGGTCTCCTACAAACCGCCTAAGCTGTCCGGCGGCCAAAAGCAGCGGGTGGCGATAGCGAGGGCCCTTGTCAATCAGCCGAGGTTTATTTTAGCTGATGAACCGACCGGGGCGCTTGATACCAAATCAAGTGAACAAATTTTGTCACTGTTTTCCGAACTGCATCGGGAAGGCAAAACCATTATTATGATAACCCACGACCCGGACGTCGCCAAAAAAGCTGACAGAACCGTTTTTATCAGAGACGGAGAGCTGGTATTAGATGAGAGAGGGGATATCAGCCATGCTTGAACATATTCGAATCTCCTTTCAATCCATTTTTTCTCATAAATTAAGATCGATTCTGACAATGCTTGGCGTGATTATCGGCATAGCGGCAATCATCGCGATTGTTTCAATGCTGAAGGGCCAAAGTGAGCAATTAAAGCAAAGTATGATCGGCATGGGAAACAACGCCATCAACGTTGTCTACCAGCCGTCTGGCGGAGAAGAGGAGAGCGGCGGCCCTCAGGTGTCGTATGCGTCCGCGCCGCCTGTAGCGGAAGAAACAGTAAAGGCGATCAAATCCGATCCGATTGTCAAAGGATTATCCTTATATTACTTGTCAGAAGGCGCGAGCGTTTTTCATTTAACAAACGTTTCGTATCCCCAAGTGTATGGAGTGGACGATGATTACTTCGACATGTTTCCAATCCGAATAACCGAAGGGAGAAAGCTGACGGAAAACGATTTAAACAGCACACACCAAGTAGTGATGATCAATGAAGCTGTCAGAGATGAACTGTTTCCAGACGGAGAAGCTCTGCATAAAAACATTGAGATGAATGGTGTGCCGTTTAAGGTCGTCGGTGTTTTTAAAGAAAAAAATCAACAGGAAAGCATGTTTGAAGGCGACTATGCGAACCCGGTTTTGTACGTGCCGAAAAAAGTGTGGCCGCTTATTGAAGGGTTTGACGCGCCAACGCAGATTGCCGTGCAGGCTGATTCTTCTGAGCATATCCAAGAAGCGGGTGTAATGACTGCAGATCTTTTAAATCAGGGACTGTCAGAAGCTGAGCTGGAAAAAGCAGAGTACAGTGTAATGGATCTTCAGGAGATCGCGCAGGAAGTGGAGTCCTTTAATCAGTCATTTGCATTGCTGCTTGGCGGAATCGCCAGTATTTCACTTTTGGTGGGCGGTATCGGCGTCATGAACATTATGCTCGTTTCCGTAACGGAGCGCACGAGGGAAATCGGAATTAAGAAAGCGCTCGGTGCTAAGCGGCGTGTGATTTTATTTCAATTTTTAACCGAGGCTGTTGTGCTGACAAGCATTGGCGGAATACTCGGTGTGCTGGCGGGCTTCGGCATCGCCAAGCTGCTGACGGTCATTTTTCCGATGCCTTTTATCGTCTCCATTCCAGCTGTTGTCGGAGCACTCATCTTTTCAATGGCAGTCGGCATTATCTTCGGCTTGCTTCCGTCTATCAAGGCTTCGAAGCTTCAGCCTGTAGACGCGCTTCGCTATGAATAAAAAGAACGCATCCAATTGGAATGCGTTCTTTTTTTAGCTGGGAAGAGCCGAGTTGCATTTGTCTAAAATCAAAAAAACGGCTGCGACAATCATTTCTTCTGTGGTGGACAGCCAAATGTCGCTGATCAATTGGTCTGTTGTATGAGCAGTCATCCACAAAAACAGCAGCTGTACGATGCCGGCAAGGAGAATGAATAGACGTTTTCCTGTCTTGAAAAATGTAAAGCTATGTATCATCAGCCTTTCAAATGGTTCAAAGCATAATCCGAGAACAAGGAATACCACGGCAAAAAGCAGGACATGAGCTGCTGAGCGGTAGCTCGTTCCCGCTAAAGAAAACAATATATAGATGACAGCAAAATAGGTCAACACCACTGCTGCTGCGGCCAGCAAGTACTTTATGGAGAGCCGCAATAAGCGTTTTGAAGGGTTTTGATGTTTCACTGGTTCAGCTCCTTATGAAGGCTTGCAGAGAACGAGTGCTCTCTGCAAGCCGCAAGTCTTTTATTTACTGCATTTCTTTTTCACTACTGGGTGCTTTTCTTTTGAAAGCACATCAGTAAAGTCTTTGCCCAAGTCAAGGTGCGCTTGAACAAATTTTTCAGGAAGCATGGCAAGCCATTGGTTTAAAGATACATCAGCATAATGGTCGTCTTTGAAGATTTCTAAAAAGACAAGCGGTTCATCCCCGATATTTTCAACGTAATGACCCATTGCAAATGGTACATATCCGACATCACCGGCTTGGTAATTAAACGTTCTGGCATGGCCGTCAGATGCAAAAACGGTCATTCTAGCTTTACCGGAGATGTAGTATTGCCATTCGTGGGTATTCGGATGCCAGTGCAGTTCTCTCATGGCGCCGGGTTCTACTGTTACGAGCGCTGATGCGATGGTTTTAGACACTTTGAAGTTTGTCGAATCTGCAATGTATACTTTTCCTCCCTCAGATTCGATCGGCTCTTGTTCAAGAAGGCGGTAAGTAAATGGATAAGGCACTTCGCCATTCGGCCCTTCCACAATATCATCTTTTAAACTGCCAGGAAGTTGGTTTTCAAATATATATTTTTCTTTGCCTGGCAAATTCGCAATCTCTTCTTTTGTCACGCCAAAGTTCGCAGCAATGACTTCTTTTGGAGTGTGGGCAAGCCAATCTGTCAGCTGGAACGTGCTGTTTTCAGAGAATGATCCATCGTCAAACACGAGCAGGAACTCAGCTCCCTCATCCAGCGCTTGGATGGAGTGCGGCAGGCCTGACGGGAAGTACCAAAGGTCTCCTTCACCTACATCGTCAATAAAGCTGCGCCCTTTTTCATCTACAATTGTGACTCTTGCACTTCCGTAAATCATATAAGCCCATTCTGCTTCTTTATGCCAGTGAAGCTCGCGAATCGCGCCTGGCTTCAGCCGCATATTTACGGATGCAAGGTTTTCTGAAATCGGCAATTCACGTACTGTCACTTCACGGGCATATCCGCCTTTTTCTAATCGGTTATGAGTATCAGAGAACGAAAACTTCATATTGCTGACGGTGCCATGATCGGTTTCAGGCGGAACGAGCATATCAGGGTTTTGCCGGTCTCTTTCAATATTGCGCGGGATTTTTACCGTTGCTCCTTTGTCTCCTCTAATTGGCTGCGGAATGTCATTTTGTTTTTTCATGAAATGTTTCCTCCTTACATTTAAATGTGATAGCAGAAAGAGAAGGTGAAAGGCCTTTCGTTTTCCCTTCTGTTTTGTTAAGTGAAAAAAACCAGTGAAAAGTCAACTTCGATTGAAAAATTATTTTTTTGCATGATCTTTCAGTTCTGTCATTAGTTCTATTAGTTGATCAAACTTCTTTTCGAATCGGGTCAGCAGATACATTGCAATCAGCGCGGGAAACCCCAAATTGCCGATCTGTTTTACGACTTCCTCTATAAAAACCTGATCCATTGGAAAATACCTCCCTTCTTTTTCTGCAGTCATGTATGTAAGTGAAGGAAATCCGATAAAACGTAAACTGCTGCAAAGTATTTTGGAAGACACTAGTCGGAAAGTAGTAGTTTACTTTTTTTTGCTTTCCTTCATTTAATTTAGTAGGGAGGCGGTTTGATGGACTATCAAAGTCTTTTACGGTCAAAATGTAAGGAGATAATGAAGCATCCCATCGTGAAGCATTTTTTGAGCAATCCTCAGCATTACCGTTTGTTCAAAAACGTAATGGAAAGCCCTAACGAAAAAGATGCAAAATCATTGGACGAGCTATTTAAGCAGTTTTATAAAGAAATCCGCATCGTCAAGTATATGAATTCAATGATTCGCATCTTTTCTATTGATTTTGATAAGCGGGTTCGCAAAAATCAAAAACGGTATCCGCTGACGGTTGATCATCCGGAGGCAGGAGATCGGCTTCCTTCCGAAACAGGAAGCGATGCATTTGAAGAATTTTTAGACAGGCAGGATGATTTGAGCCAGCATGTTCAGGATTACCAGCTCTACCAAGCGATTCAGAAGCTGACTGACAAACAAAAAAGTGTGCTGACGAAAGTGTATCTTCACGGTGCCACGATGCAGGAGATTGCAGATTCATTAGGGGAGTCCCGACAAAACATCTCCAACATTCATAAAAAGGGGCTAGAGAATATCAGAAAGCAGCTAGCGGCGCAAACAAAGGGGGAAAAGTAAGCTGTGGACGGCCAGTTTGAACAAAAAAAGAGACAAAAAGACGAGACTTATGACATTGAGCACCTGATTGCATGCTTTTCACCGATGATCAGAAAAAAACTCAGCAATACGTCCTATCAAGAAAGAGAAGATTTAGAGCAAGAGCTGAAGATCAAAATGTTTGAAAAGGCTGATATGCTTTTGTGTCAGGATGTACCGGGGTTTTGGGAGTTTATTTTGTACATGGTAGATGAGAACTCATAATATTTTTCATATGAAAGGGAGCGCGTGTTTGCTCCTTTTTTGCTGTTTTGATTTGCCAAGCTCCAATGTATTCAAAAATGTACCATAAATAAACGATATAATGATAAGATGAAAAAAACAGTGACAGAAAGGAACATAAAAGTGGAAAATGCGTCAATTTTAATCGTAGACGATGAGAAAGCGATTGTGGACATGATCAAACGCGTTCTCGAAAAAGAAGGTTATCGAAATATACTGGATGCGGCAAGCGCAGAAGAAGCGATTCCCGTTGTGAAGGCCAATAAGGTTGACTTGATTGTGCTGGATGTCATGATGGGCGGAATGTCCGGTTTTGAAGCCTGCACATTGATCAGAGAGTATTCAGACGCTCCGATTTTTTTCCTGACGGCAAGATCATCCGACGCGGACAAATTATCGGGCTTTGCGGTTGGAGCTGATGACTATATCACAAAACCATTTAATCCGCTGGAATTAGCGGCGCGGATCAGAGCGCATCTCAAGCGTACATATCAATCGAAAGAAACGAGTTCAAATCAAACCTACACATATGATTATTTTACTTTTTCTCCGCAAAATGCCGAGCTGATCGTAGGCGGGGAAGCCGTTGCCTGTTCAGCCCAGCTTCTGCAGCTTTTGCAGTATTTTTGTGAACACCCTAACGTGGTGCTTTCCAAAGATCAAATATATGAAAAAGTATGGGGCTATCCTTCCTACGGTGACAACAACACCGTCATGGTTCATATTCGCAAGCTTAGGGAGAAGATTGAGCGCGATCCGAGCAATCCGGAGTATATTGTAACCGTTCGAGGTCTCGGCTATCGTTTTATCCCAAATCCTGAAGGCAAGCGGTCATGAGGTTAAGATGGAAGTTTTTGTTTCACTTTTTCGGCCAGATGCTGATTGTGATCCTGCTGCTTACGGTTATGCTTGTTGCGTCGTTTTTCTATTTAGACGCTCGTTTTAGCGATGCGGAATCCAATTCAGGGCTGACGAAGGCAACGACCGACACACTTGAGGCGTATCTCGATGTAAACGAAGACGGGACATGGGAAGTGGATAATTTCCTGAAGAAATCTGTTGATAAACAGCACGGCTGGATGCAAATCATTGATTCGGAAGGAAACACTGATTATTCCTACGGCGTGCCAAAAGACGTGCCGGGCACCTATACCAAGAAAGAGCTTTTGTCTATTTATAAAACCAAAAAGCTTCATAACTATAAACTGAATTATTGGGCCATCAATATTGAAGATAAGTCGTATCTTCTATTGTCCGGCTGGAAATCAAAAAGTGAACAGCTCCTGACTTCCGTTGAAAAGCGCGAACAAAAGATAGACTCACTAGCGCACTATAAGTCCAGTACCATCGACTATATTAAACGGAAAAAAGGCGCCATTTACCTGTTAGACAGCAATGGAAACATTCTCGACAGCATCAACAGCACAAAAAGCGAAAGAAAAACGATGAACCAGCTGGAGCTGCTTAAATACAGCTCTAAACCTTGGAATTATAAGCGGGAAATTTCCGTTAAGATCCTCAATAAAGACAGATGGATGGTCGCTACGGTGCCGAACCCAGTCTATGTAACCGATCAGGAGTTTAACAAATCATTCCTGAAGGTTGTATTAAAAGCGATGTTTCTCGTGATGGCCGTTTTGTTCATGTATATCATTTGGATGACCGTTTGGTATATGTTCCGATTCGGGCTGCCGATTTTTCACACGATTAGATGGCTGGTCAATCTGTCAAAAGGGAAGCTTGAGGAGCCCAGAAACCGGGAAGGCCGTCCTGTCAGCAAAAATAAAAAGGGAAAAATCAAACAGCCGTACCGCTTCTTCGGTGAGATATTTGAATCAATGGATCAGCTGACTGAAACGCTGAGAAGGGATAAAAGAAACAGAGAAAAAATCCAGGCGACAAGGGAAGAATGGATTGCCGGTTTGTCACATGACTTAAAAACACCGCTCAGCAGCATTTACGGCTACAGCATGATGCTCGAGTCGAAGCAGTATGACTGGTCGCCGGAAGAAGTGAAAGAAATGGGGCAGGTTGTCAGAGAAAAATCTGAATACATGTCCAAGCTGATTGAAGATTTAAATTTAACGTATCGGCTGAAAAATGATGCTCTTCCTATTGAGAGAAAGCTCACTAGCCTTATCCCGTTTTTTAAAAATGTCATTGAGGACTTTAAGAAAAATCCGTTTTCTGAAGGCTATGATATCTCGTTTGTATCCAAAGAAGAGCATATTGAATTTGCCCTTGATGAAGCGTGGTTCAGGCGCATATTAGAAAACCTCCTTGGGAATGCCGTGAAGCACAACGGCAAAGGAACAGAGGTTCAAGTCATTCTGGAGCAAACAAAAAATCATATTTCTTTAAAGGTGAAGGACAATGGGAAAGGAATGGATGAAGAAACGATCACCCATTTGTTTAACCGTTACTACAGAGGGACGAACACAAAAGATTCAACTGCCGGAACGGGTCTCGGGCTCGCGATTGCCAAGGAGCTTGTTCATCTGCATAACGGAACGATACATGTGAACAGCAGAATGAACATTGGAACAGTCATTACCATCCTTTTTAAAAAACAATAAACATCAAGTGGTTTGGACACCTCTTTGCCGGGAATAACAATATATAGACTGAAGCTAAAGAGGTGTAACACATGGATGCAGTATTGGAAGCAGACACTCGGGCAGTGATTGGAGAAGGCCCGTTATGGGATGAAGAAAACGGCCGCTTATATTGGGTTGATATCCTGGGGAGCGAGCTCCACATCTTTGACCCTGAAGAAAAAATCAACCGATCGATCAAATTCAAATCCTTTGTGACGGCGCTTGCGAAATATTCAAAGGATGAACTGATTATGACAATGAAGGACGGGTTTTACCTGTATCATCTTCGGGATCACAGCTTGGAAAAAATTAAACAGCCGAAGGACATGCATGAGAGCCTGAGATTTAATGATGCTAAATGTGACCCGTATGGAAGGCTTTGGGCGGGGACGACGAGCATGGAAGGCGAGCAAAAACAGGCGTCGCTGTACCGTTTGAATCTAGACGGCAGTCTTGTCAAAATCAAGGATCAAGTCTCTACCTCAAACGGTTTGGATTGGGATCGCGAGCGGAATTTGATGTATTACATCGACACGCCGACGCAGGAGATTGTGCGTTACAGCTATGATCCTCAAAGCGGAGATGTTTCGAATCCAGAACCTGTCTATCGTTTTGATCAGTCAGACGGATTGCCGGACGGCATGACAATTGACCAAAATGGTATGCTGTGGGTGGCGCTGTTTGGCGGCAGCCGCGTTGTTCACATTGACCCGTTTCAGAAAAAAGAAATCAATTCAATCAGCGTGCCGGCGAAATATGTCACGTGCTGCGCGTTCGGCGGCAGAGACTTAAAAACTCTTTACATTACAACGGCAACAGAACAAATGACAGAAAAAGAGAGATACGAGCAGCCTCACGCTGGAGGGTTGTTTTCAGCACAACTGGAAACAGGCGGATATCAGACGGTACCATTTGCTGGAGACGTATAAAAAAACGCATCCGATAGACGGATGCGTTTTTGCATGTTATAGAGAACGGATAATGCCGCCTTCCACACGCTGTGCAGTGCCGTTAATGGCGGATGCGGCGTCAGACGCGAGGAATACGATTGTGTTGGCGACTTCTTCTGCTGTCGCGTATCGCTGAATAAGCGAGGTTGGCTCATTGACCTTGAAATAGTCTTTGATAAATGTATCTGTATCCTGGCCGGCTGCTTGTGCGGCGCCTTCCATATAGGATGCCACGCCCTCTGTCCAAGTAGGTCCCGGGAGCACTGAGTTGACCGTCACATTTGTGCCTTTTGTCATTTCAGCCATTCCTCTTGAAAGGCTGATCAGCGCCGTTTTTGTCATTGAGTATGGAATCATCGTTGGGAGCGGTTTGACGCCTGCTTCACTTGCGATATTTAAAATACGGCCGCTGTTTTTAGCAAGCATTTTTGGAAGGAAGTGACGGCTTGTCCGAACGGCGCTCATCACGTTCACTTCGAAATATTGATTCCACTCTTCATCTGTCACATCTGCGAAGTCTTTTACCTCGAAGAAACCAAGGTTGTTGACAAGGATATCGATATCACCGATTTCATTTACTTTTTCGATAAAAGCCGCTGCTTCATCTGTTTTTGACAAATCGGCAGCAGCACCGTGCACTGTTCCATAGCCAGAAAGCTCTTCAATCGTACGATCGACAGTCTCCTGTTTGCGTCCGTTGACAATGACTGCCGCACCCTCTTGCAGAAAGCTTTTTGCGGCGGCTTTCCCGATACCGGACGTCGAGCCGGTGATTAAGACGAGTTTGTCTTTTAGCTGTAAATCCATAAGAATCATTCCTTTTGATAGATGATGGTATTAAGTATACAAGATCAAATTTAGTGTTTACGAGGATTTTGCTCCCATACATAATACGGGGAAAAGTCATTCAGGACGCATATACAAGCCTGTCAGTCATATAGTATAATTACTCCGAAAAAAGGATACGAATGTCAAATAGGTGCCGGTCCGTGAACAACAGCCGGCTTAATAGGGAAACCGGTAAAAGCCGGTGCGGTCCCGCCACTGTAATTGGCCAAGCGCCAAGAGCCAGGATACCTGCCTGTTTGATCAGCACGAAGTCTGCGAGGACAGATGATGTGTAAACAATAGGCTTTTTTGTGTTGTTTACAGCATCTTTACCGTCGTAGAGATGCTTTTTTTAATTCGTTTAGGAGGAAAGGTTTATGAAAAAACGAGCCGGGATATGGACTGCGCTCCTGTTGGCTGCTGTTATGCTGGCAGGCTGCGGCAATCCTGCGGATCAGAAGGATTCAAAGGCAAAACAAAAAACAGAAGCGTTCCCTGTCACCATTGATGACGCGTCAAACCAAGATGTAACCATCAAAAAAGAGCCAAAAAAGATTGTTTCATTAATGCCGAGCAACACAGAAATTACATACGCACTCGGCCTTGGTGACAAAGTGGTCGGTGTCACCACAAACGATACCTATCCAAAGGAAGTCAAAAAGGTTGAGAAAGTCGGAGATATGAATGTAAACGTTGAAAAAGTCATTTCTTTAAAACCAGATCTCGTTCTGGCCCATGAGTCTTCCATGTCAGCATCAGCGGATGCCATCAAACAGCTGAAGGACGCGGGCATTACAGTGCTGACTGTCAATGATGCACAATCATTCTCCGAGGTGTACAAATCAATCGAAATGATCGGAGAAGCTGCCGGGGCGGAGAAAAAAGCCGATCAGCTCGTGAAAAGCATGAAATCAGATCTAAAGGATATTCAAGAAAAAGCGAAAACCATTTCAAAAGACGAGGAGAAAAGCGTATTTATCGAGGTTTCTCCTGATCCTGACATTTATACAACCGGAAAAGATACGTTTATGAATGAAATGCTGAATGTCATCCATGCTAAAAACGCAGCTGCGGATCAGACAGGATGGGTGCAAATGACAGATGAGGCGATCGTAAAACTCAATCCTGATGCAATTGTTACAACGGACGGTGTGAAAGCGAAAGCTGTGGAAAAACGCGATGGCTGGAGCGAAATCAATGCTGTGAAACATCATCATGTATATGATGTGGACCCTGATCTTGTGACACGTTCCGGTCCCCGTCTGATCGAAGGGGTCGAAGAACTTGCGGAAAGCATTTACCCGGATACGTTTAAGGAATAATCGTTATGCCGCATATATCATTGGTTTCTCATTTTTAGCCGTGAGCATCATCTTAGGAATTTCTTGCGGCAGCCTGCATATTCCTATTCCCGCTGTTTTTCGTGTCTTTTGGCATCAAGGTTTCGGCGGCTCTATCGGTTCTGATGATCCGATGTACACTAATATTATGATGAATATCAGACTGCCGAGAGTTGTGCTGGCCGCCCTTGTGGGGGCGGCTCTTTCTATTGCAGGGGCCGCTTTTCAAGGATTATTGAAAAATCCACTTGCTGATCCCTATACGCTAGGTGTGTCATCCGGTGCTTCAGTCGGAGCTGTTGTAACTCTGTTCTTAGGTCTGCACCTTCCTGTCATTGGAGGGTTTACACTCCCGGTTGTGAGTGTAGCCGCTGCACTTGCCACGATGGCGGCAGTCCTTTTCTTCAGCCGCCTCGTTCATGCTTCAATGTCTGTTTCCACCCTCATTTTGACCGGTGTCATCACTAACTCTTTTTTGGGCGCATTTATTTCTCTTATCATCGCCTTGACAGGAGACAACCTGCTTCCGATTGTGCATTGGCTGCTTGGCAGCGTCTCAATGAGGGGCTGGAGCTATGTTATTTTGTTTCTCCCGTTTTTTCTTTTGGGAACCATTTTATTGATTATAAACGGAAGGGAACTGAACGTGATGACATATGGAGAAGATAAAGCAAAGCTTCTTGGAGTCAGCGTTCAACAGAGGAAGATGATGATTCTAATAGCCGGATCTCTTTTGACGGGGAGCGCTGTGGCAGTATCGGGTACGATTGGCTTTGTCGGCCTTGTGATTCCGCATATCACAAGGCTTTTGTGGGGAACGGACCATCGGCATTTACTGCCGCTGTCTGCCTTGCTTGGGGCAGGGTTTCTCGTTTTAGCCGATCTGCTTTCCAGAACCATCATTGAGCCGATTGAACTGCCGATCGGGATCATTACGTCCTTGGCGGGAGCGCCTGTGTTCGCTCTTATTTTAATTCGGCAGCACCGCGGGGGGAGAAACTTATGATGAAGGCAGAAGGGCTGTCGGGAGGATACGGCGACAGCCGCCTAATTAACAATGTCAGCTTAACAGTGGAGAAGGGAGAATTTCTCGGAATTCTCGGCCCTAATGGAAGCGGAAAAACCACGCTTTTGCACTTGCTGACAGGTACGCTGCCGGCCAAGGAAGGCAGCGTTTATCTGGCCGGAAAACTGCTGGCGGACTATAAACCGAAGGAACTGGCGCAAATCATGGCCGTCCTGCCGCAAAAAACGGATCAAGCCTTCACCTTTACCGTCGAAGAAACTGTAGCCTTTGGCAGATATCCATTCCAAACGGGGCTGTTCAGACAGCAGACTGAAAAGGATGAAGCCATTGTACAGGAAGCAATGGAGCAAACAGGAGTGGCCAATTTTGCGCAAAGGCCGATTCGCGAACTAAGCGGAGGGGAACAGCAGCGGGTGTATTTGGCACAAGCTTTGGCGCAGCAGCCGCGTATTTTATTTTTGGACGAGCCGACTAATTTTCTCGATCTGGCTTTTCAAAAAGACCTGCTGGATCTGATCAAACGCCTGACGAGAGAAAGCGGATTGGCAGCTGTCAGCGTTTTTCATGATCTGAATACCGCAAGCCTGTACTGTGATGAGCTCATGTTTATGAAAAACGGTACCGCCGGGCCTAAGCAAAAACCGGAATATGCTGTCACAGAACAAAGCATAAAGGCGGTGTACGATACAGATGTCACCGCCTTGGTTCATCAAAGCTCACCTAAACCGATGATTGTGATTCAGCCTGAAAAAGATAGCGTGAAGCGGCAGTCTATCCCATTTGAAGCATTGCTCCAAGCGGGGCGTGATGACATTCTTCTGCAAACGGAAATCCCGCTTCGAACATTGTCCTCGACGCCTATCGGTGCAGGGTTTTCGTGGAGCAGGACGCTGATCCATAAACGGCTGCCAGATCAGCCAGATCCGATAGAAGGACTTACGGCCTGTCTTTCAGAAAGCGGTTTTCAACTGAAGGAGACGTGTGCGATGGCTTCTTCAGAAAGACTTGACCGTTTCGTGTATCGAACTTATGAAGTCGGAGAGTTATCCGTTTTCATATGCGTTCAGACCGGCTTTTCGATTTGGATTTTGATTAACGGCTATGCGGCAGATCAATTCTTCATCAAGGCTCTTATGGCTGCCGAAGCAGAACGGACGAAAGTGCTGGGAGACGGAAGAGGCACAGGTGATATTCTCATCGCCGCGACTCAAACTCAGCAATCCGAAAACATAGAACAGCGGCTGAATCAATTGATAAAGAAAGGGACAGCTGAATGTGTAAAAGAGGCTGCTGAGTTGTTTGAATAAGTCTGTAAAGGAGATTCAGGGTATGAAACTATATACAAAAACAGGCGATAAGGGACAAACGGGCTTAGTCGGGGGCAGAACGGACAAGGACAGCCTACGCGTAGAAAGCTACGGCACGATTGACGAGCTTAACAGCTTTATCGGGCTTGCTTTGGCAGAGCTTTCCGGGCAGCCCGGCTTTGAAGATCTGACAGCCGAGCTGCTGACCATCCAGCATGAGCTGTTTGACTGCGGAGGCGATCTGGCAATCGTCACAGAAAGAAAAGACTATAAACTAACGGAAGAATCTGTTTCTTTTTTAGAAACGCGCATTGATGCCTATACAGCAGAAGCGCCGGAACTGAAGAAATTTATTCTACCAGGCGGATCAAGGGGTGCTTCGCTTCTCCATATCGCCCGCACCATTACAAGGAGGGCAGAACGAAGAGTGGTGGCGCTGATGAAATCGGAGGAGATTCATGAAACAGTGCTGCGTTATCTCAATCGTCTGTCCGATTATTTCTTTGCCGCCGCCCGGGTTGTGAATGCAAGAAGCGGTATTGGCGATGTAGAATATGAAAGAAGTGCCATTGTGTTTCGGGACCGAGACAGCAGTGAATCATAAAAAGTGAAAACGAAAGCCAGCGTGTCAAAATACATGCCGGCTTTTTTGTTTTTCACTCTGTCAATTTCCCATTATACGACAAAAAATGAACCTTATGAATTATTGACTGAAAAATGGAAAAATGAGATATTGTAATAAATAGATGTAAAAAATAGGCAGTGGGGGGCTCTGATGGATGGTGAATTTAATTGAAAGTGATAGCATCTGGAAGAGAAATTTCAATTATCTGTTTTTCTCAAGAATAGTCAAGATATCCGGCGATATGTTCGCATTTAATTCAATATTATGGTTTTTAATTTATGACGGCAAAGGTGCGATCGGCACTGCTTTATTGATTGCGGTCACTTTTTTGCCGGAAGCCGTTCTGGCGCCTGTGACGGGGCCTTTTATGAAACAGACCACGCTGAAATTTTGGATGTACTTTTCAGATCTGACAAGGGCGGCGATTGTTTTGATTATCCCTCTATGTCATTTTGCGGGCTTCTCTCCGCTGTGGTTTGTCATGACGCTTATGATTGTGCATTCAGCCACTGGAGCTGCCTACAATCCCGCCTCTATCGCTTTGATTCCTCAAATCGTCAATGAACAGGGCATTCAAAAAGCAAACGCTGTGCTGCAATCCTCCGCTCAAATTGTCCGGCTTGGGGCTGTCACATTATGCGGCGCTTTTCTTACATTTATCAGTCCTTCTTATACCATGCTTATCGCACTTGTGCTCTATTTGGTGTCAGGTTTTCTCGTTCTTTTTATTAAGTACACTGCGGTTGAATCTCAATCAGAGTCTGCGGTTGTTACACAGAGAGGCACATATATCGGAAGACTGAAACGCGGCTTTAGGCTCGTCAGAAAACACCAGATTTTATATCCGCTCGCCATTTACTGTATCTTTATGAATTTCGCGGCTGCCCCATGGGAAGCGCTCTCTGCCGTATACGTTGCGGAAGATTTAAACGGTCAGCCGATCGTATACTCGCTTTTAAAGGCCACCACCGCCGCGGGCGCGTTTTTATTAGGGTTTGTGCTGGCGAAAGTCAAGGTAAACAGGTACGGCTTGTTATTCGTCACTGCCGGCATTATTGAAGGATTTGCTTTCTTTATTACCGGGATGAATACCTTTTTGCCGCTCGTCTTTTTCGCTGCTTTTACCTTTGGCGCCGCAGTCAGTGCTGTTAATGTTCCTGAGTACACGATTATCCAGACGTCTGTGGATAGTGAGGATCAGCCGCAGGTTTACGCCGTTATACATATGATCTCAAATATTTCGATTCCTGCCGGAGCTGTCATTTGCGGGTATGCCGCTAATGCTTTCGGCTCAGGTAAAGTGATCGCTGTCGGCGGGATTGTAGAAATTATTGCGGGTATCGGAATCTTGCTGTTTACAAAACTGGCCAAAGCAGAAAGGTCCGACCTGATTAAAGAAAGGGAAGCAAGTGTTCATCTATAAAGGGTTTTGAAACGCCATGCCTCGTGCATGGCGTTTTTTTGTGCCGATGGGTCCGGTGCCAGATACGACTCCGGTCTTATATAAAAATCAATCTCTGATTCGTTTTGCATATCTTCCAACTTGTATAAGATGAAGACAAGGAAAACGAAAGGAGGATCTGCATGAAGATAAACAAGAAAACAATAGGCGGATTCTTATTAATTGTATTTGGGATCTCTGTCTTTTTTGGAGGAGGAAGCTTCGGCTTTATCATCCCGCTCGCCATCGGGAGCTTAATGACATACGCAGGAATCAAAAGGTTTGCCGCGGGAAAAACCATCACGGGAATCATCGTGGGCGGTATCGGAGCCATTATGCTCATCTGCTCACTTCCGTTTGTCGTCGGAATCGCATTGGCAGCCGCTATGGTGTATTACGGCTGGAAGCTGATGAAAAACGGATCAGCTGATAACGGTGTATCATCTTTTGATCCTGAACCGGCTTCTGCTGCCTACCAATCTCACTTTGATGACGAATGGGAAGAATTTTTGAAGAAAAAATAATATCAATATATTAGGAGGAATTAGGTATGGTATTAAAAAGAATCAGAGACATGTTTGTTGCGTCAGTTCATGAAGGACTTGATAAAATGGAGAATCCAAAGGTGATGCTGAATCAATATGTACGCGATATGGAAAGCGACATCGCAAAAGCAAAGCAAACAATTGTGAAACAGCACACGATTGCCTATCAATTTAAGAAAAAATATGAAGAAGCCGCTGAAGTGGCTGGCAAACGGAAAAATCAGGCACAGCTCGCATTTGACGCGGGTGAAGAAGAACTGGCGAAAAAGGCGCTGACTGAAATGAAGTATTTAGAAGGGAAGGCGGCTGAGCATAAAGCTTCCTATGAACAGGCAAACAGTCAGCTGGCTGATCTGAAAGAGCAGCTGGCTGCACTTGAAACAAAGCTTCAGGACGTAAAGGATAAAAAACAGGCGCTGATTGCGCGGGCAAATGCGGCGAAAGCTAAAGAGCATATGAATACGACATTTGACAAAATTGACAGTGAAAGCGCGTATCGTGAATTTTTACGTATTGAAAATCGTATTGAAGAAATGGAAATCCGCGCGAATTATTCAAAGTCAGCGGAAGCCGGCACAGAACTTACACGTAAAGAATTCGCAGACGATGTGGAAGCGGAGATTGAAAAAATGCGGACACTTTCACTGCAAAAATCAGACCAGACACAAGCGGCAAATGAATAAGCGGAACGGGGAAGGATTTGCGGTCAAGTCCTTCCCTTCCGCACGTATCAATTCGCAAGCTTTTCCTTTATAATAGAATGAATGAGAAGGATGAAACCGAATGAAAAAAATGCTTGGCAAACTGTTGATCACTGCCGGTATTCTGGTTTTTTTCGCCGTTGTCGTAAAAGATGTGTTTGCTGCAGGCCTAGGTTTCATAAATGGCACAGAAGCCGATTCAGCCAGCGCATCGCCGCGGGACATTGACAGCATGGTCATTGAGTCGGATAGCAAGGATGTCCGGATTATAGCGGAAGAACGAAGTGACATATCGGCAGGCATTTCAGGAGACTCAGGAAAGTTATTTGTTACTGAAAACAAAAGAAAACTGGAGCTGACCGTAAAGGAAAAAGAATTTCAATTTTTGAATGGGTTTAACCGTTCAACTCTTATCGTCAGGCTTCCGTATGATTATAAAGGTGATCTGGCAGTACGAACCTCAAGCGGCGACGTGTCTGTGGCCGGGAATGACCATCTTGCGCTTTCCGGGCTGAACGCAGTATCCGCGAGCGGAAATACGAGCGTGACGGACGTTCGCCTTCAAGACCTGAAAGTGAAGGCATCATCGGGGGATGTTTCCATTTCAAATACCGTCTCCAAAACAACCGGCATTGATTTAGCTTCAGGGGACGCAAATCTGGTTCATGTATCAGGCTCTCTTGATGTGAAAATGACTTCAGGAGATTTTAATGCTGTATTGAAAAAGGTAACCGGTCCCGTATCTGTCACGCTGACAAGCGGTGATGCTAATTTAAGCCTTCCCCAAAACGGCAGCTTTGCAGTCAGTGCTTTATCAGCAAGCGGTGACGTCAGTTCGCCGTATTCATTTGCTGATAAAGCACATAAAGAACAGCATCACATCACAGGCACGCAAGGAAGCGGCCGGCATCCAATCGACATCAAAACGGACAGCGGGGATCTAGCGATACGGTAGCACCAGGCAGAAGAAAGGAGGCGGACACCAGGAATGACAAAAAAACAGCTTCTCGGATTGATCATTGCTTTATTCGGCATCAGTATGTTTTTGCAAATTATCGGAATAGGCGATCTGCTGTTTTGGCCGCTCTTTTTTCTGATTGCCGGCTATTTCCTTAAAAAATATTCCCGTGATTGGCTTGGCTCCGTCATGTATATCTTTGCCGCGTTTCTATTTTTGAAAAACCTCTTCAGCATCACCTTTAATTTATTCGGCTATGCGTTTGCCGCATTTCTGATTTACGCCGGCTACAGGCTTATCAAAGGGAAGCCGATATTTGAACCGAATGAGAAACAGGTCACTCTCAATAAAAAAGAACATCATGAGCCGCCAAAAGATGTAAAACATCCCGACATGCGCAGCTTTTTTATCGGAGAGCTGCAAATGATGAAGCAGCCGTTTGACCTGAATGATTTAAATGTCTCTGGTTTTATCGGTGATATCAAAATCGATTTGTCTAAAGCGATGATTCCTGAGGGAGAAAGTACAATCGTCATTAGCGGAGTCATTGGAAACGTTGATATTTATGTACCATCGGACCTTGAAGTGGCTGTCAGCTCGGCTGTTTTTATAGGAGACATCAATCTGATCGGCTCGAAGAAAAGCGGATTAAGCACGAAGGTATATGCCGCGTCAACCGATTTCAGCGAGTCAAAGCGCCGGGTCAAAGTGTCCGTTTCCTTATTTATCGGTGATGTGGATGTGAAGTACGTATGAGAAAAAAAATGCTTGCCAGCCTCCAATGGCGCGCCATCCGCATGACAACGGGAATCAGCCTGCTCCTTTTTGTCTGCCTGATTTCCTTTATGATGTTTTACTATCGGCTCGATCCGCTTGTTTTGCTGTCATCGAGCTGGTTCGGAATTCCATTTATCCTGATTTTGCTGCTGATCAGCGTGACCGTCGGTTTCGCCTCAGGGTATATGTACGGCAATCGGTTGAAGACAAGGATTGATACATTAATTGAATCCATTTTAACCTTTGAAAACGGCAATTTCGCTTATCGGATACCGCCGCTCGGTGATGATGAAATCGGCCTGGCCGCCGATCAGCTGAACGAAATGGCGAAGCGCGTGGAGCTTCAAGTCGCATCCCTGCAGAAACTTTCCAATGAACGTGCGGAATGGCAGGCGCAAATGAAGAAGTCGGTTATCTCAGAAGAACGCCAGCGATTAGCCAGAGATCTTCATGATGCGGTCAGCCAGCAGCTCTTTGCAATATCGATGATGACATCAGCCGTGCTGGAACATGTCAAGGATGCTGATGACAAAACAGTCAAGCGGATCAGGATGGTCGAGCATATGGCAGGCGAAGCCCAAAATGAGATGAGGGCGTTGCTGCTCCATTTACGGCCTGTTACCCTTGAAGGAAAAGGGCTGAAGGAGGGTCTTACGGAGCTTTTGGACGAGTTCCGAAAAAAGCAGCCGATTGATATTGAGTGGGATATACAGGACACAGCGATATCCAAGGGTGTTGAAGACCATTTGTTCAGAATCGTGCAGGAGGCTCTTTCAAACGTATTTAGACATTCAAAAGCGTCAAAAGTAACCGTGATTCTGGGCATAAAGAACAGCCAGCTCCGTCTGAAGGTGATTGATAATGGAAAAGGCTTTAAAATGGACCAGGTAAAAGCATCCTCATACGGCTTGAATTCTATGAAAGAACGTGCAAGTGAAATCGGCGGGGTCGCCGAAGTGATTTCAGTAGAAGGAAAAGGCACCCAAATCGAAGTGAAGGTCCCGATTTTCCCGGAAGAAAAAGGAGAGAACGAACGTGATTCGAGTATTATTGATTGATGATCATGAAATGGTCAGAATGGGGCTCGCGGCTTTTTTGGAGGCGCAGCCCGATATTGAAGTCATCGGCGAAGCATCGGACGGCAGCGAAGGTGTTCGGCTTGCTGCGGAACTGTCGCCTGATGTCATTTTAATGGATCTTGTCATGGAGGGCATGGATGGCATTGAAGCTACAAAGCAAATTTGCCGGGAGCTTTCCGACCCGAAAATTATTGTGCTCACTAGCTTCATTGATGATGACAAAGTGTACCCGGTTATTGAAGCTGGCGCGCTCAGCTATCTGTTGAAAACCTCAAAAGCGGCAGAAATCGCCGATGCCATCCGCGCCGCAAGCAAGGGAGAGCCGAAGCTGGAGTCAAAAGTGGCGGGAAAAGTATTATCCAGGCTGCGCCACTCAGGTGAAAACGCGCTCCCGCATGAATCACTTACGAAACGGGAGCTCGAAATACTCTGCCTGATCGCAGAAGGAAAGACAAACAAAGAAATAGGCGAGGAACTGTTTATTACGATTAAAACAGTCAAAACACATATTACCAATATTTTATCAAAGCTGGATGTCAGTGACCGGACGCAGGCGGCGGTGTACGCACACCGAAATCATCTCGTAAATTAGGCGGCTGCTATTTGTTTGCGCCTTTCGTTCCGAAGTCTCTGACAATCACATTGACCCGGTAGTCTATTTCCGCATTGCTGAAATAATCATCATCCCATTTTCTTGAAATCTTTTTCCACTTTTGAGGATAATGAATTCTGACCTCGTTTCCCAGCCCGGTGACGTCCGCTTTGATCTCTTTCTGGAGTTTCCCTGTAATAAATGCTGTTACTGTATCGTGTACCCGTTTTTCAACTGTCTTTTCAATATTTTTGATATATGAATCCTTAAACGAATCTTCATTGGGATTCCAGTCTTCAGATAGACGCCCTTCAATATTGCGGGTGACAGTGAATTTGAACTTTCCGTCCTTATAGGCCGTCTTGATCTTCCGATTGCTCGAATATACTTCATAAGAAAAGAGATGGCCATCGCGCTTCAAGTCAATGACGCCTCCCTCGACAGTGCCTGAAAATAAGTTGATATTTTGAACCTCAATCGGGGTGAGATCCCGGTGCCATAATTTATTTTTTATAATAGTGGCTCCGTTTATTGCGAGCTTACCGTTTTCCTCACCGACATGAGGGATGAGGAATGAATCGTCAGAGGTTAAGTGTTCTGAAATCTCCCCCAATGTAACAGGCTCCATCATTCTGATCGTAACCTTATTATTCTCTGTCAGATCATAAATCACATTGGATGCGGGCTCGCCTTCATCATTCTTTTTAAATATATCCTTAGTTCGGCCGTCGGTGATAAAGACGTACGAACTCCTCCTTGTTCCGTTGTCTCTGACAAACTGGTTAATGATCGCATCCATTCCAATCTCATCCGCAATCACGCTCTTGGAAAGCAGAATGAGACGCAAATGCTGTGAAAACGTAGGGTTATGCTTTAATGCAGATGTTCTCATCATTTGATGGACAGTTTCACCCTTTGTGATAGAAAGCTGTGTCGGGTCAGAAGAAGTGCCCTCCTTGGAGCTGATTTTTTTCGGCACGAGAATTTGCTGTGTCAGCTCTAAATTGTCATCGTCAGGCTTGTCTAGCCCTACTCCGATCACTAAGCTTAATTCCTCGATATTCTCACTGTCCCAGCATCCGGACAGCAATAGGGTGCATATAAACATACATAAAATCCGGATTTTCATTTTGCTGTAATCCTCCTCTTGAGAGCTACAATGAAAAAGAGAATGAAGGGAAGCAGAAACAGGGAGACAAAAATATAGCCAAGATAATCGCTATACATCATGACTTGATTGGCGTCATCCGGCCAGAGAGAAAAATAAAAGACCGTTATGCCGATAATCACCATGCTTGTTTTAGTCGATAATCCGAATGTCTTCTTTAGCCCGTTAGCGGCAAAGTATCCGTAAATGACAAATGTGGTGAAAAACTGGATGATCCAGACCACCAGTAAAAACGATTCAAACCGTTCAATGAATATGCCTTTAAGCTCAAAGGACTGAAAGAGAGAAATAGTCGGCCAAATCAGCGTTTTCACCTCGGGAGCGGTCAAAGCTCCGACAACGATAATATACGTCAGGATATATAAGATAATCGGAATCAAAAATCCTAGAGACGCATATCTGAACGTGTATTTCTTTTTCTTCATATGTTCAGGGAGAAACAGCATTACTTCCATTCCTAAAAAAGAGATGGAAACGACGGTAAGGGAGTTTGCAATGGGGCCAAGGCCTTGGCCTAAAACAGGACGCAAATTATTGATATCAAAAATTTTAAAACTGATTCCGAATACAATCAGCAAAATAATAATGGTTACCGTTAAATAAAAGGGAAACAGCCGCGACACATCACTTAAACCTCCAATTATTAAATAAATACCGCAGCAAATAAACGTTAAAATAATGACTTGAATTGGGGTTCTCTCCAGCAGGAAAAACTTCACCATTTCAGCCATTGCCCGGGTCTCGAAGCTGGCTACGCCGAGGAAATAGCCGCAGATCAAAAGGCCAATGATGCTGCCGATCCATTTCCCAAGCCCTTCCTGCAAATACTCAAAGAGTGAAGGGTATTGATGTTTTTTCTGAATGAGCGTGTTTAAATAAATGAAGAAAATAAAAATGAAACCTTCTAATATCAGCGTGATCCAGCCGTCAGGCGTATTAGCCTTAGTGGTCAGCGCTCGCGGCAATGTTAAAAGTCCGGCCCCAAGCATTGTATTTGCAACAATAGAAATACCTTGAAAGGTATTAAGTTTCAGTGGAGTCTGTTTTTGGCTCATTTGGATTATTCGCCTCTTTTGGTTTGTTTTTAATGGGGAGACGGATAATGGAGTCACTCGTATTTTTCAGGCTGAAGAATCCATTCGGCGAAAAATACGGAGACCCAAAGCTCGTTTGTCTCGTTAAGTGCGTATATACGACAAGCATAAATAAAATAATCCCATACAGCCCTAGAATAGCGGCGGAAAACATCGAAATAAAACGCAGCACCCGAAAAGATAGACCCATTCCGTATTGAGGAACGGTAAAGGATGCCAGGGCAATGACACTGACGACAATGACCATAATCGAACTGACGAGATTCGCTTCTACAGCCGCCTGTCCGATGACTACGCCCCCGACGAGACCGATCGTCTGTCCGAGCGGATTGGGGAGACGCAGCCCGGCTTCCCTCAGCAGCTCGATGGTTACTTCCATCAGCAGGGCTTCAAATATCGGAGGGAACGGCACGTTTTCCCTGTTTGCCGAAATCGTGACGGCGAGCGCGGTTGGCAGCAGCCCTTGATGGAAGGAAACAAGTGCAATATAAATCGATGACAAAAACAAGGTGATAAAGATAGAAGCAAAGCGCAGCGACCGGATAAGAGATGCTGAAATCCAGCGTTCATAGTAGTCATCCGGGGACTGCATCAGGATGCCGAGAGAAACCGGCACCAGCAGCACAAATGGTGAACTGTCGACCAAAATTGCCACACGGCCGTTAAACAGGGCTGAAGATACTTTGTCAGGTCTTTCCGTATTTTGAATCTGCGGAAATGGTGAATATTTATTATCTTCAATGAGCTCCTCGAGCGTTCCGCTGTCCTGGATATCTTCCAGCTGGATATTTTTAAGCCGCGCCTTCACTTCTTTTATGACGGACTTTTTTGCTTTGCCTTCAATGTACATAATGGCTGCAGGCTTCAACTTGTTTTCGCCGATCATGATTTTTTTGGTGATCAATTTGGGATGAGAGGTTCTTTGTCTGATCAGAGCGAGATTTGTATCAATATCCTCTACAAACGCAACTTTTGGGCCGCGTACCACTTTTTCAGTTGTCGGCTCTGTCAGGCTTCTTGTTTTTTTCTTTCCTGTGGTCAGAATATAGGCTTTATCCAATCCGTTGATAAACACAGCACAATTGCCGTTGAGAATCGATTCAATCGTTTTTTTTGCGGTTTCAATAGGTCTTGCGTCAAGCTGGTCAAGGCGTTTTTTGACCTGGTCAAGCGTTAAGGTCTCCTCATCTTTAATCAAAGTTTTAATGGCTTCTGACACCTTATTCTCATCAGTCAGTTCACTGAAATAGAGATAGTAAAAAACCAGTCCGTTCGCAAGCATTTTTTTGTTTTTCACCAGATCATCGTTTTCTTTTAATTTTGGCAGCACCAATGCTAAATTATCGTGTATATATTCCTTAAACTCTGTTTGTTCCAATGAGGTCACCTCTTATCCAAAACCTTAGTAGAGGTTATCTTTTCCTGTTAAAAAAATGATATACTGTGTTAGAGTATTTCATGGAGTAAGTTTTTTTATGAAAGCGGAGGATACGAAGTGGCACAGGTAAGGCTAGCTGGAAAACAAGAAGAAATTGAACAGCTCATTAGATCATTTGAAAAGCATTATGATGTCTCTTATACATCAAAGGAGTACGGAAGGACGAATCCAAAATACAAATATTCAAAGGATTCCCGCGTATATCTTGAATTAAAATTAAAATCTGCCAAGATCGAAAAATAAAAAGGATTTTTTGTGTCATTGGCGAATTATGATCTATTGAAGCAACCGTTATGGAGGGATACATAAATGGAATACAGAATTGAACGAGACACCATGGGAGAAGTAAAAGTTCCTGCTGATAAATTTTGGGGCGCTCAAACACAGCGAAGCAAGGAGAACTTTAAGATCGGTTCTGAAAAAATGCCGATGCGTGTTGTGAAGGCGTTTGCAATCTTGAAACGAAGCACTGCTCTAGCTAATAAACGCCTCGGCAATCTGGATGCTGAAAAAGCAGAAGCGATTGCAGCGGTTTGTGATGATGTGCTCAAAGGCAAGTATGATGATAACTTCCCGCTTGTCGTATGGCAGACCGGAAGCGGCACACAAAGCAATATGAACATGAACGAAGTGGTAGCCAACCGTGCGACTGCTTTATTAAAAGAGAAGAACTCTGATCAAACGATTCATCCAAATGATGACGTGAACCGAAGCCAAAGCTCAAACGACACATTCCCGACTGCGATGCATGTTGCCGCTGTTTTGGCTGTTTACGAGCAGCTTGTGCCGGCGCTTGATCAGCTTCGCAATACACTGGATGAAAAAGCAAAAGCATACAATGATATTGTCAAAATCGGACGCACGCATCTTCAGGATGCTACGCCACTGACCCTCGGACAGGAAATCAGCGGATGGGTTCACATGCTGGACCGTTCGAAGGAAATGATTTTGGAAGCGACAGATAAAATGCGTGCGCTTGCAATTGGTGGAACGGCTGTCGGAACGGGTATCAACGCCCACCCAGAGTTTGGAGAGCTTGTCTCAGAAGAGATCACTAAGCTGACCGGCCAAACGTTCAGCAGTTCGCCGAATAAATTCCACGCGCTGACAAGCCATGACGAAATCACTTATGCGCATGGCGCATTAAAAGCGCTTGCGGCTGACTTGATGAAAATCGCGAACGATGTCAGATGGCTCGCCAGCGGACCTCGCTGCGGCATCGGGGAGATCGTCATTCCTGAAAATGAGCCGGGAAGCTCCATTATGCCTGGTAAAGTCAACCCGACACAAAGCGAAGCGTTAACAATGATCGCAGCGCAAATCATGGGTAACGATGCGACAATCGGCTTTGCGGCGAGTCAGGGGAACTTTGAACTGAACGTGTTTAAGCCTGTTATTATTTACAACTTCCTGCAATCTGTGCAGCTGCTCAGTGACGGCATGAATTCATTCCATGATAAATGTGCTGTCGGTATTGAGCCTAATAAAGAAACCATTCAGGAAAACCTGTCAAATTCATTAATGCTTGTTACGGCGCTGAACCCGCATATCGGTTATGAAAACGCGGCGAAAATCGCCAAGCTTGCCCATAAAGAGGGATTGACGCTCAAAGAAGCAGCTTTGAAGCTTGAATTGCTGACAGAGGAGCAATTTAACGAAATGGTTAAGCCGGAAGACATGGTAAAACCAAAGGCGTAATAGAAAGAAAAAACGGCTGCTTTTTAAGCAGCCGTTCTTCTAAATATGTTGCTGTTTTAATAAATATTTAAGCTGCTCCGCATCTTTGGCGAGAGCTTCAGACTCCGTCAGATTATGAATCATTCCTTTTATGATCGCCAGCTTCGGTGTTTTTTTCTTCATTTCTGCTTCAAGTATGTCCAAGCTCTCCGATAATTCAAGAGAGGAGTTTGTGTTTAAGCTGTTAATTTTGTCACGTAGGCTTTTCACAATCGATTCAGTCAGCGGGTCAGGCCGTCCGTGCGTAAGAGGCCCGAATAAAGAGCTCGCCTCTTCCAATGTGATGAAAGGCTTATCGTTTCGTTCAGACATGCCTTTTACCATATCATCAATTCGATTCATAATGATATCAGCTAATTGAGACGGCTTCACAGTGTACCCTAGCAAAATCATGCATTCCAGGTAAATCTGGCTGATGCCCTCTATTAAAAAACAAAGCTCTGCAGTGTACGGTTCCGCTTTTTTTCCATAGATGTTCAGCAGGCTGTCGATATGAAATTGAAGTGAGGACTGGCGGATTTTTTTTGCGCATTGCTCCACTTCTTCTGTGTAAGGCAGAGAACCCTCCTTCAACTGCATGCTGATAAAATCTTTGTGTTCAAGAATGTTTTCATAGAGGACGGTCAGCTGTTTACGGTAAGCCGTTCTGGGGCTGTCGCCCTTCGTTTTAATATTTAAAATTCGGGTAAACGTTTTATCATAATAGTAGTTCAGCATAGAGAGAAGAAGCGCTTCTTTCGAAGGAAAATAAATATAAAAAGCGCCTTTAGATATTTTGCATTCTTTTGCGATTTCCTGGACTGATGTTGAGTTGTATCCTTTTTGGGCAAATAGTTTTAAGGCTGTTTCAATAATCAGTTTTTCTTTTTCCTTCAATGGTTCCACCCTTTCGGAGCCCGGAGGCCTGCTAGGATATGACCATATAGTCACACCGTCTGTTATAAAATTAACCTTATTGTAACTTGTTTTTTTATCATGTATTATTTATATTATAAATTGAGATGACCGAATGGTCAAAGCTCAAGCGAAAGGGTGAATCTAGAATGAGAGAATTGGACGAAATGATCAGCCGCTTGCGAAACAGAGGAATCAAAGTGGAGAAAGTCAAATATCCGAAGCAGACCTTGTCAGAGAAAAAATGGGTTCATCAATGCAAACAGCCGCTCAAAACAAATTACAGAGATTTTAACGGCTATTCTTTCACATAAAAAAATAGACTGCAAAACATCTACAGTCTATTTTGGCACTGCTATGCGGTATGTTACACCCGTTTTGTCATTTTCAATTGAGATAGATGCCTTATGAAGAGTTAAAATTCGTTTTACGATGCTTAGACCAATGCCGAATTCGCCTTTCTTCCCTTTATTAAAAGGCTCATAGAGGCTGGAGAGCATCTCATCTTCAATATGCGGACCGTCATTTTTAATGGTGATCACGATATTTCGATCATCTTGTTTCATGCTGATTTCTATTTTTGTCTCAGCATAGCGGATTTGATTTTCCAGAATGTTTTCAAGGAGTTTGTTCCATTGCTCCGGATCGCCCGGCATCAAAATATCCTCTTCAACATCAATTTCCCACGATAGTTCTTTCCGCGCCCACTTCAATCGTTCGATGACTTCTTCTGTCACTTCCACAATACTGAACATGTCGTGCTGCACTTTTTGCTTCGCTAAATAATCCAGCTTCGTTAAATATAATAAATCCTTTATTTTTTTCTCCAGCTTAAGAGCTTCGCATTCAATAACATCTACAGTGTTTTCAAGGTCTCCTTTAGGAAAAATCCCGTCTTTAATTGATTGTGTATAGCCTCTGATGACCATGACCGGCGTTTTTAAATCATGAGAGATATTTTGCAATAGAGTTCTTTCTGTTTCATCCTTTTGCACAAGCTTTTGGCGCATCTCTTCGATGGTATGGCCCAATTTGCCGATTTCATCTTTCCGATCCACTTTTACTGGGTCATCCCAATCCTGTTCAGAAATCCGTTTGACGTGTTTTTCAAATGATACAAGAGGCCTTGATAAATACTTTGCAAGCCAAATAGCCGGAATCCAGCTT
This sequence comes from Bacillus sp. SCT118, assembly GCF_058566435.1. Taxonomy (NCBI): domain Bacteria; kingdom Bacillati; phylum Bacillota; class Bacilli; order Caryophanales; family Bacillaceae; genus Bacillus; species Bacillus sp. SCT118. The sequence goes on from NZ_CP191225.1 coordinate 866,703, forward strand.
AATAAAATGACGACAGCTATAATAAACAGAAGTTGTTTGAACAAGGTATAGGCCAAATCGTCCCGATAAGAATCAAGTGCGTAAGAGAGCATCATCGCTGATTGTCCATTGACGGAAAGTCCCTTTTTAATGACAAAAAACACTTTCTCTCCATTGACGTCGGCGCTGTAACGTTTCTTTTTAGCTTCCTGCTTATCAGCCAGCTTGTACACCTTGTGGATAAATGAAGATGACAGAATGCTTAAATCCTTGTCTGAAGAAGCCTCTTCATTTTCAGGAAGGAGCACGTGCTGTACGGAGCGGACAGTTGTCGGCGCCGTCGCTTCCTCGCTGTAATAGCGCCTTTCAATCGAACCTGGCAGGCGGTACTCTGTCAGAACATGCTGCTCATTTTCAATCGTCGTATACGTTTCATTAGTGAAAAAATCTCGCAACGTGTTTGAAAATAACACAAGCAGTAAAATCGATATCGCTAACAGGATGCCGGATATGACAACCCATATCTGAAACGCGAGCGGCTTGTTTTTCATGATGACATCATCCTGTAGCCGAAACCGTAAATCGTCTCCACCTTCAATTCAGGCATCTTTCTGCGCAGTCTCCGGACGAGATCATCAACGACCCGGTCTGTTCCGAAGTAGTCATGCCCCCACACTTTTAGGAGGATATCCTCACGAGAGTACGGATGCCCTTTATGATGGATAAATAATAGCAGCAGATCAAATTCCTTTGACGTCAAATTGATGATATTCCCGTTTTCGTCATAGACCTCGCGGGCGTCTTCAGCGACCCGATACGAGGAGACGGCAATTTCATTTTTTTGTACAGGAGGAGCTTCCTTATATACGAGCTGCAGCAGCTTTTGCACACGGATAATCAGCTCCCGCGGCAGAAACGGCTTTGAAATGTAGTCATTGCTGCCAAGCTCTAAGCCAAGCACTCTGTCAATATCCGCATCTCGGGCGGAAATAAAAATGACCGGCACGTCAGGATCTTTCGCCTTGATTTCTTTTATTAATGTATAGCCGTCGGTATCCGGCAGCATGATATCGAGAATCCATAGGTGGGGAGACGGTGTCATGTTCTTTCTGGCGTCTTCACCTTTCGTAAAAGATGTAATGTTCCAGCCCTCATTCTCTAAATACTTCGTCAGCAGTTCATTCAGGTTATCCTCATCTTCAACTAGATAAATGGTGTATGACAAGGCTCTTCACATCCTTTCAACGTCATTATAAACTAGTTTTAACATACGGCAGGCAATTTTCATAATTTCACATATTCTTTTCATTTTTATCCCACAATGTTTGTTTATGATATGTATAAGGGAAGAAAGGAAGAGAAAAAGAGCGAGGAAGATGTAGGATGATCAAACATATTCTATTTTGGTGCTTTGCTTTTCTCCTCATTATTGGGACAATTGAACTTGTACATGCGATGAATATGTAACGATAAATGAATAACCGTTAAAGGAGTGGAAGAACATGGATTATCGACGTGATGGCCAAAACGATCAACATCAAACTGAACCTTCACATACAGAACAGCAGAATACAGAAAACCAGAAACTGATAGGACATTCTGAACAAGAATTGCTTGACGCGCCTGTGTCGTATGAAGCGGGACGGCAGGAAACGGCTTCTGCTTTAGAAATGGAAAAGCAAGAAACGGCTGTGAAAAAAGAAAAGAAACGGAGAGCCGCATGGCTGAGCCCGATTTTAGGCGGTATTATCGGCGGGGGCCTCATGCTTGGCATCGCGCCTTATCTGCCGTCAGACCAAAATCAGGCGACCGAGACCGCTTCCGCAAATAAACAGGTGCAGTCTGATAATTTTACAACGGCGCCGATAACGAACGCATCAAACATCGCTGATATGGTAGAGGATTTAGAGCCTACGATTGTCGGAATCTCAAATATCCAAACCTCTCAAAATAACACATTCGGCACGGGAGGAGGCTCTAGCTCAGAAAGTGAAAGCGGAACCGGGTCAGGTGTTATTTTCAAAAAAGACAGCAATAAAGCGTATATCATTACAAACAACCATGTCGTTGAAGGCGCGAACAAGCTGACTGTTACGCTATACAACGGAGAAACGGAAACTGCCAAGCTTGTCGGCAGCGATACCATTACTGATTTGGCAGTTTTGGAAATCAGCAGCAAGAACGTCAAAAAAGTGGCGAGCTTTGGTGATTCTTCACAGCTGCGCACGGGCGAAAAGGTAATCGCTATCGGTAACCCGCTCGGACAGCAGTTTTCCGGTACGGTGACACAAGGCATCATTAGCGGATTGAACCGGACAATTGATGTGGATACAACACAAGGGACGGTGGAAATGAACGTGCTGCAAACTGATGCAGCGATCAACCCGGGGAACAGCGGAGGCCCATTAATCAATGCAAGCGGCCAGGTCATCGGCATCAACAGCTTGAAGGTGAGCGAAAGCGGCGTGGAATCACTTGGATTTGCGATCCCAAGCAATGATGTCGAGCCGATTGTTGACCAGCTGCTGCAAAACGGGAAGGTGGACCGTCCGTTTTTAGGCGTGCAGATGATTGACATGTCACAAGTTCCTGAAACTTATCAGGAAAATACGCTGGGCCTGTTTGGAGATCAATTGGGCAAAGGTGTTTATGTAAAAGAAGTTCAAGCAAATTCACCGGCAGAAAAAGCAGGTATTAAATCTGAGGATGTCATTGTCAAACTAAACGGTAAAGACGTGGAAAGCAGTGCGGATATCCGTCAGATCCTTTACAAAGACTTAAAAGTCGGAGATAAAACAACAATCCAAGTGCTGCGAAAGGGAAAAACGAAAACGTTGAACGCGACACTGACCAAGCAGACAGAAAGCCGTTCAAGCTAAGAAAAAAACAAAAAGCTGAACCCAAATAGGGTTCAGCTTTTTTTATCCTAAGTAAGAGGAAAGCATCCACACTTGTTTTTCAACTTCTTCAATTAATCCGACAAACAAGTCCGCTGTCGCATTGTCTTGATTTTCTTCAGCCAGGCCGATCACGAATTTAGATTCGCTGCTGATTTGTTTGTAGTCGTTTACCAATGCTTGTACCATTTCTGAAGCTGATGTTTCGTTTCCACCGTCTGTGATAGATGCATGCTCAGTGTATTCTTTCACTGTGGCAACAGGCTGTCCGCCAATCGCCAGCAGGCGCTCAGCGATGGTATCGACTGTTTCAGCCGCATGGTCATAAAGTTCTTCAAATTTCTCGTGCAATGTAAAGAAATGAGGCCCTTTCACATACCAATGGAAACGGTGGAGCTTAGAGTATAAAAGAAACCAGTTTGATAATTGTGTGTTCATTGAATTCTCAACTAATGTTTGATTTGTTTTTGCGTTTTCAGTTTTCATAAGATAACGTCCTCCTTGTGATCTGTTGTTTTAATTATATCATATACTAAATAAAAATCAATACTAAATTATAATTATTATAATTTAGGTCATCTGAATAGCTTTTTCTTCAGGATAGACTCCCACGCAGACCAAGGAAAAAGCGATCGGAATAGCAGGGTGAGCCTGATGCCCTTTCCGATCGGGTATCGCAATTTCTTTATGTGCTGTTTTGTTGCCAATTGGTAAATGAGGTCGGCAACCTCTTGGGGATCTCCGCTTTCTTCTCCGTTTTTTTGAACGTAGGAAAGGATCTTTTTATAGTATTGATGATAGGCTGAATCGTCAGCAGGCACCGACATAAAATTTGATAATGACGTTGTCCAGATCGATGTCTTGTATGAGCCCGGCTCGATCAAAGCGGTTTCGATACCGAACGGAAGCAGCTCGATACGAAGGCTTTCAGAAAAACCTTCCAATGCATGCTTGGAAGAAACATATGGTGACAGCGCTGGGAATCCGGTCAGTCCGCTGATGCTGCTCACGTTTATAATCTTTGCGCCGCCATGCTTTCTTATGTAAGGCAGAACGGTTTTTGTCACATGGATCACACCGAAGACATTCGTTTCAAATTGTTGTCTGAAATGTTCCATCGGCACATCCTCGATAAATCCTCCATAAGCCGTTCCGGCATTGTTAACGAGTAAGTCGATCGGGGCGTAAGCACTAACGGCTTTTCCGAATGAGACTATAGATTGTTCATCGGTGACATCGAGAGCAGTAATGTGAATAGAATCAGACACATTGTGTGCTGCAGCCAATTCCCGAAGCTGTTCCGCTTTTTCAGGCTGTCTTGATGTGGCTATCACGAAAAATGATCGGGCAAGCTTTACAGCTGCCAGCAGACCGAAGCCGCTGGACGCTCCCGTTACGATTGCTATTTTTTTATTCATCCTATACCTCCTATTAAACTGCTACAGCTATTGTACAATCCTGAACAGGAAATGGCGTCTGTAAAAGAAATTTTTATACAACAATTCAGAATTGTTCTATAATAGAACGAAAGAAGGAAAGGGGTTTTGTGATATGGCGCTGCAAGGGGTAGGCCAAAGATGGGATCTTGATTCATTTTTTAAGGGCGGGAGCCAATCAGAAGAATTCAAAGGATATATTGAGAAGCTGTCACAAAGTCTGCGTGCATTTCAAGACAGGACTGATGCGTTTCAGGTGCCTGAATCGCCTGAAGAGGCTGAAGGGCTGACCGCGTTGCTTGATTTATTCGAACAGACATCCGTCAAGCTTCAGCAGGCCGGCGCTTTTGTTGCTTGCCTCCAGGCCCAGAATATCAATGATCAAAAGGCTATAGAGCATTGGGCACTCATGAACCGGCTTTCCGCAGATTTTCAATCGTCGCTCGTTACATTAGATCATAAACTTGTGGACATTGATCAAGACGTGTGGAATGAATTGTTAACAAAACCGGGATTGCGCGATGTATCTTACATATTAAATGAAAGAAGACAGAGGGTTGCCGAAAAGCTTAGCCCCGGTAAAGAAAAACTGATCGGAAACCTTGCGGTGGACGGATATCACGCTTGGAGTGACTTATACAATATGGTTGTCGGGAAAATGACGATCACGTATGAGGAAAACGGTGAAAACAAGCAATTGTCTGTCGGTCAGGCGGAGAATATGATGGACCATCAAGACCGTGCTGTCAGAAAAACAGTATATGAACGTTTCCGCCAAGCTTGGGAGAGCAAGCAGGATCTTTTCAGCAGCACGCTGAATCATTTGGCGGGATTCCGGCTTGAAACCTATAAAGCGCGCGGCTGGGAGAATGTCCTGAAGGAACCGCTGCAAATTAACAGGATGAAAAAAGAAACACTTGATACGATGTGGCAGGTCATCACTGAAAACAAGAAGCCGTTCGTTCAGTTTTTGAACCGGAAAGCATCCATGCTCGGCCTTGAAAAACTCAGTTGGTACGATGTCGAGGCACCGATCGGTTCTGACGGAAAGGTCTATTCATATGATGAAGCCGCAAATATCATTACCAGCCAGTTTTCAACGTTTGGCAAAAAGCTGTCCTCATTCACTGAAAAAGCGTTTCGGGACGGCTGGATTGAGGCGGAAGACAGGAGTGGAAAAAGAGTCGGCGGCTTTTGCACGAGCTTTCCAGACAGTGGGGAATCCCGGATTTTTATGACATTTTCGGGCAGCGCCTCAAATGTCTCTACTCTTGCGCATGAACTCGGGCACGCGTTCCATCAGGAAGCAATGCTCGACGTCAGGCCGTTAAACCGTTCCTACGCCATGAACGTTGCAGAAACAGCTTCAACGTTTGCAGAGATGATAGTGGCGGACGCGACTGTCCAGCAAGCCGAGACCAGGGAAGAAAAGATTGTTCTTCTGGAGGATAAAGTGCAAAGAAGTGTTGCGTTCTTCATGAACATTCACGCAAGATTTCTATTCGAAACGAGATTCTACGAGGAACGAAAGCGGGGAGTGGTACCGGCCAGCCGCTTGAATGAGCTGATGGAAGAGGCGCAAAGAGAGGCATACTGCAATGCGTTAGAAGAATATCATCCGCTTTTTTGGGCATCAAAACTTCACTTTCACATCACGAGGGTGCCGTTTTACAATTTCCCTTATACATTCGGCTACCTGTTTTCTCTTGGCATTTACGCGCTGGCGCTTGAAGAAAAAAACGCATTCGAAGAGAAGTATATGGCGCTATTGCGAGATACGGCTTCTATGACAGTGGAGGATTTGGCCATGAAGCATTTGGGGGCTGACATCACGAAGCGCGATTTCTGGGAGAATGCCATCAAGCTGGCTGTGCGTGACGCCGAAACCTTTTTGCAAATGACCGAATCTTAAAGAAAAGCCGTGGCGTTATATGCCCCGGCTTTTTCAATTCTTCTCTGAATGAGGATTTCATTCTCTGGATATACCTAAAATAAATGGAATCCTACAGGGGGGAAACATATGCATTTGGTCAGAGCAGCCGGGGCTGTATGTCTCGCAGTGGTTCTGATTGCGGGCTGCCGTCTCAATGAAGACCAGCAGCAGGCAGAAGGAGAAAATACAGCCGTCACCCAGCTGAAATCCGTTCCCTACAGCAATTTTTCGCTTCGTGTGAGCTACGGGGATGGTGAGCATAACCGTTATGAAGGAATCTATACAAAGAACGGGACTCAGGAAAAAGCGGAAATACAGGATAAGCTCTCTGGTGTCAATCAGGAGGGAGAAGAAGCATTGGATGAGATGAAAATGATTTTGAGCGAGCTTTCCGTGACAGACCAAATGGCTGAAACAGAAGTGATACAAAGTGTGCTGGCAGCATTTAATCTGGACAGTCATTATGATCATATCGATTTAAAATTGAAGCTGAAGGACGGCTCCATCAGAGAAATCAAGAAGTAATATTGTGATAAAAAACCCATAAACGTCAATTATGTCCATAAAACTAATTGAAAATGATTTTCAAAGTCAGTGTTTTCTGCTACAATGAGGGATATATGACCATATCAAATGGCTGAATATCGGAATCACTTGCATTGATGACAATTGACTTAAAAGCATGTATATAGAAAACGTGCAATACATAGTGCTGCTAAAAAGCCAGCAAAAAGGAGCGGTTATGGGTATGAGTGCAATTTCTACAGAAACGCTGAGCTTAGGATACGGGGATGCCGTTATTATTGATGAGTTGAATTTAACAATTCCCAAAGGTGAAATTACCGTATTTATTGGCAGCAATGGCTGCGGAAAATCGACACTTTTACGTTCATTAGCGCGCCTGATGAAGCCGAGAGGCGGTTCAGTACTGCTGGAAGGAAGAGCCATTGCCAAGCTTCCGACGAAGGAAGTCGCAAAAGAGCTCGCAATCCTGCCCCAAGGTCCTTCGGCTCCAGAGGGGCTGACGGTGCATCAGCTGGTGAAGCAAGGAAGATATCCTTACCAAAACTGGCTGAAGCAATGGTCAAAAGAGGATGAGGAAGCAGTTGAAAGAGCGCTTAAAGCAACAAAGCTTGAGGACATGGCTGACCGCGCCGTTGATTCTTTGTCAGGCGGACAGCGCCAGCGGGCTTGGATCGCGATGACGCTTGCCCAGGAAACGGATATCATCCTTCTTGACGAGCCGACGACGTATTTAGACATGACGCATCAAATTGAAATTCTTGATTTGCTGTTTGAGCTGAATGAAAAGGAAGACCGGACGATTGTTATGGTTCTCCATGACTTAAACTTGGCGTGCCGCTATGCGCATCATCTTGTGGCCATAAAAGACAAACGGATTTATGCAGAAGGCCGTCCGGAAGAGGTCATCACTTGTGATCTTGTGCAAAATGTGTTTTCTATGAACTGTCAGGTTACACAGGACCCGCTCTTTGGAACGCCTCTTTGCATTCCTCATGGCAGGGGCAGATGCATTGTCCAGGAAGCGGCTTTCACATCACATGGATAAATAACGCAGCGAAGGAGCTTTCAATTGAGAAAGCTCCTTGCTGTTTTTTCGAAAGGAAGATGGAAAATGGAACAAAAACTTCAGGAGCAGCTGGATGGATTGCTGGAGAAGTATACTGAGCTTCTGCTTGGTGAAACAAACGATGAGCTAAAAGAAGAAGTGAAGCAATGGATTTTGTACACCCATATAGCCAAAAGCATGCCTCCGCTCGCTAAGCATTGGAATGCGACATACCCCGACGCAAAGCAGGGCATTAAAGAGATCATTCAGCATATTAAGGAGTTAAATGAAGCGCATCGAAACAAACAATAGCCAAAAAGCAGTCTGTTCATTATAGCAGACTGCTTTTTTGTGATTCAGCCGTTTTATCTGGCGCAAAGGAATCCATAAAGGTTCTCAGCGCGCTGCTGATAAACGAATCTTTTCGAACAATAAACTCTGTTTTCATCTGGCTGAGAGCTTCAGGCAACGGGTACAATCGAATTGATCCTTCTGCTTCATGTTTCTGCACAACCGTTCTTGGCAGCAACGAGATGCCAAGACCTGCTGTAACCCCGCCGATAATTGCTTCAAGCGTCCCAAATTCCATAATGACCGGCTGTGTGACACCGACGGAGCGCAGCCATTTTTCAAGTGTTTCTCGATACGAGCAGCCTGTGCTGTATACGAGAATCGGCTTTGTGATGGCTTCCTCAACATCGGGCACGGAGGCAGCCGAAACAACTACTGGTTCTTCCTCAAATGCAGGATAGGATTCGAGCTCAGGATGATTGCATTCGCATCCGATAAACGCGCCGTCCAATTCATAACGAAGAACTTTATCAAGGAGAAATTGCGTATGTCCTGTTGTTAAAGACAACTGGACGTTTGGATGTTCTTCATAATAAGATGCCAGTAGCTTTGGTAGCCTTACCGCGGCTGTTGTCTGAGTGGAGCCGATCATAAGCGGCCCGCTTGGTTCTGCGGAGGATGAGAGCGCTTTAGACGCTTCATCAAGAAGGCCAATAATTTTATTTGCGTAGTCCAGCAGTAATTTTCCGCTTGCAGAAAGTGTCATGCCCCGATTATGGCGCAAAAACAGTGTGGTACCCAGTTCAGCTTCCAATTGCTGAATTCTGGCCGTGACATTCGATTGCACATAGCCAAGCCGCAGGGCTGCTTTCGTAATGGTCCCTTCAAGGGCTACCATTTGAAACACACGTAAATCTCCGCTTTCCATTTTGAACTCCTCCGTTCGTTTGCTATCAATCTGAGTGATATCTAGTATCTTTAACAATCATTATACGTAACATCAAAGCTGGATTACAATGGAATCAGAAATATACTTTAGTCAACAGCAAGGAGTGGCGGCAATGAATGTCTTGAACAAAATAGCTCTCGTAACGGGGGGCGGCACAGGAATCGGAAAAGCAGCCAGTATGGAATTGGCAAAGCGCGGGGCGATTGTGGCGGTGAATTATTCACGCTCGCAATCAGAAGCGGAGGAAACAGTGGAAATGATTCAAAAAGCTGGCGGGCAAGCCTTCGCCATCCAAGCAGATGTATCCAAAAACAGCGGCGTGCAGGAAATGATTCAAGCAATCGTGAACACACACGGCACGGTTGATATTTTAGTCAACAATGCCAGCATTACACGGCATATTCCAATGGATAATCTTGAGGCTGCGACAGAAGACGTCTGGGATGAGCTGTATGCCGTCAATGTGAAAGGGATGTTTTTCTGCGCGAGAGCAGTGGTTCCGTTCATGAAGAAAAGCAAGGCCGGGGCGATCGTAAACGTCGGCAGCATCGCAGGGGTAACTGGTGCGGGCTCATCTATGCCTTATGCAGTATCAAAATCGGCGGTGCACGGTTTAACGAAATCATTGGCCCACGCCTTAGCGCCTGAAATCAGAGTGAGCGGTGTAGCACCAGGAGCTGTGGCAACGAGATGGTGGGCTGGCCGGGAAGAAAAAATGAAAAGCATGATCGGCTCTTTGCCGCTGCAGTGTATTGCTGAACCAGATGATGTTGCCAAATTGATTTGTTCACTAATTGAACAGGAATCACTCACAGGCCAAATTATCACAATTGACAGCGGACAGACGCTGTAAAGAAAGGGATGCAGGGAGATGCCATTTGTACAGATTCATTTACGGTCGGGAAGAAGCGAAGCGTGGCTTCAAAAACTGAGCAGGACTATCCACCAATCGATGATTGAAGAAATCAATGTGCCGGAAGATGACTATTTCCAAGTCATCAGACAATATGAAAAAAGCGAATTTTTTTATGATCCATTTTATCTCCAAGTCGAGCGTACTGATGAACTGATATACATTCATTTTACACTGAAACAGTCAAGAACAACTGAACAGAAAAAAGCACTTTACCGCTCAATCGCGAGTCGGATTCATTCCGAGCTTGGTGTCAGAAAAGAAGATGTGTTTATCATGCTGGCCGGAAATCAGGCTGAGGATTGGTCTTTCGGAAATGGAAGAGCCCAGATGATTGAATAAAAACCCCCGCGGATTGATACCCGCGGGGTGCTCTATTAATGGGAAGGTGATTCAACGGCTTTTGCCGCTTTCTCTTTTTCTTGTTGGTCTTCCGTTTTCTTATTTGATAGCTTGATAGGTTTTAAGAACAAGGTGAATACGGCTCCGACTGCGATAAAGATCAGGCCCGTATAAAACACGCTGTGGAGCGAATCCATCAACGATGTTTTTAAAATCGGCACAATATGGGATGAGAAAGCCGCAGGGATTTGTTTGACTGCGTCCGGACTGAACAGTGATTGCAGCAGTCCTTGCGGATTTGTATCAATCATACCCTTTAGCTGGGCGGCAAACGAGCTTGCCTGTGCCGGAAGAGAGTCTAAATATGGCACCAATTTATCTGTTAATAGATTTCCTGATCTCGCATTCATTACGGCTCCCAGCATGGTAATGCCGAATGTTCCGCCGATAGAACGGAAGAATTGGCTGGATGAAGTGACAACTCCAAGCTCCTCCTTCGAAAAGCTTTCCTGTAAAGCCAATGTCAGAATCGGCATAACAAGACCCATTCCCAGACCAATAATCGCCATAAAAGATGTAGCGACAAGCTTGCTTGTATCGAGATCCAATGTCGTTAACAGCAGGAATCCGCCGGCCATAACCAGCATGCCTGTAATGATTTGCGGTTTAATCCCAATTTTATAAACAAGCTGTCCGCCGATGATACTTGTGATAATCATAGAAATCATCATCGGTGTCATAATTGTACCCGATTCAGACGCACTTACACCGACAATTCCCTGCATAAAGAAAGGAACAAACGTAATGGCGCCAAACATACCGATACTCATAAAGAAGCCGATCAAGTTTAGAAATGTAAATGTTCTGTTTTTAAATAAATACATTGGCAGGATTGGCTCTTTTGCTTTTGATTCTACGATGATAAAGCTGACAATGCCGATCAGTGCGAGAGCGAACAATCCAAGAATCTGCCATGAATCCCATGCATAATCTTTTCCGCCAAAGCTTAAGGCGAGCAGGAGGCTGACCACCCCGACAATCATTGTGAAAATACCAGCGATGTCGAAGTTGATCGGACCAGTCTGCTGGCGTCCCTGTAATCCTCTGGCAATAAAAATAACCGCAATAATTCCGACTGGCAGGTTAATATAGAAAACCCATTTCCAGTTTAACGAGTCTACAATCCAGCCGCCGATTTGCGGCCCAATCACTGAAGCCAGCCCGTAAATTGCGCCAAAGACACCTTGGAATTTAGCACGCTGTTTTCCTGTGAACAAGTCACCGATGACAATCATCGCCATCGGCATCATGATGCCTCCGCCGATTCCCTGCAGTCCACGGAAGATAATCAATTCTGTCATGTTGTTGGCCATTCCGCACAAAGCAGAAGCGGCCATAAAAATAATCAAACCTGATACATAGACAATGCGGCGTCCCAATAAATCAGCCAGTTTACCGGCAATTGGAACAATGGTTGTTGATGTTAACAAATATGCAGTTGTCAGCCAGGTCATCATGCTTAAACCGCCCAGATCACCGACAATTTTCGGCATGGCCGTTCCGACAATGGTACCGTCAAGGGCTGAAAAAAACATGGCAATAATTAAGCCTGTTATTAATAACGTTCGTTTTGATTGTTTGCCTTCTTTACTCATTTTCATCCATTTCCTCTTTTCATGTTTTGCTTTTCATCCGTTTCTGCTGCTGCTTGTGCGAGCTTTGCTGTAATATGCGCCGCCTGCAGCATCTCCTCCTCCGTCAAAAAGGAAAGATAGCGCGCCATAATGGCCTTTCTGCCTGCCAAAATCTCCTCGAACTTTCTGTCTCCTTCGTCAGTAAGACTGAGATCAATTACTCGCCTGTCTTTTGTGTTGTGTGTTCTGGCGATAAGATTTTTTTGTTCAAGGCGATCTGCCATCAGCGTCACTGCGCTTGGCTTCACCTCCATACGCTCGGCAATTTCAGAAATTTTGAGGCTGCCGTGTTTCTTTAGGCTGGCCAGCACAAACAGCTGCGCTGGGGTGACACCTTGTTTCTCCATGCTTTCCAGCATTTCAGGCTGTATCTTTTGAAAGAGCGCCTGAAGCGATAATTGGATATCGGACATTAACTGATCCGCACTCTTCATATTCAATTCCCCTCTGTTACATACACTGTATATATATTTTGATAACAAAATAGTTAATGCTTATTAAATATAAATAAGCGTAAATGAAAAGTCAACTGATTTTACACAAAAAAAAAGGATAGATGCCCGAAAGAACATCGTATCCTTTTACTGATATTGTTATTGCTGATAAGGAGACTGCTGCTGAATGGTCTGCTGGAATTTTTGATAGGACTGCTGCAGCTTTTGTGCATCCTCCGCTTCAACAGAATACCATCCATATTGGAACATGAGGTCATACAGTTTTCTTTGCGCTTTTTGTGACTCATCAAAAATGGATTGAATATCCTGATAAAGAGACTCGTGGCTGAATTCGTGCAAGGCAGTGCAATAAGCTGTTGTCATGTATTTTTCGGTTGTCAGCAGTTCGTTGACGAAATCTCTGTCATTCATTTCCGATGTTGTCGGTACAGGTGTCTGCGGGTTGCTGATTTTTTGATTTTGCTGATTCATTCTGGCGCCTCCTTATTGGATGTAGCCGGACTGCTGCTGGCCTGGCTGCAGATGCTTTAATATTCTTTGATAGTGATCATGATGCATGTGTCCGACGCGGTCGAGTTCTTGTTTTAACGTTTGATCCTGGCACTGCTGCGCCATGAAATGCGCTTTTTTCATCGCGAGCAAATTCCAGTTCAGCATGTCATTGAGATACAAATGATCCTTTGTCGAAATAACGGAAGGCGGCATTTGAGATTGCTGCTGATTATCCATTGTGATCCTCCTTTGGTTTCTGTTCATTTTATAGTTTCCTTCAGACTGGGAGTTATATACAGGTGTTTTGAAGATGACGGCGGGAGGGAGTCGGATGTTGAGACATGTGTTTTTATTCTTATCTCAAAATAAAACACTTACCAAGTTCGCAAAAGCATACGGAACGCGGCTTGGAGCACGAAGGTTTGTCGCAGGGGATACGATTGAATCGGCGGTTAAGACCGTCAAAAGGCTAAACAGATCCGGTTTGTGTGCAACAATTGATTATTTAGGCGAGTATGCAGCTTCGGAAAAAGAAGCGAACCAAGTCGCAGAGGAATGCAAGAAAGCCATTCAAGCCATTGCCGAACATCAATTGGATTCAGAGCTTTCACTTAAGCTGACCTCAATCGGGCTCGATCTTTCAGAAGAACTTGCTCTTACTCATTTGCGCGCCATTCTTTCCGTTGCGAAGCAATATGATGTTGCTGTGACCATTGATATGGAAGACTATTCCCATTATGAACAGACACTTTTTATTTACAGGCAATGCAAACAGGAATTTGAGAAGCTCGGCACGGTCATTCAGGCGTATCTGTACCGGGCGGCAGAAGATATCAGAAAGATGCGGGACTTAAAGCCGAATCTCAGACTTGTAAAAGGCGCTTATAAAGAATCTGCGGCTGTAGCGTTTCCTGACAAAAGAGGAACGGACCTTCATTTTCAGAGCTTAATAAAGCTGCAGTTGTTAAGCGGGAACTACACGGCAGTCGCCACACATGACGATGACATCATTGCATTTACGAAACAGCTCGTCGCCGAACATCAAATCCCCGCGTCGCAATTTGAGTTTCAAATGCTATACGGCATCAGGCCGGAGCGTCAGAAGGAACTCGCCAAGGAAGGCTACAGAATGCGTGTGTATGTCCCATATGGAACGGACTGGTTCAGCTACTTTATGAGAAGAATTGCCGAACGGCCTGCCAATGCAGCGTTTGTGTTAAAAGGAATTTTGAAAAAGTGAAAGCAGCCGCGGGAAGCAGCTGCATTATGATTGTTCCATGTTATGTTTTTTATACTGCTGATTTTGACTTGTCCGTTTTCCGCCGCCGTAATGCTGAGTCGGACCGGCATCTCCCTTTACGCTCGCCGCGCTGACTGCCGCTGAAGACGGATTTTTTTTCTCTCGTACCATTCCCTTCACCTCCGGGCTTAAGTTGCCCGACTTTTATAGGCTTCATACAAAAAAATAACAAATTAGCTATTGAAGTCGAACCGGAAATCTTTTAAGATGAAAGAAGAAACGGGTTTTATTTTTTTTGGTCAAAAAATGAATGACTATTCATTCAATGTTCAAGGGGGATATCTCATGCACAAACACATTCGGAAGGCAGCCGTTTTAGGATCGGGGGTAATGGGTTCCGGGATAGCGGCGCATTTGGCTAACATCGGAATTCCTGTCCTGCTGCTAGATATTGTGCCGAACGATTTGACAAAGGAAGAGGAAAAAAGGGGGCTGACGAAGGACAGTCCGGAGGTGCGCAGCAGGCTGAGCCGGCAGGCGGTGAAAAAACTGCTGAAACAAAAGCCCGCTCCCCTCACATCAGCGAAAAATACCTCCTATATTACACCTGGCAATCTGGAGGATGATGCAGAAAAACTGAAAGAAGCAGATTGGATTATTGAGGTCGTTGTCGAAAACCTTGAAGTCAAAAAGAAAATTTTCGCTCTTGTGGATGAACATCGAAAGACTGGAAGCATCGTTTCAAGCAACACATCCGGCATATCAGTGCAGGAAATGGCTGAAGGCCGGTCGGATGATTTTAAAGCCCATTTTCTCGGAACGCATTTTTTTAATCCCGCACGCTATTTAAAGCTGCTGGAGATCATCCCAATTAAGGAAACCGATCCTGATATTTTAAAGTTTATGACAGCTTTCGGAGAAAATGTCCTCGGGAAAGGCGTTGTTACAGCAAAGGACACACCGAACTTTATCGCAAACCGCATCGGGACGTACGGGCTTCTCGTGACAGTCCAAGAAATGCTGAAAGGCGGTTATCAGGTCGGGGAGGTTGATTCGATCACAGGACCGCTGATCGGCAGGCCGAAAAGCGCCACCTTTAGAACGCTTGATGTGGTCGGCCTCGATACATTCGCCCACGTTGCCCGAAATGTGTATGACAAAGCTGATGGCGATGAAAAAGAAGTGTTTCGCCTTCCAAGCTTCATGAACGATATGCTGGAAAAAGGGTGGATCGGAAGTAAGGCCGGCCAAGGCTTTTATAAAAAAGAAGGAAAAACGATTTATGAGCTTGACCCAGTGACGCTTACTTACGGCGAGCGGACAAAAATGAAATCACCGGCACTTGAAGCGGCAAAACAGGCAAAAGGGACAAAAGCCAAAATGAAAGCGCTTATTTATACGGATGACAGAGCGGGCAGATTGCTGTGGAATATCACTTCTCAAACCCTGCTTTACTCAGCCGAGCTGCTTGGCGAGATTGCCGATGATATTCATGCGATTGACCAAGCCATGAAGTGGGGATTCGGCTGGGAACTGGGACCTTTTGAAATGTGGGACGCCATCGGCCTCAAGCAGTCAGCGGAAAAGCTTGAGCAGCTTGGAGCAGATATGCCTGGCTGGATAAAAGAGATGCTGGATAAAGGAAATGAAACCTTCTACATCAAAGAGAACGGAACGGTATTTTATTATGACCGCGGCGAATACAGAGCCGTGAAAGAAAACAAAAAACGAATTCATTTACAAGCACTTAAAGAAACAAAAGGCGTGATTGCGAAAAACAGCGGAGCAAGCTTAATTGACCTTGGAGATGATGTGGCCCTTCTTGAATTTCATTCGAAAAGCAATGCGATTGGCCTTGATATCATTCAGATGATCCACAAAGGGTTAGAGGAAACAGAGCGGAATTATAAGGGGCTTGTCATCGGCAATCAAGGGAAAAATTTCTGCGTCGGCGCGAATCTTGCCATGATCTTAATGGAAGTCCAAGACGACAACTTTTTGGAAGTTGATTTCGTGATACGCCGTTTTCAGGAGACGATGATGAAGATCAAATACAGTGCGAAACCGGTCGTCGCCGCGCCATTTGGCATGACGCTCGGCGGAGGAACGGAAGTATGCCTGCCGGCGGCGCGCATTCAAGCGGCAAGCGAAGCCTATATGGGACTTGTGGAATCCGGTGTCGGCCTCATCCCTGGCGGAGGGGGTAACAAAGAGCTGTACATCAACCATCTTCGCCGCGGCCTTGATCCGATGAATGCGGCAATGAAAACATTTGAAACGATTGCGATGGTGAAAGTGTCCGCTTCCGCTCAAGAGGCTCGTGAGATGAACATCTTAAAAGAAACGGATCAGATCAGCGTGAATCAAGACCACCTGTTATACGATGCGAAGCAGCTGGCCGCATCTTTATACGATACCGGCTGGCGGCCGCCTGTAAAAGAAAAGGTCAAGGTGCCGGGAGAAACCGGTTATGCGGCACTCTTGCTTGGCGCTGAGCAGATGAAGCTGTCCGGCTATATATCTGAGCATGATTTCAAGATCGCGAAAAAACTCGCTTATGTCATTGCGGGCGGAAAAGTGCCGTTTGGTACAGAGGTAGATGAAGAGTATTTATTGGAGATCGAAAGAGAAGCGTTTTTGAGTTTGGCAGGAGAGGCAAAATCTCAAGCGAGAATGCAGCATATGCTTGTGAAAGGTAAACCTTTACGGAATTAGGAGGGAGCTTATGAAAGAGGCAGTCATTGTGTCAGGTGCAAGAACACCGGTTGGAAAAGCAAAAAAAGGATCGTTGGCCACCGTTCGCCCGGATGATTTGGGAGCGATTTGTGTAAAAGAGACACTGAAACGGGCAGGCGGCTACGAAGGCAATATTGACGATTTGATTATTGGCTGTGCAACGCCTGAAGCGGAGCAGGGGCTTAATATGGCGAGAAATATCGGTGCGCTCGCGGGCTTGCCGTACACGGTTCCAGCGATTACAGTTAACCGTTATTGCTCTTCAGGCCTTCAGTCTATTGCATATGCAGCAGAAAAAATTATGCTTGGCGCCTACGATACAGCGATCGCCGGCGGAGCAGAATCCATGTCGCAAGTTCCGATGATGGGGCATGTTACCCGTCCGAACCTTGCTTTGGCAGAAAAGGCACCGGAATATTATATGAGCATGGGGCACACAGCCGAGCAAGTCGCGAAAAAATACGGCGTCTCCCGTGAGGATCAAGACGCGTTTGCCGTTCGCAGCCACCAAAACGCCGCTAAAGCCCTTGCAGAAGGGAAATTTAAAGATGAGATTGTACCTGTCGAAGTGACGGTGAGAGAAATCGGAGAAGACCATAAGCCTATGGAAAAACAGTTTGTGTTTTCTCAGGATGAAGGTGTTCGCCCGCAAACGACTGCAGACATCTTATCGACATTGCGCCCGGCCTTTTCCGTTGACGGGACGGTGACTGCGGGCAATTCCTCGCAGACGAGTGACGGAGCGGCGGCTGTCATGCTGATGGACCGGGAAAAAGCCGATGCTCTTGGCCTGGCGCCGCTTGTGAAATTCCGGTCCTTTGCGGTAGGCGGCGTGCCGCCGGAAGTGATGGGAATCGGACCGGTGGAAGCGATTCCGCGCGCTTTGAAGCTTGCCGGACTTCAGCTGCAGGACATCGGCTTGTTTGAACTGAATGAAGCTTTTGCCTCACAAGCCATTCAAGTAATCAGGGAATTGGGAATTGATGAAGAAAAAGTGAATGTCAACGGGGGCGCAATCGCGCTTGGACACCCGCTTGGCTGTACGGGCACAAAGCTTACACTCTCACTCATCCATGAAATGAAACGGAGAAACGAGCAATTTGGAGTCGTGACCATGTGTATCGGCGGCGGGATGGGAGCGGCCGGTGTATTTGAATTATGCTAAAGGGGGAAAAACAAATGGCAAAAAAAGCGGCTGAAGTACAAAAAGGCGGCGGATTTTTAATCGAGGATGTCACATACGATCAAATGTATACACCGGAGGATTTCACTGACGAGCATAAAATGATTGCGAAAACAACAGAGGATTACATCGAGCAAGATGTTCTTCCTCATATAGATGATATCGAAAACCATCAATTCGAGCATTCTGTCAGACTGTTGAAGAAAGCGGGCGAACTAGGGCTGCTTGGCGCCGATGTGCCGGAAGAATACGGAGGGCTCGGCCTTGATAAAATCAGCTCGGCACTCATCACTGAGAAATTTTCGCGTGCGGGAAGCTTTTCTCTTTCTTATGGCGCGCATGTCGGTATCGGTTCCTTGCCGATCGTCTTTTTCGGATCAGAAGAACAAAAGAAAAAATATTTGCCTGGACTCGCTTCAGGCGAAAAGATCGCCGCTTATGCTCTGACTGAGCCTGGCTCTGGGTCTGATGCACTTGGAGCAAAAACAACAGCTGTGCTGAATGAAGCAGGAACCCATTATGTATTAACAGGGGAAAAACAGTGGATTACCAACTCTGCCTTTGCCGATGTATTTGTGGTTTACGCTAAGGTAGACGGCGACAAGTTTTCAGCCTTTATTGTAGAAAAAGAGTTCCCGGGTGTCTCGACGGGACCGGAAGAAAAGAAAATGGGAATCAAGGGATCATCGACAAGAACCCTCATTCTGGATCAAGCTGAAGTGCCAAAGGAAAACCTGCTCGGAGAAATCGGCAAAGGGCATGTCATCGCCTTTAATATTTTAAACATCGGCCGTTACAAACTGGCGGTTGGCACAATCGGCGCATCTAAACGCGTCATCGAGCTGTCTGCGGCATACGCAAATCAGCGCCGCCAATTTAAAACGCCGATTGCTGGTTTTTCATTGACACAGGAAAAAATCGGGACAATGGCCTCAAGGCTGTATGCGATGGAAAGCTCTGTATACAGAACCGTCGGGCTGTTTGAAGACAATATGAGCCAGTTCACGGCTGAAGATCTCAAGGACGGCCGGCAAATTGCCAAATCGATTGCGGAATACGCCATCGAATGCTCTCTGAATAAGGTATTCGGCTCTGAAACGCTTGATTATATCGTTGATGAAGGCGTGCAGATTCATGGAGGCTACGGCTTTATGCAGGAATACGAAGTAGAAAGGGCCTATAGGGATTCAAGGATCAATCGGATTTTTGAAGGCACAAACGAAATCAACCGGTTAATCGTGCCAAGCACCTTCCTGAAAAAAGCGCTTAAAGGCGAGCTGCCTTTATTCGAAAAAGCGCAGTCGCTGCAGGAAGAACTCATGATGCTTATGCCTGAAGAGCCTGGAAGCGGCGTCTTAGAGCAGGAGAAATATATCGTCAAGCAAGCCAAAAAAATTACGTTGTTTGCTGCCGGCCTAGCCGCGCAAAAATACGGAAAAGCGATCGATCGTGAGCAAGAAATTCTCGTGAACGTAGCGGATATCGTCAGCAATGTATACGCAATGGAATCAGCCGTGCTCAGAACGGAAAAGGCCATTGCCGCACAAGGCGCTGAAAAAGCAGCGCAAAAGGTGCTGTACACAGAAATTTTCGTTCAAGAGGCCTTTAACGAAATTGAAGCGCATGCGAAGGAATCCCTTATCGCAATGGAAGAAGGAGATTCACTCCGCATGATGCTTTCCGCTCTGCGCAAGCTGACACGCGTAACGCCTAAAAACGTGATTCAGAAAAAACGCGAGGCGGCGGCAGGCATTTTTGAGGCTGAGAAATATATTGTCTGATTGGCCATGAGCTCCGCATGCGCGGAGCTCTTTTTTAAGAAGCACTGTTTTAGGTTTTTAAAACAAACTGTGTTAAAATAACCTCGATTATTTTATTGAGGGGGAAGAAGATGTCGTTAACTTTTTACTGGTACCCTAAATGCGGAACGTGCCGCCAAGCAAAGAAGTGGCTTGAAGAGCATGGGAAAGAAATAAACGAAATACATATTGCTGAGCAGCCGCCAAGCAAAGAAGAATTAAAAGCGCTTTATGAAAAAAGCGGGCTGGATCTCAAGAAATTTTTCAACACGAGCGGCATGAAATACCGCGAGCTCAATCTCAAGGAAAAGCTGTATCACATGTCAGAGGACGAACAGCTCGAGCTGCTGGCTTCAGATGGTATGCTGATCAAACGCCCGCTTACAACAGACGGCGAAAAAGTGACTGTCGGATTTAAAGAAGACCAATTTGAAGAAAACTGGGCTTAATGTAAATTTTTTTTGAAAAGTGTGGTATCTTCTAATTATAGTGCTGTAAAAAATGGAGGGATTCAATTGAGCATACCAAAAGATTTGCGTTACTCAGGAGAACACGAGTGGGTAAAAGTTGAAGGAGAAAAAGCCAGAATCGGAATTACGCATTTTGCCCAGTCCGAATTAGGCGACATCGTGTTTGTCGAACTTCCTGAAGTGGGCGCTGAAATCAAAGCGGACGAGCCATTCGGCAGTGTTGAATCCGTTAAAACGGTATCTGAGCTTTATGCACCGATTAACGGAACGGTTGTGGAAGTAAACGAAGATCTTGATGACAGTCCGGAATTCGTCAACGAATCTCCGTACGAAAAAGCATGGATGATCGTCGTTGAGCCATCTGACGCTTCTGAAATTGAAAAACTGATGACAGCAGAGCAATACGAAGAGATGACACAAGAAGACTAAAACAGGATAGCCGTAAAAGCAATTGGACACGCTAACGTTATGGGAGGTGTCCAATATGGCTTTCGACAAACAAAAGCTCGATGTCACCAATGACGTGACAGGCCGCTTTCAAAATGGCCGGCTCTCGTTATATCATGATAATGAGATGATCGGCCAAATGACAAGCATGAATGAATATGAGCTTAAGTCCGGTTATTCCTTTGAAAATGAGAAATTTTATAAGACAGCCGATGTGGTCTCTGGAGACGACGCAAAATATGTAGATTGTGACTACGAAAACGGCTGGTGTTAATGTTGGCGGTGAATTTCACTGCCTTCTTTTACAATCTGAACGTTTCAAATTTGACGCGGCAGGTGAACAAGATGAAGATGGATGAGCTGGAAAAGGTTATGATTGTCGAGGGGAAATCAGATAAAGAGAAAATCGAAAGCGTCCTGAATGAGCCGGTGCGCATTATCTGCACAAACGGAACAATCAGCCAGCTGAGGCTTGAGGAATTGGCTGACGAGCTTTATGATAAAGACGTCTATATATTAGTTGATGCTGATGAATCAGGTGAGAAATTGAGAAAACAGCTGAAGCGTGAATTTAATGAAGCCTGCCATCTCCATATCGACAGAGCCTATAAGGAAGTAGCGGCTGCGCCCAGGCACCATGTCGCCTCTGTATTGCTGCGTGCGAATCTGAATGTCCATACTATTTTTCTTGAAAGAAAGTCCCGAGGTGTATAGCATGAAAGAACTCCAAGAACACGAACTTGACCACATTGAAGATGATGTGTACCTTCTATATTTATATACTCCGTTTTGCGGCACCTGCCAGCTTGCAAGCAAAATGCTGACAGTGGTGAAAGAAATGCTGCCTGATGTCGCCTTCTATCAAAACAATGTCAATTACTCTCCGACATTCGCAAAAGCGTATCAAATTGAAAGCGTCCCTTGTTTTCTGCTGTTTAAAGGCGGAAAGATGGTCGAAAGAGGATATGCATTTCATTCCGTTTCTTATTTATATGAGCTGATCAAACAAAAATCATCTTCCGCATCCCATTTATGACATATTTCTCAGCATATCCAATGAAATTGTCGTTCGTTTTATAAAGGGGTTCTTGCGACAAAGAGAGAAATGTGTATGTATGACCAACAAATAGGAGGTTGTACATATGGAGAAAGCGGAAGTTTTAGAAGATGAGTATCAGCATCTGTTTTTAAAACCCCTTTTGAATGCCTCAACATTGCTCATTACCTTCCAAGGAGAAGCAGAAGCCTTAACCGTCTCAATAAACGAACAGGGAGAAATGAAAAAAGTTTCCCCGCCCCAAACGTCCAACCTGACCTTTTACGGAAACCAAACGGAAATTATTGATTTATTGCACGGAGACATTTCCCTTCAGCACCTGATTCAGAGCGGAAGCCTCAAAGTAAAGGGATCATTCAGGGCCCTGTTAAAACTGGAAGCCATTCTCTGGCTGACAAATGGATTTTTTCAGAGGATTTTAAAAAATTAAAAAATAATAAATTATTATAATAGTAAAAGTTGACATCATTTATTTTATTGACATTTAATCATTCGCCGTGCTATTCTACATTAAGAATTTCCGGACGAAAAAGACTATATATTTCTCTTATCAAGAGAGGTGGAGGGAAGTGCCCTATGAAGCCCGGCAACCATCAACGCTGTTGAAATGGTGCCAATTCACACGAAGCGTTCAGCTTTGAAAGATGAGAGAAAGGCATTTTATATAAGCCTTTCTGCTCAAGTGTGCAGAAAGGCTTTTCTTTTGCAGAAAAAACCGGAAGATTTCTTAGAATAGTGTTAAGGCAGGTGATTGCTTTGATCAATCTTCAGGATGTTTCAAAAGTTTACAAATCGAAACATGGAGATGTCAATGCTGTCCAAAATGTCTCGCTTTCCATTAAAAAAGGTGAGATTTTTGGAATTATAGGATATAGCGGAGCTGGTAAGAGTTCCTTAATCCGTCTGCTGAACGGCCTTGAGAAACCAACCTCAGGAACCGTGGAAGTGGCGGGAACCAAGATTAACGAAGTAAATGGACGCGGTTTAAGAAAAGCACGCCATGAGATCAGTATGATTTTCCAGCATTTCAATTTGCTTTGGTCGCGGACTGTCAGAGATAATATCATGTTTCCTTTAGAAATTGCCGGGGTGAAAAAGAGCGAGCGGATCAAGCGCGCCAATGAACTGATTAAACTGGTAGGTTTAGAAGGAAAAGAAAAATCATATCCGTCCCAGCTGAGCGGCGGTCAGAAGCAGCGTGTCGGAATTGCCAGAGCGCTTGCAAACAATCCGAAGGTTCTCCTTTGTGACGAAGCGACATCAGCATTAGATCCGCAAACGACAGATTCAATTCTGGATCTATTGTCCGATATTAATGAAAGACTCGGTTTGACGATTGTGCTGATTACGCACGAAATGCATGTCATCCGTAAAATCTGCAACAGAGTCGCCGTCATGGAAAACGGCAAGGTGGTCGAAGAAGGCGAGGTTCTCGATGTCTTTAAAAATCCAAAGGAACAAATGACAAAACGATTTGTTCAACAGGTGACAGAGCCGGAAGAAACGAAAGAGACGCTTCAGCATCTTCTTGATGATACAGCATCAGGAAAAATGGTTCAGCTCACATTTGTCGGTGAGTCAGCTGAACAGCCTCTGATTACAGAGATGATCAGAAACTTCAATGTCAGCGTTAATATTCTGCAAGGGAAGATTTCGCAGACGAAGGATGGGGCTTACGGTTCACTGTTCATCCACATTGACGGAGACGAGGAAGAAGTGCAAAACGTGATCCGATTCATTAATGACAAACAGGTGAAAGCAGAGGTGATCACGAATGTTTGAAAAATACTTCCCGAACGTTGATTTAACTGAATTATGGAACGCGACATATGAAACACTTTATATGACGCTGATTTCTTTACTGTTTGCTTTTGTCATCGGGGTCATCCTCGGCTTGCTGCTCTTTCTGACGAGCAAAGGAAGCCTCTGGCAGAATAAAGCGGTCAACTCTGTGATTGCGGCCGTTGTTAACATATTCAGATCGATTCCATTCCTTATTTTAATTATTTTACTATTAGGTTTTACGAAATTTTTAGTCGGCACGATCTTAGGGCCAAACGCCGCATTGCCGGCGCTGGTAATCGGCTCGGCACCATTTTACGCGCGCCTTGTTGAAATCGCGCTACGTGAGGTGGATAAAGGTGTGATTGAAGCCGCTAAATCAATGGGCGCGAAAACGTCTACGATTATTTTCAAAGTGCTGATTCCGGAATCAATGCCTGCTCTTATTTCTGGCATTACGGTTACTGCCATCGCTTTGATCGGCTCAACGGCAATTGCCGGAGCCATTGGTTCAGGAGGCCTTGGAAACCTTGCGTACGTAGAAGGATATCAGTCTAATAACGCTGATGTTACCTTCGTTGCTACTGTGTTTATTTTAATCATCGTGTTTATTATTCAAATCATCGGTGATCTAATAACAAATATTATAGACAAACGATAAGGGAGGATTTACATTGAAAAAGCTATTTTTGGGTGCATTACTGCTTGTATTTGCAGGAGTTATGGCTGCCTGCGGTTCGAATAACGGCGCTGAATCCGGCAAGAAAGAAATTGTCGTTGCGGCAACGAAAACACCGCATGCGGAAATTTTAAAAGAAGCTGAACCATTGCTGAAAGAAAAAGGCTATACGCTGAAAGTGAAAGTGCTTAGTGATTACAAAATGTACAATAAAGCTTTAGCTGATAAAGAAGTGGACGCGAACTACTTCCAGCACATTCCTTACCTTGAGCAAGAAATGAAAGAAAACACAGATTACAAACTTGTGAATGCCGGTGCTGTTCACTTAGAGCCATTCGGTATTTACTCTAAAACATACAAATCGCTGAAAGACCTTCCAGACGGTGCGACAATCATTCTGACAAACAACGTTGCTGAACAAGGCCGTATGCTTGCAATGCTTGAAAACGCTGGATTAATCACTCTTGATTCTAAGGTGGAAACAGTTGACGCAACATTGAAAGACATTAAGAAAAACCCGAAAAACCTTGAATTCAAAAAAGTAGCGCCTGAATTAACGGCAAAAGCATATGAAAACAAAGAAGGAGACGCGGCCTTCATCAATGTAAACTATGCGATCCAAAATAAATTAAATCCTAAAAAAGATGCAATTGAAGTAGAATCAACGAAAAACAACCCATACGCTAACATCATCTCAGTAAGAAAAGGGGAAGAAGATTCTGCAAAAATCAAAGCGCTGATGGAAGTTCTTCACTCTAAAAAGATCAAAGACTTCATCGAGAAAAAATACGACGGAGCTGTGCTTCCTGTATCTGAATAAGACAGAAACCCCGGATGAGAAATCCGGGGTTCAATTATTGACAAAGCCCTAAAACGATATTCGTTTTAGGGCTTTGTCATCTTTTCAGCGTGATTGAAAACCCTTGAAGTCTAGGAAGGCCGAGCATTGGAGCGGAGCGAATGTTGTAATTCGTGAGCACCAACGCGCAGGTCTGACAACGAATGCGAGGGTTTGCTGACACGGTGAAACCCCGGATGAGAAATCCGGGGTTTTCTTCGCGTATTTTCCTAAAAGCTGTTCATAATAAAAAGGAATGTTAAACAGATGGAGGGA
This sequence comes from Bacillus sp. SCT118, assembly GCF_058566435.1. Lineage (NCBI taxonomy): Bacteria > Bacillati > Bacillota > Bacilli > Caryophanales > Bacillaceae > Bacillus > Bacillus sp. SCT118. The sequence goes on from NZ_CP191225.1 coordinate 892,161, forward strand.
TTTTCTTTGAATCAAGACAGAGGAAGCATGCAGGACGCGTTAAAACAATATAAACATGGTTTAGGCACATTTGAACAAAAGATGCCGCTGATGGGACGAAAATTTAACGAATTTACTGAACAGTGCTTTGCCGGGAATTCTCTGACTGAAAGAGAAAAACAGCTGATCGCCCTCGGAATTGCCATCAATGCTCAGGACGAATATTGCATGATCTATCATACAAAAGGCTGTCTCGATCAGGGAGCGACAGAAGAAAACATTCTCGAAGCCGTCAGTGTGGCAGCGGCATTTGGAGGCGGCGCAGCTTTCAGCCAAGGCGTGACAGTCGTTCAACAGTGCATTGAGGAATTCGGAAACACCACGCATTAAGAGAAGGAATATTCCGAAAAACCATTCTCATTTGAACTGAGTGGATGCTTTCGTCTCATCTGCTGCTATTTCAAGCCATATCCTTTTTGCGGCATCCAACGAAGCACTGATACAATAGAAAGCAAATATATGAAGGGATTGATTCATTATTTGCAGCAGCCAGGACAGACTGAACCTCGATTATACGTCAGAAATGGAAAAAGCGATGCAGCTGTCACATGGAATTGGATACGAGGAATACGGACGCCGGCTGGAAACAAGAATGAAAGTAGAGCGGCAGAGAGAGCTTGATTATCAAAAAAGCAAGCGGATTTCTGCGGGCGCTTATTGAGAAAATCAATCTTTTAAAAAAGGGTGGGAATCCACTCTTTTTCTTTTTCAATGGCTTTAATAAAGTGCCGATCTTTGTTAAACTTGAGGAATGTGCGAGGCACGATAAAAAGTTGTATTTACTTTTCATTTGTTATAAAATTAGAATGAGAATAAAATGAGAATAATGATTATATATTTTTGGAGGTATAGATATGGCTGCTTCAACATTAACGATCAAAGATCTTCACGTTGAAATCGAAGGAAAAGAGATCTTAAAGGGTGTAAACCTTGAAATAAAAGGTGGAGAATTCCACGCAGTAATGGGCCCGAACGGAACTGGTAAATCCACTTTATCAGCTGCTATTATGGGGCATCCTAAATATGAAGTAACAAAAGGCAGCATCACGCTTGACGGCAAAGATGTACTGGAGATGGAAGTGGACGAGCGTGCGCAGGCAGGCTTATTCCTTGCGATGCAGTACCCAAGTGAAATCAGCGGTGTGACAAATGCCGACTTCCTTCGCTCAGCAATCAACGCGCGCAGAGAAGAAGGCGATGAAATTTCTCTTATGAAATTCATCCGCAAAATGGACGAAAACATGGAGTTCCTTGAAATGGACCCTGAAATGGCTCAGCGCTATCTTAACGAAGGTTTCTCAGGCGGGGAGAAAAAACGCAACGAAATCCTTCAATTAATGATGATTGAACCGAAAATCGCCATCCTTGATGAAATCGACTCAGGTCTTGATATTGACGCTTTGAAAGTTGTATCTAAAGGAATCAACAAAATGCGCAGCGAAAACTTCGGCTGCCTGATGATCACTCACTATCAGCGCCTGTTAAACTACATCACTCCGGATGTTGTTCACGTTATGATGCAAGGCCGCGTTGTAAAATCCGGCGGTGCAGAGCTTGCACAGCGTCTTGAAGCAGAAGGTTATGACTGGATCAAACAAGAACTTGGCATTGAAGACGAAACTGTTGGCCAAGAAGCGTAAGCGTTAGGGGGATTAATATGACACTAGGTACAAAACTATCCGTAGATCAGGAGTATCTCAAAAGCTTTTCCGAAAAGCACCAAGAACCTGCCTGGCTGAAGAACCTGCGCTTACAGGCTCTTGAACAAGCTGAGGATCTGCCGATGCCGAAACCTGACAAAACAAAAATCACAAACTGGAACTTCACGAATTTCGCGAAGCATACAGTTGATAACGAACCGCTTTCTTCATTAGAAGATTTGACTGATGAAGTGAAAGCGCTGATCGACGTTGAAAACGAAGATAAAACATTATACGTACAGCGTGACCAGACGCCGGCACATCTTTCTCTTTCTCAAGAATTGAAAGACAAAGGCGTCATCTTCACTGATATTCTGACTGCTGCACGTGAGCACAGCGACTTGGTGGAGAAATACTTTATGAAGGATGGCGTGAAGGTTGACGAACATAAGTTAACTGCACTTCACGCGGCTCTTGTTAACGGAGGAGCATTCCTTTATGTTCCGAAAAATGTTCAGGTGGAGACGCCGGTTCAGGCTGTTTATGTCCACGAAAGCAATGATACAGCTCTATTCAACCACGTGCTGATTGTGGCTGAAGACCACAGCTCTGTAACATATGTAGAAAACTACATCAGCACTGTAAACCCGAAAGACGCTGTCTTCAATATTATCAGTGAGGTCATCACAGGTGATAATGCCAGCGTGACATACGGTGCGGTGGATAATCTGTCAAGCGGTGTGACAACTTATGTGAACCGCCGCGGTGCTGCGCGCGGACGCGACAGCAAAATCGAGTGGGCTCTTGGCCTGATGAACGACGGCGACACGATTTCCGAAAACACAACAAACCTTTACGGTGACGGCACATACGGCGATACGAAAACGGTTGTTGTCGGAAGAGGAGAGCAAACAGAAAACTTCACAACACAAATCATCCATTTCGGTAAAGCTTCTGAAGGCTATATCTTGAAGCACGGTGTGATGAAGGATTCCGCTTCTTCTATCTTTAACGGAATCGGCAAAATCGAACATGGCGCTTCTAAAGCGAATGCGGAGCAAGAATCACGCGTGCTGATGCTTAGCGAAAAAGCACGCGGAGACGCAAACCCTATTCTTTTAATTGACGAAGACGATGTAACTGCAGGACATGCGGCATCTGTCGGCCGTGTGGACCCTATTCAGCTTTACTACCTGATGAGCCGCGGAATTCCGAAAGAAGAAGCAGAACGCTTAGTCATTTACGGATTCCTTGCACCGGTAGTAAATGAACTTCCGATTGAAGGCGTTAAGAAACAATTAGTTTCTGTTATCGAAAGGAAAGTGAAGTAATGAATATCACAGATATTCGTGAACAGTTCCCGATCCTTCATCAGCAAGTGAACGGACATGATCTCGTTTATCTCGACAGCGCGGCGACTTCCCAGAAGCCGCGTGCTGTCATTGAAACACTGGATAAGTATTATAACCAATACAATTCCAATGTTCACCGGGGCGTCCATACACTTGGAACCAGAGCGACAGATGGTTATGAAGGAGCGCGTGAAAAAGTCCGCAAGTTTATTAACGCGAAGTCAATGGCTGAGATTATTTTCACAAAAGGCACGACCACATCACTGAATATGGTGGCGTTAAGCTATGCGCGCGCCAACCTGAAACCTGGTGATGAAGTGGTCATCACCTACATGGAGCATCATGCGAATATCATTCCGTGGCAGCAGGCTGTAAAAGCAACTGGCGCCACATTAAAATACATTCCGCTGCAGGAAGACGGAACGATTTCTTTAGAAGACGTCAGAGAAACGGTCACAAGCAACACAAAAATTGTTGCGGTGTCTCATGTATCTAATGTCCTCGGCACGGTCAACCCGATTAAAGAAATGGCGAAAATCGCTCATGACAATGGGGCTGTCATTGTGGTGGACGGTGCACAAAGCACACCTCACATGAAAATTGACGTGCAGGATCTCGATTGCGACTTCTTTGCGCTTTCTTCCCATAAAATGTGCGGACCTACCGGTGTTGGTGTGCTGTACGGAAAGAAAGCCCTGCTGGAAAACATGGAGCCTGCCGAATTCGGCGGTGAAATGATCGACTTTGTCGGGCTTTATGAATCAACTTGGAAAGAGCTTCCGTGGAAATTCGAAGCGGGTACGCCGATTATTGCAGGAGCAATCGGCCTCGGTGCCGCCATTGATTTTCTCGAAGAAATCGGTCTTGATGAGATTTCCCGCCATGAGCACAAGCTTGCAGCTTATGCGCTTGAACGCTTCCGCCAGCTTGACGGCGTAACGGTTTACGGGCCGGAAGAGCGTGCCGGGCTTGTCACATTTAACCTTGATGATGTTCATCCGCACGATGTGGCGACTGTGCTTGATGCGGAGGGAATCGCAGTCAGAGCCGGCCACCATTGTGCGCAGCCGCTGATGAAATGGCTGGATGTAACTGCTACTGCAAGAGCAAGCTTTTATCTGTATAATACAGAGGAAGAGATTGATAAGCTTGTGGAAGCTCTTCAAAAGACAAAGGAGTATTTTACAAATGTCTTTTAATGCAAACTTAGATACATTGTACAGACAGGTGATTATGGATCATTACAAAAACCCGCGAAATAAAGGGGTTTTGAATGACAGCATTGTCGTGGATATGAACAATCCGACATGCGGCGACCGCATCAGACTGACAATGAAGCTTGACGGAGACATCGTGGAAGATGCGAAATTTGAAGGGGAAGGCTGTTCCATTTCAATGGCATCCGCTTCGATGATGACTCAGGCGATTAAAGGGAAAGATATTGAAACTGCCCTTTCCATGTCTAAGATTTTCTCGGATATGATGCAAGGGAAAGAGTATGATGATTCTATAGATCTCGGGGATATTGAAGCCCTTCAAGGCGTTTCAAAATTCCCGGCCCGTATCAAATGTGCAACCCTGTCATGGAAAGCACTTGAAAAAGGAGTCGCGAAAGAAGAAGGCGGCAATTAAAAGGATTGGAGTGAAAATGGATGGCTAAAAAAATGCCTGATATTGGTGAATACAAGTATGGTTTTCACGACAAGGACGTTTCCATTTTCCGTTCAGAGCGCGGATTGACAAAAGAAATCGTAGAAGAAATTTCTCGCATGAAAGAAGAGCCTCAATGGATGCTTGACTTCCGCTTGAAATCACTTGAGCATTTCTACAATATGCCGATGCCTCAATGGGGCGGAGATTTAAACTCACTGAACTTTGACGAAATTACGTACTACGTAAAACCGTCTGAGCGTTCAGAGCGTTCTTGGGATGAAGTTCCTGAAGAAATTAAGCAAACATTCGACAAGCTCGGTATTCCTGAAGCTGAACAAAAATACCTTGCGGGTGTTTCTGCTCAGTACGAATCTGAGGTTGTATACCACAACATGAAAGAAGATCTTGAAGCGCAAGGTATCGTCTTTAAAGACACTGACAGCGCGCTGAAAGAGAATGAAGATATTTTCCGTGAGCACTGGGCAAAAGTAATCCCGCCGACTGATAACAAGTTTGCGGCGCTTAACTCAGCTGTTTGGTCCGGCGGATCTTTCATCTACGTGCCTAAAGGCGTGAAGGTTGAAACACCGCTTCAAGCTTACTTCCGTATCAACTCTGAGAACATGGGTCAGTTCGAACGTACACTGATCATTGTTGACGAAGAAGCAAGTGTTCATTATGTTGAAGGCTGTACTGCGCCTGTTTACACAACAAACTCACTTCACAGTGCGGTCGTTGAGATCATCGTGAAAAAAGGCGGCTACTGCCGTTATACAACGATCCAAAACTGGGCGAACAACGTTTACAACCTTGTAACAAAGCGTACAGTCTGTGAAGAAAACGCAACAATGGAATGGATCGACGGCAACATCGGTTCTAAGCTGACAATGAAATATCCGGCTTGTATCCTAAAAGGCGAAGGCGCGCGCGGTATGACGCTTTCTATCGCTCTTGCAGGTAAAGGCCAGCATCAGGATGCAGGTGCGAAAATGATTCACCTTGCACCAAACACATCATCTACAATCGTATCAAAATCGATTTCAAAACAGGGCGGAAAAGTAACGTACCGCGGAATCGTCCACTTCGGACGCAAAGCGGAAGGCGCCCGCTCTAACATCGAGTGCGATACGCTCATTATGGATAACAAATCAACTTCAGACACAATTCCTTACAATGAAATCTTAAATGATAACATTTCATTGGAGCACGAAGCGAAAGTGTCTAAAGTATCTGAAGAGCAGCTCTTCTACTTGATGAGCCGCGGTATTTCTGAAGAAGAAGCAACTGAAATGATCGTAATGGGCTTTATCGAGCCATTCACAAAAGAGCTTCCAATGGAATACGCAGTTGAAATGAACCGTTTGATTAAGTTCGAAATGGAAGGTTCTATTGGTTAATGATGAAAACTCCTTTGTTTATCAAGGGGTTTAGAGATAGTTTTTAAAATGGCCGGCGTGCCGAATTTGATTGTAGAAGACGAACTTTTGAAGTTCGTCTTCTTTTATTTTTCAGAGACATATCCACTGTTATTTTAATGGTTTTAATTCCTTATCGATTAGAATATTTCAGACCTGCGCCGGATAGGTTCAGTTTCTATATCACGCAATCATACAGTTGCTTATACTTGACATGCAACCAATGAGTTGCTTATACTCAATATATGAATTGGAACAAAGACGCTATATTCAAAGCACTCGGCGATTCGACTCGGCGGCTTATATTAGACGAATTATCTGAACGCAACGAGCTGACGTTGTATGAACTTACGATACGTCTTATTACAAAGTACGACCTTTCTATTACGCGACAGGCGATAGCTAAACACCTTTCTGTACTGGAGGATGCAGGACTCGTAACATCAAAACGAAAGGGAAAATATCGAGTACTTATATTCAACAACGAACCGCTTAAAAATTTGCTGAAAGGATGGATAGAGTAATTTTATAAAACCAGTACTGAGTTTCTTACAAATGTTGGTTTGTTTTGCTTGAAGCCGGATTGTTTGCACAGTACCATGCACCATAAATATCAAAGGAGGCAACAACAATATGAAAATCATTGTGACTAGTATATTCGTGCAAGATCAAGACAAGGCACTGAAGTTCTATACAGAAAAACTGGGGTTTGTAAAAAAGGAGGATGTTCCCATGGGGAAATTCAGGTGGATAACGCTTGTTTCTCCAGATGATCAAGACGGAACCGAGCTTTTACTCGAACCGAATGAACATCCTGCCGCTAAGGAGTATCAAAAGAAGATATTCTCCGAAGGCTTCCCGGCCACAATGTTTGGCGTTGCAGATATTCAAAAAGAGTACAACCGATTAAAGGAAAAAGGCGTGACGTTTACGATGGAACCGACAAAAATGGGCGAAGTCACAATAGCTGTCTTCGACGATACATGTGGTAACCTTATTCAAATTGTACAGAAGTAACCGATTCAGTCGCGTCCTTTTTGTATGCAGAAGAAAAACCGCTGGCCGAGGGCCCGCGGTTTTTTACTCTTCTTCTGTCTCCTGATTGATAATTTGCTTTACAGATGATCTGCTGTTATTTTCTCTGTTCATCTCTCGCAATTGAGTATAAGCCATATCGAATTCCTCTTTTGTCATCTGCTTTGCGGCTAATGCAGAGCATAATATAGCAAAAGCAATTGGCATTGTATCAATGTGAATGTCGATATGGACCTCTGAGTTGCCGCTGTTTTTGATAACAGATTCAGTAGTGGGTATCTCTTGAGTATGTCTGTTGAGAGGAATGATGTTTTCGTTCATTAGTCTTCTCCGTCTTGTGACTGCGCCTGTGCCTGATCCTGATCTGTATTCACGTTGACCACGACTTTTGCATTACCGCTGTTTTGGACTTTTGCGACTGCCGCATCGCGTCTGTTTTCTTCATTTTCATGACGATTTTCGCTCATGGTATCATCCTTTCTCTATTGATAGTGACAGGATATTCGATAGGAGAGTAAAGAGATTGGACGAACTTCGCGGTTTTTCCACATTAGGGCAAAAGGTCGAAGGAAAGCATTTGATTTGGTAAAATGAATAGACATTATAATAGAAAAGGTGTTTGCATATGAATTCGTATATCATCGTCGGCGCAGGGATTCTGGGTGCGTCGACGGCTTATCATCTCGCAAAATCAGGCGCTTGCGTTACTGTCATTGATCGGAAAGAGCCGGGACAAGCGACTGATGCGGCGGCGGGGATCGTCTGTCCATGGCTCTCGCAACGCCGTAATCAGGATTGGTACCAGCTTGCTAAGGGGGGAGCGCGGTACTATAAGGATTTAATCCATCAATTGGAAAAAGACGGTGAATCGGATACAGGATACAAACGTGTCGGTGCCATCAGCATTCATACTGACGCGTCTAAACTCGATAAAATGGAGGAGCGGGCGTATAAGAGACGGGAGGATGCGCCGGAGATCGGCGACATTACCCGCTTGTCCGCAAGTGAAACGAAAAAGCTGTTTCCGATTTTAGCTGATGACTATGAATCAGTTCATATCAGCGGTGCCGCCCGTGTGAACGGAAGAGCGCTGTGCCGGTCGCTTTTAAGCGCTGCAGAGAAACGCGGCGCAACGGTCATCAAAGGAAATGCATCTTTGCTTTTTGAAAACGGAACAGTCACCGGCGTGCAAACAGATACAAAGCAGATTGCGGCTGACGCGGTCATTGTGACGGCGGGAGCATGGGCCAATGAGATATTGAAGCCTCTCGGCATTCATTTTCAAGTGTCATTTCAAAAAGCGCAGATTATGCATTTTGAAATGACAGATGCAGATACAGGATCGTGGCCGGTTGTAATGCCGCCGAGTGATCAGTACATTCTTTCGTTTGATAACGGCAGAATTGTAGCCGGCGCCACACACGAAAACGATGCCGGTCTTGATGATCTTCGTGTGACAGCCGGAGGCCAGCACGAAGTATTGAGTAAAGCGTTAGCCGTTGCACCGGGTCTTGCTGATGCGGCTGCTGTTGAAACAAGAGTGGGCTTCAGGCCGTTTACACCGGGATTTCTGCCGGTCGTAGGGGCCGTGCCGAATGTTCAAGGCCTGTACGCTGCAAACGGTTTGGGTGCTTCTGGACTGACGATGGGGCCGTTCTTGGGTGCAGAGCTCGCAAAGCTAGTTCTCGGAAAGCAGACAGAATTAGACCTTAGTCCTTATCATCCAGCCGGAGCACTTGCATAATAAGTAAGAGCATAACAAACAAATATAATAAAGCTGTTCTAGCTTTTCTTTTCTGTATGTGTTAGCATTTATCTTTAATGAAAAAGAGGACGTGAACTGATTTTGATAAAAATTGATATACCCGCACCGAATGTCACCATCACTGAACGACAGCAGTCAGCTAATGATAACGAGCCGAAAATAAAGGCGATTTACGGCTTCATTGACTTTCACCAGATCCCAAGGGACAAAGGCGGCATTTTTATGTTTTACAACATTCATGACGAGCTGCTGTTTGTCGGTAAAGCTAGAAAGTTAAGACAGAGAATTAAGAAGCATTTCGAAGACACTGTTTCACCGATCAAACATCACAGAGATGAAGTATATAAAATTGAGGTATGTGTAGTTGATGATCCAATGGAAAGAGAGATTTACGAAACATATATCATCAATACACAGCAATCGAAGTACAATATAGACAAGGTATTTTTTAAATAAGACGTCAGTCTGCGGATTGAACAGCGAAGCCAGAGCTTAAGTCAAGTTCTGGCTTTTGATTTGGGCATTTTTTCGCTTATAGACCCTTTGTCTATCATTTGAATAAATTATTGAGAAATTTCAGAAAATAATGTTGACAATCCTACCCGCGGACTTTAATATAACAATATATAATGTTATATAACGTTATATAATAAAAACGGGGAGTGAAGGATTTGAGTCAGGCCACAGCAAAAGTAAATCGTGAGGTTCAAGCTTTCTTGCAGGATTTGAAAGGGAAAACCATTGATCATGTATTCTTTGTCGCATGCGGAGGGTCTTCTGCCATTATGTATCCGAGTAAGTATGTGTTTGACAGAGAGTCAAAATCAATAAACTCCGACCTCTACAGCGCCAACGAATTTATTCAGCGCAACCCTGTACAGCTTGGTGAAAAGTCTCTTGTTATTTTGTGCTCGCATTCGGGAAATACCCCGGAGACAGTCAAAGCTGCTGCGTTTGCAAGGGGCAAGGGCGCACTTACGATTGCGATGACGTTTAAACCGGAGTCTCCTTTAGCGCAGGAAGCGCAATATGTTGCCCAGTACGATTGGGGTGATGAGGCGCTTGCGATCAATACAAACTATGGCGTTTTGTATCAAATCGTTTTTGGAACCCTGCAAGTATTAGAAAACAATACGAAATTCCAACAAGCAATTGAAGGCTTAGATCAATTGCAGGCTGTATATGAAAAAGCCCTTAAGCAGGAAGCTGACAACGCCAAGCAATTTGCAAAAGCCCATGAAAAAGAAAGCATTATTTATACCATGGCAAGCGGTGCAAACTACGGTGTCGCTTACTCCTACAGCATCTGCATTCTCATGGAAATGCAATGGATTCATTCCCACGCCATTCATGCCGGAGAATATTTTCACGGACCGTTTGAAATTATTGATGAATCCGTGCCGTTTATCATCCTGCTCGGTTTAGATGAAACAAGACCTCTTGAAGAGCGGGCGCTTACCTTCTCGAAAAAGTATGGCAAAAAGCTCACTGTGCTTGATGCTGCATCTTACGACTTCACTGCAATTGACGATTCAGTTAAAGGCTATCTTGCTCCGCTCGTTCTCAATCGTGTGCTGAGAAGCTATGCAGACGAGCTGGCAGAGGCGAGAAATCATCCTTTATCTCATAGAAGATACATGTGGAAAGTTGAGTATTGATCTGAAAATGAGGAACCATTATGCATTAGACTATAATGTTATATAACATTATAGTCTAATGTCCAGAGGAGGCCAACCCTTTGAAGAAAATGTTGTTGTTCTTGATCATTGCAGCTGTCAGTATGTTCACCATTGCAGGCTGTTCGAGCCAAAGCAGTTCAGCGGACGGAAAGGTGATATTGAAATTTTTCCACAGATGGCCGAAGGAGCCGGAAAAAAGTTATTTTGAAGAGGTTGTTAAGGAATTTGAAAAAGAACACCCAGATATCGATATTCAAATTGAAGCCGTTTTAAATGACTCCTATAAAGATAAAATTAAGGTCATGCTGGGAACCACCAGCCCTCCTGACATTTACTTCTCTTGGAGCGATGAGTTTGCTTTTAAATTTATCAGAGGCAATAAAGCACTTGATCTCTCGTCCTACTACAAAAATGACATCGATTGGTCATCACAGCTCGTTCAATCGCAAATTACACCATTTACTTATGAAAACAAGCAATATGGCGTGCCGTGGCAAATGGACGCTAAATCATTCTTCTATAATAAAGACATTTTCCAAAAGCTGAATCTTGATCCCCCGAAGACGTGGGATGAATTAATCGATGTGTCAAAAAAGCTGAAAGAACATGGCTACACACCGATCAGCTTCGGAACAAAGGCGACTTGGACAATCTCGCACTATATCGGCACGCTTAATCAGCGGATGGTCGATGAAAAAACACGGGAAAAGGACTATAACGCCAAAACGGGTGAATTTACTGATGAAGGCTATGTAAAAGCCCTTGAAAAGCTTCAGGAGCTGATGCCTTATTTTAATAAACATGTAAACTCCGTCGACCACGAATATGTGAGACAGCAATTTAAGAGCGAAAAGTCGGCGATGATATATGCGGAAACAGCGGAAATCAAGCTGGTTGAACCGGTTAATCTCGGGATGTTCCCATTTCCTAAAATCAGCGGACAAAAAGGATCTTCAGAAGCGTTAACGGGAGCGCCGGAAGGCTTCATGATTTCCTCAAGAACAAAACATCCGAAGGAAGCGATGGAATTTTTGCAGTTCTTGACGTCGAAAAAAATGGGCGAAAAGCTCGTGAAAGATGTCGGGAAATACAGTGCAGTGCAAGGTACTGCTACTGAAGAAAATGCAACAGCCATACAGCGTGAAGCCGTTCAGCATATTGTTGATGCCAAATCAATGGTTCCATGGTTTGATATGGATGTCGATGTTGAAGTCGCAGATGCGTACCTAACGGGCGTCCAGCAAATGCTTGGCGGCGACATGACACCGCAGCAGGTGATGAAAGCCGTTCAAAAGGCAGCAAAGCAGGTGAGGGCGTCAGCTGAATAAATCAAAGAAAAGGTGAAGCTTCGCACCTTTTCTTTTTATAAAGGAGATGAGATACCCTTGGTCAATCAGAATAAAATAATCCCCTATTTGTTTTTGGTGCCCGCTCTCGTTTTTTTACTTTTCGTTTATATCCCGATTTTTGAGAATGTATTCCTCAGCCTGTTTCAGTGGAGCTCATTTTCTCCGGAAAAAACGTTTATCGGCTTAAAAAACTATGTTGAATTATTTCATGATCCTGTCTTTTATCAGGCACTTACCAATAATGTGCTTTATGCAGTGATCTCAATTGTATGCCAGGTATTTGGCGGTTTGATTTTGGCGGCGGTGCTTGAGGATAAGCTGGTCAGAAAATGGTCGCCGTTTTTTCGTACCGTTTTCTTTTTGCCGGTTGTCATCTCAATGACGGTGATCGCGCTTTTGTTTGATTTTATTTACAATCCGGAGACAGGGCTTTTGAATCAGCTGCTTCAGGCCATCGGTCTTGATCAGCTGACGAGGGCCTGGCTCGGGGATGACAGCACAGCTATGCTTTCTGTCATTTTTGTGTCCCAGTGGCAATCTGTCGGTTATATTGCGATGCTGTACATCGTGTCGATTCAAAAAATACCGGATGAACTGTATGAAGCGGCCCGGCTTGACGGCGCTGGTAAAATTCAGCAGTTTTTTCATATTACTGTTCCCCAGACGAAAGAGATGTCTTTTGTTGCGGTGGTCATGACGCTGACCGGGGCCTTTACGGTCTTTAATGAGCCGTACATTTTGACAGGCGGCGGGCCGGGAAACGCGTCAGAAGTCTTGAGCACGTTTTTATATAAAAGCGCCTTTACAAAGGATATGATGGGCTACGCCTCAGCGATTGCCACTGTCGTGTTAATCATTACGCTTGCATTATCGCTCATGCAAATGAAGTTCTTTAAAACCGGAAAGGAGGAGTAACTGATGCTGCCTCAGAAGAAGACAGATTCGTTCAGGTTGGAGCCTGTGCCTGACCAGCACATTGAGGTGAAAAGAAAGCCTAGACGAAAATGGTATATCGGAGAAACGTCTGTGTGGGTTTTTCTGTTTCTTTATCTGATTGCGATTGCCTATCCGCTTCTCTGGATGGTGTTGAGCGCCTTTAAAAACTCTGACGATATTTTTGAGCACAGCTGGTCGCTGCCGTCTTCGTGGCATCCGGAAAATTTTGTTTCCGCCTGGAACCAGGGGATTTCTTCTTATTTTATGAACAGTGTCATCGTTACGGCGCTGACGTGTGTGATCACTGTCTTTATCAGTGCATGGGCAGCGTATGGCCTTTCCCGGTTTGAGTTTAAAGGAAAAGGATTCTTTTTGGTACTATGTCTTGGCGGATTGATGCTGACGCCGCAGGTCAGTCTTGTGCCGCTTTATTCTATTATTCAGTCGCTTGGCCTGTACAATACGTATTGGGCGTTAATCCTGCCGTATGCGGCTTATCGGATCCCATTCACCATCATTTTGATCCGCTCTTATTTTCTTTCTATTTCCAAAGAATTGGAGGAGGCGGCCTATTTGGATGGGTGTACAAGTTTTGGAGTATTTTTCAGAATTTTCTTACCAATGAGCGTGCCGATTTTGGTGACATCCGGCATTTTGACGGCTTACCATACATGGAATGAGTTTATGTTTGCGATTATTTTCATAGATGATGAGAATTTGCGGACCATTCCAGCCGGGCTGATGCAGTTCAGAGACGCGCTGCAGACAGACTGGGGCGTCCTGCTGGCGGGGTTAACGATTTCAGCCGCGCCGATTATTATTCTATTTTTATTGATGCAGAAATATTTTGTCCGCGGGATTGCAAGCGGCAGTGTAAAAGGATAAAGGAGGAAGCGCTATGAAATTGATTGCGGTTGGAGATAATGTTGTAGATTACTACCAGGATCAAGAAACATTTTACCCGGGAGGAAATGCCTTAAACGTTGCTGTGCTTGCCAAGCGGCTCGGGCATGAGTCTTCCTATATCGGAATCGTCGGCAATGACGAAGCCGCGGCGCATCTGTTGAACGTTCTCAAGCTGGAGCAGGTTAATGCAGATTATATTCGCCAGGCGCACGGAGAAAACGGGATGGCGATTGTCACCCTTGATGAACAGGGGGACCGCATTTTTGTCAGATCAAATAAAGGCGGCATTCAGTCTCGGCTTCGCCTCGCGTTTCAGGAGAAAGATGTATCTTTTATCAGCGGGCATGATCTGCTGCATACGAGCGTGTACAGCAGGCTTGAGAACGATCTTCCGCAGCTGTGCGGGCTTGTCCCTGTCTCATTTGATTTTTCAACCAATCGGGAGGATGATTATTTGAGGAGGGTCTGTCCTTATGTGACGTATGCGTTTTTTTCAGGAAGCGATTTGAGTGAGTCGGAATGCGGTGAGCTTGCCAAAACAGCTCATGGGTACGGAGCCAAAATGGTTTGTATGACCCGAGGGGGCCAAGGAGCAATCCTGTCTGCGGGTGAGCGAGTCTATCATCAGCCGATTGTGGAAACTGATATAATAGATACACTTGGAGCGGGAGATTCTTTTATAGCAGGCTTTTTGACTGCCTTTTGCGTGAAGCAGGATATAACGTACGCTTTGCGCCAAGCCGCCGAAACGGCTGCGAAAACATGCGGTGTGTACGGTGCTTTCGGCTATGGCTATCCTTATCGCTTGGAGGACGGGGGAAGCAGTGAAAAAACGAGAATACTATAAGCAGTGTCTCGTTTTTTATGCCTGTTATGTGTAGGGGCTGTTGATGGTAAAAGTGACACGGTTTGTGTGCATCAAAAACAATGAGCAATAGATTGGCTGGTCGTTTGATGTAAAAGCCGTTTTATCAATTTCAAACAGCGCATCCCCGATATCACAATCCAGGTATTTGCTTTCCTCCTGTTGGGCATATACAACGTTTAATAGCTTCGTATTGTGCGTGGGTACAACTTTGTACTGCTGTTTCAAAATATCATGCATGGAGACGCCGTCAGCAATAAAGGTATCAATGCCGGGAAACAAATCAAGCGGATAATGCGTCACTTCAAAGGTGAGAGGCTGATCATCATTATATAAAATCCGTTTTAATTCAACGACAGGGCTCTCGGGATGGATTTGAAGCTTTTCAGCGATGGGTTTTGACGCTGGAATGATGTCATGGGACAGCACATGATGCTTCGGTTTTTTGCCGGTTGATTCCATAAATTCCGAGTAGCCGTTTACAGCGATCAGCTCTCGTTTTAATTTAGGGCTTTTAACGAACGTTCCCTTTCCCTGCTGCCTGATCAGATAGCCTTCTTCGACTAAATCGAGAATGGCTTTCCTGACGGTGATGCGGCTGACGTTATACTTGGTGCAAAGCTCGTTTTCGGTAGGCAGCTTGGCGGTTGGGGAATACACGCCCTTTTTGATGTCATCAGTGATGATTTGTTTTAGCTGAATGTATAAAGGTGTAGAACTTCCGTTGTTTAACAAAGAGTAGCCTCCTTTTAACCTATTATTTATATTATAATGTATTATGACGTTATAATACAAATTTACATTTTTTATTTTAGAAATATAGCAAAAATAGGAATCGATTACTCTAAAAATAACAGAAAGACCAAGTTGTTTCCAGTGACGAAATAACGGGTCAAAAGATAGGGGGACTTTTCTGATGGCTTCATTAACATTTGAACACATCAAAAAATCATATCACTTACAATTAACCGTGAAGGACTTTGATTTAGATGTAAAGGATAAGGAGCTTTTGGTGCTGGTGGGGCCGTCAGGATGCGGAAAATCAACAACGCTGCGGATGGTGGCTGGATTAGAAAGCATTTCTGAAGGAAATCTTCTTATTGATGGGGAGCGGGTCAATGATCTTCCGCCGAAAGAACGTGATATTGCGATGGTATTCCAGAACTATGCGCTTTATCCGCATATGACGGTTTTTGATAATATGGCGTTTGGATTAAAGCTCAGAAAGATGGCGAAACAGGAAATTGCCGAGCGGGTTCATGCGGCAGCCAGAATTTTAGAAATTGAACATTTGCTGAAGAGAAAACCAAAGGCGCTCTCCGGCGGGCAGCGGCAAAGGGTGGCGCTTGGCAGATCGATTGTGAGGGAGCCGAAGGTCTTTTTAATGGACGAGCCGCTTTCTAATCTGGATGCAAAACTAAGAGTGACGATGCGGACAGAAATCAGCAAGCTGCACCAGCGATTAGAGGCAACGATCATTTATGTCACGCATGACCAGACCGAAGCAATGACAATGGGAGATCGGATTGTCGTCATGAATGAAGGGGAAATTCAGCAAGTGGCGAAACCTCATGACATTTATCATTACCCGGCCAATTTGTTTGTCGCAGGCTTCATTGGCTCTCCCGGAATGAACTTTTTGAAAGGCATCATAGAACAGCAGCATGGCGAGCTGTTTTTCACAAATTCTTCGATCCGGCTTCATATTCCTGAAGAAAAAGCAAAGCGGCTGAAGGAAAAGGGATATGCCGGAGAACAGATGATTGCCGGTGTACGGCCGGAGCACATCACACAAATGACAGGAAATGACCAGTTGTTTGATTCAGTGTTTCAAGCGAAGGTGGAGGTGAATGAAAATCTGGGCTCGGAGCTCATAGTGCATGTCATGGCTGGGGACGAGCGGCTCAAGGTCCGCCTGGACGGAAACACGCGAATCGATGCAGGCGATTCAATCCAGCTCTCAGTGAAAATGGACCACGTCGTCTTTTTCGATGCGGAAACGGAAGAGGCTGTGTATTAGAAAAAGGTGCTCCTTAAAAGGAGCACCTTTTTCTTACGGCCAAATCTCGTCCGCCCATTCAGGGTGGTCGATAAATGGATTGCGGTTATGCTGATATTTTTCATAAATGATTTCATTTCTTTTCCGCTCGCGGTCGTCAACCGGATCCTGCTTATTCCATTCGAGCAGGACAGATTGTTTGCCATGATAAGGAGCTGAGCCGTTGCCTGTCTTATCATTAAGCTCAAGATCAGGATAGCCGTCATCACCCTCGTAACGGACAGCCATGTAAAACAGCATGCGGGCAACATCGCCTTTCACATCATCGCGGGGCTCCCATGAATCGCCGTCATAATAATTTCCGGGTGCCTTCGCATATTCAGTGCCGCCATTATCAAAATCCATATTTCCTCTGGCGCTGTTCACTTGAACATCAGCCGGGCGCAAATGATGAATATCAGTACCAGGTCCCTTGCTCGTACCAAAATCGCCATGGGATTTCGCCCAGACGTGCTCGCGGTTCCAATCGCCGACATTGCCGCCGTTCAGGTTTTTGGACCGCGATTCTTTCGTATAGAGCAGGATGACGTTATTCGGATTTCTCGGGTCTTCATCCGTTTCTTTCAGCGCGCTCCACACTTCGCTGTAGGACAGCATCGTGTGTCCGCTGATAATACGGTGCAGGGTGCTTTTTAGCGAGTCTCCTGTTTTACCTTCAGCCCCTTCATAATAGGTATCTGTGTCAGCATAGGGTGCAGCGGGGGCGGCTAATGAGAGAAGGCTTCCTGTTCCTGAAGGGGAAGACGCCAATCGGTCATTAAGGCTTAATGCGGTTTGCGCGCTTGCTGAAGCTGCCGGCGCAAGCCATCCGGAAATCAGTAATACACAGACGAGCGGCAGAAACCATGCTTTTTTTGTCATCACTTGCCCTCCTTTTATCAGATCATGTCTATTATCTAAAATTGAAATAAAGGATAGAAGTGTCATTTTGTATATTTTTCATTAAAATTGTAAATTAGTCCCTTTGGAGGAGACGGAAATCTCCTGTTCCCATATCTTTAGGTCCTGTTTTTTGCGAGCTGCCGGCATTTCCGTTTTCATCCGTACCGCAAACATCGCCTCTCCGGCAAGCTGAGCTTGTTCATATGAAAGGCATTTTGACCCTCTCTTTCGCTCTTGCTGGCTCTCTTCCTAACCGTGTTTTCTTTTGACCTTTACATCAAAATAGTTGTGACATGTAGGGTGAATCTGGTTGCTGGATAGATACTGTGACTAAAAAATAAACGTTTTTTTGGTTAATCTGTCAATGAACTATCATGTTCCTCCTTCTATAATGAAGTCACCATAGCGGCCAGAGGGGGGAGTACATGGAAAAGCAGAAGCTTTCAGTAAAAAACAGCATCACAGATTATATTGAATGGCTCGCCCAATACGGTGCGTCTGCGGATGGCGGCGTAACGAGGCTTTTATACACAAAAGAGTGGATGGACGCACAGCTTGCTGTGAAAACGGAAATGTCTTCTTTCGGGCTTGACACAAGATTCGACGATGTCGGCAATGTGTTTGGAAGGCTTTCGGGCACCCAGTCTCCGGATGAAGTCATTGTAACCGGTTCACATATCGATACTGTCATCAATGGGGGAAAATACGACGGCGCCTATGGTGTTCTGGCGGCAATGCTTGCGATAAAGCGGCTCAAAGAGACATATGGATCGCCGAAAAAAACACTCGAAGCGGTATCCTTATGTGAGGAGGAGGGCAGCCGTTTTCCAATGACCTACTGGGGATCAGGGAATATGACGGGTGTTTTTTCATTACAGGATGGAGCAGAGCCAAGAGACGAATCAGGAGTCTCGCTGCAACATGCGATGCATGAGAACGGTTTTGGCAAAGGTGTGTTTCAGGCAGCATATCGGACAGATATCAGCGCTTTTGTTGAGCTCCATATTGAACAGGGACAGACATTGGAAATGTCAGGACGGGATCTCGGGATTGTGACAAGCATTGCGGGGCAGAGGCGATATCTCGTCACGCTGGAGGGGGAATGCAATCATGCGGGAACCACCTCCATGAAATGGCGCAAGGACCCGCTCGCAGCCAGCAGCCGTATCATTCATGAGCTGCTGCTGCGGTCGGAGGAGCTGCCGGAGGAGCTCCGTCTGACATGCGGAAAAATAACGGCAGAGCCCAATGTAGCCAATGTCATACCGGGCCGCGTCCAGTTTTCAATCGATATTCGCCATCAGCATCAGCATGTGCTGGAGCAGTTTCATCAAGACATGGTTGCTTTGATCAATGGCATTTGCCATCAAAAAGGAATTCGCGCCGTGATTGATGAATATATGCGGATAGAGCCTGTGCCGATGGACGAAAGGCTGAAGGCTGCGGCTTTTGAAACAGCATTAGAAAACGGCTTCAGCTGTGAGGGAATGGTGAGCGGAGCAGGGCATGACGCGCAAATGATCGGAAGGCGCTATCCTGCTTGTATGCTGTTTGTGCCAAGCCGAGGCGGTGTCAGCCACTCACCGAAGGAATATACGTCAGCCAGACAGCTTGAGATCGGCGTCCGCGCACTGACTGATTTATTATACAAACTGGCTTACTGAAGGAGGAATGGCTGTGTCAGGCAGAAGAGAATTATGCACCCCGTTAAGAACGATTATGACGCCGGGGCCTGTTGAGGTTGATCCGCGTGTATTAAGAGTAATGAGCACCCCGGTTGTCGGCCAATTTGATCCGGCGTTTACAGGTATTATGAATGAAACGATGGAGATGCTTCGGGAGCTGTTCCAAACAAAAAACCACTGGGCATACCCGATTGACGGCACTTCACGGGCGGGAATTGAAGCAGTGCTGGCTAGTGTGATAGAGCCGGAAGATGATGTGCTCATTCCCATTTACGGCCGTTTCGGTTATTTGCTGACTGAAATCGCCGAGCGATATGGGGCAAATGTTCATATGCTTGAGAGCGAATGGGGAACGGTTTTTGACCCGGAGGACATCATACGGGAGATAAAAAAAGTGAAGCCGAAAATTGTGGCAATGGTGCATGGAGAAACATCGACAGGACGGATTCACCCGCTGAAAGCCATCGGCGAAGCCTGCCGCACCGAGGATGCATTGTTTATCGTCGATGCAGTCGCAACGATTGGGGGCTGCGAGGTTAAAGTCGATGAATGGAAGATTGACGCTGCCATCGGCGGAACGCAAAAATGTTTATCTGTGCCTTCAGGAATGGCGCCGATTACATATAATGAGCGGGTGGCGGACGTGATTGCAGCCCGCAAAAAGGTGGAGCGGGGGATTGCGACACAAGCTGACAGGGAAGCGCTTTTGGGAAATCGGCCGATCACAAGCAACTACTTTGATTTGAGCCAGCTTGAGGATTATTGGAGCGAAAGACGGCTCAATCATCATACAGAAGCGACGACGATGCTGTACGCCTTACGTGAGGGAGTCAGACTGGTGCTTGAAGAAGGTCTTGAGACACGTTTCGAGCGGCATCGGCACCATGAAGCCGCATTAGCAGCAGGGATAGAGGCAATGGGGCTAAGATTGTTTGGAGATGACAGCTGCAAAATGCCTGTTGTCACCTGTGTCGAAATTCCCGGCGGCATTGACGGCGAGTCTGTCCGTGACATGCTGCTGGCACAATTCGGGATTGAAATTGCCAGCTCATTCGGCCCGCTCGCAGGGAAGATCTGGAGAATCGGCACGATGGGGTACAGCTGCAGAAAAGAAAACGTGCTATTCGTGCTTGCCGGGTTAGAGGCTGTGCTTCTCAGACATAACGCAGGAATCGAAGCAGGAAAAGCGCTCCAAGCAGCGCTGGATGTGTATGAAAACGCTGGCCGCCAGGCAGCGGTGTAAAGAAAAGCTTGCGGAGTTCCGCAAGCTTTTTAACGATATGATTTCGTGTTTTCTCCAATCTGATTTTCTTCGTTTGACTCTTTTTACAAATCCTCTTTCTATGTGTTTTATTTTCTGACAAATCATGAGTCATTTTTTCTTCCATCGTCTATTCTTTATACAAGTTACCCATAAAACGCTGAATTAGTTGTTTTTTTCGAGAGGAGGATGCAGCATTGGGAAATTTTCACACGGTGTTAGACGCGCTTCTGGAAGACCAGGAGGGGGCTGTGCTGGCGACCATTGTTCAGGTTGAAGGCTCCGCATATCGAAAAGCAGGTGCTTCTATGCTCTTTAGGAAAAATGGCAAGCGGATTGGCTTGCTGAGCGGCGGGTGTGTGGAAGAAGATGTATTCCAAAGAATCAGTGCGCTGGGCGAACAGCTCACATCAGCGCTGATTCCCTACGACATGCGGTCGGAGGACGATCTTTCTTGGGGCATGGGAGCCGGGTGCAATGGCATTATTCATGTTCATGCAGAGCGAATCACTCTGGAAAAAAGGCGGCACTATGAGAAAGTGAGGGACTGCCTTCATTCAGGCAAAGCTGTCACTTCCGTTATAAAAATTGGATCCTCCCATTATTTATTTCTGACGGAGAACGGGCATTTTGGGAACTGGCCGGACGCGCCTCTGCAAGATATTCAACGTGCTGTTTCAACGCTTCATTTACCGCATTTCGATCCACCCACTAACATGTTTATTCAGCGAATTGAACCGAAGCCGCGTCTCATTCTGTTTGGAGCGGGACCGGATACTGTACCGCTGGCCAATTTGGCGGCTGACACAGGGTTTTCTGTTATCGTGACGGATTGGCGGCCCGCTTATTGTACATCCTCTCTTTTTCCAAAAGCGGATCAGCTGATCATCGCTTTTCCGGAACAAATGCTTAGCGAATTTCAATTTTTTCCGCATGATGCAGCTGTTGTGGCAACCCATCATTATGAGCACGATCAAACGATCATCAACTTCTTATTTTCTCAAAACCTCCATTATATTGGACTCTTGGGTTCGGCAAACCGCACGAAACGGCTACTGAACGGAAAACATCCTCCGTCTCACTTTTACAGTCCGGTCGGGCTGAAAATCGGTGCGGAAGGTCCCGAGGAAATTGCGGTAAGTGTAGTTGCAGAAATTATTCAAACAAGAAAACGGCTGGCGGTTGTATGAGAAACCCCTATCTGATCGGCGTGTTTCTCGCTGCCGGCAAAAGCAGAAGAATGGGTCAAAACAAGCTGGCTTTGCCGCTAAAAGGAGAAAACATCGGCTCACTTTCTTTGAAAACTGCTCTGTCGTCCCGCCTTGATCACGTGCTGGTCGTCGAGCTGACAGAACATGCTTCCCTTGAGTGGATAGGAGCGCCGTATCACGCTCCGCCTTTTCAAAAACGCTGGAGCCTGCACGTTTGCCAAGACGCAGAAAAGGGTCAGGGGCATTCAGTCAGCAGCGGGGTGAGAAAAGCAGAAAGCATGGGGGCGGACGGCGTTGTCATTTTGTTAGCCGACCAGCCTCAGCTTTCCGTCGATCATCTCAATGCCCTTATGGCACTGGCTCCTGAGTCATTTGCCGTGTCATCGTTTTTAGGGGCGTTCACCCCGCCAATCTACTTCTCGTCGGCTTGTTTTCCTTATGTAAAGGGGTTAACGGGAGATGAAGGGGCTCGCAGGCTCCTGAAAAGCGGACAGCTTGGAGCAGGAGCGGTTTTGGAGGCAAAGGATAGCGGCGAGTTGGACGATATTGATACACCCGAGGAATATGACATGGTAAGGAGGGCGATGGCTTGAACGGCCAAGTGACAAAAGCAAGGATGAATATTCAATTATGGAGGCCGGCAGCGCTTGATGAGGCCTATTCGCTTTTAGAGAAGCTTGCTCCGGATGTGTGTGCCGCATCGGGAAGCACGCTGCTTCAGCTTCTGTGGGACAAAGGAACTCTACCGAAACAGCACCTTGTCAGCCTTGAAGGGATTGACGAGATGCGAGGGATCAGCGCCAGTGACACCCACGTGTCGATCGGGGCGCTCACATCACTGAATGAATGCAGAAAGAACCCTTTGATCAAGAGCGCGCTTGGCTGTTTCAGTGACGCTGCTTCCGCTGTCGCTGCACCGGGGATTCGCAGCCGTGCCACGATTGGCGGCAACATAGCGAGTAAAATAGGTGATTTCATTCCGCTTCTGCTTGTGCTTAGTGCTGAGCTTATCGTATATCAAAAGGAGCTAATCAGGCTGCCGCTTAGCGCTTGGCTCAGTGAGGAAGACTTTAGAACGGCTATCGTCACGCGTGTCATCATCCCGCGGGCGGAGGGAGAGCGTGTATTTTATCACAAGCTTGGAAGGCGCCAGGCTTTTACAGGAGCGGCTGCTGTTGCAGCTGGACGTTTTTTGAAAGACGGCGGCATTCGCCTCGCCGCTGGCCATGCCGATATCACTCCTAGGAGATTATTGGACAGTGAAGCGAAATGGATGGCACCAGGGTGGGACTCGCATGAGCTGTACAAAATACTTATCCATGAGCTGCCGTTTTCCTCAGATGCTTTTATGTCAGCGGCATACAGAAAAAAAGCCGCTGCCAACGTCATCATGGCAGAGCTGATGGCTGAGGGAGGGGAATAAATGATCATCAACAAACCGTCAAAAGTCAGGCCGGATGGAAGGGGTAAGGTCACAGGGGAATTGAAATATATGACCGATCTCAGCTTTCCAGGAATGCTGTATGGCAAGGTGCTGAGAAGTGCTTATCCTCATGCAGAGATTGTGTCGGTTTGCACCATAAAAGCTGAGAAAATGGAAGGCGTGCAGGCCGTTGTCACACATAAAGACGTTCCCGGGTTAAACCGATTTGGCATTGTCATTCCTGATCAGCCGGTTTTATGTGAGGACAGGGTGCGGTATGTCGGGGATGCGATCGTCGCAGTTGCTGCAGAATCGGAGGAAATCGCGGAAGCGGCGCTGGAGCTGATTCACGTTGAATATAAAGAGCTGGAAGTCATGGATTCACCAGAAAAAGCGCTTCGGCCGAATGCGCAAAGACTGCATGAGGACGGGAATATCCTGCACCACGCATTTTTTTTAAACGGCGATGTGGAAGAAGGGTTTCAAGCATCTGACACAGTCCTTGAAGAAACCTATGAGCTGCCGCGGCAGATGCATACGTATATGGAAACGGAGGGAGGCGTAGCCGTTCCGGAAGACGACGGGGGTTTTACGATGTATGCAGGAACCCAGCACGGCTATAAAGACCGTTTCCAGCTTGCCCGTATTTTTGACATTCCTGAAGAGAAGATAAGGATTGTGTCAAGTCCGATGGGCGGCTCGTTCGGAGGGAAGGATGAGCTGAATATTCAGCCGTATGCCGCGCTTTTGTCACTGAAAAGCGGACGTCCTGTCAAAATCCATCAGACACGAAAGGAATCTGTACGTTCTGGCATTAAGCGCCATCCGATGAAGATTACGATAAAAACGGGTGCGGATCATTCGGGAAATCTATTGGCGCATGACGTGAAAATTGTGGCGGACACAGGCGCATATGCTACGCTCGGACCGGCTGTTCTTGATTTTTCTGTCGAGCATGCCGCGGGGCCGTACCGTATTCCGAATATCCGGACTGAAGGAATATCAGTATTTACGAACAACGGGGTGGCGGGGGAATTCCGAGGCTTTGGCGGCAATCAAATCACATTTGCACTCGAAACCCATCTCGATCGTCTCAGCGGCATGCTCGGCATCGACCCGCTGGAGCTGAGAAGAAAAAATATCAGAAAACCGCATGACTTGGGACCGCTTGAGCATCGAATTGCACCAACTGACGGAGCGGCGCAGGTGTTGAATGCCATATCTAAATCTCCCATTCTTACAAGAACAAGCCGGAACTGCGGGTATCTGCAAAGAGGCACGGGAGCGGCAATTACAATGCACGGCGGCGGGCTGGGATATGGCCGAATGGATGCGGCAGGAGGCCGTTTGTCCCTTTCGAGTGAAGGCAAAATCACAGCATCGTTCGGATTTGAAGAATGCGGACAGGGGATTCTAGCAGCGATTGAACATATTGTCATGGAGGAGCTGGGTTGTGCCGCAGAAGATATTTCCATTGTTATTGGGGATACCGCAAAAGTGCCGAAGTCAGGCTCCTCCACAGCATCCCGCGGCACAAGCATGGTGTGGCACGCGATCCAGCGTTTGAAGAAGCCGTTTCTAGCTCAGTTGAAAAAAAGGGCGGCAGAATGGAACGGCTGTTCAGCGGAAAACCTTATTCCCGGCGCTGCAGGCTTGCGTGACAAAAACACAAAGGCGCTCGTGGTGACGTATAAGGAGCTGGCTGAAAAAGGCCCTTTGGCAGAGGAAACGGCCTTTGACTTTCCAACAACGCCTGATCCTGTGGTGGGCGGCCATTTCCTCTACTCATTTGGAGCGGCTGCCGTTGAGGTGGAGGTAGATCTGTTAACAGGCGATGTCAAAGTGATAGATTGTGAGCATGCTATTGCGGCAGGTCCGGTTGTCAGTCCGCAGGGTTATCGAGGTCAAATTGAAGGCGGCGCTGCCATGGCACTCGGCTACACACTGATGGAGGAAGCCAAAATGACGGACGGCCGTTATGCCGCGGAAAATTTAGATCACTATTTGATCCCTGGAGTTAAAGACGTTCCTAACATGAAGGTGATCGCAATAGAAGAACTAATGAAGGGTGACGCATATGGACCGCGCGGTGTTGGCGAAATCGGAACGATCGCCATCACTCCGGCGATTGTAAAGGCAGTACATGATGCAGTCGGATGTTGGATTAATAAGCTGCCGATTTCAAGAGAAGAGCTGCTTGAAGCGATAGACAGAAAGGGGCTGAAGCAATGGACGTAAAAGAGGCCGGGCCATTTCCTGTAAAAAAGGAACAGTTCCGAATGACCGTGAATGGACAGGAGCGGGAGGTTGCTGCCGTTCCTACGACACATCTGAGTGACCTGCTTAGAAAGGAATTTCAGCTGACCGGGACAAAGGTGTCCTGCGGAATCGGCCGCTGCGGAGCCTGCTCTATTTTAATCGACGGAAAACTGGCCAATGCGTGTATGACCATGGCTTACCAAGTGGACGGCCACTCCATTACAACAATCGAGGGCGTACAAAAAGAGGAACTGGATATCTGCCAAACCGCTTTTCTGGAAGAAGGAGGCTTCCAATGCGGCTACTGTACCCCAGGAATGATAATTGCGCTTAAAGCTCTGTTTCGGGAAACCCCTCAACCTTCTGACGAAGATATAGAAGAAGGGCTGGCGGGGAATTTGTGCCGGTGTACCGGGTATGGCGGGATTATGCGGTCAGCTTGCAGGATTAGAAGAGAGTTGAACGGGGGTAGACGGGAGTCCGGCTTTTAAAAGCCGGACTTTTTTAGCCTCAGTCAGACAGCGCGGTCAAGACGCAGAAGCGCTGTGGGAAACATCACGATAAATCTCGTAGAACTTGATAGCTTCTGGATTAGAAAATGATTAGTGAATCCATAGCAAAGACGCCATAAAAACTTCTTATGGCGTCTGTCGGACAGGGAGGTGTTGGATACGGCGGAGGCAAGGAAAGTTAAACTTAATAATTAAAGATAGCTGCTCCAACAATGATCAACAAAATGAATAGCACCACGATCAAAGCGAAGGAGCTCCCGAAACCGTTTGAGTAACCAGAGTTTCCACTATATCCACCAGAATTGTAGAATCCCATAATGTCACCTCCTTTAGTGGAGATAGTATAAGATATGCCAAACGATCATTTTCGACATAGATTTAAGTCTAAAAAAGAAAAAATGAATATTTTGTCTAAAGGTGTAAGAGAGAACGCATTATCAAAACGATTAAAACCGCAGCAATTGTCTTCAAAGTATTTTTTTGAGAAGCTTCTAAGAGCTGACTTATTAGTTTGAAACCCCGATTTATAAATGAAAGGACTACAGGATGTTTTTCTCGTAGCAATTATCCTGAAAAATATTGGTGAATGTTTATTCAAGCTGTTGTTTCACTAAGCGTGGGATCACTGCAAGTACTGTCTTAGGATCAAAAGTTTATTGAAGTGCAAATAGAAACCCGCCTCACCGGCGGGCTTCCTTCTTAACTCCCCCTATACACCTGATATCCAAACGGCGACAGCAAGAGCGGGATATGATAATGTGCATCTGGATCTGAAAGCTGAAAACGGACGGTGACTATGGTTAAAAATGGCTGGTCGACCGTATTCACGTTTTTATTCGCAAAATAGTCTCCTGCATGAAATTCCATCACATACTCTCCGGACACCAGCTCTTCACCAGCCAGCAGAGGGACATTGGCTCTGCCGTCATTGTTAGTGTAAACCTCTTTCATAATACTTTCGCCCAGCCGCTTCAATTCAATTTTTACGTTCGCCGCTGGTTTGCCGCAGGTTAAATCTAAAATATGGGTTGTCAGCTTTCCCATCAGGCTTTCAGGCTCCGACATTTTTCAGCGGTTTTCTGTTTTTCTTTCTCGGCGTCTTCTCTTGTCACGGTAAAATGTTGGAAACCGTATGGCGGGCGCGGTTCGGTGTAGACTTTTCCTTGTGAGCCCGGGATTTCTACGACAACCGCATCCCACGTGTGATTTTGAGATTGGAAGCTGACATCAGTGAGCTGCGGGAACCTTGCTAATATTCTGCAGCCGATATGATAGATTAAGTTTTGGATTGAAGGGGTTTCGAGCTCGTGAAAAACGGTGCTTGCCAAGTCGCGGACTTGTTCAGCCGCGACGTAGCGGGCTGGATCAGAAGCGTATGCGTCATTTGTATTTTCATATTGCCAGCTGATGTTTAAATAGACAAACAGCGGGCGGTTGCCGTCTTCGGGAAGAGTCGTATATTCGTCCCGGATGAAGCCGACGAAGGAGTTGCCGCTCACCTTGACGAGCTGAAGATCCATGATTTCGCTGTATTGCTCTGTAATCGTTATGGTATTCCCGCTTCGTTCTGCTTTCAGCAAAGAGCGGCTTCGTTCATTACGCGATCTTCTGAAGACGAGGCGGCTTGTGCTGAGCTCTTTCTCCTCGTATGCAGGCATTGCTTCAAACGGAATGTCTTCGCCAGTCAGAGTGATCTTGTCCATATGAGAATAGGTATCTAAAAATCGGTGAGCTACATAGTGTAGGAACCCCTCGGTTGTCGTTCCTTCATAGGATGCGAGATGGCGCTGGATAAAGTTTTTCATTGAATCCGTTGCCACGACGAGAGTATTGTCTCCGTCTGTAAATGATGGCAGGAAGGCTTCTCCGCCAATTTCGCATGTCACATCAACGCCGACAACGGTATTGCTTCTCCCGGCAAAAGATGATTCTGGGATTTGCTTCACTCCAGTGAGCGGTTTTAAAAACGTTCGGTATGCAAATACATTTCCTTTGCCATAAGACATGGTTCTTTTCATTTGCGTCTCTCCTTTTTCAGTGATGATGTCAGCCAGACGAAAGCGGGCGATTCGGTAAATTTCTATAAGGGCCTGCTGGAACTCCGTTTCTCGTTCGCTCTCAAGCCTTGCCAGCAGGGCTTGGTGAATGTCCTGTTTCGTCTTTCCCTTCACCGCTAAAATAAAAGGAAAGCCGAAGCGATCATAATAGTGTTCATTCAGCATGAGAAACTCCTCGTATTCCTGCTGTTCTAATTTGCTGAGCCCCGCGTTCTGCTGCTCTCGTACCGAGTCATCGCTCATTGTTTTCTTTGTTCCGAGCCGGGGATGCTTTTTGATTAAATCAAGCTGTGTCTCGCGATCCGCGGCTTTTACTATGCCAGTCATTTTGCGGTGAAGATCAGAAAGGGACGAAAACGGCCGTAGTGCTGCGGATCTCTCCGCAATCCATGAAGAGTGTTCAAAAATAGAACCAAGTGTGCCTGTCAGTGTTTGTGTGTCCATTTGGTTCAGGTCATCCATTGTGAACATTGGCATCTTCCTTTACGTTTTTATGTCTGCGCCATTCGGCTGTTTGGTTTGAAAAAAAGCGTGCAGTGCAATGGCCGTCAAACTGCCGATCACAATTCCGCTTCCTGCCAAGACAGAGGCCGCGCCCGGAAGAGATGAAAACAACGCGGGAACTGTTGTAGCGCCAAGCCCCAAGCTGACGGAAGAGGCGATAATCAGCAAGTTGCCTTGCGAATCAAGGTCAACGCTGGATAGCATTTTGATCCCGTAAGAAATGACCATGCCGAACATGACGATCATTGCGCCGCCGAGAACTGGGGTGGGGATCACTGTTGTCAGGGCCGCTGCTTTTGGAACCAGCCCGATCGCGACCAGTATGATTCCTGTGATGGCGATGACGTTGACACTTTTCATCTTTGAGAGCTGAACGATGCCGACATTCTGCGAGAAAGCTGTATAGGGAAACGCGTTAAATAAGCCGCCCAGCAAAATCGCAAGGCCTTCTGCCCGGTAGCCCTTTTCCAGATCCTTCTCCGACAGCCTGCGGTTTGTGATATCAGCGAGGGCAAAATAAACGCCTGTCGATTCAACGAGGCTGACAATCGCAACGAGAAGCATCGTGACAACAGCCGGCAGCTCAAAGGTTGGCGGTCCGAAATAAAACAGAGACGGAACATGAAGCCAAGACGCCTCCAAGACCTCAGAAAAATTGACCTTTCCCATGAAATATGCAGCCGCTGTTCCTGCGATAAGACCGAGTAAAATCGCTATAGAGCGGATAAAGCCTTTAAAGAAATAAAACAGCAATAAGATAAAAGCTGTGACGCCAAACCCGAGGAGCACGTTGTCCAGTGAGCCGAATTCTTTGCTTCCTTCACCTCCGGCCAGGTTATTCATTGCCGTTGGAATCAGGCTGATGCCGATGATCATGACGACTGATCCGGTTACAACAGGCGGAAAAAAACGGACAAGCTTCCCGAAGAAGCCCGCGGCTAAGACGACAATCAGTCCTGCGGCGATAATGGCACCGTATATCGCTGGGACACCGTAAGTACTGCCGATGGAAATCATCGGGCCGACTGCGGTAAACGTGCATCCGAGCACAACGGGAAGGCCGATGCCGAAATATCGGTTTCTCCAGAGCTGCAAAAGAGTTGCCGCCCCGCACATAAACAAATCAATCGCGATTAAATACGTCAGCTGTCTCGCATTCAGCCCGATCGCCGCTCCGACGATCAGCGGAACGAGAATGGCTCCCGCATACATGGCAAGCATGTGCTGAAGCCCCAGCATCATCAGCTGTAAGGCATTGTGCTGTTCCTTCATCTTTTTTACACCTCTTTTTCTAATGCGAGTGTATGTTCTAATACCGGTAGTTCTGTTTGCTGTGCTGTTAATTCTTTTTTGTCGCGCAAGCTGAAAAATAGATTCAAAAAGATGGCGGTTAGGCTTCCAGTGATGGTGCCGTCACTGACCAGAATCCGGATCGGAGCGGGGAATTCAGCAAAAATCCCGGGGACCGTGCTGGCGCCGATGCCGAGTGCGATTGAGCATGCGATGGTCAGGAGGTGATATTGATTTTTGAGATCCGCTGCGCTGAGCATTTTGACGCCGGAGGCAATCACCATGCCGAACATGACGACGGTCGCGCCGCCAAGTACAGCAGCAGGAACGGCAGATGCAAGGGCGGCAATCTTCGGAATCAGTCCGAGACAGACAAGGATACAGCCTGCGGTAACGACGATGTTTCTTGTTTTCACTTTGGTCAGCTGCAATAAGCCGGCGTTTTGCGCAAAGGTATTATAAGGAAAGGCATTGAACAGCCCGCCGATGAGAATGGCGATTCCTTCCGCTCGATAGCCTTTGACGAGGTCTTTTTCAGTTAAAGATCTGCCGCATATCTTTCCGATTGCGTAAAAAACGCCGGTTGATTCCACAATTATGACGATTCCGACGATCAGCATCGTTAAGATCGGACCGATTTCAAACGTAGGGGCTCCGAAGTAAAAAGGCTTCGGGATTTGGAAGAACGGTGCTTCTGTAACAGAAGAAAAGCTGACTTTGCCCATGATCGCTGCAGCCGCTGTTCCGGCGGCGATTCCGATCAGAACGGACAGTGTTCGGGCAAATCCTTTGAGAAAGCGGTTGAGGACTAAAATCAGAACAAGAACACCGACAGAGAGAAGAAGGTTTTCGAGTGAACCGTATTCGGGGTTGGGGCTGCCGTTTATTTTTTCGCCGCCAGCCATATTTTTCACACCTGTCGGAACAAGTGAAAGGCCGATCAAGGTCACAACGGTACCTGTTACGACAGGAGGAAATAACACAGTCAGCTTGCCGAAAAAACGCGCAAATAAAAAGATGAATACACCGGCCGCGATGATGGAACCGTAAATCGCGTGAATGCCGTAATTGCTGCCGATTGCAATCATCGGTGTGACGGCCACAAATGAACTGCCAAGCATGACGGGAAGCCCGATGCCGATGTATGCTCCGCGCAAGGTTTGCAAAAGCGTCGCGACCCCGCACGTTAACAGGTCAATCGCCAATAGGTAGGACAGCTGTTCAGTTGTTACATTCAGCGCCCTGCCGACAAGCAGGGGCACCAAAATCGCACCTGCATACATGGCGAGCACATGCTGCAGGCTAAGCGTAAACACCTTAAACGATCTTTTTTTCACTATAGTCCCTCCCTGTATGTGAACTTTAGTAACATGATATCGTGCCGATCGAGGGGTGTCATTGGATACAGTAGCTGAAAAAGACAGGTGTGATTGCTGAAAGTGACGAAAAATGATTCGTTTTGTAAGAAAATGTAACAAACATTAGCTGATCAGCCGCTGCATACGTAAGGCAAGCCGCAAACGCATCGTTGTTTCAGGATCTTTTAAGCTTTTACCCAGAAGCTCTTCGCATTTTTCAAGGCGGTATATGACCGTATTGCGATGAACGTACAGACGCTTTGCCGTCTCTGAAATTTGGCAGTGTGTCTCTAAATAGACGGAAAGCGTATGAAGCAGGCTTTGATCCTCCTGCTGTTTTTCAGCGAGGCTCTGAAGCGTGGAGTTGTAAAATTTCTTCAAATCCTCAACCGGGAGCAAGCGCAGAAGCTCAGGCACATCTTTGGCGTGATACACCTGGATAAATGCGGTGCTTCTTGACAAATGCCCCGATTGCAGAGCATCAGAAGCTTCTGTGAAAGCGTCGGGAACATCAATGAGCTTTTGGCATATATTGCTGATGCCAAAGGACACGGTTCGTTTAAATTGAGCGCTGACCTGTGTTTGAAACTGTTCTAAAAAGCTGATCACCGAGGCGTGCATTTCACTCCAGCTGTCTGTCGCCTCGATTAGAATAATGCCGACATTTCCTTTCATAAAGAAGTGAGGCGGAAACGGGAAGGCTGATAGTTCACCTTCAAGAAATTCGAATACGCTGTCGGAAGCGAGCTGATTTTCTGTAAAACTGATTGATTCATCATTCCGATCGAGTTTGCCGGCAATGCACATGTATTTTTGATCCCAGCGCAGCTTGAATTCTTTCGCCCGGTTTTTGATTTCGTCATCTGAAGAAAAGGACCGCTCAATAAAATTGTTGAAAAACTCATTGCGGGCCCGCCGGCTGAACTGCTTCAGCGCATTTTCCTTCAGCAGTTCAAAGGAAATGACGTTGGCCGCTTGTTCAATCGTGAGGATCAATCCTTTGTCGCCTGCCTGCACCATGTCCGGTATCAGCAGGTAGCCGCAGTTTTTTTCGTGATTATAAATAGGCAGGACAGAATATGTTTTCTGATCTGAGATTGTAGAGAAACAAGTGAAAAATGGCCCGGATACGGTATTCAGGGTGCCTTTCAGCTTTTCGGTCTCAACTGAAATCTGATGAGACGCAGACAGCATTTTGGCATGCTGGTCAAGCAGCAGCACGGGAAGCTGAAGGAGGTCTGACACCTTTTTAAGGAGGGATTGCAGCCCCTTGCCGCTCATAATGTGGTTTGTGAATTTTTTGTGCGCGTAAATGGCTTGCTGCAGCTCGTTAGAACGCATATCGAGAATGTGGCTGAGTGTGGCATTTACAATATCGCCGAGGCGGATGTGTTCTGGAAGTTCAATGATCGGAAACGCATATGAATCGGCCAGTTCGATGATTTCCTTCGGGATATCTTCCAGATAGCGCTTTGTTTTAATGCCGAGGCCCGCGCAGCCGCGTTTTGCCATTTGCCGAATCAGTTCAGATAATTGATGCGGGTGATCCTTCAGGTGATAGGCGGTGGTGACGAGCAATTCATTCTTATGCAAAAAGTCTGCGATATCCGGAGCGTCCATCATATTGACATGCTGAACCTCTCTTTCCCCTCCTGCTTTTCCAGCGATTAAATTGGCGTTTTCAAAAGCCGGTATTTTCATCACATCAAAAATATTCATAGCGCATTCTCCTTTTCTATAAAAACATTGGTTAAGGTGAATAATTTTCAATAGGAATTCTAGCGGTTTTGCTGATGTAATACGATCATAGTAGCAGTAAACTGTTGAAAATAGAACTGGTTGTGTTACATAAACTGACATGAAAAATCGTCATCCTGACATGGGGGGATCAATATGGCTTACGATATGGTGATAAAAGGTGCGAAGGCAGTTACGCCAGATGGCGTTATAGAAGCTGAGATTGCAGTTCAAAACGGTGTCATTGCCGAGATAGGTTCTGACATTGAAGCAAGCGGGACGGAAATCATCCAGGCAGACGGGAAATACGTGTTTCCTGGTGTGATAGACTGCCATGTTCATTTTAATGAACCAGGCAGGGAGGATTGGGAGGGGTTTGAAACAGGTTCTCAAATGATGGCCGCAGGCGGTTGCACCACCTATTTTGATATGCCGCTCAACTGTATTCCATCAACCGTGACGGCAGAGCATCTTCTCGCAAAAGCTGAGCTAGGCAGGCAAAAATCTGCCGTGGATTTTGCGCTATGGGGCGGCCTTGTGCCAGGCCATATCGAGGACATCCGTCCGATGGCTGAAGCGGGAGCGATCGGGTTTAAAGCGTTTTTATCAAAGTCAGGCACTGATGAGTTCCGCTCTGTTGATGAACGGACATTGCTCAAAGGCATGGCAGAAATCGCGGCTGCAGGAAAAATCCTCGCTCTCCACGCGGAAAGCGACGCGATCACAAGCTACTTGCAGATGGTTTTGGCCAATAAAGGAAAGGTGGATGCGGATGCGTACGCCGCCTCCCGCCCGGAGGAAGCAGAAGTTGAAGCGGTGTATCGCACGATTCAGTATGCGAAGGTGACAGGCTGTCCGGTTCATTTTGTCCATATCAGCACGGCGAAAGCGGTCCGGCTGATCAGAGAGGCGAAACAGGAAGGTCTTGATGTTTCGGTTGAAACATGCCCGCATTATGTCTTGTTCAGCCATGACGATTTACGGCAAAGGGGCTCTGTCGCAAAATGCGCGCCTCCGCTCCGGTCACGGCAATCAAAAGAGACGCTGATCGAGACGCTCATTGCCGGGGATATTGACATGGTTTCCTCAGACCATTCCCCCTGCCGTCCATCCTTGAAACGGGAGGATAACATGTTTTTATCATGGGGCGGAATCAGCGGCGGGCAGTTCACTTTATTAGGAATGCTGGAACTGGCGCTTGAGCATCAGATTCCGTTTGAAACCATCGCAGAATGGACAGCGGCGGCCCCTGCAAAACGATTCGGCCTTCAGAAAAAAGGGCGGCTTGAGGCGGGGTGTGATGCAGATTTCGTGCTCGTCAGCATGGAGCCGTACACTGTTACAAGAGAATCGATGTTTGCAAAGCATAAAAAAAGCATTTACGAAGGACATACATTTCCCTGCAGCATTTCGGCCACTTACAGCAAAGGCCGGTGCGTGTACAATGACGGGGAAAAAGTCACTGAAATTGACGGAGCTCTGGTCGTTCCTTCGTAAGCCCGGCGGATTTTACCGCCGGGTTTTTTGATTTCCTCCGTTCTAGTTTTTAAAATCTCATCAACGTGGTATCTTTTTTAAAAGGAGGCGGAGGCAATGGAACATGTTAAATACATACTTAAGCAATCTTGGTCGCGCCATACGAGCTCTAAATGGACGGAAGAATGCCCGGCATGCGGCCAATGCGGCGTGACGGCATTGGTGATTCAAGACCATTTCGGCGGCACGATTTTCAAAACAAAAGTCGGTGAGAGCTGGCATTTTTATAACAGCATCATGGGTGTGATGTACGATTTTACGAGTGAGCAGTTTCAGGCGCCTATTGAATATCAGCATATTCCTTCCTCAAGAGAAGAGGCGTTTTTAGATACGAATGAGGAACAATATCAGCATCTTCGTTCTGCATTTTCCCGCCATATGTACAGCATTTCCGAGGAAACCTGAAAACACGTGTGATAAACTGGAAGAGAGGTGAATGAGTGTGATTTATATCGGACTGACGGGGTGGGGGGATCATGACAGCATCTATCCGCCGAAAACGGCCAGCCAGAAAAAATTGCAGGCCTATTCCTCCCATTTTCCGATCGTGGAATTAGACGCGAGCTTTTACGCGATTCAGCCGGCGCGCAATAATGAAAAGTGGGTGAAGGAAACGCCCGAAACCTTCCAATTTATCGTGAAAGCATATCAAGGCATGACAGGGCATCAGCGCGGCGAAATTCCCTTTGACTCAAAAGAGGAGATGTTTGATGCGTTTAAGGTGTCTTTAACGCCATATTTACATAGCAATAAGCTCGCCATGGTGCTGTTTCAATTTCCGCCGTGGTTTGACTGCAAGAAGGAGAATGTCGCCTATTTGAGATGGTGCAAGCACCAAATGGGAGATATTCCTTGTGCGCTTGAATTCAGAAACCGTTCCTGGTTCTCGCCGCCATTTTATGAGCAGACGCTTTCATTTATGAAAGCGGAAGGCTGGATTCACAGTGTCTGTGATGAACCGCAAATCGGAGAAGGCAGCGTTCCGACTGTGTTGCGCGCCACCGATGAAAACAAAACGCTCGTCAGGTTTCACGGACGCAACAAGCAGGGCTGGATGAAGCCTGATG
The DNA here is from genome assembly GCF_058566435.1 of Bacillus sp. SCT118. Classification (NCBI taxonomy): domain Bacteria; kingdom Bacillati; phylum Bacillota; class Bacilli; order Caryophanales; family Bacillaceae; genus Bacillus; species Bacillus sp. SCT118. The sequence goes on from NZ_CP191225.1 coordinate 927,636, forward strand.
GCGGGAAAAACTGGCGGGAGGTCAGGTACTTATACCGCTACAACCAACAGGAGCTGGAGGATTGGAAAAAGCACCTGAATGAATTGCAGCAGCAATGTAAGGATGTTTTTGTCCTGTTCAACAACAATTCCGGCGGTGACGCCGCGGATAATGGCAAGCAGATGCTTGAACTGCTTGATATCGAGTACAGCGGACTTGCTCCGAGACAGCTCGATTTATTTTAGAAAAGAGGTTTTTATTGATGTCGTTTGTGATTTTGGTCGTACTGGGATTAATCGCAGGTACGGTAGGAAGTCTGATCGGGCTTGGCGGCGGAATTGTCATTGTGCCGTCTCTGATGTTTTTAAGCACAGTGACGCAGCTGTTTCAGGATGTGACGCCGCAGGTTGCGATTGGAACTTCGCTTTTGGTCATTATTTTTACGGGCCTTTCTTCAACTTTGGCTTATATTAAATATAAAACCGTTGATTATAAGAGCGGGCTCATTTTCTTTATCGGTTCGGGTCCCGGCAGCATGATCGGGGCTTACGTGTCAAAGCTGTTCAATTCAAACTCGTTTTCCGTTTGGTTTGGCATTTTTATGATTCTGATTTCATTATCCTTAATGCTGAAAGCGAAAGCCCGGCCGGTCAATAAAGCGCACAAAGGAATTATCCGGACATTTCAGGATGATGCCGGTGAGCCTTATACGTACTCATATCAGGCCTCTGTCGGTATTGCCATTGCCTTTGTTGTCGGTTTTTTAGGCGGACTTTTCGGTATAGGCGGCGGATCACTGATGGTTCCGGCGATGATGCTGTTATTTCTGTTTCCGCCGAAGGTTGCGGTGGCAACGTCCATGTTTATTATTTTCCTGTCTTCTATGACAGGGTCTGTTTCACATATGATTTCCGGGCACGTCAATTGGCTTTACGCCCTCGCGCTTGTGCCCGGCGCTTGGTTCGGCGGAAAGCTTGGCGCCGCCATCAACAGAAAAATGCAGACGAAAACGATCGTTATGATCATGCGGATCGTATTGATTTTGATCGGCTGCCAGCTCATTTATGAAGGCATTTTCAGCTGAACGATTAGGGAGAGATATTATGAAGGAGAAGCTCCGCTTATATCATACAAATGATTTGCACAGCCATTTTGAAAACTGGCCGAAAATTGTAGATTATATCGAGCAGAAAAGAAAAGAGCATCAGTCATACGGCGAAGAGACGCTCGTTTTTGATATTGGCGATCATCTTGATCGTTTTCAATTCGTGACAGAGGCGACATTCGGAAAAGCGAATGTCGATCTCTTAAACCGCCTTCACATTGATGGAGCGGCGATCGGCAATAACGAAGGGATTACGCTTCCGCATGAAGAGCTTGCTGCCTTATATGATCATGCTGAATTTCCTGTCATCGTCTCTAACCTGTTTGATAAAAATGGAAACCGTCCGTCCTGGGCGGTGCCTTACCATATCAAATCATTGAAAAACGGTATGTCCATTGCTTTCTTAGGTGTAACTGTGCCGTATTATCCTGTTTATGACAAGCTGGGATGGACAGTAACGGATGCCCTTGAAAGCATAAAGGAAACCATTCAGGAAGTGAAAGGGCAGGCTGATATTATCGTTCTGCTGTCACATTTAGGCATTCTTGATGATCAAGCAGTGGCTGAAGCGGTACCTGAGATTGATGTAATCCTCGAATCACATACCCATCATTTGCTTGAAGATGGACAAGTGGTTAATGGGGTACTGCTGGCCAGCGCCGAGAAATACGGGCATTATGTCGGCTGTGTAGAAATCACGGTGGACAGCGTACAGCGAAGCATCATCAGCAAAACGGCTTCTGTGCAGAACATGGCGGAATGGACAGGAGAATCCGCAGAAACAAAAGCGTTTCTCAATGAAAAAGAACGTGAAGCCGAGGCGAAGCTGTCCGATGCCGTTGCAGAGCTTGCACAAGATGCTGAGGTGAAGTGGTTTGAAGAATCAGAGCTGCCTTTGCTTTTGGCGTACGCCTTAAAGGAATGGTGCGAGACGGACATCAGTATGGTCAATTCAGGTGTCATTCTCGGTCCGCTAAAAGCAGGTCCTGTGACAAAGCTGGATCTGCACCGCATCTGTCCGCATCCGATCAACCCGGTGGCTGTCCGCCTGACGGGAGAAGAATTGAAGGAAACCATTGTCCATGCCGCTTCCGAACAAGTGGAGCAGCTCCGGATCAAAGGACTCGGCTTCCGCGGAGAAGTGATGGGGAAAATGGTGTATGCCGGCGTTGAGGTAGAAACGAAACGGCTCGATGACGGGATCACCCACGTCACCCGGATCACACTGAACGGGGAAGATATTGAAAAACATAAACAATACTCCGTTGCGGTGCTTGATATGTTTACGCTCGGCAAACTGTTTCCGTTGATTCGCGACGCTGCAGAAAAAGAATATTTTATGCCGGAATTTTTGCGGGATCTGCTTGCTTGGAAGCTTGCGCAATAAGGCAGTCAGCCCACAACAAGCTGTGCCCTTCATCATAAAGTGATGAATGAAGGGAGTGGTTGACGTGGTAAATCTGACACCGATCATGATAGAAGGACAGCCTTTTACAGCTGTGACAGTGAAACTTCCAAAAACGAATTTTATGGCCGTCACCAATGATCACGGATACATTATGTGCGGCGCGCTAGATGTGGCGCTGCTGAATGAAAAATTAAAGGAGCGCGGCATTGTGGCGGGTCGCGCAGTTGGTGTCCGCACCATTGACCAGCTGTTAGACGCACCTTTAGAATCCATCACGTACGCCGCAGAAGATCTTGGCATCAAAGTCGGCATGAGCGGCAGAGAAGCGCTTTTAAAAATGGTGAGATAAAATAAATTGGCCCCGGCTATTACTATGTCCCCTCTTACAAGCATACATTGTGATATGTAAGGGGGGATTTTCTTGCCAAGATATCGCGGCCCTTTTCGCAAGAGAGGACCTTTGCCTTTCCGTTACGTGATGCTCCTGTCAGTTGTCTTTTTTATCCTGTCAACAACGGTCAGCCTTTGGATGATCAATGGCTCGATCAAACCTGTTTTAATGGACATCGGCGAGATGGAAACGAAGCGTATAGCGACAGAGGTGATCCAGGATTCGATTGAGGACTATATGTCTGACAGTGAAAATATGAAAGATATGTTTCAAATGAATTCTGATGAAAACGGAAACTTAACGACAATCGATTTTAATACACAGGTTGTAAACAGTGTGAAAACAAAAGTGACAAAGCAGCTTCAGGCTCATTTGAAAGAGATGGAAACCCATACCGGACACAGCGGCGCCAGTGAAAACATTATGATCAACATTCCGCTGGGACAGGTAACCGGCAACAGCCTTCTTGGAAACCTCGGGCCGAAAATCCCGGTCCGGTTCAATTTAATCGGTGACGCTTTTACAGATGTCAAAACTAAGATCAAGCCGTATGGCATAAATAACGCACTTATTGATATCAGCATCTTTGTCGAAATTAAAGTGAAGGTCATCATTCCATTTGCCAGCAAAACCGCTGTCGTCACAAATAATGTTCCTGTATCGATTAAAGCAGTGCAGGGCGAAGTGCCGCAGTTTTATAATGGAAGCGGCGGCTCGGGTGTCACGCCTTCTGTCCAGCTCCCGAGCAGCAAAGAAGAAGACGGTGCTGATTCAAAAAAAGAAAAAAGCAGCAAATAAGCCGCCTGTCGAAGAGGCGGCTTTTTGTTACTTCTTTTTTTGGTATTCATATCGCTCCCACGCCCTCAAATGCGGGTATGGATCAAATGACCATTCGGTTCTTCCGTTATCTTTGTACATGCCATAGTGCAGATGCGGCGGGAACTTCCCGGCGGTTCCCGGCGGGCCGTATCCGGAGCTGCCGACTGATCCGATCACTTGGCCAGGCTCAACGATTTGTCCTGTTTTAATCCCTTTGGCAAACCCATTGAGATGGGCAAAATAATGATACGTATTGTTAATGTCCCTGATGCCGATTCTCCATCCTCCGAAGCGGTTCCAGCCCTTCATTTCAACTACACCGTAACATGTGGATTTGACAGGAAGGCCGTAATGGGCAAAGATATCCGTACCTTCATGAATCCGCCTTCCTCCGAAGCCGCGGGCATCTCCCCACGTGCTTCGATAGCTGTAATCGGTTCTGATCGGAAGCGGGAATGCATGCTCGCCCAGATCAATATGGCCGTAGGCTTTAAACAGCTTCATGAATTCAGATATGATCCCCACTGTCTGATCACGCCGGTAATAATTCCAAAGCCCGATCCGGATGTTGTCTTCATCTGTGCCATACGACAGTAAGTATTGGCTGAACGTATACAAAATATCTTCATCGTTGCTGACCTCGGCTTTCCCGTCTCCATCGCCATCCATTCCGATTCCGTCAAACACTTTAATGCTTAACGGCGCATCATCTTTCGGATTCGGGTTTTCAGGCCCGCTCCAGATGTCATCGGGTATATAGATGCTGATGATTCCCGCCTTGTCAGGCAGATCTTTCCGGTTGCTCCGCACGTTTTCTTCGTACTGATCAACAGCGGCGAGCGCATACCAAGGGATCTGCGTCACAGCTTCGATTTTATGATATAATTCCATCCGTTTCGACAGCACTGGATCTGAAAGCTTTGTTCCAGACGCAGAAGGCTCAAATGCAAACAAAAGGAGAAGAAGAGCGGATAACAAAACTTTCACAAAATAATCTCCTTTCATATTGAATACACATAGTTTGCGGCAACCCGGCTTAAAAATGTCAGTAATCATCTTCCCTTGTCGAGAAATTTTTCCTATGTTAAAGTGTCTAAAGAAAAGACTTTCTTTAGTTAGAAAAACATTATTTTTGTTGCAGAACTAAAACCTGCACCTTTCTCGTTTTCAGAATGTTTCGTGTCAGAAATTGAGTATATTGGATATTGGAGATGATGGGAATTGGCAAAGAAAGACGAACACCTCAGAAAGCCCGAATGGCTTAAAATTAAATTAAATACAAATGAAAACTATACAGGGCTCAAAAAACTCATGCGGGAAAACAACCTTCATACCGTATGCGAAGAAGCAAAATGTCCGAATATTCATGAATGCTGGGCGGTCAGACGTACAGCGACATTTATGATTTTAGGTTCTGTTTGTACAAGAGCATGCCGTTTCTGTGCTGTCAAAACAGGCCTTCCAACTGAGCTTGACCTGCAAGAGCCGGAACGCGTAGCGGATTCAGTCGCGCTTATGAATTTGAAACACGCGGTCATTACGGCTGTTGCGCGTGACGATCAGAAAGATGGCGGGGCAGGCATTTTCGCGGAAACGGTCCGTGTGATCCGCAGAAAAAGCCCGTTCACAACAATTGAGGTACTGCCGTCTGATATGGGCGGAAACTACGATAACCTAAAAACCTTAATGGATACACGCCCAGACATCCTGAATCACAATATCGAAACGGTTCGCCGCCTGACGCCAAGAGTCCGCGCGCGTGCGACGTACGACCGTTCATTGGAATTTTTGCGCCGTGCGAAGGAAATGCAGCCTGACATTCCGACAAAATCAAGTATCATGATCGGACTCGGCGAAACAAAAGAAGAGATTATTGAAGTAATGGACGACCTTTTGGCGAACAACGTGGATATTATGGCAATCGGCCAATATCTGCAGCCGACGAAGAAACACTTGAAAGTCCAAAAATACTACCATCCTGATGAATTTGCAGAATTAAAAGAAATCGCGATGCAAAAAGGCTTCAGCCATTGTGAAGCCGGTCCGCTTGTCCGTTCCTCTTACCATGCGGATGAACAAGTAAACGAAGCATCTAAAAAGCGTCAAGCACAAGCATAATGCCAAAACGCCAGATCATCTGGCGTTTTTGTCATTCCTATCGATTTTCATGTCCTGACGCGTTTCTCCATTGGCATTTTCATTCTCTGAGACAGGGCTTCCTTGCGGGGAGGTTTTCATTTCTTGAATCGTCCCCGACATGATCTCTCTAATATCCCTTGAACCAGAGCCGAGATTGCTGTAATTTTCGACGGACTGCATATGGTTTGGATTATCGGAAATATACACGTGATAGTATCGCGGTATCACGGAAGCCGCTGTTTTTTTCACCTGATCGGCGGTCAGCTCCCGGTTTTTAGAATCGGTTTTGTATACGACAAGCGCTTCTCGGTCAGTCACCAATGTCGCAGCATCTTGAATATGGGGGAGCTGAACCGTTAAACTTGATATCATGTGAGCGGTTTCTTCCCGGTTCATCACCGGCGTTTTCTGCTGGTCTCCGTCAAATTGTTCTTTTTGATAGCGGACATAGCCAAATTGTTCGTTCTCATTATGCCTGTTAAAAGCCTCGTTGCGGTCCGACACATGAATGGGTTTGGTTTGATTCTGCGTCTGATTCCGGACATTTTGGGCATTATCCAATCCTGCGCCTCCGCACCCGGATAAAAGTCCAGTCAGCAGGCAGAAGCTGACAGCGGTTCGTTTCATTTATAAATCCCTCCTCATGTGTAGGGTAGCCAAATCGCATGATTTATTCTTTAGCAATTGATGGGGACGGGGCAATGAATTATGATAGGAATGAGTGAAAAAGAGGTGAGATTCATGATTCTTATTCAAAATGCCGAATTTGAATTGGTGCACAATTTCAAAGACGGCTTCAACGAAGAGGCTTTTAAAGCCCGCTACTCCGATATATTAAATAAATACGATTATATTGTGGGAGACTGGGGATACGGTCAGTTAAGGCTCAAGGGCTTCTTTGACGACCAGAATCAAAAGGCAACCTTCGAAACGAAAATCAGCACATTAGATGAATATATTTACGAATACTGCAATTTCGGCTGTGCGTATTTTGTCTTGAAACGGATCAGAAAATAAATATACACAAAGGGGATGCTGTCATGTATTTTGTTGACAGAAGCAAAATCGAGAAAACACTAGGATTCTTCGAGCACCAGCTGGCGCTATTTGACTCACAAACAGACTGGCAGTCTGAAATCGGGGGATTGGCACTTCAGCGTATAGGCCATCTGTTAATCGAATGCATTTTGGATACAGGCAATGACATGATTGACGGCTTTATTATGCGGGACCCGGGCAGCTATGACGACATTATGGATATACTTGTTGATGAGAAAGTTGTCACGGAAAAAGAGGGTGCTGAGCTCAAAAAATTGATCGCCTACCGCAAAACGTTGGTTCAACAGTATCTGCTCGCTGACAGCGGCGAGCTTTACAGGCTGATCAAGGCGCATCAAACAGCTCTTCAGGACTTCCCGAAACGGATCAGAAGCTATTTGGAAACAGAGCTAGGGCCTGTTTCCGCGTTTAAATAACAACTGGAAAGCCACAGGAGTGTTGGATATGAAAACATATAAAGGGTATTTAATTGATTTAGACGGAACGATGTACAATGGCACGGAAAAAATCGAGGAAGCGTGTGAATTTGTCAGAACGCTGAAAGATCGCGGCGTTCCTTATCTTTTCGTGACAAACAACTCTTCGCGCACACCGAAGCAGGTAGCGGACAAGCTCGTGTCTTTTGATATTCCGGCAACAGAAGAGCAGGTCTTCACGACCAGCATGGCAACTGCCCAGCACATTGCACAGCAGAAAAAAGACGCGTCTGTGTATGTGATTGGGGAGGAAGGAATCCGCCAGGCGATTGAAGAAAACGGCCTGACATTTGGCGGAGAAAACGCGGACTTTGTCGTTGTTGGCATCGATCGTTCCATTACATACGAAAAATTTGCTGTCGGCTGCCTGGCAATCAGAAATGGTGCCCGCTTTATTTCCACTAATGGAGATATTGCGATTCCGACTGAAAGAGGGCTTCTGCCGGGAAACGGTTCACTGACATCGGTGTTAACCGTATCTACAGGTGTACAGCCTGTATTTATCGGCAAGCCGGAATCAATTATTATGGAGCAGGCGATGCGCGTTCTCGGCACAGATGTGTCTGAAACACTCATGGTTGGCGACAACTACGCCACTGATATTATGGCCGGCATTAACGCGGGTATGGATACGCTGCTCGTTCACACAGGCGTAACGAAAAGAGAACATATGACAGACGATATGGAAAAACCGACTCACGCCATTGACTCTCTGACTGAATGGATTCCATACATTTGAAAAAAGGGCACCCAAAAAAGGTACCCTTACAGATTGATGACAAAATCCTAAAACGTTTTCGTTTTAGGATTTTGTCATCTTTTCAGCGTGATTGAAAACCTTTGAAGTCTAGGAAGGCCGAGCACCGGAGCACGGCGAATGTTGAAATTCGTGAGCACCGAAGCGCAGGCCTGACAACGAATGCGAGGGTTTGTCGACACGCTGAAAGGGCACCCTAAAAGGGTGCCCTTATTCTGTATGCCGCGCGCGGTGTGCAAGTCTGCTTGAAGCCGCGGCGGAAATCGCTCCGACGATGTCATCTAAAAAGGTATGGCATTCACCGGTTGATTTATCATTCAATCGTTTAAGGATTCCGGGTTTTTCTTTGTCGATGTAACCGTAGTTCGTAAACCCGATCGATCCGTAAATGTTCACAATGGAAAATGCCAGAACTTCATCTACTCCATATAGGCTTTCATCTATTTCCAGCATCGTTTGCAGCGGTTCAGACAGTTTTTTCTGCTCAGCAAGAACATCCAATTCAATGCCCGTTAAAATCGCGTTTTGCACCTCGCGTTTTGCGAGAACACGATTGACGTTCAGCGTGCATTCATCAATGGTTAAATCCGGATGATATTTTTTCTGCAGAAAAAAGACAAGCTCGGCAATGTCTGATACCTCAACGCCGCGCTCCTTCATCCGTGCTCTTGCTTTAGCTTCCATCTGACTGAATTGTTCGTTTTCTGACATCAGCTTCACCCAATCTTTTTTACTAGTTTATACAAAATGCTTGAGAAGTTTACGACTTTTTCTTGCGCCTTCTTCGGATTAAAATATGTATTCATAATTCCGGCTGTGTATGACTACGATGTGATGAGCCCTAATTCAACAGGCAGGTGATCATGGTGAAAGGTACAATAAAAGAAAAATACGGCATTCACATCAGGCAGCTTTCCATGTACCAGCACACATATCAATGCTTTCAGACGCCTAATTCATACTTTCTGATTGTTCCCGTTTCCCAATTCTCAGAAACAGAGCTGGCGGAGCTTTATTACATGAGTCAGTATTTACAAGAACAAAGTGACCCATACGTCTCGGTTTTTATCTTTACAAAAGAAGGTGAGCTGACATTTGAACATGAGGGAAAAACGTACGCTCTGCTGAAGGCGGCCCCCCCTTATTCAAACAGGGCGTTCTCCATTGGAGCGGAGCTGTCGGAATTTCACCGAAAAGGCCGAGGATATCCGTATGAGGTGAAGGCAGCCGGAAGAATCGGCCAGTGGAAGGATCTGTGGGGAAAACGAATTGATCAGCTGGAAGCATTTTGGCAGAGAAAGGTTCAGACCCCTCCGCATGAGCCATTCGATAAAAAAATGATCGAATCATTTTCATATTATTTAGGACTGTCAGAAAACGCGATACAATATTTAGTGGACACTGAGCTGGATGACAAGCCCCAAGCCGCTGATTCAGGAACGATATGCCATCAGCGGATGGAAAGGCATACATGGTCACCCGAATCACTGATCAGAATTCCGGCTGATTGGGTGTTTGACCATGCTTCCCGTGATTTGGCTGAATATATGAGGCATACGTTTTTGCATCACAGACAAGATTTTAATCAGCAGGGCTTTCTCTTTTTACAGGAATACGAGCAAGTCACACCGCTGTCTTCGTTTTCGAAACGCCTTTTATACAGCCGTCTGCTTTTCCCGCTTCATTATTTTGAAATCGTGGAAAGCTATTACATGTCATCAGAATCAGAAAAGCATTATTTTGAAGAACAGCTTGACTTCATTCTTAATGACTGTGGGCGTTATGAACAATTTCTCAATACAGCGCAGGAATTCATGAATATGCGGGCGCAGAAGCTGTTTGTTCCCCGCGTCAGCTGGCTCGGCAAAGGCAGCTCAGGGTGAGGAGAAAATCTGACAAAAATAATTAGAAAATAAAGAATCTTGTCATATCAATGCATTAAGCGTTTACATTCACAAAATTCAGCCTAGTGCTGTCTTGTCAAAACAGGAGCGGGCTTATATAATGTTTGTAACTTATATGTCTGTGTTGAGTTAACAATTGTCTTTTTCAAGAGGACAATCAAAAGAAAGGTGGAGTTTTTTTGAAAGCGATTCGTGTAGGGCTTTTAGGTTTAGGTACCGTCGGAAGCGGTGTCGTTAAAATTATTCAAGACCATCAGGATAAGCTTATGCATCAGGTCGGCTGTCCGGTTACGATAAAAAAAGTGCTTGTAAAAGATATAGAGAAAAAGAGAGAAGTAGATTTGCCGAAGGAAGTGCTCACGACAGAAGTGTATGATGTCATTGATGATCCAGATGTTGATGTCGTCATCGAGGTGATCGGCGGCGTTGAACAGACAAAACAATATTTGGTCGACGCGCTGAGATCGAAAAAGCATGTTGTCACAGCAAACAAGGACTTAATGGCTGTGTACGGCTCCGAGCTGCTTGCCGAAGCAAAGGAAAATGGATGCGATATCTACTTTGAAGCCAGTGTTGCCGGCGGGATTCCGATTCTGCGCACGTTAGAGGAAGGCCTCTCATCAGATCGAATTACAAAAATGATGGGAATTGTGAACGGCACAACAAACTTTATCTTAACAAAAATGATCAAAGAGAAAAGCCCATACGAGGAAGTGCTCAAGGAAGCGCAGGATCTCGGTTTTGCCGAAGCTGATCCGACTTCTGACGTGGAAGGGCTTGACGCCGCACGGAAAATGGCGATATTGGCGCGCCTCGGCTTCTCGATGAACGTGGATCTGGAAGACGTCAAAGTAAAGGGGATCTCCCAAATTACAGACGAGGACATCAGCTTCAGCAAACGCCTCGGCTATACAATGAAGCTGATCGGGATTGCTCAGCGTGACGGCAGCAAAATCGAGGTCAGCGTACAGCCGACACTGCTTCCTGACCACCATCCGCTTTCTGCTGTTCATAATGAGTTTAACGCCGTTTATGTATACGGCGAGGCTGTCGGTGAGACGATGTTCTACGGGCCGGGAGCCGGAAGCATGCCGACAGCGACATCCGTTGTTTCTGACCTCGTCGCTGTCATGAAAAATATGCGCCTTGGTGTAACAGGCAACAGCTTTGTCGGACCGCAATATGAGAAAAACATGAAATCGCCGTCTGACATTTATGCACAGCAGTTTTTAAGAATTCATGTAAAAGATGAGGTTGGTTCATTCTCGAAAATTACATCTGTGTTCTCAGAGCGGGGCGTGAGCTTTGAAAAAATCCTTCAGCTGCCAATTAAAGGCCATGATGAGTTAGCTGAAATCGTAATTGTCACACATCATACATCAGAAGCTGATTTCAGTGATATTCTGCAAAACCTAAATGATTTGGAAGTCGTTCAAGAAGTCAAAAGCACATATCGTGTAGAAGGGAACGGTTGGAGCTAATGTGGAAAGGACTTATCCATCAATATAAAGAATTTTTACCTGTAACAGATCAAACACCGGCGCTGACTTTACATGAAGGAAACACACCTCTTATTCACCTGCCGAAGCTGTCTGAGCAGCTCGGAATTGAGCTTCATGTCAAAACGGAAGGCGTCAATCCTACGGGATCATTTAAAGATCGCGGAATGGTTATGGCTGTGGCAAAGGCAAAAGAAGAAGGCAATGACACGATTATGTGCGCGTCAACAGGTAACACTTCCGCTGCTGCGGCAGCATATGCAGCCCGTGCTAACATGAAATGCATTGTCATCATCCCGAACGGAAAAATTGCATTTGGAAAACTCGCTCAAGCTGTCATGTACGGAGCCGAGATTATCGCAATTGACGGAAACTTTGACGATGCGCTTAAAATTGTCCGTTCCATCTGTGAGAAATCACCGATTGCCCTGGTCAACTCAGTCAACCCTTACCGCATTGAAGGCCAAAAAACTGCTGCCTTCGAAGTGTGCGAACAGCTGGGGGAAGCGCCTGATGTTTTAGCGATCCCGGTCGGAAACGCGGGAAATATCACTGCGTACTGGAAGGGCTTCAAGGAATATCATGAGAAAAACGGCACAGGCCTTCCGAAAATGCGCGGCTTTGAAGCTGAGGGTGCGGCGGCAATCGTGCGCAATGAAGTGATTGAAAATCCTGAAACAATAGCGACAGCCATTCGTATCGGAAACCCGGCAAGCTGGGACAAAGCTGTAAAGGCAGCCGAGGAATCCAACGGGAAAATTGACGAAGTCACTGATGATGAAATCCTTCACGCATATCAGCTGATCGCCCGTGTAGAAGGCGTGTTTGCAGAACCAGGTTCTTGCGCGTCTATCGCAGGAGTGCTGAAACAGGTGAAATCCGGAGAAATTCCGAAAGGCAGCAAGGTCGTAGCTGTGTTAACAGGAAACGGACTGAAAGATCCGAATACAGCGGTCGACATTTCAGAAATCAAGCCTGTCACATTGCCGACTGATGAAGACAGCATCCTTGAATATGTAAAAGGAGCGGCCCGTGTATGAACGAAGCCGACATGCTGTTCTCTGTCACTGTTCCCGGAAGCACAGCTAACCTAGGCCCCGGCTTTGATTCAGTCGGAATGGCGCTCAGCAGATATTTGAAGCTGACCGTCTTTGAAAGCGACAAATGGTCTTTTGAGGCTGAAACAGAAACAGTCGCCGGAATTCCGGCGGGTACAGATAACCTGATCTATCAAGTGGCTAAACGGACCGCAGATTTGTACGGAAAAGAAATGCCTCCTGTCCATGTGAAGGTGTGGAGCGACATCCCGCTTGCACGCGGCCTTGGCAGCAGCGCCGCGGCGATTGTAGCGGCCATTGAACTGGCTGATGAATTATGCGGCTTAAAGCTGTCTGAAGCGGACAAGCTGCATTTAGCCAGTCTAGAAGAAGGACACCCGGACAATGCTGGCGCTTCTCTCGTCGGCGGACTTGTGATCGGCCTGCATGAGGATGACGAGACCCAAATGATCCGCGTCCCGAATGCTGACATTGACGTAGTCGTTGTCATTCCTTTTTACGAAGTGCTGACAAGAGACGCGAGAGACGTGCTTCCGAAGGAGTTTCCATATGCCGATGCCGTAAAAGCAAGTGCTGTCAGCAATATCCTCATTGCTGCGATCATGTCCAAGGACTGGCCGCTTGTCGGGAAAATCATGAAGAAGGATATGTTCCATCAGCCGTACCGGGCGATGCTTGTGCCTGAGCTGTCAAAAGTAGAGCACGTCGCCGAGATGAAGGGCGCATATGGAACGGCTCTCAGCGGAGCAGGCCCGACGATTCTTGTCATGACCGAAAAAGGAAAGGGAGAAGAGCTAAAAGAACAGCTCGCGCTTCATTTCCCTCATTGTGAAGTAGACGCTTTGACCGTTCCGAAAGAGGGAAGTATAATAGAGCGAAATCCTTTATATCAAGTAAAAAGTGTATAAATCATGCCAAGCGTTCCTCAGCGTCAGCGGAGGGCGCTTTTTTTTGCTGAAGATAAAGGAGTTTTTATTTAGAAAAACGAAATACATGTAAAAAGGAGGAGATGAATATGAAAAAGCTGATAACCGCAGACGACATCACTGCGATTGTCTCTGTGACCGATCCTCAATACGCCCCAGACGGCACCCGTGCCGCATATGTAAAATCACAAGTGAATCAAGAGAAAGATTCGTATACATCAAATATATGGATCTATGAAACGAAAACGGGCGGGTCTGTTCCTTGGACACATGGAGAAAAGCGAAGCACCGACCCAAGATGGTCTCCGGACGGGCGCACGCTTGCCTTTATTTCTGATCGAGAAGGCGATGCGGCACAGCTGTATATGATGAGCGCTGAAGGCGGAGAAGCGAGAAAACTGACTGATATCCCGTATGGCGTGTCAAAGCCAATATGGTCCCCGGATGGCGAATCGATTCTGGTCACTGTCAGTTTGGGAGAGGGAGAAAGCATTGATGACCGAGAAAAAACGGAGCAGGACAGCTATGAACCTGTTGAAGTGCAAAGCCTCTCCTACAAACGGGACGGCAAAGGGCTGACGAGAGGTGCGTATGCCCAGCTTGTGCTTGTCAGCGTAAAGTCGGGTGAGATGAAGGAGCTGACAAGTCACAAAGCTGATCATGGTGATCCTGCTTTTTCTCCTGACGGCAAATGGCTTGTTTTCTCAGCTAATTTAACTGAAACAGATGATGCCAGCAAGCCGCATGATGTTTACATGATGTCACTGGAGTCTGGAGATTTTAAGCAGGTTACACCTCATCGCGGCTCATTCGGATCAAGCTCATTTTCACCAGACGGAAGGTATCTTGCTTTGCTTGGAAATGAAAAGGAATATCAGAATGCAACGCTCGAAAAGGCATGGCTTTATGATATTGAACATGACCGCCTCACATGTCTGACTGAAATGCTAGACGTACACTTAGCGGATGCACTGATTGGTGATTCATTGATCGGTGGTGCCGAACAGCGCCCGGTTTGGACAAAGGACAGCCAAGGGTTTTATGTCATCGGCACAGATCAAGGCAGTACGGGCATCTATTATATTTCGATTGAAGGCCTTGTGTATCCGATTCGTCTGGAAAAAGAGTACATCAATAGCTTTTCTCTTTCACCTGATGAACAGCACTTTATTGCCAGTGTGACAAAGCCGGACAGACCGAGTGAGCTCTACAGTATCCCGCTTGGACAGGAAGAGAAACAGCTGACTGGCGCGAATGACAAGTTTGTCAGTGAGCATACGATATCAATACCTGAAGAGATCCAATATGCTACAGAAGACGGCGTGACGGTGAACGGCTGGCTGATGAAGCCTGCACAAATGGAAGGTCAGACAACATATCCACTTATTCTCAACATACACGGCGGTCCGCATATGATGTACGGGCATACATATTTTCATGAGTTTCAGGTGCTGGCGGCGAAAGGATACGCGGTCGTTTATATCAATCCGAGAGGAAGCCACGGCTACGGACAGGAATTTGTGAATGCGGTCAGAGGAGATTATGGAGGAAAGGATTATGACGATGTGATGCAAGCTGTGGATGAGGCTATCAAACGAGATCCGCATATTGATCCTAAGCGGCTCGGTGTCACAGGCGGAAGCTACGGAGGTTTTATGACCAACTGGATCGTCGGGCAGACGAACCGCTTTAAAGCTGCCGTCACCCAGCGCTCGATATCAAATTGGATCAGCTTTCACGGCGTCAGTGATATCGGCTTTTTCTTTACAGACTGGCAGCTTGGGCATGACATGTTTGAGGACACAGAAATGCTCTGGGACCGGTCTCCTTTAAAATACGCAGCAAACGTGGAGACACCGCTTTTGATTCTGCATGGCGAGCGGGATGACCGCTGCCCGATCGAGCAGGCGGAGCAGCTGTTTATCGCTCTGAAAAAAATGGGCAAGGAAACCATGCTTGTCCGTTTTCCGAATGCATCGCACAATTTATCACGCACCGGACACCCAAGACAGCGGATCAAGCGCCTGAATTATATCAGCTCATGGTTTGATCAACATCTCTAATAAAAAAGCCAGGCTGATCAAATATCAGCCTGGCTGCTTTATTAAAAAACTTGTTCTACTTCAACGACACCCGGCACTTCTTCTAGAAGAGCGCGCTCAATTCCGGCTTTCAGCGTAATTGTTGAACTTGGGCAGCTGCCGCATGCGCCTAGAAGACGAAGCTTAACGATACCTTCATCTACGTCTACAAGCTCACAGTCACCGCCGTCACGAAGTAAAAACGGACGAAGTTTGTCCAGTACTTCCTGCACCTGTTCTTTCATTTCAACTTCAGTCATGACATTCGCTCCTTTCGTCGTCATAAAACCATTATATTCAGTGTAACAATAAAAATCTATTGTTTGGTTTGCAAAGTTGCTCTCCCTATTATAGCACATTCAGACTTCAACACAAAAACGGTTTTTTTCTATAAAAACGTCCTTTGGCTCTGTATACTTAAAAGAAAAGACTTACATAGGAGAAGGGGGCGTTTACAAGTGATGAAACCAGTCATGCTCAGCGTATACGGGGCAGAAACCGTTTGTGCGAGCTGTGTAAATATGCCGACAGCCAAGGATACATACGAGTGGCTTGAGGCTGCGCTGAAAAGAAAATATCCAAATCAGCCTTTTGAGATGCAGTACATCGATATTCATGAGCCGCTTGACAATGAACATGCGAAAGAGCTTGCGGAAAAAATCAGAAATGACGAGTATTTTTATCCGCTTGTGCTCGTAGAAGACAAAATTGTCGGTGAAGGCAATCCAAAATTAAAAGACGTTTATGAGGAAATGGAGAAGCATGGGTATACAGAAAACCGCTGACTTGATCAGCGGTTCTTCTCTATCATTAACCGTTATGGTGTTTATACATCCACAGCAAGCCGGATTTCAGCATACGCGGAACACGGCCGATCAGCGGACGGTCAGCAACAAGCCCGAAGCCGGCTTTTTTTCCGAGTGAACCGAGGACGCCTTTCAGCTTAAACTGAGGCATTGATTCAGGCAGGGCTTCTCCATTCCAGCGTTTTTGCAAGATTTGGACAATCTGCTCTGCTTGAGCCTCTGCCAGTTGGGCGCTCGGTGCATGAGGAAGGCTGGCGCAATCGCCGACAACGTACAGATGTTCATCACCTGGAAGATTGTGATGAGGCGTTAATACAATACGCCCTTGTGCGTCCTTCTCCACATCTAAGTCTCTGACGACTTTGTTTGGCTGGATGCCGGCTGTCCACACGATGGCGTCTGCAGAAATCGGATCATCGTGGTTATACACAACACCTTCTTCTACTTTTGTGATATTTGCCCTGTTAATAATGCGGACACCGTGCTCTTCGAACCATTTTTGCACATATTTGCTTAAACGCTCGGGAAAGCTTGATAAAATGAGATTACCGCGGTCGAACAAAATAATGTTCAGGTCATCACGGCTTTCTCTCAATTCACTTGCAAGCTCAACGCCGCTTAAGCCCGCTCCGACAATGGCGACGGTGGCATTAGCGCTCAGATTATTCAGCTTTTGGTAGGTTTCGCGGGACTGATCGATGGTTTGAATACTGTAGGTGAATTCAGGCGCTCCCGGCACGTTGTGATATTTATCCTCACAGCCGAGCCCGATTACGGCGTCATCGTAAGAAATCGGTTCACGATCTTGGAACAGCACTTGTTTTTGTACAATATCAATTGATGTGATATCACCGTATTGGACATCCAGGCGAGGGTGCTCTGGGAATGACACTCTGATATGATGGTCAGAAATTGTGCCTGCGGCAAGGGCATAATATTCTGTTTTCAAGCAGTGATAAGGATTTCTGTCAATTAACGTGATTGAAACATCATCAGGCAGCTGGTTTGGCAATAAGCGATGAAGAACACGCATGTTCCCGTAACCTCCGCCGATCAAGACCAATTTTTTCATTTGAATTCCCCTTTAATCCGAAGAGTATGATAGACACATTGAAGAAAATACGAACTATGTAAAATAACATCTAGAATTATATCGAATTTGATCTAAAATCACAATAATAGTTTCAAAATAACCTACAATTTAGCCTGAAAACACAAATTAGTAAAACGTTATTTGAGAAATAATATGTTACGATAATAAATTTTGAATCATCCGTTGTCTTTGACGAATAGTGAAAAATTCGCGATAATGGACATATGTGAGGTGAAACCGCATGAATCCAATGATTGAATTTTGTGTCAGCAATCTGGCTCACGGCTCTCAGGAAGCCCGGGCGATTTTGGAGAAGGATCCCAACCTTGATGTCCTTGAATATGGCTGCTTAAGCTACTGCGGGACATGCATGGAATCGCTTTTCGCTCTGGTAAACGGAGAAGTCGTCATGGGTGAAACGCCTGCCGAGCTTGTTGAGAATATATATACCTTTATTGAAGAAAATCCAATGTTTTAAAGAAAAGGGCCTGGACAGGCCCTTTTTTTATTTTGCCGTACAAAAGAACTAAAAAAATGTGTAGACATCAAAAAATATTATTGTTATCGTATAAAAGATATTTTTTTAAATAAAATTTAAGAGGTGTACGAGTATTCATGAATGTTCTGTGGGGGCTGCTGGGCGCAGTTGCGATCATTGCTATCGCGTTTTTATTTTCAGAAAAGAAAAGCAATATTAAGATAAGAACCGTCATCGTTGGTTTATGCACACAGGTGGCGTTTGGATACATCGTGTTGAAATGGGAAGCGGGACGCGCTGTTTTTTTATGGTTTTCAAGCCGTGTACAGCTTCTGATTGACTATGCGAATGAAGGCATCAGTTTTATTTTTGGACCGCTTCTAAAGGTCGGAGACAGTCCGGCATTTGCATTAAGTGTACTGCCCGTTATCATTTTCTTCTCAGCACTGATTGCAGTTTTATATCATTTGAAAATCATGCAGCTCGTTTTCCGTGTCATTGGCGGCGGATTGTCGAAGCTCCTTGGAACAAGCAAAACGGAATCTCTGGCGGCTGCTGCCAATATTTTTGTAGGACAATCAGAATCTCCGTTAGTGATCAAACCCCTGATTGCGGGGCTGACGCGCTCTGAGTTGTTTACGATTATGACGAGCGGTCTATCGGCAGTTGCGGGATCTACCTTGTTTGGGTACGCGCTACTCGGTATTCCGATTGAATACTTGCTGGCGGCCAGCTTTATGGCTGCTCCAGCTGGACTAGTCTTTGGTAAATTGATTATACCCGAAACGGAAAAAACGCAAACCGTAAAAAGCGATTTCAAAATGGATGAAGGTGAAGGCGCAGCCAATGTCATTGACGCAGCTGCAAAGGGAGCGTCAACAGGACTGCAAATTGCGTTAAACGTTGGGGCGATGCTGCTTGCGTTTGTTGCGTTAATCGCTGTAGTAAACGGTATTCTCGGCGGGGCTTTCGGCTTGTTCGGTTTAAAAGGCGTAACATTAGAATCCATTCTCGGCTATGTGTTTTCTCCTATCGCCTTTTTGATTGGCGTGCCCTGGCATGAAGCATTGCAGGCGGGAAGCTATATCGGCCAGAAATTGGTGCTGAATGAGTTTGTCGCTTATTCTAACTTCGGTCCGCACATCGGCGAGTTTTCTAAGAAAACTGCTACCATTATCAGTTTCGCGTTATGCGGATTCGCCAATTTTTCATCAATTGCGATTATGCTTGGTACGCTTGGCGGTTTAGCACCCAGCCGCCGTTCAGATATCGCACGTCTCGGCCTGAAGGCTGTTCTTGCAGGAACATTAGCCAATCTGCTCAGCGCAGCCATTGCCGGCATGTTTATATAAACGATAAAAGCTCCTTGCGTCAGTGCAAGGAGCTTTTATGTATGAAAAACGGGGGATAATTGTATTGTGTCCGCTTATAATAGCTTTTATACTAAGAAAAAGAAAAAAAGTTGGAGGCACCTATGAACTCATTTCGATTTACCAAAATGCACGGCCTGGGAAACAGTTATATTTATGTGAATCAATTTGAAGAACAGCTTCCAGAAGAAAAACTGTCAGAGATTGCAATTCAGGTTTCTTCTGTTTATACAGGGATCGGATCCGACGGAATGATCCTGATATGCCCATCAGACCAAGCGCCTGTTAAAATGCGGATTTTTAATAATGACGGGTCTGAAGGGAAAAACTGCGGCAACGGCCTGCGCTGCGTCGCAAAATACGCATATGAGCATAAGCTGGTTGAGGAAACATCTTTTCTGATTGAAACTCTCTCCGGGCTTGTGAAAGCGGAGGTTCAAGTCGAAAACGGAAAAGTGAATGTGGTCACTGTCGATATGGGCGAACCGCGCTTGACAAAATCCGAGCTCCCGATGCTTGACGGCGGGGAAGAGCGCACAATCAATGAAACGATGGCATTTGGTGAAGTAGAACTAACAGGCACTGCCGTTTCAATGGGAAATCCGCATATCGTTTTTCCGATCGCAGACATTGAACAGGCACCCTTAACGACACTGGGGCCGGTGATTGAGAAAGATCCGAGATTTCCGGAAGGCATCAATGTGGAATTCGTTGAAACTGTGAATGAACAAGAATTGCATTTCCGCGTCTGGGAACGGGGATCAGGGATTACTCAGGCATGCGGGACAGGAGCATGTGCAGCGGCGGTCGCATCTGTATTAAACGGCGTATCAAAGCGAAATCAAGACATCACGGTGCATTTAGCAGGCGGGGATTTGGTGATAAACTGGAAAGATAACGGCCATGTAATGATGACAGGGCCGGCTGAAACCGTTTGTGAGGGTGTCTATTTCTTGTAAAACACCTTGTTTGAGAATTGGGACGATCATGTTTATAATAAAAGACAGCAACCGGTTTTTAAAAGGAGGTTCACAATGATGAGCAACCCGGTAACAATTACAGAAGCAGCAGCTTTGCATATAAAAGATATGATGAAAGAGCATGAAGAAGAAAACGCGTTTCTGCGTGTAGGCGTCAAAGGCGGCGGCTGCAGCGGACTTTCTTACGGCATGGGCTTTGAGCATGAAAAGAGTGAATCAGACAGTGTGTTTGATCAGCACGGCATCACTGTTCTAGTTGACAAAGAAAGCCTTGACATCATGAACGGCACCGTGATTGATTATAAACAATCCATGCTCGGCGGCGGCTTCACCATCGACAATCCAAACGCCATCGCTTCATGCGGATGCGGTTCTTCGTTCAGAACAGCAACGAATGCAGGCAAGCCTGAAGAGTGCTAAGCACTAAAAACGGATAGCAACTATTACTGACGCTTTTCTTAGCGATAGATCATCGTTAAGGGAGGCGTTTTTATTATGGGGAAATGATGCAGAGAGTTCCGGGAACTTCGGCAAGAGAAAATCCGCATTGCTGTTTGATTTTTGTTGTAAATACATCAAAATTACGCTATATTTAATGCGGAGTATATTTTGTTGCATCTACAACAAAAAAGTTAGGGAGTTGATGATGAAGAAGGTTTTTGGAATGGTAACAAGGTCAGTATCTGTCCGTGTTTAAATATATTAAAAAGGGACACAAGACAATTGAATTTTTAATAAAGGGGCTGAATCCGAACAATGAGTGTAAAAATGAAAAAATGCAGCCGGGAAGATTTACAAACACTCCAACAATTGAGTATTGAAACATTCAATGACACTTTTAAAGAACAGAACTCACCTGAAAATATGAAATCCTATTTAGAAAGCGCATTTAACACTGAGCAACTGGAAAAAGAGTTATCCAATATGTCTTCGCAATTCTTTTTTGTTTACTTTGATCATGAAATCGCTGGATATGTAAAGGTCAATATCGATGATGCTCAGTCTGAAGAAATGGGTGCTGAATCACTTGAAATCAAGAGAATTTATATAAAGAACAGCTTTCAAAAACATGGGCTTGGCAAACATCTGTTGAATAAAGCTATAGAAATTGCGCTGGAACGTAATAAAAAGAACATTTGGCTAGGTGTGTGGGAAAAAAATGAAAATGCCATTGCCTTTTATAAGAAAATGGGGTTTGTTCAGACCGGCGCCCACTCTTTTTATATGGGTGATGAAGAACAAACGGATTTAATCATGGCTAAAACACTCATATAATATTTTTCGAAGGGTGGATGATGATGTATATTCCAAAATATTTTAAAGTCACAAATGCTGAAGACATTTGGAATTTTGTTCAAGAAAACTCCTTTGGTACGATTGTCACAACAGAACAAGGAAAACCAATTGCCACACATTTGCCGTTAGGATTCAATAAAAAAGACGATCATTACTATATTACGGGGCATTTCGCTTATGGAAATCCTCAGTGGAGAACGTTTGAAGCCTGTGAAGATGTGCTTGTGATGTTTCAGGGACCGCACGCTTATATTTCTTCTTCCTGGTATTCACGCGAAAATGTTCCGACGTGGAATTATCAGGCTGTCCACATGTATGGAAAAGCAAGTATGTTAGAGAAAGATGAATTAGCAGAAGAATTAACAATCATGCTGGAGAAATACGAAAAGCATCGTGACAATCCTGTATTATGGGATAAGCTTTCTCCAAAACTCTTAGAAAGTGAATTGAAAGGCATCGTTGGATTTAAGATTAAGGTGGAAGACATTCAAGCGGCATATAAATTAAGCCAGAACCGAAATGAAACGGATTATATGAACATCATTGAACAGTTGCAAAATGAAGAAAATCCAAATGCAAAACAAATGGCAGAACTGATGGAAAATAAATTCAAAAAGCAAATATAAGCTTACTTTGCTGAAGAAGTAGCAGAAAACGCCAACTCAAGCGGAGAACCGCTGACTTGGCGTTTTTTTATGATTAATATTTATCCCCATTAAAAATGGAATTCTTCACAATCACATAATCCACATTGCGGATGGCGTCAAGCTTTGTTCCGCCTGCATAAGAAATAGAAGATTGAAGATCCTGCTCCATTTCAATCAGTGTATCCTTGATTGAGCCTTTATGCGCCACGTGCATTTTTTTGCCTTCGACATTTTTCTTTTCGCCTTTTTGGAATTCAGAGGCTGAGCCGAAGTACTCTTTGTAAAGCTTTCCGTCTTTTTCGATCGTTTGGCCTGGCGATTCTTCGTGTCCGGCAAATAGTGAACCGATCATGACCATCGTTGCGCCGAATCGGATTGATTTTGCGATGTCGCCATGGGTGCGGATGCCGCCATCCGCGATAATCGGTTTGCTGGCTGCTTTGGCACACCAGCGCAGCGCAGCTAATTGCCAGCCGCCTGTGCCGAAGCCGGTTTTGATTTTCGTAATACATACTTTTCCCGGTCCAATGCCGACTTTAGTGGCATCCGCACCCGCATTTTCAAGTTCTCTGACCGCTTCCGGCGTTCCGACATTGCCAGCAATAACAAAGCTGTCCGGCAAATGTTTTTTAAGGTGCTGGATCATTTCAATGACAGCATTTGAGTGCCCGTGAGCAATGTCAATTGTCACGTATTCAGGAGTCAGATTTTCTTCTGCCAGCTGGCGGACAAATTCATACTCCTCCTCTTTGACGCCCACGCTGATAGAAGAGAATAAGCCGCGTGCGTTCATATCTTTAATAAAATTAATTCGTGTCTCAGGCTCAAATCTGTGCATCACATAAAAGTAGCCATTTTCGGCTAATGAAATCGCTAGTTTTTCATCTATAATCGTCTGCATATTGGCAGGGACGACGGGTAATTTAAATGTACGTCCGCCTAAACGTACGGATGTATCACATTCTGAACGGCTATTTACAATGCATTTTGCAGGAATTAGCTGAATATCTTCGTAATCAAATACGTTTTCCATGTTTTTCACTCCTAAAAACGAATATTTAAAATGATATTATATGAAATGTTCGCCTTCTATAATGTACTCTGTTTTATTTAGGATGTCAAACATTATGATTTCCTGGCAGGTATGGTGCAAGTGCCGAAGCTTGTCATGCAGGGTGAGTTTAGGTATCATAGTTTTAACGAATGGTCTTAGAGAGCGGATCAAAACGCGAATGATATACGTTCAGCAAAGCTTGGTCGTTCAGCACCAGGCTTTCTTTATGGCATGGACATGGGAAAGGAGCGAATAAGATGGCCCAAAACGAAGAAAAAACACCGAAGTCCCAAAAGATTCAGGACCGTATTATTATGGCAATGATCTGGGTAGTCGCAGCCCTTGTGATTGCGCTGGTTGTAGGAACTGCATTGAATTATATAAATATCTTCAAATAAAAAAGGAGCTGTGTCGCAGACACAAGCTCCTTTTTTATTATTTATTTTCAAAAAGACTTGTTGAGTGAAGAGGCTGTACGCGGGCTTTCGGGTCCATGTAAGCCTTGGCGTTGTTCACTGCTGTCGGTGCCTCACCGAAGCCGCTGGCAATCAGGTTGACTTTTCCTTCGTATGTACAAATGTCACCTGCTGCAAAGAAGCCTTCGATATTTGTTTCCATTGTTGATTTCACGACAATGGAATTTTTCTCGATGTCCAGACCCCAGTTTTTGATCGGTCCAAGAGATGAAACGAAACCGTAGTTGACGATTAAGTCATCAATTTCTAAAATCTCTTTGCGGTCGCCTTTCACTTCTTCAAGCACTAGCTGTTCGATTTTGTCTTCGCCGATCAGCTCCGCAGGGACGAATGGTGTCAGGACATTAACCTTCGACGCATGAAGGTTTTCCACACTGTGCTCGTGCGCACGGAACTTGTCACGGCGGTGAATGATCGATACTTCTTTTGCGATTGGCTCAAGCATAAGCGCCCAGTCAACCGCGGAATCTCCACCGCCTAGGATCGCAACGCGTCTGCCGGCGAATTTTTGCAGATCATCAACGAAGTAATGGAGGTTTTTGCCTTCATACTGCTCGGCATTTTCAAGTTCCAGCTTTCTCGGTTTGAATGCGCCGTTTCCTGCAGTGATGATGACCGTTTTAGAGTAGTGGGTTTCTTCATTTGTTACAAGCTTAAACACGCCATCCGCTTGTTTCTCAACAGATTCAACCGCTTGCTCCAGACAAATGGTTTGGTCGAATTTCGCCATTTGCTCTTTTAGGTTATTGATAAGCTCTTGCGCGCGGATTTTCGGGAATCCCGCTACATCATATATATACTTCTCAGGGTATAGGGCGCTAAGCTGTCCGCCGAGCTGAGGCAGGCTTTCGATAATTTTGACGCTTGCCTGTCTCATTCCGCCGTAAAAAGCAGTGAATAAGCCGACCGGTCCCCCGCCTATAATTGTAATATCATAAACCTTTGTATCCTCTCGCATACGAAAATTGCCTCCTAAATGAAAATTGTTATTAATTATACCATATTGCCGTTCAAATTGACGAGTCAGCAGAAAAAATCGTAAGGATCTAACGTGCCCATCCGTTCTTGAAAATATTTCCGCAGGCCGCTACGATAATAACCAAATGAAATGATCTTTTTCTGAATGTTTCTTGGGCCAGCCGGATAAACATGATAATAGTGCTATGGGTAAGGACTTCACAAAAAACTTTTCAATATATTTCATAAAATCCCGCCAATTAGCTGAAGCTAACACAAATGATGATTTTATTATGGGTCTAACAAAAGCAAAAAAAGAGAAGGTGGATGTGATGGCATTGAATAAGCCCAAAATCGTGATTTTAGGTGCAGGATATGGCGGATTGATGACGGTGACGAGGCTGACGAAATATGTCGGTCCGAATGATGCTGACATTACGCTTGTAAATAAACACAATTATCATTATGAAACGACATGGATGCATGAAGCGAGCGCGGGTACGCTCCATCATGACCGCTGCCGTTATCAGATAAAAGGTGTAATCAACCAGTCACGGGTGAATTTTGTACAGGATACCGTAAAGGCAATCAAAATTGATGAGAAAAAAGTTGTGCTTGCGAATGGAGAACTGCAGTACGATTATTTAGTCATCGGGCTCGGCGCCGTGCCTGAAACATTCGGCATTAAAGGCTTGAAAGAATATGCGTTTCCGATCGCCAACATCAACACGTCGCGCCTGCTGCGGGAACATATTGAGCTGCAGTTTGCGACTTACAATACGGAAGCGGAAAAACGGCCGGACAGGTTAACGATCGTTGTTGGCGGTGCCGGATTTACGGGAATTGAATTTCTTGGCGAGCTGGCTGC
Organism: Bacillus sp. SCT118; assembly: GCF_058566435.1. Taxonomy (NCBI): domain Bacteria; kingdom Bacillati; phylum Bacillota; class Bacilli; order Caryophanales; family Bacillaceae; genus Bacillus; species Bacillus sp. SCT118. The sequence goes on from NZ_CP191225.1 coordinate 953,262, forward strand.
TCGCGTGCCGGAGCTCTGTAAGGAGTATGACGTTGACAGAAGTCTTGTCCGCATTATTTGTGTGGAAGCAGCGCCGACCGTTTTGCCGGGCTTTGATCCGGAACTTGTTGATTACGCCGTACATTATCTTGAGGAAAACGGAGTTGAGTTCAAGATCGGCACGGCTGTACAAGAATGTACACCAGAAGGAGTCAGAGTCGGCAAAAAAGATGAGGAACCAGAGCAGATCAAATCGCAAACCGTTGTATGGGCGGCAGGTGTCCGCGGCCATCCGATTGTAGAGGAAGCCGGTTTTGAAAATATGCGCGGCCGGGTCAAAGTCAACCCTGATCTCCGCGCCCCGGGACATGACAATGTCTTTATTCTCGGCGACAGCTCGCTGTTTATGAATGAAGATACAGAGCGTCCGTATCCGCCGACTGCGCAAATTGCAATGCAGCAGGGCATAACGGTCGCTAAAAACCTTGGCAGGCTTATTAAAGGCGGAGAGCTTGAGGAATTCAAGCCGGACATTAAGGGAACAGTGGCTTCTCTTGGCGAGCATAACGCGGTTGGGGTTGTTTATGGCAGAAAGCTGAAAGGCACGCCGGCTTCGTTTATGAAAAAAGTCATTGATAACCGCTCGCTGTTTATGATTGGCGGACTCGGACTGACACTGAAAAAAGGCAAGTTCAAGTTTTTCTAAAAACCCGCGGAAGCGGGTTTTCTTTATTAAAAAACGCCAAAATAAAAAGAGAATGAGAGGAAAATAAGTATGTTTCCGCTTACATCAAAAGATTTGTCACATGATCTGACTTTATTGTTGACAGCTTGATATGGTATATTATCAGAAAATTAAGAAAAAGGGTGATGATTAGATGAAAACTGCAACGACAACCGCTTCACATGCATGCCCATTTTGTTCAGGGAAAGGATATTTTCAATTGATTCTCGGCGGTTCAGAGACTTGTCCGTCTTGCCAGGGGACAGGAAAAGACAGTCATTCTTTTTCCAGCCGTTGACTTTATTTCAGCCCCCGCGTTACACTAAAAACAACGCAGGGGGGTGGAATAGGTTGATTAGTCTGCCAGTCGTAATCATCTCAATTGTTTTGTTTTTTGTCTTGTTTTTTGGAATCGGTTTCTTATTAAACATGCTGCTGAGAATGTCTTGGATTATGGCTGTGATTTATCCGATTGTAGTCCTTTTCATTATCAGCAAAGAAAAGCTGATCAGCTATGTCCAGTCGCCGGGAGAATCCTTTGCCAGCCTGTTTCATCGTGTCTTATCATTAGCGGCTGCCGATGTGCTGATTTTAGCCAGCGGTTTGGCCGGCGCCATCGTGTCCGGTATAGCGATCAACATGCTCAGAAAAAGAGGATATCAAATGTTTTAAATGCCGCTTTCTTCTAAAGAAAGCTTTTTTTATGTGTTCAACTCATTCATCATTTTGAATAATGCTCTCTCCACTTGGGAACAATGATTCGGAGGAGAGGTGAATGATGTTGAATATGATCAGACGTTTGCTGATGACCTGTTTATTTCTGCTTGCATTTGGCACGACATTTTTATCAGTGTCAGGAATTGAAGCGAAGGACTTGTCAAAATGGGTGCAGGAACATCAGGAAAAGCACTTGAAGCATGCAGGACTGACATTAAAAGCATTGCAGCAGAAACAAACACAAACCACGTCCGCGGCTGAGGATAAAACAAAACCGTTAGAAGAGGCATTTGATTGGGATGAATATCCAGTCCAAAGAGTAACAGCAACAGGCTACACAGCAGGAGCTGAGTCGACGGGCAAAAATCCCGGTGATCCATTATACGGGCTTACATATTCAGGTGTGAAAGTGAAACGGGATTTATATTCCACGGTTGCTGCTGACCCGTCCGTTTTCCCGATCGGAACAATTTTATTCATTCCGAACTACGGTCTCGGAGTTGTGGCCGACACAGGATCAGCTATTAAGGGAAACCGCCTTGATCTGTACTTTGAGACAGTCAAAGATGTATACAATGAATGGGGCAAAAAAACCCTTGATGTATATGTGATTAAAAAGGGAACGGGAAAGATTACCGAGGATGAGCTTGAGAAGCTCAATGAAACAAAATCTTTGCAAGTGTTCAGAAATCAATATAAAACTGTGAAAGAATAAAACGCTCCAGCGAAAGCAGGAGCGTTTTTTTACATGAAAAAGTAAGCGAGTACCAATGTCAGTAAAATACCTGTGAGGCCTCCGAAAAAGACTTCGATCGGCTGATGTCCGAGAAGCTCTTTCAGCTTTTTTTGCTTTTCTTTCTCTGCAGCCTTAGGGAAGTCCTTCGCTTCATTTACGAAACGGTTAAAATCAATGACAAGCTTATTAATGACTGTTGCCTGCTCACCGGCGTGACGTCTGACGCCAGTTGCGTCAAACATGGTGATGACGGCGAAAATGGCGGAAACCGCAAAGAGTGAGGAGTCTAATCCATGCTCCAAGGCTACGCCTGTAGAAAGCGCAGTGACCGCTGCGGAGTGAGAGCTCGGCATGCCGCCTGTGCTTGTGACCAGCGACCAGTCCAGTTTTCTGGACACGATAAACTGTATGGGCACTTTGATGACCTGAGCAAAAATAATTGCGGCCAGGCTTGATAATAAAGGAAAATTCGTTAAAAGTTCCATCGGCGACATCCTTTCTATTTGAAAAATCCTTCGTGTTTCAAAAGAAAAAAGCAAGTCTTAGACTGTTGTTTGTTAAAATAAGTATAGTGGAAAGAATGTTTTTCCTATTATACCATTGTTCATTACAAATACCCATTACGTTAGGAGTGTAAGCCTCATGTTTTATGCGGTTCAACAATCAGAGCATACAGAAACCCTTGTGGTCGGGCTTTTTCAAAAAAGCCAGCTGACAGGAAAAGCGTTGGAAATTGATGAAATGCTCGAAGGCCATCTGACACTGCTTTTAAAAGAGGGTGATGTCTCTGCGAAACCGAATCAAGTATCAAAAGTATTCCCTCCATCTTCTGCGGGTATGAAACGGATTTATTTCGTTGGTCTGGGGAGAGAAGCAAATTATTCGTTTGAACAGGCGAAGGAACGTTTTGCTCATGTTTTTCAAGCCATTCATAAAGATCGAAAACAAGAAACTGCTGTTCTGCTTGATACGTTTATTTCGGAAGACGTGCCTCCAGCCGATGCCGCTCATGCTTTAGCAGAGAGCTGCCTGCTTGCTTCCTATGAGGTGCAGGATTATAAGCACAAATCAAATGAGCCTGACAAACAAATTGAAGCCGTGTATGTTGTAACAGATGAAGATACACAGGAAGTGCAGGCGGGGCTTCGCGTCGGCCAGGCATACGGACAAGGGACAAATTCGGCTAGAACGCTTGTGAATATGCCGGGAAACATGCTGACAGCGACTGACCTCGCTTCGTATGCTGAGGAGCTTGCGGCGAAATATGATTTTGAGTGTGAGATACTGGAGAAATCAGAGATGGAAGAGCTCGGTATGGGCGGAATACTTGCGGTAAACCAAGGCTCCACCGAACCGCCGAAAATGATTGTGTTGAAATATCAGGGCAAAAAGGAATGGGAAGACGTCGTCGGACTAGTCGGGAAAGGAATTACCTTTGACACAGGCGGCTACTCCATTAAAACGAAATCTGGAATTGTCGGCATGAAATCAGATATGGGAGGAGCAGCTGCGGTTCTCGGGGCTATGGAAACGATCGGAGAGCTTCGTCCTGAGCAAAACGTGCTGTGCGTTATTCCATCAACCGATAATATGATCTCCGGCGGGGCCATGAAGCCGGATGACGTGATCGTATCTTTAAGCGGAAAAACAATAGAAATCCTTAATACGGATGCTGAAGGAAGGCTAGTGCTTGCAGATGGCATTACATACGCGAAACAGCATGGCGCGTCAGTTCTTGTCGATGTAGCTACGCTTACCGGCGGCGTCGTTGTAGCTTTAGGAACAGAAACAACCGGTGCAATGACAAATGATCAAAGCTTTTACCAGCAGGTAGCTGATGCTGCACAAGAGTGCGGCGAGGCGATCTGGCAGCTGCCGATCACAGAGAAGGATAAAAAACGCGTGAAAAGCAGCCAAATGGCGGATCTCAACAATTCACCGGGACGCGAGGGACATGCGATTATGGCAGGAACGTTTCTTGGTGAATTCGCTGAGTCAACACCTTGGGTTCACCTTGATATTGCAGGCACAGCGACTGCCAATAAAGCAACCTGCTTCGGGCCGGCCGGGGCTACTGGCGTTATGGCAAGAACACTGGCTACACTTGCGGAGCGATTTACATTGGAAGAAGATAAAAACGAGTAATCAAAATCCCTGCTGTACGATGCGGCAGGGATTTTTTTCTTCCAAAATCTTTAGTTGACTAAAGTGGAACGGTTATGATACGATACGTTCGTACTTTATTTATCTACTACATTAGCAAGCTAAAGGATTTTTGGAGGGGTATCATCATGAATGCAGTCGTCATCGCAGTCCTGCTTATGCTTGTATTAAGCCTGCTGCGTGTCAATATTGTTATCGCATTAATTATAGGCGCCTTGGCCGGCGGGTTAACAGGCGGGCTCGGTCTTGGCGAAACGGTTAAAGCTTTCACAGACGGTCTCGGCGGAAATGCCACCGTTGCAGTCAGCTACGCTATGCTTGGCGCGTTTGCCGCCGCTTTGACGAAAACGGGTCTTCCGGACGCAATGGTGGAAGCCTCCGTTAAATTAATCGGAAATAAAGAAGATTCTCGAAAAAAAGCACTTTCTAAGGTGCTGATTGTGCTGATTATTTTAATTGTATCTTGTTTTTCGCAAAACGTCGTTCCGGTTCACATCGCGTTTATCCCGGTGCTGATTCCGCCGCTTTTGAAAATCTTTAATGAACTTGAAATGGACCGCCGTCTGATCGCGTGTGTAATTACATTTGGCTTAACGGCTCCTTATATTTTGCTTCCGGTCGGTTTCGGCCAAATCTTCCAGGGAATGCTGAAGGACAATATGGCGGATGCGGGGTTAAACGTTCCGCTTGCTGATATTCCGTACGCACTGATTATTCCAGTTGCAGGTATGGTTGTCGGCCTTATTTTATCAGTGATCGTATACCGTAAACCGAAACAATATGAAACAAAAGACATTTCAGGTGCAGAAGCATCGCCATATACGAGAAAAAGCATTGGTATCGCGGTTCTAGCCATTGTCGTGTCACTCGGCGTCCAGCTTTACTTATCTCAGACTTTGGGAGTAGAAGGAATGATTATGGGGGCGCTCGCTGGTCTGATTGTTCTGTTTGTCAGCGGTGTGATGAAGCGTGATGAAGCGGACTCACTGATTACTGATGGAATGGTTTTAATGGCCTTTATCGGCTTTGTCATGCTTGTTGCAGCCGGGTTTTCAAACGTGTTGACGAAAACCGGAGATGTCGAGTCACTGGTCAAAACGTCAGCTGGTTTTATCGGACACAGTCAGTCATTAGGTGCATTGCTGATGCTCATTGTCGGCTTATTAATTACAATGGGGATCGGATCTTCTTTTGCGACGATTCCTGTTATCACAACCATTTTCGTGCCTCTATGCATGCAGCTTGGATTCAGCCCGATGGCAACGATTGCGATTATCGGAGCTGCTGCTGCCCTCGGCGATGCCGGTTCACCTGCCAGTGACAGTACGCTTGGGCCGACTTCAGGTTTGAGTGCGGACGGCCAGCATCACCACATTTGGGATACTTGTGTGCCGACATTTATATTTTATAATATTCCGCTTGTCATCTTTGGCTGGATTGCAGCGCTTGTTTTATAGGAAAAAGGCTCCCCTTTACTGGGGAGCCTTTTCTCGTTATGATAAAAAAACCGTCCAATAGAACGGTTTTACATGGACGATATGCGATTTCTGTTAAAGCCGGTTGCTTTATGAATAGAGCGGTAGATTGCTGGTGCGATAAACGACAGTATCACAGCCAGCGCTGTATCTTTTACCATAAACCAAATCATAAAGCCCCAAGCCGTCCCGTAGCTCACTGGCGTATGAATCCACAGCTTCAGTGCAAGATACATATAGGTAGTGCCGATGAGATACATGATCGCCGTTCCGATAAGTGAAGCAATGAGAAATCGAATTTTACTTGGCTGAATGTTTCGTTCTAAAAACCATCCCGCTGCAAATGCTGCCGGGATGTATGAGATAATAAACCCGCCGCTTTTCCCTGCAAACGGTGCGAAGCCTGCTGAAAATTGAGCAAACACAGGCGCTCCGGCCAATCCCACAAGTGCATATACAATCATGGCAATCGCTGCTCGTTTGCTGCCAAGAAGCAAAGCTGCCAAGAGACAGAAAAACGGCTGCATCGAAAGCGGAATGCCGGCTACTTGTAAAAAGGGTGCTACTGACGTAATGTTGGCCCCGACAGCCATAAGTGCAGCGAACATGCCAATCAGCGCCATATCTCCCGCACGAAGTTTACGTTGTTTCATCGTTGTTCCCCCTTAGGTTGACATACACAATCATAGAGTAATAAAGAACAAAAAGATTGTCAACATAATTTAAAATGAGGTTAACAAAAAGGAGGGCTCCATATGTATTTCGGAAAAACAAAACAGTCCGATCAATCTGGAAGAGTGCCGCCAAACCAAAACGTCACCACTTCATTTCCTGTGCTTCATACCGGAGATGTCCCATATTACGAAGATATGACGAAATGGAATCTTCAAGTATACGGTTTGGTTGACCATCCGATGCTGTTAAGCTTTGAAGATGTCAAAGCCTTTCCACGGTATGAATCGAAAAATGACATTCATTGCGTCACGGGATGGTCAAGGCTTGATAATGTGTGGCAAGGCGTGCGGGCTTGTGATATAGCGGAAAAAGCGGGTGTAAAAGAAGAAGCGGGCTACGTCATTTTACATTCTGAAGAGGGCTGGACGACCAATCTGCCGCTTGATGATTTCTTAGCGGAAACTTCCCTTCTGGCTTATGCGCATAATGGCGAACCTTTAACCCCTGAACACGGCTTTCCGCTGCGGGGTGTATTTCCGCATCTATATTTTTGGAAAAGCGCCAAGTGGCTGCGCGGCATCCAATTTACGAAAGAAAATCACCCTGGCTTTTGGGAGCGGAATGGCTATCACATGAGAGGCGATCCTTGGCAAAATCAAAGGTTTGCATGGGATTAAGGTTCTATTTCAAATAGGACAATCCGCATCATTTATTAGGTTTTTACTTCCATATTGATAGTCTGCAGGTACCTTATTTGATCAAGGTGCCTTTTTTATTCGGGAAAAAGTTGACTTTCTTTGGAAGAAAACCTATTATTTGAGGTGTCTAGTTGATAGTGAAAATCATTATCATACATTGCGGTTTAGTTTAAGGAGAGGAATGTCGTACTGCATGAAAGAGCAAACAACAGACCGGACAAATGGCGGGACATCAAACGCATTTACGATTCCTGGTACGGAAGTGCGTATGATGTCTTCACGCAATGAAAACCGTACCTATCACATTTTTATCTCGAAACCTAGTACGCCGCCACCACCCGCTGGTTATCCTGTGATTTATCTGCTGGATGCCAATTCTGTCTTCGGAACGATGACGGAAGCCGTTCGAATACAGGGATGCCGACCCGAAAAAACCGGGGTGATCCCTGCAGTGATCGTCGGCATTGGCTATGAGACAGCGGAGCCGTTCTCCTCAGCGCGCCACCGGGATTTTACAATGCCAACAGCCCAATCGAAGCTGCCGGAAAGGCCCGACGGCAGAGAATGGCCGGAGCATGGCGGAGCGGAGGGCTTTTTCAGATTTATTGAAGAGGATTTAAAACCGGAGATAGAACGAGATTACCAGATTGATAAAAAAAGACAAACAATCTTTGGCCATTCGCTCGGAGGGCTTTTCGTGCTGCAGGTGCTGCTAACAAAGCCCGATGCGTTTCAAACATATGTCGCGGGAAGTCCGTCCATTCATTGGAATAAACCGTTTATTCTCGAGAAAACGGACGATTTCGTCTCTCTCACCAAGAAAAACAATCAGCCTATCAATATCCTTCTTGCCGCAGGAGAATTGGAGCAGCATCATAAAAGCCGGATGAATGATAATGCAAGGGAGCTTTATGAGCGGCTGGCCGTTTTATCTGAACAAGGCATACGGGCAGAATTTTGCGAGTTTTCAGGAGAAGGACATATTTCAGTTCTTCCAGTTTTGGTCAGCCGGGCGCTGCGTTTTGCGCTTCACCCTGACGGACCGCATCTATCAATGGGCTGAGACATACTCAGCCTTGCCTTTAAAAAATATTTGTCACTGAAATTATATTTGACTGTCACATGACATTTGGATATGATTATTTTTATAATTGATAATGATAATCATTATCAATAGATTGCGTTTTTCAAGGCGCAGCAGTCTTTTTCGCTGGATGTCTGTTCGGCATTTAGAGCGAAGAAAGGAATTGATGATATGAATGCAAAGGGTATAGAGGGAAAAATTGCTTTTATAACAGGGGCTGCCCAAGGAATAGGCGAAGCTGTTGCGCGGACGCTTGCCAGTCAAGGCGCACATATTGCGGCAGTTGATTATAATCCTGAAAAGCTGGATAAGGTTGTGAGCAGCCTCAAAGCAGAAGGCCGCCATGCAGAAGCTTTTCCTGCGGATGTGAGAGACAGCGCGGCGATTGACGAGATCACGGCGCGCATTGAACGTGAAATGGGGCCGATTGATATTTTAGTGAATGTAGCGGGTGTCCTTCGCCCGGGACTGATCCATTCACTTAGCGATGAGGAATGGGAGGCGACGTTCTCAGTGAATTCGACTGGCGTATTTAACGCCTCGCGTTCAGTCAGCAAATATATGATGGACCGAAGATCAGGTTCGATTGTAACAGTTGGATCGAATGCTGCCGGTGTACCAAGAACATCTATGGCGGCATATGCATCTTCAAAGGCTGCGGCTGTGATGTTTACGAAATGCCTTGGCCTTGAGCTTGCAGAATACAATATTCGCTGCAACATTGTATCTCCCGGATCAACGGAAACAGACATGCAGTGGTCATTATGGGCCGACGAGAATGGAGCGGAGCAAGTCATAAAAGGATCACTTGAGACATTTAAAACAGGGATCCCGCTCAAAAAACTAGCCAAGCCTTCGGATATTGCGGATGCGGTGCTCTTTTTGGTTTCTGGCCAGGCAGGGCATATTACGATGCATAATTTAGTCGTAGATGGCGGCGCGACCTTAGGCGTGTAACTGAATTTAAAGGAGGTTCATGAGAATGTTGGATCAAAACGTTATAACAGAAACAAAAGCGGAGCATTTGCTTCATGAATATCAGCCGGGCGCCTTTTTCTTAGCGTCTCCTCATCGTGTACTGTTAGCGAAAGGCATATGTGAAATCGTACCGGAGGCAGACGGGCAAAACCAAATAGAAACCCTTTCTGGCCGAATTGCAGAGACGTTGCGTCAGGCAAAACAATCAGGGCAAAGCCGGCCGCTTGTTGTCGGGGCCGTTCCTTTTGATCAAGTAAAAGCAGCGCGGCTCGTTGTACCTGAGGAAGTGCGCTGGTCAGGACCGCTTCAATTTGATCATGAGGAAAAGGAACAGCAGGCTGGGCATACATACCACATAAAGCCTGTTCCTGAACCTGAGGATTATAAAAATGGTGTTGAACAAGGGCTGACACGCATTGCCGATGGAACACTCAGCAAAATCGTCCTATCCAGATCGCTGCATTTGACATCGCCTGAACCGATTCAGACGGATGAATTGCTTCGCCATCTGGCTCAGCATAACACGCATGGCTACACGTTTGCCGCAGACGTGTCCAGCCAGGAGGAAACGTCTCCCCGCCGAACATTGCTCGGAGCAAGTCCGGAGCTTCTCGTTTCAAGGATGGGAACACAGGTCGTTTCCAATCCATTAGCCGGCTCAAGGCCGCGCAGTAATGATCCTGTTGAAGACCAGCGCCGGGCAGCTGAATTGCTTTCTTCCGCAAAGGATCTTCATGAGCACGCGGTTGTCGCTGACGCGGTTGCGGCAGCGCTGAGACCTTTCTGCCGGACGCTGGAGGTTCCGGAGAAGCCTTCACTGATCAAAACGGAAACGATGTGGCACCTGTCCAGCGTGATTAAGGGAGAGCTTTCCGATCCGTCTGTAACTGCACTTGAATTGGCGGCGGCGCTCCACCCGACGCCAGCAGTCTGCGGAACACCGACTGATCTTGCAAGAGAAGCGATTCTCAGCATTGAACCATTTGACCGCGGTTTCTTTACCGGCATGGTCGGCTGGTGTGACGATGCCGGTGACGGAGAATGGATCGTGACCATCCGTTGTGCAGAGGCAGAAGAACGCTCACTCCGCCTGTATGCTGGAGCTGGTGTTGTGGCCGGTTCAAAGCCCGAGGACGAGCTTCAGGAGACGTCCGCAAAGTTTCGGACAATGCTGCGGGCAATGGGCGTGGATCACATATGAACAGAATGAATTGCTGGAGGGATACAACATGCTGAAAGGATTTACGCCTTGGCCTGATGAGTTAGCTGAGACCTATCGAAAGAACGGCTGCTGGGCCGGTGAAACGTTTGGAGATTTGTTAAGGGACCGAGCAGCCAAATATGGTGATCGCATTGCCATTACATGCGGAAACACCCATTGGAGCTATCGAGAGCTTGACACAAGGGCTGATCGCCTGGCTGCCGGATTTCAAAAGCTCGGCATTCAACAGATGGATCGTGTTGTGGTGCAGCTGCCAAATATCAAAGAGTTTTTTGAAGTCATTTTCGCGCTTTTCCGTCTGGGGGCGCTTCCAGTCTTCGCACTGCCTTCTCATCGAAGCAGTGAAATTACATATTTTTGCGAGTTTGCTGAAGCGGCTGCATATATCATTCCCGACGCATATTCCGGTTTTGACTACCGTTCGCTTGCCAGACAGGTTCAAAGCAAGCTGCCGACTTTGAAAAACATCATTGTCGCAGGTGAGGCAGAGGAATTTTTGCCGCTCGAGGATTTGCATACAGAACCTGTAAAACTGCCTGAAGTCAAATCTTGGGATGTGGCGTTCCTCCAGCTTTCTGGCGGGAGCACCGGGCTATCGAAACTGATTCCGAGGACCCACGATGACTACATATACAGCCTGAAGCGGAGTGTGGAGGTCTGCTGGCTCGACCACAGCACGGTGTACTTGGCCGCGCTGCCGATGGCACACAATTATCCGCTGAGCTCACCTGGCGTTCTCGGCGTATTATACGCTGGAGGAAGAGTGGTATTATCTCCTTCTCCAAGTCCAGATGACGCATTTCCTTTGATTGCACGCGAAAAGGTCACGATAACCGCTCTTGTTCCGCCTCTTGCGATGGTATGGATGGATGCGGCATCCTCACGCCGTGACGATTTATCCAGCCTTCAAGTGTTGCAGGTCGGCGGTGCCAAGTTTAGTGCTGAAGCCGCGCGCAGGGTAAAAGCTGTTTTCGGCTGCACGCTGCAGCAGGTGTTCGGAATGGCAGAGGGTCTCGTCAATTATACGAGATTGGATGATCCTGAGGAGATCATTGTCAACACCCAAGGAAGACCGATGTCCCCATATGATGAAGTGCGTGTTTGGGATGATCATGATCGCGACGTAAAACCTGGTGAAACAGGCCATCTGCTGACGCGGGGACCGTATACAATTCGAGGTTACTATAAGGCAGAAGAGCATAACGCCGCTTCATTTACTGAGGACGGTTTTTACCGTACGGGTGATATCGTCAGGCTGACACGAGACGGCTATATTGTCGTTGAAGGCCGGGCGAAGGATCAAATTAACCGTGGAGGAGAAAAGGTTGCGGCTGAAGAGGTAGAAAATCATCTGCTGGCGCATCCAGCTGTCCATGATGCGGCAATGGTCTCCATGCCTGACCAGTTTCTTGGTGAGAGATCTTGTGTGTTCATTATTCCCAGGGATGAAGCCCCAAAAGCCACAGAGCTCAAAGCATTTTTGAGAGAGCGCGGACTGGCGGCATATAAAATCCCTGATCGAGTTGAATTTGTCGAATCCTTTCCGCAGACAGGGGTAGGAAAGGTAAGCAAAAAGGCTCTTCGTGAAGCTATTTCCGAGAAACTTCTTGCAGGGTCAAAAAAATAAAACAACAATTTGAGAGGAAGTGTTCAAATGGCTATACCTGCCATTCAGCCGTATCAAATGCCGACAGCATCTGATATGCCGCAAAACAAAGTATCATGGGTGCCTGATCCGAATCGGGCTGTCTTGTTAATACACGATATGCAAAACTATTTTGTCGATGCTTTCACAGCGGGAGCGTCTCCGGTAATAGAGCTTTCAGCGAATATACGAAAGCTGAAGAATCAATGTGTTCAGCTTGGGATTCCTGTTGTCTATACCGCACAGCCGGGAAGCCAAAATCCGGCTGACCGGGCGCTGCTGACTGACTTTTGGGGCCCGGGATTAAACAGCGGTCCTTATGAGGAGAAAATTATAACCGAGCTGGCACCAGAGGATGATGATCTTGTGCTGACAAAATGGAGATACAGCGCGTTTAAGAGAACGAATCTGCTTGAAATGATGCGCAAAGAGGGACGCGATCAGCTGATCATTACAGGAATTTACGCCCATATCGGCTGTCTTGTTACAGCATGTGAAGCATTTATGGAGGATATTAAAGCCTTTTTTGTGGGAGATGCAGTTGCTGATTTTTCATTAGAAAAACATCAAATGGCGCTGGACTATGCAGCTGGACGCTGTGCGTTTACCGTGATGACTGACAGTCTTCTTGATCAGCTGCAGAATGCGCCGGCAGACGTTCAAAAAACGTCAGCAAACACTGGCAAAAAGAAGGTGTTTACATGTGAGAATATCCGTAAACAAATTGCTGAGCTTCTACAAGAAACACCGGAAGACATCACAGATCAAGAGGATTTGCTCGATCGCGGTCTTGATTCGGTAAGGATCATGACATTGGTGGAACAATGGCGCCGTGAAGGGGCAGAGGTGACTTTCGTAGAATTGGCTGAACGCCCAACGATCGAAGAATGGCAGAAATTGCTCACAACCCGCAGCCAGCAAGTGCTGCCAAGCGCGGATTATTTATAAAAGGAGGGTAAACAAACGGATGCCTGATACAAAAGATCTTCAATATTCTTTGACCGGGGCGCAAACTGGCATATGGTTTGCTCAGCAGCTTGATCCGGACAATCCAATCTACAATACAGCGGAATATATAGAAATCAATGGACCAATCAATATTGCTCTTTTTGAAGAAGCTTTGCGGCACGTGATCAAGGAAGCGGAATCGCTGCATGTCCGCTTCGGTGAAAATATGGACGGGCCTTGGCAGATGATAAACCCGTCTCCGGATGTACAGCTGCACGTCATTGACGTCAGCTCTGTGCCTGATCCGGAAAAAACAGCATTAAACTGGATGAAAGCTGATTTAGCAAAGCCGGTTGATTTAGGGCATGACCCTTTGTTTAATGAAGCTCTGTTTATTGCCGGGCCTGATCGTTTCTTTTGGTATCAGCGCATTCACCATATAGCGATCGACGGCTTCGGTTTTTCCCTGATAGCCCAGCGTGTGGCAAGTATATATACTGCGCTTATAAAAGGACAAACAGCTAAAGGCCGTTCCTTTGGGTCTCTCCAGGCCATTTTGGAGGAGGATACAGATTATCGCGGATCAGAGCAGTATGAGAAGGATCGTCAATTCTGGCTGGACCGTTTTGCAGATGCACCTGAAGTTGTGAGCTTGGCTGATCGGGCGCCAAGAACATCTAACAGTTTTCTTCGTCATACGGCATATCTGCCTCCGTCTGATGTAAACGCGTTAAAAGAAGCGGCGCGCTATTTCTCAAGAAGCTGGCATGAAGTCATGATTGCGGTGTCAGCTGTTTATGTGCACCGTATGACCGGCTCTGAGGATGTTGTGCTCGGCCTGCCCATGATGGGTCGGATAGGGTCTGCATCACTGAATGTACCGGCTATGGTGATGAACCTTCTCCCGCTCCGGCTGACGGTAAGCTCTTCGATGAGCTTTTCTGAACTGATTCAGCAAATTTCCCGGGAAATCCGCAGTATTCGGCGACATCATAAGTATCGCCATGAAGAGCTTCGGCGCGATCTGAAATTGATAGGAGAAAATCATAGATTATTTGGCCCTCAAATCAATCTTATGCCGTTTGATTACGGTCTCGACTTTGCCGGCGCCCGGGGCACAACGCATAATCTTTCAGCCGGTCCTGTTGATGATCTATCAATCAATGTATATGACAGAACAGACGGCAGCGGGCTGCGAATTGATGTTGATGCGAATCCCGAGGTATACAGTGAGTCTGATATTAAGCTTCATCAGCGGCGTATCCTGCAGCTGCTGCAAACGGCTTCTGCCGGAGAGGACATGCTGATTGGGCACATGGAGCTTCTGTTGCCAGAGGAGAAAGAAAAAGTCATTTCTAAATGGAATGAGACGGCAAAATCCGAGAAGCTGGTCAGCCTTCAGGACATGTTCGAAAAGCAGGCAGTTCTTACGCCAGAACGTATCGCTCTCATGTGTGATGACATTCAAGTCAACTATCATAAGCTCAATGAAGAGGCAAACCGCCTCGCGCGTCTGTTGATCGAAAAAGGGATTGGTCCGGAGCAATTTGTCGCTTTGGCGCTGCCGCGTTCCCCTGAGATGGTGGCCTCAATGCTTGGTGTGCTCAAGACTGGTGCGGCGTATCTCCCCCTTGATCCGGAGTTTCCAGCCGACCGTATTTCTTACATGCTGGAGGATGCGAAACCTTCATGCATCATAACGACTGAGGAAATAGCAGCCAGTCTGCCTGATGACCTGGCTGTACCGGAGCTTGTGCTTGATCAGGCTGTTACACAGGAGATTATAAAACGCTATTCGCCTGACAATCCGAATGTATCGGTTTCTCTTGACCATCCTGCGTATATCATCTATACATCAGGATCAACAGGAAGACCGAAGGGAGTCGTTGTGACACAGAAAAGCTTAAGCAATTTTCTGCTGTCCATGCAGGAGGCATTTTCTCTAGGAGAAGAAGACAGGCTGTTGGCTGTGACGACTGTCGCTTTTGATATTTCAGCATTGGAGTTATATCTTCCGCTGATTAGCGGAGCGCAAATCGTGATCGCAAAGAAAGAAACGATCCGTGAGCCGCAGGCATTAGGTCAAATGATTGAAAATTTCGATATTAACATCATGCAGGCGACACCGACACTGTGGCACGCTTTGGTAACGAGTGAACCTGAGAAACTTCGGGGGCTTAGAGTGCTTGTAGGAGGCGAGGCGCTGCCGAGCGGTCTTTTGCAGGCGCTTCAAGACCTTCATTGTTCAGTCACGAACTTATACGGTCCCACTGAAACAACGATTTGGTCTGCAGCAGCTTTTCTTGAAGAAGGGCTGAAGGGCGTTCCTCCGATTGGGAAACCGATTTGGAACACGCAGGTGTATGTGCTTGATAATGGATTGCAGCCGGTGCCGCCGGGCGTTGTCGGAGAGCTTTATATTGCAGGCACCGGCTTGGCCAGAGGTTATTTCCATCGCCCTGATTTAACGGCGGAGCGCTTCGTTGCAGATCCATACGGACCGCCGGGAACTAGGATGTATCGGACCGGAGACCAGGCCCGCTGGCGCGCCGATGGGTCTTTGGATTATATCGGGCGGGCGGATCATCAAATCAAAATTCGCGGATTCCGAATTGAACTTGGAGAAATTGATGCCGTGCTTGCCAATCATCCGCACATTGAACAGGCCGCGGTTGTCGTGCGGGAAGATCAGCCGGGAGACAAACGATTGGCGGCTTATGTAGTCGCTGATGCTGCTATTGATACTGCAGAGCTTCGTCGTTATATGGGGGCTGGTCTTCCTGATTATATGGTACCGGCAGCGTTTGTGGAGATGGACGAGCTGCCGTTAACACCTAATGGCAAGCTTGACCGGAAAGCACTGCCGGCACCAGACTTCAGCACATCTGTCAGTGATCGGGCCCCGCGGACTCCTCAGGAAGAGATATTGTGTGACTTGTTTGCAGAGGTTCTCGGTTTGGCACGCGTCGGTATCGATGACAGTTTCTTCGAGCTTGGGGGCCATTCTCTTCTTGCAGCCCGTCTGATGAGCCGCGTTCGCGAGGTAATGGGAGCCGAACTTGGTATCGCCAAGCTCTTTGACGAACCGACAGTAGCCGGACTCGCTGCCCATCTTGATCTGGCGCAGAGTGCACGTCCCGCTTTGCAGAGAGCTGAGCGGCCTGAAAAGATCCCGCTATCATTTGCCCAGCGCCGGCTATGGTTCCTGCATTGTCTGGAAGGACCGAGTCCTACTTATAATATTCCGGTTGCTGTCCGTTTGTCGGGTGAGTTGGATCAAGGATTGCTGAAAGCGGCACTTTATGACCTCGTCTGCCGTCATGAAAGCCTTCGGACGATCTTCCCTGAATCACAGGGGACATCCTATCAGCATATTTTAGATGTCGATCAAGCCCATCCTGAGTTACATGTTACTGAAATTGCTGAGAAGGAGCTTTCTGATCGGCTTGCCGAAGCTGTACGCTACAGCTTTGATCTTGCAGCTGAACCTGCTTTTCGTGCCGAGCTTTTTGTGATCGGTCCTGACGAGTACGTGCTGCTTCTTCTCGTCCATCATATTGTCGGGGACGGCTGGTCCTTAACACCGCTGACCCGAGACCTTGGGACGGCTTATGCAGCTCGCTGCCACGGACGATCTCCCGAATGGGCGCCTCTTGCTGTGCAGTATGCAGACTATGCGCTTTGGCAGCAAGAACTGCTTGGAAACGAGGATGATCCAAATAGCTTGATTGCCGGACAGCTTGCTTTCTGGAAAGAAACCTTGAAAAACCTGCCTGATCAGCTTGAACTGCCAACCGATTATTCACGTCCGGCTGAGCCGAGTCATGATGGAGATACGATTCATTTTCGTATTGAGCCCGAGCTTCACAAGCGATTGCAGGAGCTAGCTCGCGCAAATAGGGTGAGCCTGTTTATGGTGCTTCAATCCGGTCTCGCCGCTTTATTGACAAGGCTCGGGGCGGGCACCGACATTCCGATCGGCAGTCCGATCGCGGGACGGAATGATGATGCGCTGGGCGATCTTGTAGGGCTGTTCATTAATACATTGGTGCTCAGAACTGATACGTCCGGTGACCCAAGCTTTCGCGAGCTTCTAGACAGAGTACGGGAAGTGAATCTGGCCGCCTATGACAATCAGGATCTGCCGTTTGAGAGACTAGTAGAGGTACTCAATCCGGCTCGTTCGCGTGCGACGCATCCTTTATTCCAAATCATGCTTGCGTTCCAAAACACACCGGACGCTGAACTGCATCTTCCTGATATGGAGAGCAGCCTGCGAATCAACAGTGTCGGTTCTGCCAAGTTTGATTTGACGCTGGAAATCAGTGAAGATCGCCTTGCTGACGGGACACCAAACGGAATGGAAGGACTGCTTGAATACAGCACTGATCTTTTCAAGCGGGAAACTGCTCAGGCTCTTGCTGACCGATTGATGCGCCTGTTGGAGGCTGCCGAGTCTGATCCTGACGAGCAAATCGGAAATCTGGATATTCTTGCGCCAGAGGAACGCAACAGCATGGTGACAGATTGGCAAAGTGTATCTGAAAAGATTCCGCACGCAAGTTTGCCAGAGCAGTTTGAGAAGCAGGCTGCTTTACGTCCTGATGCTATTGCCGTTGTATATGAAGATCAGGCACTGAGCTATGCAGAGCTGAATGAAAGAGCAAACCGGCTTGCCCGAATGCTGATTAGTGAAGGTGTCGGGCCGGAGCAATTTGTGGCATTGGCACTGCCCCGATCGTTGGAAATGGCTGTCGGCCTATTGGCGGTGCTAAAAGCCGGGGCAGCTTATCTCCCTCTTGATCCGGATTATCCGGCTGATCGAATTGCTTTTATGCTAAAAGATGCACAGCCTGCGTTTATCATGACGAACACTAAAGCTGCAAATCACATTCCGCTAGTTGAAAACGTGCCGAAAATCGTGCTGGATGATCCCGAGCTGGCAGAGAAACTAAACACGTACCCTGCAGAGAATCCAAAAAATAAGGATAGGACTCAGCCGCTTTCGCCTTTGAATACGGCATATGTCATTTATACATCCGGCTCAACTGGTGTTCCAAAAGGTGTGATGATTCCTCACCAAAATGTAACACGTTTATTTGCAGCGACCGAGCACTGGTTCCGTTTCAGCTCAGACGATATCTGGACCATGTTCCACTCCTATGCGTTTGATTTTTCGGTGTGGGAGATCTGGGGTCCTCTGCTGCATGGCGGACGTCTTGTGATCGTACCTCACCACGTCAGCAGATCGCCAGAAGCGTTTTTGCGCCTGCTTGTCAAAGAGGGGGTGACTGTTCTGAACCAGACACCGTCTGCTTTCTATCAGTTTATGCAGGCGGAACGGGAACAGCCGGATCTCGGACAGGCACTCAGTCTGCGCTATGTCATTTTTGGCGGAGAAGCGCTTGAACTCAGCCGTTTAGAGGATTGGTACAACCGCCACCCTGAAAATAGACCGCAGCTTATCAATATGTATGGTATTACAGAAACGACGGTGCATGTGAGCTATATCGAATTAGACCGAAGCATGGCAGCTTTACGGGCAAACAGCTTGATCGGCTGCGGCATTCCCGATCTTGGTGTATACGTGCTGGATGAACGCCTGCAGCCGGTACCGCCGGGTGTTGCCGGAGAGCTGTATGTATCAGGAGCGGGGTTAGCACGAGGTTATCTAGGCCGGCCTGGTTTAACATCTGAACGCTTCATAGCTGATCCGTTCGGTCCTCCAGGCACCCGGATGTACCGCACTGGGGATGTGGCCCGCCTCCGCGCTGACGGTTCTCTCGACTATGTCGGCCGTGCAGACCATCAAGTGAAAATTCGGGGATTCCGGATTGAATTAGGAGAAATTGAAGCCGCACTCGTTCAGCATCCGCAGCTTGAAGATGCGGCAGTGATCGTTCGTGAGGATCAGCCGGGAGATAAACGGTTGGCAGCTTATGTCATCCCTTCGGAAGAAACATTTGATACGGCGGAACTGCGCAAATATGCTGCGGAGAGACTGCCGGATTACATGGTGCCTGCTGCCTTTGTGACGATGAAAGAATTGCCGCTGACACCGAATGGAAAGCTTGATCGTAAAGCACTGCCCGCTCCGGATTTCGCAGTGACAGGACGAGGGCCGAGAACGCCGCAGGAAGAAATTCTCTGTGACCTCTTTATGGAGGTGCTTCACTTGCCGCGTGTCGGCATTGATGACCGTTTCTTTGATTTAGGCGGACATTCCTTGCTTGCTGTACAGCTCATGAGCCGCATTCGTGAAGCGCTCGGCGTTGAACTCAGCATCGGCAACTTGTTCGAAGCACCTACTGTAGCTGGGCTCGCTGAAAGACTTGAAATGGGATCAAGCCAAAGCGCTCTTGACGTTCTGCTGCCGCTCCGAACAAGCGGAGACAAGCCTCCTTTATTTTGTGTTCATCCGGCAGGGGGACTCAGCTGGTGCTATGCCGGTTTGATGACGAATATAGGAACGGATTATCCGATCTATGGCTTGCAGGCACGGGGAATCGGGCAGCGTGAGGAGCTTCCGAAAACACTTGATGACATGGCTGCCGATTACATTAAACAAATCCGAACGGTCCAGCCAAAAGGCCCGTACCATCTGCTGGGCTGGTCCCTGGGCGGGAATGTCGTTCAAGCGATGGCCACCCAGCTGCAAAATCAAGGAGAAGAAGTTTCCCTATTGGTGATGCTGGATGCCTATCCGAACCACTTCCTTCCTATAAAAGAGGCACCGGATGATGAGGAAGCGCTTATTGCCCTTCTGGCGTTAGGCGGGTACGATCCAGACAGCTTAGGGGACAAACCGCTAGATTTTGAAGCGGCGATTGAGATTCTTCGCCGAGACGGCAGTGCGCTTGCGAGCTTGGATGAAACGGTCATTTTAAATTTGAAGAATACGTATGTCAATTCTGTCGGCATTTTAGGCTCCTATAAGCCGAAAACCTTCCGTGGAAATGTTTTGTTTTTCAGATCAACAATCATTCCTGAATGGTTTGATCCGATTGAACCTGACTCGTGGAAGCCTTATATTAACGGACAGATTGAACAAATCGACATCGACTGCCGTCATAAAGATTTATGTCAGCCGGAACCTCTGGCTCAAATCGGCAAGGTTCTCGCTGTCAAATTGGAAGAGTTGAATAAATAAGGGAGGAGAAATAGAATGGCAAATCCTTTTGAAAATGCGGATGGCACGTATTTGGTGCTGATCAATGAAGAAGGCCAATATTCCCTATGGCCCGGTTTTATAGATGTGCCGAGCGGCTGGACAGTCGTTCATGAGGAAAAAGGGCGTGAAGCTTGTTTGGACTATATCCAATCGCATTGGAGCGATATGAGGCCAAACAGCCTAAAGACTGTTGAAAATGTGTAATCGTATCAAAAAGAGACTGCTAGCCGCAGTCTCTTCAGCGTGTCGATAAAACCTCGCATTCGTTGTCAAGTCTGCGCGTTGGTGCTCACGAATTAGAACATTCGCTCCGTTCCAATGCTCATCTTTCCTAGAGTTCAAGGGTTTTCAATCACGCTGAAAACATGACAAAATCCTAAAAACGCTTTAGGATTTTGTCAACAATCTTCCGAAGAGACTGCTCGCTGCAGTCTCTTTTTCTATCTTACGCAGACGTTTGGGTATGATCACAATCCCTGACCGGGTTTCCGTTTTCATCGGTACACCAAGATTGGGATAAAAACGCTAAAAACACAGCGGCCCACTGATCTGCAAACTGAATCAGAATACCCCCGTCATGCCAAGAGCCGTTGTCTTTTTTCCAGCGGGTATCCATTGCATTCCCTTGATTCATATGGATATTGTGCATTCCGTTGGTCGGGGTAAAGCCGAATATTTTATCTGCAGCCTGTTCAGGTCCGAATTTTGAACCGAATATATAAACCGGCGCTTTCTCATCTTGTGCTTTCTTCATATAGGTTTCAATAAAATCATTTAAATCATTATCAGGTCCCGTGATTTCATGAGGCAAAGGCTTCATTTCCCGCGGGTCAAACAAATTGCCCCGCACATAATCCAGTGCCACTTCACGGTTTGCTTCATTGATCCTTGTATATCCATACGGCATGTTCGGAAGGATGGTAATTGAGCCCGAATCAAACTGATCGTCAGCCAAATACAAAACTTCAGATTCCTCAGAACTGGACATCACATTGATGGCGCACCTGTAATACGTATTCTCTTCACCGAGCATTTTGACTTGGAAATGAGGACTGTCATCATCTGTTTCCCGCTTCATGTCTAAGACTATGCCTTTTAACACGCCATATTGCTGAACAGCCATATGAATCCTCCTTTATGATCAACTTCATAGTCATAATTCGTGAAATGGTCTCTTTTTTCCTTTTAAAAAATAAAAAAGCCTGCAGAAATCTTTCTGCAAGCTCATTGTGAATTAAGCACCCGCCACAGATGATTCATCCTGTAAAGCTTTCTCGGCAGGAACATACTCATAGCCTAGATCTCTTGCTACAGCTTCATAGGTCACGTGTCCGTTTGCGGTGTTTAAACCCGCTCTCAGTGCCGCATTGTCTGCGAGCGCTTTTACTGCCCCTTTGTTCGCGATTTGCAGTGCGTATGGAACAGTAACGTTAGTCAGGGCGATTGTTGACGTACGAGGGACTGCGCCCGGCATGTTCGCTACAGCATAATGCACAACCCCGTGTTTTTCATATGTTGGCTGATCATGTGTTGTGATATGGTCGACAGTTTCGACGATGCCGCCTTGGTCGATCGCTACATCAACAATGACTGAACCAGGTTTCATTTGTTTTACCATTTCCTCAGTGACAAGAGTCGGAGCTTTAGCACCCGGAATTAATACCGCGCAAATGAGGAGATCCGCTTCCGCCACAGCATCAGCAATATTGACCGGATTAGAAATTAACGTTTTAATCTGATGGCCGAAGATGTCATCCAGCTGGCGCAAGCGGTCTGCGTTTAAGTCAATGATCGTCACATCTGCACCGAGGCCGACAGCCATTTTCGCCGCGTTTGTCCCGACAACGCCGCCGCCGATAATCGTTACTTTTCCGCGAGAAACGCCCGGCACTCCGGCAAGCAGAATGCCTTTTCCGCCTTTAGGCTTTTCTAAGAATTGAGCGCCGATTTGCGCTGCCATTCTGCCCGCAACCTCTGACATTGGCGTCAGAAGAGGCAATGTCCGGCCTTCACTGACCGTTTCATATGCGATGGCAGTTACTCCTTTATCCTTCAAGGCCTGTGCAAGCTCAGGCTCAGCTGCTAAATGAAGGTACGTAAACAGCACAAGTCCTTTGCGGAAATAAACATATTCTTCCGGCAGCGGTTCTTTTACCTTCATGACCATTTCGGCGTCCCAGACCTGTTTCGGATCAGCAATGATTTCCGCTCCTGCTGACTCATAGGCTTCATTTTCAAATCCGCTTCCAAGGCCCGCGCCTGTCTCAACCAGCACCCGGTGGCCGTTTGAAATGAGCTGAGAAACGCCCCCGGGTGTTAATGCGACACGGTTTTCATTGTTTTTTATCTCTTTAGGAACCCCTATGATCATATCTGTCTCCTCCTGTATCTGTGATATTTTTAGTGTAGCTTGATATTTTGGAAAATTCTTTGTTTGATTAAGAAAATAAAAAAACATGGATTTGTGAAATTTCACAAATCCATGTGCCGAAGTTTGATATCTAAATAGATGGTGAATTTTTGATTCACATTTTTCAAATCAATTTCAGCGATCTGGCTGATCCGCTTGAGTCGGTAATTCAACGTATTAACGTGTATATTTAACAGCTTGGAAGCGGTATTCACGTTGCTGTCCGCTTCAATAAAGCGCTCTAGCGTCTCTACCAGATTTGACTGGTGATCCCGGTCATATTGTTCCAGTTTGGAAAGCGAGTAATTATAATGGCCCGCCTGTTTCCGTTTTTCATTTAAGACATCTAAGTATTGATAAATGCCTAACTCGGAAAAGCTGAAAAGATGTTTGGTCTCTTCAGCGAACCGTTCCTTCGTTTTTAAGACGGACAATGCTTCCTGATAGGAGCGGGAGACAAAAGAAATAGAGTTGTATATTCCGCCAAAAGCGATAGAAACGTCTTCTATTTTATACCGCTCCTTCAGCTGTTTTTGCGTACTGAAAGCAAACTGTTTTAAATCTTGAAAAGGATGATCTGTTTTGGGTGAGGTTAATATAATAAGTTCATTGGAATCTACGGTCGCCAGCAGCACGTAAACCTGCTGGGTCGTTTCCTGTAAATATTGCAGCTGCTGTTCGATTTTTTCAGTCAGCTCGCCATTTATGCGGATGATCATAACGGAAAACTCTGAAGGAGCGGCCATTCCAAGCTTATGGAACCCATCCGCCATATCATCCTCCTGATGGATGTGTCCGGTCAGCATTTTCCAGAAAAATTCTTGGCTGCGTTCTTCATTTTTCGTTTTTCTGATTTGAAGTTTGAGAAGCTTATTTCTCACTGCTTTTGCTGCCATTTGCAATGTCAGCAGATCTTCATCGGACAATGTTTTTTGGATCTCAAGCGCCCATATGAAGCCAAGCACTTGCTTGTTTTTCCAAATCGAAATAGCGACGCGATTGCTCAGCCCAACTTCATCAATTTGCTTGACTCTGATCGGCTGGTCCGTTTTTAAGAGAGCTGGAATTGTCCCGTCTTTCCACAACTTGTTAATCACCTTCTCCGGTACCCTTCTGCCAATAATGGTAGACGTCCGGGCAGGGTCTGTGCAGTCGCTGTGTGTACTGTAGGCAAGCAGCTTGTGGTTAACATCCTCTATGGTGATCGGGCACCGCAGAACGTCGCTGATATGATCAGCCACATCTTCAAGTCTGTCAAAACTATATTTAAACGGATCATTCGGCATGGTCATAAATCTCCCTACTTGCTTGATTTCTCTTTGACATCTCATCCCCTTCCTTTTATTATGATTGTTGTTGTTTGTGAAAATCAACAACAAAGAACAGAAGCAAAAAAACAATTTCATGAGAGAAACGTTCTATATACATTTGGCGGTGTAATCGCCTCTTTGCAGGACAGTTGTATGCCTCATATAATACGACAGCTTATCCTATTAATCTTCTAAGAAAGTCATCGGAGGCGAGACTAATTAAGGAAAGAAAAAATTGAACCTTTCAGAAATGGTGCTGTAGCATCAAATTTTCTGAAAGGTTTTTTTTGGGAGTTGGGGAGTTATTTGGGTCTTTTGGATTATTCGGAGAATGAAGAGAAGATTAAGAAAATAAACCTATTTACTTTACATTATATGTCATTTTTAAGTGATTCGGGGTAAACCATTGGACTCATTTTGTAAAATTAAAACATATTTGTTTGACTATGCCGAAAAACTGTTTTTATAATAATGACGTTCTAAAAATAAGTGAATTAGCCCATATTTAGGCTGATGGCACAGGAGGTAATGAGGAATATGGCAGGATTAATTCGTGTCACACCCGAAGAGCTAAGAGCGATGGCGAAGCAATATGGCGTTGAAAGCCAAGAAGTATTAAATCAGGTTGATCGTTTAAACCGAATGATCTCTGATTTGAAAAGCATGTGGGAAGGTGCTTCAAGCGAAGCGTTCGCAGATCAATACGAGCAGCTCAAACCTTCATTTATCAAAATGTCAGATTTGCTTCAAGATGTGAATCAGCAGCTTGATCAAACAGCAAATACACTTGAGTCTACTGACCAAGACATCGCAAATCAAATCCGCGGATAACAGTATGAAAGGGAAGGAGCGCCTGATTCAAAAGAAGACGGCGCTCTTTCTATGTAAGGGTGATCCTAAATGTATATTGATATTACAATAGATTTGAAACATTATAACGGCAGTGTCTTTGATCTCAGATTGTCAGATTACCACCCGGTGAAAAAAGTAATTGATATTGCTTGGCAGGCCCAAAGCGTATCTATGCCTCCGCGCGAAGGGCACTGGATCAGAGTGGTGAACAAGGATAAGGTGTTTTCCGGAGAATGCAAGCTGTCTGATTGCGGCATTACAAACGGAGACCGGCTTGAAATATTATGAAAGGATCTGGTTGAATGTCAGGTAAACAAAAATCATATTTAGAAAACCAATTAGAAGCTGTTGCCGAGAAAACAGATGCCGGCTATACATTTACCTTTCAACGGGAAAAAATAAAGCTTCTCGACGGTCTTGAAGCTAACGTGATCAAAGATATAAATCCATTTTTTTATAAAGAAATCGATGTGACGGATGATGAAGTAATCATCACAATCCAACCTCCCTCCTCCTATAAAGCATTCCGCTTCATGAAAGCTAAGGATAAAAAAAGTAAATGGCAGTTTGCCTATCAGCTTGTTCAAGCCGTACAGCAGCACAATCTGTCGAGGCTGAATTTGATTGTCGCTCCTGAAAACATTGTATTCGATAAAGGGCTTACGCCTTATTTTCTCCATTATGGAGTAAAAGAAAGCATTCCTCCTTACGAGCGTGATGAGGAAAGAGTATGGCAGGAGCTGAAAGCGGCAGCGGCTTTGGCAGTTGACGGCGCTTTTGCGTTTGAAGACTACCTGAAATTCAATGAAACGCTGACGTTCTCCGCAGAGGCAAAGGCGATATTAGATGCGGAATCCTATGATGATTTGCTCGAGCTGATTCAAACCCATATTGATGAGCTCGAAGCCAAAGCAAAAACATACATACATATCCCGAGAAAGAAGTGGAACATCCAGCGATATATCGGCCTGGGGCTCATTGTTTTGCTTGTACCGGCACTTATTTATTCGATGTACGCCTTATTTTTCGCGCAGCCAAAGCACCAGGCGATAGTGGACAGCAACCGTGCGTTCTTAAACAAGCAGTACAGTGAAGTCATCAGCACACTGTCCAAGTATGATGCGGAAAGCCTGCCTGAATCGGTGCAGTATCAGCTGGCGACGTCCTATGTTGAGGTCGAAAACCTGGGGAGTGCAAAAACCAAAAATATAGAAAATAACTTAGTCACCCTTCAATCAGACCCTCAGCATTTCTTGTATTGGATTGATTATGGTCGAGGAGAATACAAAGAAGCGATCAGTATCGGCCGTAAGCTTGAATACAATGATTATATTTACTTTGCCCTAGCTAAATATAAACAGCAGCTTTTATCTGAGGATACAAATGATGAAGATATACAAAAAGAACTTGACTCAGTAAATAGTGAGCTTGAAAAAGCCCAAAAAGAACGTCAAGAAAATAAACAGTCTAATTCTGAAACATCGTTAGTCGATACAAGCGAAGAACAGACACAAACAGACGAAGAAAAACAACAAGCAGAAGAGAAAGCGGCAGAAGAAAAAGCCGCAGCCGAGGAAAAAGCCAAAAAAGAAGAACAGAAGAAAAAAGAAGACGAGAAAAAAGAAACAGAAAAGAAAGATGAGAAAAAAGATGACAAATAACGTGAGACATGAAGCACAGGTCATCGCATGCTGCCATTCGGCCGTAAGGGGGTTCGCCATTTGAGTCTATTATGGGTTTTTTACCAAAATAACGTTCAAAAATTAAATCTTTCTAACCTCCCGTCGTCTCATCCGGTGACCATAGGGCCTGATGTGAAGGATTCCGTTACGATCAGCTCCATTCCATTTAATAGCGGAGTGATTTCTCTTAAAAGAAAGGAATCCGGCGGCCAATACGAAGTTTTCCTGGGAAATGATTGTCTCGGCACGATTGAGGCGGATACATCATTTACTCTCCAAACGGATCAGCAGAATATACGCTTGATATTGACGGGCAGTGAACCTGAGAAATCCGTTTATTTTACGGGAAATCGGGATGAAATTGTATGTTCCTCAGAAAAAACGAATGCAGATATTTATCTGAATCCGCAAGATTTTGCATTTGCAGAACAAAGCACGTTTTCTATGCTTCGTTCAGGCGGTCACTGGTCGGTCCGCCCTGAAAGCGGAACGATCTTCTTGAACGGAGAGAAGATCAACGCCAATACGCCGCTCAAGCCGGGGGATGAAATATTCTGGAACTTCACGCAAATGAGGGTGACGGAACAAGACCTTTTAGAAATTGTTCATTATGCCCATTTTGAAACAGCGTTAACAGAAACGGTCAAACCGAGTACAGAGATGCAGAAAAAATATCCGCAGTACAGAAGAACGCCGCGGATGGTATACGATCTGCCGGATGACCGCGTTTCTTTCAGTTTCCCCTCTCAGGAGAGCGATCAAACCAACAGAGGGCTGTGGCTCGTCATCCTGCCTCCGCTTGTGATGCTGATCGTGATGGGCGTAGTTGCCATCATCCAGCCGCGCGGTATATTTATACTCGTTTCTTTGGCGATGTTTATGATGACTCTCATTACCTCGACAGTGCAATATTTCCGGGATAAAAACCAGCGGAAAAAACGCGAGGAAAAACGGGAGCGTGTATATAAGCTTTACTTAGACAATAAGCGGAAAGAGCTTCAGGCACTTGCTGAAAAGCAAAAGCAGGTTCTTGAATTTCACTTTCCTTCATTTGAACAAATGAAATACTTAACAAGTGAAATCAGTGACCGGATCTGGGAAAAATCACTTGAAAGCAAGGATTATCTCCAGCTGCGGCTTGGGACGGGAACAGTTCCGTCAAGCTATGAAATCAATATGAGCGGCGGAGACTTGGCGAATCGTGATATCGATGACCTCATGGAGAAATCGCAGCACATGCAGCGCGTCTATAAAGATATCAGCAATGCGCCGGTGACGGTCGATTTGGCAGAAGGTCCGATGGGGCTTGTCGGTAAATCACAAATTGTGAAAAATGAGATTCACCAGCTAATCGGACAGCTGTCGTTCTTTAACAGCTATCACGATTTGCGTTTTGTATTTATTTTTCATGAAGAAGAGTATAAAGACTGGGAGTGGATGAAGTGGCTTCCGCAATTTCAAATGCCCCATATTTATGCAAAAGGATTTATTTATAATGAGCAAACGCGAGATCAGCTCCTGTCTTCACTTTACGAATTGATCAGAGAGCGTGATCTCGAAGATGACAAAGAAAAACTGCAGTTCAAACCGCATTTTGTATTTGTCATCACGAATCAGCAGCTGATCTCTGAGCATGTCATTCTCGAATATTTAGAAGGACAGCATGAGCATCTGGGCATCTCGACAATTGTCGCAGCGGAAACAAAGGAAAGCTTGTCGGAAAACATTACAACTCTTGTCCGCTACATCAATGAGCATGAAGGCGACATTTTAATACAAAAGAAAAAAGCGGTAAGAATTCCGTTCCGTCTCGATCATCATCAGCGTGAGGACAACGAACGGTTCTCACGCACGCTGCGGACGCTGAACCACCAGGTCGGCATTACGAATTCCATTCCGGAAACGGTATCGTTCCTGGAGCTTTTTCATGCAAAGGAAGTAAAAGAAATCGACATTCAGCAAAGGTGGCTGACAAGTGAATCGTCGAAGTCGCTGTCAGTGCCGATCGGCTATAAAGGGAAAGATGACATTGTGTATCTGAACCTTCACGAAAAAGCACACGGTCCGCACGGCTTGCTTGCGGGGACAACGGGATCAGGGAAAAGTGAATTTCTCCAGACTTACATCTTGTCACTTGCCGTGCATTTTCATCCGCACGAAGCGGCTTTCTTATTAATTGACTATAAAGGCGGAGGAATGGCGCAGCCGTTCCGCAACATTCCCCACCTCCTCGGCACGATCACAAATATTGAAGGAAGCAAAAACTTCAGTATGCGTGCGCTTGCTTCCATTAAAAGCGAGCTGAAAAAAAGGCAGCGCCTGTTTGACCAGTATCAAGTCAATCACATCAATGACTATACAAAGCTGTACAAGCAGGGGAAAGCAGAAGTGGCGATGCCTCACTTGTTCTTAATTTCTGATGAGTTTGCCGAGCTGAAAAGCGAGGAGCCTGATTTTATCAGGGAGCTTGTCAGTGCCGCGCGTATCGGACGAAGCCTCGGCGTTCATTTGATTTTGGCGACACAGAAGCCAGGCGGCATCATCGACGACCAGATCTGGAGTAACTCGCGCTTTAAAGTAGCGCTCAAGGTCCAGGATGCCACCGACAGTAAAGAAATTTTGAAAAACAGCGATGCCGCAAACATTACCGTAACAGGCCGCGGCTATTTGCAGGTCGGAAACAATGAAGTGTATGAGCTGTTCCAATCTGCATGGAGCGGGGCGCCTTACTTAGAAGAAGTCTACGGTACCGAGGATGAAATCGCGATTGTTACAGATACGGGTCTGATCCCGCTTTCTGAGGTTGATACCGAAGATAACGCGAAAAAAGACGTTCAAACCGAAATCGAAGCTGTAGTTGACGAAATTGAACGCATCCAAGATGAAATGGGAATCGAGAAGCTGCCAAGCCCTTGGCTGCCGCCGCTTGCGGAACGTATTCCGCGCACTCTTTTCCCTTCAGACGAAAAAGACCATTTCCACTTTGCGTATGTCGATGAACCTGATCTGCAAAGACAGGCGCCAATTGCTTATAAGATGATGGAAGATGGAAATATCGGCATCTTCGGCTCTTCGGGCTACGGAAAATCGATTACAGCCGCAACGTTCCTGATGAGCTTTGCGGACGTATACACACCTGAAGAGCTTCATGTCTATATCTTTGATTTCGGAAACGGAACGCTGCTGCCATTAGCGAAGCTCCCGCATACCGCGGATTACTTCCTGATGGACCAGTCAAGGAAAATTGAAAAGTTCATGATTCGCATCAAAGAAGAAATTGACCGCCGTAAACGTTTGTTCCGGGAAAAAGAAATCAGCCACATCAAAATGTACAATGCGCTGAGCGAAGAAGAGCTTCCGTTCATTTTTATCACCATTGACAACTTTGACATTGTCAAGGATGAGATGCATGAGCTTGAATCGGAATTTGTCCAGCTTTCCAGAGACGGACAAAGCTTGGGTATCTACTTTATGCTGACAGCAACGCGGGTGAATGCTGTCCGCCAGTCATTGTTAAATAACTTGAAAACAAAGGTTGTCCATTATCTCATGGATCAATCAGAAGGATATTCCATTTACGGCCGTCCGAAATTCAATCTTGAGCCGATTCCGGGACGCGTCATCATTCAAAAGGAAGAGCTTTATTTCGCGCAAATGTTCCTGCCTGTTGACGCTGATGATGATATCGGCATGTTCAACGAGCTGAAATCAGACGTACAGAAACTTCAAGAGCGATTTGCTTCAATGGAGCAGCCGGCACCGATTCCGATGCTGCCTGAGAGCTTGTCGACGAGAGAATTTTCTATCCGCTTCAAGCTGGAACGCAAGCCTTTATCTGTACCGATCGGGCTTCATGAAGAAACAGTCAGCCCAGTCTATTTTGATTTAGGCAAGCATAAGCACTGCCTGATTTTAGGCCAGACTCAGCGCGGGAAAACAAACGTCTTAAAAGTAATGCTCGAACATCTGATTGATGATGAAACTGAAATGATCGGCCTGTTTGACTCGATTGACCGCGGCTTATCTCATTATGCGAAGGAATCAGATGTTTCATATTTGGAAACGAAAGAAGATATTGAGCAGTGGATTGAAACAGCAGAAGACATTTTCAAAACAAGAGAGGCCATGTATGTAGAAGCCGTCCGCCAAGGAGACGCGCAAAATCTGCGATTCTCACAAGTGGTGCTGATGATTGACGGGATAACGAGATTCCAGCAGACGATTGATACGAGAATACAAGACCGTCTCGCTAACTTCATGAAATCATACGCTCATCTTGGGTTCAGCTTTATCCCGAGCGGAAATCACAGCGAATTCTCAAAAGGCTATGACTCCTTGACGACTGAGATGAAGCAAATCCGCCACGCGATTCTGCTGATGAAAAAATCTGAGCAAAATGTCATTCCTCTCCCGTACCAAAGACAGGAGCCTGAGATTCAGCCGGGCTTCGGATATGTTGTGGAAAACGGGAAGGAGCAAAAAGTTCAAATTCCTTTATGTTCTGCTGAAAGGGAGAGTGCTAGATGACAGAACAACGAAAAAGCTTGATCAAGTTAATATCCGCCGTCATCATCATTTTGCTGCTGCCGGTGTTGTTTTTCCGATTTATCGGAGACGACCCAACGAAAAAAGCAGTCAATTCCACCCGGCAAATCGCGGTGGTGAATGAAGACACAGGCGTATTGAGTGATGAGGTAAAGTCTGATGAAGAGGACAAATCCGCCCAGTTCGGCAAGGAAGTAGCGGCCGTTCTGGGTGAACGTCCTGATTATTCGTGGACGGTCGTAAACCGAAGCGCGGCCGAGACCGGTCTCGCTTCAAAGAAATACGATGCGATCGTCTACATTCCCTCAGACTTCTCAAAAAACATTTTGAGCTATGACAAAGACCATCCTCAAAAAGCAACGCTCGAATTCAGCATTCAAGATAACCTGAATGCGGTTAACAAAGAAAAAGTTCAGCGTGAGCTTGAGGATGCCCAAAAGACAATGAACAAAAAAATGTCGGCCTTATACTGGAATTTTGTTTCACAAAAAGTGGACAACGTCAGAGGAGAATTTGACAAGATCGTCAATAAAGAATCTGAATTCCAGAATGTCATGTACAACTTTTACAAACCAAGCTCTAATGATTTAGCAGGTGAAATCAAACAGCAAAAAGACTTAATCGATGAGCTGAAGAAATCAATGAATGAAGCGCAAGGCACGACAAAAGAAAAAGCTTCTACAGCGGAGGAAGCCAAAAACACGCTGAAAGAATTCATTGATACAGTTGAAAGATACAAAGAATATCAAGAAAATCAGAAAAAGCTGCTTTTGGCAGCCCAAGATTCAACACAGCAGCAAATCCGGACAGGTCTGGATGCCATCCAAGCACAGCAAAAGGCGAATCAGTTCAGCGAACGCATGAGCGGGTTGGCAACTGGGATCAGCCAAGCGAAGACACAGCTCGGACAAACCAGTAATGTGCTGGCAAACGCCCAGCAAATTAGGGAAGGGCAAGTGTCCCAGCAGGAACTTGGCATGGCAAAAATCCAAAGTAATTTAATCGAACAATATCAGGCCGCATCAAGACAGGCTGCACTAAATCAGGTGTATGAATTGCTTGTCCCGGCACGTCAGGCATTGACAGTTGCGAAAGGGGACGACCCAGTCATAGACGATGGTTCTGACAACAATGATAAAGATAAAGACCCTAAAGAAGAAGATCCTGAAGAACTCAAAATTGATCTTGAAAAACAGCGTGAAGAACTGAAAAATATCGCTGCTGATATTCAGGATATTTCAGACAATCTGAAGGAGCCTGAAAAAGAGGACCCAACACCGGAGGACCCGGGTACTGAACCAGACGATCCGTCCACTGATAATCCAGAAAAACCTGATGACGGGGGCAGTACAAATCCCGATGATACACAGGGCGACACAGGGAACGACAATAACAGCAGTGATACCGGTAATGACGGACAAACGGACGGCAGTACTCACGATCAAGACCAGCAGAAGGGAACAGACGGTCAGGAGCAGAACGGCGATGCCTCTGATGGTGCGTCCGACAGCGGACAAACCGAAACGGGCACATCTACCGAACAGACTGCATCTTCTGATTCAGCCCTTCAATTTATCAAGCTGGCAAATGAAGGCGGAACCGGAGATTCAGGAGATACCGGTAGCGGCGGAGATACGACGGAGCCTGGGGACCAAGATCAACCAGGAAACGATGACATTTCTGATATCGCCAAAGCAAAAGAACAGCTCAGCAAAGCGTCAGAACGAATTAAGCAAATCGAAGAAGAGCTGAAGGAAAAAGAAAATACACATAATGAAGCACTGAAGAAGAAGCTTCAAGAATTGAAAGAGCAAATGGACGGTCTAAATGATGAAATAGATGATCTCAAAGACCAAGTGAAAACACTCGATGATAATCTCAAAAGACTCGAAGCGAAACGGAAGCGGGAGTTTGAAGGGATTTACAGTGCGATTCGCGAGCTTGAAAATAAAGATCAGCTTCAGTTTTCAGGAGAAATCAATACAGAAAGCATCTCCGCTTTAATGAGATACTATAAATATCTATCTGTTTATGATTCTGTATTATCCGGTACGATTGACAGTGCTGCAAAAGCCGGCGCTATTGACGGCCAGCAGGGCAACGTCAAATCAGTCCTGGCTCTCTCACCTGAAGAATCAGCCAGCTGGGAAGCTCTCAAGAACAACACGATGCAAACTGATGAAGACATTAACAGCTTCATCGACGGAATGACCAAGTTTGCGGATGACTACAGCGGCTTTATCCGTGACTCTCAAGCAGGTGTTCTCGACGAACTGACGAAAATCTCTGAAAGTGCCGCAAAAGCGTCAGAACAGCTTGTAACGGGCGCAACACAGGAATCTGCGACGTTCAGCAACGATGGGCTGTCTGGCACCATGGCACTGAGTGTCCAAGATACGGTCGGCCAGGAAGTGCTGCAAATGTCAGACATGATGGGTTCATTGTCTGATCGCCAGTCAGGCATCATTGATTACACAACCAACATGCAGCAAAGCGTCAATGATGTTCAAGCGAAAGCCGACACCTTAAACAACAACTGGGGGAAAAATGTCGCCTCCACGAAACTCGTGCGCAATGACGTATACGGCATACTCGGAAATACATTAGTAGACGGGCAAAACAATGGCTATGTATATGATTACTTGGCGAATCCGCTTAAAATCAGCGGAGAGGTTCCGGAAGAAAAAATTCAGACGGTACCTCCGGTTGTCATCCTTGTCATTGTGTTGATCAGCAGTCTGTTAATCGGCTATTTCAGCTCGTATTACCAAAACGCACCGCTTCTCGTCAAAGGAGCGTTATTCGGAATTCTGAATATCCTTGTCGGACTTATGATTAGCTTGTTCGGTTTGAATATTTATTCACTGCCGGACGATCAGACGATTAAGTGGTCGGTGTTTACGATTCTATTGCTGGTCGCAAGCTCTGCCTTCATCCGGACGGCATTCAGATTCGGATCAATCCCTGGCTGGGTTGCTTCAGCGGCAATGATTCTATTCTATGTCGCACCGCTTATTGATTTGATCATGCCGAACTTTACATTTGAAGATCCGGTTTCGAAAGTATATATCGACATCCAGTACGGTACTGGGCACTTGTTTACAATGGGAATAACAGTTCTGCTGATCATTACGGTGATTGCCGCGGCTCTGCCGCTGATTATCCGGCTGATGGCTGAACACACAGCAGAAAGCGATGAAACGTATGAAGCGTAATCGCAGCATGGAAAAGGGGATCATGATTTGTATGCTCTCCTTTTCCCTTTTCATACCCTCTGCCGCTGCTGCCCAAACTGAAGAAAATACAGATGTCGCGCCAAACCAGTATGAGAAAAAAGACATCGAAATCGATACGAATTATTTACATGAAGATACCTACTATGAAGAAAAAACAGAACTGCCTGAGGAACAGAAGGATATCACTTTTGATAAACCGAAGGACAAGGACGCCGAGCTGATAAAAGATTTGTTTACATCAACAAATGCCGAGGATTCCAACACGATTGCGGCCCAGTCGAAACAGCTTGGAATTACTTTTGCTGAAAAACCAATGACAAAGACATCATCAACGGAAACAGAAGATGAACAAGAAACAT
The DNA here is from genome assembly GCF_058566435.1 of Bacillus sp. SCT118. NCBI lineage: Bacteria > Bacillati > Bacillota > Bacilli > Caryophanales > Bacillaceae > Bacillus > Bacillus sp. SCT118. The sequence goes on from NZ_CP191225.1 coordinate 987,871, forward strand.
CATCATTGCTGCTGCCGATGATCTATGTCGTACTGATCCTGCTCGGAATTGCAGGCATCGTGTTCCTCATCCCAAAAGTCACAGCGCAGGAAAACAAGAAGGCGTAGGCCGCGTGCTTGTGTTGTGTAAAAGCGGTGCCGTACAATAATAACGGAAAAGGAGGTTTCCAATGGAACTTTATATCATCACCGGAGCTTCAAAAGGGCTGGGTCAAGCCATTGCATTACAGGCTTTAGAAAAGGGGCATGAAGTCCACGCCTTATCCAGAACGAAAACGGATGTCTCTCACAAAAAACTAACGCAGCATCAAATAGACCTCATCAATCTTGAAGAAGCTGAACAGCAATTTGAAACATTGCTCTCATCCATCGATCCAGATCGTTATTCTGGTATTACCCTTATTAATAACGCCGGAATGGTAACGCCGATCAAACGTGCCGGCGAAGCGTCTCTTGACGAGCTTCAGCGCCATTATCAGCTGAACCTGACTGCGCCCGTGCTTTTGAGTCAGCTGTTTACAAAACGGTTTGCTTCATACAGCGGCAAAAAGACGGTTGTCAACATTACTTCAGGAGCCGCCAAAAATCCATATAAGGGATGGAGCGCGTATTGCAGTTCAAAAGCCGGGCTCGACATGTTTACGAGGACATTCGGATTTGAACAGGAGGATGAAGAGCTGCCGGTGAACATGATTTCGTTCTCACCTGGAGTGATGGACACTGAGATGCAGGCCGTCATCCGTTCTTCATCGAAAAAGGATTTCCACCACATTGAACGATTCCGGAAATTAAATGAAACAGGAAGCCTTCGCAGTCCGGACTTTATTGCCGGCACGCTGCTTTCTTTACTAGAAAAAGGGACGGAAAACGGCCGCATTTATGATATTAAAGAGTTTTTGTAGAGCAGATATTTTCTGCTCTTTTTTTATACAAAAGGCTACAGCCAGCGCATTTTATTGAACAGCCGCATATACTGACTGAAACGCTGCTTTTAGGGTATAACAATGATGATAAGAAGATCAAAATGATGTGACATAAGAATTGAGTTTCTCTGCAAATTATGTTAGGATTCTAAAAATATCTAAAGGAGGGGTTTCCATGAGAAAGGTTACATTAATGGATGTTTTCACCCATCCAATTGCACAAAAATATCTTCAGCGTTCCGGCGTGGCACATGCGATTGCCTGCGCTTATCATGCATACAGGCTGTCTGTGAAGGCTGACATTAATCCTGATTTAGCAGCAAAAGCGGCACTGCTTCATGACATCGGCCATTATGAATGGTATACAGACGGAAAGTGGGATTATGAGAAATATAAAAGAAATGACATTCATGCCATTAAAGGGGCGGAACGGGCGCATAAGCTTCTGATTCGGCTTGGCGAGGAACCGAAAGCGGCAAAAGAGATTGCACTAGCTATTTTGCTTCATACAGATTCCTATTTGCCTGAAGGCGAATTAGATAAAAACACGCTGCAGCAGATTGTCAAAAAAGCGGACGAACTGGATGAAGAGCCGGGCGGCCACCATCATTACCGCCAAATTGATCCTTCAACCGCACGAAAAAAAATAGAAAAGCTGGACCAATTAATCGACCAAGCCCAGGCATCCGTGATAAAGCCTGTATAAGTACGGAACAGCGCCAGCTTTCTTCGCTGTCTCCGCTTCATCGATACTTCCTTTACACCCGCTTCCAAACGTATTCTCCTAAAATCTCCGCACCCCTTTGTTTTATCAGGTAAGCCTGTGTCATTATCCATAAGCGCGGCATAAGCTGAGATAAAACACACAAAGGGGATAAAAGTATGGTCAACCAAGGTAGTCCGCAACTGGTCTCTTTAGTCGATCCTTATGTCTATCAGACCATTAAAAAGCTCATCGGCTCAAGGTTCGTTATACAGACAGTACGAGATACGGTCAGAGGCAGACTGATCGATGTAAAACCTGACCATATCACAATTGAAGGAGCCCGAAATTCTGTTTGTTTGATCAGAATCCAGCACATGATTTCCGTCACCCCAGATTACAGTGAGCGGGTCTAACAGTGCTTGCGCATGAAAAATAGGCGTACAACAGGACGTCCTATTTTTCAGTTAAGCGCTGTAAAAATGTACTATGATACATTGTTCCGTCAAGGTCAAAACCGGCAAATTCCTGATAGTTACCATCTGAAAAACAGAAAGTGACGCCGTACACTGTATAGCAGGAACGGATTGAAGCATGCTGTCGGACACGAAAATGATAACCGTCTGAATCTTTTACATAAAGCCGGGATTTCCCGGTAAATGGGGCACAGAGGTGTGCTGCCTTACCAAAACATTCGAATCCGGCAATTTTGCCGTCTTGGTCGATATCCAGCAGGATACAATCATTGACCTTAAGCTCCTCAGACCGCATATTCCTGTTCTTTTCCGGAGGATGAACATAGATATAAGCCAGTTCTGAATCTGTATCGTATGTCACGGCCTTCATCACCAACACTCCTTTCATTATATTAAGAGTTCTGATATGAGTTCATTTTTGTTACAATGATGGGGTATAAGTTCTTTTATCTGACAGACAAAGAAAAACTAGGAGGAACAAAGCTTGTTGAAATCAAAAGTCCATTTTTGGACATTGCAGATTTTATTTGTTTTGCTGATTATTTATGTAGCAACAAAAGTTTCATTTGTATTTCAGCCGTTTATTGTTTTTATCTCGACATTGTTTTTCCCGATGCTGATTGCGGGAATTTTGTATTTCATATTTAATCCGGTTGTCCGCCTGCTTGAGAAAAAAATTCCGCGGACATTATCCATTCTATTGATCTATTTACTGTTTATCGGTTTGCTTGCCTTTATTTCAGCGTCAGTCGGACCTATCATCACCTCACAGGTGACAGGGCTGTTTAACAACCTTCCTGATTATATAAAACAGATTCAGGCGCTGACAAAGGATTTGTCCCATTCTCAATGGTTTACCTGGATGATGAACCAGGATTATGTATCGATATCAAAAATTGAACAGTCATTGACAAGTTTTCTCCAAAACCTGCCGCAAAATATCACGTCCAGTTTATCTGCGGTGTTTGGCGTCGTGACAAACATCACGCTTGTTATTATTACTGTTCCATTTATCCTTTTTTACATGCTGAAAGACGGACACCGCTTTCCGCATTTGGCAGTAAAAATTCTTCCGGCTTCTTATCGGACAGAAGGCTTAAAGATTTTTAAAGATTTATCCGATACGCTTGCGGCATACTTCCAGGGTCAGCTGTTAATCTGTCTTTTTGTCGGGACAGCGTGTTTTATCGGCTATTTAATTGCCGGACTGCCGTATGCCCTGATTCTCGGGATTGTCATGGCGATTACCAATATCATTCCCTATGTCGGGCCTTTTCTCGGTGCCGCACCGGCTGTCATTGTCGGTTTTATGGACTCGCCGGCCAAAGCGCTGTTTGCGATTATTGTGGTCGTCATCGTTCAGCAGCTGGACGGAAACCTGCTGTCTCCTCTTGTGATCGGAAAGCGGCTGAATACCCATCCGCTTACGATTATTTTGCTGTTAATCGGAGCGGGAAGCTTCGGCGGAATTCTCGGCATGATTTTAGCGGTGCCGGTTTATGCGGTAGTGAAGGCGTTCTTCCTGAATATTGTCCGCTTGATCAAGCTGCGCCAGCGGTCACGACTCGAGGAAAACGCAAAGCCAGCTGAATAGGCGGGCACCATTAGCGGCTCTTTGCATATGATGCTGTAAATCAATGCGGAGGTGGGGAAATGCCTGCAATTGTGGGGCCGATTTATATCATGTCAGTTACGGGTAATGCCGCGGCAAGCTTTGGAGACGTATTTGCGATTTCGCCCAAAAGCGTCGCTCATTCAGGGGCGGGGTCAGGCGCATTTCAGCTTGGTGATTTTGTGAAGATTAACAACCAAACGAGTAAAACTCTCTTCAAAGATGCCGATATCACTGATGAAACAGTTTCGTTTAACGGGTAACAGCCTTTTCACAAGAGGCTGTTGCTTTTTTATTGTATAATATGGGTAGTCTTTGAATAGAGAGGTCATGTTATGAAAATCAGAAAAGCAAATATCAATACGCAAACCGGAATGATCACGGACGTGTATCTGCATGAAAACAGAAAAGAACTGCGCACGCTTGTAGCGGTACCGCAGCTGGAGTGGAGCACGATCATTTCCTATGAAGAAGATAAAGCAACTCTGCCTGAACGGCTGGAAGCGTCGTTGCGCCGGCATACAGAGGAAACCCCTGCTGGTGAGCTGGCCAAAAAAATCATTCATTGGGTAACAGAAATGTAAGCGGCGCTTGAAAGTTTAGCTCCTGCCTGATCAGGTGATAATGAAGACAAACAAGACGGGAGGACAGGCTTTTGAGTGAAGATAAAATGGATCTCTATTTGCAGCAAGGAATGTATGGGCCTTTGGAGACAAAGCCTGACGAGCGCCATTTGTTTTTAGGTTCTTTAAGAGAAAGAGTCGTTTTGGCACTGACGAAGGGACAGGTGCTTAGAAGCAAACCGTATAAAGAGGCAGAGCACGAGCTGGAAAACAGCCATAACGTCACCCTTTTGATTAATGGAAAGCTTCAGTACCAGTCTTACTCTCCTTATATCCAAATGGCGAACCGGTACGGAGTGCCCTTCAAGATTGTATCTGATCTTCAGTTTCATACGCCTTTAGGCCTCGTCATTGCGGCTGACATCGCTGTGAATCGTGAATTGATATATATTCAGGACGACATTTATAATCGGTCAGTGCTGAAATCTTAAGAGACAAACGGACCGTTTGTCTTTTTGTTCATGGCAATTCACTTACAACTGGAGATAAGATATAATGTTCTCATACTGATGGCGGGGAGGCCGGCTATGAAAAAAGCACTTATTTGTATTGATTATACGAATGATTTTGTGGCGAGTGACGGAAAATTGACCTGCGGGGAGCCCGGCAGAATGATTGAAGAGGCGATCGTCAATTTAACTGAAGAATTCATCACAAACGGTGATTACGTCGTATTAGCAGTAGATTCTCATGATGAAGGGGATCAATATCACCCTGAAACCCGTCTTTTTCCTCCGCATAATATAAAAGGCACGGAAGGAAAAGATCTGTACGGAAAGCTTTTGCCTCTATATCAGAAACATGAACATGAACCTAATGTTTACTACATGGAAAAAACGAGATATTCTGCTTTTGCGGGAACTGATTTAGAGCTCAAACTCAGAGAGCGGCAGATTGGCGAACTGCATCTTGCCGGTGTCTGCACAGATATTTGTGTGTTGCATACAGCTGTTGACGCATACAACAAAGGTTTTCGGATTGTTGTGCATAAACAAGCTGTTGCCAGCTTTAATCAGGAGGGGCACGCATGGGCTCTTTCCCATTTTGCAAACAGCATCGGAGCGCAAGTGGCAGAGTAAGGAAGGGGAAAAACAGTGTTAGAGTACGGATTTAAAGATGACAGCCTGTCATTACATACAGACCTTTATCAGATCAATATGGCGGAAACGTACTGGAGAGACGGCATTCATGAAAAGAAAGCGATTTTTGAGCTGTTTTTCAGAAGGCTTCCGTTTGAAAATGGCTATGCCGTATTTGCGGGCTTGGAAAAAGCCATTGAATACTTGGAAAATTTCAAGTTTACGGATAGCGATTTGAGTTATTTACAGGATGAACTCGGGTATCATGAAGATTTTATTGAATATTTGCGCGGCTTATCTTTTACAGGTTCACTTTACTCCATGAAAGAAGGAGAACTCGTTTTTAACAATGAGCCGATTATGAGGGTGGAGGCACCCCTGGTAGAAGCTCAGCTGATTGAAACGGCTTTGCTCAACATTGTGAACTATCAAACATTAATCGCAACAAAGGCTGCCCGGATTAAAGGCGTCATTGGTGATGAAGTTGCGCTTGAATTCGGAACAAGACGGGCGCACGAAATGGATGCGGCCATGTGGGGAGCGAGAGCAGCCTTAATCGGCGGCTTTAGCGCGACAAGCAATGTAAGAGCCGGAAAGCGCTTTAATATCCCGGTTTCCGGCACACATGCGCATGCGCTTGTGCAGGCTTACCGCGATGAATATACAGCTTTCAAAAAATACGCGGAAACACATAAGGACTGCGTCTTCTTAGTTGACACGTATGACACGCTTCGTTCAGGCATGCCTAACGCGATTAGGGTTGCCAAGGAATTCGGCGACCGCATTAATTTCATTGGCATCCGTCTGGACAGCGGCGATTTGGCGTACCTGTCAAAAAAAGCCCGGAAAATGCTTGATGAAGCAGGATTTACAGACGCGAAGGTGATTGCTTCAAGCGATTTGGATGAGCACACTATTATGAATTTAAAGGCTCAGGGAGCGCGCATTGATGTCTGGGGTGTCGGTACGAAGCTGATCACTGCCTATGACCAGCCGGCTCTCGGCGCAGTTTATAAACTCGTTGCCATTGAAGAAGACGGGAAAATGGTCGACACGATCAAAATTTCGTCCAATCCTGAAAAAGTGACGACGCCGGGCAGAAAGAAAGTCTACCGCATTATTAATCAGTCCAACCATCATTCTGAAGGCGACTATATTGCGCTTTATGATGAGCAGGTGAATGATCAGAAGCGGCTCAGAATGTTTCACCCGGTTCATACATTCATCAGCAAATTTGTCACGAATTTTTATGCGAAGGATCTTCATGAGCTGATTTTTGAGAAGGGTATTCTTTGCTACCAAAACCCTGAGATTTCAGACATACAGCAGTATGTGCAGGATAACCTCAGCCTGCTTTGGGAGGAATATAAGAGAATCAGCAAGCCGGAGGAATACCCGGTTGATTTAAGCGAGGACTGCTGGAGCAATAAAATGCAGCGGATCCACGAAGTGAAAAGCAGAATTGAAGAAGAGCTTGAGGAAGAATAAAGAAAAACTGGCCTTTCGTTCGCGAAGGGCCAGTTTTCTTTATGTATATATTATTTTTCATGTTTAGACAATTTTCGTCAAATTATTTGATATACTTAGGGGTGAAAGCCGCGCGTATTGTAAGGGGGATAAATCAATGAGGGTGTTTGTTGCAAGACAGCCTATTTTTAATAGAAAAGAACAGGTTGTTGCTTATGAACTGCTGTATAGAGAAAGCGAAGAGAACGTGTATAGCGCTAAAGACGGCGATCAGGCAACAACAGATTTGGTGATCAACAGCTTTTTAAACATCGGAATTGAGAAGCTGACGGAAGGGAAACGCTGTTTTGTTAATTTTACGGAAAGCCTGATGTTTTCGAATCTTCCCACCTCCTTCAATCCGAAACAGCTTGTCATTGAAATCCTTGAAGATATACCGATCACGCCGGCCCTCATTTCTAGATGCAAAGAATTGAAAAAAATGGGGTATATGCTGGCGCTTGATGATTTTTATGCAATAAACCCGCAAGATGAGGACTTACTGGAAAAACTCATGAGCTATATTGATATATTGAAAATTGATTTTCTCAAAACAACACGAATGGAACGCAGAACAATTTTGCAAACCTACGGCTGTCGCGGCCTGATTTTTTTAGCGGAAAAAGTAGAGACCCGAAAAGAATATAAACAGGCGGTCCAAGACGGCTTTCAATTATTCCAAGGCTACTTTTTCAGCGAGCCGCGCATCATCAGCGGGCATGACCTATCGACTCATTTCTATTCTTACTATGAACTGCTTAACGAACTGAGCAAAGAGCAGCCTAACATAAAGCGTGTGACAGAGTACATAGAGCGGGATTTATCACTGTCCTATCAAATTTTAAAATTTTTAAACTCATCCCACAGCCGTTTGAGCCAGAAAATTGAAAGCATTCAACAGGCCATTATGCTGCTGGGATTTAATGAAATCAAACGGTGGATATATATTCTTTCCTTTAAGGATTTAAGCAGGAAAGGGCATTCCAGCAAGCACGAAATCATTAAGATTTCTTTGATAAGAGCAAAGCTTTGCGAACTGCTGGCGAGAAAGACATCCCGGCCGCAGCCTGCTTCTTATATGCTAATCGGAATGTTTTCTCTCATAGACACCCTCCTGCATAGAGAAATAGAGGAAATTGTTCAAGAGTTGCCTTTAAAAGATGAAGTCGGGCAAGCATTATTAGGCCATCAAAACGACTACTACCAAATGCTTGAGCTTGTGAAATTAATTGAAAGCAACAACTGGGACACTTGCTCGGAATTAGGCAATCAACTCGACAAAGAAGAAGCGTATGAATGTTATCTTGAGGCTCTGGAATGGTGTCATAATCTTATGGACGCAAAATGATTGCGGTCCTCTGACCACCGCAAAGCAAGAATCATTCGGCTTTGCGTTCCGATAAGGCTGATGTAGATGCCGTCGGGATTAAAGACCGTATCCACTTCATGCCGGACGCCCATTTGTTTGATCAGGCGCCTTATGGTTTGTTTATCGGACTGCTCGGCTGCGGTCAGAATGCGGCGCGAGAGCTCCCGCGAGCCCGCAATGCGGCCGAGAACGAGCTGGGCATCCGCAAATATCCCCGCGGCCTGCTTCGCTGAACGGATAAAGGTATCAATATTGTTGGCAGGAGCGGGCGGACGGCGTACCTCATACGGATACACGTAAAACCAGGGATAACGATATCTCATGGGAGCACCTCACACAAAAGGGATGTTTCTATATGTATAGATCCCTAATTGCCGAATATGACAAAGCGAAAAGGCCACAACTTTAGCGTTGCGGTCTTTTTCGGTGTTTGTCGGTCAGGAAACGCCAAGAATCGCATATTCAATTTTGAAAATACGGTATGAAGGACTATAGTCTTACTTAGTGAAAATGCGAAACACGTTAAAATCAAGGGAATTAAGAATCTTTCTCAATTTGAGCAGAAATGTAAGCTCTTGCACATAGAAAAATAGTCCCGTTCTTGTTGTGATCCCTTTGAGTATAAGGACCTATTGATGTTTGCGGTGTCACGCAGGACTTTTTTGCATACTTTTCGGTGAAAAATGAGCCGAAAGCAGATACACTATTAGTAACAGATCAAATACCTAGGACTCGTTCACCATACACAATTCATTGATCTTTCAAAAAAAGGAGTGTGGAAACGATGGAAAAGAAACTTGAAGAAGTAAAACAATTGTTATTCCGACTCGAACTTGATATTAAAGAAACGACAGATTCATTACGAAACATTAACAAAAGCATTGATCAACTCGATAAATACAATTATGCAATGAAAATTTCGTGAAAAAGACTTGGAAACAAGTCTTTTTTTTCGTTCTACCGATACAATAAATGGATAAAGTATTATATGATTGTTAAAAAACGAAAAACCTGCTGTCCTTTAAATGTCCCATTTAGTAAAATGGAATGGGAGGGGGGAAGTCGTTATTGAGCAGATATGTTTAGATTCTGTCCGGATCAAGGAGAAAATGAAGGAGATTGTAAGCCAAAAAATAATGAATCAGGACTTGGAACGATATCTTCAGAATTTTATTGAGTCTAAGGATACGTTTGAGTTTGCCGATTTGGCTCTTCATCATTATTTAGCTTTTAACGGTCAGGACCAAAAAGCAATCGAATTGCTAGCTGCCGGAATTGAATTGCTTATACTCTCATTCGATATTTATGATGACTTAGAGGATCAAGATAATGGAAGTGCTGTCTGGATGAAGATTGACTCGTCAATCGCTTTAAATGCAGTTACAGCTCTTTACACCCTAAGTATACAAGTGATGTGTCAAGCTAGTCATGAACCAGAATTTACACAAGAGATATTGAATTTTGCGTTACAATCAATTCAAGGCCAGCATGATGATATTGTGAATGCGCCGCAAACTGAAGAAGCCTGTCTTGAAATGATCAAAAATAAATCAGGAGCGCTAACGGCATTGCCCTGTGTAATGGGAGTAATGTTGGCAACAGGCAAATACCATCCCATTGTAGCTTCTTATTCTTATGAACTTGGGATTATTGCACAAATCGAAAATGATTACCAAGGTTTATATTATTTAAATAACGATTTTATTCAGAAGAAAAACACATTGGCATACTTATACTTAAATAAACGTTTTAATGCAGCTTCTGCAGAAATCTTGAGTTGGTATGAAAATGCTGAGTTGTTCTTATCATTGAATCCCAAACAAATAAAAGAAAAATTAACTGAGGCAGGCGTAGTGCAATATTTACTTGTAATGAAACACTTGTCATTACAAAAACTAAAGAAAGAAATTGCTAGATTAGAATTGCAAGAGAATAAAATAAAAAAATTAATAACAGGAATCATAAAATAAAGGAGGATTTATATGCAGGAAATAGTCGGATACTTAGTAAAAAATCCAGAAGTTTTAGATGAGGTCATGGAAGGCAGAGCCTCTTTATTAAATATAGATAAGGATCAATTGAAAAGTATAGTTGATGCCTTTAGAGGGCTGCAAATTTATACTAATGGTAATTGGGTTCCTTCGTGAGGCTTTAATAAATGAAGGCATGGTACAACAAAGTTTCAATTTTTTTGATTTTAGTTAGTTTAGTCTATGTAACTTATTTAACGTATATAAGTTCGAGTAAACTTTTAGTTGGTGCAGCAGTAGCTGAAAATCAAGACAATGAAGTTGTAATAACAAATATTGAGGAATTTTCTACGGCTTATTACTCAGGCATACAAAAAGGGGACGTCATCAAAAGTATTAATAATCATAAAGTTAAGCGTCCTCTTGAAGTTCAAAAATATAATTCAAACCATGTGAGTTCAATAGTCGTCGAGAGAGATGGAGAAAAGGTTAAAATTAAGCCTGATTTAATGAATGATGGGAATTTTACTACTTTTGTGATCCCATTAATATTTTATATAGCCTGTCTATTTTGTTGTTTCTTCATTCTAAAAATAAATGAATCGAAAAAACTACTCTCTGCTTTGATTTTAATCATTTTCTTGTTATCTGCTTCTTTAGCATACTTAAGTGCGGGTGGATCTGCAAAGGGAGATTGGTTAAGCAGATGTATAATGGTATTCACTTTAACATCTGTAATGTTTAACTATCTTCTTTTCTTGTATCAGTATTTTAAAGAACTTGGCACTGTGTTATTTAACAAAAAAGTTTTTATATTATATGCAATTCCAGTACTAAATCTAGTTTTTGAATTGTTGCGAACTCAACTTTTCTTTAGACATTATGTGCCTAAAATAAATTTACTTTCGTTCTTTATTTCATTTATAATCGTGAGCGTATATTTTGGATCTATTTTAATTAAAAGTAAGGATACTGAACAAGCACATATTATAAAAGTTCTTACCATAATTAATATCTTATCTTTTTCGCCGTTTTTGTTTTTATATATAATACCTTATGTATTCTTAAGCACTGATGGGATTTCTTCTTTTGTAGCTGCTTCATTTATGTTCCTAATACCATTCTCTTTGGTTTATCAATTTATGACAAATAAAATTTATAATGTGGATTTTATTTTAAGCAGGTTAAAATATTATGGAGTATTAGCATTAACGCCCACAATTATTTTAGTTACGGTATTCGAGTTAATAGGAAATCCAGCTGGAGATTTCTATTATTTCAGACTGGCGATTCTTATGTATATTATTATGGTGGCGGTCTTTTATTATAAGGAAGTACTTGATTTCAAATTTAGATTAAAAAGAGTTTCGGAAAAATTTAATTATCAAGACAGTATATATAAATTTACGCAGCTGATTAGAGATTCAACTTCTTTGATCCAAGTATTTGAGGAACTGAAAACTACAATACTTGAGGTTTCGCTTGTAAGCCGAGCCCATATTTATGAGGTTTCAGTTGATGGAAGTATTAAACTCTATGAAGAACTTAATCAAAATTCATTTGAAAAAGTCTATCAAAAAGAATTTAGAAAAGTAACATCCGAAATAGGGAAAATCGTTGAATTTAATAAAGGTTTTGTCATGAAAATAGGTGAACGCGGTGGTAAATCATTTGTGATCCTTTGTTTATCTAAAATGAATACGCCTCGTCTCACACTCGAAGAACTTTCTTGGCTGAAAACTTTGGCTTTTTATACAAACGTATCGATCGAAAACGTCATGAAAATTGAAGAACTGATGAGTCATTTAGAAGAAATAAAACAACAAGAATCCAACCCCGTATGGCTCAAAAAACTCATGTATACGATCGAGGAAAAACAACGCTCGGATCTCGCCCGCGATCTCCACGATTCGGTTCTTCAGGATTTGATCTCCTTAAAACGCCAGTGTGAGCTGTTTTTGGGTGATTTTAAGAAGGGTGATAATCCGTGCCGTGAAGAGGTGCAGGACAAGCTTGTACAGATGAATGAGCAGATGTCTGATGTGATTTCGATGACGAGGGAGACGTGTCATGAGCTGCGGCCGCAGCTTCTGTATGATCTTGGATTGGTGAAGGCGCTGTCGAAGCTGGTGGCGCAGCAGCAGGAGCGGGTTCCGTTTCATATCCGTTTAAATACTGGGAGATTTACGGCTTCCCTTGATCTGGATTCGCAGCTGAATTTGTACCGGATCATTCAAGAGTTTCTGTCTAATGCGGTTAAGCACTCTCAGGCGACGGATGTGCTGATTATGCTCATCAGTATTCAAAACAAAATCGTTCTTCATTATGAGGATGATGGCGTAGGGTTTGATCAGGAAAAGAATACTGAGCATTCCATGAGCATGGGGCTTTCTGGCATTAAGGAGAGAGTCAGGGCTTTAGATGGGCGCCTTCGGATTGAAACAAGTGAAGGAAAGGGCTTTAAGGCTGATATTGAAATCGAATTGTAATGGATTTATAACGGAAACGACTTGGCACAGGCCAAGTCTTTTTTATAAAATGGAAAAGAGTGAGTAAAAGGGAGGAAAACATGAAAAAGATACTAGTGATTGATGACCATCCGGCTGTCATGGAAGGCACCAAGACAATTTTGGAAACGGATTCGAATCTGTCTGTTGATTGTCTCAGTCCTGAACCGAGCGAACAGTTTATCAAGCAGCATGATTTCTCGTCATATGATCTCATTTGAATGGATCTGAATTTAGGCGGCGAGGTCAATGGGATGGAGCTTTCTAAACAGATTTTACAAGAGAATCCTCATTGTAAAATTATCGTGTATACCGGTTATGAGGTCGAGGATTATTTCGAGGAAGCGATTCGTGCGGGTCTGCACGGTGCCATCAGCAAAACGGAATCTAAAGAAAAGATCACCCAATACATATACCACGTACTCAACGGAGAAATTTTAGTCGATTTTGCTTACTTTAAACAGCTGATGACTCAGCAAAAAACAAAGCCGGCTCCTTCCTCTCAAAAAGAACAAGATGTGCTCACACCTAGAGAATGCCTGATTCTTCAAGAAGTTGAAAAGGGATTTACAAACCAAGAAATCGCAGATGCCCTTCATTTAAGCAAGCGGTCCATTGAATACAGCTTGACATCGATTTTCAATAAGCTGAATGTCGGTTCCCGGACGGAAGCGGTTTTGATTGCGAAATCAGACGGTGTACTTTAAATTAGGGGGGTGTAATGATGGATACGAAACACACATTGCTTGAAGCGCTTGGTATTGAGATTGTTGAAAACACAGCGGAACGATGCATTGCGGTTATGCCGGTGGATCATCGGACGGTGCAGCCGTTCGGATATTTGCATGGGGGCGCTTCAGTGGCCCTAGCAGAAACCGCAGCGAGCGCAGGTGCACAGAACCTGATTGATCATTCAACACAAGCTTGTGTCGGTTTGGAGATTAACGCCAACCATTTAAAATCTGTAAAGGAAGGAACGGTAAAGGCGGTAGCCGAGCCCGTTCATATCGGCAGAACGACGATTGTCTATCACATTCACATATATGACGAGCAAGAGAGGCTGATCTGTATATCCAGATGCACACTGGCTGTCATCAAGAAATAAAAAAACAGCCGGAACTCTGCCTGTCCGGCTGCTTATTTTTATAAATAAGAATCCTCTTTTCGTTTAATCACAAAGTTTCTGATTCCGTTATAGTCATCCTGTACGCTTCTCTCATCAAGCTTGACGCCGGAGTTATACGCAGCACGGCAGATCAAGTGCCCGCCGATAGGCGATGTAATAAAGATAAAGAGAATCCCAAGCAGGATTTTAGCGGAGAGCTCCCCCGTCACAAACCACAAATAGAAGAAGACACCGAGCAGAATCATATTGACACCTAATGTTGAGCCTTTAGAAGCAGCATGAGCGCGTGTAAACACATCGGGAAGGCGAAGTACGCCAAATGAAGCAATGAGGCATACAAGAGCGCCCAGCAATATGAATACAGCCACAACGACTTTAGCGGTTTCGATCATTTTCGATAATCTCTCCTTTCTCCAGGAACTTGGAAAATGCGATCGTTCCGATAAACGATAAAATCCCCAGCAGCAAAATAATATCCAAAAACGCACTTGTTTTCAGCAAAATGGAGACAAGCGCCGTGATTGCGATCAGATTGATGCCGATTGCATCCAGAGCCACGACCCGGTCAGGCACAGTCGGCCCTTTAATGACACGAATGACATACAAAAAGGTAGACACTGCCATAATGCCGAGTGCGATTTGCAGGATCAGCGTAAACATCACCGGCTCACCTCCTGTATGGCTTTTTCAAATGACTCCCGAATATCAAAAATCGCTTTTTCCGCATCCTCGATATCCATTGCATGAATATAAAGTATTGTTCTGTCATCTGAAATATCCATCACCAAGGTTCCCGGCGTTAATGTAATGAGCAGAGAAAGCAGGGTGATTTCCCAGTCCTTCGTCAGTTCAGTTTTAAAAGCAAAAATACCCGGTCTGATATTCAATTTTGGAGATAAGACTGATTTCATCACACTGACATTGGCAAGGTACAGTTCCTTTATAAAAATGAAACAGAGCTTGATGATAGAAATCAATTTCCATAGATAAAACTGGCGAGTGAAAAAGCGCCGGAAGAAAAAGAGAGAGAGCATTCCCAGAATATAGCCTGTAATGAATCCTGCGGCGCTTGGACTGTTGCTTAAGAACATCCAGCAAAAAGCGAGAAACACATTTAATAAAATTTGAAATGCCATGCGATCTACTCCTTCAGAACAGCTTCGATATATTTTTCCGGATTCAGCAGCGTCTCGGCCGCTTGATCAACGTAAGGCGACACCCATTCTGTACCCAACCCGAAGAGAAGAGACAGCAAGAGAAAAATAGCTGCCGGATAAAGAAGTCCTTTAGCTGTTCGATGATTTGGTTTTGGCGTTTCTTTTTCTTCGCCCCAAAACGCATGTATAAAGATCCTCAGCACAGAGTACAGTACGAGCAGACTCGAAAGCAGAATCAGCATGGATATCGTAAATTCACCTTCTGCGAAGCCGCCCTCTGCAATTTTAAATTTGCCGACAAATCCGCTCAGTGGCGGAATGCCTGCAAGAGAAATAGCAGAAATGAAAAACATCCATCCAAGAACAGGATAGCGTTTGATCAGCCCGCCCATTTTATGCAGGTTCGCAGTTCCAGTCAATGCGATCAGCGTACCCGCCAGCATAAACAAAGCGCCTTTAATCAGCATATCGTGAATCAGATAGTAGATCGCGCCCTGAATGGATGCGGGTGTGTGTACTGCCACACCGAACAAAATCACGCCGACAGCGGTAATAATGTTATAGATCACAATTTTCATGACATTCGAATAAGCGAGTGAACCGATCACACCAAAAATCACAGTCAGCGCCGCCAGCCAAATCATCAGCTGATGGGTAAAGGCTGTATCGTGAATAAAAATCAATGTGAAAACCCTCGCAATCGCATATAACCCGATTTTTGTCAGCAAAGCGCCGAACAACGCGGAGATTGCTGCCGGTGGCGCGTAATAAGAGCCTGGAAGCCAAAAGTAGAGGGGGAAGATTCCGCCCTTCATGCCAAATACCAAAAGCAGCAGGACACCAATCACAGTGATCAGCCCGGTTTGTCCTGTTTCGCTGATTTTCACGCTAAGATCCGCCATATTTAACGTACCGGTTACAGCGTATAAAAAGCCGACCCCTATGACAAACAGGGCAGACGATACGATATTAAACACAATATATTTAAGGGATTCCCGCAGCTGAATTTTTGTGCCGCCTAATACAATCAGCATATAGGAAGCAATAAGCAGAAGCTCAAAAAATACGTACATATTAAATAAATCGCCTGTTAAAAACGCTCCGCTGACGCCGGCAAGCAAGAACTGAACGCCGGAGTAGTAAAAGGAGCGCTCCCGTTTTTCACCGATAGAACGGAAAGAATAAAGCCCAACCAATAAACCGATGATCGCTGTTGTGAGAACGAGAAGGCTGGCGAATTGGTCTGCGGCAAGCACAATGCCGTACGGCGCTTTCCATCCGCCTAAGCTGAGTATCTGGATACCTTTTGTGAAGACAGTCTGTACAAGTATGCCGCTAATCACAATCCCGATGGCCGATGCCGCCGTGCTGAAGATTCTCATGAGCATAAGATTCTTCGTCATGAAAATCAGAAGAATAGCCGACAAAAGCGGGATCAGGATTGGCAAAATAACAAAATTATTCATGTTGATCATTTCCCCTCATTTGATCCATATCATCCGATTTCAATTCCTGATAAGCGCGAAAGGCCATGACGAGGATGAATGATGTAACGCCAAAAGAAATGACAATTGCGGTCAAAATCAGGGCTTGCGGAAGCGGATCGACAAATGATTTGGCATGCTCGCTCAAAATCGGAGCGGCGCCTTTCTTTAATCCTCCCATAGTCAAAAGCATTAAATGGACGCCATGGCTTAACAGTGCTGTTCCGATAATGACGCGAAGCAGGCTTTTAGACAGCAGCAAATACGTAGCAGCCATAAAAATAATACCGGCTAATACAGCCATTAAGATTTCCATTATTCTTCCTCTCCAATCGTTTGAATAATGGTCATCGTTATGCCTACGACAACAAGATAAACGCCTAAATCAAATATCGTCGCTGTGGCGAGCTCCGTTTTCCCAAGGATCGGCAGCTGAAAGTATCCGAATGTGTGGGTTAAAAAAGGAGCTCCGAAGACAAAGGAGCCAACGCCTGTTAATACAGCGAGCAGAAGGCCGGCTCCCGCGACATAAATGAAATTGACCGGCAAAAGGGAACGCACGGTTTTTAAATCATATGCCAGAAGCA
This sequence comes from Bacillus sp. SCT118, assembly GCF_058566435.1. Lineage (NCBI taxonomy): Bacteria > Bacillati > Bacillota > Bacilli > Caryophanales > Bacillaceae > Bacillus > Bacillus sp. SCT118. Next base: position 1,004,992 of record NZ_CP191225.1, read on the forward strand.
AGAGAACGATGGAAGAGGACGTGATCAGTCCGCCGACAAAGCCTCCTCCGGGCGCGTTATGCCCTGATAAAAATAAATAGAAAGAGAAAAGCAAAATGATAAAGGATACAAGCTTTGTCGCGGTTTGAAGAATCAAATCATTTGTTTTTTGTTCATTCACCGCTTTTCCCCTCCTCTTTTACTTTTGTTTTAATCATGCTGTAAATGCCGAGAGCGGCTATCGTTAATACCGTAATTTCAAACATTGTATCAAATCCCCTGAAATCAACAAGAATGACATTGACGACATTATCTCCTCCGCCGAGATCGTGGCTGTGTTTGACAAAGAAGGACGCAATGCTGTCTTTTGTCCGCTGGCTTGAGGATGCGATACCGAGCAGAGTAACGATAATACCGACGCCTAAAGAAATGATAAAATTCGTCATCCGGAACGTTCTCGTTTTTGTTTTCAGCCTCAGTTTCGGCAAATGGTAGAAGCAAAGCAGAAACAGTGCCACAGAAATCGTTTCAATGACGAGCTGAGTCAATGCCAAGTCCGGCGCTCTGAAAATGACAAAAAACAATGCAAGTGTATAACCGACAACACCGAGTGCAATGATCGCCGTTAGTCTTGACCTAGCAAAAACAGTCGCCACTGTGGCGCTGATCATGACAAGCGTCAAAATGATTTCGTATACGCCGATTTTAGCCATGCCTTCCGTTTTAAATGAAAATCCGCCTTCAATGGCAAAAGCTCCGCCTATCAGAATGATGAAACCAGCGAAGATATACAGCAAATAATCTCTTAAAAACCCGGTCATATATTGTTTTGTGACCCGGTAAGAGCCTTTCTCCATCAGAGTCAAAAGCTTATCGTATAACCGGTTGAGTGTGAGTTTCGAAGGAAACAGTTTATAGATTCCCTTCCACTTATTCAGCGACAAATAACCAATTGTTCCGATCACAACAATACCCGCAGTCATGAGCAATTCCGTTGTAACCCCATGCCACTGTGAAATGTGAACGTGGAATTTCTCATGGCCGTCCAGCAGTGTCGGATAGATTGAGTTCATCGCAGGCTCTATCAGGCTGTACGACAATATATTCGGGAAAAAGAAGAGACTGACAGCCAAAGCGACAAGAATGACCGGTGGTACGAGCATGCCGACAGGCGCTTCGTGAGCCTGTTTTTCAAGCTGTTCAGGCTGGTAACTTCCTCTGAATGTTTTAAACAGCAATTTCATGCTGTAGATAAACGTAAATACACTTCCGATCCAGGCGAGAACAGGGAACAGAACGCCCCATGTCTGCACGTTGAACAGGTCGAAATGTGTCACGCGAAGCATGCTTGTGAAAAACATTTCTTTACTCAAAAATCCGTTAAACGGCGGTAGGCCGGCCATTGAAAATGTCCCGATTAAGGAAATGGTAAATGTAATCGGCATAATCGCCATCAGGCCGCCTAGCTTCCGGATATTCCGTGTGCCTGTTTCGTGATCGATAATCCCGACTGCCATAAACAAGCTTCCTTTAAAAGTAGCGTGGTTGATTAAATGGAAAATGGCAGCCATAGCGGCAACTGTATAATATTCTGTATGGCCGTAATGAAGGGCCGCAGCACTGACTCCGAGCATGGAGATGATCATGCCGAGCTGGCTGACGGTTGAAAACGCCAAAATCGATTTTAAATCAGTTTGTTTCACGGCATGGAATGAACCCCAAACCATCGTAAAGAGGCCAACGAGGGACACGATCCAAAACCACTGAGCTGAAAAGGCGAAAATAGGACTGAATCTCGCAATCACATAAATGCCGGCTTTTACCATAGTGGCTGAATGGAGATAAGCGCTGACAGGCGTCGGAGCTTCCATCGCGTCAGGGAGCCAGATGTAAAAAGGAAATTGCGCTGATTTCGTAAAAGCCCCTAATAAAATGAGAATCATAGCCGGGATAAACAATTCGTGGCCGGCAATTAATTGAACCTGATGAACCATCTCTCTAATACTGAAGGAATCCGTTATCAAATAAAGGAGAATAAATCCGCCGAGCATGCACAGCCCGCCGCTGACCGTAATCAAAAGTGATTTGGCTGCGCCATAGCGCGACTTTTCCCGCTTATACCAATAGCCGATCAGCAAAAAGGATGAAAGGCTTGTAAGCTCCCAGAACATGTAGAGAACCATGACATTGTCTACTAGAACGACGCCGAGCATGGCGCCCATGAACATCAATAAGTAGACATAAAAGGGCCCAAGCTGTTCTTTTTCTTTCGATAAATAAAAAATGCTGTAAAGAGTGACTAAAGAGCCAATGCCTGTGATCAGTAAGGCGAATAATAACCCGAGGCCGTCTATATAAACGGTAAAGTTAATGCCGAGTGACGGAATCCACTCTAATACCGATCGAAGTGTTTCTCCAGATTGTGTCATCCTGATCATTGGGAGAAAGTATATAAACAGCAAGACGGGCAGGATCAACACAAACCAGCCCGTATGCACTCTTTTTGCGTATTTTGCCAAGAAGGGAATGATAAAAGCAAATAAAAAAGGCGATAAAATAGCAAGATGTAAGAGCTGCAAAGATAAGACCTCCTTTTCTCGTTCTCAATTGAAAAATGCGCTATGTATGAAATATACGGTCAAACGACCTAGTCCAAATTATATCGCACTTTTCTGCAAGCTGCCACGCTTCGAACTGCTGTAATGGGTTTTTATGAGTTCTTTTGACCTCAAAATAAGTCTAACAAAAAAGAGGTTATTTGTATATTTAAAATCAATCCTGATCAAGCTGAAGGAAAGGAGCTGGTCATGTGAAAAGAAAAGTCGTGATGTGCTCAGGTTTATTCTGCTCAGTATTTGCAGGGGCATTCATGTTGAATCAATATGACGGGCGCAGCGGTGTGGCGGCTAGTGATGAGTGGGAGCTGTATTTACTGGAGCACCACCTGTCAGCCAGAATGAGTGAGACGGAATCAAAGGATCTGCCGTTTGGTCCCCGAGAGTATATTCGGATTGTGAATAAATAAAAAAAGAGTTCCGCATAAAACGGAACTCTTTCTGTTTATGAAGTGAAAAAACGAAGCAGCACTGTCGCGCAAATAACTGTGCCTGCACCGCCGAGACGGGTTGAAATTTGGGCAAACGGCATAAGGCCCATTCTTCCTGATGCCGATAAAATGGCAACATCACCCGTTCCGCCGAGGCCGCTGTGGCAGCAGGTAACGATTGCGGATTCAACCGGGTACATGTTCATCAGCTTGCCTACGAAATATCCAGAACCAATCATCGCGATAACAACTGAAATACAAATGATGACAAACGGAATAGAAATCACAGACGCTACGTCATCCAACGGAATAAAGAGGATGCCGAGACCGACCATCAGCGGCCATGTAAAGCTTGAAGAAATAAACTTATAAAGCTGGTAAGCGCCTTCTTCCATTTTTTTCGGAAGAATATTCGCATACTTGACAGCCGCAGCTGAAATAATCATTAAGATCGCGCCCGGGATGAAGATGAATTTCTCCAATAACCCGCCAAAAATAAAGAATGTACACGCGAGCAGAACTCCTGCTCCCATTAGTTTAAAATCAATTTTTGCTTCGGCTTCTTTTTGATTGAAAATCTCATTTGCTTTTTTAGATTTTACGAGACGTCCGTTCCCATTTAGATCTGGACGCTTATCGCCAAGCTTTTTCATTAAGGCTGCACATATGATAGCAAAAACGTTTCCTATAATTGCGGCTGGAACCAGCTGAGACACAAATACATCAGCGGATGAGCCCAGTATTTGTGAATAGGCGATTGAAAGCGGCAAAATTCCTTCACCTATTCCCCCGGCAATAATTGGGACAACAACAAAGAAAAAGGAATCATAGGCACTATAGCCAAAAATAAATCCGACAAGGATGCCGGCTGTAACGGCCGCGATCGTTCCTGCAACCAGTGGAACGAACATTCTGATAAACCCCTGTATTAAAACAATTCTGTTCATACCGAGGATACTTCCCACAACAAGGCAAGCGATATAGAAATAAAGGAAGTTAGACGTTTTCATCAAGTTGGTTACAGCGTCTAAAGATGTTGAATTCAGTACATTGTAAAAGACTAAAAATGAAGGAACAAACAAAGATAAAATAGCAGGGCCGCCAATATCCTTCAATATCGGTATGCGTTGGCCTATGTCTCCGAGAAACACACCAAGAATCATAATGATGGCAAACCCGCCAAGCATATTTGCCGGCAGCTCATTGTAATAGGCTGCAAGAATAATAATAACAGCTAATACTGTGTATAATGGCAGAGGAATCACACCGATTTCCCAAGACCAGATTTTTTGAAACAGGTTTTTCCCCTGTGAGTCTTTTTGCTCAGGTGATATTGTCCCCGTTTTTGGAATTGCTCCCATGTCATACACCCCCATGTATTGTTTGTTACAGTCTACAAGAAAGCGTTAACACTTCATATTTTTTTAAGTTAAAAAACTAATAAACAATTAAAATAAGGGGGTCTTTTGGATTAGAAAAAAATCCCTGAGAATCGTCTTCCCAGGGGAGAATGTTTTATCTTTTTCCTTTAATATAAGGCACGCCATTGGCTTTTGGCGCATCTGCCCGCCCGATAAAGCCCGTTAAAGCGAGAATCGTTAAGACATAAGGAGCCATCAGCATATACACATTTGGTATGTCTTTAAAAAGAGGGAGCAGCGATCCAATGATGCTTAAGCTTTGGGCGAATCCGAAAAACAGGGCGGCCCCCAGTGCTCCGATCGGATGCCATTTTCCGAATACAAGCGCTGCCAGGGCGATAAAGCCTTGCCCGGAGATGGTAGAGTGCGTGAAATCAAGCGCAATTGTGGAGGCATATACGCCGCCGCCGAGACTGCCGAACAATCCGCTGATCATCACGCCGATGTAGCGCATTTTATATACGTTGATTCCCATCGTATCGGCCGCCATCGGATGCTCTCCGACAGAACGGATACGAAGGCCGAACGGCGTTTTGAACAAGATAAACCAGGAAATAAAGGCAAGTGCTATTGCAAGAATAGACGTATAATAGACATCCGAAAAGAAGATCTTTCCCAAGACGGGAATATCGCCCAAACCGGGGATTTTTGTCTTATAAAAAGGCTCTGGAATTTTGTCTGTCTGCGCTTTGCCGTAGATCAGTTTGACGATAAATAAAGTTGCCCCAAGCGCCAGCATGTTAATGGCGACACCGCTGACTGTCTGGTCGGCGCGAAACGAAATCGCCGCTGCCGCGTGAATAAGTGAAAACAGGGCGCCTGCTGCCATGGCGGCAAGGAGCGAAAGCCAAGGTGCGGCGGCACCTAATTCCGGACCAAAAAATAAATTAAATAACACGCTGGTGAACGCCCCGATAATCATGAGGCCTTCTAGACCGATATTTACCACACCTGATCTCTCGGAAAACACGCCGCCGAGAGCAGTTAAAATAAGCGGGGCCGCATAGACGAGTGTGGCAGGGACAATGATAGATAAAATCTGCACAATGTCCACTTAGTTCGCCCCCTTTTTCTTCAATTTGCCCATGACGAAACGAATCGCATAGCTTGAAGCCACAAACAGAATAATAATGGCAATCACAATATCAACGACCTCTGATGGAACGCCTGATTCAATCGGCATATTTAATGCGCCGATTTTCAGCCCGCCAAGCAGGCATGCAGCCAGTACAATGCCGACGGCTGTGTTTCCCCCGAGAAGAGCGACAGCGATACCGTCAAAGCCTACGCCGGTAAATGCGCCTTTCACTGCTGCGTATTCAAATGTTCCTAGGCCCTCCATGGCTCCGGCAAGGCCTGCAAAAGCGCCGGAGATAAGCATGGAGGTCATGATATTCTTCCGCACGCTCATGCCGGCATACTGGGAAGCGTGCTGGTTAAACCCGACCGCCCGGAGCTCAAATCCCTTTGTAGTTTTGTTGATGATAAACCACATGATAACTGCTCCGAGAAGGGCAACGATGATTCCCAAATGCAGCCGTGAGTAATCGGTGATCTGTTCAAGAAAAGGAGAGCGGAGGGAGGCGGATTCGTGAATTTTCCCCGTCTTGTCCTGATGATCTGTCAAAACGTTTGAAATGATGTAATTGGTCATGTGCAGCGCGATATAATTCATCATAATGGTGACAATGACTTCATGAACGTAAAATCGCGCTTTCAAAATGCCGGGAATTAACCCCCATAATCCTCCTGCAGCTGCCGCTGTAATCAATGCGAGCGGCAAGTGAATATATGCCGGTCCGTCAAACGCCGTACCGACCCAAACCGCTACTGTCCAGCCGACGAGCAGCTGGCCCTCGACGCCGATATTAAAGAGTCCGGTTCGGAATGCAAAGGCGACAGCCAATCCGGATAAAATATAAGGCGTAATTTGCCGGATTGTTTCTCCGACATAATAGATTTCTCCGAATATCCCATTCCACAAAGCCGAATATCCGCTGGCCACACTGTAGCCGCTCACAAGCATAATCAACGCGCCGGCCGCAAGACCAAGGATGATTGCGATGAGCGGCACGAGTAAATGAGAGAGTCGTTTAACCATTTGCTTTCCCCGCTTCCTTTTGTGTGCTTCCGGCCATCAAGAGACCAAGCTCCTGTTCAGTGGTGTCCTGCGGATTAACGCTGGCGATAATGCGTCCTTCAAAAATAACGGCGATTCTGTCACTGAGATTCATAATTTCTTCAAGCTCAAACGAGAGGAGAAGAACGGCCTTCCCGGCATCACGCTGCTCAATGAGCTTTTTATGGACAAATTCAATGGCTCCGACATCAAGGCCGCGAGTCGGTTGGGCGGCGATTAATAAATCAGGATTTCGGTCTACTTCCCGCCCGATAATCGCTTTTTGCTGGTTTCCGCCTGACAATGCCCGCGCGTGTGTATATTCATCCGGCGTTCTGACGTCGTACTCAGTGATCAGGCTGCGTGCTTTTTTGTACATTTCGCCTTTATGTAAAACGCCCAATGCTGAATACGGCTTTTTGTAATAGCTTTGCAGCAGGATATTCTCTCCGATTGGAAAATCAAGGACGAGACCGTGTTTATGGCGATCCTGAGGAATATGCCCGATCCCGGATTCAGTGATTTTTCTTGGCGTCAGGTTTTGGATCTGTTTTCCGTTTAAGGTGATTGTTCCTGAATCTGTTTTGCGGAGTCCTGTCACCGCTTCGATCAGCTCTGATTGCCCGTTTCCGTCGACGCCGGCTATGCCGACTATTTCTCCCGCTTTGACAGAAAGAGACAAATCTCTGACTGTCTCTATTCCGCGGGTATCTTTTACAGTTATGCCGTCAATCGCAAGCACTTCCGCTCCCGGCTGAGCAGCTCTCTTTTCGGTTTTGAACGATACCTCACGGCCGACCATTAGACTGGCGAGTTCGTCTTGGTTTGTATCACGGACATCAAGGGTTTTGATGCCTTTTCCTTTACGGATAACCGTAACGCGGTCACAAATCTCCATAATCTCTTTCAGCTTATGGGTGATTAAGATGATGGACTTCCCTTCTTTGACCAGGTTCTTCATAATTTGCATCAGTTCCTTAATTTCATGAGGCGTCAAAACAGCCGTCGGTTCATCAAAAATCAGAATGTCGGCACCGCGGTAGAGGGTTTTTAATATTTCTGCGCGCTGCTGCATTCCGACTGATATGTCAGCTGCTTTTGCTTCAGGATGGATCTGCAGGCCGTATCGATCGGAAATGTCCTGCACCTCTTGGCCAGCACGCTTCCGGTCAATTCTGCCAAACTTCTTTGGCTCTTTCCCGAGAATAATATTTTCAGCAACTGTAAAGGTGTCAACAAGCATAAAGTGCTGGTGTACCATTCCAATTCCAAGGTCATTCGCTTTGTTCGGGCTGTTGATGTGCACCTTCTCGCCGCGCACCCGAATTTCACCCCGCTCCGGCTGATACAGTCCGAAAAGGACATTCATCAACGTTGATTTCCCCGCCCCGTTTTCACCGAGCAACGCGTGTATTTCGCCTTTTTTGACTTGAAGATTGATATTATCATTGGCGACGATACCAGGAAACTCTTTACGGATATTGAGCATTTCAATGACATATTCCATTGATTGACCGCTCCTTTTTTCAAAATAAAAGAAAAACAAGGGATAAGGGCTCGACCTCCTTATCCCTGCGATTCTTATTCAGCTTTGAAGGTTTTCAGCTCTTTCTCGGTTGCCGGGACTTCCAATCCGTCGATGATTTTTTTCTTCCATTTATCGACCGCTTTGATCACATCATCCGATAGATTTTGTTTAGATGGAGAAATGCCGACTCCGTCTTGATCAAGCCCGTAGGTAAGTGTTTCGCCGCCCGGGAACTTTCCGTCGCTCGCTTTTTTCGTTACATCTTCAACGACTGTATCTACTTTTTTCACCATGGAAGTGAGGGTGACGTTATCATCTGTTCCTTCTACCTGGCCTTCTGCGTATTGGTCTTTATCGACACCTATGACCCAGACATCGCGTTTTGGATCTTCTTTTTTCAGGTTTTTCGCTTCAGTAAAGACGCCTGTGCCAGTGGCGCCCGCAGAGTGATAAATAACATCTACGCCTGATTTATACATGCTTTCGGCGGTTGCTTTACCGACATCGGCTTTATCGAACCCCCCTGCGTATTTCACTTCTACAACGGCTTTAGGGTTAACTGCTTGCACGCCGGCACGGAAGCCGACCTCGAATTTTTTGATTAACTCTGATTCCATGCCGCCTACAAAGCCGATTTTTCCTGATTTGCTTGATAGGGCTGCGGCCACTCCGACGAGAAATGAGCCTTCCTGCTCTTTAAACGTAATACTTGCGACGTTGTCTTTATCGACAACAGCATCTATAATCGCAAAGTTTGTATTTTTGCGCTGGTCAGCAATTTCGCTGATTGAATCCTCCATTAAGTAGCCGACGCCGTAAATTAAGTCAAAATTCTCACGCGCCAATTTATTTAAGTTCGTTGTATAGTCTGCATCTGATTTGGATTGAAGGTAGTCGTAACCGTTTTTGCCTTTTTTCAGCCCATTCTCTTTCCCAAAGGCTTGGATGCCTTCCCAGGCTGATTGGTTGAAGGATTTGTCATCCACTCCGCCTACGTCAGTAACCATCGCCACACTGAATTTGTTTTTGCCTTCGCCTGAGCCGCTGCTTTTTTCGCTGTTTCCGCATGCTCCTAATATGGTGCCTGCTGCGATCACAAGTGACATCGCCAATCCGATTTTTCGTTTATTCAAGATATAACCCCCCAGAAAAATTTGGTTCAAAGCTGATCCGGCCAGTCATGTGATGGGCTGTCCTGAACAATTTCTTATAATCGATAAAATTTTCTGATAATAACAAATGGAATGCGCTGAGACAGTTCTATTCTTCCCTGAATAAGCGTGGTGTGAGTATTTCCTTCGAAAGGCGGGGAAGAGAAGGATGCGGAAGGCGTTCCGGGCGGAAAACCGTGACATCGTTTTCTGAAGTAAGACTTATGACTTAGTTTTTCGGGATCAACTTACCAATCATAATTTATCATTTAACTAATAAGAAATAAATAGAATTTCGCATAATTTTTTTAAAAAGTATCTATTTTTAGAATTGTTTGCTTAAAAATGTTGAAAGGCCCTTTGTTATTCTTGTATAACTTAACAACAATAGAATCAAGCATCTTGGCAAGAGATATGACAGGAAAAACGCACTGCTCAAAACAAGCAGTGCGTTTTCTTATAGATATTGCTTTATTCCGTTAAGGTTACTGTTGTTGACATTGTACTGAAACACAGGTCTTCCGATCGTTCCGTACGCCATTTCTACATTCAGAACCTGTATATCTTCAAGAAACTTTAAGTATTTTCGTATGGATACTTGAGAGATTTCTGTGTGCTTTGCCAAGTCTTCTGTCGTAAAAGATTCATTTTCAAATGACTGGATACTGGACCAGATCAGCTTCAGCGTGCTTTTTGTCAGGCCTTTAGGAAGCTGCACTTTTTCTGTTGCTTCTTTCTTTTGAAAAAGCTCGGCGTCCAGTTCTTTTTGGCTCATGTTGCGATGGGTTGAATACACCTTTTGTTTTCGTCTGTAATCAGACAGAGCCGTTTGGAATCGTTCAAATTCAAATGGTTTGATTAAATAATCAACAGCTCCGTACCGAAGTGTTTTCTTGATCACGTCAAGCTCGCTGGCCGCTGAGATGACAATCACGTCAACCGCTTCATTTTGGGCTCTCAATTCCGTCAGCAGTTCCAGCCCGTTTTTTCCCGGCATATAAATATCAAGCAAAATGAGGTCGATATGATGCTCGCCTAAAATATGCAGAGCGCTTTGAAAGGAAGAAGCGATGCCTTTCAGCTGAAAGCCATCTATTTGGCTTAAGTATCGTTTATTTAATTCACCCACCATGGGGTCATCTTCAACTATTAGTACATTAATCATGATTTTCCTCCTTCGGTTCGTACGGGATGCGAATACTGAATGTCGTTCCTTCATTCTTTTCGCTTGTGAGGATCATTTGGCCTTTTAAATTTTCGATGCTTTGCTGTGTGAAATAAAGGCCGAACCCCCGGTTTTTGCCCTTTGTTGAATAGCCTTGTTCAAATACTTTGGCTTGGTCTTCTTCGGACATACCTGCTCCAGTATCTGTAATTTCAATATCAAGTATGCTGTCATGGAAGCGCATGGACATGGTGATTTGTTTTTTCGGCATATCGGCAACGGCGTCTAAGCCATTGTTGATGAGATTTCCGATGATTGTAATGAGCTCATGGATGACAGAAGGGTCTGCCGCGTTCGGGATGACACCGTTGCATTCAATATCAAGATTTGCGCCCTGCTCACGTATAAAGCTTTGCTTTCCGAGCAGAAAACCGGCCAGTACGGAGCTTTTGACATCATTTATAATTTCACTTGTTTCTGATTTTTGCTGTATGGCTATATCTTTAATATAATCTCCAAGATCATCATACTCTTTCAGCTGGACGAGACCTAATATCACATGCAGTTTGTTCATAAATTCATGAGACTGCGCTCTCAGTGCGTTTGCATACATTTTAACACCGGAAAGCTGTTCAGCTAAATGTTTTACCTCGGTCTTGTCGCGGAAAGTTGCAATCGCTCCGACAGTTTGTCCTTTCAGCTGGATAGGAACTTCATTAAACACAAGCTCCAGCCCGTTAATGCGGACGTCTCTGTCTTGAAGAGGTTTTTTGGTCTCAATGACCTTTTTCAAGCGGCTTTTCGGCAAGATGTCATCTACATCCTGATCAATGGGATTTGTGTTGATGCCCATTTTGACGAATAGGCGTTTTGCTTCCGCGTTGGCAAGTTTAATTTTGCCATGTTCATCGACAGCGAGTATTCCTTCCTTCGTCGATTCCAGCATCGCGCTCCGTTCTTCAAGCAGAGTCGCAATTTCATAAGGTTCAAGTCCGTACATGATATTTTTCACTGTACGGGCGACGATAACGGCTCCGATCACACCGACGAAGATGCTGACGCAAATAATAAAGTAAAGCGGCCGTAAGCTATGGCTGATCACTTCATCAATTTCATTTACGGTGATGCCGACCGCGACTGCACCGACTTGTTTTCCATTCTCCGCGTAGACAGGGACGAACGCTCTCTGCGATTTCCCGAGCGTGCCAGAGGCTGTGCTGATATGGACATGCCCTTTTAATACCTCGGACTCATCACCGCCTCTGAATTTTTTTCCGATTTTGCTCGGGTCAGGATGAGTTTTGCGGATACCGTTCATATCCATGACGACAACAAATTCCGTGCCGGTAATTTTCTGAACCCGCTTTGTGTAGCTCTGCAGTTCCTTTTGTTTTTTTCCGCTTTCTAAAGCAGCGGCTGTCATCGGCGCCTCAGCTACCATTTCAGCAGTCTGCAGCGCAGTGGCCTTTTCCTGATCTCTAATTCGTTTGGTGGTTTGGGCACCGACTGTAAAAAACGTAATGAGCAATGCGATTAATACAACGATACAAACAAATATGGTGAGTCTGGTTTGCAGTTTTAATGTTTTTTTCATATAAAACTTCCTTACGTTTTATGATTCCTGCGTACTACTTTACTCTCAAAATGCTGCTTTGTGAAGATTTGGGACCGTAATTCGTAAAAAGGAGAAAAAATGGAATAATTTATCTTGTCAATGTGTTTTAAGTCCTCCATAATAAATGAGGTAGATTATAGAAAGGGACTTTTTTATATGAAAAATACTTATTTGACAGGATATTTTCCGCTGATTGCGATCCTGCTTTTTAGTTCGTCCTTATCCATCTCAACTTCACTTTATGCGTTGAAGATGCTGTCTTCATTTGGAATGTATGATGGAATGCTCGATTATTTTTCAGAGAAAGGAATCAGGCTTGCGTTATTTGCTGCCTTTGCACTTTTATATTTTATGGTTCTGTCCGCTCTGAAATTAATTGCAAATACCGTGACCGAGCTGTCATTGCTGTTTTTTGCTAATGATCCGGAAGGGAACAACCTGAAAAAACTCAGAATGGGTTCCATGATTTATTTGGGCGGCGGGATTTTATCATTTGTGCTCTTGCAAAATGTCATTTGGATTGTGATCTGGTTTGCGGTCGTCACGCTCGCTTACTTTGTGTTTACCGTATACCGGATTTATTCGACGCTTTCTCTCATGTCATTAGTTGGATTCATTCTATTGGAACTGCTGTTTTGGTTTACCTTTGTTATCGGTATTCTGTTCATATTTATCAAGCTTTATAATAGCATAATGGCTAGCTTACCTGTGTAAGCTAGCCATTTCAGCGTTTGGTGGTCAGATTTGCGCTTCGTGCTCTATACGCAATGAAACGGCGGCTAGATTCTCAGGTTTCCGCCGTTTCACATCCAATGCTCGCTCTTCATCGACTTCAAAAGTTTTCAATCACGCTGAAAAGATGACAAAATCCTAAAACGAAGCCGTTTTAGGATTTTGTCAACAATCTGTGATGGCTAGCTTCCTAGCCATTTTTTATTTACGGTAAAAATCTTTTTTTAATAGAAGGGGAGGGGAGCATACATTCATTTTTTTTGCCAAACCACTTATAGCGGTTGTTGGCAATGAAAGAATAGACCATATCTCTGACAGGCTTCGGCACTGCGAAAAACAGGACGAAGAGCCGCCATGGGCCTCGCAGATGCCTGAAAACCTTAATGGCTGCAGTTGACTTTGTGTACACTTGGCCGTCTTCAATAAAGACAAAGCTGTCAAACCGATCAGTCGGAAGCCCGCTTTTTTTCAGCAGGCTCTGTCCTGTTTCCGACTGCAACGATGTGAAAGAAATCAATCCGTCCGGATCACGTTTAATGATAAACTGCACGGCGCCATTGCATAAATTGCAGACACCATCAAACAGCAAAACGCGATTTGGTATTTGTTCTGAAGTCACCCCATATCCCCTCCGATCCTTTAATAAGCCGCTTGCAGCGTTCCTTTCCAGATGGAAAGCTGAGGGCTGATGCTGTGAAGATATTCAACGCTGGTCGGTGTATCCTTTCCGACCCAGACACCCATTGTATACGTATCAGTCAGGCCGACAAACCACATATCGTGATAATCATTTGATGTTCCGGTTTTACCGCCGATGTAAGGCGCATGGAAATATGCTTTTTTCCCTGTTCCGCTTTTCACAACGGAAGACATCAGTTTTTTCAGCTGCATGTTCGTGCGGACGCTGAATATTTGAGTCGCTTTATCATTCCATTTATAAAGCGTTTTTCCTTTAAGGTCTGTCACCTTTGTAATCGCATGGCTCGGCGTATAGCTTCCGCTGTTTCCGAATGTCGTATAAGCCTTTGTCATCTCAAGAGGCGTCATGCCGTTTGTAAATCCGCCAAGCGCTGCCGGAAGAAGATAGTCACTGTCGACAAGTTTGGCAAAATGATACGGCTCAATATAACTGAATGCCTTTTGGATGCCGACGCGGTCGAGCATTCTAATAGCCGGGGTATTATATGAATTTTTAAACGCCGTATCAAGCGTCACTGTGCCGTAAGTGCGGTTATTGTAGTTTTGCGGACAGTAGTCTTTGCTGCAAAACTTGCTGGCATCAATGGTGCTGCTTGTTGTCGCGCCGGTCTGTTCAATATAAGGGCCGTAATCAAGAAGCGGCTTAATGGATGACCCCGGCTGCCTGTACGCCTGGTAGGCCCGGTTAAAGTCATATTTTTGATAGTTTTTCCCGCCGGATAGAGCGATGATTTGATGCGTCTGGTGATTAATCACAGCCGCTCCGCCCTGTACGTCCGCATACGGGAGCTTGGAATTCATTTGTGCCACAACTTGATTTTGCATGTACGGATCAAGTGCAGTATAAATTTTCACTCCGTCTTTCATCAGCGTGCTGACTCTTGCGGACAGCTCGTTCTCGATCTTTTCTTTTTGTTTTCCTGATGCTTTTTGAAGGCGTTTATCAAAGCCTTCTGATTCAGACACCAGCTGAGTGAATTCATCATTGACGTAGGAAACGTAGTCAGGATATTTGTCTTCTCTTTTTTCAACATCCAGTTTGATTTTTTGTTTTACGGCTTTTTTCAGCTCTTTGTCCGTAATGACCCCGGCATCTTTTAGCCCTTTAAGCAAACGTTCTTGACGGCTTTTCGTGTAGTCAAAATGCTTGAGAGGATCATATAATGTAGGGTTATTAGGTATAGCACAGATAAAAGCCATTTCTCCCAGTGTGAGAGATTTCAGCGGTTTGCTGAAATAGAATTCAGCCGCTGAACCGACGCCATAAACACCATTGTTAAAATAAATGGTATTTAAGTAAGCTTCAAGAATTTCATTTTTCGTATATTTTTTCTCCAGCTGATAGGAATACGCGAGCTCTGTCAGCTTGCGGCTGAAGGAGCGTTCGTGGCTCAAATACAAGTTTCTTGAAAGCTGCTGTGTGATGGTGCTGGCGCCCTGGTCAATTTTCTTGTCTTTTACGTTAGAAACAGTAGCCCGCACCATTCCCATAAAGTCAAAGCCTTTATGCTCGTAAAAATGGCGGTCCTCAGATGTTAAGAAAATCTGTTTGACTTCCTCGGGAATCTTGTTAAATGGAACGAGCACACGGTTTTCGTGGTCGCTGACGATTTCCGAGACAAGGGAGCCGTCCCTGTCATACATGTAGCTGTTCTGAACAAGGCTGATATCTTTCAGATTAATATTTTTATCAAGCACCTGATCCAGGGACTTCATTTGTTTTACTTCTTTTCCGGAAGCGATAACTGTAAATGCAAACAATGGGATTATGCAAAGGAGCAAAATCCATCCGATTATTTTTCGTAACATGGTCACTCTCTTTTCTCCTAAATTCTAGCCATATCGTACCATTCTTTTGAGATTACGAGAAGGTTAAATTTAGAAGATTCCTCAGTTTTTTCTCGGAATCAGCTTGCTTTGGCATAAGAATCTTTCCGAAGTTTCTGCATGATCCAAAGCATGCAGGCGCCGGCGAAAAAGAGAAACGCCGTGACGTAAAAGGTGGCCGAAATGGCAAAATGGCTCGATATGATTCCGCCGAGCAGAGGCCCGAGCACGTTTCCTAAAAAGCGAAAGCTGACATTGTAGCCGAGAACTTCACCTTGAATGCTGCCTGGAGCCTGAACGCGGATCGCTGCCGTAATGCATGGCAGCAAACCGCCCATCGCCATTCCGAATAAAAATCTGAAAACAAGGAGCACGCTGAGTGAGGACGCGAGCGCCTGCGGAATAAAAAAGAAAGAGGCGGCGAGCAAAAGTCCGATTAAAATGCGGCGGTGGCCGTAGCGGTCGCCCAGATCACCCCATTTTCTAGCCAGCAGCAAACTTCCGAGCCCCGTTGCTGAGAATGCCATGCCGGAGAAAAAGGCAAGATTGACAGGTCCGTGCAGCTCATTTACATATAAAGCGAGCAGGGGCTGAATACTGAAATTGCCTGTTTGAATCAGCATGGTTAACAGCATCATGACCCACAGCGCCGGCTGGTGAAAAATATAGGAGAGCACTTCTTTTCTCGAGTATGACGTACGTTTGGCTGTTTTCTCGGCAAGAGGCTTTTCTTTGACACCAAATAACACGAGAAGAACAGACGAGAAAATCACAAAGGATGTGATAAAAAAGGTATACGTAAAGCCGAAACGATCAGCAAGCATGCCTCCCAAAAGCGGGCCGAACAAGCTTCCGGACACTTGCCCCATTTGCAGCGTGCCAAGTGTTTTGCCGGCTGAGCTCTTCGGAGTCTGTGCCGAAATCATCGCAAGAGATGTCGGGATGAATCCGGTTACAAGGCCCATTGCCATACGCAGAAAAAACAATTGGTACACCGATGTAACAAAGCCCATGAAGAAAATGCTGAGGGCAATGCCCGTTCCGGTTGCCATAAGGATTTTCTTGTATCCGCGTTTGTCTCCGAACCGTCCCCAAAACGGGGATACCAAAAACGCCATGAGAAATGTAATGCCGAACACATAGCCGCTCCACCTTTGCACAAAGCCGTTTGAAAAAGAGCTGAGCGTCTCAATGTATAAGGAGAGAAAAGGAACGATCATCGTTGTGCTAGCGGAGACAAAAAAGTTCGCCAGCCACACAATGACAAAGTTTTTCTTACGGATAGAAATAACATCACCTTCTTATTATTTCGGGTTCCTTACTAATTATAAAGAAACGATTCACAATTTAAAAGAAACGAAGCGGCTGGGAAAATTCATTATTTTTAGAAAATGAAGAAATGTCGAGAAGGGGAATTGATATACTATAAAGATAGCATTTTCTGATCGGAGGAAAGGCAGGTGTAAAAAGGTGACGACAAACAGCTTACTCATTATTGATTTCGAATTTACAATGCCCGATGGAAAGTACAGTCCTCAAAACTTCTTCCCGGAAATCATTGAAGCCGGAATTGTAAAGTCGATTGATGATGAAGTGGTTGAGACGTTTTCTAGCTATGTTAGACCGAAAAAGTTCCCGAAACTTACGAAACGCTGCAAATCATTTTTAAAAATAACCCAAAAACAGGTAGACGAAGGAATGAGATTCGAGGATCTCATCCGTAAACTAAACGAGCTGGATCCTGAGAAAAACAGCACAATTATTACGTGGGGAAACATGGATATGAAAGTGCTGAAGCAAAACTGTATGTTTAACCATATCCCTTTCCCGTTTAAGGGAGAAATGAGAGATTTATCGCTTGAATACAAAAACTTTTTTGGAGACCGGACATTGACGGGTTTATGGAAAGCTGCCGAAGAGTATGGAGATTCCGGAACCGGCACCCATCATAAAGCGCTTGATGATGCCCTCACAGCATATAAACTTTTTAAGCTTGTTGAGCAGGATAAGCAGTATCTCGAAAAGCCAAAACCGCCCACAATCGGCGAAAGAATCGATTTAACCGAACTGTTGAAGCGCGCGACGTAAAAAACCCAATCTTTTGTCAGACTGGGTTATGGCCGGTTAAAATATTCTTTTTCTAAGATGTCCAGATTATGAAGGGAGCGTTTTGCCCACTCCGAACCATCCTCATTCAATTTGGCTCTCAGCTGTGCTGTCGCCTCCCGCAGAGATTCGGTATAATCCGGCACTTCACCGTCATAAGGCTTCACCATATGGTGGGGGATGTTGGTCTGTTCACCATATGCGAGCGCTTTTCTCTCATGAAAAAATGGCACATCCGCCTGTTTTGGATGATGAAGGTCTCCTTGAGCGGGATGGGTAAGAACCGCTTTCACTTTCACTAAATAGTGCTGCGGCCTGCAAGCCGTGATTTCTCCTATGTATACACCTGTTTTGTAAAATCCTTTAACGATAGAGCCTGTCTCAAACGTGCTCATCTGTCATCACCTCGCATTTATTCTATTAAAGTTCCAATCGATTTGCTAGTGAGGAAGATCAGCGGGAAGCTTAATGGTCACCGTAGTGCCTTTTTGGAAGCTGCTGTTAAATGAAATGGTCCCGTGATGATGTTCAATAATGGAAAAGGTTACGGTGAGGCCGAGTCCCGTTCCGTTCGTTTTTAAGGAATAATAAGGTTCGCCGAGTTTTTGCATTTGATGGTCTGTCATCCCGACCCCATTGTCTGTGATGTTAATCATGATCGTATGGCCGTTTCTTTTGGCTGATATGTGGATCATTCCCTTCCCGTGAGGAACCGCTTCAATACTGTTTTTCATCAGGTTGATGACAGCCTGCTTCAGCTTTGTTGCGTCTCCGTATATCAAAAGGTCCGGTTCTGTTTCAGCCTCGACGGTTACTGACTTGTAATTGGCGTACGACACCATAAGGGAGCTTGTCTCTTTAATAAGGCCAGATAGGTCAAAAACTTCTTTTTCGTATAATTGCTGTTTGGCCATATCGAGATAGTTTGTAATAATGCCTTGCGCCCGGTCAAGCTCTGACAGTACAAGCTTTTTGTAATCCGCACTCGACTTGTTTTGTAGGGTTTCGTCATTAAAAAGCAGCTGGACAAACCCGCGGACAACTGTCAGCGGATTCCTGACTTCATGAGCGACGCTCGCTGCCAGTTCACTCACAATCGTCATTTTTTCAGAGTGGATAAGCTGTGAACGCAGGGCGATATTTTCGGCGATGCTTTCGATAATATAGATGCTTAATAGAAGAACACTGGAGCGGAAAAGCCCTGAGACTGCCGCCTCGTAAATGAAATTTCCTGATTTTTGAAAATTTAAAATATTCAAGGCAGAAAGAATCCAGCTTGAGGCGAAAAATAGGAAAATCTCCACGCAGCTGATCAATAAAGACAGCAGCAGTTTTTTCGCTTTGGACATGAATGGCCATTTTTTCTGAAATAAGATTGGGATAATGATAAGAAAAGGCAGCAAAGTGAAAACAAACATTGCGGAAGGTTCGTAAAAAAGCAGTTCAAAACATAGGACAGATGCGGCGACCGTAAGTCCGGAAGCGGTACTAATGTAAAATAAACAAATGATAACGGGAATCATCTGAAGGCCGTATTGTATGTAGTCCATTTCATGAATCGGGAAAATAATGCATAAAACGGAGGCGCCGCAGGCGAAGAGCGTGACCAAACCGCTGTTTATTTTTGGCACAAGAATCGCAGGTTTTCCAAGCCAAAACACTTGGTAAAGAAGAATAGGAAACAAAATAAAGCAGATGTGCAGAAGATAGTCTTTTAGAATTTCCATTCGTGTGAAATCCTTTCGTATAAAATATGAATCTATTATAACACTAAATATTAGAAGTAAAATATAAAATTCCTTTATTAAGAACGCCTTTACAAATGAAGACGTAAAGGCGTTTAACAGCTATATTTACGATAATGCGGCTTTGATGCGGCGCAGGCCGTCCTGCAGGGTTGCAAGAGAGCATCCTGCGTTCAGGCGCATAAATCCTTCTCCGCCAGGCCCGTATTTCGTCCCGGGCTCTAAAATAACTTTTCCTTTTTTCAGCATTCTTTGCTGAAGCTCTGCATCGGACAAGCCGTAAGCGCTGAAGTCGAGCCAAATCAAGTATGATGCGTCCGGCTTCATCATTTTGACCTTTGGCAGCTCGGTGCTCAAAAAGGCTTCCGCTTCGTTCATGTTTTTCTCAATGTAAGAGATCAATTCATCGAGCCACGGTCCGCCTTTTGAATACGCGGCTTCGATTGCAGTGACGGCAAATGCGTTCAGTCCGCCTAAACCATTTCGCTGAAGGCTTGCGGAAAACTTGGCGCGCTTCAGGCGATCTGGAATGATGATTGCTGAAGCCTGCAATCCGGCGATATTAAATGTTTTGCTTGGAGCAGCACATGTCACGGAAATATCAGCGAAATCGTCAGAGAGCGAAGCGAACGGCGTGTGTTTGTGTCCGTACAGCATTAAATCGGAATGGATTTCATCCGATACAACTGTGACGCCATGCTCAAGGCACAATTCACCTAGCTTCCATAAATCTTCCCGGCTCCATGAACGCCCAGAAGGGTTATGAGGATTGCATAAAATAAACAATGTAACGCTTGGGTCACTAAGCTTCGTCTCCAAATCTTCAAAATCCATTGCATATGCGCCGTCTTTTTCTAGCAGCGGATTATGTAAAATGTGCCGGCCGTTTTTCTCCACCATATGGTAAAAAGGCGTATAAACTGGAGGCTGAACAACTACTTGATCGCCAGGCTCCGTAAAAGCTTGTACCGCCATGCTCAAAGCCGTTACAACGCCGGGGCTGAATGTGATGCTTTCCGGATTCACCTTCCAGCCGTGCCTGTTTTGCATCCATCCGCACACAGCATCCTTCGTTTTTTGATCTGGAGTTGTATAACCAAAAATACCGTGGTCAAGACGCTCTTTTAACGCTTCAGTTATCGCTTCCGGGGCGCGAAAATCCATATCCGCCACCCACATCGGGAGTGCGTCTGTCACGCCAAATAAGTCGCCTGTTTTGTCCCATTTGACAGATTGGGTGCCAAGGCGTTCTTCTCGTTTATCAAAGTTCATTCTGTTACCCCCTCATGTATGTTTATTCTTCTAAGCTTCACTATGATAAGATAGAACTGCAAATTTTATTATAAGCGGTGATGAATATGGAAGAAAGTCAAGCGGTCAGGGAAATGATTAAGATCATTGCCAAATGGGACCCGTTTAAATATGGAGAAGAGTTTTACGAAACGGAGGCTGTTGATGTCGTGCAGGCAGTCTATGATGAAGACGATCCTGACGTGCTGGCGAAAAGCATTCAGCAAATATTTGAAACTTCTTTTGAACAAACGCTGCCGATCGACAGCTGCCGGGAAGTGGCTGGCCAGCTTTTATTCATTAAAAACAGCAGCTCCTGCACGCCTTAAAAAAACCGGTTCAGCACCGGTTTTTTTGTTATTTGATAAAATCAGCAATGTGTTCAGAAATAAGTTCAGGCCGTTCTTCAGGCACCAGATGTCCGGTCTGGCCAAGTGAGTACAGCACGGAATTAGGCAAATCTGCGTGCAGCCGTTTACCGATCTCCATTGGGACAATTCGATCCTCCTCGCCCCAAATCAATAGAGCAGGCTTGTTCATTTTCTTCAATTGCTCGGGTTCTAAATCTCCTTCTCTGTGGCGGATAAACCTTGTCATGGCTTTGAAAATCTGCTCGTCCTGAAACGGTCTGCCATAGCCGTCAATCATCTCCTCATCAATCAGCGATTTGTCATGCACCACATTTAATAAATTTTTCATCACGCCTTCTTTCGAGAGCCAGCGTTTGATGTAAAGATGAAAATACGGGATATGGGTCCCGAAAATGATCGTCGGGTGTGAACGTTTTAAATACCCTGAACTGCAAAGCAGCACAATCTTTGAAAAAAGCTCAGGCTTTTGGAGAGCAGCAGACAGCGATATCTGCCCGCCCATAGAATGCCCGACAAGCACAGCCTGTTTCACTTGCAAGTGCTCCAAAATCCCAATGACAAGCTTAGCAAGGTTTTGATAGGTATAGATAAACGTTCTTGATTTTTCAGATTGGCCGAAAGGAGGCAAATCAAGCGCGATGATGTCGTACTTGTCCCGAAGGAGAGGAATTACTTTTCTGAAGCTGAATGCAGATGATAAAAAACCGTGTACGCAGACCAGCGTTTGTCTGCCGGGATTTTGATAATGTTCGTAGTATACGTTGACTCCATCGACCGTAAACCGCCTTATTGGTGAAACCGCCTCCATTCTGTGTCACTCCCTTTTTTTGATGGTTGTATTATGCCCTGAAATTGTCAATTCTAGCGGAAGTTTCTCCTCGTTTTTTCTTAGCATTCGTCAAAAAACGTGATATAATGTCATGAGATTTCTTGACATTGCAAAGGTGTGAATCAAATGAAATTGACAGAAAAAGAAACAGAAATATTAGAAATTTTAGACGAAAACAGCCGCGCCGATTTAGAAACAATCGCAAAGATGGCGGGCATCCCTGTAAATGAAGTAAAAACAATTATTGACAAACTGGAGAAAGAAAAGGTTATTATCGATTATTCCGCTATGATTGATTGGCGAAAAGTAGACGGACATGAGGGCGTTACGGCCATGATCGACGTCAAAGTAACACCGAAGCGGGGCGTCGGTTTTGATGAAGTGGCGGAACGGATTTACCGATTCCAAGAGGTTGAATCAGTTTACCTGATGTCAGGCGTATACGATTTGTCTGTCGTGATTCGCGGCAATTCGATGTCTGACGTAGCGCGTTTTGTTTCGGATAAACTGTCCACACTTGATTCAGTTGTATCTACGACAACTCATTTTATCCTGAAAAAATACAAGCATGACGGCAAAGTGTTTGAAACAGGAGACGACGACAAAAGAATCGTGGTGTCCCCGTAAATGACTTCGTATTTATCTGACTATGTACAACAAATAAAGCCGTCCGGCATCCGCAAATTCTTTGATTTGGCGGCAACGATGGAAGGCGTCATTTCTTTAGGCGTCGGCGAGCCTGATTTTGTTACCGCGTGGAATGTCCGCGAAGCAAGCATTCTCTCTCTTGAACAAGGATATACGTCATACACGGCCAATGCGGGTTTATACTCATTGCGGGAGGAAATCAGCCGTTATTTGAGCAACAGGTTTGACCTTAGCTACTCGCCAGATAATGAGCTGATTGTGACAGTGGGGGCAAGTCAGGCTTTGGATATTGCGATCCGCGCCATTGTGAATCCAGGTGAGGAGGTCATCATTCCTGAGCCGTGTTTTGTGGCGTACGATGCGCTTGTTTCTTTGGCAGGCGGTATCCCGGTTCACGTTCATACAACGGCAGACAAAGGATTTAAAGCAACGGCTGCTGATTTTGAAGCGGCAGTCACTGAAAAAACAAAGGCCATTCTCATCTGCTCACCATCGAATCCGACAGGTTCGGTTTATTCGAAGGAAGAGCTGAATGAGATTGCTGAGTTTGCCAAAAAACATGATGTCATCGTTTTAGCCGACGAGATCTACGCAGAGCTGACATATGATGAGGAATTTACAAGTATAGCGGCATTACCGGGAATGAAGGAACGGACGGTAGTCATCTCAGGCTTTTCAAAAGCATTTGCAATGACGGGCTGGAGGCTCGGTTTTGCTGCGGCACCATCCTTGCTTCGGGATGCAATGCTTAAAATTCATCAGTATGCGATGATGTGCGCGCCCGCAATGGCGCAGTTTGCCGCCCTTGAAGGCCTGAAGAACGGCATGGAAGACGTAGAAAAAATGAAAAAAAGCTATCGAAGAAGACGGAATCTGTTTGTAGAATCGCTCAATGAAATCGGTCTCAGCTGTCATCATCCGGGCGGCGCTTTCTATGCTTTTCCATCTATTAAAAGCACGGGAATGAGCTCAGAACAGTTTGCTGAGGAGCTACTTACGCAGGAAAAAGTGGCAGTTGTTCCTGGAAGTGTGTTTGGTCCGAGCGGTGAGGGATATATCCGTTGTTCATACGCAACCTCGATTGAACAGCTTCAAGAAGCGTTAGTCAGAATGAAACGCTTCCTGCACAAAACAACATAAAAAAAGATACGAACCTTTTGTTCGCATCCAATAAAAGGGGGGAATACTAGAAAGCCTTTGGTATTTTTCAGTTTACCCCCTTTTTGCTGTGCATAAACCTGATTTTTTATAAAAAAGTTTTCTTTGCGGAAATAAGACATGTATGATATAATTTTAAATTGCGTATAAACAGATATATAATTTAACTTAGGAGTTGTTATGAATGGCAGCAAAATTTGAAGTGGGCAGTGTTTACACTGGTAAAGTTACAGGATTACAAGCGTATGGTGCGTTTGTTGCATTAGATGAAGAAACTCAAGGTTTAGTACACATTTCTGAAGTGACTCACGGTTTCGTAAAAGATATCAACGAGCACCTTTCAGTTGGCGACGAAGTACAAGTAAAGGTACTTGCTGTTGATGAAGAAAAAGGCAAAATCAGCCTTTCAATTCGTGCGACACAAGCTGCGCCTGAGAAAAAAGAAAGCAAACCAAGAAAACCTAAAGCTGCTCACGTAAGCGAAGAAGCTTCTACACCACAAGGTTTCAACACATTAAAAGATAAGCTTGAAGAGTGGATCGAAATGTCCAACCGCAAAGACCTTATCAAAAAATAAGCATGAAAAAAAGCACCGGACAGGAATGTTCGGTGCTTTTGATTTCATGCAAAAACCTATTTCAGCGTGATAGATATCCTATCGCATTTCAGGATTTGCTGCTTCTTCACGTGATCTTTCCTCGTTTGGCTTAAATAGCAGACCGAGGTTGATTAAGCCGGCGATTCCGACAAGTCCGTAAATGATTCGGGAAAGAGCTGACCCTTGGCCGCCGAAGATAGCCGCTACTAAGTCAAATTGGAAAAATCCGATCAGTCCCCAGTTAATGGCGCCAATGATGGTTAATACAAGACAAATTCTTTGAATGGTACTCATGTTTTGCAACCTCCTCCATGAATTATTAAAACAGTTATAGATTGTGACATATTGGAGAATCTATACATGCATTCTCCATATGAGGGAAGCTGGCCTGCCCTCGCTTATATCAGCTTCTTTCCCAGCATCCTGCAAAATAAAACCATCTGGTATGCTGATCGGTGAGAGCTAATTGCTTTACATGTGGTGAGGACATTCTGCATAATAAAAAATCTAAGGAGGAGATGTCATGCAAAACTTTACATACTGGAATCCGACCAAATTAATTTTCGGGCGCGGCGAAGTGGAAAGACTTCCGGAGGAACTCAAACCTTACGGAAAAAACGTATTGCTTGTGTACGGAGGCGGCAGCATTAAACGCAGCGGCTTATATGATCAAGTGATTGAACAGCTGAATAAAGCCGGAGCGACCGTGCATGAATTAGCAGGTGTGGAACCGAATCCGCGAGTGTCGACTGTTAATAAAGGTGTTGCCATCTGTAAAGAACACAACATTGATTTCTTGCTGGCTGTCGGAGGCGGAAGCGTAATCGACTGTACAAAAGCGATTGCCGCAGGAGCAAAGTATGATGGTGATGCGTGGGATATCGTTACGAAAAAACATCAGCCAAAAGATGCTTTACCATTCGGAACAGTATTGACTCTCGCTGCGACTGGTTCAGAAATGAACTCAGGATCTGTTATTACAAACTGGGAAACAAAAGAAAAATACGGCTGGGGCAGCCCGCTCGTATTCCCTAAATTCTCGATTCTTGATCCGGTGAATACATTCACCGTACCTAAAAACCACACGATCTACGGGATGGTTGACATGATGAGCCACGTATTCGAACAATACTTCCATCATGTATCAAACACGCCGTATCAGGACCGCATGTGTGAATCACTTCTGCGTACAGTCATTGAAACAGCGCCTAAGCTGATTAATGATCTCGAAAATTACGAATTGCGTGAGACAATCCTGTACACAGGAACAATCGCATTAAACGGCATGCTTTCTATGGGGGCAAGAGGGGATTGGGCTACTCATAATATTGAACATGCAGTATCAGCCGTTTATGATATTCCGCATGCCGGCGGACTGGCAATTTTGTTCCCGAACTGGATGAGACACACATTGTCTGAAAACCCTGCCCGCATGAAACAGCTTGCAGTTCGCGTGTTTGATGTTGAAGAAGCAGGTAAAACAGATGAAGAAATCGCACTTGAAGGTATCGATAAGCTGTCCGCATTCTGGACAAGCCTTGGTGCTCCGAACCGTCTTGCTGATTATGATATTAATGATGAGCAGCTTGACACAATTGCTGACAAGGCAATGGCTAACGGTACATTCGGCCAATTTAAAGCACTCAACAAAGAAGATGTGCTGTCAATTTTGAAAGCATCTCTATAAAAAAAGGGGAAATAGCCGTTTGGCTGCTTCCCTTTTTCTTTTTGTCAACTTATGTTACAATGGAAAATCTGTTTTTTACCAGCATCATTTGGAGGTTTTACTATGGAAAATTTCACTTATTATAATCCGACAAAGCTGATTTTTGGAAAAGGTCAGCTTGAACAATTAAGAAAAGAATTCAAACGATACGGCAAGAATGTACTGCTTGTTTACGGGGGCGGCAGCATTAAACGCAACGGCCTTTATGATCAAGTCACAGGCATTTTAAAAGAAGAGGGCGCTGTTGTTCATGAGCTGTCAGGTGTAGAGCCGAACCCGCGTCTTGCAACAGTGGAAAAAGGCATAGGACTTTGCAGAGAGCATGACATTGATTTTCTGCTTGCTGTAGGCGGAGGCAGTGTGATTGACTGTACAAAGGCAATCGCAGCGGGCGTCAAATACGATGGCGACGCTTGGGATATTTTCAGCAAAAAAGTAACAGCGGAGGATGCGCTGCCGTTTGGCACTGTTTTAACTCTTGCTGCAACAGGGTCTGAAATGAACCCTGATTCCGTGATTACAAACTGGGAAACAAACGAGAAATTTGTATGGGGCAGCAATGTCACTCATCCGCGTTTCTCTATTTTAGACCCTGAAAATACGTTCACCGTTCCAGAAAATCAAACAGTATACGGCATGGTTGACATGATGAGCCACGTATTCGAACAATACTTCCATAATGTTGAAAACACGCCGCTTCAGGATAGAATGTGCTTTGCTGTTTTGCAGACGGTCATCGAAACAGCTCCTAAGCTTCTTGAAGATCTGGAAAACTACGAACTTCGTGAAACGATTTTGTATGCTGGTACTATTGCTTTAAACGGCACGCTCCAAATGGGATACTTCGGTGACTGGGCTTCTCATACAATGGAACACGCTGTTTCAGCTGTATATGATATTCCGCACGCGGGCGGTTTGGCAATACTGTTCCCAAACTGGATGAGATACACGCTTGATACAAATGTAGGCCGTTTTAAAAACCTTATGCTCAACATGTTTGACATTGATACTGAAGGCAAAACAGATAAAGAAATTGCGCTTGAAGGAATCGATATACTGTCTGCGTTCTGGACAAGCCTCGGTGCACCTTCCCGTCTTGCTGATTACAATATTGGAGAAGAAAAGCTTGAGCTGATTGCTGATATCGCAGCCAAGGAAATGGAACACGGCGGCTTCGGCAACTTCCAAAAACTGAACAAAGATGACGTGCTTGCCATCCTTCGCGCGTCTCTATAAACTCAAAGGGCGGAATCCAGTCATTCCGCCCTTTCTTCTTGACTTGATTTCACAGATAAGTTCATATAAAGTGAAAGATGAAAACATTATACCGTTATGGAGGGACAAGCAATGACGCATGTACGCTTTGACTACTCAAAAGCGTTGACTTTCTTCAACGAACATGAACTTACATATCTGCGGGACTTTGTAAAAACAGCACACCATAATATCCATGAAAAAACAGGCGCGGGCAGCGATTTTCTAGGCTGGGTGGACCTCCCTGAACATTATGATAAAGAAGAATTCGCGCGCATCAAAAAAAGTGCGGAAAAAATCAAATCTGACTCTGATGTCTTGCTTGTTGTCGGCATTGGCGGTTCTTATCTTGGAGCGCGGGCAGCGATTGAAGCGCTGAATCACGCGTTTTATAACACTTTGCCAAAAGCAAAACGCGGCAATCCGCAAGTCATTTTTATCGGGAACAACATCAGTTCATCTTATATGAGAGACGTCATGGATCTTCTTGAAGATGTTGACTTCTCTATTAATGTGATTTCTAAATCAGGTACGACAACTGAACCTGCAATCGCTTTCCGTATTTTCCGCAAGCTTCTTGAAGAGAAATACGGTAAAGAAGAAGCGAAAGCGCGGATTTATGCAACAACTGATAAAGAGCGCGGCGCATTAAAAACGCTTTCTAACGAAGAAGGCTTCGAATCATTCGTTATTCCTGACGATGTCGGCGGCCGTTATTCAGTTTTAACAGCTGTAGGTCTCTTGCCGATTGCTGTCAGCGGCGTCAACATTGATGACATGATGAAAGGCGCCCTGGATGCGAGCAAAGATTTTGCAACATCTGAACTGGAAGATAACCCAGCATACCAATATGCGGTTGTTCGCAATGTCCTTTATAATAAGGGCAAAACAATTGAAATGCTCATCAACTACGAACCGGCGCTTCAATACTTTGCGGAATGGTGGAAGCAGCTGTTCGGAGAAAGCGAAGGGAAAGATGAGAAGGGCATTTATCCTTCTTCAGCGAACTATTCTACAGACCTTCATTCTTTAGGCCAGTATGTACAAGAAGGCCGCAGAGATTTATTCGAAACGGTCCTGAACGTAGAGAAACCTAAACATGAACTGACAATTGAGGAAGCGGATAACGATCTTGACGGCTTGAACTATTTAGCCGGTAAAACTGTTGATTTCGTTAACAAAAAAGCATTCCAAGGTACAATGCTTGCCCATACAGACGGAAATGTTCCGAACTTAATCGTTAACATTCCTGAGCTGAATGCATATACTTTTGGATACCTTGTATATTTCTTCGAAAAAGCCTGCGCGATGAGCGGTTACCTCCTTGGCGTCAATCCGTTTGACCAGCCTGGTGTAGAAGCGTATAAAGTCAATATGTTTGCGTTACTCGGCAAACCTGGCTTTGAAGAGAAAAAAGCAGAGCTTGAAAAACGTCTGGAAGATTAATGTGAGAAAGCTGACTGGCATTTGCCGGTCGGCTTTTTATAAAATCCGAAAGGTGCTGATGTTCATGAAACAATTGGTTAAACATCTCATCATTGCCGGTTTTTCTGCAGCTATTTTAAGTTTCCTTATCTCCTTTGATGCCGTGTATACAGAGTTTTCTTCAAGCTTTGGCGGCACGCTGTCACATGTTTTCATCGACGCCTTTCTTCTCATTGGTTTGCCGCTTGCCCTTTTTACCGATGCGGTACATCGGATTTTGCATTTAAAACGAACCCATACTCTTTTCACTAAATTAGGACTCTATGCAACGGTTGTTTATGTGTCTTGGGATTCAGCTGCATGGCTTGCAGCAGCAATGGCTGTTTACTTCTTAATTGAATGCGCTTTCTTTTCTGTTGGACGCGCGAAAGAAACAACGATTTCCATGTAGTGCGCCTCTGAATGAAGTCTTGTTCGGCGGGACAGGATAAGTGAAAAAAGGGGCATTCTGATGATACCAATACCTTCCGCGATAGATGGGCAGTATTTTCTGCTTCAAGAACTGGAACAAGTGATGAAGCCGCTCGGTTATGTGATAAACGGCGGCTGGGAATACGATCATGGCTACTTTGATTATAAAATTGATGATAGAGACGGCTATTTATTTTTAAGAATTCCCGTCAATGCGGTACAGGGCAGTCTCGATGAACGAGGAGCGGCCGTCCGGATCGGAACGCCATTTATGCTGAGACAGGTGTTTCAGGCGGATGTTGACGATCACGCCGAGGGAGGGCCTTTCCAATCACTGTTTAATCAATTTTCCGAACCGGAAAGGCGGGACGCGGAAATTGATCCGGCATTTTTGGATATCGGAGCCTCTCTCGTGAAAGAATTGGAGGATGTTCTGTTACACTAGATGGCAAGGAATTGGTCTGTTTCGAGCACCTTGTATGTAAGAGGAGGGGAAATCATCGGCCCCTCCTCTTTTTGTACGCC
This sequence comes from Bacillus sp. SCT118, assembly GCF_058566435.1. NCBI lineage: Bacteria > Bacillati > Bacillota > Bacilli > Caryophanales > Bacillaceae > Bacillus > Bacillus sp. SCT118. The sequence continues at coordinate 1,034,420 of NZ_CP191225.1, forward strand.
TATAATTGTTGTGTTGTGATCAAGGAAATAGAGAACACAGGTTTTGTAAGCCGCTCCCTTTAGTTCGTCAGGAACAGCAAGAAGCTCCACATGCTGATCAAGTGTCAGCTTGATTCCGTTCTGCTGTTTAGACGGCCGTAACTTGACTTGGTAATGCTGCAGCATCGCCCGGCTGATAAATTCTGAAGTTCCGATGATTTGGTTTGCACCTGCCCGCTCCGCATTGGTGACAAAACGGTCAGTCAAAATCTCGACGATGCAGTAAGCAAGGGGATTAAGCCCTTTAACAGATAAAAGAGTCAGCACTGACAGCATATCAGCATCAGTTTCACTTTTATACTGATCGGCAGTAATCATCACTGATTCCGCTTCAGTAATATTGGCCCGTTTCAGTGTCCCATCATCGGCAGCGTGCCCGCGTATGAAATGAACGTTTTCAATAAGCGGGCCTTCTGTCAAGGATTCATCGATTAGTACGACTGTTTTGGAAGGGGCGGCAAGCTGAAGGTCCTTCAAAAGCCGGTTTGTTTTTTCATTCCACCCGATCAGAATGATGTGGTCCCGGCCTTTGTAAGCAACTTTTCCTTCGATGTAGCGATGCTGTCTGCTGAATGCGGCCGCTGATAACGTAGCGAAATATGCTGTGACAAAGCTTGCTCCGCTCAAAATCAGCAGTATTCCGGCTGCCTGTCCCAGCGGCGTGTGCGGCACATAGTCTCCATAACCGACTGTCGAAACCGTTACGACAGCCCACCAAATGCCTTCGAATACCGAAGTGAACTGCTTAGGCTCAAGTATATAAATAATTTGGCCGAACAAAAGAATCAGACATAAAATAATAACCCCGATTCGGATAAATAACGGCCACCTGAGCCATGAAATAAATATCCGATTTGATTTCATTCTTTTTCTCCTTCTTCAGATACTGAGATGGATAAAATCTGTTTAATAATTGTATTTAATTTCTCATTTAGCTTTTCCTGGCCGTACTTATCTCGGGCCTGCTTCATTAACTCGGCTGTATCATCATCAAGCTGAATAAGCGGTTCATCAATTTCCGATTCATTATAAAGCTGGATAAACGCGTCCAGTCCTTCATTCATTCGGTCGATTGCTGTGCTCAGCTGTTCCCTTTCCTCACTCGTCACTTTCATAGCTTCCATCACACCCGTGCTTTTTTCTAACAGTATGTCCCACTTTCGGTGATGTTTTTCAAAAAATGTACAAAACATATAAAACCGGATTTCTCCATAAACTAAAACAAAAAGGATGAAAAAGATGACGATCTTTCAAAGAACGATCGTGGTTTTGATCGGTACGCAGCTGGCGGCATCCGCGGTGATTTTGTTTATTTTCGATTTGAATTCATATAATCACTTTTCCGGCAGCTTCTCCTGGCTTCATTTTCTGAAAGAACTGGCCGGCAGTTTCGCCTTTTATTTGTTTTCAGCAGGCCTGTTCTTTTTGCTGATTGGATTGTGTGCTCCAAGCCGGAAGAAAAAGCGCATTTCTGTACACGGGAAAGAAAACTCATTAAAATAATGTAATAGAGAAATGATCATGGAAAAAGGATGATGAAAAAATGCTGTTTATATTTTTAACAATAGCCGCATTGGGATTGTCGTTTTGGGCACAATTTAAAGTAAAGAGCAACTTTGAAAAATATTCAAAAGTGGAAGCTTCAAGCGGACGTACAGGGGCAGAAACCGCAAGACGGATTTTAGATATAAACGGTCTTTACGACGTGCCGGTCGAACCGGTAAGAGGCACTTTAACAGACCATTACGACCCGACAAGACGGGTGGTGCGTTTATCTGAGCCGGTCTATTACGGCCGCTCAATTTCCGCCATATCCGTAGCTTCCCATGAAGTCGGACATGCCTTGCAGCATCAGGAGTCATATGGTGCGCTTGTGCTGAGACATAAAATCTTCCCAGTCGTAAATTTTGCATCCGGTGTAGCTCCTTTGCTTTTCTTAGGAGGCATGCTTCTCGGCAGCCTGAATCTGATCGGGCTTGGCATCATACTGTTTTCAGCGGCTGTCTTTTTTCAGCTGATTACATTGCCTGTCGAATTCAATGCAAGTTCACGTGCGAAGCAGATTATTGTGTCAGAAGGATTCATCCGAAACAATGAAGAAAATGGGGTAAATAAAGTGCTGAGCGCTGCTGCCTTAACGTATGTGGCCGCCGCCCTGGTATCCCTGTTTGAACTACTTCGTTTTGTGATGATTTTCTTAAACGGTCGTGATGAGAATTAACGTTAAGGAGGTGGCCCCTTACCATTTATGGTAAGGGCTTTTTTTGCTTATTTTACAACTGATCGCCATTTTTGTTTTGATTGGCATTACGGCTGTTTTCGTTGCAGCGGAATTTGCGATCGTCAAAATCAGAGGTTCAAAAATCAATCAGCTCATCGAAAGCGGTGACAGCCGAGCGCTAGCCGCACATAAAATCATCTCCAATCTTGACGAGTATTTATCAGCCTGCCAGCTCGGGATTACGATTACTGCCCTCGGCCTTGGATGGCTTGGTGAACCTACATTTGAACGTTTTCTTCATCCCTTATTTACAATGACAGGCATGCCGGAACCGTTTAACCACATTGTCACATTTGTAGTTGCATTTATCATCGTCACTTTTTTGCATGTGGTGATGGGGGAGCTTGCCCCGAAAACGGTTTCTATTCAAAAAGCTGAAGCTGTAAGCTTATGGATTGCAAAGCCGCTGATCTGGTTTTATAAAATCACGTACCCGTTTATTAAAGCATTAAACGGCTCTGCAAGTTTTCTTGTGAATTTGTTTGGCTTTCATTCAGTGAAGGAGCATGAGGTTGTCATCAGCGAGGAGGAACTGAGGCTGATCCTTTCAGAAAGCTATGAAAAGGGAGAAATCAATCAGTCTGAATTCCGCTATGTAAATAAGATTTTTGAATTTGACAACCGGGTAGCGAGAGAGATTATGATTCCGCGGACAGAAATTGCGGTTATCTCTCTGGAGCAGTCGCTTGAAGAGGCAATTCATCTTATTATTAATGAACGGTATACACGCTACCCTGTCATCAAAGATGACAAGGATCATATTTTAGGGATCATCAACAGCAAAGACATGTTTAAAGCTTATTTTCTCGGCCAGCCGATAAAGCTGAATCAAATCATGAGGCCTGTTATCAGAGTCATTGAAAGCATTCCTGTTCAGCAGCTTTTAATCCGCATGCAGAAGGAGCGGATTCACATGGCGATTCTCGTAGATGAATACGGGGGAACGGCGGGGCTTGTCACTGTAGAGGATATTATCGAGGAAATCGTCGGGGAAATCCGCGATGAGTATGATCAGGATGAAACACCGCACATCCTGAAAAAGGGCGAGCACCATTATGTGATGGATGGAAAAGCGCTAATAGACGAAGTGAATGACCTGCTCGACATTGCGATTGAAAATGAAGAAATTGATACGATTGCAGGCTGGCTTCTAACGCAAAAAATGGAGCTGAAAGCAGGAGATGTGATACACGCGGAGGGCTGTGAATTTAAAATCCTCGACGCCGAAGATCATCATATCCGTTTTGTAGAAATAAAAAAAACCGATTTTTGATAAAAAACAGCCGGGGAACGAACGGCTGTTTTTTGTGTCATCAAGTCATTTCTTAAAAAGCAATGCTGTGAAGCCTTTTTTCTACATAGGATATATAAGACCGGTACACTGGGAAGGAGTGGCTGTATGAAAAAGGCTTGGTGGAAGGAAGCCGTTGTTTACCAAATTTACCCCCGCAGTTTTAAAGATTCAAATGGCGACGGAATCGGGGATATTCAAGGAATCAGATCCAAGCTTTCTTACATAAAAGAGCTGGGCGCTGACGTCATATGGATTTGCCCGCTGTATGATTCACCGAATGCCGATAATGGCTATGATATCAGGGATTATCAAAACATATTAAGCGAGTTTGGCACGATGGAAGATTTTGACGAGCTGCTTGGTGACATTCATGATCTGGGCATGAAGCTGATTATGGATCTCGTTGTGAACCACACAAGCGACGAACATCCATGGTTCATAGAATCCCGTTCATCCATATACTCGGAAAAGCGCGACTGGTATATTTGGAAAGACGGCAAAAACGGAAAAGCGCCTAACAATTGGGAAAGCATTTTCGGCGGGGCGGCTTGGGAGTATGATCAAAAGACAAGCCAGTATTATCTTCACCTTTTTGATAAAAAACAGCCTGATTTGAATTGGGAAAATGAAAAGGTGAGGAATGCCGTTTATGACATGATCAATTGGTGGCTTGATAAAGGAATTGACGGATTTCGGGTGGATGCCATTACGCATATTAAGAAAAAAGAAGGGTTTCCCAACATGCCGAATCCAAAGGGGCTGGACTATGTCCCTTCCTTTCCTTATCATATGAATGCTGACGGCATTATGGATTTGTTAACAGAACTGAAGGAAAACACATTTTCCCGCTATCCGATTATGACAGTTGGTGAAGCAAACGGCGTCGCTGCAAAGGAAGCAGCTGATTGGGCTGGAGAAAAAAACGGCATATTCAGCATGATTTTTCAATTTGAGCATCTCGGCCTGTGGGATGTAGAGATTAATGAAAGTATTGATATCGCCTCTTTTAAACGAATTTTAACTGACTGGCAGGACAGTCTGGAAGGGATCGGCTGGAATGCTTTGTTTATGGAGAATCACGACCAGCCCCGTTCAGTTTCTGTGTGGGGAGATGACGGAGTGTACCTGAAAGAAAGTGCAAAAGCGCTTTCCGCTGTTTATTTTCTCATGAAAGGCACACCGTTTATTTATCAGGGACAGGAACTCGGGATGACGAACGTGGCTTTTCCCTCTATTGAGGACTATGATGATGTCGCAATGAAACGCCTGTATGAAACAAAAACAGCGAAAGGCGCATCACACGAGGATGTGATGAAGATTGTCTGGAAAAAGGGAAGAGACAATTCGCGAACGCCGATGCAATGGAATGCTGGTCCATACGCCGGATTTTCTGAGGCCAAACCGTGGATCGGAATCAATGAGAATTACAAATGGCTGAATGCCGAGGCGCAAAAAAACGATAAAACATCCGTTTACCATTTTTACAAAAGCTTGATCAAGCTGCGCCCAACATATGATGTTTTTATTAACGGGACATACGAGCTCATTTTACCGGAAGATCAGCAAATCTTTGCATATCTTCGGAAAAACGAGAGCCATACTGCACTGATTGCGGCCAATCTGACAGGAACACCGGCGTTGTTCAGGCACTCTGGATTGCCATTGTCATCAGATGCACTCGTCTTGTCAAATATTGAAACAGAGCCGCACAAGCATATGACATCAGTACTCTTAAAGCCGTATGAAGCAAGAATATATCTATGGCGCTAATCTCCAGCCTTAGACTGGAGTTTTTTTGTTGTATCAGGTTTATGAGAGCGGTTTAACAGGAAAAAAAGAACACAGAACGAATTAATAGAGCGGACAAAAGAAAGGAGAAACAAATGCTGAAAACACTGCAAATCAAAACGACAAAACGAGATGAAATGATTGATATCACCCGGGAGGTGGAAGCGTTTCTTCAAGAAACAGGTATAACGAGCGGCGCAGCGCTGATTTACTGTCCGCATACGACTGCGGGTATTACAATTAATGAAAATGCCGATCCGGACGTCAAAAAAGATATGCTCAGAAGGTTTGATGAGGTATATCCGTGGGAACATGAGCTGGACCGCCATATGGAGGGCAATACAGCTGCACACATGAAGTCGAGTACGGTCGGAGCTTCACAGCATGTCATTGTGGAAAACGGCCGGCTCATTCTTGGAACGTGGCAGGGCATTTATTTCTGCGAATTTGACGGCCCTCGCACCCGGACATGCTATATCAAAATGATGGGATAATAGTGACAAAAGCATGATCGCTGAACAAGCGCCGATAGCCGGAGGGCTTGTCACACCCGCCTCGGCTGCCGCTTTATCGAATGAAGGCGCGCTTGGCATTCGGCTATCTCAGTCACGACATGCTCGAAAAGCTAATCCATATGCAAAATAAAAAGCGCGGGAAAGAGACACGCGCCTCATCCTTTGTTTTCAGGAAAGCCTGCATGAGGGATAGTCAATCAATGGATGTAAACGTACCGAGCTTTGCCGAACGTAACTTGATAAACTGAGGTGACAGATATGAACATTCTTCAATATTCTTATAAAAAAAGAGGGAAAATTGAGTTTGTATTTGAAGGCTGGCCTCACTCAAAAGTTACAATGGTTCCTATCAAAGGCTACTATTTTGTCCGCTTTATCAAATGGAGCAGCCAGGATCCAATCGTGACAAGAAATGACCTTGAAAAAATGGAGTGGGCTGCGAACCAATATTTCGGCACAGCCCCCTTCTATCGAAAACGAAAGGCATTTGAAACCCCACCGTCCGGAAAATAGGCGATGGGGCTTTTTAGCGGACGATGCGGAAAAGAGACGGAACATCCAGTCTGGTCGCCTGAGACAGAAGGTAGGCTGACTGTAAGGCTCCTTTTTTCCTAAAAGAATTCAGCTTATCAATAATTTGCTGTCCGTTTAAGATTCCAAGACCATGGGCAAAATATTTATCTTCCCCCAGTAAAATTACATTTTCGCCTCTCCATTGCGCCTTTTGTGGATCAAATTCAGGATTCTTAAAATACAAACAATCTCCAAGGAAAAAGTGGTGTCCTGTTTCCGTATATATCGGCAATTTCTCATAATGCCAGTCATATAAAATAATTCTGTCAAAGCTGGCATTGAATTTATCTTCTCCGATTGTATCGATTAAGGCCAAGTAATAAATGATAACGATTGCGGTTGCGCATTCAAACGCATAAAACGGGCCGTTCTCTGCAATGTCCCGAATCGCTTTTGAAGGCGGCATTCTGTATTTCAGCTCCAAGGCGCCCTCCGGTGAAACCCTCCAATACGTTGTATTCCCGTATGTTTTTAAAAAAGTGGCAAACTTCGCCCCGCTTTTGTGCAGCGTCTTTGCCGCTGCTACAATATTCATCCGCAGTTTAAGCTCAAACATCAGTTCAGCAATTGAATGATAATCAAACTGAACAGGCGTCTCAATCATCTCTTTTAACAGCGGATTCAGATTTTGATCAATCTGCCAATTTTCAATATCCTGGGGACGGAGCAATTGTCCTGATACAATAATCATGTTTAGCCCCCCTTGTTTTTTATAAGATATGCAAAGGGCTTGGGCAATGAAAGTTAAAAAGACAGAAGACAGCCAAAAAGAACTTCTTCCATTTTTTATTTTAAAACTTTTTTAAGCAGCCGATATATACTGTATCAAACCTGAAGGAGCAAGTGACATGAAGACTTTTATCAATTGGCTGAAGAAACCGTCTATTTCAAAGAAATTAATCGTCTCATTTATCGCGATTCTCATTATCCCTATTCTTATATTAGAATTTAGTTCTTACCGAAGCGCCAGCGGAAAGCTGGATCAGGAAATTATGGGAAATGCGAAAAACAGTGTCGATACATTTAATACAACTGTTACAAATAATCTGGGAGAAAAAGCGAAAGCAGTCACCTTTTTCAGTGAATCTCTTAAAAGATCCGCATTCAAAGGGAAATCTAATCAAGAAGAGATCAAAGCTAAATTTTCACAATATGTATCTATTAATCAAGGAGTAGCCAGAATTTATGGGGGCGCAGATAACGGCACTTACGTACAAGCGCCAAAAGAAAAATTGCCGGACGGATACGACCCGAGACAACGCCCTTGGTACCAGGATGCGATGAAGGCCGGCGGTGAAATTGTCGTGACAGATCCTTACGTGGCTGCGAGTGACGGAAGCATGGTCATTACCATTGCACAGGAGCTGAAGGACGGATCTGGCGTTGTCGCCATGGATATTACCATTGATAAATTGTTAGAACAAATGAAACAAATCAAGGTCGGAAAAGAAGGTTATGCTTTCATTGCAACAAAAAACAAAACCTATGTCGCCCACAAGAACCATAAGGCTGGAGAAAAGCTTTCAGGCGACTGGGTAGCCAAAATGTATGCGAATGACAGCGGTGAACTCCAGTATACTCTTAATAACGAAGATAAAAAGATGACCTATACTACAAACGAACTGACTGGTTGGAAAATAGCCGGCACAATGTATATGGATGAAATTAAGGATGCCTCAAAGTCTGTGCTGACAACAGGAATGATCGTGCTGATTGCTTCGATTGTGGCAGGCGGAATTTTAATTCTGTTTATCGTTCGTTCGATTACAAAACCGTTAAAATGTCTTGTCCAATCATCGAAAACGATCAGCAGGGGGGATCTGACCGAAACGATCGAAATCCATTCAAAGGATGAGCTTGGGGAGCTTGGGGAAAGCTTCAATGAAATGGGACAATCTCTCCGCTCTCTGATCAGCGCTATTCAGGACTCGGTGAACAATGTGGCCGCATCTTCCGAACAGCTTACCGCATCTGCCGGGCAGACGAGTAAAGCCACCGAGCATATTACGATGGCGATTGAGCAGTTTTCAAACGGAAACGAGGAGCAAAGCGAAAAGGTTGAATCCAGCTCTCATCAGCTGAACTTAATGAATGAAGGACTTCAGCAAGTCTCACAAACATCGTCAGATATTACAAAGGCATCTATCCAATCAACGGAAATTGCCGGAACGGGTGAGAAGTTTGTGCAGCAGACAGTCGGACAAATGAACTCGATTAATCAATCTGTTCAGCAGGCTGAAGCTGTTGTCAAAGGCTTAGAAGGAAAATCAAAAGACATCACAAGCATTTTGAGAGTCATCAACGGAATCGCTGACCAAACAAATCTGCTTGCACTAAACGCAGCCATTGAAGCGGCGCGTGCCGGAGAGTCAGGACGCGGCTTCTCTGTTGTAGCGGAGGAAGTGCGCAAGCTGGCTGTCCAATCAGCCGATTCAGCAAAAGAAATCGAAAAGCTGATCCAAGAAATCGTCGCAGAAATCGAAACCTCTCTTCACATGTTTAAAGAGGTCAATCAGGAAGTACAGTCCGGACTTGTTGTCACAGACAATACAAAAGAAAGCTTCCAGAGCATTTTCAGCATGACAAACGAAATCGCGGGCAAGCTGCAGACGATGAATTCCACCGTCGAGAAGCTGTCAGACCGTTCACAGCATGTTTCAGCAGCAGTCAGCGGCATTGCAGACGTGTCGAAAGAAAGCTCGGCAAGCATCCAGGACATTGCCGCATCAGCTGAAGAACAGCTTGCTTCCATGGAAGAAATCAGTTCCTCAGCGACCACTCTTGCGCAGATGGCAGAAGAGCTTCGTGATCTGACGAAACAATTTAAAATCGAGTAAAAGCCAAAAAACAGCGCATCAAAGCGCTGTTTTTTTATATGGTAAACAATAATAAAGTCCTAGTTTAACAGGTGAATTTAGAACTATTTTTCATTTTTTCCTCCATTTTCAATGTAATTTAAAGGAAGATCCGCCGATATAATTTGTAAATTATTGAAAGAAGGTTCAAAAGGAAATGAAAAAAACACTCACCACTATTCGCAGATCATCAATTGCAAGGAGACTTATTATTTCTTTCCTGCTGATCTTAATTGTTCCGATAACCGCCCTTTCGGTTAGCGCTTATCAATCAGCAGTTGCCTCACTTGATGTACAGATGACGCAAAGCGCAAAGGAAAATGTTCAGATATTAGATCACATCATTGATGATAAAATCAGCACGACTGAAAAAAGCCTCGCGTATTTCAGCGATTGGGCTACAGCAGAAAAATTTCAGGATAAAAAGAAAACAGAGCTGAAACAGGAATTTAAACAATTTATCCAAATGAATGATAATGTCGCTGCGGTATTCTCCAGCAGCAAAGACGGGGAATTCACCCGTTATCCGTACGCTGACATGCCAAGTGACTTTAATGCTTTGGATCGAGATTGGTACAAAGAAGCAACGGCCAATAAAGGCAAAACAATTGTCACTGAGCCTTATGAATCGATTTCATCAGGAAAAATGGTCGTCACCATCGCCCGTCAAACGGTGGATGGATCAGGCGTTGTCGCCATTGATATGAAAATTGATGACTTAGTCACTACTGCGAAAGGAATCCATATCGGAAAAGAAGGCTATGCTTTTATCTTGAACCAAAACAAGAAAGTCATCGCCTACTCCGGAGAAAAAGCGGGAACAGAGCTAAAAGGGGACTGGGTTGATAAGCTCTACAAGGATAAGAGCGGGGACTTTGAATATACGTACAAAGGCAAAAAGAAAAAAATGGCATTTGCAACAAGCGAAACAACAGGCTGGAAAATCAGCGGTACGATGTATGCAAACGAGATTCACGATGCTGCAAGCAAGGTTCTGATCATGGCTTCAATCGTTCTGGCGATTGCCATCGCAGCTGGAATGACGGCGATTTATTTTGTGATTCGGTCCATCACAAAGCCATTGAGACGCATTGTCGCATCCGCTGAAAAAATTAGTGAAGGCGATCTAACCGAAACGATTGAAATCAATTCAAAAGATGAACTCGGTGTTCTGAGCGAGAGCTTCAATCATATGGCACACTCGCTTCGCTCGCTCATTCACGGGATCAAAGACTCAGTAGAACACGTTGCCTCATCGTCTGAAGAGCTGACTGCATCGGCAGACCAGACAAGCAGAGCTACTGAGCACATTACGATGGCTATCGAGCAATTTTCAAACGGCAGTGAAAGCCAAAGCGAGAAAATAGAAACGACAACCGAACAAATTAATGAAATGAATGACGGATTAGCAGAGCTGGCGCGGGCTGCAGCAGTGATTACAGAAACATCCGCAGATTCAACAGAAGTGTCAAGTAAAGGGGAGACACTCGTCCAGAAAACAGCAGGCCAAATGAACACAATTGACCATTCCGTTAAAGCAGCGGAACATGTGGTGAAAGGGCTGGAGATCAAATCAAAGGATATCACAAATATTTTGCGTGTCATCAACGGCATTGCGGATCAAACCAATCTATTGGCTTTAAATGCCGCCATTGAAGCGGCCCGAGCGGGTGAATACGGACGGGGCTTTTCAGTCGTCGCTGAGGAAGTGAGAAAGCTCGCGGTACAGTCGGCTGACTCGGCAAAAGAAATTGAATCGCTGATCAGTGAAATAGTAAAAGAAATTCACACATCACTGAACGTGCTTCAGTCCGTAAACAAAGAAGTTGAAACAGGGCTTGTCATGACGGATGAAACTAAACAGAGCTTCAAACATATATCGCAAATGACCAATCAAATTGCTTCCGAGCTGCAAAACATGAATGCGACGGTTGAGGAACTGTCAGCGGGAGCTCAAGAAATTTCCGCAGCTTCAAATGATATCACAGCCATTTCTAAGGAAAGCTCGGATGGCATCCAAGATATCGCCGCTTCAGCTGAGGAACAGCTGGCATCCATGGAGGAGATTAGTTCATCTGCACTGACGCTTGAAAGAATGTCTGAAGAACTCCGTGATCTGACAAAACAATTTAAAGTAGATAAATAATAGGTCTAAAATACTATTTATTTATGGGAAATTAGTTACTTTTGTTAAATTTCTTCTTTTTTGCTGTATATATTTACCCATTTCCAGCCGATATGAAGGGTAGCATAAAAAAGGAGAAATGAATGATGAAAAAAATACTCCAACTCATAAAACAAAGATCAATTACAAGGAAGCTTCTCGTTTCCTTTCTGTCGATCCTTATCATACCGGTTGTCATATTGGCGATCTTTGCGTATCAATCGGCTAGCAGCTCACTCGACAGACAGATGATGGGGAGCGCATTGGAAAATGTACAGCAATTAAACGAAATCATTAACACCAGCATCAGCGAAAAAGAAAACAGTGCTGATTATTTCAGCGAATGGCTGACAAAAGAGAAATACAATGCAAAAAGCAATGCAAGCATTGCAGAGAAATTCTCACAATATATCAGCCTTAACAAGGATGTAGAATCCATTTATACAAGCGACACAAAAGGACACTTTACCCGCTATCCGGATCTTCCGATGCCAAGCGGCTATAATCCGGTTGAACGCGACTGGTACAAAAAAGCGGTTGCAAATAAAGGGAAAGTCGTGATCACAGACCCTTATAAAACCGCGTCGACAAATACGATGGTTGTGACAATCGCCCAGCAGACAAAAGATGGTTCAGGCGTTATCGCAATCAACATGACGATTGAAAATCTGCTGAAAACAACCAAAAAAGTCAACATCGGCACACAAGGCTACGCATTTATCATGACGAAGGACAAAAAAGTTGTCGCTCACCCGAATGAAAAATCAGGAACTGAATTAAAAGGCGACTGGCTCGATAAGATGCTGAGTGCTGATAAAGGCGATTTTCAATACACCATGGATGGCGATAAGAAAAAAATGGCCTTTGACACAAACAAGTTGACGGGATGGAAGATCGGCGGCACCATGTATTTGGATGAAATCCATGAAGCAGCCCAGCCTGTCCTTCACCTTGCTTTAATTGTCTTGGCCGCAGCTATTATCATAGGGATTATCGTCATGACTTTGATCATTCGATCGATTACAACACCGCTGAAACAGCTTGTCGGTTCCTCTAAGCGGATCAGCGAGGGAGATTTGACGGAAACCATTGATATCCGTTCAAAAGATGAATTAGGCGAGCTCGGCAAAAGCTTTAACAATATGGCGTCGTCACTTCGTTCTCTCATACACGCCATCCAGGATTCGGTAGATAATGTTGCCGCTTCCTCTGAGGAGCTCACTGCATCAGCTGCGCAAACGAGCAAGGCAACAGAGCACATTACATTGGCGATTGAACAATTTTCTAACGGCAATGAAAAACAAAACGAAAACATTGAAACGGCAGCAGAGCACATTTATCAAATGAATGACGGATTGACGAATATGGCTCAAGCTTCTGAAGTGATCACTGATTCATCTGTTCAATCGACAGAAATTGCAAGTGAAGGCGGCAAGCTTGTTCATCAAACCGTCGGCCAAATGAATGTCATTGACAAGTCCGTTAAAGAAGCGGAGCAAGTCGTACGCGGATTGGAAACGAAATCGAAAGATATTACAAACATTTTGCGTGTGATCAACGGCATCGCAGACCAGACGAACCTGCTTGCCTTAAACGCAGCAATTGAGGCAGCGCGCGCAGGCGAGTACGGCCGCGGCTTCTCGGTTGTAGCGGAAGAAGTAAGAAAACTGGCAGTACAGTCAGCAGATTCAGCAAAAGAGATTGAAGGATTAATCATCGAAATTGTGAAGGAAATTAATACATCTCTCGGCATGTTCCAATCTGTCAATCAAGAGGTGCAGACAGGTCTTGACATCACAGATAAAACAGAAATGAGCTTCAAACGCATTTCTGAAATGACGAACCAAATCGCCGGCGAACTGCAAAATATGAGTGCGACGGTTCAGCAGCTTTCTGCGAGCTCTGAGGAAGTTTCGGGAGCATCCGAGCACATTGCATCGATTTCAAAAGAAAGCTCAGCGCATATACAAGATATCGCGGCGTCAGCCGAAGAGCAGCTTGCTTCCATGGAAGAAATCAGCTCGTCAGCAGAAACCCTTTCCTCTATGGCGGAAGAGCTTCGCGATATGACCAAACGATTCAAAATCGAATAATAAGCCTTAACACCCAAGCTTGTTGCGCTTGGGTGTTTTTTTAGTTTTTTTATTAAACCTTTTATCCTAGTTTGACGATATTAGATTTATCTTAAAGGAGGAGTCAACGAGAATGGGAAAATTCATACAATGGATCAAACAGCCATCGATCAGCAAACCGCTAATCGCTGCGTTTCTGGCAGTGCTTATTTTGCCGGTTGGGGTTTTAGCATATTTCAGTTATCAATCAGCTTGGAATGCGTTAGACAGAGAGCTCATAAGCAGTGCGAAGGGAAATGTTGAAGAACTAAACAGTACGCTGCAAAATAAATTAGAAGATAAAGTAAAAGCAATAGATTATTATAGTGAGACTGTCGATAAAGACATATTGCTAGGCAAAAACAAAACATTACTGAAAGAGAAATTTAAGCAGTACACGACACTTAACGACGATGTAGGCGCAATCTATGCTGCTTCAGAAGATAAGAAGCTTTATAAATATCCGGATAGCGGTGTTCCGAAAGGCTTCGATCCGACAGGACGTGACTGGTACAAACAGGCGGTTGCGGAAAAAGGACAAGCTGTTTTCTCAGAACCGTATACCGATGAAGCGACAGGAGATATCGTTGTCACAATTTCAAAACAATTAAAAGACGGTTCAGGGGTTATAGCGCTGGATTTAAACCTGGATGAAGTGCTTACTGCATCAAAAAGAATCAAAATCGGTAAAGAAGGCTTTGCATTTATTACGACAGGCAACAAAAAATATATCGCCCATCCGACCATTAAGCCGGGGACAACCGGTTCCGGCGATTGGACAAACCAAGTATATTCCAAAAAAGAAGGCTCATTTGAATATACATTCGAAGGCAAAGAAAAGAAAATGGCCTTTACGACAAATAAACTGACTGGCTGGAAAATCGCGGGCACATATTTTGTCAGTGAATTGCAAGATGCTTCAAGCCCGGTGCTGAACACTGCGGTTATCATTCTATGCGTGTCAATAGTAATCGGCGGCATACTCATACTCTATATTATCCGTGCCATCACCAAGCCGTTAAGAAAACTTGTCTCAACGTCTGCAAAAATCAGCAGCGGAGATCTCACAGAAGTCATTGACATTCACTCGAAAAACGAGTTTGGCCAGCTTGGTGAAAGCTTTAATGAAATGTCTGCATCATTGCGTTCTGTAATCGGCGTTATTCAAACGTCTGTAGAAAACGTTGCTTCATCTTCTGAGGAGCTGACGGCAAGCGCAGCCCAAACAAGCAAGGCAACTGAACATATTACACTTGCCATCGAACAGTTCTCAGATGGCAACGAGGCACAAAGCGAGAAACTGGAAACAAGCTCAAATCATCTTTCTCAAATGAACGAGGGGATTTCAAAAGTGGCTCAGGCCTCTTCAACCATTACGAAATCATCGATTCAGTCCTCTGAGGCAGCGGGCAGCGGAGAAAAGCTGGTGGAGCATACAGTCGGCCAGATGAAAACAATTGACCAATCCGTTCAAAAAGCGGAAGCGGTTGTAAAGGGCCTTGAAACAAAATCACAAGACATCACAAGCATCTTGAATGTGATTAATGGCATTGCTGATCAAACCAACCTGCTTGCATTAAATGCTGCGATTGAGGCGGCAAGAGCGGGAGAATACGGAAGAGGTTTCTCAGTAGTTGCGGAAGAGGTTAGAAAACTTGCTGTACAATCAGCAGACTCCGCCAAGGAAATTGAAGGATTAATTCAAGAGATTGTCAGGGAAATCAGCACCTCACTTTCAATGTTCCAATCCGTGAATCATGAAGTGAAAGAAGGCTTGCAGATTACGGATCAAACAGCGGAAAGCTTTAAACAAATCTATGAGATGACAACTCAAATTTCCGGCGAATTGCAAAACTTGAACGCGACGGTTGAACAACTGTCAGCCGGATCGCAGGAAGTGTCAAGTGCCGTTGAAGATATTTCTGCAGTGGCGAAAGAAAGCTCAGCAGGCATTCAGGATATCGCAGCTTCGGCTGAAGAACAGCTTGCGTCTATGGAAGAAATCAGCTCTTCAGCGGAAACGTTGGCAAACATGGCGGAAGAACTTCAGGACATTACGAAGAAATTTAAAATTGAATCTTAATGAAAAAAGAAAGCGGCATATCTGCTGCTTTCTTTTTTGTTAAAAACAAAAATAAACAAAAACAATTCAAAAACAAACGGAAATCATATATAATGAAAACGGATACAAATAAAAGGGGATGGAGGAATATCAAATATGGTGAAACATATATGGGATTCAGACCGAGCTGCACAGCTGCCTAAAGGTGTAGACGAATTGGTGTACAGGTCCAATCTGATCGGGTCAGACCGCACTGTCTGCAACTGGGGCGGGGGGAATACATCTATGAAAACAACGGGAAAGGATTTTAGAGGCCGTGAAATAGAAGTCATGTGGGTAAAAGGAAGCGGTTCGGATTTGGCAACAATGAAAGCGCATAACTTTACCGGTTTGAAATTAGATGATATCCGCCCGCTGATTAAAAGGGACCAAATGCCAGATGAAGAAATGGTAGATTACCTGTCTCATTGTATGATAGACAGCAAACATCCCCGCCCTTCAATTGAAACGCTATTACACGCTTTTCTGCCATACAAACATGTTGATCATACCCATCCAGATGCGATTATCAGCATATGCTGTGCAGATAATGGAAAACAAATCGCTGAAGACATTTATGGAAACCGGTTTGTATGGGTGCCATACGTCCGTCCTGGATTTACTTTGTCTAAAATGATCACTGAAGGCGTAGCAAAAAATCCCCACGCCGAGCTTGTATTAATGGAGAAACACGGCTTAGTCACTTGGGGAGAGACGTCTGAAACATGTTATCAAAAAACGATATCCATCATTCAAGAAGCCGAGCAGTATATTAACGATCGTATCAATCAGCATGAGGTATTCGGAGGCAAAAGGTATCAGCCGCTGCCGGAGGATAAAAGAAAACAAATCTTGGCAGGCATCATGCCTGTGATCAGAGGAGCAGTAAGTGAAGAAAAGAAAATGATCCTTTCCTATGATGATCATGACGACGTCTTGGAATTTGTAAACAGTGTCCAAGCGCCAGCACTTTCGCAAATCGGTGCGGCATGCCCGGATCACCTTGTTCACACAAAACGGGTTCCGCTGTACATTGATTGGAATCCGGAAACTCAAGATGTGCACAAGCTTGCGGATCTGATCAAGTCAGGAGTCGAGACCTTTACATCAGAGTATCAGGCTTACTTTACACGCAATCAGCAGGATGGGGATCAAATCTTTGAATCCGCCCCGCGGGTGATATTGATTCCTGGAATTGGAATGGTGAATACAGGAAAAAGTTATGCCATGTCTAAAGTAAGCGGGGCTTTATATCGGAGGGCCATCGCCGTGATGAAAGGAGCAACCGCTCTGGGGCAATTTGTTTCTTTACATGAAAATGAATCCTACCATGTCGAATATTGGCCGCTCGAACTATATAAACTCACGCTGGCCCCGCCGGAAGCAGAATTTTCCCGAAAAGTCGCGTTGATAACTGGAGGAGCCGGCGGAATCGGCAGTGCAGCATGCCGCCGATTTGCAGCTGAGGGAGGGCACGTGATCGTAGCTGATCTGAATATAGAAGGTGCACAGAAAATTGCCGGGGAAATAAACGATGCATACGGAGAAGGACGGGCAATTGTTGTCAAAATGGATGTGACAAAGGAGGAAGACGTACAGTCAGCTTTTGAACGAGCGGCGCTTGCTTACGGCGGCATTGATATCGTCGTCAATAATGCCGGGCTGGCCACATCAAGCCCATTTGACGAAACAAGTCTAAAAGAATGGAATCTTAATATGAATGTTTTAGGAACAGGCTATTTCCTTGTAGCCCGTGAAGCGTTTAAACAGATGAAACAGCAAAATAGAGGCGGAAGCATGGTATTTGTCGGATCGAAAAATTCGGTTTATGCGGGCAAAAACGCCTCTGCCTACAGCTCTGTTAAGGCGCTTGAAACCCATTTAGCAAGATGCATCGCAGCAGAAGGTGGAGAATTCGGCATTAGGGTCAACTCCGTTTTGCCTGATGCAGTTCTTCAAGGATCGGCAATCTGGGGTTCAAGCTGGCGGGAGGAACGAGCCGCGGCGTACGGGATTGAACCAGATCAGTTGGAGGAACATTACCGGAAACGTACAGCATTGCTCGTCAATATTTACCCGGAGGATATTGCCGAAGCCATTGCATTCTTCGCTTCTTCCAAAGCCGAAAAAACAACGGGCTGCATGATTACGGTAGACGGCGGCGTCCCTGCTGCTTTTACGCGTTAGAAATATGCTAAGATAAAAAATATAAGATGGACTACGATATGAGGAAGGGCGTTACTGATGCTAGTAGCAGAACGGCAGCAAAAAATAGTGGAAATAGTGAATACGCGTTCAAGCATCCGCGTTTCCGAATTAAGTGACATATTTTCAGTCACAGAGGAAACCATTCGGCGTGATCTTGAAAAGCTTGAAAAAGAACATAAACTGAGCCGGAGCCACGGAGGAGCGGTCAGTATTCAGCAGAAGGAATCAGAAATTCATTTTTCTGAACGGGAAATCAC
This sequence comes from Bacillus sp. SCT118, assembly GCF_058566435.1. Taxonomy (NCBI): domain Bacteria; kingdom Bacillati; phylum Bacillota; class Bacilli; order Caryophanales; family Bacillaceae; genus Bacillus; species Bacillus sp. SCT118. Next base: position 1,052,606 of record NZ_CP191225.1, read on the forward strand.
GAATGTCATCGAAAAAAAAGCTATCGCTCACGAAGCGGCCAAATATGTAAAAAGCGGAGACCGAATCATTCTCGATGCAAGCACAACCGCCTGGTACATGGCGAAAATACTCCCTGACATTGAGCTCACCGTGATTACAAACTCAATGAAAGCAGCTATTGAACTCAGCAATAAAGAAAACATATCAGTCATTTCAACAGGCGGCATTTTGCTGGAAAAATCATTATCGTTTGCCGGCCCGTTAGCAGAGCGTTCACTTGAGACCTATCATGTCAATAAAACCTTTCTGTCATGTAAGGGATTCGACGTACACAACGGGATGAGTGATTCAAATGAGTGGCAGGCGCTGCTCAAAAAACGGATGATCGAAAGGTCGGACCAGACCGTTTTGATGGCCGATTCAAGCAAATGGGGGAACCGCGAGTTTTCACATATAGCCTCGCTGCAAGATGTCAGCCGCCTAATTACGGATTCTGGACTTGATCCGGCATCGGTAAAAGCTCTTGAGGACAAAAAGGTGAAGGTGACAGCTGTTCCTCTTTCGAAGAGAGGGTGAAAGAATGATTTATACTGCCATTGATATAGGCGCATCAAGCGGGAGAATCATGGTAGGTGAACTGAATGAAGGGAAGCTTGACATACAAGAGATTCACAGGTTCGCTAACGGTTTCAGTCAAAGAGACGGGCATTGCTTTTGGGATATTGATCATTTGCTAAAACAAATCCTGCAAGGACTGCAAAAAGTAAAGACGCTTGGGTATGAACACTGCACCGTAGGCATTGATACATGGGCAGTTGATTATGTCTTACTGGACGAAAAAGGCGATCGGTTGCGGGAAGCAATCTCCTACCGTGATAGAAGAACAGATCACACAATAGACAAACTGGAACATATCCTCTCAAAAGCCGCAATTTATCAAAAAACAGGAATACAATTTCAGCCTTTCAACACGATCTATCAATTGTATGAAGAAGACCGTGAGCTGCTGAAAAAGACAGACAAAATTATGATGGTTCCTGATTATTTAGGCTATTGTTTAACCGGAAAAGCTGTAACGGAAATCACAAACGCGTCCACAACACAGCTTTTAAACGCCTCAACGGGAAATCTTGATCCTGAATTGCTTGAAGCCGTGTCCGTTCAGGAACAGCAATTTGCGCCGCTGACTGAACCGGGGTGTGAGCTCGGGAAGCTAAGAAATGAGTGGTTCCCGGATTATGATCTCCCGGCGTGCAAGGTGATGACAGTCGCAACACATGATACGGCCTCGGCCGTCATTGCGGCGCCAGGCGTACATGATGGCTGGGCGTATATCAGCAGCGGAACATGGTCGTTAATCGGGATTGAAAACAAAACACCGATAATAACTGATCTTGCTTTAGAAAACAACTATACAAATGAACGCGGCGCAAACAACACCATTCGCTTTCTCAAAAACATTATCGGCATGTGGGTGATACAAGAAGTCAGACAGCAGTTACAAGCAGATTATTCTTTTCAGCAGCTTGCAGAAGAAGCCGAAAAAACAGAACCATTCCAGCAATTTATAAACTTAAATGATAAACGATTCCTGAATCCAGAAAACATGATAAAGGAAATACAACATTATTGCAGACAAACCCGCCAAAAGACTCCTCGCACTGCAGGCGAACTTGCCTGCTGCATCTACAGCAATTTAGCCATCATCTATGCGATTGCCATCAAAGAGCTGGAAACGATCACAGAAAAACAGATTCAGCAGCTTCATATCATCGGCGGCGGAGCCCGAAATGACTTCTTAAATCAATTAACGGCAGACATGAGTGGAAAAGCGGTATATGCAGGGCCGATAGAGGCAACTGCCACCGGAAATCTTTTGATGCAAATGATTGCTGCCAAAGAAGTCAAAGACATAAAAGAAGCCCGGCAAGTCGTCAGAAATTCCTTTCCGATCAAAGTGTTTACACCTAAAGACATTGACAGAAGCACGATCATTCAGTCCTTTCAGCAAACTGTTTTGAAAGCGCTATCTCAATGATGAAGAGGTGAAAAGGTTTGAAAAGAAAAGCCAGTATCATGTTTGTCCATCAAGACAAGTACGAAGAATACAAGCAGCGGCATGATGACATTTGGCCTGAGATGGCCGAAGCACTCAAAGCTCATGGAGCACACCATTATTCCATTTTTCTAGACGAGGAAACAGGCAGGCTTTTTGCATATTTAGAAATAGAGGATGAAGAGAAATGGAGAAAGATGGCGGACACAGAAGTTTGCCAAAGATGGTGGAAATCGATGTCGCCATTAATGAAAACAAATTCGGATTTCAGTCCTGTTTCGGTAGATCTAAAGGAAGTTTTTTATTTGGATTAAAAAACTGATAAAGGGAGAGAGCCGTATGACCATAAAAACCAATTATGACAGTGCAAAACAGGCATATGAAAAATGGGGAATTGATGTTGAAGAGGCGCTTCGGCAATTAGAGCAAGTGCCCATTTCGATCCACTGCTGGCAGGGTGACGATATTGAAGGCTTTGAAGTAAATAAGGGCGAGCTTTCAGGCGGAATTGACGTGACCGGCAATTATCCCGGAAAAGCGCAAACTCCTGAAGAATTAAGAAGAGATTTGGAGAAGGCTCTTTCTCTCATTCCTGGAAAGCACCGCGTAAACCTGCATGCGATATACGCAGAAACAAACAGGGAAGCGGTAGAACGTGACGAATTGAAGCCGCAGCATTTTGAAAACTGGGTGAAATGGGCAAAAAAACTTGGTCTCGGTTTAGATTTTAATCCAACCTTGTTTTCGCATGAGAAAGCGGCTGACGGACTCACCCTTTCACACCCTGATCCGGACATCAGAGAATTTTGGATCAGGCATTGCATCGCGTGCCGCCGTATCGGGGAATACTTCGGGAAAGAATTAGGAACACCTTGCTTGACGAATATTTGGATTCCCGACGGCTATAAGGATATCCCGAGTGATAGGCTGACACCGCGTAAAAGACTAAAAGAATCACTGGATCGGATCTTCGCAGAGGAGATCAGTGAACAACACAATCTTGATTCAATCGAGAGCAAGCTGTTCGGGCTTGGCTCCGAATCATATGTTGTCGGATCTCATGAATTTTATTTAGCTTATGCTTTGACGAATCATAAGCTTTGTTTACTTGATACAGGCCATTTCCATCCGACTGAGACGGTATCAAACAAGATCTCGTCCATGCTGCTTTACACAGACAAGCTTGCCTTGCACGTATCGCGGCCTGTTCGTTGGGATAGCGACCATGTAGTGGTTTTGGATGATGAATTGAGAGAAATCGCTCTTGAAATTGTACGAAATCAGGCTCTTGAGAAGGTCGCCATCGGTCTGGATTTTTTCGATGCCAGCATTAACCGTGTAGCCGCCTGGACCATCGGAACGAGAAATATGATCAAAGCTTTATTGTATGCCTTGCTTCTCCCGAACGGCTATTTAAAACAATTGCAGGAAGAGGGCCGCTATACAGAAAGGCTGGCCCTGATGGAGGAATTCAAAACATATCCTTTCGGAGCCATCTGGGATTCCTACTGTGAGCAAATGGGCGTTCCGGTAAAAGAGGCATGGCTTCATGACATCAAAGAATATGAGCAACAGGTGCTTTTAAAAAGGAAGGCATCTTCTCCGATTGTCTAATAAAAAATCCGCCGCGGCATTTGCGCGCGTGCGGATTTTTTTAAGCTTGATCAGCAGGGTATATAATCCCCATTTGCTTTCTTGCTTCTTCCATAATTTTTGCGGTGGTCAAAGACCGTTCAAATGTATTCTCTTCAGATTCTTGCTTATTCTCTTTTATGAGCGTGACAAATTCTTCTGCTTCATAGAACATCGCCGGTTTAGGATCAGGAATCGAGATGTTTTCTAGGCGGCCGTCCCGGTAGCGGATTTCAACACGTTCAGGCCGGTGAATTGTATCGATTACAATCGTCCCGTCTTCACCCTGGATTTCCGCTGGGGCATAGGAAGTAGAGATTTTGGAATGCATCAGAACGGCTTCGAACCCGTCGTAAGACAGAATGACAGTTCCTTCTCCATCCACTCCGGAAGATAAAGCATATCCGTTTGCTTTTACATCCTTTGGCTCGCCAAACAACACAACAGCCGGATAAATACAATAGACGCCAATATCCATTAATGACCCATTGGAAAGCTCAGGCTGAAACGCATTCAAAACAGTTCCGCTTCTGAACGCGTCATACCGTGAGGAATACTGGCAGTAGCTTGCGGTAAATCTGCGGACAGTACCGATTTTATGCAGGTGTTTTTTCAGCTCTTTGAAATTCGGCAGGAAAGTGGTCTTCATTGCTTCCATGAGAACAACGCCGTTTGCCTTAGCCGCTGAGATCATCTCTTCTGTTTCTTTTGTATTCGAAGCAAACGGCTTCTCACAAAGCACATGCTTGCCATGGTTCATAAAGAGAACGGCTTGTTCCTTATGAAGAGCGTTCGGGCTCGCTATGTATACGGCATCAAAGCAATCGCTCGCCGCCATTTCCTGAAGGTCTGAGAAGGCATGCGCAGCGTTGTGTTTAGCAGCAAACTCGGCAGCGCGTTCAGCCGATCTTGAATAAACAGCAGTCAGCTGAAAATCTTCGATATCCGCTGCTGACTCAAGAAAGCGGTCTGTAATCCAGTTGGTTCCTATTATTGCAAAACGTATCACTCGTATCGCTCCTTTTGTATGATATAGCTAAATTATAGCTTAAAAAGAACAAAATCACATGATAGATATAAATAGAATGTTAAAACCGTGAAAGCTTTTCCAGCAATTAACGGTTTTTATTTTTCATTATAGGGACGATAGTGTACAATTTAATTAAACTATGTATGACGGAGGAACGATAGTGGAGACGTTGCAAACATGGAGCGGCAGATTCAAGCGATTCTTCTTGGACAATAAGTTTGTTTTATTTTTGCTTGTGCTGCTGCTGATTGGTTTAAATATTCTAGTATTTACAAAAACATCATTTATTTTCACCCCGATTATTGTTTTGCTCAAAACGATATCACTTCCGATTATTTTGACAGGCATTGTTTTTTATCTGTTAAACCCGGTCGTCGATTTCCTTGAGAGAAGAAGAATAAGAAGAATCTATTCTATTTTACTGTTGTATCTATTGATTATCGGGCTGATCACGATCACAATCGTGTCCATCATTCCCTTTTTAAAAGAACAAATTATGAGTTTAATCGACAACATCCCAAGATATGTGGATATCGTTGAAAATCAGACGAAACAGCTGATCGGCAGCAACTTCGTCAATCAGGCCCAGCAAACGACGAACATCAATATATCTGATCTCGCAACAAAGGTTTCAGATCAGGCAGCGACAATTGTGAACAGTACCTTTACCGGCGTTGGGAATTTTATCGGCGCCCTGACTGAGATTATCATTTCAATCGTTACGGTTCCGTTTATCCTTTTCTATTTGTTAAAGGACGGAAAAAAATTGCCGGTCTACATACTGAAGTTTGTTCCGACGCAATTGAAAGAACAGACATACACAGTCTTAAGCGAAATGAATCATCGGTTAAGCTCTTATATCAGAGGCCAGATCATTGTCAGCTTCTGTATCGGGTTTTTGCTGTTTATCGGTTATTTGATTATCGGGCTGGATTATGCTTCATTGCTAGCCGTCATTGCGGCTTGTACTAGCATCGTTCCATATTTAGGGCCAACGATTGCCATTACGCCTGCGATTATCATTGCCATAGTGACATCGCCGCTCATGCTGCTTAAATTGGTGATCGTTTGGACCATTGTTCAGCTGATTGAAGGGAAGCTGATCTCTCCGCAAATTATGGGAAAAAACCTTCACATCCACCCTATCACAATTATTTTTCTGCTGTTAACAGCTGGCAAACTGTTTGGCGTTGTTGGAATCATTCTTGCCATTCCGGGCTATGCAGTTGCTAAAGTCATTACGACACATTTATTTGACTGGTTTAAAATGCGGTCACATTTATACGACGAAGAAAAAAATGAAAATGCGCCGGGTCATAAAGTGTGATTTTCGTTTATAGTTATATAAGACGGGCTTTCCATTTATGGAAAGCTCCCGTTATGTAAAAAATAAATGTCTAATGGGGAGAATCAAAATCATGACTCTATGGGAATTGTTTGTAGCCGCCATTTTAGGAATCGTAGAAGGATTAACAGAGTACGCGCCGGTTTCTTCGACAGGACATATGATTATAGTAGACGACATCTGGCTTAAATCAAGTAATCTGATGTCAGAAGAAGCTGCTAACTCATTCAAGGTGGTTATTCAGCTAGGTTCCATTTTAGCAGTAGCTATCGTGTTTAAAGACCGAATTTTAAACTTACTCGGCTTGAAAAAAAATATCACAAGCGACCAGGAGCAGGGACATAAATTAAGCATTGCCCAAATTGCCGTCGGACTCGTGCCTGCAGCTGTTCTCGGCTTTTTGTTTGAAGATTACATTGATGAATATTTATTTTCCGTTAAAACTGTGGCCATCGGTTTAATTGCCGGGGCAATCCTGATGCTTTTTGCTGACTGGGTCAATAAGCGGAAAACAGCGACAGACACGCTCGACCGCATTTCCTATAAACAGGCGATAGCAGTCGGCTTATTCCAATGTCTTGCCCTTTGGCCGGGTTTCTCGCGTTCGGGTTCAACCATTTCCGGCGGTGTTATTCTCGGATTAAACCACCGAGCGGCAGCCGACTTTACGTTTATTATGGCGATGCCGATCATGATGGGAGCCAGCTTTCTAAGCCTCGTGAAGCATTGGGACAGCTTAAGCTCGGATCTGATGCCATTTTTCATCGTCGGCTTTATCTGTGCCTTTGTGGTCGCACTGTTTGTCGTCCGTTTCTTCTTAAGGCTGATTAACAAAATCAAACTTGTCCCATTTGCAATCTATCGAATTATTCTCGGTGTGATTTTACTTTTGATCATGATGTAAGTCGAAAAATAAGGCTCTTTTCCGAGCCTTATTTTTTCTGTCAATTCGAGAGGAAACAGCTTGTTTTTCAAAAAAAAATCATCTATAATAAACATGACGTTACATACGGGGCCATAGCTCAGCTGGGAGAGCGCTACGCTGGCAGCGTAGAGGTCAGGGGTTCGAGCCCCCTTGGCTCCATACCTTTAAACCCTTATTCTATAAGGGTTTTTTGTTTTGAGGAAAAGGTTCATTCTCTGAATCCTACAGTTGAGCGAAGTCAAAGTGAGCAGTTTATCTGTCAATCATGAATTTTTCAATACCTCCTTTTGTTCCTCAAAGACCGTCATGTCTTCCAAAGGGGGGGAGTAGACATGAAGAGACACCATTCGTTCGGATGTCGGATTGGACATTTTGTGAATTAAACCTTTGGTTGAAATAAGGCATTCTCCTTCGTGGACAAAGTATGAATTGGAGAGTTCTGCGTGTTCGCCGGCTGAGCGATAAATAGAATTAAGAAGCTTTCCTTCTAGCACCATTGCACAACCAATGGATTGACCATGATCGTGTACTGTCGTCTCCTTGTTTGGCGGAATGTTAATCACGATAATTTCCAATTCATTATTTCGATAGATGGCATTTCGGCCGTAAGCGTACTGGTCTGGTTCCTTAATATACGGTTGACTCAATTTTGCTGCGTTTGGAATTTGTTTTAAAGATGTTGCTAAATCTTTAACCGATGGATTTTTTAAGCCGCTAAAAATGTCTTGGATACACTCATACAGTTCCATTCGTTTTTGCCTCCCAGAATATTTAAAATTTCCTTACATTGGTATTTCATAGGTTAATTCATGGTATTTACCCATATACAATTTAGAGGCGGCAAACGCCCAGTGAACACAAAAAAATGTGCGGCCAAAATGTTGTCTTATCACCAACTAATTCGAGTTTATTAGTTGGAATAGTGGATTGAAAGGATTAAAACGGCCTGCTTTAATTCGCTTGAGGGAACGAGCAGGGATCCATAAGTGCAGTTCTAGGCCCCTTGGCTCCAAAACACAATATCGGGGAAAAGCTTTCAGACTTTCTATGTTGTGCTTGAAATTTACTCCATTGACAAAACACAATCGATTTGAAATAATATTTGATTATATGCTCATTCATTCACATAATTATAATAAAATAATATCATTTCCCCTGAAAGGGAGAATATTAGAATGAAAGCTAATGGTATGCAAAATCTATTAGCTTCTTTTGTTTTCAAAAAATGATGTGTTTCGCATGTATTCATATAGGAAGGAATGACAACATGAAGACAAAACACTATTGGATGATTTCTTTGCTCGCCGTCTTAGCGGTCGGGCCGGGATTGATGTCTAACACGGCATTGTCGTCAGTTCAAGGCCTTGTTCAGAAAGCGGTTGGAACAAGTGGCTTCACATCAGTAAATCCAATATTGATCGGCAATATGGCCTTTGCCTTACTAGTTCCGGCAGGACCGCTGCTGAGGAAAAAATTCGGTGCTCGTCCCGTCTATCTGGCTTCATTACCTGTCTTTATACTAGGCTCACTGCTCATCGCATGTTCAGGCGATATTGCATGGATGGCGGCAGGGCGCTTTTTACAGGGGGCGGCAACAGGCGTCATGCTGATGATTATGATTCCAATGCTTGTACTGTCATTCCCGATTGAACGCAGGAACTATGCACTGCTTGTGCTGATCGGGGGATTCTATGGTTCTGTTATCATCGGCACCATCCTGGGAACCATTGCAACAAGCTGCGGGCATTGGAGATGGCTGTTTTTCATCTTTGGCACCTTGTCCCTGATCGGTGTCGCGGTGAGCTATTTCTTTCTTCATGACGAGCATCACGGGGCGTCGGATCAAGAACAGCCGCTTGATCGTGCGGGAATTCTTTTATCTGTTTTCCTTGCCGCAGCCTCAGCGGTTTCATTCATTTTTCTGCAAAAATGGGGGCTGTCATCGGGTTATGTAAGGATTGGTTTCGGGGTGACGTTATGTTTGCTCATTGGTCTATTGATTGTGGAATATAAAGTGAAAAACCCCTTCATATCTATTAAACTGATGCTGCTGCCAAAACCGGTGCTTGGCTTATTGATCATAGCTGCAGGGACGATAACGGTAGCTGTCAGCCTGTCTGCTTTTCAAGGCTTGCTCCGTCAAATGTATGATATTTCTCAGGAGCATCTCATTTTTTTAAACTTGACTCTTTTAATCGGAGTGGCGATCGCGGCCATTTTGAGCGCTCTGTTATATGATAAAGTCGGACCAGGGATGCTCGGTATTATTGGCGGACTTATTCTCGTTTTTGTGAATTTTCAATGGCTGCATATACAGGATCGATCATCTCTTTATATGTTCGCAGCACTGTTTATCATGCTTGCAGCGGGAACAGGCCTGACAGTCGCCGCAGGGCTGATGGGAGCTGCCATGGGAGGCCCGCTGCCTGATTTGGTCAAGAGAATGACAGCTGTTCAGTTTTTAAGATTGTTTGTCTATATGGGAGTTCCCATTCTCATCGGCTTTTTCACGAAAAAAGATGCTGCCAGACAAAGCGGTTCGGTACAGGATTCTATGATGACTGCTTATCATGATCTCTTCTTCATTTCTTTTATCCTTAGCGTGCTGCTCGTCTGTCTGTCATTTTGTATGAATGCCACTGGAATGGGGCACAAGCTGGCACATAAACCACATGATAAAGCGAAAACAGCTCCGGAAAAACAGGCCGTCTCAGCACAAGGTTTGTCGAAGGCAACCGTCAATTCATATAAAGTAATAAATGATACGGAATATCGGAATGCACTCAGAAATTTACAAAAATAGAAACATGGTAAAACCTTTTCATTGAGCGAAAAGGTTTTTATTTTGCAATCTTTTCCCAACTTTATCCCTAAAGAATTGAAAAATATTAGAAGTGCAAGTAAAATTCTAAAAGGTAGATTCTTTTACATTCGTAATCTTTTAATTCGAAGGAAGGTTTTCATGGCCCGTAAAAAACTTAAAAAACGTAAACTCTTGATTTCACTATTTTTCCTTGTATCGATTCCGCTAGCTCTGTTTGTTTTAGCGACAACTTTATCAAAACCGATTGAAATATCCAAAGAAACTGAAGAAATCGATGAACAGCAAGTGTTTATAGACAGTCTGTCCGGACATGCCCAAATTTTGTATGAAAAATACCATGTTCTCCCCAGCATCACAATTGCTCAGGCCATTCTCGAATCGGACTGGGGGAACAGTGAACTGGCTGCTAAGGCCAACAACCTTTTTGGCGTAAAAGGGAATTATAAAGGCCATCATGTCACGATGGAAACGGACGAAGTTGAAAAAGGGAAAAGAAAAACCATTCGCGCGAAGTTTCGAAAATACAGCACGTTTTTTGAATCTATGGATGATCACGCCCAATTGTTCGTCCGTGGCACATCGTGGAATAAAAAGAAGTATAAACCGGTGCTTGAGGCAGGGAATTATAAGGAAGCGGCAACCGCCCTGCAAACATCAGGATATGCTACAGATCCTGACTACGCTGACAAAATCAGCGCTATTGTGGAAAAATACGATTTAGATGAGTACGATGAGGTAAATCCATCCCTCAAATCTGTGGATTTAAACGCCTCTATTAAAGACAGTGCCGTTCAAGATGTATGGTCCAAGCCTTCTACTGATGATCGGTCCATAAGGCTTACCTCTGCCCAATCTTACGTCGGCAAAGATATAAAGGTTGTGTCTAAAAAACAGAAAGGCCAGTCTGTATGGTACCAATTCCAAATCAATGATAAACTTATTGGCTGGATTGATGATTCAGCTGTTGAAATAAAGGAGGCAACCTAAGCCCTTTTTACTGGTATTTTTAATTCTTTGTTCCATTCTGGGGAATTTGAGGTATAATATTCCACGGAAGTTATCACTTTTTAACTATGCTTTCGGGAGGGAACAAAGGTGCAGAAATATAGACGCAGAAACACGGTTGCCTTTACAGTATTAGCTTATTTTACTTTTTTTGCGGGAGTATTTTTGTTTAGTATCGGACTCTATAATGCTGATAATCTGGAACTCAATGAAAAAGGTTATTACATCGCTGTTATGATACTTGTAGCAGTTGGTGCGATTCTTACACAAAAAGTAACCCGTGATAACGCGGAGGATAATGAAATCATCGCGGAACAGGAAAAAAGACAAAATCAATCTCATATCGAATCATAAAAAAATCCGGCGACTGCACGCCGGATTTTTTGATATCACCCTGTAAACACTTCGCCGTCAGGATAACGGATATTTGATTGCTCTGTTTTTGCGAATGAAAACACGAACGTTAAAGGACCAATTCTTCCGATAAACATGATGACAATAATGATACACTTGCCAGCTGTTGTCAGTTCAGGAGTAAGCCCCATCGTAAGGCCGACAGTTCCGAATGCGGAAAAGGTTTCAAACACAATTTGAAGAAATGGCGCTTGTTCTGTGATCGTCAGGGCGAAAATCCCTAAAAACACGATGAACAAACTGGTGACGCTCACAGCTAAAGCTTTAATGATAATCGGATATTTGATGGAACGGCGGAAAATAACCGTTTCTTTTTTACCTCTCAAGTAAGCAATAACAGATGTTAAAATCACGATGAACGTAGTCAGCTTAATGCCGCTCGCCGTTGATGCGCTTCCTGCTCCGATAAACATCAATAATAAAGTAAATACAATTGTTCCTTCTCTCATGCTTCCAAAATCTAGAGAATTGAAGCCTGCGGTTCTCGGCGTCACCGCTTGAAAATAGGACGCCCACAGTTTATCCACTATATGCAGGTGGCCGAGCGTCCCAGGGTTGCTGTATTCTAAAATAAAGATCGCAAGCATAGCAATCGCATTCAACATCAGCGTTCCTGTAAGCATGAGCTTTGTATGTAAAGAAAAAGCTTTAAAACGCCGATTTTTCATCACATCAAACAGAACCGTAAATCCGATCCCTCCTGTAATAAATAGGAAAGTAATCACGAGGTTTACTGTAGGATCGCCAACGTAGCTCATCAAATTATCAGGCCACAACGAAAACCCGGCATTGTTAAAAGCAGATATTGCGTGAAACAAACTGGCAAACAAGCCGGATGACCAGCCGTACTGAGGTACAAGCCTGATGGATAAAATGAGTGCTGCTATCAATTCAATACTGATCGAAAACAGAAACAGGACTTTGACAAGGCCAATGACACCGCCGATTGTCGGCTGGTTTAAGGCTTCCTGGACGAGCATTCGTTCTTTTAAGCCGATTTTTTTTCCTAATATCATGACGATCAAGACCGCAAATGTCATAAATCCAAGCCCGCCAATCTGAATCAGCCCCATAATTACTGTTTGCCCGAATACCGTAAATTGAGTACCGGTATCGACAACAGCAAGCCCTGTAACAGTTGTAGCGGAAGCCGCAGTAAAAAGGGCATCTATCCATGACAATGGCTTCGTAGTGGAAATCGGAAGCATTAATAGGACAGCCCCGATGATAATGGTAAGGAAAAAACCAATGGCAAGCACTTGAGGCGGTGTAAACCGAACCCATTTGATCACTTTATCCTTTTGAAGTGTCACCTTTGTCTACATCCCTTCGTTTTCAAAACGTTTAATATCCTTTTTGTGGCCCATGATCACCAGGCAATCTTGCTCGTGAATGATGTCTTCAGGCGCGGGGGAAAGACAGATATCTCCATGGTGTTTAATGGCCAGGATCGTGCAGCCGTACTTTGCTCTTACATTCAGGTCAATAATCGATTTTGAATCAAGCTTGCGCGTAGCCAGCAGCTCGACAATACTGTATTCATCAGATAGATCAATGTAATTCAAAACATTTTCGTCTGAAAGGCTTTGTGCGATTTTAACCCCCATATCTTTTTCAGGATGAATAATGCGGTCAGCGCCGATTTTTTCAAGCACCTTGTGATGATAATAGTTTTGAGCCTTTACCCAAATATTTGGAATATCAAGCTCCTTTAATAATAGGGTGGTCAGCGTACTCGCTTGAATATTTGCTCCGATGGCAACAATCACATATTCAAAATTGCGTATTCCTAATGAAAGCAATTCGTTTTCTTCGGTGGCGTTGGCAATTACCGCATGAGTGGCGTAAGAAGCATATGCATTGACCTTTTCTTCGTTGATATCAACCGCAAGGACCTCATGCCCCATTCTATGAAGTTCTTTACAAATGCTGCCGCCAAACCGGCCCAGCCCGATCACGGCAAATTGCTTATTTTTAATTCTTCCCAATGTTCATATCTCCCTTAGTGAATTAACGTTTTTGAAGCAAAAAAGACCATTGCAAAGAATGGCCGATAATAGACCTCCTCTCTGTATACGCCTACGAGGTTAGCTGTCGGATTAGGGATTCAGAGTACCCCCTCTTACTTAGTAAGATTCACCCCAAGGCTGTTAATAAAACAGCCAATCGTTGGTTCCCCCGTTCGTGTTTGATTAAGCGGTAAAAGAGACTGTATGAAATTGAACACTCAAGAATTTACTCCTGTTTCTAGTGTTTGTCAATTTAAATTTTAAACCAGAAAAAAGATAACGGGGATTAGAGAAAAAGGGGAGGGTAAAACGCAAAAAAGACCGGCGTTAACCGGTCTTTTACATTAGTTGCAACCGCAAGGCTGAGTCGGAGGAGTGCTGCGCTTAGCCACGTCAATGCTGGCTTCTGCGTAAAATTTATTTCCGATGCTTAATGATTTATTCTCCGCACGGAAAGTATATGTACCAGCGGCAGGAAGTGTTTTGTTATTCAGTTTTAATTTGAATTCGCCAGCTCCTAACAAATCAAGTGCCAAAGGAACTCTTACTGTTTTCCCGTTATTGAGGATCTGTGTTGTACGCAAGGCATTTCCGTTCAATGTGTCTTTCGTGTTTGCAGTAAATCCGCTTGGCAATGTAAACTCCATAACGCCAAGGCTGAGAAGCGTGTTTGGACGGTAAGTCAATTCGATATCTGAGAAAGACCATTCCGTTTTGCTGGCGCCAGTGATTGTTGCGAACAATGAAGCTGTAGACTGTGTTCTCATAGTAGATTCAGTATGAGCTTTAGTTGATGTAGATTCAGCCGCGAAAGAAGCTGTAGGTGCAGAAACGAGTAACCCGAGACTTAATGCACTAATTGCCAAAGAAGATAATAATTTGCGTTTCATAACAAAATTCCCCCTAAAAAATGATAAATTAAACAGGCCTGCCCGCTTTTCACCTCCTCTGAAGGCCAAATACAAATTTTACCTACATAAAATTACCATCAAATATTTTGGAAGTAAATGGGGTGTTTTTCCCGTATTTTTCAAATTTGTAGTAGTTACATCAAAAAAACGCCTGGTTTCCCAGACGTTTTCTGCTTTACTTTGTTTCGATCGGTATAAATTTAAAAATTTCTCCGGTCTGCACCGATTCAGCAAGCCGTTTCAGCCAGTCATAGTAAGCTTTAGAGCTTTCCAGCTGATCGTATAACTGCAGTGCCTCATTTTTGATATCCTCATCGAGATCTTCCTTGCTTAAAACCTTTTGTAAATCAGCTTGAGCTTCCTCGATCGCTGCTACATTCACTTGAACCTCCCGCTCCCATTTAGGTGGAAAGAAATTTGTGAAAAATTTAAAGAAATCCTTTTCAGCCACAAATGTATGCTTGCGGATTCCCCGGTGAAATGTTTTTTTCACTACATTTAAGTCTTGAAGCTTTTTGACGCCTGTGCTCATGCTTGGTTTGCTCATTTGCAACTCCTCACGCATTTCGTCAAGCGTCATCTCATCCCTCATATACATCGTCCCATATAAAATCCCGACACTGCGGGTAATTCCGTAAAGATCCATCGTTTCAGCAATGGAGTCAATAACAAGATCCCGAGCCTGTTCTATAGCTGCAAATTCTGGATTTTCATCCATACTGACCCTCTTTTCCTTTAGAAAATTAAATTCGTTAAGTTATTTCTTTATGTTCTTTATCTTAACGAAACATGAGGAAAAGTCAAAAAGAAAAATCGAAATGGGACTTTGACAGTTTAAAAACCATATGTTAGATTAAGGTTGTTAAAAACATTAAATTTTTATTTAACAAACTTTATTTACGTCAAGGAGGCTTATATGAGTCAAACATTATTCATTGACGGAGAATGGATCAGTGCCGAAAAAGAACAGATCCGCAGTATTATCAACCCATTTAATCAAGAAGAAATTGCAACTGTAAGCGAGGGAGGGCGAGAGGACGCCATCAAAGCAATCGCAGCCGCACGCAGAGCATTTGACAAAGGAGAATGGTCATCGCTATCCGGGCTTGAACGCGGGAAAATTGTTCTGAAAATTGCGGAATTAATCAGACGCGATCTTGAGGAGCTGGCTGAGCTTGAATCTCTTGATACAGGAAAAACACTCGAAGAAAGCAAGGCCGATATGGACGATATCGCCAATGTTTTTCAATATTACGCCGGCTTGGCAGACAAAGATGGCGGAGAGATCATTTCATCTCCGATTCCTGATTCAGAAAGCAAAATTATTAGGGAGCCAATCGGGGTTTGCGGCCAGATTACTCCATGGAATTATCCGCTCCTTCAAGCGAGCTGGAAAATCGCCCCTGCACTGGCTGCAGGAAACACAATCGTCATGAAGCCGAGTGAGATTACGCCGCTGACGACAATCAAAGTCTTTAAGCTGATGGAAGAAGCCGGTGTTCCAAAAGGTGTCGCAAATCTTGTTCTTGGACCGGGAGCCACAGTGGGCGACGAGCTTGCCGTAAACAAAGACGTCGATTTGATTTCATTTACGGGCGGAATTGAAACAGGCAAAAAAATCATGCGGGCGGCAAGCGGAAACGTCAAAAAAATCGCCCTTGAACTTGGCGGGAAAAACCCAAATATTGTTTTCAAGGACGCGGATTTAGAAGTTGCGGTTGATCAGGCCTTAAACGCTGTATTTTTCCACGCCGGCCAAGTATGCTCTGCAGGTTCCCGCTTGCTTGTTGAGGATGCCATTCATGATCAATTTTTGGCGGAGCTGGTCAAACGGGCAAAACGCATAAAACTCGGAAACGGTTTTCATGCTGAGACAGAAAGCGGTCCGCTTATTTCGGCGGAGCACAGGGCAAAGGTAGAAAAATATGTAGAGATCGGAATAGAGGAAGGCGCGAAGCTGGAGACAGGAGGCAAACGCCCGGAAGATCCTGCGCTTCAAAACGGCTTTTTCTATGAACCTACTATTTTCTCAAACTGTAATTCTGACATGAGAATCGTTCAGGAAGAGGTTTTCGGTCCTGTATTGACAGTCGAAACCTTCAGCTCTGAAGAAGAGGTAATCGAGCTTGCGAATGATACCATCTATGGCTTGGCTGGAGCGGTATGGTCAAAAGATATTGAAAAGTGCGAACGGGTAGCAGCCCGCTTGAGAATGGGAACCGTTTGGATCAACGATTTTCATCCGTACTTTGCACAAGCGCCATGGGGCGGATATAAGCAATCCGGGTTCGGACGCGAGCTTGGAAAAATAGGCCTTGAAGAATACACAGAAGTCAAACATGTATACCGCAATACAAAACCGGCAGCGGTTAACTGGTTCAATTCATAAGAGGGGGAGATTGATGATGACATTAAATATGAAGGTAGAAAGCATGCAGAAATTCCACACATTTGAAATTCCGACTGTGATTAAGCATGGAATCGGAGCCATCAAGCATACGGGTGAGGAAGTAGCTGCACTGGGCGTTTCAAAAGCGCTCCTTGTCACAGACCCAGGGATTTATAAAGCCGGTGTTGCTGATCCTGTAATCGAATCACTTAAAGAAGCAGGCATTGAAGTGGTGCTCTTTAATAAAGTTGAGCCAAACCCGCCTGTCCGTCTGGTGAATGAAGGATCTGAGCTTTACAAAAAAGAGAACTGTAATGGTTTGGTGGCAGTCGGAGGCGGAAGCTCCATGGATACAGCAAAAGCAATCGGAGTAGAAGCGACTCACGAAGGAAGCGTGCTTGATTATGAAGCGGCAGATGGGAAAAAACCGCTGGAAAACCGCATTCCTCCGCTGACGACAATTCCTACTACAGCTGGAACAGGATCAGAAGTAACCCAATGGGCGGTTATCACAGATGAAGAAAGAGAATTCAAATTCAACACGGGCGGTCCGCTGATTGCAGCGCACTTGACCATCATTGATCCTGAGCTTCATGTTTCAATGCCTCCGCATGTAACAGCTATGACGGGAATTGATGCGCTCGCCCATGCCATTGAGTGCTATACAATGAAATTTGCACAGCCAATCACGGATGCGGTTGCCTTAATGGCGATTGAGTATGCTGCTCATTACATTAAGAGGGCATTTGCTGACGGAGAGGATCTGGAAGCAAGGTACGGAATGGCGCAGGCTGCGATGCTTGCTGGTCTTTCTTACGGAAGTGAATCAGCGGGCGCGGCTCATGCGATGAGCCAAACGCTTGGCGGTATTATCCCAGTCGCTCACGGCCAATGTGTAGCGGCGATGATGGGCCCTGTCATGGAATACAACTGGAAGGGCTATCCTGAGAAGTTTGCGCGTATTGCGAAAGCGTTCGGTATTGATACAAGCAAGATGAAAACAGAAGAAGCTGCGAAAGCATCTGTCAATTGGATGTATGATCTGGTCGAAGATTTAGAAGTGCCGACTTTAGAAGAGCAGGGAGTATCACCTAATATGATCGAACGCTTGTCTAAAGAAGCAATGAAAGATCCGCAAACCTTCGGAAACCCTAGAGATTTAAATGAAAAAGCATACAACTGGATCTACAAACGCTGCTTTAACCTTACGCCTAAAACGGTATAATCAAAATCCCGCTCCTTTACAGAGCGGGATTTTTTGGGATAATGAAGCATAGGTGGGAATTTTAGATAAGAAGGAAGGTGCCAGCTGATGTGGAAGCGTATGACTGCAAAAGCGGAAGGCTTATATATCGCAGATACAGAAAGCTTCGTAACAAAGCAAATGGACAAGCTTGATTTTGATTATGGCGGCATCCCCGGAGACTTGCATTTTGGTCTGACCAAAAAAGCGGGAGCCAGAGAACCAATGTTTTCAAGAGGGACTGAAATTTTCAACCGCAGACAAATTTCAATTGTTTCAATAGAGGAATGCAACGAAATCGCTTTAAAAATGGGAGTGCCGAGGATTTTGCCGGAATGGCTCGGGGCGAATGTGGCAGTCAGCGGTATGCCAGATCTTACTTCATTAAAAGAAGGAAGCCGGATTATTTTTCCGAGCGGAGCGGCTCTGCTGTGTGAGGGCGAAAATGATCCGTGTATCCAGCCGGGAGAAGTCATTCAGTCTTATTATCCGGACCAACCGAAGCTCGCGCCGGCTTTCGTCCGCCACGCACTTGGCATTAGAGGGATTGTCTGTATTGTGGAGAGACCTGGTGCTGTTTACACAGGTGATAAAATAGAAGTTCATTCCTATCAGCGAAAAGTCAAACGAAAAGCAGAAAGGGTCTGATGAAATCAGGCCCTTTCTATCTTTTCTTTAATTTCTTTCATTTGGCTGAGATGCCGTTTTTCATGATGGCCGATAAAATCGATCCACTGTCTGACAGTCAGCTCTTGAAACACAGGATGCGGAAGCACTCTTTCAAAATCTTCTTCTTTCAGAGAGGCAATCGCAGCAGTCAGCTGCTCTCTTACCACATCAAGCTCACGTTTCATTTGGCTGCCTGAAATAAAATCATGCGCAGGCTCAAGATGACTCGGGGCTTTCCGTTTATTATTTCTGTCCTGTGCTACCTCAAGCGGTTTTTCTTCAATTTCTTTAATCGGAGCGTCCTTTACACGTTCCTTCAACATTTTTTGTGCGGTCATATCGATTTTTTTCAAATGGTCAAGAACTTCCCGTATGCTCCATTCTTCAGCAGAAGGCTTTTGGTTCAGCTTTTCGTCAGAAAGTCCTTTCAATTCGTTCCACGTTTCTAATCTGGCTTCATTAAAGATACTCATCATATCTCCTCCTAAAATGACATTACCATATATATAAGCAATTATCATTTATAAAGCACTTCAAATGGGTTATTTGTCTTAAAATTTTGAAACTTTTCCCGTGGTGTCTCGTATAAATGGTAACGGCAGCCGTTCATCAATGCATTGATGAAGAAAGGATGAGGAAATTGGAGTTATTTGGAGTACCTATACAAACAATTTATCTTTATACGCTTATTATTGCGGGCAGCCTTACGCTGTTATTTCTGTTTTTCGGAGATGTATTTGCAGGGCTGCTGGAAGGCATTCCGTTTCTTAATCCGACATTAGTGCTCTCATTTTTCACATGTTTTTCAGCGGGCGGATATATAGGTGAACTCGTATTGCCTCTGTCAAGCTTGCTGATTGCGCTTTTATCTTGCATCCTTTCAATCATGCTGGTGGTATTGCTTCACATCTTTGTACTGGTACCATTATCATCTGCAGAAGAATCATTGGCATATAGAGAAGATGATCTCAGAGGAAGACTCGGTAAAGTGATTACAGCTGTTCCGGTTGACGGGTTTGGTGAAGTGGTCATAGAAGGGATAGGAGGCACCATTTCAAAGTCAGCGGTCAGTTTTGATAATCAGCAGATCAGTTACGGGACAACGGTGTTAGTCGTAGATATTAACAACGGAGTTCTTTCGGTTACTCCGCATGAACCCATTTAACATAAAAGGAGGAATTTGATATGACAATGCCGATTATAATGATCATCGGAGTTGTATTCTTTTTATTAATTGCACTAATAGCTGTGTTTATTACGAAGTATCGTACAGCAGGGCCTGATGAAGCGTTAATTGTAACAGGGAGCTATCTGGGGAATAAAAATGTTCATGTCGATGAAGGCGGCAACCGTATTAAAATCGTCCGCGGCGGAGGAACCTTTGTCCTTCCCGTCTTCCAGCAGGCAGAGCCGCTAAGCTTATTATCAAGCAAACTCGATGTTTCGACACCTGAAGTCTATACAGAACAAGGAGTGCCAGTAATGGCCGATGGAACTGCGATTATTAAAATCGGCGGTTCTATAGGAGAAATCGCTACAGCGGCCGAACAATTTTTAGGGAAATCAAAAGACGACCGTGAGCAGGAAGCGCGGGAGGTTTTAGAAGGCCACCTTCGTTCCATTCTCGGCTCAATGACAGTAGAAGAAATCTATAAAAACAGAGAAAAATTCTCTCAAGAGGTGCAGCGTGTCGCTTCACAGGATCTCGCGAAAATGGGGCTTGTAATCGTCTCGTTTACCATTAAAGATGTTCGTGATAAAAACGGTTATCTTGAATCATTAGGGAAACCGAGAATTGCCCAAGTAAAACGCGATGCTGATATCGCAACAGCAGAGGCTGATAAAGAAACCCGAATTAAGCGGGCAGAAGCCGATAAAGACGCAAAAAAATCAGAACTTGAACGGGCGACGGAAATCGCTGAAGCTGAAAAACTCAATCAGCTCAAAATGGCTGAATTCCGCAGAGAACAAGATACGGCAAAAGCGAATGCCGACCAGGCATATGATTTAGAGACTGCCAGAGCGCGCCAGCAAGTCACAGAGCAGGAAATGCAGGTTAAAATTATCGAACGCCAAAAACAAATAGAACTAGAAGAAAAAGAAATTCTTCGCCGTGAACGTCAATACGACTCAGAGGTAAAGAAAAAAGCCGATGCAGACCGTTATTCTGTTGAGCAGTCCGCAGCAGCTGAGAAAGCCAAACAGCTCGCGGAAGCCGATGCCAAGAAGTACAGTATTGAAGCAATGGCAAAGGCTGAGGCGGAAAAAGTAAGAATTGACGGGCTAGCAAAAGCAGAAGCGGAAAAAGCGAAAGGAGAGACAGAGGCAGAGGTTATCCGCCTGAAAGGTCTTGCAGAAGCGGAAGCAAAAGAGAAAATTGCGGCTGCCTTTGAACAGTACGGGCAGGCGGCGATTTTCGATATGATTGTCAAAATGCTTCCGGAATACGCGAAACAAGCAGCGGCACCTCTTTCAAATATTGATAAAATCACCGTTGTCGATACAGGAGGAAGCGGTGAATCAAGCGGAGCAAACAAAGTAACCAGCTATGCGACGAACTTAATGTCAAGTCTGCAAGAAAGTTTAAAAGCATCCTCGGGAATTGATGTAAAAGAAATGCTTGAGAACTTTTCAGGAAAAGGAAACGTAAAACAAAGCATTAATGAATTAACCAATGAAATCAAAGAAGCCAAAACGATCCAAAAATCAGAGTAAGGAAAGGGCAGAACCGTATGGTAACTGTACGTGAAGCGAAGTTAGAGGATATAAAGGACATTGCAAAAGTGCATGTAGACAGCTGGAGGACAACATACCACGAAATTATCCCGATTGATTATTTAAACAGCCTGAACTATAAGGAATTTGAAGACAAATGGAAAAGTCGCTCGTTAAAGGGAGTATTTGTTGCTCAGGACGAAAAGGGTTCAGTATTCGGCTTTGCTTCATTTGGACCTATTCGCTCTGAACAAGAAGTCTATGACGGCGAGTTATACGCTATTTATCTTCTGGAAGAGCGCCAGCGATAAGGTGCAGGCAGGGCGCTCTTAGCAAAAGGAGCGGAGTTTTTGCTTCAACATGGTTTTTCAAGTATGTTTGTTTGGGTTATTGAGCAGAATCCCTCGATTATATTTTATCAGGCCTATTCTCCTGAAAGAGTAGCGGAGGACAACTTTGAAATTGACAGAGTAAGGCTGAAAGAAGTAGGTCTTGGCTGGCCGTATCTTTCAGCTTTAAAAACACTTCTTAACAGATAACGAACAATCCCCCAGCGGAATTCGCTGGGGGATTGTTATTTTTACGCTTTGTCACTTTTAAGCAAACGGGGTGCTGTCATAAATAATAAACATAGGACAATTGCACAAATAATGAATGAAGGAACCATGTAAGTCGCATTATAAGTTAAAGAATAAAGCCATACCGGTGTTCCTTTTGGAGCAAAGCTGCCGAAAAACACAGCTCCTGAAATGACATGCGCGGCATAGCGCAGCAAACTGCCGATAAAAACTGCGCTGACCACTGAAACAATCAATTTCCCTTTTGTTTTTGATACAGCGGCTTTACGGACAGAAGAAGCGAAACAGCCGCTTATGCCGATTGCTGCGAAAGCGACAATGTAATCTAACAATAGCTGTACAGGATGTTGAGCAAACAAGTTTCCGATTGCTATTTGTACTAGACCTGTCAACAAACCTGTAGTAAGACCTGCTTTGACACCCCAGCGAAACGAAATTAAAAAGATCGGAATCATCATGATGGAGACCGAGCCTCCTTGAGGCATGCTAAGAAACATTCCTGAGACAATGTCTAAAATAACGGCTGCCGCTGTCATAATGGCAATTTCAATAAGGCGAACCAGTTGCTTAGATTGATTCATATCTATCTCCTTCCATTGACAGACAACCAAAAGGACAACAAAAAAGCAGCACGCGGAAGGATGAGAAAAGTTCCACGCACTGCTTTACGATCTGCAATTCATTTGACTTTGCCACATCCCTACGCCAGCGTTAACTAACAGGTTCAAAGGGTCAGAACGAAACCGCTCACTCTCAGCTTTAATGCTCCCCTTGTGGTCATCAGTATTTAGTTCGTTTCTACTATACAAGAAAACGAAAAAAACAACAAGATCACATGACTGATGTATATGTTCTTTTAAGAAAGTTATATGATACACACGCTTTAGAAATCATGGCGAGGATTATAGTTTATTTGTTTTATAGATTTTTTAAAAAAACTATTGCAATAAATAAATACAGGTGTTATATTATTAAACGTCGCTGATGCACAGCGGACACAAACTAGATGCTTCAAAACAACTTGAAAAAAGTTGTTGACAAAAAAGAAGCTGAATGTTATATTGGTAAAGATGCTTCATTGAGAAGTGACGAAATGATCTTTGAAAACTAAACAAGACAAAACGTACCTGTTAATTCATTTTTATAAATCGCACAGCGATGTGCGTAGTCAGTCAAACTAGGGCCTGCACGACGCAGGTCACACAGGTGTCACCGCAGGATGCGGTGAACTTAACCTGTGATCCATTTATCGGAGAGTTTGATCCTGGCTCAGGACGAACGCTGGCGGCGTGCCTAATACATGCAAGTCGAGCGGACAGATGGGAGCTTGCTCCCTGATGTTAGCGGCGGACGGGTGAGTAACACGTGGGTAACCTGCCTGTAAGACTGGGATAACTCCGGGAAACCGGGGCTAATACCGGATGGTTGTTTGAACCGCATGGTTCAAACATAAAAGGTGGCTTCGGCTACCACTTACAGATGGACCCGCGGCGCATTAGCTAGTTGGTGAGGTAACGGCTCACCAAGGCGACGATGCGTAGCCGACCTGAGAGGGTGATCGGCCACACTGGGACTGAGACACGGCCCAGACTCCTACGGGAGGCAGCAGTAGGGAATCTTCCGCAATGGACGAAAGTCTGACGGAGCAACGCCGCGTGAGTGATGAAGGTTTTCGGATCGTAAAGCTCTGTTGTTAGGGAAGAACAAGTACCGTTCGAATAGGGCGGCACCTTGACGGTACCTAACCAGAAAGCCACGGCTAACTACGTGCCAGCAGCCGCGGTAATACGTAGGTGGCAAGCGTTGTCCGGAATTATTGGGCGTAAAGGGCTCGCAGGCGGTTTCTTAAGTCTGATGTGAAAGCCCCCGGCTCAACCGGGGAGGGTCATTGGAAACTGGGGAACTTGAGTGCAGAAGAGGAGAGTGGAATTCCACGTGTAGCGGTGAAATGCGTAGAGATGTGGAGGAACACCAGTGGCGAAGGCGACTCTCTGGTCTGTAACTGACGCTGAGGAGCGAAAGCGTGGGGAGCGAACAGGATTAGATACCCTGGTAGTCCACGCCGTAAACGATGAGTGCTAAGTGTTAGGGGGTTTCCGCCCCTTAGTGCTGCAGCTAACGCATTAAGCACTCCGCCTGGGGAGTACGGTCGCAAGACTGAAACTCAAAGGAATTGACGGGGGCCCGCACAAGCGGTGGAGCATGTGGTTTAATTCGAAGCAACGCGAAGAACCTTACCAGGTCTTGACATCCTCTGACAATCCTAGAGATAGGACGTCCCCTTCGGGGGCAGAGTGACAGGTGGTGCATGGTTGTCGTCAGCTCGTGTCGTGAGATGTTGGGTTAAGTCCCGCAACGAGCGCAACCCTTGATCTTAGTTGCCAGCATTCAGTTGGGCACTCTAAGGTGACTGCCGGTGACAAACCGGAGGAAGGTGGGGATGACGTCAAATCATCATGCCCCTTATGACCTGGGCTACACACGTGCTACAATGGACAGAACAAAGGGCAGCGAAACCGCGAGGTTAAGCCAATCCCACAAATCTGTTCTCAGTTCGGATCGCAGTCTGCAACTCGACTGCGTGAAGCTGGAATCGCTAGTAATCGCGGATCAGCATGCCGCGGTGAATACGTTCCCGGGCCTTGTACACACCGCCCGTCACACCACGAGAGTTTGTAACACCCGAAGTCGGTGAGGTAACCTTTTAGGAGCCAGCCGCCGAAGGTGGGACAGATGATTGGGGTGAAGTCGTAACAAGGTAGCCGTATCGGAAGGTGCGGCTGGATCACCTCCTTTCTAAGGATATTATACGGAATATAAGACCTTGGGTCTTATAAACAGAACGTTCCCTGTCTTGTTTAGTTTTGAAGGCTCATTCCTTCGAAACGTGTTCTTTGAAAACTAGATAACAGTAGACATCACATTCAATTAGTAATACAAGATATCACATAGTGATTCTTTTTAACGGTTAAGTTAGAAAGGGCGCACGGTGGATGCCTTGGCACTAGGAGCCGATGAAGGACGGGACGAACACCGATATGCTTCGGGGAGCTGTAAGCAAGCTTTGATCCGGAGATTTCCGAATGGGGAAACCCACCACTCGTAATGGAGTGGTATCCATATCTGAATTCATAGGATATGAGAAGGCAGACCCGGGGAACTGAAACATCTAAGTACCCGGAGGAAGAGAAAGCAAATGCGATTCCCTGAGTAGCGGCGAGCGAAACGGGATCAGCCCAAACCAAGAGGCTTGCCTCTTGGGGTTGTAGGACACTCTGTACGGAGTTACAAAAGAACGAGGTAGATGAAGAGGTCTGGAAAGGCCCGCCATAGGAGGTAACAGCCCTGTAGTCAAAACTTCGTTCTCTCCTGAGTGGATCCTGAGTACGGCGGAACACGTGAAATTCCGTCGGAATCCGGGAGGACCATCTCCCAAGGCTAAATACTCCCTAGTGACCGATAGTGAACCAGTACCGTGAGGGAAAGGTGAAAAGCACCCCGGAAGGGGAGTGAAAGAGATCCTGAAACCGTGTGCCTACAAGTAGTCAGAGCCCGTTAACGGGTGATGGCGTGCCTTTTGTAGAATGAACCGGCGAGTTACGATCCCGTGCAAGGTTAAGCAGAAGATGCGGAGCCGCAGCGAAAGCGAGTCTGAATAGGGCGCATGAGTACGTGGTCGTAGACCCGAAACCAGGTGATCTACCCATGTCCAGGGTGAAGTTCAGGTAACACTGAATGGAGGCCCGAACCCACGCACGTTGAAAAGTGCGGGGATGAGGTGTGGGTAGGGGTGAAATGCCAATCGAACCTGGAGATAGCTGGTTCTCTCCGAAATAGCTTTAGGGCTAGCCTCAAGGTAAGAGTCTTGGAGGTAGAGCACTGATTGGACTAGGGGCCCCTACCGGGTTACCGAATTCAGTCAAACTCCGAATGCCAATGACTTATCCTTGGGAGTCAGACTGCGAGTGATAAGATCCGTAGTCGAAAGGGAAACAGCCCAGACCGCCAGCTAAGGTCCCAAAGTATACGTTAAGTGGAAAAGGATGTGGAGTTGCTTAGACAACCAGGATGTTGGCTTAGAAGCAGCCACCATTTAAAGAGTGCGTAATAGCTCACTGGTCGAGTGACTCTGCGCCGAAAATGTACCGGGGCTAAACGTATCACCGAAGCTGCGGACTGTTCTTCGAACAGTGGTAGGAGAGCGTTCTAAGGGCTGTGAAGCCAGACCGGAAGGACTGGTGGAGCGCTTAGAAGTGAGAATGCCGGTATGAGTAGCGAAAGAGGGGTGAGAATCCCCTCCACCGAATGCCTAAGGTTTCCTGAGGAAGGCTCGTCCGCTCAGGGTTAGTCGGGACCTAAGCCGAGGCCGAAAGGCGTAGGCGATGGACAACAGGTTGATATTCCTGTACCACCTCCTCACCATTTGAGCAATGGGGGGACGCAGGAGGATAGGGTAAGCGCGGTATTGGATATCCGCGTCCAAGCAGTTAGGCTGGGAAATAGGCAAATCCGTTTCCCATAAGGCTGAGCTGTGATGGCGAGCGAAATATAGTAGCGAAGTTCCTGATTCCACACTGCCAAGAAAAGCCTCTAGCGAGGTGAGAGGTGCCCGTACCGCAAACCGACACAGGTAGGCGAGGAGAGAATCCTAAGGTGATCGAGAGAACTCTCGTTAAGGAACTCGGCAAAATGACCCCGTAACTTCGGGAGAAGGGGTGCTCTGTTAGGGTGCAAGCCCGAGAGAGCCGCAGTGAATAGGCCCAGGCGACTGTTTAGCAAAAACACAGGTCTCTGCGAAGCCGTAAGGCGAAGTATAGGGGCTGACGCCTGCCCGGTGCTGGAAGGTTAAGAGGAGCGCTTAGCGTAAGCGAAGGTGCGAATTGAAGCCCCAGTAAACGGCGGCCGTAACTATAACGGTCCTAAGGTAGCGAAATTCCTTGTCGGGTAAGTTCCGACCCGCACGAAAGGCGCAACGATCTGGGCACTGTCTCAACGAGAGACTCGGTGAAATTATAGTACCTGTGAAGATGCAGGTTACCCGCGACAGGACGGAAAGACCCCGTGGAGCTTTACTGCAGCCTGATATTGAATGTTGGTACAGCTTGTACAGGATAGGTAGGAGCCTTGGAAACCGGAGCGCCAGCTTCGGTGGAGGCATCGGTGGGATACTACCCTGGCTGTATTGACCTTCTAACCCGCCGCCCTTATCGGGCGGGGAGACAGTGTCAGGTGGGCAGTTTGACTGGGGCGGTCGCCTCCTAAAAGGTAACGGAGGCGCCCAAAGGTTCCCTCAGAATGGTTGGAAATCATTCGCAGAGTGTAAAGGCACAAGGGAGCTTGACTGCGAGACCTACAAGTCGAGCAGGGACGAAAGTCGGGCTTAGTGATCCGGTGGTTCCGCATGGAAGGGCCATCGCTCAACGGATAAAAGCTACCCCGGGGATAACAGGCTTATCTCCCCCAAGAGTCCACATCGACGGGGAGGTTTGGCACCTCGATGTCGGCTCATCGCATCCTGGGGCTGTAGTCGGTCCCAAGGGTTGGGCTGTTCGCCCATTAAAGCGGTACGCGAGCTGGGTTCAGAACGTCGTGAGACAGTTCGGTCCCTATCCGTCGTGGGCGCAGGAAATTTGAGAGGAGCTGTCCTTAGTACGAGAGGACCGGGATGGACGCACCGCTGGTGTACCAGTTGTTCTGCCAAGGGCATCGCTGGGTAGCTATGTGCGGACGGGATAAGTGCTGAAAGCATCTAAGCATGAAGCCCCCCTCAAGATGAGATTTCCCATTCCGCAAGGAAGTAAGATCCCTGAAAGATGATCAGGTTGATAGGTCTGAGGTGGAAGTGTGGCGACACATGGAGCTGACAGATACTAATCGATCGAGGACTTAACCACATTTTGAATGATGTCACACCTGTTATCTAGTTTTGAGAGAACACTCTCAATTTGTTTGGTGGCGATAGCGAAGAGGTCACACCCGTTCCCATGCCGAACACGGAAGTTAAGCTCTTCAGCGTCGATGGTAGTCGGGGGTTTCCCCCTGTGAGAGTAGGACGCCGCCAAGCAATTGCACGTTAGTGCAATTATGGAGGATTAGCTCAGCTGGGAGAGCATCTGCCTTACAAGCAGAGGGTCGGCGGTTCGAGCCCGTCATCCTCCACCATTTTTCATTATACATATCGGTTTTACATATATGCCGGTGTAGCTCAATTGGTAGAGCAACTGACTTGTAATCAGTAGGTTGGGGGTTCAAGTCCTCTTGCCGGCACCACTTTTATATGATATAATATTCAAGTCTCTTGTAAGAAGAGCCATTAGCTCAGTTGGTAGAGCATCTGACTTTTAATCAGAGGGTCGAAGGTTCGAGTCCTTCATGGCTCACCATTTACATGTTGCGGATGTGGCGGAATTGGCAGACGCGCTAGAATCAGGCTCTAGTGTCTTTACAGACGTGGGGGTTCAAGTCCCTTCATCCGCACCATTTCTGCGGAAGTAGTTCAGTGGTAGAACACCACCTTGCCAAGGTGGGGGTCGCGGGTTCGAATCCCGTCTTCCGCTCCAACTATACCATCCACGCCGGGGTGGTGGAATTGGCAGACACACAGGACTTAAAATCCTGCGGTAGGTGACTACCGTGCCGGTTCAAGTCCGGCCCTCGGCATTAAGTTTTGCGCCCGTAGCTCAATTGGATAGAGCGTTTGACTACGGATCAAAAGGTTAGGGGTTCGACTCCTCTCGGGCGCGCCATGATCTATATGAAATCGGGAAGTAGCTCAGCTTGGTAGAGCACATGGTTTGGGACCATGGGGTCGCAGGTTCGAATCCTGTCTTCCCGACCATTCTTGGGGCCTTAGCTCAGCTGGGAGAGCGCCTGCTTTGCACGCAGGAGGTCAGCGGTTCGATCCCGCTAGGCTCCACTTGGTTTCAAAAAATATTTGGCGGTGTAGCTCAGCTGGCTAGAGCGTACGGTTCATACCCGTGAGGTCGGGGGTTCGATCCCCTCCGCCGCTACCAATGGACCTTTAGCTCAGTTGGTTAGAGCAGACGGCTCATAACCGTCCGGTCGTAGGTTCGAGTCCTACAAGGTCCACCACTATACGGAGGAATACCCAAGTCTGGCTGAAGGGATCGGTCTTGAAAACCGACAGGGGTGTCAAAGCCCGCGGGGGTTCGAATCCCTCTTCCTCCGCCATACATATTCCTAATCATCGCGGGGTGGAGCAGTTCGGTAGCTCGTCGGGCTCATAACCCGAAGGTCGCAGGTTCAAATCCTGCCCCCGCAACCAAATTTTAAAATGGTCCGGTAGTTCAGTTGGTTAGAATGCCTGCCTGTCACGCAGGAGGTCGCGGGTTCGAGTCCCGTCCGGACCGCCATTTAAATACTTAGGCTCGGTAGCTCAGTTGGTAGAGCAACGGACTGAAAATCCGTGTGTCGGCGGTTCGATTCCGTCCCGAGCCACCATTTATCATTATATTTTGGCGGTTGTGGCGAAGTGGTTAACGCACCAGATTGTGGCTCTGGCATTCGTGGGTTCGATTCCCATCAATCGCCCCAAATAAAAATTGCGGGTGTAGTTTAGTGGTAAAACCTCAGCCTTCCAAGCTGATGTCGTGGGTTCGATTCCCATCACCCGCTCCATTTCTATATCGTCATGGGCCTGTAGCTCAGCTGGTTAGAGCGCACGCCTGATAAGCGTGAGGTCGATGGTTCGAGTCCATTCAGGCCCACCATGACTTTTGTATTCCACAGTAGCTCAGTGGTAGAGCTATCGGCTGTTAACCGATCGGTCGCAGGTTCGAATCCTGCCTGTGGAGCCAAATGGAGAAGTACTCAAGTGGCTGAAGAGGCGCCCCTGCTAAGGGTGTAGGTCGTGTAAGCGGCGCGAGGGTTCAAATCCCTCCTTCTCCGCCATATGATTACAGATATAATAATTATCGGCCCGTTGGTCAAGCGGTTAAGACACCGCCCTTTCACGGCGGTAACACGGGTTCGAATCCCGTACGGGTCATCCAGAAGCCTTGCATATCCTGCAAGGTTTTTTTGTTTTATAAATCATGATATGTCTTAGATTTTGTTCTTTATTTTAAAAACAGACTACAAAAATCTCCATATATTTCGTTTTTCTTCAGAAAATGAAGTTAATTGTCTATAAGTATAAGCGCTTTCAGGAAAGGGCTTTTTTTTATTTCTTCGAATAAATACTATAAATGAAAACTATGATGTCAGAAAGGATGATTACATGGCCGCTGCCAGCCCGACAGCACATGATGTTTATCTTTTTCACGAAGGCAGTCTGTTTAAAAGCTATCAGCTGTTTGGCTCGCATTACCGCGAGCTGAATGGCAAAAGCGGATATGAATTCTGTGTGTGGGCGCCTCATGCGTTGGAAGTACGAGTGGCTGGAGATTTTAACAGCTGGTCTGGAGAAGAGCATGTGATGCACAGAGTGAATGATAATGGCATTTGGACGTTATTTATTCCAGGTATAGGAGAAAAGGAACGATATAAATATGAAATCGTGACGAATAACGGTGAGATCAGGCTGAAGGCAGATCCATACGCTATTTATTCAGAAGTCAGACCAAACACAGCGTCACTTACTTACGATTTGGAAGGGTACAGCTGGCAAGATCAAAAATGGCAAAAAAAACAGAAGGCTAAGACGCTGTATGAAAAACCTGTTTTCATTTATGAACTGCATCTTGGATCTTGGAAGAAGCATTCTGATGGCAGGCATTATTCCTATAAAGAATTAAGTCAGACGCTTATCCCTTATATCAAGGAGCATGGGTTTACCCATATTGAACTGCTTCCGGTGTATGAGCATCCATATGATCGTTCATGGGGGTACCAAGGAACGGGGTATTACAGCCCGACAAGCAGGTTTGGCACGCCGCATGATCTGATGAAGTTTGTTGATGAATGTCATCAACAAAATATCGGAGTCATTTTGGATTGGGTCCCCGGACATTTTTGTAAAGATGCACATGGACTCTATATGTTTGATGGAGAACCGCTTTATGAATACAAAGAAGAACGTGATCGGGAGAACTGGTTATGGGGCACGGCAAACTTTGACCTGGGAAAACCGGAAGTTCATAGTTTTTTAATTTCGAATGCGTTGTACTGGGCGGAATTCTATCATATAGATGGATTTAGGGTTGATGCAGTGGCTAATATCTTGTATTGGCCAAATCAGGATGAACGCCACACGAATCCATATGCTGTTGATTTTTTAAAAAAACTCAATCAAACCATGAGAGAGGCATATCCCCATGTGATGATGATTGCGGAAGATTCTACAGAATGGCCTCAAGTGACAGGTGCCGTTGAGGAAGGGGGGCTTGGTTTTCATTATAAATGGAATATGGGATGGATGAATGACGTACTGAAATACATGGAGACGCCGCCCGAAGAAAGGCGGCATTGTCATCAGCTTATCTCTTTTTCATTACTATATGCGTTTAGTGAGCATTTTGTATTGCCGTTTTCTCATGATGAAGTCGTATACGGAAAAAAATCACTTCTTAATAAAATGCCTGGCGACTACTGGCAGAAATTTGCCCAGTATCGGCTTTTGCTGGGCTATATGACAGTGCATCCCGGAAAGAAATTGATCTTTATGGGATCAGAGTTTGCCCAATTTGATGAATGGAAAGATACAGAACAGCTTGATTGGTTTTTGGACTCCTTCCCCATGCATCAGAAAGCCAGCGTTTTTACGCAAGATCTTCTCCGCTTTTACCAAAAAAGCAAAATCCTTTATGAGCATGACCATCGTGCACAATCGTTTGAATGGATTGATGTCCATAATGACGAACAATCAATCTTTTCTTTTATTCGTTATGGCAAAAAGCACGGTGAGGCGCTTGTCATCATTTGTAATTTTACACCCGTGGTCTATCATCAATATGATGTTGGAGTTCCTTTTTTTACTCAATACATTGAAGTGCTTAACAGTGACAGTGAAACATATGGAGGCTCAGGACAAATCAACAAAAAGCCGTTATCGGCTAAAAAGGGAGCACTTCATCATAAACCGTGTTATATCACGATGACCATCCCCCCTTACGGCATCTCGATTTTACGGGCGGTTAAAAAAAGAGGAGAGATAAAAAGATGAAAAAACAATGTGTAGCCATGCTCCTTGCCGGCGGGAAGGGCAGCCGTCTCAGCGGATTAACAAAAAATATGGCCAAACCGGCTGTATCTTTCGGGGGAAAATACAGGATTATTGATTTTACCCTAAGCAACTGTTCTAATTCAGGCATAGACACAGTCGGGATTTTAACGCAATATCAGCCGCTTGAGCTGAATTCCTATATTGGGATCGGCAGTGCATGGGACCTGGATAGATATAATGGCGGCGTGACGGTTTTACCCCCTTATGCCGAGTCATCAGAAGTCAAATGGTATAAAGGGACGGCAAGCGCCATTTATGAAAATCTCAATTATTTGAATCAGTATGATCCTGAGTATGTACTGATTTTGTCAGGAGACCACATATACAAAATGGACTACGGCAAAATGCTTGATTATCACATTGAAAAGAAAGCAGATGTGACCATCTCTGTCATCGAAGTGGGCTGGGAGGAAGCAAGCCGGTTCGGCATCATGAAGGCCAATCCAGATGGGACGATCACACATTTTGATGAAAAGCCCAAATTCCCTAAGAGCAATCTTGCCTCAATGGGGATTTATATATTCAATTGGCCGCTTTTGAAACAGTATCTTGAGATGGACGATCAAAACCCTTATTCTAGCCACGACTTCGGCAAAGACATTATTCCTCTGCTTTTGGAGGAGAAAAAGAAGCTTTCCGCTTATCCGTTCAAGGGATATTGGAAGGATGTCGGAACGGTGCAGAGCTTGTGGGAAGCCAATATGGATTTGTTAAAAGAGGACTCGGAGCTGAAGCTGTTTGAACGCAAATGGAAAATTTACTCCGTCAATCCAAATCAGCCTCCGCAATTTATTTCATCTGATGCGCAGGTTCAAGATTCGCTTGTGAACGAAGGTTGTGTTGTATATGGAAATGTGTCTCACTCCGTTCTTTTTCAAGGTGTGACTGTCGGTAAGCATACGACTGTTACATCATCCGTCATAATGCCGGATGTGACGATTGGGGAGCATGTAGTCATTGAAAATGCCATCGTTCCTAATGGGATGGTGCTGCCGGATGGCGCAGTGATTCGCTCCGAAAAAGACATTGAAGAGGTGCTGCTCGTTTCAGAGGAATTTGTAGAAAAAGAATTGATTTAATTACTGAAGAGGGGGCAGAGTCAGTGTTCAATAATCAAATGTTAGGTGTTATAGATGAAACCACATATAAGCATTCTCTTCAGGATTTAACAGCACAGCGGTCGCTCGGGGCGATCCCTTTTGCCGGCAGGTACCGTCTGATTGATTTTATGCTTTCCAACATGGTGAATGCGGATATTAGGAGTGTTGCAATTTTTCCGAAGTATCGTTACCGTTCGCTCATGGATCACCTTGGAGCGGGTAAGGAATGGGATTTGCACCGGAAAAAGGACGGCCTCTTTTTTTTCCCGTCTCCCCATCTTCATCACGAATACGATGAATTCGGGTCCTTTCGCCAGTTTTCGGACCATCTAGATTACTTCCACAGAAGCACGCAGCAATATGCTGTTATCTCCAACAGCCATACCGTATGCAACATTCAATTTCAATATGTGCTGAAACGCCATCAGGAGGTTGGCTGCGACGTCACCGAGGTATTTCAGGACGGCCAGTCGCTGCAAATCTATATCATGTCAACAACGCTTTTAAAGGATCTGATCTACGGACATAGCGAAAAAGGCTATAAAACCATTCAGGAGGCTGTTGAAAAGGAATCTTCCGCCCTGACCATTTGCCCATATGAATATTCAGGTTATGCCGCTGTCATTGATTCGGTGGAAAAATATTATACCCACAGTATGGAGCTCATTCAGCCTCGTTTTTGGCAGCAGGTGTTTTTGCCGCAGCAGCCGATCTATACAAAAGTGAAGGATGAGCCGCCTACGAAATACGGAAAGCACAGCACTGTCAAAAATTCTTTGGTGGCAAACGGCTGTGTGCTTGAAGGAGAGGTTGAAAACTGCATTTTGTTCAGGGCGGTCCATGTCGGAAAGGGTACGAAGCTGAAAAACTGTATTATTATGCAAAAAACGCAGATTGGCGAGGATTGTCTTCTTGAGCAGGTCATTTCGGATAAGGACGTTAAAATCGGCAAGGCGACGGAAGCTGCAGGAACAGCTGAGCAGCCGCTTGTATTAAGAAAAGGTTTGGTGCAAGGAGAGCTGATGAATTCTTGAAGATATTATTTGCTGTGTCAGAATGCACCCCATTTGTTAAATCAGGAGGTCTTGCCGATGTAGCAGGTGCTCTGCCAAAGGCACTTGCACGATTAGGCAATGAAGTAGCTGTGATGCTGCCGAAGTACAGACAAATACCTGAACCGTGGAAAAAGCGTATGAAAAAAAAGGCTGAGTGTACGGTAGCTGTCGGCTGGCGTCAGCAATATTGCGGAATTGAACATATGGCCAAAGATGATGTGAATTATTACTTCATCGACAATGAGTACTATTTCAACAGGGATTCGTTGTACGGGCATTATGATGACGGTGAGCGGTTTGCCTTTTTTTCAAGAGCTGTGCTGGAGGCTGCCAAAGTTGTGAATGTTCCAGCCGATATTGTTCATACTCACGATTGGCATACAGCGATGGTCAATTATTTGCTGAAAGAGGAGTACAGAAAACATCCTTTTTATGAACGGATGAAAAGCGTGCTTACGATCCACAACCTGCAGTTTCAAGGCATATTCCCTCCTGATGTCACACATGACTTGCTGGGTCTTGAGATGGATCATTTTCATTATGAAAGGTTAGAATGCAACGGATTTGTTAATTTTATGAAGGCGGGCATCATTGCGGCTGATCATGTGACAACTGTGAGCCCCACTTACAGAAATGAAATATTGACTCCGTATTATGGTGAGCAGTTGGAACAGGTTTTGCAATATAGGGAAAATGATGTAACCGGCATATTAAATGGCATTGATGATACGTTCTATCAGCCGAAAAGCGATCCTTATATAGAGGCGCAATACGATTCAGGGGATCTTGCATGCAAGTTGGAAAACAAAACGAAGCTTCAGCGGCGGATGGGGCTTCCAGAGAAAAACGATATTCCGCTGATCAGTATGGTGACAAGGCTCACTAAACAAAAGGGGCTTGATCTTGTCCGCAGAATTATGCACGAACTTCTTGAGGAGCAAGACATACAGCTGGTTGTGCTGGGCACAGGAGAACGTGAATTTGAAGATTATTTCCGGTATGCAGAATTTGCTTTTCATGAGAAGTGCCGGGCTTATATCGGGTTTGATGAGCCGCTAGCTCATCAAATTTATGCGGGCTCTGATATGTTTTTGATGCCGTCGAAATTTGAGCCGTGCGGTTTGGGGCAGCTCATTGCTCTTCAATATGGCGCCATTCCGATTGTCAGGGAAACGGGCGGTCTTTACGACACTGTTCGTGCCTATCAGGAGGAAGAGGGAACGGGCAATGGCTTTACGTTTTCCGCCTTTAATGCGCATGATCTGAAATTTACGATTGAACGAGCGCTGTCGTTTTATCGCCAACAGGATGTATGGAAGAGCATCGTGAAGACCGCAATGAATGCAGATTACAGCTGGAGGAAGTCGGCTAAAGAGTATCAGCGTATTTTCGAGCAGGTGACAAGGAGTGGACGGGATGTTCTCGAGTAAAGAACGCTTTGCAGACTTATTTTTAAAGCGTCTGGAAATGACGTGCGGAAAAAGCTTTAAAGATTCTGCCAAGCTGGATCAATATAAAACGTTGGGCAATATGGTCAGAGAGTATATCAGCGCTGATTGGATCGAAACGAATGAAAAAAGCAGATCAAATTCCGGGAAGCAGACATATTATTTATCAATCGAATTTCTGCTCGGTCAGCTCCTTGAGCAAAACTTAATGAATCTTGGTGTTCGTGATGTTGTAGAAGCTGGTTTAAAGGAAATCGGCATCAATTTAGAGGAAATCCTTCAGATAGAGAACGATGCAGGTCTCGGCAACGGCGGGCTTGGCCGCTTGGCCGCTTGCTTTTTAGATTCTCTTGCTTCGTTGAACCTGCCTGGGCATGGGATGGGCATACGCTATAAGCATGGTTTGTTTGAGCAAAAAATTGTAGACGGGCATCAGGTGGAGCTGCCTGAGCAATGGCTGAAAAACGGGAACGTATGGGAAGTAAGGAATGCGGATCAAGCAGTAGACGTGCCGTTTTGGGGCGAAGTCCATATGACAGAAAAAAGCGGGCGCCTGCATTTTCGCCACGAACAAGCCACAATCGTTACCGCTGTTCCTTATGATATCCCGATCATCGGCTATGAAACGGGCACTGTCAATACGTTAAGGCTTTGGAACGCCGAGCCCTATGCGCATTATCACGGCGGTAATATTTTGTCTTATAAGCGGGAAACAGAAGCGGTTTCTGAATTCTTATATCCCGACGACACCCATGATGAGGGGAAAATTTTACGGTTGAAGCAGCAGTATTTTTTAGTATGCGCAAGCTTAAAAAGCATTGTGAACAATTACCGTAAAACACATAAATCCTTATCCGGCCTGCATAAAAAAGTGAGCATTCATATTAATGACACTCACCCTGCGCTTGCGGTGCCCGAGCTGATGCGGATTTTGCTCGATGAAGAGAACATGAGCTGGGAAGAAGCTTGGCATATCACTGTACATACGATTTCTTATACAAATCATACAACATTGTCAGAAGCGCTCGAGAAATGGCCGATTCATTTGTTTAAGCCGCTGCTCCCGCGAATGTACATGATTATTGAAGAGATCAATGAGAGGTTTTGCCGTGCAGTTTGGGAAAAGTATCCGGGAGACTGGAAAAGGATAGAGGACATGGCGATTACAGCGCATGGTGTTGTCAAAATGGCTCATCTGGCCATAGTAGGCAGCTACAGTGTAAATGGCGTTGCAAAAATTCATTCCGATATATTAAAGGAAAGGGAGATGCGCGACTTTCACTTGCTGTTCCCGAATCGTTTTAACAATAAGACGAATGGAATTGCCCACAGGCGCTGGCTGTTAAAAGCGAATCCAGGCTTGTCTGCCATCATTACAGAGGCGATCGGCGATGAATGGGTCAAACAGCCGGAATCACTGATCCGTTTAGAACCGTACGCCTCTGATCCTACATTTATTGAACAGTTTCAAAACAACAAAAGCAAGAAAAAACAAGAGCTTGCCGATTTGATTTTTTGCACGGCCGGGGTGGTTGTGAACCCTGACAGCATATTTGATGTACAGGTGAAACGGCTCCATGCATATAAACGGCAGCTGCTGAATGTTCTTCACATTATGTATTTGTATAACCGCCTCAAGGAGGACGCTGGGTTTTCAATCTACCCGCAAACCTTTATTTTCGGGGCAAAGGCTTCACCAAGCTATTATTATGCCAAGAAAATCATTAAGCTGATCCATTCTGTCGCAGAAAAAGTCAATTATGATCCAGCGGTCAAACAGCTGATCAAAGTTGTTTTTTTGGAAAATTATAGAGTTTCTATGGCTGAGCGAATTTTTCCGGCATCAGACGTAAGTGAGCAAATTTCAACCGCAAGCAAGGAAGCGTCTGGTACAGGGAATATGAAGTTTATGATGAACGGGGCTTTGACGATCGGCACGCATGACGGCGCAAATATCGAGATCCTTGAGCGGGTGGGCCCTGACTGTATTTACACGTTCGGCTTAAAGGCGGATGAGGTTCTATCGTATCAGGAAAACGGCGGCTATAGATCGAGGGAATATTATCAGCATGACAGGAGAATCAGGCAGGTAGCGGATCAGCTGATCAATGGTTTTTTCGAAGGAGAAGCAGATGAATTCGAATCGATCTTTGACTCGCTGCTTCCGCATAATGATGAGTATTTTGTGCTGAAGGATTTCAGCTCATATGCAGATGCGCAGGAGCGAATTCAAGCTGATTATCGAGAGCGAAGGAAATGGTCTGAGCGTTCGATTGTAAACATTGCTCATTCTGGATATTTCTCCAGCGACCGCACGATCCGGGAATATGCGAAGGACATTTGGGGCATCAAGCCGATGATGTGAAAAAGCCGCTGTATAAGCGGCTTTTTTTGTTCACAGATTCATTGAATTGATTGTAAAGGATAAGAACGTCGCAAATGCACTCCATAAAAAATAAGGCAAAAGAAGATAGCTTGCGGCTCTGCTGTATTTTTTGGCAATGATCAGTAATACGATTGCTGTGATGGCGACAAGCAGGCAGTCAAGCGATGCAGCCAGCAGATTTTTTTGCGTAAACTGGAAATAGCTGAATGCTTGATTGAGCACGTAATTTATCAAAAGTGTAAACCAAAAGCTTTTCGCACCTTTAAATGAAAACGCAGCATATACAATGGCTGCTGAAAGGGAGATCAGGGCAAACAGGATGGCCCAAATGATGCCGATCGCAGTTCCGCTTGGTGTCCAGTCCGGTTTTTTCAATGAATTGTACCATTCTTGGTCCACAGGAAACAGGTAGCCTGCGGCTGAAAACAGCGCATATGTAATCACAAAAACGGCTAAAGCGCCGACAATCTTTTTCATATTTGCAACCTCCGCATGTATTTATTTACCCTTTATCTTATAAAGATCAAACCCCCGATATGCGGGGGAAATGATGGTCTTAAATAAGCTGCTGCAATGCGTTTGCTTTAATGCGTTCATATTCAAAAGCTGATTCTAATTCTTCCTTCGGTAAAGCAGACTTGCGGACGTATTTTTCGCGAATGACATCGTAAAGCTCGTAAGGAAACAGCATATCAATAAACATGACTTGTTTTTGTTCTTCAGTTAATGGGGCTCTGGATTCGTATGCGTTCAGCATGACATGAAATGTTTCTTCATCCCAAACGCCCGTCGTATCCAAAAGCGGAATAATCATTTTGCGCAAATCGCGAATAGGCAGATCAAATGAAACGGTATCTAAGTCAATGACCCAAATCTGTTCATTTTCCCCTAAGAGTGTATTTCCGGTTCCGTAATCCTGGTGGCAAAGGTTAGGGCTTTTTTTCAGCTGTTCAGTCCATGGAACATAGGTCGACTGCAAAAGCCGGTCTTTGATGCGCAGCCCGTCTTCAATAAAGCCATCTATCTCCTGAAGATAAAGCTGTGAGAAAGGATCTTCTTTTTCCGCCTCCGCCATCAGCTTCCACGTTTCCATCTGTTTGCACCGTTTCGTATAGTGGTTCGGCCAGCGACCTAATTTGGTAAATACGGGAACGCCATTTGGCGGCTGATATCCGACGGACGCTGTATGAAAATCAGCAAGGCCTTTCATGATAAACTCCAAGTCCTGCTTTACAGTCAGCTCAAACGGTCTTCCTTCGATCCAGTCATATACGACAAATAGAAATGAGCCGTGCTTGGAATATAGGCTGCCTTTTTTGTTTGGGAGTATGCCAGGAACATTCATGCCTTTTTTTGCCAAATAGTCCTGCGCGAAAATGGAAAACAACGCTTTCTTTTCTGGCCTGTGTATTCGTTTTAGACAAACTGCGCCGGAGTCTGTGTGGACCTTCCAGACAAGCGCCATCTGGTTTCCCTGAATGACGTCTATTTTTTCAGTCTGCACATCCCATCCTTGAAGCACATTTTCAGCCAGCTCCGTTAATTTTTTTGCATCTTCTGCTGATAAAGGAAGCTCTGATGAATTCCCCTCCTCAATGACTTCATGGTTTTCTGCCATTAAAGGACACATCCTTACCTGTTTTACTCCTACCTTATGAATCAAAAGGAAAAAATGATTGAGTTATTTGACTATATTTAATAGATGAATCTGGTTGTTTACCCGTTTTGTTTTTAGGGCAGTCCCATTCCGCACAAGTTGGTTGTTCAGCCGTATCATGATTCTAACTAGTTAAAAATCATGCAGGAATGGAGGCTATGTATGAAAATAGCACTGATCGCCACAGAGAAGCTTCCTGTCCCATCGGTTCGAGGAGGCGCTATTCAAATCTACCTCGAAGCGGTTGCCCCTTTAATTGCCAAAAAACATGAGGTGACTGTGTTTTCTATTAAAGATCCGAATCTCGCTGATAGAGAGAAGGTAGACGGTGTCCATTATGTGCATTTGGATGAAGACCGTTATGAAGAAGCCGTTGGAGCAGAGCTGAAAAAGAGCCGTTTTGATCTTGTGCATGTTTGTAATCGCCCAAGCTGGGTTCCGAAATTGAAGAAACAGACGCCGGATGCTGTTTTTATTTTAAGCGTTCACAATGAAATGTTCGCTTACGATAAAATCAGCCAGGCGGAAGGCGAGATTTGCATCGACTCCGTAGCGCAGATTGTTACGGTCAGCGATTATATCGGACAGACGATCACAAGCCGTTTTCCGTCAGCACGATCAAAAACAAAAACGGTGTATTCCGGTGTGGATTTAAAAACGTACCACCCTCGCTGGACGAATGAAGGGCAGCGGGCTCGCGAAGAGATGCGAAGCGAGCTGGGGCTTCACGGCAAAAAAATCGTCTTGTTTGTCGGCCGGCTTAGCAAAGTCAAAGGCCCGCACATATTATTGCAGGCTTTGCCGGACATCATTGAGGAGCACCCCGATGTCATGATGGTGTTTATCGGGTCAAAATGGTTCGGAGATAATGAATTAAATAACTATGTCAAACATCTTCATACCCTTGGTGCGATGCAAAAGGATCATGTCACATTTATTCAATTTGTGAAGCCAAAGGACATTCCGCGCCTTTATACCATGTCAGATGTATTTGTATGCTCTTCGCAATGGCAGGAGCCTTTAGCAAGGGTGCATTATGAAGCGATGGCTGCGGGACTTCCTATTATTACAAGCAATCGGGGAGGCAATCCAGAGGTCATAGAGGAAGGGAAAAACGGCTACATCATTCATGACTTTGAAAATCCTAAACAATATGCCGAACATATCAATGATTTGCTGAGCAGCTCGGAAAAGCGGGAACGGCTTGGGAAATACAGCCGCCGTGAGGCAGAAAGCAATTTTGGCTGGCAGAGGGTGGCTGAAAATCTGCTCAGCGTCTATGAAAAGAACAGATAGAAGGGGTGAACAGAGTGTACCAAAAAGAGCATGAAGAACAGATTGTGTCCGAAATTCTCAGCTATTATCCTTTT
Organism: Bacillus sp. SCT118; assembly: GCF_058566435.1. Lineage (NCBI taxonomy): Bacteria > Bacillati > Bacillota > Bacilli > Caryophanales > Bacillaceae > Bacillus > Bacillus sp. SCT118. Next base: position 1,093,530 of record NZ_CP191225.1, read on the forward strand.
CATATTGACAATGTGGCGCTGAAATCGAACAAAAGCGGGCGCAAAATCTGGGAAATACAAACTGATCATGGCCCAAAGCTGCTAAAAGAAGCGCAAATGAAACCGGAGCGGATGCTTTTTATCACTCAGGCACATGCCCATTTACAAGAGAAAGGGCTGCCGATAGCACCGATTCATCAAACAAAAAATGGCGGTAGCTGCTTGGGCACGGATCAGGTTTCTTACAGCTTATATGACAAAGTGACAGGAAAAGAAATGATTTACTATGATGCAGAGCAAATGAAAAAAGTCATGTCGTTTGTCGGTCATTTTCATCATGACTCAAAAGGATATGTTTGCACAGATGAAAGCAAGAAGAGAAGCCGGTTGGGAAAATGGCACAAATTGTACCGTTGGAAGCTGCAGGAACTGGAGGGGAATATGCAGATCGCAGCATCCTATCCTGATGACGTATTTTCGCAAACTTTCTTAAAACATGCTGATAAAATGCTGGCAAGAGGAAAAGAAGCTCTTCAGGCGCTTGATGACTCAGAATACGAAACCTGGACAAAAGAAACGCTCGAGCATGGCGGATTCTGTTTTCAGGATTTTACATTGGCACGTTTGACAGAGATCGAAGGGGAGCCTTTTTTAAAGGAGCTTCACTCGATTACCTACGATTTGCCGTCAAGAGACCTTCGTATTCTGCTGAATAAAGTGATGGTTAAGCTTTCTGTATGGGATACTGATTTCATGGTTGCACTGCTCGCGTCCTACGACGCAGTGTATCCGCTCACAGAAAAACAGTACGAGGTACTTTGGATTGATCTCGCGTTTCCGCATTTGTTTTGTGCAATCGGGCACAAATATTATTTGAAGCAAAAGAAAACGTGGTCAGATGAGAAGTATAACTGGGCGCTGCAAAACATGATTTCTGTTGAAGAATCTAAAGATTCGTTTTTGGATAAACTGCCGGAACTGTATAAAAAGATAAAAGCGTATCGGGAGGCGAATTGACATGAGGTCATCGAGACAAAAAGCCTCTATTTCTAAACTGGATCTCGACCAATTCGTATTTACACCGCCTGGACCAATGGGATGGCAGGCTCATGACTCAATCTCAGCTGAGAAGGAAGAAGAGGAGAAGCATTTAGATGTGGGCAGCATTCGAGAGCTCCCTCACATCAATGCACCGAAAGAATATCAAGAAGAAACGATGGAAAAGGAAACAGATCACAAAATCGTCGATGATGAAGAAGAAACAAAATTCGAAACCACTCTAGAGCCTGAGGAGGAGCATGATTCGAAACGCTCAGTGCCCCCATATGAAGAAGAGGATGAAGATGAAGATGAAGAACCAGACTTAGCGGAAGAAGCTAAAGTGGAAATCATCATTCTTCCAAGTGAATCTAAACCAGCTCCATGGTTTTCTCAAACCGTAAAGCGCAAGGCATAAAGTCACATTTATGCCTTTTTTTATGTTTTCTGCAGCAAAAAAACAGCCCGTTTTGCAACACGAGCTGTAGGTTTTATGTTTTTGCTTTCACAAAAAGCTGATTGATAGATGATAAATCAAAATTTTGCGTCAGAAAAGGCGGCGGAAATTGTTTGTTTTTCGGGGTCAGAACGGATTGGTAAACAGTATTGAGCCTTTTGGCCGCATGGGTAAAGGTAAATAAAGCTTCTACATGCTTTCGGGCGTTTTTTGTCATTTTGTTCATTAATTCTTGATCTGTAAAGGCTCTGTCAATTGCTTTTGCAAATGAAGAAGGTTTGTTGTATCTGTCGATGACAAGACCGGTGACTTCGTCTTTTACGACTTCTCCGTTTCCGCCCCGGTTTGTGGTAATTAAGGGCGTGCCGGCCGCCATTGCTTCATAATTCACACGGGCGAGGGGTTCGTTCCACTGAGAGCTGCACACAAATACATCTGCCATCAGAAATAGGTTTGGGATGTCGTCTGCGGGAATGAATTTTGTAAAGATTATGTGGTCTCTGTATGGCAGGGCCAGCGTGCGCAGATAGGTTACATAATGGTTTTCGCTGTCATCGCTGAACCACTTCCCGCCTGCTATGACCAGTACAGCATCAGGGTGCTGCTGCAAAATCCTTCTCATGCTGTGAATGAGAAGGTGAGGTCCTTTTGTCGGGCTTAAGCGGCCGGCGAATAAAATAACTTTTTTATCTTCAATACCGTATTTTTTCCGGTATGTTTTTCTGACAGCCGAGCCTTTCATCGTCCAGACGGGCGGATAAGAGTTTAAATCAACGCCGGAATACACAACTTTTGTGATGTCCTCGGCTTCAGGGAAACGTTCAATGACGGTTTGTTTAATAAATTCGCTCACAGTTGTGATCATGGAGACATTGTCGAGTACTTCTTTTCCTTGCGCGAAGGTCATCTTTTTTTCAGAAAACATTTCGTTATGCAGGCTCAGAACGATCTTGCTGTTTGGTGAGGCTTTTTTATATAAAGAGACATTTAAAGGCCTATTGAACACATGAATGAGGTCAAAGGAAGAGGCTCGCAGCTCTTCGGCTACCGCCTCGCGGTAATGTTCTTTTGGCAGATGGATATAATGTACGCCGTCTTTTGTTTCTCTTTTTGGGAGCGATGGATCTTCTATTGAAAAAATGGTCAGGTCGTACCTGCTGCTGAAATAGGGCGTGACACCGTCAATCATCATTTGAATAGCGCCGCCGCGTACTGCGGGCGCCGGCAGCTTTTCTGTACAGATAAAGGCAAGCTTCATTTTTATTCCCCCTGATACAGCGACGATAAATAGGCGATTTCGTTGGTCAAGCCATCCTTTAAGGATGTGGCGGGATCATAATGCAAGAGCTGCTTTGCTTTTGAAATATCCGCCCACGTGTTGCTCGGTTCCCCTGCTATTTTGTCCGAAAAGTGCAGTGTTGCTTTTCTACCGGAAATATCCTCAATGAGGGAGACAACCTTTAAGACTGAGGCACGCTCAGCACCGCCGATATTTACTGTTTCACCAATAAGGTGGGTTTTCCCAAGAACAGCGGTGATGCCTTTGACACAGTCGCCGATATAAGTGAAATCTCTTGACTGCTGCCCATCACCGAAGATGGTAAGCGGCTTTTGCTGAAGGTGCTGCTTAATGAGCCGGTGAAAAGCCATATCCGGCCGCTGTCTTGGCCCGTATACGGTAAAAAAACGGAGAATCACAATTGGAATGCCAAAGCTTTGTTGATACACATGGCAAAGCTTTTCTCCCGTAAGCTTTGTTACCCCGTACGGAGATAAAGGAGAAAGCGACGTGTTTTCGCTGACTTTTCCTTGTTTTTCGCCATAGACCGAAGAGGTGGATGCAAAGACGAACGTTTGAATAGAATGTTCCCGGCACGCCTCGAGGAGCCTTTGGAGCGCTTGGATATTATGTGCGGCATATGGGTGAAAATGATTGCCCCAGCTTGAGCGGACACCCGGTATGGCCGCCAAATGAAAGATGACGTCCACTCCTTCCAGTAAGGGAGCAAGATCCGCTGTCAGCAGATTTTCCTTTATGAACGTAAATCGCTTTTCCGGCAGCAGGTTTTTAAGGTTTTTTAGTTTCAAGGAAAATGGAGTAGGACCGATAAAGTCATCGATTCCGATAATGTTATGTTTCTTATCTTTTAGTAATTCTTCGCAGAGGTGGGAGCCGATAAAGCCCGCTGCTCCTGTGACGAGTATTTTCATGGACGGCCAACTCCCGTACAGATCAGGCCGCAAGCCTCGATCAGTTCTTTTTTCAGTACGTTGCGCCCGTCAATCACAAGACGCCCTTTCATGATATCTGCAGCCTTTTTCCAATCAAACGCTAAAAACTCAGGCCATTCTGTCGCCAAAAATAAAAAGTCACTCTCTTCGACCGCATCAAAAGCTTGAGAATGCTGAGTTACATGTTGCCGCAAATGTTCTGGAAGTACAGCTTCAGGATCATATGCATGAACATCACATCCCAGCTCCGCCAGCCTTTCCATCAGTCTGACAGCCTGAGAATTCCTGATGTCATCGGTATTCGGTTTGAAGGAAATGCCGAGTACAGCCGCTTTCTTGCCTTGAAGTGTTTCGAAGAATGACTGTATTTTTTTGATATACAGGCCGAGCTGGGTGTCATTAATGTGCTGCACGGCCCGGAGCAGGAAGGTCTCCGTGTTTTTTTCCTGGGCAGCAAATTGCAGCGCCTGCAGATCCTTTGGAAAACAAGAGCCTCCGTATCCGATGCCTGCCTGCAAAAAGTGCTCCCCGATCCTTGGGTCTAGACCGATAGCGCGGGAAATATCTGAGATATCTGATTGATAGGCTTCACATATGCGGGCCATTTCGTTAATGAACGAAATTTTGGCCGCTAAAAAGAAATTGTTGGCATATTTGATCAGCTCTGCTCCCGCTAAGCTTGTAACGATAAAAGGGGTATCAATGTGTTTGTAAATGGATTTGACGATGGCTGCCGATACGTGATCTTCTTCCTGAACACCGATGACTGTTTTGTCAGGATGCAGCATGTCATATAAGGCATTGCCTTCCCGCAGAAACTCCGGATTGGATACGATATTAAAGAGGTTTTTAGACACTCCGGAGGCAATCAGAAGTTTTGCTATGTTTTCATTAGTCCCGGGCGGAACAGTGCTTTTCGTAATAATGGTTTTATACGATCGGATCGCCTCGCTTAAATCACCGATGACGGACTGCAGGGCTTTCGTATCAGCTGATCCGTCCGAACGCGGCGGAGTTCCGACTGCGATAAAAATAACGGGACATTCCTCCATGCTCGATTTCACTTCAGAAGAAAACGAGAGATTGCCGCAACGAAGTATTACATCTGAAAGCCCAGGCTCGTAAAAGGGAATGACTCCTTTTTTCAGCTGCCCGATTTTTTTGACGTCTTTGTCTGTGCATATCATGTCATGTCCGATGGATGCCAGTGCCGCTGATAGGGTTAAACCGACATACCCGGCGCCAACCACACAAATTTTCATCACCTGAGCTCCTTTACAAGATTACTGGTCATATATCAATATCCTATTAAAAAAGGGCTGGTTCGTGATTCCGCTTTCTGCCCAGTTGCTCCCGCCTAATTTCAGATGTACAAACATCGGGATGCGCTCTTGGAATATCATGTAATAAACATGAGCTGAGGGGAAAATAACATGATAAAAAAAGCGATCATTCCTGCAGGCGGATTCGGCACGAGAAATCTGCCGGTGACGAAGGTGATTCCGAAAGAAATGTTTCCGGTAGGATCTAAGCCTGTGATTCATTATCTTGTTGAAGAATTAAAGGAGTCAGGCATTGAGGACATTTTGATGGTTGTATCGAGCCATAAAAATCTGATTGTCGACTATTTTGATTCCTCTTTGGCACTTGAGGCTTTTTTGGCCTCTAAGAATAAACTGCATTTGCTTAGTGAGCATCCCATTCCGGATATACGGATTCACTATGTGCGCCAGCCTTATGCAAAGGGTCTTGGCGACGCCATTTCTTTCGGAAAGCAATTTGCAGGCAAAGAGCCTTTTGCCGTCGTTTTGCCAGATGATCTGATTTTTTCCGCCAATCAGCCGGCTTTAGGACAGCTGATTGAAGCGTATACGAAATATCAGTCCAGTGTGATCGGCTTAAAAGAAACAAAAACGGAGGATTTACATCATTACGGGGTGATAAAAGGGGAGCCTGTTGAAAAAGGGCTTTATCGCATACAGGATATTGTGGAAAAGCCTAAACAAAACCCTCCGTCTCATTTTGCCGCAGCAGGGCGTTATATTTTCACACCTGATATTTTTAATGAGCTGGAGGCATTAGAAGCTGATAGCGGAGGAGAAGTGCAGGTAACGGATGCGATAAAAGCTTCGCTCGGGGCATGTACTGTATACGGGAAATTGCTAGAGGGCGAGCGGTATGACATCGGCCTGCAAAAGGATTATCTGAAGCTGATTTACGATATGCTGAAAATGGAAAAGAACCCCCAATAATCGGGGGTTCAATCAGCGTGGAGATCGCCGAATGTGGTCATGATTCCCTCTTCGTCAAGTTCTTCTTCATAGCGCTCATGGGCTCTGCTTTGATAAACGGTAATTTCTTTTCCAGTGATATCTGTAGCGATGAAATTTTCGTAAGACTCCGTATTGCCGATATTCTCTTCGGCATTCATCGTCATATCATCATAGCTGAGCGGAGGGTTTTCCATATCCTGCGGCGTTTGTGAGTTACCATATTTTTCGACATCCTGATAGGAATCCTCACTGTCATATGGCGCTCTGATTTCTTCATCATCATCAAATTCAAATTGCCCGAACGGTGTTTCTTCTTCAATCGGACGGTCTTTGGAAACCACGTCCTGTGACGAATACTCCGCGAGGGTTGTGGCAGTCGGAAGCGCTTCAAGTCGTTCGAAAGGGATTTCCTTTCCGCTGACTTCACAAATGCCATACGTACCGTTTTCTATCGCCTTCAATGAATGCTCAATGTCCCGAAGGTGCTCTCGCTCATGTAAATCGAGAGCGATGTCTTTCTCACGCTCGTAAAGTTCTGTCGCCTGATCGCCGGGATGGTTGTCGTATGCCGAAAGCTCACCCCACGAATCATAAGGAAAGGCTGAGTTAAGCTGAAAATGGTCATTGTCTTTGAAACGGTTTAAGATATCTTTTTTCGTTTGTTCCAGTTCATTTTTTAAATGCTGAAGCTGTTCTTTCGTAAGCAATGTGATCGCCTCGTTTCTCTGTGATGCATACCTTTAGTATGAACAGATCGCCTGAGAACTTTCATAAATGGCGGGTGGAGGAATATAGGAGGTTTTCCTTTTATGGTAAGCGGATACAACCTTTGCTATCAGTGGAGAAAGAAATTTGAGCTTTGTTTCTTTTTCATTTCTGAAATTAGGTTTATAATAGGTAAGGCAGGCCATTTGGACTGCATGATCTGTGTTTGACACAAAGGAGACACAGGTGTATGGTATTAAAAGCATTTTAAGGATTATGGAGGAATGTCTCATGGTGACAACGGTGCAGCGTACGTTCCGAAAGGAAGTTCTACATGCATTACATAAAGCCAAAGAAGTCAACCATGCTGTCTTAATAAGCTATTCGAGACAAATCGAGTCTCTTGACCCTCTATCATTTTTCAATTACGGAGCAAAAAAATATACAGGCAATCGATTTTTTTGGTCAGATCCTGAAAGTGAATTGACAATAGTCGGTCTTGGCAAAGAAGCGGTTTTCCAGACAAATCAAAAAAACAGCGAGCGGTATCGTGAGGTTTTTGAACAATGGGAGCGCTTTAAAAAGACGGCTTTTCATATTTATGAAGAAGAAAAGCTGCAGCATTCTGCAGTGGGACCTGTGTTATTCGGAGGATTTTCTTTTGACCCTTGCGAAGAAAGAGGTTCACAATGGGACCATTTCTCGGAAGGGGATTTCTTTGTGCCTGCGCTTATGCTGACGATGACTGCTGAAGGCCCGTTCTTAACAGTTAACAGATGGGTAAGCGGAGGAGAAGACGCAGAAGCTGTTTTAGAAGGCTTAAAAGCTTTTGCGGCGGAATTTATGGTTCCCGATTTCAAGCAAGAAGATCAGGCTGTGATTGCAGCAGCCGAAGAGCTGGATAAGGATGATTGGCTGAAAGCAATCGAAACAGCCACAAGCCAAATTAAAGGGAAACAATATGATAAGGTTGTTCTTGCCCGAGAGCTGCTGCTCACGTTTGACGGTCCAATCCAAATAGAACCGGTGCTTAAAACCCTTCTGGACGATCAGCAGACAAGCTATGTTTTTGCAATTGAACAAGAAGGCAAAACTTTTGTCGGCGCGTCTCCGGAAAGACTGATCAAAAGAGACGGCGGCACTGTCATGTCTTCCTGTCTGGCAGGCTCCATTAAACGAGGCGTGAATGAAGAAGACGACCGCCGGATAGGCCTTGAATTATTAAACGATGAGAAAAACCTGCTTGAGCATGATATTGTGGTAGGTATGATTCATAATGCTTTTGTATCAAGCTGTTCAGAGGTTGAAAAGCCTGATGGACCTGTTTTGTACAAAACAAAAAGCGTTCAGCACCTGTTTACGCCGATTGTCGGACAGTTGCGCGAGTCTGCTTCGATTTTTGACTTAATTGAGAAGCTGCACCCCACTCCGGCGCTTGGGGGATCACCTCAGGAAAAAGCTGTTGACGTGATCAGGGAGATTGAACCGATGTCCCGCGGCTGGTATGCGGCCCCTATCGGCTGGATTGACAGCCAGGATAACGGGGAATTCGCGGTAGCCATTCGTTCAGGGCTCATCGAAGGAAGCACAGCAAGGCTGTTTGCCGGGTGCGGTATTGTGGAAGACTCGGAACCAATCTCGGAATATGAAGAAACACAGATTAAATTGAAGCCGATGATCTCTGCATTAGGAGGTGAGAGGCGTTGACAGTCAACCCGATTACTCATTACATCGGAAGTTTTATTGATGAATTCGCCCTTTCCGGAATTACGGACGCCGTCGTTTGTCCGGGCTCAAGATCTACACCGCTGGCTGTTCTTTGTGCTGCGCATCCCGATATCAGCGTCCATGTCCAAATTGATGAAAGATCTGCCGGATTTTTTGCCTTAGGTTTGGCAAAAGCGAAGCAGCGTCCCGTACTATTGATCTGTACATCTGGAACAGCCGCGGCCAACTTTTATCCGGCTGTGGTTGAAGCCCATTATTCAAGGGTGCCTATTATTGTGTTAACTGCTGATCGGCCTCATGAGCTGCGCGAAGTAGGCGCACCGCAGGCTATTAATCAGCACTTCTTATTCGGTAACTTTGTTAAGTTTTTCACAGACTCTGCTCTTCCTGAAGAGTCTCCGCAAATGCTGAGATACATCCGAACGCTGGCAAGCCGCGCTGCCGGAGAAGCACAAAAGCGCCCAATGGGGCCTGTCCATGTGAATGTGCCGCTGCGCGAACCGCTGATGCCGGATCTTTCAGATGAGCCGTTTGGAAGAATGAGAACAGGCCGTCATGTGTCTGTGAAAACGGGTACGCAGTCTGTTGACCGCGAGTCCCTGTCTGATGTGGCTGAGATGCTCGCAGAGGCTGAAAAAGGAATGATCGTCTGCGGAGAGCTCCATAGTGATGCGGACAAGGAAAACATTATTGCGCTTTCAAAAGCGCTTCAGTATCCAATTTTAGCGGATCCGCTGTCTAATCTGCGGAATGGTGTTCATGATAAAAGCACTGTTATTGATGCGTATGATTCGTTTTTAAAAGATGATGAGCTGAAGCGGAAACTCCGTCCTGATGTTGTCATTCGGTTTGGACCGATGCCTGTTTCAAAACCGGTTTTCTTATGGCTTAGGGATGATCCGGCGATTCAGCAAATCGTGATTGACGAGGATGGAGGGTGGAGAGACCCGACACAGGCAAGCGCGCATATGATTCATTGTAATGCGTCTGTTTTTGCTGAGGAGATCATGGCAGGCCTTACTGCTGCTGCCAGATCCTCAGAGTGGCTGGAAAAGTGGCAGTTTGTCAATGGGCGGTTCCGCGAGCATCTGCAAACAATCAGCAGTGAAGATGTTTCGTTTGAAGGCAATCTCTATCGAATCCTTCAGCATCTTGTGCCTGAAAACAGCTCGCTGTTTGTGGGAAACAGCATGCCGATCAGGGATGTTGATACGTTTTTTGAAAAGCAGGACCGCCCTTTCCGGATTTATTCAAACCGGGGAGCAAACGGGATAGACGGTGTCGTCTCCTCTGCCATGGGGGTATGTGAAGGAACAAAAGCGCCTGTTACCCTTGTGATTGGAGATTTATCTTTTTATCACGATTTAAACGGCCTGCTGGCGGCCAAAAAGCTGGGTATTCCTCTTACTGTGATTCTTGTCAATAATGACGGAGGAGGGATTTTCTCCTTTTTGCCGCAGGCTTCTGAGAAGACACACTTTGAAGATTTGTTCGGCACACCGACAGGGCTCGATTTCAAGCATGCGGCTGCACTTTACGGCGGAACGTATTCATGCCCGGCTTCTTGGGATGAATTCAAAACAGCTTACGCGCCGCAGGCAGACAAGCCCGGACTCCATTTGATTGAAATCAAAACGGATCGCCAATCAAGAGTCCAGCTTCATCGCGATATGCTGAATGAGGCTGTGCGGGAAGTGAAAAAACAATGGGAACTGTAAACATAACGGTATCAGATGGTATCCGATATGCAGTGGCAGACGAGGGACCGAATGCTTCCGAAGCCGTCGTCTGCCTGCATGGGTTTACCGGCAGCAAACAATCATGGACTTTTCTTGATGAGATGCTGCCTGATTCCCGCTTGATCAAAATTGATTGTTTAGGGCATGGGGAAACCGATGCCCCGCTGAATGGGAAAAGATACAGCACAAGCCGGCAAGTTTCTGACCTTGCCGAGATTTTTGATCAATTAAAACTTCACAAAGTGAAATTGATTGGGTATTCTATGGGAGGAAGGCTTGCTTACTCTTTTGCGATGACATATCCCGAGCGGGTATCGGCACTTGTGCTTGAAAGCACGACGCCGGGGCTCAAAACACTTGGGGAACGGCGGGAACGAATTATGCGGGACCGGAAGCTTGCTGATTTTATTTTACGAGACGGGCTCAAAGCATTTGTTGCGTATTGGGAGAATATCCCTTTGTTTTCATCTCAGCAGAGGCTGGCTGAAGATATTCGGCACAGGATACGATCGGGCCGTCTGCGGAACAATAAGATTGGGCTTGCGAACAGTTTAACCGGCATGGGCACCGGTTCACAGCCTTCCTTGTGGAGCCGTGTAGAGGAAATAGATGTTCCTGTGCTTCTTATCTGCGGGGAGTGGGACGAAAAATTTTGCGCCATCAATCAAGAGGTGCATAAGATGCTTCCTTCTAGTAGAATAGAGATTGTTCCAAAAGCAGGACATACGGTCCATGTGGAACAGCCGCGATTGTTTGGTAAAATAGTGAGTGAGTTTTTGACAAGCATCTGACTCATTCACATAGAGAATAAAAGGAGGTCATCATATGGCTGAATGGAAAACAAAACGGACATACGATGAGATATTGTATGAAACGTATAATGGCATTGCAAAAATAACAATCAACCGACCTGAGGTACATAATGCGTTTACCCCTAAAACGGTTGCTGAAATGATTGATGCGTTTGCTGACGCAAGAGACGACCAAAACGTTGGGGTTATCGTGCTTGCCGGTGCAGGGGACAAAGCATTTTGTTCAGGAGGAGACCAAAAAGTGCGGGGCCACGGTGGATATGTAGGAGACGATCAGATCCCGCGTCTTAACGTATTGGATCTTCAGCGTTTAATCCGCGTCATCCCGAAACCGGTTGTCGCGATGGTGTCCGGATATGCGATCGGCGGAGGCCATGTGCTTCACATCGTATGTGACTTGACAATTGCTGCGGACAACGCAATTTTCGGACAAACAGGACCTAAAGTGGGAAGCTTCGATGCAGGTTACGGTTCTGGCTACCTGGCTCGAATTGTAGGACATAAAAAAGCACGTGAAATCTGGTACCTATGCCGTCAGTACAACGCACAGGAAGCACTGGACATGGGTCTTGTCAACACAGTCGTTCCTTTGGAACAGCTTGAAGAAGAAACGATTAAATGGTGTGAAGAAATGCTTGAAAAAAGCCCGACCGCACTGCGCTTTCTTAAAGCTGCGTTTAACGCGGACACAGACGGACTTGCTGGAATTCAGCAGTTTGCAGGGGATGCTACCCTTCTTTACTACACAACAGATGAAGCAAAAGAAGGCCGTGATTCCTTTAAGGAAAAACGCAAACCTGATTTCGGACAGTTCCCTCGTTTCCCGTGATCAGCAATACTTAGTAAACCAACAGCTTGAGACTTTGCGGTCCAAGCTGTTTTCTTTTCAATACAGACATTTTACCTCGGAGATGATGACATGCTGACAGAACAGCCCAACTGGCTCATGCAGCGGGCACAGCTGACACCTGAGAGAATCGCTCTCATTTATAGAGACCAAACCGTGACATTTGCAGAATTATTTGCCGCGTCTAAGCGAATGGCGGCACAGCTTGACGCTCATTCGGTTCGGAAAGGGGATACTGCGGCTATTTTGCTCCAAAACCGTGCGGAAATGGTATACGCCGTTCACGCTTGTTTTTTGCTTGGTGTTAAGGCGGTGCTTTTGAATACGAAGCTGTCAACACATGAAAGGCTGTTTCAGCTGGAGGATTCGGGATCCGGCTTTTTATTGACAGATTCAAGCTTTGAGAAGAAAGAATATGAACACATCGTTCAAACGATTGATGTGGATGAACTGATGAAAGAAGCAGCAGAGGAAATTGAGATCGAGGCTTATATGCAAATGGATGCAACGGCAACGCTGATGTATACGTCGGGTACGACAGGAAAGCCCAAGGGAGTTCAGCAAACGTTCGGAAACCATTATTTCAGTGCGGTGTCGTCCGCTCTTAATTTGGGTATAACAGAACAAGACCGCTGGCTTATCGCATTGCCGCTCTTTCATATCAGCGGATTGTCCGCATTATTTAAATCTGTGATCTATGGAATGACTGTCGTGCTTCACCAGCGTTTTTCCGTAAGCGATGTGCTGGATTCTATCAACAGGCATGAAGTGACAATGATATCTGCGGTGCAGACTATGCTGGCCAGTCTTTTGGAAGAAACAAACCGCTGCCCTGAATCCATCAGATGCATTCTTCTCGGCGGCGGTCCTGCACCGCTGCCATTGCTTGAGGAATGCCGTGAGAAAGGATTCCCTGTCTTTCAGTCATATGGAATGACAGAAACATGCTCGCAAATTGTTACCCTGTCGCCGGAATTCAGTATGGAAAAGCTCGGATCTGCGGGGAAACCGCTGTTTTCGTGTGAAATCAAAATAGAGCGGGACGGACAGGTATGTGAACCGTTTGAACACGGTGAAATTATGGTCAAAGGCCCGAATGTCATGAAAAGCTATTTTAACCGGGAGAGCGCAAACGAAGCCTCTTTTCAAAATGGCTGGCTGAAAACAGGTGATCTTGGTTATTTGGACAATGAAGGCTTTTTATATGTATTAGACAGACGTTCAGATCTGATCATTTCTGGCGGAGAAAACATTTATCCGGCCGAAGTGGAGTCAGTGCTGCTTTCACACCCCGCTGTGGCCGAAGCCGGGGTTTCAGGGGCTGATGACAAAAAATGGGGGAAAGTGCCTCACGCCTATCTTGTCCTTCACACGCCTGTGAGCGCAGAAGAATTGACTGACTACTGCAAAGAACGCTTGGCGAAGTATAAAATTCCGGCAAAATTCTATGTGCTTGACCGCCTGCCGCGCAATGCGTCTAATAAGCTCTTGCGAAATCAGCTGAAGGATGCGCGTAAAGGAGAACTGCTATGATCGAAATAGAAAAAATCACGCTTTACCATTTGAGCATGAACTTAAAGAAACCGTTTAAAAACAGTATCGAAACGCTTCAAGAGCGTAAATTTCTGATCGTGGAAGCCATTGATACAACAGGTGTCACAGGCTGGGGAGAAGTTTCCGCTTTCTCTTCGCCTTGGTACACCGAGGAAACCATTGGAACATGTTTGCATATGCTAAAAGATTTTTTTATCCCAAATGTCGTCGGCCGTGAATTCAATCACCCTTCAGAAGTGCCGGACAGCCTGGCGCGTTATAAAGGAAACCGGATGGCAAAAGCGGGACTTGAATCGGCTATATGGGATATCTATGCCAAAAAGAAGGGCGTATCCCTTGCTGAGGCATTGGGCGGAACAAGAGATAAAGTCCCTGCCGGGGTGGTAGTCGGCCTGGCGCCTCTTGACGATATGCTGAAGGAAATTGAGAGCTATCAAAAAGAAGGCTATCAAAGAATAAAAATTAAAATTCAGCCTGGGCAGGATGTGGAATTGGTCAAGGCCATCCGCAGCCGATTCCCAACCATCCCGCTTATGGCCGATGCCAATTCCTCGTACGAATTGAAGGATATCAGCCGTTTAAAGGAGCTTGATGAGTACCATTTAATGATGATTGAGCAGCCCCTTCAATCCGACGACATCGTTGATCACCGCCACCTGCAGAAACATTTGAAAACGGCCATTTGCCTTGATGAGAGCATTTGTTCAGTTGATGATGCGAGACGGGCGATTGAGCTAGGAAGCTGCAAAATTATTAATATAAAACCTTCTCGTGTCGGCGGCTTAACAGAAGCCTTAAAAATTCATGATTTATGCAAAGAGCGTCATATGCAGGTTTGGTGCGGCGGAATGCTGGAAACAGGCATATCAAGAGCGCAGAACGTGGCGCTTGCTTCACTGCCTCAATTCACAATACCTGGCGATATATCTTCATCCTCACGATATTGGGATGAAGATATTGTAACCCCTGATATTCGTATTGATAATGGATTTATTTCTGTGTCAAAACAGCCTGGTTTAGGGGTTGAGGTGAATCAAGACATTATGCGAAAATATGTGACCAAAATGGATGTTTTCACACAGCATGGGTAAGAAAAAAGAATTTTGCTATTTTGAATAAATGACACTGTGCTGTTACAGTAAAAGTGTTCGTTGAATACATCCCTTCTCGTTTGGACCGGCTGCTGACCCAGCCGGTTTTTTTATGTAAATCAGCTTGACAAAAATGGCCAAACGCGATAATTTTGCACAAAGGAAACTTTTTGTCCTGTGTAAATAAAACATGCTTTTGGCTAATTTAATGTCACATGTCTAAGAACTGACAACATAAGATAAAACAATCGGACATTGATGGCAAAGAGGAGGAGAAATATGAGACGAGGGCTGATGGCAGCAGTGCTTTTTGCGACCTTTGCTTTAACGGGATGCGGAACGGATTCAGCCGGAAAAAGCGCTGATCAACAATTACAAGTGACAGCGACAACATCTCAAATTGCCGATGCAGCAGAAAACATCGGAGGTAAACATGTAAAAGTCACCTCTTTAATGGGACCGGGGGTTGATCCGCACCTTTACAAAGCTTCCCAAGGTGACACGAAAAAATTAATGTCTGCCGATGTTGTTCTGTACAGCGGGTTGCATTTGGAAGGGAAAATGGAGGATGTCCTCCAAAAAATCGGCGAACAAAAACAATCGGCGGCAGTAGCTGAGGCCATTCCGAAAAATAAGCTTATTCCCGCGGGGGAAGGCAAGACGTTTGATCCCCACGTCTGGTTCAGCATTCCGTTATGGATCTATGCGGTGGATGAAATTGAAGCGCAATTCAGCAAAGCAATGCCTCAGCACGCAGATGCCTTTCGGAAAAATGCCAAAGAGTACAAAGAAGATTTGCAATATTTAGATAAGTGGTCGCGTAAGGAGATCGCACATATTCCGGAGAAAAGCCGTGTGCTTGTGACTGCTCATGATGCGTTTGCGTACTTTGGGAATGAGTATGGATTTAAGGTAAAAGGCCTGCAGGGACTCAGCACAGATTCGGACTATGGATTAAGGGATGTTCAGGAGCTGGTTGATCTTCTGACAGACAAACAAATAAAAGCTGTGTTCGTAGAAAGCAGTGTATCTGAAAAATCAATCAATGCAGTGGTGGAAGGCGCTAAAGAAAAAGGCCATACAGTCACAATCGGCGGTCAGCTTTATTCGGATGCCATGGGTGAAAAGGGCACAAAAGAAGGCACATACGAAGGAATGTTCCGCCACAATATCAACTCGATTACTAAAGCGCTTAAATAAAGAAAAGAGGTGAAGGATATGTTCCCTGTTGAGCTTGATAATGTGACGGTTGCTTATCATAAAAAGCCTGTACTGCAGGACATTTCGCTGCAGGTGCCGGAAGGAAAACTTATTGGCATTATCGGCCCAAACGGCGCGGGAAAATCAACCTTGATCAAAACGATTCTCGGTCTTGTGCCCCGGGCTTCCGGAGACATCTCTATTTACGGCAAAGACTATAAGGATCAGCGGACCAGAATCGGATATGTTCCGCAGCGCGGCTCGGTTGACTGGGATTTCCCCACAAGCGCGCTAGATGTCGTCCTAATGGGAAGATACGGGAGAATCGGTTTATTAAAGAGGCCAAAGAAAGAGGATGTGGAGATGGCGAAGGCCGCATTAGCAAAAGTCGGGATGCTTGATTATGCGAAGAGGCAGATCAGCCAGCTCTCAGGCGGCCAGCAGCAGCGGGTGTTTCTTGCCCGGGCACTCTGCCAGAACGCTGACATTTATTTTATGGATGAACCGTTTGCAGGTGTCGATGCAGCGACGGAGCGCGCGATTATGACGCTGTTGGCAGAACTCAAAGAAAAAGGAAAAACCGTGCTTGTCGTCCATCATGATCTGCAGACCGCCGAGGATTATTTCGATTGGATCTTACTGCTTCATTTAAGAAAAATCGCTTTCGGACCGGCGGAAAACGTTTTTACGATCGAAAACCTGCAAAAAACGTATGGAGGAAGGCTTACGTTTTTAAAAGATAAAGTGCTGGCAGAAGGACATAAGGAGTGAGCGCAATGTTTGAAAGTTTGTGGCTGCAGCTCCAGCATCCGAATACACAGTGGGTGCTGGCCGGTACGCTTTTGCTCGGGACGGCAAGCGGTGTTTTGGGCAGCTTTGTGCTGCTGAGAAAGCAAAGTTTAATCGGCGATGCGATGGCCCATTCAGCTCTGCCGGGAGTGTGTCTCGCTTTTCTGTTCACCGGGCAAAAATCACTGCCTTTCTTTTTACTGGGTGCGGCGCTCGCCGGACTGCTCGGAACGTTTTGTATTCAGCTGATTCCGCGGCTTTCAAAAACAAAGGAGGACTCGGCGATCGGGATTGTTCTTTCTGTGTTTTTTGGCGTCGGGATCATTCTGCTGACATATATTCAGCAACAGGGGGCGGGAAGCCAAAGCGGGCTTGATTCTTTTTTATTCGGCCAGGCTGCTTCATTGGTCAGGCAGGATATCATCCTTATAGCAGGAATATCCGCTGTTCTACTGCTCCTTTGTATTGTTTTCTTTAAGGAATTTACATTGATTACTTTTGATCTCGCGTTTGCAAAGGGATTAGGAATCCCGGTGCGTTTTTTAAACGGGCTTTTGGCTTGTCTGATTGTCTGTTGTGTCGTCATTGGGCTTCAGACTGTTGGTGTGATATTAATGGCGGCTATGCTGATTACACCTGCCATAGCTGCGAGATATTGGACCGAACGATTAACCGGGATGATCGTCATTGCCGGGATTACAGGCGGGGTCAGCGGAGTGGCCGGAACCCTGCTTAGCACCACGATGAAGGGAATGGCGACAGGGCCATTAATGATCTTATCTGCAACGCTGCTCTTTCTTTTTTCAATGATTTGCGCGCCTAAGCGGGGATTGGCTGCTAAAGCCATAAGGCTGATGAGGCTGCGGCGCAGAACAAGCAGGGAGCAAGTGCTTTTGGCGATTTATGAACAGTATGAAAAGAATAATCTTTGTGTAAATGTTGAAAGTGTAAGAAAGAAAAGACGCCTATCCCCTTCATTATGCCTTAAGGCATTAAATGACTTGGAACAAGAGAGGTGCATTGAGCGTATCGAAAATGGGATTTGGCAAATCACAAGCAAAGGGGTAGAAAAAGGCTATCACACAGCTTTGAAGCAGCGGATGTATGAAGTGTATCTCATGCATGAAATGGAACTTGCCAATATAGAATCCGATCAGGACTACTTTGACCCGGACCGTTTACCGAGAGAAACGAGAGAGCGGCTTTATTCACTCTTAAAGCTGTATGGACGGATGCCTGAGCGTCGAAAAGCGTCTCATGATGCCGAGAAGGGACAGATCGCAAATGAGTTTTGAAGCATGGATTATAGCTACCGGTGTATTAGTCGGTGTAAGCTGCGGATTGATCGGCACATTTCTTGTGCTGAGAAGCATGGCGATGCTGGCCGACGCAATCAGTCATACAGTGTTGCTTGGCATTGTCGGCGCTTTTCTAGTGACGGGAAGTCTCGACGGGATTTCTATGTTTATCGCCGCAGCCGCAACCGGTCTATTAACGGCTTTCTTGGTTCAGCTTCTTCATAGCAAGGGGGTTCAATCAGATGCTGCCATAGGCGTTGTGTTTACATCTTTATTTGC
Source organism: Bacillus sp. SCT118 (assembly GCF_058566435.1). Classification (NCBI taxonomy): domain Bacteria; kingdom Bacillati; phylum Bacillota; class Bacilli; order Caryophanales; family Bacillaceae; genus Bacillus; species Bacillus sp. SCT118. Next base: position 1,111,551 of record NZ_CP191225.1, read on the forward strand.
AATCGGGGTTATTTTGCTTTCTGTGTATGGAGCGAATGTCCATCTCGATATTGAGCACTCGCTAATGGGAGAAATCGCTTTTGTGCCGTGGAATACGGTGACGTTATTCGGGGTTGATATTGGGCCGAAAGCGTTTTGGATGCTGGCATCTGTTCTGGTTTTAAACGTAGTGTTGATCAGTGTGTGCTATAAGGAGTTTAAAATCGCTTCGTTTGATCCTCAAATGGCTTTAGCCTTGGGAATACCGGTTTTGCTCATTCATTACGTGCAAATGGGCATGCTGTCCCTGACAACTGTTGCTTCCTTTGATTCGGTGGGTGCCGTATTGGTTGTGGCCATGCTGATTGTTCCGCCTGCTGCGGCACATTTGCTGACAGACCGGCTTCTTTATATGCTGATTCTCAGCGCGTTGATTGGCGGGCTGTCGGCGGTCATGGGCTATTTCTTCGCAACGTGGCTTAATGTTTCGATTTCAGGAGCGATGGCGGCCATGACAGGTGTATGTTATGCAAGCGCCTTTTTGTTTTCAACTGCAAACGGGGTCATAACTAAAAAGCTGAGAACACTCAACATGCAAAAAGAAAGAGCTGGCTGATGCAGCTCTTTCTTTTAATTATAAATCATGCGGCTTAAACGTTTTGCAGTCTGTTTCCCGGCTGTTTTCAGCCGTTTCACCAGTATGGCTGACAACATAAATGGCATCAGCGGTGCATTTGTTACCTTTGCCCCAATAAGAACAGTTGTTGACCTCACATAGAATTTTCTGCTCCATGCCATCCCCTCCTTATAAAGGTTCTGGATTAGTATAGCCGGCTGGCTTACCCTCTATTCCTCCTGGCGGATATAGCGTTTATCTCGCATAAACATTTTCCAGAAGAAAAAGAAGCCCGGAAATAGAATGATAAATGCAACGATATACGTTGCAAACAGCGCTCTGAACGTTGCTGGCTCTGTGAAGCCTGACATGACTGTCACATCGGGATAAATCATATACGGAAGATGCGCCCGCCCGTACGCGTAGCTTGCGAGAAAATACTGTATCCCAATCGCAACAAGTGCAAGCCGCGGTTTTCCGATGTTTTGCCCAAAGCTCTTATTAGGCAGAAAAAGAGCGATTCCAGCAATGACAAATGTAATGAACGATGCAATAATCCAAGTAAAATCATTCAGCATTCCGCTGTACAGCCAGTTTGCTTCATTCCGCATCGTCACCATAATGCATACAGCAAACAACAGTGAAATCGGGCCGGTAATTAGGGCGCTTTTTCTGTAGGCTCGGTACGCATCCTGTTCCTCTGCCACATTTGAAACATCTGCAAGCAGCAGCGAGGACAAAAATAAGGTGCTTAAAATCGCAAACCCGATAAATGAATAGGCGTTGGGGCTTGAAAAGATTTTAGACATATTTAAGTTATAGATTCCATCCGTTTTTTCTATAAACCCTCCGTGTGTCACAGGAAGCACCAAAATTAAAATAGCAGGAATGATAAAGCCGGAGATGCCGGAAATATATCTTAGCGTTTTCCGCTCCTTTGCTGTATTTGAAAAAACGAGAAATCCGCTTCGAATCGCTAAAAGCAGCAAAATCATGCTTCCGGGAATTAATAAAACGGTTCCGAGCACAAATGTCGCGCCGGGGAAAAAACTGAAAAGCGCCACGACGATGGCTACTATAAAGACGTTTGTGACCTCCCAAGTCGGGGACAAAAAGCGATTCGCAATATCGGTGGCCTTCATATGCTCCTTATTTAAATAGATCATAGACCAAAATCCCGCTCCAAAATCCATTGTCGCCATGACGGCGTAAATAAACACAAAGCCCCAGATAATTGAGATGGCGATCAGAGCGTCAGTTGAAATCTCCATTTGTCGATCTTCCTTCCATTTGGTTTCCTGTTTGCGGAGCCATTACGACTCCGCTGTATTTAAATCTTCGTCAACCGGGTGCTTGCGGAAATAATACAGCAGCACGTAGACGACAGCTGCGCCTAACACGGCATAAACAAATGTGAAAAATAAGAACAGCACCCCGATCGAACCAGTCGTTGTTACGACATCTGACGTTTTCAACAGATGATAGATGACCCAAGGCTGCCTCCCCGTACATGCGAAAATCCAGCCGAATTCAATGCCGATGAGACTAAAAGGGCCTGCTGTCATGAAAATGACCAAAAGCCACGTTGGGAAACGGTCTTTCTTAAGCACCTTTCTCCAGACCACACCGATAATGGAATAAAGAATAAGCAGCATGCCTACACCGACCATCGCATTAAACAGCGTGTGAATGAAAAGCGGCGGCCATTCATCTCTCGGAAATGCATTTAATCCCTTTACAACAGTGTCAAAACGGTTCGCTGCCAAAAAGCTTAAAGCCCATGGAATCTCGATTGCCCATTTTACTTTTTCTTCATTCGGGTCGGTAAAACCGCCGATAGCGAGCGGGGCGTGGGATCTTGTTTCAAACAGGCCTTCCGCACCGGCTAATTTTTCGGGCTGGTATTCGTACAGCATCTGTGCAGATTCGTGTCCGTTCAAAGCGGTCAGCAATGAAAAAATACCGCCGATCGTCAGTGCGAGCAAAAGGGCTTTCCGGTGAAAGCGATAGACCTTTTCCTTTTTTCTCGTCCGGATCATTTTATATGCTGCCACAGAAGCCACGATAAACGCACCGGTCATAAACGCGGACAGCACGACATGGCCTGCTGTGATAAAAAAGCTAGGATTAAAAAACGCAGCCCACGGGTCAACATCTGTAATTTTTCCGTTTAAAATTTTAAAACCGGCGGGCGTACCTTCAAAAGCGTGAACATTCGTGATCAGAACAGCGGATGCTGCTGCCCCGACTAACACAAAGAAAACAGCAACAATCCTCATTGCAGGTGATAAGCGGTCTGCTGCGTATACATAAATCGACATGAAAAGGGCTTCGACAAAAAAAGCATAGATTTCAATTTGAAACGGCAGGGACATGACCCGGCCGATGACTTCCATAAATCCCGGCCATAAAAGCGCGAGCTGAGTGCCCGCGATCGTTCCGGTCGGTATGGCGACCCCCAGCAAAACGGCTTGTGCTTTCGTCCATCTTTTCGCCATGATCGCATAATGGTCATCTTTCGTTTTTTGATAGATCAATTCCGCCACTAAAATCATGAGCGGGAGACCGACTCCAAGCGTTGCGAAAATGATATGAAAGCCCATTGTCGTGCCAAAGAGGCTTCTGGCCAAAACTAAATCATCCACAATCGTAAACCACCTTTCTAAAAAGACGTTCTGTATGTATTTTGGGTTTATTATCTGCTTCCTCGGTTAGATTATTCTTCCTATTCTTAAATGCCATGAGGTTTACGATGTGAAAACAGAGGGAAGGATATAAGAAGATTGACAAAACGTTTGTAAGGTTATAAAATAAAACGTAATTATTACGATTTATTGAAAGGAGATTCACATGAAAGAAGGAATTCATCCGAAGAACCACAAAGTGATATTTCAGGATGTCAACAGCGGCTACCGTTTTCTCAGCACCTCTACGAAAACATCTAATGAAACAGCAAAGTGGGAAGACGGAAACACATATCCTGTCATTAAAGTAGAGGTAAGCTCTGACACGCATCCGTTTTATACAGGCCGCCAGAAATTCAATGAAAAAGGCGGACGAGTTGAGCAGTTCAAAAAACGCTATAACATGGGGAAATAAGGCAGACCAGAGGGTTTGTCTTTTTTTATTATGACGAATAAACAAGGGTTGTGATATATTGAAGAGTAAAAAGAATAGAAAGGGACAACGAACATGAGTCTTCTAAATGATATTCTCGAATTTAACAAGACATTTACTGAACAAAGAGAGTATGAAAAGTATCAAACATCAAAATTTCCAGATAAAAAAATGGCGATTCTTTCTTGCATGGACACTCGTCTGGTTGAACTGCTGCCGCATGCGATGAATTTGCGAAACGGTGATGTGAAAATCATTAAAAGTGCCGGTGCGCTTGTGACACACCCATTCGGAAGCATCATGAGAAGTTTACTCGTCGCAGTGTACGAGCTGAATGCAGATGAGGTGTGTGTGATCGGGCATCACGATTGCGGCATGAGCAAAATCAGCAGCAAAAGCATGCTTGAAAAAATCAAAGCAAGAGGGATTCCGGAAGAACGCATCGAAACAATAAAGTACTCCGGTGTAGACTTTGATCAATGGTTTAAAAGCTTTGATTCAGTGGAAGCGAGTGTGAAAGACAGCGTAGACGTTATTAAACATCACCCGCTGTTCCCTGAAAACGTTCCGGTCCATGGCTTAGTCATTGATCCTAAAACCGGAAAACTGGATCTTATCGTAAACGGTTATAACAATTAATGTTTTTGTTTCTTTTCAGGAACGGGATCGACTCCTCCCGGATGGAACGGGTGGCATTTCAAAATCCGTTTGATTGTCAGCCATCCGCCTTTTAAAGCGCCATGTGTTTTAATCGCTTCGATTCCATATTGGGAACAGGTCGGATAAAAGCGGCACGTTGGCGGTGTCAGGGGCGAGATGAATTTTTGATATCCTCTGATCAGAGCGATGAATAGGGTTTTCATGTTTCTTCAGCAACCTTTCTGATGCAAGTATAAGAAAAAAAACACAGATTGAAAAGTTAATCAATAATTCTTATCGGAAAAGTATGTTATAATGAAATTACATTTTTAAAAAAGGGGAGAGTGCCATTATGCCTTCAGTAGAAAGTTTTGAGCTTGATCATAATGCGGTTGTTGCTCCATATGTAAGACATTGCGGCGTGCATAAAGTGGGAACAGACGGCGTTGTAAATAAATTTGACATTCGTTTTTGCCAGCCAAATAAACAGGCGATGAAGCCTGACACCATTCACACACTCGAGCATTTGCTCGCGTTTACGATTCGTTCTCACGCTGAGAAATACGATCATTTTGATATCATTGATATTTCTCCAATGGGCTGCCAGACAGGCTATTATCTAGTTGTGAGCGGAGAGCCGACATCAGCGGAAATCGTTGATCTGCTTGAAGACACAATGAAGGAAGCGGTAGAGATTACAGAAATACCAGCTGCGAATGAAAAGCAGTGCGGCCAAGCGAAGCTTCATGATCTGGAAGGCGCTAAACGTTTAATGCGTTTCTGGCTTTCACAGGATAAAGAAGAATTGCTAAAAGTATTTGGCTAAAATAGAAAGGACCTTTTTGCGCTTAAGCAAAAAGGTCTTTTTTGTGACGTCTCATATTTTGTGTACCATTTGCTGTAAGCGTTTGCTACTATTTAGGTAAACGATGAAAGGGTGATGGCATGAAAAAGATGTTGGTTGTTCTGCTTTTTTCTGCTTTTTTGCTTAACGGATGTGGATCTGGTGAAAGTAAAGCAAATACAGATGAGACGCCCGAGGTTTTGGATGTCAAGCTGACCGGGCCTGAAAAAGTAAATCCCGGAGAAAGCGCTGCTTATGAAGCAGCCGTAACATATGGTGATGAAGCTGTGACGGATGCCGATGAAGTAGAGTTTGAAGTATGGAAAGAAGGGGAAAAAGACGCAAGCCAAATGTTTAAGGCGAAACAAGAAAAAGGCGTATACCGATTGGAAACGACGTTTAAGGAAGATGGTGTATACACTGTCCAATCCCATGTCACAGCAAAAAAACAGCATAGCATGCCGACCTTAAAAGTCCAAGTCGGAGACGCCGATGCTGCCAGCAATCAGTCAGAAGAGGAGCATTCACATCATCATTGATTGTGTGAATCAGAGTGATTTTCTTGTGGCGGATCAATGGTATGCTTTACATTATAGGCTTTTACAGTCGTCCAAATGGTTACAAGCAAAACAGCCAGCACAATCAAAATACTTATCGTAATGAGAAGCGTCATGACATTCCACCTCCCGTTTTTTAACAATTGTAGCATAATAGTAGAAATCGTGACAGATAAGGGTAAAAAAGAGGTTTTAGCGTACGATATTAAGGGTATACATAGTCATATAACAAGGAGGAGATACCATGTCAGAACAATTGATTCAAGCAGTGAACAAACAAGTAGCCAACTGGACGGTCATGTATGTGAAACTACATAATTATCACTGGTATGTGAAAGGAAAAGATTTCTTCACGCTTCATGAAAAGTTTGAGGAGCTGTACAACGAAACGGCAACTTATATTGATGACTTAGCAGAACGTCTTTTGGCGCTGAACGGAAAACCGATTGCAACAATGAAGGAATCCTTAGAAACGGCTTCTGTCAAAGAAGCGGCTGGAAATGAAACAGCTGAACAAATGGTTCAAAGCGTATATGATGATTTCACAGTCATCGCGGAAGAGCTGAAAAACGGCATGGATTTAGCTGATGAAGTCGGTGACGAAACAACAGGGGACATGCTTCTTGCGATCCATCAAAATATTGAAAAACATAACTGGATGCTAAAAGCTTACCTAGGTTAAGTCCAAAAATAGAACGGCCGGATGTCTTAAAAAAGACGTCCGGCTTTTCTTTTTGTATCTGAAAAATAGGCGACAACCAGTCCATTTTTCTGAAAAATCCAATCCGTTCGGCTTGTTTTCCATAGAATATCGTAAGGCCGTTTCTGTGAAAGGATGTTGGGATAAATGGATAGAGACTTTGGCATCTTTTCGTTTTTAGCAGTCAGCGTTTCAGCAGCGGGTTTTTTCTTTGGAGGTTTTCAGTATTCATTTCTGATTTTGCTCTCTCTGATGGCAATTGAATTTATCAGTACGACTTTGAAGGAAACCATTATTCATAAACTGTCATTTATAAAGGTATTTGCCCGGCTTGTCAAAAAATTAGTCACGCTGGCTCTGATCTCTGTATGCCACTTTTTTGATCAGCTGCTGAATACAGAGGGATCAATTCGTGACTTGGCTATTATGTTTTATATTCTTTATGAATCTGTGCAAATTGTTGTGACAGCCAGCTCTCTTGGCATACCGGTTCCTCAGATGCTTGTCGATCTTTTAGAAACGTTAAAAAATAAATTTAAGCGCAAACCGTAACTTTTCCCTGTTCGCGGGTCATAATAAAGCCCAGAGCGTCGGTCGCACTTTCTTCCGGCAAAAGCTATCGCAAAAAACTGTACGAGCTAGTCTGCATGCAGAACCTGACGGCGTGCTGGGTTTCCCTTATTTTTTGATAAAAGGCTTCCGAAGAAACGTAACTGTGGTATGATGTATGGAAGATAGCTAGGAACGGATTTGAGGGATAAACATGTACGAGTTTAAAGATTATTATCAGAATACTGTTCAGCTTTCCTTTGACGATCAGCCTTTCTCGGACAGCCCGAAGCATGTCTGGGTGATTTGCCGTTTTGGCGGCAAATGGCTTTTAACAGAACATGAGGACAGAGGCTATGAGTTTCCAGGCGGGAAAGTAGAGCCGATGGAGTGCGCAGAAGAGGCTGCGCTCCGGGAAGTAAAGGAAGAGACGGGCGCGAGAGTCAAAAGCCTCAAGTATCTCGGACAGTATAAAGTTCTCGGAAAAGAAAAAGTGATTGTAAAAAATATATATTTTGCAGATATAGAAAAGCTCGAAAAGCAAGCTGATTACTTTGAAACGAAAGGCCCGGTTTTGTTTCACGAGCTTCCGGAGAACCTTTCCCGCAATAAAAAATTCAGCTTTATTATGAAGGATTCCGTACTTCCGATCAGTTTGAAAAAACTGAAAGAATCTGGATGGATTGAATAAAAAACCCGGCACATATGCCGGGTTTTTTATGTCCTCCCCTTCGTCCATTTCTTTTCCAGCAGCTCGACGCCCTGATACATCAGAGTGGCGAAGATGGCGATGATCAGCAGGCTTAAGAAGACGAGTGTAAAATTGAAGACTTGGAATCCGTAAATAATCATATATCCTAATCCGACCTTCGAAACGAGGAATTCCCCTACAATGACGCCAACCCATGATAAGCCGACGTTCACTTTTAGTGTTGAAATAATCGCGGGGGAGGATGCAGGCAGTATGACTTCTTTAAAAATAACCCACTTTTTTGCGCCGAATGTTTGCATGACTTTCGTATAGTTTTCGTCGACCTCCTGGAAGGCGGTGTAGACAACGATGGTTGTGATAATGACGCTGATGATGGCTCCCATCGCAATGATGCTGATAAAACTGGGGCCGAGCGCGACAATCAGGATTGGGCCCAGGGCCACTTTCGGCATTGCATTCAAAATCACAAGATACGGATCTAAAATTCTGGCAAGTCGGTTAGACCACCATAACAAAGCGGCGAGACACGTGCCCATAAACGTCCCAAGCAAAAAGCCAAGCACCGTTTCAAATAAAGTGACGCCGATGTGTGACAGTAAAGAACCGTCACCAAGTTTCTCCAGCAATAATCGCCACACAGCTGATGGAGAGCTGAAGATCAGCGGATCGATCCAGCCCTGCCTGCTGGAGATTTCCCAGCCCGAGAAAAAGAGAATAAATATGGCAAGCTGAAAGGAATGGACCTTCCACTTTTCCTTTTTCTGTTTGAATTGATACTGCTCGTGAAGCAGATCAATGGTTTCTTTGCTGTTTCTCAAGAGAATTCAGCTCCTTCCATATCGTTTGAAACAGTGTCTGGAAGGAAGGTTCCTGACGGGCGTCAAAAGGCAACATCGCGGCCAATTCCTTAGGAATGGTAAAAATCTGATGGATGGTGCCCGGCTGATTTGAAAATAAAAAGATCGTATCGCTCATCGCTATCGCTTCCCCTATATCATGAGTGACAAGCACTGCTGTTTTTTGATATTCCTTTAATGTGCGGAATACCAGGTTTTCCAAAGACAGCTTTGTCTGAAAATCAAGCGCGGAAAATGGCTCATCCAGCAAAAGCAGACTAGGGTTAGGCGCAAGTGTTCTTGCAAGCGCAGCCCGCTGGCGCATCCCGCCTGACAGCTCTTTCGGATATTTTTTCTCCACATCTATGAGGCCGAACTCCGGCAATAGACCGAGTGCAGCGGCTTTGCTTTCTTCTGTCAGCGTGTCGGCGATTTTTAGACCGAGAAGCACATTTTCCTCGATAGATTTCCAGGGAAATAAGTAATCCTGCTGAAGCATATAGCCAATATTATGTTCTTTTTGATTCGGCTCACGGCCTTCAATCAGAACTCTGCCTTCCGATGGCTCAATCAAACCGGCAATAATGGAAAGCAGTGTTGTTTTTCCGCAGCCGCTTGGACCGAGAAATGAGATGAAATCACCTTTTTCGGCATCGAAATGAATATCCCGCACAGCCGTTGTTTTTTCTTTAATAGAAAAATAAGTATGGGTTACATGGTCGACATGTAAGAAAGACATAGATGGCGCCTCCTATTTCTCCGAGGTGACTTTTTCAGCAATTTCTTTATTTACAAGCTGATTGTATGGAATGTGCTTCGGCAGTTCTCCCGATTGATCCATAATGGTTTGGAGAAGCTCCCATTCTTTTTCGTTAAGCAGAGGGTCTGGCGAATATGAATGCTGTTTTTTATAGCGTTCAATGGATGTTTCGATTACGTCTGGGTCGGTATCATCAAATTCATCTTTAATGGCATCTGTGATGTCCTTCGCAGAATGGTTTTCAACCCACTGCTGCGCCTTATAAATGGCCTTTGTAAACTTGACGGCTGTGTCTTCATTTTTCTTCAAATAGCTTTGTTTCGCCATAAAAGTCGTATAAGGAACCTCTCCTGATTCTTCTCCGAATGAAGCCACGATATGGCCGATGCCTTTTTTCTCAAAGAGAGAAGCCTGCGGTTCAAAGAGCTGTACATACTCACCGGTTCCAGAAGCAAACGCATTGGCAATATTGGCGAAGTCTATGTTCTGGATGAGGTCTATATCCTTATGCGGGTCAATCTTATGTTTGTTCAGTACATACTCGCCGACCATTTGCGGCATGCCGCCTTTTCGCTGACCGAGAAACGTTTTTCCTTTCAGCTGATCCCAGTCGAAGTGTTCAACATCTTCTCTCGCGACAAGAAACGTTCCGTCTGTCTGAGTCAGCTGGGCGAAATTAATGACGGGATCTTTAGCCCCTTGCGCTTCGACATAAATAGATGTTTCTGACCCGACAAGCGCGATGTCGGAGCCGTTGGAAAGAAGCGATGTCATCGTTTTGTCTCCGCCCCAGGTCGTATTCACATCGACATCAAGCCCTTCTTCTTTAAAAAAACCTTTAGACTCAGCAACATATAAAGGTGCGTAAAAAATTGAATGGGTCACTTCAGCTACTTTGACTTTGGTGAGCGTTTCTTCCTGCTTGCAAGCCGCCAGGGCGATCATCAGAAAGATACTGCCGACACAGGCGAAGCCCAGCCTTAACCATCTGTTCACATAGACAACCTCCTTATTTCGCATCAAGTTAATATCCTTTTTTGCTTTACATATCGTATGATGGGTATAAAAATGTGTGAATGCCTAATCAGGTTCTCCGGATGTAATTTTGGAGTAAGGAAAGCATATAGAAAAAAAGGAGGCGGCTGTTTTGATTGTAGAGAAAAGAAGATTTCCGTCGCCAAGCCAGCATGTGCGTTTGTATACGATCTGCTATCTGTCAAATGGATTACGGGTTAAGGGGCTTCTGGCTGAGCCGGCGGAACCGGGACAATATGACGGATTTTTATATTTGCGCGGCGGGATTAAAAGCGTGGGCATGGTTCGGCCGGGCCGGATTATCCAGTTTGCATCCCAAGGGTTTGTGGTGTTTGCTCCTTTTTACAGAGGAAATCAAGGAGGAGAAGGCAATGAGGATTTTGCAGGAGAAGACAGGGAGGATGCATTTTCTGCTTTTCGCCTGCTTCAGCAGCACCCAAATGTCAAGAAGGACAGAATTCATATCTTCGGTTTTTCCCGCGGCGGAATTATGGGAATGCTCACTGCGATCGAAATGGGCGGGCAGGCAGCTTCATTTGTTTCCTGGGGAGGCGTCAGTGATATGATTCTTACATACGAGGAGCGGCAGGATTTGCGGCGGATGATGAAAAGAGTCATCGGCGGAACACCGAAAAAGGTGCCTGAGGAATATCAATGGAGGACACCGTTTGACCAAGTAAACAAAATTCAGGCTCCCGTGCTGTTAATCCATGGAGAAAAAGACCAAAATGTTTCGATTCAGCATTCCTATTTATTAGAAGAGAAGCTAAAACAACTGCATAAGCCGGTGGAGACGTGGTACTACAGTACATTCACACATTATTTCCCGCCAAAAGAAAACCGGCGTATCGTGCGGCAGCTCACACAATGGATGAAAAACCGCTGACAGTGAAATATGTTATGATAAAGAAAAAAGAGAACGAAAGGGGATTTCACTTTGGGAATGCCTGTTGAATTTAATACACTGATTGTGACAAAAGGAAAAGAAGTTCGCATAGATGAGAATATATTCACGTTAGAGAAGGACGGATACCGAGTATATCCGATGGAGATTCCAATGGATGTACGCAAAACAAAGTTTGGCGAAAAGTCAGGCACCGCTGAAGTGCAGAAGCTTCAATGGGAAGAAGGCCGTACCATCATTACATACAAGCTGACTTCTTTGCATTCCGTCAATTAAAACAAGCCAAGAGCATAATTGCTCTTGGCTTTTGTTTTTTATACGAGAGGGCCGCCTGCCTGGGCGATGGCATCGGTATGTGTGAACTTTTTAAAGTTCTCTTTGAATTCATTTGCAAGGTAGACTGCTTTTTCTTTGTATTCTTCCTTGTTGGTCCACGTGTTTTCAGGCTGAAGGATATGATCAGGAACGCCAGGAACATGTGCCGGAATGTGCAGGCCGAAAATATCGTCAGTTATCATTTCAGCATCCTCTAATTTACCTTCAATCGCTGCTTTGACCATTGCTCTAGTGTAAGAAAGCTTCATTCGTTCGCCTGTGCCGTAACCGCCCCCGGTCCAGCCGGTATTGACTAAGAAAACGTCTGCGCCGTGTTCATCGATCTTTTTGCCGAGCATTTCAGCATAGACGTGAGCAGGAAGCGGCAGGAACGGTGAGCCGAAGCATGTAGAGAACGTCGTTTCAGGAGACGTTACACCACGTTCGGTTCCGGCAAGCTTACTCGTGTAACCGCTCAAGAAATGGTACATGGCCTGCTCCTTCGTCAGTTTGCTGATCGGAGGCAGGACTCCGAAGGCATCAGCCGTCAAAAATACAATTGCTGACGGATGGCCGGCCATGCTTGGAGTCACGATGTTATCAATCATATGAATCGGGTAAGCTGCCCGCGTGTTTTCAGTATAGAAGGAATCATCATAATTGGCTTCGCGTGTATCTTCATCAACAACGACATTTTCGAGAACAGACCCGAAGCGGATCGCGTTAAAGATTTGCGGCTCCTTTTCCTCGCTTAAATGAATGCACTTAGCGTAGCACCCGCCTTCAATATTAAAGACGCCTGTATCAGACCAGCCATGTTCATCGTCACCGATCAGCTTGCGGTCAGCATCTGCCGACAGGGTGGTCTTGCCTGTTCCTGACAGTCCGAAGAAAAGGGCGACATCGCCTTTTTCACCGACATTGGCGGAGCAGTGCATAGATAAAATATCTCTTTCAGGCAGCAGGAAATTCATAATGGAGAAAATGGACTTCTTCATTTCACCGGCATACTCAGTTCCGCCGATTAAGATCGTCCGCTTTTCAAAAGAGACAATAATAAACGTTTCGGAATGAGTGCCGTCTGTTTTTGGATCCGCTTTGAAATGCGGAGCAGAAAGAATGGTGAACGGCTGCTCAACTGTTTTCTTATCATTTCCTTCCGGACGGATAAACAGCTGCCGCGCAAATAAATTGTGCCATGCGAACTCATTTACGACAGTGATCGGCAGCCTGTATTTCTCGTCTGCTCCGGCAAATCCTTCGAAAACAAACAGTTCATCTCGCTCCTTTAAATAGCTGACAACTTTCGTATACAGCCGCTCAAACGCTTCTTCTGAAATCGGCTGATTCACCGGGCCCCAATCGATCTTATTTTTCGTGCTTTCTTCCTCCACGATGAATTTATCTTTAGGTGAGCGTCCTGTGTAAGCGCCTGTTGTCGCGCGAACAGCACCTGTGGATGTTAAAATGCCTTCGTTTCGGGAGAGGACTTTTTCTGTTAGCTGTGCTGCTGATAAATTATGACGCACATTTGGACATGTTAATAAGGCTTGTAAATCAGCGGTCAAATCAACTGAGTTCATATGAAACCTTCCTTTATCGTTTTTTGTGTTTTGCTAATTGTGAATTAGTATAACATATATTTTCAAATAGTCTATACTATTTATTATTTTTTGTGTGTGCATTTCCATTGTTTTCCCTCAATATAGGTGCCTATTTCTTCTGAATCATATTGACATTGCAAACCCTTTTACGATAAGATATTTCATTGAGCGGATACTCTTATCCCGAGCTGGCGGAGGGACAGGCCCTATGAAGCCCAGCAACCGGTTTCTCTGTTATTTATTATGTTCAACTGAGTGAGACAACCAAGGTGCTAACCTGTTGCAAGGTTGTATGATTCCTTGAGCGATAAGAGTGAAAGGCACAAAGACCAAACCCTTTCCTCGATGGAAAAGGTTTTTTTATTTCATAAATATGCCAATTAACATTCTCTAATATAACTGTACATTGTATAAGAGGGAGCGAGTTCCGTATCATATATACAAGGTCTTTCGGGAGGCCTTGTGCAGGAGGAAGCAAATCATGAGTAAAAATCGTCGTTTATTTACATCAGAATCTGTTACGGAGGGGCATCCGGATAAAATCTGTGACCAGATTTCTGACAGCATTTTAGATGAAATTTTAAAGAAAGACCCTAACGCGCGTGTTGCTTGTGAAACATCTGTGACAACAGGTTTGGTTCTTGTAAGCGGAGAGATCACAACTTCTACGTATGTTGACATTCCGAAAACGGTTCGCCAAACCATTAAAGAAATCGGATACACACGTGCAAAATACGGATTTGATGCGGAAACTTGTGCGGTTTTAACATCAATTGATGAGCAGTCTGCTGATATCGCGATGGGCGTCGACCAAGCGCTTGAAGCCCGTGAAGGCACAATGAGCGACGAAGAAATTGAAGCGATTGGTGCGGGTGACCAAGGATTAATGTTCGGTTATGCGTGCAACGAAACGAAAGAGCTTATGCCTCTTCCAATTTCACTTGCCCATAAATTAGCCCGCCGCCTAAGTGAAGTCCGTAAAGAAGATATTCTTCCGTACCTTCGCCCTGACGGCAAAACACAGGTAACGGTTGAGTACGATGAAAATAACAAACCAGTCCGCATTGACGCGATTGTGATTTCAACTCAGCATCACCCTGAAATTACACTTGAGCAAATTCAGCGCAACATTAAAGAACATGTAATCAATCCGGTTGTTCCTGAAGAGCTGATTGATGAAGAAACAAAATATTTCATCAACCCTACAGGACGTTTCGTAATCGGAGGCCCTCAAGGGGATGCGGGACTTACAGGACGCAAAATCATCGTTGATACGTACGGCGGCTATGCACGCCACGGCGGAGGCGCGTTCTCAGGTAAGGACGCGACGAAGGTAGACCGTTCTGCAGCTTATGCGGCAAGATACGTTGCGAAAAACATCGTTGCGGCTGAGCTTGCTGATTCTTGCGAAGTACAGCTTGCTTACGCGATCGGTGTTGCACAGCCTGTGTCAATCTCAATCAACACATTCGGTTCCGGAAAAGCTTCTGAGGAAAAATTGATTGAAGTTGTTCGCAATAACTTTGATTTACGACCTGCCGGCATTATCAAAATGCTTGATTTGCGCCGTCCGATCTACAAACAAACTGCTGCGTACGGCCACTTTGGACGTCACGATGTTGACCTTCCTTGGGAGCGCACAGACAAAGCGGAGCAGCTGCGTAAAGAAGCGTTAGGAGAATAATTTTATAGCCGCTTACTGGTTAAGCGGCTTTCCCTTTTTTATCGTTGTATTCATGTTTATTTTTTTACATAACTGTGAAACCAAATACTATTCACAGCGTCTATAAATAGGGGTTCAATGATGACAATTTTAATTATGGAGGCAATACTATGTGTGGATTTGTCGGGGTTTTTAACAAGCATCCGTTAGCTCAAACCGCTGATCAAGAAGAACTAATCAAACAAATGAACCAAATGATCGTTCACCGCGGTCCTGACAGTGATGGATATTTCCATGATGAGCACGTCGGCTTCGGATTCAGACGGCTCAGCATTATTGATGTAGAAAATGGCGGACAGCCTTTATCATATGAAGATGAAACATATTGGATTATCTTTAACGGAGAAATCTATAACTATATTGAACTGAGAGAAGAACTTGAAGCAAAGGGGTACACATTCAACACGGATTCGGACACAGAGGTTCTTCTTGCGACTTACCGTCACTATAAAGAAGAAGCGGCGTCCAAACTGCGCGGTATGTTTGCCTTTCTGATTTGGAATAAAAACGATCATGTGCTTTATGGGGCAAGAGATCCATTCGGCATTAAACCGTTGTACTACACAACGATCAATGATCAGGTTTATTTTGCCTCAGAGAGAAAAAGTTTAATGGTTGCTCAGAATGATATTGAAATAGATAAAGAGGCATTGCAGCAGTACATGTCTTTCCAATTTGTTCCTGAACCAAGCACGCTTGATGCCCATGTGAAAAAAGTAGAGCCGGGTTCACAGTTCACAATCCGCCCGGACGGCGATATCACATTCAAAACGTATTTCAAAGCGAACTTCAAGCCGGTTCAGACTGAAGAAGACAAGCTTGTGAAAGAAGTCCGAGACGCGATCTATGACTCTGTAAACGTTCATATGAGAAGTGACGTTCCTGTCGGTTCATTCCTGTCTGGCGGGATTGATTCTTCCTTTATTGTGTCTGTTGCGAAAGAATTTCATCCAAGCTTAAAAACATTCTCTGTCGGCTTTGAACAGCAGGGCTTCAGTGAGGTTGATGTAGCGAAAGAAACGGCAGCGGCGCTGGGCATTGAAAATATCAGCAAAGTCATTTCGCCTGATGAATACATGAATGAGCTTCCGAAGATCGTTTGGCATTTTGATGACCCGCTTGCTGATCCGGCAGCGATTCCGTTGTACTTTGTTGCAAAAGAAGCGAAAAAACATGTTACGGTTGCTTTATCAGGTGAAGGAGCGGATGAGCTCTTCGGCGGATATAACATTTACCGTGAGCCGCTTTCGCTTAAACCGTTTGAACGGATTCCGTCCGGCCTGAAAAAGATGCTTCTGCACGTTGCTGCCGTTATGCCTGAAGGTATGAGAGGAAAGAGCCTGCTTGAGCGCGGTTGCACTCCGCTTCAAGATCGTTATATCGGTAACGCGAAAATCTTTGAAGAGTCTGTCAAAAAGCAGCTGTTGAAGCATTATAATCCGAACCTTTCATATCGTGATGTGACGAAGACTTACTTTACAGAAAGCAGCTCGTACAGCGATATCAACAAAATGCAGTATGTCGATATCCACACTTGGATGCGCGGCGACATTTTGTTAAAGGCGGATAAAATGACGATGGCGAATTCTTTGGAACTGCGTGTGCCGTTCTTGGATAAAGTCGTATTCGACGTCGCTTCAAAAATTCCTGATGAGCTGAAAACGAAGAACGGCACGACGAAGTATCTTCTTCGCAAAGCCGCTGAAGGAATTGTGCCTGAGCACGTATTAAACCGCAAAAAGCTTGGTTTCCCTGTACCGATCCGTCATTGGCTGAAAAACGAAATGAACGAATGGGTGCGGAATATTATTCAGGAAAGCCAAACGGATGCTTATATCCATAAGGATTATGTCCTTCAGCTTCTTGAAGACCATTGTGCGGACAAGGCTGATAACAGCCGTAAAATCTGGACTGTACTGATCTTTATGATCTGGCACAGCATCAATATTGAAAAACGGTATATGCCTGAAGAGCTGAGCCATCAGCCTAAAGAAGTCATCTTTGTGTAACAGACAACAAGGCTTTCGAGTAGTCGAAAGCCTTGTTGTTATCCTTTTATTTCTCCATCATCATTGGTTTACCCAATTCGTACGGAATATTCAGAAAAATGATTTAATGATATTTTTTTCTAGGGGAGAAGAAAGCATGCAAAAACAAAAACAAGAGCTGCACCGCGGACTCGAAGAAAGGCATATTTCTTTAATGTCTTTAGGAGCTGCTATAGGAGTAGGGTTGTTCCTCGGCTCCGCATCAGCTATTCAATTAGCAGGGCCTGGTATTTTGGTAGCGTATGCCGCAAGCGGCCTGGTCATGTTTTTTATTATGAGAGCGCTTGGGGAAATGGCCATTCAAAAACCGGTCGCAGGCTCCTTCAGCAGGTATGCGCGTGATTATTTGGGACCGCTTGCAGGCTATTTAACAGGGTGGAACTACTGGTTTTTATGGGTTGTCACCTGTATGGCTGAAATTACTGCTGTCGGCATCTATATGGGGTTCTGGTTTCCGGACGTGCCAAACTGGATTTGGGCATTATCGGCGCTGGTCATTATGACGGGTGTTAATTTCCTGGCTGTCAAAGCTTACGGCGAGCTGGAATTTTGGTTCGCATTGATTAAAATTGTTGCGATCTTATCCATGATTGCTGTCGGTTTATTGATGATTATTGCAGGAGTCGGCAATGGGGGCATTGCCACTGGAATCAGCAATTTGTGGAACAACGGAGGATTTTTCCCTCATGGATTAAAAGGGGTTCTATTGTCTCTTCAAATGGTCATGTTCGCCTATTTAGGGATTGAAATGATCGGGGTGACGGCTGGCGAAGTGAAAAACCCGCAAAAATCGTTAGCCAAAGCAATCGATACAGTATTTTGGCGGATTTTGATTTTTTATGTAGGCGCTTTATTTGTCATTATGTCTATTTACCCGTGGCAGGAAATTGGCTCTCAAGGAAGTCCATTTGTTCTCACATTTCAAAAAGTGGGCATTCCATCGGCAGCAGGTATCATTAACTTTGTCGTGTTGACTGCCGCGCTGTCTTCATGCAACAGCGGTATTTTCAGCACAGGACGGATGCTGTTTAACTTGGCGGAACAGAAAGAGGCGCCACAAGCATATGGTCAGCTGACGAAAGGCGGCATCCCGGGTAAAGCTGTTCTGGCTTCAGCGGGGGCTTTATTAGTTGGAGTGCTGTTAAACTATGTTGTCCCTGCGAAGGTATTTACTTGGGTTACAAGTATTGCGACGTTCGGAGCGATTTGGACGTGGGCAATCATTTTGCTTTCTCAAATAAAATACAGGAAAAGTTTGAAGCCGGAAGAAAAGAAACAATTAAAGTACAAAATGCCTTTATTTCCGTTTACATCTTATGTGTCATTGGCATTTCTAGCATTCGTCGTCATTCTTATGGCTTACAGCCCTGATACAAGAGTAGCCGTGATTATCGGGCCGATATGGTTTCTCATCTTGCTGGCTGTGTACTATGGAAAAGGGTTTCACAAAAAAAATGCAGCAGCTGCCAGCGAACGAAATATCAGCTGACAAAAAGAGCTCCCAGTGGGCTCTTTTTGTGTGTGCTCATAGAAAATAGAGAACAGGAAAGAATAGGTATGTGTGTTTGCAGAGGCTGTTTATAGTTTTGTGATAAGATAAAAGTCATACGTTTCATGCTATATGTGAACGTTTTATGGAAAAATCGAAACCCGAACTGTTATGACGTCCGGGTTAACGATGGTTATTGCTTTCAAATATAATTTGAAAAATGGTAAAGTAAGACGAAGCAGGTCTTATGTTTGTTGAAGAAATTTATAATATTGGCCCTTTTCTACATATTCTGACCGTATTCTTTGCATATCTTTTCGGTCTTCTTCCGTCAAAGGGCGGATAACTTTTGCAGGGCGGCCAAAGGCGAGATGGCCAGGCGGAATGATTTTTCCGGGCGGGACAAGACTGCCGGCACCAATAAAAGCGCCTTCGCCAATTTCGGCTCCGTCTAAAATGATTGAGCCCATGCCGATTAAGGCGTTCTTGCGGATAACAGCGCTATGAAGTGTAACCTGATGGCCTATCGTGGCGTCATCTTCAATGAGTAGCGTCTTGTTCGGGCTTTGATGGAGGCAGCTTAAATCTTGGATATTGACTCTGTTTCCGATTCTGGTCGGCGCCACATCTCCCCTTATGACAACAGAAAACCAAATGCTGGACTGTTCTCCGATAACGACATCACCGGTAATTGTTGCATTATCAGCTATAAAGGCTGTTGGGTGAATATCTGGCTTGTGTTCCTTATAAGGGTAGATCATAAGTTTCATCCTTCTTTCTCTATTTAAATTTCGTATGAGGTGAAGAGCATGTGGACCTGGAAAGCAGACAGACCTGTTGCAGTGATTGTCATCATTCACGGGGCAAGTGAATATCACGGACGATATAAATGGCTGATTGAAATGTGGCGGTCTTCGGGTTATCACGTAGTCATGGGCGATTTGCCTGGACAGGGAACAACGACAAGAGCGAGAGGGCATATTCGCTCGTTTCAAGAATACATTGATGAAGTAGATGCTTGGATAGATAAAGCGCGAACCTTTGATCTGCCGGTTTTTCTTCTAGGTCACAGCATGGGCGGTCTGGTCGCGATTGAATGGGTTAAACAGCAAAGAAATCCCCGGATTACGGGAATTATTTTATCATCACCGTGTCTCGGACTGCAAATTAAAGTCAATAAAGCGCTTGATCTTGCATCAAAAGGCCTGAATGTCATCGCTCCGTCACTTAAGGTTGATTCGGGATTATCAATTGATATGGCGACGCGCAATGAGGACGTCATCGAGGCTGACCAAAATGATTCGTTATACGTCAGGAAAGTTTCTGTCAGATGGTACAGAGAGCTTTTAAAGACAATTGACTCGGCAATGGTGCCGACAGAGGCATTTTTGAAAGTTCCGCTTCTTGTGATGCAAGCCGGTGATGACAAGCTTGTTGACAAAACGATGGTCATCAAGTGGTTTAATGGTGTTGCTTCTCATAATAAAGCATACAGAGAGTGGGAAGGGCTTTACCATGAGATCTTCAATGAACCCGAGAGAGAAGATGTCTTTAAAGCAGCAAGAGCGTTTACTGATCAATATATTTGAACTAGTAGGGGGTGCATGTGTTGACAGTACCGGAACATCCTTTTGGATTGATGGCAAAGGTATATCGAGATATTTTTCCGCTCGTTCATCAAGAACTGGACATATGGAAACAAAAATCAGAATCGATTCATAACAGTGAATTGAAAGCACAGGCAACCGCAAGTATTCGGGACAAAACGTTTCACTGTGAAGGCGGCGGCATACTGGCCTTATTGTCAGGCAGCCAAAAGCAGAAATGTGTCGAGTTTATCATCGCGTATCAAACGATTAGTGATTATTTGGACAATCTGTGTGACCGCAGCACCTCGCTGGACCCGCAGGATTTTCGGATGCTCCATGCCTCAATGCAGGACGCACTGACAGTGGGGGCGGAACTGCAAAATTATTATCAATTCAGGGAAGAACAGGATGACAGCGGATATCTGAACGAACTGGTCAAAACGTGCCAGCGTGTCCTTGGTTCCATTGAGCACTATGACATGATTAAACCTTATCTGCTTGAACTGTGCGGCTATTATTGCGATTTGCAGGTGCATAAGCACGTTATTGAGCATGAGCGTGTTCCGCGGCTTGAAAAGTGGTTTACTCAATATGAATCAGAGCTGCCTGAGATGGAATGGTATGAATTTTCAGCCTGTGCAGGCTCAACGTTAGGCATTTTCTGTCTGGTTGCGTATTCGTTCCAGCCTGATTTCACAGAAAGCACCGCTAAAAAAATCCGCGACAGTTATTTTCCTTACATACAGGGTCTTCATATTCTTCTTGATTATTTGATTGATCAAGAGGAGGACTTGCTGGAAGGAGACTTGAATTTCTGCTCGTATTATCAGTCTCATGAAGAGATGATGAATCGGCTTGAACACTTTATCCATAAAGCCGACGAGCATTTACAAGGCATTCCGCATGAAAACTTCCATCGTTTAATCAATCGCGGCTTGCTTGGTGTTTATTTGTCAGATGATAAAGTGGCAGG
This sequence comes from Bacillus sp. SCT118, assembly GCF_058566435.1. Taxonomy (NCBI): domain Bacteria; kingdom Bacillati; phylum Bacillota; class Bacilli; order Caryophanales; family Bacillaceae; genus Bacillus; species Bacillus sp. SCT118. The sequence goes on from NZ_CP191225.1 coordinate 1,132,540, forward strand.
CCAAAAGGAAATGGGCCGGCTCGCAAAGAAGCTGATCAAAGCCAGCGGAAAAACCTCCCTTTTCTTTTATATCAACGGCAGAGCCTACCGGAAATTTCAAAAAATGTCCTGGATGAAAAACTCAAAGAAAAAAGCTCAAATCATTTGCTGATCTGAGCTTTTTTTTCGATGGCGACAATAAATGGCGGGTCATTTTGCTGATTGATAAATCCGTATGTTAATACACGGGCTGATTGCTGGTCCAAGTCCCGGCAAAACTCAAGCACGTCGTTTTTTTCAGCTTTGCCTTCCGGGTGGCCATGATAGACGACGAGAACAATCAGACCTTCATCTTTCATGATGCTGAGAAGCTGTTCAATTGCTTTGATCGTGGAACTTCCGTTTGTCGTAATTGATTTGTCCCCGCCCGGCAAATAGCCGAGGTTAAATACCGCGGCCGCCACTTTGCCATGTGTTTCAGGCGGGAGGGATTCAGCGATTTTATCATGGCTTTTGTGAAATAACGTTGTTCGCGCTTGATACATGTCACCGAGCCGTTCCTTTGTATTGGCCACGGCTGATTCTTGGATGTCGAATGCGTACACATGACCGTTTTCACCAACAAGCTCCGCTAAAAACTGTGTATCATGTCCGTTGCCCATTGTCGCGTCTACGACAATATCTCCTTCTCCCGCGGCCATTTTCAGCAGTTCTTTGCTGTAAGGAAGAATTTTCTTCAAAATCATAGCGCTGATTCCTCCTCAAGCTGCTGAAAGAACTTTCCTTGATAGCTGCCTCGATTTTCTAGCTCTTTATTAATGGCGCCAAGCACTTCCCATTTGTTGACGCTCCACATTGGCCCGATCATCAACTCAATCGGTCCGTCGCCTGTAATGCGGTGGACGATCATTTCAGGCGGAATGATCTCAAGCTGATCGCAGACGAGCTGCACATAATCATCTTGAGAAAGAAATTCCAGCTTTCCCTTTTCATATTGCTTGACCATCGGCGTGCCTTTCAGTAGGTGAAGCAGATGGATTTTAATGCCCTGGACGTCCAAATCTGCGACGGCCTTTGCCGTTTCCATCATCATGTCCCGGTCTTCCAAAGGCAGCCCGTTGATAATATGCGAGCAGACACGTATGCCGTGTTTTCTTAATTTATTGACGCCTTCCACATAGCAGTTAAAATCATGTGCGCGGTTGATCAGAAGTGCAGTCCGTTCATGAACTGTTTGAAGCCCAAGCTCCACCCACAAATACGTACGTTCATTCAGCTCTGCCAAGTAATCAACGACATCATCAGGCAGACAGTCCGGGCGTGTGGCGATCGAAATGCCGACCACATCATCTAAGGCGAGGACGGATTCAAATTTCTCACGAAGCACTTCAACCGGGGCGTGAGTGTTTGTGAAAGCCTGAAAATAAGCGATGTACTTGCCGTCCTTCCATTTTTCGTGCATGCGGTTTTTGATGTCATGGAATTGCGTAATTAAATCATCGGCCCGGTTCCCGGCAAAATCGCCGGAGCCTGCTGCGCTGCAAAAAGTACAGCCTCCGTGGGCTACGGTGCCGTCCCGATTCGGACAGTCAAAACCGCCGTCAAGCGCTACTTTAAACACCTTATGGCCGAAATGTTCTCTGAGATGATAATTCAATGTATGATAGCGTTTTTCCGTATTTGAATAAGGAAAAGGATTGTTCTGCATCACAATTCATGTGCCTCCTTGCGTACGATTGCATCCTAAAATTGTAGCACGCATTTCACAAGAGAACAAATGAATATCGACCATAAATTACTTTATTGAATAAAGTCAGATGAGGCTACAATATGAATGATGGATGATTTCCATTACCAAGAGGAGGGGTTACTGTGGCAACAAGACAATCAGTAGATGAACATCTCCAGCAATGTATGCAGGCCTATGATTATGCTGAAGAACAGCTGAAAATCGCTTCTAAACAAGAGCATTATAACGATCAAGAATATAGTGATGCACAAATGCAGCTAGAAGATGCGGTAAATGCCTTGAATAAACTATGGCTGTCGTCAAATGATCAGCAGAGAGAACAGCTGTACAGAATGAGACTTCAGCTTCAATCTTTGCAAAATAATATGATCCTGCAGCACCCTCTTGATGTGTAGGAAAACGGACCCTTTTAAAAGGGTCCGTTTTTTTGTAAAAAAAGGATTGACTTTGTGAGTCAAAGTATTTATTGTATTAAGTGTACTAATTGAAGTAATACACTATAGACACTAATATAAAATCATTTATATATTGACATTAAGGGAGGCAGTTATGAAACATAAAAAACGAAACAAACGTAACGTGCCAATGCTGATTGCGGCATCTGTGATCGCTTGTTCTTTTTTTCTTGTTCTTGTGATGATCGGTTTTGAATGGCAAAAAAGTATAATTGATCATTTTTATCTATAAAAGGTTCAGATCGTATAGAAAGTAGGGAAGTAAATGATTCAAATCGATCCAAGAAGCTCAACACCCATTTACGAACAAATTATTCAGCAAATGAAAGAGCTTTGTTTGAAAGGGATCATGAAGCCTGGTGATAAGCTTCCTTCTGTCAGAGAATTGGCAACGATCATTATTGCGAATCCGAACACTGTCAGCAAAGCGTATAAAGAACTTGAGCGAGAGGGGATTATTGAAACGCTGCGGGGCAGAGGGACCTATATATCGGAGAATGCAAAAACGACACTGGTTGAAGGGAAGATGACGATGATTAAAGAGCAACTCAAACAGCTCATCATCGATGCACACTATGCAGGGGTTGAGCTGGAAAAACTGCACGAATGGATAAAGGAAATCAGCGCTGATGTTAAGGGAGGCAAAAAAAATGATTGAACTGCGGCAGCTGTCAAAAGCGATTGACGGCAATCAAGTATTAAAAGATGTTTCATTAACAATCGAAAAAGGAGAAATCTTTGGATTGCTTGGACGCAATGGATCGGGCAAAACGACGATGCTTCGCTTAATCCAGCAAATCATTTTCGCTGACAGCGGAACGATTTTATTTGACGGCGTAGAAATCAAAAAGCACCCGAAAGTCAAACAAAATATCATCTACATGCCTGTTCAAAATCCTTTTTACGACAAGTATACATACAAGCAGCTTGTCGATATCCTGAGAAGAATATATCCGAAATTTGATGTCACGTACGCGAATGAACTGATGAACAGATACGAAATTCCGGAAACGAAAAAATACCGTGAGCTGTCGACAGGCTTGAAAAAACAGCTGTCGCTCGTTCTGTCGTTTGCGGCGAGACCGGCGCTGATCCTCCTGGATGAGCCGACGGACGGTATTGATGCGGTAACTAGACATGATGTGCTGCAGCTGATGGTCGATGAAGTGGCAGAGCGTGATACGAGCATCCTGATTACGTCCCACCGGCTTGAAGACATAGAGCGGATGTGCAACCGAATTGGTTTTCTTGAAGATAACAGCCTGACCAACGTCATGGATCTTGATGAGTTAAAAGAAGAATACATTAAAATTCAAATGGCGTTTGACACAGATGTCAATCTGGCGATCAGGGAGCAAAACATTCCGATGCTCGATCAGGCCGGCGTGTTTTACACAGTGCTGATTCCGAAAAGCGATGAGGAGAAAAAGAGCTTTTTGAGAGAGCTGAAGCCAAAAGTATGGAATGAGCTTCCTGTCAACTTAGAAGAAGTGTTCATTGCGAAGTTTGGAGGGAAGCGGAGATGGTAGACCGAGGTCTCCTCTATCGAGAGTGGAAGCAGAATCAAGTGGTGATTTTGTTAAGTATCGCGTTTTTAGTGCTGGCAAATCCGCTTTCTATCGTTAATACGTATTTGTCTTATCAAGGATGTCTTGATCGCCAAGACCCGCAATATTGTGATTTTATTGTGAATTATTCCATAAGCAATCTGATAGATCTCAACTGGGTGCCGGGTGTCATTTTGGCGGTCTGCTTCCTCGGAATGGAACGTTCGAAAGGCACGATGGATTTTATATTAAGCCTTCCATATAACAGAAGCCAAATTTTCCAGACGAAATTTTGGTTAGGCGGTTTTGTGATTGTGCTGTCGCAATTGATTGGCTTTTTACTCGCATGGCTGCTGATTGTTGTCTATAACCCTGAACACGTCTACTTTTTTGAGCACAGCAGCGTTGGAGTAATTGTGATTAGTTTTATGGCTTTTTCACTGGTGATGGCCGCCGGAGCTTTAACTGGAAATGCTTTTGCCCAGCTGTTAACGGCGTTTTCTGCAGCTATATTGCCGTATTTAATTATTGCATTGCCGGTTGGAAACCTTGAAGTTGTTTTTGGTGTGAGTATATGGGAAATGTTCCCTTCCCCTGAGAGTTATTTCTCTCTGGCAAGCAATTTATCGAACCTAGTACCGATTAGTTACGTTGTAAATGAATGGATGACTAACAGTAAATATCTTTTATTGATTCCAGCCGTAATGAGCATTCTATTTTACTTGATTGGTTTGATAAGCTTCAAAAAGCATCCAAGTGAACGAAACGGACACTTTTTCTTATGGAACAGATTAGACCGTCCGGTGCAAATTCTGGTTATGGCTTTCGGCATCCTTGGATTTGGTTTATTTGGATACTATACCGGACATTCCATTATTGGTTATATTTTGGGTATGATCATTGGGGCAGTGGCTGGATTCTTTGTGAGCTACTTCTCTATTTATAAGAAAACAAAAGTGTAAGAAATGCCTTAGGTTTGGAGGGAAGTGAGTTGCCGGATTCCGGACTGCTTTACAAAGAGTGGCGGCAGAATAAAGTAGCCTTAGTTATCACCATTTTGGTTTTTATATTAGGTAATCCATTATCAATTTTAAATATGTATCTCATCTATCAAGGCTGTGTCACTGGAAAAGAAAATTGGGTCGGCCCCTGCGTATTCAGCGTTGATTATTTAAACAGCTCATTTATCTCATTGTTTTGGATTTGGGGAGTCGTTTTGGCGGTCAGCCAGCTAGGGATTGAACGAAGCAAGGGCTACTTTGACTTTACATTAAGCCTTCCTTATACACGAGGGCAGATATTTAACGCGAAGTTCTTTACTGGCGGAATGGTGATTGTGATCCCGCAGCTCATAGGTTATGTTTTATCTGTTTTACTGATTTTGTTTTTGAAGCCTGATCAGGCCGTTTATTTTCACAATTACAGCTTGGGAATGATTATTGTTAGCATGCTGGCTTATTCTTTGATTATGGCCGGAGGAGCTTTGACAGGCAATAGTTTCGCACAGCTTCTAGTCTCATTTACCGTGGCCATTTCGCCATTTTTGCTCATCAGCCTGCCTGCGATCAACCTCGAGATCCTTTTTGGCGGATCAATAGATTTTATCCATGGTCCAGTACCCAAATGGGTGCAGTATTTCATTCCGATAATTTATGTAGACTCGAAATGGGCTGAGAATTCACCATATTATTTAGTCATTCCGGCTATCATGACTATCATTTTTTACATCATCGGCTATATTAGCTTTGTCAAACTGTCTAATGAAAGAAACGGATATTTCTTCTTATGGAAGCCGCTTAACCGCCCGGTGCAGATCATCGTTATTATCATAGGAATTATGGGCTTCGGCTATTTTGGTTTTACGGCAAGCGAGAGCTTTGCCGGTTATGTCGTCGGCATGGCTGCAGGCGCCGTGATTGGTTTCTTCATCAGTTATTTTGCGATTTATAAAAAAATGAAACTTTTGTAAGGGAGAGAGAACATATGATTGATGTTCAGCATATTGACCATTCTTTCACGATCGGGAAAAAGGGTCGTGAGAATGAAGTTCCAGTATTGAAGGATGTTTCATTGAGCGTGGCGAAAGGGGAAATCGCCTGCATTGTCGGACGAAGCGGATCAGGAAAATCAACGCTTCTGAATTTAATATCCGGCTACATCTCGCCGACAAAAGGGCGGATTGTCATTAATGGCACTGATGTTACGGGGTTTAATGAAAAGGAATGGGCGCAATTTCGGCTTGACCATTTCGGGTTTATTTTTCAAAGCTTTCAGCTCATTCCGGGCTTAACAACGTATGAGAATGTTGAAATGCCGCTGGCGTTAAAAGGGATCAAGCCCTCTGAGCGGAAGCAAAAGGTGCAGGACATGCTGAAACGCGTCGGTCTGGAAAATCACGCTGCTCATTATCCGAATGAACTGTCAGGCGGCCAGCAGCAGCGTGTCAGTATTGCTCGAGCATTGATTTTAAATCCTTCGATTATCTTAGCGGATGAGCCGACGGGAAGCCTTGATTCAGAAACGGAACATGAAGTGCTGGAATTGATCCAGCAGCTGAATCGTGAGCGTGGTATTACATTTGTGATCATTACTCACGATGATGAAGTCGCTTCTATCGGACATTCAAAATTTCAGCTTCATGATGGTGTGCTAAAAGGAGGAATTACCGTTGAGGTTTAAGGATCAGGTTCATTTTATCAGAAGAAATATGAAAAAAAACAGGCTTCGCGTCTTTATGACGATTCTTGCGACAACAATGGCGTGTGCGTTTTTGGTTGTGCTGTCGTCCGTTGGATTTGGGATTCAAAAGACAATTACAGATATGACAATGAGCCAGCAGATTGTAACGAAAGTCAGTGTAATGGGCAAGGAAGGAGACAAGCCTATTAAAAAAGCTGATTTAGAGAAGTATGATCACGTAAGGTCAGTTGTAGAAAGAACGCAAGTGTATGAACCAAACAAAGCTACTTTAGGCAATCGTACAAATGAAAGCTCAAATCTCATTTTTACTAATATGAATGATGAATTAAAGGCCAATATGGAATTGGAAAAGGGAAGAGTCGCAAAGTCGGAAAATGAAATCGTAGTAGGATACGACTTCGCAAAAAGATTATTAACGAAAAAAGAATCGGAAGAATATAACAAAAAAATCGAAGAAGCAAAAGGAAATCCAGAAGATATAAAAGAACCAAAGGGCTATACGAAAGATATACTGAACAAAACAATAGAACTAAGTGTATCGAAGACAGATCCTAAAACAGGGGATGTTACAAAAACAAAAACATATGACTTTAAAATTGTCGGTATTACAAAAAAACCATCTCAAGACTGGATGGAGGACTCAAACATTTTTATCAGTGATCAATTCAAAAAAGATTTTTCGGAATTCTTAGATTTCAAAGGCGGAAATGTTGAAACGAACATTGGTGTTTTTGCTGATAAGTTTGAGAATGTGGAACAGCTGACAAATGATCTAACAGATGACGGGTACTATGTCACATCAGTGACTACCGAACTTGAGGGAGCCAATACCTTCTTCATGGTCTTCAAAATCGGACTGATCTTTGTCGGATGTATCGCAGTTATCATTTCAGCGATCGGCATTTTTAACACGATGACGATGGCGGTGACAGAGAGAACGCAAGAGATCGGCATTATGAAAGCGATTGGGGCGAGCCCGTCAATCATTCGCCGAATGTTCTTGATGGAAAGCGCGTATATCGGAATTTTAGGCTGTGTGATTGGGATTATCATTTCTTACGGCGTGAGCTACCTTGTCAACCTGGCCGTTCCGATGATTCTTGCGGCCACAAGCGGAAGCGATGCGGGCGACTTGAATTACACATTCTCCTACATCCCGGCGAGTCTTGTGATCATTGCCGTTGTGATTTGCGGAGGGGTCGCAGTCATTTCCGGAATGAACCCGGCGAGAAAAGCAACAAAAACCAACGTGCTGACAGCGTTGAGAAGAGAACTATAATGCGAACGAGCCGGCTGAGACAGCCGGCTTTTTCTATAGCGCATGATAGCGTTTTGCTATACACTTGATAAAAAAGGAAAAAGTGCGGTGAGTTGATTGTTTAAACTTTTGCTGATTGAAGATGATGAATCGCTGTTTCATGAAATCAAGGATCGTTTAACGGGATGGTCCTATGATGTATACGGCATTCAGGATTTCAGTCAGGTGCTGCAGGAATTTGCGGCGGTTAATCCTGATTGTGTCATTATTGATGTACAGCTGCCTAAATTTGACGGCTTTCATTGGTGCCGGCTGATCCGCTCCCGGTCAAATGTTCCGATTCTCTTTTTATCCTCCCGGGATCATCCTGCTGATATGGTGATGTCCATGCAGCTCGGGGCAGATGACTTTATTCAAAAGCCATTTCATTTTGATGTGCTGATCGCGAAAATCCAAGCGATGTTCCGGCGTGTGCACCATTATAATACGGAGCCGAATACGATTAAAACGTGGTGCGGCGCTGCTGTAGACGCGGAGCAGAATCTCGTCAGCAATGACAAAGGATCTGTTGAACTGACCAAAAATGAAATGTTCATTCTAAAACAATTAATAGAGCAAAAAAACAAGATCGTCAGCCGGGAAGAGCTGATCAGAAGCTTGTGGAACGATGAGCGTTTTGTTAGTGATAATACGCTGACCGTCAATGTCAATCGCCTGCGAAAAAAACTGGACGTCCTGCAGCTTGGTGCATATATCGAGACAAAGGTGGGCCAGGGCTACATCGCGAAGGAAGAGGACAAGTTCTATGATTAAAGCATTCCTTATCGAAAGGCGGAGCTGGATTGCCGCGTTTTTGTTTCAGCAGGCTTTGATGCTGTTCATTGCTTTTGTCGATCCTTCCATATCATTCGGGAATGTACTTTATATGGTGTATTTGTGCATCTTGTTTTTTATCATATTCCTTTGGTTCCGCTATCGGAAAGAAACAGCGTTTTATAAAAGCTTGAAAACATGGGAGAACAATCTCGATGTGACAGCCATAAATGAACCGGAAACGCCGTTTGAAGCAATGGTTGAAAGAAGCATTGCCGGGCAAACAGAACACTTGAAGCAGACCGCAGCACGGCATCGCTTAGCATTGGAAAATGAAAAAGATGAGCTGATGGCATGGATCCATGAGGTCAAAACCCCATTAACAGCGATGCATTTAATCATTGATAGAATGGAAGAAAAAGCACTGAAATCCCAGCTGTCATATGAATGGCTGCGTATTCACCTGCTTCTTGATCAGCAGCTTCATCAAAAACGCATTTCATTTATTGAAAACGATCTGTCAGTAGAATTCATTCAGCTTCAGCCTTTGATCTTTAAAGAAATCAAAGATTTACAATCGTGGTGTATCCAAAAAGGGATCGGTTTTGACATACAGCTCGATGCCAAAGAAGTGCTAAGCGATGCAAAATGGCTGGCGTTTATCATCAGGCAGCTGCTGACAAACGCGGTGAAATACAGCGAAGCCTCTGAAATCGAGATTAAAAGCTTTCAAAAAGGGGAACAGACGCAGCTCCAAGTGAAAGATTGTGGCAGGGGCATTGATCCAAAAGATGTACCGCGTATTTTTGATAAAGGGTTTACATCCACAACGGATCACCATGATCAAGCGTCAACTGGCATGGGGCTGTACTTGGCAAAAAAAGCAGCGGCGCCGTTATTGATCCTTATTGATGTTGAGTCGGAGTTTGGTGCGGGGACAGTTTTTACATTAACCTTTCCAATACGGAATCAATTTGAACATGTCATAAGCGTGTGACGAAAATGTCACATGCTTTTCTTTTTTGTTCGCCGTATCGAAGGAAAAGCCCGGCATTCCTTTTTATAATGAGATTATCCAATATAAAGGAGACTGCATAAATGGTGATTTTAGAAGCGAATAAAATTCGAAAAAGTTATGGAAACAAGCTGAATAAACAGGAAGTGCTGAAGGGCATCGATATTCACATTGAAAAGGGCGAATTCGTCAGTATTATGGGTGCTTCCGGGTCGGGAAAAACCACTTTGCTCAACGTTCTTTCCTCAATCGATCAGGTCAGTCACGGAACCATTCATATTAATGGAAATGACATGACGGCTATGAAGGAAAAGCAGCTGGCTGAATTTAGAAAACAGCATTTAGGCTTTATCTTTCAGGATTACAATTTGTTAGACACATTGACAGTGAAAGAGAATATCCTTCTGCCTTTATCGATCACGAAACTATCAAAAAAGGAAGCCAATCGCAAGTTTGAGGAAGTTGCAAAGGAACTGGGAATATATGAATTGCGGGATAAGTACCCGAATGAAATTTCCGGCGGCCAGAAGCAGAGAACATCCGCCGGAAGAGCGTTTATTCATGACCCGAGCATTATTTTCGCTGATGAACCGACCGGCGCGCTTGATTCGAAATCGGCCTCTGATCTATTAAATAAGCTGAGCCAGCTCAATCAAAAACGAAACGCCACGATTATTATGGTTACCCATGATCCCGTCGCTGCCAGCTACTGCGGCAGAGTCATTTTTATTAAGGATGGGCAAATGTATACACAGCTGAATAAAGGGGGCCAGGACAGGCAGACGTTTTTCCAGGATATTATGAAAACGCAAGGCGTGTTAGGCGGGGTGCAGCATGAACATTAATCAGCTCATCCTGCGAAATTTGAAAAAGAATCTTCGGAATTACTATCTGTATGTGTTTGCGCTCATCTTTAGCGTGGCGCTTTATTTCGCCTTTGTCACGCTGCAGTATGATCCAGCAATTAACGAAGTGAAGGCTTCGATCAAGGGAGCAGCGGCTATTAAAACCGCTTCGATTTTGCTTGTGGCTGTTGTGGCGATCTTCATTTTATATGCCAATACGATTTTTATTAAGAGACGGAGTAAAGAAATCGGGCTGTTTCAATTAATTGGAATGACGAAGCATAAAATTTTTCGCATCTTAAGTGCAGAAAATGTCATGCTGTATTTCGGTTCATTAGCGATCGGGGTAGCGGCCGGGTTTTCGATATCGAAGCTGGTCTTGATGATTCTGTTCAAAATTGTCGATGTCAAAGCGGATGCGAAACTGCATTTTTCTGAGCAGGCCTTGGTCCAAACGGTCATTGTGTTCTGCGGCATTTACCTTTTGATCATGATCATGAATTATACGTTTATCAAAAAACAGAGTATTTTATCTTTGTTTAAAGTAACGTCCTCCACTGAAGACAAAGTGAAGAAAATATCATTTTTCCAAATGCTGATCGGCGCTTTAGGCATCGTGTTGATTTTGACAGGATACTATGTGTCTTCTGAGCTGTTTGGCGGAAAATTTAAGACCATTAATGAACTGTTTGTTGCGATGAGCTTCATTCTGGGGAGCGTCATTATCGGGACGTTTTTGTTTTATAAAGGATCAGTTACGTTTATCTCGAATATCATTCGAAAAAGCAAGGGCGGCTACTTAAATATTTCTGAGGTTCTGTCACTGTCATCGATCATGTTCAGAATGAAATCGAATGCGCTGCTGCTGACGATTATTACAACCGTTTCAGCGCTCGCCATCGGGCTGTTATCTCTTGCTTACATCTCGTATTACTCATCGGAAAAGACCGCTGAACAAAATGTAGCGGCTGATTTTTCATTCATGAATGAGAAAGATGCCAAGTTATTTGAAAACAGATTGAGGGAAAGCAACATCTCGTTTGTAAAAAAGGCAACACCTGTCCTGCAAGCAAATGTTGACATTGCAAATATTATGGATGGAACTCCGAAAGAGATGCAGGGCGACCCCAGCAATATGCAGCTTGCTGTTGTTAGCGACAAAGATGTAAAAGGAGTCGATGTGGCGGCTGGAGAAGCCGTTTTCTCAGGATACACCGACTTGCTGCAAAAAATAATGGTTTTCAAGGACTCTGGTGTTATTAAAGTAAAAAGCAAACATGAGACGCAGCCATTAAAATATAAAGGATTAAGAGAAGAGTTTCTTGTATCCTACACGTTTACAAGCGGGGGCATGCCCGCTGTCATTGTGGATGACAGCCTGTTTAAACAGCTGAACAAGGATAAGGACCCCCGCATTCAGCTGGCGCAATCTACATTTATCGGCGTCAATGTGAAACATGACGATCAAATGGAAAAAGCAAATGAGCTTTTTCAACAGGTGAACAAGAAAAACGAGCATTTATCAAGACTGGATACAAGCGCTGCGCAAAAATCACTGTTTGGTATGGTGATGTTCATCGTCGGCTTCTTAGGGTTAACGTTCCTGATTACATCAGGTTGTATCCTTTATTTTAAACAAATGGGTGAAAGTGAAGATGAAAAACCGAGCTATACGATTTTAAGAAAACTCGGCTTTACGCAGGGCGACCTGATAAAGGGGATACGCATCAAACAAATGTACAACTTCGGCATTCCGCTTGTTGTCGGCCTCTTCCACAGTTACTTTGCCGTCCAATCCGGCTGGTTCTTATTCGGATCAGAGGTATGGGCGCCTATGATTATGGTGATGGTGTTATATACTGCGCTCTACTCCATTTTTGGTTTTCTGTCAGTTCTTTATTATAAGAAGGTCATTAAATCGTCGTTGTGAAACAGAAAAAGCTCCAGACATTCTGGAGCTTTTTGTTTATCGTTTAGGCGCCCGATAACCGGCGGCTTCAGCTTCTTCAACTGAGCAAAACATTTCAGCCGGATCGGTTGTCCTGTCATAGTATGTACTGCCTGGCGTGTGGTAGATGCCGTTTTTGCTTCCTTTGATATTACAGCCTTCTGCTTTGTCAGCTGTTTTGGTTTCATCACTTTTACTCGTATTGTTTGAAGAACTTCCAGTGTCTTCATGAGAACTGGCGGTTTGGCTTTCTGTCTCTTTTAATTGATTTTCAAGCTTTGTTTTATCTTGTCGGAGTGTTTCGTTTTCAGCCTTTGCCGTTTTTGCATCTTCTTTGAGCTGCTTTTGATTTTCTTGAAGCTCTTTAATTTCAGCTTTTAATGATTTCTGAGTCTTTTTTAGATCGCTATTTTCGTTTTTAAGCTTCTCAAGCTTGTCGTGATCTTCTTTGTTGTCTTTTAATTTCTTTGCTTCAGAGCTGACAGATTTATATTCTTTCTCAAGTTCTTCGTGCTCTTTTGTGAGGTTTTTATATTCGGCGTTTAGCGCTGAATATTTTTTCTCGGCATTTGCTGCGGCAGTGTCAGGTTCTTCCAATGCTGCCCCGGTAAAGAGCAGCACAAGGCCTCCAATGAAAAGCGGCCAAAAAAGTCTCTTGGAGAAACGTTTTTCCTTTTTCAGTACATATCTGACAAGGTGATATAATCCATAGCCCAGTGAAATGAGACATGCCAGAAAACCTAAGAATGCTAATACCATTTCCATAATATGACCCCTTTTTCTATTTATTTTACATTTTTCAAACAATATTTGTTAGATTTTTTCACGCTCATCAGTTGAAAAATGTGAGAGAGACAGATAGAATGAATGTGCTATGATAACTGGATTCGTACGGAGCCGTTTTAGGTTTCGTTTTTTTCATGAGATTTTTTAGGTAAGAAAGGGGGATGAGTATGCCGCGTGCTCTTAAAATTTTAGTCATTGGAATGTTTATCAATGTGACGGGTGCTTCTTTTTTATGGCCGCTGAATACGATTTATATCCATAATCATTTAGGAAAGTCGTTAACAGTAGCCGGACTTGTCCTGATGCTGAATTCCGGCGCCAGTGTGGCTGGTAATTTATGCGGAGGTTTTTTGTTTGATAAAATCGGCGGTTTTAAATCGATTATGCTTGGGATAGCCATTACGTTAGCAAGCCTGATGGGTCTTGTCTTTTTTCATGATTGGCCAGCCTATATTGTGCTGCTGACGATTGTGGGCTTTGGCTCCGGTGTTGTTTTTCCGGCCAGCTACGCAATGGCGGGATTGGTATGGCCTGAAGGGGGAAGGAAGGCATTTAATGCGATATATGTCGCGCAAAACGCGGGTGTGGCCGTCGGTTCAGCGCTTGGCGGTGTCGTGGCATCTTTCTCGTTTTCATATGTATTTTTGGCGAATGCCGCGCTGTATCTGGTCTTTTTCTTTATTGTATATTTCGGATTTCGAAATATTCAGACGGGAGATGCATCCCAAACGTCTGTGCTTGATTACGATGCTGTGAACAGCAAAGCAAAATTTGCCGCACTGATCATTTTAAGCGGAGGCTATGTACTCGGATGGCTGGCTTATTCTCAATGGTCAACCACAATTGCTTCGTACACACAAAGCATTGGAATATCTCTTTCCTTATACAGCGTGCTATGGACGGTTAACGGAATTCTCATTGTGCTCGGCCAGCCGCTCGTCAGTTTTGTGGTGAAAAAATGGGCCGAGTCGCTAAAAGCGCAAATGGTCATCGGCTTTATCATTTTTATTGTGTCTTTCAGCATGCTGCTGACTGCAAAGCAATTTCCGATGTTTCTCGCTGCGATGGTGATCCTGACGATCGGAGAAATGCTTGTTTGGCCTGCTGTGCCGACAATTGCCAATCAGCTTGCCCCTAAAGGGAAAGAAGGCTTTTATCAAGGCTTTGTCAACAGTGCGGCGACAGGAGGCAGAATGATTGGTCCCCTGTTCGGAGGAGTGCTTGTCGATCATTACGGCATTAAGGCCCTTGTTTTATCTCTGTTGGTATTGCTGCTGATCAGTATTGCCACAACGCTTCTATATGACAAACGGCTAAAATCAGCTAAAGAAACAAATAAGCAGGCATCAATTTCTTCATAATAAAAGATCCCGCCGAATGAGCGGGATCTTTCAGCGTGTCGACAAACCCTCGCATTCGTTGTCAGGCCTGCGCTTCGGTGCTCACGAATTAGAACATTCGCTCCGCTCCTATGCTCGTCCTTCCTAGACTTCAAGGGTTTTCAATCACGCTGAAAAGATGACAAAATCCTAAAATGAAAACCATTTTAGGATTTTGTCAACAATCTGAAAGATCCCGCCGGATGAGCGGGATCTTTTTACATAATCGGAAGCACTTTAACGGCATCCTTTACATTTGAATATGTTTTCAGCGACGAAAAATTGGCATCCAGTTGATTCATTTTCATAGCCAATTCAGGCTTAATGCCGGTAATGATTAACTCAGTTCCGGTCAATTTCAGCAAATGGCTCAGCTTGAAAATTTGGTCGGCCGTTTGTTCGTTCACTTGGGCCAATCCGGATAAATCAATGATCAAATAATCATCTTTGGATGTTGATAAGATATTCGTCAATGTGCAAACAATGGAATTAAATCGCTCCTCTGTCAGGTTTCCGACTAGCGGAAGAGCTGAAATGCCATTGCGAATCGGGACAATAGGAGTTGAAAGTGCAGTAATTTCCGTGAGGGAATCCTCGAGAAGCTTTTCATACTCTTTTTGCTTGGTGATGTCTTTCTGAATTCCGACAAAATACGTTTTATCCTCTATAACCATTGGATCAATATTTAATTCATTCCAGAACATCGTTCCGTCTTTTTTGTAGTTTTGAATCTGAACGGTGACCGGTTCTTTATTTTGTAAAGCGGTTCTGATGTTCTCCGCTTCTGCAGGATCTGTGTGTTTCCCCTGTAAGAAGCGGCAGTTCTTTCCTAAAATTTCCTCGGTCTCGTAGCCGGTCATTTGAACAAAGCCTTGATTTACGTAGACAATAGGATTATCTTCAAGTGCGGGATCTGTAATTACCACACCGACTCGCACGTGATCAAGCGCTTTTTTGATGACTTCCAGCTGTCCTGGTATCCCAAATGATTGAAAACTAGCCATATAAATCCCCCTTAGGCCGTCAGCTTGCTATGCGAAAGCCTGATATTCCCCTTTTTAAAAATGAATTCTACAGTAACCGTAGCACAACACATGTTCTGATTCAAGCAAGTGCAGTTTGTTGTTTGTCATTAGGGCTTGTCCTCGTATACACTAAAAATAAGAACAGAATTTGAACATATGAACGGAAAGGTTTTCTACATGCTAAATAGGTGACTAGGTAAATGTCACTGGGTGAAAAATGAATCCAATGCATCAAGCTTACCGATCATGTGTTCACATATAATGGAAGAAACAAGCTTTTTACAGATTTGCCGGTATGTAGATATCGAAAATCATCGGAATCGTTTAAGGGGGCTGGATGGCCTGAAGTCGCTTTACGAAATAAGGGCTTTAGGAAGGTGATGATGAAGATGCTGCATCAGGTACTTATTGCTTGTGTAATTGGAGGAATCATGGGGATTCTCGGTCATGTGAAAAAGAGAGGCAGACTGGAGAAGCCCAGAATGACGAAGCGGTTTATCTACCTTGGATTTTTGGAAGATTGGTTTATCGGAATGACAGCTTCCATTTTACTTGTATTATCCGCTGACCCCGATTCAGGAATTCAACTTGTCATCTTATCCATTATCTCAGGCTACGGCGGTGAAGCTGTTCTCAGAAGTTTTGACTTTGTGAGAGAACTGAACAGCGGCGGCGAACCGGCCGAGTCCAAACGTCAAACTAAAACTCCACCCGAATAATTGTCCTCAATCTTCGCCCGTTCAGGGTACATTCCCATTGTATACAAACCTGCTTGCACTTATGAACAGAATTCTATAAAATACAGTTAGATTACGGTTGCGATAAGAACAATGAAGAGGAGCAGTAAGAAACAGATATTGTTGCAGAGAGTTGACGGCTGGTGAAAGTCAATCAAGTTTGTTTCCGAACTCACCTCAGAGTTGCAGCGGTGAAAAGCCGCTGACGCATAACTGCGTTAAAAGTATCAAGTGAGTGCGGCGTATGCCGCGCTAACGAGGGTGGTACCGCGGGAAAACGAAAGTCTCTCGTCCCTTTTAGGGATGAGGGAGTTTTTTTTAGTTTGGGAATATTCTGAATAATCCTCTCCTTCCCGTCAATACTTGAACCATACACGCCGTATTCAATCAGAAGGAGGTTTTTACTTTGAGTTTTCAGCACAAAGAGATAGAAAAGAAATGGCAAACATATTGGCTTGAAAACAAGACATTTGCCACTCTTGATAATAATGAAAAACAAAAATTTTACGCGCTGGACATGTTTCCTTATCCGTCTGGAGCTGGGTTGCACGTCGGCCATCCTGAAGGATACACAGCTACGGATATTCTGTCCCGCATGAAGCGCATGCAGGGCTATGATGTCCTTCATCCAATGGGCTGGGACGCATTCGGCCTGCCAGCTGAACAATACGCGCTTGACACAGGGAACGACCCCGCTGTGTTTACGAAGCAGAATATTGATAACTTCCGCCGCCAAATTCAAGCGCTTGGCTTCTCATATGACTGGGATCGCGAAATCAATACGACTGACCCTGAATACTATAAATGGACGCAATGGATTTTCTTAAAGCTATACGAAAAAGGCCTTGCTTACGTTGACGAAGTGCCTGTAAACTGGTGCCCTGCGCTCGGTACGGTTCTTGCCAACGAAGAAGTCATTGACGGCAAGAGCGAACGCGGCGGCCATCCGGTAGAGAGACGCCCAATGAAGCAGTGGATGCTGAAAATCACCGCTTATGCGGACAGGCTCCTTGAGGACTTGGAAGAGCTTGATTGGCCGGAAAGCATTAAAGATATGCAGCGCAACTGGATCGGCCGTTCGGAAGGCGCTCACGTTCATTTTGCTATAGATGGACATGATGATTCCTTTACGGTGTTTACAACAAGACCAGATACGCTGTTTGGCGCTACATATACTGTCCTTGCCCCGGAACACGCATTGGTGGAAAACATCACAACGGCAGAGCAAAAAGAAGCTGTTGAAGCTTATATCAAAGAAATTCAATCAAAGAGTGACCTAGAACGCACAGATCTTGCGAAAACAAAGACAGGCGTATTCACAGGAGCGTATGCGATCAATCCTGTAAACGGAGAAAAACTGCCGATTTGGATTGCGGATTATGTTCTTGCATCATACGGAACAGGTGCTGTCATGGCAGTTCCTGGCCACGATGAGCGTGATTTTGAATTCGCCAAAACATTCGGCCTTCCGGTGAAGGAAGTCGTAAAAGGCGGGAATGTTGAGGAAGCAGCTTATATTGGCGACGGCGAGCACGTGAACTCTGATTTCCTGAACGGCCTTCACAAACAGGAAGCGATTGAGAAAGTGATCGCTTGGCTGGAAGAAACGAAAAACGGTGAGAAGAAAGTGACGTACCGTCTTCGTGACTGGCTCTTCAGCCGCCAGCGTTATTGGGGCGAGCCGATTCCGGTCATTCATTGGGAAGACGGAACGTCAACAGCTGTCCCTGAAGAGGAGCTGCCGCTGATTTTGCCGAAAACGGATGAAATCAAACCGAGCGGAACGGGCGAATCACCGCTTGCGAACATTAAAGAGTGGGTGGAAGTCACAGACCCTGAGACAGGGAAAAAAGGAAGAAGAGAAACGAATACAATGCCGCAATGGGCGGGAAGCTGCTGGTATTTCTTGCGCTATATTGATCCGCACAATCCGGATCAGCTGGCATCACCAGAAAAATTGGAAAAATGGCTTCCGGTCGATATGTATATCGGCGGTGCAGAGCATGCCGTGCTTCACCTTCTGTATGCCCGCTTCTGGCATAAGTTCCTTTATGATATCGGCGTAGTGCCGACGAAAGAACCGTTCCAAAAGCTGTACAACCAAGGAATGATTCTCGGCGAAAATAACGAAAAAATGAGTAAATCTAAAGGGAACGTTGTCAACCCTGACGAAATCGTGTCCTCTCACGGTGCTGATACGCTGAGATTGTACGAAATGTTCATGGGACCTCTTGATGCTTCAATCGCCTGGTCTGAATCAGGATTAGACGGTGCGCGCCGTTTCCTTGACCGTGTATGGCGCCTATTTATTGAAGACAGCGGTGAGCTTAATGGCAAAATCGTTGAAGGCGCGGGTGAAACATTGGAGCGCGTCTATCATGAAACGGTTATGAAAGTCACAGACCATTATGAAGGCCTTCGTTTCAACACGGGTATTTCCCAGCTGATGGTCTTTATTAATGAAGCTTATAAAGCATCAGAACTGCCGAAAGAATATATGGAAGGCTTCGTGAAGCTTCTTTCTCCTATCGCGCCACACTTAGCGGAAGAGCTTTGGGAGAAGCTTGGCCATTCCGGCACAATTGCCTACGAAGCTTGGCCTGTATATGATGAAACAAAACTTGTGGATGATGAAGTTGAAATCGTTGTTCAGCTGAACGGAAAAGTAAAAGCGAAATTACAGGTTCCTGCCGATGCAACGAAAGAACAGCTGGAACAGCTTGCTCAAGCAGATGAAAAGGTCAAAGAGCAGCTTGAAGGCAAAACGATTCGGAAAATCATCGCGGTGCCTGGGAAGCTTGTCAATATTGTGGCAAACTAAGCCTAGAAAAAATCCCCTTTGCCAAAAGGGGATTTTTTTCATCAGTCTCAGAATAGCAATCGTTCAGCTGACTTTGATATACTGAACATGATCACTGTGAATAGGAGTGTTTTCTTTGGAAATAAAAGAAATCAGCACAGCCGCTTTGAAAGAAAAAATTGAGGCGGACGAAGAATTATATTTAATTGATGTCAGAGAAGATGAAGAGGTAGCGGAAGGCATGATCCCGCAAGCCGTTCATATTCGCATGGGGGATATTCCTGAAAAAATGGAAACCCTTGATAAAGACAAAGAGTACGTATTTATCTGCCGCTCAGGAATGCGCAGCATGAACGTCTGCAAGTACCTGGATGAGCAAGGCTTTAAAACAGTCAATGTTGAAGGCGGCATGATGGCCTGGGAAGGCGAAACAAAACCAAAAAACTAGGGGAGAGCAGTCCCCTAGTTTTTATTTGTATTCCGGAAGCCAATCGCCGTGTGCTGCAAATAAATCGTCACACATGGAGATGATGTCTTTCATGGAAAGCTCCGCGCTTGTATGCGGATCAAGCATTGCAGCTTGGTAAACCGCTTCTTTTTTTTGTGTGACAGCCGCTTCGATTGTCATCAGCTGTGTATTAATATTCGTCCGGTTTAAGGCTGCAAGCTGCTCAGGCAGTTCTCCGGCGAAGCACGGTGTAATTTTTTTTCTGTCGGCGACGCATGTCACTTCCACAACCGCTTTTGAAGGAAGGTTGGTGATCAGCCCTGTATTCAAGACGTTTCCTCCGAAGGTGAATGGTTCGTTTGTTTCCATTGCCTCTATAATTCTTGAACCATATTCCTTTGAGCGTTCGTGCGTAAGGTTTTTATTATTGACGATATCATCCCGCATTTTCTCCCAATTTTCAATTTGCTTGACGCACCTTCTCGGATATTCGTCGAGCGGGATTTGCAGCTCGCTGATCAGTTCAGGGTAATTCCGTTTAATAAAGTATGGGTGATACTCTGCGTTATGTTCGGACGATTCCGTGACATAATAGCCGAACTTATCCATTAATTCAAACCGCACCATATCATGATGCTTTGTTTTTTGTTTTTCTTTCGCTCTCCTTTTGATTTCTGGATATAAATCTGTGCCGTCTTTTTTGACTTCCAAAAGCCAAGCCATATGATTGATGCCTGCGATGCGTTCCTCAATTCCGTCATGCTCCATTCCGAGAGCTTTAAATAAATCCTTCGTGCACACTTGAACACTGTGGCAGAGCCCGATTGTTTTGATATTGGTATAGCGGAGCATGGCGCCTGTAAGAGTGGCCATTGGATTTGTATAGTTTAAGAACCATGCGTCAGGGCACATTTCCTCCATATCTTTTGCGATATCAAATAAGACCGGGATTGTTCTGAGAGATCTGAATATCCCGCCAATGCCGACTGTATCGGCGATCGTCTGGCGCAGCCCATACCGTTTAGGAATCTCGAAATCGATGACTGTGCTCGGTTTGTATCCTCCAACCTGAATCGCATTGATGACATAGCCTGCGTTTTGCAAGGCGAGTTTTCTGTCATCATAGCTATTGATGGCCACACTTGGGTTATAACGGTCTCTTAGATTTTCGAGCATGAGCTGGGATTCTTGCAGGCGTTTGGGATCAATGTCGTAAAGAGCGAACTCAAATCCATTCAGTGCCTCTGTTAACAGGCAGTCTCCCAAAACATTTTTGGCGAAAATCGTGCTCCCTGCACCGATAAATGTAATCTTCTTCATATTGCTTCCCCCTTTAAAGTTAACCCTTTACCGCTCCGGAAGACAGGCCGGCAATAAAGTATTTTTGCAGCGCCAAAAACAGAACAACCATCGGCAGCATTGCCATCAGTGCCGCTGCGGCAACTAAATGAAGGTTGTTTGCGTTTTCTCCGAAAAAACCTGCCATGGCTACTGTTAATGTCTGAACCTTTTGATCTTGTAAAAAGAAAATGGCAAATTGATAGTCGTTCCAAATAAAGACACAAGAAATAATACAGATGGTCGCAGTGATCGGCTTCAGCAGAGGAAACACAATCATAAAAAAGATTTTCAGCATGCCTGCGCCGTCAATTCTTGCGGCTTCTTCAAGCTCTTTTGGAATGGTCGATCGGATAAAGCCTGAATACAAGAATACGGTTAACGGCATGTAAGCCGCTGTATTAATGAAAATGGCGATTGCGTGTGTATTGACCATTCCGGCGTCCACAACCATTCGATACAAAGGAACCATGGACGTTAACGGAGGGATGATCATAATGGAAATCAGCAAGGCAAAAACGGCTTTATTCAGTTTCGTTTCCCGCCGGGCAAGCGGGTAGGCGGCAAGTGAGCCGAATATAATTAATAACAAGGCAGAAGAACCTGTGATGATCATGGTGTTTATAAAAGAGTTTCCTAGCGAAGCGCGCTCCCACGCCTCTGAAAAATTATGAAAGGAGATGTCGGCTGGAAATATCCATTTCGAACTGTAGTCTCCTTTTGCTTTCAATGAAGTGGTCAGCAGGATATAAAAAGGAATAAAATGCGCACAGGCCACAATGGCTGCAAGAAGCGTAATGATCCGCATGCTTTTTGTACGGGCGGCTCTCATGACATTTCCGTCTCCTTTCTTTTAAAGTACGCAAGCGCGCAAAAGCTGATGATCAAAATGACAAATGCCATAAATATGCCTTGCGTTGCGGCATAGCCGGCATCCTGCCGTTTGAAATACAAATCATACATAAATGTGGACATGGATTGTGACGCATTTCCGGGGCCGCCAGCGGTGAGTGCAATAATGACGTCAAACAGCTTTAAGCCTCCGATAATGTTGATGACCATATTAATGGTAATGGAGGGCATTAACAGCGGCAGCGTGATGGTAAAAAACTGCTGGCCTTGTTTCGCGCCATCCATTTGCGCCGCTTCATAGTAGTCTTTCGGAATGCTTTGCAGACCGGCTAAGTAGACAACCATAGCGATTCCGACATATTGATAGGTGTTAATCATGACAATGATCCATGGATTGAGCGAGGGACTGGCGAGCGCATTAATAGGGCTGATGCCGAAGACCCCGAGCAAATCGTTAAGTGCGCCTCCGTCATAGGAGAAGAAAAAGTACCAAATGTAGCCCATAATGAGCGGGCTGATCATCACCGGCAAATACACAATTGTTCTTGTTACCGCTTTCGTTTTAATGCTTTGATTTAAGAGCAGAGCGTACAGAAGCCCGACCACATTTTGAAAAAAGGTGCTGCCAAGCCCGTAAAGCAGAGTGTTTTTTAAGATATGCCAAGTATCAGGATCAGAAAACAGCCTTTCATATTGCGCGAATCCAACCCATTGGTAAACTTGTGAAAAGCCGTTCCAGTTTGTAAAGGTAATCAATGTGCCTTTCACAAACGGATAAATCATAAAGACCAGAACGGAGAGCAAAGCAGGAATGTACATCCACCAAAGTGAGGACTGTTTTTTTGGCTTAACCTGTTTCACATGAACGTCCCTTGCGATCTCACTCATTGTTTTCAGCTCCCTGTGTTTCCGATTGCTCCCTGAGTCGTTTATATTCTCTTCCCAGCTTCTGCGAAATGTCTTGAGGCGCCAAAATGTCAGCCGCCAGCTCCTGTCCGACCGTGCCCAGGACATCCCACATTCCGTTTGGCAAGTATAAACGGTCGAAGTAAGGCTCGACTTTGACATCTTGATAATGCTCATAATCGTTTGCGTAGAAAATATCAGCTTTCACATTGGTCAGCCCTGAAGGAAGCGATGTGGCTTCAGCCATTTGTTTGGCATTGGCCGGGCGGGCCATAAATGCGATAAATTCTTTTGCCTCTTTTAATTGAGGCGAATCTTTCCATGCTGCAAGGGTGTAGCGTTCACCGCCGATCCATATCGGGTTATCACCGGGATGTATGGCGGGTGTCGGGATAATGCCGACCTTGACGTTCGGATTGATCTGGGCAACGTCTTGGCCGAGTGTGCCGCCTTGCATTGTAAAGGCGATTTTGTTTTGGGCCATTAATTCAATGAGCTGTGATTTTTTTGCCGTGACGGCGTCGATGTTAATCAATTTTTCTTTCTGCATTTGTTTGAGGATTTTTGATAAGTAAGTGAATTTATTCCATTTAAAAGAACCGTTGATGAGCTGTTTTTTTTCATTATGGGCAGGGTCTGTGATGAGAAGAGGTGTAGCGAATTGGTCGTAATATTGAGCGAATGAGCTTTTGTCATAGCCGGCAAACCAGAAGGGAACAATGCTTCCCTTGCTCTTTTCTTTAATCGTTCTCAGTGCTTTGATAAAGTCATCCATGGTTTCCGGCGGAGCAATGCCGTAACGGTCTAAAATATTGCGGTTATACGCCAGACCGTCTTTTGCCTGATTGATCGGATAGGCATACACCTTTCCGCTTTTATTTTTGAGGATGCTGTTTAAATTGGGATCAAGATCTTGAGTCCATTCCATATCCCGGAGATCCGCTGTATATTCACCGTACCTGATTTTCCCCCAGCCATGTGTATCGAATAGATCTGGCAAATCATTGGCCGCCATTCTGACACGCATCATATTTTCATAGTCATTGCCTGGGAAATGAAGGCTGACATGAATGTCACTGTGTTCCTTTTCGAATGCTGCCGCTAGTTTTCTGAACGTATCTCTTTCACTGTCGGTTGACATTGTAGAATAAATGGTTAACGTCTTTTTTGCGGTATCTGCTGAGCTTTTCTCTGCTGAACACCCGGGCAGAACAAGCAGAATAAGAGAGAGAAATAAAACAAAAGTGTGTTTCATCTTTTCCTCCTTATCATCGTGATGAATCTTTGCTTATGTCACCTCCTTTGCTGTACATCCGCAGCTTTGTCTTACGATTAATGTTGTAGGCAGGGTGACATGTTGAGGAAGCGTTCGGCCATTGAGACGGTCAAGCAGCAGTTTTACGCCTGTCCGGCCCATTTCTTCTGTGTATACCTTCACCGTCGTTAAAGGCGTGCTGGCAAATTCAGCTTCCTCAATGCCGTTAAAGCTGACAATTGCAGTATCCCGTGGCACTTGCAGTCCGGCTTCCTGCAGCGCTTTTAATGCGCCGATCGCCATAGAATCGCTGGCAATAAAGAATGCTTCCGGCAGATGGCTTTGATCGATTGCTTTCTTCATCAGGCGATAGCCCTCACGCATGCTGTATTCTCCGATCAGCACATGCTCAGGCTGGGGGGCGGCTGACTCCAAAAAAGCGGTCAGGCGTTTGTCTTCAATCGTTCTGCGAATGCTTTGGCCGTCCTTCAGCGTATGCTCTTTTTCTTGTCCGCCAATGTAGCCTAACCGTTTGTAGCCTAAGTCGAAAAGGTGATCAATCGCCTGGCGTGAAGCCGATTCAAAATCGATTCCAATCGAATCGTATGCTTGCGGATCTGGTGAATGATTGATAAATACGGCATGCTCCAGCCTTCCGCTGATATGCTTAACCGCTTCATCATGAACACGGCCGATGACAATGACACCATCCAATTCCCGAAGAATATGTTCCTGAAAGGAGCCGAGATGAATCGAATTTGTAATGAAAATTTCCTGTTCAAAGCATTCCTTTTCAATGCCTTTCCGAATGGAAGAAAAATAAGGGTCCTGCCTTTCCTGATCAGGGGACAGACAGCTCAGCACACCGATCAGCGGCTGGGCCCGCTGTTTTTGCCCGCGGGATTTTCGGCGTTTGGCAACGGTTTGATAACCAAGCTCTTCAGCGATGTTGACGACTCTTTGTCTCGTTTCGCCCGCAACAGAAAGCGACTCATCTTCATTTAAAATTCTGGACACAGTTGCGCTGGAAACATTAGCTTTCAATGCGATATCTTTAATACGAACCATGGGTCTCCCTCTCATCTATATTTAGTAAAATATTAACTCACCTGTTTTTGATAAATTGATACTATCATATAAAAGTAAGCGGTTACAATAATTATTTTCGGAATATTTCGTTATATTTACTAAATATTTAGTAAATGATGTGATTTATGTTGGAAAAATAAAGGGGAACCCAGATCTGTCTCGTAAATGTGAAGTAAGCGAATAAGGAAGGGTGATGGGATGAGAGCCGAAAGAAGAAAGCAACTGTTTCGATTGCTTGGTGATTTGCCTGATCGGAGGCCAATCAGTGTTGAGACATTACGTATTGAAGAAAGAGAAGAAAATATTGTTGAAACGCTCCTGCTCGATTTAAATGGACATGAAAAGGTACCCGCTTATTTTGTGAAGCCGAAGAAAACAGAAGGACCGTGCCCAGCCGTATTGTTTCAGCATTCGCATGGGGGCCAGTATGATAGGGGGAAAAGTGAGCTGATTGAGGGAGCGGATTATTTGAAAACGCCTTCTTTTTCTGATGAGCTTACTTCACTCGGATACGGCGTTCTTGCGATTGATCATTGGGGATTTGGAGATCGGCGGGGAAAAGCGGAAAGCGAGATATTTAAAGAAATGCTTCTCACCGGAAAAGTGATGTGGGGAATGATGATTTATGACAGTTTAAGTGCGTTAGACTATATGCAGTCACGCTCTGATGTTCAGCCTGACAGGATCGGAACCATCGGCATGTCTATGGGAGGTTTGCTGGCGTGGTGGACAGCGGCGCTCGATGACCGGATTAAGGTGTGTGTGGATTTGTGCAGCCAGGTGGATCATCATGTGCTGATCAAAACACAGAATCTTGACAGGCACGGCTTTTATTATTACGTCCCATCGCTTGCAAAGCATTTTTCCGCATCGGAGATCCAAAGCCTGATCGCACCGCGCCCGCACCTTAGTCTTGTTGGTGTACACGATCGGTTAACGCCGGCCGAGGGCGTGGACAAAATCGAAAAAGAATTGACAGCTGTCTATGCTGGACAGGGAGCTGCTGATTGCTACCGAGTGGTCCGTTCTGCTTCGGGACATTTCGAAACAGCAGTCATGAGGCATGAAGCTGTCCAGTTTTTGCAAAAGTGGCTGTGACTGTTATAAGAAATCGAAAAAGACCGTTTGTGTGAAAACGGTCTTTTTGTTTCCTTTTAACCAACTGCCATAAATCGATGCTTTCTTCTATTGACAGAAACAGGAGAGAATAATATATTCTAATTGTTAACCTTTAAATATAATAGGTTAACAATTAAAATGAGAAGCACTGCACGTTCTTCAGTTATCAGTGAAAGGGCGAGAAATGATGCAAGAAGAAACATTTTTTAGTGTCAGAATGAGGGCTTCTATGAATGGATCTCATGAAGACGGCGGAAAGCATATATCCGGCGGAGAACGGCTTATTCCTTTCCATGAGATGAAGCATACAGTCAATGCTTTATTAGAAAAAGGGTTATCCCATTCAAGAGGAAAACCTGATTTTATGCAAATTCAATTTGAAGAGGTATATGAATCGATAAAAACCATTCAGCCATTGCCTGTGCATACGAATGAAGTGAGCTGCCCGGAAGAAGGGCAAAAGCTGGCCCGATTGTTATTGGAAAAAGAAGGCGTTTCACGAGATGTGATTGAAAAAGCATATGAACAAATCCCTGAATGGTCAGATGTCAGGGGTGCGGTGTTGTTTGATATTCATACAGGAAAGCGAATGGATCAAACAAAAGAAAAAGGGGTGCGGGTCTCCAGAATGGATTGGCCGGACGCTAATTTTGAAAAATGGGCGCTTCACAGTCACGTGCCAGCTCATTCAAGAATAAAAGAGGCTCTTGCGCTCGCTTCAAAGGTAAGCCGGCACCCGGCAGCCATTGCAGAATTATGCTGGTCGGACGATCCGGATTACATAACAGGCTATGTTGCGGGTAAGAAAATGGGCTATCAGCGTATTACAGCAATGAAAGAATACGGGTCTGAAGAGGGCTGCCGAGTTTTTTTTATTGATGGATCCAATGATGTAAACACGTACATACATGATCTGGAGAAGCAGCCTATTTTAATAGAGTGGGAGGAAGATCATGACTCATGATTTGATAGAAAAAAGTAAAAAGCACCTTTGGCTGCCATTTACCCAAATGAAAGATTATGATGAAAACCCCTTAATCATCGAAAGCGGGACTGGAATCAAAGTCAAAGACATAAATGGCAAGGAATACTATGACGGTTTTTCATCAGTTTGGCTTAATGTCCACGGACACCGCAAAAAAGAACTAGATAATGCCATAAAAAAACAGCTCGGAAAAATTGCGCACTCCACGTTATTGGGCATGACCAATGTTCCAGCAACCCAGCTTGCCGAAACATTAATCGACATCAGCCCAAAAAAGCTCACGCGGGTCTTTTATTCAGACAGCGGTGCAGAAGCGATGGAAATAGCCCTAAAAATGGCGTTTCAGTATTGGAAGAACATCGGGAAGCCCGAGAAACAAAAATTTATCGCAATGAAAAACGGGTATCACGGTGATACGATTGGCGCCGTCAGTGTCGGTTCAATTGAACTTTTTCACCACGTATACGGCCCGTTGATGTTCGAGAGTTACAAGGCTCCGATTCCTTATGTGTATCGCTCAGAAAGCGGTGATCCTGATGAGTGCCGTGATCAGTGCCTCCGAGAGCTTGAACAGCTGCTTAAGGAACATCACGAGGAAATTGCCGCGCTTTCCATTGAATCAATGGTACAAGGCGCGTCCGGTATGATCGTGATGCCGGAAGGATATTTGGCAGGGGTGCGCGAGCTATGTACAACATACGATGTCTTAATGATCGTTGATGAAGTCGCTACAGGCTTTGGCCGTACAGGAAAAATGTTTGCGTGCGAGCACGAGAATGTCCAGCCTGATCTGATGGCTGCCGGTAAAGGCATTACAGGAGGTTATTTGCCAATTGCCGTTACGTTTGCCACTGAAGACATCTATAAGGCATTCTATGATGATTATGAAAACCTAAAAACCTTTTTCCATGGCCATTCCTATACAGGCAATCAGCTTGGCTGTGCGGTTGCGCTTGAAAATCTGGCATTATTTGAATCTGAAAACATTGTGGAACAAGTAGCGGAAAAAAGTAAAAAGCTCCATTTTCTTCTTCAAGATCTGCACGCTCTTCCTCATGTTGGGGATATTCGGCAGCTTGGCTTTATGTGCGGTGCAGAGCTTGTCCGGTCAAAGGAAACCAAAGAACCTTACCCGGCTGATCGGCGGATCGGATACAAAGTTTCCTTAAAAATGAGAGAGTTAGGAATGCTGACAAGACCGCTTGGGGACGTGGTTGCATTTCTTCCTCCTCTTGCCAGCACAGCTGAGGAGCTCGGGGAAATGGTTGCCATTATGAAACAAGCGATCCATGAGGTTACGAGCCTTGAAGATTGATTCCTGGTTGAACAAGCGGTTAGACAGAATGAAAGAAGACGGCGTACACCGTAACCTGCGGACAATGAATGGGGCACCGGTTCCAGAGAGGAACATTGATGGCGAAAATCAAACGGTCTGGTCCTCAAACAATTATTTAGGGCTCGCAAGCGATAGACGTTTGATCGATGCAGCCCAAACAGCATTGCAGCAATTTGGGACAGGAAGCAGCGGTTCACGTTTAACGACAGGCAATTCGGTCTGGCATGAAAAGCTAGAAAAGAAGATTGCCAGCTTTAAACGGTCAGAAGCGGCCCTGCTGTTTTCGAGCGGTTACTTGGCCAATGTCGGTGTCCTTTCATCCTTGCCAGAAAAGGAAGATGTCATTTTAAGTGACCAGCTCAATCATGCAAGTATTATCGACGGCTGCCGACTTTCTAAGGCTGATACAGTTGTTTATCGGCATATTGATATGAATGATCTTGAAAACAAGCTGAATGAAACACAGCGTTATCAGCGCCGTTTTATCGTAACAGACGGGGTATTCAGCATGGATGGCACAATCGCCCCTCTTGATCAGATCATCTCACTTGCGAAACGCTATCATGCCTTCGTGGTCGTTGATGATGCCCACGCAACAGGAGTTTTGGGCGATTCGGGACGAGGAACGAGTGAATACTTTGGTGTTTGTCCCGACATTGTGATCGGCACCTTAAGCAAAGCTGTTGGCGCGGAAGGAGGTTTTGCGGCAGGATCAGCGGTCTTCATCGACTTTTTGCTGAACCATGCCAGAACATTTATCTTTCAAACCGCTATTCCGCCAGCCAGCTGTGCGGCTGCTCATGAGGCTTTCAACATTATTGAAGCCAGCAGGGAAAAACGACAGCTTTTATTTTCTTATATCAGCATGATTAGAACCAGTCTGAAGAATATGGGTTATGTGGTAAAAGGAGATCACACACCGATTATTCCTGTAGTCATTGGCGATGCCCATAAAACGGTCATATTTGCTGAAAAACTGCAGGGCAAGGGAATTTATGCTCCTGCCATTCGGCCGCCGACCGTTGCGCCGGGTGAAAGCCGTATTCGAATTACAATCACGTCTGACCACAGTATGGGTGATATTGATGATTTGCTGAAAACATTTCATTCAATCGGAAAGGAGCTGTATATCATTTGAGGGGTTTTTTTGTGACGGGAACTGATACAGAAGTGGGGAAAACGGTTATATCCAGCGGTCTTGCTGCCTTATTGAAAGAACATAATAGAGATGTCGGGGTGTATAAACCATTTTTAAGCGGGATATCGCGTCATCATCCAGATAGTGATACTAGTCTGCTGAAAGGCATGTCGCAGACCGGTCTTTCTCATGAAGACATTACGCCTTTTGCCTTCAAAGCGCCACTTGCACCATACGTTGCAGGGAAACTTGAGGGAAAGACTGTCACCATGGAAGAGGTTTTAAGCCATTGGGGGCGGATTAGAGAAAAACATGAATGCTTCATCGTAGAAGGTGCGGGCGGTATTTCTGTGCCATTGGGAGAGGACTATTTGGTCAGTCATGTCATAAAAGCGTTGCAGCTTCCCATGATTATTGTGGCACGTCCTCACCTTGGAACCATTAATCATACCTTTTTAACTGTCAAATATGCAGAAAGCATGGGGCTTCCAATCGCCGGAATTATCATCAATGGAATCAGTGACTCTCCTGATGAAGATGAAAAAACCAATCCTGAGATGATTGAACGCTTATGCGGTGTGCCGGTTTTAGGGATTACGCCAAAGCTTGCCAACGTGACGAAAGAAACGGTTCTACATATGGTAAAAGACCATATCAATCTATCATTACTGATGAATCAAGTGGGGGTATGAGAATGAATCAATGGATGGAACTTGCAGACCGGGTGCTGTCTGGAGCAGAAGTGACTGACGAAGAAGCGCTTTCAATATTACATTGTCCTGACGAAGATATTTTGCTATTAATGCATGGAGCTTTTCATATCAGAAAACACTTTTATGGAAAAAAAGTAAAGCTCAATATGATTATGAATGCGAAATCCGGGCTCTGCCCGGAAAACTGCGGCTATTGTTCACAGTCTGCGATTTCGAAAGCGCCGATTGAGTCTTACCGGATGGTGAATAAGGAAACGCTGCTTGAAGGCGCGAAGCGGGCGCACGATCTGAATATCGGCACATATTGTATCGTGGCAAGCGGCAGAGGGCCGTCTAACAGAGAAGTGGATCAGGTCGTAGATGCGGTTCAGGAAATTAAAGAGACGTATGGACTGAAGGTTTGTGCGTGTCTCGGACTGTTGAAGCCAGAGCAGGCGAAGCGGCTCAAAGATGCCGGAGTAGACCGCTATAATCATAATTTGAATACGTCACAGAGAAACCATTCAAACATCACGACCTCACATACATACGATGACAGAGTCAATACGGTTGAAATCGCAAAAGAATCGGGGCTGTCTCCGTGTTCAGGCGCCATTATCGGGATGAAGGAGACGAAACAAGATGTCATTGACATCGCCAAAAGCTTGAAGGCTCTTGACGCGGATTCCATTCCTGTGAATTTTTTGCATGCAATTGATGGTACGCCGTTAGAAGGCGTCAACGAATTAAACCCGCTGTATTGTTTAAAAGTGCTGGCGCTGTTCCGTTTTATCAATCCATCAAAAGAAATTCGCATATCCGGAGGAAGAGAGGTCAATCTCCGCTCATTGCAGCCATTAGGGCTTTACGCCGCAAACTCCATTTTTGTCGGAGACTACTTAACAACTGCCGGGCAAGAGGAGACGGAGGATCATAAAATGCTGAGTGATTTAGGTTTTGAAGTTGAATCAGTCGAAGAAATGAAGTCCAGTTTAAGTGCGAAAAGCTGAAAGCATCAATAAAAGCAATCGGTATGATGTCGATTGCTTTTATTTTTGAACAGAAAGGAGAAAATCACGTGACAATTGCATCGTCAACTGCATCTTCTGAGTTTTTGAAAAACCCATATTCTTTTTACGACACATTGCGAGCTGTTCATCCTATCTATAAAGGGAGTTTCTTAAAATACCCGGGCTGGTATGTCACAGGATATGAAGAAACGGCTGCTATTTTGAAAGATGCGAGATTCAAAGTCCGCACCCCGCTGCCTGAGAGCCCAACCAAATATCAGGACCTTTCACATGTGCAAAATCAAATGATGCTGTTTCAGAACCAGCCTGATCATAGACGATTGCGGACGCTTGCCAGCGGAGCGTTTACGCCGAGAGCGACAGAGAGTTATCAGCCGTATATCATTGAAACTGTCCATCATTTGCTTGATCAAGTGCAAGGTAAAAAAAAGATGGAGGTCATTTCGGACTTTGCTTTTCCTTTAGCAAGCTTTGTCATAGCTAACATTATAGGTGTACCGGAGGAAGATAGGGAGCAATTAAAGGAGTGGGCTGCGAGTCTCATTCAAACGATTGATTTTACCCGGTCAAGAAAGGCATTAACAGAGGGCAATCATATGGCTGTGCAGGCTATGGCATATTTCAAAGAGCTGATTCAAAAGCGAAAACGCCACCCTCAACAGGATATGATCAGCATGCTCTTGAAGGGGAAAGAAAAGGATAAGCTGACGGAAGAGGAGGCGGCATCTACGTGCATATTGCTGGCGATCGCCGGACATGAGACAACGGTCAATCTCATCAGCAATTCAGTCCTTTGTCTGCTGCAGCATCCAGAACAGATTTTGAAACTGAGAGAAAATCCAGATCTTATTGGTACCGCAGTCGAGGAATGTTTACGCTATGAAATCCCCACGCAAATGACAGCCAGAGTTGCGTCAGAGGATATTGACATCAGCGGGGTGACGATCCGTCAAGGAGAGCAAGTCTATCTTTTGTTAGGGGCGGCTAATCGAGACCCAAGCATTTTCACGAACCCCGATGTCTTCGATATTACGAGAAGTCCTAATCCGCACCTTTCATTTGGTCATGGCCATCATGTTTGTTTAGGGTCCTCGCTGGCACGATTAGAAGCGCAAATTGCGATTAACACTCTTCTGCAGCGGATGCCCAGCCTTACGCTCGCGGATTTTGAATGGCGGTATCGGCCGCTTTTTGGATTTCGGGCGCTTGAGGAGCTGCCGGTGACTTTTGAATAAGCCTAAGAATGTGAGTGCCAAAAAAGTGTCAGCCCCGCCGAAAATGGGCAATCTATAAAAAAGGGGAGTGAATATCGTGAAAAAAGTGCTGATCGCCGGCGGAAATGGTGTGATTGGGAGACTGCTTGCTGAAGGGCTTATTTCAGACTATGAAGTGACAGTGCTTGATAAAGATCATTTCGATGGCAAAGCCTCTTCCATTCAGGCTGACGCGGCAAATTATGAGGAGCTGTTGAAGAAGATTCCAAAAGATACCGATGCCATCTTGAATTTACTCGCTGTTAAAATCAAATACGATATTATGGACATCGCTGAGTTTGAAAAAATGACGGATGTTTTCTATAGGGCAAGCTATTATCTGTGCCGTGCGGCAGCGGAGCTCGGCATTCAAAAGCTCGTGTTCGCCAGCAGCAATCATGTCACAGATGTATACGAAAAAGACGGGCGCTCGCTCTTAGGACGGGAAATCACAACAAGCGATTATCCGCTGTCAAAAAACTTGTACGGTGTATTAAAGCTGACCTCTGAACAGATCGGCCATTTGTTTTATTTGGAAAATAAGCTATCAGTAATCAACCTTCGAATCGGAACAGTCGTCACAGATGAAATGGATACGCTGCATGAAAAAGAACGGACGAAAAAGACACTGCTTTCTCACCCCGATCTGCTGTCGATTTTCAAAGCCGCCATTGAGACCAATATCCGGTACGGCACTTATTACGCCGTCTCTGATAATCCGGGCCGGCCATGGTCCATTGAATCTGCCGTGAATGAACTTGGGTTTTCGCCACAAATCAATACGGCCGAACTTCTGAACGAGGAGGAGAACGGAGCATAATCATTTTCTAAGATTATGCTCTTTTTCTTTTGTTATCGGTCTCAATTCGCGGCAGCCCCCGCCCGGCCGGGGACTCTGTTCAAATGATTATAGACATGGCAATCACAGATTTGCTACATTTTAGACACGATATCGTCACATGCTGAGCTCGGTTTTCAAAAATATGATAACGCTTACAAAGAGAGGTGGGAGCTATCGCACATTCACTGAAAAACCGTCTGTTTGATATGTTGATTTATGGTTTCTTGCTGATGTTCGCTTTAATATGCGTACTTCCGTTCATTCATGTCATCGCTGCATCTTTCGCCACAGTAGAAGAAGTCGTGTCGAAAACATTTATTTTAATACCGACCACTTTTTCGCTAGATGCTTATCGCTACATTTTTTCAACAGATATTATTTATAAGAGTTTGCTTGTTTCTGTGTTTGTGACAGTGATAGGCACTGCGGTCAGCATGTTTCTTTCTTCACTGATGGCTTACGGGTTATCCCGCCGTGATTTAATCGGCCGGCAGCCGCTCATGTTTCTCGTCGTATTTACGATGCTGTTTAGCGGCGGCATGATTCCGACTTTCCTTGTGGTCAAATCGCTTGGATTGCTCGATTCTTACTGGGCGCTTATTTTGCCGACAGCCATTAATGCCTTTAACCTGATCATTCTGAAAAACTTCTTTCAAAATATCCCGTCAAGCCTGGAAGAGTCCGCGAAAATTGACGGGTGCAATGATCTGGGCATATTCTTTAAAATTGTGCTGCCGCTGTCTCTTCCTGCGATCGCAACGATTTCACTATTTTATGCAGTCACGTATTGGAACACGTATATGACAGCGATCTTGTACTTAAATGATTCAGCAAAATGGCCGATTCAGGTGCTTCTGCGCCAAATCGTCATAGTATCAAGCGGTATGCAGGGGGATATGTCTGAAATGGGGTCGGGCAGCCCGCCGCCTGAGCAAACCATTAAAATGGCGGTCATAGTGGTGGCGACCATCCCGGTTCTGCTTGTCTATCCGTTTATACAAAAGCATTTTGCAAAAGGAGCTTTGCTGGGATCTGTCAAAGGATAAAGAAATATGAAACGGAGGGGTACGATGGGAAACAAATGGAGGGTGCATTTGATTGTGCTTGTACTGGCACTCGGCGGAGTGCTGGCGGGCTGTAAAGGGGCTGATCAGTCTTCGGCTGAAGGCAAAGCTGGCCCGGATTCAAAGGTAAAGCTGTCTTGGATGGCGATTTTGTATCACCAGCAGCCGCCGAAAGACAGGGCGATTAAAGAAATCGAAAAGCTGACAAATACAGAACTCGACATCACCTGGGTTCCAGACGCGGTGAAAGAAGACAGGCTGAATGCAGCGCTTGCAGCCGGCAATCTTCCGCAAATCGTGACCATCCAGGATATTAAAAATTCGTCAGTCATGAATGCCTTTCGGTCAGGAATGTTTTGGGAAATCGGCGATTATATCAAAGATTATCCCAACTTAAACAAAATGAACAAACTCATTAATAAAAATGTGACAATTGACGGCAAGCTCTACGGGATATACAGAGAACGTCCGCTTTCCAGACAGGGGATCGTCATTCGGAAGGACTGGCTGGACAATTTGAATTTGGAAACGCCGAAAACACTTGATGAGCTTTATGAAGTGGCCAAAGCGTTTACGGAGGATGATCCGGATAAGGATGGGAAAGACAATACATTCGGGCTGACAGACCGCAATGACTTGATTTACGGCGCGTTTAAAACACTCGGCTCTTATGAAGGCATGCCAACAGATTGGAAGGAATCAGGCGGCAAATTCACGCCTGATTTCATGACACAGGAATACAAAGACACGATGAACTATATGAAAAAGCTGCGGGATAATGGGTATATGAATAAGGATTTTCCCGTCACAAGCAAAACCCAGCAGCAGGAGCTGTTTTCTCAAGGAAAAGCCGGAATTTATATTGGCAATATGGTAGATGCGGTCAATCTGCGCGACCATGCCTCTGATAAATCGATGAAGCTCGAGATCATCAACCGCATAAAAGGCTCGGATGGGAAAGAGCGGGTATGGGCATCAGGAGGCCATAACGGCGTGTTTGCTTTCCCGAAAACGAGTGTGAAAACGGAAGCAGAGCTTAAACGGATCTTAGCGTTTTTTGACCGAATTGCCGAAGAAGATGTCTATAGCCTGATGACTTATGGCATTGACGGTGTTCACTACAACAAAGGAGAGGATAAAACGTTTACACGCAAAGAAAGCCAGGTAAAAGACTGGCAGACTGATATTCAGCCGCTGTCCGCTTTAATTGCCATTGATAAAGCCTACTTAAAAAACACTGGAGATCCGCTTCGGACGGCGTACGAGGAGCTGACCGAGGACAATGAAAAGATTATCGTCTCAAACCCGGCTGAAAGCCTGTATTCCGCATCGGAGTCGGAACGGGGTGATGAACTGAAGAAAATCATTGATGATGCGACCTATAAATATATGATTGGAGACATCACAGAAAGCCAGTTCGATAAAGAAGTGGAAAAATGGGAGTCAAGCGGAGGAAAACAAATTATTCAGGAATACGAAGAAGCGTTTAAACAAGCAAAATAACATTGGAAAAACCCAAAACGCGCAAGCGGTTTTGGGTTTTTTACATGCTTCTTTTTTGCTGGCGGTAGTTTCCCGGTGTAATCCCTTCCAGCTTCTTAAATGATCTGATGAAATTTTGCGAGTTTTTATATTTCAGCTTTTCGGCAATGTCCTTGACCGCCATGTCTGTTTCGGCAAGCCAGCTTTTTGCCATATGGTGTCGGTAGCTTGAGACATACTCGCTGAATGAAATACCCATTTCTTTTTTGAAAATGCTGCTTAAATAATTTGGGTTGTAATGCAGCCTGCGCGCGATTTCGTCCAGTGTCAATTCGGATTCAAACTCATGATGGATGATATGAATGATGTTGTCGGAAATATTTTTGTACTGGGCATCCGCGCGGGCGTTCACTTTGTCTGTCATCGGATCAATAAACTCATTCTTTAGCCAGTTTTCGGTATCCTCGAACGTTTTCAGCTCAAAAATTTGGTCATACAGCATTTTGTTTTCTTCAAGCTCAAACAATTCGATCCCGAGCACATGCATCAGCTCAATCACATGGTTCAAAAAACGGGCGATGGCGATTTGAAATTGATACGGGTTGGTGTTCTGGGTGAAAATGGCTTGCAAAATCGCGTGCAGGCATTTATCCGCTTTCTCCTTGTCTCCTGCTTTAACAGCATCAAACAGCTCATGCTGAAGCTGCTTTGGAAAATGGGTTTTGAAGGTTTTCTTCTGGTCAAGGTCTTCGTAAAAGATGATCGACTTGTTTTCCGCTTTAAGCCGGTATTTCAACGCTTCTGAGCCTTCCGCATAGGCTGTTTTCGCTTTTGTCAGCACATCAAACGGCTGGCTGATGCCGATGCTGACAGACAGCTGCAGCTCAGCTTCCGCTTTTTCCTGAATCATCCTTGCAGTCTCATTCAGCTCAGCTATGAATTCTTCTTTTGTCCCGCTTTGGTTGATCAAAATCGTCGCCTGCTGTTTGTCAACTACAGCGGGGGCAAGATGTTTGTCCGTCGGGATGGTGCGCTCAATCAGGCTGTTGACGGCAAACAAAAGCAGATCCATATCTTTTTTCTCATAAGGCGTATGATTCAGTGTGTCAATTTGGAGCACAAGCAGGGCAAGGTGCCGCCAATTTTGCTTTAAACCGAGGCTTTCAAAGCGGTTATCAACCTCCTCATCCGTCAGTTTTCCGAGCATAAGCCTGACCATAAAATATTGCTGCAGATGAGTGGCCTGCTGCTTCATCGTTTCCTCAAGGTCGTCATTTCTGTCCTTCAGCTGCTTAAAGCTCTGTTCAATTAACTCAAATTCATTTTGAGGAGGCTGTTGTTTCTCTTGTATGGCTCCATGTCTTGCGAATGATTCGTAAAGCACCCTGATCGGCTTGTAAAAATGGCGGGAGCCCAGCCAAGAGAACAATAATGAAAGCGTTAACAAAATAATGCATACTGTAAAAGTGATCCAGCCGATTGATTTGGCTTCTTTTTTTAGCTCAGGCAGGGAAACGAGAGAAAAATAAGTCCATGTATTATAGTCAGATTTTTGATAGGTAACTTTATAATGAATCCGGTCAATCACTGTTTCAAACTGTCCGCTATTGGCGGTTTGCGCCAGCACTTTTTGGACAAAGCCATCGTTATGAAGAGATTCACCGACGTCAGACATGTTGTTATGAAGGATGATGCGGCCTTTTTCATCGATGATAAACAGGTTGTTGGCGTTTGAATAGCCAGGCATATTTTTGACAAGCGAACAGCTCGGGATGCTTGCGGCGGCCAATCCCTTTGTATTTGTGCTGTTCAAAGGAAGCTGCTTAATTAAATTGATATTGTAGCGGCAGTTTTCTGCTGTGCCTTCTTTGGTTGAAATCAAATGATTGTTTTCCTCAAGCGTCCAATATGAGCGGCTCGCTTTGTGTTTCGTGTACGCTGAAGCTGCTTCATGAAGAGTGTCTGTATTCAACCGGTACAAACCGGAATTGTTCATGTACCATTTTTTCGTATAACTGACTAATGTCATGTTGGACAGGTCGGTATCAAAGCTTTGCAGATAATTGAGCTCTTGGTTCACTTGGTTATAGATTTGAAATTGGTCTGAGTGCAAAGGCTCGGACAATGTGCGAAGGAGAGGCGGCGAACTCACATAGTGGGTTAAAGAGTGATCGACGGTTTTCAATATATGTTCGATGCTTTGCTGGGTCTGCTGGAGTGTGTCGAATTTTTCCTCCGAAACGTTGGAAATAGCCGTTTTCTGGGAGTGCTCGTACGAAAACAATCCGACCAAAATAACCGGAATGGTGCTGAGCAGGCAGAAAAACGTGATCAGTTTGTAGTAAAACTTGTATTGGCTTCTTTTCATAAAACCCCCCATTTCATAACATCCACTTCACCTTAATACAATTAATCCAAAGATTGATAGATATTGTCAATAATCATTTTCTAATATCGGTGTCTTTTTTTCAGGTGGACCGTCTGAACCCTTGATTATAAAGGGATAAAACAGGATGTGATCATATGATTGTAGACGGACTTTTGCCTGCTGGGCTACAGTGAATGCAAGAACCCGTGAAAGGAGGCTAGGAAAAAATGAAAACAGCAGAAGCGCAAGCGCCGGCTGTTGATGCAGTCATTTTTAAAAAAGAAAAAAGAAAGCGCTTACTAAGTAAGCTGATTCAGCAAAAATATTTGTACTTGATGATTTTGCCGGGGTGTATTTATTTTTTGCTTTTTAAGTATATCCCGATGTGGGGAATTGTGATTGCGTTTCAGGATTATCAGCCGTTCCTCGGCATTTTGGGCAGTGAGTGGGTGGGGCTGAAGCATTTTATCAGGCTGTTTACTGAGCCTACATTTTTTCTCTTGTTAAAAAACACGCTCGTGTTATTTGCGTTGAACCTGGCCATATTTTTCCCGGTGCCGATACTGCTGGCGCTTCTATTGAACGAAGTGCGGATTGCTCTCTTTAAAAAATTTGTTCAGACGCTGATTTATATCCCGCATTTTATGTCTTGGGTCATTGTTGTATCGCTTTCGTTTGTGCTTTTAACGGTAGACGGAGGCTTGATTAATGAACTGATTGTGTTTTTTGGCGGTGAAAAAATCAATTTTCTGCTGAACGAAGAATGGTTCCGGCCCCTGTATATTCTGCAGGTTATCTGGAGGGAAGCGGGATGGTCGACGATCATTTATCTGGCGGCCATTACAGCGGTTGACCCCCAGTTGTATGAAGCGGCGAAAATGGACGGAGCGGGACGGCTGCGGCAAATGTGGCATATTACGCTGCCCGCCATTAAAAGCGTTATCGTCGTTTTGCTGATTTTGAAAATCGGAGACACGCTGGAGCT
Source organism: Bacillus sp. SCT118 (assembly GCF_058566435.1). Taxonomy (NCBI): domain Bacteria; kingdom Bacillati; phylum Bacillota; class Bacilli; order Caryophanales; family Bacillaceae; genus Bacillus; species Bacillus sp. SCT118. The sequence continues at coordinate 1,171,759 of NZ_CP191225.1, forward strand.
TGGCTTCGAGCATGTGTATTTGCTGTTAAATGCGACTAACAGGGAAGTGGCGGAAATTTTTGATACGTATGTTTATACTGCAGGGCTGAAACAGGGCCAATTCAGCTACAGTACAGCAGTCGGCGTATTTAAAGCGGCGGTCGGGCTGATTTTGGTCATGCTTGCGAATCGTTTGGCGAAGAAATTTGGCGAGGAAGGAATTTATTAAGAAAGGGATGGGATCAATGGATCAATCAATCGCTGTAAAATCGCCTCTTACGTACGCGGAGGCATTGGCAAAAACCATTATGAACACGTACACAGTCGAGGAGCTGCCTCCTGCAAACCGCTGGCACTACCATCAAGGTGTTTTCTTATGCGGTGTATTGCGGCTGTGGGAAGCAACCGGGGAAAAGCGGTATTTTGAGTATGCGAAGGCTTATGCAGATCTCTTAATCGATGATTATGGCAATCTATTATTTAGAAGAGATGAACTGGACGCCATTCAAGCGGGTCTCATTCTTTTTCCATTATACGAGCAGACGAAGGATGAGCGGTATGTCAAAGCGGCAAAAAGGCTGCGCGGCTTATATGGAACACTGAACCGGACGTCTGAGGGCGGTTTTTGGCACAAAGACGGTTATCCTTACCAAATGTGGCTTGACGGCTTATACATGGGGGGGCCGTTCGCACTGAAATATGCCAATCTGAAGCAGGAGCCGGAGCTGTTTGATCAGGTCGTGCTGCAGGAGTCATTGATGAGAAAGCATACGAAGGATGCAAAAACCGGACTCTTTTATCACGCCTGGGATGAAGCGAAAAAAATGCCTTGGGCCAATGAAGAGACAGGCTGTTCACCGGAATTTTGGGCACGTTCCATCGGCTGGTACGTCATGTCTCTTGCTGACATGATTGAAGAGCTGCCGAAGAAGCATCCAAACCGTCACGTGTGGAAAAACACGCTGCAGGACATGATTAAAAGCATCTGCCGCTATCAAGACAAGGAGACGGGGTTATGGTATCAGATCGTTGATAAGGGAGACAGGTCTGATAACTGGCTGGAAAGCTCAGGATCCTGTCTGTACATGTACGCATTTGCGAAAGGAATCAATAAAGGCTATCTAGACAGAGCTTACGAAACAACACTACTAAAAGCGTATCAAGGCTTGATTCAGCATAAAACCGAAACATCAGAAGACGGCGCGTTTCTCGTCAAAGACATATGTGTCGGAACGTCAGCCGGTTTCTATGACTATTATGTCAGCCGCGAAAGAAGCACAAACGATCTGCACGGAGCCGGCGCGTTTATTTTGGCTATGACAGAGCTGGAGCCTCTTTTTAGGTCAGCGGGGAAATGACAAAAAGGATACGGACGGCTTTGTGTGTGATCGTCTCAGTGCTCTTTTTGGCATCATGCTCAAGCAGGCCGGACGGAATGCATGTCATTCTCTTTTCTGATATGCAGGCTGGCGTACAGGAAAAAATAAAACAAGCCGCCGAGCAGAATGCCGGGAAGGTCGATATCTTTCCAGCTTTTCAGGAAAAACTGCTGACTGAAATTACCGCCCATGAAGGAGATGTTTTCATCGTGCCTGAAGACATGTTTCAAGCTTACGATGATCCGGAAAATTTTCAGCCGTTAAACGGATTGCCTCCTGAAAAAACATCTCCTTATACAACTGTTAATAAAAAATCAGGAGAAAAAACGATCTATGCCGTTCAGATCGAAAAAGGGAAAAAGCAGCTGAACGGCTATTCTTTTCGATTGAATCGCGATATGGCGGCGTTTATCCCTGTGTATGCTGAAAAAACAGAGGAAGCGCTGCAGCTGATTTCTCAACTAACTGAAGCCCGATAGAGGTGAGGATATTGAAGAACATCGTCTTTTGCGGATTGAGCAGCAGAGCATTCAGTATGTTTATCAAACCGCTGTTGGAGCGGTTTTCAACTCATTATGAGATTACGGGATTGCTGGATGCCGATCCGAAACGTTTTGCCGTTTGCAAGAAGAAATTTCCCGAGCTGGCCCACGTGCCCGAGTTTAGCGAAGATGCTTTTGACGAGATGATGCGCGTGTCAAAGCCTGATATCGTCATTGTGGCAGGCAGGGACGATACGCATGTCACATATATTGTAAAAAGCCTTCAGTGGGATACAGATGTAATTACTGAAAAACCAATGGTGACAACAGTGCAGGATGCGAATCGGGTGCTTGAAGCGGAGGCCAAAAGCGAAGGAAAAGTCACCGTCGCGTTTAACTATCGCTACAGCCCGTTTCATCGGAAAATAAAAGAAATGATTCTGGACGGAAAAATAGGCAGGGTCACCTCCGTTGATTTAAATTGGTATATTGATACGTATCATGGCGCCAGCTATTTTAAACGCTGGAACAGGTCTAGACAGTTTTCCGGGGGCCTTTCTGTCCATAAATCAACACATCACTTTGATCTCGTCAATTGGTGGCTCGGGCAAAATCCGGAAGAGGTATTTGCTTATGGCGCCTTGAATTACTATGGGCCGGACAGTGAGTGGAACCCCTTGCCGGAAGAAGACGGGCGTTTTTGCGGTACATGCCGGGTCAAAGAAAAATGCCACTACTATTCAAGGTGGCATCCCCGTTCCTCTAAAGCTTCTATAAAGGATGATCATCTCGAAGCAGGAGACCAGTCCAGCTTATATACTGCATACAGGCCTGACGCGTGTATTTTTGACGAGGAAATTGACATCGAGGATACGTACGTGGCGGCAGTCAAATATGATGGCGGCGCACTGTTAAGCTACTCGATTATTTTTTCGGCCCCGTATGAAGGCTACCGGCTGACGATCAACGGCACAAAAGGGCGTATTGAATCAAATGAATTTCACGAACCTTCCAGAATTCCGTTTGCTTTTCCTGAGCAGACAATCGAATACTATCCGCTTTTTGAATCAAAGCAGACGATACAAGTAGTCAAAAATGAAGGGGGGCATGGCGGAGGTGATCCGCTTTTGCTTGAGGATCTTTTTTTAGGAAAAGACCCGCTGCGCCGCTATGATATTTTAGCCGGGGCTGAAGCTGGAGCCTACTCCATCGCGGTTGGTGAGGGAATGTGGCGCTCGGTTGCCGAAAAGAAGCCGATCGGCATGAAAGAGCTTTTTCAGATGCAGAATGTATAATGCAAAAAAGGAGGGGGCGCCATGGAACATGATGGTTCACTGGGGCGGATGCTGCGTTTTTGCGAATGGATTATGAGATTTGCGTATACAAACTTGCTGTGGCTGTTTTTTACGTTACTCGGTCTCGGTGTGTTTGGCATCATGCCCGCGACCGCGGCTTTATTCGCTGTCATGCGGAAGTGGATCCAGGGGCAGGACAACGTTCCGGTGCTCAAAACGTTTTGGCAGGAATACAAGGGTGAATTTTTTCGTTCAAATCTGCTCGGCGCTGTACTGGCGCTCATCGGAGTGATCATTTATATTGATTTGGCCTTCATTTATCCAAGTCATTTCCTTTTGCACATCCTGCGCTTCGCCATTATGATATTTGGCTTTTTGTTCGTATCCATGCTTTTTTATGTGTTTCCGCTGCTTGTCCATTTTGACTGGAAAAAACGTCTGTATGTGAAATTTTCGCTCTTGCTCAGTGTGGCGTATTTGCAATATACGCTTGCTATGCTTGCGCTGACTGTTGCTCTCTTTTTCTTGCTTGCGTACCTGCCCGGCATTGTCCCTTTTTTCAGCGTCAGCCTGATCAGCTACTGTCATATGCGAATTGTTTATGCCGTGCTGCTGAAAGTGGAGCAGCACGGCGGCGAGCCACAGAGGGAATCCCATATACGGAAAGCTTTTTATCCGGAAACGAGATAATCATCATTTCTCTATCATAACGCTGTTCCAAACGGAATAGATTGATAGAGAAAGGAGAGCGGATAAAATGCTGAAGGTAGCGGTATTTGATGAAGAGCATGAAAAAGACTTACAGACGGAAATCAATTCATTTTTAAAAGGGATATCGGAGGAGCAGCTGATTGATATCAAATATACGGTTTCGGCAGCGTGCGACCCAGACGGCGAGCAGCTTTACTGTTTTTCCGCCCTTATCTTATATCGCAAATAAAAAGATCTTTCCGCAGGCGCGGAAAGATCTTTTTTGTTAATATGCTTTTTTCACTCTTGGACTTCTCGGTTTATCGAGTTTCTCCGCTTTTTTGATCTCTCTTCTTTCTTTTGAGAGCGATTGATAGAGAGAGGCAATCATCAGCAGGATAACGATAGAAAACGGCAGCGCTGCCAGAATCGCTGTGTTCTGCAAAGCGGCAAGCCCTCCGGAATATAGGAGCACAGCCGCCATGGCGGACTGAATGATACCCCAGCTGAGTTTCACAGAATTCGCCGGATTTAAAGAACCGTACGACGTCTGCATGCCCAGCACGAATGTAGCTGAATCTGCAGACGTGATAAAGAATACTGCGATCAGAATCAATGCAAGGATCGATGTTACCATTGTCAGCGGATAGTGATCAAGTGTTCCGAACAGCATCGTTTCAGTGGACAGCTTGGCTACATTGAACGTGCCTTTTTGCTGGAGATCCATGGCTGATACGCCGAAAATGGAGAACCATAGAAATGTCAAAATACAAGGTGTCACCAAGACACCGATTAAAAATTCGCGGATCGTCCGGCCTCTGGATACACGGGCGATGAAAATGCCGACAAATGGAGACCAGGAAATCCACCATGCCCAATAGAAAATCGTCCAGCTGTTAATCCATTCGCGTTTTTCAGGATCGTTCGGTGTCAGTCTGAAGCTCATTTGAACGATATTTTGAATGTATTGTCCGATAGAATCTGTAAATGAGTTCATGATCAGCACTGTAGGCCCGACAACGAGCATAAACAACATTAACAATCCGGCCAATACCATGTTTGTGTTGCTTAAATACTTAATTCCTTTTCCGAGTCCGCTCCACGCAGAAAGTAAAAAGAGCACTGTCACAATAATGATTAAAACCAATTGGACGATAAACGCATTCGGAATGCCGAACAGGTAATTCAAACCGCCGTTAATTTGGGTTGCGCCAAGACCAAGACTTGTTGACACCCCGACAACAGTGGCGAAAACTGCAATACAGTCAATGGCCTTTCCGATCGGTCCGTTTACTTTATCGCCGAGAATCGGTGACAGTGTGCTGCTGATTAACCCGGGCGCGCCTTTGCGGAATTGGAAATAGGCAATGCATAATGCCACAATGGCATAAATGGCCCAAGCGTGCAAACCCCAGTGGAAAAACGTATAGCGGAGTGCATCTCTGAAGGCTTGGGGGGTTTCTGTTTCACCTGATGGAGAGCTAATTGCGTAATGGCTGATCGGTTCAGCCGCACCGTAGAATACTAAGCCGATTCCCATGCCTGCGCTGAACAGCATGGCAAACCATGATAGTAACCCGAATTCCGGTTTTTCATCAGGCTTTCCGAGTTTGATTTTTCCGATCGGGCTGAAAATCAAAAAGAGACAAAACCCGACAAACAAAGAGACAACTAAAAGATAATACCAACCAAATGAATCGGTAATAAATGCTTGTGCCGATTGAGACACATTTTGCAGGCTGTCAGGAGAAATAACACCCCATAATACAGCTGCAGCTGTGATTGCAATCACAATCCAAAATACACTAGATATATGTTTCAACATTTCTCACCCTCTAATTTTTTGTGTACGCCTATATCTTGCTCGCAGGCTTAGTATGGTCGTACGATGGCAGCTCATTCCTCTCTTAAAATTACCCCGCAATCAGGTGAAACAAAACAAGTCTCACCCTAACATGAATGCGGGGAATGTTCAAATGTGAGTTTGGCGGCAAGGGATTTAAAGAGTAATGATTAAGAACGGGCGTATTGCCCGGCATTTAGCCCTGCAAGCCTGCCTGTGACAAGGGCGGAGGTAATATTGTATCCACCTGTGTAGCCGTGGATATCCAGAATTTCACCGCAAAAATAAAGCCCCTCCATTTTTTTAGAAGCCATCTTTTTCGGGTCAATTTCTTTTACAGATACCCCGCCTCCCGTGACAAATGCCTTATCAAGCGACAGTGTGCCATTTGCGAGGACAGTAAACTGCTTGCAGTCCCTTACAAATTGTCTGAAAGGATCCTTCGGCAGCTCAGAAAACGATACGTTCGGAGAGATGCCGTTTTTTTCGAGCAGGAATAGGAGATAGCGCTCCTGCATCCAAGGCTTCAGCACGTTTTTAATGGTTTTTTTCGGTGCTTCCTTCAGTTCTTTATACATCTTTTGGAAAAGCGTTTCTTCATTGATATCCGGATACAAGTCGATTCTGATCGGCACTTGAGGCTGTTTTTTCAGCTCTTTTACGACAAATTGGCTGCATCTGAGAATGGCAGGTCCTGAGAGGCCGAAATGGGTAAACAGCATGTCCATTTTATGTGTGATAATCGGTTTGCCTTTTTTATTTAACACACTGACGGCTACATCTCTTAGTGATAAGCCCTGAAGTGTTTTTTGCTTAATGAACGGTTCGGCAGAAGTGACGGGAACCTCTGTCGGAAACAGCTCTGTTATGGTATGGCCCGCGGCTTCAGCCCATTCATAGCCGTCTCCCGTGCTTCCGGTATGAGGCACGCTTTTACCGCCTACAGCGATAATGACTGCCTGGCTATGGATCATTTCGCCATTATTCGTCACAATCCCTGCTGCCTGTCCATCTTCATATAAAACAGATTTAATTTTCTCGTTCGTTCTGATTGTTACGCGGAGCTGCTTCAGCCTGTTTAACAGCGCGTCAACGACACTTTGGGCTTTGTCGGTAACAGGAAACATCCGGCCGTGATCCTCTTCCTTCAATTGAATGCCGAGGTTTTCAAAAAACTTGATAATGTCTTCATTATTAAATTCAGAAAACGCGCTGTATAAAAAACGCCCGTTGCCGGGGATGTGCTTGATAATTTCTTCCACAGGAAGGCGGTTCGTCACATTACAGCGGCCGCCCCCGGAAATCGCGAGTTTCCGTCCTAATTTATTTCCTTTATCTATCAGCAACACGCCAGCGCCCTGTTCTCCTGCTGCAATCGCAGCCATCAAGCCTGAAGGGCCTCCGCCGATTACGATTACGTCATATTGTTTCATCTTTATCATCAACTTTCTTTTCATTTCGTGTGTGGACACCCCGTCCGCAGTACTATTATAGCGAAAGAAAGCCGCTCCTTAAACGTCTTTTGCCGCGGACATGAATGTTCACAGGATTGCTTTTGTATTTATTACCGTCTAAATGCCCAGTTGTGGTAAAATAGAAAAGTTGAATCTTCGTAGAAAATGGTGATGAAGAAACATGTCAAGCAAACTGTTAAGAGGCACGTTTGTATTAACGCTCGGTACATATATATCGCGGATTCTGGGGATGGTCTATTTAATTCCCTTCAGCATTATGGTCGGGGCGACAGGCGGTGCATTATTTCAATACGGATACAACCAATACACTTTATTTTTGAATATTGCTACGATGGGCTTTCCGGCCGCTGTTTCTAAATTTGTTTCCAAATATAATTCAAAAGGGGATTATGAGACAAGCAGGAAAATGCTCAAGGCGGGCATGTCGGTTATGCTCGTCACAGGAATGATAGCCTTTTTCATTCTGTATCTATCGGCTCCGATGTTTGCGGAAATATCGCTGGGAGGCAAGGATAATAACGGCCTGACAATTGATCATGTCGTTTATGTCATCCGCATGGTCAGCTTAGCGCTTTTGGTCGTACCGATTATGAGCCTTGTCCGCGGATTCTTTCAAGGGCACCAAATGATGGGTCCGACAGCTGTTTCCCAAGTCGTTGAACAGATTGTCCGCATCATCTTTCTATTGAGTGCGACATTCTTGATTTTGAAGGTTTTCAACGGCGGCCTTGTCATCGCTGTGGGCTATGCAACCTTCGCAGCGCTGATCGGTGCCTTCGGAGGGCTGGTCGTGCTTTATATTTATTGGAACAAACGGAAGGGCAGCCTGCTGGCGATGATGCCGAATACGGGTCCGACAGCAAACCTAAGCTACAAGAAAATGTTTTTCGAGCTGTTCAGCTATGCTGCTCCGTACGTTTTTGTCGGACTAGCCATCCCTTTGTATAACTATATTGATACAAATACGTTTAACAAAGCGATGATTGAAGCCGGTCATCAAGCCATCAGCCAGGACATGCTTGCGATTCTAACCCTGTATGTTCAGAAGCTCGTGATGATCCCGGTTTCCCTAGCAACTGCTTTCGGACTGACATTAATTCCAACGATTACTGAATCGTTTACAAGCGGAAACTATAAGCTATTAAATCAGCAGATTAATCAAACGATGCAGACGATCCTGTTTTTAATTATTCCGGCTGTTGTCGGGATCTCTCTATTGTCAGGACCGACGTATACGTTCTTTTACGGGTCAGAGAGCCTTCACCCTGAACTGGGGGCAAACATTTTGCTATGGTATTCGCCAGTCGCAATTCTGTTCTCTTTGTTTACAGTCAACGCAGCCATTTTGCAGGGCATCAATAAGCAAAAATTTGCGGTTGTCAGCCTTGTGATTGGCGTCGTGATCAAGCTTGTGCTGAATGTTCCGCTGATCAAGCTGATGCAGGCTGACGGAGCGATTTTAGCGACGGCGCTTGGATATATCGCTTCCCTTTTATATGGGTTTATCATGATTAAGCGCCATGCAGGCTATTCGTATAAGATACTAGTTAAACGAACTGTTTTGATGCTGGTCTTATCAGCCATTATGGGTATTGCCGTGAAAATCGTGCAGTGGGTATTAGGCTTCTTTATTTCCTATCAGGATGGCCAGCTGCAAGCTGCGATTGTTGTGGTGATCGCGGCCGCTGTTGGCGGAGCTGTCTACCTGTATTGCGGCTACCGATTAGGATTTTTGCAGAAAATTTTAGGCCGCCGTTTGCCAGGTTTCTTAAGGAAAGGCAGACATGCAGGCTGATGAACTAAATATGATGAAACTGAGGGCTCGCATGCTGCGGGCTTTCTTTTATAAAGGAGAGATTGGGAATGAGACTTGATAAGCTGCTTGCCAACAGCGGGTATGGTTCCAGAAAAGAAGTCAAAGCCGTTGTGAAGGCTGGAGCCGTTATGATCGACGGCAAACCTGCCAAAGATGTAAAGGCGCACGTTGATCCTGATGCGCAGGAGGTGACCGTATACGGGGAACCGGTTGATTATCGAGAGTTCATTTATCTTATGATGAATAAACCGCAGGGTGTGCTGTCGGCGACTGAGGACAGCCGGCAGCAAACAGTGGTCGATCTGCTGACGCCGGAGGAGATGAGATTTGAGCCATTTCCAGCCGGCAGGCTTGATAAAGATACAGAGGGCTTTTTGCTGCTCACAAATGACGGGCAGCTCGCACATCGGCTCCTTTCTCCTAAAAAGCATGTTCCAAAAACGTATGAAGTCCATTTAAAATCACAGATTTCTCGGGAAGACATCTCCGATTTGGAAACGGGTGTCTACATAGAGGGCGGCTATAAAACAAAGCCGGCGAAAGCGGAAATTAAAACAAACGACAGTGGCAATAGCGTGATATACCTGACAATTACAGAAGGAAAATACCATCAGGTCAAGCAAATGGCAAAGGCTGTCGGCAATGAAGTGGTTTATCTGAAGCGGCTTTCGATGGGACGCGTTTTCCTAGATCCCGCTCTGGCACCCGGAGAATACCGTGAGCTGACAGAGGAAGAGCTTCATTTGCTCAATGAGTCGCAAGCATGACAAAAACCCCGCATACCTAATGCGGGGTTTTATTTATAAGCACACAAAAACAAGGCTCAGTAGTTTCTTCGCCCTGTTATCTATCGGGCCGCTCTCAGGCGGCCCTATGTAATTTTTCAATTTATGAGGTAATCTTTACTTTCTTTCTCGTTGTCTCCCACTTGCCACGGCTTGGACTATGAACAAGATCATTATATGCCAACACATTTAAGTCTCTTTGAATCGTTCTAGGTGTAATGCCGAATTCGTCAACCAGTTCCTGTGTTGTCACAAGACCTTTTTCTTGGATAAACATGTAAACTGATTTGATTCGAGTTAGCATACGGTTTGTTGAAGGTTTCAAAAAACCACTCCCTATCATAAGATCGGATGGACTTGACTAACCACAACTCACGACTATCAACTGCGTACGAAATAGCAACAAAGGCAGACATCTGTAATTGTTATAATAATTCGCCCTCATTATACACGATATTGCAGTGATGAATCTAGGGATAACTCCTATTAATTTTTTCCAATTCGCGTTGGGCAGCCATCCTTGTTGGATTACTATGTATTTCGGCTCAATATTATTATGGTTAAAGAAACTTTTTTTATTCTGTTTCGTAGTAAATTTTGGAGGTGGGTGAGTTTTGACAAGTTTGCTTGAAGCTTCAATAGAACGGGCCGGGTATACAAGCCGAAAAATAGTGCTCACCGATGTTTTTTTGGAAGTCAGAAAAGGGGAACTAGTTGGACTGATCGGAGCTAACGGCGCCGGAAAAAGCACCGCAATCAAGGCGATACTCGGCCTTTCAGAAGATTTTAAAGGGCATATTGCCTGGAACGACTGTTCATTTGCATATATTCCGGAGCATCCGTCCTTCTACGAAGAACTGACGCTGTGGGAGCATTTGGATCTGATCAGCACACTCCACGGCATCAAAGAGAGGGAATTTGCGCATCGGGCCCAAAGCCTGCTGCAGACGTTTTCGCTTGATCATGTCAAACATGAGCTGCCTGTCACCTTTTCGAAGGGCATGCAGCAAAAACTAATGCTTATCCAGGCCTTTCTCTCTAAGCCGGATATGTATGTGATTGATGAACCGTTTATCGGCCTTGATCCGATATCGACGAAACGCTTTGTGGACATGCTTAAGGCTGAAAAAGAACGTGGAGCCGGAATTCTTATGTGCACGCATGTACTCGATACCGCGGAAAAAATCTGTGACCGGTTTTATATGATTGAGAAAGGTTCATTATTTCTCCAAGGCACGTTAAAAGATATTCAGGACAAGACCGGATTAGAGGGGCAGTCATTGCTTGACTGTTTTTATAAGGCAGTTCAAGGTGATCGGCCATGAACGGGCGTACGCTCTTTTTTCGAAGGCTGTTTGACTATTACAAGTATCAGTTTAAAGTGTTGCATGCGGTCATTGACTGGACAGTCGCTCTCTATATCGTTTTGCCGGCGATTGCTTTTGTCATCTATCAGTATATTGATTTGATGAATGGAAGAGGCCTTCTTTATGAGTGGTCTGAAGTGGCGGAGTGGAGATGGCTGTACGCTGTGTGTGGGCTGATCATGTTTACAGGATCGATTCGTACATTTTTAATGGAAGCGGACAAAGTGTTTTTGCTGCAAAAGAAAGAAATCATCTATCAGCTCAAACGGTACGCGCTTTTGTATTCTTTTCTGGTCACGATGGCTAAATGGCTGCTTCTCTTTTTTATTGTCCTTCCCCTTATCAGTCATTTTGTTCACATCACATTCGCAGAAAGCGCTGCTCTATTGTGTTATTTGTTTGGCCTTCATATAGTCTTTTTATCTTTAAAGCAAGACAGGATCAGAAAGCCGCGCTCTATTTCGAGATGGATTGGCGATATCCTTGTCAGAGCTATTCTTTTTGCTGGTTCTGCGATCCTGATTGTTTTTACTGAGCGGCACTTGCTTGCGCTTTTTGGCATTTTATTTTTGCTTTTCTCAGTTATCCGCAGTTTGAAAAAGACAGCTTCGTTCACGGCTTTTGAAGCTGAGGTGACTGAAGAGAAAAAAAGCAGGCTTGCCCTTGCAGGACTTGTGATGATGATGAGTCAGGAGGCGGGAATGCCAAAAGTAAAAGACAGGATGAGAAGAAAACCGTTATTATACCGAAATTCAAAAAGGATATTTAAAAGACGAACGATCTGCACAGGCTATAAGGAATTGTTTTTTAAAGTCATGCTGAGGAATGGCGAGTATGCGAGGCAGATGTACATGCTATTGTCAGCTTTCACCGTTCTCATATTTGTTTCCCCAATTTGGCTGAAGGTGATTGCACTGCTGGTATATACAGGGGTTTGCCGTTATATCCTGACGCTTATTTTTGACAAGGTCATGGATGCCCCTTTTTTAATTGGCACCGATAAGGAAAGTGATGAATATTATCGGGCCAGAAAAAGCTGTATCAATATCCTGCACTATACGTTTGCCGCCTGTTGTTTTTTAGCGGCCGCTGTCTCTTTATTGTTTACATAAAAAACCCAAACGGCTGCCGTCTGGGTTTTTTGGTCTATGTTATAAAATAAAAAGCTGGATGAAAAACAGAATGGCGAAAACGATGACGAGCGGATGAATCTCTCTCCATTTTCCCCGCGCCGCTTTTACTATTGGGTACGAAATAAAGCCAAGCGCGATTCCTGTAGAAATGCTAGAGGTCAAAGGCATGGCCAGAATGACGAGAAACGCAGGAAATGCCTCGTCCATCTCTTTCCAGTTCATATTGGAAACTGAGCCCATCATCAGGCTACCGACGATAATCAAAGCAGGCGAGGTGATGGCGGCTATACCTGACAAGGCGCTGACAAGCGGACTGAAAAACATTGAAGCCGCAAACATCACCGCGACAGTCAAAGCCGTAAGCCCCGTTCTTCCCCCGGCTGCGACACCCGCCGAAGATTCGATAAATGCAGTCGTCGGACTTGTGCCGAAAACAGCTCCTACTGTCGTCGCGGTTGAATCAGCAAGCAGCGCTTTTCGCACGTTCGGCAGCTTGTTGTTCTTCATCAGCCCGGCTTGCTCGGCAACTCCGATCATCGTGCCTGTCGTATCAAAAATTGTGACTAATAGAAAAGAAAAGACGACAGCGTACAGGCCGTGATGAATGACATCGCCAAAAGCGGTAAATGGATTTGAGATCATCAATCCTTCCGGCAAATGAGGAAGCGACATAAATCCCTTTGAAAAATGGAGCTGACCGGTGAAAAAGGCGATCAAAGCGGTAGCTGCCATTCCGATAAATAAAGCGCCGCTTACATTCAGCACCATCAGGACCACGCTGATCAAAAGGCCAACCAGCGTTAAGATCACACCAGGTGAATGCAGATTGCCGAGAGTGACCAGGTTTGACTCATCAGCTGCCACAATTCCCGCTTGACGCAAACCGATAAAAGCAATAAACAGCCCGATCCCTGTTGTGATCCCGTATTTTAAATTGTTTGGAATCGCTTCTATAAGTTGTTTTCTTAAAGGCGTTAACGATAGAATAATGAAGAGAACCCCTGCTGTAAATACTGCGCTGAAAGCTGTTGCGTACGTGATGCCGCCATCGCTTGCGCTTACGACATGAAAGGCTAAATAAGCGTTCAAGCCCATGCCGGGCGCAATAGCAATCGGATAATTTGCTGCCAGGGCCATCCACAGCGTTCCGACAATGGAGGCAATAATCGTTGCGGTGAACACCTGGTCGAAAGGAACCCCGGCGTTAGCCAGAATGACCGGATTGACCACGACGATATAGACCATTGTGAAAAAGGTCGTCAGCCCTGCTATGATTTCTTGCTTTATGGATGTTTGCTGCTCTTTTAGATGAAACATAGTATCCTCCAATTACGAACGTTTTAACAAAACACCATTAATATTATTCGTTTTATTTGGTTTTTGCAAGTCATTTCTTGCGGAAAGGGGATCATTATGAACTGGGAAGTTGAAGTGATCAGAAAAAAAGAGGATTTAATTCGTGATACGCAGGAATTTTTGAGAATCAACAGTGTCATGGACGAAACAACCGCCGGACCCGGTAAACCGTTTGGAGAAGGGGTAAATGCCAGCCTGACTTCATTGCTGGAGCTTGGAGAAAAAGAAGGCTTTACAACAAAAAATCTTGACGGCTTCGCAGGTCATATTGAATGGGGGGAGGGCGATGACATTATCGGCGTACTTTGCCATGTTGACGTCGTTCCGCCGGGAGATGGGTGGACGAGTGATCCATTTTCAGCTGAAATCCGCAACGGACGGATTTATGCAAGGGGCGCCATTGATGACAAAGGCCCGACAATGGCGGCATTCTACGCGCTGAAAATCGTGAAAGACATGAATTTGCCCCTGTCCAAGCGAGTCAGAATAATTATCGGAACAGATGAAGAAAGCGATTGGAGATGCGTAGAGCATTATTTCAAGCATGAAGAAATGCCAACAATGGGCTTTGCGCCTGACGCCGATTTTCCGATCATTAATGCGGAAAAAGGGATCATTGATGCTTCTTTACTTATTCCGCACCGCCCAAATCAAGCAGAAGCAAAGGCAGTGCTTGTCTCGTTTCAATCAGGCCTTCGTTTAAACATGGTGCCTGACGCTGCGGAAGCTGTCATTGAAGGGCCGAAAAAAGAAGAGATTCTGTCTTCATTTAAAGACATGCTCCGCACGACGGACCAAAAAGGGGAAGCTGCAATAGAGAACGGACAGCTCATTTTGCGTATGTACGGTCTTTCCTGCCATGCGATGGAACCGAACAATGGGATCAATGCCGGCATTTTATTGTGCGAATTTCTCCAGCAGACTGAGCTTGACGATGCAGGAAAGCGGTTTGTGCAAGTTGTGACAGATAAGTTCTCAGGTGATACAAGAGGAAAAAAACTGGACATCGACTGTGAGGATGAAATCAGCGGTGAGCTGACATTAAATGTCGGAACACTGCGCTATAAAGAAGGGCAAGGAGGCGAGCTCGGGATCAATATCCGCTATCCTGTGACAGCGGAAAGCAAAGCGATCCGCGATGCATTCGAAAGCGCATCTGAATTTGAGCTGGGAGAATTCAAAGACAGCAAGCCGCATCACGTGTCCGCAGATCATCCGTTAGTCAAAACCCTGCAAAAGGTTTATGAAGGCCAGCTGGGTAAAAAAGCTGACTTAATCTCAATTGGCGGGGGGACTTATGCGAGATCCTTAAAAGCCGGTGTCGCGTTCGGCCCGCTGTTCCCCGGACGCCCCGACAGCGCACACCAAAAGGATGAATATATCGAAATTGATGACCTGCTGAGATCGACAGCGTTATATGCTCAGGCAATTTACGAGCTTGCAAAATAAAAGGACCGGCTTCTGCTGAAGCCAGTCCTTTTTTTAAATAAATGACCATAAATCAGTTGATAAGTACCGTTCTCCTGTATCAGCTGTCATGCAGACCACAACTTTGTCAGGAGAGAGGCGTTTCGCTGTTTCGATTGCCGCGAAGCAGGCAGCGCCTGATGAAGGACCGACAAGAATTCCTTCTTCAGCAGCAAGCCGTCTTGTCGTCGTATACGCGTCTTCATCAGAGATTTTGATAATTTCATCATAAACGTCTTCATTTAAAATCGGCGGTATAAAGCCTGGGCTCGTTCCTACAAGTTTATGCGCGCCAGGTTTTCCGCCGGATAATACAGGCGAACCCGCTGGCTCAACAACATGAACCGTGATATCCGGAAAAAGCTCTTTGAGCGCCTCACCTGTTCCGGTAATGGTTCCGCCCGTTCCAGAGGAGGCGACAAAAGCGCCGAGCGGTTTTCCGATTTCCTCTATTGCCCGGGCGATTTCAGGCGCTGTTGTTTTCCGGTGCGCATCAGGATTGGCAGTGTTATCGAACTGCATTGGAATATAGCTGTTCGGAATTTGTTCGGCAAGCTCCTTCGCTTTTTTGATGCTGCCCGGCATTCTTTCCTCTCCGGGAGTTAATACAACCTCTGCACCGTAAGCTTTAAGTAGGTTGATCCGTTCCTTCGTCATCGTATCAGGCATAACTAAGATTGCTTTATATCCGCGTGCTGCCGCATTCATGGCGAGCCCGATTCCGGTATTTCCGCTTGTCGGCTCTATAATAACTGATCCCGGCTTGAGTAAACCGTTTTGTTCAGCTTCTATGATCATTTGATAAGCGGCTCTGTCTTTCACACTGCCGCTCGGATTGAAAAATTCAAGCTTTAAATAGACTTGTGCCGCATTTTCCGGCTGAAGCCGATTCAATCTCACTAGCGGTGTATCTCCTATCAGATCAGCTGTGTTTGTAACGATTTTCAACATTGTCATTCCTTTCTGAATAAAACAAGTGTCATATAATATCCTAACATAATAAACGTTTGTGCGAGAGTGTTTTCATACACTGTTCCTCTATCCGCACAGCCTCTTTATTGATAAAATAATAGCTGTCAAAGAAGGGAGTGTCAGACGGATGCCAGATATACGGCCTCATTATTTCATCGGCGTTCCCATACCTGAGGGAATTGCAAATCCGATCTACCAGGCTGCGAAAAACGAATCGGTATTGGCGTTTCAAAAATGGGTGCACCCGCTTGACTATCATATCACGTTAATTTTTCTCGGAGCGGCGGATGAGACACAAATAAAGAAGCTTGAAGGTTCGCTAACAGAGGTTGCTTCAGAAATTGACCCATTTTCAATTGAGTTTGGCAAGATAGATGTATTTGGCGACCGCAGAAGGCCGCGCGTTTTACATCTGGAGCCAAAGAAAAACAAAACGCTTGATAGACTGCGGGAACATACGAAGCAGGCTGTACTTCAGGCCGGCTTTCAAGTGGAAAAAAGACCGTATCATCCTCATATGACGCTGGCAAGAAAATGGACAGGCGAAGATGGATTTCCAGCTCATGTTCCGTTTGAAAGCGGCGAGGTTTCGATGATGGCTGAACGATTTTCGCTCTTTCAAATACACTTGAACCAATCACCAAAATACGAGGAAATATTCAAATTTCAATTATCTTAATTCATTGCGGAGTGGAGAAACAAACATGGCACAAATCATCAAAATTCATGATTATATATCGAGATATGAGCTTGATCCGTACCATTATATCAACCAGTTTGTACGTCTGAAAAAAGAGCGCTGGCTTTCACTAGTAGAAGCAGCGGAGCGCCAGCATGAAGAAAGGCAAGCCAGTGCTGAAGAACCGGAACCGGTGCAGAAACGAAAAAAATTTTCATTGAAAAGAAGAAAAGAAGAGATAAAAGCCGATATACAAGAAGAGAGACACCAATGGTTTGAGGACGAAGAAGATATTCATGTAAGGCTCCCGAAGAGCAGGGTGGCGCTTGCTTCTTTTTATAAAAGACATTTATATGATTTTCAGCTCAAATGGGCAAGCTCTACTCTTTCAGAAATATCTCAACTCTCAAACCAGGTGAAGCAGGACCGCATTTTGCGTTATCTGACCCAGCAGCTGCCTGATTCTTATTTTATTATGTATAAGCCTGTGCTGAAAATTCAGCAGGCGGCGGTTGAATTAAGCATTGTGATTATTTCTCCTCTGGAAATTTATTGCGTTTCTTTTTTAGAGGCTGAGGAAGACAGTGTCTACATAGGGTCTAAAAATCGTTTTTGGGACAAGAAAACAGCCTCTCAGACTGCATCAGTGTTAAATCCAGGGCTTAGCCTGTTTCGTACGGACTCGGTTGTGTCAAAGATCGTAAAGGAAAAACAGGCTGAGATTCCAGTTCGAAAATTGCTTCTGAGCAGAACGTCGTACATCGATTACCCAGAGCCGCCATACGGCTTAGAAATAGCGGATAAGCGGAGCGCGGAAGAATGGATTGAGCGGCAGAAGAAAAACACTGCGCCGATCAAACATCATCAGTTAAAGGCTGCAAAGGCTCTATTGTCTTACTGCATGTCTGACTCCTATCGCAGACAGGAGTGGCTGGAGTAAAAGAGAACGATTTGAGCGGTTTTCTCATAACATAAGCAGGTGAGAAAGATGAGCCATTGGTTTTTTATTATTAATCCGACAGCAGGACATCGAAACGGCCTGCGTGTTTGGAAGTCCATTCAAAAAGAATTGATCAAACGAAAGGTTGAGCACCGTTCATTTTTAACTGAACATCCGGGACACGCCGAGGTGCTCGCCAGACAGATTTCAACGATACAAGAATATAAGCTGAAGCGCCTGATCGTCATTGGCGGAGACGGAACCATGCATGAAGTTGTCAACGGGCTGAAAGATGTTGACGATATTGAGCTGAGCTTTGTGCCGGCGGGCGCGTATAATGATTTTTCGCGAGGATTCTCTATTAAAAAAATCGATCTGATTCAGGAAATCAAGAAGGTAAAGCGCCCGTTAACAAGAACCTTTCATTTAGGAAGCGTCAATTTCCTTCAGGATAAATCACAGATTCTTTATTTTATGAATCATATCGGGATCGGGTTTGACGCATATGTCAATAAAAAGGCGATGGAATTTCCGTTGAGACGGGTTTTTCTTTTTCTCCGCCTTCGATTTCTTGTGTATCCGCTTTCTCATTTGCACGCTTCGGCAACCTTTAAGCCGTTTACGTTAGCTTGTACGACGGAAGACGAGACGCGCGAATTTCATGATGTCTGGTTTGCCGTTGTATCCAACCATCCGTTTTACGGGGGAGGCATGAAGGCGGCGCCCCTAGCAAATCCGCGCGAGAAGACATTTGATATCGTAATCGTTGAAAACCAGCCGTTTTTGAAAAAATATTGGCTTTTATGTCTCATGGCATTTGGAAAACATACAAAGATGGATGGCGTTACGATGTTTAAAGCGAAGGACATTACATTTTACACGAAGGACAAAATCCCGTTCCATGCTGACGGAGAAATCATGGGCACTACCCCGTTTCGTCTGGCATCTAGTCCTTCACCCCTAAGGATCAAAACATAAACGTGTTTGAAGGAGAGAGCTTCCGATGGTCAGCATCCGCCGCAGCTTCGAAGCGTATGTCGATGACATGAATATCATTACTGTTCTGATTCCTGCTGAACAAAAGGAAATCATGACACCGCCGTTTCGGCTTGAGACAGAAACAACAGTTTTTCCTCTGACTGTCAGGGAGGAATACTCCCTTGAAGCAAAATACAAGTACATCTGCGTATCCGACCATCCTGTGACATTTGGAAAAATCCATTGCGTCAGAGCATCCAGCGGCCACAAAACGGATCTCCAAATTGGCGCGGTCATCCGGACGGCTGCGTTTGATGACGAATTTTATTATGACGGAGAGCTGGGCGCCGTTTATACCGCGGATCATACCTTATTTAAAGTATGGGCGCCTGCTGCAACCTCAGCTGCTGTCAAGCTTTCACACCCCAATAAAAGCGGGCGCACATTCCAAATGACTCGGTTGGAAAAAGGCGTCTATGCCGTTACGGTCACAGGTGACCTTCACGGATATGAGTATTTGTTTTCCATCTGCAACAATTCAGAATGGATGGAAACCGTTGACCCGTATGCAAAGGCTGTGACAGTAAATGGAGAGAAGGGCGTCGTCTTGCGCCAGGATCAAATGAAATGGACTGCTCCTCTTAAACCATTCTCACACCCTGTGGATGCCGTCATCTATGAGACGCATCTTCGCGACTTCTCCATCCATGAAAACAGCGGCATGATAAACAAGGGAAAATATTTAGCGCTGACGGAAACTGAAACACAAACCGCAAATGGCAGTTCTTCGGGACTGGCGTATGTAAAAGAGCTTGGTGTTACACATGTGGAGCTTCTGCCGGTGAATGATTTTGCCGGAGTTGATGAAGAGAAGCCGCTTGATGCATACAATTGGGGATATAACCCGCTTCATTTCTTTGCCCCGGAGGGAAGCTATGCCTCAAACCCTCATGATCCTCAAACGAGAAAAACAGAGCTGAAACAAATAATCAATACCCTGCATCAGCACGGTCTGCGAGTCATTCTGGATGTTGTTTTTAACCATGTGTATAATCGCGAGAATTCACCCTTTGAAAAGACAGTGCCCGGTTACTTTTTCCGGCACGACGAATGTGGGATGCCGTCAAACGGCACCGGCGTTGGCAATGATATTGCATCAGAAAGAAGGATGGCGAGAAAGTTTATTGCAGATTGCGTGGTCTATTGGCTTGAAGAATACAATGTCGACGGCTTCCGATTTGATCTCCTCGGCATTTTAGATATTGACACCGTGCTTTATATGAAAGAGAAAGCAACTAAGGCAAAGCCCGGAATCCTGCTTTTTGGAGAAGGGTGGGATCTGGCTACACCGCTGCCGCATGAACAGAAAGCTGCTTTGGCGAACGCGCCAAGAATGCCGGGCATCGGTTTTTTTAATGATATGTTTCGTGACGCTGTAAAAGGGAACACCTTTCACCTTATGGCAGCAGGGTTTGCGCTCGGCAGCGGTGAATCAGCACAAGCTGTGATGCATGGAATTGCCGGGTCTTCCGGATGGAAGGCATTAGCACCGATTGTTCCGGAACCAAGCCAGTCCATCAATTATATCGAATCACACGACAATCACACCTTTTGGGATAAAATGAGCTTCGCGCTTCCTCAAGAAAATGACAGCCGAAAGCGAAGCAGGCAAATGCTTGCAGCCGCGATTATTTTGCTTGCCCAAGGGGTGCCGTTTATTCACAGCGGCCAGGAATTTTTCCGGACGAAGCAGGGAGTGGAAAACAGCTATCAATCCAGTGACAGCATCAACCAGCTCGACTGGGATCGCCGTGAAACGTTCAAAGAAGATGTTCACTATATCCGCAGGCTGATCTCGCTGAGAAAAGCGCATCCTGCATTCCGTCTTAGGTCCGCTGCAGACATCCGGCGCCATCTTGAATGCTTGACGCTAAAAGAACACCTTATCGCATACAGGCTTTATGATCTTGACGAGGTTGACGAATGGAAAGATATCATTGTTATCCATCACGCGAGTCCAGCCTCCGTCGAGTGGAGGCTGCCAAATGACATACCTTATCGGCTTTTATGTGATCCATCAGGATTTCGGGAAGACCCGGCAGAAATCAAGAAAACGGTTGCAGTAAACGGCATCGGAACGGTTATCTTATATTTAGCATCAGATCTTAAGAGTTTTGCTTGACGAAGTTTGTGCTATAGCGCTAAAATTTAAAGGACGGCTATTGATTAGCATATGAGACTCTCAATAGCTGTCTTTTTTATTTTTATACGATTCGTACGAAAAAGGCATTCGCTGGATAGACTAGAAACGATTAGCCTTAATTCTAAAATATTTTAAGAAATGATGGGTTGAACATTGATATGAACTGGTTGGGACAATTACTAGGTAGCGATTGGGAGATCTTCCCCGCCGGAGGAGCTACAGGAGATGCATATTATGCGAAACATAACGGGCAGCAGCTTTTTTTAAAACGTAATAGCTCACCTTTTTTAGCTGTTTTATCCGCCGAAGGCATTGTTCCGAAGCTGGTTTGGACAAAACGGATGGAAAATGGGGACGTCATTACGGCCCAGCACTGGATGACCGGCAGAGAGCTGAAGCCTAAAGACATGAGCGGACGGCCCGTTGCTGAATTGCTTCGTAAAATACACACATCAAAAGCCTTGCTGGACATGCTGAAGAGACTTGGAAAAGAACCGCTGAACCCGGGGGCTCTTTTGTCTCAGCTGAAGCAGGCTGTATTTGCTGTGCAGCAATCTTCGCCGCTGATTCAAGAAGGGATCAAGTATTTGGAAGAACACCTGCATGAAGTGCATTTCGGTGAGAAAGTCGTTTGCCATTGTGATGTCAATCATAATAACTGGCTATTGTCTGAAGACAACCAGCTGTATTTAATTGACTGGGACGGCGCCATGATCGCTGATCCGGCGATGGACCTCGGGCCTTTGCTGTACCACTACGTCGAAAAGCCAGCTTGGGAGAGCTGGCTGAGCATGTACGGCATAGAGCTGACAGAAAGCCTTCGGTTGCGAATGGCTTGGTATGTGTTATCTGAAACAATTACTTTCATTGCCTGGCATAAAGCAAAAGGCAATGACAAGGAATTTCATGATGCAATGGAAGAGCTGCATATCCTCATGAAACGAATTGTTGATTAATCAGGAATACGAATCCATTTGCTCTACCCATTGAGACAGGCTGTTCTGATGCTCTTGTATGTGTGAGTCGATGGATTTGGACGATATTCCTGATTGGCTGTAGCGGTAAACATCTTCAAGCACGTTTTTGAAATTTGAATCAAGCTCGGTGTTTGCCATCAGTGATTTAATCACACGCTCAAGCTGCTCGTACTCTGCGACTGTTCCGCAGCAGTCCAATTGATGGTCAGTCAAGATATCCTTCAATAAATGAACTTGATGCTCATAATGTAAACCCATAACGGTACACATCCCTTCAGTATCATACGGGTTAAATTGTTCAAAACAGAGCGTTTTTATACATGTGAAAGGAGTGTTCCAGCAGACGGGACCCTCTTTTTTTATGCGCTCGGCCTTAAGAGAGATACACTGGAAAAACGAGCTTGCGGGTCTTTTTAATTCATGGTATGTTGTTAGTCGAAATAATAGATAGAGGTGTCAATCATATGAGAATGCGCCACAAGCCTTGGGCTGATGACTTTTTGGCTGAAAACGCAGATATTGCCATCAGCAATCCTGCTGATTATAAAGGGAAATGGAACACAGTGTTTGGCAACGACAATCCGATCCATATCGAGGTTGGTACAGGAAAAGGCCAATTTATTTCTGGTATGGCCAAACAAAATCCCGACATCAATTATATTGGTATTGAGTTATTTAAAAGCGTCATCGTGACAGCCGTCCAAAAAGTAAAAGACAGCGAAGCGCAGAATGTAAAGCTTCTGAATATAGATGCGGACACGCTGACGGATGTGTTTGAGCCGGGGGAAGTGAAACGGGTCTACTTGAACTTTTCTGATCCTTGGCCGAAGAAACGGCATGAAAAACGCCGCCTGACATATTCCCACTTCCTCAAAAAATATGAAGATGTAATGGGCAAAGGCGGAGCGATTCATTTTAAAACGGACAACCGAGGTTTGTTTGAGTACTCTTTGAAGAGCTTCTCTGAGTACGGCCTGCTGCTGACATACGTCAGTCTCGATTTGCATAACAGCAATCTGGAAGGCAATATTATGACAGAATATGAAGAAAAATTCTCTGCTCTCGGCCAGCCGATCTATCGGGCTGAGGTTGAATGGAGAACGTAAAGACAGACTCTGACAGGAGTCTGTTTTTTTTATGGACCGTTTGCTACCATGATGACAGGGGGGATGAAAATGGAAACAATGAAAATTGGTAATATCACGTTGACCTGGCTTGACGGGGGCGTGACGCATATGGACGGAGGTGCCATGTTCGGCGTCGTTCCAAAGCCGCTTTGGTCTAAAAAATATCCAGTCAATGAAAAAAACCAGATTGAACTAAGGACAGACCCTATTTTGATTCAAAAGGATGGGCTCAATATCATCGTTGACGCCGGAATTGGGTCCGGCAAGCTGACTGATAAACAAAAACGAAACTATGGCGTGACACAAGAGTCGAATGTGAAACCCTCATTAGCTGCACTCGGATTAACGGTTGCCGATATAGATGTGATCGCAATGACACACCTTCATTTTGATCATGCATGCGGTTTAACGGAATATGAAGGTGAACGGCTCGTCTCTGTCTTTCCGAATGCAGTGATTTATACATCAGCTGTTGAATGGGACGAAATGCGCCATCCGAATATCAGGTCGAAAAATACGTATTGGAAAGAAAATTGGGAGGCTGTAGCTGGCCAAGTCAAAACCTTTGAAGACACCTTAACGATCACAGAGGGTATTACAATGCATCACACCGGAGGCCATAGCGACGGACACAGTGTCCTGATATGCGAGGATGCGGGTGAAACTGCCGTACATATGGCAGATCTGATGCCGACACATGCCCACCGCAATCCGCTATGGGTGCTGGCTTACGATGATTATCCGATGACCTCTATCCCGCAAAAGCAGAAATGGCAGGCGTTCGCAGCGGAAAAAGACGCTTGGTTTATTTTTTATCATGATGCCGAGTATCGCGCCCTTCAATGGGAGGAGGACGGAAGCATCAAAAAGTCAGTTAAGCGAATGAAGCAATAGCATATTTTTATGTTTACCCTGCATGTTTTCCGGCTAATAATGCAAACCTAGTACTAATTATGCTCAGAAAGGAAGAGGCAGGGTGAAACAATTCAGAGTAACAAACGAAGGAGACATTCAAACAACATTAAGAGGCCTTGAAGTGCTCTCTGTTCCTTTTTTGAACAAAGGTGTTGCTTTTACTGAGGAAGAAAGAAAAGAACTTGGTTTAAAAGGCTTTCTGCCGCCCAAGGTATTAACAATTGATGATCAGGCGAAAAGAGCGTATGAACAATATTCCGCACAGCCTGACGATTTGAGTAAAAATGTCTATTTAACGGCGCTGCACGATCGGAATGAAACGTTGTTTTACCGCCTGTTAAATGACCATTTAGGAGAAATGCTCCCGATTGTCTACACACCGACAGTCGGAACGGCAATTCAGAGATACAGCCATGAATACAGAAAACCACGAGGGCTCTATCTGTCAATCGATGACCCGGACGGTATGAAAGAAGCATTTAAACAGTATAAAGATCAAAGCGATACGATCGATTTAATTGTTGCAACTGATGCGGAAGGAATTTTAGGAATCGGTGACTGGGGCGTCGGAGGAATCGCGATTTCTATTGGCAAGCTGGCGGTTTATACAGCGGCTGCGGGCATTGATCCGAGCAGAGTGCTGGCTGTTGTTTTAGATGCGGGGACAAATCAGGAGAGCCTCTTGAACGACCCGCTTTATGTCGGCAACCAGCATTCCAGAGTGCGCGGAGAACGTTATGACCAATTTATTGACGACTACGTTGCGCTGGCGAGAGAAACATTTCCGAATGCATTGCTGCATTGGGAGGATTTCGGGGCGAAAAACGCGCGAAGCATTTTGAAACGCTATAAAGATAAAGTGTGTACCTTCAATGATGATATCCAAGGAACTGGCGCTGTTTCTTTGGCCGCAGTCTTATCCTGTGCAAAAGCGTCTAAAGTTCCGCTGAGAGATCACAGAGTTGTTATATTCGGAGCGGGAACGGCAGGAATCGGAATAGCCGAACAGCTGCGGGAAGCATTGGTGCGCGAGGGACTGAGTGAAGAAGAATCATACAAGCGCTTCTGGTGCATAGACAGAAACGGGCTGTTAACAGATGATATGGATCAGCTTCTTGATTTCCAAAAGCCGTATGCTCGTTCGGCTGATGAAGTGAAGGATTATCAGCGGAACGGAGACGGCGGAGGCATTGATCTTCTTGAAGTGGTCCGGCAGGCGAAACCGACGATCCTGATCGGCACATCTACGGTTTCCGGCGCTTTCACTGAAGAAATTGTAAAAGAAATGGCGTCACATGTGAAACGGCCGGCGATTTTGCCAATGTCAAATCCGACAACTCTTTCTGAAGCAAAGCCGGAGGATTTAATTGAATGGACAGAAGGCCGTGCGCTGATTACGACAGGAAGCCCGTTCCCGCCAGTTGAATATAACGGAGTTACGTATCATATCGGGCAGGCGAACAATGCGCTTGTCTTCCCTGGTCTCGGTCTTGGAACGATTGTTACCAAATCAAAATTAATTACCGACGGCATGTTTGAAGCATGTGCCCGGGCAATCGCAGGTATGGTCAATGTCGGGGTGCCTGGCGCGCCGATGCTTCCAAAAGTTGAAGATTTGCGCACTGTTTCGGCAACCGTTGCTGTTGAAGTTGCAAAAACCGCAATGAAGGAAGGCGTCGCTACGGAAGAGCCTGAAGACATTATACAGGCAGTGCAGGATGCGATGTGGTATCCGGTATACAAACCGATTCGCGCGATATAATAAAAAAGAGCCGCTGCGTAGGCAGCGGCTTCTATTTTTTGCTTGTCCGGTGTTAAGAGGCGATTGTATCAATGACATCAACAATTTCTCCCGTTTTCGCATCCACCATGACTTCATACTGTTCTAATTCTCCGAAAGCTGATCGTGTAATGCCGGTTTTGTATACCTGTACCGTTTCTCCGTTAATATTGTAAGGCTCCGGCTGGGTGTAAATCCATGATCCGTCTATCGGGCCCCGCTGCTTAAAAGCAGACTTTACAATGCGAAGCGCTTTTTCTGAAGAAATATAAGGCTTCATCACATATTGTTTCACAACGACAGCCGTACAAATTCCAAGTCCTGCTCCTAAAAGAAGATGACGCAATTTCAAAATAAAGCACCTCCTGGTTGATCGTACTTTTCATTATACAGAAACAGCCAAATCCTGTTAAGCAATACGCGGCTGATCGAGCAGATTGGGTCAGGGTGCTTGGAAAACTTCATTGTTTCTAATAAAATAAAAGGACTACATAGAAATGAGGGGAAAACATGAATCAAGAAACGAAAGCGCTTTTCCAAACACTGACGCAGCTTCCCGGCGCGCCGGGCAATGAGCATCAGGTTCGTGCTTTTATGAAGCAGGAGCTAGCCAAATATGCCGATGACATCGTTCAGGACAGACTGGGAAGTGTTTTCGGAGTCAGACGAGGCGCAGAGGACACACCGAGAATTATGGTAGCCGGGCACATGGACGAAGTCGGCTTCATGGTGACATCCATTACAGACAACGGGCTGCTCAGATTCCAGACGCTCGGAGGCTGGTGGAGCCAAGTTTTGCTTGCGCAACGGGTTGAAATTCAAACAGATAACGGGCCGGTTCCGGGTGTGATTTCAAGCATACCGCCGCATTTATTGACAGATGCACAGCGAAACCGTCCGATGGATATCAAAAACATGATGATCGATATTGGAGCGGATGATAAGGAAGACGCCATCAAAATCGGCATTAAACCGGGACAGCAGATCGTGCCTGTTTGTCCGTTTACGACGATGGCGAATGAAAAGAAAATTTTATCAAAAGCATGGGATAACAGATATGGATGCGGCTTAAGCATTGAACTTCTGAAGGAATTACACGGTAAAGAGCTTCCGAATACACTCTATGCGGGTGCAACGGTTCAGGAAGAAGTAGGGCTAAGGGGCGCGCAGACGGCTTCTCATATGATTAAACCGGACTTGTTTTTCGCCCTTGACGCCAGCCCGGCAAACGATATGAGCGGAGACAAAAATGAATTCGGCCAGCTTGGAAAAGGCTTTTTGCTGCGCATTCTTGACAGAACGACAGTCATGCATCGCGGAATGAGGGAATTCGTTCTTGATATGGCTGAAACGCATGATATTCCATATCAATATTTTGTATCCGGCGGGGGAACAGACGCAGGCAAGGTTCATATTTCGAACAGCGGTGTGCCGTCAGCGGTTATCGGAATATGTTCCCGCTATATTCATACAAACGCTTCTATCATTCATATTGATGATTATGCTGCTGCTAAAGAAATGCTCATCAAACTTGTAACAGCCTGCGATAAGCAGACAGTGGATGCGATTAAAGAAAATATGTAGGTTTCATAAAAGCTTGTTGAACGAGCAGTAAGCCCGGATCGACAAGCTTTTTTCTTATTCTGTTTCAAATAGATAGGAAAGGGCCTTAATGGCTTGGTTAACGGTTTCAACCGTAATATTCGCTTTATTGGAAAGCTCTTTTAAAGGATGGTGGAGCGATTCCGGCCGGATGATAATCAGGGGTTTTCCTTTTGCGATCGCATATGATGCATCCATTGCCGTGTTCCACTGTTTGTACTTTTCGCCAAACAGGGCGATCACAAAGTCTGCTTTATTCATCAGGACGGCGGTTCTGAAGTTGTTGATGTCAGAGGCTTTGTCATCCTTTAAAACGGCATTTGGCTGTACGCCCATAATTTCTTCACCAATATTGTCTGAGCGGTCATGATTCTCCATCGGGCCAACAAACGTAATCGGGAGCTTCAGTGATTTTGTTTTCTCTTTAATTTCCTCGCGCCAATTGCTGTGGATTTCTCCTGCTAAATAGACGATAAACTCCATATAAAAATCCCTCCTTATGTATGTCCATCTGTAATTTTTACCCTCATGTACACGATGTTAAACGAAACGAGCTTGATAATGCAAATAAAATATGATAATGATAATGGGAAAGCCAATCTTACATATTCATTCGTTGCATATAAGTGGTTTTGCCTCAAGCAGTTTGGTATGATCCAAATGGACGAGTATCGATAAAAAACATGTAAGAACATAAACAACTGGAGGGATATGAAATGAAAAAAATTGAATCAACTCAAGAGCTGGAAAAAGCGATAAAGGATGATTGGTCTGTATTTATGTTTTCAGCCGATTGGTGCCCGGATTGCCGTTTTGTAGAGCCTTTCCTGCCTGAACTGGAAGCGAATTTCCCTGAATTCACCTACTACTACGTAGACCGTGACAAATTCATTGATACATGTGCAGAGTGGGAAATTTACGGAATCCCAAGCTTTGTGGTGTTTAATGAAGGAAAAGAAGTAAATCGTTTTGTGAGCAAAGACCGCAAAACAAAAGAAGAAATTGAACAGTTTTTAACAGACTCTCTCGCTAAAGCGTAAAGGAGGACATCGGTTTGAAAATGACCTCAAGGAAGCTGTCAGATATACTGAAGCAGCGCCTTCAGCACGAGAATCGCTCCTTTCTGTTTGACAGAGAAAAAGACACCCTCCGTGTTGAGGATCAAACGACTAAAAAAGGGATTACACTCGATTTGCCGCCGATTATTGCAAAATGGGAACTGAAAAAAGACGAAGCCATTGATGAGATCGTGTACTATGTCTCCGAAGCGATGACGGCAATGGAAGGGAAGGCTCAGGAAATGACCGGGAAAGAAACTCGCATTTATCCGGTCATCCGCTCGACTTCCTTCCCAGACAAGTCCAGCGAAGATATCCCGCTCATTTATGACGATCATACCGCAGAGACAAGAATTTATTACGCGCTCGATCTCGGGAAAACCTACCGTTTAATTGACCAGCGCATGCTTGAGAAAGAAAACTGGACAAAAGAGCGGATCAGAGAGACGGCCGCATTTAATCTCCGTTCCCTGCCGACGGTTGTCAAAGAGGATACGGTTGCCGGCAATTACTTTTATTTCTTCAGGGCAAACGACGGATACGACGCAAGCCGGATTTTGAACGAAGCGATCTTAAATGAGTATAAGCAGCATGCAGAAGGGGAGCTGGCGATCTCTGTTCCTCATCAGGACGTTTTGATTCTTGCTGACATCCGGAATGAATCGGGGTATGATATTCTAGGACAAATGTCGATGAGCTTCTTTGCAGGCGGCACCGTCCCGATTACCGCCCTTTCATTTTTGTACAATGAAGGAAAGCTGGAACCGGTGTTTATCCTGGCGAAAAGCCGTCCGAAAAAGGATTAGAAAGGATTTTTACTTATGAACGCTTTTTATAATAAAGAAGGTGTGGGAGACACGCTCCTGATCTCTCTTCAAGATGTGACACGCGAACAATTAGGCTATGAAAAACACGGCGACGTCGTCAAAATTTTCAATAACGAAACAAAAGAAACAACGGGCTTCAACATTTTCAACGCGTCTTCTTACTTGACCATTGATGAAAACGGCCCTGTTGCGCTCTCAGAAACATTCGTGCAAGATGTGAATGAGATTTTAAACAGAAACGGCGTTGAAGAAACATTAGTCGTTGATTTATCTCCGAAGTTTGTTGTGGGGTATGTAGAATCAAAAGAAAAACATCCGAATGCGGATAAATTAAGCGTATGTAAAGTCAACGTAGGAGAAGAAACGCTTCAGATCGTCTGCGGCGCGCCTAACGTTGACCAAGGCCAAAAAGTTGTCGTTGCCAAAGTCGGTGCTGTGATGCCTAGCGGACTTGTCATTAAGGATGCAGAGCTTCGCGGCGTTCCGTCAAGCGGGATGATCTGCTCAGCGAAAGAGCTTGATTTGCCGGATGCCCCTGCTGAAAAAGGAATCCTTGTGTTAGAAGGAGACTATGAGGCGGGAGACGCATTTCAGTTTTAGACTCCCATAAATCCGCCAAAAAAAACGAATCATGTGAAAAGCCGCTAAGCCCTTGTTTAGCGGCTTTGTTTCTGCTGATAGCTTAATCTTTTCTGGGCCGACCAGCAGTGGTATACTAAAAACCGTCCCAGAAAACTATAAGGGAGTTAGAGATAAATTATGAGTTGGCTTCATAAATTTTTTGATTTGTTTTTAGGCGAAAGCGAAGAGGATGCTGAACGGGAGACAAAACCCGCTCAAATTCCGCAGCAACAAGAAGTACATCATCCTGAAGGACAATTAAAAAGATTGGAAGATCCTAAAATATATT
The DNA here is from genome assembly GCF_058566435.1 of Bacillus sp. SCT118. Taxonomy (NCBI): domain Bacteria; kingdom Bacillati; phylum Bacillota; class Bacilli; order Caryophanales; family Bacillaceae; genus Bacillus; species Bacillus sp. SCT118. The sequence goes on from NZ_CP191225.1 coordinate 1,201,794, forward strand.
ATGAATATCCAAAAGGCAAATTCCGTTTTCCAGTCGTGCCTGACGGATACAAAAATCATGACCTGAGAAGGCGCCGCACACCATCGGACGAACCGAAATCCGCGCCTCGTCCAAGTGCTGCACCTTACAGAGAGCGTCCCAGAAATGAAGAAGAGCAGCATACATATCAAGCATCAGAGCCGGCGAAGAAACCGTTTAAACCGACAAATATCCCTTCGCCTGTCTATGGATTCAATCAAAAACCATCTGTTAAAAAGGATGTGCCGAAAAAGCCTTCTGAAACATTGAACGAACCGGATAAATCGGTAAAAGAGAAGGTAACACTGCTGTCAGAAGAGATCGAACGTGAACGCGGCTATCCTGCTTCAGACACACAGGCGCATTCCAAAAAAGAAAGTCCTTTCTTAACGGATACCCAATTTGAAAAACAGCCTTCTGGCGGTTTAAACAGAAAGGATACGGAGTATGATGAGGCGCTGGCGAAACGGCCAGCCGAGCCGTCAGGTAACAAAGTGCCATTTGAGTCAGGCGTTCAACAGCCGGAAAAAGAGGAGCCTTCCTTCCCAGCTGAACATCCCGAAGAGCAAACACCGCCTGAGATGCTCACAGATACGGCGGCTGAAGGGCTTTCAGACAGTGAAGTAGGTCGCGAAGAGCCTGCAGCGGCTGAGGAAGAACAAAGGGAGCAGCAGTCAGAGAAATTTGAAGAGCCTGTTTTCTCCGCTGAACTTGATGAAGAGCAAACAGCTCCTGAATCTCAGACAGAGGCAGTATCTGAGGATGAAAAAGCAAAAGAGCCGTCAGACAGCCCAGTATACAATCATCATGAAAACGCGGCAGAAGGTGCTGAGTCCCCGTTCGTTCAAGAAGAACAAATGGACATTCGTCAGGAAGAGCCTTTATTTACTGATCATGGGTATTCATCAGAGGCTCTGGCTCAAGCAGAAACTGTGGCAAAAGAATCAGAAGAGCCATCAGACAGCATAATAAATAATCATTATGACATCCTGGGAGAGGCTCAGGAAACGAAGATAGATGTTCAGCCAGACAGCCATACAGAGCTTGAGAAAACTGAACGCTTGGAGCAGGGTTCCAAATCGTTTTCTGCAACTCTTGAAAACCGGCAGGAAATTCGTGCAGACAAACCTCGCGAAGCTTCAGAAGAGCCGAAAAAAAGGCCTGGTGTACAGGAGAAAAGGACCGAACAAAGCGCATCTTCTCAAAAAGGGCCATCCGTTCCTTTTAATGTGATGATGCTGAAAAGAGATACGCATAAACAGCAAAAAGCAGAGGAGCGCCGCGGCAGCTATGTATTTCCGAATGTTGCACTGCTTGATGTCCCGCCAGCGCAGGTTCAAGATGATACTGCGTGGATCGAAGAACAGCGTCAGCTTCTTGATTTGACCTTGAAAAATTTCAATGTCCGCGCCAATGTGGTCCATGTAACCCAGGGTCCGTCTGTCACGAGATTTGAAGTGCATCCTGAACCAGGTGTAAAGGTGAATAAAATCACCAACTTGTCCGATGATATTAAACTCAGTCTCTCAGCGAGAGATATTCGGATTGAAGCGCCGATTCCGGGGAAAAACACGATCGGAATAGAAGTGCCGAACCGCACGAGCAAGGTGGTTGATTTGCGCCAGATGATTCGCAGCTCCGCTTTTAGGACAAGCAAGTCACCGCTCACAGCTGCGCTGGGATTAGATATTTCGGGAAATCCTGTCGTTATCGACTTGAAGAAAATGCCGCATGGCTTGATTGCCGGCGCTACAGGCTCCGGAAAAAGCGTATGCATCAATACAATATTAGTCAGCCTGCTTTATAAAGCTGACCCGAGTGAGGTAAAGGTGCTGCTGATTGATCCGAAAATGGTAGAGCTGGCCCCTTACAATAAAATTCCTCACCTCGTCAGCCCGGTCATTACTGACGCCAAAGCGGCTACCGCTGCTTTAAAATGGGTCGTTGAGGAAATGGAGCGCCGCTATGAGCTTTTTGCCCATTCAGGTGTCCGCGACATTGACCGCTTTAATCAATTAACTGCTGAACACCAAATGGGTGAAAAGCTGCCATATTTAGTTGTCATTATTGATGAGCTTGCAGATTTGATGATGGTGGCTCCAAACGATGTGGAAGAAAGCATTGCGCGGATCGCCCAAAAAGCCAGAGCGTGCGGTATCCATCTTCTCGTCGCAACTCAGCGTCCGTCAGTTGATGTCATAACAGGTCTGATTAAGGCGAATATCCCGACGAGAATCGCCTTTTCTGTCTCAAGCCAGGTTGATTCCCGAACAATTATTGACATAGCCGGTGCAGAAAAGCTTCTCGGAAAAGGGGATATGCTCTTTTTGGAAAACGGATCGGGAAAACCGGTCCGTCTGCAAGGTAACTTTGTGTCAGACCGGGAAATCGACCGCGTCGTTTCCCACGTCAGAAGCCAAATGCCGCCGACCTATTTATTTGAACAAGAAGAGCTCGTAAGACAAGGATCAGCCCTGAAAGAAGAGGACGAACTGTTTTACGAAGCGTGTGAGTTTGTTGTAGAGCAAAACAGTGCGAGCACTTCAAGCCTGCAAAGAAGATTCAGAATCGGTTACAATCGTGCGGCAAGGCTGATCGACATGATGGAAGCGGAAGGCATGATTTCTGAGGCAAAAGGAAGCAAGCCTCGGGAGGTGCTGATCACAGCAAGTGATTTAATAAACGAATAATATGGGTTCATTTTCACACCAAACATGGTATGATAGTGTTTAGAGCATTTAACAGCTATGCCGCTTTACAGCAGCTGTGCATAGACAAATCTTGATATCTGGGTTTAATCGGAAAGAAATAACCTGATACTAAACATAACAAAACATATAAAATACGCCGCTAAGGGGGCTTTTCAGCCGCCGCGGTCGCAAATTGAAATGAGCGTCATATACTGGGGAACAGATAGACGTTTGTTGGAGGTACAATTATGACTGTTTATCATTTTGTTGGAATAAAAGGGACCGGTATGAGTCCGCTTGCCCAAATACTTCATGATAATGGATATACTGTCCAAGGATCGGATATCGAAAAATTTATTTTTACGCAAACAGCGCTTGAAAAAAGAAATATTACGATTCTTCCTTTTAGCGCGGAAAATATTAAACCCGGCATGACAGTCATCGCCGGAAACGCATTCCCAGACACGCATCCTGAAATAGAAAAAGCGATGTCTGAGGGAATTCCGGTGATACGTTATCATAAGTTTTTAGGCGACTACATGAAAAAATTCACGAGTGTTGCCGTTACGGGCGCACACGGCAAAACGTCGACTACGGGTCTGCTGGCTCACGTGATCCAAAACGCAAAACCGACGTCTTTCTTAATCGGAGACGGAACAGGCCAGGGAAATGAAAACAGCGAATACTTTGTGTTTGAAGCCTGCGAATACCGCCGCCATTTCTTAAGCTATCAGCCGGATTATGCGATTATGACGAATATTGATTTTGATCACCCTGATTACTTCTCAAGCATTGACGATGTATTTGACGCTTTCCAAGAGATGGCTCTTCAAGTCAACAAAGGCATTATTGCCTGCGGAGACGATGAGCATCTGCCGAAAATCCATGCGAACGTCCCGGTTGTGTATTACGGCACGGGGGAAGAAAATGATTTTCAAGCCAGAAACATCGTAAAAAGCACGGAAGGGACAACTTTTGATGTCTTTGTCCGCAATACGTTCTATGATACGTTTTATATTCCTGCGTACGGCCACCACAATGTATTAAACTCATTGGCGGTCATTGCGTTATGCCATTATGAAGAAATTGATTCCAGCATCATTAAGCATGCTCTCAAATCCTTTGGGGGCGTCAAACGCAGATTCAATGAGAAGCAGCTTGGGGATCAAGTGCTGATCGATGACTATGCTCATCATCCGACAGAAATAAAAGTGACAATTGAGGCGGCAAGACAGAAATATCCTGATCGGGAAATTGTCGCGGTATTTCAGCCTCATACATTTACACGGACGCAGCAGTTTCTTGACGAATTTGCAGAAAGCCTGAGCGGCGCTGACTGTGTGTATTTATGCGATATTTTCGGCTCAGCCCGTGAGAATGCCGGAAAGCTGACGATCGGTGATCTCCAGGGAAAAATTCATAATGCCAAGCTGATTGAAGAAGATGACACATCTGTTTTAAAAGCTCATGATAAAGCCGTTCTCATCTTTATGGGAGCAGGAGATATCCAAAAATATATGAGAGCCTACGAAAACGTCATGGCATAATAAAAAGCAGTGATCTCCACTGCTTTTTATTTATCTGATGGGAAAGCTTATTAAAGGATTTTCTTACATAACGGAGAATAGTATGTATACAGCCCAGTACACATGTTTATGATTGAAGAAAACGGGTAAACAGCAGTATATCCTGCAGCAAGGAGGTTTGAGATGATTATTATTCTTTATTTGAGCGTTGCACTCATCGCAGTTGCATTTCTCGTATTAGTGATCTACTTGTCTAAAACATTGAAGTCACTGCAGCTGACACTAAAAAACGTCGCATCCACTCTTGAAGGGCTGGAGGGACAAATGAAGGGCATCACAACTGAAACAGCCGAGCTTTTACATAAGACCAACCGCCTGGCTGAAGATATTCAGGAAAAATCAGAAAAGCTGAACACGGTCGTTCATGCTGTTCAAGGAGTGGGAGCTTCTGTACAGCAGTTCAATACATCCATGAAACAAGCGGCAGGGTCTGTATCGGCATCAGTTAGAGAAAATCAAGATAAGATCAATCAAGTTGTCACATGGAGTCAAGCAGCAATGGAAATTTGGGAGAAATGGAAGCAAAAGAAAAAATCAGCCCTGTAAGAGAAAAAAATACTAAGAGGAGGAATAATGATGAGCAAAGATGGAATTAATAGTAAAGATTTTTTAATCGGAACTTTAATCGGGGGAATCATCGGTGCCACTACAGCTCTTTTTCTAGCGCCTAAATCAGGCAAAGAACTTCGCGACGATCTCGGCAGCCAAGCTGTTGCTTTACGGGACAAAACTGATAAAATGACGGCAGATGCGAAGGAAAAAGGCACGCAATATGTCAGCATCGCAAAAGATAAAACTTCCAACATCACACAGCTTGTAGCGGATCAGTCTGGGCAGATCATGAACAAGGTAAAGGATTTAAGAGACCGTTCCAAATCTGACAAAACGGATTCATCGACTGCAATGCAAGATATGAGGGAAGAAGCGATGCAGGCGGCTGATGAAACAAAAGATCAAGTCCTCCAGACGAAAGAAGATGTAAAAGACGAACTGAAAGATGCTCAAAAACAGGCTGAGCAGTTGAATCGCTGAGCAGGGAAGGAAGAGCTTGAGTCATGGCTAAACAGCTTATTCAATCTGAGGAAGAATTTAAACGGATTGCAGAACAGGAAGGCGTTTTCGTCTTCTTTAAACACAGCACCACATGCCCGATCAGCCAGGCAGCATTTCATGAGTTTGATGCCTTTGCAAATCAGCATGAGGATGTGCCGGCTTACTATCTTCAAGTACAAGAAGCCCGGCCGCTGTCCAATTTCATTGCAGAAACATATGGGGTCAAGCATGAAAGCCCTCAGATATTCATCATCCAGAACGGTGAAGTGAAATGGCATACCTCACATTCACAAATTACAGAAGCCGCTATTGAGCAGCATTTGTCATAGAAAAAAGCGTCCAGATATCATCTGGCGCTTTTTTTTTTGTAAAAAACCCTTGAACATTGCCCTCACATCATGTAGGATAGCTTCATAGATTACTTTATCACTTAAAAGCGTTTTGGTAATAAAGTAGAGTTTTTATAAAATTTTTTGTATTTCAGTATTTCCATTTGGAATTACTTATAGTAAGATGCATGATAACTACAAAATAAAAAATGAATGTGCAGGGAAAGGATGAAAAAAATGAGCAACACAGAGTTAGAGCTTTTAAGGCAGAAAGCAGACGAATTAAACCTACAAATTTTAAAACTAATCAACGAACGCGGAAATGTTGTAAAAGAGATCGGTAAAGCGAAGGAAGCACAGGGTGTCAACCGATTTGACCCTGTCAGAGAACGCACAATGTTAAACAATATCATTGAAAACAATGACGGGCCGTTCGAAAATTCAACCATCCAGCACATTTTTAAAGAGATATTCAAAGCCGGTTTAGAGCTTCAGGAAGAAGATCACAGCAAAGCGCTGCTTGTCTCCCGCAAGAAAAAACCTGAAGATACAATTGTTGATATCAAAGGCGAAAAAATCGGAGACGGCCAGCAAAGATTCATTGTCGGCCCATGTGCGGTAGAGAGCTATGAGCAGGTAGCTGAAGTCGCTGCAGCTGCGAAAAAACAAGGGATTAAAATTTTGCGCGGTGGAGCCTTTAAGCCTCGTACGAGCCCATACGATTTCCAAGGGCTTGGTGTTGAAGGCCTTCAAATTTTAAAACGTGTAGCGGATGAATTTGATCTGGCGGTTATCAGTGAAATCGTAACTCCGGCTCATATCGAAGAAGCGCTGGACTACATTGATGTCATTCAAATCGGAGCGCGCAACATGCAAAACTTCGAATTGCTGAAGGCGGCCGGCGCAGTGAAAAAGCCAGTGCTTCTGAAACGTGGTCTTGCTGCAACGATCTCTGAATTCATCAATGCTGCTGAATACATCATGTCACAAGGAAATGACCAAATTATCCTTTGTGAGCGCGGAATCAGAACATATGAAACAGCAACGAGAAACACGCTGGATATTTCAGCTGTGCCGATTTTGAAACAAGAAACGCATTTGCCAGTCTTTGTTGATGTTACGCATTCAACAGGCCGCCGTGACCTCTTGCTTCCGACAGCTAAAGCCGCTTTAGCGATCGGTGCAGATGGCGTAATGGCTGAGGTTCACCCTGATCCGTCAGTCGCACTTTCTGACTCTGCTCAGCAAATGGCGATTCCTGAATTCGAAAAATGGCTGAATGAACTGAAGCCAATGGTGAAAGTCAACGCTTAATTGAACAATCCAAAAGGCCGCGCCTGCGGCCTTTTTTTATGCTTTCTCGTTTATTTAGTTATAAAAACCAAGTATACGTTTTCATCATCTATAAAAACGTGTATAATTTCATGAGAAGTAATTAAATTTGATGAATAATGAAAAATAATGTACACTACTGACTTACGCTTACAAATCATAAACGACATAAATTCGGACATTATGACATTTCTCTACATAAAGTGTTTATGCTATAGATAAGGATAAGTGTATCCAGTAAAAGGAGTGGTTTTAGGATGAGCAATATTACGATCTACGATGTAGCGAGAGAAGCTAATGTAAGCATGGCAACCGTTTCCCGTGTCGTGAACGGCAACCCGAATGTAAAACCGACAACGCGGAAAAAAGTCTTGGAAGCCATTGAACGTCTCGGTTACCGTCCAAACGCGGTGGCAAGAGGGCTGGCAAGTAAAAAAACAACAACTGTAGGTGTCATCATTCCCGATATCTCAAGCATTTTCTATTCAGAGCTTGCACGCGGAATTGAAGATATCGCGACAATGTATAAATACAATATTATTTTGAGCAACTCTGACCAAAACATGGAGAAAGAGCTGCACTTGTTAAACACAATGCTCGGCAAACAAGTGGACGGCATCGTGTTTATGGGCGGAAACATTACGGACGAGCATGTGGCGGAATTTAAGCGTTCCCCAGTGCCGATCGTACTTGCTGCTTCTGTAGAAGAGCAGGAGGAAACACCGTCAGTCGCTATCGATTACGAACAGGCGATTTATGATGCCGTGAAGCTTTTGGTTGATAAAGGACATACAGACATCGCGTTCGTTTCCGGACCAATGGCAGAACCGATCAACCGTTCGAAAAAACTCCAAGGCTACAAACGTGCGCTTGAAGAAGCGAACCTTCCGTTTAATGAACAATTTGTAGCTGAAGGGGATTACACATATGATTCCGGACTCGAAGCACTGCAGCATCTGATGAGCCTGGATAAAAAACCGACAGCCATTCTTTCTGCAACTGATGAAATGGCACTGGGCATTATCCATGCTGCTCAGGATCAGGGCTTATCCATTCCGGAGGATCTCGACATTATCGGTTTTGATAATACAAGATTAAGCCTTATGGTTCGCCCGCAGCTTTCAACAGTTGTTCAGCCGACATATGATATTGGCGCCGTTGCGATGAGACTGCTGACGAAGCTCATGAATAAAGAGCCGGTTGAAGAGCATATCGTCGAACTGCCGCACCGTATAGAGCTAAGAAAGTCAACCAAGTCATAAGAAAAACAAAGAGCAAGCTTCACCTTTATGGTGAATTCTTGCTTTTTTCATGGGGAGAAATGATGAAACGTTTTGATTATCTTACACCTGTTGGATTTGTGTTAGGAACGATTATTATTGTTATTGGGATTATTTCGGGATCGGGAGTAAGCGGTTTCCGCTCTTTTCTTGATCTGACCTCTTTCTTCATCGTAACAGGGGGACTTTGCGCCGCTGTTTTTATCAGTTTTCCGCCAAGAGAGCTGAAAAAAGCGCCCTCTGTGTTAAAGCAGGCATTCATCCGCCAGGAAGACAATGTGAAAGATCTTGTGAAAACCTTTGTCTCCCTTTCCGATCACGCGCGAAAACACGGGCTTTTATCATTGGATGATCAGGCTCGGGAAATCAAAGATCCATTCTTGAAAAAAGGGCTGCTTTTAGCGATTGACGGCTGGGATGAAGAAACGATTCGGCTCGTCATGGATTCAGAAATCGCAGCAATGGAGGAACGGCACCGCAAAGGGCGGCGAGTTTTTGAAAAAGCGGGAGAATTCGCTCCGGCGTGGGGAATGATCGGAACACTTGTCGGGCTTGTGCTGATGCTTAAGAACTTAAATGACCCGCATATGCTCGGACCAAACATGGCCATTGCGCTTCTGACGACTTTATATGGTTCATTACTGGCAAATATGGTCTTCAACCCGATCGCGGCTAAGCTTGAAGAGAAAACAGAAAGTGAAATTTTCATCAAGCAGGTAATGGTGGAAGGGATTATCGGTGTTCAATCCGGAAAAAACCCGCGCAACCTTGAAAGCCAGCTGGTCGTTTTCAGCTCACGGGAAGAATGGCAGAAGCAGCCAAAACAAGTAAAAACAAAAAAGGGATCTGTACATGAAGCTTAGAAGAGAACGTTTTGAAAGAAGGAATGGAAGCGGAAAAAACAGTCAATCTTCGTCCAGCTGGATGGTAACCTTTACAGATCTGATCACTTTGATCCTTGTGTTCTTTATTTTACTCTTTTCGATGTCCCAAATCGATCTGCAAAAATTCAAAGCGGCAGTGGACTCGATCCAGAAGGAAGGCAACGGGCTTCAGCCGGACCAAACATCCATAGAAAAAAAGAATACATCCCCATCTGATACGAAGAAGCAAGAGGATCAGCAGGATCAGCTTCTCAAGAAAGTAAATACATATATAAAAGACAATCATTTGAAGGCCCAAATGACAGCCAAACGGGATGAACGCGGTGTCGTGCTCGTTCTTCAGGAGGCTGTGCTGTTTGATACAGGTGAGGCAAAGGTGCTGAAAAATGCCGAAACACTTCTTCACCAAATTGCCGTTCTTCTTCAAACAATTCCAAATGACATTCAGGTGGAGGGGCATACAGACAGCCGAAACATTTCGACATACCGATACCCGTCGAATTGGGAGCTATCAGCAGCACGGGCGAGTGGAGTTATTCAATACTTCACGTCTAAAGAGAAGCTTCCCTCCAAGCGCTTTATTGCTGTCGGTTATGCGGATACAAAGCCGGTAAAGGATAACAAGACAAATGAACACATGAAGGAAAATCGGCGTGTGGAAATAGTGATTAAAAAATCAAAAACGACCTCTTCGTAAAGGTCGTTTTTTACTTTGTTCTTTGCTGTTCAGAACGTATCGCATATAATGCTTTGCTGACAGTTTGGGCATTTTTTTCTGTAATTTCAGGCTTGCGGGGAATCGGAGGATATAAATCAGCCGGATCGCTCCAGCTCGACGGAAGGGCCACGGGGCATTGTTTTTGCCATTTAGCAATCCATTCCGGCGGGATCTCGTGTCCCGGATCAATTCCCTTCATTTCAAGCCATATTCTGGCCCAGGCGCGGGGCACGACACGCCAAATATCATATCCGCCGCCTCCGACTGCAATCCATTTCCCTCCGCAATATTGATGAGCCAAAGTGTGTGCAAGACGGGGGATTTCTTCGTATATATTGATTGTTGCTGATAAATGCGTCAGCGGATCGTAGTAATGGGCATCGGCGCCGTTTTGGCTGATAATGACATCAGGCTCGAAATACGCGGCGACTTCTGAAGCTGCTGTCCGGTAAGCCTCAAGAAAAGAATCATCCTCTGTAAAAGCGTCAAGCGGGATATTAAAGGAATAGCCATATCCTTTTCCGCTGCCTTTTTCTTGGATCTGGCCGGTTCCAGGGAATAAATACCTTCCTGTTTCATGAATGGACAGCGTGCATACGTCAGGATTATCGTAAAATGTAAATTGCACACCGTCCCCGTGGTGGGCGTCCGTATCAATATAAAGCACTCTGGCGCTATATTTTTTCTGGATATATTGAATCGCCACAGCGCTGTCGTTGTATATGCAGAATCCTGATGCTCTCCCGCGAAAGCCATGATGAAGCCCTCCACCAAGGTTTGCCGCATGCAGGGCTTGTCCTGACATGACCCAGTCTGCGGCCGTTAAAGTGCCGCCGACCAAGAGGGATGCCGCTTCGTGCATGCCGGCAAAGACGGGTGTGTCTTCAGTGCCGAGCCCGTAGCTTTCTCCTTCTTCAGCGGGAAGCTTTCCGGCGCCCGCAAGCTTTACGGCCTGAATGTAATCGTCCGTGTGGACAAGGGAAAGCTCCTCTTCTGAAGCGAGTCTGGGGGTGACAATGTCTCCATCATCAAAGGCATTGATCATCTTAAGCAAATCATATGTTAACAGAACCCGCTGCTGATTAAAGGGATGCTCCTGATGAAACATATAGGTTTGGTAGGATGGAGAATAGATAAATACACTGTCTCTCATAGCAGATCCCTTTGCTCTGACGGCCATACGACGTGGTGTCCATTTCTTTGTAATGCCTGCAAAAACGGCAGCGGATTCATCGTTTTTACACGGAAGACAAGCACTTTTACACCGGGATCGTCATGCGGATAAACAAGCACGCTTAATATTTTCACTTGAAGGTCTTGGCAAAGACTGCTGATCTCAGCGAGGCTTTTGGTGATGTCGTTTACTTTTATCTCAATTTGCGATCCCGGCTGGTCAGCGCCTGTCAATTTGACAAACGTCCGCAGCAAATCGGTTTTTGTTAAAATGCCTATTAATTTTTGATGGTGTACCACTGGAAGGCAGCCGATGCCATGCTCGTAGAACACGGCTGATATTTCTTCGACAAAATCTAACGGATGGGCGCAGACAACATCTTTTTTCATAATTGAATCTACGCTTCGTGTGAGAAATAGGCTTCGTTTGTTTTCTTCAAAAATACTCGGGCTGGCCTGTTTCATGTCTCTGTCTGTAATCATGCCGATCACGTGTCGTTCTTCATCTACAACAGGCAGATGCCTGATATGGAATTCCTTCAATTTGCATATTGCTGTTTCAAGCGTATCCGTCTTCGTTAATGTAATGACATCTCTTTTCATGATTTGCTCAACAATCATTATTTTTTCCCCTTTGCCAGTGTCAGTTAATACATATAACGATGATAAAAACGGAGCCTGTCAAATTGCTCAATTGATTCTTGGCTGACGTTTTTTCCGATGCGGGCCATCAGACAGTTTGCAGGGTGGGAGCTGATCTCCGGCTCATCCGTTGCAAACCAGACCAATCCGCCTGCATTCATCATCTTTTCCATGATCTTTCTGTATTCCCACACATCTTTTTTCATCCCTTTTAAATCCCAATGCCAGTAATATTCTGTCGTCATCACAATGTAGTTTTCCATTTGTTCATCCATCATGCTGACGGTCAGGAGCGTCTTTCCGACAGCGCATCCCCGATAGTCCGGTGCTACTTCGATGGCTCCGAGCTCAATCAAATCCTCCATATTTCCTTCAGACCATCTTTCGAGCGGGTCAGGATATAAATACGTGACATAGCCGACAATGGTTCGGCCGTCTCTGGCAATAATAATGCGCCCTTCGGGAAGGCCTGCAATGTCGACTAGCGCTTCATGCTGCTCGCGAGGCGGACGAAATGCGGTTAAATCTTTATGAAACTCATAACCTGCCAAATCCTCTGGAGAGACAGGCCCTTCTATCAGTAAAGAGCCGGTTGCTGTTTTGATGTTTGCTGAATGGTATGTTTTATGATGTTCCACTAATTCACCGTCCCATCAATTCTTATAAAAATACATGCCTTCTTTAAGAATACCAAATTATAAAGCGTTTTCAACATGGTTTATATTTTAAAAATTGAGAAGAATATGAATATATACTATAATAATTGTGACAACTTCAGCAAAGGGGGATGTTTGGGCATGAATTTGAAAGCGTTACCAGCAATAGAGGGGGATCATAACTTAAAAAACTATGAAGAAACGTACCGGCATTTTGATTGGGCCGAGGCAGAGAAACATTTCTCTTGGCATGAGACAGGGAAACTGAATGCGGCGTATGAAGCGATTGACCGCCATGCCGAATCGTTTCGAAAAAACAAAGTAGCGCTTTATTATAAAGACGCAAAAAGGGATGAAAAATACACATTTAAAGAAATGAAGGAAGAATCAAACAGAGCCGGGAATGTGCTGAGACGGTATGGAAATGTGGAAAAAGGGGACCGCGTTTTTATTTTTATGCCGAGATCACCCGAGCTTTATTTTATTATGCTTGGTGCAATCAAAATTGGCGCTATCGCCGGGCCGCTGTTCGAAGCATTTATGGAGGGAGCGGTGAAAGACCGGCTTGAAAACAGTGAGGCAAAGGTTGTTGTCACAACGCCTGAGCTGCTGGAGAGAATACCGGTAGACAAACTGCCTCACTTGCAGCATGTCTTCGTAGTCGGGGGAGAGGCTGAGAGCGGCACGAATATCATCAATTATGATGAAGCAGCGAAACAGGAAAGCACAAGACTGGATATCGAATGGATGGATAAAAAAGACGGCTTTCTGCTTCACTATACATCAGGTTCCACTGGTACGCCAAAGGGCGTGCTGCATGTCCATGAAGCGATGATTCAGCAATATCAAACAGGAAAGTGGGTCCTTGATTTAAAGGAAGAAGACATTTATTGGTGCACGGCTGATCCAGGCTGGGTGACAGGTACGGTATATGGCATTTTTGCACCGTGGCTGAACGGAGCGACAAATGTCATCGTCGGCGGACGTTTCAGCCCGGAAAACTGGTATGGAACGATTGAACAGCTTGGCGTCAATGTCTGGTACAGCGCGCCGACCGCTTTTCGGATGCTGATGGGAGCGGGAGATGAAATGGCTGCGAAATATGATCTAACTTCACTACGGCATGTGCTCAGTGTCGGTGAGCCGCTAAATCCGGAAGTCATCAGATGGGGACATAAAGTTTTTAACAAACGAATTCATGATACATGGTGGATGACCGAAACGGGCAGTCAGCTCATCTGCAACTATCCTTGCATGGATATTAAACCGGGTTCAATGGGTAAGCCGATTCCAGGAGTGGAGGCAGCGATCGTTGACAATCAAGGCAACGAGCTACCGCCATACCGAATGGGCAATCTCGCCATCAAAAAGGGCTGGCCTTCCATGATGCATACCATTTGGAATAACGCTGAAAAGTATGAATCGTATTTCATGCCGGGCGGCTGGTATGTGTCTGGGGATTCTGCTTACATGGATGAAGAGGGATACTTTTGGTTCCAAGGCAGAGTTGATGACGTCATCATGACCTCCGGTGAGCGCGTCGGCCCATTTGAAGTGGAAAGCAAGCTTGTCGAACATCCGGCTATTGCAGAAGCAGGCGTAATCGGAAAGCCTGACCCGGTGCGTGGAGAAATCATTAAAGCCTTTATTGCACTCAGGGAAGGATTTGAGCCGTCTGATAAACTGAAAGAAGAGATCCGCCTATTTGTAAAGCAGGGTCTTGCAGCCCATGCGGCTCCGCGTGAGATCGAATTTAAAGATAAGCTTCCGAAAACCCGAAGCGGAAAGATCATGAGGCGCGTGCTGAAGGCATGGGAGCTTAATCTGCCGGCTGGAGATCTGTCAACAATGGAGGATTAAAAGGCGGCGTTGACACAGGATTTTATTTATGTTAAAAATGATATAGCTTCATATGAAAAGGTAAAGATTGAGACAAGTAGAATATCCTTACGTTCCAGAGAGCTGATGGCCGGTGAAAATCAGCACAGACGGATATATCGAATACACTCATGAACCGCTTTTGCAAACAAAGCCGGCCAGGCTTTCAGTAGTGAAAGAACGGACCTGATCCGTTATCAGGCAAAGTGATAAGACGAATGTTTGCATTCTCTTATTAGTAGGGTGGTACCGCGATAATCAATCGTCCCTTCGTGTAAACGAAGGGGCGTTTTTTATTTTAATCAAAAAAGGAGCTTTATCTTATGACTAACTTACTTGAAGACTTATCCTTCCGCGGATTGATTCAGCAAATGACAGATGAAGAAGGGTTAAATAAACAGCTGAATGAAGAAAAAATCCGCTTGTACTCAGGCTTTGACCCGACAGCAGACAGCTTGCATATCGGACACCTGCTGCCTATTTTAACACTTCGCCGTTTTCAGCTTGCAGGGCATCATCCGATTGCGCTTGTGGGCGGCGCGACGGGCCTCATCGGTGATCCAAGCGGAAAAAAAGCAGAGCGTACATTAAACACTGCTGACATCGTATCCGAATGGTCCCAAAAAATCAAAAACCAGCTGTCCAGATTTCTAGATTTTGAAGCAGCAGAAAACCCAGCTGTCATCGCGAACAACTTTGACTGGATCGGCAAAATGAATGTGATCGATTTCCTTCGTGACGTTGGTAAAAATTTCGGCATCAATTACATGCTGGCAAAAGATACGGTCAGCTCAAGAATTGAATCCGGCATCTCGTACACAGAATTCAGCTACATGATTCTTCAATCTTATGATTTCTTAAATCTTTACAGAGACAAAAACTGTAAACTGCAAATCGGCGGAAGCGATCAGTGGGGCAATATCACAGCGGGTCTTGAACTGATCAGAAAATCAGAAGAAGAAGGAGCAAAAGCGTTCGGCCTAACGATTCCGCTTGTCACAAAAGCAGACGGCACGAAGTTCGGAAAAACGGAAGGCGGCGCGATCTGGCTTGATAAAGAAAAAACATCGCCATATGAATTCTATCAATTCTGGATCAACACAGACGACCGTGACGTTGTCAAATACTTGAAATACTTTACGTTCCTTTCAAAAGAGGAAATTGAAGCATACGCTGAAAAAACAGAAACGGCGCCAGAAAAACGTGAAGCACAAAAACGCCTGGCAGAAGAAGTGACATCACTAGTTCACGGACGCGAGGCGCTGGAGCAAGCCATCAACATCTCCCAAGCGCTGTTCAGCGGCAATATTAAAGAGCTTTCTGCTCAAGACGTAAAAGTAGGCTTTAAAGATGTTCCTTCTATGGAAGCTGACAGCACCCAAGAGCTTTCACTTGTAGATGTGTTGGTGCAATCTAAATTATCTCCTTCTAAACGCCAAGCGCGTGAAGACATTCAAAACGGAGCTGTTTACATTAACGGTGAACGCCAGACGGAAATAAATTATACCCTATCAGCTGAAGACCGTATCGAAAATCAATTTACTGTTCTGCGCCGCGGGAAGAAAAAATACTTCCTTGTGACGTATAAATAAGAAAAAGATCCTTTGCCACTGAAGGCAAAGGATCTTTTTGTTTACCGCATAGGAATGAAAGGAAAAGAGTATATTAGATAGGGCAAACACGACCAATCACCACCTTTTAAATGAAAGGAGCGCTAAAGCGTGAATCTCATGTGTACGATTGCAAAAGAACGGCTGCAGCGGGATTATTGGGAGCAGCAGGCGCAGGATAGTGTTGGCCAGCAAGAGGCAAAAGACAAAATAGACGATAAAAAAACCCCGACCGCATAGCGGCAGGGGTTTTTAAAACGATTAACGAGAGTAGAACTCAACGATAAGCGCTTCGTTAATTTCCGGAGCAAGTTCAGAACGCTCAGGAAGACGAGTGAAAGTACCTTCAAGCTTTTCAGCGTCGAAAGTAAGGTATTCAGGAACGAAGTTGTTCACTTCAACAGATTCTTTGATGATAGAAAGGTTTCTTGATTTTTCGCGAACACCGATTGTTTGACCAGGTTTCACTAGGTAAGACGGGATATCAACGCGGCTTCCGTCTACAAGAATGTGACCGTGGTTAACCAATTGGCGAGCTTGACGGCGAGTACGTGCTAAACCTAGCTTGTACACAACGTTATCAAGACGAGAATCTAAAAGAATCATGAAGTTTTCACCGTGTTTACCAGCTAGTTTGCCAGCTTTGTCAAACAAAGTGCGGAATTGACGTTCGTTTACACCGTACATGTGACGAAGCTTTTGCTTTTCTTGCAATTGCAAACCGTATTCTGATAATTTTTTACGTTGTCCTGGGCCGTGTGGACCTGGAGCGTAAGGGCGTTTTTCTAATTCTTTTCCTGTACCGCTAAGAGAGATTCCTAGACGGCGAGACAGTTTCCAAGATGGACCTGTATAGCGAGCCATAATGTGACTCCTCCTTTGGTTTTATTTTTGTGGAAAATAAAAACCGTCTGCTCTATTCGACCATGCACATTTTGTTTTCATGTATCCTCGCTCCAGCAGCAGAGAGTTACACGATACACCTTATTGATAAGGAACAAAATGAAAACATAGAAGCTGAACAAAAAGGCTGCAATATTTCACACAAAGGTCATTATATAATTTATTTGTTTTGAAGTCAACCATTCCTCCATTATTGCTTCACCGTTTATGATATAATAAACAAAAATTAGTGGTAAACTTTTAGGTGATAAAAACATGGTAGAACAAACTAAAGATCAATTATCCGCCTTTCATTATCATATGCTCGATTTTTTATTAACCAAATCTGAAAAAGTCACATTCACCGACTCTTTAATATGGCTGACTTCGGCTATTCAAACCTATTTTTCAACCCTTTGTGTTTCGCTTACACCGTCATCATCAGACTTTGTGACAAAACTGGCAGATGGTGAAGCGCGTTTTTCCGCTTCAAAAATAAACGCTTCATGTTATCTGATTGAGGACGGCTCCGGCAGGCGTTTCCATCTTGCGTGCAGGCAGGATGAAGAGATTCCTGAAGGGCTTCCGGACGTGGTTGCTTCATTTTTAAACCAGTCGATGAAACAGGAAAGACTCTATAACAAAACGATCTACCAAAAAAAGATATACAAAATGACGGAGCTGTTCCATTCACTGCTTGATCAGACAGATGTGCTGAAGCAGCTTTTAGAAAGCTTGACCAGCACATTTTCTCTTTTTGAGTTTTCTTTATTTATATCGCACGATCAAGACCAATGTTTAGGGATTCCTGCAAAAGAGCTGTATATGGAAGGGGAAAAATCCGATTCCTTTGCGCTCAAAGTGTATTTGTCCGGGGACATTTTGCGGAAAAATGAATCTGCCGCCTATATTCCGATCAAAGGACAGCAGGGCACATACGGGGTGTTGAAGGCTGAGGGAACGGGTGACAGCTTTCTTACTGATGCCTGCCTTGATGAAATGTCGCTGTTAGCAAACGCCGCGGGAAAAGCGTTTGAAAATGCCCAGCTCTACGAACAATCCAAAGCAAGCATCGCAAATTTGGAATTGATTAATGAAACATCACGCCGCCTGAATCAGCGGCTGACACTGACTGATACAATGAATGATCTGGCTGTGAGAATGGCAGAATCGTTTCAGGCAGAAGAAGTGGGATTTTTTCATATAGACCATTTTGAAAACCTAACATTGCTCCCAGGCAGCACAGCATTTTTTAAAGAAGCGAAGCCGTCAGATTTTTATAATGAGCTGAAAGAAAAGCTGTATGAAGGTGAAAAAGGGGTTTTCATCGGGAATGGCCAGTCTGTTTTTGGGAAGGCGGGGTACGGCTCGCTGATGGCTGCTCCGATGATTCAAAACGACCGGCTTCTAGGTTTTGCGGTTTTATTGAAACAGGAGCTGTACGCTTTTACATTTGAAATGTACAAGCTGTTTCAGGCGCTGATTCATCACGCGACACTGGCTGTAACCAATTCAATGCTCCGCGACCGCCTTGAGCATCTCGTGAAAACAGATCAGCTGACTGAACTGTATTCACGAGCGTATTTAGATGAAAAAATTCAATACAGCATGAAAATCCACCAAAAGGGTGTTTTTATTCTTGTTGATATTGATAATTTTAAGAATGTAAATGATACGTACGGCCATCAGACTGGGGACGAGATTTTAATTCAAGTCGCTTCAGTGATTAAAAGCAACATCCGAAAGCATGATGTCGGTGCCCGCTGGGGAGGCGAGGAGCTGGCGATTTATTTGCCAAATGTGCCGGTTGCAGTGGGGAAACGGATTACCGAGCGACTGGTTTATGCGGTCAGAAAAAATACGAAACCCGAGGTAACCATTTCCTGCGGTATATCCTGCTGGACGACAGAAACAAAAAAGTCGCTGAAAGAGCTTGTGCATGAGGCAGATGAAGCGCTCTACAGCGCGAAACGGAGCGGGAAAAACCGTTTGATGATTCATGACTCAATAAAATAAAAAAAGCCCAAAACGATATCAGTTTTGGGCTTTTATATTACTGAGCTAACG
This sequence comes from Bacillus sp. SCT118, assembly GCF_058566435.1. Lineage (NCBI taxonomy): Bacteria > Bacillati > Bacillota > Bacilli > Caryophanales > Bacillaceae > Bacillus > Bacillus sp. SCT118. The sequence continues at coordinate 1,220,592 of NZ_CP191225.1, forward strand.
CTTTTTCTAGCGTTTCGGCAAATTGAGTTAAGTATTTTTCATCAATTTCGTCGAAACGGTTTTTCACTGGGCTGTCGATGTCCAAGACGCCGACAATTTTTCCGTCTACACGAATCGGAAGCACAATTTCTGATTGAGACGCTGCATCGCAGGCGATATGTCCAGGAAACGCGTTTACATCCTCAACACGTTCCACTTTTCCGTTTGCGTACGCTGTGCCGCAAACCCCTCTGCCGAAAGGAATCCGAACACATGCCGGCAGGCCTTGGAACGGACCTAACACAAGCTGTCCATCCTCTTCTTTGGCAAAATAGAAACCCGCCCAGTTGACTTCAGGCAGCGAATGATACAGCAGCGCTGAGGCATTTGCATAGTTAGCTATTTGGTCTGTTTCGTCTTCGGTCATGGCTTCGAGCTGTTTTAGCAGAAGCTGATAGTCTTTTTCTTTATCTCCAGATTGTTTTTCGACATGGAACATGGAAAACCCTCACTTTTTCTATAATATAAAACAAAGTTCCGGCTTTTCTGCCGGCATTTGTCGATAAGTTCTTACAGGAACAGCGGCTTTCTGCTTGAATAGTATCAAGAGGAAGGAGTGAGCCGTATGAAAGTAAGCACCAAAGACAAAATTATTGAATCTGCTGTCATGCTTTTTAACCAAAAAGGATTTTCTGGCACGTCTGTCCGTGAAATCGCAAAGTCAGCTGATGTAAATGTTGCGCACATCTCCTACTATTTTAAAGGCAAAGGAGGCTTGATGGAACACTTAGTTTCAGAGTTTTACGAAGGCTACAGCAAAACGCTTGAAACAGCGGCAAGCAATATCTCTTCTCAAAGCACGCAGGAACATCTTCTTCAATTGGTTTTCGATATTTTATCCTATCAGCATAATCATCGTCAATTAACTCGTTTTGTCTACCGGGAAGTTACAATTGACTCCACATTAATCAGGGAAATTATGTCGACATATCTAATGAAGGAAAAGTATATCTTTCAGCTGATCATTGAGGAAGGAGAAAAACAGCGTGAATATTTAACGCTGCCGCTGCCTCATTTTATTCTCCAATTAAAATCTCTCTTGATGATGCCCTATCTCCAGCCTCAATATATTTCAGAAGTACTCTACATGCAGCCGCACGAGCCGTATTTTTATAAAATGTATTTTGAAGAAATCAAGATTTGGATCAGAAGCGTCTTCCGGACAGGAGACGTGGCGCTCACCAATTAGCACCGTTCCAAAAACGCCTCATACGCATATCCGACATCTCCCGCTTGATGGGCATCTGACCCAAACACAAGCGGGATCTTCTTTTGCTTCGCTTTATTCAGCATCCAATCCTCGATATAAATACCGCCAGCGTAAGTTTTTCTTAAGCCGGAAGTATTGAAGTCGAGCTCCATTCCGTTTTCTTCAATGGCATTCAGGCACAGGGAAACGAGGCCGCGAATATGCTCGGACATGCTGTATGGAAACAGCTTGATGAATTTTTGGACGAGTGTGATGTGACCGACTCTTTTTGGCTTATAAACGCCGAGAGATGCTACAATGGAAGAATAGATACTCCGGTAATATTGTTCGTATACAGCTTCAATGCTTCCGCAGGCTGAAATTAGCTCTTTGAAGGTATGCTCGTCATAATCAAGGCATAGATAGGAAGAGTCTGTGCGCAAAAAATGAACGGATAAGATGCTGTCATCTAAATATGGCCCGTATGTGTCCAGGAATAATGTAATTTCGTCTTCAAATTCAGCGATATAATCGACTTCAAGCCCTGTCCGTATGCTAAGCTGTCCGCGATATTCTTTTTTTAATCCGGAAATTTCATTGATATAGCGTTCCAAAGAAGCTTGCGCCATCGCGCTGTCTTTCAGCGGCGTGGGATCGGTAAAAGAGGGCGGCAATGGGGCGTGTTCGGTAAAAGTAATCGATTCAAACCCTTTTTTTAAGGCTTCTTCTGCATATTGTCTGAGTGTGTCATTGGAGCCGTGAGGGCAAAATGGTGTGTGAATATGTCCGTCTCGCTTTTGCATTGATGTCACCCCATGAAAAAATAGTCAAATCCTGCCGATTTTGCACAAAAAGTTTTTGATTTCTGGTCAAAAAATGTTTGTTACATGGTATCATAATAACAATGAAAACGACAGTTTTTCTCAATACATATCCTGAAATCTTTCTGAATAAATAAAACACCCTGACAGATTAAGGTAAACAGCAAGGGGGCTCATTATGGAGTTTGTCATTGGATTATTAATTGTACTGCTTGCGCTGTTTGCGGCAGGCTACTTTTTCAGGAAAAAAATCTACGCCGAAATCGACCGGCTGGAATCGTGGAAGATTGAAATTCTGAATCGGTCGATCGTGGAAGAAATGTCTAAAATAAAACATTTAAAAATGACGGGTCAGACAGAAGAGTTCTTTGAGAAGTGGCGTGAAGAATGGGATGAGATTGTCACAGCCCACATGCCGAAAGTTGAAGAGCTCCTTTATGATGCCGAGGAAAATGCAGACAAATACCGGTTTAAAAAGGCCAATCAAGTGCTCGTTCATATCGACGACCTGCTGACAGCGGCTGAATCAAGCATTGAAAAGATTCTTCGGGAAATCAGCGATCTTGTCACAAGTGAGGAAAAGAGCCGTGAAGAGATTGAACAGGTGAGGGAGCGCTATTCGAAATCTCGAAAAAACCTGCTGGCTTACAGCCACCTTTACGGGGAGCTTTATGACAGCCTTGAAAAGGATCTGGACGAAATTTGGAGCGGCATCAAACAATTTGAAGAAGAAACAGAAGGCGGAAACTATATTACTGCAAGAAAAGTACTGCTTGAGCAGGACCGCAATCTTGAGCGGCTTCAGTCATACATCGATGACGTGCCGAAGCTGTTAGCTGATTGTAAGCAAACGGTGCCTGGCCAGATTGCTAAGCTCAAGGACGGCTATGCCGAGATGAAAGAAAAAGGGTACAAGCTTGAGCATATCCAGCTTGATAAGGAATTAGAAAATCTGTCAAACCAGCTGAAACGAGCGGAACATGTCCTGATGACTGAGCTGGATATTGATGAAGCGTCCGCTATCCTGCAGCTCATTGACGAAAATATTCAATCTGTTTATCAGCAGCTGGAGGGCGAAGTTGAAGCTGGTCAATCCGTACTAAGCAAAATGCCTGAATTGATTATTGCTTACGACAAGCTTAAAGAAGAGAAAGAGCATACGAAGGCGGAAACTGAGCTGGTGAAGGAAAGCTACAGGCTGACAGCCGGTGAGCTCGGCAAACAGCAGGCTTTTGAAAAGCGCCTTGATGAAATTGGGAAGTTGCTATCATCCGTTAAAGATAAGCTTGATGCAGAGCATGTCGCCTACTCACTTTTAGTAGAAGAAGTTGCTTCAATAGAGAAGCAAATTGAAGAAGTGAAAAAAGAGCATGACGAGTATCGTGAAAATCTGCAAGCGCTGAGAAAAGAAGAGCTTCAGGCGAGGGAGACGCTCAGCAATTTGAAAAAAACAATTTCTGAGACAGCAAGACTGCTGAAGAATAGCAACATTCCAGGCATTCCGAGCCATATTCAAGAGATGCTGGAGAACGCGCATCATCATATTCAAGAAACGGTCAATCAACTAAACGAACTTCCATTAAATATGGAAGAAGCCGGAGCCCATTTGAAGCAAGCAGAAGATATCGTCAACAGGGCAAGCCGGGAATCAGAGGAACTTGTCGAGCAGGTCATCCTCATTGAAAAAATCATTCAGTTCGGAAACCGGTTCAGAAGCCAGAATCATATTTTATCTGAACAGCTGAAAGAAGCGGAAAGACGTTTTTATGCTTTTGATTATGACGACTCTTATGAAATTGCAGCTGCCGCTGTAGAAAAGGCTGCGCCAGGTGCAGTAGAAAAAATCAAAGCTGATATATCCGCTTAGATAATCACGACCATGAAAAAGAGCCCGCAGTGTAATGAGCAGGCTCTTTTTTTTCATTACAAAACGCCTGCGCAATAACGCAGGCGTTCTGTGACATTAACTTATTTCATTAAGCTGTTTGGATGGTCCGATGAATAAGGTAAGCACATAGCCGATAACCGCTCCGACGATTCCTGGAAGCACCCAGCCGATGCCGAGGCTGTAAAGAGGAAGATTCGCATTTAGAAACACATCTAAAGATCCAAGTGAAAAACCGGCTGCTTTGATACCGTCTAAAATACTGAAAAGTCCTGTACCGATCAAGCATGCGATGTACACTTCGCGTCTTTCTTTAAAGATCTTATCGATGAAGGAAAGAACGATAATGACAATGGCAAGCGGATAGATAGCTGATAAAATAGGAACAGAAAACGCGATAATTTGCGCGAGTCCGAAATTCGCAATGATCAAGCTGAATAACGTGACAATCGTAACGACAATTTTATATGATAATGCCGGAATAAGTTTTGAAAAATATTGGCCGCAAGATGTGACAAGGCCGATGCTTGTTGTTAAACATGCGACTGTAATCGCTGCTCCGAGTACGATGTTGCCTAATGAACCGAATAAATAATGGGAAGACGCAGATAAAATTTTAGCTCCTTCACCAACAGGACCAATGGCATTTGTGCTTGTTGCACCTAAATAAGCAAGGGATACATAAATGAAAGTCAGGCCTAAAGCGGCAATCACACCTGCTTTAATGCAGGCTGCAGCAAGAGCTTTAGACTGTGTAACGCCTTTGCTTTTTACAGCATTTACAACGACAACGCCAAATACAATTGAAGCAAGTGCGTCCATTGTTTTATAGCCTTCTAAAAATCCTTTAAAAACCGGTGTTCCTTTATATGCTTCTGTCACGGCGCCCAATCCGCCCATCGGCGTGAAGATGGCTTTGAGAACAATGATTAAAATAATTGTGAATTTGATGGGAGTCAGAATTTTTCCGACTCGATCCACAACCTTAGATGGGTTTAACGCTAAATAGTACGTAACGCCGAAAAAGATAAGTGTAAATATTAATAAAGAAAGTCTTTCTGGTACGCCAGTCAAAAACGGAACAGCGCCAATTTCATATGAAACAGTTCCTGTTCTCGGGATGGCGAATAATGGTCCGATTGATAAATAAAGCACGACAGTAAAGATTGTGCCGAAAACAGGGTGCGCTTTGTCAGCAAGGCCTTTAGCGTCCTTACCGGTTAATGCGATGGCGATAATGCCAAGAAGCGGCAGGCCTACCCCTGTCAGTAAAAATCCGCCGATGGCCTTCCAGACGTTGTGTCCGGCTGCTTGTCCAAGTTCCGGCGGATAAATCATATTTCCTGCTCCAAAGAATAACGCAAATAGCATGAAACCAATAATAATGGTATCTTTGACAGGCAGTGAGTGTTTCATGAAAAAAATCCTCCTAATAATTATGTTAAAATATTCTGTCAATTAATTGTCAGATAATATGACGAAACGAACAAATCTTATTATATGGTAAAAAAATTAGAAGTCAATACTAGTTTTTCGTAATTTTCTATTAAATTTTGTTATGGTAACATAAATATCATACCTTGTACCGCTTTCATAAAGGAGTAAAAAAGATGATATATTTAGATAATAGTTCAACGACGAAGCCTTACGATGAAGTCTTGAACGTATATGAACAGACAAGCAGCCGATACTTTGGCAATCCTTCATCTTTGCACCGATATGGAGCCGAAACGGAACAGCTGCTTCAAGCAGCCAAAAATCAAATCAAAAGGTCCTTAGGCCTAAAAAAATATGATATTGTATTTACGTCAGGCGCCACAGAAGCCAATAATGCGGCTTTAAAAGGAGCGGCTTTGTCAAAGATAAAAACAGGCAAACATATCATTGCCACTTCTATTGAACATCCATCTGTTACGGAATCGTTAGAACAGCTGAAAGAGTTGTTCGGGTTTGATATCACTTATCTTTCTGTGAATGAAGACGGATTTGTTTCTATTGAAGAACTAAAAGCAGCCATCCGTCCCGATACCGTGCTTGTCAGCATGATGCATGTGAACAATGAAGTCGGTTCCGTCCAGCCGATTGAAGCGGCAGGAGAAGTGCTGAAAGAGCACTCGAACATTTTGTTTCACGTCGATTATGTGCAGGGCATCTATAAAGTGCCCTTGGCAATTGAAAAGGCCGGCATTGATCTATGTTCAATTTCGGGGCATAAATTTCACGGCCTAAAGGGGACAGGCGCACTTATTGTAAAAGAAGGAACACGCCTTATTCCGCTCATAACGGGAGGCTCTCAGCAAAAAGGCATACGGGCCGGAACAGAACATACTGCTGGTGCGGTTTCGCTTGCCAAGGCCATTAATCTTGCCTCTGCTGATTTTGACACACGGCTTGACACGATGACTGCCACAAAGGAATTGTTTATGAAAAGGCTGAGTGAAATTGAGGGCGTCGTTATCAACACGCCTCAAATGAATAGCGCGCCGCACATTATTAATTTCTCTGTACCGGGGATTAAAGCGGAAGTGCTTTTACACATGCTTGAGGAACAGGATATATTCGTCTCCACAACATCGGCTTGCTCGGCAAAAGAACATAAGCCCAGTAAAGTTCTCTTAGAGATGGGCAAAGGAGAGCAGATTGCCGGAAGCAGCATCAGAATCAGTTTAAATTACAGCCAGACAAGCGATGTGGCAGATCCGTTTATGAACGCGCTTCGACCTGGCATCAAAAAATTAAGGAAAATGATGAGGTAGAAACATGAATTACGATCATATATTAATTCGTTTTGGGGAAATTTCGACCAAAGGCAAAAACAGAAAAAGCTTTATTGAGCGCTTAAAACAAAACATCAGACTCGTTTTGAAAGACTATCCGAATTTAAAATACTTTTCCAACAGGGATCGTATGACGATTACATTAAATGGAGAGGATCCTGAGGCTCTTTTTCCTCATTTAAAGCAAGTGTTTGGGATTCAAAGCTTCAGCCTGGCAATTAAATGTGACAGCCGCCTTGATGATATTAAGGCAACCGCACTAAAGGCCATCAAAGATCAATATAAACCAGGTGATACGTTTAAAGTCGCGACAAAGAGAGCGTATAAGCAATTTGAATTAGATACAAACCAGATGAACGCTGAAATCGGCGGCCATATTTTGCGAAATACAGAAGGATTGACGGTCGATGTTCGCAACCCAGACATCCCGCTCAGAATCGAAATCAGGGAAGAAGCAACATTTTTGACAATTCGTGATGAAAAAGGTGCAGGCGGGCTGCCAGTTGGTTCAGCAGGAAAAGCGATGCTGATGCTTTCTGGCGGCTTTGACAGCCCTGTGGCCGGTTTTTATGCGATGAAACGGGGATTGTCGGTAGAAGCTGTTCATTTCTTCAGCCCGCCATACACGAGTGAGCGCGCAAAGCAAAAGGTAATGGATCTGGCGAAATGTCTGTCCCGTTTTGGGGGAAGCATGACACTTCATATTGTTCCATTTACAAAAACGCAAGAGCTCATCCAAAAACAAATTCCTGAAAATTACACAATGACGGCAACCCGCCGCCTCATGCTTCAGATCGCCGACAGAATCAGAGAAAAGAGAAACGGGCTTGCCATTATTACGGGAGAAAGCCTCGGTCAGGTAGCGAGCCAAACGCTTGAAAGCATGTATGCAATTAATGCGGTGACGTCAACACCGATTTTGCGTCCGTTAATCGCCATGGACAAAACAGAAATCATCGAAAAATCACGGGAAATTGGCACATATGAGACAAGCATTCAGCCGTTTGAAGACTGCTGCACGATCTTTACACCGCCAAGCCCGAAAACACGCCCTAAAAAAGAGAAAATTGAACACTTTGAAAGCTTTGTTGATTTCGAGCCGTATATTCAAGAAGCGGTAGATAACATTGAGACAATGACCCTGTATAGCGAACAAGAAGCTAACGATAAATTCGATGAACTCTTTTAAATCAATTTTCAGCTCCTGTATACAATTACCAAAGTTTTTCTGAATGAAGCCATGTGTTTTGACACATTCTATACTCACAAGGAGGTGAGACACATGGCTAACAATAACTCAGGTAACAGCAACAACCTTTTAGTACCAGGAGCTGCTCAAGCGATCGACCAAATGAAATTAGAAATCGCTTCTGAATTCGGTGTAAACCTTGGAGCAGACACAACTTCTCGCGCTAACGGTTCTGTTGGAGGAGAGATCACAAAACGTCTTGTATCTTTTGCTCAACAAAACATGGGCGGAGGACAATTCTAATTTACAATTTCACATAATGGCTTAGGAGTGGGGGTATCCCCACTCCTTTTCATTTTTTACATATAAAAAAGGACCAGCGGCCTATAAAATCTATGTTTACAGAGGTTGCTTTTAGGCATATCCTTACGGAAAGAGCCTGTATTTATGTATAATGGGTGGAGAAAGTGAGGAGTTGTTCGTGTTAAAACGTGAAGATTTAATTGCCCCTATGCAATATAATTTAGTGAATGAAATGGAAAAGTTCAGTGCCGCTGGACAAAAAACCGCTCTTCTGTGGGAGGACGAGTCGGGCAAGCAAGAATCTTGGTCGTATGAAAAGCTGATGGAAGAAACAAATAAAATCGGAGCGGCCTTAGCTGATCTTGGATTTAAAAAGGGAGACAAGCTGATTGTAATGGTTCCGCGGGTGCTTGAAGCCTATGCTGTTTATTTGGCTATCCTGAAATCAGGAATGGTTGTCATTCCGTGCTCCGAAATGCTTCGCGCGAAAGATCTTGAATACCGGATTGAACATGCAGAGGTAAAAGGCGCCATCGTCTACTCAAAATTTATTGGCGCTTTCCGGGATGTCAGTACGGCTGATAAACTGATTACACTGTCTATTGGTGAAAATGATGCCGGCTGGAAAAACCTCTTATCAATTGAAGCGGACGGAAGCCAATTTAAAACAGCTGACACAACAAGAGATGATATGGCTTTCTTATCTTATACATCCGGGACAACAGGTCAGCCGAAAGGTGTTGTACATACACATGGATGGGCATTTGCTCATTTAAAAACTTCTGCCGGCGCTTGGCTTGATATTTCTGAAAAGGATATCGTCTGGGCAACTGCTGCCCCTGGCTGGCAAAAGTGGGTATGGAGTCCATTTTTAGCGGTGCTTGGCAGCGGAGCAACCGGTTTTGTGTACCACGGCAGATTCAAAGCAGAAAAATATCTAGAGCTTTTAAATCGCTACAAAATCAATGTTTTCTGCTGCACGCCGACAGAATACCGCTTAATGGCGAAGGTTGAAGGCTTGGACCGCTTTGATCTTTCTGCCCTGCACAGCGCTGTTTCCGCAGGTGAGCCGCTCAACCGTGAAGTCATTGATGTTTTCCAAAAGCACTTTGGCATTAAGGTACGGGACGGATATGGCCAAACAGAAAGCACGCTTTTGGTTGGTGTTTTGAAGGATACGCCTATTAAACCGGGAAGCATGGGAAAACCAACACCGGGAAATCAGGTGGAGATCATAAATGAAGACGGTGAAATCTGCAAACCTGGTGAGGTTGGCGATATCGCTGTTCACCTCAGTACGCCTGCGCTCTTTAAAGAGTATTTTAAAGATCCGGAAAGAATGAAAACACAAATTCGCGGCGATTATTTCCTAACGGGAGACAGAGCAAGAAAAGATGAGGAAGGTTACTTCTGGTTTGAAAGCCGAAATGACGATATTATTATCAGCTCCGGCTATACGATCGGGCCTTTCGAGGTGGAAGACGCGCTTGTTAAGCACCCAGAAGTAAAAGAATGTGCTGTTGTCGCAAGCCCTGATGAAATCAGAGGCTCCATCGTAAAGGCGTATGTAGTCCTGCAAAATCATGAAAAACGCAGTGATGAGCTTGTCAAAATGCTGCAAAACCATGTGAAGACGATTACCGCTCCATACAAATATCCTAGAGAAATTGAATTTGTGGAAAGCCTGCCGAAAACGGCTTCTGCAAAAATAAGACGAGTGGAATTAAGAAGACGTGAAGAACAGCTCAAAGCCAATAAAAAGGCGTAAAGAAAGAGAGTGAACGTGAATGAAGGCGATATGGCACGGCGGTTTCATTTATACGATGCTCAAAGAAGGTGATCGGACTGAGGCAGTTTATGTTGAGGATGGTGTCATAAAAGGCACCGGCAGCTATGAACGTTTGAAGGAAAAGTACGGGTCGCCGGAAACAGAAGAAATCAGCCTGAACGGAGCAGTGATGTTCCCCGGTTTTGTTGACAGCCATCTACATTTGATCGGCCACGGTGAGAAACAGCTTCAGCTCGATCTATCCGCACTGACGTCGAAAGATGCAATTTTACAGGCTGCGAAGGAAAGAGAGCGGCAGCTTCCTAAAAACGATTGGCTCATTGGAGAGGGCTGGAATGAAAATCAGTTTGAGACACCTGACTACTTGACTAAGCATGATCTTGATCGCCTGTTTCCTGACAGGCCCGTCTTGCTCAAGCGTATATGCCGGCATGCAATAGCTGTCAATTCTGCGGCTCTTCAAGCAGCGGGAATTTCAAGAAATACCCCTGACCCTGACGGCGGAGTCATTGTAAAAGATGCAAATGGAGAGCCGACCGGACTCCTGTTTGATAAGGCGCAGGATTTGATTCTGAAGGCTGTCCCGCCAGTCTCCCAGCACTATGTTGATGAGGCATTAACGGCTGCAATAAAGGATTGCTGGACAAAAGGCCTGACGGGCGGCCATTCGGAAGACTTGTCCTATTATGGTGATGTTTCGGTGCCGTTGAAAGCTTATGAGAAAGCTGCCGCTGGCGGAAAGTATCCGTTCCGCTGCCATTTGCTCGTTCATCATGAAGCGGTCGATCGATGGGAGCAGCTGGAGAAACCGTCCGGCCCGTATGTGGAGTTTGGTGCGATGAAAATCTTTGCGGACGGGGCGCTTGGCGGGCGAACGGCTTTATTGAAGGAACCATATCAGGATGATCCATCAACAAATGGTGTTCAGGTTCATGATGACAAAACCCTTGGCCGGCTCATTCGCAAAGCGAGAGAAAAAGGGATGGAGGTTGCTGTTCATGCAATCGGTGATCTTGCTTTTGAAAAAGTGCTGAACGCAATAGAAAAGCATCCGCCCAAAAACGGCCGGCATGATCGGCTTATTCATGCCCAAGTGCTTGATAACGAATTAATCGAGAGAGCAGCACGCATGCCGATCGCACTTGACCTTCAGCCGCACTTCGTTGCAAGCGACTTTCCGTGGGTCATTGACCGTCTCGGAAAAGACCGGATGAAGACTGCATTTGCCTGGAAAACTCTCATATCTAAAGGCATTTTATGCGCTGGTGGTTCAGATGCCCCGATTGAGCCTGTTGACCCGCTTCTAGGGATACAGTCCGCGGTTCTCAGGAAAAGCAGTCATGAGCAAAACGGGCCAAGCTATAATGAAAGTGAATGTTTACCTGTATATGAAGCGATAAAGCTTTATACAGAAGGTAGCGCCGGTATCATTTATAAAGAGAAGTCACGCGGAAAAATTGCGGAAGGCTATGACGCGGATTTTACAGTTCTCAGTGGTGATCCGTTTGCCATTGACCCCGCACAGCTTCATCTTTTAGATATTAAAAAAACCGTGATTAACGGCCAGATTGTATATGAGAAATCGTAAAAGGACAGGCAGCTGCCTGTCCTTTTAGTTTCTATAAAAAAGTACGCTTCACTTTTTCCCAAAATGAATTGTCCTTTAGTTTGACTGTTTTGATTTGCTTATTAGACAGTTTGATTTCGATCGTTTTCACATTTCTCGTGCTGAGTGCTTCATTGTCTAAGCCAATGATTGGGTGTTCGTTGCCGTCCTGCACCACACGAAGGGTCAGCTTTCGGTCAGAGCTGAGGACAAATGGCGAGCCGAGTGTCCGGTAGGTGTTATTGTTAAGAGAAGCAAGCTCAGATACCTGCATGCATGGGAGCAGCGGATCAACAACCGCTCCTGCAACAGACTTGTTATAGGCGGTGCTGCCTGTAGGCGTTGAGATGATCATTCCGTCACCTCTAAACGTTTCAAAGTGGAGATCATCAATCAGCACGTCCATCACAAAGGTTTTAATGATGCTTGAACGGATGGAAACCTCGTTTAAGCAATGAAAAGGACTGGCGTTATCCACTGTCACTTCAATCAGCGGATATTTTCTGACTTCAATTTGTTCAAACGTCATAGCATCGACCATTTTTTCACGCTCATCACTATGAAAGTCGCAATATAAATGAGCTTTCCCCTTTTTGGTAATGCCGACGTACAAGCAGTCGTCACGAAAATTTGTCTTTCTGACTGCCTGCAAAAATGTGCCGTCCCCGCCAATGCTAGCGATAATATTGGCGTCTGAGTGCTGGTTCACAACGGTAAATCCATGCTCTTCAGCCAATTGTGTTAACGAGCGGGCTTGTTCGTTTGTTTCCTGATCCTGTTTGTGAAAAAAATAAACATTACGGCGTTGATCGGTCATATCCCATTTCCCCTTTGCTGTCATATTTAAGTTTTTCTGCCATCCAGTATTTGTGATAAAATACCTTTGGCCATAAGTGTACCACGTTTGCCGGCAGCCCGTTAAGCCGGAGCTTTCTCATGAAGTGAAACATTTTTCATATTGAATCGTATAATGAGAGAGTTTAGGAAAAAGGAGGAGAAAAAATGAATGCAAAAAGATGGATTGCATTAGTGATTGCTCTGGGGATTTTCGGCGTGTCTATTATCGTCAGCATCTCTATGAGTTTCTTTGAAAGCGTCAAAGGCGCTCAAACGGATCTCACATCACTGACGGATGAATCGCAGGAAAAGACGCTGGAAAACGGCAGTCTCTCAAGTAAAATTGCCGTATTAGAGGTCAGCGGCACCATTCAGGATAATGGGGACTCAAGCAGTCTGCTTGGTGCAGACGGATATAACCACAGAACGTTCTTAAAAAACCTTGAGCGCGCAAAAGATGACAAGACGGTCAAAGGTATCGTTCTGAAGGTGAATTCTCCGGGTGGCGGAGTGTATGAAAGTGCTGAAATACATAAGAAACTGGAAGAAATCAAGAAAGAAACTAAAAAACCGATTTACGTGTCAATGGGTTCGATGGCAGCATCAGGAGGCTATTACATCTCAACAGCGGCTGATAAGATTTTTGCGACACCGGAAACCCTGACTGGGTCACTCGGCGTCATTATGGAAAGCGTCAATTATTCAAAGCTTGCCGATAAGCTTGGCATTTCTTTTGAAACGATTAAGAGCGGGGCCCATAAGGACATTATGTCTCCTTCCCGTGAGATGACGAAAGAAGAAAAAAACATCATGCAATCGATGGTTGATAATTCGTATGAAGGCTTTGTTGATGTCATTTCAAAAGGGCGCAGCATGCCGAAAGCAGAGGTAAAGAAAATTGCGGACGGCCGCGTGTATGACGGACGGCAGGCAAAAAAACTGAACCTCGTTGATGAGCTTGGTTTTTATGAGGATACCATTACGGCGATGAAAAAGGATCACAAGGATTTGAAAAACGCCTCTGTCATTTCTTATGAGGAAAGCTTCGGATTAGGCTCACTGTTTTCCATGGGCGCGAACAAAATGTTTAAAAGTGAAATTGATTTTTTGAATATGAGAGAAATTCTATCGCAATCCGGTTCGCCGAGAATGATGTATCTCTATGCGAAGTAGGAGGGAACAATAATGGACGCGACATATGAAGAGTTAGAGCGCAATGACATCAAAGGCCCGCAAGAAGCGGAGCAGCTGACACATGCCTATGCTGGCTTTTGGGTTCGTTTCTGGGCTTTCCTGCTTGATTGGCTCGTGATATGGGGATTAAACCATTTGCTCGTTTCTCCCCTCTTTACCGTATTGGATCTGCCGAAAACATCCGGCATGTTTACCTTCTCGGCTTACAGTGTGACAACGCTTATTGTGTATCTTGCCTACTTCGCACTAATGACTAAATACTTCAGGCAGACGCTTGGTAAAATGGTGTTCGGCCTCAAAGTGGTTTCTGTGAAGCAAGTTAGCAAGCTGACATGGAGTACAGTGATTTTTCGTGAAGTGGTTGGACGGTATATTGATAAGATTTGGATTTTATATATCGTTGTTGCTTTTTCACCTACAAAACAAGGGATTCATGATTACATCGCGGATACCACCGTGGTGCATGAAAAATTATACCGCAAATAACCGATAACCCGGACCTCTGTCCGGGTTTATTTTTTTAGGAATTGGCGATAATGCTCCTAGAGGAAGTGAAGAATATGGTGTATGTACTGACAGCCATTCTTATTCTCATAGGGATCGTACTGCTTCTCAGAATGAAAATCCATGTCGCGCTGGAGTATCTTCATGCCGCTGATAATGACAAATTGACTTTGAAGATTACGGCGCTGTTTGGCCTTATAAGGATCAAAAAAACAATCCCGGCGATTAAGGTGAACAAAGAAGACGGAACAGTGGATATCAAACAAAAAACTGAATCTAAAATGAAAAAAAGCAGCGGAAAGAAAAAAATTACACAAAACGATGTGCAGCAAAGCATTAATAAAATCGAAATGCTTTTGCATCAGGTCACCAGACTGCGGAAAATCAGCGCGTCTTTTCTCGCGCATTTACATATCACAAAACTAGAATGGGTTACAGTAATCGGAATTCAGGACGCGGCAGTGACAGGTGTGTTAACAGGTGCTGTATGGGGTGTGAAGGGCGGTATCGCAGCAATGCTCTACGACCACCTGGACTTTGTGAATAAACCTGTCTATGAGGTGATCCCGTCGTTTCAAGTCCCTGTTTCCAAGACCCATTTTCAGTGTATATTCTTTTTTCGCTTTGGACATGCTATGCTTGCAGCTTTCAAATTCGTCAAATACGGACGGGAGCTATCCGTATTAAAGAAGAATCCGTCGGCTAGAATGACTTCAAAGAATGATTCATCAGTTTAAGGAGGAAGCGTATATGGCAGACCATCCCATCCAAGGTTTAATGAAAACCGCAATGGAAAACTTGAAGGAAATGATTGATGTTAACACCATCATCGGAGATCCAGTAGAAACGCCTGATGGAAGTGTGATTTTAACTGTTTCTAAAGTTGGATTCGGATTCGCCGCAGGCGGAAGCGAGTTTGGCGGAAAGCCGGCCGAAAAGAAATCGGAAGACGATGAGACAAGAGAACAGAAACTTCCTTTCGGAGGCGGAAGCGGGGGCGGTGTGTCCATTACGCCGATCGCGTTTTTAATTGTCGGATCGTCAGGCATCAGAATGCTTCATTTAGATGAAAATACCCATTTAATAGAGAAAATTTTAGACGCAGCCCCTCAAACACTCGAACGCATCCAGCAAATGTTCAAGAAAAATAACAAGAACCAAGGCCAGGGCCAAAATCAAAACCAAATGAACAATATGAATTATTAAAAAAAGGTTAACTGCGCTGGCCGCAGTTAACTTTTTTTTGGCATAAACTTTGCAGTTTGCAGGAAACTTTACTATGATAGAGACATACATACAAAAGGGAGGAATTATAATGGCTGAAATTACATTCAAAGGCGGTCCGGTTACACTTGTCGGACAAGAAGTGAAGGTAGGAGATCAAGCTCCTGATTTCACAGTGCTGACTAACAGCCTTGAAGAAAAATCGTTAGCTGACATGAAAGGAAAGGTAACGATTATTTCTGTTATCCCTTCAATTGATACAGGTGTTTGTGATGCACAAACACGCCGTTTTAACGAAGAAGCTGCAAAGCTTGGAGATGTCAACGTCTACACAATCAGTGCAGACCTTCCATTTGCGCAAGCGCGCTGGTGCGGCGCTAACGGAATTGACAAAGTGGAAACACTGTCTGACCACAGAGATATGTCATTTGGCGAAGCGTTCGGTGTGTATATTAAAGAACTTCGTCTGCTTGCGCGTTCCGTATTTGTCCTTGATGAGAACGGAAAAGTCGTTTACGCTGAATATGTAAGCGAAGCAACAAACCACCCGAACTATGAAAAGCCAATTGAGGCTGCTAAGGCATTAGTGAAGTAAGCAGGGAAAAAAGCTCCAGGCTGCCGCCGGAGCTTTTTTTATGGCAAGGAGGAACACAATATGGAAAAAGACCATGTAGGTGCGGTGTATGAGCTGTTAAACGAAGCCGCGATTATGATAAAGAATGAATTGCAGATTTCATATATAGAGGCGCTGGCCGAAGCAGGAGAAATGTATTTTCTTGAAAAAACGGATCAGCTGAAACTGCCTGCTGATCAGAAAACCAAACAACTTCAGGCTCTGCTTGAAAAAGCGGAATTCGGCACGTATGAGCATGAGTGGGTACGCAAGGCTTTTCAGCTTGCCGTCCTTAAAGGAATGAAAGATATCTCCCATCCAAACAGACAAATGACGCCGGATACGATTGGGCTTTTCATCAGCTATTTGGTGAATAAGTTTATGGCGGACAAAAAGGAACTGGCCATTCTTGATCCAGCCTTGGGAACTGGGAACCTTCTGTTTACCGTGCTGAACCAGCTGTCTGAAAAAACGGCAAACAGCTTTGGCATTGAAATTGATGATGTGCTCTTGAAGATCGCCTATGCCCAAGCGAACCTTCTGAAAAAAGAGCTTGAGCTTTTTCACCAGGACAGCCTTGAGCCGTTGTTTATCGATCCAGTTGACACGGTCATTTGTGATCTGCCAGTCGGCTATTATCCGAATGACGAAGGAGCAGAAGCGTTTGAGCTCAAAGCTGACGAAGGCCATTCCTTCGCTCATCATCTGTTTATTGAACAGAGCGTCAAGCATACCAAACCAGGCGGCTACTTATTTTTTATGATTCCGAATCATTTGTTTGAGAGCTCCCAAAGCGGCAAGCTGAAACAGTTTTTCAAAGATAAGGTTCATATCAACGCACTGTTGCAGCTGCCAAAATCTATTTTTAAAGACGAAGCGCATGCCAAAAGCATCCTTGTGCTTCAGAAACAAGGAGAGAATACGAAATCGCCGGGGCAAATTCTGCTTGCGAATCTTCCGTCTTTCTCCAATCAAAAGGCGATGCTTGATATGATGGCTCAATTTGATGAATGGTTTAAAAAAGAAAAGTAAGTGTTTTAAAAGCAGCTTAGGCAGCCCTATGAGGTCGATGCCTAAGCTGCTTTTATTTGACCGGACTTGACGAATTGAATCCAGCTTTGAAACACAAAATACAGAGGGAAAAACCGCAAATTGTAAGCGTTCATCAATACAAAACTTATAGGGAATGTGTCTGAAAATAACGACTTCTTATTGTAAGCGTTATCAATACGCAAGTTGACTTGAAAAGCCGACATGACAATGTTTAAATGGAAAAGTCAGATATTTTTCGGAGAAGATGTTGATATTCACCGGGAAAAAAGTACGAAAAACGAAGTTGTTGATACAGAGTATAAAGGAGCGTCAATCATGTCCAAAATTATTGCAATTAACGCAGGAAGCTCGTCTTTGAAATTTCAGCTTTTCGAAATGCCTTCAGAAACCGTTTTAACGAAGGGTTTAGTTGAACGAATCGGTATCGCCGACAGCGTATTCACAATTTCTGTGAACGGCGAAAAAAATACAGAAGTAACTGATATTCCGGATCATGCGGTAGCTGTTAAAATGCTGCTGAATAAGTTGACGGAATTCGGCATTATTAAAGACTTGAATGAAATTGACGGAATTGGCCATCGTGTCGTTCACGGCGGAGAGAAATTCAGCGATTCTGTTTTATTAACGGATGAAACCATTAAGGAAATCGAAGATATTTCTGAATTGGCACCGCTTCACAATCCGGCAAATATCGTTGGAATTAAAGCGTTCAAAGAAGTGCTTCCAAATGTTCCTGCGGTAGCTGTATTTGATACGGCATTCCACCAAACAATGCCTGAGCAGTCTTACCTGTACAGCTTGCCGTATGAATACTATGAAAAATTCGGCATCCGTAAATACGGCTTCCACGGCACTTCACATAAATATGTAACTGAGCGTGCGGCAGAGCTTCTCGGCCGTCCGTTAAAAGACTTGCGCCTGATTTCCTGCCACCTTGGAAACGGAGCAAGTATTGCCGCTGTTGAAGGCGGAAAATCAATTGACACATCCATGGGCTTTACGCCGCTGGCCGGTGTAGCAATGGGCACACGCTCTGGAAACATCGACCCTGCCCTGATTCCATACATCATGGAGAAAACAGGCCAAACGGCTGACGAAGTATTGAATACATTAAACAAAAAAAGCGGACTGCTCGGCATTTCCGGTTTCTCAAGCGATCTTCGTGACATCGTTGAAGCAACGAAAGAAGGAAATGAGCGCGCGGAAACGGCTCTTGAAGTATTCGCAAGCAGAATCCACAAATACATCGGTTCTTACGCTGCAAGAATGAGCGGTGTCGATGCGATCATCTTTACTGCCGGTATCGGTGAAAACAGTGTGGAAGTCAGAGAACGCGTTCTTCGCGGTTTAGAATTCATGGGCGTATACTGGGATCCTGCGCTTAATAACGTGCGCGGCGAGGAAGCTTTCATCAGCTATCCGCATTCTCCGGTAAAAGTCATGATCATTCCGACTGATGAAGAAGTCATGATTGCGCGCGACGTTGTTCGTTTAGCAAAATAAATCGCATGAAAGCACATTCTCTTGAATGTGCTTTTTTGTTGATGCATGATAGTGACAGACAGAAAACATAAAAGAGGTGGGCCAATGAGCGTTCAAGAGCATAAACAAGAAGCTCCCGATATCGTTCGGTGCAAAGTGATTACTGTCAGTGACACGAGGACAGAGGAAACCGATAAAAGCGGCAAGCTGATGATCTCATTTTTAGAAGAAGCCGGTCATCATATTGCTGCATATGAAATTGTAAAAGACGAAAAGGATGCTTTGCAGCGGTCAGTGCTTGCGGGCTGCATGGATGAACAGACAGACGCGGTACTCTTAAACGGAGGGACAGGCATAGCAGATCGGGATGTCACAATTGAAGCCATTACGCCGCTGTTTTCGAAAGAACTGCCCGGCTTTGGAGAAATATTCAGGATGCTGAGTTATACAGAGGATATCGGCTCTGCCGCAATCATGTCGAGAGCAGCTGCCGGCGTCATTCAGCATACCGCTGTTTTCTCAACGCCAGGCTCAAGCGGCGCGGTAAAGCTGGCAATGAATAAGCTGATTATTCCCGAACTTGCACATGTGGTCAGAGAAATCAGAAAAGACAAGTAAATGAATAAATACTACGAAACTTCACCTGAAATTTAGGTGAAGTTTTTTTTATAAAAGGCTTGAAAAAACGAAACGTACTTGTTAAAGTGTATACATACAAAATGTATTTTTATTAAATATAATTTATTTTTATACAAAATAGTAACACGGTTGAGAGGGGATTATTATCATGTCAGAACAGAAAAAAGTCGTATTAGCATACTCAGGAGGTCTTGATACTTCCGTCGCAATAAAATGGCTTCAGGAGCAAGGATATAATGTAATCGCCTGCTGCCTGGATGTCGGTGAGGGCAAAGATTTGGCATTTGTTCAGCAGAAAGCGCTTGAAGTCGGCGCGACAAACTCCTACGTGATCGATGCAAAAGAAGAATTTGCACAGGACTACGCGCTTATTTCTTTGCAGGCCCACACGATGTATGAAGGAAAATACCCGCTTGTTTCGGCATTATCTCGACCGCTGATCGCGAAAAAACTGGTTGAAATTGCGGAAAAAGAAGATGCACAGGCGATTGCCCACGGATGCACAGGGAAAGGAAATGACCAGGTTCGTTTTGAAGTCTCCATTAAATCATTAAACCCTGATCTTGAAGTCATCGCGCCGGTTCGCGAATGGCAGTGGTCACGTGAAGAAGAAATTGAATATGCGGCTAGCCGCGGCATTCCGATTCCGATCAATCTTGACAGCCCGTATTCTATCGACCAAAACCTCTGGGGACGCGCCAATGAGTGCGGCATTTTAGAAGATCCATGGGCGGCGCCGCCAGAAGGTGCATACGATTTAACAGCTCCGCTGGAAAAAACGCCGGACACGCCGGAAGTGATTGAAATTGCATTTGAACAGGGCGTGCCTGTCTCCATTGACGGTGTTTCCTACTCGCTTTCTGAGCTGATCTTGAAGCTGAATGAAATGGCGGGCGCGCATGGTGTCGGACGTATCGACCACGTGGAAAACCGCCTCGTCGGCATTAAATCCCGGGAAGTATACGAATGCCCTGGTGCGATGACACTGATCAAAGCGCATAAAGAATTAGAAGATTTGACACTGGTGAAAGAGGTAGCCCACTTTAAACCGATCATCGAGCAAAAAATGTCAGAAATCATTTATAACGGCTTATGGTTCTCGCCGTTAAAAGACGCGCTGCACGCTTTCTTAAAAGAAACGCAAAAGCATGTCACAGGCATTGTCCGCGTGAAGCTGTTTAAAGGCCATGCAATTGTAGAAGGACGTAAATCGGAATACTCTCTATATGATGAAAAACTTGCAACATATACAAAAGACGATGCATTTGATCACCATGCAGCAATCGGATTTATCGAGCTTTGGGGACTTCCGACAAAAGTGAACAGCATCGTGAAAAAGAAGGAGCAGATTAAAGCATGAAGAAGCTTTGGGGAGGCCGATTTCAAAAAACACCGGAAAAATGGGTCGACGAGTTCGGCGCGTCCATATCATTTGACCAAAATTTAGTTGCTGAAGACATTACAGGGTCTCTCGCACATGCTGCCATGCTGAAAAAATGCGGTATTCTGACAGCAGAAGAAGAGCTGAAAATCCGAGAGGGCCTGAATACCCTTTTGCAAAAAGCAGAGGAGGGAGCATTGGAATTCTCAGTCGATTATGAGGATATTCATTTGAACATTGAGAAAATGCTCATTGACGAAATCGGTCCTCTTGGCGGCAAGCTGCATACCGGCAGAAGCCGGAATGACCAGGTGGCGACTGACATGCATTTATATTTGAAGAATCATGTCGGCCACATCATCGAGCTGATTGAGGCATTCCAAAGTGCGCTGATTGAAAAGGCGGAAGCGAACGTTGAAGCGATTCTGCCGGGCTACACACATCTGCAGCGCGCCCAGCCGATTTCATTCGCTCACCATCTGCTTGCGTATTTCTGGATGCTTGAGCGCGACAAGGAGCGTTTTCAGGATTCAATGAAGCGGATTAACAAATCTCCGCTCGGCTGCGGGGCGCTCGCGGGAACAACCTTCCCAATCGACCGTGATTATTCAGCGGAACTGCTCGGCTTTGATGCCATTTATGAAAACAGCTTGGACGGCGTCAGTGACAGAGACTTCATTTTGGAGTTTTTAAGCAACAGCAGTATGCTGATGATGCACCTATCCCGTCTCGCTGAAGAAATCATTTTATGGTGCTCGCAGGAGTTTAAATTCATCGAGCTTGACGATACGTACGCAACAGGAAGCAGCATGATGCCGCAAAAGAAAAATCCTGATATGGCGGAGCTGATCCGCGGCAAAACAGGACGCGTATACGGCGATATGATGGGACTGTTTACGATCATGAAAGGACTTCCGCTCGCTTACAACAAAGATCTGCAGGAAGACAAAGAGGGCATGTTTGACACGGTGAAAACGGTGGAGGGCAGCCTGCAAATCTTCACAGGCATGATCCAAACAATGACTGTAAACAAAGACGTCATGAAGCAAGCGACAAAACAAGACTTTTCAAACGCGACGGAACTGGCCGATTATTTAGCTAAAAAAGGAATGCCGTTCAGAGAAGCGCATGAAGTGGTCGGGAAACTTGTGTACACATGCATCGAAAGAGGGATCTATTTAAGCGATATGCCGTTTGGCGATTTTCAGCAGGCGAGCACACTATTCGAAGAAGATATTTACACTGTATTAGACCCTTACTACGCAGTTGAAAAAAGAATGAGCGCCGGGGGCACCGGATTCAAACAGGTAAAGCAGGCGCTTGAAAAAGCGAAAGCTTGCGTGGCAGCAGGAGTTTGTTAAAATTTCCTTCATAAAATCCCGTCATTATAGCCAACCTACCTCTATA
This sequence comes from Bacillus sp. SCT118, assembly GCF_058566435.1. Lineage (NCBI taxonomy): Bacteria > Bacillati > Bacillota > Bacilli > Caryophanales > Bacillaceae > Bacillus > Bacillus sp. SCT118. Next base: position 1,242,524 of record NZ_CP191225.1, read on the forward strand.
ATGATGGGAGGCAGAATGATGAAAAAAGAACCGGAACGCTATATTTATGATGAACAAGAAAGCCAGGAGACAACAAGGCTCATTTCAGAAGCATATCAAAGCGGTTATGTCGATATGCCTGATCAGGAGTCTTCATCTCCTGCAGAATAAGCTGTCTGTACAGGCAGCTTTTTTTGTATGCCAAAGTGTAAAAAGTGATATTGCAAGCCTTTTATAGTAAAGTAGAAGAAGAAACACTTTATTGAAAGCGGCGACGTTGCTTTGGGAGGTATTCATGTGCGACATGCTTTAATTACTGCCGGTTCGAAGGGTTTAGGCCGCAAAGTGACTGAAACGTTGCTTGCAAAGGGGTATTCAGTAACAGTCAATTACAGACAGGATGAGGAGGCAGTCGGCCGCCTGAAGGAAGCCTGTCCCGATTGTCTTGACCGGCTGCAATTTGTAAAAGGTGATGTCACCAAAAAAGAAGATCTGCTGCGTATTGCAGAGGCTGCCTTAAACCGCTTCGGAAGGATCGACTTTTTGATTAACAACGCGGGACCATACATATTTGAACGTAAAAAGTTAGCCGATTATACTGATGATGAATGGTATGGCATGCTGGAAGGAAATTTAAGCGCCGTCTTTCATTTATTCAAAGCGGTTATTCCTATTATGAGAAAACAGCAATTTGGACGCATCATTACGTACGGATTCCAAGGTGCGGCTCACGCGCCCGGCTGGCTTCACCGATCGGCATTTGGCGCTGCGAAAGTGGGCTTGGCTTCTTTGACGAAGACAATTGCCATTGAAGAAGCCGAATTCGGCATAACCGCCAACATGGTTTGCCCGGGAGACATTGTCGGCGACATGAAAGAAGCATCGATAGAGGAAGCCAGAATGCGAATCGGCAAAGAAAAAACGCCGATAGGAAGATCCGGTACAGGCGAGGATATCGCCCGGATTATCGCTTTCTTGTGTGAGGAGAACTCAGACCTTGTGACAGGGACTGTTATTGAAGCCACCGGAGGCCTCAATGTCATTAACAAGAATCAAACAACATAAGTTTTTCAGCTTTTTAAAAAGGGAAAATAAAAAAATCAAAATCATGTGACGAGGTGAAAGAAATGAAAGTGACATATCACGGACATTCTGTAATCACAGTGGAAACGAAGGACCATCATATTATTTTTGATCCGTTTTTAACAGGGAATTCATTAACGGATATAAAGCCGGAGGATGTAAAAGCGGATGTCATCTTACTAACGCACGGCCACAATGACCATGTCGGTGATACTGAACAAATCGCCAAGCAAAATAACGCGTTGGTTATAGCCCCAAACGAGCTCGCTGTGTACTTAGGCTGGAAAGGCTTGAATGTTCATCCAATGCATATTGGCGGCTCCCGCCAGTTCGATTTTGGAAAAGTGAAGCTCACACAGGCCTTTCATGGATCAGCCATCACAGATGAAGAAAACAAAACGATCACTTACACAGGCATGCCTGCCGGTATTTTGCTGACTGTAGAAGATAAAACGATTTTCCACGCGGGCGATACGGCTCTTTTCTCTGATATGAAACTCATTGGCGAATTGAATCATATCGACCTTGCTTTCCTGCCGATTGGCGATAACTTTACGATGGGGCCTGAAGACGCCAAGCTTGCCGCTGAATGGCTGCGCGCAAAACAGGTCGTGCCGGTGCATTACAATACATTCCCGGTCATCGAACAAGACCCAGAAGCATTCGCTGACAGCCTGCCGGGCGGAGTCGGCAAAGTCATGTCGGTCGGTGAGACGATCGAGCTTTAAACCGTGAAACCATCTCCTGATGAATCAGGAGGTGGTTTTTATTTTTTCAGTTATCCTGTAATGGTCTTATTAGAGGTTCCTTCCAATTCTTTGCTGTGCTGCTGAAAACGTTTGGTTATCCGGGCGATTAAGTCCTTCGTGGCGCGGTCAAAATGATTTTCTTTTTGATTTGTCAACAGCCCTATGGGCGGGGTGATATCCAGGTTCAGAATTGGAATGACTTTAGTGCCGTTGAACGGTTTAGAATGTGCAGTGCTGGTAAAGATTGAAATTCCGATGTTTTCACGTACGTAATATTCATGTGACATGCTGCTTGTGAGCTCCATTTTTTTGTAGCGATTCCCGAGTTCTCTATGTAAGTGCTGTTCAATTTGTAAGCGAATGGGGCAATTGGCGGGCGTAAATATGAAGCGCTCTTCTGCTAAATCAGACAAATGGACAGCCTTCTTCTCAGCGAGCGGATGTTGATCAGATACAATCACATTTAATGTGTCATAAAAAAATGGATGGTAGTAATTTTCAAGAATCAGCTCCGGCTCGCCGCAGACTGCAAAATCAATCGTCCCGTCTAAAAGCTTTTGACTGCAGGTATTGGCGTCATCAACCTTGATATTAACCGTTATCTTTGGGTAGTCCTTTAAGAAATCCTTTAAAATCTCGGGGAATATCAGACTGGCGGTTGGCTCTGAAACCCCTATGTTGATAATGCCTGCCTCTTCTTCCTTTAAGTCGGAGAGGTTGTGTTTAAGCGCCTCGTATTGCATCAAAAGATCTCCTGTTCGTTCATAAAAAAGTTTCCCTGCTTTTGTCAACTGCAGGTTTTTTCCTCTTTCAAACAGCAGTACGCCTAAATCCTGCTCTAATTGCTTCATACGCATCGATATCGTCGGCTGCGAGTAGTTGAGTATTTCTGCAGCTTTATAGAAGCTTCCAAATTTTACAATCGTATGAAACGTTTTGATTGAGCGTAACTCCAATGTGCTCCCTCCTGTTTTTCATCATTAAAAATACTGAAGTGAAGGTTTACTTTTTTTGATTAGTCAAAGATCAGAGTATGCTTTATAGTATAAATAATAAAAGCTTAGTAAACAAATAGGAATTATATATTTTGAGAAGAGGAGTGACAAAAATGAGTGAGGATATTTTTCGACTGGCAACTGTTGAAGATGCATCGGAGCTGTTGAAACTGGTTAACAGCGCATTTCAGCCCATTCGGCAGCTGGATATTGATTGGCCATCCACGAGAGCTGATATCCAAATGGTATCAGAAAATATTGAACATCATTCAGCGATTGTGCTGGAGCGGGATGGGAAGCTGATTTCAACGATTACAATCAGGTTCCCGTGGGAGAGTGAGACGCCTCCTTCAAAATATCCGTTTGTGTGGTGGTTTGCGACACTGCCGGAATATAAAGGGCAAGGCGCCGGAAGTAAGCTGCTTACGTATGTTGAAGAAAAAGTGCTTCGAGATATGCTGAAGGCTCCTGCGCTGACACTCGGCACATCGGCGCGCAAGCATCCTTGGCTTGCTGACATGTACAGAAGGAGAGGGTATGAAGTGTATTTTGAGCAGGAAAAAGACGGGGACATAGGTGTGATGATGCACAAGGTTTTGATTCCGGAACGATTTAACCCAACGCTTTTAGGTGCGCCCAGCTGGGCATGATGTGAGGCAGCCTATGAATAAGCGTAAAGGATTGGTTTTGCTGCTGTCAGTGTTTGCATTACTTGGCGGGGGATGTTCGCAAACAAATAACAAAACAGATCGTCAGGCTCAAACGGTCATAGTCGGCACTGGAACAGATTTTCCGAATATTGCGTTTTTAAATGAAAAAGGCGATTTGACCGGGTATGACATTGAAGTGATGAAAGCCATCGATAAGGAGTTGCCTCAATATACATTTGAATTTAAAACGATGGATTTCTCAAATTTGCTGACGAGTCTCGGAAATAAAAAAATTGATGTGATTGCGCACAATATGGCCAAAAATAAAGAACGAGAAAAGCGTTTTTTGTATCATAAAGTCCCATATAACTACTCGCCGATGTACATCACGGTGAAAGAGGATAATCACAAGATTCATACATTAAAAGACTTACACGGAAAAACAGTCATAGTTGGCGCCACGTCAAATGCGGCAGATTATATTACAAAGTACAACAAAACGCACGGCAGCCCGATTCATTTGAGATATGCGGGACAGGGAAGCAATGACACCGCCAATCAAATTGAAACCGGGCGCGCAGATGCAACAATAGCTACACCGTTTGCCGTCGATTTTCAGAATAAAACGCACGCCTTCCGCCAAAAGACAGTCGGTGACGTGTTATTAGATACCGAGGTGTACTTTATGTTTAATAAAGGCAGCCAAACCTTGGCGGATGACACGGATCAAGCGATTAAAAAGCTGGAGAAAAACGGAACGCTAAAAAAACTAAGCCGAAAATGGCTCGGGGCAGATTATTCAAAATCAAGTTTTGAAAAATAAATGGGGCGATGAGATGAAAACGAAAGCAGCATTCATGGCAATATTATTTTCGCTTATAACAGTTCTGTCAGCTTGCGGTGCAGGCAGTCAAACGACGGGAGCCGGGCAAAAGAAGGTACAGACGATCACGGTCGGAACTGGAACCCAATTTCCGAATATTTGCTTTATCGATGAAAAAGGCGATTTAACCGGTTATGATGTCGAACTGATCAAAGAGCTTGATAAGCGCCTGCCACATTATAAATTTACATTTAAAACGATGGAATTTTCCAACCTGCTTGTCAGCCTCGGACAGCATAAAGTCGATATCGTGGCACATCAAATGGAGAAAAGCAAAGAGCGTAAGAAAAAATTTCTGTTTAACAAGGTTCCTTACAACCATTTTCCTTTAAAAATTACTGTGCTTCAAAATAACGATACGATCCGTGGAATTGAAGACTTAAAAGGAAAACGGGTGATTACGAGTGCAACCTCCAACGGAGCGCTTGTACTGAAAAAATGGAATGAGGATAATGGACGGCCGTTTGAGATTGCCTATGAGGGCCAAGGCGCAAATGAGACTGCGAATCAGCTGAAATCGGGGCGTGCGGACGCAACGATCTCAACGCCTTTTGCAGTAGACTTTCAAAACAAGACGAGCGCTATTAAAGAAAAAACCGTCGGTCATGTGCTTTCAAATGCTAAAGTGTATTTTATGTTTAACAAAAATGAACAAACGTTAAGTGACGATATTGATAAAGCCTTACAGGAAATCATTGATGACGGAACGCTGAAAAGGCTCAGTTTGAAATGGCTTGGTGACGACTATTCCAAAGAGCAGTATTAGGTAAAAAGAGAGGGAGCAGTGATGGAAAAAGCGTTTGATATGAACATGATTGGAGATTTTGTGCCGACGTTAACCGCTTATTTACCGGTTACATTATACATTTTAACACTGTCCTTGCTTTTCGGTTTTGTATTAGGACTCTTTCTGGCACTGCCCCGCATCTACAATATGCCAATTGTAAATCAATTGGCAAAAGTGTATATCTCATTTTTCAGGGGAACGCCTATCATGGTGCAGCTTTTCATCGTGTTTTACGGAATCCCGGCGCTTACGGGGCTTATCGGGATTGATACAACAAAAATGGACCCGTTTTATGCTGCTGTCGCAACCTACGCGTTAAGCAATGCAGCGGCAGCCGCAGAAATCATTCGAGCGGGGGTGGGCAGTGTAGATAAAGGCCAAACGGAAGCGGCGTACAGTATTGGCTTAAGCGGTAGTCAGGCCTTCAGGCGAATCGTTCTGCCCCAGGCACTTGTCCAAGCGTTTCCGAATATGGGAAACATGGTGATCAGTTCTTTAAAAGATACATCTCTAGCTTTTTCAATAGGTGTTATGGATATGTCCGGAAGGGGCCAAACACTGATTACCTCAAGCAACCATTCTCTTGAAGTTTACATTGCGCTATCCATTGTTTATTATGCTGTAGCGATTTTATTCGAATGGTTCTTTCGAGTGGCAGAAAAACGAATCAAGAAGAATCAAACAAGGATTGTTACTGTTTTTGACATGAACATACATTGATATATTTCTTCGGATGAGGGGGGAGAAGATTGCAATTTGACTTTCCGTTTATCGTTTCCGCCATGAAAGAAATGGTAAAGACCATTCCTCTGACATTGATGATGGCTGTTTTGCCGATTGTGTTTGGATTTCTCGTGGCTCTTGGAAATATAATTGTTAGAATTTTTAGAATTAAGGGCTTGGTGGCTTGCTCAAGGTTTTATGTGTCTTTCTTTCGAAGTACACCTGCAATTCTTCACATTATGTTGATTTATTTAGGGATACCGCCTGTTGCAGATCAAGTCAGCAGTTTTTTTCATCTCGGCTGGTCCGCCAATGAGATACCGGTCTCCATGTTTGTCATCATAGCCTTGTCTTTAACTGCCGGAGCTTATCTGACAGAAATCATCCGGTCGGGCATTCTGGCGATGGATACCGGACAGGTCGAAGCGGCTTATTCAATCGGCTTGACACACAGCCAAACCTTTCGGCGTGTAATATTGCCGCAGGCGTTGATGGTTTCCATCCCAAACTTCACAAATTTGGGTATCGGCTTTTTGCATACCACCTCTATCGCGGCTATAGTGGCTGTCCCAGAGATTACAGGGACGGCGACTATCGTTGCTTCTGATAATTATGCATTTTTAGAAGCGTTTATCGGAGCAGCGATTATCTATTGGGTGCTGACTCTTATCCTAGAATCCGTAAATGGAGTATTAGAGAGAAAGGCAGCCAGATTTCAAGGAGGCACTTTATGATTGAGATTAAGAATATCCATAAACAGTTTGGCATCCACCATGTATTAAAAGGGATAAATCTCACGGTACGCAAGGGAGAAGTTGTGACGATTATCGGGCCGAGCGGATCAGGGAAAACCACCTTTTTACGGTGCCTGAATTTATTAGAACGTCCAGACGAAGGGATCATTTCTATACATGACAAAGTGATTAATTGCAGCTTTCCGTCCAAAAAAGAGGTTCACTGGCTCAGAAAACAGACGGCAATGGTATTTCAGCAATACCACCTGTTTGCTCACAAAACGGTAATTGAAAATGTCATGGAGGGCTTGACGATTGCCCGGAAAATGAGAAAACAAGACGCGTATGCCGTAGCGGAAAATGAACTGAGAAAGGTCGGGCTTCAAGATAAATTGAACGCTTATCCGAGTCAGTTATCGGGAGGACAAAAGCAGAGGGTCGGGATAGCAAGGGCGCTTGCCATTCATCCTGATGTGCTGCTGTTCGATGAGCCGACGGCAGCGCTTGACCCGGAGCTGGTCGGTGAAGTGCTTGAGGTAATGCTGGAAATCGTGAAAACCGGAGCCACCATGATTGTTGTTACACATGAAATGGAGTTTGCAAGAAGGGTCTCTGATCAAGTTGTTTTTATGGATGAAGGAGTCATTGTTGAGCAAGGAACCCCGGAGGAAGTCTTCCGCCATACCAAAAAAGACAGAACGAGGCAGTTTCTCCTCCGTGTTTCGCCGGAATATTTATTTGAACCAAAAGAACACATAAAGGAGCCGGTGATATGATCCGCTTAAGTATTTTAGACCAAAGCTTGATTGGTGAAGGGGAGACAGCAGCTGATACATTACAGCATACAGTGAAATTGGCGCAAATGGCTGAAGAGTGTGGATATTACCGATTTTGGGTGGCCGAACATCACAATAATGATGAGATTGCAGGGTCTGCACCCGAGGTTCTTTTAGGCTATCTTGCTGCAAGCACAAGAAAAATTCGTTTAGCATCAGGCGGAGTGATGCTGCAGCATTACAGCTCCTATAAAGTAGCGGAGCAATTCCATCTTCTATCAGCGTTAGCTCCCGGCCGTATAGATCTTGGAGTGGGCAAAGCGCCCGGCGGGTTTCAGCTGTCCACAGACGCGCTGCAGGCTGAATATAAAAAACCGGTGCGTCAGTTTGATGAAAAACTGGAGGAGCTTACTCATTTCGTTCGGGATGATTTTCCTGATACCCACCGCTATGCTGCATTGCGTCCTAGGCCGCAGGTTGATCGGAAGCCGGGTATTTTTCTATTGGGAGGAAGCGCAGAGAGTGCCATTTCGGCTGCAAAACTGGGAATCTCTTTTGTCTTTGCTTACTTTATTAACGGTGAAGAGGAAGTGCTGAAGGAAGCCCGCCGAGCATTTGACGCGCATCTCCCGCCAGGATCTGAGGCTGAATTTCATCTTGCCCCCGCTGTTTTTGCGGCACATACAAAAGAAGAAGCGGAAAAACATATTGTGTCGCGTGAATCGATAAAAGTGGTTTTGAAAGACGGGCGTAAGGTCAACGTCGGTTCCCGCGAACAGGCTGAGGCCTATCTGGAAAACGTCACAGAGCCCTATGACATCATCGTGCAAAAAACCGGGATTATTGCCGGAACAAAGGAAGAAGTGGCAGAAGAATTAACACGTTTATCAGGCACATACAAAATCAATGATTTTGTTATTTTTACACCGATCAAAAATGCTGAAGAAAAACAGCTGTCTTATCAGCTGCTGAGCGATGCAGTTTTAGCTGCAAAACGTTAAGGAGGGACAGAAGAATGAGTGATGTTTTGAACATTGTGGTTTGGAGTAAAAAAGGCTGTTCGTATTGTGAAGAAGTCAAGAATTATTTGAATGAAAAAGGGTTCCCGTTCCAAAATATCGATGTTTCAGAAAAAGAAAAGCTTAGAGATATTTTACAGGTGAAATATGGGGTACGCCATGTGCCTGTGGTTGAAATCGGGCGCGGCAATCACTATCAAGGGATAACTGAAATCGGCATTGAACACCTTGATCTTGCACTTGCGAATTATATCCAAAGATAAAGGAGGCAAAAAGATGACACGTTCAGATTTTATTCAGTTTGGAGCCATGATTCACGGTGTTGGGGGAACAACTGACGGCTGGCGTCATCCCGATATTGATCCCTCGGCCAGCACGAATATTGAATTTTACATGAAAAAGGCGCAAACAGCCGAAAAAGGCTTGTTTAGTTTTATTTTCATTGCAGACGGCTTATTTATTTCTGAAAAATCGATTCCTCATTTTTTAAACCGTTTTGAACCGATCACCATTTTATCTGCGCTGGCATCAGTTACCAAAAATATTGGTTTAGTAGGGACGTTCTCTACATCTTTTACTGAGCCATTCACTATCTCCAGACAATTGATGTCGCTGGACCATATCAGCGGGGGCAGGGCAGGCTGGAATCTTGTTACTTCTCCGCAGGAAGGAGCGGCGCGCAACCATAGTAAGTCTAATTTGCCAGAACATACTGAACGTTACGCGATCGCACAGGAGCATTTGGATGTTGTGCGCGGGCTGTGGAATTCCTGGGAGCATGACGCATTTATACACAATAAGAAAACAGGGCAGTTTTTCGATCCGGCGAAGCTTCATCGCCTGAATCATAAAGGAAAGTATTTTCAAGTAGAGGGGCCCTTGAATATCGGGCGCTCTAAGCAGGGAGAGCCTGTAGTGTTTCAAGCGGGTTCATCAGAAACAGGCCGGCAGTTTGCTGCTAAAAACGCGGATGCGATTTTTACCCATTCCAATTCATTAGAAGAGACAAAAGCGTTTTATGCGGATGTGAAAAGCCGAGCTGTTGATGAAGGGCGTGATCCTTCAAGTGTGCGGATTTTTCCAGGGATCAGCCCGATTGTGGCAGATACGGAAGAAGAGGCGGAAAAGAAGTATCGTGAGTTTGCAGAATTGATACCGATTGAAAATGCTGTTACTTATTTGGCCCGTTTTTTTGATGATTATGATCTGAGTGTTTACCCGTTGGATGAGCCATTTCCCGATATTGGCGATGTGGGAAAGAATGCGTTTCAAAGCACAACAGACCGGATTAAGAGAGAAGCAAAAGCCAGAAATCTGTCATTGCGGGAGGTAGCACAGGAAATGGCTTTTCCACGGCCTCTATTTATCGGCACACCAGAGCGTGTCGCATCCTTAATTGAAACTTGGTTCAACGCTGAGGCGGCGGATGGGTTTATCATTGGGTCGGATATACCGGGAACACTTGATGCTTTTGTAGAAAAGGTGATTCCGATTCTTCAAGAAAGAGGGCTTTATCGTCAAGATTATCGCGGCGGGACATTGCGGGAAAATCTCGGTCTTGGCATTCCGCAGCATCAATCCGTTTTACATTCATCACATCAATAGGTTTCGTCTGATCGAATGCGGAAGCTGAGAGGGGAGGCTGACTTTTTTTACGATCATTGCCGGTACGGTTGTGAAAGGAAAACAATTAGGCAGAACGCTTGGATTCCCCACGGCAAATGTAGATGCAAAAATGCATGGGCTGCGTAATGGAGTTTATGGAGTTCTGGCGACAGTCAATCATCAATTTCATTTAGGGGTTATGAATATCGGTGTGAAACCGACGGTGGGCTCTAACCTTAAAAGGACATTGGAGATTTTTTTGTTTGACTTTCATAGAGACATCTATGGAGAAAAAATCGAATGCAGCATTCTCTTTAAAATTAGAGAAGAAAGAAGGTTTGATTCTTTGGAGTCTTTAACAAAGCAAATTAAAAAGGATATTTCGTGCGTTGCAAAACGCTTTGAGCTGATTGGGATTATGGCACCGAACAAAAAAGAAAGCCTGCTTTCCCATCAGGAGTTAAATCTTCCGGATCTCTGCTTTTACAAGAAGTGTAACAACCTATATGGCATCAACCGAGGCGTATACAATGTTATTGATAACTGGTTTTTTGAGTACGGAATTACACAAGTAGCTTACAGGCGCATTTATATTTTATCTTTTTTAAGCTTTTTGAAAGAAGATAATCCGAAAGTTTCCAGCAAGTATATAAGATTTGGGGCGGGCGGTCTTGCTGATAAATTGAACCGATTTATTTCATCTTATGTTGAAGAGTCTGAAGAAAATATATTGGGATAGGGAAAGGAGCGGAACATATGTCTTTGGATTATTGGAGAAATATAGAAGGCTCCTATCCATATCAGACTACAGGAAATGACATCCTGAAGTTGAAAGAGGAGTATAATCCCGTAAATTTCTCAACGCTAGAAAAGCAGCTCATCGGCATTCGCCGGCACTTGCACCAATATCCTGAACTGTCAAAAGAAGAATTTGAAACAACTGCTTTTATAAAAAAATGCCTTAAAGAAAAGGGGATACAGATTCGCCCTACTGCTCTAAAAACGGGTGTGTTCGCAGACATAGCAGGGGAGTCAGAAGGTCCGGCGATTGCTTTGAGGGCTGATATTGACGCCTTGCCAATTGAAGAAAAAACAGGATTGCCTTATGCGTCTAAACATAAAGGAATCATGCATGCGTGCGGTCATGATTTTCATACGGCAGCGCTTCTTGGTGCGGCCTTTTTATTGAAGGAAAATCAAGACAGTCTGAAAGGGAAGATTCGTTTATTATTTCAGCCGGCAGAGGAAGCGGGTGCCGGCGCTGCAAAAGTGATAGAGGACGGCCAACTGGATGGCATTGGTGCGGTTATTGGACTTCACAATAAACCGGATATCGCGGTTGGGACTGTAGGGTTAAAAACAGGCCCGCTTATGGCTGCTGTTGACCGATTTAAAGTAGAGATAGAAGGGAAAGGCGCTCATGCAGCATTGCCGCATAATGGTTTTGATCCAATTGTCGGCGCCTCTCAGCTTATTGTCGCCCTGCAAACGATTGTAAGCAGAAATGTAAACCCGCTGCAAAGCGCGATTTTAACCATAGGGAAAATCAACGGTGGCAGCACTTGGAATGTCATTCCGGATACAGTTGTCATTGAGGGCACTGTTCGTACATTTGATTCAGAGGTTCGTGATCAAGTGAAACAGCGTTTTTTGGCAGTCACAGAGCAGATTTCTGTCGCTTTCTCGTTAAAGGCAAATGTGAAGTGGCATTCCGGACCGCCGCCGCTTTGTAATGATGAGGAAATTACGGGGCTGGTGCGAGACGCTGCGCATAAAGCGAAACTTCAAGTCATTGATCCCGCCCCATCAACCGCGGGGGAAGATTTTGCTTATTATCTTGAGCATATTCCGGGATCCTTTGCGTTTTTTGGAACAGACGGTGATCATGATTGGCACCACCCTGCATTTACAATTGATGAAACTGCCATTATCAAAGCCTCTTATTTTTTATATGAAAGCGCCAAGAGATTGTTAGATTCGAATGAAGAATCAAAAATATCTGATTGATATAGATGGGGTGTTCTGATGAAGAAATTAATCGTTTTTGCATTTATTGGTCTATTGTCGCAGTTAATAGACGGTTCGTTAGGTATGGCTTATGGGGTTACCTCAACTTCTTTGTTATTGGCGTTTGGCATCACACCTGCTGTGGCTTCGGCTTCTGTCCATTTAGCGGAAGTCGTAACGACTGCCGCATCGGGAGTGTCGCATATTAAATTTGGCAATGTTGACAAACAAACCGTTTATCAGCTTGTCATTCCCGGCTCTATAGGCGCTTTTTTAGGCGCGGCATTCCTCAGCCATTTACCTGGAGATGTAGCGAAACCCTATATTTCTTTGTTTTTGCTCCTTCTGGGCGGATATGTATTGATCAGGTTTTTATTTCAATATAAACCGGCTCTTGAGAAGAAGCATGTGCCGTTAAACCGAAAACAATCCATCCCATTGGGAGTGATCGCTGGTTTTGCAGATGCCACAGGCGGAGGCGGCTGGGGACCGGTGACCACTCCGATTTTATTATCCCGCAAAGGCTTGAGCCCGAGGAAAGTTGTCGGGACTGTAGACACAAGTGAATTTGCCATCGCCGTATCTGCAACTGCCGGTTTTCTTATTTCATTAGGATGGGAGGACGTCAATTGGCTATGGGTGTTTTCACTAATGGCCGGTGGAATTATTGCTGCCCCTATCGCAGCATGGCTGGTGCAGAAGTTTCATCCGCAATTGATGGGTGTGCTTGTAGGAGGATTTATTATTCTGGTAAATGCCAGAACATTAATAAATGAATGGATCGCAAACACAGCTGTTTATCCATTGATCTATACGGCCATAGGGGCGATATGGCTATCCGCAGTTTTATTTGTTTTATCTAAAATAGGGAATCGAAATATTGTTAAGACAGCGGTTGATGTCCATTTAAAAGAAAAATAAAGGTTTTTCCGCTTTACGATGTAAAAGGAATCACGAGGGCCTTGCGCTTGACTGGAACGAAATCAACGCTGTAAGAAGCCGGTCGGGCTTCTTTTTTATTTTCCAGCCTCATTGCGTATAAATCCTTTGAAACCTTATAATAAAAACAAGAAGACTGTCCTTAGAGGTGAAAGGCTTGGCAACGAAGCATGAACAAATTTTAACGTATATCGATTCACTGCCTGTCGGTGAAAAAATTTCTGTCCGAAGAATTGCAAAGGAAATGAAAGTAAGCGAAGGAACCGCGTACAGAGCGATCAAGGAAGCAGAGAATAAAGGGTTTGTCAGCACGATTGAACGTGTGGGCACAATCAGAATTGAACAAAAGAAAAAAGAGAACATTGAAAAGCTTACCTATGCAGAGGTTGTAAATGTTATAGACGGACAAGTGCTCGGAGGCAGGGCAGGGCTCCATAAGACCTTGAATAAATTCGTCATCGGCGCGATGGAGCTTGACGCGATGATGCGTTACACCGCAGCGGGGAATCTTTTGATTGTCGGAAACAGAATCAATGCACACAGGCAGGCGCTTGAAGCGGGTGCGGCCGTATTGGTGACCGGGGGCTTTAACACGGATGACAGCATTGTGCAGCTGGCAGATGAGCTTGAACTGCCGATTTTATCCACGAGCTATGACACCTTTACAGTTGCCGCGATGATTAACCGGGCAATTTATGACCAGCTGATCAAAAAAGAAATTGTTTTGGTGGAGGACATCCTAACACCTGCTGACCGCACGGTATATCTTTCGCCTAAGGATAAACTTGAAAAATGGTATGAGAAAAATTTTGAAACGGGGCACGGCCGCTTCCCGGTTGTCGACGATCAAATGAAAATCCATGGCATTCTGACATCAAAAGATATTGCTGGCCATGACCGAAATGCATCTATAGAAAAAGTCATGACCAAAAATCCCGTCACGGTTATTGGGAAAACATCTGTCGCTTCAGCTGCGCAAATGATGGTATGGGAAGGGATCGAAGTGCTTCCCGTCACTGACGGCCACCAAAAACTCATCGGCATGATCAGCCGCCAAGACGTATTGAAAGCTCTTCAAATGATTCAAAAGCAGCCGCAGGTCGGGGAGAAGCTTGATGATATCGTTTCAAGGGGGTTTAAAGATGAGGGTGATGATAAAGAAGATCGAACGGTTTACGAGTATGAAGTCACGCCGCAAATGACAAATCAGCTTGGAACCATTTCTTATGGCGTATTTACGACTATTTTGACGCAAGCGGCAAACCGATTTTTGCGCTCGAAAAAACGCGGCGAACTCGTCATAGAGAGCATCACCATTTTCTTTTTGAAGCCTGTGCAGATGGAATCAGTCATCGAAGTCAAACCTCGCATCTTGGAGGCCGGCAGAAAGTTTGGGAAAATGGAAGTGGAAGTGCACAGCCAAGGTCATATCGTGTCTAAAGCGATGCTGATGGTTCAGCTGATGGAAAGAAGCTAAGGGACGTTCAGGCGCCCCTTACGCGTGATCTCTTTCAGCTTCTTTGGCGTGAAGGGGATTGTAATGCCTAAAGGCTTTATAACCTGCCCAAGCGCTTCCTGCTCCTATGACGATAAAGATACCGCCGATTACTAACGTTAATACTGAATGGAATAATATCATTTGGTTAAGCCCGTAGAACAGGACTAGTGACCCTAAGGCCATGCTTGATTTTGCTGAACATATTTCTTTTGCCAAAGATGGCTTTGCCCGTACGCCTTTTACTTTATAGTACACATAAAAGCAGGCTGAAAGCCCAATCAAAAAAACAAGAACCAGCATAAATGAAATCCTCCATCGTAAAAGTTTACAAACCCATTTTATACAAAAACGGGCTTGGTTTTGACGTTATTTTTCTTTTCCGTCGGCAGAGAATGTGATTTAATGAATAAAAACAATAAAGGAGTATCAAATGAAAACAGAATTGATCAGAACCATATCATTATATGACACGATTATCTTACATAGACATGTGCGTCCTGATCCGGATGCCTACGGATCACAGTGCGGGCTTACGGAAATCCTGCGTGAAACATATCCTGAAAAAAATATTTTTGCGGTCGGCACGCCTGAACCGTCCCTCTCTTTCTTATATTCCCTCGATGAGGTGGACAATGAAACATATGAAGGCGCACTTGTCATTGTCTGCGATACGGCAAATCAGGAAAGAATCGACGATCAGCGTTATCCTTCAGGCGCCAAACTAATGAAAATCGACCACCATCCGAACGAAGATCCATACGGTGACCTTCTCTGGGTCGATACAAGCGCCAGCTCAGTAAGTGAAATGATTTACGAGCTGTATTTAGAAGGAAAAGAGCACGGCTGGAAGCTGAATACGAAAGCGGCAGAGCTGATCTACGCCGGCATTGTTGGAGATACCGGACGCTTTTTATTTCCGAATACCACGGAAAAAACATTAAAATATGCAGGCGAGCTCATTCAGTATCCATTCTCTTCCTCAGAGTTATTTAATCAATTGTATGAAACAAAACTGAATGTGGTGAAGCTTAACGGCTTTATCTTTCAAAATGTGTCTTTGTCCGAAAACGGGGCGGCTTCTGTTTTCATCAAAAAGGATACGCTTGAAAAATTCGGCACAACGGCTTCTGAAGCGTCGCAGCTTGTCGGGACGCTTGGCAATATCTCAGGTATTCGCGCCTGGGTGTTTTTCGTAGAAGAAGACGATCAAATCAGAGTCAGATTCCGTTCGAAGGGGCCTGTCATTAACGGACTTGCCCGGAAATATAACGGCGGAGGGCATCCGTTAGCTTCAGGCGCCTCTATTTACAGCTGGGATGAAGCTGATCGGATTTTAGCTGATCTGGAAACATTATGTAAAGAACACGAGTAGAGGGGAGACCCTCTCTCTTAGTGTTCATCTGTGACGGGGATGAACCAGCAGCCGAAATCAGTAAGGTCCTCGTAGACTTGGAGATTGTGTGATTGAAGTTCTTTTTTGATGAGGGAAGCGAGTGAGTTTGTTTCGGCATATGCAGAAAAACCTTGTCTGAGACGGGCTGCTTGATCTTTTGCTAACTGACGGTCACTGTAAACCTCCATTTCCCTTCCTCCTTCCTTTCGCCATTAAGCCTCACATATAGTTTATAAAAAAGAATGGGAAAAAGCGACAGAAGTTTGGAGAATTTGAAAAAAATCCATAATTATGTGGCGAAAGATATTTCAAGTTCCACTGTCAGCCTCGTATAAATAATCAATTCTCTGACGGTTGCCTCGTATTTTTTCTCATTGATCATATAGACTTTATTTTCAATTGTCCGCTTCAAGAGATCCTTTGTTTGATAGACGCTCTCTATGTCTTTTGTAATCACCTCTGAAATATCATCCTTTACATGCTCCTCGAATTTCGTTTTATCCGGCTGTGATATTTTATATTTATCCCCATTCAACAATTTGACGCTGACGCTTTGAATCAGCAGTTTTCTTTTATTATCTTCATTCAGTTTATGGAGGTCTTCCTGATAGATCGAAATTTGATTGTTCAAGTCTTTTACATGCTCTTTTTGCTTTTCGATGAGGCTGACCTGCTCCTCTTGGAATGTTCCGTAAGTAAACAGGAAAAAGAACCAGCTGATTACGGCCCCGCACATCATTCCCGCGAAAAAACGCTGCCATCCCGGTTTTTTGTAATGCTGGGGGACCCTCATGAAGAAAGATGCTCCTGGGTCAGCCATGATATAATAAGCCAGCCGCTTTGCGCGCCTCCCATGGCCGAAATAATTAAAAGAAGCTGTTTAAAGATATCTCTCGTATTGCCTTCGAGTATGCCGCGTTCAAAGCTGTATACCGCATCAAAGGTGCCTCCGATAGCTGCGACAAGCGCCCATATTTTTAACCGGTTGGCAAGCTTTGTAATGGCTGTAAGCGGGGGTTCGCCTGCCAAGTATGCTCCGAGCCCTCCAATGAGTGCGCCCCCGATCAGCACCCCTAACGCAATGAAGTAGCTATTGATAAAATTCACCATAAATCCTGCTTCCTGATCCATCTTTATCACCTCACCTTTTATATCATATTGAGCTTTCAGGACAAGTATGATGATGAGTCAAAAAAGAACATTTGTTTCTTTTGGAAACCGGCCTTATAATGAAGGAAGAAATGGATCGTAATGAGAAAGAGGTGATAGCATGTCTTTTGTTCACCTGCAAGTGCATAGCGGGTATAGCCTGCTAAACAGCGCCGCGGCTGTGGAAGAGCTCGTCAGTGAAGCTGACAGGCTCGGATATGCGTCTTTGGCGCTGACAGATGATCATGTCATGTACGGAGCTATTCAATTTTATAAAGCTTGCAAGGCGAGAGGGATCAACCCAATAATCGGTTTGACGGCTTCTGTTTTTACAGATGACAGCGAGCTTGAAGCATACCCGCTCGTCCTGCTGGCAAAATCAAATACAGGCTATCAAAACCTGCTGAAAATCAGCAGCGTTCTGCAATCTAAATCAAAAGGCGGACTGAAGCCGAAATGGCTTCACAGTTATCGAGAAGGGATTATCGCAATAACGCCCGGCGAAAAAGGATATATTGAAACGCTTCTTGAAGGAGGGCTGTTCGAACAGGCTGCTCAAGCCTCGCTGGAATTTCAGTCTATATTCGGAAAGGGAGCTTTTTATTTCTCCTATCAGCCTTTTAAAGGGAATCAAGTCTTGTCTGAGCAGATTCTAAAGCTGTCAGAAGAAACGGGTATCCCTGTTACGGCCACAGGCGATGTGCATTACATAAGGAAGGAAGATAAGGCTGCCTACCGTTGTTTGAAAGCGATTAAAGCGGGGGAAAAACTGACGGATGCACCCGCTGAAGATTTGCCTGATCTCGATTTGAAACCACTCGTAGAAATGCAAAACATTTATCGAGAGCATCCCGAGGCACTGCAAGCTTCTGTAGAGATCGCGGAACAATGCCGGGTTGACGTCAGTCTCGGGCAGACCCGTCTACCGTCTTTTCCGACCCCAGACGGAACGTCCGCTGATGATTATTTAACGGATATCTGTATGGAGGGACTCCGCAGCCGTTTCGGCAAGCCTGATGAACGATACCTTCGCCGTCTTCAATATGAGCTTGATGTCATCAAGCGGATGAAGTTCAGCGATTACTTTCTGATCGTGTGGGATTTTATGAAGCACGCCCATGAAAAAGGGATTGTTACAGGACCGGGAAGGGGTTCTGCGGCAGGTTCTCTTGTGGCATATGTCCTGTATATCACAGATGTTGACCCGATTAAGCATCACCTTCTGTTTGAAAGATTTTTAAATCCCGAACGCGTCAGCATGCCGGATATTGATATTGACTTTCCCGATACTAGAAGGGATGAAGTCATTCAATATGTTCAGCAGAAATACGGTGCAATGCACGTCGCACAGATTATCACCTTTGGAACACTTGCGGCAAAGGCGGCGCTCCGGGACGTCGGCAGAGTATTCGGCGTCAGCCCGAAGGAGGCAGATCAGCTTGCAAAACTCATTCCTTCAAGACCGGGCATGACGCTGGATGAAGCGAGACAGCAGTCACCGCAGCTGGATAAGCGGCTTCGGGAGTCAAGCCTGCTTCAGCAAGTCTATTCAATTGCCCGGAAAATAGAAGGGCTGCCAAGGCATGCATCAACCCACGCAGCGGGCGTTGTCCTGAGTGAAGAACCGTTAACAGATGTTGTTCCGCTTCAAGAAGGGCATGAAGGGATCTATTTAACGCAATACGCGATGGACCATCTTGAAGACTTGGGCCTTTTAAAAATGGATTTCTTAGGTTTGAGGAACCTGACACTTATTGAATCCATCACTTCAATGATTGAAAAAGAAGAAAATATTAAAATAGATCTTTCAAGTATTTCCTACAGCGATGACAAAACGTTCTCCTTGCTGTCAAAAGGGGATACGACAGGCATTTTCCAGCTTGAATCTGCAGGGATGAGAAGCGTCTTGAAACGGCTGAAACCTTCAGGCCTAGAAGATATTGTGGCGGTCAATGCACTGTACCGGCCGGGTCCGATGGAAAATATTCCGTTATTTATCGACCGTAAACACGGCCGGGCGCCTGTTCACTATCCTCATGAAGATTTAAGGAGCATTTTGGAAGATACATATGGCGTCATTGTGTATCAGGAACAAATTATGATGATTGCTTCCCGTATGGCGGGGTTTTCTTTAGGCGAAGCGGACCTATTGAGAAGGGCGGTCAGCAAAAAGAAAAAAGAAATCCTGGACAGAGAGCGAAGCCATTTTGTTGAAGGGTGCTTAAAAAAGGAGTATTCTGTAGACACTGCAAATGAGGTCTACGATTTAATCGTCAAATTCGCAAACTATGGCTTTAACCGAAGCCATGCGGTGGCATACAGCATGATCGGGTGCCAGCTTGCGTATTTGAAAGCTCATTATCCGTTATATTTTATGTGCGGATTGCTGACAAGCGTCATTGGCAATGAGGATAAAATCTCTCAATATCTTTACGAAGCAAAGGGGAGCGGGATTCGTATCCTTCCTCCGTCAGTGAATAAAAGCAGTTTTCCGTTTACAGTTGAAAACGGATCTGTCAGATACAGCCTCCGCGCGATAAAAAGTGTAGGCGTCTCAGCAGTCAAAGATATATATAAAGCAAGAAAAGAGAAACCATTTGAAGATCTTTTCGATTTCTGCTTTCGGGTGCCGTCAAAAAGCGTAAATCGCAAAATGCTTGAAGCACTTATCTTTTCTGGTGCGATGGACGAATTCGGCCAAAACCGGGCCACGCTGCTCGCATCCATTGATGTTGCTTTGGAACATGCTGAGCTATTCGCCGCGGACGATGACCAAATGGGATTGTTTTTAGATGAATCGTTTTCAATTAAGCCGAAGTATGTGGAAACGGAAGAGCTTCCGCTAGTGGATTTACTTGCATTTGAAAAGGAAACGCTCGGCATTTATTTTTCAAATCATCCGCTCTCCGCCTTCCGAAAACAGCTCACTGCGCATGGAGCAGTCTCCATTCTGCAGGCTCAGCGGGCAGTCAAAAGGCAGCTTTCACTAGGCGTTCTGCTGTCGAAGATCAAAACGATTCGGACGAAAACAGGTCAAAACATGGCGTTTTTAACGCTCAGTGATGAAACCGGCGAGATGGAAGCCGTAGTCTTCCCTGAACAATTCAGACAGCTTTCACCCGTTTTAAGAGAAGGCGCTCTTTTGTTCACAGCGGGGAAATGCGAAGTAAGACAAGATAAGATTCAATTCATCATGTCCCGGGCAGAATTATTAGAAAATATGGATGCAGAAAAAGCGCCATCGGTTTATATAAAAATAGAAAGCAGTCAGCACAGCCAGGAGATCCTGGCAAAGATTAAGCGCATTTTGCTGGAGCATAAAGGGGAAACAGGCGTTTATCTCTATTATGAAAGGCAAAAACAGACGATTAAGCTACCTGAGTCGTTCCATATCAATGCAGATCACCAGGTGTTATATCGCTTAAAAGAGCTGTTGGGTCAAAAAAACGTCGTTTTAAAACAGTGGTAACGATTCGCTTTTTGTTATACAATTGGAGCAATTATGTGATCCTGTTTAAATATTCAGATAGATTTACTCCGCAGAATGCAGCAATCAACGCAGCAGTATACGAATCAAAAAATATCCATAAGGAGTGTTTAGGAGAATGTCATTAAGAGAAGAAGCATTACACCTGCATAAAGTCAACCAGGGGAAACTGGAGTCTAAATCAAAAGTAGAGGTCAGAAATGCGAAAGATCTAAGCCTCGCTTATTCTCCGGGTGTTGCAGAACCGTGTAAGGATATTCATGAAGACATTAACAAAGTATATGATTATACAATGAAGGGGAACATGGTAGCAGTTGTAACTGACGGTACAGCTGTGCTTGGCCTTGGAAACATCGGCCCTGAAGCGGCGCTTCCTGTTATGGAAGGGAAAGCAGTTCTTTTCAAAAGCTTTGCGGGCGTAGATGCGTTCCCGATTGCTTTAAACACAAACGATGTTGATAAAATCGTTGAAACTGTAAAATTGCTGGAACCGACATTTGGCGGCGTCAACCTTGAAGATATTGCAGCGCCAAACTGCTTTATCATTGAAGAGCGCCTCAAAAAAGAAACAAACATCCCGGTTTTCCATGATGATCAGCACGGTACTGCCATTGTAACCGTAGCAGGTCTTGTGAACGCGCTGAAACTGTCTGGAAAATCCATGTCATCCATTAAAGTTGTCGCAAACGGCGCGGGTGCGGCTGGCATTGCGATTATCAAGCTTCTTCATCATTATGGCGTTCGCGACATTGTGATGTGCGATTCCAAAGGGGCCATTTATGAAGGGCGCCCGAACGGCATGAACGATGTCAAAAATGAAGTGGCGAAGTTCACGAACCAAGATCGCAAAGACGGTTCTCTGAAAGATGTCATCGTTGATGCTGACGTATTTATCGGTGTCTCTGTAGCAGGCGCGTTAACAAAAGAAATGGTTCAAAGCATGGCAAAAGATCCAATTATCTTTGCAATGGCAAATCCAAATCCGGAAATCATGCCGGAAGATGCGCGTGAAGCCGGAGCAAGCGTTATCGGAACTGGCCGTTCTGATTTCCCGAACCAAGTAAACAATGTTCTTGCATTCCCTGGTATTTTCCGCGGAGCGCTTGATGTGCGTGCCACTCATATTAACGAGGAAATGAAAATCGCAGCGGTTGAAGCCATTGCTTCACTGGTTTCAGAAGATGAGCTTAGCGCAGACTATGTCATCCCTGCACCGTTTGATAAACGTGTTGCGCCTGCTGTTGCGAAGGCTGTGGCAAAAGCTGCGATGGAAACAGGTGTTGCAAGAATCACTGTTGACCCTGAGGAAGTCGCAGAAAAAACAAGAAAACTTACGATTATTGGTGAATAATTAATTCATTCCAAAAATGGCAGCGCGTTGGCGGAGACCGGCGCGCTGTTCTCAAGTTAAACTGACGGCTGAAATTTTTTTAGGGGGTTAGCCTTAAAAAAATTTCAGCCGGGTTTAACATTATTTTTGAATGCGCTGTCAACCTTGTCGTTTCAACACCTTATCTGATTTCATACAAGCCTTTCCGAGCACGTCATCGAATAAAAAGTTGTCGAATTGAGGATGACAGCGTTTGACAAAAAAAGTACAATAGTTTCGGTAAAGTTATTAGCAAGTCTATCTGTTTGATGACATGCGGTGAAGAGAACCCTTCACAAAAGGGAGGTAATCATTTGTTAAAGGATATATTCACGAAAAAGAAAAAGTATGCTTCCGTACCATCTGATCAAGCGAAGCACGATGTTCCGGAAGGCATTATGACAAAATGTCCTAAGTGTAAAAAAATCATGCTCACTAAAGAGTTGGATAAAAATATGCGGGTATGCATGAACTGCGATTATCATTTCCCAATGAACGCAAAACAGCGTATCGAAAGCTTGATGGATGAACAA
This sequence comes from Bacillus sp. SCT118, assembly GCF_058566435.1. NCBI lineage: Bacteria > Bacillati > Bacillota > Bacilli > Caryophanales > Bacillaceae > Bacillus > Bacillus sp. SCT118. The sequence continues at coordinate 1,264,882 of NZ_CP191225.1, forward strand.
TCCTTTGAGGAATTCAATCAGGGAATGCTCTCGGAAAATCCACTTGGTTTCCCGGGATATCTGGAAAAGCTTGAAAAAGATCGCGAGAAAACATCCTTAAACGAGGCTGTTGTGACAGGCAAGGGCACCATCGGCGGACACCCGGCTGTTGTCGCCGTCATGGACTCTTCATTCAGAATGGGCAGCATGGGTTCAGTCGTCGGTGAAAAAATCACGCTTGCGATTGAAAAAGCAAAAGCTGATAAAGTTCCGTTTATTATTTTTACGGCTTCAGGCGGCGCTAGAATGCAGGAAGGCGTATTAAGTTTGATGCAGATGGCTAAGACAAGCTCTGCGTTAAAACTGTTCAGTGAAGAGCAGGGTCTTATTATTTCAGTAATGACGCATCCGACTACCGGAGGCGTATCAGCAAGCTTTGCATCCCTTGGCGATTACAATTTCGCTGAGCCTGGCGCGCTGATCGGTTTTGCCGGAAGACGGATTATTGAACAGACAATAGGAGAAAAACTGCCTGAGGACTTCCAAACGGCTGAATTTTTATTAAAACATGGACAGCTTGATGCGGTTATTCATCGCGACGATATGAAAAAAACGTTAGAAAATCTGCTGGATATGCATCAAACAGGAGGTGACATTGAGTGGCTCCAAGATTAGAATTTGAAAAACCGGTGATTGAACTGCAATCCAAAATCGCCGAACTAAAAAAATTCACCCAAGATTCCGATATGGATCTAAGTGCGGAAATCGAACGGCTCGAAGACCGTCTCGCTAAGCTTCAGGATGATATTTACAAAAATCTGAAGCCATGGGACCGGGTTCAAATTGCGCGTCTGGCGGACCGTCCGACAACTCTTGATTATATCGAACACCTGTTTACCGACTTTTTTGAATGTCACGGAGACAGAGCGTACGGGGACGATGAAGCCATTGTTGGCGGGATTGCGAAGTTCCACGGCCTCCCTGTAACGGTAATCGGGCATCAGCGCGGCAAAGACACGAAGGAAAACCTAGTCCGCAATTTTGGGATGCCGCATCCTGAAGGCTACAGAAAAGCGCTTCGTCTGATGAAACAGGCTGACAAATTTAACAGACCGATTATCTGTTTTATTGATACGAAGGGGGCATACCCTGGAAGAGCAGCTGAAGAAAGAGGACAAAGTGAAGCTATTGCCAAAAACCTGTTTGAGATGGCCGGCCTTCGAGTGCCTGTTATCTGCATCGTCATCGGTGAAGGCGGAAGCGGCGGAGCCCTTGGTCTGGGAGTAGGCAATCACTTGCATATGCTGGAAAACTCTACTTATTCTGTTATTTCTCCGGAAGGTGCCGCGGCACTTTTATGGAAGGACTCCAGTCTTGCTAAAAAAGCAGCAGAAACAATGAAAATCACTGCGCCGGATTTAAAAGAATTAGGTATTATAGATCATATGATTAAAGAAGTAAAAGGCGGAGCGCACCATGATGTGAAGCTGCAGGCCAGCTATATGGACGAAACCCTTAAACAATCGTTAAAAACTTTGCTGAAGCTGAGCGAAGAAGAATTAGTTCAGCAGCGCTATGAAAAATATAAAGCAATTGGCAAAGTCTCGGTTGAAGATCAATATATCGGGGTAAACTAAATAAACGTGAAGCCTTTGGCTCACGTTTATTTTTTGTGACATTCCTTAAATTTTATTTAAAAACAATTTATTTAATTGTATAATAGGTAAGGTTTCATAGGGAGGATGGAGATCCCTTTTCATTGTTTTTAGGGCAATGATCATGTTATGTTTAATCATATATGTTGCTGAGGTGAATGGAGAATGAAACGTATAGGGGTATTAACGAGCGGCGGGGATTCCCCGGGAATGAACGCAGCAGTTCGCGCAGTAGTCAGAAAGGCGATCTATCATGACGTTGAAGTTTACGGTATTTACAACGGATACGCGGGATTGATCAGCGGAAAGATTGAAAAGCTTGAACTCGGATCAGTAGGCGATATTATACATCGTGGAGGAACTAAGCTTTATACGGCAAGGTGTCCTGAATTCAAAACAGTTGAAGGCCGTGAAAAAGGGATAGAAAACTTGAAGAAGCTTGGTATTGAAGGCCTTGTTGTTATCGGCGGAGACGGTTCATATATGGGTGCGAAAAAATTAACGGAACACGGGTTTCCATGTGTAGGTGTACCGGGTACAATCGATAATGACATTCCGGGCACTGATTTTACAATCGGTTTCGATACAGCTTTAAATACAGTAATTGACGCAATTGATAAGATTCGCGATACAGCGACTTCTCATGAACGTACATATGTAATCGAAGTAATGGGCCGTCATGCCGGCGATATTGCATTGTGGGCCGGTCTTGCAGGGGGCGCGGAATCGATCTTAATCCCTGAGGCAGACTATGACATGCACGAAATCATTGCTCGCTTAAAACGCGGCCACGAACGCGGCAAGAAACACAGTATTATTATTGTTGCCGAAGGTGTAGGCAGCGGTGTTGAATTCGGGAAACGCATCGAAGAAGAAACAAACCTTGAAACTAGGGTATCTGTATTGGGCCATATCCAGCGCGGAGGTTCTCCGAGTGCTGCTGACCGTGTGTTAGCAAGCCGTCTCGGCGCATATGCAGTTGAACTGCTGCTTGAAGGAAAAGGCGGACGCTGTGTAGGTATACAAAACAATAAGCTTGTAGACCATGATATTATAGAAATACTGGAGACAAAACACACAGTTGAGCAAAACATGTATCAGCTTTCAAAAGAACTGTCTATCTAATGTGCAGCTGAAGGCTGAAGATTTCAGAAGGAAGTGAACCAAATGAGAAAAACTAAAATTGTTTGTACCATCGGTCCGGCAAGTGAAAGTATTGAAATGCTTACGAAATTAATGGAGTCAGGAATGAACGTGGCTCGATTAAACTTTTCTCACGGAGATTTTGAGGAGCACGGTGCAAGAATTAAAAATATCCGCGAAGCAAGCAAAAAACTTGGCAAGAACGTTGGTATTCTGCTTGATACAAAAGGTCCTGAAATCCGCACACATACAATGGAAAACGGCGGTATTGAGCTTGAAACAGGCAAAGAGCTTATCATTTCAATGGACGAGGTTGTAGGAACAACAGATAAAATTTCAGTGACATATGAAGGTTTAGTCCATGACGTTGAACAAGGTTCAACGATTCTGTTAGATGACGGCCTTATTGGTCTTGAGGTACTTGATGTAGATGCCGCTAAACGCGAAATCAAAACAAAAGTATTAAACAACGGAACACTCAAAAATAAAAAAGGTGTTAACGTACCGGGCGTAAGTGTCAATCTTCCGGGTATTACTGAAAAAGATGCGCGAGACATCGTTTTCGGTATTGAGCAAGGAGTAGACTTCATCGCACCATCTTTCATTCGACGTTCCACGGACGTGCTCGAAATCCGTGAGCTTCTTGAAGAGCACAACGCTCAGGATATTCAAATCATCCCTAAAATCGAAAACCAAGAGGGCGTTGACAACATCGATGCAATTCTCGAAGTGTCTGACGGCTTAATGGTTGCACGCGGAGACTTAGGTGTGGAAATTCCAGCTGAAGAAGTGCCGCTTGTGCAAAAAGAACTGATCAAAAAATGCAACGCGCTGGGCAAACCTGTTATTACAGCAACACAAATGCTTGACAGCATGCAGCGCAACCCGCGTCCGACTCGTGCGGAAGCAAGTGACGTTGCAAACGCGATCTTCGACGGAACAGATGCGATCATGCTATCTGGTGAAACTGCTGCCGGAAGCTATCCGGTTGAAGCAGTTCAAACAATGCATAACATCGCGTCCCGTTCTGAAGAAGCTTTAAATTATAAAGAAATTCTCTCAAAACGCAGAGATCAAGTGGGCATGACAATTACAGACGCAATTGGACAATCTGTCGCGCATACGGCGATTAACCTGAATGCTGCTGCGATTGTAACGCCGACAGAAAGCGGCCATACAGCACGTATGATTGCAAAATACCGTCCGCAGGCTCCGATTGTTGCGGTTACTGTAAATGACTCTATTTCCAGAAAGCTTGCCCTCGTATCTGGCGTATTCGCAGAAAGCGGCCAAAATGCGAGCTCAACAGATGAGATGCTTGAGGATGCTGTCCAAAAATCATTGAACAGCGGAATTGTAAAACACGGCGATCTTATCGTTATTACAGCAGGCACTGTCGGTGAGTCCGGCACTACGAACTTAATGAAGGTTCATACTGTCGGCGATATCATCGCTAAAGGGCAAGGCATTGGACGCAAATCAGCTTACGGTCCGGTTGTCGTTGCACAAAATGCAAAAGAAGCTGAGCAAAAAATGACGGACGGTGCGGTACTTGTTACCAAAAGCACTGACCGTGATATGATTGCATCCCTTGAAAAAGCGTCTGCTCTTATTACAGAAGAAGGCGGCTTGACTAGCCATGCTGCGGTAGTCGGATTAAGCCTTGGCATCCCGGTTATCGTGGGTCTGGAAAATGCGACATCTATTTTGACAGATGGCCAGGATATTACAGTTGACGCTTCCAGAGGCGCAGTCTATCAAGGCCGTGCGAGCGTTCTTTAATTACAGGTGAAAACGGAAGGGGAATCCCTTCCTTTTCTCTTTATCATGCCTTTTGTTGAACAGAACGTGTTACACGTGTGGGGGGCTTGGATATGAGATTTTTGTTTTTGCTTTTTATTGTGTTTCCGGCAATAGAAATCGGCATATTCCTGTTTTTAGGCAAGCTGATTGGCATTTTGCCGACAGTTTTATTCATGATTCTGACGGGCATTATCGGCGCAGCAGCTGCAAAAAAACAAGGAACCGAAGTGTATTATAAGGTTCAGCGTGATCTTCAATATGGCAAAATGCCGGGGGAAGCGATTGCTGACGGTCTGTGCATTTTCATCGGCGGTCTATTGCTGATGCTTCCGGGCTTTTTATCAGATTTGGCCGGCGCCTGTCTTCTTATCCCGTTTACCCGCGGCTGGTGTAAGCCGATTCTGTTCAAATGGCTGAGAGGAATGTCGAAGAATAAGCGGATCATCTTCAAATAAAAAAACGGCAGCCATGTAAAAACGGCTGCCGTTTTATTTTTGCTGAACGGTGATATAGGACCATATCTCTTTTAATGCGCCTGTCGTGATGAAAGCTTGGATGATGACGAGAACAGCAGGTCCTGCAATCAGTCCTAAAAACCCGAATAATTTAAAGCCGGCAAACAGGGCGATGAGCGTTGCCAGCGGATCGATCCCGATAGATTTACTTAGTATCTTGGGTTCTGTCAGCTGCCGCTGAATAAGAACGATGAGGTACAGGATACCAATTCCGATCGCTTGGGGCAGCTGGCCCGTAATCGATAAATACAAAATCCAGGGTACAAATACGGAGCCGGCACCTAAGTAAGGGAGAAGATCTACAAGCCCGATTAAAAAAGCGATTGTTGCGGCGTGTTCAACCTTTAAGAGAGAAAGGCCGATAAATACAATCACCATCGTGATGAAAACGAGGACGGCTTGTGCTTTGATAAAACCAGTCATTGCTTTTTTTAATTCGCTGCTGATCGCTTTGCTGTTAGCTGTCACACGATCTGGCAGAATTAAAACAAGCATGGCTTTCAGCTTATGCCAATCCTTTGTCATAAAAAAGGTTGCCAGAAGAGAAAAAATCAGAACCGCCGCCGTATTGGGAAGAAGAGCGAAAAATCTCGGGATCATCTCTAGAATGTGGGACAGCAGGAGCCCGGCATTTTTAGCGGCAGAATCACCGAGTGTCTGGATATGAGTGACGATGGAAGCCTGCTGGTTCGTTTCCAATTCTTGAAACAAAAGAGTTAACTCGTTATAGAGCGGCTGAATATGAGTTGTAAACAATTTTTCGCAATATGAAATAAACGTGCTGATATGCGGAGGCAGCGTTTTTGCTAGATAGGCTGTTCCCGTTACGATTTCGGCTACCAGAATGGTGAGCACACCGAAGGCTGCGAACAGAAAAAAAGCAAGAACGCCCAGAACATTTATCGTTCGGGGGAATCCTGTCACTTTGTCCAAATAATCGACAACAGGATGAATCACTGATGAAAGAATAAGGGCGATCAGGAACGGATAAGTTAACGGAAACGAATAATAGGCCGCAGCTATCGACCCTGCGGTCATTGATATGACAAAGAGGGTTCTGAAAAAAATAGTGATATAAGATTGATTCACGAAAACGGTCCTCCTCTCGTCAGCATGTCCTATTTTTTATATGTATTCACGCTGTTGCTGAATATGAATACATTCATCTTAAAGGAGGGATGGCATGTGTTTACACAAGCGAATTTATTTTTAATTTTACTCTTGGCCATCGCACTTATCGCAAAAAACCAATCATTGCTCTTTGCTGTATCCGTCCTTTTGATCATCAAAATCGTTGGACTTGATCAGAAATTATTCCCGACCATCCAGTCAAAAGGCATTAACTGGGGTGTGACCATTATTACCATCGCCGTTCTTGTCCCGATTGCCACGGGAGAAATCGGATTTAAGCAGCTTGGAGAAGCAATGCGGTCTTCCTACGCATGGATCGCCCTTGGAGCGGGGATCGCAGTGGCGCTGATTGCAAAAAACGGCCTGACCCTGCTTGAAAATGATCCGCATATTACAACTGCTCTCGTGATCGGGACCATTCTTGCAGTCGCGCTTTTTGGAGGAGTTGCGGTGGGACCGCTGATCGGAGCGGGGATTGCTTATTTAGCTATGCAGATCGTAAAACTGTTCACTTCATAAAAAAAAAGCGGCCTTAAAGCCGCTTTTTTTTGTATGCAAAAACCCGCAAATAAAGGCGTTTTTTCGGGGAAATCACAGAATGAAAAAAAAAATTATAGGTAAACATTTAACAAATGTCTGATTATTGTTTATAATGAGAATAGGCTTAAACTTAAATAAGCTTATAAGAATTTGTTATGTTCTTTCATAAGCAAAGGGTTTTAGTACCAGCAGCCAGTAAAATGTAAGCATTTTCTTTTTGGGGGAGAGAAATACTTGCATCGTGCTTTTTAAGTAAGCCTCATGTTTTTACAACACTCTTAAAGGGGAAATTTATTGAAAAGGAGATGTTATATATGACAGCGACACGCGGTCTTGAAGGGGTTGTAGCAACAACATCATCTGTTAGTTCTATTATTGATGATACCCTTACATATGTGGGGTATGATATCGATGATTTGACAGAGAATGCAAGTTTTGAAGAAATCATCTACTTGCTTTGGCATCTAAGGCTGCCAAACAAAAAAGAGCTTGAAGAGTTAAAGCAGCAGCTTGCAAAGGAAGCTGCCGTTCCGCAAGAAATTATTGAGCACTTCAAATCTTATTCCCTCGAAAATGTTCATCCCATGGCTGCTCTTCGGACAGCAATTTCATTACTAGGCCTGCTAGACAGCGAGGCTGATACCATGAACCCGGAAGCCAACTACAGAAAGGCGATCCGCCTTCAGGCAAAGGTGCCTGGCCTGGTTGCAGCGTTTTCCAGAATTCGCAAGGGTCTTGAGCCTGTTGAACCGAGAGAAGATTACGGTATTGCGGAGAATTTTCTTTACACATTAAACGGTGAAGAGCCTTCACCAATTGAAGTTGAAGCCTTCAACAAAGCATTGATTTTACATGCTGACCATGAGCTGAACGCGTCAACGTTCACAGCGAGGGTCTGCGTCGCAACACTTTCTGACATCTATTCAGGCATTACTGCAGCAATCGGCGCGCTGAAAGGGCCTCTTCACGGCGGAGCGAATGAAGGCGTTATGAAAATGCTGACAGAAATCGGTGAAGTGGAAAATGCTGAGCCGTACATCCGCGCTAAACTTGAAAAGAAAGAAAAAATCATGGGATTCGGCCACCGTGTGTATAAGCATGGTGATCCGCGCGCGAAGCATCTGAAAGAAATGAGCAAGCGCCTGACCAACCTGACAGGCGAAAGCAAATGGTATGAGATGTCGATTCTTATAGAAGACATCGTCACATCAGAGAAAAAGCTTCCGCCTAACGTTGATTTCTATTCGGCTTCTGTATATCACAGCCTCGGTATTGACCATGATTTGTTTACACCGATTTTTGCTGTAAGCAGAATGTCCGGCTGGCTAGCTCATATTCTTGAGCAGTATGACAACAACCGTCTGATCCGCCCGCGTGCAGATTACACAGGCCCTGACAAACAAAAATTCGTTCCGATTGAAGAAAGAGCCTAAAGAACCATTGGAGGCTGGCTTGCGTCAATGAGGTTAGCCTCTTGTTCAGAACATCAAAATTGGGTTACACTTTAAATTGAATGTTGGGAAAAATCATTTTGTTTTCTATTTAAGAAAAATAAAATGTTTTCTAAATATGAATTACATACTGGGAGGTTTTTATTGTGGCACAAGGTGAAAAAATTACAGTCTCTAACGGAGTATTAAACGTACCAAACAACCCGATTATCCCATTTATCGAAGGAGACGGAACCGGTCCTGATATTTGGAACGCGGCTTCGAAGGTTTTGGAAGCAGCAGTAGAAAAAGCATACAAAGGCGAAAAGAAAATTACATGGAAAGAAGTTTACGCCGGAGAAAAGGCTTATAATAAAACAGGTGAGTGGCTCCCTGCTGAAACATTAGATGTGATCCGCGAATATTTCATCGCGATTAAAGGCCCGTTAACGACACCTGTCGGCGGCGGTATCCGTTCTTTGAACGTAGCGCTCAGACAAGAGCTTGACCTATTCGTCTGCTTAAGACCTGTAAGATACTTTACTGGAGTGCCGTCACCGGTAAAACGCCCTGAAGATACTGATATGGTCATCTTCCGTGAAAATACAGAAGATATTTACGCAGGCATCGAGTATGCAAAAGGCTCTGAAGAAGTGCAAAAGCTTATCAGCTTCCTTCAAAATGAGTTAAACGTCAACAAAATCCGTTTCCCTGAGACATCAGGTATCGGCATTAAGCCTGTTTCAGAAGAAGGAACAAGCCGCTTGGTCAGAGCTGCCATTGATTATGCGATCGAGCATGGCCGCAAATCTGTAACGCTTGTTCACAAAGGAAACATCATGAAGTTCACAGAAGGCGCCTTCAAAAACTGGGGCTATGAACTTGCTGAAAAAGAATACGGAGATAAAGTCTTCACATGGGCTCAATATGACCGCATTGCTGAAGAAGAAGGAAAAGACGCTGCCAACAAAGCGCAAAGCGAAGCGGAAGCAGCAGGAAAAATCATTATCAAAGACAGCATTGCTGACATTTTCCTTCAGCAGATCTTAACGCGTCCAAACGAGTTTGATGTCGTTGCGACAATGAACTTGAACGGAGATTACATTTCTGATGCTCTTGCTGCGCAAGTCGGCGGAATCGGCATTGCTCCTGGAGCGAACATCAACTACGAAACAGGACATGCGATTTTCGAGGCGACGCACGGAACGGCTCCTAAATATGCAGGCCTTGATAAAGTAAACCCATCTTCAGTTATTCTTTCAGGCGTTCTGCTTCTTGAGCATTTAGGATGGAACGAAGCGGCTGATTTGGTTATCAAATCTATGGAAAAAACAATCGCTTCCAAAGTCGTAACTTACGATTTTGCTAGATTAATGGACGGGGCGACTGAAGTGAAATGTTCAGAGTTCGGAGAAGAACTGATCAAAAACATGGACTAAGCAAGGAAAAAGCCTAAAACTAGCCATAAAGGAGAAGAGAGACATGGGAAATACTCGTAAAAAAGTTTCTGTTATCGGAGCAGGTTTTACCGGAGCTACAACTGCATTTTTAATCGCTCAAAAAGAGCTGGCAGACGTTGTTCTTGTTGACATTCCGCAATTGGAGAACCCGACAAAGGGAAAAGCGCTTGATATGCTTGAAGCAAGCCCAGTTCAAGGTTTTGACGCAAAAATTACGGGAACATCTAATTACGAGGATACAGCTGGCTCTGACATTGTTGTCATTACAGCCGGTATCGCAAGAAAACCTGGTATGAGCAGAGATGATCTGGTCTCTACAAACGAAAAGATTATGAGAAGCGTTACGCGGGAAATCGTGAAATATTCTCCTGACTCTATTATTGTGGTGCTGACAAATCCTGTTGATGCAATGACATACGCGGTGTACAAAGAATCAGGCTTCCCTAAAGAGCGTGTAATCGGCCAGTCCGGTGTGCTTGATACGGCAAGATTCAGAACATTTGTGGCAGAGGAATTAAACCTGTCAGTGAAAGATGTGACTGGTTTCGTACTCGGCGGACACGGTGACGATATGGTGCCGCTTGTGCGTTATTCTTATGCTGGCGGTATCCCGCTTGAAACTCTTATTCCGAAAGAACGGATTGACGCAATTGTGGAGCGCACTAGAAAAGGCGGAGGCGAAATCGTGAATCTTCTTGGAAACGGAAGCGCGTATTATGCGCCTGCGGCTTCTCTGACAGAAATGGTCGAAGCGATCTTGAAAGATCAGCGCCGCGTCCTTCCTACAATTGCTTATCTTGAAGGGGAATACGGCTATGAAGGCATCTACCTTGGTGTTCCTACAATTGTAGGCGGCAACGGTCTTGAGCAAATCATTGAACTTGAACTGACAGACTATGAAAGAGCGCAGCTGAATAAATCAGTTGAATCTGTCAAAAATGTCATGAAAGTATTATCCTAATAAAAAGAGAGAAAGGCTTGCTTAATACAGCCTTTCTCTTTTTACTATAAATGAAAGCGTTATCATGCACATCTATATTTCTTTTAAAAATGATGTAAAAGGCGAATTGTCGGAATGTCCTGCTTTCGCTAAAATAAAATCATGAAACATGTTAAGATGACATAAAATAGAGAAATAGGATGTCGGGGAATTATAATACTGGAGGCACAGCATGAACAAGAAAATTTTAGTTGTGGATGATGAAGAATCTATTGTTACTCTTTTACAGTACAATTTGGAACGGTCAGGCTATGATGTCATTACCGCCTCGGATGGGGAAGAAGCACTCAAAAAAGCGGAAACAGAGAAGCCTGATTTGATTGTGCTTGATGTGATGCTTCCAAAATTGGACGGAATCGAAGTATGCAAGCAGCTGAGACAGCAAAAACTGATGTTTCCCATTTTAATGCTGACAGCGAAGGATGAGGAATTCGACAAAGTATTAGGGCTTGAGCTCGGTGCTGATGATTATATGACCAAGCCGTTCAGTCCAAGGGAAGTAAATGCGAGAGTAAAAGCGATTTTAAGGCGTTCGGAAATGGCTGCGCCCTCTAGTGAGATGAAGAATGATGAAATGGAAGGCCAGATCGTAATTGGCGATCTGAAAATCCTGCCTGATCATTATGAAGCGTACTTTAAAGAAAGTCAGCTTGAACTGACACCGAAAGAATTCGAACTGCTGCTCTATTTAGGCAGACATAAAGGCAGAGTTCTGACGAGAGACCTGTTGCTGAGCGCAGTCTGGAATTATGATTTTGCCGGAGATACGAGAATTGTTGATGTGCACATCAGCCATCTTCGCGACAAAATTGAAAACAATACCAAAAAACCGATCTACATTAAAACGATTAGGGGATTGGGGTATAAACTGGAGGAGCCAAAAATGAATGAATAAATACCGTGTGCGCCTTTTTTCTGTATTCGTTGTCTGTATGATTCTGGTGTTTTGTGTCCTCGGGCTGTTTTTACAGCAGCTTTTTGAAACATCTGATCAAAGGAAAGCAGAGGAACACATTGAAAAAGAAGCAAAATACTTGGCTTCGCTTCTTGATGCCGGCAATCTGAATGATCAAGCAAATGAGAAAATCATTAAAGATGCAGGCGGCGCGCTTGATGTGAGCGCATCCGTTATCGATACAGACGGCAAGGTGCTGTATGGGTCAAACGGGAGAGCGGCTGATTCCCAAAAGGTGCAGGCGCTTGTTTCTGGCCATGAGGGGATTCTGTCAACAACAGATAACAAGCTTTATTACGGACTTTCACTTAGAAGCGAAGGTGAAAAAACAGGATATGTGCTGCTTTCCGCCTCTGGAAAAAGCGACGGCTTAAAAGGCGAATTGTGGGGGATGCTGACGGCCAGTCTTTGTACCGCATTTATCGTCATTGTTTATTTTTATTCCAGCATGACCTCACGTTATAAAAGGTCAATTGAGTCAGCCACAAATGTAGCCACAGAACTCTCTAAGGGCAACTACGATGCACGGACATACGGCGGCTATATTAGGCGTTCTGATAAGCTAGGACATGCGATGAACAGCCTTGCCATTGATCTGATGGAAATGACGCGAACGCAGGAAATGCAGCGGGATCGGCTGCTGACAGTCATTGAAAACATTGGCTCCGGGCTGATTATGATCGACGGAAGAGGCTTTATTAATCTCGTAAACAGGTCTTACGCCAAGCAGTTTCATATCAATCCGAATCATATGCTGCGCCGTCTTTATCACGATGCATTTGAACATGAAGAAGTGATCCAGCTTGTCGAAGACATTTTTATGACGGAGACAAAGAAATGCAAGCTGTTAAGACTGCCGATCAAAATAGAACGGCGTTATTTTGAAGTGGACGGCGTTCCGATTATGGGGCCGGACGATGAATGGAAAGGAATTGTGCTTGTTTTCCATGACATGACGGAAACAAAGAAATTAGAGCAGATGAGGAAGGATTTTGTGGCCAATGTTTCTCATGAGCTGAAAACGCCGATTACGTCTATAAAAGGGTTTACGGAGACGTTATTGGACGGGGCGATGGAGGATAAAGAGGCGCTTTCTGAATTTCTCTCTATTATTCTTAAGGAAAGCGAAAGGCTTCAGTCTTTGGTTCAGGATTTGCTCGATCTCTCAAAAATCGAGCAGCAAAATTTCACGCTCAGTATCGAAACGTTTGATCCGGCCAAAATGCTTGGTGAGATTGAAACGCTTCTGAAGCATAAGGCGGATGAGAAAGGCATCTCCTTGCAACTGAATGTCCCGAAAGACCCTCAATATGTATCTGGTGACCCGTACAGGCTGAAACAGGTATTTCTTAATCTCGTAAACAATGCGTTAACCTACACGCCTGAGGGGGGCTCCGTGGCTATCAATGTAAAGCCCAGAGAAAAAGACATTCAGATTGAGGTTGCCGATTCTGGAATCGGAATTCAGAAAGAAGAAATTCCGCGCATCTTTGAACGCTTTTACCGCGTAGATAAAGACAGAAGCAGGAATTCGGGCGGAACAGGGCTGGGCCTTGCGATTGTCAAGCATTTAATAGAGGCTCATGAAGGGAAAATTGATGTCACAAGCGAGCCTGGACGGGGAACTGTCTTTACCGTGACGTTGAAACGGGCCGCTGAAAAGTCCGCCTAATGTTTACAAAGGTTTAACAATATCTTCATGCACTGTTAAACCTATGCTGGTAGGATGTAGTAGAACCCCTTCATCCAAGGAGCCAATTTTGACGGCGGGAACCTATTTGTGTTCCCGTCCTTTTTTGTGTCTTCTCTTATAGTTCACGTATTTTCCTTTCAAATTGAACTTTGTTAAAATAAGAGGAGCTAATGACTATGTAAGAGATGAATGGAAGCCTGAGGCTTCTTAGGAGGAAATTGAATGACGGAACGAAAAAAATTAGTGCTTGTAGACGGAAACAGTCTGGCTTACCGGGCGTTTTTTGCATTGCCGCTGTTAAGCAATGATAAAGGTGTTCATACGAATGCTGTATACGGCTTTGCGATGATTTTGATGAAAATGCTTGAGGATGAAAAACCGACGCACATGCTGGTTGCGTTTGATGCCGGGAAAACAACATTTCGTCACGGCACATTTAAAGAATATAAAGGCGGCAGACAGAAAACTCCGCCTGAGCTTTCCGAACAAATGCCGTTTATCCGCGAGCTGCTGGATGCCTACCAGATCAGCCGCTATGAACTGGAACAATATGAAGCGGATGATATTATCGGCACACTGGCCAAATCGGCTGAAAAAGACGGATTTGAAGTTAAGGTTTTCTCAGGGGATAAGGATTTAACCCAGCTGGCAACGGACAAAACGACAGTTGCCATTACGAGAAAGGGAATTACCGACGTTGAATTTTACACACCGGAGCATGTCAAAGAGAAATATGGGCTTACGCCTGAACAAATCATTGACATGAAGGGTCTGATGGGCGATTCCTCAGATAATATTCCGGGTGTGCCCGGCGTCGGAGAAAAGACTGCGATTAAGCTTTTAAAACAATTTGATTCCGTTGAAAAGCTGCTGGAGTCCATTGACGAGGTGAGCGGAAAGAAATTGAAGGAAAAGCTTGAGGAGTTTAAGGATCAAGCATTGATGAGCAAGGAGCTTGCGACAATTATGACAGATGCTCCGATTGAGGTATCTGTTTCCGCTCTGGAATATCAAGGCTTTAATCGTGAACAGGTCATTGCCATCTTTAAAGATCTTGGCTTCAACACGCTTCTTGAACGGCTTGGAGAAGACAGTGCAGAAGCAGAACAGGATCAATCGTTGGAAGACATTAATGTCAAAACAGTCACAGACGTGACAAGCGATATATTGGTTTCTCCATCCGCATTTGTCGTTGAACAGATTGGCGATAATTATCATGAAGAGCCGATTCTCGGATTTTCGATCGTAAATGAAACGGGAGCTTATTTCATTCCGAAAGACATTGCCGTTGAGTCTGAGGTGTTTAAAGAATGGGTGGAAAATGACGATCAGAAGAAATGGGTCTTCGACAGCAAGCGGGCTGTTGTCGCTTTGCGCTGGCAGGGCATTGAGCTGAAAGGAGCCGAGTTTGATACGCTCCTTGCGGCTTATATCATCAACCCGGGCAATTCATATGACGACGTTGCGAGTGTGGCTAAGGATTACGGCCTGCATATCGTTTCAAGTGATGAATCAGTTTATGGAAAAGGAGCAAAACGAGCAGTGCCGTCAGAAGACGTACTGTCTGAGCACCTTGGCCGAAAAGCGTTAGCGATTCAAAGCCTTCGGGAAAAGCTCGTTCAGGAGCTGGAAAACAACGACCAGCTTGAACTGTTTGAAGAGCTGGAAATGCCTCTTGCGCTTATTCTCGGCGAAATGGAATCAACTGGCGTCAAGGTCGATGTTGACCGTTTAAAACGGATGGGTGAAGAACTGGGTGCGAAGCTGAAGGAATATGAAGAAAAAATCCATGAGATTGCGGGAGAGCCGTTTAACATCAATTCTCCGAAGCAGCTAGGCGTCATCTTATTTGAAAAGATCGGTCTTCCTGTCGTAAAGAAAACGAAAACAGGCTATTCTACGTCTGCCGATGTGCTTGAAAAGCTGGCTGACAAGCATGATATTGTCGACTATATTTTACAGTACAGACAAATTGGCAAGCTTCAATCAACATATATCGAAGGGCTTTTAAAGGTGACGAGACCGGATTCGCATAAAGTGCACACGCGATTTAACCAGGCCTTAACGCAAACTGGCCGTCTCAGCTCGACTGATCCGAACCTGCAAAACATTCCGATCAGGCTTGAGGAAGGGCGGAAAATTCGCCAAGCTTTTGTGCCGTCTGAAAAAGACTGGCTCATTTTTGCAGCCGATTATTCACAAATCGAGCTGCGGGTGCTTGCCCATATTTCAAAGGATGAAAATCTGATCGAAGCTTTTACAAATGATATGGATATTCACACGAAAACGGCAATGGATGTGTTCCATGTCGCTAAGGATGAAGTGACATCTGCGATGAGACGCCAGGCGAAAGCGGTCAACTTTGGCATTGTTTACGGGATCAGCGATTACGGTCTGTCACAGAACCTCGGCATTACTCGGAAGGAAGCGGGAGCATTTATCGACCGCTATCTGGAAAGCTTCCAAGGCGTAAAAGCGTACATGGAAGATTCAGTACAGGAAGCGAAACAAAAAGGATACGTAACAACGCTTATGCATCGCCGCCGCTACATCCCTGAGCTGACGAGCCGGAACTTTAATATCCGAAGTTTTGCGGAGCGGACGGCCATGAATACGCCGATTCAAGGAAGCGCCGCTGATATTATCAAAAAAGCCATGATTGACATGGCTGCCAAGCTGAAAGAAAAACAGTTGAAAGCAAGGCTTCTGCTTCAAGTACACGATGAATTGATTTTTGAGGCGCCAAAGGAAGAAATTGAAATTCTTGAAAAGCTTGTTCCTGAAGTGATGGAGCATGCGCTTGCATTAGATGTGCCGTTAAAGGTGGACTTTGCATCAGGCCCATCTTGGTACGATGCGAAATAAACAGAGATAGGAAGTGATGGATGTGCCGGAATTACCAGAGGTTGAGACAGTCCGGCGCACTCTGACCGGGCTTGTAAAGGGAAAAACAATCAAATCGGTAGAGATCAGATGGCCGAATATCATCAAACGGCCTGCCGAACCGGAGGAATTTGCGCGAAAACTAGCAGGAGAAACGATACAGTCCATCGGAAGACGGGGAAAGTTTTTACTGTTTCATTTAGATCATTATGTTATGGTTTCTCACCTTCGAATGGAAGGAAAATACGGTCTTCATCAAGCCGAGGAGCCTGACGATAAACACGTGCATGTCATATTCACGATGACGGATGGAACCCAGCTTCGGTACAGGGATGTGCGGAAATTTGGAACCATGCACTTATTTAAACCGGGAGAAGAAGCGGGCGAGCTCCCGCTTTCTCAGTTAGGTCCGGAGCCGGATGCAGAAGAATTTACGAGTGCGTATTTAAAAGAACGGCTTGCGAAAACAAACCGCGCTGTCAAAACTGCCCTACTGGATCAAAAAACGGTAGTTGGACTAGGGAACATTTATGTGGATGAGGCTCTTTTCAGAGCGGGTGTCCATCCCGAGACAAAAGCAAATCAATTATCAGATAAAATAATCAAAACCCTTCACGCTGAAATCAAAAACACTCTGCAGGAGGCGATTGATGCGGGCGGAAGCACAGTCCGTTCATATATCAACTCCCAAGGGGAAATCGGAATGTTCCAGCTGCAGCATTTTGTGTACGGAAAAAAAGACGAGCCATGCAAAAATTGCGGCACGATGATTTCGAAAATTGTCGTTGGAGGAAGAGGCACGCACTTTTGCGCAAAGTGCCAGAAAAAAAAGTAGCATAATGCTTCATCGTCCAAGCTGTCGGTGCATATATCAGTAACTCTGTAATGGAGGATGCCATTTTCGAAACACGGATTTTTCACTTTCCCATATATATGATTGTGATGAATCCCGGGCATTTCACATCTGATACAAGAGCACCAACAGAAAGGAAGAAACGGATATGCAAATGGTTTCTATACTGCTGCTGGCGTTGGCTGTCAGCTTGGACAGTTTTTCAGTCGGATTTACGTACGGATTGAGAAAAATGAAAATACCGTTTAAAGCGATTTTGGTTATCGCCTGCTGTTCCGGTGCTGTCATGTTTATATCCATGCTGATCGGAAGTTTTCTCACGAAGTTTTTTCCTGTATATGTGACGGAGAAGCTTGGCGGTTTGATATTGGTTGGAATCGGTGCGTGGGTTCTGTATCAATTTTTCAAACCGGCAAAAGATAAAGAATACCTCTTGCATGAAAAAACACTGCTTAATTTAGAGGTTCGGTCATTAGGGATTGTGATTCATATTTTGAGAAAACCCATGAGTGCGGATATCGACAAATCGGGTGTGATCAATGGAATTGAGGCGGTCTTATTGGGATTTGCCTTATCGATTGATGCCTTTGGAGCAGGTATAGGCGCAGCCATTCTCGGTTTTTCACCGATTGTGATGAGCATTGCCGTGGCAATCATGAGCTCGCTGTTTGTATCAATTGGAATCAATGCCGGCCATTTTCTGTCTAAGTGGAAATGGATCGATAAAATGGCGTTTTTGCCGGGGCTTCTATTAATCACGATTGGGCTCTGGAAATTGTAAAAAGGAGTGGATCTCTTGACCTTAGTCATTGGTTTAACGGGAGGAATAGCTAGCGGCAAAAGCACGGTAGCCAATATGCTGATTGAAAAAGGAATAACAGTTATAGATGCAGATATCATTGCAAAACAAGCGGTAGAAAAAGGGATGCCGGCCTACCGGCAAATCATTGACGAATTCGGTGAAGACATTCTGCTCCCAAATGGCGATATAGATCGGAAAAAGCTTGGGGCACTGGTATTTACAAATGAACAAAAGCGTCTCGCTTTAAATGCAATTGTTCATCCCGCAGTCAGGCAGGAAATGCTCAATCGCCGTGATGAAGCCGTTGCAAATCGGGAGACATTTGTTGTATTGGATATCCCGCTATTGTTCGAAAGCAAATTGGAATCATTGGTTGATAAAATTATTGTGGTCAGTGTGACAAAAGAGCTTCAACTGGAACGTCTGATGAAGCGCAATCAGCTGACGGAAGAAGAAGCAGTCAGCCGTATCCGCTCTCAAATGCCCTTAGAGGAAAAAACTGCAAGAGCAGATCAAGTCATTGATAACAGCGGCACGCTTGAAGAGACCAAAAGGCAGCTTGATGAAATCATGAACAGCTGGGCATAATCAAAAAACACCGTTCATATTGAACGGTGTTTTTTTGCCATTAAAAATCAAAGTTGTCCGGATCAGGACCGACGCGCAAGTTTTCATTCAGTGCATCGATTCGGTTCATGTCATCCTGCGTTAATTCAAAGTCAAATACGCTTGCATTTTCTTTAATGCGGTGTTCCTTCGTTGATTTAGGAATCGTAATGATGCCATGCTGCAGATCCCAGCGCAAAATAATTTGTGCGACAGATTTATTATATGTTTGAGCGATGTCAGCCAATACAGGATGATCCAGCAGCTGCCCCTGCATTAAAGGTGACCAAGCCTCCATCTGGATGCCCTGATTTTGGCAGTATCTTATCAACTCTTTTTGTGTAAGGCGCGGGTGAAATTCCACTTGGTTAATCATAGGCTTAATTTCAGCTGCCGTCATCAGATCTTCAAGATGGTGAATTTGGAAGTTGCTTACGCCAATCGCTTTGATACGGCCTTCTTTATACAGCGTTTCAAGCGCTCTCCAAGCTTCTTTATACTTTCCTTCTACAGGCCAGTGGATGAGGTATAGATCCAAATAATCCAGACCGAGTTTGGACAGGCTTGTTTCAAACGCGGCGAGTGTTTCCTCGTAGCCTAAATCCGCATTCCATACTTTCGATGTGATAAACAGATCATCTCTTGAAATGCCTGCTTCTTCAATGCCTTCCCGAATCCCTTCTCCGACTCCAGCTTCATTTCCATAGATTGCTGCAGTATCAATACTGCGGTACCCGTGAACAATGGCAGTTTTAACTGCGTTTATCAGTTCAGATCCTTCTTCCACTTGGAACACGCCGAGGCCGAACCAAGGCATTTCCACCCCATTATGAAGTGTTGCTTTTGCTTGTAAATGTGTTGTCATGATCATTTCCTCCTTTAAAATTGTCAGGCTTCCTGCCGATCTCGTTTTTCCATCAAGCGGCTCCAGCCTGTTAAAATGACTGCACCGACCACCATTAATCCGCCTATCCAAGCGGTATGAATCAATCCGATTGAATCGGTGATCACACCGCCAAGGTATGACCCAAGCGCGATCCCTGCATTAAAAGCAGCGATATTCATCGCGGATGCGACGTCAACTGCACTCGGGACAAAACGCTCAGCCAGCATGACGACATACACCTGAAGGCCGGGCACGTTCATAAAGGCCAGCAATCCCATACAGAGAATGGTAATGAGCCCAGCTGCTTGATACGGGGCTGTAAATGTCAGTACGAATAGAACAATTGCCTGTACGATAAACATATAGAATAAAGCGGCGATCGGATTTCGGTTTGACAGCTTTCCGCCAATCATATTGCCGATAGCAATAGCTATTCCGTATCCGAGCAGAATCACTGCAACAGTCCCGGCTTTGAAGCCTGTTACTTCCTGAAGCAGGGGAGACAGATACGTGAACACAACGAATGTTCCTCCGTATCCAAGCGCTGTAATGACAAATAAAAGCAATAACCGGCTGTTTGTCACAAGCTTCAATTGATCCCGCATCGTTGTTTTCGTCCCTTTTCGTAATTTGGACGGTACAAGAATGCCATTTGTAATGAAAGCAATGATTCCGACGGCGATAATGACCATAAAGGCGAAACGCCAGCCAAACTGCTGGCCGATAAATGTCCCAAAAGGAACTCCGGTTACAGTTGCCACAGTGAGGCCAGTAAACATAATTGAAATCGCGCTAGCCCTTTTATCTTCCGGGACAATATCCGCTGCGATTGTCGAACCGATCGACATAAACACACCGTGCGAAAATGCCGATATTACACGTGCAGCTAGTAAAATCCCGATGCTTGAAGCGGTTGCTGCCATCGTATTACCGGCAATAAAAATAAACATGATCCAAAGCAATAGTGTCTTACGTGACATGCTTGAGGTCAATGAAGTTAATATAGGTGCCCCAAATGTAACGCCGAGCGCATAAAGGGAAACGGTCAATCCTGCTGTCGTGACTGGAATATCCAGGTCATCAGCAATGAGCGGCAAAAGGCCGACACTGATAAATTCAGTTGTCCCTATTGCGAATGCACTTACGGCCAAAGCTAGTAGTGCAGGAATACTGCTTTTATTGGCTGAAGTCATGATGTTCCTCCTTTGTAAGATGTGTTGTATGATTGAAATTCTGCCGAGTAAGCTATATAAATAAAAAAGAGCAGATTCAAATCAGCCGGCAAATGTGATTATGAAACATATCGTTAAGAAATAAAAGTACGTACTTTTAAGTGCTATAGTCACTTTTTGGTGCCTGTGAGGAGAATGGATTGTATGGAGAAGAAAAAATATAACATTTCTGTTGAAGCGACCCTTGAAGTGATTGGAGGGAAATGGAAATGCGTCATTTTATGCCATCTAACGCACGGAAAAAAACGCACAAGTGAATTAAAACGCCTAATGCCCAATATCACGCAAAAAATGCTGACTCAGCAGCTGCGCGAGCTGGAAGCGGACGGTGTCATTAACCGAATCGTATATAATCAAGTTCCTCCCAAAGTGGAATACGAGCTCAGCGAATACGGCCGCAGCTTAGAAGGAATTTTAGATATGCTGTGTGCTTGGGGAGCGAATCATATTAACAGAGTGTACGGGGATACATTTTCTGTGCTAGAAGAAAGTGTGCTCAATGATAAGTTAAAACAGGAATCATAAAGCATGAGGGCAGTCAGTGCGGAGCGCTGGCTGCTTTTTGGTTCTTACGCCTGATATTCTGTGCAAGAAAACATAAGATGCATCATAAATTAGCGTTATAATCGTTGATTTTTATCAATATGTACTGGCGAATTTGTTTTAATGTGTTATACTAATTTTAGATAGTAACAAATTAGGATGGCATAATTGATAAGGGGTGTCCAACATGAAGGTAAAAGTAGCGATCAACGGGTTTGGAAGAATCGGAAGAATGGTTTTTAGAAAAGCGATGTTAGACGATCAAATTCAAGTAGTGGCCATTAACGCCAGCTATTCCGCAGAAACGCTGGCTCATTTAATAAAGTATGACACAATTCACGGCAGATACGATAAAGAGGTTGTGGCTGGTGAAGACAGCCTGATCGTAAATGGAAAGAAAGTGCTTTTGTTAAACAGCCGTGATCCAAAACAGCTGCCTTGGCGGGAATATGATATTGACATAGTCGTCGAAGCAACAGGGAAGTTTAATGCTAAAGATAAAGCGATGGGCCATATAGAAGCAGGCGCAAAAAAAGTGATTTTGACCGCTCCGGGAAAAAATGAAGACGTTACCATTGTGATGGGCGTAAATGAGGACCAATTCGACGCAGAGCGCCATGTCATTATTTCAAATGCGTCATGCACGACAAATTGCCTTGCGCCTGTTGTAAAAGTGCTGGATGAAGAGTTTGGCATTGAGAGCGGTCTGATGACTACAGTTCATGCGTATACGAATGACCAAAAAAATATTGATAACCCGCACAAAGATTTGCGCCGGGCGCGGGCTTGCGGTGAATCCATCATTCCGACGACAACAGGAGCGGCAAAGGCGCTTTCGCTTGTGCTGCCGCATCTGAAAGGAAAACTTCACGGCCTCGCCTTGCGTGTCCCTGTTCCGAACGTCTCATTGGTTGATCTCGTTGTTGATCTGAAAACGGATGTTACGGCTGAAGAAGTAAACGAGGCATTTAAACGCGCTGCCAAAACGTCGATGTACGGTGTACTTGATTACTCAGATGAACCGCTCGTTTCGACTGATTATAATACGAATCCGCATTCAGCGGTCATTGACGGGCTTACAACAATGGTAATGGAAGACAGGAAAGTAAAGGTGCTGGCGTGGTATGACAACGAATGGGGCTACTCCTGCAGAGTTGTTGATCTGATCCGCCATGTAGCGGCACGAATGAAACATCCGTCTGCTGTATAAAATAAGGTCATGGACACATTTTAAAGAAAAAACCCTTAACAACATATTTCTGAAAAAACGCACCTTGCAAATTAGACTTAAACACAGTATACTATTTTTCGTGAACTTCTTGCTTGAGACTGTTTCGGAATTACTTAAAGGGTTAGGACCTCTCCGGACTAACTTTCCCCCGTGGTAAATGGCCGACCCAGTTGTTGGAATTTCACTTTTTAATTCTTGTTAAGGGGGGTCCATGACTATGGAAACAATGGGGCGTCACGTTATCTCCGAGCTATGGGGATGCGATTTTGATAAGCTGAATGACATGGATTTTATTGAAAAAACGTTTGTAAATGCTGCTCTAAAATCAGGTGCTGAGGTGCGCGAGGTTGCATTTCACAAATTTGCACCGCAAGGCGTAAGCGGAGTTGTGATTATTTCTGAATCACACTTAACGATTCACAGTTTTCCTGAGCACGGATATGCGAGCATTGATGTTTATACTTGTGGAGACTTAGATCCTAATGTCGCTGCTGATTACATTGCAGAGGCATTACATGCTGATACAAGAGAAAACATTGAAATACCAAGAGGAATGGGGCCTGTGCAGATTAAACAGGCGCAAGCGAAAGTACTATAAAGTAAATTGCGAACACAAAGGGAGCTGAAGCTAGAAAGCCATTATGCGCTTTTTAGCTTATGCTCCTTTTATTTTTATAAAGAAACGAGAGTGTCAGCTTTTTCTTTTTTCATTTTTTTTGTAAAATAAGAAGGAGATTTTCACAAACCACCTAATGCTAAAGAAACAAATTTAACACCGGCTCTCCCGACAGATGCTGTCACATCTATTTTTAAAAGGCGGAGGCTGCCGAAAATACATTGCAGGGAACGATATAGTTGGGAGCTGATTTTATTGAAATGTCCTTCATGCCAGCATAACGGAACACGAGTCCTTGATTCACGGCCTGTGGATGACGGAAAGTCGATTCGCCGAAGACGCGAGTGCGAATCCTGCCACTACCGGTTTACGACCTTTGAGAAAGTGGAGGAAACCCCGCTCATCGTCGTGAAAAAAGAAGGTGTGCGTGAGGAATTCAGCAGAGAAAAAATGCTGCGCGGTCTCATAAAAGCATGTGAAAAAAGGCCTGTTTCACTCAAAACGCTTGAAGACATGTGCTTTGATATTGAAAAAGAGCTTCGCAATCAAGGCTGCTCCGAGGTGAAGAGTGAGCTCGTCGGAGAAATGGTCATGGACCGGCTGGCTAAGATTGACGAAGTCGCATATGTGCGGTTCGCGTCCGTCTATCGGCAGTTTAAAGATATAAACGTCTTTATCGATGAATTAAAAGACTTAATAAAGAAAGAGCGTTAAAAGAGCTAAGAGGATTCTTCTAGCTCTTTTCTCATGTGCAAAATTGGCATTTGATAGATATAAGAAACGGTGTAAAATGAAAGGTAGAAACAAATTCGGAAGGTTTGAGAATGTATGGCTGACTATTGGAAAGATGTACTGCCTGTAGACCCGTATGTGGTTAAAAGCAGATCGATGCTGCAGGATATCGACAGACAAATTATTACACAACTGTACCAGCCCTTAATCGGCCCTGTTGCATTCTCTCTTTATATGACATTGTGGGGAGAGCTTGAACAAAACCGTCTGTGGGGCGGAGAGTCCACACATAGACAGCTGATGGGGATGACACAGTCCAACTTAAAAACGATCCATCAGGAACAGGGGAAGCTCGAGGGCATCGGATTGCTGAAAGTATATATGAAAGAATCCGAGCGGCAGGAGCGCCTCTTTATATATGAACTCCTTCCGCCGCTCAGACCAAATGAATTTTTTGAAGACGGAATGCTGAATGTTTTTCTGTATAATAGAGTCGGAAAAACGAAATATCAGCAATTAAAACAATTTTTTACGCACCCGGCCATTACAGAAGATGCGAAGGACATTACGCGGCCGTTTAATCACGCGTTTGAATCGCTGCAGCCGAGTGAATGGAAGCTCACATCCGATATGGAGGAAACGGTAAGGCTTGCCGAGGGGTCCGAGTATACTTCTGTCGGACAGTCTCCGTCCTACACCATAACGGAGGATGTGTTTGATTTTGATTTGTTTTTAGCGGGACTTTCTGAGACGATGATACCGAGAAAAGCGATGACCCAGCAGGTGCGTGACACAATCAAAAAGCTTTCTTATCTGTACGGAATTGACCCTTTGCAAATGCAAAATGTTGTGATGAGCGCAATTGATGAGCGTGACGTCATTACGACGGAGGCATTAAGAAAAGCGGCGAGCGACTGGTATCAAATTGAAAGAAACGGACAGCTGCCTGATTTGGTGGAAAAAACACAGCCGGTGCATCTGCGTGAAGGCGAAAAACCGGCAGAAGAGGATTCTCTAGATGGGAAGCTGATCGCATTGCTGGAGGCGATTTCTCCGAAGAAGCTTCTGCAGGACATTGCTGACGGAACAGAGCCGTCAAAAGCTGATCTGAAGATCATAGAAGAAATTATGTTCGAACAGAAGCTCGAGCCAGGCGTCACAAATGTGTTAATTTATTATGTCATGCTGAAAACCGACATGAAGCTGTCGAAAAACTATATTCAAAAAATCGCTTCGCATTGGGCACGCAAAAAGGTAAAAACGGTCAGGGAAGCGATGAAGCTCGCAATAGAAGAAAACCGCCAGTATCTTGAATGGGCTGAAGGAAAAACAAAGTCTTCGAAACGAAACCAAAAAGTGATTCGTGAAGAAAAGCTTCCTGATTGGATGACAGAAAAGGAAACAGCGTCTGATTCAGAATCCGGACAGCAGAAGCTGCATCCGCAGGATTTGGAAGAACAGAAGAAAAAGATGATGGAAGAAATGCAAAAACTGAAAAAATACTCTGCCTATTAAAGACAGAGATGCGGGGTGAAGGAATAGATGGAACCAATCGGCCGTTCCCTGCAGGGCGTAACCGGCAGGCCGGATTTCCAAAAACGTCTTGAACAAATGAAGGAAAAAGTCATGAAAGATCAAGATGTTCAAGCATTTTTAAAGGAAAACGAAGAAGTGATTGACCAAAAAATGATCGAAAAGAGTTTAAATAAGCTTTATGAATATATCGAACAAAGCAAGAATTGCTCCTATTGTTCGGAAGATGAAAACTGCAACAATTTGTTGGAGGGCTACCATCCGAAGCTTGTTGTCAATGGGCGGTCTATAGATATCGAGTATTATGAATGTCCAGTCAAACGGAAGCTCGACCAGCAGAAGAAACAAAAGTCTCTTATGAAAAGCATGTATATCCAGCAGGATCTTCTCGGAGCGACGTTCCAGCAAGTTGATATCAGTGACCCGAGCAGGCTCGCGATGTTTCAGCATGTTACAGACTTCCTGAAAAGCTATAATGAGACGGGAAAAGGGAAAGGATTATATTTATACGGGAAATTCGGGGTAGGAAAAACGTTTATGCTCGCTGCGATTGCCAATGAGCTGGCGGAAAAAGAGTATTCCTCCATGATTGTCTATGTGCCTGAATTTGTGAGAGAGCTTAAGAATTCGCTGCAAGACCAGACATTGGAAGAGAAGCTCAATATGGTAAAGACCACACCCGTATTGATGCTTGATGACATCGGAGCAGAATCAATGACAAGCTGGGTAAGGGATGAAGTCATCGGAACGGTGCTTCAGCACAGAATGTCCCAGCAGCTGCCTACTTTCTTTTCTTCTAATTTCTCACCTGACGAGCTGAAGCATCATTTTACGTATTCGCAAAGGGGGGAAAAGGAAGAAGTAAAAGCGGCAAGATTAATGGAGCGGATATTATATTTGGCTGCTCCGATCCGCCTTGACGGAGAAAACCGCCGCCATCCGTAACTGCTGCGGTTCAAAGGGGAAGGAACTGAGGGTATGAATCGAAAAACCGCTTTTAAATGGCTGGCAGTGCTGGCAGGTGCAGGTTTAATCTTTTGGGGAAATAAAATATATTTGAATGTATCGCCGAAAGAGATCAGGGTATGGGTATTGTCGTTCGGAGTCTTTGCACCTCTGATGTTTATCGGGATATCCATCGTCAGGCCACTTGTTTTATTTCCGGTGTCTGTTATATCAATAGCTGGCGGACTTGCGTTTGGCCCGCTTCTCGGCACGTTTTATACGTTATTCGGTTCGATGTGCGCCTCAGCTGTTTCGTTTTTTGCGGCAGGTTTGTTTGCGGCGAAAAAGAACGGGCATTACGAAAGGCTTGAAGCCATACAGAAGCAAATGGAGGATAACGGATTTTTCTATATCTTTCTTTTGAGAATCCTGCCGATCAATTTTGATTTCGTCAGCTATGCGGCAGGCCTTTCCAATGTCAAAGCGCTGCCGTATTTTGCGGCGACGGCTGTAGGAATCATCCCTGGGACCATTGCGCTGAATGTTCTGGGAGCAAGCTTTTTGACTGGCAATCTGCCAGCTTTCTTTCTTGTCCTCGCTCTATATATCGTGTTTATCTCGCTGCCATTTATCTTCAGAAAGAAAATGCAAAACTTGTTTCAGGAATCAAATTAAGATTTGCCAATGACCTTTACGTCTATTTTAAAAACATCCCCCATATACTTTTAACAGATGCCGTAAGGGGGGACAAACATGCTTGAAATAATCTTTGAAGATGACCATGATGCAGCCGCTTTTTTACATCTCATTCAGCATTCGGACGATCGGAACAATATCATTGTCCGTGAAGGCATACGAAAAATCGGGATTGAAAAAGCGAATCCGGCTTTTCCTATTCAGCGTTTTATGGAGCCGATTCTGGTCAAATTTTTTTTGGAATGCAAAGAAGACGAGCATATGCTGTCATTGATTGAGGAAACGTATTGTTTCACGGACCAGGATGAACAGCAGCAAATCCTTCAGCTCGCACACAGTATTATTGAAGGTGAAGCAGACGATCTTCCGTTTGAGCCGCTGAAGCTTTCACGGAAACAATCAATTTTGGATGAACTCCAAACGATCTGTTTAGAGGAAGGAGTATTTTACATTCGCTCCTTTCAGACCTTCCGACTTGGATCATACTATAAGCAGCTGAGAGATATTACAGAAGCAGCGATTGATGAATATAAGATGGAACAGGAATATCAAAACTTTATTCAAACACTCAGAGACTATGTAAACGCCAAACAGCCGCGAATCAAAAAAGTGCATATTGTCCATGATGGTTCCTTTACATTATGGGAGCTGCGCTATGTGCCGGAACGGGAAAAAATGAAATACATAGACAGGAGATTTGTCCGGGATCATCCTATGTATATTGATTCTCATTTGCTCGCGCCGCTGATTTCTATTGCGCCTGATGAAGTCGTGCTTTATACCGACCAGCCCGAGCACATGATGGCAAGGACCATTCAAAACGTATTTCAAGAGAGAGTGGAAATGCTCCCGCTGCACGCTTTTTCAGATGCAGAAATACCGGTGAAGCACTCGGAAGGATGAGGGCCGGCAGCCTGTTTATATAAGGCTGTCGGTTTAAAAAAGGAAACGCGATCGTGTTGATTTTTTGGATTGAACAATTTATAATACATAGGAGATTAAGAAAGACACACGTATTGATAAGGACACGAAGGAATGATACCGGCTCAAAGAGAGGGAAGCCCTGGCTGCAAGCTTCCCAGCTAAGGACCATTCGCTTTACCGCCTTTGAACTTCAGCTGTGAACCTCTTGAAAAGGAACAGTAATGGCTGACGGGAACTCCCGTTACAGAGCTTAGAGCCGCAGGTGCCGTGTATTGGCTTTGCGGAAAAAAGGGTGGAACCACGATTCCGTTTATTCAACCTCGTCCCTTTCATAGGGGGCGGGGTTTTTATATGCAAAAAAAGGAGTGACAAAGATGTCAGATATGGTAAAAATCACATTTCCTGATGGAGCAGTCAAGGAGTTTGCGAAAGGAACAACAACAGAAGATATCGCGGCATCCATCAGTCCGGGATTAAAGAAAAAATCATTAGCCGGAAAACTGAACGGAAAAGAAATCGATTTGAGAACGCCGATCAATGAAGACGGTACAGTGGAAATCATTACAGAAGGCTCAGAAGAAGGTCTTCAAATTATGCGCCACAGTACGGCTCACTTGCTGGCTCAAGCGATTAAACGCATCTACAAGGATGTTAAATTCGGCGTCGGTCCGGTTATCGAAAACGGGTTTTACTACGATGTAGAAATGGACGAAGCGATTACACCGGAGGATCTGCCGAAAATCGAGAAAGAAATGAAAAAAATCGTTAATGCGAACCTTCCGATCGTTCGAAAAGAAGTCAGCCGTGAAGAAGCGAAAGCCCGTTTTGCGGAAATCGGCGACGACCTGAAGCTTGAACTATTGGATGCGATTCCTGAAGGAGAAACCGTTTCGATCTATGAGCAAGGCGAATTCTTTGACCTGTGCCGTGGCGTCCATGTTCCTTCAACCGGAAAAATCAAAGAATTTAAGCTGTTAAGCCTTGCTGGCGCATACTGGCGCGGCGACAGCAAAAACCAAATGCTTCAGCGCGTATATGGTACAGCTTTCTTCAAAAAAGCTGATCTTGAAGAGCATCTTCGTATGCTAGAAGAAGCGAAAGAACGCGACCACAGAAAGCTCGGCAAAGAATTAAAGCTGTTCGCGAACTCTCAAAAAGTCGGACAAGGCCTGCCGCTTTGGCTGCCAAAAGGCGCGACAATCCGCCGCGTCATCGAGCGTTACATTGTCGATAAAGAAATCAGCCTCGGCTATGAGCACGTATACACACCTGTGCTTGGCAGCAAAGAGCTGTATGAAACATCAGGGCATTGGGACCATTATCAGGAAGGCATGTTCCCTCCGATGGAAATGGACAATGAAACACTTGTATTGCGTCCGATGAACTGTCCGCACCATATGATGATTTACAAACAAGACATTCACAGTTATCGCGAGCTTCCGATTCGTATTGCGGAGCTTGGAACGATGCACCGCTATGAAATGTCAGGTGCGCTGTCAGGACTTCAACGGGTACGCGGAATGACGTTAAATGATGCACACATCTTTGTGCGCCCGGATCAAATTAAGGATGAGTTTATCCGTACAGTCCGTTTAATCCAGGATGTATATGAAGACTTCGGTTTAAGTGATTACACATTCCGTCTGTCTTACCGCGATCCGGAAGATACAGAGAAATATTTTGATGACGATGAAATGTGGAACAAAGCGCAATCCATGCTGAAAGAGGCAATGGACGAAATCGGCCACGACTATTACGAAGCAGAAGGTGAAGCGGCATTCTACGGCCCTAAACTTGATGTTCAGGTGAAAACTGCGATCGGAAAAGAAGAAACACTGTCTACGGTTCAGCTTGATTTCTTATTGCCGGAACGTTTCGACCTGACATACATCGGTGAGGACGGCAAGCAGCACCGTCCGGTTGTCATTCACAGAGGTGTCGTTTCAACAATGGAACGCTTTGTTGCCTTCTTAATCGAAGAACACAAAGGCGCGCTGCCGACATGGCTTGCGCCGGTTCAGTTCCAAGTCATCCCGGTTTCTCCGGCTGTGCATTTAGACTACGCGAAAAAAGTGCAGGAACGCCTGCAGCGTGAAGGCCTGCGTGTTGAAGTCGACAGCCGCGATGAAAAAATCGGCTACAAAATCCGTGAAGCGCAAATGCAAAAAATCCCGTACATGCTGGTGGTCGGTGACCAAGAAGCAGAAAACGGAGCGGTAAACGTGCGTAAATACGGAGAACAGAACTCTGAAACCATTTCACTTGATGAGTTTGTGAAAAAGGCAGTAGCTGAAGCGAAAAAATAAAATAAAAAGCATGATCTCATTGAAGAGATCATGCTTTTTTATTTCTCTAATATAGGAAACAAATCATGAAGGCTGCTGATGATGTAATCAGGCGTTACGTCAGTTTCGTTTTTCTTATCCGTCCGGTTGATCCAAACGGTTTTGATTCCGGCTCTTGAAGCGCCTAAAATATCAGTATTCAAATTATCGCCGACCATGATGGCATCGTCTTTTTCAATATTCATCAGCTTAAGGCAGTGTTCAAAAATTGAAACATCCGGCTTGCCCTTGCCGAATGCGCCCGAGATGACGATTTCATTGAAGTAAGGAGCGAGCTCAGGTACGCCGGCAAGCTTCTCCTTTTGCAGACTCGGATCGCCATTTGTCAAAAGCAATAATTCATACTTGCCTTTTAATTGATCGAGTACAGCAAAAGTTTCATCATATACAAACGGGCGTTTTCTACGCTCTGCCGCAAAAAACTCTCCCAAGTATTCGCCATATGCAGGATCATCGATCCCAAGCGCTTTCAGTCCGTTTGTCCATGCATTTCTTCTGTACTCCGGCACAATCTTGTTCAGCTTTTGAAAGCCTTCACTGATTGGCTCTGAGAAATTGGACCACAATCCTTCAAACGGGTTAATGCCGATCATCACTGTATATGGATACGTCTCATATGACATGTACAATTCTCTCGCAGCTTCGCGAACAGCTGCTTCGAATTCCTCAGGGGCAAGGCCATATTTTTTCTCCGCCTGTAAGCAAGTTTCTGCAAATGTTGTTCTGACGCTTTTCTCGTCCCAAAGTAGTGTATCATCTAAATCAAAAAATACGGCTTTCATGATCTTCTCCTCTGCTTCAGATTCAAATCTTTCTGCCAAAAGGCTCATGTTTTATTTTACAATAGATAAAAGCCTTGTGAAATATGTTTTCAGACGATTTTAAAAAAACAGTCAGCCGTAAAACGAAAACATGCTAGAATGAAAACGGAAAGAACAGGTGACATGAATGATTCATTTAATGATTATGATGCTGGAGAGAGTGGGGATTATTGTTATATTAGGGTTCATTCTCGCCCATACGAAACTTTTCAGACAAGCTCTTCAGAATCAGGACGGCTATAAAGGAAAAGCGATTTTAATTTCTATTTTTTCTCTTTTCAGCATCATCAGCAATTATACAGGCATCGAAATTCAAAGAAATATGATTGTAAACAATGACTGGGTGTTTACGATAGATCCATCGGGCTCTATCGCGAATACCCGTATTTTGGGCGTGGAAATCGGGGGCCTTCTCGGAGGTCCGTTTGTAGGGGCTGGGATCGGCATACTGGCGGGCCTGCATCGTTTTTCACTCGGTGGCAGCACGGCCTTAAGCTGTGCCGTATCATCTATTTTAGCGGGTGTTCTTGCAGGCTTGATCGGCAGGTATTTTACGAAGCGATATCGAATGCCGACACCGCGCATCGCCGCTCTTGTGGGAATCGGCATGGAGTCACTGCAAATGATCATTATTTTGCTGATGGCAAAGCCGTTCAGTGACGCTTGGGAGCTTGTCAGCATGATCGGAATTCCGATGATACTCATCAATGGAACAGGCAGTTTTATTTTTCTGTCTATTATTCAAGCGATCATTCGCAAGGAAGAACAGGCAAGGGCTCTCGAAACGCATCGAGTGCTGACGATTGCTGATCAGACACTTCCATTTTTTCGCCAAGGATTAAATGAAAACTCCTGTAAAAGTGTAGCGGCTATTATCCATAAGCTGACAGGAACAGATGCGGTGTCTCTCACTGACAAAGAAAAGATCCTTGCGCATGTCGGTGCGGGAATGGATCACCACATCCCATCGAAAAGCTTGATCACCGGCCTGTCCAAAAAGGTGATTAAAACAGGGCATATTATGAAGGCGATTTCGCAGGAAGAGATTGAATGCACGCATGCTGAATGCCCTTTGCACGCTGCAATTGTCCTGCCGCTGACATCGAACGGCAATACAATCGGCACCTTAAAAATGTACTTTAAAAGCCCGGCAGGCCTGAGTCAGGTAGAGGAGGAACTTGCCGAGGGGCTGGCCATGCTGTTTTCAACACAGCTTGAGCTTGGGGAAGCAGAGCTGCAAAGCAAACTTCTCAAGGATGCTGAAATTAAAGCGCTTCAAGCACAGGTGAATCCGCATTTTTTATTTAATGCGATCAACACGATTTCTGCGCTATGCCGTACAGATGTTGAAAAAACCCGTAAGCTCCTATTGCAGCTCAGTGTTTATTTTCGTTCAAACCTTCAAGGAGCGAGACAGCTGCTGATTCCGCTCTCAAAGGAGCTGAACCATCTTAACGCCTATTTGTCATTAGAACAGGCGCGTTTTCCCGGGAAATATAAAATTGAGCTTAATATCGACAGCAGACTGGAGCAGATTGATATCCCTCCGTTTGTTTTGCAGGTGCTTGTCGAGAACGCGCTTCGGCACGCGTTTCCGAAAAAACAAGACATATGCAAGGTTACAGTCTGTGTCTTATCTGATGATGCATCCGTCTATATGAAGGTGGCGGATAACGGACGCGGAATTCCGCCGGACGTCTTGTCGGAACTGGGAAAGAAACCGTTTCCGTCTAAGGAGGGAACCGGTACAGCGCTTTATAACCTAAATCAGCGGCTGATCGGTTTATTCGGACAGCAGGCTGCACTGCATATCAGCAGTGAGGTTCATAAAGGGACAGAGGTTTCCTTTCAAGTGCCAATGCAACAGATGAAAGAGGGAGAAGAACATGCTCAGGGTGTTAATAGTTGATGATGAGATGCTGGCAAGAGATGAACTGGCTTACTTGCTTAAGCGGACCAATGAGGAAATGGAAATCAATGAAGCGGAAAATATCGAATCCGCTTTTGACCAAATGATGGATCAAAAACCTGATTTGCTGTTTTTAGATGTTGATTTATCCGGAGAAAACGGTTTTGATATCGCAAAGCGATTGAAAAAAATGAAGCATCCTCCTGCTGTTGTGTTTGCGACAGCGTATGACCAGTATGCGCTCAAAGCGTTTGAGGTGGACGCTCTTGATTATTTAACCAAGCCTTTCGATGAAGAAAGAATTCAGCAAACGCTGAAAAAATATAAAAAAGTCAATCGGGATATTGTAGAAACAGAGCAAAACAGCCATGCTGGCCAGCACAAGCTCGCGCTATCTGTGGGGGAATCGATTGTGATTGTGGATACGAAGGACATTATCTATGCCGGAACAGAAGATGGTCATGTCAATGTAAAAACCTTCGATCATTCTTATACGGTCAGCGATACACTCGTTGTGATTGAGAAAAAGCTGCCGGATTCTGATTTTATCCGCGTCCATCGGAGCTTTGTCGTGAATACCGAATATATTAAAGAAATTCAGCCATGGTTTAATTCAACGTATAATCTGATCATGAAAGACGGATCGAAAATACCGGTCAGCCGGACATATGCGAAGGAATTGAAAAAGCTGCTCCATATTTGATGGGCGGCTTTTTGCATTTCAGCCATTTGATTCTGCAACTCAGACCCGCTATTCGGCAAGTTATCTTGTAAGCGCTTTATAACAGGGAATTCTTATTTATAATGAGGGTACCAAAGAGAAAGAGGTGAAGAAAATGAGTGCTAAAAAAGTGTACGGGTTTTTAACACAAGCATTTATTTTTGCCGTCATTATGCTGGTTTCGAATATGATTGCCGCTATTGTCCCAATACCTATCCCGGCATCGGTTGTAGGGTTGGTCTTATTATTTCTCCTATTATGTTTGAAAGTCATTAAACTGGAACAAGTGGAAACGCTCGGAACGTCTTTAACCTCTCTGATCGGATTTTTATTTGTTCCGTCAGGTATATCTGTTATGAATTCGCTTGGTGTGATGCAGCAATACGGCCTGCAAATTGTTCTTGTCATTCTGCTCGCAACGATTATTTTGCTGGGGGCTACGGGATTGTTTTCTCAGCTGATTCTTTCGCTGAGCGGAAAACGCAAAACCGCAGCGGACATGAAAACAAAAACAGTGCAAAGCCCGCAGAACAATAACGAACTCGTTCACCATTAAGGGAAACAGGAGGTTCTTCACATGGAAAGCACAATGAGTCCTTATTTTGGGATTGTCGTATCACTTGCTGCATTCGGCATCGGCACCTTTTTATTTAAGAAAACGAAAGGCTTCTTCCTTTTCACTCCTTTGTTTGTTGCCATGGTGCTGGGGATCGCATTTTTAAAAATCGGCGGTTTTTCCTACGCGGATTATAATAACGGGGGAGAGATCATTAAGTTTTTCCTTGAACCGGCAACGATCGCATTTGCAATTCCTTTGTACAAACAAAGAGATAAGCTTAAAAAATACTGGTGGCAAATCATGGCCTCCATTATTGCCGGCTCTATCTGCTCTGTCACGATTGTTTATTTGCTCGCTAAAGGCATTCATCTCGATTCGGCCGTAATGAAAAGCATGCTTCCGCAGGCGGCTACAACGGCAATTGCGCTTCCTTTATCAAAAGGCATCGGGGGCATCAGCGACATCACAGCCTTTGCGGTCATCTTTAACGCTGTCATCGTATATGCGCTCGGAGCATTGTTCTTGAAGGTGTTTAAAGTGAAAAATCCGATTTCTAAAGGATTGGCTCTTGGAACATCCGGACATGCACTTGGTGTAGCGGTCGGGATTGAGATGGGAGAAGTTGAAGCTGCTATGGCAAGCATTGCTGTTGTCGTAGTAGGAGTGGTAACGGTTCTGGTCATCCCAGTGTTCGTGCAGCTGATCGGAGGATAAGCCAAGGCTGAATGCCATGGCTTTTTTTATTTTATGGTGCGTCTTCGGGATCGATATACCCTTGTTTAATGCCCCATTCTACTTGATCGTCATGCCACTTTTTTCGTTCTTCATAACCATAACCATCGTCATCAGGAAGCTCTGAAGCTGGCTGTTGAATGGTTTTATCTGTCTGACTCGAGGAAGATGGTGGATTTTTACTATTAGATGAGGGTGCCTCGGTCTGCTGCCGTTGTGCCTGTGATTGCCGCTTTTTCTCAGCGTTCGCTTTCTGCTCTTTTTGGATTGCTGCCTGCCGCTGTCTTTCAAGTTCAGCTTGTCTTTCCGCTTCCGCTAATCGCTGTCTCTCTGCCGCCTGCTGCTCTGCTAATCTCTGTCTCTCAGCTTTTTCCTCCTGCTGTTTCTTTCGTTTCGCCTCCCGTTCTTTTTCAAGCTTTTTCTCGGCGGCGATTTGTCTTTGCTTTTCAGCTTCTTCTTTTGCCTTCCGTTTTCCTAACTCAGTAGCGAGTGGACTCTCGAACTTCATGTCTAATGAAACGGGTTTTAGTTTTTTTAGCTCTTTCTCCAGCTCCTTTTGAGGAAATGCTGCAGTTGTCTTAACAGTTTCGACTTTTGATTCGGAAGATGTGCTGCTATTCGAGCAACCGGTTAATATCAATGTGAAAAATAAAGCAAGCTGTATCAGTTTGTTCATGTGTCAGGCTCCCTTCTGCTTCTTATATCGGTCAGAGATTAACTTTGTTTTACATTTCTTCCTGTCGGTGGTTTTGTTGTAAATTGCGAAATAAGGGGGAATGGTTGGCTCTTTGCATTCTGGGTGGGGATGAAAGATTTTCTTTTTCTCTCTTGCGCTCATAGAAAACCCATGTTACAATGTAAAAGTTGTTCCGGATAAGTCGTCCTTGACTAAAGATCCGGTATTGTGTAGAATAGTTATTGAATTGAATATAAATCACAAGCAGAAGCACCCGCTTCTCACCTGATTGACACATGCATGTAGTTGGCAGGTTGACCGTACATTTTTATTGATACAGATGTTCGTAGTGTGGGTGTTTTATAATGCCCACACTTTTTGTTTGCCTGCAAAATGCATTCAAAATGAGTTGTGAATCAATTCGAAGAAACTATGGAGGTGGCTCATTATTAGCAAAGATCAATTGGTTAATGAGGGTATCCGTGCACGTGAGGTCCGTTTAATCGGACAAAATGGCGACCAGCTTGGAATCAAGTCCCGTCAGGAAGCACTTGAAATCGCCGGCCGCGCAAATCTTGACCTTGTGTTAGTTGCAGCGAATGCAAAACCGCCTGTCTGCCGAATCATGGACTACGGTAAGTTCCGATTTGAGCAGCAGAAAAAGGAAAAAGAAGCACGCAAGAATCAAAAAATCATTAACTTAAAAGAAGTTCGGTTAAGTCCGACAATCGATGAGCATGACTTTAACACGAAATTGCGCAATGCGATTAAATTCCTTGAAAAAGGCGATAAAGTGAAAGCTTCTATCCGCTTTAAAGGACGCGCAATCACTCATAAAGAAATCGGTCAGCGTGTATTAGACCGTTTCTCCGAAGCATGTGCTGAGGTTGCGACAGTCGAAACAAAACCAAAAATGGACGGCCGCAGCATGTTCTTAATGCTCGCACCGAAAAACGAAAAGCAATAAGGAGGAAATCCCATGCCAAAAATGAAAACTCACCGCGGATCTGCTAAACGTTTTAAAAAGACAGGTTCTGGGAAGTTAAAACGTTCTCACGCGTACACAAGTCACTTATTCGCCAACAAATCTCAAAAGCAAAAGCGTAAGCTTCGCAAGAGTGCTGTTGTAAGCGCAGGAGACTTCAAACGTATCAAACAAATGCTTGCTAACATCAAGTAATCGGATAAGGAACAATTAGGAGGGAAATTCAATGCCAAGAGTAAAAGGCGGAACTGTTACACGTAAGCGTCGTAAAAAGGTTCTTAAATTAGCAAAAGGTTATTTCGGTTCAAAACATACATTATACAAAGTAGCTAACCAGCAGGTCATGAAATCTGGAAACTATGCTTTCCGTGACCGTCGTCAGAAAAAACGTGATTTCCGTAAACTTTGGATCACTCGTATCAACGCAGCTGCTCGCATGAACGGCCTTTCTTACAGCCGTTTAATGCACGGTCTTAAGCTTTCTGGTATCGAAGTAAACCGTAAAATGCTTGCTGATCTTGCTGTAAACGATCTTACTGCATTCAATCAGCTTGCTGATGCTGCTAAAGCTCAATTAAACAAGTAATCATATAGAGCCGCTCTCCAGCAGAGCGGCTTTTTCTATATAAAGGATGAGGCAACATGATTATTGCAGCTTATTTGGTGTTAATTAATCTGTGCGGTTTTTGGGTGATGGGCATTGACAAACGCAAAGCGCAGCAGCACAAGTGGAGAATTTCTGAAGACCGGCTGTGGCTGATAGCCATCGTGTTTGGAGCGCTCGGTGTCTGGCTTGGCATGCAAACCTTCAGACATAAAACGAAACACGCTTCTTTTAAGTATGGAGTACCGCTTCTTCTGGTAATTGAAGCGATTCTCATCGCTATTTACTATAGCCCGTTTGATTTATAAAAAGCAGAAAAGCGTTTAACGCTCTTCTGCTTTTTTTGCGAGTTTAATGGGCTGGTCCCAGTCAATCTTACAATTTGGATATCGTTCCAGCACTTTTTCTTCAATGTTCTCAAAATCTTTTGCAGAGAAATGTTTCAGCTTCTCAGGAGATTCTGTCCAGACAAAGATCGTGTGAATAAACAGCGGATGATCCTTGGAAGGAATATGCTTTTCTCCCTCAAAAAGCACGCCTTTATACGTCAGCTGAAAATTCTTCCGGGTATTGTTTTGTTCATCAATAATATAAAAATGTTCTTTTGATTGGGCCAGCTTAAGCCTTCTCTTAGGATTCGCGACATATTTGACCACGGCATAAATACAATAAGCAAAAAGTGCAAGCAAAATAATCCTTAGAACCATGACAAACATTGTGTGAAGGCACCTCCCTTATTGTGATGATCTGATGTAATACGAAAAGCATAGAAAAAGGTTTCACTTTTTCTAAAAGAAAGCTGTAAAAACATATACCCGATTTTCAAGTGAAATAGTCGTATGGTTAGCGCCATGTTTTGTATAATAAGAATGCAGGACTGATGAAGGAGGGTTTGGAACATGGCAAAATTAGATGAAACATTGACCATGCTGAAAGATTTAACAGATGCAAAAGGCATACCGGGCAATGAAAGAGAAGTAAGGCAAGTGATGAAATCATACATAGAACCATTTGCTGATGAGGTGACAACAGATCGCCTGGGCAGTTTAATTGCCAAAAAAACTGGTGCAGAAAACGGCCCGAAAATTATGATCGCCGGACATTTGGATGAAGTCGGCTTTATGGTGACACAAATCACAGATAAAGGCTTTATCCGTTTTCAAACCGTTGGCGGCTGGTGGGCTCAGGTTATGCTTGCCCAGCGCGTCACCATTGTCACAAAAAAAGGAGAAATCACAGGGGTTATCGGATCTAAGCCGCCTCATATTTTGTCTCCTGAAGCAAGAAAAAAATCAGTGGAAATAAAAGACATGTTTATTGATATCGGAGCTTCAAGCCGGGAAGAAGCCTTGGAGTGGGGTGTACTTCCGGGAGATATGATCGTTCCGCATTTTGAATTTACGGTCATGAACAATGAAAAATTCCTACTCGCAAAGGCCTGGGACAACCGCATCGGCTGTGCGATTGCAATTGATGTGTTAAGAAACTTACAAAACACAGACCATCCAAATATAGTGTATGGCGTCGGAACCGTGCAGGAGGAAGTCGGCCTGAGGGGAGCGAAAACGGCTGCACACACCATTCAGCCTGATATTGCGTTTGGTGTTGATGTAGGGATAGCAGGAGACACGCCTGGCATTTCCGAGAAGGAAGCGCAGAGCAAAATGGGCAAAGGCCCGCAGATTATCGTTTACGATGCATCCATGGTCTCTCACAAAGGTTTGCGCGATGCAGTTGTAGCCACTGCGGAGGAAGCCGGCATTCCGTACCAATTTGATGCCATTGCCGGCGGCGGAACTGATTCGGGTGCCATCCATTTGACGGCAAATGGCGTTCCTGCGCTGTCCATTACTATTGCAACCCGCTACATTCATACGCACGCGGCCATGCTGCATCGTGATGATTATGAAAACGCGGTAAAGTTAATTACAGAAGTCATTAAGAAGTTAGACCGAAAAACGGTTGACGAAATTACGTACCGATAAAAAGATACGGAAGAATCCGCCTATTGAGGCGGATTCTATTTTTTTGTCTGTACAAATTACAGCATAGTGACTACAATAAAGAGGATACCGAAAATTTCCTGAACATGACGATATACGAGACGCAGCTCGATTTGACAGGAAGGGAGGGTAAACAATCTAATTTGTAAGCGCTCTCTAATATAAAGGAGGTTGAACAACATTGAAAAAGAAAAAAACATGGAAACGCTTCTTACACTTTTCGAGTGCCGCTCTGGCTGCAGGTTTGATATTCACTTCCGCTGCTCCTGCAGAGGCAGCATTTTGGGGTGCATCCAATGAGCTCCTTCATGATCCGACTATGATTAAAGAGGGGAGCTCATGGTATGCGCTTGGAACAGGGCTTACAGAAGAACGGGGACTGCGGGTGTTGAAGTCTTCAGACGCTAAAAATTGGACCGTACAAAAATCCATTTTTAGCACACCGCTATCGTGGTGGTCCAATTATGTGCCGAATTACGAGCCAAACCAATGGGCGCCGGACATCCAATACTATAACGGAAAGTACTGGCTGTATTATTCTGTTTCTACTTTTGGAAGCAATACATCTGCCATTGGCCTGGCATCTTCCACAAGCATTAGTTCGGGGAGCTGGAAGGACGAGGGCTTGGTGATTCGTTCGACAAGCTCAAATAATTATAACGCCATTGATCCGGAGCTGACATTCGACAAGGATGGCAACCCGTGGCTCGCGTTTGGCTCGTTTTGGACCGGCATTAAGCTGACCAAGCTTGATAAGAATACGATGAAGCCTACTGGCTCGCTCTATTCGATTGCAGCCAGACCGAATAATGGCGATGCCTTAGAAGCTCCTACTCTTACGTATCAAAATGGTTACTACTATTTAATGGTTTCATTTGATAAATGCTGTGCTGGAGTGAACAGTACGTACAAAATTGCTTACGGAAGATCTAAAAACATTACAGGCCCTTATCTTGATAAAAGCGGAAAAAGCATGCTCGAAGGCGGAGGCACCATTTTGGATTCGGGCAATGACCAATGGAAAGGACCTGGAGGCCAGGATATTGTAAATGGAAACATTCTTGTTCGCCATGCCTATGATGCCAATAACAACGGCATTCCGAAGCTTCTTATCAATGATTTGAATTGGAGCTCGGGCTGGCCGTCCTATTGAATCAAAAAGCCGGGGGGAGAGCCCGGCTTTTTTTAAAAGAAAAGATTGACAGTATAATAGTCAATTACTATAATGAAATTGTTCGTACAAATATTTATTTATAGGTTTATTATCTATCATTAGTACGTATCTTTTATAATTGAAAGCGTTTTATTTTATGAGAAAGGGGCAGTTTACATGCTTCAGACAAAGGATTATGAATTCTGGTTTGTGACAGGAAGCCAGCACCTATACGGGGAAGAGACGCTGGAACTGGTAGATCAGCATGCTAAAAGCATTTGTGAGGGGCTCAGCGGGGTTTCTTCCAGATATAAAATCACTCATAAGCCCGTCGTCACTTCACCGGAAACCATCAGAGAGCTGTTAAGAGAAGCGGAGTACAGTGAGACATGCGCTGGCATCATTACATGGATGCACACATTTTCCCCTGCAAAAATGTGGATAGAAGGCCTTTCCTCTTATCAAAAACCGCTTATGCATTTGCATACCCAATATAATCGCGATATCCCGTGGGGTACGATTGACATGGATTTTATGAACAGCAACCAATCCGCACATGGCGATCGAGAGTACGGTTACATCAACTCGAGAATGGGGCTTAGCCGAAAAGTCATTGCCGGCTATTGGGATGATGAAGAAGTGAAAAAAGAAATGTCCCAGTGGATGGATACGGCGGCTGCATTAAATGAAAGCAGACATATTAAGGTTGCCAGATTTGGAGATAACATGCGTCATGTCGCGGTAACGGACGGAGACAAGGTGGGAGCGCATATTCAATTTGGCTGGCAGGTTGACGGATATGGCATCGGGGATCTCGTTGAAGTGATGGATCGCATTACGGACGACGAGGTTGACACGCTTTATGCGGAGTATGACAGACTATATGTGGTCAGTGAGGAAACAAAACGTGACGAAGCAAAGGTAGCGTCCATTAAAGAACAGGCGAAAATTGAACTTGGCTTAACCGCTTTTCTTGAGCAAGGCGGATACACAGCGTTTACGACATCGTTTGAAGTGCTGCACGGAATGAAACAGCTGCCGGGACTTGCCGTTCAGCGCCTGATGGAGAAAGGCTACGGGTTTGCCGGTGAAGGAGATTGGAAGACAGCGGCCCTTGTACGGATGATGAAAATCATGGCTAAAGGAAAAAGAACTTCCTTCATGGAAGATTACACGTACCATTTTGAACCGGGAAATGAAATGATTCTGGGCTCTCACATGCTTGAAGTGTGTCCGACTGTCGCTTTGGATCAGCCGAAAATCGAGGTTCATCCGCTTTCGATTGGCGGCAAAGAAGACCCTGCGCGTTTTGTATTTAAAGGCATCAGCGGTTCTGCCATTCAAGCTAGCATTGTTGATATTGGCGGGCGTTTCCGCCTTGTGCTGAATGAAGTCAACGGCCAGGAAATTGAAAAAGACATGCCGAATTTACCGGTTGCCCGTGTTCTCTGGAAGCCGGAGCCGTCATTGAAAACAGCAGCGGAGGCATGGATTTTAGCCGGCGGTGCACACCATACCTGCCTGTCTTATGAACTGACAGCGGAGCAAATGCTTGATTGGGCGGAAATGGCGGGGATCGAAAGTGTTCTCATTTCCCGTGATACGACAATTCATAAACTGAAACACGAGTTAAAATGGAACGAGGCGCTTTACCGGCTTCAAAAGTAGAGGGGGATGTCACATGGCTTACACAATAGGGGTTGATTTTGGAACTTTATCAGGAAGAGCGGTGCTCGTTCATGTCCAAACAGGGGAGGAACTTGCGGCTGCTGTAAAAGAATACAGGCATGCTGTCATTGATACCATCCTTCCAAAAACGGGTCAAAAGCTGCCGCGCGACTGGGCGCTGCAGCACCCTGCTGATTACCTCGAAGTCTTGGAAACAACCATTCCGTCTTTACTCGAACAGACGGGCGTTGAACCGAAAGACATTATCGGGATTGGAATTGATTTCACGGCATGTACGATCCTTCCTATTGACAGCAGCGGGCAGCCGTTATGCATGCTGCCTGAATATGAAGAGGAGCCGCACAGCTATGTGAAGCTCTGGAAGCATCATGCGGCCCAAAAACATGCTGATCGGCTCAATCAAATCGCGGAAGAAGAAGGAGAGGCTTTTTTACAGCGGTACGGAGGAAAAATTTCATCAGAATGGATGATTCCAAAGGTCATGCAAATTGCCGAGGAAGCGCCTCACATTTATGAAGCGGCTGACCGGATCATCGAGGCTGCAGACTGGATCGTGTACCAGCTGTGCGGCTCGCTCAAGCGAAGCAATTGTACCGCAGGGTATAAAGCGATGTGGAGTGAAAAAGCGGGGTATCCGTCAGATGATTTCTTTGAGAAATTAAATCCTTCAATGAAAACGATTACAAAGGACAAATTGTCAGGTTCTATTCATTCAGTAGGAGAAAAAGCCGGCAGTCTGACTGAAAAAATGGCAAAGCTGACAGGGCTTCTCCCGGGAACGGCTGTTGCGGTTGCCAATGTGGACGCTCATGTTTCCGTACCGGCGGTCGGCATTACAGAGCCAGGGAAAATGCTGATGATTATGGGAACCTCAACGTGCCATGTTCTTCTTGGTGAAGAGGTGCATATCGTTCCAGGTATGTGCGGCGTTGTGGACAACGGAATTCTCCCGGGCTATGCGGGATATGAAGCCGGGCAGTCCTGTGTCGGCGATCATTTTGACTGGTTTGTGAAAACATGTGTCCCGCCAGCTTATCAAGAGGAAGCAAAGGAAAAAAACATTGGCGTTCATGAGCTGCTGAGTGAGAAAGCAAACCATCAAGCGCCAGGTGAAAGCGGCCTGCTTGCTTTAGATTGGTGGAATGGAAACCGTTCAACTCTTGTTGATGCAGATTTAACAGGGATGCTGCTTGGAATGACACTGCTGACGAAGCCTGAAGAGATTTATAGAGCGTTAGTTGAAGCGACAGCTTACGGAACCCGGATGATTATCGAAACATTCAAAGAAAGCGGTGTTCCGATTGAGGAACTGTTCGCAGCCGGCGGAATAGCTGAGAAAAACCCGTTTGTCATGCAGATTTATGCGGATGTGACAAACATGGACATTAAAATCTCTGGTTCACCGCAAGCCCCAGCCTTAGGATCTGCCATTTTCGGCGCGCTTGCAGCAGGCAAAGAAAAAGGCGGCTACGATGACATCAAAGAGGCAGCGGCGAACATGGGAAAACTGAAAGATATAACTTATTCGCCAAATGCCGAAAACGCCGCGGTTTATGAAAAATTGTACGCTGAATATAAAGAGCTGGTTCATTATTTCGGAAAAGAAAACCATGTCATGAAGCGGCTGAAAACGATCAAAAATCTTCAATTTTCATCTGCCGCCAAAAAGAATTGATAAAGGGTGATGGAGCATGCTTGAAACATTAAAAAAGGAAGTGCTGACTGCCAACCTGAAGCTTCAAGAGCATCAGCTGGTAACCTTTACGTGGGGAAATGTCAGTGGCATTGACCGTGAAAAAGAAAGAATTGTCATCAAACCTAGCGGAGTCGAATACAGCGACCTTACAGCAGATGACTTGGTTGTTTTGAACCTTGATGGAGAGGTCGTCGAAGGCTCGCTTAAGCCTTCTTCAGATACACCTACCCATGTTTATTTATATAAAGCCTTTCCGAATATCGGGGGAATTGTCCATACCCATTCTCAATGGGCGACAAGCTGGGCGCAATCGGGCAGAGACATCCCTCCGTTAGGCACGACCCATGCTGATTATTTTGACAGTGCGATTCCATGTACTCGAGAAATGTACGATGAAGAAATCATTCATGACTACGAACTGAATACAGGAAAAGTCATAGCGGAAACCTTTCAGCATCATAACTACGAACAGGTGCCGGGTGTGCTTGTGAATAATCACGGACCGTTCTGCTGGGGCACTGACGCCTTAAATGCCATTCATAACGCAGTTGTATTAGAAACGGTTGCCGAAATGGCCTATCACTCCATTATGCTGAACAAGGATGTAACCCCAATCAATACAGTCCTGCATGAAAAGCATTTTTATCGAAAACACGGAGCAAATGCGTATTATGGCCAGTCATGATACGCCTGTGTCACCGGCTGGCATTCTGATTGACTTGGACGGTACTGTAT
The DNA here is from genome assembly GCF_058566435.1 of Bacillus sp. SCT118. Classification (NCBI taxonomy): domain Bacteria; kingdom Bacillati; phylum Bacillota; class Bacilli; order Caryophanales; family Bacillaceae; genus Bacillus; species Bacillus sp. SCT118. The sequence continues at coordinate 1,309,296 of NZ_CP191225.1, forward strand.
TCAGAGGAAATGAGTTGATCGAAGGAGCAAGAGAAGCGATCAAAACGCTTAGGAGAATGGGAAAGAAAATCGCCTTTTTAAGCAACCGGGGGAATATCTCCCGTGCCATGTGCAGAAAAAAACTTCTTGGCGCGGGGATTGAAACGGACGTAAACGACATTGTTCTGTCATCAAGCGTGACAGCGGCTTTTCTGAAAAAACATTATCGTTTTTCAAAGGTATGGGTGCTTGGGGAGCAAGGCTTGGTTGACGAGCTGAGGCTGGCCGGTGTGCAGAACGCGAACGAACCGAAGGAAGCGGATTGGCTCGTGATCTCCCTTCATGAAACGCTCACATACGAAGATTTAAATCAAGCCTTTCAAGCGGCTGCCGGCGGCGCTCGTATTATTGCTACAAACAAAGACCGCTCTTTTCCGAACGAAGACGGAAATGCCATTGATGTGGCTGGAATGATTGGGGCGATAGAGGCTTCCGCACAAGCGAAGACTGAACTTGTTGTCGGTAAGCCGTCATGGCTGATGGCGGAGGCTGCCTGTACAGCAATGGGGCTGTCCGCACATGAATGCATGATTATAGGAGACAGCATTGAATCTGACATTGCGATGGGGAAGCTTTATGGCATGAAAAGCGCCTTAGTGCTTACTGGTTCTGCGAAACAGGGCGAACAGCGTTTGTACACACCAGATTATGTGCTGGATTCTATTAAGGATGTAACCAAATTGGCTGAGGAGGGGATTCTGATATGAATCGTATCGCAGCTGACGTTCAGCGTGCTTTTGAACACGCCGGAGAAAAGACGTTTCCTATAAAAGTTGAAGAAATTGTTCTCGGTAAACAAGCAGCTGATTCGCTTTTGAATTATGTAAAACGAAAAAACAATAAACATATTGTCCTTGTCTGCGACGCGAATACACACCGCATTGCAGGAATTGATCTGGAAAATCAGCTAAATCAAGAAGGATTTCAGGCCGAGTGCCTGATCATTCCAGAAAATGAAGCCGGAGATGTGACAGCTGATGAACGATCGCTCATTCATGTGCTGATCCATACGAAACAAACAACGGATGTCATGATCGCAGTTGGTTCGGGCACGATTCATGATATCGTCCGCTTTGCGGCGTTTCAAAGAGATTTGCCGTTTATTTCTTATCCGACTGCTCCATCTGTAGACGGTTTTACATCAGCAGGGGCGCCGATTATTTTATACGGTACGAAAACAACCATTCAAACGAAGGCCCCTTCTGCACTGTTCGCTGATCTGGATCTATTAAAAGCCGCACCCCAGTCAATGGTGGCGGCTGGGTTTGGTGACATGCTCGGTAAAATAACGTCTTTAGCAGATTGGGAAATATCCCGGCATCTTGCCGGCGAGCCTTATTCGCCAGCAGGAGCTAAGATTGTTCAGGAGGCGCTTGCTGCCTGCATTGAACACACAGAAGACATTGCGATGAAAACGGAAACAGGCATACAGGTTTTGATGGAGTCTTTAATCGTATCGGGGCTTGTCATGCTGGCATTAGATCATTCCCGCCCGGCATCAGGCGGAGAACATCATATTTCACATTGGATTGAGATGGAATTAATGGAGAAAAAACGGCCACAGATTCTTCATGGGGCAAAGGTGGGCTGTGCAGCTGTTTTATTAACTGACACATACAGAAAGCTTGCTAAGGATGACGGGCTGAACGAATTTTCACCGAGCTGGCGGCAAGCCATCCAATCGGCTTATCAAACTCTCCCGGAAGGAGAAGTGCTGGCTGATTGGCTGAGATCAGCCGGAGGCCCTGCGTATTTTGACGAAATCGGTGTCGGGCAGGATTCCGTCAAGAATGCCTTCAGACACGCGCACACCTTAAGAGACCGCTGCACCGGATTAAGAATCATTAATGAAAACAAAACGCTGATCAACCATGGTCTATATGAATAGCCCGCACCTCGAATGGAAGGGGTAACGCAGATGAAAAAAATGACTGTCTGTTTTCTTGTGCTCATGATGCTGCTGACATTAGTCATTGCTGGGTGTTCAGCAGAAAGATCATCCGGGAAGTCGGGTGAAACCGAGCTGACCTTTTGGACATTTAACGGACTTCATGAGCAGTTCTATGTAGAAATGGTGAAGGAATGGAATGAAAAATATCCTGACCGCAAAATTAAGCTGAATACGGTCGTTTATCCGTATGGACAAATGCACGATAACTTGTCTATCTCCTTAATTGCAGGAGAAGGCGTCCCTGATATTGCCGATGTCGAATTGGCCCGTTTTTCAAACTTTTTGAAGGGCTCTGACATACCGCTTGCCGACTTGACTCCGCTGATTGAAAAGGACCGCGATAAATTCGTTGAGGCGCGGCTTACCCTGTACAGCAAAAACGGCAAGCTTTACGGACTCGATACGCATGTAGGAACAACAGTCATGTTTTATAACATGGATGTTATGAAGAAAGCCGGCGTCAATCCTGACAATATTAAAACATGGGATGATTACCATAAAGCCGGACAGAAAGTGCGCAAAGTGACCGGGAAGCCGATGGGAACGGTGGAAACAAATGATTCCGGAACGTTCTTATCTATGATTTCACAGCAAAACTCAGGCTATTTTGATAAAAACGGCAAGCTGATCCTCAATAATGACACCAACGTAAAAACACTTCAATATTTAAAAGACATGATCAATGATAAAACGATGATTCCTGCGCCGGGCGGCGGGCATCACAGTGAAGAATACTACGGCTTTATGAACCAAGGAGGAGCTGCTTCAGTCCTCATGCCGATTTGGTATATGGGAAGATTTATCGATTATATGCCTGATCTGAAAGGGAAGATTGCCATCAGGCCGCTCCCGGCATGGAAAGAGGGAGGCGACCGCTCGGCAGGTTTGGGCGGTACGGCAACCGTTGTGCCGAAGCAAGCCAAGCATGTTGAGTTAGCAAAAGAGTTTTTAGCCTTTGCGAAGGGCTCTAAAGAAGGAAACAAAAAGCTCTGGAGCGTACTTGGGTTTGACCCGCTTCGCTGGGATGTTTGGAGCTCCAAGGAATTGAAAGAGAAAAACAAATACACGGATTACTTCCAAAACGGAACAGGCATTTTTTCCGTGCTGCTCGATATCAAGGATGAAATCAATCCGATTTATTTACATGAGGATTTTGCCAAGGCTTCAGACCTTGTCAACAGAAGCGTGTTGTTCGACGCACTTAAATCTCAGCAAAAAACGCCTAAACAGGCCTTGGACAGAGCGGCAGGTGAACTGAAACAGAAATAGAATCCCATTCAAAAAGTGAAAGCGGGGAGGTTCTCATGAAACCTGTGAAAACAGGAACGGTTCATCCCGTTCCTTCAGCTGCGAAACAATCAGGCTGGCGAGATCTATTTTATTCAAAAAAAGCGGCGCCCTATCTGTTTACAGCGCCATTCGTTTTATCCTTTCTCGTATTTTTTCTATACCCCATCATTAGTGTCTTCATCATGAGCTTCCAAAGAATTTTGCCGGGAGAGGTGTCCTTTGTCGGATTGACTAATTATACAGCGCTAAACAACCCGACGTTCTATACCGCCCTTTGGAATACGCTGGAATACACCTTTTGGACGCTGATCGTGCTGATTCCTGTCCCATTGCTTCTGGCCATATTCCTGAATTCAAAGCTGGTCAAATTTAGAAATATATTTAAATCAGCGCTATTCATCCCGGCATTGACCTCCACCATTGTAGCGGGGATCATTTTTCGGCTGATCTTCGGAGAAATGGAAACGTCCCTGGCTAATTCCATCCTACTCAAACTCGGCTTATCACCTCAGAACTGGATGAACAATGAACATACCGGCATGTTTTTGATGGTGCTGCTTGCTTCGTGGAGATGGATGGGAATCAACATCCTTTACTTTTTAGCCGGTTTGCAAAATGTGCCGAAAGAGCTGTACGAAGCCGCTGATATAGACGGCGCGAATACAATGAAAAAATTTCTGCACATCACGCTGCCGTTTCTTAAGCCTGTAACTGTATATGTGCTGACCATCAGCATCATCGGCGGCTTCAGGATGTTTGAGGAAAGCTACGTCCTTTGGCAGAATAATTCCCCGGGTAATATTGGCCTGACGCTTGTCGGATATTTGTATCAGCAGGGGCTTGCCTACAACGAAATGGGGTACGGAGCGGCCATCGGCATCGTGCTTTTGATTGTGATCCTTGTTGTCAGCCTGATTTCATTAAAGCTGTCAGGCTCGTTTAAGGGGGAGGGATAAATGTTGCGGCACAGTCCTCAGTTCAGCGTTTATAGAATTGCGCTAACCCTGTTTTTTATCATGCTGAGCCTATTGTATCTTTTTCCGATTTTCTGTTTGCTTTTAGGATCATTAAAGCCGTCATCTGAGCTTTTGCGTGTGGGGCTCAATCTTGACATTGATCCTAAAGTAATGAGTCTTGATAATTATACATTTCTGTTTAACGGCGGAAGCATTTATTTCAAATGGTTTTTTAACAGTCTTGTACTTGGGCTTTTCACAACCGTGCTCACCCTGTTTTTTTCTTCGATGATCGGGTACGGGCTTGCGGTTTATGATTTTAAGGGCAGAAACATCATCTTTGTTCTTGTGCTGATTATCATGATGGTTCCGCTGGAAGTGATGATGCTTCCACTGTTTAAGCTTACCGTCGGACTGCACTTGATCGATTCATATACGGGTGTCATATTGCCGTTTATCGTTTCACCTGTTGCCGTTTTCTTTTTCAGGCAATATGCTCTTGGCCTTCCAAGAGATCTGCTGGACTCTGCAAGAATGGACGGCTGTACGGAATTCGGCATCTTTTTCAGGATTATGGCACCGCTGATGAAACCGGCTTTCGGCGCGATGATTATCCTTCAGTCCTTAAACAGCTGGAACAACTTCTTGTGGCCGCTGATTGTGCTTCGGTCGAAAGAAATGTTTACGCTTCCAATAGGGCTGTCCAGCTTGCTGAGCCCTTATGGAAATAATTACGACATGCTTATATCCGGCTCAGTATTTGCGATTTTGCCGGTGATTATCATTTTCTTGTTTTTCCAAAAGTACTTTATCTCCGGCCTGACGGTAGGGGGAGTCAAAGGTTAATGAAGGAGGAAACGTGTGATGAAAAAAGCGCGAATGATTGTAGACAAAGAATATAAAATCGGTGAAGTAGATAAACGAATTTATGGCTCGTTTATCGAACATATGGGTCGTGCGGTATATGAAGGCATATACGAGCCTGATCACCCTGAAGCGGATGAAGATGGGTTTAGAAAAGATGTTCAGTCGCTGATCAAAGAATTACAGGTTCCCATCATCCGCTATCCGGGCGGAAACTTTTTATCCGGATACAACTGGGAGGACGGTGTCGGACCAGTCGAAAACCGCCCGAGACGGCTTGACTTGGCATGGCAAACGACAGAAACCAATGAAGTGGGAACAAATGAATTTTTATCTTGGGCAAAAAAGGTGAACACTGAGGTCAATATGGCCGTCAACCTTGGTACAAGAGGCATAGATGCCGCCCGTAATCTCGTTGAATATTGCAACCATCCGAAAGGCTCTTACTGGAGTGATTTAAGAAGATCGCATGGCTATGAACAGCCGTATGGCATCAAAACATGGTGCTTAGGAAACGAAATGGATGGACCGTGGCAGATCGGCCACAAAACAGCTGATGAATACGGACGGCTAGCCGCAGAGACGGCAAAGGTCATGAAATGGGTTGATCCATCAATTGAACTTGTTGCCTGCGGCAGCTCAAACAGCGGCATGCCGACCTTTATCGATTGGGAAGCGAAGGTGCTGGAGCATACGTACGAGCATGTTGACTATATCTCTCTTCACACCTACTACGGAAACCGGGATAACAATCTGCCAAACTACTTGGCCCGTTCTATGGATCTGGATCATTTTATCAAATCAGTCGCAGCGACCTGTGACTATGTAAAAGCGAAAACACGCAGCAAGAAAACAATCAATCTTTCTCTGGATGAATGGAACGTCTGGTACCACTCAAATGAGGCTGATAAAAAAGTTGAGCCGTGGATCACTGCGCGTCCGATTTTAGAGGATATTTACAATTTTGAAGATGCCTTATTAGTCGGCTCTCTGCTCATTACGATGCTGCAGCACGCAGACCGTGTGAAAATTGCGTGTCTTGCACAGCTTGTCAATGTCATCGCGCCGATCATGACGGAAAAAGGCGGAGAAGCATGGAGACAGCCGATTTTCTATCCATACATGCATGCTTCTGTTTACGGAAGGGGCGAGTCACTGAAACCGCTTATTTCTTCTCCGAAGTACGACTGTTCTGATTTCACTGATGTGCCATATGTTGATGCTGCTGTTGTGTACTCTGAAGAGGAAGAAACACTCACTATTTTTGCGGTAAACAAGGCTGAGGATCAGATGGAGACGGAGATTTCGCTCAGAGGCTTTGAATCCTACCAAATCGCAGAACACATCGTACTTGAGCATCAGGATATCAAAGCGACAAACCAGCATAACAGAAAAAATGTCGTCCCGCATTCCAACGGAACATCGTCTGTCAGTGAAAATGGCTTAACTGCTCATTTCACGCCGCTTTCCTGGAATGTGATCCGCCTGAAAAAACAGTCATAAGAGAAGCTTGGCCGGAGATTTCTCTCCGGCTTGTCTTTCAACTGCCACGAGCCGGCCCGTTCAAGCCGGCTTTTTGTATAGGAAAAAATGACCGCTTTTCACCATGAAATTGTGATATATTTATGAAAAACAGCAAAGGGGATGGGAGAAAATGAATGCGGTTACAATTGTGATAGCATCAATGTGTATTTTGGCTATTGCCTATCGTTTATACGGAACATTTATGATGGTGAAGGTTCTCAAAGTGAATGATGACAAGCCAACACCTGCTCATGCGCTTGAGGATGGGAAAGACTATGTGCCTACAAATAAATGGGTTTCGTTCGGCCACCACTTTGCTGCGATCGCAGCGGCCGGGCCGTTGGTCGGACCCATTCTGGCGGCGCAGTTTGGCTATTTGCCGGGATTATTGTGGCTGTTAATCGGGGCGGTAATTGGGGGAGCCGTCCATGATATTGTGGTGTTGTTTGCATCGATGCGCAAAAACGGAAAATCGCTGTCAGAAGTGGCGAAGGATGAGCTTGGCCCTGTTGCAGGATTTTGTACAGGACTGTCCATGCTGTTTATCATCACGATCACAATGGCGGGCCTGTCGATGGTTGTCTTGCATGCGCTTGAACGTAATCCATGGGGAACATTTGCGGTAGGGATTACGATTCCGATTGCGATGGGTGTGGGCTTATTTTATAAGAAAACGGGAAATTTAAAGCTCGCTTCAACGGTCGGCTTTCTCTTTTTAATGGCAGGAGTCTTTATTGGTCCATGGGTACAGACTACCGCGCTCGGTGACTTTTTAATGCTAGATACGAAAACGCTTGCAATCGCGCTTCCTGTTTATGCGTTTTTTGCGGCTGCGCTTCCCGTTTGGCTGCTTCTTGCTCCGCGTGATTATTTAAGCAGCTTTATGAAAATCGGTGTTTTTATCGCTTTGATTGTTGGTGTGTTTGTCGTCAATCCGTCCATTCCGTTCCCTGCATTTACAGAATTCGTAAAAGGCGGCGGGCCGGTGCTGGCAGGACCTGTCTGGCCGTTCATCTCAATAACTATTGCCTGCGGGGCGATCTCTGGGTTCCATGCCTTTGTCGGTTCAGGAACGACACCGAAAATGCTGAATAAATGGAGTGACATGAAGCCGGTTGCGTTTGGCGCAATGCTTGTTGAGTGTCTTGTCGGCATCATGGCGCTGATTGCAGCGACCGCTTTACAGCCTGCTGATTACTTTGCGATTAACAGCACGCCTGAGGTTTTCCGTACGCTTGGCATGAATGTCGTACATTTGCCTGAATTGAGCAGGGAAATCGGTTTGGACTTAGAAGGAAGAACAGGGGGAGCCGTCACACTTGCGGTGGGAATGACTTATATTTTTACCGGAATGCCGTTTTTCAGCCAGTTGGCCTCATACTTTTTCCAATTTGTCATTATGTTTGAAGCGGTATTTATTTTAACAGCGATTGACGCCGGCACACGCGTGGCCCGTTATTTGATCCAGGATTTCTTCGGGGAGGTGTATAAACCGCTGAAGAAAACAGACTGGATTCCGGGCTCTGTATTTGCCAGCGCGCTTGCCTGTTTGATGTGGGGGTACTTGCTGTATTCAGGAGATATCGGTTCCATTTGGGCGCTGTTCGGCGTTTCTAATCAGCTGATGGCTTCAGTGGGGCTGATTATCGGAGCGACCATCGTGCTGAAAATCGCTGATAAACGCCGGTACATTCTGACTTGCCTTATCCCGCTTGCCTACTTATATGTCACTGTCAATTATGCGGGCTATTGGATGGTGCGCAATGTGTATCTCAATCCTGAAGCAGCAGGATATAGTGTATTGAATGGCGTATTATCTATCATCATGCTGGTGTTAGGCTTCATTATTATCGTGGCGGCTGTGAAAAAATGGGCGCAGATGTGGAAAGATCCGAGCTTAAGGATGGAAGCGTCTATACCGGGCTAGAAGGACTATTGAAAATGCTGAGGGGGTTGGCAATGAATCTATCAATGAAATATCTTATTCTATACGTATCGGACAGCAAGCGGGCTATTCATTTTTACCGGGATATTTTAGGACTGCCGATTCGTGCTGAACACGGAACGTATATCGAATTTGATACAGGGTCTACGATATTGGCGCTTAATACGCGGGAAAGCGCCAGAGACATCACGGCGCTGGACATTCCGGATACATCTGCTTCAAACACATTTGAAATCGGGTTTGTTACTGAAAATGTAGAAGCGGTCATCAAAAGGATGAGAGAACAAGGCGTATCGATTATCGGGGAGCCGAAAGTGAAACCATGGGGGCAGACGGTCGCCTATATCGCTGATCCGGATGGACATTATATCGAAATTTGCAGTCCGATGGAATAACGCACAAAAGCCCAAAACAATTTCTGTTTTGGGCTTTCTCATGATGTTTTGTGCCCGGCTGCTTCCAATAGCAGATCAGCCAGGTGAACGGCTCTGACTTTACCGCTTAGTCCTTCGCGTTCAATCCCGAGCTTCATCTGCAGCAGGCAGCCGGGATTTGCTGTTACAATGAGGATCGCTTCGGTTGCTTTGACGGCAGCCATTTTGCTGTCCAGTATTTTCATAGACATTTCAGCTTCGACGATGTTGTAAATTCCCGCTGACCCGCAGCAGCTGTCTGCTTTCTCCATTTCTTTGAATTCCGCCCCTTTGATGCTTTTAAGAAGCTGGCGGGGCTCAAGCGACGTATGCATTACATTTCTTAGGTGGCATGAATCTTGGTAGGTAACGACCTGAGGTGTCTCGAGCGCTAAGTCCATTTGATGGAAATCGAGTTCAACCAAAACGGAAGAAAAATCCTTCAGCTTTTGAACAAAAGCGGCGGCTCGCTCCGACCATTCCGGGTCATCCTTCAGCAAATGATCATATTCGGTAAGAAAGGCTCCGCATCCTCCTGCGTTTGTAATGACTGCATCCACGTCTAATGCTTCGAAAGCTTCGAAAGCAGCGATATTTTGTTTCGCGAGCTCTTTCCCTGTGTTTTTTTCACCGCTGTGTCCATGAAGCGCCCCGCAGCAAGCCTGTTCAGGCGGAATGACAATGTCGCAGCCTGCCAGCTGTAAAAGCTTCAATGTGGCGTTATTGGTCGGTAAAAACATTGTATCCATTAAGCAGCCGGAAAAAAAGGCAACCCGCTTTTTCATGGGGCCAATGGACGGCAGGAAACGCGGCCGATGTTTCATGTCTTTGCTTTTAGGAACATCAGGAAGAACGGCTTCCATCGTCTGCAAATGCTCAGGCAGGACCCGAAGCATGCCTGATTTTCGCACAGCGGTTTGCAGTCCTGACCGCTGATACAAACCGATAAGGCTTACAGCTGATCGCATGCGGTTTTGGTGCGGAAACAGCTCGTGAAAAGCCGTCTTTCGCATGACACGTGCGCCGAGCGAGTGTTTTTTGTTTTGGTGGATAATATCTCTGGCTTCCTCAAGCAGCTGTCCGTATTTCACGCCTGACGGGCATACAGGTTCACAGGCGCGGCAGCCGAGGCAAAGTGACAGCGACCGTTCGACATCTTCATCCGGTTCAATCATACCGTCGGCTACGGCTTTCATTAAGGCGATACGCCCACGCGGAGAGTGTGTTTCCTGAAATCCCGATTCGATATAGGTCGGACAGGAAGGAAGACAGAAGCCGCAACGCATACAATTCAAAAGCTCGCCTTCATCCATGCGCTCTTTAAACTCATTTTGGATCTGTTTCATTTCTTTTTCTGTTGTCATCTTTCCGCCACCACACGTTTTCTGGCATCTTTCGCAAACACTTTGCCCGGATTTAATATGTTCCGGGGGTCAAATGCCGCTTTCAACGCTTTCATCGCATCAACGCCTTCTTTTTTCAGCTTCATTTCCAAGTAAGGCGCTTTCATTGCCCCGACTCCGTGCTCTCCGGTTATCGTGCCGCCAAGTTCAATCGCTTTCTCAAAAATCTCGGCAAAGGCCTGTTCGACACGTTCCATCTCATCTTGATCTCTTATATCTGTCGTGCATGTCGGATGGAGGTTCCCGTCTCCCGCATGGCCAAAGGTGCAGATGGAAATATCATATTTAGCAGCAATATGATTAATCGCTTTAACCATATTGGCGATTTCTGAGCGAGGAACGGTCGCATCCTCTAAAATCGTCGTCGGCTTGAGACGGGCAAGGGCAGAAAGTGCAGAGCGCCGTGCTTCAGTCAGGGTGAATGCTTCCTCCTCCGTTTGTGCGGTCTGAACGGAAACGGCCTCGCCTTTTTTGCAAATCGCCTCAATCTTTTCCATATCCCGTGCCACGATTTCAAACGGTCCGTCTTGCTCAATTAATAGAACCGCCTTTGCGTTTGTCGGAAGTCCGATTTTGGCATAATCCTCAATCACCAATAGTGTAGGCTGATCGAGAAATTCAAGCGTGGCGGGTATAATTTTTGCGGCAATAATGTCCGATACCGTTTGAGCAGCGGCATCGATATTTTCATATAGGGCAAGCAGCGTCTTTTTTGTTTCAGGCTTTGGAACGAGCTTGACGATTGCCTCTGTCACAATGCCGAGTGTTCCTTCTGAGCCGACAAAAAGACGTGTGAGATCGTATCCGGCCACATCCTTTGCGAGTTTTCCGCCGGTGCGGATGATGTCACCATTTGCGAGCACAACCTCCAGTCCAATAACATAGTCGCGGGTGACGCCGTATTTTAATCCGCGGAGCCCGCCGGAATTTTCATTGATGTTTCCGCCCATGGTTGATATTTTCATAGAACTCGGGTCAGGCGGATAAAACAAACCTTTGCTTTCAACCGCGCGGATCATATCCAGCGTAATGACGCCCGGCTGAACTGTGGCAGTTAAATTTTCTTCATCAATCTCAAGAATCTGGTTCATGTGCTTAAAGAGAAGCACAAGTCCGCCTTCAGTCGGGCACGTGCCGCCGCACAGGTTTGTCCCTGATCCTCTTGGAACGATCGGCACTCGATGTTCGCTGCAAATTGTTAAAATGCGTGATACTTCATCAGTATTCCTCGGAGCAATCACGGCATCAGGCATAGACTGATACTGAGGCGTCGCATCATATGAATAGACGAGACGGCCGGCAGTCGAGTCATCAAAGTTTTCTGGTCCGGAGACCCGAATCAGCTGCTCCTTTACATCCTTGGTGATCATTTTACCCATCCCCCTGTCAAAAAACGCTTTCAATCTATTGTAAAAGAAAAAAAGCAAAGCCTTCCATGGAGAAACATACAAAAAATGAAACTGAAACTCTCTCTATTTTGTGTCTTGATCTAAAAAATAGAGGGCGACGTACATCGTGACGATGTCCTCGGTACGGTCAAAACGTAAACCCGTCAGCTGTTCAGCCTTAGCCAGACGATATCGCAATGTATTGATATGAATATGCATATCTTCTGCGGTTTGTTTCAAAGACAAATCGAGATGAAAGAAAGTCCGTAACGTATTCATAAGTTCCTGATGCTCTAGCGCCTCTCCTAATACTCTTTGCGGAAATTCGTTTCGGGTTCCCGGGCTGATCTCCGTCAGACACATATCAAGCTTCAGATCCTCTTCAAATATGGGCGTTTTTCGCTTAAGGCTGACAGCCAGCGCTTTTTCCGCTTGCTCGTATGAATCTGTCAGGCTGGAGCTTGCGACGGCCCTTCCGGCGCCAGCTGCTGTATATTGGCTGCTTGCGGTATTGGCAAACGAACAAATGTGAAGGATCTTCCGTAAAAGCTGATCCCTTTGTTCATGCTGCGGCACTTCATGATTAATCAAAATCCGTTCATTTCCCCACCTGATGAACAAATCCGCAGGGTACGAGGATTTCCAGCTGCGTGCCATTTGTTCAATATCATGACGTGACCACTCATACCCCTGAATCAGAATCATTTGGCGCCGGGAGGAAAGGTCAACACCAAGAAGCTGAGCTTTCTCAAGAAAACTGGGAGACCACTCCTTTAATTGCAGCCAATCGATCATAAAGGACTCCAGCATTCTCTCACGCCACTGGGATTGCTCTAAATGCCGCGATTCCTTAATGAACAGCTCTGTCATTTTTCGAAGCAGTTCTCCGAATGGCTGAATCTCTGCAGGCTCACCTGTCAGCCCGAAGACGGCGATCACATCATGGTCAAAAAATACAGGGAGGTTTATGCCTGCTTTCACTCCTTTTAACCTTGTTTCATCTTCTCTTGTAATAATCACGCTGCGTCTTTCTTTTGCGCAGATAAGCGCTCCCTCATGAAATTGTCCGACACGCTCATCGTTTGTGCCTGCCATAATAAGACCGTCCGTGTTTACAATAATGACTTCACGTTCGTACATTTTTTTAACTTCAGCAATAATTTTTTTCGCTAATAACGGCTGTAAAAACATGGCGTTCCCCCTCATCATGTTTTTATTATATAAGAAAAAAACCGGGCGCTGTCACCCGGTTTCATGTCTTATTCGGCGGGTTTTAATCCGTCTTCAAGCGTTTTCAGCATTTCGTTTTTCTCACTTTCAGATGCGTGCTGCCAAATGACTTCGAATAAAACGCCGAGCCCTGGAAGCATTTTTTCTTCACCGCTTTGAATCGCATCTACGATTGTATGCTCAAGCTGCTCCTGATTATTGCCGGTGACATTGGAGATGACGGCATGACGTAAATTAAGATCCATGTAAAACGCTCCTTTTTCTAAAATGTAATACGTATATTCTAACCCTGCACCTGGTTTATTATGTGCTGTTCTTGCGATATAATAACATCATGTTAAAAAAAGGAGCGCCACATAGACAGTGAAACAAATAGAATCGGCAAAAAACCAAAAAGTGAAGGATTGGAAAAAGCTTCACACAAAAAAAGAACGAACAAAAACAAATACATTTCTGATAGAGGGAGAACACCTCGTTGAAGAGGCGTTGAAAAGCCCGGGCATTGTGAAAGAAATCCTTGTAAAGGATGAAACGAAGATTCCTTCAGATCTTGAGACTGGTATCCAGTGCTATACGCTGAGTGAAGATGCGTTTTCAGCTGTGACTGAAACCGAAACGCCGCAGCAGATTGCCGCTGTGTGCCATATGCCTGAAGAAAAGCTGGCAACGGCACGCAAGGTGCTGCTGATTGACGCTGTTCAAGATCCGGGAAACCTTGGCACAATGATTCGAACGGCTGATGCGGCCGGTTTGGATGCGGTTGTACTCGGTGACGGCACGGCGGACGCCTTTAACGGAAAAACACTGCGATCTGCTCAAGGATCTCACTTCCATATTCCTGTTGTGAGAAGAAACCTGCCTTCATATGTGGACGAATTGAAGGCAGAGGGCGTAAAAGTATACGGCACGGCGCTGCAAAACGGAGCGCCTTATCAGGAGATTCCTCAGTCTGAATCCTTTGCGCTCATTGTAGGAAATGAAGGTGCAGGTGTGGATGCTGCATTGCTGGAAAAAACGGATTTGAACCTATACGTGCCGCTTTACGGACAGGCTGAATCACTAAACGTTGCGGTTGCGGCTGCCATCCTCGTGTATCACTTGCGAGGATAGTGTTGCGCCAAGCGTTGGATTTCTCTATAATAGAACATAATATTTCAAAAACCGTGACAGAGGACCTCAATTTCTGATCAACTGCTTTCCAGGGAGAAAATGCCGCTGACTGAGAGCATTTTTAACGCAGCCGGAAATTGGCTTCACCTCTTGAGTTGTCGCCGGGACCGCGTACACTGCGCGTAAAGGTGAACCGGAATCTGATTCCGTTATGTCAATGAAGCTGACGACAGCATCAGTCTGTCTGAAATAAGGGTGGTACCGCGGCCACAACTCGTCCCTTGTACAAGGGACGGGTTTTTTTTATTTTCCAAAGACATATGACGGTTTGTTTACATAAAAGGAGGATGCAAAATGGAAGAAAAGCTAAAACAGCTGGAACAAGAAGCTTTAGAACAAGTAGAAGCGGCAAGCTCATTGAAGGTTGTCAATGATATTCGGGTGCAATATCTCGGAAAAAAAGGGCCGATTACAGAAGTGCTGCGCGGAATGGGCAAGCTTTCTGCTGAGGAACGTCCAAAAATGGGGGCGCTCGCGAACGAAGTAAGGGAGCGTATTGCCAATGCGATTGCTGACAAAAACGAGAAGCTTGAAGAAGAGGAAATGAAGCAGAAGCTTGCAGGACAGACAATTGACGTCACGCTGCCGGGGAACCCTGTTGCAGTCGGCGGCCGCCATCCGCTCACTGTTGTCATTGAAGAAATTGAAGATTTATTTATCGGTATGGGCTACACAGTCGAGGAAGGGCCAGAGGTTGAAACGGATTACTACAACTTCGAATCGCTCAATCTTCCGAAAGAACACCCTGCGCGCGATATGCAGGACAGCTTTTACATCACAGAGGAGAATTTGATGAGAACGCAAACTTCTCCTGTCCAAACACGGACGATGGAAAAGCATGAAGGCAAAGGTCCCGTTAAAATCATTTGCCCGGGTAAAGTATATCGCCGTGATAACGATGATGCGACGCACTCTCACCAATTTATGCAAATTGAAGGGCTTGTCGTTGACAAAAACATCAGCATGAGTGATTTAAAAGGAACGCTTGAACTCGTTGCGAAAAAAATGTTCGGGCAAGACCGTGAAATCAGACTCCGCCCAAGCTTCTTCCCGTTTACTGAGCCTTCAGTAGAAGTGGATGTGACATGCTTTAAATGCGGTGGAAACGGCTGCTCAGTATGTAAAGGAACAGGCTGGATTGAAATCCTCGGTGCCGGAATGGTTCACCCGAACGTGCTTAAAATGGCTGGCTTTGATCCGAAGGAATATCAGGGCTTCGCATTCGGAATGGGTGTTGAGCGCATCGCCATGCTGAAATACGGCATTGATGATATCCGCCACTTCTATACAAACGATGTCAGATTTATTTCGCAGTTTAAACAGGCGTAAGAGGAGGATGCAAGGATGTTTGTTTCTTATAAATGGTTAGAGGATTATGTTGATTTAAAAGGCATGGACCCGGCTGTTCTTGCTGAAAAAATTACAAGAGCCGGTATTGAGGTTGAAGGAATTGAATACAAAGGAGAAGGCATCAAAGGCGTTGTCATCGGCCATGTGCTGGAGCGCGAGCAGCACCCGAATGCTGATAAGCTGAATAAGTGCCTTGTGGATATCGGTGCTGAAGCCCCTGTACAAATCATTTGCGGCGCGCCGAATGTGGATAAGGGACAAAAAGTCGCGGTTGCAACTGTCGGAGCGGTGCTGCCGGGCAATTTCAAAATCAAAAAAGCCAAGCTTCGCGGTGAAGAATCAAATGGCATGATCTGTTCCTTACAGGAGCTTGGTATCGAAAGCAAACTTGTGGCGAAGGAGTATGCAGAAGGCATTTTCGTATTCCCTAATGACGCTGAAACAGGAAGCGATGCCTTAGCGGCTTTACAGCTTGACGATGCGATTCTTGAGCTGGGTTTAACGCCAAACCGCGCGGATGCCATGAACATGCTTGGTGTTGCTTACGAGGTTGCCGCGATTTTAGACACTGAGGTAAAGCTTCCGCAAACGGATTACCCGGCTGCTTCAGAACAAGCGTCTGATTACATTGCAGTCAAAATTGAAGATCAAGAAGCGAACCCGCTGTACACTGCAAAAATCATTAAAAATGTCACGATTGCTCCATCACCGCTTTGGATGCAGACAAAGCTGATGAATGCAGGCATTCGTCCGCACAACAACGTCGTTGACATCACAAATTTTGTCCTGTTGGAATACGGACAGCCGCTTCATGCGTTTGATTATGACAGATTTGGCTCTAAGGAAGTCGTAGTAAGAAAAGCAGCTGAGAATGAAATGCTCGTCACTCTTGATGATCAAGAACGTAAGCTGTCCGCCGATCACCTTGTCATTACAAACGGAACGAAAGCGCAGGCTGTTGCGGGTGTCATGGGAGGAGCAGAGTCAGAGGTTCAGGAAGATACGAAAACGATTTTGCTTGAGGCTGCGTATTTCAATGGGCAGACGGTTCGCAAGGCTTCCAAAGACCTTGGTTTGAGAAGTGAATCAAGCGTAAGATTTGAAAAAGGAATTGATCCGGCGCGCGTACGTCTTGCAGCAGAACGGGCTGCGCAGCTGATCCATCTGTATGCCGGCGGTGAGGTGCTTGCTGGAACAGTTGAGGAAGATCACCTGACAATCGAAGCAAATAACATTCACGTATCTGCTGACAAAGTGAGCAGCGTTCTAGGCCTGACGATCAGTAAAGAAGAACTGATCAGCATTTATAAACGTCTCGGTTTTACGGTCGGTGAAGCGGGTGAACTTCTCGTTGTGACTGTCCCATCACGCCGCGGCGACATTACAATAGAAGAGGATTTAATCGAAGAAGCGGCAAGACTGTACGGCTACGATAACATTCCGTCTACGCTTCCTGAGACAGCGGGAACTACAGGCGGATTAACGCCATACCAGGCAAAACGCCGTAAAGTCAGACGCTTCCTTGAAGGCGCAGGCTTATCACAAGCCATCACTTACTCACTGACAAATGAGAAGAAAGCGGCAGCGTTTGCGATTGAAAAATCACTGAATACTGTGCTTGCGCTTCCAATGAGTGAAGAAAGAAGCATTCTCAGACACAGTCTTGTTCCGAATCTGCTTGATTCTGTTTCTTACAACCTTGCGAGGCAGACTGACTCAGTTGCACTGTACGAAGTCGGCTCCGTTTTCCTGACGAAGGAAGAGGACACAAAACCTGTTGAAACAGAACGCGTAGCAGGAGCTGTTACCGGATTATGGCGCAAGCAGCTATGGCAGGGTGAAAAGAAACCAGTTGATTTCTTTGTTGTCAAAGGAATTGTGGAAGGGCTGTTAGACAAACTCAACGTCCTAGACAGAATTGAATTTGTACAGTCTGAACGCAAACAGCTGCATCCGGGCAGAACAGCGAACATTTTATTGAATGGTTCTCTGATCGGCTTCATCGGCCAAGTCCATCCTTCATTGGAAAAAGAACTGGATATAAAGGAAACATACGTATTTGAGCTCGATCTTCATGCGTTGCTCGCAGCAGAAACAGCACCGCTTGTTTACAAGGCGATTCCGAAATATCCGTCTGTGACACGTGATATCGCCCTTGTAACAGATAAAACCGTCACAAGCGGCCAGCTTGAGAGCGTCATTAAAGAGGCTGGCGGCAAGCTTCTGAAAGAGGTAACTGTCTTTGACGTATACGAAGGCGAACATATGGAGGAAGGCAAGAAGTCAGTCGCTTTCTCACTCCAGTATGTCAACCCTGAACAAACACTGACTGAAGAAGAAGTGACAAAGGCGCACAGCAAAGTGCTGAAAGCGTTAGAAGACACATATCAAGCTGTTTTAAGAGGCTGATAAAAAAGCTTGCAGAGAAATCTGCAAGCTCAGCGTGTCGGCAACCCCCCGCATTCGTTGTCAGGTCTGCGCGTTGGTGCTCACGAATGAGAACATTCGCTGTGCTCCAATGCTCGCCTTTCCTAGACTTCTAGGGTTTTCAATCACGCTGAAAAGATGAAAAAAGCTTGCAGAGAAATCTGCAAGCTTTTTTCTATGAACGTTTTTTATCAGCAAGGCGCTGCGCTTTTTGCGTATTGGCGAAATGGAGTTTTGTAAAGGTTCTGAGTGCAGATGCCCCTTTTTTGAGGATCAGCTTGGCGGCCGCTTCATCGACGTGCGGACCGGCCCCTTTTGGAAGCGTCATTCCTGCCTCGCGTGATAGTTTATCCATTTCCATTAAAAACGAATATCTTGCAATGATTGAAGCAGCGGCGACAGCCAGGTGAATGCCTTCAGCTTTTGTGCTAAAATAGGTCCGCTCCTTCACAATGTCTCTGCCCTTTAAATGATTGAAGTAGACGCCTGGCTCAGCGAATTGGTCAATCAAAATGGCTTCAGGCTTTACTCCATCCAATTTTCTTAATAAATGGGTGATCGCTTGATTGTGCAGCAAAGCTTTCATTTTCCCTTGGCTCATGCCTTTTTCCTGCATGCTGTTATACTTTTCATTCTTTAAAACCAGCAGGCTATATGGAATAGTTTTGATCAGGTTTCGGGCAATCTCGATGATTTGCGGATCTTTTAAATCTTTAGAATCCTTAACACCGAGTTCCTTCATTAAAGGAAGCATGGTTTTGTCGACGTACGCACATACAACCGTCATTGGGCCAAAGTAATCTCCGGTTCCGACTTCGTCAGAACCGATAACAGACATTCCGGCGATATCTGCCGGAGGGGCATAGCGGGGATCAGCCGGCTTTTTGGCCGTTTTCTTCTTTTCCTGAGGCTCCGCTGTTCCCCAGCGCGCGGATTCTGCCGCTGCGTTTTTGCCTTGAAACAAGACCTTGCCTGATTTATATGCTGTAATGGTACAGCCGGGCGGTTTCGCCTGAAAAACGGCTCCCTGCGGAACAGAGGCTGTAAGCGAACCACTGTATGTCATTTTCATTTGGTCAATAGCAGACAACGATACTTTTATCACTGAATGGGACACGTAATAATCTCCTTTTTTTACACTTTTCGCTGTATATACCAGTGTATCATAACAGCGGGAGGCTCGTCTTTCCATTCATTTAATAAACGTGTTATGATAAGAACTAGGATTCTCGCGGAATGGAGGAGAAACGTTGTCTGACGGCAAAAAAACAAAAACAACCGTTGACATTTACGGCCAGCACTTCACGATTGTCGGTGAAGAAAGCAGAGCCCATATGAGGTATGTCGCCGGAATTGTTGATGATAAAATGAGAGAAATCAATGAAAAAAATCCATACCTTGATATAAATAAACTTGCAGTGCTGACAGCGGTAAATGTGGTGCACGATTATGTCAAATTACAAGAGAAATGTGAAAAACTGGAGCGTCAGCTTAAAGAAAAGGATTGAACAACTATGCTAGATATCATCATCTTAATCTTGCTCCTGATGGGGACTTTACTGGGGTTAAAACGCGGTTTTATCCTGCAGTTTATCCGCTTGACGAGCTTTATTTTATCAATTGCCTTTGCGGCTTTATTCTATAAAAACGTGGCACCGCATTTACATTGGATTCCCGCACCCGATTTTTCAGCGGGACAGCCGGCTCTTTCTTTTTTTACGGGGAATTTGGAAGCAGCGTACTATAATGCGATTGCGTTTATCGTTTTATTTATCATTGCTAAAATCTTACTGAGAATCATCGGCTCGTTCCTGAGTATTGTAGCCGGCATTCCGGTGATTAAACAAATCAACCAGATGCTGGGAGCCGTTCTCGGTTTTCTAGAAGTCTATTTATTTACATTTGTGCTGCTGTATGTCGCATCCGTTCTGCCGGTAGATGCACTGCAGCAAATGATGGGGCAATCGTCTCTCGCAAATGTGATCATTAACCATACACCGTACTTGTCAGGGCTTTTACAAGAGCTGTGGACACAGTACGGGGCATAAAAAAACTTCTCTTGTCCGGAGAAGTTTTTTTCAAGTATGATGGAAACATATGTGAACGTCTGGGGGTTATGATATGCATAAAAAAGATATTATCCGGCTGCTTGAAACCATTGCAGTCTATATGGAACTCAAAGGGGACAACCCGTTTAAAGTATCCGCCTTCCGAAAAGCGGCGGCAGCCCTGGAACAGGACGACCGAAGCTTATCAGAAATGGACGATATGATGTCGCTGTCCGGCATTGGAAAAGGAACGTACAGCGTCATTAAAGAGTATATAGATGAAGGAAAGTCAAGCACGCTCGAATCGCTTCAGAAAGAAGTGCCGGAAGGACTCGTGCCTTTATTGAAGCTGCCGGGGCTCGGCGGCAAAAAAATCGCAAAGCTGTATAAAGAGCTCGGCGTACACGATGCAGAATCTCTGAAGGAAGCCTGTGAGCAGCAAAAGGTCCAGGGTCTTGCGGGCTTCGGCAAAAAATCGGAAGAAAAAATATTACAGGCGCTCGGGGAAGCCGGAAAACAGCCTGAACGGTTCCCGATCGGCTACGCCCTCCGGATCGCGCGGGAAATTGAGGAGCATCTTTCTCAATTTACGCATATCATCAAATTTTCTCGTGCCGGAAGTCTCCGCAGAGCGCGGGAAACGGTGAAGGATCTGGATTATATCATTGCTACAGATCATCCGGCTGAAGTAAGAGAGCAGCTTCTTGAGCTGCCAAACATCAAAAGCGTGATCGCAAGCGGAGATACGAAGGTGTCCGTCATCCTTTCCTTTGAATATGAAACAAGCGTCGATTTCCGTCTTGTGACGGAAGAGCAGTTTCCGACAACACTCCATCATTTTACGGGATCAAAGGATCACAATATTAAAATGCGCCAAATCGCCAAAGAACGCGGCGAGCGGATCAGTGAATACGGCGTTGAGACAGTTGAAACCGGAGAGATCAAAACATTTCCGAGTGAACGTGAATTTTATGCGCACTTCGGCCTGCCGCTGATTCCGCCGGAAATTCGTGAAAGCGGACAGGAAGTGGAAACCTACAGCGACAGCATTGAACTGATAGAACCCGGGCAAATCAAAGGTGATCTCCACATGCACTCAACGTGGAGCGATGGTGCATTTTCGATCAGAGAGATGGCTGAAGCCTGCATCAAAAAAGGCTATCAATACATGGCGATCACCGATCACTCACAATATTTAAAGGTCGCCAACGGGCTTACTGCAGAAAGACTTAAGCAGCAGGCAAAAGAAATTGACGCACTGAATGCAGAGTTTGAAAACTTCCGTATTTTGAAAGGCGTTGAGATGGATATCCTGCCTGACGGTACGCTCGATTATGATGACGATGTGCTTGCGGAAATGGATATCGTTATTGCATCGATTCATTCCAGTTTTAATCAGCCGGAACACGTGATTATGAAACGGCTTGAGACGGCACTGACAAACAAGCATGTTGACATTATCGCACACCCGACCGGGCGCCTTATCGGCAGACGGGCCGGTTACGAAATCGATATTGATCAGCTGATTGAGCTTGCGAGGAAAACAAATACGGCGCTTGAACTCAACGCCAACCCTGCGCGCCTTGATCTGCGCACAGAGCATTTAATGAAAGCAAACGAACAAGGGGTTACATTGGTGATTAATACTGATGCCCATAATATTGAGATGTTAGACGATATGAAAACTGGCGTTACTGCCGCGCGCAAAGGATGGACGGAAACGAAAAACGTTCTGAATGCCCGGTCGCTTAAAGACGTAGAGGCATTTCTGAAGCGCAACGATTAAGTAAGGAGGCTCACACAATCGTGCAGCAAAAAGTATTATCAGCTCTTGAATTTCATAAAGTGAAAGAACAGGTTATTGGGCATGCCGCTTCATCGCTCGGAAAAGAAATGCTTCTCGAGCTTAAGCCTTCTGCTTCTATAGACGAAATCAAAAAACAGCTTGATGAAGTAGACGAAGCTTCTGACATTATCCGGCTGAGAGGCCAAGCGCCATTTGGCGGCCTTGTAGATATCAGAGGAGCGTTAAGACGGGCGGAAATCGGCAGCGTTCTCAGTCCTTCTGAATTCACTGAAATCTCAGGCCTGCTTTATGCAGTTAAACAAATGAAACATTTTATCACCCAAATGGCTGAAGACGGTGTCGACATTCCGCTGATCCATCAGCATGCTGAACAGCTTATCACGCTGTCCGATTTAGAGCGGGACATTAATTCCTGCATTGATGATCACGGAGAAGTGCTTGATCATGCATCGGAAACATTAAGAGGAATCCGCACACAGCTCAGAACACTCGAATCAAGAGTCAGAGACCGGTTAGAGTCGATGCTGCGTTCCTCTTCCGCTTCGAAAATGCTGTCTGATACGATTGTTACGATTCGGAATGACCGCTTTGTGATCCCGGTCAAACAGGAGTACAGATCCAGCTATGGAGGAATTGTGCACGACACCTCATCCTCTGGTGCGACACTATTCATTGAACCGCAGGCGATTGTAGATATGAACAATTCCCTTCAGCAGGCGAAAGTGAAAGAAAAGCAAGAAATTGAACGGATTTTGCGTGTGCTGACAGAGAAAACGGCAGAGCATACAGAGGAGCTATTTCTAGATTTGCAAGTGCTGCAGACGCTTGACTTTATTTTTGCAAAAGCTAGATATGCAAAAGCGGTTAAAGCGACAAAACCGATTATGAACGACACCGGCTTTATCCGTTTGAAAAAAGCCCGCCATCCATTGCTTCCGCCTGACCAGGTTGTTGCCAATGACATCGAGCTTGGCCGCGATTTTTCAACCATTGTCATCACAGGGCCAAACACCGGGGGGAAAACAGTCACCCTTAAAACGTTAGGCCTGCTAACCTTAATGGCGCAATCAGGTCTTCATATCCCGGCAGATGAAGGGTCAGAAGCGGCAGTATTTGAGCACGTATTCGCTGATATCGGTGATGAACAGTCGATTGAGCAAAGTTTAAGTACGTTCTCATCCCATATGGTGAACATTGTCGGCATTTTAGAACAGGTCAATGAAAACAGCCTTGTGCTTTTCGATGAACTTGGTGCAGGGACAGATCCGCAGGAGGGGGCGGCCCTCGCCATGAGCATCTTGGATGACGTGCATCGCACCAATGCACGAGTGTTAGCTACGACGCATTATCCGGAATTGAAGGCGTACGGCTATAACAGAGAAGGCGTCATGAATGCCAGCGTTGAATTTGACATTGAAACGCTGTCACCGACCTATAAACTTTTAATTGGTGTGCCGGGTCGAAGCAATGCTTTCGAAATTTCAAAACGCCTCGGGCTTCCGGACCATATCATCGGGCAGGCGAAGTCAGAAATGACGGCCGAGCATAACGAAGTCGATACGATGATTGCGTCGCTGGAACAAAGCAAAAAACGTGCGGAAGAAGAGCTTTCTGAGACAGAATCAATCAGAAAAGAAGCGGAAAAACTGCATAAAGAGCTGCAGCAGCAAATCATCGAGCTTAACAGCAAAAAAGACAAAATGCTTGAAGAGGCAGAACAGCAGGCTGCTGAAAAAGTAAAAGCGGCAATAAAAGAAGCCGAGGACATTATTCATGAATTGCGCTCCATAAAAGAAGAACACAAATCCTTCAAGGATCACGAGCTGATTAACGCGAAGAAACGGTTAGAAGGCGCTATGCCGGCTTTTGAAAAGTCCAAGAAACCGGAAAAGCCAAAAGCGCAAAAACGCGACTTTAAGCCTGGTGACGAGGTGAAAGTCCTCACTTTCGGGCAAAAAGGAACATTGCTCGAAAAAACAGGCGGCAATGAATGGAATGTTCAAATCGGTATTTTAAAGATGAAAGTAAAAGAAAAAGATCTGGAGTTTATCAAATCAGCTCCGGAGCCAAAAAAAGAAAAAATCATTACAGCGGTCAAGGGAAAGGACTATCACGTATCGCTTGAACTTGATCTCCGCGGCGAACGCTATGAAAATGCCCTCAGCCGGGTTGAAAAATACTTGGATGATGCGGTGTTAGCCGGATATCCAAGAGTGTCAATCATCCACGGAAAAGGAACCGGCGCTTTAAGAAAAGGCGTACAGGATCTTCTGAAAAACCACCGCAGCGTCAAAAGTTCCCGTTTCGGTGAAGCAGGTGAGGGAGGATCAGGCGTTACGGTTGTTGAACTAAAATAAAAGGGAGTATGGCCATGAGTGATTTTTGGGAAAACGAGCTTGTGGAAATCGCGGCATATTACAGTGTCGCGGTTCTCTGCCTCGTCCTCTTTTTGACTGTGTTTGAGCTGGTGACGGCTTATAAAAACTGGGAAGAGATTCAAAAAGGAAATCTTGCGGTGGCAATGGCGACCGGCGGAAAAATTTTGGGAATCGCAAACGTATTTCAGCATTCCATCTCCCAGCATAATTCGCTGCTGCAAATGATCGGCTGGGGCGTTTACGGGTTTGTTATGCTTCTGATCAGTTACTTTATTTTTGAGTTTTTGACTCCGCGGTTTAAAATTGATCAGGAAATCGAAAATGATAACCGGGCTGTCGGCTTTATTTCATTTGTCATTTCTGTCGGGCTTTCATTTGTGGTGGCAGCCGGAATATAAGGGGACGGAGAATAGATGGAAAAGCTTGCGAAAATACTGCTCGCCGCGGCGGGAATCTTTTTGTTAATTGGTCTTATATATCTGTTCATATTATGAGAAAAAGAAAGATTTACCTTTCTTTTTCTTTTTTTTGCCGTCCATCTGCTATAATGATAAGGTGGATCTCTAAAATCGAAAGGGGAGGTTTTATGCAGTCTCAAAAGCCGTGGCTTGCCGAGTATCCCAACGATATCCCGCATGAGCTTCCATTGCCGAATAAAACCCTGCAATCCATCCTGACAGACTCCGCCGCACGATTCCCTGATAAAACCGCAATATCGTTTTATGGAAAAAAACTCACCTTTCATGACATTCTGACGGATGCTCTTAAACTTGCAGCTTTTTTGCAGTGCAATGGCCTGCAAAAAGGAGACAGAGTGGCTGTTATGCTGCCCAATTGCCCGCAAACAGTGATTTCTTATTATGGCGTCTTGTTTGCCGGTGGCATCGTGGTGCAGACGAATCCGCTTTATACCGAGCATGAGCTTGAATACCAGCTTAGAGATGCTCAGGTAAGTGTGATCATCACCTTAGATTTGCTTTTCCCGAAGGCAATAAAAATGAAAACGTTATCAATAGTCGACCAGATTTTGATAACCAGCGTAAAAGACTATTTGCCTTTTCCGAAGAATATTCTTTACCCGCTGACGCAAAAACAAAAAGTGCATATCGATTTTGACAAAACAGCTAACATTCACACGTTTGCTTCCAGTATGAAGCAGGAAAAAACTGAACTCCTGACAATCCCGAAGATCGATCCTGAGCATGATATCGCTGTCCTCCAGTATACCGGAGGAACAACCGGAGCTCCAAAAGGGGTCATGCTCACGCACCAAAATATTTTGGCAAATACTGAAATGTGCGCCGCTTGGATGTATGACGTGAAAGAAGGCGCTGAAAAAGTGCTGGGCATCGTCCCGTTTTTTCATGTTTACGGACTGACGGCAGTCATGAACTATTCGATTAAACTAGGCTTCGAAATGATTCTTCTTCCTAAGTTTGATCCGCTCGAAACACTTAAAATCATCGACAAACACAAACCAACGCTCTTTCCTGGCGCACCGACAATTTACATTGGCCTTTTGCATCACCCCGAATTGCAGCATTATGATCTGTCATCCATTAAAAGCTGTCTTAGCGGATCAGCCGCGCTCCCCGTGGAGGTAAAGCAGAAATTTGAAAAGGTGACTGGCGGAAAGCTTGTGGAAGGCTATGGTTTGTCTGAGGCATCCCCAGTGACGCACGCTAACTTTATCTGGGGAAAAAACAAGCCGGGCAGTATCGGCTGTCCTTGGCCGAGTACGGACGCCGCGATCTATTCTGAAGAGACGGGTGAGCTTGCCGCTCCGTATGAGCATGGAGAAATCATTGTAAAAGGTCCGCAAGTCATGAAAGGATACTGGAATAAACCAGAGGAAACCGCAGCAGTGCTGAGAGATGGCTGGCTGTTCACCGGGGACATGGGCTATATGGATGAAGAAGGCTTTTTCTATATTGCTGACAGGAAGAAGGATATCATCATTGCCGGCGGTTACAATATTTACCCGCGTGAGGTAGAAGAAGCGCTTTATGAACATGAAGCCATCCAGGAAATTGTTGTCGCAGGCGTTCCCGATTCTTACAGGGGAGAAACAGTAAAAGCATTTGTAGTATTAAAGAAAGGCGCAAAAGCCGATACAGAAGAACTGGACACTTTTGCGAGATCACGTCTAGCTCCCTATAAGGTGCCCAAAGCCTATGAGTTCAGAAAAGAGCTGCCGAAAACGGCGGTGGGGAAAATTTTAAGAAGGCGTTTACTTGAAGAAGAAGCCGAAAATCATCATATCAAATAAAAAAGAGAACTCCTATGAATAAACTTGACAAACCTGAAAATCCTTCTTATCATGAAATTATGAATGAATAGTCATTCATTTTTATAGGGAGGAACGATGAACATTGAAGCAAAAACGGCCAAAGTATATGCAGATTATTGATGCAGCAGTAGAAGTCATTGCAGAAAACGGCTACCACCAGTCACAGGTATCCAAAATTGCCAAACAAGCCGGAGTAGCGGACGGCACCATCTATCTCTATTTTAAAAACAAAGAAGATATTTTAATTTCTCTTTTCAAAGAAAAAATGGGTCAATTTATTGAGCGGATGGAAGAGGACATTAAAGAAAAAGCAACAGCGAAAGAGAAATTGGCGCTTGTGATTTCAAAGCATTTTTCCCTTTTAGCGGGTGACCATAATCTCGCAATTGTCACGCAGCTCGAGCTCCGCCAATCCAACTTGGAGCTGCGCCAAAAAATCAACGAAATATTAAAAGGCTACTTAAATATTTTGGATGGCATTTTGACGGAAGGTATACAATCAGGCGAATTAAAAGAAGGCCTCGACGTCCGCCTCGCCCGGCAGATGATTTTTGGAACGATTGACGAAACCGTGACAACTTGGGTGATGAATGACCAAAAGTACGATCTCGCTGCGCTTTCAGACAGCGTTTTAGAATTATTGGTGTCTGGAATTCATAATAAGTAAAGGAGTTCTGTCCTATGAATGCAATATCACTGGCAGTTGATCAATTTGTGGCAGTTTTGACGATTCACAATCCGCCGGCAAATGCACTTTCCAGCCGGATATTAGAAGAGCTGTCTTCCTGTCTTGATCAATGTGAGACAGATGCAGGCGTACGAAGCATTATCATTCACGGCGAGGGAAGATTTTTCTCAGCCGGCGCTGATATTAAAGAATTTACATCGCTTAAAGGCAACGAGGATTCCTCACTGCTGGCTGAGCGCGGCCAGCAGCTGATGGAAAGAATCGAAAGCTTTCCAAAACCGATTATCGCGGCGATTCACGGCGCTGCTCTTGGAGGCGGGCTGGAGCTGGCGATGGCTTGTCATATCAGAATCGCGGCAGAAGACGCCAAGCTGGGGCTCCCGGAGCTTAATCTCGGTATCATTCCGGGTTTTGCGGGGACACAGCGCCTTCCGAGATATGTCGGTACAGCCAAAGCACTAGAGCTCATCGGATCAGGAGAACCGATATCCGGAAAAGAAGCGCTTGATCTCGGACTTGTCTCAATTGGAGCGAAAGATGAGGCAGAAGTGATTGAAAAAGCAAAAGCACTTGCCGCTAAGTTTGCAGAGAAAAGCCCGCAAACGCTGGCATCTTTGCTTGAACTTCTTTATTCCAACAAGGTGTATTCCTATGAAGGCAGCTTAAAGCTTGAAGCAAAGCGATTTGGGGAAGCATTTGAGTCAGAGGACGCCAAGGAAGGCATCCAGGCATTTCTCGAAAAAAGAAAGCCTCAGTTCAAAGGCGAATAAAAGGGGATATGATCATGAATCTATTTGTACTGATGAAACGGACGTTTGACACAGAAGAAAAAATCGTCATTGAAACAGGAAAGATTCAGGATGACGGAGCGGAATGGATCATTAATCCATATGATGAGTACGCGATAGAAGAAGCCATCCAGCTGAAGGAAAAGCATGGCGGCACGATCACCGCCGTCACGGTCGGCGGTGAAGAAGCGGAGAAAGAATTGCGTACGGCGCTTGCCATGGGTTGTGACCAAGCTGTTTTAATCAACATAGAAGATGATCTCGAAGAACCCGACCAATATTCCATTTCTCAAGTTTTATACCACTATATGAAGGATCAGGAGTTTGATTTGATTCTCGGCGGAAATGTTGCCATTGACGGAGGATCAGGACAAGTGGCGCCTCGGCTTGCCGAGCTACTGAACATTCCGTGTATCACTACGATCACCAAACTCGAAATCAACGGCACTGATGCAGAAGCAGAAAGGGACGTCGAAGGGGATGTTGAAAAAATCAAAACGACGCTCCCATTGCTTGTCACAGCTCAGCAGGGCTTAAACGAGCCGCGCTATCCATCGCTTCCGGGAATTATGAAGGCTAAGAAAAAGCCGCTTGAAGAGCTTGAACTTGATGATCTTGACCTGGACGAAGAGGATGCTGAACCAAAGCTGAAAACCATTGAGCGTTTTCTGCCGCCGAAAAAAGAAGCCGGGAAGCTTCTCCAAGGTGAGCCTGCTGAACAGGCAAAAGAGCTTGTCTCATTGCTCCGCAGCGAAGCTAAAGTCATTTAAAGCTTGGACATTCAAAGAAACAGGGGGATGTTAGAATGGGAAAAAAAGTGATCGTGCTTGGAGAAATACGCGATGGGGAATTGCGGAATGTCACCTTTGAAGCAATAGCTGCAGGAAGAACCATTTCAGGAGATGGAGAAGTCATCGGTGTTCTCATCGGTGAAAATGTACAAAGCATTGCACAAGAGCTTATTCATTACGGAGCAGATAAAGTTCTTACCGCTGAGGACCCGAAGCTGAAAACATACACGGCAGACGGGTACAGTCAGGTCATGAGAGGTGTTATCGAGCAAGAAAATCCTGATTCAGTCATCTTCGGGCATACGGCAATGGGCAAGGATCTTTCACCGAAGCTTGCTGCCCGGCTGCAAACAGGCTTAATTTCTGATGCTATAGATGTAAGCGTTACCGGAGGAAATGTTGTGTTCACACGGCCGATTTACTCGGGGAAAGCTTTTGAACGCGTCATTTCAACCGATCCGATGATCTTTGCAACAATTCGCCCCAATAACATTCAAGCTTCAGAAAAAGACACCAGCAGATCGGGGAGCATCGAAAGCATTGATGTTTCTCTTACTGACCTCCGCACTGTTATCCAAGAGGTCGTGAAAAAAACGGCGGACGGTGTTGATCTCTCCGAAGCGAAAATTATCGTTGCGGGCGGCCGAGGAGTCAAAAGTAAGGATGGATTTCAGCCGCTGCAGGAGCTTGCAGAGGTGCTAGGGGCCGCAGTCGGGGCTTCTCGCGGGGCATGTGACGCTGATTATTGCGATTACGCTCTCCAAATCGGGCAGACCGGGAAAGTCGTTACTCCGGATTTGTACATTGCATGTGGCATTTCCGGCGCCATCCAGCATTTGGCAGGCATGTCAAACAGCAAGGTGATCGTCGCCATCAATAAAGACCCCGAAGCCGATATCTTTAAAATAGCGGATTACGGCATCGTCGGTGATTTATTTGAAGTTGTCCCGTTATTAACTGAGGAATTCAAACAATTGAATATACACTCATAAAGGAAATCCCGGACTTTAAAAGTTCGGGATTTTTTCATATTTATAAATACATACGTACAAATATAAAAAACAATAGAAAATGTCGTTGACATGTACGAACATATATAATATGGTTACTTTAAAAGCGCTTACATTCATGCTGACTCCTCAGGCAAAAGACAGATCACATATTTGACTGTGGTGCTTTTCATATCCGTATGAAAGGAATGATCAGAGGCATGTCTGAACATCAAGCAGTGATTCAAACAGATATCGTAAAAGGAACCATTAACAAAAATATATACGGTCATTTTGCTGAGCATTTAGGAAGAGGGATTTATGAGGGAATCTGGGTCGGAACGGACTCAGACATCCCCAATATCAACGGGATACGAAAGGACGTGCTGGAGGCGCTCAAACAGCTGCACATTCCTGTCCTCAGATGGCCGGGCGGGTGTTTTGCGGACGAATACCATTGGGCAAACGGTGTCGGTGACCGTAAGACAATGCTGAACACTCACTGGGGCGGTACAATTGAATCAAATGAATTCGGAACGCATGAATTTATGATGCTTTGCGAGCTGCTTGAATGCGAGCCATATATTTGCGGCAATGTCGGAAGCGGAACCGTTCAGGAAATGGCGGAGTGGATTGAGTATATGACATTTGAAGAAGGCACGCCGATGTCAGACTGGAGAAAACAAAATGGAAGAGAAGAGCCTTGGAAGCTGAAATATTTCGGCGTGGGCAATGAAAACTGGGGCTGCGGCGGCAACATGCATCCCGAATACTACGCAGATCTGTACCGGCGTTTTCAGACTTATGTCCGCAATTACAGCGGGAATGACATTTATAAAATTGCCGGCGGCGCAAATGTGGATGATTTTAATTGGACGGATGTGCTTATGAAAAAAGCCGCTGGCCTGATGGACGGGTTGAGTCTTCATTATTACACGATTCCGGGGGATTTTTGGAAGGGCAAAGGATCAGCCACAGAATTCACGGAAGATGAATGGTTTATTACGATGAAAAAAGCCAAATACATCGATGAATTGATTCAAAAACACGGCACGATTATGGACCGGTATGATCCGGAGCAGCGGGTCGGGCTGATTATTGATGAATGGGGCACGTGGTTTGATCCCGAGCCAGGCACGAATCCCGGTTTCTTATATCAGCAAAATACCATTCGTGATGCGCTGGTGGCGGCTTCTCATTTCCACATCTTCCATCAGCATTGCCGCCGGGTGCAAATGGCCAATATCGCCCAAACGGTCAACGTTCTTCAAGCAATGATTTTGACTGAGGGAGAGCGGATGCTTTTGACACCGACGTACCATGTATTCAATATGTTTAAGGTGCACCAGGACGCTTCTCTTTTAGCCACAGAGACAATGTCTGCCGACTATGAATGGAACGGTGAAACGCTTCCGCAAATCAGCATTTCAGCGTCGAAACAAGCTGAAGGCGATATCAATATCACAATTTGCAACATCGATCACCAAAACAAAGCGGAGGCGGAAATCGAGCTGAGGGGCCTACACAAGGCAGCGGACCATTCCGGAGTCATTCTTACGGCAGAAAAAATGAATGCGCATAACACGTTTGACGATCCTCATCATGTCAAACCGGAATCCTTCAGACAATACACGCTCAGCAAAAACAAATTGAAAGTAAAACTCCCGCCAATGTCAGTCGTCTTACTTACGCTGCGTGCTGATTCTTAATTGCGCAAGAGCGCCGGAGCTTCATGCCGGCGCTCTTTTTCAGGTTTTAAAACAGCTCCGGCCGGGCATGGTAAAGTACATGACAGTGAAGAGGAGATGTGATCTTATGCTTCGTACCATTTTAATGATTATTGGGGCAATTGTAGTGATCGGGGCCATTATCAGATTTGTGTTTTAAAAAAAGAGCATATCCCATTCAACCATATAAAAATGAGTAAACCGGCTGTGATCAGGAAAAAATAATTTGTAAGCATTAAAATAGCGTGAACGAATGGGAGATGCTATACTAAAAATCATCATTTCACATTGGAGGAATTCAATAATGGCTATCGTAAAAGCAACTGATCAATCTTTCTCAGCTGAAACAAGCGAAGGCGTCGTACTGGCAGACTTCTGGGCTCCTTGGTGCGGACCTTGTAAAATGATTGCACCTGTTCTTGAAGAATTGGATCAAGAAATGGGAGACAAACTGAAAATCGTAAAAATCGATGTAGATGAAAACCAAGAAACTGCCGGAAAATACGGCGTTATGAGCATCCCGACTCTTCTTGTGTTAAAAGACGGCGAAGTAGTTGAAACTTCAGTCGGCTTCAAACCAAAAGAAGCGCTTCAAGAGCTTGTAAACAAACATCTTTAATTTTCCGCTGCTTACATGCCAGAGCGATTCCGATTGAGGGATCGCTTTTTTTATTCGCCAATTGTGAATCATAGAGAAAAACAAACGTTCGTGTTAAACTGGGAATAAAGGATTAAACATAAGGAAGGGTAACATATGAACAAACAACTGAAAGAAAAACTCGCCCTCCTTCCTGATCAACCGGGTTGTTATCTCATGAAGGACCGGCAGCAGACTGTGATCTACGTAGGGAAAGCAAAAGTGCTGAAAAACAGAGTACGCTCCTACTTCACCGGCTCTCACGACGCGAAAACCCAAAGGCTTGTGACGGAAATCGAGGATTTTGAATATATCGTGACGTCCTCCAATCTTGAAGCGCTTATTTTAGAAATGAATCTGATCAAAAAGCATGATCCGAAATACAACGTCATGCTCAAAGACGACAAAACCTATCCTTTCATAAAACTCACCCATGAACGCCACCCAAGGCTGATTGTCACCCGCAATGTCAAAAAAGACAAAGGGCGCTATTTCGGGCCGTATCCGAATGTACAGGCAGCAAGGGAGACAAAAAAACTGCTCGACCGTCTGTACCCTCTCAGAAAATGCTCCAAGCTCCCGGACAGAGTGTGCCTTTACTATCATCTGGGCCAATGCCTCGCTCCGTGCGTAAAGGATATTTCCGAAGAGACGAACAGAGAGCTGGTTGAAAGCATTACACGTTTCTTAAGGGGCGGCTATAATGAGGTCAAAAAAGATCTTGAAGAGAAAATGCATGAAGCTGCTGAGAATCTTGAGTTTGAACGAGCAAAAGAGCTTCGTGACCAAATTGCCCATATTGAATCAACGATGGAAAAACAAAAAATGACGATGAACGATCTAGTCGACCGTGATGTATTCGCGTACGCGTACGATAAGGGCTGGATGTGCGTGCAGGTTTTTTTCATCCGCCAAGGAAAGCTCATTGAACGCGATGTCAGCATGTTCCCGCTTTATCAGGAAGCTGATGAAGAGTTCCTCACGTTCATCGGGCAGTTCTATTCAAAAAACAACCACTTCCTTCCGAAGGAGATTTTAGTTCCGGACAGCGTAGATCAATCCATGATCGAGCAGCTGCTGGAAACAAACGTTCACCAGCCGAAGAAAGGCCCGAAAAAAGAACTGCTCATGCTGGCCCATAAAAATGCGAAAATCGCATTGAAAGAAAAATTCTCTTTAATCGAACGGGACGAGGAGCGTTCAATCGGGGCTGTGCAGAAACTAGGTGAGGCATTAAATATTTATACGCCGCACAGAATTGAAGCGTTTGATAACTCAAACATACAGGGGACAAACCCGGTTTCCGCGATGATTGTGTTTATCGACGGCAAACCATACAAAAAGGAATACCGCAAATATAAAATCAAAACTGTTACAGGGCCGGATGATTACGGTTCTATGAGAGAGGTTGTCAGAAGACGCTATACGAGAGTGCTTCGTGAGAATCTGCCGCTGCCCGATCTGATCATCATTGACGGAGGAAAAGGGCAGATCAACGCAGCAAGGGATGTCATTGAAAATGAACTCGGCTTGGATATCCCGATCGCCGGTTTAGCGAAAGATGAAAAACACAGAACCTCAAATTTACTGATCGGTGAGCCGCTGGAGGCGGTGTATCTGGAACGAAACAGCCAGGAATTTTACCTCCTGCAGCGCATTCAGGACGAGGTGCACCGTTTTGCAATCAGTTTTCACAGGCAAATCCGCGGAAAAAGCGCGTTTCAATCCGTTTTGGACGACATCCCGGGTATCGGAGAGAAAAGAAAGAAAATGCTGTTAAAGCATTTCGGTTCCGTTAAAAAAATGAAGGAAGCAAGCCTTGAGGACATCAAAAAAGCCGGTGTTCCCGCAGCGGCGGCTCAGCTCCTTTACGACAAATTGCAAAAATAATGTTGTCCTTTTAAATAAGATCTGATAAAATGTGAACTAATTTCATAGTTAGATCGTGTTATATGGTGAAGATAGAGGTGCGAACTTCAAGAGTATGCCTTTGGAGAAAGATGGATTCTGTGAAAAAGGCTGAAAGGGGAGCGTCGCCGAAGCAAATAAAACCCCATCGGTATTATTTGCTGGCCGTGCATTGAATAAATGTAAGGCTGTCAAGAAATCATTTTCTTGGAGGGCTATCTCGTTGTTCATAATCATTCATGATGATTAATTGATAAGCAATGAGAGTATTCCTCTCATTGCTTTTTTTATTGTGGACAAAGCGCTCTTTCTCCTCACCCGCACGAACCAAAATGTAAAGGGTGGTAATACATGGGTCTTATTGTACAAAAATTCGGAGGCACTTCCGTCGGCTCAGTCGAAAAAATTCAAAATGCGGCAAACCGCGCAATTGCAGAAAAACAGAAAGGCCATCAAGTCGTTATCGTCGTTTCAGCAATGGGAAAATCCACTGACGAATTGGTCAGCCTTGCAAAAGCTATTTCTGACCAGCCGAGCAAACGTGAAATGGATATGCTGCTGGCGACAGGCGAGCAGGTCACGATTTCACTCCTTTCAATGGCATTGCAGGAAAAAGGCTATGACGCTGTGTCTTATACTGGCTGGCAGGCGGGAATCCGTACGGAGGCCATTCACGGAAACGCCAGAATTACAGATATCGACACTTCGGTTTTAGCAGACCAGCTTGAAAAAGGAAGAATTGTCATTGTTGCAGGATTCCAAGGCATGACAGAGGATTGTGAAATTACGACATTGGGCCGGGGCGGTTCAGATACAACAGCAGTTGCTTTGGCTGCCGCTTTAAAAGCTGATAAATGTGACATATACACAGACGTGCCAGGCGTGTTTACAACCGATCCGCGCTATGTGAAATCAGCGAGAAAACTTGCGGGCATCTCATACGATGAAATGCTTGAGCTTGCCAATTTAGGCGCCGGTGTTCTTCATCCGAGAGCAGTTGAGTTCGCGAAAAATTACCAAGTGCCGTTAGAAGTGCGTTCAAGTACAGAAACCGAAGCGGGAACATTAATTGAGGAGGAATCATCCATGGAACAGAATTTAATTGTCAGAGGCATTGCATTTGAAGATCAAATCACAAGAGTAACCATTTACGGGCTGACTAGCGGCCTGACAACTTTGTCTACTATTTTTACAACACTTGCCAAAAGAAACATAAACGTAGATATCATTATCCAAACGCAGGCCGAGGACAAGACTGGAATTTCCTTCTCTGTCAAAACAGAAGATGCAGACCAAACCGTTGCGGTGCTTGAAGAGTATAAAGACGCGCTGGAATTTGAGAAAATCGAGACAGAAAGCAAATTGGCTAAAGTATCCATTGTTGGATCCGGCATGGTCTCAAATCCTGGTGTAGCGGCTGAAATGTTTGCTGTACTGGCGCAAAAAAACATTTTAATCAAAATGGTCAGCACTTCTGAAATCAAAGTGTCAACAGTCGTAAGCGAAAATGACATGGTGAAAGCAGTCGAGTCGCTTCACGATGCATTTGAGCTTTCAAAACACCCTTCAGCTGTGTAATGACAATCAAAAAGGCGGGACTATGCAGTCACCGCCTTTTTGATTACACTGGGTCTTTCATATCCCATTTCACAGTCAGAACCACTTTATCGGCTCTCTTTTTCACTTGTTCATATGATTCGGCAATCTGATCATTCATCAATTGAATTTGTTCAGCGATAAAACCAGCCTCCAGCTGAAAGCAAGGTTCTTTCTGATGTTTAAGCCGGTTGGAAATGATCGGCCCTTCAAGTTCAAATTCAAGCTCCTGTTTTTTAGCGCTTACGTTGGTGAGGGTTCCCCAGCCCGCTTCTTCAAAGAAGGCCGGAAATTCCTCCCATGATTCAAGAGGAAACTTACGGGCGAGATGTTTTCCTGCCCAATACATCATGGAAGAGTAATCTTGGCCAAGCATATCTGGGAGAACGATCTCTCGTATTAGTTCGTAGGCATAGGCGTTCATTTCAATTTCTTTTAGGTTGTCAATAGATGCTTCAAATTTAGACTTCATATCTGTCTCCCCTCTCTCCTGCGTATATTATAGCTCAAACAGGGGGGAGGATTACAGAATGATCCTGTAATTCTTATGAAAAATTAAGCAAGAAATATATATTGATAAAATAAAATTTTTCAATCAACTAATCAATTCGGAAAATTATAATTTATGTACGCGTTTTCTTGACGCCCTTTTGAGGGAGGAGTAAAATGAAATTGTCAATAAATCTTAATAAAGTGCTTACAATTGAAAGAAGTGGGGGAAGAGATTTAGCACATTTCGCACTTATCAAACAGGGGGTAAAGTAATGTCTGGGAACAGAGAGTTTTATTTTCGAAGATTGCATTCCTTGCTTGGCGTCATACCGGTCGGCATCTTTCTTATTCAGCATTTAGTCGTCAACCAGTTTGCCGCAAGGGGCGCTGAAGCATTCAATAGCGCTGCTCATTTTATGGATAGTCTGCCTTTCAGGTATGCCTTGGAAATTTTTATTATCTTCTTACCATTAATTTATCATGCAGTTTATGGTGTGTACATAGCGTTTACTGCGAAAAATAACGCAGGCCAATACAGCTACATGAGAAACTGGCTATTCGTCCTGCAGCGTGTAACCGGTATCATCACCCTCATTTTCGTCAGCTGGCACGTGTGGGAAACCCGCATTGCTGCACAAATGGGCGCTGAGGTCAATTTCGACATGATGGCGAATATTTTGAGCTCTCCGGCTATGCTTGGTTTTTACATTGTCGGTGTTTTATCAACAATTTTCCACTTCTCGAACGGTTTATGGTCTTTCGCTGTTACATGGGGCATCACGGTAACGCCTCGTTCTCAAAGAATTTCGACATACGTTACGCTGATTATTTTTGTTGCACTGTCATACGTAGGCTTAAAAGCGATTTTTGCATTTGTTTAAGAGTACTAGATTACTAGAGGGAGAGGGGCTATCATGAGTCAATCAAGCATTATCGTAGTCGGCGGGGGTCTTGCCGGCCTCATGGCGACAATTAAAGCAGCGGAATCAGGAATGGCGGTTAAGCTGTTTTCCATTGTTCCTGTCAAACGTTCTCATTCGGTTTGTGCGCAAGGTGGCATAAACGGAGCGGTCAATACAAAAGGGGAAGGTGACTCTCCGTGGGAACATTTTGATGACACGGTATACGGGGGAGACTTTCTTGCCAACCAGCCGCCGGTCAAGGCGATGTGTGAAGCGGCGCCTTCTATCATCCACTTATTAGACCGGATGGGCGTCATGTTTAACCGGACGCCTGAAGGCCTGCTTGATTTCCGCCGATTCGGGGGTACACAGCACCACAGAACTGCTTATGCTGGTGCGACGACGGGACAGCAGCTGCTTTACGCACTGGACGAGCAAGTCCGCAGATACGAAGTTGCGGGTCTGGTCACAAAATACGAAGGCTGGGAATTCCTTGGCGCTGTTTTAGATGATGACAGAACCTGCCGCGGAATTGTTGCACAAAACCTGACAAACATGCAAATTGAATCCTTCCGTTCAGACGCTGTCATTATGGCGACGGGCGGACCGGGAATCATTTTTGGAAAATCAACGAACTCCATGATTAATACAGGATCTGCTGCATCAATCGTTTATCAGCAGGGAGCGTATTATGCAAACGGAGAATTCATTCAAATCCACCCGACAGCCATACCGGGCGATGACAAACTAAGACTGATGAGTGAATCAGCGCGTGGAGAAGGCGGGCGCGTGTGGACATATAAAGACGGCAAACCGTGGTATTTCCTGGAGGAAAAATATCCGGCATACGGAAACCTGGTGCCGCGTGATATTGCGACACGCGAAATATTTGATGTGTGTGTGAACCAGAAGCTCGGCATTAACGGTGAAAACATGGTATATCTCGATCTGTCTCATAAAGATCCGAAAGAGCTTGATATTAAGCTTGGCGGCATCATTGAGATTTATGAGAAATTCATGGGAGACGACCCGCGGAAGCTTCCAATGAAAATCTTCCCGGCGGTCCATTATTCTATGGGCGGTTTATGGGTGGATTACGATCAAATGACAAACATCCCTGGACTGTTTGCGGCTGGGGAATGTGATTATTCTATGCACGGCGGCAACCGCTTGGGAGCGAACTCCCTGCTGTCTGCGATTTACGGAGGCATGGTGGCCGGACCGAATGCGGTGAAATATGTAAACGGCTTAGAATCTTCAGCGGAAGACATGTCTTCATCCCTATTCGACGCTCATGTTAAGAAAGAAGAAGAAAAATGGGCTGATATTATGAGTATGGACGGAACCGAAAATGCCTATGTTCTTCACAAAGAGCTCGGTGAGTGGATGACGGCGAACGTAACGGTTGTCCGCCATAATGACAAGCTTTTGAAAACGGATGACAAAATTCAGGAGTTAATGGAGCGCTTCAAAAAGATCAACATCAATGACACGACAAAATGGAGCAACCAGGGAGCGATGTTCACACGCCAGTTCTCGAACATGCTTCAGCTTGCGAGGGTGATTACCCTTGGCGCATACAACCGTAATGAAAGCCGGGGCGCCCATTATAAACCAGATTATCCTGAACGTAATGATGACGAATGGCTCAAAACAACAATGGCTAAACATGTAAGCCCGTATGAAGCGCCGGAATTTGAGTATCAGGATGTCGATGTATCACTGATAACGCCTCGGAAACGGGATTACTCGAAGAAGAAGGTGGCGAAATAATCATGATTGAACAAAAAACCATACGATTTATTATCACACGTCAAGATACAGCCGACAGCACGCCTTACGATGAAGAATTTGAGATTCCATACCGCCCGAATCTGAACGTCATTTCCGCTCTGATGGAAATCCGCCGGAATCCGGTTAATGTCAAAGGTGAGAAGACAACCCCTGTCACATGGGATATGAACTGTCTTGAGGAAGTATGCGGCGCATGTTCAATGGTCATAAACGGAAAACCCCGCCAGTCTTGTACGGCGCTTATCGACCAGCTTGAACAGCCGATCCGTTTAAAACCAATGAAAACATTCCCAGTCGTTCGTGATTTGCAGGTTGATCGCAGCAGAATGTTTGATTCATTGAAAAAAGTAAAAGCGTGGATACCGATTGACGGTACGTACGATTTAGGACCGGGGCCGAGAATGCCGGAAAAACGCCGTCAATGGGCATATGAATTATCAAAATGCATGACATGCGGCGTCTGCCTCGAAGCTTGCCCGAATGTGAACAGCAAATCGAAGTTCATGGGGCCTGCACCGATGTCGCAAGTCCGCCTGTTTAACGCACATCCGACAGGCGCCATGAATAAATCTGAACGATTAGAAGCATTAATGGATGAAGGCGGTCTTGCAGATTGCGGCAACTCGCAAAACTGTGTTCAATCCTGTCCAAAGGGGATTCCGCTTACCACTTCGATTGCAGCCTTGAATAGAGATACAAACTTACAAGCGTTCCGCAATTTCTTCGGAAGCGACAGAGTATAAGAAGAAAAAACCTCTTCCGCATGGGAGAGGTTTTTTTAAACAATAAGGAGATGAAAAAAGATGAAGCTTCCCGCTTATATTGATATGCCGTTTCAAGAATGGAAAACATCCTTTTCTTTTTTCAATGAGGTATCCGTAAGATTTTCCGAGACAGACATGTTTGGGCATATGAATAATGTAACCCCTTTTATATATTTTGAGGAGGCGCGGATTTCTTATTTTAAGAAGCTGAATATGATGAGTGAAAACAAACAGACCATGACAGTCGTGGCAAGCCAGCAATGCGATTATTTGCGCCAAGTCATGCCTTATGAAGAGTTGCGTATCTATGTGAAAACAAGCGCAGTCGGCAGTTCATCTCTTACCTTGCACTATCTCGGAGAGAACCTCGAAGGCGAGCCCTGCTTCACCGGGACAGTCGTGATGGTTCAAGTCTCAAAGGAAAGCGGCAAGGCTGTCAGCTGGACGGATGAGGAGAAAGAAACGCTTCTTCATACACGATAAACTAATTATCTTGTAAACGTCACCTCCTGCGCCCTTCTTACATATGATATCTCGACTATATCAAAACCCATTCGTTTCTGATTCGCTCTCACCTTAGCAAGGAGGGTTACAATACTTGAAGGAGAAAGAATTTCAATCGAAGCCGCTGCTAACGAAAAGAGAAAGAGAAGTGTTCGAATTGCTCGTTCAAGATAAGACAACAAAGGAGATTGCAAGCGAGCTATTTATCAGTGAGAAAACCGTTCGAAACCATATTTCAAATGCCATGCAGAAATTGGGTGTGAAAGGGCGTTCGCAAGCCGTTGTTGAGCTTCTTAGAATGGGTGAGCTAGAGCTTTAATCCTTGCCGGTATTCCTTCTTTTAAGAAGGAGCCGGTTATTGCTGTTTGTTGGAACATTCGAAACCATATTTGGAATGCTGTGCAAAACGTAGGCAAGTCATAAAATACATTTTATTACTTGATGTTGTTTGACTAAAGTCCTCTATTTCTCTCCTGCGAGTCTTGCATTTTCTTCAAAAAAGAAGGAAAATAGACACGGAACGCTTTTGTGCGTAAGAGATCCTTGAGTGAGGGATGGACAAATGACATCAAAACCTTTGGAGCATGTTGCGGATATTGAAAAGTCACTCCGCCACATTGCCGCGATCATTAAGCAAAAAGGACGAGAAATCCTTAACCAATATGCGATTACGCCGCCGCAATTTGTCGGCTTGCAATGGCTTTATGAATTAGGAGATATGACAATCGGTGAATTATCGGGCAAAATGTATCTGGCATGCAGCACGACAACGGACTTAATCGACCGCATGCAAAAAAATGAGCTTGTTGAGCGGGTCAAGGACCCGGCGGACAGACGTGTTGTCCGGATACATCTGCTGCCTGAAGGAGAACGTATTATCCAAGAGGTCATTACAAAAAGACAGGAATATCTGCGTGATATGTTCGAATCGTTTACAGATGAAGAAATAGCCATCTTCGAAAAATCTTTGATGAAACTGCAGCATGAAATGAAGAGAAAATGAGGCGATTTTGTTGGAACAACCAATAGGAGTCATTGATTCCGGGGTTGGCGGTTTAACCGTTGCGAAGGAAATCATGAGACAGCTACCTAAAGAAAATATTATCTACGTCGGGGATACGAAACGGTGTCCTTATGGGCCGCGCCCTGAAGAAGAGGTGCTTCAATATACGTGGGAGCTGACGAATTATTTACTCGAAAACCACCATATCAAAATGCTCGTGATCGCCTGTAATACAGCAACAGCGATCGCATTGGATGACATCCAGCGAAGCGTCGGTATACCGGTGGTCGGAGTGATTCAGCCTGGTGCGAGAGCAGCGATAAAAGTGACGGATAATCAGCATATCGGTGTCATCGGCACAGAGAATACGATTAAGAGCAATGCGTACGAAGAGGCGCTTTTGGCATTAAATCCTGATCTGAAGGTTGAAAACCTTGCCTGCCCGCTGCTTGTGCCTTTTGTGGAAAGCGGGAAGTTTCTTGACAAAACAGCAGACGAGATTGTCAAAACCTCGCTGTATCCGTTAAAAGATACATCGATTGATTCGCTGATTTTAGGCTGCACCCACTATCCCATTTTGAAAGAAGCCATTCAAAGATATATGGGAGAACACGTTAACATTATTTCGTCCGGCGATGAAACAGCCCGGGAAGTCAGCACGATTCTCTCGTATAAAGGGCTGCTGAACCAGTCTGCGAATGCCCCGGATCATCAGTTCTTGACAACAGGAGCGCGTGATCAGTTTGCGAAAATCGCAGACGATTGGTTTGGGCATGAGGTGGGCCATGTGGAATGTATCTCACTGCAAGAACCGATTAGAAGATAGTTTTCCCCGCAACGGTATGTTGCGGGTTTTTTTCTGTTTTGCCGGAATTCTTCGGTCTATTTCCTAAAGAGGCTCGTATACATAATAGTACAAACATCCTTAGGAGGGAAAAGTATGCTGAAAAAAGGACCTGCAGTCATTGGTGCCACTTGTCTCACCTCTGCCTTGCTTTTATCCGGATGCGGTTTGTTTCAATCTGATAAGGCAGCCGAGGAAATTGATCCGCCTCAAGACGTTACATTCGTGAACGATGAAGCGGGTGCCAATTCAAATACAACAGCAGCCAAAAAAACAGAAAGTGAAAAAAGCGATACCGCAAAAGCGGATCAAGCCTCATCTACTGTTATGAGGGAGCTTTATCTCATTGATAAAAACGGGTATGTTGTTGCGCAAACGCTGCCTCTTCCTAAAAGTGAGAGCACGGCTAAACAAGCGCTTGAATACCTCGTACAGGGCGGGCCTGTGTCTGAAATTCTTCCGAATGGCTTCAGAGCTGTATTGCCGGCTGACACCACCGTTAACGTTGACATCAAAAAAGATGGAACCGCGATAGCTGATTTCTCTAATGAGTTCAAAAATTATAAGAAAGAAGACGAACAGAAAATCGTTCAATCTGTGACGTGGACGCTGACGCAATTTAGTTCGATAGATAAAGTGAAGCTGAGAATAAACGGGCATGAACTGAAGGAGATGCCTGTAGGAGGGACGCCGATCTCAGATGATTTAAGCCGCAAAGACGGCATTAATTTGGAAACAGCCGGTGTAAATGATCTCACTGCTACCCATCCGCTGACAGTCTACTACTTGGCGGAAAACGAAGACAGTGAATACTACGTGCCGGTGACCAAACGAATCGACAATTCGGAAAAAGACGACATCACGGCAGCCATCAATGAATTGGCTAAAGGGCCAAGCAAGGTGAGCGGGCTGTTAACAGACTTCAGTGAAGATGTAAAGCTGGTCAGCAAACCGAAAATCAAAGACGGGCGCGTGACGTTGGATTTCAATCAATCTATATTCGGCAGCGCCGATGAGAAGACGAAAATGATTTCTTCAGAAGTGCTGAACAGCATTGTGCTGACGTTAACGGAGCAGCCGGATGTAAAAAGCGTCTCTGTT
The DNA here is from genome assembly GCF_058566435.1 of Bacillus sp. SCT118. Taxonomy (NCBI): domain Bacteria; kingdom Bacillati; phylum Bacillota; class Bacilli; order Caryophanales; family Bacillaceae; genus Bacillus; species Bacillus sp. SCT118. Next base: position 1,352,297 of record NZ_CP191225.1, read on the forward strand.
AAAGTGAACGGAAAATCAGAGCTTGTAAATGAAAAAGGCGAAAAGCTCACAGAACCGGTCTCCAGACCTTCTCAAGTGAATACGGGTAGTTTTTAAATTGGGATTTTTGATATACTAGAAAGAAAGAGGTTAGCGTTCCGGCTGCCTCTTTCTTTATTCAATTCCGGGACAAAAATGGTTTATGTACATACAATCGGAGGTAAAACATGAGACATGACGGAAGACAACACGATGAGCTGCGTCCAATCACATTCGATTTGGATTTTATCAGCCATCCGGAAGGTTCTGTTCTAATAACAGCGGGAAATACAAAGGTAATCTGCAACGCGTCTGTTGAGGACCGCGTACCGCCGTTTTTGCGGGGCGGAGGGAAAGGCTGGATTACAGCAGAGTACAGCATGTTGCCGCGGGCAACAAACCAAAGAACAATCAGAGAATCTTCTAAGGGGAAAATTTCCGGCAGAACAATGGAGATCCAACGCCTGATCGGCCGCGCGCTTCGAGCTGTTGTAGATCTGGAAAAGCTCGGTGAACGGACGATTTGGATTGACTGTGATGTCATTCAAGCTGACGGAGGAACTAGAACAGCTTCCATTACAGGCGCATTTCTTGCTATGGCGATTGCGATTGGCAAGCTGATCAAAGCAGGAACAATCAAGACAAATCCGATCACTGATTTTCTTGCTGCAATCTCTGTTGGAATTGATAAGGAACAGGGAATTTTGTTAGATTTAAATTATGAAGAAGATTCCTCCGCTGAAGTTGACATGAATGTCATCATGACAGGCAGCGGCCGTTTTGTGGAACTGCAGGGAACCGGGGAAGAGGCGACTTTTTCAAGAGAGGATCTGAACGGTCTTCTGGGTCTTGCGGAAAAAGGAATTCAAGAGCTGATTGACAAGCAAAAAGAAGTGCTGGGTGATTCTCTGCCAGAACTGAAATAAAGACAGAAAGGCTTGATCATCATGAAAGAAGCAATTATTGCGACACATAATCCGGGAAAAGTGAAGGAATTCAAAGAAATTCTTGAGCCAAGAGGCTATGATGTCAAATCTTTAGCTGAAATTGGATTCACAGAAGAAATTGAAGAAACAGGCCATACATTTGAAGAAAATGCCATTCTGAAAGCGGAAGCTGTTGCCAAAGCAGTGAACAAAATGGTGATTGCGGACGACTCCGGTCTATCAATCGATAATCTTGGCGGCAGACCCGGGGTTTATTCAGCCCGCTATGCAGGGGAACAGAAAGACGACCAGGCAAATATCGAAAAAGTGCTCAGCGAGCTGAAAGGTATCGAAAAAGAACAGCGCACCGCCCGTTTCCGCTGCGCACTGGCCGTGAGTATTCCCGGTGAGGAAACAAAAACAGTCGAAGGCCATGTTGAAGGGTATATTGCCGAAGAACCGAGAGGAGAATATGGCTTTGGCTATGACCCAATCTTTATCGTGAAAGATAAAGATAAGACAATGGCTGAACTGACAAGTGATGAAAAAAATAAAATCAGCCATAGGGCTGACGCGCTTAAAAAGCTGTCTAAGCTTTTGGAGGCATAAGGAGGAAGCTTGTACATGAACGTGCTGATTATCAGTGACAGCCATGGGCTTGAAGAAGAACTCCAAACCATTGCGAAACGGCATGAGGCAGAAGTTGATCTCATGATTCATTGCGGGGACTCTGAGCTTGAAACGAGGCATCCTGCATTGGAGCCTTATGCGGTTGTAAAAGGCAATTGCGATTTTGCCGGCGATTTTAAGGACGAGCTTCTACTGACTGCCGGTTCAAGAAAAATACTGGTCACACACGGCCACCTTCACGGTATAAAACAGACCTTGTTAAACGTATACTATCGTGCAGAGGAGCTCGGAGCGGATATTATCTGCTTCGGGCATTCGCACATCGCGGGAAGCGAAGTGCTGCGGGGCAAACTGATGATTAACCCAGGCAGCATCCGGCTTCCGAGGGTGCGCAGGACAGAAAGCTATGCTATACTGACATTAGAAAATGATGCTGCGACAGTCCGTTTTTACGACCAAGCAGGCAATGAAATTGAGGATCTGCAAAACCGAGTCACACTATGAAAATGTCATGAGGAAGAAAATTTTCTTCCTCATGAAAAAAATTCTAAAAAACCGTTGACTTATTATTGCATCCCATATATAATAAATCTTGTCGCTGATAGTTAAAGCGAAAAACAAAAAAACAAAAAACAAAACGTGTCCCAGTAGCTCAGCTGGATAGAGCAACGGCCTTCTAAGCCGTCGGTCGGGAGTTCGAATCTCTCCTGGGACGTACCAAAAGAAAAACCTCAAATCCATTTAGGATTTGAGGTTTTTTGTTGTCGTCTTATGATTTTCATTTGTTATTTAACGGATCATCATCCAAGCCGTCAACTTTTCCGTCTTTATTCAGACGAGGTTCTTCTTTTTTCACAGTTTCAGAAATATGTTCATTTTCTTCAACAGTGCGTTTACCGACAACCACTTCATCAGTGACAACTGGTTTTTTAGTCACTTCCAGCTTTTCCTCAACGATTGGCACTCTGATTTCTTCCGAATCGTTGACGGGAGAAGCATCCGTTTTATTTTCATCCACTGGACGGCGTTCGACATAAATTTCATCATGTCTCACCGGGATGTCCATATCTCTTTTTTCTGTTTTCACTTCTTTTCCTATTTCTACTTCGCCGGTTTGAACGTCTTCCTTATCGACTTTAAGCTGTTCTTCTCGGAGCGGCATCGTTTTTTCTTCTTTCGTTGTATAATCCAATTCATTTGTGCTTGAAAAGCCGCCTGAAAGGGCATTGCCGTTATCAATAGGAGCAATTACATCTGCATCTGTATCGACGGCCACCAGAAGTTTTCCGTCATCCAAATCTTCTTGATACTTGTCTATGTCCTCAGTTTTAATATCCAAGTCGGATAATGCTTTGCTGTGTGTAGCAGTATCATCCATTGTGAAATAATCTTTCAGTTTATCGAAAAAAGATTCAGATTCGTCCTGATGTGCATCGATAGCTTGATTGACTTCTGTTCCTGTACGTGACTCCAAATAATCTGTATCTCGCCGGCTTGTCACAACAGAAATGTCATCAGAATCATAGCCTTTTGTGAGTAAGCCTTCAATCGCTGCGATGGTTTCCTGCGGGGTATCGTATACACCAACTATGCTTTTCATATCAATCTCCTCCTTTATGAATTTGCATGATATCGTTCATGTCGTTTGTAATTCCCGCTGTTCTTTGAATTAAACAAAATTAAAAACATTGGCGTGTATCATAAAGGTGAAAAATGTGTGAATATAAAAAAAGATAGATAAGACAGACCTTCCCCTGCACCTATCTATCCTTATAAAGCAGTCTCACAATTCCTTCGTCATAAACACACTGTTTGGATCTTCAACATAGTCTGCAAACGGTTCACAGTACTGAAAATCGAAGCTTTCATACAACTTTCTTGCCGGCTCAAATGAAGCCATTGAACCCGTTTCTAAGCTTAACCGCTCATAGCCTCGCTTTCCAGCTTCTTCAATGATATGCTGGAGAATTTGTTTGGCAACGCCTTTTCTTAAATGTGATGCAGATGTTCGCATTGATTTGATTTCTCCGTGCCGGCTGTCCAGTTCTTTTAGCGCTCCGCAACCGGCTAGTTCATCACCCTCCCATGCACTCCAAAATGTTATTCCAGGGCCTCTTAGTTTCTCTAAACCTAAGGCATGGATGCTTTCCGGCGGGGACATAAGCGTCATGCTATGTAAATGCTCATTCGCCAGTGAAACCACCTGATGTCCAGTTAAATCATCTATTTTTATATACATTTTATTCCTCCTCAAACATTCATCTTAATCATATTCCATCCTGTTTCCAACTATAAAGACAGAAAATCTGACAGTATTGAAGCACTTTTGGAATGTATGAGTTGCAGAAGATGCTTGAAAGAAAAAAAGGCCGAAATCGTTGTTCGGCCCTTGTAGTTTTCTTTAATATCTAAAGCCTCCATGCACACCGGCTGTTCCGCTGAACCCGCCGACGTGTGTCGCCGGAATACTGAACCCGCCGCTATGGCCGCTGAAGCCAGTGCCTGAAAATTGCTGCCCGAAAAAATCTGAAGTGTATGGATAAGAGGAGTACATAGCAGAGGGAGTGGTCAACGGGCTATATGCCTGGCTGAACGGCTGTCCGTATCCGTAGCCTCCAAATGGCTGATGGCTTTGCTGGTAAAAGGCAGGGACAGCAGGATAGTACTGCTGCGGAAAGCTCGGGAAGCTTGGAAAGCCTGCAGGGAATCCTTGCATGTCTGCTAATGATTTATTCATCGTATCACCTTTTCTTTGCAAGATACCATTAATGTATGCCGGGGAATAATAGGGGTGCCTATCCGAAATTGAAATGGATTGCAATATGATCTGTCAGACTCAATCCATATACGAACCGTAGCGTGTTATAAAATCTTACATGTTTATATAAAATTAAATAATTCTGGTGTATTGTTGATAGATTAATAAAAAAATTATAAAAACTTTTAACATTTGCGATTCCTTTTGTACCAATCATGAAAGCGTATACAATATAGATTGATTAATCAAAATTGTCTAATAATTTTAAAAAATGCTGTTGACACTGCGTCCAAAGCGGCGTAATATGAGTTCAACAAAAGATAAACGCAAGCTTCACAAGCGAAAATCATCGCAGTATGATTCTAAAAAAATGAAAAACAAACGACCTTCTTGAACAGCTGGAAAGCCGTTCCGAAGGCTGAATATGAAAAGCGCAGATGAGGATAAGTAGCCTTGAAAAAGCTTTCCACAGAGAACCGGGGTAGCTGAGAACCGGCGAAGCTTTACAAGGTGAACTCGCCTCAGAGTGCCAGTCTGAAATGACAGTAGGACTTGGCCGGGTGAACTTGATTCACTCGTTACTAAAGCGGATAGAAATATCCATGAGACGGCCGATTAACAGGCCGTAAACAAGGGTGGTACCGCGGAAAGAAAAGCCTTTTCGCCCCTTTTAGCTATCGCAGTTACTGCGCGGCTGATTGTGGGCGGAAGGGCTTTTTTTATTGAATAATCAGCTATCTAGCTAATGAAAAGATGATCTTTAAAGGATGAAAATCCAAAAGGAGGAACTAAAATGGGGACTAATGTACAGGTGGATTCAGCATCTGCCAAATGTACACAGACGATGAGCGGAGCATTAATGCTGATTGAATCATTAAAAAAAGAGAAAGTAGAAATGATCTTCGGTTATCCGGGCGGGGCTGTGCTTCCGATTTACGATAAGCTATACAATTCAGGGTTGGTACATATCCTTCCCCGTCACGAACAAGGCGCAATTCATGCAGCGGAGGGATACGCAAGAGTCTCTGGAAAACCGGGTGTCGTCATTGCCACGTCAGGACCGGGAGCGACAAACCTTGTTACAGGCCTTGCTGATGCCATGATTGATTCATTGCCATTAGTCGTCTTTACAGGGCAGGTAGCAACCTCTGTAATCGGGAGCGATGCATTTCAGGAAGCGGACATTTTAGGGATTACGATGCCAGTAACAAAACACAGCTACCAGGTTCGCCAGCCGGAAGATCTGCCGCGCATCATTAAAGAAGCGTTCCATATTGCAACAACTGGAAGACCCGGACCTGTATTGATTGATATTCCGAAAGATGTAGCAACAATTGAAGGAGAATTCAGCTACGATCATGAGATGAATCTCCCGGGATACCAGCCGACAACAGAGCCGAATTATTTGCAGATCCGCAAGCTTGTGGAAGCCGTGAGCAGTGCGAAAAAACCGGTGATCCTGGCGGGTGCGGGCGTACTGCACGGAAAAGCGTCAGAAGAATTAAAAAATTATGCTGAACAGCAGCAAATCCCTGTGGCACACACCCTTTTGGGACTCGGAGGCTTCCCGGCTGACCATCCGCTTTTCCTAGGGATGGCGGGAATGCATGGTACTTATACAGCCAATATGGCCCTTCATGAATGTGATCTATTAATCAGTATCGGCGCCCGTTTTGATGACCGTGTCACAGGAAACCTGAAACACTTTGCCAGAAACGCAAAGATTGCCCACATCGATATTGATCCAGCTGAAATCGGAAAAATCATGAAAACACAGATTCCTGTAGTCGGAGACAGCAAAATTGTCCTGCAGGAGCTGATCAAACAAGACGGCAAACAAAGCGATTCAAGCGAATGGAAAAAACAGCTCGCCGAATGGAAAGAAGAGTATCCGCTCTGGTATGTAGATAATGAAGAAGAAGGTTTTAAACCTCAGAAATTGATTGAATATATTCATCAATTTACAAAAGGAGAGGCCATTGTCGCAACGGATGTAGGCCAGCATCAAATGTGGTCAGCGCAATTTTATCCGTTCCAAAAAGCAGATAAATGGGTCACGTCAGGCGGACTTGGAACGATGGGATTCGGTCTTCCGGCGGCGATCGGCGCACAGCTGGCCGAAAAAGATGCTACTGTGGTCGCGGTTGTCGGAGACGGCGGATTCCAAATGACGCTTCAAGAACTCGATGTTATTCGCGAATTAAATCTTCCGGTTAAGGTAGTGATTTTAAATAACGCTTGTCTCGGAATGGTCAGACAGTGGCAAGAAATTTTCTATGAAGAACGTTATTCAGAATCTAAATTCGCTTCTCAGCCTGACTTCGTCAAATTGTCCGAAGCGTACGGCATTAAAGGCATCAGAATTTCATCAGAAGCGGAAGCAAAGGAAAAGCTGGAAGAGGCATTAACATCAAGAGAACCTGTTGTCATTGATGTGCGGGTTGCCAGCGAAGAAAAAGTATTCCCGATGGTGGCTCCGGGGAAAGGGCTGCATGAAATGGTGGGGGTGAAACCTTGAAAAGAATTATCACATTGACTGTGGTGAACCGCTCCGGAGTGTTAAACCGGATCACAGGTCTATTCACAAAAAGGCATTACAACATTGAAAGCATTACAGTTGGACACACAGAAACAGCCGGCGTTTCCAGAATCACCTTCGTCGTTCACGTTGAAGGAGAAAATGATGTTGAACAGTTAACGAAACAGCTCAACAAACAGATTGATGTGCTGAAAGTCACAGACATCACAAATCAATCGATTGTCCAGAGGGAGCTGGCCTTAATCAAGGTTGTCTCCGCACCTTCAACGAGAACAGAGATTAATGGAATCATAGAACCGTTTAGAGCCTCTGTCGTTGATGTCAGCAGAGACAGCATCGTTGTTCAGGTGACAGGTGAATCTAACAAAATTGAAGCGCTTATTGAATTATTAAAACCTTATGGCATTAAAGAAATCGCGAGAACAGGTACAACGGCTTTTGCGAGGGGAACCCAGCAAAAGGCGTCATCCAATAAAACAATATCTATTGTATAAAACATAACAAGGGAGAGATTAAAATGGTAAAAGTATATTATAACGGTGATATCAAAGAGAACGTATTGACTGGAAAAACAGTAGCGGTTATCGGGTACGGTTCGCAAGGTCACGCACATGCCCTGAACCTTAAAGAAAGCGGAGTAGACGTGATCGTCGGTGTTAGACAAGGAAAATCTTTCACTCAAGCCCAAGAAGACGGACATAAAGTATTTTCAGTAAAAGAAGCGGCAGCCCAAGCCGAAATCATCATGGTTCTGCTTCCGGATGAGCAGCAGCAAAAAGTATACGAAGCTGAAATCAAAGATGAATTGACAGCAGGAAAATCATTAGTATTCGCTCATGGATTTAACGTGCATTTCCATCAAATTGTTCCTCCGGCGGATGTAGATGTATTCTTAGTGGCGCCTAAAGGCCCGGGACACTTGGTCAGAAGAACATATGAGCAAGGAGCTGGCGTACCTGCATTGTTCGCAATCTATCAAGATGTGACTGGAGAAGCAAGAGACAAAGCCCTCGCTTATGCTAAAGGAATCGGCGGCGCAAGAGCGGGCGTACTAGAAACGACATTTAAAGAAGAAACAGAAACAGATTTGTTCGGTGAGCAAGCAGTTCTTTGCGGCGGATTAAGCGCGCTTGTCAAAGCAGGATTTGAAACATTAACTGAAGCAGGTTATCAGCCTGAACTTGCATACTTCGAGTGTCTTCATGAGCTGAAATTAATCGTAGACCTTATGTACGAAGAAGGACTTGCAGGAATGAGATATTCAATCTCTGACACAGCACAGTGGGGAGATTTCGTATCAGGCCCTCGCGTTGTGGACGCTAAAGTAAAAGAATCTATGAAAGAAGTATTAAAAGATATCCAAAACGGTACATTCGCAAAAGAGTGGATCGTCGAAAACCAAGTAAACCGTCCTCGTTTCAACGCTATCAATGCAAGCGAGAACGAACATCAAATCGAAGTAGTGGGAAGAAAGCTTCGTGAAATGATGCCGTTTGTGAAACAAGGCAAGAAGAAGGAAGCGGTGGTCTCCGTTGCGCAAAATTAATTTTTTCGATACGACGCTTCGTGATGGTGAACAGTCCCCTGGAGTGAACTTGAATACACAGGAGAAACTTGCCATAGCTAAGCAGCTCGAAAGACTCGGGGCAGATATCATTGAAGCGGGATTTCCCGCTTCGTCCCGAGGTGACTTTTTAGCTGTTCAGGAAATCGCAAGAACCATTAAAAATTGTTCAGTAACTGGTCTGGCCCGTTGTGTAAAAGGTGATATTGATGCTGCTTGGGAAGCGTTAAAAGAAGGTTCTCACCCGAGAATTCATGTTTTTATCGCCACATCGGACATTCATTTGAAGCACAAGCTGAAAATGACACGTGAGCAAGTCATTGAAAGAGCGGTTGAAATGGTGAAATACGCAAAAGAACGTTTTCCGATTGTGCAATGGTCAGCTGAAGATGCCTGCCGCACTGAACTGCCGTTTCTAGCAGAAATCGTCGAGAAAGTGATTGACGCAGGCGCCAGTGTTATCAATCTTCCAGACACTGTCGGCTACCTGGCCCCGGCGGAATACGGAAATATCTTTAAATATATGAAGGAAAACGTTCCGAACATTCACAAAGCAAAGCTTTCAGCCCACTGTCATGATGATTTAGGAATGGCAGTCGCAAACTCTCTTGCTGCGATTGAAAATGGCGCTGATCAAATCGAATGCGCTGTGAATGGGATCGGTGAAAGAGCCGGAAACGCAGCATTAGAGGAAATTGCCGTAGCCCTCCATACCAGAAAAGATTTCTACCAAGTCGAAACAGGTATTACACTAAACGAGATTAAGAGAACAAGTGATTTAGTAAGCAAACTGACAGGCATGGCTGTCCCGCGCAACAAAGCGGTTGTTGGAGATAATGCATTTGCTCATGAATCAGGCATCCATCAGGACGGCTTTTTAAAAGAAAAATCGACTTATGAAATTATTTCACCGGAGCTTGTCGGCGTAACCGCAGATGCGCTTGTCCTAGGTAAACATTCCGGACGCCACGCATTTAAAGACCGGCTGACTGCTTTAGGATTCCAATTTGACAGTGAAGAGATTAATAAATTCTTTACGATGTTCAAAGAGTTGACTGAGAAGAAAAAAGAAATCACTGATGAGGATCTTGTTTCTCTTATTTTAGAAGAAAAAGTAACAGATCGCAAGATTGGGTATGAATTTCTTTCTCTGCAAGTACATTACGGAACAAGTCAGGTCCCTACGGCTACTCTTTCTTTGAAAAATCAAGAAAACGCAGAGTTTATTCAGGAAGCTGCAACTGGAGCTGGAAGCGTGGAAGCAATCTACAATACGCTTGAGCGCTGCATCGATAAGGATTTGGAGCTCTTAGACTACCGCATTCAGTCTAACAGAAAAGGCGAAGATGCATTTGCCCAGGTGTATGTAAGAGTTTTGGTGAACGGAAAAGAATCAGCAGGGCGGGGCATAGCGCAAGACGTATTAGAAGCATCAGCGAAAGCCTATTTGAACGCAGTCAACCGTCAATTGGTTTTCCAGTCGAATATGAGCGGATTGAAAAACCACACAGCTGTCGGATCATAAAAGAAAGGAGAACGGTTAACTTGAAGAAACGTATTGCTCTATTGCCCGGAGACGGGATCGGCCCTGAAGTATTAGAATCAGCGACAGACGTACTGAAAAGTGTTGCCGAACGCTTTAACCATGAATTTGAATTTGAATATGGCCTGATTGGAGGGGCGGCTATTGATGAACATCATAACCCCCTCCCGGAGGAAACCGTTGCTGCTTGTAAAAATGCAGACGCGATATTGCTTGGTGCTGTCGGCGGACCGAAATGGGATCAAAATCCTTCGGAACTGAGACCGGAAAAAGGGCTGCTCAGCATCAGAAAACAGCTTGATTTGTTTGCGAATTTGCGGCCTGTGAAGGTATTTGAAAGCCTTTCTGACGCTTCGCCTTTGAAAAAAGAATATATAGATAATGTTGATTTCGTTATCGTTCGTGAGCTCACAGGCGGCTTGTATTTCGGCCAGCCGAGCAAACGCTATGTAAACACTAAAGGTGAGCAGGAAGCAGTAGATACACTGTTTTATAAGCGAACGGAAATTGAACGAGTGATCAGAGAGGGCTTCAAAATGGCGGCAGCCAGAAAAGGCAAAGTGACCTCTGTAGATAAAGCGAATGTTCTTGAATCAAGCCGGCTGTGGCGTGAAGTGGCTGAGGACGTTGCACAAGAGTTTCCTGATGTGAAGCTTGAGCACATGCTTGTGGATAACGCGGCCATGCAGCTAATTTATGCACCGAATCAATTTGATGTCGTGGTGACTGAAAATATGTTCGGTGATATTTTAAGCGATGAAGCGTCCATGCTTACAGGCTCGCTCGGAATGCTCCCGTCAGCCAGCCTATCAAGCTCTGGTCTTCATCTGTTTGAACCTGTTCATGGCTCCGCGCCTGATATTGCCGGTAAAGGGATGGCAAATCCGTTCGCAGCCATATTGTCAGCGGCAATGCTTTTGAGAACATCTTTCGGGCTTGAAGAGGAAGCGAAAGCTGTAGAAGATGCGGTAAACAAAGTCTTGGCTTCCGGAAAAAGAACAAGAGACTTGGCACGGGGTGAAGAGTTCAGCAGCACTCAGGCCATTACAGAGGAAGTTAAGGCAGCAATCATGAGTGAAAATACAATTTCTAATGTGTGACAGCTTACGTTAAGCGGTCTTAGCTCTAGGTAGAGGGAGGAAATAAAAGATGATGCCTCGAACAATCATCGAAAAGATTTGGGATCAGCATATTGTAAAACATGGTGAGGGAAAGCCGGATCTTCTCTATATTGATTTGCACCTCATTCATGAGGTGACGTCTCCTCAGGCATTTGAAGGCTTGAGACAAAAGGGAAGAAAGGTCAGAAGACCCCAAAATACATTTGCGACAATGGACCACAACATCCCGACTGTCAATCGTTTTGAGATAAAGGATGAAGTTGCGAAACGCCAGGTAACGGCGCTTGAAAGAAACTGTGAGGAATTTGGCGTGCGCCTTGCCGATCTTCACAGTGTGGATCAAGGGATTGTTCATGTCGTCGGCCCTGAACTGGGCTTAACGCTTCCAGGGAAAACGATTGTGTGCGGTGACAGTCATACATCAACACATGGCGCTTTCGGCGCTCTTGCATTTGGAATCGGGACGAGTGAAGTTGAACATGTCCTTTCCACACAGACACTTTGGCAGCAACGTCCAAAAACACTTGAAGTGCGCGTAGATGGAACGCTTCAAAAAGGGGTAACGGCAAAGGATGTCATCCTTGCTGTCATCGGCAAATACGGTGTGAAATTCGGCACGGGCTACGTCATTGAATACACTGGGGAAGTATTCAGAAATATGACGATGGATGAACGAATGACTGTTTGTAACATGTCAATTGAAGCAGGAGCAAGAGCTGGTTTGATTGCACCTGACGAGGTGACGTTTGAATATTGCAAAAACCGCAAGTACACGCCAAAAGGCGAAGAATTTGACAAGGCCGTAGAGGAATGGAAGGCGCTGCGCACAGACCCGGGCGCTGTTTACGATAAATCTATCGTCCTTGACGGCAACAAAATTTCCCCTATGGTGACATGGGGCATTAACCCGGGAATGGTTCTTCCTGTCGATTCTGAAGTTCCTGCGCCGGAAAGCTTTTCTGCAGAAGATGACAAAAAAGAAGCGATTCGCGCTTATGAATATATGGGACTCACTCCTCATCAGAAAATTGAAGACATTAAAGTGGAGCACGTATTTATCGGTTCCTGCACGAATTCCCGCATGACTGACCTTCGCCAGGCTGCTGATATGATCAAGGGGAAGAAGGTAGCTGACAGCGTAAGGGCCATCGTCGTGCCCGGATCCCAAAGCGTGAAGCTTCAGGCTGAAAAAGAAGGGCTTGACCAGATTTTCTTGGAAGCTGGATTTGAATGGAGAGAGTCAGGCTGCAGCATGTGTTTGAGTATGAATAATGATGTTGTTCCTGAGGGAGAGCGCTGTGCATCAACCTCTAACCGCAACTTTGAGGGCAGACAAGGAAAAGGTGCAAGAACACATCTCGTCAGCCCGGCAATGGCTGCGATGGCTGCCATTCACGGACACTTCGTTGATGTCAGAAAGTTTTATCAGGAAAAAACAGTTGTGTAAGGAGTGCGCGAGATGGAACCTTTGAAATCACATACGGGGAAAGCGGCCGTATTAAATCGGATCAATGTGGATACAGACCAGATTATTCCTAAGCAATTTTTGAAGAGGATTGAAAGAACAGGCTACGGGCGTTTTGCATTCTTTGACTGGAGATATGATGCGAATGGTGAACCGAACCCTGAATTTGAATTAAACCAGCCTGTTTATCAAGGAGCTTCCATTTTAATAGCGGGGGAAAACTTCGGCTGCGGGTCATCGCGTGAACACGCTCCGTGGGCACTTGATGATTATGGGTTTAAAGTTATCATTGCACCGTCATTTGCTGATATTTTCCATCAGAACTGCTTTAAAAACGGCATGCTTCCGATCCGCATGCCATATGACAATTGGAAACAGCTTGTCGGCCAGTATGAAAACAAGTCATTGCAAATGACTGTTGACCTTGAAAATCAGCTGATTCATGACAGTGAAGGCAATCAAATTTCATTTGAAGTTGATCCGCATTGGAAAGAGATGCTGATCAACGGATATGATGAAATTTCATTAACGCTGCTGCTGGAGGATGAAATCAAGCAATTTGAATCACAAAGAAGCTCTTGGCTTCAAGCCTGAAAAAGCGGCCGGTATTTGTCCGGCGGCTTTTTTTGCCTAATGAAACCTTTCAATTCTTGTGTTTGTTCACAGGTGTTGATACACTTGAACAAAATAAATACCTGAAAGGAATATAGGTATGACGCATGACAAGAAGAACGCAAAAATTATTCCTTTTCCTCATCTGAAAGACCGCCTTGTGGAAAAAGGGATGTCATCACTAAAGGAAAAAAAGTATCAAGAAGCGCTTGAACTGTTTTCAGAAGCGATGAAATATGATGATACTGAATCCGATCTTCACTTAGGGATGGCCATCTGCTTTTTAGAACTGGGCGAGCTGGAAGAGGCAAAAAGCGTGTGCGAGAAGATGCTCAAAGAAGGTTATGGCCATTATTTTACGGTTTTGCAGGTGTACATGACCATCTTAATTCAGCTCAAAAAATATGAAGAAGTCAAAAGCACCATTGAAGCCGTTTTGGAAGAAAATCAGCTGCCGGCAGAAAGCGCCGAGCAATTTTATAAGCTGCTGGATTTCAGCCGGAAAATGACCGATCCGGATCGTGAGGACGAGGCTTGGGCCGAAGAATATGAGGATACAATTGACACCGAGAAAGTGCTGGCAAGCCCTGAGGAGCAAATGAATCTCATTCATTCCTTAAAAGACCGTAACGTAGCAAAGTATACAGGATTGCTCAAAACAATTCTCCAAGACCCCTCAGCCCATCCGATTATCAAAACGATGATTGTCATGCTGTTGGCTGAGCATGAGTACAGTAAACCTGTGCACATTAGTAAATTTGGCGAGTCGTTGACAATTGAACCGTCTGAGATTGTTCCGCCTGATGCCGCCCCGATTCTGCACCGTGTTCTCAGGGTGCTGGATGAGACACTTGGAAATGAAAATCCAACCTTATATGCGGCAGTAGAAGAATTGTGGAGAAGACATTTGTACGTTTTATATCCGTTCCAGCCGAAATTGCTGTCGGCTGACCTTTGGGCGGCTGCCCTTCATAAAGTCGGTTACGAGATGCACGGGATTGAAATTGAAAGCGAAGAACTTCATATGATGTATGAATTTACAGACAGAGAACTCGATGAAGCTTGCACAATGTTAAAAGATATTGAAGAAATTTCTTATTTGTAAATCGCGCCATATAGTTGAAAGCGCTATGTGTTATGTTATAATATAGTGGTTGTATTTGTGTATAACGGGTTATAAGAAATACGGTTGGACAGGCTTTGCAGTTCATTATTAACATCTATACATAATGATTCTGATCTTTGGCAGCTTTGTTTTTGTTGGACGAAGCCGAATGATTGCTTTAGAATGGAAGACCGACACAACCTGAATAGATTTTTGGAGGGAAACACATGTCTGTAAAATGGGAAAAACAAGAAGGCAACGAAGGCGTTTTAACGGTTGAAGTTGATGCTGAAACGTTTAAAACAGCACTTGATGATGCATTTAAAAAAGTAGTAAAACAAGTTTCAATTCCTGGATTCCGTAAAGGTAAAATTCCTCGCGGATTATTCGAACAGCGCTTTGGCGTAGAAGCTCTTTACCAAGATGCTTTGGATATTCTTCTTCCTGTAGAATACCCTAAAGCGGTTGAAGAAGCTGGAATCGAGCCTGTAGACCGTCCTGAAATCGATGTTGAAAAAATCGAAAAAGGCGAAAGCTTAATCTTCACTGCGAAAGTAACAGTAAAACCTGAAGTGAAGCTTGGCGAATACAAAGGTCTGGGCATTGAAAAAGACGACACAACTGTAACTGACGAAGATGTTCAAAACGAACTAAAAGCCCTTCAAGAGCGTCAAGCTGAGCTTGTTGTAAAAGAAGAAGGCGCCGTTGAAGAAGGAAACACAGTTGTTCTTGATTTCGAAGGATTCGTTGACGGCGAAGCTTTCGAAGGCGGAAAAGCTGAAAACTACTCTCTTGAAGTAGGATCTGGCTCATTCATCCCTGGCTTCGAAGATCAGTTAGTTGGTCTTGAAGCAGGCGCTGAAAAGGATGTTGAAGTGACATTCCCAGAAGAATACCACGCTGAAGAGCTTGCAGGCAAACCAGCTGTGTTTAAAGTGAAAATTCACGAAATCAAAGCGAAAGAGCTTCCTGAGCTTAACGATGAATTCGCAAAAGATATCGATGAAGAAGTGGAAACACTTGCTGAATTAACTGAAAAAACAAAGAAACGTCTGGAAGAAGCAAAAGAAAACGAAGCTGACGCTAAATTACGTGAAGAGCTTGTTCTGAAAGCTTCTGAAAATGCTGAAATCGACGTTCCGCAAGCAATGGTCGACACTGAGCTTGACCGCATGCTGAAAGAATTCGAACAGCGTCTGCAAATGCAAGGCATGAACCTTGAGCTTTACACTCAATTCTCAGGTCAAGATGAAGCTGCGCTTAAAGAGCAAATGAAAGAAGATGCTGAAAAACGCGTAAAATCTAACCTGACTCTTGAGGCGATTGCGAAAGCGGAAAACCTTGAAGTATCAGATGAGGAAGTTGATGCTGAGCTTACTAAAATGGCTGAAGCATACAACATGCCTGTTGAAAATATTAAACAAGCCATCGGTTCTACTGACGCGATGAAAGAAGATTTAAAAGTTCGCAAAGCAATTGATTTTCTTGTAGAAAACCGTTAATATGGTGCATAATAATAGTACTAATAAAACAGGGCGCGAATCATTCGTGCCTTGTTTTGTACAATTATGAGTTATCTCTTTTTCTTGGGGCAATATAGTTAATGCAGGGCTGTTTTTTGTCATACATATAGAATGTGCAAGTCAGAAACACATTGTTACCGTCTTTTTGGAAAGTATGGTAAAATGCAATACATACTCGTTCGTTTCAAGAATCATTTTCTTTTGCTCTGCCGGTAAAAGAAAAAGTGAGACAAGATTAAGGGGTGAAAGAATGTTTAAATTTAACGAGGAAAAAGGACAATTAAAATGCTCGTTCTGTGGAAAAACACAAGATCAGGTTCGTAAGCTTGTAGCTGGACCTGGTGTATATATATGTGACGAATGTATCGAACTCTGCACTGAAATTGTAGAGGAAGAACTCGGAACAGAAGAAGAAGTAGAATTTAAAGACGTACCAAAGCCTCAGGAAATTCGTGAAATTTTGAATGAATATGTCATCGGCCAAGATCAAGCGAAGAAATCACTTGCTGTGGCTGTGTATAACCACTATAAGCGCATTAACTCTAACAGCAAAGTTGATGATGTTGAGCTTTCAAAAAGTAATATTTCATTAATCGGCCCTACGGGAAGCGGTAAAACCCTTCTGGCGCAAACATTGGCTCGCATTTTAAATGTGCCGTTTGCGATTGCAGACGCTACATCTTTGACTGAAGCTGGATACGTGGGTGAAGATGTAGAGAATATTCTCTTGAAGCTCATCCAAGCTGCTGATTATGATGTGGAAAAAGCCGAAAAAGGCATTATCTATATTGATGAAATCGATAAAGTGGCTAGAAAATCTGAAAACCCGTCTATCACACGTGATGTGTCAGGTGAGGGTGTACAGCAGGCATTGCTTAAAATTCTTGAGGGTACAGTGGCAAGCGTACCGCCTCAAGGTGGACGTAAGCATCCTCATCAAGAATTCATTCAAATTGACACAACAAATATTTTGTTCATTTGCGGCGGAGCTTTCGATGGTATCGAACAAATCATCAAACGCCGTTTAGGCCAAAAAGTGATTGGATTCGGTGCCGACAATAAAGCTGCTGATCTTGAGAAAGAAGACCTTCTTTCAAAAGTGCTTCCTGAAGATTTGCTCCGTTTCGGGTTAATTCCTGAATTTATCGGACGTCTTCCGGTTATTGCAAGCCTTGAAAAGCTTGACGAAGAAGCATTGGTTGCGATCTTAACAAAACCGAAAAACGCTCTTGTTAAGCAATTCAAGAAAATGCTTGAGCTTGACAACGTTGAGCTTGAGTTTGAAGAAGAAGCGCTTTCTGAAATTGCTAAAAAAGCAATTGAACGCAAGACTGGAGCACGCGGACTCCGTTCCATCATTGAAGGCATCATGCTTGATGTGATGTTTGAGCTGCCTTCTCGTGATGACATTGAAAAATGTGTAATCACCGGGGCAACTGTGACACACGGAGAGCCTCCTCGCCTCTTATTAAAAGACGGCACTGAGGTAAGCCAAGATAAAACATCTGCATAAAGATAAGTACAAACCTCCTGAGTGGTAACACTCAGGAGGTTTTTTTGCATGCAACTCTTCTGGAAAAACGTTTATTCCCGTCTTCTATGGGAGATACTAGCAATCAGAGGAATGAATTGGATACATAAATTGTTTTTCAGGAGGGACCACCATGAGTTGGACAGGGATCGCGTTATTTATTCAGCTGTTTTTTGGGATCATCATCGGTTTGTATTTTTGGAATTTGCTTAAAAATCAAAGGACACAAAAGGTCACGATAGATAAAGAATCAAAGAAGGAAATGGAGCAGCTTCGGAAAATGCGCGCTATCAGCTTGTCCGAGCCATTATCTGAGAAGGTCCGCCCCAAAAGCTTTAAAGATATCGTCGGACAGGAAGACGGCATTAAAGCATTAAAGGCGGCTTTATGCGGGCCAAATCCTCAGCATGTGATTGTCTATGGGCCACCGGGAGTTGGGAAAACGGCTGCTGCGCGGCTTGTGTTGGAAGAAGCAAAAAAACATAAACAATCACCGTTTAAAGAGCAGGCTGTCTTTGTGGAACTCGATGCGACAACAGCCCGTTTTGATGAAAGAGGAATTGCCGATCCGCTCATTGGCTCTGTCCATGACCCTATATACCAAGGGGCCGGAGCGATGGGACAGGCTGGGATTCCGCAGCCGAAGCAGGGAGCTGTCACCCATGCCCATGGCGGTGTGCTGTTTATTGATGAAATAGGGGAGCTGCATCCTATTCAAATGAATAAAATGCTGAAGGTGCTTGAGGACAGAAAAGTCTTTTTAGACAGTGCGTATTACAGTGAGGAAAATACACAAATTCCGAATCATATTCATGATATTTTTCAAAATGGGCTGCCGGCTGATTTTCGCTTGATTGGCGCGACCACGAGAATGCCAAACGAAATTCCGCCAGCTATCAGGTCCCGCTGTTTGGAGGTTTTTTTCCGCGAGCTTGAAAAGGACGAGTTGAAAACGGTTGCTAAAACAGCAGCTGATAAAATTGAAAAAAATATCTCCGAAGAGGGCCTGGATCTTTTGACCAGCTACACACGGAACGGGCGGGAAGCCGTCAATATGATTCAAATCGCAGCGGGGATGGCTGTAACGGAGAATCGGAAGGACATTACGATTGAGGATATTGAATGGGTCATTCACTCCAGTCAGCTTACTCCAAAGCACGAGCAAAAAATCGGTGTTGAACCACAGGTTGGCATTGTAAATGGGCTTGCAGTCTACGGGCCTAACAGCGGATCGCTTCTGGAAATCGAAGTGAGTGTAACCTCGGCTCAAGATAAAGGATCAATTAACATCACAGGAATAGCTGAAGAAGAAAGCATCGGCAGCCAATCAAAATCAATCAGACGAAAAAGCATGGCGAAGGGTTCGGTTGAAAATGTATTAACCGTGCTCCGGACAATGGGAATGAAGCCTTCTGATTATGATATTCACATCAATTTCCCAGGAGGGATTCCAATTGATGGGCCGTCAGCAGGCATTGCGATGGCGGCGGGGATTTTCTCGGCGATACACAAAATTCCTATTGACAATACCGTTGCGATGACGGGCGAAATCAGCCTGAACGGTCTTGTGAAACCCATCGGAGGCGTCATTCCGAAAATAAAAGCGGCCAAGCAGTCCGGTGCGAAAAAGGTGATTATCCCATATGAAAATCAGCAGGCGATCTTAAAGCAGATTGACGGGATCAAGATTATTGCAGTGAAGACTTTCCAGGAAGTGCTTGATGAAATTTTAGTGAATCCGCCAACGGAACAAAAACCGTTTCATATTGAAATCAATAAAGAATCTGTTTAAACCCTATTTTGATAATAGGGTTTTTTTCATGAAGGACATCTTTTCCTTTTTCATATCAGAAAGAAAGGGTATACTACGAGGAGACTGTTTTATAGAAAATGGAACCATGCCGTTTATTGTACAAGGATGAAAAAGTTGTATTATAATGGTTCATACTAAAGTCACGGAGGTGTCAGTCACATGGCAGAAGAATTAAAACGCAGCATCCCGCTCCTCCCTTTAAGAGGTTTATTAGTGTACCCGACGATGGTTTTGCATTTAGATGTAGGACGTGACAAGTCGGTTCAGGCTCTTGAACAGGCAATGATGCATGATCATATGATATTTTTAGCCACTCAGCAGGATATTTCGATAGACGAACCTGGTGAAGACGAGATTTTCACTGTCGGCACCTATACAAAAATTAAGCAAATGCTGAAGCTTCCGAACGGTACGATTCGTGTGTTGGTGGAGGGCCTCAAGCGCGCCCATATCGTCAAATACAATGAACACGAGGATTACACGTCGGTAGACATTCAACTTATTCATGAAGATGATTCAAAAGATACAGAAGACGAAGCATTGATGCGGACTTTGCTAGACCACTTTGATCAGTACATAAAAATTTCTAAAAAAATCTCGGCCGAAACGTACGCCGCGGTTACTGATATCGAAGAGCCGGGGAGAATGGCAGACATCGTTGCTTCTCATCTGCCCCTTAAACTAAAGGATAAGCAGGATATTTTAGAAACGGCTGATGTCAAAGACAGGCTGAACAAGGTCATTGATTTTATTAATAATGAAAAAGAAGTGCTGGAGATTGAGAAAAAAATCGGCCAGCGTGTCAAACGTTCGATGGAGCGTACGCAGAAGGAATACTACTTGCGTGAACAAATGAAGGCGATCCAAAAAGAGCTTGGCGATAAAGAAGGCAAAACTGGCGAAGTTCAGACACTGACGGAAAAAATCGAAGAAGCAGGCATGCCTGAGCATGTGAAGGAAACAGCGCTTAAAGAATTGAACAGATATGAAAAAATTCCGTCAAGTTCTGCGGAAAGCTCCGTGATCCGCAACTATATCGACTGGCTGGTTGCTCTTCCATGGACGGATGAAACAGATGATAAGCTTGATTTGAAAGAAGCAGGACGTCTCTTGGACGAAGAGCACCACGGGCTTGAAAAAGTAAAAGAACGTATTTTAGAATATTTGGCTGTCCAGAAGCTGACCAAATCCCTGAAAGGCCCGATTCTCTGTTTGGCAGGACCTCCGGGTGTCGGAAAAACGTCTTTAGCCAAATCAATTGCAAAAAGCTTGGGACGCAAATTCGTCAGAATCTCACTCGGAGGAGTACGGGACGAATCAGAGATACGCGGACACAGACGGACCTATGTCGGAGCAATGCCTGGACGTATTATTCAAGGGATGAAAAAAGCGGGCAAGCTGAATCCGGTCTTCTTATTAGACGAAATTGACAAAATGTCATCTGATTTTAGAGGAGACCCATCATCCGCTATGCTTGAAGTGCTTGATCCAGAGCAAAACAGCAGCTTCAGTGATCACTATATTGAAGAAACCTTTGATTTATCCAAAGTGCTGTTTATCGCAACGGCGAACAATTTGGCCACAATCCCGGGCCCGCTCAGAGACAGAATGGAAATTATTAATATCGCAGGCTACACAGAAATAGAAAAACTTGAAATCGTAAAGGATCACTTGCTCCCAAAGCAAATCAAAGAACACGGGCTGAAGAAAAGCAACCTGCAGCTGCGTGATCAGGCGATTCTTGATATTATCCGCTACTATACGAGAGAAGCTGGTGTGAGAAGCCTTGAACGCCAGCTTGCCGCGATTTGCCGTAAAGCTGCAAAAGCCATTGTTGCTGAAGAGCGAAAACGGATTACGGTTACTGAGAAGAACCTTCAAGACTTTATCGGAAAACGTATTTTCAGATATGGACAAGCTGAAACAGAGGATCAGGTTGGTGTAGTGACAGGGCTTGCTTATACAACCGTTGGCGGAGATACGCTGTCGATTGAAGTATCGCTTTCTCCGGGGAAAGGGAAATTAATCCTGACAGGAAAGCTCGGAGATGTTATGAGAGAGTCAGCTCAGGCTGCATTCAGCTATGTGCGATCCAAAACAGAAGAACTTGGCATTGAACCTGACTTTCATGAGAAGTATGATATTCATATACATGTACCAGAGGGTGCGGTGCCAAAAGATGGTCCGTCAGCCGGTATTACGATGGCAACAGCGCTTGTTTCTGCTTTAACGGGACGGGCGGTTTCGCGTGAAGTCGGCATGACTGGGGAAATCACGCTTCGCGGGCGCGTGCTGCCGATCGGCGGCTTGAAGGAAAAAGCGCTTGGTGCACATAGAGCGGGATTAACGACCATTATTGCGCCTAAAGATAATGAAAAAGATATAGAGGATATTCCGGAAAGCGTCAGGGAGGGGCTGACATTTATATTGGCGTCCCACTTAGACGAGGTTTTGGAACATGCCTTAGTAGGAGAGAAGAAATGAAAGTCACAAAGTCAGAAATCGTGATCAGTGCAGTAAAACCGGAACAGTACCCTGAAGGGGGGCTTCCGGAAATCGCATTGGCCGGAAGATCGAACGTAGGCAAATCGTCTTTTATCAATTCATTAATCAATCGCAAAAATCTTGCGAGAACGTCATCAAAGCCAGGAAAAACACAAACGCTTAATTTCTATATTATCAATGATGAGCTGCATTTTGTGGATGTGCCGGGCTACGGTTTTGCCAAAGTGTCAAAGTCTGAGCGTGAAGCATGGGGCAGAATGATTGAAACCTACATCACGACACGCGAGGAATTAAAAGCTGTGGTGCAGATCGTTGATTTGCGGCATGCGCCATCTAATGATGATGTACAGATGTATGAATTCTTAAAGTATTACGGCATTCCTGTTATTGTTATCGCTACAAAGGCGGATAAAATCCCGAAAGGCAAATGGGACAAACACGCAAAGGTTGTCCGACAAACATTAAATATTGATCCGGAAGACGAGCTGATTCTCTTTTCCTCAGAAACGAAAAAGGGAAAAGACGAAGCTTGGGGAGCGATCAAAAAAATGATAAACCGGTAGAGAATCCTCTACCGGTTTTATTTATCGTATAGATTTTTTTCGTTTTATCAATAATAACAATAAACTGATTCCAATAAAGACAAACGGCCAATACTCCTTCAGAAGCGCTGTTGGAATATGCGCAGACTCAAGCCATGCCATAATTTGTTTAAAAAAGTACAAAAACAGGGAAAAACAAATCATCGACACAGCTTCATATACATATTCTTTTTTTTGAACGGCTGAAACGAGAAGTGAGAAGCCGATCATAAAGAGGAGCATTTCAAAATCATCCGGCCACCATACCCATTTCGGCTTGGCAAAAAAGTGTAAACCGATCCCGAAGAGAAGTAAACCAATAAAAAAATGAGGTGTAACGGCTTCTTTTTTTCCTTGATATACAAAGGCTGCGCCTAACAGCATGAGGAGAACAGGCCATTGATCCTGCCCTGAAAACAGTTCGGCTTGGCCGCTTTCTAGCCATGCATATACAGAAGCGGCAAGCAGCAGACAAGGGAATAAAATTGATTTTTGTTTCATGCATATCACCTTCTTGTTTTTTAGAGCTGATGTGTAGTAAATTTCTGCTGTTTTTGGTATTGTCAATAGGAATGCTTCTTTTCCCTGAAGCTTTTTCTAATATAGCATAAGAATTTTAAAATCTGTTCACATTTTGTGAAAGAAACTATGTTATAATTATTATAAATAATGAGTTCTATGTTAGAATGATTATAAATTAAGATTCGGTGTTGGGGGTGTAATTAGAGCGATGCATATACTTGTTGTGGGAGTAGATTATAAATCCGCCCCTATTGAGATACGTGAAAAAGTAAGTTTTCAGCCGAATGAGCTGGCAGAAGCAATGGTGCAGCTGAAAGAAGAGAAAAGCATTCTTGAAAACATCATTGTCTCAACCTGCAACCGCACTGAAATTTATGCGGTAGTCGACCAGCTCCATACCGGCCGTTATTATATAAAAAAGTTTTTAGCTGATTGGTTTCAATTAAGCAAAGAAGAGCTGTCACCGTTCTTAACGTTTTATGAGAGCGATGCCGCTGTTGAGCATTTATTCCGTGTAGCCTGCGGACTTGACTCTATGGTGATTGGCGAAACGCAGATTCTCGGACAGGTACGCGACAGCTTTAAAACAGCTCAGCAAGAAAAAACGATCGGGACTATTTTTAATGAGCTGTTTAAGCAGGCGGTTACAGTGGGCAAACGGACTCACGCCGAAACAGACATTGGCTCAAATGCGGTGTCAGTAAGCTATGCTGCAGTTGAACTTGCTAAAAAAATCTTCGGGAATCTTTCAAGCAAGCACATATTGATTCTCGGTGCGGGAAAAATGGGCGAGCTTGCTGCGGAAAACCTGCACGGACAGGGAATCGGCAAGGTCACTGTCATTAACCGAACATACTTGAAAGCGAAGGAGCTTGCAGACCGTTTCTCAGGTGAAGCGAGAAGCTTGAATCAGCTTGAAAGCGCGCTTGCGGAGGCTGATATTTTAATCAGTTCAACCGGTGCAAGTGAATTTGTCGTGTCCAAAGAGATGATGGAAAACGCGAATAAGCTTCGCAAGGGACGTCCGCTGTTTATGGTCGACATTGCCGTGCCTAGAGATCTTGATCCGGCGCTGAATGATCTTGAAGGTGTTTTTCTTTATGATATCGACGATCTGGAAGGCATTGTAGAAGCGAACATGAAAGAACGGAGAGAAACAGCTGAAAAAGTTGAACTGTTAATTGAAGAAACCATTGTGGAATTTAAACAATGGATGAATACACTTGGTGTTGTGCCGGTTATTTCTGCATTGCGCGAAAAGGCGCTTGCCATCCAGTCAGAAACGATGGACAGCATTGAGCGTAAGCTGCCTCACTTAAGCACAAGAGAGAAAAAACTGTTGAACAAACACACCAAAAGTATTATTAACCAAATGCTTCGTGATCCGATTTTAAAGGTGAAAGAGCTTGCGGCAGATGCTGATTCTGAAGAAAAGCTTGCGTTGTTTATGCAGATTTTTGATATTGAAGAAGCTGCGGGCCGTCAAATGATGAAAACCGTTGAAAGCAGCCAGAAGGTCCACTCTTTTAAGAAGGCTGAATCAAAAGCGGGCTTTAGCCCACTTGTAAGTGAGTGAAAGCTGAATGATTGATACTGCAATGGCAAGACTTAATGAGGGGACAATCGTCATTTACGCGTTAAGTGTACTCTTTTATTTTATAGATTTTCTTCAACACAACCGGAAGGCTGGAAAAATGGCCTTCTGGTTGCTTTCTATTGTCTGGACTCTGCAAACCGTGTATTTGGCCTATTTTATGTGGGTGACGGGGCGGTTTCCGGTATTAAATGTGACGGAGGCGCTTTATTTTTATGCCTGGGTGCTTGTCACGCTGTCACTTGTACTGACAAAGCTTTTACGTGTTGACTTTATCGTGTTTTTTACAAATGTTATAGGATTTTCTATGATCGCCATTCACACATTTTCACCGACAGAGCAGCAGTCAGCTGCTTTTTCCGGGCAGCTTGTATCCGAGCTTTTGGTGATCCATATTACAATGGCGATTCTTTCATACGGCGCTTTTTCCCTTTCTTTCGTTTTTTCTGTGCTATATATGTTTCAATATCATCTGCTGAAAAAGAAAAAGTGGGGAAAATGGCTGTTGAGAATAGAAGATTTATCTAAGCTTGATTATATGGCGTATGTTTTAAATGTCATTGGGGTTCCGATGCTGCTGCTGAGTTTGATTCTCGGCGTCATTTGGGCATATGTCTCACTAGAAACGCTGTATTGGTTTGACGCCAAAGTGCTTGGTTCGTTTGTCGTCCTGCTGCTGTACAGCTATTATCTATATATCAGGCTGATTAAAGAGCTGCAAGGAAAGGTCGCTGCACTGTGGAATACGGCTTGTTTTCTGGTGCTGATGATCAATTATTTCCTGCTTGGAAGCCTGTCGCAATTCCATTGGTTCAGTTAAACGATGTCCCAAGCAGATTCGGGAGGAAAGAAATGATGAGAACGATTAAAGTAGGTTCCAGACGAAGCAAACTCGCTATGACTCAAACAAAATGGGTTATTCAAAAACTGAAGGAAATCAATCCTTTGTTTGCTTTTGAAATTAAAGAGATCGTGACAAAGGGCGACCGGATTGTCGATGTTACACTCTCAAAAGTGGGTGGAAAAGGGCTGTTTGTCAAAGAAATTGAACAGGCGCTTTTAAACGAAGAGATTGATATGGCAGTGCACAGCATGAAGGACATGCCTGCTGTTTTGCCTGAAGGCCTTGTGATCGGCTGTATTCCTGAACGGGAAGATCCTCGTGATGCCCTTATTTCAAAGAATCGCGTAAAGCTTTCAGAAATGAAGGAAGGTGCTGTCATTGGCACAAGCAGTTTAAGAAGAAGCGCGCAGCTTTTGATTGAGCGCCCTGACCTTACAATTAAATGGATTAGAGGTAATATAGATACAAGACTTCAAAAGCTGGAAACAGAGGATTATGACGCGATTATTTTAGCGGCTGCCGGCCTTTCTAGAATGGGTTGGAAGCAAGATGTCGTAACCGAATTCCTAGAGCCTGAGCGCTGTTTGCCTGCTGTGGGGCAGGGAGCACTGGCGATTGAGTGCCGAGAATCGGATGAAGAGCTGTTGGCGTTGTTTTCTCAGTTTACAGATGAATATACAAAACGGACTGTCTTAGCGGAACGTGCTTTTTTAAACGCGATGGAGGGCGGCTGCCAGGTTCCGATCGCGGGCTACTCCGTGTTAAATGGACAGGATGAAATTGAAATGACAGGTCTTGTCGCTTCACCTGACGGCAAAATCATTTTTAAAGAAACCGTCACCGGAAACGATCCGGAGGAAGTAGGAAAGCGCTGTGCCGCTCTTATGGCTGACAAAGGAGCAAAAGATTTAATTGATCGTGTAAAACGGGAGCTTGATGAGGATGGAAAATGATTTTCCGTTGAAAGGAAAAACAGTGCTTGTCACCCGGAATAAGGCACAGGCAACATCATTTCAGCAAAAAGTGGAGGCGCTTGGCGGTAAAGCGGTTTTAACCTCTTTGATTACGTTTCGCCGCGCTTTGCCGAATGATGTTGCGGAACAAGTAAGAGAGGATCTTGCCGCGCCAGGCTGGCTTGTTTTTACAAGTGTGAACGGGGCAGACTTCTTTTTTTCTTATCTGAAGGAAAATCAGCTTATTCTCCCTGCGCATAAAAAAATTGCAGCCGTCGGTGAAAAAACCGCCCGCCGTTTAAAAACGCATAACGTATCGGTTGATGTGATGCCACAGGAGTATATTGCTGAACAATTGGCTGACGCTCTTAAGCAGCATGCTGAACCGGGGGAGCCCATTACCGTGATGAAAGGGAATTTGTCACGTGATGTGATAAAACAAGAGCTTGTCCCGCTCGGTTTTGAAGTAAAGGAATGGGTTCTCTACGAAACGATTCCGGATGAAGAAGGCATTGAGGCACTGAAAGACGCTGCGGGTCAATATTCCTTTGACTATGTAACATTTACGAGTTCATCAACCGTACATACGTTTATGCATGTCTTGGGAGAAGAATTAAAAAAGTGGAAGGCGAATGGGACGGCCTGTATCAGCATTGGGCCTTTAACAAGTGATGCCCTTCTGACGTACGGCATCACATCGCATACGCCTGATACATTTACAATAGATGGCATGCTTGAGTTAATGTGCAGCATGTCAAGAGAGGAAGAGAGAATATGAGTCAATCATTTAATAGACACCGCCGCCTGCGGACATCAAAAGCAATGAGAGAAATGGTAAAGGAAACACGTTTGCATCCATCAGATTTTATTTATCCGATTTTTGTCGTTGAAGGTCTGGAAGGCAAAAAAGCTGTTCCGTCAATGCCTGATGTTTACCATGTATCATTAGATTTATTGAAGGATGAAGTAGCGGAGCTGGTCAAACTGGGCATTCAATCTGTTATCGTGTTCGGCATCCCGGAAGAAAAAGATGATTGCGGAACACAAGCGTACCATGATCACGGAATTGTCCAAAAAGCCATCACAGAAATTAAAGAACACTTCCCTGAAATGGTTGTTGTCGCTGACACGTGCCTGTGCGAATATACAGACCACGGCCATTGCGGACTTGTCAAAGACGGGGTCATCCTCAATGATGAATCGCTGGAGCTTTTGGCGCAGACAGCTGTCAGCCAAGCGAAAGCAGGTGCGGATATCATTGCGCCATCAAACATGATGGACGGATTTGTTACAGTGATCAGAGAAGCACTTGATAAAGAAGGATTCGTCAATATTCCCATCATGTCTTACGCTGTGAAATATTCTAGCGAGTTTTACGGTCCGTTCCGTGATGCAGCAAACAGCACACCGCAATTCGGAGACCGCAAAACATATCAGATGGACCCTGCCAACCGTATGGAGGCACTCCGCGAAGCACAATCAGATGTCGAGGAAGGCGCGGACTTTTTGATTGTCAAACCTTCGCTTTCTTATATGGATATCATGCGTGACGTAAAAAATGAGTTTACTTTGCCGCTCGTCGCTTATAATGTAAGCGGAGAGTATTCAATGGTGAAGGCTGCAGCGCAGAACGGCTGGATCAAAGAAAAAGAAATTGTGTTGGAAATTTTGACAAGCATGAAGCGCGCGGGTGCCGACCTGATTATTACGTATCATGCGAAAGACGCAGCGAAATGGCTTGCGGAGTAATTTTATTCAGTTGACAGGAGTTGAGGCAGATGAGAAGCTATGAAAAATCAAAAACGGCTTTTAAAGAAGCGCAAAAACTCATGCCGGGCGGTGTGAACAGTCCCGTTCGCGCATTTAAATCGGTAGACATGGACCCGATTTTTATGGAACGCGGAAAAGGCTCGAAAATCTTTGATATTGACGGGAATGAATATATTGACTACGTCTTGTCATGGGGGCCTTTAATTTTAGGACATACAAATGACCGTGTCGTAGAAAGTCTCAAAAAAGTGGCTGAATACGGGACAAGCTTCGGTGCTCCGACTGAAGTGGAAAATGAACTGGCTAAGCTCGTCATTGATCGTGTGCCATCTGTAGAAATTGTACGAATGGTAAGCTCCGGAACAGAGGCTACAATGAGTGCCCTCCGTTTGGCAAGGGGCTATACAGGGCGCAACAAGATTTTAAAATTTGAGGGCTGCTACCACGGGCACGGCGATTCTCTCTTGATTAAAGCTGGTTCAGGTGTTGCCACTCTCGGTCTGCCTGACAGCCCGGGGGTGCCTGAAGGCATTGCGAAAAACACCATCACCGTTCCGTACAATGATTTAGAAAGTGTAAAGCTTGCTTTCCAGCAATTCGGTGAAGACATTGCGGGAGTCATTGTAGAGCCAGTTGCCGGAAATATGGGTGTTGTTCCGCCGCAAGAAGGTTTCCTGCAGGGTCTGCGTGATATCACTGAGCAGTACGGCTCCCTGCTGATTTTTGATGAAGTGATGACAGGCTTCCGGGTCGATTATAACTGCGCTCAAGGCTACTTCGGCGTAACGCCTGATCTGACTTGTTTAGGAAAAGTAATTGGGGGCGGACTTCCTGTCGGGGCCTATGGCGGAAAGGCAGAAATCATGGAGCAGATCGCTCCAAGCGGTCCGATCTATCAAGCTGGTACATTGTCAGGCAACCCGCTTGCAATGACGGCTGGCTTAGAGACATTGAAACAGCTGACACCTGATTCCTACAAGAATTTCATCAAAAAAGGCGACAGACTGGAAGAAGGAATTTCAAAAGCCGCCGAGGCACATGGCATTCCGCATACCTTTAACCGTGCAGGTTCGATGATCGGTTTCTTCTTTACAAACGAACCAGTCATCAATTATGAAACAGCGAAATCATCTGATTTGAAGCTGTTCGCAAGCTATTATAAAGGGATGGCAAATGAAGGGGTATTCCTTCCGCCATCACAATTCGAAGGTCTTTTCCTCTCAACGGCCCATACTGATGAAGATATTGAAAACACAATCCAGGCAGCTGAGAAAGTATTTGCTGAGATCAGCCGCAGATAAGAGTGAAAACCGGTATCAAGGACTACTTGTGCCGGTTTTTTCGTGCTCTCCCACTCATATTTTCTCCAGTTCATACATACACCTTTAGTGACATCTAATTTTAAGGATTAGATGAAAGGAGGATATGAACTTGCCGCAAAATCATCGATTGCAATTTTCTGTAGAAGAATCGATCTGTTTCCAAAAAGGACAGGAAGTTTCTGAACTGCTTTCTATTTCATTAGATCCTGATATTAGGGTTCAGGAAGTAAATGATTATGTATCAATCATAGGATCGCTTGAACTTACAGGTGAGTACAACATAGATCAAAACAAACATACCGAAGAGATTTATACAGATAAGCGGTTTGTTGAACAAGTTAGAAAGAGAGAGGATGGAAGTGCGGAACTGACTCACTGTTTTCCTGTGGATATTACCATTCCGAAAAATAAAGTGAGCCATTTACAGGATGTCTTCGTCTTTATTGACGCATTTGACTATCAATTGACGGATTCGCGCATTTTAACAATTCAAGCTGATTTAGCGATCGAAGGGCTTCTGGACGATACGCAAGACAAAGAGCAGGAGATACCTTTATATGAAGCTCCTGCGGCATTCAGGGAGGAAGAGCTTTCAGAGCCGCCGGCACATAGTGTAGTAGAAGAACCGGGTGCATCATCGGCAGAGGAAGCAGTTCTTCAGCATGAACCGCCAGCCGAACCGCCAGAACTTTTTATCTCGAAAGCGGGGCTCCGTGAAGAACTGGAGACAGAAAAAGCAAAATCTGAGCCGCCTGAATCGGTTGCTTCAGAACCAGAGGCCAGAGAAGATGTGAAAGAGGAAGAAGAGTCAGAAGAGCTTGCTGTGCCGGAAACGGAAGTTCGTGCTGAATCGGAAACAGAAGAATCTGAGCCAGAACCTGATCCTTCAGAAATAGAGATTCAAGAGATCGTTAAAGCAAAAAAAGAAACGGCAGAGCCGGCAGCTGCAATAGCGGATGTTCGTGAAGAAGCAGACGCTCCAGCGGAGACTGAGCTTCGTGAACACGCTGGAGCAGAAGAATCGCCTGCTTTGGAAGCTGAGCTTCATTCAGAGACTGTGATTGCTGAGGAAAAAACGGAAACAACAGTGTCTCCCAATCATGAATATGCGCTGCGCCAAGAGGCTCAAAATGAAGAAGCAGCTCAATCGGATCAGGCTGATCCTGCGCTTTGCCAAGAAGAGGCGGAACCGGATGAAGCTTTGGAGAGTGTATCAGAGGCCGCTCTCTCCGTAGAAGATAGCAGAGAAACAGCTTCAGCTGTATATGTGGAGAATGACAAAGCCGATTTACATTTCCATTTCAACCAAAAAACAAGCTCGGAGGAGGCATCTCAAGAAGAATTGCCTGAACCGGCATACCGTACCTTCCTGCCTGAACAAGAAGAGGAGGATTCTTTTTATTCAGCGCCTAAGCTGCTGGAGGAGGAAGAACAAGAGGAAGAGAGCTTCGAAATTGAAGTGAGAAAAACACCATCAGCTGAAGAGCCTAAGGAAGAAACACCTTTTCAATCCTTCCAGCTGCCTGAATCTTCTGAGACTGAAAGGAAGGAAACGGATGCTGTTCCTAGGGTTGCTCCTGCTGCTGAAACGAAGGAACCTCAAACAAAGGAAAGTGATAATTCTCTTTATTTAACCAAACTCTTTACAAAAGAAGCGGATGAGTTTTCAAGAATGAAAATTTGTATTGTGCAGCAGGAAGATACGATCGAGCGTTTATGCGAACGGTATGAAATTACATCCCAGCAGCTGATCAGGATGAATTCTTTAGCCTTGGATGATGAATTAAAAGCAGGACAGATTCTCTATATTCCTCAATATAAAAATAGCCATGCGTAAACCGTAAGTGATCGGAAAATGTGGTGAATGAAATGGAAGATACCCAATCGGTTCTTCAGGAATACGGACTGACTGCTCAATTTATTGAGCCTGTCAGTCCTCTTGTTTGGAAAGTGTATACAGACTACGGCATATTTGCCCTGAAAAAATTGAAAGAGGGTCGCGGCAAGCATTTTACAGATCATATGGTGGCGATTGAGGAAAAAGGCTTTCGTTCATTCGTTCCCGTTTACAGAACAAATAGCGGTGAGTTTTTCTCAGCAGGCATACAATACGGAGATACCTACTATTTAATGCCTTGGCTCCAATTTGACCAAGAGGAAGAGCGGGATCAGAAGCATGCTTATTTATTTAGAGAAACAGCCCGTCTTCACGAGAGAACCGCGCAGGAACTAAAGGTTAGACGTGATGAGATTGAACGTTATTACGGGCAAACGAAAAAAAAGTGGGAACAAGATAAAATTTTCTATGAGCAGTTTGTGGATAGAGCGGAGAAGGAGTGGTACCTTTCTCCTTTTGAACTCCAGGCCATAACCTATTTTTCAGAAACCATTTCCGCGGTGAATTTTGCGCTGGAACGGTTGGAGGACTGGTATGAGTCTGCAAAGGAAAAGGACGTTTCAAGGGTTGTAATGAACCACGGCAGCCTGTCTATACACCATTTTCTGTATAATGATGCCGGGACCGGATATTTTACAAACTTCGAAAGAGCATCTGTCGGTCCGCCGCAAAACGACCTGCTCGGCTTTTATACAAAAATGTTCAGAGGCTTTCCGAAAGCTTGTCCGGAATGCGTCGAATGGTTTTATGGATATACGAAATCATTCCCTTTGCGTGAAGCGGAAGTCAGCCTTTTTCTCAGCTATATGGCATATCCGGCAGCCATGTACAAGGTGCTGAACGGTTATCAAACTGGGAAAAGACAGCATGAAAAAGAGGAATGTACACAATTATTAAAGGCTTATTGGCAAATGAAAAATATAGAGCCGTTTGTGATGAAAATCCATCAGATTGAACAAGAGAAAAAATTTCAGGCTGAAAACGAGTCCACGTCTTAATGGCGCGGACTTGTTTGTTTATATCCATTCTAAATGAAGGGCGCAAGCTAAAAAGATTAGGATTGCGAGCAGCAAAACATCAAAGGTTGTCGGAAAGAAAATGGTTCTGATTCCTTGAAAAATCGTAATGGGAATAATCACTTGTGCGGATACAAGCCGAATTTGCCTTACCCATGGCGGCAGCGAATAAGAGCTGAAACGTTTCTTCACGGTGCATCCTCCTCTACGCATTTACAAGTATCATATGTAAACTTGGGCAATAGGTGCCTGCCCATCTGTATAGAAAGCGGTGTTTTTGGAAAAGATGATTGACGAATCAAAAACACTTTTACTATAATAAAGAACATAAATAATGTATACAATGAGCTGATAAATACACCTGCTTAGAACGGGAAGAGTACAAAAAAGGCGCATGCAGAGAGAGAAGCCGTTTGCTGAAAGGCTTCTTATGTTGTCTGATTGGAAGGTCGCCCGGGAGCATAATTTCTTGAAAGAAGAGTAGAGAAATTCGGGAAACACCCGTTATCCGTTATAAGTGCATGAACTGATAGAGTTCATGAAAAAAGGTGGTACCGCGAAAGAGCTTTTCGTCCTTTTACAGGGATGAAGAGCTCTTTTTTCGTTCTCAGCCATTTTTAAACATGCTGGAGGGTTATGATGGAAACGAATGAACAAACAATGCCGACGAAATATGATCCGGCAGCGGTTGAAAAAGACCGATATGATTTTTGGCTAAAAGGCAAATTTTTTGAAGCGGGCAGTGACCAGACAAAAGAGCCATACTCTGTTGTCATCCCGCCGCCAAACGTAACAGGAAGACTTCACCTTGGCCACGCATGGGACACAACGCTGCAAGACATTGTAACAAGAATGAAACGCATGCAGGGCTATGATGTGCTGTGGCTTCCAGGCATGGACCACGCCGGCATCGCGACACAGGCTAAAGTGGAGGCGAAACTTCGTGAAGAAGGCAAATCTCGCTACGATTTAGGCCGTGAAAAATTCCTCGAAGAAACGTGGAAGTGGAAGGAAGAATATGCTGACTTTATTCGCAGCCAGTGGGCGAAATTAGGTCTTGGCCTAGATTATTCCCGTGAACGTTTTACGCTGGATGAAGGCTTGAGCAAAGCGGTAAGGGAAGTATTCGTTAAGCTTTATGAAAAAGGCCTGATCTACAGAGGCGAATATATTATTAACTGGGACCCAGCGACAAAAACAGCCCTATCCGACATTGAGGTGATTTACAAGGATGTTAAAGGCGCGTTCTATCATATGAGCTATCCGCTTGCTGACGGTTCAGGCTCAATTGAAATTGCGACGACACGTCCTGAAACAATGCTCGGTGATACAGCTGTTGCCGTTCACCCTGAAGACGAGCGCTATAAACACCTTATCGGAAAAACGGTGATCCTGCCGATTGTAAATCGTGAAATTCCGATTGTCGGTGATGACTATGTTGATATGGAATTTGGTTCAGGTGCCGTGAAAATTACGCCTGCTCATGATCCGAACGACTTCGAGCTTGGCAACCGCCACAATTTAGAACGCATTCTTGTCATGAATGAAGATGGCACGATGAATGAAAATGCGCTGCAATATCAAGGTATGGATCGTTTTGAATGCCGCAAAAAGCTCGTAAAAGATTTACAGGAGGCGGGAGTTCTCTTCAAGATCGAGGATCATATGCACTCTGTCGGCCATAGTGAACGAAGCGGGGCTGTTGTGGAGCCTTATCTTTCTACACAATGGTTTGTGCGCATGCAGCCGCTTGCTGATGCAGCGATTGAGTTGCAAAAGAAAGAAGAAAAGGTCAACTTTGTGCCTGACCGTTTCGAAAAAACGTATTTACACTGGATGGAAAACATTCGCGACTGGTGTATCTCCCGTCAATTGTGGTGGGGCCATCGTATTCCTGCCTGGTATCATAAAGAAACAGGCGAGCTATATGTCGGGCTTGAAGCGCCGGAAGACAGCGAAATTTGGGAACAGGATACAGACGTACTGGATACATGGTTCAGTTCTGCGCTATGGCCTTTCTCCACAATGGGCTGGCCTGATGTAACGGCTGAAGACTTTAAACGCTACTATCCGACAGATGTTCTCGTGACAGGGTACGATATCATTTTCTTCTGGGTATCACGCATGATTTTCCAAGGCATTGAATTTACAGGCGAGCGCCCGTTCAAAGATGTTTTAATCCACGGCTTAATCCGTGACGAGCAAGGCCGGAAAATGAGTAAATCTCTTGGCAACGGTGTCGACCCGATGGATGTGATTGACAAGTACGGAGCCGATTCTCTGCGTTATTTCCTTGCGACTGGAAGCTCTCCTGGCCAGGATCTGCGCTTCAGCTATGAAAAAGTGGAATCGACCTGGAATTTTGCCAATAAAATTTGGAATGCCTCCCGTTTTGCATTAATGAATATGGATGGCATGACGTACGATGAGCTTGATCTGTCAGGCGAAAAGTCAGTCGCTGACAAGTGGATTTTAACGCGATTAAATGAAACGATCGAGCACGTGACCCAGCTTGCTGACCGATATGAATTTGGTGAAGTAGGACGCCATTTATATAACTTTATCTGGGATGATTTCTGTGATTGGTATATTGAAATGGCGAAGCTTCCGCTTTATGGAGAAGACGAAGCGGCTAAGAAAACTACCCGTTCCATCCTTGCTTACGTACTTGATCAAACGATGCGTCTGCTCCATCCGTTTATGCCATTCTTAACGGAGGAAATTTGGCAGCACCTTCCTCACCAAGGGGAATCGATTACAGTAAGTCAATGGCCTGTAGTAGTGCCGGAGCATACCGATACTGAAGCGGCAGCTGACATGAAGCTTCTTGTTGAGCTGATCCGTTCTGTGCGTAATATCCGCAGTGAAGTCAATACGCCAATGAGCAAGCAGGTTGAACTATATATTAAAACAAGCACAGACGAAATAGCGGCCCGCCTCGAAGCGAACCGTTCATATGTTGAACGTTTTACGAATCCGAGCGTGCTTAAAATCGGCACCGATATTGAGGCTGTTGATAAGGCGATGACGGCCGTTGTCTCAGGAGCAGAGGTTATTCTTCCGCTTGAAGGCTTAATCAATATTGATGAAGAAATTGCCCGTCTGCAAAAAGAATTTGATAAACTGACAAAAGAAGTTGAGCGTGTCCAAAAGAAACTTGGAAATGAAGGATTTATGAAAAAAGCGCCTGCACACGTAATTGATGAAGAACGTGAAAAAGAAAAAGATTATGTGGCGAAGCGTGACGCTGTTCAAAAACGAATGGCTGAGCTGAAGGGTTAATGAAAAGCCGGGGCGGTTTCTAGAGAAACCGCCTTGTCTTATAAAAGAGGGGATTATCATTGTTTACTGCATATCAAGATGCGCGCAGCTGGATTCACGGGAGGCTGAAATTCGGGGTGAAGCCCGGACTTGGCCGAATGAAACAGCTGATGGCGCGGTTAGGACATCCTGAAAAAAAAATCCGGGCGTTCCACGTCGCAGGAACAAACGGTAAAGGATCAACTGTCGCTTTTATCCGTTCTATGCTGCAGGAAGCCGGATATACGGTTGGAACATTTACATCACCTTATATTATTACGTTTAATGAACGGATCAGCGTAAACGGGATACCGATTTCAGATGAGGAATGGACAGCACTTGTCAATCAAATGAAACCGCACGTTGAAGCCCTTGATCAAACGGAATACGGACAGCCGACAGAATTTGAAATTATGACAGCTTGTGCATTTTTATATTTCGCAGAGTTTCATAAGGTCGATTTTGTTATTTTTGAAACAGGTCTGGGCGGTAGATTCGATTCTACTAATGTGGTTGAACCGCTCTTAACTGTGATTACAAGCATCGGACACGATCATATGAACATTTTGGGAAACACCATTGAAGAAATTGCAGGAGAAAAGGCCGGTATTATTAAAGAAGGTATTCCAATCGTTACAGCAGTTACCCAGCCGGAAGCTTTACAGGTCATCCGCCATGAAGCTCAACGGCATGCTGCGCCGTTCCAGTCATTGCATGATGCATGTGTTATTTTCAATGAAGAGGCTCTGCCTGCAGGAGAACAGTTTTCATTCAAAACGGAAGAGAAATGCTATGAAGATATTCGGACATCTCTGATTGGCACCCATCAAAGACAAAATGCTGCTTTGTCCATTTTGGCAGCGGAGTGGCTCAATAAGGAGAATATTGCCCATATCAGTGACGAAGCGTTAAGGAGAGGGCTTGTGAATGCTGCTTGGCCGGGACGGTTAGAGCTTGTTCAGGAGCATCCTCCGGTATATTTAGACGGTGCGCATAACGAAGAAGGTGTCGAAAAGCTGGCGGAAACGATGAAGCAGCGTTTCGCCAATTCACGCATTTCTGTGGTGTTTAGCGCGTTAAAGGACAAACCGTATCAGAACATGATTAAAAGACTGGAAATCATTGCTCATGCGATTCATTTTGCTTCTTTTGATTTCCCGCGTGCTTCTCTTGCAAAAGATCTCTATGATGCAAGTGAAATCAGCAATAAAAGCTGGAGTGAAGATCCAGACGATGTGATCAAATTCATAGAAAGTAAAAAGGGCTCAAATGAAATTGTGCTGATTACCGGATCTCTTTACTTTATTTCTGACATTCGCAAAAGGTTGAAATAAAAGCATCCGGCTCCGGCAGAATCAAAAAAAGATTCTGCCGTTTTTTTTATGTGTAAAATTGAATATCCCCAATTGGAGCTCAGGATGCTCATTTTGCTACAATCCATACCAGAACTCAATGAGTAAAGGTGTGTTGTCTATGCTATCCATTCTTTTTATCTTCGGGCTTATCCTTGGTTCTTTTTACTATACGGCCGGGTGCCGTATCCCCTTACATCTATCTATTATTGCGCCCCGTTCATCATGCCCGTTTTGCCGGCGGACATTAACTCCTGCAGAATTAATTCCCATCCTGTCATTCCTAATTCAAAAAGGTAAATGTAAAAGCTGCGGGCATATGATTTCTTTTATGTATCCCGCAGCAGAGCTTGTGACAGCGTGTTTATTTGCCGCCGCAGGAATACGCTTTGGCACGTCGCTGGAACTGTTTCCCGCTCTGGTGTTTATCTCTCTTCTCATTATTGTTGCAGTGACAGATCTTCATTTTATGCTGATTCCAAATCGAATATTGATTTTCTTTCTTCCCTTTTTGGCGGCCGCGAGATTGATTTCTCCGCTTGATTCCTGGTATGCAGGCCTGTTAGGTGCGGCAGCCGGATTTCTATTTCTGGCTGTAATTGCCGCAATCACCCATGGAGGAGTAGGGGGAGGAGATATTAAATTATTTGCGGTGATTG
This sequence comes from Bacillus sp. SCT118, assembly GCF_058566435.1. Taxonomy (NCBI): domain Bacteria; kingdom Bacillati; phylum Bacillota; class Bacilli; order Caryophanales; family Bacillaceae; genus Bacillus; species Bacillus sp. SCT118. Next base: position 1,389,760 of record NZ_CP191225.1, read on the forward strand.
GCTTTGTGCTTGGTGTGAAGATGCTGGCAGCTGCCTTTTTCTTTTCTGTTTTGATAGGTGCATTATATGGAGCGGCAGCTGTTCTGACTGGTAGACTCGCTAAAAGGCAGCCGCTTCCCTTCGCCCCCGCTATAGCCGCAGGGAGCATTTTAGCCTATTTATACGGTGACTCTATCATTTCTTTTTATATCAAAATGGCATTGGGCTGACTGCTGAAAAATTTGACGAACGTTTTTTGGACAAGGCGACAAAAGTCTTGTTCTTTTTTTCTTTGCCTGTGCTAAAGTGTGTAGCATGAAAAGCCGACAAGAACGGTCAAGCAAATGAAGGGAGGAAGCGGAATTGAAAAAAAGAAAGAATAAAAAAAACAGTAAAGCCGCAGAAAAAGCCCTCAAGGTGACGATTAATGGAAAAGAAGAGACGGTTTACGAACAAGAGACACCAGATACAGAGGCAGATAAAAGCATGACATTCTCAAATTGGGAGGAAAAAAGACAGGCAGAACAAGAGGTTGCGGCATCCCAGGAACATCCTGATGAAGATGAATTTAATTGGGATTCCGAGGAGGACAAGGTGTTTAAAGAGGACCCCAAAGTTGTTCCTCCTTATCAAAAGAAAAAAACAAAGTCTTATGCAAAAGGAAAGACCGGGACTGCCAAACCAGTAAAAAGAGTGGCTGCGACGATTGCCTTCGCGGCTGTCATTGGCACTGGATTAGGGCTATTCGCGTTAAGCATATCGGGGAATAAAGAAGCGTCAGCACCGGCCTCTTTAGAGGATTCTCTGGGCAGCCAAACGGCAAAAGCCGGAGATACTTCTGCTGATAAACAAACCTCAGGCGCAGAAAAACAAGCAGCACAAACTGAAGGTACATACAAAACATACGCTGTGCAAGCCGGGAAATTTTCAAATGAAAAGGGTGCCGAAACGTTAACAGAACAATTGACCGAAAAGGGTTATTCCGCCGTGTCACTGTCAAAGGATGACGGGTATACGTATGTCATCGCGGGCTTAGCCAGTGATAAGAATGTCTCACAGCAGTTAGGACAGGTTTTAATCGACAGTGATTTTGAAGCCTGGGGAGGCAAGGAGCTTTCCTTATCAATAGAGTCAGATATGACAGATACTTTTAAGGAAACAGCGGAGCTTGCAGCAAAGGCGATTCTCGGTGAAGACATTACAAAAGCGAGTGTAGAGAAAATAGAAAAGTCGCTTGGTGAAACAAAAGCGTCAGAAACAGGAGAGAAAAAAGCGATTTTGCAGGCTTTAAAGGAATTAGAGGATCCAAGTGCTGAAGCCGGGTGGAAGGCTCAGCAGGAGCTGTTAGCCGTCGTAAAATAAGAGATAGTGCCCTGAGCCTTCGTCCTTTAGTGACAGGCTTTTTTTATTTTGTCATGAAAAAGTTATTTTTCTGAAATTGTGACAAGCCTCGTGATTTGGTAGGATAAACGAGTATCTTTTTTTCTTAAGCAAACCCTGAAAGGATGACGAACATGACAAAACCGCTAATACTTGCATCACAATCTCCGCGCAGGAAAGAACTCCTCGATCTTCTCCAGCTGCCCTACTCCATTATTGTCAGTGAAGTAGAAGAAAAATTAAATCGAAACTTTTCACCAGAAGAAAACGTCCAATGGTTGGCAAAACAAAAAGCTAAGGCTGTAGCTGATCTCCACCCGCATGCAATCGTTATCGGTGCTGATACAATGGTATGCCTTGACGGCGAATGTCTTGGCAAACCGCAGGATCAAGAAGAAGCTGCTTCTATGCTGCGGAGGCTTTCAGGCCGAAGTCACTCAGTAATAACCGCGGTCAGCATTCAAGCTGAAAATCACAGCGAGACTTTTTATGATAAGACAGAAGTTGCGTTTTGGTCCCTCAGTGAAGAAGAGATTTGGACGTATATTGAAACAAAAGAGCCGATGGATAAAGCAGGTGCATACGGCATCCAAGGAAGAGGCGCGCTTTTTGTAAAGAAAATAGACGGAGATTATTATTCAGTCATGGGCCTTCCTATATCAAAAACAATGAGAGCTCTTCGCCATTTTGATATAAGGGCATGACGGTTCTATAAACGGGAAGGGAAAGAAAAGGAGTGCTTGGTCATACACGATCTGCCATTAAAACTCAAAGATTTCCCAATCAAAGAAAAGCCAAGAGAACGGCTTCTGAAAGTCGGAGCCGAGAACTTAGCGAACCATGAACTTTTGGCTATATTATTGCGGACAGGGACTAAACACGAATCTGTTTTGGACCTGTCAAACCGGCTGCTGCGCTCATTTGATGGGCTGCGTCTGCTCAAGGAAGCATCGGTTGAAGAGCTGTCAAGCATCCCGGGAATCGGTATGGTAAAAGCGATTCAAATACTGGCTGCAGTTGAGCTTGGAAGCCGGATTCATAAATTAGCCAACGAAGAACATTTCGTTATTCGCTCCCCGGAAGACGGCGCTAATCTTGTCATGGAGGATATGCGCTTTTTAACCCAGGAGCATTTTGTCTGTTTATACTTAAATACAAAAAATCAAGTCATCCATAAACGCACCATATTTATCGGAAGCCTGAATTCATCTATTGTCCACCCGCGAGAGGTGTTTAAAGAAGCGTTTAAACGATCTGCCGCTTCCTTTATTTGTGTTCATAATCATCCTTCTGGAGATCCGACACCGAGCAGGGAAGATATTGAAGTGACAAGACGGCTGTTTGAATGCGGAAACCTGATTGGCATCGAGCTGCTTGACCATTTGGTGATCGGGGATAAAAAATTTGTGAGTTTAAAGGAAAAAGGATATTTGTAACACTTTTTTTTTCGTCGAATTAAGCTATAATAGAGTTTATGAGTTTTTCCCTTTAGGGTATTTTTGCTTTAAGAAAGGAAGATACATACATATGTTTGGAATTGGTGCTAGAGACCTTGGTATAGATCTTGGAACTGCGAATACGCTTGTTTTTGTAAAAGGAAAAGGAATTGTTGTGAGAGAGCCGTCAGTTGTCGCTTTGCAGACGGATACGAAATCGATTGTCGCTGTCGGAAATGATGCGAAAAATATGATTGGACGGACACCGGGCAACGTGGTGGCTCTTCGCCCGATGAAAGACGGCGTTATCGCTGATTATGAAACAACGGCGACGATGATGAAATATTACATCAATCAGGCCATAAAAAATAAAGGCATGTTTGCCAGAAAACCATATGTAATGGTATGTGTCCCATCAGGCATTACAGCTGTTGAAGAACGCGCTGTTATCGATGCGACAAGACAGGCTGGAGCGCGTGACGCGTATCCGATTGAAGAGCCTTTTGCCGCAGCAATCGGAGCCAATCTGCCAGTTTGGGAACCAACTGGAAGCATGGTTGTTGATATCGGGGGCGGTACGACAGAAGTTGCGATTATTTCCCTCGGAGGCATTGTAACGTCTCAGTCAATCCGTGTAGCCGGTGATGAGATGGATGACGCGATTATCAACTACATCAGAAAAACGTACAACCTGATGATCGGTGACCGTACGGCTGAAGCGATTAAAATGGAAATCGGATCTGCAGAAGCTCCTGAAGAATCCGACAACATGGAAATCCGCGGACGCGATTTGCTCACAGGTCTGCCGAAAACAATTGAAATTACAGGAAAAGAGATTTCTAATGCTCTACGCGACACTGTATCTACAATTGTCGAAGCAGTGAAGAGCACACTCGAAAAAACACCGCCTGAGCTTGCAGCAGATATCATGGACAGAGGTATAGTGTTAACCGGCGGCGGAGCGCTTTTGCGCAATTTGGACAAAGTCATCAGCGAAGAAACGAAAATGCCGGTCCTTATCGCCGAAGATCCGCTTGATTGTGTAGCGATCGGAACAGGGAAAGCACTGGAGCACATCCATCTTTTCAAAGGGAAAACTAGATAATCGGGAGTTCAATAGAAGAGGTGTAACACGATGCCGAATAAGCGGTTAATGCTATTACTTCTGTGTATTATCATATTGGTGGCTATGATTGGATTTTCGCTGAAGGGCGGCCGCAATACCACCTGGCCTGAGAAAGTGATCGGCGATACGACGGGAGTATTTCAAAATATTTTTCATACGCCTGCCGAATTTTTTGCAGGAATATTTGAGAACATCAATGATTTAAAAAACACATACAAAGAAAACGAGCGTCTAAGAGAAAAGCTTGACGGACAGACACAATATGAAGCCAAGCTTCAAGAGCTTGAAGAAGAAAACAAATCCTTGCGAGACGAGCTTGGCCATGTCAAATCGATTAAAGATTACAAGCCGATTTTAGCAACGGTCATCGCCAGAAGCCCTGATAATTGGGCGAAACAGGTCACCATTAACAAGGGGACTCAGCAAAACGTAGCGAAAGATATGGCCGTTACAAACGAAAAAGGCGCATTAATCGGCAAGATCAAAAGTTCCGGACTTAATAATTTTACGTCTACTGTTCAGCTTTTAAGCGATACTGACCGCAATAACAGAGTCGCGACGAAAATTTCCGGAAAAAAAGGAAGCAAAGGCTACGGCTTGATCGAAGGATATGACAAAGAGAAAAAACGTCTTAAGATGACAATTATTGAGCGTAAGGATAAACAAGACGTGAAAAAAGGCGATCTTATTGAAACATCAGGGACAGGCGGTGTTTTCCCAGAAGGGCTGACAATCGGTGAAGTGACTGATATCGAGTCAGATTCCTATGGACTAACGAAGGTTGCTTATGTAAAACCTGCTGCTGACCTTACCGATTTAAATAATGTGATCGTTGTTAACCGTGACGTGCCGACTGTCGATACAGAGGAGGAAGGATCGTGAAACGTTTCCTTCTCCCTTTCGTTATGATGCTTGTTTTTTCTGCGGAAAGCATTTTTACAGATTTGGTGCATTTTCCTTTCGTTACAGATGACCAAGTGCTCGCCCCGCGTTTTTTGATGCTTGTATTGATATTCATGTCGGCTTTTATCAACCAAAAACACGCGATGATTTACGGATTTATTTTTGGTTTTCTATATGACATGAACTATACAAGTCTATTAGGCGTTTACATGTTTGGTTTTGCAGGGTTATGCTATTTGGCTTCAAAAGCGTTTAAAGTGTTGCATACAAACGCATTTGTAGTGATATTGATAGCAGTTCTGGCTGTCTGTCTGCTCGAATTTTACGTATTCGGCATTCAGTCTTTGATTCATAAAGACATTATGACGTTTAACGGATTTGTGCTTGACCGGTTTATACCGACAATTTTATTAAATATTGCAGCAGCTCTTATTCTTGTTCTGCCATTTAGATTGTTTTTTATGAGTCTAAAGAAAGAATTGAGAGATGAGTAAAAAGGATTTTATCTTTTTTTGACGAAATGAGTATGTTGTTGAGGTGAATATTGTGAAGACCAAAAAGCAGCAATATGTAACAATAAAAGGAACAAAGAATGGACTAACATTGCATCTGGATGATGCGTGTTCTTTTGATGAGCTTCTCGATGGTCTTCAGAATATGCTGTCAATTGAACAATATACCGATGGAAAAGGCCAGAAAATCAGCGTTCATGTTAAGCTGGGAAATCGCTTTTTATATAAGGAGCAAGAGGAACAGCTGACCGAATTGATTGCGTCAAAGAAAGATTTGTTTGTTCATTCTATTGACAGTGAAGTCATTACTAAAAAAGAAGCACAGCAGATAAGAGAGGAAGCCGAAATTATTTCTGTTTCAAAAATTGTCCGTTCAGGCCAAGTGCTGCAGGTAAAAGGCGACTTGCTCCTGATCGGTGACGTGAATCCCGGCGGAACAGTCAGGGCCGGAGGGAACATTTTTGTTCTGGGCTCACTGAAAGGAATCGCGCATGCCGGATTTAATGGAAATAATCAAGCGGTCATCGCCGCCTCTGAAATGCTTCCGACACAATTAAGAATCAATCATGTGTTAAATCGCTCCCCAGACCACATTCAAAAAGGGAACGAAATGGAATGTGCTTATTTAGATACAGACGGAAATATGGTCATTGAACGCCTTCAACATTTGGCTCATTTAAGACCTGATCTAACAAGGCTTGAGGGAGGAATGTGAATTGGGTGAGGCTATCGTAATAACTTCGGGAAAAGGCGGAGTAGGTAAGACAACAACATCTGCGAACCTCGGTACCGCCTTAGCCATTTTAGGGAAGCGCGTATGCTTAGTAGATACTGATATAGGACTGCGCAACCTTGATGTTGTAATGGGTCTTGAAAATAGAATTATTTACGATCTGGTAGACGTTGTAGAGGGCAGATGCAAAATGCATCAGGCGCTCGTAAAAGACAAACGTTTCGATGATCTGCTCTATTTAATGCCCGCTGCTCAAACGAGCGATAAGACAGCTGTTGCTCCTGAACAAATTAAAAACATGGTCCAAGAGCTTAAACAGGAATTTGACTATGTCATCATAGACTGTCCTGCCGGAATCGAGCAAGGGTACAAAAATGCCGTTTCCGGAGCTGATAAAGCGATTGTGGTCACTACGCCTGAAATCTCAGCTGTTCGTGATGCTGACCGTATTATAGGACTGCTGGAGCAAGAGGAAAATATTGAACCGCCGCGGCTCGTTGTTAACAGAATCAGAAATCACCTGATGAAAAACGGTGATACGATGGATATCGACGAAATCGTACAGCATTTGTCGATCGATTTGCTAGGAATCGTGGCTGATGATGATGAAGTCATCAAAGCTTCCAACCATGGTGAACCGATTGCGATGGACCCGAAAAACCGCGCTTCTATTGCCTATCGCAATATTGCCCGCCGCATCTTAGGTGAATCTGTTCCTTTACAGGTGCTTGAAGAGCAAAACAAAGGAATGATGGCTAAGATTAAGTCATTTTTCGGAGTAAGATCTTAATGTGATAGAATCAAAGAGAAGAATCTGACAAAGCAAATGCTATGTCAGGTTTTTTTGTTTTTGCCTGCTTTGTTCTTGACTAAACCGAATATTTGCCATGGACAAGACATATGATGTACAAACCCAACGAATGCAAAGGATGATGGCAATGAGTCACAGAGCAGATGAAATCAGAAAACGATTAGAGAAAAGAAGAAAGCAGCTTTCCGGCTCAAAACGTTTCTCTACTCAGACAGTTTCTGAAAAGCAGAAACCCCCGTCCTGGGTGATGGTAACGGATCAGGAAAAGCATGGAACACTTCCGGTCTACGAAGATAACATGCCAACATTCAACGGAAAACACCCATTGGTGAAAACAGATTCAATTATCCTGAAATGTCTTCTGTCGGCCTGCCTTGTTCTCGTTTCAGCTATAGCCTATAAAACAAACATTGGACCCGTCAGTCAGATTAAACCCGCCGTAGCCAAAACCTTTGAAACTGAATTTCAATTTGCCTCAGCAAGCCATTGGTTCGAAACCAAATTCGGAAATCCGCTTGCTTTCCTGGCTCCTGAACACAAAAATAAGGAACAGCAGATTGAAGTAGGCAAAGATCTGATCGCGCCTGCATCCGGGAAAGTACAGCAGGATTTTCAGGACAATGGGGAAGGAATTAAAGTCGAAACAAGCAGCGATAAGATTGATAGTGTAAAAGAAGGCTATGTGGTTGAAGTCAGCAAAGACAGCCAGACGGGACTGACGGTTAAGGTGCAGCATGCTGACAACACCTATAGTATTTATGGCGAGCTCAAAGATGTGGATGTTGCTTTATATGATTTTGTTGATAAAGGCAAAAAGCTCGGTTCGATTAAGCTTGATGATCATAATAAAGGGGTCTATTATTTTGCCATGAAAGACGGCGATAAATTTATTGATCCGATTCAGGTGATTTCATTTGAATAAATGGCTCGACCTTATCTTAAAGATCCATGTGCATCCTTTTCTTTGGATTATCGCGGCATTGGGCTTGCTCACAGGCCATATGAAAGCATTATTATGTCTGCTCCTGATTGTATTGATTCATGAGCTGGGGCATGCTGCTCTGGCCGTGTTTTTTTCTTGGAGAATCAAGCGTGTTTTTTTGCTGCCGTTTGGGGGAACGGTCGAAGTGGAAGAGCACGGGAATCGGCCGTTAAAGGAAGAGTTTGCGGTTATTATTGCCGGCCCTCTTCAGCACATCTGGCTTCAGTTTGCCGCCTGGATGCTTGCAGAAGTCTCAGTGATTCATCAGCATACCTTTGAACTCTTCACCTTTTATAATCTTTCTATCTTATTTGTCAATTTACTGCCGATCTGGCCGCTGGATGGAGGAAAACTGTTATTTTTGTTGTTTTCCAAACAGCTGCCTTTTCAAAAGGCTCACCGGCTTAATCTAAAAACGTCGCTCTGCTTCTGCCTGTTGCTCGGGTGCTGGGTTTTATTCGTGATTCCTCTGCAAATCAGCGCATGGGTTTTGTTTGTCTTTCTGGCTGTTTCCTTGTTTGAGGAATATCGGCAAAGGCACTATACCCATGTGAGATTTCTCCTCGAAAGGTATTACGGAAAAAACAGGGAGCTTGAGAAACTTCTGCCGCTGACAGTAAGGGCGGAGGATAAAGTCTATCATGTGATGGCCGAGTTCAAACGTGGCTGTAAGCATCCGATTATTATAGAAAAATCAGGCCAAAAGCTCAGCCAGCTTGACGAGAATGAAGTGCTGCACGCTTACTTTGCCGATAAGCGGACGAATTCTTCCATGGAGGAACTGCTGCTGCCCTACTAAAACTGATTGACAAACGCCTTGTATTTTGGTATATTTTTTAATGTTATGGATGTAGCACCATTGCTACAACCGCTCAGTACAGGTGTTAAGAGCTTTTACAGCCCCCTGGTATCTGGCGAGTCTTAGTCTAATAGGAGGTGCAGAGAATGTACGCAATCATTAAAACAGGCGGTAAACAAATCAAAGTTGAAGAAGGCCAAACTGTTTACATCGAAAAACTTGCTGCTGAAGCAGGTGAAACAGTTACTTTTGAAGACGTTTTGTTTGTTGGCGGAGACAACGTGAAAGTCGGCAACCCTACAGTTGAAGGCGCAACAGTAACGGCTAAAGTTGAAAAACAAGGCCGCGCGAAAAAAATCACTGTTTTCAGATACAAACCAAAGAAAAACGTTCATAAAAAACAAGGTCATCGTCAGCCTTACACTAAAGTGACGATCGAAAAAATCAACGCGTAAGCATGATTCAGGCAACAATCAGAAGGTCTCATGATAAAGGCATATTGTCTTTTGAAATGACGGGCCATGCGAATTTTGCTGAACATGGACAAGATCTTGTTTGTGCCGGAGTGACAGCCGTTGTGTTTGGAGCCGTTAACGCGGTCATTGTGCTCGCGGGCTTCGAGCCGCTTCTTGATATAGGGGAGGACGGGGGTTATTTTTATTTTGAATTCCCTGAATCTCTTGATCCAGAGGCACGCCAAAAAGCTCAGCTGCTGATTGAAGGCATGATTGTTTCGCTGGAGACAATCGAACGGGATTACAAAGACAACTTGCGTGTGACCACAAACATAATATAGGAGGTGAGCTACATGCTTAGATTAGATCTTCAGTTTTTCGCTTCTAAAAAAGGAGTAGGTTCTACAAAGAACGGACGTGACTCTGAGGCTAAACGTTTAGGTGCTAAACGTGCTGACGGTCAATTCGTAACAGGCGGTTCTATCCTTTACCGTCAACGCGGAACAAAAATTTACCCAGGTGAAAACGTGGGCCGCGGCGGAGATGACACTCTATTTGCGAAAATCGACGGAACTGTTAAATTCGAACGTTTCGGCCGTGACCGCAAAAAAGTGAGCGTATATCCTGTAGCTCAATAATGATTCAAAAAACTCCGGTCGATGATGACTGGAGTTTTTTTTGCAATATGCGGAGTAAACACCTAGAATGAAATGCAGAGTATGTGCGAGCAGACCCCGCCAAGAATGAGAATAAACATCTCAAACCCACTGGATATGTTCCCCAAGCAGTAATACATAAAATGTTCTGCCTGGCTGCAAATCAACCAAAGCCAGAAAAAAGGAACATGATATTTCTGGGAAAAACAATTGTTTTTCTAACAAAGCCTTCTCTGTTATAATTCATAATACACACTTATACAGACTCCTAAATAAGAAATTAAATGATTGGGAGTGCGAAAATGAAGGATGTTTCAAAAAATCAAGAAGAAAATATAAGCGACGACACGGCATTAACAAACGAACTGATTCATCTGCTTGGCCATTCCCGGCATGATTGGATGAATAAGCTGCAGCTGATTAAAGGAAACTTAAGCTTGCAGAAGTATGACCGCGTCTTTGAAATGATTGAAGAAATGGTTATAGACGCAAAGCACGAATCAAAGCTCTCAAACCTGAAAACACCGCATTTGGCGTTTGATTTTCTTACGTTTAATTGGAAAACCCATTATATGACGCTTGAATATGAAGTTCTCGGAGAAATTAAGGATTTGTCGGCTTATGATCAAAAGCTGGCGAAACTGATGAGAAAGCTGTTTCATCTGTTTGATCAAGCAGTCAGCAGAGAGAGTGAAAATCATTTAACGGTTTCGCTTCAAACAGATCATCCTGACAGACAGCTGATTCTGTACCTTGATTTTCACGGCGCCTTTGCCGATCCATCTGCTTTTAATGATATTCGGCAGAATGGATATGAGGACATTGATATCATGCGTTTTGAAATCACGAGTCACGAATGTCTGATTGAAATTGGGTTGGACTAGCGGAGTTTTTAACGGTTTAGAACGGAGGACATTATGTTTGTAGATCAGGTCAAAGTATATGTAAAAGGCGGCGACGGCGGCAACGGTATGGTTGCGTTTCGCCGTGAAAAATATGTGCCGAAAGGCGGCCCTGCCGGCGGTGACGGAGGAAAGGGAGGAGACGTCGTTTTTGAAGTAGATGAAGGTCTCCGCACCCTGATGGATTTTAGATACAAAAAACACTTTAAAGCGATTCGCGGCGAGCATGGCATGTCCAAAAACCAGCACGGACGAAATGCTGATGATATGGTCATTAAAGTTCCGCCGGGCACCGTTGTGACAGACGATGATACGAAACAGGTCATCGCTGATTTAACAGAGCACGGACAGCGGGCTGTCATTGCAAGAGGCGGAAGAGGCGGAAGAGGAAATAGCCGCTTTGCTACACCGGCTAATCCCGCGCCTCAGCTTTCAGAAAACGGCGAGCCGGGAAAAGAACGCTACATTGTTCTTGAATTAAAAGTGCTTGCAGATGTCGGACTTGTCGGGTTCCCGAGTGTGGGAAAATCGACTTTGCTGTCTGTTGTCTCATCTGCAAAACCGAAAATTGCGGACTATCACTTTACAACGCTTGTCCCGAATCTCGGCATGGTTGAAACGGATGACGGACGCAGCTTTGTCATGGCTGATTTGCCAGGACTGATTGAAGGCGCACACCAAGGCGTCGGACTGGGCCACCAGTTTTTGCGCCATATTGAACGGACGAGGGTTATTGTTCACGTCATTGACATGTCGGGCTTAGAGGGCCGCGATCCGTATGAGGATTATCTTACGATTAACCAGGAGCTGAGCGAGTACAATCTGCGTCTCACTGAGCGTCCGCAAATTATCGTTGCAAATAAAATGGACATGCCGGAGGCTGCGGAAAATCTCGAAGCCTTTAAAGAAAAGCTGACGGATGATTATCCGGTATTCCCGATCAGTGCGGTGACAAGAGAAGGTCTGCGTGAGCTTCTGTTTGAGGTTGCCAATCAGCTTGAGAACACACCGGAATTCCCGCTGTATGACGAGGAAGAGCTTACACAAAACCGTGTCATGTACACGATGGAAAATGAAGAAGTGCCATTTAACATTACACGCGATCCAGACGGTGTATTTGTGCTTTCAGGAGACAGCCTTGAGCGGTTATTCAAGATGACTGATTTCTCACGTGATGAATCGGTTAAACGGTTTGCAAGACAGATGCGCGGAATGGGTGTTGATGAAGCACTCAGAGAACGCGGAGCCAAGGATGGAGATATAATCAGGCTTCTGGAATTTGAATTTGAATTTATTGATTAATGAATGTTGGCTGAAAAGAGAGCCTGGTGTCAGGCTCTCTATTTTAAAGGGGGGATGCAAATGAAAGAGGAGACATTTTATCTTGTCCGTGAAGATGTATTGCCCGATGCAATGAGAAAAACATTAGAAGTCAAAAAGCTGCTTGATCGAAAAAAAGCAGATTCAGTAGCAGATGCCGTTCAAAAGGTCGATTTAAGCAGAAGTGCGTTTTATAAATACAGGGATGCTGTTTTTCCATTCTACACCATGGTAAAAGAACAAATTATCACACTTTTCTTTCATTTGGAGGATAGGTCAGGTGCGTTATCTCAGCTTCTTCAGGCGGTAGCTGATTCTGGAAGCAACGTTCTTTCCATTCACCAGACCATTCCGCTTCAAGGCAGAGCAAATGTGACACTGTCTATCAGTACGTCGGCAATGGAAGAAGACATTCATACATTAATGAATAAGCTCAGGAAGTTTGATTTTGTAGAAAAGGTTGAAATATTAGGTTCAGGTGCATAAGGGAGAGAAAATCGTCATGAAAGTCGGTTATTTAGGTCCAGCAGCTACATTTACACATCTAGCAGTCAGTTCTTGTTTTCAAAACGGCGCCGAACATGTTGCTTACCGCACCATTCCGGAGTGTATAGATGCAACCGTTGCAGGCGAAGTTGATTTTGCTTTTGTTCCTTTGGAAAATGCATTAGAAGGATCTGTTAATCTAACAATAGACTATTTAATACATGAACAGCCCTTGCCAATCGTGGGTGAAATGACGTTGCCGATTCATCAGCACTTGCTCGTCCATCCCTCTAGAGAGAATGCATGGAAAGAGCTCGACAAAATTTACTCGCATTCACACGCGATTGCGCAATGCCATAAATTTCTCCATCGCCATTTTCCTTCCGTTCCATATGAATACGCCAATTCTACCGGGGCGGCAGCAAAGTTTGTCAGTGACCATCCCGAGCTGAATATCGGGGTCATTGCCAATGATATGGCAGCTTCTACATACGAATTAAAAATCGTGAAACGGGATATACAGGATTATAGGGACAATCATACAAGATTTGTTATTCTATCTCCTGATGAAAACATATCTTTTGAAGTGAATTCAAAATTGAGCTCTAGGCCCAAAACGACCTTAATGGTCATGCTGCCGCAGGATGATCAGTCCGGGGCGCTGCATAGAGTGCTGTCTGCATTTTCTTGGAGAAATTTAAACCTGTCAAAAATTGAGTCACGTCCGACTAAAACCGGATTAGGCCATTATTTCTTTATTATTGATATTGAGAAAGCGTTTGATGATGTATTGATTCCAGGGGCCATGCAGGAGCTTGAAGCGCTCGGCTGCAAAGTGAGGCTTCTGGGTGCATACCAGTCTTACCAATTATAAAAAAGCCCTCTAGAGGGCTTTTTTAGTCTTTAATTAAAATGCCGGCTTCTTCGAGGGCTTGGCAGGCTTGATCGATGCGATGTTCATCAGGTGCTGTCAGTGTATGCAGGTGCACGCCGTCGGTCAGCTGTGATAAGTAGGCAGCATTCGTAGAATTGATTTTTTTGATGAAATGGCTAACTTCCTTCCGGGTGCCTACTTGGATGGCTGCAGTTAAATCTCCGTATACGGGATGCTCGATTTTTACGTCTTTTACTGTAACGCCTTCGTCGACGATGAGCTGCAGTTCCTCTTCTGTCCGTTCAGGACCGTGCATACATGCTATGATTCTTTCTGCCTGCTGGTGCTGCTGAGCGGCTGCATCCATGTATACATATCCTTGGCTTGTGGCGATAATCGGTACATTTTTCGCTTTCAAGAGGGATATATCCTGTACAATAACCTGTCTTGAAACGTTCGCTTTTTTTGCGAGTTCTCCTCCTGTCAGCGGTGATTTAGATTCCTTTAGCCACAGAAGAAGCTGGTCACGCCTGTTGGCGCCCATTAGCTTTAATTCTTCGGTCAATATCGAATTCTCCTTTCTTTTGTTCCCAAAGCACTGTAAACGTATGTAATAACTGTTCCAGCTGTTCAGCTGTTGTATGCCTGCCAAAAGAGATGCGGATAAATTGCAGAGCTTCTTGTTCGGTTTTTCTTAATGCTTTCATTGTTTCAGACGGACCGTGGTAACCTACAGAACAAGCGCTGCCGGTTGAAATGCAAATATTACTCCGATTACATTCTAACATAACATATTGTCCTTCAAATGAGTGAAAAAAACACCCTATAATATGCGGAAGACATTCTGCTTGCGAAGTGTCTGCCGCAAGGGTTACAGGGAGAGACCGAATACGGATTTGGTCTAGAAAGTAAGTTCTTAATGCCTCATTGCGGGATATCTGTTTTTCCATTTCGCTTACGATCAATTCTGCAGCGGCAGTGAAGGCACCGATCCCGGGAACATTTACGGTGCCGGCTCTGAATCCGTATTCGTGAGTAGTCAGAGGATAAACGGGTTTCCAAGGGACATCCGGTCGGATATAGACCGCCCCTACTCCTTTAGGACCGTGGATTTTATGGCTGGACATTGAGAGTGCATCTACTCCCAGATTTTTTGTATTGATCGGGATCTTTCCAAACGTTTGAACAGCGTCGCAATGAAGAAGAATCCCCTTATTATGCAGGTATGAAGACAGGCGTTGAATGGGCTGAATGATCCCGGTTTCAGAATTTGCATGCTGAATAGATACAAGGCCTGTTTCCGGCCGGATATGGGCTAGTAATATTTCCTCGGTAATAAGCCCGTATTCATTCGGTTCAATGACTGTTACATCATATCCCTGCTGTTCCAAAAAAGCAGCACAATTATGAATGGACTGATGCTCCATGGCAGTCGTAATAAAATGTCTTTTCGTTTTTGGCAGACCGTTTAGCAATGATTGAATGGCCAGAAAGTTGGATTCAGTGCCGCCGCTTGTAAAATAGATGCCGCTTGCTTCTCCGCCAATGATGTTGGCGATTTTTTTACGGCAGTACTCCAGTATGTGCTTTGCTTTTCCTCCTGCATCATGCAGGCTGCTGGCATTTCCGTACACATCCATACTAAGCTTCTGATATACGGTAAGGGCTTCCTCACAAATAGGCGTTGTCGCTGCATAATCTAAATAAATCATCCGGTCTTCCTCCATCCGTTCTCCATAAAAAACTCTTGAGTTTATTTTATCCTTGTGTAAATATAGGTGTCAAGACAGGTGTAAATAACAGGAGGATGGCATATGTCTAAAAAGACGATTGCAGTCATCGGTTCAGGGGCGGCGGCACTTTCCTTAGCTGCAGCTTTCCCGCCATCATACGAAGTGACTGTTATCACAAAAAAAAGCGTCAAAAACAGCAATTCTGTCTATGCACAAGGCGGGATTGCTGCGGCCTATGCAAAAGATGACTCGATTGAAGCCCATCTGGAGGATACGTTATACGCAGGGTGCGGCCATAATAATCTAGCTATTGCAGCAGACGTTTTACATGATGGAAAAATGATGGTTCAAAGCCTATTGGAGCGTGGATTTCCATTCGACCGCAATGAACGAGGCGGTGTTTGTCTTGGAAGAGAAGGGGCCCACTCATACAACCGCATATTTCATGCAGGCGGAGACGCAACAGGCAGGCTGCTTATCGATTATTTGCTCAAAGGGATCAACAGCAAAATCAAGTTAATCGAGAATGAAATGGCAGCAGATTTGCTTATAGAGGACGGACGATGTATCGGCGTCATGACAAAAGACAGCAAAGGGCGGCTCAAGGTAAGGCACGCAGACGAAGTTGTGCTGGCTGCCGGCGGCTGTGGAAACCTGTTTCTTCACCATACGAATGATCCTACTGTCACAGGTGACGGTCTTTCTCTGGCTTACCGGGCCGGGGCGGAATTAACGGATTTGGAGTTTACTCAATTTCACCCGACACTGCTTGTGAAAAATGGTGTTTCCTACGGGCTTGTTTCAGAAGCTGTCAGAGGGGAAGGCGGATGTTTAGTAGACGAAAACGGCCGCAGGATTATGGCTGAACGGCATCCCTTAGGTGACCTGGCTCCAAGAGATATTGTCTCACGGGTTATTCACGAAGAAATGGCAAAAGGAAATCGCGTTTATATAGACTTCAGTGCGATTTCTGATTTTGAGACACGTTTCCCTACCATCACCGCCATTTGTGAAACAGCAGGGGTTGATATTCACAGCGGAAAAATTCCTGTTGCTCCGGGAATGCATTTCTTAATGGGAGGTGTTTCAGTTAATCGCTGGGGAGAAACGACAGTGCCGGGACTTTATGCGATTGGCGAGACAGCATGCTCCGGTTTACATGGAGCAAACAGGCTTGCAAGCAATTCTTTATTGGAAGCGCTGGTATTTGGAAAAAGGGCAGCAGAGCATATTATCCAAAAACCGGTTTATAACAGGCAATATCAATCAAGGCTAGAAACCAGTGTTGTCTACGAGGTGCCGGATATAGAGGTGCATGAACTGCAAAGCAAAATGACAAGCCACATGTCTATTCTGCGGGAACAAAGCAGTTTGATTGAGCTTAGCATCTGGCTTCATACGCTGCCTTTTCAGGAAGTGAATGTGAAGGATATCACAATTCGGCAGATGGAACTTTCTCATCTATGGCAAACTGCAAAGCTGATGACATTTTCTGCGCTTTTGCGGGAGGAAAGCAGAGGGGCTCACTTCCGCACCGATTTTCCTCATGCTGAGGTGAGCTGGCAAGGAAGACAAATTGTCCATACAAAAAAAGGAACGAAGATCAGAAAAAACGGGGGGATTTGGAACAATGAATCATTTACAGCTGAAAAAATTACTGAATCACTTTTTTCTTGAGGATATTGGGACAGGGGATCTTACATCGCAGTCTATTTTTGGAGAACAGAGCTGTGAAGCAGAGATTGTTGCAAAGTCAGAGGGTATCTTTGCAGGAGCAGCGATCATAAAAGAAGGCTTTTCGTTATTGGACGAAAGTGTTCGAACCATATTACGCAAATCAGATGGGGACATGTTGCATAAAGGTGAAGTGATTGCCGAGTTACAAGGTCCCGCAGCTGCGCTCCTTTCAGGAGAGCGGGTCGTATTAAATCTTATTCAGAGGCTGTCAGGAATTGCGACAATGACAAGAGAGGCTGTTCGTTGTCTGGATGATGAACAGATTAAAATTTGTGACACGAGAAAAACAACACCGGGGCTCAGAATGCTGGAGAAATATGCTGTCAGAGCCGGCGGCGGGTATAATCATCGATTCGGTTTGTATGACGGCATCATGATTAAAGATAATCATATCGCAGCATGCGGCTCTATTTTAGAGGCGTGCAAAAAAGCCCGTCAGGCCGCAGGGCACATGGCAAATATCGAGGTGGAAATTGAAACGGAGGAACAGCTGCGGGAAGCAATTGCAGCTGGCGCGGATGTTATTATGTTTGACAACTGTCCGCCTGATACGGTCCGTCATTTTGCAAAGCTCACACCGGATCATATAAAAACTGAAGCCTCCGGCGGGATTACGTTAGAATCTTTGCCTGCTTTTAAAGGGACGGGTGTGAATTATATTTCATTAGGATTTTTGACTCATTCCGTCAAAAGTTTAGATATCAGCATGGATGTTCCGTTATCAAATGAATCTGTGGAGGAATGCCGTTATGTCAATTCTTGATGTGATCAAACAATCGAATGATATGATGCCCGAAAGTTATAAAGAACTATCGAGAAAGGATATGGAAACGCGCGTTGCCGCCATTAAGAAAAAGTTCGGCAGCAGGCTCTTTATACCAGGCCATCATTATCAAAAGGATGAAGTGATACAATTTGCTGACCAAACAGGCGACTCCCTGCAATTGGCCCAAGTAGCGGAAAAAAACAAAGAAGCGGATTATATCGTATTTTGCGGCGTTCACTTTATGGCAGAAACCGCCGATATGCTGACAAGCGAGCAGCAAACGGTCGTCCTGCCAGATATGAGAGCTGGATGTTCTATGGCTGACATGGCTGACATGCAGCAGACCAATAGGGCATGGAAGAAGCTTCAGCATATATTTGGAGATACGATCATACCTTTAACTTATGTGAACTCCACTGCGGAGATCAAGGCATTCGTCGGAAAGCATGGCGGAGCAACTGTGACTTCTTCGAATGCGAAAAAAGTGCTTGAATGGGCGTTTACACAGAAAAAAAGAATTTTATTTTTGCCTGATCAGCATTTAGGGAGAAATACGGCTTATGATCTGGGCATTGCGCTTGAAGATATGGCTGTGTGGGACCCGATGAAAGATGAATTAGTAGCTGAATCCGGGCATACGAATGTGAAAGTGATTTTGTGGAAAGGGCATTGCTCTGTTCACGAGAAATTCACCACTAAAAATATCCATGATATGAGAGAGCGAGACCCCGACATTCAAATCATTGTGCACCCGGAATGCTCACACGAAGTCGTGACACTAAGCGATGATAACGGATCAACGAAATATATTATCGACACAATCAACCAGGCTCCGGCGGGAAGCAAGTGGGCAATCGGGACAGAAATGAATCTTGTTCAGCGGATCATTCACGAGCATACAGATAAACAAATTGAATCACTCAACCCTGACATGTGCCCTTGCCTGACAATGAACCGAATTGATTTGCCGCATTTGTTGTGGTCGTTGGAACAAATTGAAAAAGGAGAACCTTCAGGCGTCATCAAGGTGCCAAAAGCCATTCAGGAAGATGCACTCCTTGCCCTGAATCGAATGCTTTCGATCACGTAGATCAGAAATATTTTCCCTTCCTGTACTCATAACTTCTTTTGTTCAGTCATATGTTGTGAAGAAACATATTGTAATCACAGCTGAACTGTTCACGTTTTGCATAGGAGGGGAAAACGTTGAAAATCCATATCGTTCAAAAAGGCGATTCGCTCTGGAAAATAGCTGAAAAGTACGGAGTCGATGTTGAGGAAGTGAAAAAACTCAATACACAGCTTAGCAATCCAGACTTAATCATGCCTGGAATGAAAATAAAAGTGCCGTCAGAAGGAGTCCCGGTCAGAAAAGAGCCAAAAGCGGGCAAAAGTCCTGCGGCCGGGAGTGTGAAGCAAGAACATCCGTATGCGAAAGAGAAGCCTAAATCCGTTGTCGATGTAGAAGACACAAAGCCGAAAGAAAAGAAGTCCATGCCGTATGTCCCGCCGATGCCTAATTTGCAGGAAAATGTGTACCCTGAAGCTGATGTGAACGATTATTATGATATGAAACAGCTTTTCCAGCCTTGGTCGCCTCCTAAACCGGAGGAGCCGAAAAAACATCATGACGGAAATATGGATCATATGTATCATATGCAAGACCAATTTCCACAACAGGAGGCTATGAGTAATATGGAAAATGCAAATTATCCGAATATGCCTAATATGCCAAAGGCGCCAGAGGTAGGCGGTGTAGAAGAAGAAAACGTTCATCACACAGTTCCGAATATGCCGGCTGTTCAGCCTTATTATCATTATCCGGCTCATTTCGTACCGTGTCCGGTGCCTGTTTCGCCAATTCTTCCAGGATCAGGGTTATGCTATCCGTACTATCCGGCACAAGCTTATCCAATGCATCCGATGCATGGATACCAGCCAGGCTTTGTATCGCCTCAGTATGACCCGGGTTATGAAAACCAGCATCATGAAAACAGCCATCATGGACATTACGGTTCATACGGTGCGCCGCAATACGCATCTCCGGCTTATGGATCTCCGTATGGACATATGCCGTATGGCCCTTATTACGGCACTCCCCAAGTAATGGGAGCATACCAGCCTGCTGCGGCTCATGGTTACATGCCATACAAAGATCATGACGACTGCGGCTGTGACGGTGATCATCAGCCATATTTCTCTGCGCCTGGCCATTCGGGAATGGGAGCTTATGGAAGCCCTAATATGCCATATGGCACAGCTAACCCAAATCCAAACCCATATTCGGCAGGAGTTTCTATGCCAATGACGAACCAGCCTTCTGTAAACCAAATGTTTGGCCGGCCAGAAGAAGAAAATGAGTGATCGTTCGGAACGATGTAAATCGTTCCTTTTTTTGTTTTCAAGCAGATCACTGCCAAATGGAGAGAACTGACACGCTTAACATGCCCCCCATACGCACATGATAAAAGCGAGCAAACATGCTCAATTCGTCCACGGGGGGTTTTTCCATTGGGTAAAAAAATGACGATCGCTAGCCTGATTCTAATGACAGCCGGCTTAACAGCATGCGGAGCAAACGATAATGCTATGAATGATACGCGCAATAACGGCAATACCCGTCCAATCGGATATTATACAAATGAAAATGACGCCGATAGACAGGGAGACGGAATCGACCACGATGGTCCTGTTTCTGAATTAATGGAGGATCAGAACGACGGTAACCGAAACACCACGAATGTAAATAACCGTGACCGTGTTACCGCTGACGATCGTGTTCCTTTGGCAACTGACGGAACATATAACAACACGAATAACCGAAACATGAATCGGAATGCAGCGAACAACGGGTATGACAACCAAGAAAACAGAAGACTGGCTGCAAAAATTGCCAACCGTGTGAAACAAGTGAAAAACGTCAATGACACACAAGTTATGGTATCGGATGACCGAGTAGTTATCGCAGTCAAAAGCCACAGAGAGTTCACAAAGTCTGACAGAGATAATGTCGTAAAAGCAGCGCGCAACTATGCAAATGGCCGTGATGTCCAGGTATCAACAGATAAAGGGCTGTTCAGAAAACTTCATAAAATGAACAACCGCTAGGAAGGAAGGGCTGCCGGAAGTGATATTCGGCAGCCTTTTTCTTTGCATCAGCGAACAATTCCCATTAAAGTGTACATAGAAAATGTAAAAGAAGGTGAAAACATGGCAGGCCATTCCAAGTGGAAAAACATTCAAAAAAGAAAAAATGCACAGGATGCAAAGCGCGGGAAAATATTTATGAAGCTGGCAAAAGAAATCTATGTGGCAGCGAAAGAAGGCGGAGCGGATCCAGAAGCAAATTCAGCATTGCGTCTTGTCATCGAAAAAGCAAAAGGCGCCAATATGCCAAATGAAAATATAGATCGGGCCATTAAAAAAGCTGCGGGAGGCCAAGACGGAAGCAGCTATGAAGAAATCACCTATGAAGGCTACGGCCCTTCAGGGATTGCCGTCATGGTTGAATGCGTAACAGATAATAAAAACCGAACGGCGTCAAATGTGCGAACAGCCTTTAATAAAAATGGCGGAAGTCTGGGAGAAAGCGGATGTGTAGCCTTTTTATTTGAACGAAAGGGGTTCATTACGATAGACTGTACTGAACGGCAAATAGAAGAAGATGAGCTCATGCTTGATGTGCTTGAAGCAGGAGGAGAAGAGCTGCGAATTGAAGAAGACCTATATGAGGTTTTCACAGAGCCTGAGCATTTTGAAGAGGTGAAAACAGCCCTCGAATCGAAATATCTAATTTCTTCGGCGGAGGTGACCATGCTTCCCAATACCTATGCAGAAGCCGATGATCAGGCTGTTGAGAAGCTGGAAACATTAATAGACGTCCTTGAAGAGGACGATGATGTTCAAGAAGTGTATACAAACTATCGTTCATAAAAAACCGGCACGAGGTCATATCGGGCCGGTTTTAGTATGTTCAGGAGACACGTTCACTTTCATGAGTGTATTCTTTCTCCCAGAAATCAGCGTTTTTGATACCCAGCGCTTTTGGATCAAAGACCGGGTCTAAGCCCTGCTTCTTTTGGCGCTCATAATCCTTTAAAGCAAGAAGCGCCGGCTTGTTAAGCAGCACAATGGCAATGACGTTCAGCCATACCATAATGCCAAGCCCTGCATCCCCTAATGCCCAAGCAAGTGAAGCTGTTTTCACAGTACCATAGAACGTGGCGGCTAAAATAATCAGTTTTAAGCCAAGCATTGCCCATTTGCTTTCTCTGCCTCGTGCTAAATAGGCGATATTTGTTTCTGCGATGTAGTAATACGCCATAATTGTTGTAAAAGCGAAGAAGAATAAAGCGATGGCAACAAAGCCTGCACCGAATCCGGGAAGAACACTGTCAATTGCCGCTTGTGTGAAACCAGGTCCTGCTTCTACGCCTTTAAGCTGGTGAACGATAAAGGAACCATCTGCGGCCTGGGTATTATACATGCCGGTAAACAAGATCATGAAAGCTGTAGCGGAGCATACAAACAAGGTGTCAATATAAACAGAAAATGCCTGAACCAGTCCCTGCTTGACCGGATGAGAAACTTCTGCAGCAGCTGCCGGATGCGGGCCTGTTCCCTGGCCGGCTTCGTTTGAGTAAATGCCACGTTTAACGCCCCAGGAAATCGCCATGCCGATCAAGCCGCCAAAAGCGGAATCCAATGCAAAAGCACTTTTGAATATTAATGAGATCACAGCAGGCAATTCAGACACATTCATGACAATAATAATCAAAGACAGCAGGATATATCCAATGGCCATAAATGGAACAATCATTTGCGCCGCATTGGCAATTCGTTTGACGCCGCCAAAAATAATAAACCCTAATAATAAAACCAGACCACACCCTGTGACGAAAGGAGAAATGCCGAATGCATTTTGGATCCCAGCCGCAATGGAGTTGGACTGTACGCCCGGCATTAGAAAGGCCATTGCAATAAGGGCAGCAGCGGCAAATAAGACGGCAAACCACTTAATGCCTAAGCCTTTTTCTATATAATAAGCAGGACCGCCCCGATATTGACCGTCTTGTTTCACTTTGTAAATTTGAGCAAGCGTTGATTCTACAAAGGCACTCGCCGCCCCGATAAAGGCAATCGCCCACATCCAGAACACTGCACCGGGTCCGCCGAATGCAATTGCTGTCGCCACTCCCGCGATGTTTCCTGTGCCCACACGGCCGGACAGCGCAATCGATAACGCTTGGAAAGATGAAACGCCGGCTTCAGAGCTCTTGCCTTTGAACATCTGAACAATCATTTCTTTTAAATGTCGGACTTGTAAAAAACGGGTCATAATTGAAAAGGCGAATCCAATTCCCAATAAAATATAAATGACGGGCGTACTCCATAAGACCGCATTCAAACTAGCAACAAAATCTGCCATCAAGCTTCCCCCTCACTTCAAATTCGAATACATGTATAAAAAGGATTTTGGTCTAATCGAACTATTTCTACAATCGATTTGTCACATTATATGACCTGTAATTATCAATAAGAAGAGGAAGGGAAAAAGAAAAAACGCGGCGTATCGACTACGCTGCGTTTTTCTACAGAGGCAAACTTATGGCAATTGTTATAAAATTCTTTAGCAACAAATAGCCTAGTTCAGTCAAACCGTATATAAAGGATAAAGCAATCACAAAATGATTAAAATGCTTTTCATCATTTGTTCCGTTCATCTTATTCATGTTTCATCACCTCACTGACGCCTGCGGCGGTTCTTCTCGGATCCAATGATCATCTTTTCGCCAATCATACGTTTCATCAGTATCGAGATGTAAAGTCTGATTGCCGATTTTCACTGTATTGTGATTGATCCACGTCACTGCTGGGCGGCTGTCCGGGTAATTCCAGTAGATTGTTCTCTTGACAAGTGTTTTTTCATTTACAAGTTCACCTCTGGCTGCATCTAAGCTCAAGGTGTTTTCGGATACATAAGTGTTTAACGTATAGCTGCCGTCCGGCGATTCAACCGATTGGACGAGATTGCCTTTCGGAACGTTTTTTAGTGAAAATAACATCCAATAGATGGCGCCGCCGAAGAAGACCAGCAGGGCAAACATAATAAGCGGGATGTTGCTGCGTCTCTTAATGTGACTCTCTCCCTTTTTTTCTCTCATTTTACCATATATCGGATTCATATGATCTTTACATTTCTTTAAAATTACCTCAATAAAGCGATGATATGATGAAATAAAGCCAATAAAGGGTGGGGGGAGACAGAAATGGAAAAAACGTATTGTCATTCCGGCGAGAAGGACCCAGAAGCGGTCTACTTAACTGTGAGAGGCTATCGAATTAAGCTGTCGCCTGAACAAATGAAACTGATTTCTGCCGTCAGAAAGTAAAAAATACATGATAAAGGCAGCCGCTTGTGCGGCTGCCTTTTTGATTTAAGAATATTTTCTTTTCCGCTGTGCGAAATGCTTTTGAAACCAATCTTTCTTATATAAAAATGCGATGATCTCCAGCCAAAAACCCGGAATCTTTTTGGGGAATATCGGTTTTTTGTAGAGTGCATCATATGCGGATTTTAAGTCGTCCCACTGCGTGCATGTTTTTGTCTGCTCAAATCTCGCAACATCAATCACCCGCACCGCCCCGGTTTCTGTCAATATCAAATTCCGCAAATGAATATCTGACGGGTTCAGTCCGGCTGCCCGGGCGTCAGAAAGCGCTTCTTCAACCTGCTGAATCATGTCATCACTGATTGCAATGCCTTTCTTCAGACAGTTATAAAAGGTTTCACCTTTAATATATTCCATGAGAATAAATGAATCGCCAGTTTCGTAAATGTCAGGATAGAATGCGGACCCGGCTAATTTTTCATAGATCGCTGCTTCTTTGACTGCTGTCGCTTGATATTCCGGAAAAAATACTTTCAGCGCCATTTTTCGACCGCCTTCTGTTAAGGCAAACACATAGGCGCTTCTTCCCTTGCCGATTAGTGTTAATTCCTCGGATTTCTCTTTGACTTTATCAAATCTGCTGTTCTTGCGGTATATGACGGAATGGGCCAGTGCCTCTGCTTTTGTCAGCATTTCATTCACCTTCTTTGCTCTATTTTATGCAGCTGTTTATAGGAAAATCATAAACTGTTCAGGAAAAAGAGCCTAATTCTAGTGTATCTGGTCTTGAAGAAGAAGGCTACTTATAAGCATGAATTGTGATAAAAGAGACATAGAACGTTTAATTTCCATTCTTGAAAAGCGCTTACAAATGGGATAGTATTAATTTTAAATAAAGCGCTTTCGTGAATGATCAAGGGGGAAGAAGCCATGACAAAACAGATTGTGACAGGGATTATCGGTGCAGGCCGCATCGGCAAACTTCATGTTCAAAATATAAGCCGGATTCCTCACATGAAAATAAAAGCAGTCTCTGACATTCAGGCAAGCCGTATAAAAAGCTGGGCCGACAGTAATCAGATTGAATACATAACCTCTGATTATCGTGATTTATTACATGATCCTGATATTGATGCTATTTTTATTTGCTCTCCTACAGCCGTACATGCACAGATGATCAAAGAAGCAGCCGAGGCGAAAAAGCATATATTTTGTGAGAAGCCCGTTAGTTTCTCTCTGGACGAAACGAGTGAAGCGCTTGCGGCTGTCCGGAAACACGGGGTAACACTTCAAGTCGGATTTAACCGCCGCTTTGATCCTCATTTTAAGAAAATCAAAACGATTGTTGAAAATGGTGAAATCGGTACACCTCATTTATTAAGAATCACGTCCCGGGACCCAGAACCCCCGAATATAGATTATGTCCGTACGTCAGGCGGATTGTTTATGGATATGTCGATCCATGATTTTGATATGGCCAGATATATTATGGGAAGCGAAGTGACGGAAGTGTATGCCAAAGGGGCGGCTTTGGTGAATCCTTCTTTTGCGGAGCTGGGTGATATTGATACAGCTGTTATTACACTGACTTTTGAAAACGGTGCCATGGCTGTGATTGATAACAGCCGCCAAGCTGTGTACGGATATGACCAGCGGGTTGAGGTTTTCGGGACGAAAGGCTCTGCAGCGGCTGACAATAGCAGGCCGACAACGGTTGAGGTGTCAACAGCTGATTTTGTGATGAAGGATAAACCGCATTTCTTTTTCCTTGAACGCTATAAGGATGCATATGAGGAGGAGATTCTCCGTTTTGCAGAAGCGATCGGCACAAACCAGGAGACTCCCTGCACCGGCAATGACGGTTTACAGGCCGGAAGGATCGCCAGAGCAGCACAGCAATCGCTTGCTTTTGGCATGCCTGTCAGCATTGAGCACACTGAAAAAATCGCTTTTTAATCTAACAGGATTACAATTCAGCAAGCTTGGGTATATACTCCATTGATACTTTAAGTAGGCGGTGGAGAAAATGAATACAGTACATGCTAAAGGAAATGTTTTGAACAAAATCGGAATTCCTTCTCACATGGTTTGGGGTTATATTGGCGTTGTCATCTTTATGGTTGGAGACGGCCTCGAGCAAGGCTGGCTGTCTCCTTTTCTCGTTGATCATGGTCTCAGTATGCAGCAATCCGCATCGTTATTTACCATGTACGGCATTGCTGTCACCATCTCAGCTTGGCTTTCAGGAACGTTTGTCCAAACTTGGGGGCCGAGAAAAACGATGACTGTCGGATTGCTTGCATTTATCCTCGGTTCGGCCGCTTTTATCGGCTGGGCGATTCCTCATATGTATTATCCGGCTCTCTTGGGCAGCTATGCTCTTAGAGGCTTGGGATATCCGCTGTTTGCATACTCTTTTCTCGTATGGGTGTCATACAGCACCTCTCAAAATATTCTCGGCAAAGCCGTCGGCTGGTTTTGGTTTATGTTTACGTGCGGCCTTAACGTGCTCGGCCCGTTCTATTCCAGCTATGCAGTTCCGGCCTTTGGAGAAATCAATACGCTTTGGAGCGCTTTACTGTTTGTGGCGGCAGGCGGAATTCTTGCCTTATTTTTTAACAAAGATAAATTTACTCCGATACAAAAACAAGATCAGCCGAAATGGAAAGAACTGTCGAAGGCATTTACGATTATGTTTGAAAACCCAAAGGTAGGCATCGGCGGAGTGGTCAAGACGATTAATGCGATAGGACAATTTGGATTTGCCATCTTTCTTCCTACTTATTTAGCACGATACGGGTATTCGGTTTCGGAATGGCTGCAAATATGGGGGACGCTGTTTTTTGTGAATATTGTGTTTAATATCATTTTCGGTGCAGTCGGAGATAGACTTGGCTGGCGCAATACGGTCATGTGGTTTGGCGGTGTCGGATGCGGTATTTTTACGCTGGCGCTGTATTACACGCCTCAGCTGATCGGGCATCAGTATTGGGTGCTCATGATTATCGCCTGCTGCTACGGCGCGGCTTTAGCAGGGTACGTTCCATTAAGCGCGCTTTTGCCGACGCTTGCACCTGATAATAAAGGTGCTGCCATGTCAGTGTTGAATTTGGGATCTGGTTTATGTGCGTTTATCGCGCCGGGCATCGTGAGTCTTTTCATTGGGCCGCTCGGTGCAGGCGGCGTGATTTGGATCTTTGCGGCATTGTATTTTTTCAGTGCCTTTCTGACGCGATTCTTGACAATTTCTGAGCAAAGCACAGGTGTGTATACGGAGGAACGGTTTGTCAGGGAAAATGTGCAGACAAATTTTGATAAAACGGTTAAGCAGTAGCCTCTTTGGTCAAACTAATCATAAACGTGTGCAAAGAGGTGTAGAGGGTGAAACGATTCAGCACGGCGTATCTTTTGCTGGGCATTCTTTGCTCAGCGGCAGTATTTTTAATAGGAGCTCCTTCCCGCGCACTTGGCGCGGAAGTGGAGCACTATGAGCCGCTGCAGGTGCATGTGCAGCTTGAAAAGGTGTATTTGGACGGCGATGTCAGCATTGAGCATAAGCATGAAAAAGTGTTTTCTATGGATGATTTTTGGGCAGCTTATGCCGGATGGACGCTTGTGGAACAAAAAAAGGGATATGTGCTCTTCCGGAAGCAAATGGACGATATTTCTCCGCTCAGCAAGGTCAACGGGTATATCGGTGTATCGGATAATGGAGTGATTTCCACTTTTCATGGGCGGCCTGAGCCAGCTTCCGAACCAATTCAGTCTTTTTTTCAAATTGATTTAGAAAGGCTGGAAAGCCATATGCAAAAAAATCTGCTGAAAGGCATTCCATTTCGGACAAAAGCGGAGTTTGAGGATGTCATCGAACATATGAAGACATACAGCGGGTAGCGTCCGCTGATTGAAGACATGTATTCATGTCTTTTTTTTCGTGAAAGAATGAGAGAGAAGCGAACATATGTTAACTTTTCTATAAGACTTTGGCTGTTTTTATGGTACAATGAAGAACAGTCAAAGAGGTGAATTTGCGTGATTGAATTTGTTAAAGGGACGATTGATTATGTATCTCCCCAATATATTGTCATAGAGAACGGCGGCATCGGCTATCAGATTTTCACGCCGAATCCGTTTATATATAAGGAGAGAAGCCAAGAAACGATTTTTACATACCATCATATCAGAGAGGATGCTTTTTCGCTTTACGGTTTTTCAACAAGAGAGGAGAAGGCGCTCTTTACAAAGCTGTTAAACGTGACCGGAATTGGCCCGAAAGGAGCACTTGCCATCTTGGGCTCGGGTGATCCCGGAGCGGTCATCCAAGCAATTGAAAATGAGGATGAAGCTTTTTTGGTCAAGTTTCCTGGAGTAGGAAAGAAAACCGCACGCCAGATTATTCTAGATTTAAAAGGAAAGCTGGCAGATGTTGTGCCTGAAATGATTGAAAATCTGTTTAATCATGAAGAAAGGCTTGAAAAGCAAACAGCGGAAACGGCTCTTGAAGAAGCACTTGAAGCCCTCAGGGTTCTCGGATATGCTGAAAAAGAAATCAAAAAGGTGCTTCCTCACCTTAAAGAAGAAATTGGGCTGACAACAGACCAATATGTGAAAAAAGCATTACAAAAACTATTAAAGTAAGGTGATGTTCATGGATGAACGGCTCGTCTCAAGTGAAGCAGACAACCATGAATCAGTGATAGAGCAAAGCCTGAGGCCGCAAAATCTGGCACAGTATATCGGGCAGCATAAGGTAAAAGAAAATTTGCGCGTGTTTATAGATGCGGCGAAAATGAGACAGGAGACGCTGGATCATGTTCTTCTGTACGGGCCGCCCGGACTCGGAAAAACAACGCTTGCTTCCATTGTAGCCAATGAAATGGGAGTGGAATTGCGGACGACATCAGGGCCTGCGATTGAAAGGCCTGGTGATTTGGCTGCTATATTAACGGCGCTGGAACCGGGAGATGTATTATTTATTGATGAAATACATAGGCTGCACAGATCGATCGAAGAGGTGCTTTATCCTGCAATGGAAGACTTTTGCCTGGACATTGTGATTGGCAAAGGCCCATCTGCCCGCTCGGTTCGGCTCGACCTTCCGCCTTTTACGCTGGTGGGAGCCACGACGAGGGTGGGGCTTTTGACGGCTCCTTTAAGAGACAGATTCGGCGTGATGTCTCGCCTTGAGTACTATACACAAGAAGAACTGGCGGATATTGTCACAAGAACCGCTGATGTATTCGAGGTTGAGATTGATAAACCGTCGGCTCTTGAAATTGCAAGAAGATCGAGAGGGACGCCCCGCGTGGCGAACCGCCTGCTGAGAAGGGTGCGCGATTTCGCCCAAGTGCTGGGTGACAGCAGGATTACGGAAGACATTTCTCAGAATGCGCTGGAGCGGCTTCAGGTTGACCGCCTCGGTTTGGATCATATTGATCATAAGCTGCTGATGGGCATGATCGAAAAATTCAACGGCGGCCCAGTAGGCCTTGATACGATTTCAGCTACCATCGGCGAGGAATCGCATACGATTGAAGACGTATATGAACCATATCTGCTGCAAATTGGATTTATACAAAGAACGCCGCGTGGAAGGATCGTGACACCGGCCGTTTATCATCATTTCCAAATGGAGGCTCCCCGATATGACTGAATTTCCTAAGATCATTATGATTCTTGGTGCTGTTTTGCTTATTATCGGAGCAGTTTTGCATTTTGTCGGCAAGATGCCGGGAGATATTTTTGTAAAAAAAGGAAATGTCACGTTTTTCTTCCCGGTTGTCATTTGTATTATTATAAGTGTGGTATTATCAATTTTGCTTAATCTTTTTGGCAGAATGAAATAACAAAAGACTAGAATAAAGGTGAAATCATCATGAAAGTCGATTTATTTGATTTTGAACTACCAGAACGTTTAATTGCACAAGTACCGTTGGAGCAGCGTGATGCTTCAAGGCTGATGGTGCTCGATAAACATACAGGAGAGCTTACTGACAGCTCGTTTAAACACATTATCAGCTTCTTTAACGAAGGCGATTGTCTTGTCCTGAACAATACCCGGGTGCTGCCTGCGCGGTTATTCGGCACAAAAGAGGATACCGGCGCGAAAGTGGAACTTCTTTTGTTGAAACAGGAAACCGGTGATAAATGGGAAACACTTGCCAAACCGGCGAAACGGGTGAAAAAAGGAACTGTTGTCACATTTGGAGACGGAAGATTGAAGGCAATCTGCACGGAAGAGCTTGAGCACGGCGGCAGAAAGATGGAATTTCAATATGACGGTATTTTCTACGAGGTGCTCGAATCCCTTGGAGAGATGCCGCTCCCTCCATATATCAAAGAACAGCTTGATGACAAAGAGCGCTACCAGACAGTGTATTCAAAAGAAATCGGCTCTGCTGCTGCGCCTACAGCTGGCCTTCACTTCACGGAAGAAATCTTACAGCAGCTGAAAGACAAAGGCGTGCAAATTGAGTTCATCACACTCCACGTAGGCCTTGGAACGTTTCGCCCTGTGAGTGCCGATGAAGTGGAAGAGCATAATATGCATGCAGAGTTTTATCAAATGTCAGAAGAAACGGCTGCAGCCTTAAACAAAGTAAGAGAAAATGGCGGCAGAATCATTTCTGTCGGCACGACCTCGACACGCACGCTTGAGACGATTGCCGGGGAACATGACGGGGAATTTAAAGCATCAAGCGGCTGGACATCTATTTTTATTTATCCGGGCTATGAATTTAAAGCCATTGACGGAATGATTACAAACTTCCATTTGCCGAAATCGTCATTGATTATGCTGGTCAGCGCGCTTGCTGGAAGAGAAAACATTCTGCGTGCCTATAACCATGCAGTGGAAGAGGAATACCGTTTCTTCAGCTTCGGAGACGCGATGCTGATTATATAATTTGAGAACAGGAGGCCTCATCAAAAGTGGCTGAACAACCAATACGCTATGAATTTATAAAAGAATGCAAACAAACAGGAGCGCGGCTGGGCAAAGTGCATACGCCTCACGGCTCCTTCGAAACGCCGGTTTTTATGCCGGTCGGCACACTGGCGACAGTCAAAACAATGTCGCCTGAAGAGCTGAAAGCAATGGATGCAGGCATCATTTTGAGCAACACTTATCATCTATGGCTTCGTCCGGGCCAAGACATTGTCAAAGAAGCGGGCGGGCTCCATAAATTTATGAACTGGGACCGCGCAATTTTAACCGATTCAGGCGGTTTTCAGGTCTTTTCTTTAAGCAAGTTTCGTAATATAGAGGAAGAGGGTGTCCATTTCCGCAATCATCTAAATGGAGACAAGCTGTTTTTATCTCCGGAAAAAGCGATGGAGATCCAAAACGCACTCGGCTCTGATATTATGATGGCGTTTGATGAATGCCCGCCATACCCGGCGGAGTACGACTACATGAAGAGGTCAGTTGAACGGACAAGCCGTTGGGCGGA
The DNA here is from genome assembly GCF_058566435.1 of Bacillus sp. SCT118. NCBI lineage: Bacteria > Bacillati > Bacillota > Bacilli > Caryophanales > Bacillaceae > Bacillus > Bacillus sp. SCT118. The sequence goes on from NZ_CP191225.1 coordinate 1,421,193, forward strand.
ACGTTGCCTGAATGCCCACAATCGTCAGGATGAACAAGGGCTGTTTGGTATTGTACAAGGCGGAGAATATGAAGATCTGCGGACACAAAGTGCGAAGGACTTGATTTCCCTTGATTTTCCGGGATATGCTATAGGCGGATTGTCTGTAGGTGAACCGAAGGATGTCATGAACCGTGTACTCGAATTTACAACACCGCTCTTGCCGAAGGATAAACCGAGATATCTGATGGGAGTAGGTTCTCCGGATGCACTGATCGACGGAGCGATCCGCGGGGTCGATATGTTTGACTGTGTGCTGCCTACACGGATTGCAAGAAACGGCACAGTGTTTACTGCTGAAGGACGACTCAATATGAAAAATGCGAAATTTGAAAGAGACTTCCGTCCGATTGATGAAGAGTGTGATTGCTATACATGTAAAAACTACACTCGCGCGTACATTAGGCACTTGATTCGCTGCAATGAAACATTCGGCCTTCGATTAACAACTTACCATAACCTTCATTTTCTGTTACACTTAATGGAGCAGGTAAGACAGGCTATTCGCGAGGATCGTCTGGGTGATTTCAGAGAAGAGTTCTTTGAGCGTTACGGCTATAACAAGCCAAATGCGAAAAGCTTCTAAATAAACATAACAGGCTTACAGAAAGGGGTGAAAATGATGACTGGCACTTTAGGTACATTGGTTCCTATTATTTTAATGTTTGCGGTCCTTTACTTCTTGCTGATTCGTCCTCAGCAAAAGCAGCAAAAGGCTGTACGCCAAATGCAAGAGGAACTGAAAAAAGGCGATTCAGTAGTGACAATCGGGGGATTGCACGGTACTGTTGACTCTATCGACGAAAGCAAAGTCGTAATTAAGACTGGTGATAACACACGTCTTACGTTCGACCGCCGCGCGATCAGAGAAGTTTCTGCTGCTGAATAACAGCAGGAGCTATACATAGCAAACAAAAAAGAGCGGGCAAGTGAGCCCGCTCTTTTTTATGTGGAAGACCTGTTTCCCCTCATATTCACGCCGAAAATCCCGCCCAGCATGCACACCCCTAAAAATCCCAGATGGAAGATCAGCTGTTCTGCTGTAAATGTCTTTCCGAATCCTAAATACTGAAACAATAAGATAATCAGAGAAAAACTTAAGGCAGTCAATGCTCCAATCATCCAGCCTCTTTCCTTGCCTTTCCCGCCTGAAATGAACCCGCCGATAAATAAAGAGAGAAATGAGATAGCTGTGATCAGCCAGTTAAATGATGATTCTTCCAGCGAGGTTGCGGTCAATAAAAGTGAAACCGTCAAACTTGTCAGGAGCATGGCTGCAAATATGGCGATTAAGCCGTAAAGAATGCCTTTTCCAACTTGTTTCGTCTCCTCCATGATTGTCTCCTTTCTGCCTGTATTAAAAGGCTTCTGTTCTTTTTGCACAAAGCCGTCAGACATGCTGATGGCTCGTCTTTGTAAAAATGTATTCCCTTATCCCATGAATTAGACGTAAAAGCTTTGTGAAATGCAATCGGTTTTTCTTACATAAATTGATCATTTTGTTGCAACCTATAATGAGTTGGAGGTGCATGATGGAAGAGCTTCTCACTATTGCGTTTCGCACAGTCGTATTGTATTTTGTGATATTGATCATTTTTCGTCTCATGGGCAAGCGGGAGATCGGAGAGCTTAGTATATTAGATCTCGTTGTCTTTATCATGATGGCTGAAATTGCCGTTTTAGCCATAGAAAACGTAGACGATCATCTATTTCATACCATTTTGCCAATGCTTGTATTAATGATCATTCAAGTGACTTTGGCATACTTTTCTTTAAAAAACCGAAAAGTCCGCCAGCTTCTTGACGGTAAGCCGACCATAATTATCAAATATGGAAAAATTGACGAAGACGCCATGAAATCACAGCGTTATAATTTTGATGATTTAATGGTTCAGCTCAGAGAAAATAGCATCGACAGAGTAGCTGACGTATCATTTGCTATTTTAGAGCCGTCGGGCAAACTGACTATTGTTAAGAAAGAAAACAGCGGAGAGCATCGACAGCTCGAAATGCCGCTCATTATAGACGGCTTCATTCAAACAGAAAACCTGTCCAGAATCAGTAAAGATAAAAAATGGCTGCTCGAAAGTTTGCAAAAACACGGATACACAAACCCTTCAGATATTTCTTTTTGCTCGTTTACAGACGGAGAATTATTTATTGATGAAAAAGATGGGCACCGCCCGTAACCGTTATCGGACGATTAGACGTCCGATAATGGGAATGCGGCGAAGCTCATCTTTTTTAATTAAACGGAAAACGAGCAGGAGGATTATATAAATGGCGGCGCTCACCGCAATCCATCCGGCTAGATTGACAGCCTCAGATGCTCCAAAGCTTATATATTGTTTGATGGCGGAGCTGATAAATCCGCAAATTACAATAACAGCGAAGCTGAGCGCATACTCCTTGATTTTGATGCTGATCGGCAGCACTTTGCTTACGGTTGCTGCGTGCAATAGCGTGACGAGCACCATGCCTGTCACAATGGCTAATGCCGCGCCCATAATGCCAAGAGAAGGCCTTGTGGCAAGGACAAAAATAAGGCCTGTTTTGACAAGCGCTCCGATTAAGCTGTTCATCATCGCAGCTCCAGCCAAATTAAGCGCCTGCAGCACAGCTTGAAGCGGGCCTTGGAAATAATAAAGCAGAAAAAATGGGGCCATTACTTTTATAAATACAGCTGCGCCTGAGGAACCGTACATCACTCTCATCAGCTCATCTGCAAATACAAATAAAATAACAACTGAAATGCCTCCGCTGAGCAGACAGAGACGCATCGCCTGTTCCAAGCGGTATTCCACCACCTGCAATTTTTTCTGCTCCATTCCTTCACTGATCGCAGGAACAAGCGCGGTCGACAAAGAATATGTAATAAAGCTGGGCAGAGTCAGCAGCGTCATGGCAAAGCCGGTCAGTTCCCCGTATTGCTTTGTTGCGGCAACTGTTGCCACACCGGCGATGGCAAGGCTTTGAGCGACGACGATTGGCTCGAAAAACCAAGAGAGGTTTCCGATAAAGCGGCTCCCGGTTGTTGGAAGTGACACGCTCATTAATTGGGTAAAGGTTTGTTTTCCGTTTTTAATTGACTGGAAAAAATGCTTTCTGATTTTAATTGTCTTTTTATACTTAAAGCAAACGAATAAATAAAGAAGTGATGCCAGCTCCCCTGCCACTGAGGATAGCATTGCCCCCGCTGCAGCATATTCAATTCCGTAAGGGAGAAAAATCGTTGTGCAGACAGCCACGAGTGAAATGCGGACAACCTGTTCAAGGACTTGTGACATAGCAAGCGGGTTCATATTTTGTTTTCCTTGAAAGTATCCCCTCAGCACACTCGATATAGCAATAATCGGCACAACCGGCGTAATGGCCAAGAGCGGATACAGTGTTCGCTTATCTGTCAGCATCGTTTCAGCCATAACCGGGGCGAAAAACAGAAACAGCGGTGTAAAGATGAGGCTGAGCACTCCCGTAATGGTCAGAGACATGACTAAAATATTTTTCGTTTTTTGATGATCTCCGCGCGCACTAGCTTCAGCGACTAGCTTGCTGATCGCGACCGGCAGACCGAATTGAGTTAATGTAGTGGCCAAGAAGAAGGTGGGCGCTGCCATCATGTAAAGCCCGACTCCTTCTTCACCGATAAAACGGGCGATAACCACCCGGTTGACAAACCCGAGCATTCTTGTAACCATTCCTGCTGCGATAAGGATAAGAGTGCCCTTTAAAAACGTCTGTTTCGCCATTTTTACCCCCTGCCTTCTCAAACTACCTGGAATCATATACAATAAAGATATGCGTATATATCGTCCAAGCATGACAAGTCTTCTTGAAAAACAATAAAAAAGGAGCGTGGAATTCGTGGAGAAGCATCCAGCCGATCTATATAAAGACCACGTCAGGCCGTTTCTTTACAGCAAACTGGAAGAGTTTAAGATTCTCGGGTATGATGATGTTGAACTCGAAAGTTTGTGGTCATACTTAACAGATAAGAAGTGGAAAAAGAAAACGGAACTGAACATTTATGAACTGGCGAGTGATATTTTATCAGTGAAAATTGGCGAATTTATGAACTATGCAACCGTTGAGTCATTTAAAACGTCTAATTGGCTGGGCAGTGAAGAGGGCCAGGAAGCATTGGAAGAACTGCTGAGATAGCAGGTTGATTCGCACAGGTTTAAGGGAGGATATACATAATGAAAAAAGGACGCTTGATTGCGTTTTTCCTTTTCGTTCTATTGATCGGCACGGGCTTGGGCTACTTTACGAAGCCTGCCGCTAACAATATTACGTTAGGATTGGATTTGCAAGGCGGATTTGAGGTGCTGTATGATGTACAGCCTGTAAAAAAAGGTGACAAAATCACAAAAGACGTTCTGGTCAGCACAGTAGAGGCATTGAACCGCCGGGCCAATGTTCTCGGTGTCAGCGAACCGAACATCCAAATTGAAGGGAATAACCGGATTCGCGTTCAGCTCGCTGGTGTGACAAACCAAAACAGAGCGCGTGAAATTTTGGCGACTGAAGCGCAGCTTTCTTTCAGAGATGCAAATGATAAGGAACTGTTAAACGGTGCTGATCTAGTCGAAAACGGCGCTAAACAAACTTATGACAGCACAACAAATGAGCCAATTGTCACGATTAAGCTGAAAGACGCTGATAAATTTGGTGAAGTGACCAAGAAGGTCATGAAAATGGCGCCAAACAACCAGCTTGTCATTTGGCTGGATTATGATAAAGGTGATTCCTTTAAGAAAGAAGTTCAAAAAGAGCATCCTAAATTTGTATCCGCTCCAAATGTAAGTCAGGAGCTAAATACAACTGATGTAAAAATTGAAGGTCATTTCACAGCTCAAGAAGCAAAAGATTTAGCCAGCATTTTAAACGCAGGCGCACTTCCTGTGAAACTGACTGAAAAGTATTCGACATCAGTAGGCGCACAATTCGGCCAGCAGGCTCTCCATGATACGGTGTTTGCCGGTATTGTCGGTATTGCAATTATTTTCTTATTTATGCTTTTCTATTACCGTCTGCCGGGATTAATCGCGGTGATTACGCTATCTGTTTATATCTACATTACACTCCAGATCTTTGACTGGATGAATGCCGTACTCACGCTTCCGGGAATTGCCGCTCTCATTTTAGGTGTCGGGATGGCTGTTGACGCCAACATTATTACCTATGAGCGGATTAAAGAAGAGCTCAAGCTAGGAAAGTCAGTCCGCTCTGCCTTCCGTTCAGGAAACAGACGGTCATTTGCGACGATTTTTGATGCGAATATTACAACCATTATTGCAGCGGTTGTGCTCTTTATCTTTGGGACAAGCTCTGTTAAAGGGTTTGCGACAATGCTGATCCTATCGATTTTGACAAGCTTTATCACTGCCGTTTTCTTATCGAGATTTCTCCTCGCTCTCCTTGTGGAAAGCAGATGGCTTGATCGGAAAAAAGGCTGGTTTGGTGTCAATAAGAAACATATCATGGATATTCAGGATACGGATGAAAATACAGAGCCGCATACGCCATTCCAAAAATGGGATTTCACGAGCAAACGCAAATACTTCTTTATTTTCTCCAGTGCAGTCACGGTTGCCGGGATTATTATCCTGCTTGTGTTCAGGCTGAATCTTGGCATTGACTTTGCTAGCGGTGCACGGATTGAAGTACAAAGCGACCATAAGCTGACGACAGAGCAAGTTGAGAAGGATTTTGAATCTCTGGGTATGGACCCTGATACTGTAGTTCTGTCAGGCGAAAAGAGCAATATCGGTGTTGCCCGTTTTGTCGGGGTGCCAGATAAAGAAACCATAGCAAAAGTAAAAACGTATTTTAAAGACAAATACGGATCAGAGCCAAATGTCAGCACAGTTTCACCGACAGTCGGTAAGGAGCTGGCAAGAAATGCGCTGTACGCAGTTGCTATAGCTTCTATTGGCATCATTATTTACGTTTCAATCCGATTCGAATACAAAATGGCGATTGCTGCCATCGCTTCATTGCTATATGACGCATTCTTTATCGTCACGTTCTTCAGTATTACAAGGCTTGAGGTAGATGTTACGTTCATCGCGGCCATCTTGACGATAATCGGGTATTCCATTAACGATACAATCGTTACATTTGACAGGGTCCGCGAGCATATGAAAAAGCGTAAGCCGAAAACATTTGCCGATCTGAACCATATAGTAAACCTGAGCCTGCAGCAAACCTTTACACGTTCAATTAACACTGTATTAACTGTTGTGATTGTTGTTGTGACATTGCTGATCTTTGGAGCATCTTCTATTACTAACTTCTCAATTGCTTTATTGGTCGGGCTGTTAACAGGCGTTTATTCTTCTCTATACATTGCCGCACAAATTTGGCTTGCATGGAAAGGAAGAGAACTGAAAAAAGATTCGGCGCAATAAAAAATATCAGGCTGTCCTCTGCAGGGCAGCCTGTTTTTTGAAGTTTCATTGAACTTAAAATAGACATTTGCTATAATGACATACGCTTACATTTAAACATATATATGGTGTTAAAAGTGTTTATGACTGGTTTTCAGATATGTAGGAGGGTTTATATATGAGGGTTCGCGAATCAGAGCTGCCGGGCATAGGACAAAAAGTTGAAATGATTACTAGAAACCGTGATAAAATTTCAATTATCATTCATCATGACGGACGGAGAGAGCTTTACTATTTTGACGAAAACGACCATGAGGAATGTGTTGCCTCCGTGCAGTTTGATGACGCTGAAGCAAGGCAAATGTCTGCAATTCTTGGCGGAATGGCCTATAAACCGAAAGCATTAGAACAGGTCGAGTCAGCCCTTGATGATTTGATTATAGAGTGGTGTAAAGCAGAGGCGGGAGCGCCTGCTATTCATCAGACGATTGGTGAGTTGAATGTGGGTCAGGAATATCATGTGACGGTCATTGCAATTATTAAGAAGAATCAGGATAAACAACTGAATCCGAGCTCTGAAACAGTCATTGACGAAGGCGATACACTTGTGATTTCCGGTGAGGGAACCGGACTGAAGAGGCTGATCCGGGAAAAATTAACAGCAAAGGGGGCTTAACCTAGTGTTAAGCCATGTTTAAAACCAGTCTTGATGGGGAAAGTTACCTCAATAAGAAGTTTGGGGGAAAAGAGAATGAATAAACAATGGACCATTATTTTCGCACTTATTTTCACCTTAATTGTCGCTATTTTCGCAGTCATTAATGTTCGATCCGTAGAAGTTGATTACCTGTTTGGAAGATCAGAATGGCCGCTCATTCTTGTTATTTTGGGCTCAGTTTTAATGGGAGCGCTGATCGTATTTTCTGTCGGCATTTTTCAGGTAATGAAATTGAAGCGGGAAATAAAAATCTTGCGGAAAGAAAATAGAACGGCAATACATAAACAAGAGGATACTCATCTTGCTGATCAGACTGACACACAGGATGCATCAGCCATGATTGAGAAAAAAGACTAGTTTTCGAATATTATTTGAAACCCCTCAGCCTGCTCTAGTATAATAGGGTGGTTGAGGGGTGAATTTATGTTAGCGTCAAAAATGCGATGGGAAATCCAGCGACCAGATCAGGATAAGGTCAAATCACTCACAGAACAATTGCATATAACACCTCTTGTTGCGTCCCTGCTTGTAAAAAGAGGCTTTGATACGGCAGAAAGCGCTAGGCTGTTTTTACATACAAAGGATGCCGATTTTTATGATCCTTTTGAAATGAAAGGCATGAAAGAAGCGGCAGATCGAATAAAACAGTCGATTTCACAACAAGAAAAGATTATGATATATGGCGATTATGACGCCGATGGGGTTACAAGTACGTCAGTTATGCTTCACACGCTGCAAAAACTGTCGGCTCAAGTTGATTTTTATATACCTGACCGTTTTAAAGAAGGATATGGACCTAATGAACAGGCGTTTCGTTCGATTAAAGAACGGGGCTTCTCTTTGATCATTACGGTTGATACAGGAATTGCCGCTGTGCATGAAGCGAAGGTGGCAAAGGAACTTGGACTGGATGTCATCATTACCGATCATCATGAACCGGGACCGGAGCTTCCAGATGTCCATACGATCGTCCACCCGAAGCAGCCTGGCTGCACTTACCCGTTTAAGGAGCTTGCCGGGGTTGGAGTCGCGTTTAAGCTTGCCCACGCTTTATTGGGTGAACTTCCTGATGAACTGCTTGACCTGGCGGCTATCGGCACCATTGCCGATCTAGTCCCGCTGCATGACGAAAACAGATTAATTGCAACACTAGGACTTGAAAGGCTTCGACGGACAAATCGGCTCGGCTTAAAAGAGCTGATTAAGCTGTCAGGCGGAGACATCGGAGAAGCGAACGAAGAAACTGTCGGATTTCAGCTCGCACCAAGGCTGAATGCCGTTGGAAGAATCGAACAGGCGGATCCCGCTGTTCATTTGCTTATGTCAGAGGATTCGTTTGAAGCGGAAGAGCTTGCCGCAGAAATTGACCAGCTGAACAAAGAGCGCCAAAAAATGGTCAGCAAAATGACGGATGAAGCGATTGAAATGGTTGAACAGCAAGGGCTCGATCAAACTGCAATTGTCGTGGCCAAAGCCGGATGGAACCCGGGAGTCGTCGGGATTGTGGCTTCAAAGCTTGTGGACCGTTTCTACCGACCGGCCATTGTTCTTGGCATTGATGAAGAAAAGGGAATCGCTAAAGGTTCGGCCCGAAGCATCAGAGGATTTAATTTATTTGAGAGCCTTTCTGAATGCAGAGATATTCTTCCTCATTTCGGCGGCCATCCAATGGCTGCGGGGATGACGCTGAAAGCCGAAGATGTGCCGGATTTGCGAAGCAGGCTGAATGAAATAGCGGACAATACGCTTACGGAAGAGGATTTTATTCCCGTACAGGAAGTCGACCTTGTCTGCGGCGTCGAAGACATTACAGTTGAAAGCATCGCAGAAATGAACATGCTGTCTCCTTTTGGCATGCTGAACCCGAAACCGCACGTTCTCGTAGAAAACGCAGTACTGGAAGATGTCCGCAAGATAGGGGCAAATAAAACTCATGTCAAAATGACGATCAGAAACGAGTCGTCCCAGCTTGATTGCGTTGGTTTTAATAAAGGCGAGCTTGAAGAAGGCATCGTACCGGGTTCAAGAATTTCCATTGTCGGTGAGATGTCAATCAACGAATGGAACAATCGAAAAAAGCCGCAGCTTATGATAAAGGATGCCGCTGTTTCTGAATGGCAGCTGTTTGATTTAAGGGGAAAACGGACGTGGGAAGACACAGTTTCCGCCCTTCCATCTGCTAAACGGGCCATTGTCTCTTTCAAAGAAGACTCAACAACATTACTTCAAACTGAAGACCTTCGCCGAGAAGTGCACGTCATCAGTTCTAAAGATCAAGCAAAGGCGTTTGACCTCGATGGTGCATATATTGTATTACTGGATCCGCCGCCTTCGCTGGACATGCTCGCACGTTTGCTGGAGGGCAAAGCGCCTGAGCGGATATATTTTATTTTTCTTAATCATGAGGACCACTTCTTATCAACTTTTCCCGCAAGAGACCACTTTAAATGGTATTATGCGTTCTTGCTGAAAAGAGGCGCTTTTGACGTGAAAAAACACGGTTCAGAGCTTGCAAAACATAAAGGATGGTCCGTTGAAACAATCAATTTCATGACAAAGGTGTTTTTTGATCTCGGTTTTGTTAAAATAGAGAATGGTGTGCTGTCTGTTGTGAGCGGAGCAAAGAAACGCGACTTAACAGACTCACAAACATATCAGGCGAAACAGCAGCTGATGGAACTGGATCAAAAGCTGAATTATTCTTCTGCTGAAGAGCTGAAGGAATGGCTGAATAAGCTGATGAAACAAGATTCAGAGGCTTATGAAAGTACGAGGAGGACATAAAACAGATGGATTTAAAACAATACGTAACAATTGTACCGGATTACCCGAAAGAGGGCGTGCAATTTAAAGATATTACGACACTGATGGATAAAGGCGATGTATACCGCTATGCCACAGATCAAATTGTTGAATATGCGAAAGAAAAGCAAATTGATTTGGTCGTTGGCCCTGAAGCACGCGGCTTTATTATCGGCTGTCCCGTTGCTTACGCGCTTGGCGTAGGTTTTGCGCCGGTCCGCAAAGAAGGCAAGTTGCCTCGTGAAGTAATCAAAGTGGATTATGGCTTGGAATACGGAAAAGACGTATTAACGATCCACAAAGATGCGATTAAGCCTGGTCAGCGTGTGCTTATTACAGATGACCTGCTTGCGACAGGCGGCACAATTGAAGCGACAATCAAACTTGTTGAAGAACTTGGCGGCGTTGTTGCTGGTATCGCTTTCTTAATCGAGCTTTCTTACCTTGACGGCAGAAATAAGCTGGAAAATTACGACATCTTAACATTGATGAAATACTAAGGATAACCGCATAACGAAAAAGCACTCCATGTCAGGGTGCTTTTTTCCTATTGTTTTGCATTTATTTTATATAATATTTGGCTATTTGAACTTCTGCTCTTTACATCTTTCGTTTTTTTCTTGATAATAAACTACAATACAGTTTACATTTTAAAAAAGGTGATTCCATGGCGAACGAACAAGTATTGACTGCCGAGCAAGTTATAGATAAAGCGCGCAGCTATCTATCTGATGAGCATATCGCATTTGTCGAAAAAGCATATCTGTACGCTGAAGATGCTCATCGCGAGCAATACCGCAAATCGGGCGAGCCATATATTATTCATCCGATTCAGGTTGCGGGGATTCTCGTTGATCTTGAAATGGACCCTTCCACAATCGCGGGCGGATTTTTGCACGATGTCGTGGAAGATACAGATGTGACGCTCGATGACCTGAAAGAAGCATTTTCCGAAGAAGTGGCAATGCTTGTAGACGGCGTAACGAAACTCGGCAAAATTAAATATAAATCTCAAGAGGAACAGCAGGCGGAAAATCATCGCAAAATGTTTGTCGCTATGGCTCAAGATATCAGGGTCATATTGATCAAGCTGGCGGATCGTCTTCACAATATGCGGACACTGAAACATCTGCCTCAGGAAAAACAGCGGAGAATCTCCAATGAAACGCTGGAAATTTTTGCTCCTTTGGCGCATCGTCTCGGGATTTCAAAAATTAAGTGGGAATTGGAAGATACGGCGCTCCGTTATTTGAACCCTCAGCAATATTACAGAATTGTCAACCTCATGAAGAAGAAACGTGCGGAACGTGAGCTTTATGTCGATGAGGTTGTCAATGAAGTGAAGAAACGTGTCGAAGAAGTAAATATCAAGGCTGACTTCTCGGGACGCCCGAAACATATTTACAGCATTTATCGAAAAATGGTGCTGCAAAATAAGCAATTCAATGAAATTTACGATTTGCTGGCTGTCCGTATTCTTGTGAATAGCATAAAGGATTGCTACGCGGTGCTTGGCATCATTCACACATGCTGGAAACCGATGCCCGGCAGATTCAAAGATTATATCGCAATGCCGAAGCCGAATATGTATCAATCGCTTCATACAACGGTTATTGGGCCTAAAGGTGATCCGCTTGAAGTGCAGATCCGCACCTTTGAAATGCATGAAATAGCGGAATACGGGGTTGCGGCTCACTGGGCTTATAAAGAAGGGAAAGCAGCCACTGAAGGTGCAACCTTTGAGAAAAAGCTTTCTTGGTTCCGTGAAATTTTAGAATTTCAAAATGAATCGACAGATGCAGAAGAATTTATGGAATCGCTCAAAATTGATTTGTTCTCTGATATGGTGTATGTCTTTACCCCAAAAGGAGATGTGATCGAGCTTCCGTCAGGTTCTGTTCCGATTGATTTTTCTTACCGGATTCACTCTGAAATCGGCAATAAAACAATCGGTGCCAAAGTAAACGGAAAAATGGTTACGCTTGACCATAAGCTTCGGACAGGTGATATCGTTGAAATTCTCACCTCTAAGCATTCCTACGGCCCGAGCCAGGATTGGGTGAAGCTTGCCCAAACATCCCAAGCGAAGCATAAGATCCGTCAATTCTTTAAGAAACAGCGGCGTGAAGAAAATGTCGAAAAAGGCCGTGAACTGGTCGAAAAAGAAATTAAAAACCTGGATTTTGAATTGAAGGATGTTTTAACGCCGGAGAATATTCAAAAGGTTGCTGACAAATTTAATTTCTCAAATGAAGAGGATATGTACGCGGCGGTCGGTTACAACGGCATCACAGCTCTGCAGGTGGCGAACCGCCTAACAGAAAAAGAGAGAAAGCAGCGCGATCAGGAAGAACAGGAAAAGATCGTTCAGGAAGTTACTGGGGAACCTAAGCCATATCCGCAAGGAAGAAAACGGGAAGCTGGCGTTCGTGTCAAGGGCATCGACAACCTCCTTGTCCGTTTATCAAAATGCTGCAATCCTGTGCCAGGTGATGATATTGTCGGCTTTATCACAAAAGGCAGAGGGGTTTCGGTCCATCGCGAAGACTGTCCGAATGTCAAAACGAATGAAGCCCAAGAGCGGCTGATACCGGTAGAGTGGGAACATGAGTCACAGGTTCAAAAGCGCAAGGAATACAATGTTGAGATAGAGATTCTTGGGTATGACCGCCGCGGATTGCTGAACGAGGTACTCCAGGCAGTGAATGAAACGAAAACCAATATTTCATCTGTCTCTGGCAAATCGGATCGCAATAAAGTGGCAACCATCCATATGGCGATTTTTATCCAGAATATCAATCACTTGCACAAAGTCGTCGAGCGTATTAAACAGATTAGAGATATCTACTCTGTGCGCCGCGTCATGAACTAAAGGGGTTAGAAAATGAGATTAGTTGTTCAGCGAGTAACAGAAGCAAGCGTTACAGTGGACGAAGAGGTCGTCGGCCAAATTGGACAAGGCCTCATGGTGCTGGTCGGCATCACTCATGATGATACAGAAGATGATGCAGTTTATTTAGCCGATAAAGTTGTCAATCTCCGTATTTTCGATGACAGTGAAGGAAAAATGAATCTGTCTCTTGTAGATATAGGAGGAGAGATTTTATCCGTCTCACAGTTTACGCTTTATGGAGATACGAAAAAAGGGCGCCGGCCGAACTACATGAACGCGGCCAAACCTGATAAAGCTTTAGGTCTTTATGAAAAATGGAATGACCTGCTTCGTGAAAAAGGAATCAAAGTGGAGACCGGAACGTTTGGAGCAATGATGGATGTACAGCTTACAAACTCCGGACCGGTCACGCTCATTATGGATTCAAAATAAAAAAAGCTGCCAAAAGGCAGCTTTTTTTATTGGAAGTATTTCTCTAATCCGCTTTCGATCCCATCTGTTACTTTTTCCTGGTATGAATTGCTATGTACAATGGCTTCTTCCTGCGGATGGCTTACATATCCCAGCTCATACAGCATAGCGGGCTGTCTGTTTTCCCGGAGCACATAATAATCTCCGAATAATACGCCGCGGTCTGGAATGGAAGAACGCTTCACTACTTCTGAGTGGACATCTGATGCGAGTTCCTGATCTTTGGCAGGACTGTAGTAATATGCAGTACTGCCTCTTGTAGAGGTATCCGCATAGCTGTCATAATGAATGCTGATAAAGGCGTCAGCGTTGCGGTAGTGAGACGTAGAGACCCGTGACTGCAGGCTGACAAAGGTATCATCCTGGCGTGTCACATATACATCCGCTCCAGCCGATCTAAGTTTGCTGGCGAGCAGTTTTGCCGTTTTGATCGTCAGGTTTTTCTCGAATTTCCCCGAATACCCGATCGTTCCGCTGTCTTTTCCTCCATGTCCCGGGTCAACAATAATCGTTTTATTGTTTAGAGAGCCGTTTCCAGACGGGGAATCAGAGACTGGCGGTTCACCTGCTTCTTCTGCGCTTTTAGACGTTTGGACCACCCAATTGGCTACATAAGCAGTCTGCCCGTTATCAAGCTTTATTTCATACCAGCTTCCCTTTGAACCGGTAATGGTGTATGAATCTCCTTTGGCAGCACGCTCAACGATCGAAGCTGATGTTGACGCATCACTTCTTAGATTCGTTCCTCCGTACATGATATAGGCTTTTTTAGCGGAGGATGAGCTGCCGGCAGTTGCTGAATCATCAGCTGGAACAGAACTAGTCAAAAGGTAATGGCTTGCAACCCAGCCTTTTAGCCCGTTCACCTCAATGTGAGCCCAGCCATTTTTCTCGTTGAGAACCGTCAGTTTCGTTCCGCGATCAAGTTTTGTTATAATTGCCGCGTCATGTGAGGCGGAGGCTCTTACATTTAGCGAAGAAACACCGACTGTGCCCGTCGTTGACGCACCGGAATCCTCGGTTTGGTCACTCTCATCAGACGCTGAACTGCTGCCTCCTGACGTGACATATTCAGATGATACCCATCCGGTGGCACTGTGATAGGATATCTTGATCCAGCCCGAATCTTTATCAATGACAGATGCTTGGCTGCCTTGCGGGAATTTGCCGATGACTTCGTAGGAAGTGCCCGGACCGCTTCTCATCCGCAGATCGGGGTCTGTTGATGTCACAGTGCCACTGCTTCCTGAGGAGCTTGTGTTGGCCTGGTCTTCCTTTGTAATAAGCCAGGAGACTACCCAGCCCTTTTCTCCGGAACCAAGCTGTATCTGCACCCAGTCTCCATCTTCCTTTAAAATCGGATAGCGTTCTCCCTTTTTTACTTCCGCTGTAATGCCGTAGCTAAGCCCAGGGCCGCTTCTGACGTTCATTTCATCTGTTGCGATGACCGCTTCTCCTTGAGCAGCTGTAACGGATGAAAAGGTCGGGAATAGCGCTGCGGTGAAAATAATACATACAATAAGGACAAAGTATTTCTTGTTCATTGTGTCCTCCTTTCTGATGATCATTAAAAAAGCATTCTTGTTTAATATCGTAAAGTCCTTTCTGATTTTTAAATAAAAATAAAATGATTTGTTTATACTAAGCGTAAATACAATCAAAAAGGTGTGCAAATCATGAAATATCATCCAAAAATGGGACGTGCATTTCACGACGGTGAAGCGAATCTGCATTACAGCGATCACGCAGATCCCGATACGACTGGTTATCTTACGGAAACAGCATCTGAATTTGGTCTTATGTCCAAAGAAGCAGCGCTGAGGAAAAACAACCGGAATAAAGCTTGACAGAGAACCCCAATCCCATTATTATAATAGAAATTGAGTACATAGCAAATGATGAAAGATTTGAACCAATAATGGAGAAGAGTAGGTCAGATTGCATGATTAGAGAGGAACCCGCCCCAGGCTGAAAGCGGATCCCATTGCGTCTTTCTCGAAACAACACTCCGGAGGTTTCCTGCTGAACGCGTGAATAACGTCATTAGGCAGTGAACGTGAACCTGCGTTAAAGGATCGAGCGGGAATATGAACGTATTCCAACTAGGGTGGCACCACGGGTATAACTCTCGTCCCTACTATCATGTATAGTAGGGGCGGGAGTTTTTTCATTTTCATCATTAACGATCATTGGATATTTTATAAGGAATACATAAGGAGGTCTACCTATGGGATATAACATTCCGAGAGGAACACAGGATATTCTGCCTGGAGAATCAGATCGCTGGCAGTATGTTGAACAAATTATGAGAGACACTTGCCGCACTTATCAATATAAAGAAATCCGCACACCGATTTTTGAGCATACAGAACTGTTTGCCAGAGGCGTCGGAGAATCAACAGATATCGTACAAAAAGAAATGTATACCTTCGAGGACCGCAAAGGCAGAAGCCTGACGCTTCGTCCGGAGGGAACAGCTGCTACGGTTCGCGCTTTTAATGAAAACAAGCTGTTCGCAAATCCTGTACAGCCGACAAAGCTTTATTATGTCGGGCCGATGTTCCGTTATGAACGTCCTCAGACGGGCCGTTACCGCCAGTTTTATCAGTTTGGAATTGAAGCGATTGGTTCGAAAGACCCTGCAATCGACGCTGAAGTAATGGCGCTTGCGATGAGTATTTATCAAAAAGCGGGTCTGCAAAACGTTAAGCTTGTCATAAACAGTCTCGGCGATCAAGATAGCCGCAAAAGCTACAGAGAAGCGCTCGTGAAACACTTCGAGCCTCGCATCGAAGAATTTTGTTCAGACTGCCAGTCACGGCTGCACACGAACCCGCTTAGAATCTTGGACTGCAAAAAAGACCGAGATCATGAGCTGATGAAATCAGCGCCTTCAATTTTGACGTATTTAAACGATGAATCGGCCGCTTATTTTGAAAAAGTGAAACAATACTTAAATGATCTGGGCATTTCGTATGAAATCGATCCGAACCTTGTGAGAGGGCTGGATTATTACAACCACACCGCATTTGAAATTATGAGCAATGCGGAGGGCTTCGGCGCGATTACGACACTTGCCGGCGGCGGACGCTACGACGGGCTTGTCGAACAGATCGGCGGACCTGAAGCACCGGGCATCGGATTTGCGATGAGCATCGAACGCTTGCTTGCCGCAATTGATGCTGAAAAACGAGAGCTGCCTGTTGATAAGGGAATCGACTGCTATATCGTCACACTCGGCGAAAAAGCAAAGGATTATTCTGTTTCATTGGTGTACAAACTGAGAGAAGCAGGCATTTCCAGTGAAATCGATTATGAAAATAAGAAAATGAAAGGCCAGTTTAAAACAGCTGATCGCTTAAATGCCAGATTTATTGCGATTTTGGGTGAAGATGAGCTTGCCCAAAACAAAATCAATGTAAAGGATGCACAGACGGGCGAACAGATTGAAGTGGCACTTGATGAATTTATACATGTGATGAAGGCAAACCAAAAGGGATAAGGAGTGAAACGCATTGTTTGGAAGAACATATTATTGCGGTGATATAACTGAAAAAGCAATTGGCGAATCTGTAACGCTGAAAGGCTGGGTCCAAAAAAGACGAGACCTCGGCGGATTGATTTTTATTGACTTGCGTGACCGTACGGGCATTGTTCAAGTCGTTTTTAACCCTGATGTGTCAAAAGAAGCGCTTGCTATTGCGGAAGGCATCAGAAATGAATACGTGCTTGATATTCAAGGAAAAGTGGTGGCGCGTGAAGAGGGAACAGTTAATCCGAATTTGAAAACAGGCGCGATCGAAATACATGCTGATGGAGTGAACGTATTAAATGCTGCAAAGACACCTCCATTTGCGATTTCTGATCAAGCAGAAGAAGTGTCAGAGGACGTTCGTTTAAAACACCGTTACTTAGATTTGCGCAGACCGGCTATGTTCCAGACGATGCAGCTGCGCCATAACGTGACGAAAGCTGTTCGCAGCTTTTTAGATGAAAATGGGTTTCTTGATATTGAAACGCCGATTTTAACAGGAAGCACGCCTGAAGGCGCACGTGACTACTTGGTGCCGAGCCGTGTGCACGAAGGTGAGTTCTACGCGCTGCCGCAGTCCCCGCAGCTATTTAAACAGCTTCTGATGGTATCAGGCATTGAACGATATTATCAAATTGCCCGCTGTTTCCGCGATGAAGACTTGCGTGCGGACCGTCAGCCTGAGTTTACGCAAATTGATATTGAAATGTCCTTTATGAGCCAGGAAGACATTATGTCATTGGCTGAGGAGATGATGGCAAAGGTTATGCGTGAAACAAAAGGTGAGGAACTTAAGCTTCCTCTTCCTCGAATGACGTATGACGAAGCAATGAACAAGTACGGTTCTGATAAACCGGATACGCGTTTTGACATGCTTTTGACGGATGTGTCTGACATTGTAAAGGATACGGAATTTAAAGTGTTCTCATCAGCTGTAGCAAACGGCGGCGTGGTTAAAGCCATCAACGTAAAAGGCGGTGCCGGCGATTACTCCAGAAAAGACATCGACGCTCTTGGCGCTTTTGCTGCAAACTACGGGGCAAAAGGGCTTGCCTGGGTGAAGGTTGAGGCAGACGGAGTGAAAGGCCCGATCGCTAAATTCTTTGATGAAGAAAAGCAGTCTAAGCTGATTGAAGCACTTGATGCTGCTGAAGGCGATTTGCTGCTGTTCGGAGCGGATCAATTCGAAGTTGTGGCCGCATCACTCGGCGCCCTGCGCTTAAAGCTTGGGAAAGAACGCGGGCTGATTGACGAAAAATTGTTCAATTTCTTATGGGTCATCGACTGGCCGCTATTAGAGCATGATCCGGAAGAAGGCCGTTTTTACGCAGCGCACCATCCGTTCACAATGCCTGTCCGGGAAGACCTTGAGCTGATTGAAACAGCGCCTGAAGACATGAAAGCACAAGCTTATGACCTCGTCTTAAACGGCTATGAGCTTGGCGGCGGTTCAATCCGTATTTTTGAAAAGGATATTCAGGAAAAAATGTTTGCGCTTCTCGGCTTCTCACCGGAAGAAGCGGCTGAACAGTTCGGATTCCTGCTGGAAGCATTTGAATACGGCGCTCCTCCGCATGGCGGAATCGCACTCGGTTTAGACCGTCTCGTTATGCTTCTCGCTGGACGTACGAACCTGAGAGATACGATTGCATTCCCGAAAACGGCAAGTGCAAGCTGCCTGATGACAGAAGCGCCGGGAGAAGTAAGTGACGCCCAGCTTGACGAGCTTCATCTTTCTATCAAGAAAAAAGTTAAGAACTGATTGGGCAGTTCGATTCTTGAAAATCAAAATCGTCTGTGATATGATTTTGACAAGTTAAATAAAGTCCTGATGTGTTAGTTGTACACCTAGTTTTGACCGAACATTTTTTTGACTTGGGAGCCCGCATTTTTAAATGGCGTACATGCCTCTTTTCATTCGGTAAAGAGGACTTACAAGATTTAAAAGAGGGCACCCACCTGCTGAGAGCGGGTTCAAAACAAAGGAAAGCTGCAACGGCACTATTGGGACTTTATTTTTTGTGCGCAGAAAAAACGGCTGCTCATGGATCAGCCATTTTATAGATGAAACCAGAATACGAATGTGGAGTGAGGTTCTTGTTACACCAGTTTTCACGCAATGAATTAGCTATCGGAAAAGAAGGCCTTGAAACGCTGAAAAACAGCACAGTTGCTGTGCTTGGAGTCGGGGGAGTTGGGTCGTTCGCGGCGGAAGCTCTCGCGCGGTCAGGCGTCGGCCGCATTCTGCTTGTCGACAAAGATGATGTCGACATTACAAATGTAAACCGTCAGCTTCACGCGCTGCTTTCAACTGTCGGACAGCCGAAAGTTGATTTAATGAAGGCGCGGATCGCAGACATTAACCCGGAGTGTGAAGTGATCGCGTTAAAAATGTTCTATACGGAGGAAACGTATGAGCAGTTTTTTGATTATGATCTTGACTATGTCATTGATGCGTCAGACACCATTTATTATAAAATTCATTTAATGAAGGAATGTCTGAAACGGGATATTCCGCTCATCTCCAGCATGGGTGCAGCAAATAAAACGGATCCGACACGCTTCCAAATCGCTGATATCTCAAAAACGCACACTGATCCAATTGCGAAGGTCGTTCGTACGAAATTACGCAAAGAGGGGATCAAAAAAGGTGTTCAAGTGATTTTCTCTGATGAAAGCCCGATTGTCATTCGGGAAGATGTCAGAAAAGAAGTGGGAAATGACGAAGCGAAAATCCGTAAAGCAAAAATGCCACCTTCCTCTAATGCTTTTGTGCCGTCAGTTGCAGGTTTGATTATGGGCGGACATGTTGTCATGGATCTTTTGAAAGACATTGAAATCAAACGTGTGAAGGATAAATAATGCATAAAAACAGCCTTGATGATCAAGGCTGTTTTTGTTTTATTTTCTTTTCATTAAATTATCGTACACCTGCTTTAAGGCGGATTCGAATTTTCCTGTCTGTTTCGGCTTATAGTATTGCTTATTTTTCAGAGGATCAGGGAGGTATTGTTGTTCGACCCAACCGTTGTCGTAATTGTGCGGGTATTTATAGTCGATTCCTCTTCCTAATTCCTGAGCCCCTTTATAATGCGCGTCTTTTAAATGCTTCGGGACATCACCAATTTTTCCGGCTCTGATATCTGCCAGGGCCTCATCGATTGCCAGAATGGCAGAGTTTGATTTCGGTGAGAGGCAAAGCTCAATAACTGCGTTGGCCAGCGGGATTCGCGCTTCAGGAAACCCGACTCGCTCAGCGGTCTGAATAGCGTTCAGCACTCTAGGGCCGGCTTGCGGGCTTGCTAAACCGATATCTTCATAGGCGATAACAAGCAATCGTCTTGCGATGCTCTCCAGATCACCGGCTTCAATTAATCTAGCCAAATAGTGGAGAGCAGCGTTGGCATCAGAGCCACGTATCGATTTTTGAAAAGCGGACAGTACATCATAATGCGCGTCACCATCTTTATCGTGAGAAAAGCTTTTTTTCTGCAAGCATTCTTCCGCGGTTTCTAATGTAATGTGAATTTCACCGTCTGCTGACTCCTTCGTTGACAACACGGCAAGCTCAAGCGCATTTAAAGCGGAGCGGACATCTCCTCCGCATCCGTGGGCGAAATGCTCCATCGCCTGATCATCAATGGATACAGAATAGGTGCCAAGGCCCCGATGTTCATCATGGAGCGCACGTTCCAGTGCCTGTTTAATCAGATCGGGTGTTAACGGCTCAAGCTCAAAAATCTGGGTCCGGCTTCTGATCGCCGGATTAATGGCATGATACGGGTTAGCTGTGGTTGCTCCGATCAAAATGATCATCCCGTTTTCCAAATAGGGTAATAGAAAATCCTGTTTTCCTTTATCCAGCCTGTGGACTTCATCCAGAATCAAAATCACTTGGCCGGACATCTTGGCTTCCTGGGCTACAATTTCCATATCTTTTTTATTGTTAATGACAGCATTCAGCTTTCGAAAAGCAATACTTGTTGAACCGGCGATTGCTGTTGCGATTGATGTTTTTCCAATTCCGGGCGGCCCGTACAAAATCATGGATGACAAATGTTTTGCCTGGACCATTCTGCCAATAATTTTATCTTCAGCCACCAGATGCTGCTGGCCGATAATATCCTCTATTTTTGTCGGACGCATCCGATATGCCAATGGCTTCATCTATCATCTCTCCTTACTTAATTACAGGGTAACGGAAAACCGTACATTAGAAAAGGGGAAAGGCCCCTTTCCTTCTGCCTCAATGAAAATTCGCTGAAGGTATGTTATAATAACAGTTGGTCTATAAGATAATAAACGGACGAAACATATAGAAATTACCATTATAAATGTGGAAAATCATGAAATAACAGAGGTGTTCATGTTGAAAATATCAACTAAGGGAAGATACGGGCTCACCATTATGATCGAGCTTGCAAAAAAGCACGGTGAAGGCCCGACTTCATTAAAAAGCATCGCACAGACGAATAATTTGTCCGAGCATTATTTGGAGCAGCTGGTATCGCCGCTCAGAAATGCCGGTTTAGTGAAAAGCATCAGAGGCGCATATGGCGGATATGTATTAGGCAGTGAGCCGGATGCCATTACCGCGGGAGATATTATCCGTGTGCTTGAGGGGCCGATCAGCCCTGTTGAAGTGCTGGAAGATGAGGAGCCTGCCAAGCGTGAGCTCTGGATTCGCATCCGGGATGCTGTAAAAGAGGTTTTAGACAGTACGACATTAGAGGATCTTGCCAGCTATACAGACGGAGAGCAAGAAGCTTATATGTTCTATATTTAGATCAGAGGTGTAAACATAATGGAACGGATTTATTTAGATCATGCCGCAACGTCTCCGATGGATGAGCGCGTGCTGGAAAAAATGATACCGCACTTCTCCGGCAGTTTCGGTAATCCATCCAGTATTCATTCATTTGGCAGAGAATCTCGAAAATGGGTGGATGAAGCAAGAGCGCAGATCGCAGCAGAAATCGGAGCGGCAGAGCAGGAGATCATTTTTACAAGCGGGGGAACGGAAGCTGATAACTTGGCGATCATGGGAACCGCACTTGCAAGAAAAGATCTTGGCAGACATATCATCACAACAAAAATTGAGCATCACGCCGTGCTTCACACATGTGAAAAACTTGAGGAAGACGGATTTGACATAACGTATCTGGACGTTGACCAAAATGGAAGAGTCAGTGCAAAACAGGTGAAAGAAGCACTGCGTGATGATACAATCCTTGTGACAGTGATGTATGGAAATAATGAAGTTGGAACAGTGCAGCCGATCGAAGAAATCGGTGAGCTGTTAAAGGAACACAAAGCTTATTTTCATACCGATGCTGTTCAGGCATTCGGGTTGCTGCCAATTGATGTGAAAAACAGCCATATTGACCTTCTGTCTGTTTCCGGGCACAAGCTCAACGGGCCAAAAGGGACAGGCTTTTTATATGCTAGTAAAGATGTGAAGCTTTCACCGCTTTTATTCGGAGGAGAGCAAGAAAGAAAACGCCGTGCCGGAACGGAAAATGTTCCAGGCATTGTCGGGCTGAAAGAAGCGATTAAGCTGTCAAGTGAAGAACGGGACGAAAAAAACGAGAAGTATCAATCGTTTAAAGCAATCTTTGCCGACACGCTTAGAGATGCAGGTGTGTCATTCGAGATCAACGGGGACAAAGAGCATAGTCTGCCGCATGTTCTGAATCTTTATTTCCCCGGTGTGTCAGTGGAAGCCCTGCTGGTCAATCTTGATATGGAGGGTGTCGCTGTCTCCAGCGGTTCAGCGTGCACGGCCGGTTCAGTCCTGCCGTCACATGTTCTGACTGCTATGTTCGGAGAAGAGAGTGACCGGCTGACGTCCTCTATTCGAATCAGCTTCGGCCTCGGCAATACGGCTGAGCAAGTGAAAACTGCTGCCAAACATGTGGCCGACGTTGTCAAACGGCTGACACAATAAGGCGGCTTAGTAATTGGAGTGAATGAAATGGAAAAACGGCCGGAGGATACAAGAGTCGTCGTCGGCATGTCCGGCGGAGTAGACTCATCTGTGGCGGCCCTGCTGTTAAAAGAACAGGGCTATGATGTAATCGGAATCTTTATGAAAAACTGGGATGATACGGACGAAAACGGTTTTTGCACGGCGACAGAGGATTATGAAGATGTGATCCGCGTCTGCAACCAAATCGGAATTCCGTATTATGCCGTAAACTTTGAAAAGCAATATTATGAGAAGGTATTTCAATACTTCCTTGATGAATATAAAGCAGGCAGAACACCAAACCCGGATGTACTGTGCAACAAAGAAATTAAATTCAAGGCCTTTTTGGAGCATGCATTGTCACTTGGCGCCGACTATTTAGCGACTGGCCACTATGCAAGAGTAGACAGAAGCGGCGGAAAAGTCAGAATGCTGCGCGGCATTGATGAAAACAAGGATCAAACGTACTTCTTGAATCAGCTGACAGAAGATACGCTGAGCAAAGTCATGTTTCCGATCGGCGAACTTCAAAAAAGCCGTGTGCGTGAAATCGCCAAAGAAGCAGAACTTGCAACGGCGACGAAAAAAGACAGTACAGGCATCTGCTTTATCGGCGAACGCAACTTCAAAACGTTTCTCAGCCAATATCTCCCTGCACAGCCGGGCGATATGATGACGATGGACGGCGAAGTAAAAGGCCGCCACGACGGGTTGATGTATTACACGATCGGACAGCGTCACGGCCTTGGCATCGGCGGAAGCGGCGAGCCGTGGTTTGCGGTAGGCAAAGATCTTGAAAAGAACATCCTCTACGTGGATCAAGGGTTCCATAACCCGCTTTTATATTCTGACAAAATCACAGCAACAAATATCAGCTGGGTGCGTTCGGATATCATGAAGGGCAAAGAGATTTCCTGCACGGCTAAATTCCGTTACCGCCAAGAAGATCATAAAGTAACGGTGCGCATGACTGGCGAGGGTGAAGCGGAAGTCATCTTTGATGAACAAGTCCGCGCTGTAACGCCGGGACAAGCCGTTGTCTTCTATGACGGCGAAGAATGTCTTGGCGGCGGGACAATTGATGATGTGTACAAAGACGGAACAAAATTGTGGTACGTATAAAAGATGAAAAACCTCAACACTGAGTTGGGGTTTTTTAATGAAAGGAAGATGATCGGTGGATTATAATCAACTCGGTATAGAGGCGATGCAGGAAGGCGATTACGAGAAAGCGGCAGAGGCATTTACAAAAGCGATTGAAGAAAATAAAGAAGACGCGATTCCGTATATCAATTTTGCCAACCTGCTTTCATCCGTAAACGAGCTGGAACGAGCGCTTGCGTTTTATGATAAAGCGCTTGAATTAGACAGTAGCGCAGCCACTGCTTATTATGGAGCAGGAAATGTCTATGTTGTAAAAGAAATGTACAAAGAAGCCAAAGACATGTTTGAAAAAGCGCTACGTGCGGGGATGGAAAACGGTGACCTGTTTTACATGCTCGGAACGGTACTTGTCAAGCTCGAACAGCCTAAGCTTGCACTGCCATATTTACAAAGAGCGGTCGAACTGAATGAAAACGATACGGAAGCGCGTTTTCAATTCGGGATGTGCTTAGCCAACGAGGGCATGCTGGACGAAGCGCTCAGCCAATTCGCAGCTGTGACAGAGCAAGACCCGGGGCATGCAGATGCATTTTATAATGCCGGTGTCGCTTATGCTTATAAAGAAAACCGAGAAAAAGCGCTGGAAATGCTGGACAAGGCAATCGATATCCAGCCAGATCATATGCTTGCGCTTCATGCTAAAAAACTGATTGATCCATCATAACAGGCACAGGAGGAGGAACAGCTCGTGCAGCAGCATCCGGATCAGCTTAAACTGGAGGAAGAGCCCTATTTAAAAGGGACAGTCAACACAGTCATCTATCATAATGACACCAATTTATATACGGTTCTGAAAGTGAAAGTCACAGAGACCTCCGAAGCCATTGAAGATAAAGCCGTATCCGTGACGGGCTACTTCCCTGCGCTTCAAGAAGAAGAGACCTACACGTTTTACGGAAAGATCGTAACCCATCCAAAATTCGGGCTCCAATTTCAGGCGGAGCATTTCAAAAAAGAGATACCGACGACTAAGGAAGGCATCATTCAATATTTATCGAGTGATTTATTCGAGGGAATCGGCAAAAAAACTGCTGAAGAAATTGTGAAAAAGCTGGGCGACAGCGCCATTAATAAAATATTGGCTGACGCTTCAGTGCTTTATGATGTTCCCAGACTCTCAAAAAAGAAAGCCGACACGCTGGCTGGCGCATTGCAGCGGCATCAGGGACTGGAGCAAATCATGATTTCCTTGAATCAGTTTGGTTTTGGCCCGCAGCTGTCTATGAAAATCTATCAAGCCTATGAATCCGAGACGCTTGAAAAGATTCAGGAAAATCCTTATCAGCTTGTGAAGGATGTAGAAGGCATCGGGTTTGGGAAAGCGGATGAGCTGGGTAGCAGAATGGGTCTTTCGGGTAATCATCCTGAGCGGGTAAAAGCTGCTATTTTGTACACGCTTGAAACGACTTGTCTGTCAGAGGGGCACACGTACATAGAAACGGAACAGCTGATCATTGACACCCAATCTCTGTTAAACCAGTCAGCAAGGGAAGGGCAGCGCATCACAGAAATGGATGCCGCTAACGCGATTATTGCCCTTGGAGAAAATAAAGACATTGTCATAGAAGATGGCCGCTGTTATTTTCCATCGCTGTTTTACGCAGAACAAAACGTTGCAAAGCGTGTGAAACATATCGCTAGCCAAACCGAATATGAGAACCAGTTTCCCGAATCAGAGTTTTTGCTCGCGTTGGGAGAACTGGAAGAACGGATGAACGTTCAGTATGCCCCCAGCCAGAAGGAAGCGATTCAAAAAGCCCTTTCCTCGCCGATGCTTCTTTTAACAGGCGGTCCGGGAACAGGGAAAACGACGGTAATCAGAGGGATTGTCGAGCTCTATGGAGAGCTTCACGGTGTGTCACTAGACCCGTCAGCTTATAAAAAGGATGAAGCTTTTCCGATTGTTTTGGCCGCTCCGACAGGGAGAGCAGCAAAACGGATGAGTGAATCAACGGGACTCCCTGCAGTCACGATACACAGGCTGCTTGGCTGGAACGGCGCTGAAGGCTTTACTCATACAGAGGATCAGCCGATCGAAGGGAAGCTGTTAATTATCGATGAAGCTAGTATGCTTGATATATGGCTGGCGAACCATTTGTTCAAGGCGATCCCTGATCATATACAAATCATCATTGTCGGAGACGAAGACCAGCTGCCTTCCGTCGGTCCGGGACAAGTGCTCAGAGACCTGCTGGCATCCCAGGTGATTCCGACTGTGAGACTGACAGACATCTATCGTCAGGCGGAGGGGTCATCAATCGTCGAGCTTGCCCACCAGATGAAAAATGGATTGCTGCCGAACAATTTGACTGCCCCGACAAAGGACCGTTCCTTTATTCGCTGCGGAGGCTCGCAAATTAAAGAAGTTGTTGAGAAGGTTGTCGCCAATGCATTGAAAAAAGGCTATACGGCAAAGGACATTCAGGTCCTCGCTCCGATGTACAGAGGAAAAGCCGGCATCAATGAATTGAATGTGATGCTGCAGGACATTTTAAATCCTCCTAAAGAAAAACGGAGAGAATTGAAGTTCGGGGATGTTGTCTACAGAACCGGAGATAAAATTTTGCAGCTTGTCAATCAGCCGGAAAACAATGTGTTCAACGGAGATATTGGCGAAATCACGTCGATATTTTATGCAAAGGAAAATACAGAAAAAGAAGACATGGCCGTCGTTTCTTTTGACGGCAATGAAATGACATTTACGAAAAAAGATTTTAATCAATTTACCCATGCGTATTGCTGTTCTATTCATAAATCGCAGGGAAGTGAATTTCCGATTGTGGTTTTGCCTGTTGTGAAAGGCTATTATAGAATGCTCAGAAGAAACCTTCTTTATACCGCGATTACAAGAGCGAAGAAATTTCTCATTTTATGCGGGGAAGAGGAGGCGCTGGAGTGGGGCGTGAAAAATAATGATGCAACTGTCAGACAGACCTCCTTGAAAAACAGGCTGTCCGTACAGGTTGAGGAAATGGATGCCGAGCTTGAAGCTTTGCAAAAAGAGCTCCCGTTCAGCGTACACGACGCCAACATTGGCATGGAAGGCATTACACCATTCGATTTTATGAAAGAAGAACAGCAATAAAATGCTCCCGTGCAAGCGGGAGTTTTTTCATTTGCAGTGGAATTGATTTCATCGTATGAGTCTAAGGCGCAAAGCAAAACCTAAGCCTGTTCAACAAAAGGTGGTTGATCACACTTTGAGAACATGCCATGAAGTAGAAGGATTCCCAGTATACTCAGAACGAACTTCTTGTTATCTCGGGGCAATTTCTGATATTTGTTTTTCTATGAAGGGAGATTGTCTCGGGTTTATTCTTGCACAAAAACGCTTTTTGCATCATCATCATGCGCTATTACGGGCGTGTGATATCTCTTTCATTCTTGATGACCGCATATTGGCTTCGGTCAGTTCAGAACAGCTTCTGCCTCTTCCGAAAACATGCTTCACATACGAGCAGATGAAGATGAAGCTTGTGAAATCGCAAGAGGGGGATATATTGGGGATGCTGGAAGATGTATACTTTTGTTTGGACAGGGGCATAATCGTAGCATATGAACTCTCGGACGGTTTCTTTTCTGACCTGGCGGGAAGCAAGCGCCAGATCCAAAGAGCGGATTCGCTTGTCGAGGTGCGGAAAGACGAGATCGTTCTGAACGGATAGAGGTGTGAGGTATGCTTATATGCCCGAATTGCAAAAGTAAGGATATCGGCAAAATCGGCGTGAACCAATATTATTGCTGGGGCTGTTTTATTGAACTGACAGTGGCGAAAGGGAAGATTGCAACTCATCAGGTGGAAGAAGACGGAACGTTAAGCAGCTTGGATGATTTGTTTTCTGAGGATGAACGCAGCATCAATTTTTAATCATGAAAGGAGATGCGCAGGATGAATCGGACGATGACTTCTCTTTTGGCAATGGGAGCCGGAGCTCTCGTGTACCGAATGGCGACTCAATCTGACATGCTGAATAATCGAAGCATGAAGCGGATGAGAAGAAG
The DNA here is from genome assembly GCF_058566435.1 of Bacillus sp. SCT118. NCBI lineage: Bacteria > Bacillati > Bacillota > Bacilli > Caryophanales > Bacillaceae > Bacillus > Bacillus sp. SCT118. Next base: position 1,449,174 of record NZ_CP191225.1, read on the forward strand.
AATTACGAAAATGTTTTAATGCAAAAAGGATACTCTCCAAAGAGTATCCTTTTCTATGTTTGCCGGACCTCGAGGCGTCTTGCTGCGAGTGAAAGGCTGTAGTTGACTGCGAAATACATAAGGGCCGCAAGTAAAAAGATCGGGAAAAAATAACTGCCGTCTGCGCTTTGGCCGTTAATAATTTGCGCGTTGTGAATCAGTTCAGGCAGGGCGATCACAACAGCGAGCGATGTATCTTTTAATAAAGAAATAAACTGGCTTACGATGGGCGGAACCATGCGGCGAAGCGCTTGCGGCATGACGATAAAGAACAGGGTCTGTGTATAGCTCAGCCCGGAGGAGCGGGCCGCTTCAATTTGTCCTTTGTCAATTGATTTCAGTCCGCTTCGGATAATTTCAGATAGCATAGCGGATTCAAAAATCGTTAGTGCTGTAATTGCAGCAGCTGTAATTTCAAGCTTAATACCAATTTCCGGAAGGGCAAAAAACGTAAAGAAAATAATTAACAGCAAGGGGAGGTTTCTGATCGTTTCAACGAGAACCGCAATCAATTGAGAAAGAACGGGAACTTTCGCATAACGCAGGGTGCCTGCGATTAAACCGAAGAAAAAGCTCAGAATGATGGAGATGAAAGCAACGTACAAGGTGACGAGAAAGCCATCCCATAAAAACGCTAAATGCTCCTGTGAATAAGCACCGATGAAATCCAATGTAACTCACTCCTTATCAATAACTTTTTTCCAGCCGTTTTTCCAGATAGTTAACACCGATGCTAAGCGGAATCGTCAGCACTAAGTAAAAAAGCGCCACAAAAATATAAACATCAAATACAACGAGTGTGCTCGACGAAACTAAATCGGCTTGGTACATAAGATCCAATCCGGCCACAACCCCAAGAATCGAAGAGTTTTTGACTAAGTTTAAAAATTGATTGCCTAAAGGCGGAATGACGATTTTGATTGCCTGCGGCAAAATGATATGGAGCATGGCTTGGCTGTAGGTAAAGCCTGACGAGCGTGCCGCTTCCATCTGCCCTTTTGAAACAGACTGGATGCCTGCTCTGATGGCTTCAGCGATAAACGCAGAGGTATAAATGGTGAGAGCAACCGTTCCCGCTTGAAAACCGTCAAGCCTCAGGCCTGCGTTTGGAAGTCCGAAATAGAAAACAAAGGTAATTAAAAGAAGAGGGATGTTGCGGATGAACTCTACATATGCGGTCCCGAGCCATTGCAGCGGCTTAAAGACTGTTATTCTCATAACCGCTACAGCAACGCCGAGGACAAAACTGCCGGCCAGCGCGATAACACTTGCGAGCAAGGTATGGTAAAAACCGTCCATATACATGTCAAAGTTATCGAAAAGAATTGACACATTCATCAGCCTATTCACTCCTTATCAAATTGGGATGAGCATCGCCTGCTCATCCCGGGATGGTTGTTATTCAGCTGGGTCTTCTTTAATCCATTTTTTATAAATTTCATCGTATCTGCCATCCGACTTCATCTTTTTAAGTGAAGCGTTGATTTCTTTCGCGAGAGCCGATTGCCCTTTTTTCACGGCGATCCCGTAAGGCTCATCTGTAAAAGGCTTTCCTGTTAATTGATAATTTTTATTTTCATCAGCCATTCCATATAAAATCGCATTATCTGTGGTGAGGGCATCGCCTTGCCCCGATTTAAGGGCTGTAAAGGCTTCTGCGTAGTTTTCAAATTCTAAAACCGATGCTTCAGGCGCCTTTTCACGAATGTTTTGAGAGGAGGTGGAGCCTTTTACTGCAAGAACTTTTGAGCCTTTGCCAAGATTCTCGACACTCTTGATTTTGCTGCCTTTTTTCACGAGAAGCGATTGCCCGGCCTCGAAATAGACATCAGAAAAGTCAACTTCCTTTTTTCGTTCATCAGTGATCGTCATTGTGGCGACAATGGCGTCGATATCCCCGTTTTGCAGCATAGGAATCCTTGTTTTTGAGGTGACCTCTTTAAATTCAGCTTTTTTCTCATCACCTAAAATGTCTTTAGCGATTTGTTTGGCAATATCAATATCAAAACCCTCAATCTCACCTGAGCTTGGATTTTTAAGACCGAACAGTCGAGTGTCCGTTTTTACGCCGAAGACAATTTTGTCATTGTCTTTAATGGCTGCTAGCGTATCTTTTTTGCTCTCCTTTGAGGCTTCTCCATTTGATCCCTTGCTGCCGCAAGCGGCAAGCAAGATGACAGCGAATAAAGAAATCAATGCTAAAGAAAAAATCTTTTTCATACAAGCTCCCCCATTTCTGTTTTAATGATTTAAAATACGGCTTAAGAATAAGCGGGCCCGTTCTTCCTTCGGGTTCGCGTAAAACTCAGCCGGCACTGCTTCTTCTAAAATTTTTCCTTCGTCAATGAAGACAATCCGGTCGGCAACTTCTTTGGCAAACCCCATTTCGTGTGTCACGACAACCATTGTCATGCCTTCTTTGGCGAGAGTTTTCATGACATCTAGCACCTCACCGATCATTTCAGGATCAAGTGCTGATGTCGGCTCGTCAAACAGCATGACCTCCGGCTTCATCGCCAGTCCTCTTGCGATGGCAACACGCTGCTGCTGCCCGCCGGAAAGCTGGGAAGGATAGGCGTCAGCCTTGTCTGGGATGCCGACTTTTTCAAGATAGTACCGCGCCGTTTCCTTTGCTTGTTCAGGTGATTGTCTAAGCACTTTTACCGGAGCCAGCATGATGTTCTGCAGCACTGTTTTATGCGGATATAAATGAAAGTGCTGAAACACCATCCCGATATTCCGCCGCACTTGATTGATATCAGTTTTTCTGTCGTTAATGGCGGTGCCGTTTACTGTGAGCACTCCCTCATTGATCGTCTCAAGTTTGTTGATGCATCTGAGCAATGTGCTTTTACCGGAACCGGATGGGCCGATGATAACAACGACTTCCCCTTTTTCGATTTGAAGATTAATTTGTTTTAACGCGTGAAAATCTCCGTAATGCTTGTTTACATTTTGAAATGTGATCATCGCAATCCTCCTATCAGAAATTTGACTAAAAAGTATACATGAAATCAAACTTTTCTGAAAATTAAATACGGAAAAATGTCCGTGACTTCTGGCTGACTAAAGAAACATAAAGAATAATTCCGTGTAAACCTCAAAAGATATAGGTGAGGTGAAAGCAGATGCTCCAAAAACCGGTGCAGCTTTTGTTGTGGGTGGCTATTTGTTTGCTGGTTCTGTTAACAGTCTATGTCTTTTTTATGCTTGATATGTTATGGTCACCCTTTTGGCTCGTCATAAAAACGATCTTTATTCCCTTGATCATTTCTATTTTTATATCTTATTTATTGCTTCCGGTCACGGAATGGCTGCATAGCAAAGGATTGCCTAGGACTTTGAGCATCTTGGTCATTTATGTTCTTTTTTTTGGCGGGATTGGCTGGGCGTTGTATAAAGGGGTGCCTGTTTTAATCGTGCAGCTGACGGATTTGTCAGAAAATATACCCATGTTTGCCGAAACGTATAACGGGCTTCTTCTTCATGTGCATAACCATACGGATGACTGGCCTGATGGTATGCATCACCGTATAGATAAAATGATCCGCCAGACGGAGGCGTTTTTTGCGGGAACGATCGAGGGTGCGATCAGCGGGATCCGCAATGTGCTTGATTACTTCTTAATTGCTGCAACAATCCCTTTTCTCGTGTTTTATATGGTGAAGGACATTGAGTTAATGAAAAAGACAGTATGGTACTTGACTCCGAAGTCGTGGAGAAAGCGGGGCAGCGCCTTTTTGCGGGATGTGGATGATTCGCTTGGCGATTATATCCGCGGCCAGCTTTTGGTCTGCTTGATTCTTGGCGTGATTGCAGGCATTTCGTTCTGGGTATTTGGGCTTCCATATCCGCTGATACTCGGCCTTATCTCTGGAGTAACGAATGTCATCCCGTATTTTGGCCCTTTCATCGGAGCTGTTCCTGCGTTGTTAATTGCGATGACGATCTCAGTCAAGGCTGTTCTTGTTGTGGTGATTACGGTGTTTATTCTGCAGTTTATGGAAGGAAATATCCTCAGTCCGTTCATTGTCGGCAGAAGCCTTAAAATGCATCCGGTCGTTATCATGCTTGCGCTCCTTGCCGGAGGGGAGCTTGCGGGAATCGTCGGGATGATTCTGGCTGTTCCTTCGACGGCTGTTTTAAAAGTAATGATGATCCATTTTTTGCGGATGAGGACGGAGCATTGACATCGGCGTGCCGCTTGTCTATAATTTCTCGTAGAATACATACGAATCTCGAGTGACGGATCTGAGTACGCCGAAGCCCTGTTAAAGAGAGAAGCTCCATAAGCTGAAAGGAGCTTTATCAGAAGATCGGAGGAAGCTAATCCTGAGTGCAGTTAATCACTGCCGCTTATCCTGCGTTACAGGGTTAAAGGTGACGGGCGCATGAATGCCCGTAATCAGGGTGGTACCGCGAGACAGCTCTCGTCCCTGTGTAAACGTTGGTTTGCATAGGGGGAGGGCTTTTTTGCTGTCACTGAAGAGAATTTCGATTTTTATAGAGGAGGAAATACAATGAAACACTTAACTTCTGCGGAAGTGCGTCAAATGTTTTTGGATTTCTTTAAAGAAAAAGGACATGCGGTAGAGCCAAGCGCGTCATTAGTGCCTCATGAGGATCCTTCACTGCTTTGGATCAACAGCGGTGTTGCGACGCTGAAAAAATATTTTGACGGCCGTGTCGTGCCGGAAAATCCAAGAATCGTAAACGCTCAAAAAGCGATCAGAACAAATGATATAGAAAATGTAGGTAAAACTGCGCGCCATCACACTTTCTTTGAAATGCTCGGAAACTTTTCCATCGGCGATTATTTCAAAGAAGAAGCCATTACATGGGCTTGGGAGTTTTTAACGAGCGACAAGTGGATTGGCTTCGACAAAGAGCTTCTCTCTGTTACGGTTCATCCTGAAGATGAAGAGGCATATGAGTTTTGGGCAAAAAAAATCGGTATTCCTGAAGAAAGAATTATCCGTCTGGAAGGGAACTTCTGGGATATCGGTGAAGGGCCGAGCGGACCGAATACGGAAATCTTTTACGACCGCGGTGAAGCATACGGTAATGATCCAGAAGATCCGGAGCTTTACCCAGGCGGGGAAAACGACCGTTACCTGGAAGTATGGAACCTTGTGTTCTCAGAGTTCAACCATAACCCTGACGGCACGTACACACCGCTTCCTAAGAAAAACATTGATACAGGCATGGGTCTTGAAAGAATGGTATCTGTCATCCAGAATGTTCCGACAAACTTTGACACCGATTTGTTTATTCCGATCATTAAAGCAACAGAATCGATTTCTGGTGAAACATATGGCAAAGACAATGTGAAAGACACTGCGTTTAAAGTGATTGCTGACCATATCAGAACGGTTGCCTTTGCTGTCAGTGACGGTGCGCTGCCGTCAAATGAAGGCCGCGGCTATGTATTAAGACGCTTATTACGCCGTGCTGTGCGTTATGCCAAAACGATCAACATCCATCGTCCGTTCATGTTTGATTTAGTGCCGGTTGTCGCAGAAATCATGGCTGATTTCTATCCTGAAGTGAAAGAGAAAGCGGATTTCATCGCAAAAGTCATTAAAACCGAGGAAGAACGCTTCCATGAGACCCTTAATGAAGGGCTTGCGATCCTGTCAGAAATGATCAAAAAAGAAAAAGACAAGGGCAGCAGCGTTATCTCAGGTGCTGATGTGTTTAAACTGTATGATACGTATGGATTCCCGGTTGAATTGACTGAAGAATACGCAGAAGACGAGAACATGACGGTTGACCATGAGGGCTTTGAGGAGGAAATGAACCAGCAGCGTGAACGGGCAAGAAACGCCCGCCAGGATGTCGGCAGCATGCAGGTGCAGGGCGGCGCACTGCGCGACGTAACAGATGAAAGCACATTTGTCGGCTACTCTCAAACCAAAGCTGATGCCAATATCATTGTGCTTCTTCAGGACGGCCAATTAATCGAAGAGGCTCATGAAGGAGAAAGCGTTCAAATCATTCTTGATGAAACACCGTTCTATGCAGAAAGCGGCGGCCAAATCGGCGATAAAGGCTATCTCCGAAACGAGCAGGCAGTTGTAAGAATTAAAGATGTTCAAAAAGCGCCGAACGGCCAGCATGTGCATGAAGGTGTTGTGGAGAGCGGTACTGTTCAAAAAGGCCTGCATGTTACGGCTGAAGTTGAAGACCATATGAGAAGCGGCGTCATTAAAAACCACACGGCAACGCATTTATTGCATCAGGCTCTAAAAGACGTTCTTGGAACTCATGTCAATCAGGCGGGCTCTCTTGTAACGGAAAACCGTCTTCGTTTTGATTTCTCGCACTTTGGCCAAGTGACAAAAGAAGAGCTCGAACAAATTGAAAGAATCGTAAACGAAAAGATCTGGGCGAGCATCCCGGTCAGCATTGATTTGAAACCGATCGCTGAAGCAAAAGAAATGGGTGCGATGGCACTGTTCGGCGAAAAATATGGCGATATTGTCCGTGTCGTTCAAGTTGGAGATTACAGCTTAGAGCTGTGCGGCGGCTGCCATGTCAGAAATACAGCAGAAATCGGCTTGTTTAAAATCGTTTCTGAATCTGGAATCGGAGCAGGCACAAGACGGATTGAAGCTGTAACGGGACAAGGCGCTTACGTCGAAATGAACAGCCAGATTTCTGTATTGAAAGAGGCTGCTGACGAGCTGAAAACAAATATCAAAGAAGTGCCGAAACGGGTCGCGGCTCTGCAGGCTGAACTGAAGGAAGCACAAAGAGAAAATGAATCTCTTCTTGCAAAACTAGGCAACGTGGAAGCAGGAGCAATCCTGTCGAAAGTAAAAGAAGTTGACGGCGTAAACGTGCTTGCGGAAAAAGTAAATGCAAAAGACATGAATCATCTCCGCACAATGGTCGATGAACTCAAAGCAAAGCTTGGCTCTGCGGTGATCGTGCTTGGTGCGGTACAAAACGATAAAGTTAATATCTCTGTCGGAGTCACAAAGGACCTCATCGACAAAGGCCTTCACGCTGGCAAGCTGGTTAAACAAGCTGCGGAAGTTTGCGGCGGAGGCGGCGGAGGCCGTCCGGACATGGCGCAGGCAGGCGGCAAACAGCCGGAAAAATTAGAAGAAGCTTTGGCTTCTGTAGAAGATTGGGTGAAATCCGTTTTATAATTCGCCCATGTAGTGTAGAATGATGGTAAGATTAGGACCCCAGGCTGAACTTTGCCTGCGAATTTGGGAAAGAGGTGCAAAACGGTGAGCTCGTTTGATAAAACGATGAAATTTAATTTCTCCGATGATTCTGCTGAGACTAACGTAAATGAGGTGCTGATTACAGTGTATGACGCGCTTCAGGAAAAGGGCTACAATCCAATCAACCAGATTGTCGGATACTTGCTGTCAGGTGATCCCGCTTATATTCCTAGGCATCGTGACGCTCGCAATTTAATTCGCAAACTTGAAAGAGACGAATTAATCGAGGAATTGGTGAAGTCTTATTTAGAACAGCATAAAGAGGCGTAAATAAAGAATGAGAATATTAGGACTCGATTTAGGAACCAAAACACTCGGTGTAGCTCTAAGCGATGAAATGGGCTGGACTGCTCAAGGCATTGAGACCATAAAGATAAATGAAGCAGAAGGCGATTATGGTTTATCCCGTTTATCTGAACTGATAAAGGACTATACTATAGATAAAATCGTGCTCGGCTTTCCTAAGAACATGAACGGAACAGTCGGCCCGAGAGGCGAAGCCAGCCAAACATTTGCGAAAGTGCTTGAAACAACGTACAATGTTCCTGTTGAGCTGTGGGACGAGCGTCTTACCACAATGGCGGCTGAAAAAATGCTGATTGCAGCTGACGTCAGCAGGCAGAAACGAAAAAAAGTCATTGATAAAATGGCGGCTGTTATGATTTTACAAGGATATCTTGACAGCTTAAATTAAAGCCAGAGGTGAAGAAAATGGAACACGGCGAAAAAAATATTACAATTGTTGACGATCAAGGAAATGAACAGCTTTGTGAAGTGCTGTTTACATTTGAAAACGAAGAGTTTGGCAAGTCTTATGTCTTGTACTATCCAATCGAATCAAAAGATGACGAAGAAGTAGAAATTCTTGCTTCCAGCTTCACGCCAAACGAAGACGGTGAAAACGGTGAGCTATTCCCGATTGAAACTGACGAAGAATGGGATATGATCGAAGAAACACTAAACACATTCTTAGCGGACGAAGACGAAGAATAAAACATCGCGCCAAACCAAAGCCGGAGCTATACTGCTCCGGTTTTTTTCTGCTTTATGCAGGCCTCTTTTTGTAATAAATTGCCGAAATACAATGAATCATGTAGTATAAGAGCTGATGGGAGGAGACCTAATGTATATCAATCAGCAAAAAAAATCGTTTTTTAATAAAAAAAGAATCATACTGTCTTCCATTGTTGTGCTGTTTCTCATCATTGGCGGGGCATTTTTATATGGGAAATCATTACTTGAACCTGTTGAAAAAGACAGTAAAACGACAGTTAATATTAACATTCCGAGCGGTTCGTCTGTTTCAGCCATCGCATCGATATTAAAGAAAAATGATGTCATAAAAAGCGAGAAGGCGTTTCAGTACTATGTGAAATATAAAGGTGCTTCCGGGTTTCAGGCCGGATTCTACCATCTGAATAAAGGTATGGATTTAGATGCCATTATTCAGAAGCTGACAAGCGGGGCTACAGGCTACGCTTTTCAAATCACAGTGACTGAGGGAGCACAGCTGACCCAAATCGCGGCTGCTATTGCTGATGAAACAAAATACTCTAAAAAACAAGTCATAGCGAAGCTGGACGATGAAACATTTATCAATCAGCTGAAGAAAGAATTCCCGGACACTGTGACAAATGATGTTTTCAATAAAAACATTAAGCACCCGCTTGAAGGGTACCTATTCCCGGCTACATACCCTTTTAACGATCCGGACACATCACTTGAAGACATTATCAAGGCAATGATAAAGCAGACAAATTCTTATGTGGAAACATATAAATCAGAAATGAAGAAAAACAAACTTTCTGTGCATAAGCTGCTGACGATGGCTTCTTTGATAGAAGAAGAAGCGACTGAAAAAGCCGACCGCCACAAAATTGCGAGCGTCTTTTATAACCGCCTGAAAAAGAAAATGCCGCTCCAAACAGATCCGACCGTGCTGTACGCGGCAGGCAAGCATAAAGATCGGGTTTTTTATAAGGATCTGGAAATCGATTCACCATACAATACGTATAAAAACACAGGGCTGACGCCAGGTCCGATTGCCAATGCCGGCATGTCGTCATGGGAAGCGGCGCTGCATCCGGATAAAACGGACTATCTGTATTTCTTGGCCAAATCAAATGGTGAGGTCGTATTTACAAAAACGCTAAAAGAGCATAATAAAGCAAAAGAAAAATACATTTCCTCAAAAAATGAGAAATAAAAGGAGAGCAAAAAGCTCTCCTTTTGTTCGCTTTCCGCAAGGTTTTATGATAAAATATATCGGGTTGTTTACCGATGTATCATGATGTATTCAGAGAGTGTCCTGCGCATAAGACTGGGGCACTCCTTTTTAGAACGGGAGGCTGTTTGTAGTGACTGACCGGTATGAACAAATAAATGACTATATAGAAGCATTATTAAAGCCTCGGCCGGATAACGTGAAGAAGCTTGAAGCATATGCAGAAGAACATCATGTCCCGATCATGGAAAAAGCGGGCATGGAGGTGCTGCTTCAAATTTTGTCTGTGAAACAGCCGAAAAAAATACTAGAAATCGGAACGGCCATTGGTTATTCAGCTATTCGAATGGCGCTGGAGCTGCCGTCTGCTGAAATATATACAATTGAACGCAATGAGAAACGGCATGAAGAAGCGGTAAACAATATCAAGGAATTTCAGCTTGATGACCGGATTCATGTTTTTTACGGAGATGCGCTTGAATTAGCCGACGCCGTTCATGTAACTGCGCCTTACGATGTCATTTTTATTGATGCTGCAAAAGGTCAGTATCAAAACTTTTTTCATTTATATGAACCGATGCTTTCACCGGACGGGGTGATTATAACAGACAACGTGCTGTTTAAAGGTCTGGTGGCAGAGGATTACAGCAAAATAGAACCGAAGAGAAGGCGCAGGCTTGTAACAAAAATTGATGAATATAATCATTGGCTGATGAATCATCCGGATTATCAAACTGCGATTATTCCTGTCGGAGACGGACTTGCGATTAGTAAAAAGAAGAGGTGAACGTCATGAAAAAACCAGAGCTCTTAGTGACGCCGACGAGTACAGCGGACATTTTGCCGCTCATACAGGCGGGGGCAACTGCGTTTTTAGTTGGGGAACAGAGATACGGCTTGAGATTAGCCGGAGAATTTTCTCGTGAAGATATAACAAAAGCCGTAGAGATTGCTCACAAAGAAGGGGCAAAAGTATACGTTGCTGTAAATGCAATTTTCCATAACGATAAAGTGGGTGAGCTTGGCGAATATCTGGCTTTCTTGGCAGAAGCCGGTGTCGATGCAGCGGTATTCGGCGATCCTGCCGTGCTGATGGCTGCCCGTGAATCTGCGCCTGCTCTGAAGCTTCATTGGAGCACAGAAACGACAGGCACCAACTATTATACATGCAACTACTGGGGACGCAAGGGTGCGGCGCGTTCTGTGCTTGCCAGAGAATTAAACATGGACAGCATTGTTGAGATTAAAGAAAATGCTGAAGTCGAAATTGAAATCCAGGTGCACGGAATGACGTGCATGTTCCAATCGAAGCGTTCTTTGATTGGAAACTATTTTGAATATCAGGGCAAAGTCATGGACATTGAAAGAAAGAAAAAAGAATCAGGCATGTTTTTGCACGATAAAGAACGTGATAATAAATATCCGATTTTCGAAGATGAAAACGGCACTCACATCATGAGCCCGAACGATGTGTGCATCATTGATGAGCTCGAGGAATTGATAGATGCCGGAATTGATTCTTTCAAGATCGACGGTGTTTTGAAAACGTCTGAATATCTAATAGAAGTCACCAAAATGTACAGAGAAGCAATTGATTTGTGCGTGGAAAACCGTGACGAATACGAAGCGAAAAAAGAAGACTGGATCGAACGCATTGAAAGCATCCAGCCAGTAAACAGAAAAATTGATACCGGATTCTTCTTCAAGGAAACGGTTTATTAATCAAAAGGAGGTTAAGCTATGACTGCCGTAAATGATAATATATCCACAATCGTTAATGGAAAGCGTGTGATTACGAAAAAGCCGGAGCTTCTCGCACCTGCGGGTAATCTTGAAAAGCTGAAAATCGCTGTTCATTACGGAGCGGACGCGGTCTTTATCGGGGGACAGGAATACGGGCTGCGCTCGAATGCCGATAACTTTACGATCGAAGAAATTGCAGAAGGCGTTGAATTCGCAAAGAAATATGGCGCGAAGATCTACGTAACAACGAATATTTTCGCTCATAATGAAAACATGGACGGGCTTGAAGACTATTTAAAAGCGCTTGGAGACGCCAACGTTGCCGGTATTATTGTGGCAGATCCGCTTATTATTGAAACATGCCGCAGAGTGGCGCCGAATGTTGAGGTTCACTTGAGCACACAGCAGTCTCTTTCAAACTGGAAGGCTGTCCAGTTCTGGAAGGAAGAAGGTCTCGACCGCGTCGTGCTGGCACGTGAAACAAGCGCTCTTGAAATCAGAGAAATGAAAGAAAAGGTAGATATCGAAATCGAATCCTTCATTCATGGCGCAATGTGTATTGCATATTCCGGCCGCTGCGTGCTAAGCAATCACATGACAGCGCGGGATTCCAATCGCGGAGGCTGCTGCCAGTCATGCCGCTGGGATTATGATCTCTATCAAACAGACGGTGCCAACGCCGTTGCTTTGTATGGTGAAGAAGATGCACCATTTGCGATGAGCCCGAAAGATTTGAAGCTGATTGAATCCATTCCAAAAATGATTGAAATGGGGATCGACAGCTTAAAGATTGAAGGCCGCATGAAATCCATTCACTATGTAGCAACTGTTGTCAGCGTATACCGCAAAGTAATCGATGCTTATTGCGCTGATCCAGAGAACTTTGTGATTCAAAAAGAATGGCTTGAAGAGCTTGATAAGTGCGCCAACAGGGACACTGCGACTGCTTTCTTTGAGGGAACGCCAGGCTATGAAGAGCAAATGTTCGGCGAACACGCCAAGAAAACGACATATGATTTTGTCGGCTTAGTGCTGAATTATGATGAAGATACACAAATGGTCACGCTTCAGCAGCGCAATTTCTTCAAAAAAGGCGACGAAGTGGAATTTTTCGGTCCAGAAATCGAAAACTTTACACATACGATTGAAACCATTTGGGACGAAGACGGAAATGAGCTAGATGCTGCCCGCCATCCCCTGCAAATTGTCAAATTCAAACTAGACAAAAAGATTTATCCGAGCAACATGATGAGAAAGGGGAAGTAACAGCCCATGGGTAAGAATCCAGTAGTCATTGGAATCGCAGGAGGTTCCGGTTCAGGAAAAACGAGTGTCACACGGTCCATTTATGAACAGTTTAAAGGACACTCGATTTTAATGATCCAGCAGGACCTTTATTATAAAGACCAAAGCCATCTTCCGTTTGAAGAAAGGCTGAACACAAACTATGATCATCCGCTTGCGTTTGATAATGACTATTTAATCGAGCATATTCAGGATCTATTGAATTACCGCCCGATTGAAAAGCCGATTTATGACTATAAGCTTCACACACGTTCAGAAGAAACGGTTCACGTAGAGCCAAAGGATGTTATTATCCTTGAAGGCATTCTTGTTCTTGAAGACAAAAGGCTTCGTGATCTGATGGATATCAAGCTTTACGTTGATACGGACGCTGACTTGCGTATCATCAGACGGATTATGAGAGATATTAATGAGCGCGGACGCTCTATTGATTCTGTCATTGAACAATATGTGTCAGTGGTCCGTCCGATGCATAACCAATTCGTCGAGCCGACGAAACGATACGCTGATATTATTATCCCGGAAGGCGGTCAGAATCACGTCGCAATTGATCTGATGGTCACAAAAATTCAAACCATTCTTGAACAAAACGCGATTTTGTAATACCATAGCATAGACATAAATAACTCTGACCATATTATGTATAGGCAGGAAGGGAATGTGCGAATTCCCTTCTTTCCCTGTTTATAAACGCGAAATATTTGCAGAACGACAAGATTCAGTTTAAGATAAACAGTACCTATATGGGAGAGAAGAACGAGGACTGCCCTGTGTTCTCATTCTTGTATTTTTTAGTTTATGCTCTCATACATAATCGAAGATGTTGAGGGACAACCAGAAGGAGTGAAGGGACATGGCACAAGAGAAAGTTTTTCCTATGACTGCAGAAGGAAAACAAAAACTTGAACAAGAATTAGAATATTTGAAAACGGTTAAACGAAAAGAAGTAGTAGAGCGCATCAAAATTGCGAGAAGCTTCGGAGACCTTTCCGAGAACTCTGAATACGATTCAGCGAAAGAAGAGCAGGCATTTGTAGAGGGCCGCGTGACGACTCTTGAAAATATGATTCGCAATGCGAAAATCATTGAAGATGACGGCGGCTCTAACGTTGTCGGTTTGGGTAAAACCGTCACTTTCGTCGAACTGCCTGACGGTGACGAAGAATCATATACGATCGTCGGAAGCGCGGAAGCTGACCCGTTTGAAGGGAAAATCTCAAACGATTCACCGATCGCAAAAAGCCTCTTGGGCAAAAAAGTAGATGAAGAAGTCACAGTACAAACACCGGGCGGAGAAATGCTCGTGAAAATTGTGAAAATTTCATAATATCTGTTTAGCAGCGAAACACCTCGTCCACAATGTGGGTGAGGTGTTTTTTTATGAAGATATCGAAACGAATGAAGCTGGCAGTCATCGCTTTTTTGATTGTATTTTTTCTGCTTCTGCTGAGGCTTGCAGAAATCCAGCTGTTTTTCACAGAATCATTTTCTAAAAAGAAAATTAATTTGATTCAAGAAAGTGTGAAACAGCGGACGGAGGAAGTGCTCATTTCAGATGGAAGAGGCTCTTTTTTAGATCGAAACGGGCGGGCGCTGACAGGACAAAGCGAGCCTGCGGTTGTTTTGTTCCCTTTTCTGCTGACGCAGGATTGGCCGATCAAAAAAGTTGCGGACATCCTCGGCATGTCTGAAGATGATTTGCGCCAGACACTAGGTAAGGCAAAAAAACCGGTCATTTTGCAGCAAAAGAAAATCAAAACACTTTCAAAACAATCTATCACAAAAATCAATTCTTTGAAATATCCCGGCATTTACGGCGTATATATGGAGAATGAAGACGAGCCCAGCCTTGCTTCACATACCATAGGGAGCACGAACCAAGATCCGGCGCTGCTTCGCAAGAAATATCCTGACAAGGAGAGCCTTCCGATTACAACAGAAATCGGAACAACCGGTTTAGAACGGACATTTGACGAGTTTTTGCTTCCGGAACAAGACACAAAGCTTTTATATCATGTGGACGGAAAAGGAAACCCTTTGTTTGGCATGGACGTCAAATATACAGCTGAAGCCAATACATTTTATCCGCTCCAGGTCAAAACAACGATCGATCAAAGCATTCAAAATGTGATGGAGGAGGTATTGGATGAACAGGGGCTGAAAAAGGGAGGAGCTGTGCTGCTGGACATCGAAAATAGCAGTGTTCTGGGAATTGTAAGCAAACCAGATGCGGATGTGTCCCGGCAAAACACACTTCAAAATTATATGCTGACGCCAATCTATCCCGGATCAGTTTTTAAAACAGTCATTGCCGCAGCTGCAATCGAAAATAATATGGTGAAGCCTAGTCAAACCTTTAATTGCAATTTAAATCTGTACGGGGAGCCGGGGGACGACAAAGGAACCTTGTCTTTTGATGAAAGTTTTGCCCAAAGCTGTAATTACACATTTACGAGCCTTGCAGAACAATTAATGAAAAAAGACAGCTCGGTTATTGAAGATATGTCCGAGAAGCTGGCTCTCACTGATCGGGCAGGCTGGGAGGGAAAACTGTACCACGAAACCGATTTCCGCCAGCTGTATAACGAAAAAAGCGGCGTGATTTGGGGGGATGAAAAAGACAAATCAGTCAAAAAAGCCATTGCGCAAACAGCAATCGGGCAGAAAAATGTAAAGGTAACGCCGCTGGAGGTAGCCAATATGATGGCGACAATCGCCCGCGGCGGAGAAAAACGGCAGGTGAAAATTGCCGAACAAATTGAGTATAAGAACGGCACAACGCTCGTTACGTTTAAAGATCAGAAGCTCAAAGGGGAAACGATAGACAAATATACGTCACAGCAGCTTCAAAAAATACTGCGGCGGGTGGTAGAATCTCCTTCCGGAACGGGCAGAAGGTTTCAAGATCTTCCGTATACTGTAGCAGGGAAGTCGGGCACAGCTCAGACAGGCAAGCTTTCAAAAGAGAAGGAAACACTCTATGAAAAATGGTTTGCCGGATATTTTCCCGCGGATAAGCCGAAATACGCTCTGGTTGTTTTACACATGGATACACCGGGAGATAAGGCTCTGACAAATTCGGTGTTTTATGATATTGTTAAAAAAGTACACGAAATTGAAATCAATCAGAAATAGAACAACTTCTCAGCACATGTTAAAATATATGCTGAGCCAAGAGGGATAAAGGAGTGCAGAATTATTGAGCAATAATCAATCTCGTTATGAAAATCGTGATAAACGCAGAAAAGCCAATTTAGTGCTTAACATTTTAATCGCAATCGTATCCATACTAATTGTCGTAGTAGCAGCGAATCTCTTCATTAACAGTCCTTCTAGCAAAGATGTCAGCAAGGATTCTGAAACGGCGCAAAAACAGGAATCTCCGGCTTCAGGAAAGACTGAAAAGAAATCGGATGAGGATATAAAAGACAGCAAGAAAGATACATCTGACAGCGAAAAGGATTCTGAGAAGTCTTCTGACTCTGATTCCAAAAAAGATGATTCTTCTTCTAAAAAAGATGACTCTGATTCAGATTCAAGCTCAGATTCAGCCGGTGACGGGCTTAAAGATGCAAAAGTAACAGAAGGCGGCTCATCGAACGATGTGGAAAAAACGTATGAAAATCCTGACTGGAAAGCAGTCGGAACTGAGCAGACTGGCGAGCATGCCGCTACTTATGATTCAAGCTCACAAGACTGGGCTGAGATGCTGAAAGCCATCTCGTACGCAACTGGTGTCTCAACAGATAACATGACGGTGCTCTGGCTTGGAAATAACGGCAGCCCTCAGGATGCCAAAGGCAAAATTTTGGACAAGGCGACTGGGAATAAATATCAAGTCACGATTACATGGGTCGATGAAAAAGGCTGGAAGCCGACAAAAGTAGAAAAGCTAAAATAAACAAAAGCAGCCGGATTACAACCGGCTGCTTTTGTTTTAGGCTTCAGCTGCGAAATGAACCACCGCGCTGTACAATATTCGTCCTTCTGCCACAGCAGTTTGGTGTGAAACAGATTTCACCCGGAGCATGATGGCTTTATTGTTTTCAATTTGTGTATTGATTTTCTTTTCAAGCTCCTGCAATGAAGCCGCTTCAAAAAATTCCACTTTGTCTTTAATCAGATCTAATTGAAAATTCATGTCTTGACCCTCCAGCTTTCACAAGTCATATGAAGTATAAGCTTTTTTGCGGTCAATGCGCAATATGAGATGGCATTAAATACACAAAGTGTTTTAGTACCTGCTTTTCAGAAGATGTGGTATTATAGGAACTGTTCCATCATTAATTCATAGTATGCTTATAGGAATTATTAAATATGGAGTGTGACAAATATGGGACGTGAATTTATCCCTCTCTTTGAAGATTGGGCAGCAACTTATGATCAAACAGTACAAGGTTTAGATATTCAGTATAAAGAAGCGTTCAGAGGCTACGATCATATCCTTGATGCCATCGTCAGCAAATCTGGAACTCATGTGTTAGAATTTGGCCCGGGGACCGGGAATTTGACAGCTAAGCTGCTCGATGCAGGCAAAACTGTATTTGGAATCGAACCTTCTCCAGCAATGCGTAAACTGGCTTCTGACAAGCTTTCAGGCAGGACGGAAATCGTTGATGGAGACTTCCTGACATTCCCTGAGCCGCCATTTCAGGCTGATACAATTGTCAGTTCATATGCTTTTCATCATTTGACTGACGAAGAAAAGCGGGCTGCCATAAAGCAATATGGCAAATACCTTCACTTGCATGATAAAATAGTGTTTGCCGATACCGTCTTTGAAGATGCGCAAGCGTATCAACAGGCTATCGATAAAGCCCGTTCTCAAGGCTTCTATCAGCTTGCAAATGATTTAGAGACAGAGCATTATCCTACATTGGATGCGTTGAAAGAAATGTTTACAGCTGAAGGTTTTGCAGTCCGATTCACTCAGCAAAACGACTTCGTGTGGATAATGGAGGCGATCAAACGGTAAAGTGAAGGGAATGTGAATAGATGAGACTAGCAGTCATCGGAGCAATGGAAGAGGAAGTTACCATCCTAAGAAACAAACTTGAAAATGCAAAAACAGAAACGATCGCACACTGTGAATTTACAACAGGCGAATATGAAGGAACTGAAGTGATTCTTTTAAAATCAGGAATTGGAAAAGTAAATGCTGCTATCAGCACGACGCTTCTGCTTGACCGTTACAAGCCTGATTATGTCATTAACACAGGCTCAGCCGGCGGATTTCATCATACATTGAATGTAGGAGATGTCGTCATTTCCACTGATGTTCGCCACCATGATGTAGACGTAACGGCTTTTGACTATGAATACGGCCAAGTGCCGGGCCTTCCGGCTGCTTATGCGGCGGATGAAAAGCTGATCAGCATCACTGAAGAAGCGGTATCTGAACTCGACGGTATTCAGGTTGCAAAAGGAACGATTGCAACAGGCGATTCTTTCATGAACGATCCGAAGCGGGTTGAAGAGGTGCGTGCGAGATTTTCTGATCTGTACGCGGTTGAAATGGAGGCTGCGGCAGTGGCTCAAGTGTGCCATCAATTTAAAACGCCGTTTGTCGTCATCAGAGCGTTATCTGATATCGCAGGAAAAGAATCACATGTTTCATTTGACCAATTTTTAGAGCAGGCGGCTGTCCATTCAACAGAGCTTGTGTTAAAGGTGATCAAACGAATTCATTAAAACGGGGAGAACGTTCTCCTCCGTTTTTCCTAAAAACAACCTCTATTAAGGAGGAGGACATATATGACAGTGATTACGGACATTACCGAGCTGATTGGGAATACACCGCTTCTCCGCTTGAAGAACTTTGATGTTCCAGAAGGAGTCGCGGTGTATGCCAAGCTTGAAATGATGAATCCCGGGGGTAGCATCAAAGACAGACTGGGAGATATGCTGATTCGTGATGCGCTCGATTCAGGCAAGGTGAAACCCGGCGGAGTGATTATAGAAGCTACGGCAGGCAATACAGGGATCGGCCTTGCGCTAAGTGCCAGAAAATATGGGTTGAAAGCGATTTTCTGTGTCCCTGAACATTTCAGCAGAGAGAAACAGCAAATTATGCAAGCGCTTGGCGCATCAATCATTCATACACCGCGTCAAGACGGAATGCAGGGCGCCATTCAAAAAGCCATTCAGCTGGAGACTGAAATTGAAAATTCTTATTGCGTTTTGCAATTTAAAAACCGAGTAAATCCATCGACTTACTATAAGACGCTTGGACCTGAAATGTGGGAAGCGCTTGACGGGAATATTCATACATTTGTCGCAGGGGCAGGATCAGGGGGCACGTTCGCAGGAACAGCTTCCTTCTTAAAAGAAAAAAATCCAGCAGTCAAAACGGTGATTGTTGAACCGGAGGGCTCGATTTTAAACGGAGGGGAACCCCACGCTCATAAAACAGAGGGCATCGGCATGGAGTTTATCCCTGATTATATGAATAAGAGCCACTTTGACGAGATCTACACCGTAACGGATGAGAATGCGTTTAGACTTGTGAAAGAAGCGGCAGAAAAAGAAGGACTGCTGATCGGAAGCTCTTCAGGTGCAGCGCTTTATGCAGCATTGGAGGAAGCGAAAAAAGCATCTGCTGGAACTAACATTGTCACAGTATTTCCTGACAGCAGCGATCGATATATCAGCAAACAAATATACGAAGGAGGCATCTGATATGAAGAAAAAAACATTGATGATACATGGCGGAATCACAGGTGATGAGAAAACAGGCGCAGTTTCCGTGCCGATTTATCAAGTAAGCACGTACAAGCAGCCGAAAGCAGGGCAGCATACAGGCTACGAGTATTCAAGAACGGCCAATCCGACTCGAACCGCTCTCGAAGCACTTGTGACAGAACTGGAAAGCGGGGAAGCAGGCTATGCGTTCAGCTCAGGAATGGCTGCCATTACAGCGGTTATGATGCTGTTTAACAGCGGAGATCATGTCGTGTTGACTGATGATGTGTACGGCGGAACATACCGCGTGATGACAAAGGTGCTTAACCGTCTTGGCATTGAATCAACATTTGTCGATACGAGCAGCAGAGAAGAAGTTGAAAAAGCGATTCGCCCTAATACAAAAGCCATTTATATTGAAACACCGACAAACCCGTTGCTCAAAATCACCGACTTGACGCTCATGGCTGATATCGCAAAAAAAGCGGGTGTTCTGCTTATTGTAGACAATACCTTTTACACTCCTTATTTTCAGCAGCCGCTTACTTTAGGCGCTGATATCGTACTTCACAGTGCGACAAAATATCTTGGCGGACACAGTGATGTCGTCGGAGGTTTAGTTGTGACAGCTTCGAAAGAGCTTGGAGAAGAGCTGCATTTTGTGCAAAACTCCACAGGCGGCGTGCTTGGCCCTCAAGATTCCTGGCTGTTAATGAGAGGAATCAAAACGTTGGGACTCAGAATGGAAGCGATCGATCAAAATGCGCGGAAAATCGCAAGCTTTCTTGAGAATCACCCTGCTGTCCAAACGTTATATTATCCTGGTTCTTCAAATCATCCCGAACATGAGCTTGCAAAAACGCAAGGATCTGGCTTCGGCGGCATGATCTCCTTTGATATTGGCAGTGAAGAACGGGTTGATGCGTTTTTAGGAAATCTGAAACTGTTTACCATTGCTGAAAGCCTGGGGGCGGTTGAAAGCTTAATTTCTGTTCCTGCAAGAATGACACATGCTTCTATTCCGAGAGAACGCCGGCTTGAGCTCGGCATTACGGACGGCTTGATCAGAATTTCTGTAGGAATTGAAGATGCGGAAGACTTGTTGGAAGATATCGGCCAAGCGCTTGAAAATATATAACAAATGGATAGAATTGCTTTCTCTGTAAGCCGCCGGATTATATTATAATAGTCGTATACTATGAATCTGGCAGGTGATTCTTTTGAACAAAAATAGAATGAAATCTTTAAAAGAAGACTACAAGCATTTTGCTTTTACATTGCTTGCAGTCAGCACTTTTTTATATATAGGCGCAGTTCTCCCTGATCAAGGCTTAACATTAGGCCAGAAATCGACGATGTTTTTAGCGGATTGCTTATTTTTAGCCGGTGCCTTCTTTTGCGCTGACCGTTCACTTATTTACAAGAAGCGTTTGGAAGAAGCCGACGAATAAAAAAACAGCCATCATCAGCGATGGCTGTTTTTCTGTTATTTTTCTCGAAGTTCTTTTCCCATGCCTTTTAAAAACTGAAGGCCGAAGCCGACGGCTCTGTTGATGTCAGGATCGTTCATTGCTTTTAACAGGTCGAGAATCCCGACTTTCTTGTCTTCTTTTAAAAAGCTTTGTGCCTGTTCAGTCCCAGCCATTACGCTTTCTAAAAGCTTTGCTGTAAACTCAGGATCGGCTTTTGTCAATGCGCCTCCGGCGGCCATCATCGTGTTGATGAGGTTGGTGACAGGCTCGCGGGAAACTTGGCCAAGCGCAATCTTGGCAATGTCTTCCTTCGCTCTGAGCATGCTTGTTGCCGCGTCAAAAATTCCAAGATCATTGAGTTCATTCATTAACGTCATCGTTTTAGAGACGGCGTCCTCATTTTCCGCCAGCAGCTCTTTCAGTTCTTCTATTTTTTCAAGCTTAATTTGCTCAGCTGTTTTTGTTTCTTTTTTGATCGTCGTAATCGGAGTGGCCATTCGTTTTCCTCCTATCGTTTAATCAGTCAGATGGACATAGCCAGGACGGTTCCATTTTCTTTCTGCTTCGACTCCGTTTTGCGGATGCCGTTTTTTGTTGCGCGGATTTGTTTTTGGAAGCGGCGCTGTTTCACAGCCGCCAAGCACTTCCATGCGGACCTTTGTCTGTTTATAAGCAGGCGTGTTCGTCCGTTTATCAGCTGCAGGGCCCGTCAAGAAGTTAATCGCTGACTCCTTGTCTGTCGAGTTCATTGGCAGATAGAGTTCATTTTTCCGTACCCGGTCTGTGATCAGCGCGTTCAATTTGACTGCTCCGAACGGAGAAACGAGCCGTACAAGCGAACCGTCACAAACACCTCGCTCTTGTGCAAGCTCAGGTGAGATCTCAACGAATACATTCGGCACTTTCGCTTGGATGCCTTTCGATTTATTTGTCATGTTTCCTTCGTGGAAATGCTCCAGCATCCGGCCGTTATTGATATGAAGGTCGTATTCCTCCGGAAATGCCGCTGGCTCGGTCCAATCAGAAAGGGCAAAGCGGGCTTTTTTGTCAGGGAAATTAAATCCGTCTTCATACAGAAGCGGTGTGCTTTCACCTGTGAAGCTGCCCCATAGGAAGCTGTTCCAGCCTTCAAGCACCTCATAGCTTGCTTTGGCAAACAGAGGAGAAAGACTCGCCATTTCAGAGAAAATGTCACTTGGATGGCTGTAAGTCCAATTCGCTCCTAAACGGTTTGCCACCTCTTGAATAATCCACCAGTCCGGTTTTGCGTCACCAAGCGTCGGAAGCGCCTGATACAATCGCTGGACACGGCGTTCTGTGTTGGTAAATGTTCCGTCTTTTTCAAGTGAAGGAGTGGCCGGCAAGACGACATCGGCATATTGAGCTGTTCTTGACAGGAAGATGTCCTGTACCACGAAGAAATCAAGGCTTGATAAAATATCATGCACATGGTTCGCGTTTGAATCGACCAGTGCCATATCCTCACCGACAAGATACATAGCTTTCATTTTTCCTTCTTCAATGGCATGAAGCATTTGAATATTATCTAAACCAGGCTTTCCATCTATCTCGACACCATATGCCTCTTCAAATTTAGCGCGGGCTTTGTCATCTGTAATATGCTGATATCCCGGCAGCCAGCCAGGCAATGTTCCCATATCACATGCTCCTTGCACGTTATTGTGTCCGCGCAGAGGATAAGCGCCGGCACCTGGACGGCGATAGTTGCCCGTAGCGAGAAGCAGGTTTGAAATGGCTGCTGATGTATCAGATCCGCCTGTATTTTGTGTGACACCCATTCCCCAAAGGACACAAGTGCCGTCAGCATCACGAATCATTTCAGCAATTTGAATGATGTTTTCTTTTGAAAGGCCTGTGATGCGTTCTGCATAATCAAGCGTATACGTTTTAAGGGTTTCTTTATAATCTTCAAAGTAATTGACGTTCTCCTCAATAAACGCCTGATCGTGCCAGCCTTGGTCGATCATATATTTCGTAACAGCCATCAGCCAAACTTGGTCTGTGCCTTGTTTAGGGCTGATGAACAGATCAGATCGCTCAGCCATCTCATTTTTACGCAGGTCGGCCACAATCAGTTTTTGACCGTGGAGCTTGTGTGCCCGTTTGACGCGTGTTGCGAGCACCGGGTGTCCTTCCGCCGGATTGGCACCGACAATGATGACGAGGCCTGCTTTGGCGATATCTTTAATCGTGCCGGCGTCACCGCCCATGCCGACAGTGCGGAACAATCCGTCTGTAGCAGGAGACTGGCAGTAGCGTGAGCAGTTATCGACGTTGTTTGTTTCAAATACCTGACGCGCTAGTTTTTGAATGACGTAGTTTTCTTCATTCGTAATTTTAGAAGAAGAAATAAACCCGACAGAGCCTTTACCGTACTGCTCTTTGATTGATCCTAATCTGCTTGCGACAAGATCGAGGGCTTCTTCCCAAGAAGATTCCACAAAGGCTCCGTTTTTACGGATTAAAGGCTTTGTGATCCGTTCTTTTGAATTGACGAAATCCCAGCCGAATTTCCCTTTGACACATGTGGAAATCGCGTTAACCGGAGCATCAGAAACAGGCTGGATCTTTAAAATATCCCGTCCTTTTGTCCATACTTCAAATGAACACCCGACACCGCAGAACGTACATACAGTTTTAGTTTTTTTCGTTCTTGTTTCACGCATTGCCGCTTCGACTTCAGAAATGGCAAAAATGCTGCCATACCCCGGTTCAACATTTTTCACGAGATCAATCATCGGTTCCATGACGTCCTCTTTAATGCCTGTCATAAAACCAGCCTGCCCGAGCATTGATTTTTCCATCAGTGCATTACATGGACATACTGTTACACACTGACCGCAGCTGACACAGGAAGATTCATTGATCGAAACTCCCTCATCCCAAATGACGCGAGGGCGTTCGCGTTCCCAGTCGATTGAGAGTGTTTCATTTACCTGAAGGTTTTGACAGACCTCAACACACTGGCCGCAGGCAATACATTGGTTTGGATCATAGCGGTAAAAAGGATGAGACATATCAACCGCGCAAGAAGGATCTTCTTTTGGCGTATATGGGTATTTTTGATGCTCGATCCCCATCATTTCCGCTGTATTATGCAGCGTACAGTTTCCATTGTTGTTATCGCAAACTGTACAATACAGCAAATGATTTTCAAGAAGGCGGTCCATCGCTTCGGTTTGCGCTTCTTTCACTCGATTTCCTGAAAGATCAATAGACATCCCGTTTTCTGCAACCGTCGCGCATGAACGAACCAGCTTGCCGTTTGCCTCTACTATGCAAGTATCACAAGTTTGAATCGGGTCAACCTCTGGTACGTGGCAAATCTGCGGGTACTCAATTCCGTTTTCATTTAAAATATCTAAAATTGTGGCCCCTGCTCGTGCTTGAATTTCTGTTCCGTCTACACGGACACTGATCGACTTAACGTCCATCATATTCATATTCCCCTCCATCTTTCTTTCAAGAAGTCAAAAAAAGCCATGTATAGATACACCTGCCCTTAATTCTAAGAAGGTGTAAACACACATGGCGGAATAGTTCACTAGCAAGTCTTACTAACAGACCAATCCTTGATTTTTATAAAACGATAGACTCATAACAAGATCCTATTACAAATCCATCAACACTGCTTTTATTATAATGTGATATTTATTATAATACAATATGGCAGGAAAATTTTAACCAAGTGAAATGTCCTGAGGGGAACCGGGAAAAGCCTTTATAAGGCAATATCGGAAGGGGTAATCAGCATGTCTAAAAAAATTCATGAATTCAATGATATTATTCGAAAACTTCGTAAAGAATTGTTCGGAAAAGGGCCTGAGAGAATTCATACTGTATTTGTAGAAAACATGGCAGTTTCAACACTATACGGAAATCTGAGTGCAAGCGAGCAGTTTATCGCCCGCACGCCTGAAGGAAGAGAGATGGTACATGCGGCCCGGACAAGCCTAATTCAAGACCTTTATTCCAAACAAACACCGGAAGGAATGGAGGAACTCATGGGAGCTAAGCTAGTCCATTTGTTTTCTGATATTAAAATTGAGGAAAACATAGCTGTATCTGTATTTGTTTTTGACCGAAAAATAGATGAGCAAAAAGAAGTTCTGCAAAGCTAGTATATTTGTCATTGACACAAATTTGTCACATTTGTTATGATGTTGCTACAGTTATAGAAGGCTAAAGCAATGGAATGTATGCACGAACTGTATATATTCTCTTTCAATATCTTATATACTGCTTGATATTGTTGTATGGGTATGCATACAAGTTAGGCAGCATTCAAACGCCTGGTTTGACACAGGTTATTTGAGTGCTGCCTTTTTTATTGCCTTTCTTGCATAACTGTGAGAAAAGAAGAAGTAATGGAGGCGTTTAATTATGGCTTTTCGAAAACCGGATGAAATAGCGGAAGCAGCAATTGAAGCAGGGATGAAAAAAATAAAGCTCCCGCTGCCGTCACTGCTTGTGCTGGGGTTTTTAGGCGGTGCATTTATCGCGCTTGGGTATTTGCTTGATATCAGGGTAATCGGCGATCTTCCGAAAGAATGGGGGAGCCTGTCCAGTTTGATTGGTGCAGCAGTATTTCCAGTCGGCCTGATCCTTGTCGTTCTCGCTGGCGCTGAACTGATCACAGGCAATATGATGTCAGTTGCGATGGCGTTATTTTCGAGAAAAATATCAGTAAAAGAGTTAGCGATTAACTGGGGAATCGTCACAATTATGAACTTAATCGGCGCATTGTTTGTTGCTTACTTTTTCGGGCATTTGGTTGGATTAACTGAAACAGGTCCTTATTTAGAAAAAACGATTGCCGTTGCCCAAGGAAAGCTTGATATGAGCTTTGGCAAGGTTCTCATTTCCGCCATCGGCTGTAACTGGCTTGTATGTCTTGCAGTGTGGCTTTCTTTCGGCGCCCAAGACGCAGCAGGAAAAATCCTTGGCATCTGGTTCCCAATCATGGCTTTTGTGGCTATCGGATTTCAGCACGTTGTCGCCAACATGTTTGTGATTCCTGCTGCCATTTTTGCAGGCTCATTCACGTGGGGGCAGTTCATCGGAAACATCATTCCGGCTTTTATCGGTAATGTCATCGGCGGAGCTGTATTTGTGGGTCTCATTTATTTTATTGCATATCATAAGAAAGACCGCTCCAGAAAAGAAATGAAGCAGGTGTCATGACCAACGGGCAAATCCATTCGATGATTTGCACAATTTCCGTCCATTTTTAGAAAAAGATGTTTACAAAATGGAATTTGGTGGATATACTTACAAAGTAAGAAAAAAGCAAAGGAGGCTGAACCAAAATGACAATGAGACAACGACGTCAACCTGTACGTGATACACATGTAAAAGTTCATGGTTTATTCAGCCTGTGGAAGAGTTCGTGTCCTTCCTTAACCGATGCTTATCGCACGCATTAAATTCGGAATAGTCGGACATACGCAACTCCCCGCAGGCAGTAGAGGCATTGGTGTCTTCTTTTGTCTGCGGTTTTTATTTGCCCGCAGCAGAAGGGGTGTGCCGCGGGTTATTTCGCTTGTGCGGACTTTGAAAGGGGGTGAGCGATATGACGATTAACCTATTCTTTTTAACGTTAACGCTTAAAAAACGGTTTAAAAGCCTGGAAGAACTCGAACGAGAACAGCAGATTGAGCAGATTTATGATGAAATGAAAGAGTCTCAGTTAAAGCATCTTTATTTAACAAACTGGCGCTAAAAGCAACGAAAAAAACTGAAGGGGGAATGGCATATGCTTAGAATGGAATTATTGATGCATTATACAATGGAGAAGGACCAAGTTTAGCGAAACAGCTGTCAAGAAAATGCCTGCCTGCATACAATAAATCAACGTTACTGTGAGGCAGGTGATGGCATGATGAACGATTATCAAAAAAGGCTGCCGTCGATTGGCCATGGTTATGCGTCCATGCCGCATTCCTTCAAACATGGTTATGGAAATCCATTCCGACAGCAGAGGCTGATGGCAATGCAGCAGCAAAGGCTGTATGTATTCCCTTATCATTGGCATTAGAAAGAGGGCAGAAAACATTTTGTTTTCTGCTTTTTTTGCGGAAAAAAATGAAAAAGTTTAGTTCTATTGAAACATTTTTCAATACATTGCCGTCTAGTTGGTACCTTCCTTCACTTTTAGAATGAAGATGATGTTTATTTTTTGAATATAATAAATAAACATAGGAAACCAAAAGCAGGTGTTTAAAATGCTAGAAAATAGACTCTATAAACGATCGGATTTTTGGAAATTATTTTCTCGGAAATATAAGCTAACCAAAACAATTGAGCATATGATGATTGACTCTATAGATATACAAGGAAATGACAGAATTTTAGAAATTGGAATTGGAAATGGCACTGTCTTTAAAAGCATAACCAAGAAACTAGAAAAGGGAAGCCTAAAAAGCATTGATCCTTCAAAACGAAAGGTAAGACAGATATCACGTGCGAATCGAAAGAACATGGGGAACGGGGAGGTTTGTCATGGCTATCCAGAGGACATTCCCTTTGATGACCGTACCTTTAATAAAGTCTTTTCTTTACATACGGTTCAAAGCTGCACCGATATTAGGCTTGCATTAAGAGAAATTTACAGGGTGCTTCAAATTGACGGCCGGTTTTATATCAGTATTGACACAAATACCGGTGAAAAAGAGAAAACGTATATTCAACTGCTGAAAGACCAGCATTTCAGGGATCTTTCTGTTATCCGGCGTGATTCCTGTCTATGTATTGTGGCTGTTAAATAAAAAATTTCTCGGGAAATATATCCAAGATCCTCGCTTTAGGATTTGGGTATATTTTCTTAATTTTTTATTTTTTGCATATACTTTATATTAAAAAAAGTTTTTTTCATATAAACTTATAACAGAAGAAAGAACAAAGAGGTGATTTCAGACAGGGCAGACATTCTTTGTGAACAAAAGGAATGAATATTCATTCCGCAAACGAATCGGAGGTTGTCAGATTACATGTTATCCGCATCCAGCAGTAAATACGACATGATTATGAAAGCGTCGGTCTCACTTTTTACGGAAAGGGGTTTTGACGCTACCACTATTCCTATGATAGCTGAACGTGCTCATGTAGGGACAGGAACGATCTATCGTTATTTTGACAGCAAAGAAACACTCGTCAACGTACTGTTTCAAGAAAGCATCCAGCGATTTACGGAAAAACTGAAGCAAGACGTTTCAGAATTGCCTGTCAGAGAAGGCTTTCACCACGTATTTTGCTGTCTCGTTCAGTTTACGAAAGAGAGCGACTATGCGCTTTTTTTTCTTGAAACCAAAAAAGATGCTCATTACTTAAATCATACAAGCAAAAAAATGATAGAAAATCTGACTCAAATGCTTGATGACTATTTTAATAAGGGAAAAGCGGAAGGCGTGATTCGCAACCTGCCCTCTAATGTGTTAATTGCGATTGTATTAGGGGCGTTTCTCAAGATATATCAGCTCGTCCAAACAGGTGATATAGAGATGGACACTGATTTAATTACTGAATTGGAACAATGCTGCTGGGACGCCATTAAGCTTCATTCATCACAAAAATAAGGAAAGGGAGATGTTAATGAAACAGGCAAGCGCAATACCTCAGCCCAAAACATACGGACCTTTAAAAAATCTTCCGCATCTGGAAAAAGAACAGCTTTCTCAATCCTTATGGCGGATAGCTGATGAATTGGGACCGATTTTCCGTTTTGATTTTCCGGGAGTATCCAGTGTTTTTGTCTCGGGCCACAATCTTGTGGCTGAAGTATGTGATGAAAGCCGCTTCGACAAGAACCTTGGCAAAGGCTTGCAAAAGGTGCGCGAGTTCGGGGGAGATGGCTTATTTACAAGCTGGACGCACGAACCGAACTGGCAAAAAGCCCACCGCATTTTGCTGCCGAGTTTTAGTCAAAAAGCGATGAAAGGCTATCATTCTATGATGCTGGATATCGCAACCCAGCTGATTCAAAAGTGGAGCCGCTTAAACCCTAATGAAGAAATTGATGTAGCGGACGATATGACACGTCTGACGCTTGATACGATTGGGTTATGCGGGTTTAACTATCGATTCAACAGCTTTTACCGTGATTCACAGCATCCGTTTATCACCAGTATGCTCCGTGCCTTAAAAGAGGCGATGAATCAATCGAAAAGACTGGGCCTGCAAGATAAAATGATGGTGAAAACGAAGCTGCAGTTCCAAAAGGATATAGAAGTCATGAACTCCCTGGTTGATAGAATGATAGCGGAGCGAAAGGCGAATCCGGATGAAGACATTAAGGATCTCTTGTCTCTCATGCTTTATGCCAAAGATCCAGTAACGGGTGAAACGCTGGATGACGAAAACATTCGATACCAAATCATCACATTTTTAATTGCTGGACATGAGACAACAAGCGGGTTGCTTTCCTTTGCGATTTATTGTCTGCTTACACATCCGGAAAAACTGAAAAAAGCTCAGGAGGAAGCGGATCGCGTGTTAACAGATGACACGCCTGAATATAAACAAATCCAGCAGCTCAAATACATTCGGATGGTTTTAAATGAAACCCTCAGACTGTATCCAACAGCTCCGGCTTTTTCTCTATATGCGAAGGAGGATACTGTTCTAGGCGGGGAATATCCGATCAGTAAAGGGCAGCCAGTCACTGTTTTAATTCCAAAACTGCACCGGGATCAAAACGCTTGGGGACCGGATGCGGAAGATTTCCGTCCGGAACGGTTTGAGGATCCTTCAAGTATCCCTCACCATGCGTATAAGCCGTTTGGAAACGGACAGCGCGCTTGTATTGGCATGCAGTTTGCTCTTCAAGAAGCGACAATGGTTCTCGGTCTTGTATTAAAGCATTTTGAATTGATAAACCATACTGGCTATGAACTAAAAATCAAAGAAGCATTAACGATCAAGCCGGATGATTTTAAAATTACTGTGAAACCGCGGAAAACAGCGGCAATCAATGTACAGAGAAAAGAACAGGCAGACATCAAAGCAGAAACAAAGCCAAAAGAAACCAAACCTATACACGGCACACCTTTACTCGTTCTTTACGGTTCAAACCTTGGGACAGCTGAGGGAATAGCCGGTGAACTGGCTGCTCAAGGCCGCCAGATGGGCTTTGCAGCTGAAACGGCTCCGCTTGATGATTATATCGGCAAGCTCCCTGAAGAAGGGGCAGTCGTCATTGTAACGGCTTCTTATAATGGGGCGCCGCCTGATAATGCTGCCGGCTTTGTAGAGTGGCTGAAAGAGCTTAAGGAAGGCCAATTGAAAGGTGTTTCCTATGCGGTATTCGGCTGCGGGAACCGGAGCTGGGCCAGCACGTATCAGCGGATTCCCCGCCTGATTGATGACATGATGAAAGCAAAGGGGGCATCGCGTTTAACAGAGATTGGGGAAGGTGACGCCGCCGATGATTTTGAAAGCCATCGCGAGTCTTGGGAAAACCGCTTCTGGAAGGAAACGATGGACGCATTTGATATTAACGAAATAGCCCAGAAAGAAGACAGGCCTTCATTATCGATTACTTTTCTCAGTGAGACGACGGAAACGCCGGTTGCTAAAGCATATGGCGCGTTTGAAGGGGTAGTGTTAGAGAATCGAGAACTCCAGACAGCTGACAGCACGCGTTCAACCCGCCATATTGAATTGGAAATTCCGGCTGGTAAAACATATAAAGAAGGCGATCATATCGGAATCATGCCGAAGAACAGCAGGGAGCTTGTTCAGCGGGTTCTCAGCCGATTCGGTTTGCAGTCCAATCATGTGATAAAAGTAAGCGGAAGCGCTCATATGGCTCATCTGCCGATGGATCGGCCGATAAAAGTAGTGGATTTATTGTCGTCCTATGTAGAGCTGCAGGAACCGGCATCAAGGCTTCAGCTTCGGGAGCTGGCCTCTTATACAGTTTGTCCGCCGCATCAAAAAGAGCTGGAACAGCTCGTTTCAGATGATGGCATTTACAAAGAGCAGGTACTTGCAAAACGTCTTACCATGCTTGATTTTTTAGAGGATTATCCTGCTTGCGAAATGCCGTTTGAACGGTTTTTAGCACTTTTGCCATCACTAAAACCGAGATACTATTCCATTTCAAGCTCACCGAAAGTTCATGCAAATATCGTGAGCATGACGGTAGGAGTTGTGAAAGCCTCAGCATGGAGCGGCCGAGGTGAATACCGGGGTGTCGCCTCTAATTATTTAGCAGAATTGAATACAGGTGATGCAGCAGCCTGTTTCATTCGTACTCCGCAGTCCGGATTCCAAATGCCGGATGAGTCTGAAACGCCTATGATTATGGTCGGGCCGGGCACAGGAATTGCGCCATTCAGGGGCTTTATTCAGGCAAGATCGGTTTTGAAGAAGGAAGGAAGCACCCTTGGTGAAGCACTTTTATACTTCGGCTGCCGCCGCCCGGACCATGACGACCTTTACAGAGAAGAGCTGGATCAAGCGGAACAGGACGGTTTGGTCACAATCCGCCGATGCTACTCGCGCGTCGAAAACGAACCAAAAGAATATGTCCAGCACTTGCTCAAGCAAGATACGCAGAAATTGATGACACTCATTGAAAAAGGGGCTCATATTTACGTATGCGGTGATGGATCGCAAATGGCTCCTGATGTAGAGAAAACTTTGCGATTGGCGTATGAAGCTGAAAAAGGAGCAAGTCAGGAAGAATCAGCTGAATGGCTGCAAAAGCTGCAAGATCAAAAACGTTATGTAAAAGACGTTTGGACAGGAATGTAAAACATAAAATCCCGCCAATCTGATTGGCGGGATTGCTTTGCATGTGAGAAAACCGGCACGATAATGAAATCTACTGAAAAGGATGTTATAGGGAGTATCGCGCCGGTCTTATTGTTAATATCGGCAAACAGGGACGAAAGTTTATGTTTTTTGCCTTATTTTTAAAAATAAATAGTCTTAAAGTCTCGTTTATTGCAATTTTAACATCATTTTTTTGCATTTTATCTTGTGATTCCTCGAGATCAGTCATCTGTTGAAGATTGATGCTTGAATTGCTGTTCCACATGCTTACGGTAATGAAAGTCATGAATCAGCCGGATCGTGGGCCTGATTAACAGCAGCAAGCTTCCGATCGCAAACAGCCAAATCCCTGCCGACATTAATCGGTCATAAAAAAAGAAAAAGCTCCCGACGAGAAACAAAGCACCAATAATAAAATCGTTTACTGTATAAAGAATCTTATATCGTTTTTTGAAAAAAAGCTCATATCGTTTCAGCTCTTTTTGGATGTCACGTTCTTCATTTACTGTCACCATCATCCCTCCATTCTATTTTGGCTTACCCTTACGTAAACGGAATGTAAACATAAGGGCTGCCTTGCTGAAAGGAGACATAATCAACGATTTTAAGCAGTTAGAATACTCTTCTGTTTGAATGTTTAGTTATAGTCGCAAGATCTTCCTTCAAAAACCAGAGGCAATTAGTAAAAAAGAGATCCCATAGAATCTCTTTTTTTACGATTTCATCGCCTGAACAATAAGAGCAGTCAAAGTTTTTGCCCCTTTAGGAATCAAGTGAACACCATCAGGGGTAAAATATTCTGGATGCTGAAGAGCTTCTGTATGCCAGTCAACTAACGTAACATTTTGATGTGCGCTTGCCTGGTGTTGTAAAGACTCATTAACCTTGCTTTCCCATTGGCGGGGAACCCGTGTATTGACAAGATAGATATGAGCTTTTGAGAAAGATTGAAGCAGTTGTTCGATTTGGCTGTTTGTAAAGTAGCCATTGGTTCCAAGCTCAATGATGACAGCCTTGTTCGGCTGATTAAAAGACTTGTACTCCCTTGCGAGTTCCAAAGCTTGAGACATTTGTCTTCCTACCTTTCCATCAATCGTCACATTTGAAAATGACTGACGCAGGTGTGAAGAAATATCAAGCATGACGGAATCTCCTATAGCTAAAACTTCTTTCGCAGTGTCTGCTGGTTTTTTCTGCTGTTGGGATTGCGTGTCTTTCTTTTTATGAGTCTCTTGCCCACTATCTTTGTTTTCCTTTTGACGTTGATCCGATTCTGTTGTCTTTTGTTCAGGATAGTGTTTTTTATTTGCTGCAGCGTTCTTTTTATCCCCAGAAGCCTGGCTGGAGTCAGCATTTGTTTCTTGTGAGCTATAGGTCCATTTGGTAGGGTGCTTTTGCTCGCCGGCTAGCCCTGACAGCCCGCCTGCAAAAATAAGTATAGCGAAAATAATGAAACCAATTGACAGTTTGCTGATGACAGATGTCGTTTTCCATTCCTTGATTCTATGTATAAAAACACGGCGGAAAAATGACCTAAACCCCTGTGTCCGTATCGGCTTCTCAATAAAATGATAGGAAAGCTCGGCAAGTATACATGTCAAAATGACCTTTAGCACGATATGCCAAAAAACAGGGTTTCCGATTTCTTGAACTGGCGTGCTTAACACAATAACAGGGTAATGCCAAAGATAAATTCCGTAAGACCTCGTTCCAAGCCACCGAAGCGGCCTCCATGAAAGCAGATTGCCTAAAAAGCTGCTCGGATGGCAAACACATGCAATAAGGATTGCGGCAGTCACGCTAATGAATAGCATTCCGCCTCTGTAAAGAAAAGGCTCGTATTCATCTGTGAAATAGACACACAACACTAAAATACAAAATGCCGAAAATTCAGTGGCGTGCAAAGTGTGCTTCAGTTTGCTTGGCAGCCTGTTGGAAGACAGCCTTTTCATCGGCCATACCAAAGCCAAGGCACATCCGATGAGAAGTCCAAACGAACGAGTGTCTGTGCCATAGTAAACGCGGCTCGGATCTCCGCCAGGTTCATACAGTACGCTCATCATCACGGCTGAACAAAGCGCAAGCAATGATATCACCGCAGCCAATCTGGCGCGGCTTTTCATTATGTACATTCCAACAACTAAGAACATCGGCCATATGATATAAAATTGTTCTTCAATCGCCAGCGACCAAAGGTTTTTTAGAGGTGATGGGGAACCGAAACTATCAAAATATGATAGCTTGTGAAAAATAAACCACCAATTGCTCATATAAAAGAGAGAAGAGATCGCATCTCCACGTAGAGTGTGCAATAGTTCTCGATCAAACAATACGACCCACACAACAGTGGAAAAGATCATAAGGTACGCTGCCGGCAGAAGCCGCCGAATGCGGCGCACCCAAAAGTCCCGAAAATCAAGATTGATATCATTTCCATATGCCGGTAATAGAATAGATGTAATCAAATATCCGGATAAAACAAAAAAGATATCAACTCCGATAAAACCTCCGTTAGCCCAATTGAAATTTAGATGATAAGCGATAACTGACAGGACGGCGAAAGCGCGAAGGCCATCAAGTCCAGGGATGTATCGATGATGCTGTGTCTTGTGATACATGGGTATTCCTCCAATAGTATGCAAATATTCTCGTTGTTTTTGATAGCGAGGTTACGACCTCGAATAGAGAAGAGAGAAAACATCCATGATCTTAGATGGATGTTTTTATTTTATCGAATATAACGTTCTCCCACGAGCAAGTTTGAAATGACGCTGGTTGGAATTGTAAACTCGGTAACGCCCATATAGCCGGGGGCGACTTCATATTCGTCAAATGAGATCACAAGTTTATGGTCTTCAGTAATGTAAAACGTCTGATCAGGAAGAATCGTTTTGAACGGTTCTGCATCTTCGTCAGTGAGCCAATATATTTTATTTGGATCTTCCTTCATTTGCTGTTTCATTTGTTCTTTGATGTTTTGACTGATGACTTTGATATAGCGCTCATCTTTGAATAAGCTTTTTAATGTAAGTAAAATATCATTCTTTTTGTCAATTGTAATATAACGGCTTTGTGTGTAGGAAGATGCTTGTGTTTTTTCAATATTGCGCCGGATAGAGAGTAAATCTGGCGTGTCTGTGACCGTCTCGTAATCACTGTAGATGCTGAGATGCCCTTTTTTGTTTTTGGATGTGGACTGTATAAACTCTTTATACAGCTGCTGGCTTTCTTTCAAGTATTTCTGGTTAATGCTGTTTTCAAGCTCTTTATTAGAAAGCCCGGACAAAGCAGGTGTTTTGACATCAATGCTTGATTGGTCTTTTTCCTCTTTGATTTCAATAAAGGTGATCGCTTTGACGATTTTGCCGATGACAGGGATCTTTGACATAGCCTGAGCAGCGTCAGGGTTGATATTAACAAGCGCAGTGAATAAAATAGCTGCAGCGATTGCTGCTGATGTCGGCCACATGACGATTCTTTTCTTTTTTGGTTCTTGCTGAAGGGCTTTTTCAACAATGATATCCAATTCTTTAGGAATCTGAACATTTTTATATTCTTCTCTTAATTGCTGTAATCTCTTATCCATTAAGAAAGATCCTCCTTCGTCAACTGAATGCGCATCAGCTTCAATGCTCTGTATAGGCGCGTTTTGACGGTATTCGTGTTTTCTCCTGTAATTTCCGCAATTTCTTCTAATTTGAGGTCTTCAAAAAAGCGTAAAATAATAATGGTTTTATAGCGGTACGGCAATTCGTCAAGCGCTTCATGGAGATCAGTATCCTTGTAATGGTCTTCCTTTCCTTTGCTTAAAAATTCTATCGTTTCGTCGTCCATCACTCTTATCTTTTTTTGTTTGCGCAAAAAATCAATGGCTGTCCGTACTAAAATTTTATAAAACCAGCTTTTTATCGTCTCAGGGTTTCTGACCGTTTCAACTGAGCTCAGCGCTTTTTTTATAGATTCCTGAACAATATCTAATGCGTCATCTTGATTTTTTACATAACTGAAAGCCAACCTGTAGAAATCTTGCTTATGGTCAGTTATACATGTGACAAGCAACGCTTTTGTTGTTTGTTTTTTCTTCATTGCAATAAAGGGCTCCTTTTTGAATATACGTATATCGTAGGCTGTTACCTAGGATAGACGCGGCAGGATGAAAAATAGTTTGCGCAGAATTGCATTTTTTTAAAAGAGAGAAGTAAATCAGCAAGGGGGAGTTTTATGCATAAAAAAACACGGCTTGTTTTGTACAAGCCATGTTTTTGGGGTAAGAGATGCGAAACATTATTCCAAATAATGTTTTTTGAAATCTGAATGGATAGAAAATTTACGGCGCAACTGGATGAGATTTTTCCCGAAGCTCTCTTCTAAAAGCTCTCTATGCTTTTTCAGAATTTCCATGAGGTACAGATCATGAATGATCACTTCAGTAATAGGCATGACTAAACCTACATGCATCGTCCATGCAGCACGGCTGTCGTTGCCAAGTGAGACAATGCCCGCTACTACTTCTGAATCATCTCCGCTATAGACAAGCCACCGTCCGTCATACTCTTCTGTAATTTCACTGCTCATATCATGAAGGTAAACATTGGCAAAATCAGATACGATGTCTCCGTACGCAATAATGGTGACAATAACGCCTTGATCTGCCGCATGTTTGAGCTCTGATTCTATCTCCTCAAAATCCTCTTTCCATATTTCTAAGAGGATTCTTTTTTTGGCAGATAAGATACAAGCCTTCACCTTTTCAAGAATTTCACTGCGGCCGGTGATATTCCAGATGTTTTCCCGGTCATTTGCGGTCTCCTCGAACTTTTCAAAATATTTCTCAGCCTGATCAAAATGCTCTTCCGCTTTGAGCCGGCGGTTTTTAATCAGTTCTTTTGCGGGGACTGGAACATACTGAGGCGTATTTCCATGACTGACAAAAACATCTCCCCTTATGACAAGGCTTTCCAAGACTTCATAAATTTTAGAACGGGGAACTCCGGATTTTTTGGCAACGGCATAGCCTGTTAAAGGTGATTCTTGCAATAATGCCAAATACGCTTTCGATTCATATTCTGTAAAATTGAGGTTTTTTAAAATGTCTAACATATTTTCTTTCATATATCCTCCAATATAAAGAGCAATCGCTGCCTTTGTAATCGCTATTTTAACAAACCATATTGATTTATTCCAAACTGATTGATACACTTTTATAAGTAGTTACTTTTGTAGTCACTAAATTATTGAGGGGATTTTTTAAAGGGGGAGAGAACAGTGCACAGCTTACTCGCATACATACCAATCGCTGCCATGATGGTTATCATGCCGGGGGCAGATACGATGCTTGTGATGAAAAATACGCTTAGGTATGGTCCGAAAGCCGGCCGTTATAACATTCTCGGATTGGCAACAGGACTTTCCTTTTGGACGGTGATTGCCATTTTAGGGTTATCAGTGGTGATCGCAAAGTCAGTGATTCTTTTCACAACGATCAAATATTTGGGAGCGGCATACTTAATTTATTTAGGTGTAAAAAGTTTTTTTGCTAAAAGTATGTTTTCGTTAGATGACATGCAATCCCAAGCAAAAAATATGGCAAGTTCTCCGAAACGGTATTATAAAACTTCCTTTATGCAGGGTTCACTCAGTAACATTCTCAATCCTAAAACTGTTTTGGTGTATGTTACAATCATGCCCCAATTTATCAATTTGAACGGAAATATAAACCAGCAGCTCATCATTTTAGCTTTAATCCTAACCTTATTAGCGGTGTTGTGGTTTCTGTTTCTTGTTTATATTATTGATTACGCGAAAAAATGGATGAAAAACTCGAAGTTCCAGAAAGTGTTTCAAAAAATTACCGGAATAATATTAGTAGGTTTCGGCATCAAAACTGGTTTGAGTTAACACTTAAATGAAGTGAATGAAATTTGAAACCAAAGTTTAATTTAGTGTTTGGCCCTATAAAAAAGACAAGGGAGTGAGTATCCCTTGTCTTTTTTTTTATTTCATCTTATGTCCTCTGCGGGTTTGCACCTTATACAAAATAATCAATAAAACAAACCAGACCGGGGTTACAAACAAAGCAATACGTGTATCATTCGCCAGTGCCAATATGACAAGAATGAACGCGAGAAATGCAAGTGTTAAATAGTTGGATAATGGGTAAAAAGGCATTTTAAATTTGTTTGCTTTCGCTTCATGCTGCCTTGTTTTTCGATATTTCAAATGGCAAATCACCGTGATGCCCCAAATAAAAATGAAGCATATTGTAGAAACACTTGTAATCAGTGTGAAGACTTGCTCGGGCATTAAATAATTCAGACTAACGCCAATCAGAATGGCGACGGATGAAAAGAACAGCGCATTGCTTGGCACGTTAGAAGAAGTTAATTTCTTTAATAGTCCAGGTGCGTGATGATCCTTTGCAAGTGAATAGACCATTCGGCTTGTGCTGAATAAAGCACTATTTGCAGCTGACGCGGCTGATGTTAATACAACAAAATTGATCAAACTGGCAGCCACAACGATGCCTACTGCAGAGAAGACCTGAACAAATGGGCTTTCGTTTGGATTCAACACATTCCAAGGATAGATACACATAATCACGAAAAGTGCGCCAACATAAAAAAGTAAAATCCGGACAGGGATTTGATTGATGGCTTTAGGGATCACTTTTTGGGGATTTTCTGTTTCACCTGCTGTCAGCCCAACAAGTTCAATACCCACGAAAGCGAAGACGACCATTTGGAACGATAGGATAAACCCATGCCATCCATTTGGGAACATGCCGCCGTGGCTCCAAAGGTTGGTGAGGCTGGCAGGGCCGGAAGCTGCGGAAAAACCTTTCGCAATCAGGAAAATACCAGTTACGATCAGAGCCAGTATGGCAATGACTTTGATCAATGCAAACCAAAATTCTAATTCTCCGAAAAGTTTAACGGTGGCAAGGTTCATGATCAGCAGGATAATAAGCGCAAGAAGACCCGGCAGCCATTGAGGCACATCGGGAAGCCAATATTGCGTATAAATGCCAACCGCCGTTAAATCAGCCATCGCGAGGGAAATCCAACAGAACCAGTAGGTCCACCCAGTGATAAACGCTGCCATGTTTCCTA
Organism: Bacillus sp. SCT118; assembly: GCF_058566435.1. Taxonomy (NCBI): domain Bacteria; kingdom Bacillati; phylum Bacillota; class Bacilli; order Caryophanales; family Bacillaceae; genus Bacillus; species Bacillus sp. SCT118. The sequence continues at coordinate 1,487,782 of NZ_CP191225.1, forward strand.
AATAGTCCCTTACAAAATCAACAAAAGAGTGGTATCCCGCATTTGATAAGAGCAGTTCTCCGAGCGAACGCATAATGAAAAAGCAAAATACGCCGGTGATCAAGTAAGCAAATAAAATGGATGGTCCTGCAAAATGGATGGATTTACCTGAACCTAAAAATAAACCTGTACCGATTGCACCCCCAATCGCCATTAATTGTATATGCCTGTTTTTAAGGCCTCTAGACAATTTCTGTTGCTGGCCAAAATTGTCTTTGCTAGAATTGCCTATCAATTTTATTTTCCTCCAGTAATAAAAAGATGAGTAAAGTTTTATCGGATATTATAACATTTAAAAGAATAGATACTTTTATTTTTAAATTTTAAAACTATTTTAAGTGCTGTTACATGTCTTCTGGCTCTATTTTTCACTCGTGATTCTACCTGAATAGCAGAGTAAAACAGGAAAGTCATTTGGACAATCTGACAGACTAGATCGGTAACGATTTGTATAATTGCATACCCACTATGATTGAGGCCTGCAGGGGGGATCAAATCGAGAGAATCGAAGATAAAGTTTTTAAGCTTACAGATTCCTTAACCTTCAAGGTGGATTGCAAAAATGACGAAGTTTTGCAAATTGTAATACTGCGGCGGTCACATAGAGTGTCCGTCTTTTTAGTTGTGAACGAACTTAAGGGGTTATATTTGGGTAATTTGTCATGATCTATAAGATTCATTTTTTGTCATTGATGATTTTGACATCATTACATTCCCCGAGAATGATAAACTGTTTACTGATTATTACTTTTGAAGGGGACTGGCCATCCAGAACTGAGCATCTATCATACTAATATGAGATGCAAATGATTCAAAATGTAAACATATACGCATAAAAGCCAGCTTTGTCAATCTGCTATAGAGACCTTTTTAAACGTGTATCAGCAGATAATCTCAACGCGGACTATAAAGTTTCGAAATATTCTTGTTAATGGCTTATCTAATAAGGACAAAGGATGATAGACGTGAGAAGAATAGATAAAATATACCATCAGCTCAAGCATAATTTTCATGATTCAACCTTAGATCATCTTTTAAAAATACAAGGGAATTCAGCAAAGGAGATTGCCGAGCAGCTGAAAATGGAGCGGTCCAATGTCAGCTTTGAATTGAACAATCTCGTCCGGTCCAAAAAGGTCATCAAAATTAAAACGTTTCCTGTAAGATACATCCCAGTCGAGATAGCAGAAAAATTATTCAACAAGAAATGGGATACAGAGATGATGGAAGTGAAAGACCTTCAGGCGTTTTCCGAAAATTCAAAGCAAAATCATCAACACATTTCCACGAATCCCCTAGAGCTTATGATAGGGGCAAAAGGGAGTTTGAAGAAAGCGATCTCCCAGGCAAAAGCAGCTGTCTTTTATCCGCCGAACGGTCTGCATATGCTCCTCCTAGGGCCGACTGGTTCCGGTAAATCCCTTTTTGCGAACCGAATTTACCAGTTTGCCATTTACTCTGACATATTGAAGGCCGGCGCACCATTTATTACATTTAACTGTGCAGACTACTACAACAACCCTCAATTATTGCTTTCTCAATTATTCGGACACAAAAAAGGTTCATTTACAGGTGCTGCCGAGGATAAGGCAGGTTTAGTCGAACAAGCCAATGGGGGCATTCTTTTTATGGATGAAATCCACCGTCTCCCTCCCGAGGGACAAGAAATGCTGTTTTATTTTATTGACAGCGGTTCTTATAACAGGCTTGGAGAATCTGAACATAAACGAACATCGAATGTATTGTTTATTTGTGCGACTACAGAAAATCCGAGTTCTGCACTATTGAAAACATTTTTGCGAAGAATCCCAATGACCATTCATATTCCTTCGCTTGAAGAACGATCGCTTAAAGAAAGAGTAGATTTGACGACGTTTTTATTAGGGAAAGAAGCAGAGCGAATTAAGAAGAATCTGAGTGTGCATATCGATGTCTATAATGCGCTTATTCATTCTGCGAAATTTGGGAATGTCGGACAGCTGAAATCAAATGTCCAGTTAGTTTGCGCACACGGATTTTTGCATAACCTTGACAGAAATGAGGTTATTGAACTGACTGTTCGCGATCTGCCTGATGAAATCAAGCAAGAATGGATGTCCAGCAGCAAAAACATGCAAAGAAGCAAAGCCATTTCTGAATATGTCAATATTACAACGATTATCTCTCCGATTGTAGAAGATGAAACAACAAAAATTGACGAGGACCTCTCATTTAACTTATATCATTTGATTGAGGAAAAAGTGAAAACGCTTATGAAAGAAGGTTTATCCAAAAAGGATATTAACCAATACATCTTGACTGATGTCCATTTGCATGTCAGAAGTTTTTTTCATCATCAAGCTTTTCAAAAAGACAACCTGCTGACATTCGTTGAAGATGACGTGATTCAAATGACAAAACAGTTAAAAGAAATAGCTGAACATGAGCTGGATTGCACATTTGACCGTAAGTTTATTTATTTCTTGAGTATGCATATTGACGCATTTTTAAAGCGAGGAAAGCAAATTGATGTTTTGAATACACAGGAGACGGATGAAATTCGTGACACTCATGTGAAAGAATATCGGGTGGCGATGATTTTTAAAGATAAAATTCAGGAATATTTTAAAGTGGCTATTCCTGAAATAGAAGTCATCTACTTAACGATGTTAATCCATTCCATCAAATCGTTAAAGGAGAACAAAAGAGTCGGAATTATCGTGGCTGCTCATGGAAACAGCACGGCGAGTTCAATGGTTGAAGTTGCGACAGAACTGCTAGGGAGCACGCCGATTGCAGCAGTTGACATGCCGCTTTCTGTTTCACCTTCGGACATTATTGAATGCGTAGCAGAAAAAATGAAACAGGTTGATGAAGGTGAAGGTGTTTTAATGCTGGTAGACATGGGGTCGCTTGCAATGCTGGAAAGCAGGCTGGAGGAAAAGACAGGAATTTCCATTAAAACGATCAGCAATGTTACGACTTCAATGGTGCTGGATGCTGTCAGAAAGGTCAACTATTTGAATTTAAATTTGCATGCGATCTATCAATCGGTCACGAAGGATTTTATCGAGTTGTGGGAGCGTCAGCCAGCGGCACCCGGCAAAAAGAAGGCATTGGTATCCATCTGCACGACGGGCAGCGGAACGGCCAAAAAGCTGGAAGACATTCTAACCACGATCGTAAACAAGGCCTCCGATACCCCGATTCACATATTGACCGTATCATCGATTAAGCTGGCCAACAGCATAAAAGAAATCGAAAAAGAGTATGAAATCCTTGCGACAGTCGGAACGAAAGACCCTAAAATCAATGCTCCGCATGTATCTTTAGAAGTGTTAATTGAAGGTGAGGGAGAGAAGCTGATTCAACAGGCGATTACAAAAGGAAGCATCCCCTTGAGCAATGGATTGAACGAAGCAAATATGATTGTCAGGGAGCTTTGCGAGGATAGTCTGAAAAAATACCTTGTCTTCTTGAATCCTCATCATGTGATCGAAATGTTATTGGAGTGGCTGCAAACCGTTCAAGATGAGCTGGGAGTCATTTTCAATAATGCGGTTTTGATCAAAGTCATTATGCACACGGCTTTCGCCTTTGAAAGGGTAATTAAGCAGAATCCGATCGCTTTCTCGGAGGAAGAAGAGATCAATGATCAGCTGAAGGAAATGGTGTACGTGACAGAGCGGACATTAGCCCCTTATGAAGAAAAGCTCGGACTTCGCATAAGTGATGATGAAAAATTATTTATAGCCGCCATATTTGCTGAAGAAGTGCATGGTCAGCTGTTTTAAAAATAGTTTTTTTATATGAACCTGTATTAAATGGAACACCATTTTAATACAGGTTTATTTTTTTCGTTTTAAGTGTTTCAACAACAAATTGCTATTGGCTGAAATAACAATGAAAACGCTTAACACAACTGTGTTGGCACGATCCTTGCATTATATATGGATGTACAAAACAGGAAAGGAGCAATAGATATGATTTCAGTTATTATCAGCGGTCATGGAGATTTCCCCATAGCATTAAAAGAATCTTCAGGGATGATATTCGGTGAAGAAAATAACCTGATTGCAGTGCCGTTTTTTAAAGGGGAAGGAATACAAACGTTGCAAGAAAAATATCATCAGGCGCTCAAGGATATCCCGGAAGAACATGAAGTGCTTTTTTTAGTCGATATTTTTGGAGGGACGCCATATAACGCGGCAGCTTCCTTTATTGCTGAGGATCAAAGAATGGATATGGCAGCCGGCGTAAACCTGCCGATTCTGCTGGAGGTATTAAGCCTGAGAGAACATCTGGCTCTCAAAGATTTGCTGAACAACTTAAAAGCAATGAGTCAGCAAAGCTTTCAAGTGTGCAGTGAACATTTAGAAAAAGTAAAAACAGCCAATCAAGATACAAGAGAGGATGAATTATGATGAACATTGTGTTAGCAAGAATTGATGACCGCTTTATTCACGGCCAAATCCTGACAAGGTGGATAAAAGTCCATGCAGCCGACCGAATCATCGTTGTCTCCGACGATATTGCTCAGGACGAAATGAGAAAAACGCTGATCCTTTCTGTTGCGCCTTCAAATGTAAAGGCGAGTGCCGTCTCGGTTTCTAAAATGGCAAAAGCATTTCATAGTCCGCGCTACGAAGGGGTAACGGCAATGCTCCTGTTTGAAAATCCGTCCGATATTGTATCTCTTATAGAAGCAGGTGTACCGATCAAAACCGTAAACGTGGGGGGAATGCGTTTTGAAAATCATCGCAGGCAAATCACAAAATCAGTCAGTGTCACAGAACAAGATATAAAGGCATTTGAAACATTAAGTGACAAGGGCGTGAAACTGGAATTGAGGCAGCTGCCTTCAGATGCCAGTGAGGATTTTGTACAGATTTTACGGAACGTAACAAAATAATCAAGGGGATGAGAATATGTCTTCATTACAAATTATTTTGTTGTTAATCATTGCAGCAATCACCGGAATCGCAAGTGTATTGGATGAAGGGCAGACACACCGGCCGCTTGTGGCCTGTACGTTAGTTGGCTTGGTGCTCGGGGACTTAAAAACGGGAATTATTCTTGGAGGCACACTGGAGCTGATGGCGCTCGGCTGGATGAACGTCGGGCTTGCCATGGCACCTGATACAGCGATCGCCTCTGTCATCTCAACCATTTTAGTTATTACCGCTGATCAGGGAATTGGCGAAGGGATTGCTGTCGCTGTTGCTTTAGCAGCTGCGGGTCAGGCGCTGACGATTTTTGTTCGGACGATCACTGTCTTTTTCATCCACCGCGCTGATCAATATGCAAAAGCGGGAAATATAAAAGGAATTGAAATTATGCATATTACCGCGATGGTGTTTCAAGCTTTGCGCGTCATGATTCCTACATTGATTGTTGCTTTGATTAGTGTCAGCGCTGTTCAGGCGTTCCTGGGAAATATTCCTGATGTCATTACAAAAGGACTGCAAATAGGCGGAGGCATTATTGTAGTTGTCGGGTATGCCATGGTGATCAATATGATGAATATTCCTTATTTAAAGCCATTTTTCTATATTGGTTTCTTATTAGCGGCGTTTACCGATTTTAACTTAGTGGGATTTGGAGCCCTTGGTCTCTGTCTGGCGCTTTTATACCAGCAGGTGATGCAAAAACAAAGCGCTCACGGAGTAGTCGCGGCCGCATCAGACAGTGGCAGTGTTGCTGTTTATGATGACGATGATGATGATCTTGATGCCTAAACGATGAGGGGGGAAGAAAAATGGAGAAAGAAAAACGATTAACGAAAAAAGAAATTTTCAGCATGTTTATTCGTTCAAATTTTTTACTCGGTTCCTTTAACTTCGAACGTGTGCAGGCAATGGGATATTGTTATGTCATGATACCGGCGATCAAAAAATTGTACGGTCCCGGAGCGAAAAGAAACGAAGCCTTGCAGCGGCATTTGGAATGGTTTAATACACATCCGTGGCTGACAGCGCCTATATTTGGCGTGACGGCAGCCATGGAAGAAGAAATGGCGAACAATAAAGGAATTGACGGAAAAGCGATAAGCGGAATGAAAATCGGTTTGATGGGACCAATAGCGGGCGTAGGCGACCCGATTTTCTGGGGAACGATTCGTCCTGTCTTAGCTGCGCTAGGAGCCTCCCTTGCTTTAGGAGGAAACATTGCCGGTCCTTTGCTATTCTTTTTCTTGCTGAATGCCATAAGATTAAGCACAAAATATTACGGATTAAAGTATGGCTATGTGAAAGGAATGGAGATTCTTCAGGATTTAGCGGGGAATCGCATTCAAAAGCTTACAGAGGGCGCTTCGATTCTCGGATTATTTGTTATGGGGGCTCTCGTGTCCAAATGGACCACCATCAACATTCCAATCGTTGTATCCAGGATTAAGGATGAAAGCGGAAAAGTAGATGTTCAAACTGTACAAAACGTGTTAGACAGCATTATGCCGGGTGCGCTGCCTCTCGGATTAACGTTATTGGTGGCATGGATGCTTCGCAAAGGGGTGAATCCTCTTCTCATTATTTGCGGCATCTTTGTCATCGGGATTCTCGGGTATTGGGCTGGATTCTTAGCATAAGCTGTGTGAAGGAAAAAGAGAGAAACTGCAGCAGTCTTTTCATATATAAATCATTCGGATAACAGCGAAACAGAGGAGAATTGCCAGAAACGGACCAGCTTGCTTAGCAGTCTCTCTTGAAAGTGTTCAAACATGAAGAGAGGAGCGAAGGAACAAATGAAAAAGAGACTTATTCAAGTCATGATCATGTTCACCCTGCTGTTGACTATGGCATTTTCGGCAGATGCAGCCGATTCAAGCTACTATGATGAGGATTACCGTCCTCAATATCACTTCACACCGGAGGCAAACTGGATGAATGACCCAAACGGAATGGTATATTATGCCGGGGAATATCACTTGTTCTATCAATACCATCCATACGGGCTTCAGTGGGGGCCCATGCATTGGGGGCATGCCGTCAGCAAAGATTTGGTTACATGGGAACACCTTCCTGTTGCGCTGTATCCGGATGAAAAAGGCACGATCTTTTCTGGAAGCGCAGTTGTAGATAAAAATAACACAAGCGGTTTTCAAACAGGCAAAGAGAGGCCGCTTGTGGCCATTTATACACAGGATCGGGAAGGCCATCAAGTGCAAAGTATTGCCTATAGCAACGACAAAGGAAGAACATGGACGAAATACGCTGGCAACCCTGTCATTCCAAACCCGGGTAAAAAAGATTTTCGCGATCCAAAAGTCTTTTGGTATGAGAAAGAAAAAAAGTGGGTAATGGTGCTTGCGGCCGGTGACCGAATCCTCATTTATACATCAAAAAATCTGAAGCAGTGGACGTATGCAAGTGAATTTGGACAGGGTCAAGGAAGCCACGGGGGAGTATGGGAATGCCCGGATTTATTTGAGCTTCCGGTAGACGGCAATCCGAATCAAAAGAAATGGGTCATGCAGGTCAGTGTCGGAAACGGAGCGGTCTCGGGAGGATCAGGCATGCAATATTTTGTAGGGGACTTTGATGGAACTCATTTTAAAAATGAAAACCCGTCAAACAAAGTTCTCTGGACGGATTACGGCAGAGACTTTTATGCCGCTGTATCCTGGTCCGATATTCCAGCCACAGATAGTCGGAGACTATGGTTAGGGTGGATGAGCAATTGGCAATATGCGAATGATGTTCCGACATCCCCATGGAGAAGTGCAACGTCCATTCCAAGAGAGTTAAAATTGAAAGCGTTTACCGAAGGGGTTAGAGTGGTCCAAACACCAGTGAAAGAGCTGGAAACCATTCGCGGGACCTCTAAGAAGTGGAGGAATCTGACCATATCGCCTGCAAGTCATAATGTGTTAGCAGGGCAATCTGGAGATGCCTATGAAATAAATGCAGAATTTAAAGTAAGCCCTGGTTCATCTGCTGAATTTGGTTTTAAGGTCCGAACAGGTGAAAATCAATTTACGAAGGTCGGCTATGACCGAAGGAACGCCAAATTGTTCGTTGACCGGAGCGAGTCGGGCAACAACACCTTTAATCCGGCCTTTAACACCGGAAAAGAAACAGCCCCATTGAAGCCGGTAAATGGGAAGGTTAAGATGCGCATTTTTGTTGACCGCTCCTCGGTTGAAGTATTTGGGAATGACGGAAAGCAGGTCATAACGGATATCATTCTCCCAGACCGATCAAGCAAAGGGCTTGAATTATATGCTGGAAATGGCGGTGTAAAGGTAAAATCTTTAACCATACACCCTTTAAAAAAGGTATGGGGAACGTCACCTTTTATGTCCAATATGACTGGCTGGACGACTGTAAATGGCACGTGGGCCGACACGATTGAGGGGAAACAAGGGAGGTCGGACGGAGATTCCTTTATCTTGTCTTCAGCATCCGGGTCAGACTTCACTTATGAATCTGATATCACCATTAAGGATGGAAACGGAAGAGGGGCAGGAGCACTAATGTTTCGCTCTGACCAAGATGCCAAAAACGGTTATCTTGCCAATGTGGACGCGAAGCATGACCTGGTGAAATTCTTTAAATTTGAGAACGGTGCTGCTTCTGTCATTGCTGAATACAAAACACCGATAGACGTTAATAAAAAGTATCATCTGAAAACAGAGGCCGAGGGCGATCGCTTTAAAATCTATTTAGATGATCGTCTTGTGATTGATGCAAATGATTCCGCATTTTCAGAAGGCCAATTTGGCTTGAATGTGTGGGACGCGACTGCTGTCTTTCAGAATGTAAAGAAGGAGTCTTAATTTTAAAAAAGGCACAGACCCGAACAGTCTGTGCCTTCTCGTTATTTTAACAAATTTAAAGATTCGCGGTTAAATGCTTCCAAATCATCAGGTGTTCTGCTTGTGACAATGTTGTGGCTGACGACTACTTCTGCATCTTTGTAGTTTGCACCGGCATTGATTAAATCTTTGCGGATGCTGCGGTAGCCTGTGATATCTTTGCCTTTTAGAAGATCCGTATCAATCAGTACTTGCGGGCCGTGGCAAATTGCGAAAACAGGTTTTTTGTTTTCGACAAATGCTTTTGCGAATTCACCCGGACGGTCATCTGCACGAAGCAAATCCGGAGAGAATCCCCCAGGAATTAAAAGTGCATCAAAGTCACTTGCATCCACATCAGAGATGGCTTTGTCAATCTTTACTTTCTCGCCATGCTTACCGGTCACTTCTTTGCCGGCTTCCAAATCGATAGCCACAACACTGTAGCCAGCTTCTTCGTATGCTTTTACCGGACTTGTATATTCGATGTCTTCGAATTGGTCTGTAACAAGAACTGCAATTTTTTTGCTCATAAAAAACCCTCCTAATAACTCTCTATTCATAGAATAACAGGAAGATTGACCGGCCTTCAAAATATTTGCTTAACCAGATCGTTTTTCGTGAGTTTCAATAAAAGCGGGTCAGCCCATATAAGGACTTACCTATTACAATGTGGAAATATCAATCACAAATCGATAACGGACATCGCTTCGGAGGATACGTTCGTATGCTTCGTCCACTTGGTCAGCTCGGATGACTTCGATTTTAGGTTCGATGCCATGCTCAGCTGCGAAATCCAGCATCTCTTGAGTTTCTTGAATTCCGCCGACTAGAGAACCTGCAATGCTGCGGCGCCCCATGATTAGGGAAAACACACTGTATGTGTCCGGCTTGGCAGGAGCTCCAACGTTTACAAGTGTCCCGTCTATACGAAGCATTGATAAATAGGCATCCACATCAAGATTCGCCGATACCGTATTTAAGATCACATCAAAACGCCCGGCCAATGCAGTGAATGTAGCTGGATCACTTGTTGCAAAGTAATGATTTGCACCGAGTTCCAGAGCTTCTTCTTTCTTATTCATGGAACGGCTCAGGACGGTTACCTCTGCACCCATCGCATGTGCAAATTGAATCGCCAAATGTCCAAGGCCACCCACGCCTACAATCGCAACCTTTTTACCAGGGCCAACATTCCAGTGTTTCAGCGGGGAATACGTTGTGATACCTGCACACAACAGCGGACTGGCAACATCCATTTCCAAACGGTCTGGTATGCGAACAACAAATCTGTCAGTGACAACGATTTTTTGGCTGTACCCGCCATAAGTGGGGTTTCCGTCGTAGTCTACTGAGTTATAAGTTTGAACAACACCCTTCGTGCAGAATTGTTCCTCTCCGTTGAGACAGTATTCGCATTCTCCGCAAGAGTCAACAAAACAGCCGACACCAACGCGGTCTCCGACAGCAAACTTGGTGACTTCTGCTCCAACGGCTGTTACGACACCGGCTATTTCATGTCCTGGCACCATTGGGAAGATGCCACCGCCCCATTCATCAAAAGCACTATGAATGTCTGAATGGCAAATACCGCTGAATTTAATATCGATTAAGACATCGTGCGGCCGTAATTCTCTTCGCTCAATCGTCGTTTGTTCAAATTTGGCTTTTGCATGTGACACGCTTAATACACGGGTTTGATGTTGATTACACATATGAACCTATCCTTTCTTCATCATAAGTGTTGTAAATAAAAACATGCACTTATTTATGTTTTATGGTGTCTTCAACATAACGATAAACCTTAAAGTCTGCTTTAAGGCAAGGGTTTTTTTAAAATAACATTTAAAATGAACCTGATTTATAAGGTGAGCTACAGTCAGCAATTGACGCAGAAACTGTAATCATGCTGCGATCCCGGGGTGAAAGTTCTTCCTCTCTTGCCCAAATGTCACCGAATAGAACATCATCATGAAGTTCAGCAAACTTTGGCGCAAATTCTCCTAATTGTTCTCTTCCGGCAGTTTGTTTATTTGCCATTCAGCAATCCCTCCATCTAAACTGTTTTTATTGCATGGAGAAGTATAGAGCTTAAAGTGTGCTTTAAGGCAAGTCCCGAATATATAAACCCAGATTCAGCAGCTAACCACTTGTTTTGAGCTTGACTTAAAGTTAACTTTAAGTGTTACCTTCACAACATGCAGGATAGAGAGGTGAAGATCATGAATATTGCGCAGGTGGCAAAGCAGTTTGGCCTGACAGCCGCAACACTCCGTTATTACGAACGTGTAGGATTAATCCCGCCTGTAAAACGAAAAGACAGCGGCATTCGCGACTATGATGAAGAAGATATCAAATGGATTGAATTCATTAAATGCATGCGAAATGCGGGACTATCGATAGAAGCGCTAATTGAATATACAACATTATTTACCGAAGGTGACCGTACGGTAGAAGCTCGAAAAAATATCCTGTCTGACGAACGACAGCGGCTGATAGAGAAGCGGAAAGAAATTGATGAAACAATTAAGAGATTAGACACAAAAATTAAAGATTATGATGGGAAATTGCGCGAAAATGAGGCAAAGCTCAAAAGCAGGCCTAAAACGGAAAGTCTTCACGGATCAGTGGAGCAAAGAAGGTAGCATTCTTTGCGTGTGAAGAGGGCAGGTTAAAGTTTTCTCCATCAAGAAATCGCATAAAAAGAGGTGGTTACGATTCCTTATTTGGATTGGAGAATTTGCAAACATTATCGGAGAACAGATGGAGAAATGCGGTTAATCTATTTACGGTCATAGGACCCGAACAACAGTGCTCATTTTGAAGCTGAGGAACAGTTGTGCCCAATCAATACTGTTCCTCAGCAAATCACTCATTGTATGTTAAAGGGTTGGCAATTGAATGGCTGTATCAATATTTTTTAAATGTAGCTTGACTTGTTCGTCTGTGTTCCAAGGATGGTACCAGCCTTTTTCCATCATATAGCTTGAGAGTTGTTCGTGCATATCGAGTGCTTCTTCCAAATGACGGACAAGGACCTCCTTCACTTCAGGCGTTCCGGCTTCAGTTGCTGCCATCGCATAATTTCTGACTCCGTTTTTTGCTGCAATTAATAAGTCCATAGCAATGATTTGGTCTGTTAGAACATTCATGCCGGTCAGATATTCAATGATAGGATTCATTATTCAATCATCTCCTCATTCATGCTTTGCATTAGATAAAATAGAGGCGAATTCCTGCAGCTGCCGTGTGGTGATGTCAACGTCTTGCTGCATGATTTCTTTAAGCTTCGGATCAGATACCAGTGCTTTCATTGTTTTAGATTTCGTCAAACAAAGTGTCTTGAAAGCAGTCATTTCCTGAACCTCAAGCACTTCATGTAAGGCGTATCCCATTTCTGTAACCTCCGTTTTTTTAAGGTTTTAACACAACTTTTATACAATCATCCATTTTGGAATCAAAAATGTCATAGCCATGCTTGGCTTCACTAAGCGGTAGGACATGGCTGACAACATCTCCCGGATCAATTTTGCCTGTCGATACTAGTTCAAACATGTACGGCATATAGTGGATCACCGGAGCCTGTCCAGAGCGTATGTTGACGTTTCGCTGCATAATATCTCCTAACGGAAAACCGTTATATCTGCCTCCATACACACCTGTAATTTGTATGGTTCCTCCTTTGCGAACAGCTTGGGAAGCAATGACCAATGCACTCATCGTTCCGCCATGAAGCTTTAATCCGCTGGCAAGGAACTCGAGATCGCTCATTTTACCATCCATCCCAACAGCGTCAATGACTACATCCGCTCCGCCTTTCGTGATTTCCTTTAAATAATTCCCTGTATTCTCATGGTCTTCAAAATTAACGATTTCTACTTTGTTTGTACGTTTCGCATGCTGTAAGCGATAGTTTACATAGTCAACTGCTATGACGCGTTTTGCGCCTTTTAGCCAACAAAACTTTTGAGCAAACAGGCCGACTGGTCCGCAGCCGAGAACGATAACAGTATCGCCGTCTTTTACACCGGCATTGTCCACACTCCAAAAGCCGGTGGTCATGGCATCGGCAATCACGCTTAATTTCTCATCGGGTTCCTCACAAGATTCAGGGATTTTAAAATGGGTAAAATTCGCAAATGGCACTCTTAAATATTCAGCTTGCCCGCCTGGATAACCGCCAGTTTGCCCTGAATAACCGAAATAAGCACCCATTTCTCCGTTGTCATTCGATTGATCACATTGGCTTTCCAGCTGGTTTTTACAAAAAAAACATTCACCGCAGGCGATCGTAAAAGGGATAATGACGCGGTCTCCTTTTTTTAACTTTGTAACCCTTGGCCCAACTTCTTCAACAATTCCCATCGGTTCATGGCCAATGACATAGTCTTCTTGCATATTAGGAATGAATCCATGGATTAAGTGTAAATCTGATCCGCAAATGGCTGTACTGGTGACTTTGATAATCATGTCATCGGATTTTTCAATCTTTGGATCGGGGACATCTTTGACAACAACATTTTTAATGCCTTGATACGTTACTGCCTTCATGCTTAAAACCTCCAGTGTTAGTGTTCATCAGGTGTCCGGTCAAACATCCCTTTGCGATTTGTTTCATCAGGAAAGAGGTTCATATTGCCGACCATGATCGTGTTTTTTGCAGAGAGCTGATCCAGCTTATACTGTTCGCTCAGCTCATATGGATGGAACCATTTTTTGCTGATCATCAGTTCCGTAATCTCTTGGTGCATCGCAATTCCTTGCATCAGCTGTTTCCGCAGCAAGGCTCTTACATCTGGTGAAGCGGTTTCTGTCAAAGCTACAGCAGTATTCCTTACGCCTTCCTTAGCTCGTATAAGAAAATCCATCGCGAATGTAGTGTCTGCTAGTTCAGGCACATTCAGCGAATTAATGGGGTCTAAATGATCATTATTCAAAGAGGCTTACCTTCCTTTCAATTGATGATTGGCGTTGGGCGGCTTTGAGGGACAGGGGCCTGAAATGAGGCACGCTCATACACCGCCTGTAATTCAGTAAGGTCTTGAATGGATTGCTGCACATCTTTTTGCATCAAGTCCTTCAGTTCTTGGTCAAACACAAGCCCTTGCATTAACTTTGATTTCGCTATACAAAGTGTTTTAAAGTTCACGATTTCATGTAAGTCAACAGCCTCATGAGCTGCCAATGTTTGATGATCCATATTGATGTAACCTCCTTTTATCAACGTTACATTTCCCGAAATGACGTTGAAGCATACAGAAAGTACACTCGGTATCATTTTTTGTTTTAAGAATCGCTGTTTTTGCTCGTTAGCGTACATTTCTTATGACATGGAATAAACGGCACTTAAATCTGAAATAAGGTGAAGTATGGAAATTTATTTATGTAAACTTGACATAGTGCTGTCAGGTTTCCTTTTGTATCATTAAATTGGATGACCAGTAAAAAGTATGGTTTTATAGGAGGCACTCGATATGAAGCTGTTACAAATTAGACTTTTGGTGAATGATTTTAAGAAAAGCGTCGAGTTTTACAAAGATTCATTAGGACTTCCAATAAGTTGGTTAGAGAATGAAATGGAATATGCACTCTTTGATAATGGGGAAACGAAAATAGAGCTTTTATCTCGAGAAACGATGGCTGAAATCGTTGGAGAGGAAAAAAAGTCCTTGGAAGGAGAAGCTCAATCAAAATTTTTGCTTCAGTTTAAGGTAGAAGATGTTGATAAAACATATGACGATTTACACGAAAAAGGAGTTAAATGTGTGAATAAACCGCATGATCGCAAGGAATGGAGTGCCCGAGTTGCTCACTTCAGAGATCCTGATCATAATCTGATTGAAATATATAAAATGTTATGATTTTTCGACTCGCAAAATCATAGAATAACGTTTGATAACGTACCTCATCATTTTTATACGCCCTGGTAAAAGAAAGCAAAGTCATAATAGGTTGCGGACACTGAACTTGCAGCATTTACGCTGATTTGTTTGGTGTCCGTTTTTGATTGGTGAAAAAGGTGGAGTATCCATGAATCGAGGAGAAGCGTGGATACAAGGAAGCAGTACACTGATTGAGTTAATTGGTGGGCACGAAGCCGCTTAATCCATGTCCTTTTTCCTGATTGTCAATCGTGATTACCGACTGGAGAAATGATTAAGAGCCAAATGTAACACACCATCAATATCAAGCCTGAATACCATTTATTTTGTATCCTTAATTGTCGAAAACATAGGAATAATTCCACTTTTGAAAGATCTAGTTTATGGTACATTGATAAATATATGGGAGGGGAGGGGGCATGGTATCTGAAAGTAAATCCTTAACTGGATGTAAGAAAGTCAAACGTACGGCATTTATAAGGGGAGGGTATAAGGTGAATAAGTTAAAGAGGCTAAGTATGCTAACGGTGATGATTGCATCTGTGTTCATTTTTTCTAGCCATGCACTTGCAGCTCAGTATTATACGGTTTCAACAAGCAGCGGTGCTCCTGTCAATATGCGCAGCGGCCCAGGTACAAGTTGGGGAATTGTAACGACCATTCCGAGTGGAACCCGCATCCCGATCTATTGCTACAAAACCGGTACAACTGTAACTGGAAAGTATGGAACGAGTAATATTTGGAATTACACAGAGCGGACGCTTGCCAGCGGGGAGATCGTTCCTGGATTTGTCTCTGATACATATATGTATACAGGCTCAGACGGTCCGGTTGTTCCTAAATGCAGCTGGTAGCCTATGTTCTATCGTTTCTTAAAATGAAGGAATTGAAGAAAGAGGGATGACATTGACTAAACTGAAAATGCTGAGTATGTTAACCGTTATGATTGCATCATTATTCATTTTTTCCAGTCAGGCACTTGCCGTTCAGTACTTTACTGTCTCAACAAGCAGCGGTGCGCCTGTCAATATGCGCAGCGGTCCTGGTACAAATTATCCTATTATGCTTTCCATTCCGAGCGGCTCCCGTGTTCCTTATTATTGTTACGCTTATGGAACGACTGTTACAGGGAAGTATGGAACGAGTAATATCTGGGACCAAATCCAGTGGAAAGATTCCCGGGGTGTCGTGAATATTGGATATGTTTCTGACACATATGTGTACACAGGTTCAGACGGCCCTGTCGGTTACAAATGCAATTAGCTAAATACTCCGTACAATAGAATCTCTTCTTAAGGGCCTATCTAGGACGAACCATACCAACAACAATAGTTGGTATGGTTTTTGCTGCGATGAAGTCTTCCATACCTGCATTTGTAGTGATTTTCAAAAGAGATTCATGATGTTAGACACTGGTTGTTGTTGAGGCCAAAATAACGAGCCGCTTTAGAGTTGTATCTAATGGTATAAAATACGGAATTAAGATAGGAAATAATCAATAGGAGAACGTAATGTACAAACCTATTTTTCGATGAAATCCCTAATATCACTTTGGTTAAACATCTCACATTGCGTTCTCGTTAGTGAAAAGTTCTTTTTACGCTTCGTGAAATCTTCTCCAATTCCATAGTTAGTTTTATCTGTCCTATTATGAAAATTTTAATCAATCCTTAACACGTATGTTTCTATTCTTTTTCTAACATGTCGTGTAACCTCTCAGAAAATTTTTTATGATGCATTGTGTACCCCGTATGATTTCCGGGGAATTCAACCAATTCTGTTTCCAATAGTTCCGCTAGGGCGTTCGCGCAACGATAAGGAAAAAGCTCCCGAGAAGCACTTCCGCCAGCTGGGAGTACCTTCATCGGTGAAGATGTAAACACAGTTTTTAATGCTTCGAAATCTAATGTATAGCTGAGAATTCCTTGAATTTCATACTCAGTGAAATACGTTGAATTTCCGAGAAGCCGCTTTGTCAGCACAGCCTTTGATTGTTCGTCTGTCTCTAATCTTGACATTAACTTAATGACTTCACTTCGATGATTTTTCTTAAGGTCTTCCATAAATTGCTCGGCTTGTTTCAGCTCATTTCCATGCAGAAGCTGCAATAAGATTGGTTCGTGTGGGATCATGACATGTACTTGTTCGGGATGGCGTATGCACAGATCAAGCCCGATAACAGCCCCGGAGCTGCTTCCAAATACGTATGCCGGCTTATTGGTGATTTTGGCTAGAAGACGGTGAGCATCGTCACTGTGTGTTTCCACACGGTAATCCTCAATCTGATTGGCGAGATTGCTGCGGGAATGGCCGCGGCGATCATAAGTAACAACCGTGTACCAGTTAGCCAGATGATTGGCAACATGATGGAACTTGTCGGCATCACCGCCTCCGCCGTGGACCAAAAGAATGATGGGACCTGAGCCACGCACCTGATAGTGGATGTTCGCGCCGGGTACTTGCAACGTTCCATTGTTTATCGTCATTTGTAGGACCTTCCTTTCTTCTCATCTCCCTTAACTTTACTCAATTGGCCAATTGTATCATATGCAGGAATTAACTAAGAAACAAACCCGCCATATAAAAAGCACTGATTATATTTCATCAGTGCTTCCGTTTTGTTTATTTAGAGTAGACAATTTTTTTTATTGTTTCATCAGAGAGGTGATATTCATCAGATAATTGATGAATGGTTTTGCCGTTTTTAAATGCTTTTTTAATAGAAGCGTTTCTGTCATCGATCAGCTTTCTTGTTCCTGAACACGCACCCCATTTTTGATGAGAGGATTCAGGTTTAGGGATATATATTGTTTTTCCTTGAACATACTTTTGAATTTCCGATATCAGCTTTTCAGGTAAAATAGCGGTTGCTTTTACATATGCCATTTCTGCCAGCTCCTTATTTTTTTATGTCAAATAAGGTGCAAAGCCACTATATCAGAAAAGCTTACTTGGGCGATCTTTTAGAAAGTCTACCCCATGCAAAGTATCGCCTTCCCAATAATAGGCTTTGCATGGGACGTTGCGGAATCTGGCATTCTCATCTTGCTTGCCATTTACATCACCTCCCTAACGATTTTCGATGATCATTTCCATTATAAAATAGAGTAAAGCCTTATGGCATCTTGTTAATTAAAGTTGAAGCAGTATGAAAATCAAGGGACCTTCCAAGTGAGAGGGGCTAAGGCTGATTGGCAATCAAAAGAGTAAGATTCAAGCTATATTACTTTAGGTTCAAAATATTGACAAATTGATGTATTTTCAACAATAGGGCAGTCTCTTCATGTATACTGAGTCTGTATTTACAATATTTAGAAAGGGGAAGTGCAATGAAAATCAGTATGCAAACAGCAGATTTTTGGAAAAAAACAGCGATCTCATTACTTGTTTTCACCATGTTTTTTACCCTGATGATGAGCGAAACGGTTTTTGCGGCGGGACTGAATAAAGATCAAAAGCGCCGGGCGGAACAGCTGACAAGTATCTTTGAAAACGGCACAACGGAGATCCAATATGGATATGTAGAGCGATTGGATGACGGGCGAGGCTATACATGCGGACGGGCAGGCTTTACAACGGCTACCGGGGATGCATTGGAAGTAGTGGAAGTATACACAAAGGCAGTTCCGAATAACAAACTGAAAAAGTATCTGCCTGAATTGCGCCGTCTGGCCAAGGAAGAAAGCGATGATACAAGCAATCTCAAGGGATTCGCTTCTGCCTGGAAGTCGCTTGCGAATGATAAGGAATTTCGCGCCGCCCAAGACAAAGTAAATGACCATTTGTATTATCAGCCTGCCATGAAACGATCGGATAATGCCGGACTAAAAACAGCATTGGCAAGAGCTGTGATGTACGATACGGTTATTCAGCATGGCGATGGTGATGACCCTGACTCTTTTTATGCCTTGATTAAACGTACGAACAAAAAAGCGGGCGGATCACCTAAAGACGGAATAGACGAGAAGAAGTGGTTAAATAAATTCTTGGACGTACGCTATGACGATCTGATGAATCCGGCCAATCATGACACCCGTGACGAATGGAGAGAATCAGTTGCCCGTGTGGACGTGCTTCGCTCTATCGCCAAGGAGAACAACTATAATCTAAACGGACCAATTCATGTTCGTTCAAACGAGTACGGTAATTTCGTAATCAAATAAGCATTAAATGAATAAAGCGGCAGCATTTTTGTCGATGTTTAGCCAGCATTTTCAGCATGATGCGGAAAAGACAAGAGACAAACAAGCTCTTGTCTTTCCTAATATGATAGTTCAGTATAAATATTTAAGAAAAATGTCAGTATTGAGTAATGTATCACCAGGCGTATGCCTCAGGTGTCTCTCCTCCGGGTCCGGGAAAGATATTATTTAACATGCGGAGAATCTCCTCATCCAGACTGATTTCAACGGCTTTAATCGTATCACGCAGCTGCTCAACCGTTCGTGGCCCGATGATCGGAGCAGTTAAAACTGGATTTGCCAGCACCCATGCCAAAGCCACATTTGCTTCTTTTTCTCCTAGTTCTTTGCATAAATCTGAAAATTTCTCGAGTTGCAAACGATGTTTTTCAATTAAATCTGCTCTTTTTGCTGTACGAGTTCCGGCATTGCTTTTCAATGCCTTCCCGCCAAGAAGCCCTCCTGCAAGGGGACTCCACGCCACTACTCCTAAACCAAGATCCCGTGCAGCCGGCAGCACTTCCATCTCAGCTGTTCGTTCTAATAAACTATACTTGTGCTGTTCAGTGACGAGTCCCATGAATCGCCGTTTTTCAGCTTCAGCTTGCGCTTTAACTAAATGCCAGCCTGCAAAGTTACTGGATCCAATATAGTCTACTTTGCCGGAGCGAACCTGAGTCTCAAAAGCTTCCCATATCTCATCCCACGGTGTCCGCCTATCGATATGATGCATTTGGTACAATTCGATATGATCTGTCTGAAGCCGTTTCAGTGATCCTTCCAGATGACGTCTGATTTTGTATAGAGACAAGCCCCTCATATCATTTGGTCCGTCATTCGGATCAGAAATCGGTTCATATACTTTTGTCGCCAGAACAACTTTCTCGCGGCGCTGTCCTCCTTGTGCAAACCATTTTCCAATGATGCTCTCTGTCAATCCTGCGTTTTCGCCCCAGCCGTAAATATTGGCAGTATCAAAAAATTGAATGCCGTTATCAAGCGCTTCATCCATGATACGGAACGCAGTCTTTTCGTCTGTATCAACTCCAAAATTCATCGTGCCTAAACATAAACGGCTCACCCGCAATCCTGTCCTCCCTAAATAGGTATACTCCACAACAAACCTCTCCTTTATCATTATTTTTTGCAACAGCTGCAATACAATTGATTCAACAATTGTTTCGCTCTTTGTTACGATTAAAAAGACGAAGCAAATGTAAAACAGACGCAAAATTATAGGAGATTTTTTCAAATGAATATAGAGGATCTATGGGATCAATTTCATCAGCCGTTAAAAACATATATTTCACATAGGGTTAACGATCAATCTAACGTTGATGATCTCTTGCAAATCGTATTTATGAAAATACAAGTGCATCTCCCAAATCTGATCGATGAACAAAAGATCGACAGCTGGATTTATCGGATCACTAGAAATACGATTATTGATTTTTACCGTACAAAAAAAACAAGCGAAATATTGCCTGATGTTCTACATTTTAATGACAGTGCAGAGGAAGAAAATTTCACCAAGGAAGCAGCTGTGTGTATTCGATCGACCATCAAACGGTTGCCTGAAAAGTATCGAGAGGCGCTCGAGTTAACTGAATTTCAGGGGTTATCACAAAAAGAGTTGAGTGAAAAGCTCGGCATTTCTTACTCGGGAGCAAAATCAAGGGTACAACGCGGACGGGGAAAATTAAAACAGCTGCTTGAGGGGTGCTGTCATATTGAAGCGGATCGATATGGAAATATCGTAGACTTTCGCATTTTAAAGGAATAACTGATGAACATAGTCAGTTATTCCTTTAAAATAGGCCATCCGCATGAAAAGCATTTTCCCTTTGATGTTTGCAAGAGATGCATGTATAATATAAATCGTAATGTTTTCGATTTAATAAAAAAGGAGTGTTGGAATGAACATTTTATTTTCAAAGCGGCTAGGCATATTAACGATTGGTTCATTACTAGTTTTGGCAGGATGTCAGACTTCCGGTTCTTCTGCAGGTGAGTCTAATCAAACAACATCATCCTCAGCAGTTGAAGAAGACTCTTCCAAAACGCAAGAGCAAACATCTGACAGTCATACACACGAACATTCTCACGATCATAGTCATGCGCATGATGAAGAAACAGAAAAAATATATGAAGGCTATTTTAAAAACAGCCAAGTAAAGGATCGCTTACTTTCTGATTGGGAAGGAGATTGGCAATCTGTATATCCATACCTGCAAGATGGTACTCTTGACGAAGTGTTTTCATATAAATCAGAATACGAAGGCGGCAAGACAGCTGAAGAATATAAAGAGTATTATAAAAAAGGCTATCAAACAGATGTTGACCGTATTGTAATCCAGAAAGATACTGTAACGTTCTTCAAAAATGGAAAAGAATATTCTGGTAAGTATACGTATGACGGATACGAAATTCTAACCTATGATGCGGGCAATAGAGGGGTAAGATACATATTCAAACTAGCTAAAAAAGCAGAAGGGCTGCCTCAGTATATTCAGTTTAGTGATCATAGTATTTACCCGACTAAAGCTAGTCATTACCATCTCTATTGGGGGGACGACCGTGAAGCTTTACTTGATGAAGTCAAAAACTGGCCTACCTACTACCCGTCAAAAATGGATGGACACGATATTGCCCATGAGATGATGGCTCATTAAATGATGATTACTCTATGAAAGTTGTTCTGCCATAGCCATTTTTTTCTGTGGAGAATTGATAGAATGGGTAAAAAACTGATTGAGACCATTCAGGATCCGCCACATTATTGTGACGTGCATACCTTGAGTTCATCCCACATGAAGAGTAGAAGAAACCTATTTCAAAATAAAATCATTGGATGTATGGCAGTGGATTCCGCTTGAAATCTATAGGCTTATACAAAGCAAAAAAGAGACCCAAAGACCGCAAAGCTTCTTCAAGAAAGCTTTGCGGTCTTTTATATGATTCATCTCACCATAAAAAGGTATTTCAACTTTCTCTTTTGATCGACAATAGTCCATAAAGAGAAGAACATTTCCCTCACAAAGAAGTCGTGGCAGTAATCTCCATAGGTGTGTTTGCATGGCCCCACTTTAATGGTTTTGTTTAAATCTAATAAAAACAGACGCCATAAAGATTTCTTATGGCGTCTGATGGATATGAGGTAAGGTGTGTTCTTAATAGCCACCAAAGAAAGATGTCCCAACGATGATTAATAGGATGAATAGAACTACAATTAATGGAAATGACCTCATAACATCACCTTCCTTAAAAGAGGATAGTACATGATATGCAGATCGAGCTTATTCGATAGTGATACTAGTTTAATTGATGTAAAAATATTTTTTAGCCTAAGGCTGGACTGCTAACTGATCTATATTAGTTATGGGATCATACTTATCATTTTGGAATGAATCCGTTTCAAAGTGATGTGTTGTTCTCGGCCAATCGCTGGCTAATCTTCCTGATGCAATCGAGCTATATGAAGACATCCCTCTTTTATGGAATTACACCCAAAACTTCTCTCTCTTGCAGACCCTTAATCATTTGACTTGCATATCGAGCGTAAGCATGCCTCATCTAATAATAAAGTGCACCATCTGCCATTTGTTTTAACATTTTTAAGACAGTGATGCACACCTTTTGCGTTGAGCAAATGGAACAGGTTCAGAAGGGGCGAGCTGCTTCTTACTTTACCCAGATAAAAGACGGAGATAGACGGCATGTACCGAAGCTAACTGAAAGTTAAATTGAAATGAAAAAAGGGGCATGTTAAGCCCCCTTTAAGACTATCGAGAGCTTCTCAATAGCCTAACGCATTGTATGTTTAACATGTTTTAATTTTTCACAACGGATAAACTGACACTGTTGCCTGAGACAGTTACTTTTGCGAAGTCTTGTGTATCAATTACAGGTGTTATTGCTTTGTTGTCGATGGTGATGTTTGTAAAAGATGTTGAAAAATTTGATTTGATAGATTGGCGTGAACCTGTTGTTGCAACTGTAGCGAGCGCTTTCCATTTTGAGATGGAGCCGACATTTGTTTTGCTGATTTCTGAAATGAGACGGCCGTTGTATCCCGCATTGTTCGTGCCCCAGTATGTAGCGCGGGTATTGCCGTTAAGGTTTTTGTAGATGGTAAGTTGTACGGTGCTGCCGGGACGGAAGCCTTTCGTATTCGTGAATTGGCTTCCTCCTTCGAGGTACTGAACCTGATCCTGCCCTTTTGAACCAACTTTCATATATGGTTTCCATACATTATATTTATCACTGTACTGAAACCCGATATCGGATTCTGTGCCTCCGCTAAAGCCAGAGTAGATGTAGGCTGTCCCATTTGAAACCTGAATGGAGCTAGGAAGCTGGATTTTCGTAACAAAAATTGCACCAGTGCTGTTCAAGTAAGCCCTCCCGCCGATTCCATCAGTTAGCTGTGATGCAGCTTCTGCGGTTTTTGGGCTAATAATACCCGGCACATCTACTGCACATGTGCCAAAAAGCACAGTTGCCGTAAGCGCACCCGCAAGCAGTCCTTTTTTCATCATCATTATTTCCCCCTATTATTATAATTAAAAAACGCTATCATCTTGTATTATAAAACATTATGAAAATAATTCCATAATTAACATGCAAATAGACACAGGATTTACACATTATGACTTTTTATATCTGGCAAACGGTCGATTCGCAATCTCGAAAAATGTCCTGTGAAGTGTACATGTTACGATAACTTTTCAATCGATACTTGTGCTTTATTGAAATAGAAAAGCTATAGAGATGGGGGAGAAATAAGAGGGGAAAGAGCGAAAACACTGTAATCAGAGATGTGTGCATAACTCAATTGTATGTTAGAAAAAAAGTGGGCTTTTTAAGCCCGCTTCTTAGTTCATGTTTCCCTTCAGGAGACTGTCTTTTTCATTTACATTGGATAACAAACCCGAGAATTCATACTTCTCTCTTTTGTAAATTTACTGAAAAATTGTTTATAACCAGAGCCCCTTACATTCAATGTCCAACATGACTCTTTTGAGTTTCATCTAATATTTCAAACAATCTTTTGTACTTTGATATGACTTCTTGGTCTACAATTTTATGGCCAGAATTGAAAAAGGTGATTGAGCCCGATCCTTTACCAAGCTGATTACGATCTGCAAGAACTTTTTTCAACTGTTTTGCAGTACCGACACTGCCTGAAATAATATCAACTTTTATCCCAAACAGTTTTTCAAAACTGTTTTTGAAAAACGGAAAATGAGTGCATCCTAACACAATCGTTCCGTATTGTTTCAAATCAAAAGAAGATAGTTCGTTCTTTAGATATTTAATGATTTTGTCTTCACTAAAATCAAAGTTCTCAGCAAATTCAACTAGTCCTGGAAGAGCTAAGCAATCAACAAGGTCATGGTGATCAATTTCTTTAACTAGATTATGAAATTTCTCTTCTTTAAGCGTCAAATTAGTAGCAACTACGAGAACTCTTTTTCTTTCCTCTGTACATTTATTTATAGCAGGCTTTACAGCGGGTTCGATTCCGATTATCGGAAAGTCGAAGTTTCTCCGAAGATCCTCTATCGCAATGCTAGTAGCTGTATTACACGCAATAACAAGAGCTTTGATATTTTGACTGGCCAGGAATTCAGCTGCATTGAAAATATATTCTTTAACTTTACCCTTTGATTTTTCACCGTATGGAACGTTTAACGTATCTGCATAAAAAATGTAATCTTCATAAGGAAGAACTTTTATGGCCTCATACAATACAGTCATGCCACCAATTCCAGAATCTAAAAATCCTATTTTCATCACTTCTCACGCTTTCTGTCTCATTCTTTTTTTATCATATGACTTTATATCATCTGAATCAAACGAAAAACAACCATTTTACTATTCGAATGTAATATGGGAGCTATCGATTTTTCGAATAGCTAGCAAAACTTGAGAAGAGGAGATAAGATCGAAATGTTGGTGATGTATTGTGGTTGTGGTGAAATCATTAAGATCGCATCGTATCAATGGGATGATTGATAACCCGAATCAATTAGCTTTGAAAATGTAGGAGTATTGAGATTTCCAGAGTCAGAGGATGAAATTACGAAAAAAAAGCAAACTGCCTGTCGAAGTTTGCTTTTTGCTCTATCAATGAGGTGCGCCTATATTTTTATATCCTCTTGGCAAAGCTGATTTAAAAGCTGCTTAACCGACATTTCCTCAGTCAATGACCGTATCCCTTGACCTGCCCATAAAGACATCTGATCATGGTTATTTTGAAGTGAAGCCTTCTGTCTCATTGCCTTCGTTAGTGTATTTTGATAAGGGTACGGAAGGGTTTGTGTCTCAAACTGTTCTTTTTCTTCCATCCATTTATTTACGATTCCTCTGGCCTCTTTACCTGAAAATAATGTCGTAAGCTTTGTATCTGCTTCGTTTGCTTCTAGTATTTTCTGTTTATGTACTGGATGTGCGTTACTCTCGTGACAAATTAAAAAGGCAGAACCGATTTGAGCTCCTTGGGCTCCAAGGGTTAAAGCTGCTTTTACTCCTCTGTGGTCCATAATTCCACCAGCAGCTATGACAGGTATGCTCAGTGCATCTGCTGCTTGTGGAATCAGAGCCATTAAACCTACGGCAGATTCACCTTTGGAAGGTAAGAATGCTCCGCGATGTCCACCGGCTTCACTTCCTTGAAGGACTACTATATCCATTCCCCGTTCTTCCATTAACAATGCTTCTTCTACTGTTGAAGCGGTTCCTATTAAACAGCATCCAGCGGTTTTTAGCTCCTTTACTGCGTCTTCAGGCGGCAGATCAAAAGTGAATGAGCAAGCCTTAACCTTGTATTTTAAAATAAGATCAATTTTTTGATAGAAGTCATCCCACTCTTCTTGTACAGATGTGAATTGATTTACTTGATTAGCTAACGGTATGTTTTCTTTCCACTTTTTAATCTGATCTTTTGGTGGCATCTCTAGACCTAGCGGAACAAACACATTAATTTGAAAAGGAGCGTCTGTCAGCTCAAACATTTCTTTTATTTGTTGTTCTAGCAGGTCTGGTGTAAGATACCCCGATGCTAAGCTGCCAAGAGCACCTTGATTCGAAACTGCAGATGCAAGTCGGGGCTTTGTAATACCGCCAGCCATTGGAGCTTGAATAATCGGTTTTGTTAAGGAAAACTTCTTCATAAATTCATTCATACCGAATCCCCCCATTTAGACATGATTTTTGAAAAAAGTGTCATTTTAAAATTTACTCAAAAACTCGTATTCGCTTAAATATATCGTTTTCCTTCTTTTTGTCAATCTCTCATACCAGTTAACATGACGATAAAGCAGGGGGGGATTAAAGTGTGTCAAAGATAGTGTCGTCCCATGGCGGCTCTACAAAAAACTGAATATTTATGTAGTCCTTCATAGTTGATATCTTATTTTGAGATGTCTTGCATCTTAATTTTGAATGATATATAGGAGAACTTCATGTAAAATAAAGCTTAGAAGAATACATCACATTCAAGAGTAAAAAAATCTATAAGACGTACAGATCAATATTCGGTTTTACAGTTAGATATTAAGGCTGAAACGGAGGAACATGTAATGCGAAGTGAGCAGGAAATGATGGACATTTTCTTGGACTTTGCTTTGAACGATGAGAGAATCCGATTGGTCACTTTGGAAGGGGCGCGTACAAACAGAAATATCCCTCCTGACAACTTCCAAGATTATGACATCTCGTATTTTGTAACTGATGTAGATTCTTTTAAAGAAAATGATCAGTGGCTCGAAATCTTTGGGAAGCGCATTATGATGCAAAAACCAGAAGATATGGAGCTTTTTCCTCCCGAATTAGGTAATTGGTTTTCATACATCATTCTTTTTGAGGATGGCAACAAATTAGATCTAACCCTTATTCCAATTCGTGAAGCAGAAGATTATTTTGCTAATAACGATGGTTTGGTTCAGGTCTTGCTCGATAAGGATTCGTTCATCAACTATAAAGTGACCCCAAATGATCGCCAATACTGGATGAAAAAGCCGACTGCAAGGGAATTTGATGATTGCTGTAATGAGTTCTGGATGGTTTCGACTTACGTAGTAAAAGGACTAGCAAGAAATGAAATCCTTTTTGCCATTGACCATTTAAATGAAATTGTACGTCCTAATTTATTGAGAATGATGGCCTGGCATATCGCATCTCAGAAAGGGTATTCATTTAGTATGGGGAAGAACTATAAATTTATGAAACGGTACCTTTCAAATAAAGAATGGGAGGAACTCATGTCTACATATTCTGTGAATGGGTATCAGGAAATGTGGAAGTCTTTATTTACTTGCTATGCATTATTTAGAAAGTATTCAAAAGCTGTATCAGAAAGTCTTGCATATCAGTATCCTGATTACGATGAAGGCATCACTAAGTATACGGAAGGTATTTATTGCTCAGTAAAGTGATAAGAATATAGGATTGTCTTCATATGATATTTGATTCTCGCTGACAATGGAGACCAAGGAGTCACCATGTTTGTAAAAAGATGCGTAAATCATTACGTTTAAGAATGTCTACGCATTTTACTATGATTATTCTTGTCCAAAATTTTTGTTCTTTTTAACGAAAAGAGGCATTATAATTAACCTATAGGTACATTGAAAAAACAAAAGAATAAAAAGGAGGATTTTTGTGTTTCAAACCTTAGACCATTTTTTGAAATCTTGGGAGTTCGAAGCAGATGCTACACAGAAACTATTAAATAGTCTAACTGATGAATCACTTAAACAAGAAATAACTTCACAAAATTGGACTCTAGGCCGTATTGCTTGGCATACTGTTGCTGCCATTCGCATCATTACCTCAAACACAGACTTAACGTTCCATGCCCCAGCTGAAGATTATCCTGTTCCAACTTCAGCTCAGTTTATAGCTGACAGCTATCATCAAGCCAGTAATGCATTTGTACAAGCATTAAAAACCCAATGGACTGACCATACACTTCAAGAATGTATCAACTTTATCGGACAACAATTGCCTAATGGTTCACTTTTGATGTTTTTAATTCAACATCAAAATCACCATCGAGGACAAATGACTGTTCTTATGAGACAAGCAGGTTTAACTGTTCCAGGTATTTATGGTCCAGCAAAAGAAGAATGGGCAAAATTTGGTTTGGAAGCCCCGAAAATGTAATCAACCTTTTTATAAAAAAGTTACGCTATGACAACATATAAGAAGATGTTTTGATCTATCTTTTTTCAAAACATGTTCTTTTTTTGTTCGTTTACCAATGATAAGAACATATTCGAATCATTTTTATTCCAAACACTTCAAATGACAACGTTCTTCCGCTTTATTGTTGGCCTATTCCCAACGATGTAAGTATAATTTTTAATGCTGTCAAATCTTCTAGATACACATATCTATAGATTCCTCTCTAACAAAACCCCCACTTTTTCTGCCATCACTCGAGGTGGGTAAGGCATTTCGTTTTTCAACCACCATTCGACTAATCCTACGTATGCATTTGCAACAAATTCAGCAACGATCTATGGTTCAGAAATTCCAATGAAACATTCAGGTGTTGCTCAATTTGGAATAGAAGCAGCTGCGCCAAAAGGAGAAAGAGTCTAGCTGAGTTGCAACAAATGGATATAAGAGAGGAACGTCTTCTCAAAAGGGAAGGCAGATTATTACTGTAATTCATACAATGAGTAAAGCCTCCCAGCGATAAGCGAGGTCAACATTCAGCTTTTATGGTATATTCATTACTTCGTTCGACAAATTCTGCAAATTGTAGACAACTTCCTGATTATTTGGATAATTAACTGGATAGGAGGGGAAAAGTTGTCATATTTCATTATACTTATCATCGTTCTATTAATCGGAGCATTGGTAACAGCAGCAGTCGGTATCATCTCTTCAAAAGTAGAGGTAATCTCGCCGAAAACTACAATAGAATCTAAAGAGGAAGAACAGAAAAGTTTTTATACGCTGAAATAAAGCAGAGAAAGAGCATCTCCTACGGGGGTGTTTTTTATAGAGGAGTTGGAAAAACTGAATCAGACTAATTTACTTTTAAGATTCACCCTTGAAATCGCTGCACTAATCTCCTTAGGGGTGTTTGCTTGGATAAGCTTTAATGGTTATTTTAAATATGTTTTAACTTTGGTTTTACCTATTGCAGTTATGATTGTCTGGTCTGTATTTGCAGTACCTAATGATCCTAGTCGAAGTGGACAAACTGTAATAGCTGTAAAAGGGATAACAAGGTTAGTTATTGAATTATTGATCTTTGCAATGGCTGTTGCAGCGCTTTATTTTAGTCATTTAAAACCAGTTGGTATTGTCTTTTTATGTCTAATAATACTCCACTACATCTTTTCAGCTGAGCGTATCAAATGGCTTCTAAATCAATAGTTTCTAATTTCGGCACTCGTTATTAGAGTGCTTTTTATCATTCTCTGTAGAGCCAGTGATTCTCAGATTAGATTATTGAAGGTTAACGGCTTGGGCACAGTTGCAGTTTAGAACGCATTTTCCAATAAAGAGGGCGCTTATTTGAAATTCATCATTAAACAATTGTACAAAAGTAAAATTTGTATTTAAAATGTAGTAATAAATAGAAATTCTACGTAGGAGGCTATCTTGTGGAAGAAAAGAAAAAAGCTTTAATCATTGTGGATGTGCAAAAAGCCTTTGATGATAAAAAATGGGGGGAACGAAATAACGTAAAGGCGGAAGAAAACATTAGTAAAATACTAAAATTATGGAGAGAAAAAGGATGGACAGTCATATACATACAACACACTTCTGATAAACCTCATTCTTTATTCCATCCAAAGAATGAAGGGTTTGCGATAAAGGAAATAGTTAAGCCTATGGATGAAGAAGTCATTATAACCAAGACAGTAAATAGCAGCTTTATTGGAACGAATTTAGAAGAATTCTTAAAATTAAATGAAATAACAACTGTAGTCATAACTGGTTTAACCACGCCTCACTGTGTATCAACAACCACAAGAATGAGTGGTAATTTAGGGTTTGATACATACCTGATTTCAGATGCAACAGCAGCCTTCGGAATGAGAGACCAAAATGATACATATTATGATGCGGCGACTATTCATAATATATCTCTAGCTACATTGCATGATGAATTTGCCACAATATTGACAACTGATCAATTAATAAATGATTTTATAAAAACTCACTGATGAAAAACATTTTGCACAGTAAAACGGCAGGCGCCTTTCCAATAGGAAGGGCGCTTTAATTCGCCTGCTTTACTTGCTCAAAGGAGATGTATCAATGTTTCTTTATCGACAAGCAAGGGCAGATGAATGAAGCAAAGTGGCAAAGCTATTCCATGAATCTTTCAATCAATATCCTTTTATGGATTTACTCGTAAAACGCGAAAAAAAGATCATTCATTTATTTTTCAAATGCATAAAGTACTGACAAGAGCATATTTTAAAAAGCATTTCTTTTTTGTTGACATTCAGAATGGTGAAATTGTTGTTGCCGCTCTATTAAAAACATCGTGATAAACCCGACATTAACTTGATCGATTATATAGCAGCAGGGGGGGAACATTAATCAAAATGAGGCTAAAAAAATCTTCCAAATCCTTAAAAGAGCCGGCATGGTATTTAGAAGTATTAGGAGTTTCGCCATTTTATCAAGGAAAGAGTTTGGGCAGCAAAATGATTAATGACTGTCTGATATCTTTTATTTCAAAATGCGGGGGCGGCATTTTGGCACTTATCATGAATAATGATCTCAATAGATCATTTTACAAATCGTACTGATTTTATATTTAAAGATTAACATAACCTTTCATAAAGATGGAGGTCGAATGAATGTCTTCAAAAGAAAAAAATAGTGTAACCATTTTGACGGAAAGTCAATTGTCTTCGAGAGCATTTAAAGATGAAGCGTATGAATTTTATAAAGAATTGCGAAAATCACAGCCTCTCTACCCATTATCTTTAGGAGCTCTGGGGAAAGGCTGGCTCATATCGAGATATGATGATGCAATACATTTATTAAAGAATGAAAAATTAAAGAAAAACTATGAAAATGTAATAACCGCAAAAGAAGAGAACCGTCCTGTTCTGTTGAAGAATGAAGAGCCTTTAACAAAGCATATGCTTAATTCAGATCCCCCGGATCACAATCGTTTGCGAACTCTTGTTCAGAAAGCATTTACTCATCGGATGATTCTGCAGTTGGAAGACAAAATCCAACATATAGCAGATTCTTTATTGGATAAAGTACAACCCAACAAACTCATGAACCTAGTAGACGATTATGCGTTTCCTTTGCCGATTATCGTGATAAGTGAAATGCTTGGCATTCCCCTAGAAGATCGTCAAAAATTCAGAGTGTGGTCGCAAGTAATTATTGATTTTTCAGATGCCCCTGAAAGACTTCAGGAGAATGACCACTTGTTGGGAGAATTTGTTGAATATCTGGAATCCTTAGTTCGCAAAAAAAGGAGCGAACCTTCAGGAGATTTAATCAGTGCATTAATTCAAGCGGAAAGTGAAGGCGCACAATTAAGTACAGAAGAATTGTACTCGATGATTATGCTGCTTATCGTTGCAGGTCATGAAACAACCGTAAACTTAATCACCAATATGACATATGCTCTGATGTGTCACGGTGATCAATTTGAAAAGCTCCGCCAGCAGCCGGACCTGATGAATTCAGCCATAGAAGAAGCATTGCGGTTTCACAGCCCTGTTGAGTTAACGACTATTCGCTGGACGGCTGAACCGTTTATACTGCATGGGCAGGAGATTAAACGGAAAGACGTGATCATCATTTCTTTAGCATCAGCAAACCGTGATGAAAAGATATTTCCAAATGCCGACATATTTGATATTGAAAGAAAGAACAACCGCCATATTGCTTTTGGCCATGGCAATCATTTTTGCCTTGGTGCACAGCTAGCCCGTTTAGAAGCAAAGATTGCGATTTCCACCTTATTACGCCGCTGTCCAAATATACAGTTAAAAGGCGAAAAGGAACAAATGAAATGGAAAGGGAATTTTCTGATGAGAGCACTCGAAGAACTGCCGCTTAGTTTTTAATTTTTTGGGGGATATGTGATTTTCAAACATATCTCGTTTTACTCCTCAAATTAGATTAAACGATAGTAAAAGCTGTAACATAAAAATTTGATATGATAGCTTTTCAAAAACAAAGTTTAGCATTATTTATGCCTACCGGGCATGAAAATGTCTTGCAAACACCAATAGTTTCCCCCTATCGGTGTTTTTTATTTGTTTTCAGCCTCATTTGGACAAACAGCTGTTACATAGAAAACGTTTGTTAAGATAAAATAATGGAGGGCATAGTTTCTGATGAGAAAAATAATGATAGATGGAAAAGACTTTGAAAATATAGAAGTTTTACATGATGTTTTAAAAGATAAACTAGACTTCCCAAACTACTATGGGAGAAATTTAGACGCTTTATGGGATTGTCTGACAGGGTGGGGGATTTGCCGCTCACTTTAGTCTTGATACATTTTGAGTTCAGCAATACATTTTTAGGTTCATACGCTGATGATGTATTAGAAGTTTTACAAGAGGCTCAAGAGGAACTAAAGGACGAGTTTAAAATAATAATAGAGTAGACCTTCTTTTCTGATTTTTTGGAATTGAATACATAGGCCAGCAATAGATATTCCATGTTATTCCTAGGAGGGACATGCATTTTTTTATTGTGGTTTACATAATTCTCCCATGACTTCTTTCTGATGTAAGTTAATTTAATTATGAGTTAATCGAGAGTAATTTTATTCTGTAAATAATCATTTAGAAGGATTTAAATTTAAATAATATTTGATTAACGAATAAAAATTCGTTATGATTTAAATCATATGAAATATAATTCTATTGAAGGTATTGGGGGTTATGAAATGGGTATTACGCTTGACGAAACTGATAAGGCCATTTTAAGAGAATTGCAGGAAGATGCTTCAATATCAAATTTAAATTTATCTAAGAAAATTGGGCTTTCACCATCAGCTTGCCTTGCAAGAACAAAGAACCTATTAGAAGCAGGTATAATTAAAAAGTTTACGACTATTGTTGATGAGAAAAAACTTGGAATCGAAGTCACAGCACTAGCTCTCATCAACTTATCACCTTTAAATAGGGAGACAATTCATTCATTTTTAGAGGATATAAACAAATTCCCACAGGTTCAAGAATGCTACACACTCACAGGAAGCCATGACTATATGCTTAAGATTGTGGCGAAGGACATGGAGAGTTATCGGAATTTTATCATTGATTCATTAATGCAGAACCCTGCTATTAGTGGAGTTGACACAAGCATTGTGATGAGTACAGAAAAAAGAACTGTCAGTGTGCCAATTGATGAAATGTAGGAGGTTGTTGATTTGAATAAAAATAAAGAATCGTTACATTTAAGCTCTCCTGCTATAAATACTCATATGAATAAGAGAAGTCAAATATGGGCTGCATTTCGTTCTGCATTCCCATATACAATTCCGATTTTTGCGGGGTTTTTGTTTTTGGGGATAGCTTATGGAATCTTTATGCATTCTTTGGGATTTAGCGCAATCTATCCAATCATCATGAGTTTTATGATATTTGCGGGCTCAATGGAGTTTGTTGCAGCGAATTTTTTACTTGGTGCGTTCAACCCTATGAATGCTCTTTTTTTGACGTTAATGGTCAATGCCCGGCATTTGTTTTATGGAATTTCCATGTTGGATAAGTACAAGGGGACTGGAAAGAAAAAGCTTTATCTGATTTTCGGAATGTGCGATGAATCATTTTCTATTAATTATACCGCTAATGTTCCGGCGAATGTTGACAAGGGCTGGTTTATGTTTTTTGTGACACTGCTTAATCATTTATATTGGGTCGCGGGGGCAGCGATAGGAGGTATTTTTGGGTCGTACGTGAAGTTTAATACCGAAGGGCTTGATTTTGTGATGACTGCTCTGTTTATTGTGATATTCATAGAACAATGGATGAAAGAGAAAAAGCATTACAGTGCTCTCACAGGGCTTGGACTTTCAGTAGCCAGTCTTATCCTTTTTGGCGGAAACCAATTTATTATTCCTGCTATGCTCGCCATTTTAGGGGTACTGACTGTTCTGAGAAAACCATTGGAGAAAGCTGAGGTTTCCGTATGACGATGACTATGATGCAGCAAATGATTACCATTGCAATGGTCGTGCTTGGAACAATGCTGACACGGTTCCTTCCATTCATGATTTTCCCGTCTGGCAAACCGACACCGAAATATGTACAGTATCTTGGTAAAGTGCTGCCATCAGCGGTAATCGGGCTTTTGGTCATTTATTGTTTAAAAGATGTGAGTCTGCTTTCTGGAAGTCATGGTATTCCTGAATTGGTTGGGGCAGCTGCAGTTGTACTGCTTCACTTGTGGAAGAAAAATATGCTTCTTTCCATAGCGGGGGGAACCGTTGTTTATATGGTTTTGGTGCAATTGGTTTTTTAACCGATATCAGAAACTATCAACATGATCATGCTTTTTATTGAACTTGATAAAAATATATAAACTGACACAAGCTTATTTTGGAATCAACACTGTGCCAGTGCAAATAGCATCTGTAATGTTTCCTGGCTATTCAAGAAGTGTCTACTTTAATCGGAGGATGTATAATGTCAAAAAAAGTGTCTGCTTCCTATATCATCATTATAGGATTAATGCTATTTGCATTGTTTTTTGGAGCAGGAAATCTCATTTTTCCGCCTATGCTTGGTCAAATGGCTGGGAAAAATGTATGGATCGCTAATGCAGGTTTCTTAGTGACCGGAGTTGGATTGCCATTACTGGCTATAACAGCATTTGTTTTTTCGGGTAAACAAAACTTACAGTCGTTAGCCAGCCGTGTTCACCCGGTGTTTGGCATTGTATTTACGACGATTCTCTATTTGGCAATCGGGCCTTTTTTCGCTATCCCGAGATCAGGAAACGTATCGTTTGAAATTGGGGTAAAACCTTTTTTATCAAATGATGCAGGCCCTGTCTCATTGATCATATTTACAATATTATTTTTCGCATTGGCATGCTTGTTATCACTTAATCCTTCAAAAATCATTGATATAGTTGGAAAATTTTTGACGCCAATTAAGCTGACATTTATCGGATTGCTTGTAGTGGTAGCTCTTATTCGCCCAATTGGAACCATTCAAGCACCATCAAAAGGGTACACATCACAAGCGTTTTTTAAAGGATTTCAGGAAGGATACCTCACTCTGGATGCCCTTGTAGCATTTGTTTTTGGAATTATCATTGTGAATGCATTGAAAGAACAAGGAGCTTCTACCAAAAAACAGCTGATGGTTGTTTGTGCAAAAGCAGCCGCGATTGCAGCTGTACTCTTAGCAGTTATGTATACAGCCCTTTCCTATATGGGGGCTTCCAGCGTTGAAGAACTGGGGATTTTAGAAAATGGAGCAGAGGTTTTGGCTAAGGTTTCATCCTATTATTTTGGATCTTATGGTTCAATCTTATTGGGCTTAATGATTACAGTGGCGTGTCTGACGACAAGTGTCGGACTGATCACAGCGTGTTCTTCATTTTTTCATGAATTATTTCCGAACATTTCTTATAAAAAAATTGCTGTCGTTTTATCAGTGTTTAGTACGCTTGTCGCAAATATAGGATTAACCCAGCTCATTAAGGTGTCAATGCCTGTCTTACTGACGATGTATCCTATCGCAATTTCCTTAATATTTTTAACGTTTTTGCATTCTGTATTTAAAGGGAAGACAGAAGTGTATCAAGGCAGTTTATTATTCGCATTCATCATCAGCTTATTTGACGGTTTGAAGGAGGCGGGAATAAAAATTGAAGTTGTGAATCATATTTTCACTCAGATTCTTCCTATGTATAACATAGGGCTGGGGTGGCTCATTCCAGCTATTGCAGGCGGAATATGCGGCTATATACTGAGTATATTCCGAGCAAAAACAAGTTGATCAATCAACAGCAATATCACTCAGATCTGCAGGAAGGATAAAGTGCTTGTTCGCCGGTTGCATTGCTTATTAAATGTGTTCAACTAAATTTACAATCATCCTTCCTCTTGCTTCGCCTCTTCGTAAGGTAGGAAGAACATCCGGTAATTGATCAAGGAGTTTACAACCACGAATACTATTCGAAATACGAGAAAGACCTCTCCCTAGCAAAGGCGTTAAACCCAAACGTATTAATAGCTTTGGAAATTACAATGAGCCCTTTAACTGTAGAGAGGGGTGGTCCTGTTCGGCTTGTTGTTTCCGGCTATTATGGAACTAATTCTACAAAATGGCTGACTCATTTGACTGTTTCAGGTTCCCGAAGCAACAGTGCTTTCACTGCCAAATATTATGTTGACTGAGAAGTAGTAGATGGACAACTAAAAGAGTCACCGGTATGGGCTGTTAGCCCAAACAGTATTATTGTACATCCGCAGAATGGACAATTGGTTAAACTCGAAGAGATTGATATTTTCGGTTGGGCATGGGCAGAACATCCAATTGTAACAGTTGAAGTATCCACTGATGGAGGAGAGAGTTGGAAAGAAGCTCAAGTTAAAGGTCGTAAGAGTGTTGAGTGGCAGAAATTCTCTTTCCGTCGGCACCCGAAATCTGTAGGTGAATATTTAATAGTTGTGAGAGCGATTGACTCTTTAGGAAATAGTTAGCCTTTAACTTCAAGACGCAACCAAGTGTCTAGGGCAATGATCTTCGTTCAAAATTCTTTGAATGAGGAAAATCTACATTCTAATGTCGACTAGGTTTCACAATTCAGAGTGCAAAATCACGAAGAAAAAGCAAACTACATACCGAAGTTTGCTTTTTTGCTCTATACAAACAATGAGATGCGCCTATATTTTTATATCAGACAACTGATCAGAGGTATTTTGAGGCGAAGCCTGCCTTCCATCCATTTATTTACGATTAATCTGGCCTCTTTACCTGAAAATGATCCCTCATATGCGTTAAAAAAGCAGATAAAGCAGGGGTAATTAAAGTGTCTTTCCGCCTTATAAACATGGTTGATACGAAAGAATATTTGTCAGAGATAGTGTGGCTGCGGATGCGGCCTTCTTTTTCATGCGAAGCAATGATTGAACGAGGCAGCAGTGAAATCCCCAAGCCGGCGCTTACACAGCCAATGATCGCTTCAAGTATGCCAAATTCCATTAATTTTATAGGTAATAAACCTTCTTCTTGCAGGATATGATTGAGCTTTGCTCTGTAAGAGCATCCTTCACGGAATACAAGCATTGTTTGTGTTTGAACATCCTGAATGGAAGAAATCACAGGGTGTGAAGCGCTTGTAACAAGAACCATCTCTTCATCCAATACCTTTTCTTGAACTAAATCAGGGTGTTCAATAGGCCCTGAAATAAAAGCGCCGTTTAACTCATAATGTAAAACTGCTTGTATTTGTTGTTCCGTAGGACCGGTTACTAGGTTCAAATCAACATTTGGATAGAGGTTATTATAATGTGCAAGGAGTTGAGGAAGCCAAACTGCAGCTGTTGTTTCCATTGATCCTATACGCAGTGGCCCAGAAGGCGCGGATGATTCGCCCATGGCTGCTCTAGCTTCTTCAATCGTATGTAGAATTTTCTCTGAGTAAGAAACAAGAATTTGCCCTGGGGGAGTAAGTGTGATTCCTCGACTATGGCGATAGAATAATTTTGTCTGTAAATCGTTTTCTAGTTGTTGTATCTTATTCGTTACATTCGATTGTGCATAATTTAAAGTCTGAGCAGCCTTGGAAATACTGCCTTCACGAGCAGTAGTGAGAAAAACCTGTAACAACTGAATATTCATGTAGTCCTCCATAGTTGATATCTGATTTTGAGATGTCTTCCATCTTAATTTTGAATTATATATGATAGCAGAGCTTCATGTAAACTAAAGCTTAGAAGAATAAATGATTTCTAGAGTAAGTGATAAGGTTATTTCAAAAAATGGTTAATTACTCGAAGTTGATTCTGTATATTGCCTATGGAAATACACATCATAACATAGGCTTGACTAACAACAGAATGAAGGGGTTATTGGAAAATTATTTTATTCTAATGTAGTAAGAATAAAAATGAACACATTTTATAGCAGCTGCTTGGAAATAGCTGACACATAACGAATGAAATTAAAAAGACTGTTGTAGTAGAAGGAGGAAATTTTATGCCATTACTTCGTTTTGACTTAATAGAAGGGCGAGATCAATCAAGTTTGAAAAAACTTTTAGATGTCGCTCACAATGTTGTAGTAGAGGCTTTTGATGTGCCTCAACAAGACCGTTATCAAATTGTTCATGAACATCCAGAAAATCATATGATTATTGAGGATACTGGGTTAGGATTTAACCGAACTAAAAATCTTGTTGTTCTTTCAGTTACAAGTAAATCCCGACCAAAAGAGAAGAAACAAAAATTTTACAGGCTGTTAGCCGAAAGACTGGAATCGGAGTGTGGTATCGCATCAACTGATTTAATTGTATCTATTGTTGAAAATGATAATGCTGACTGGAGTTTTGGACTTGGTGAGGCCCAATTTTTAACAGGTAAATTGTAGTTGAATACTACTTTCAAATGCTTGATTGAAGAAAAGGATAGAGAAACTAGGTTAGCGGAGCAAACCATGGGTTTGCTCCGCTTTTTTATGTTTATAAGAGAATAATTAAGGAGGTATTGTGGATTTCTATAAAAAATATTTTGACATTTCAGTAAAGAGCAGATATATTTATATATGAACACATGCTCATATATAAATATTATTTGCACCATGTTAGAATGCTTCATAACAGATTTGAAATAATAAATACATATGTATCAATAAACTTTAGTTAAGGAGGAGTTTTTTATGGGGCACAATCATAGTCACAATCATAATGAAGGAGCAAATAAAAAGGTTTTATTGATCTCTTTTATCATGATTACAGGTTATATGATAATAGAAGCTATAGGTGGATTTTTAACAAATAGTCTGGCGCTTTTATCAGATGCAGGCCATATGCTGAGTGATTCAATTTCATTAATGGTTGCCCTGATTGCTTTTACATTAGCTGAAAAAAAGGCAAATCACAATAAGACATTCGGCTATAAACGATTTGAGATTCTTGCAGCTGTGATAAACGGTGCTGCCCTAATTCTTATTTCTC
The DNA here is from genome assembly GCF_058566435.1 of Bacillus sp. SCT118. NCBI lineage: Bacteria > Bacillati > Bacillota > Bacilli > Caryophanales > Bacillaceae > Bacillus > Bacillus sp. SCT118. The sequence goes on from NZ_CP191225.1 coordinate 1,526,811, forward strand.
TTTATATCATTTATGAAGCAATCGAACGCTTCTCTAATCCACCAAAAGTAGCAACAACCGGCATGCTTACAATTAGTATCATCGGGTTAGTTGTGAATCTATTGGTCGCTTGGATTATGATGAGTGGCGGAGATACAAAGAATAATCTGAATATAAGAGGAGCTTATTTACATGTAATAAGCGATATGCTCGGCTCTGTAGGTGCCATTTTAGCAGCCATACTTATCATCTTCTTTGGATGGGGCTGGGCAGACCCATTGGCTAGTATCATTGTGGCTATTCTTGTTCTAAGAAGCGGTTACAATGTGACTAAAGATTCCATTCACATATTAATGGAAGGAACTCCAGAAAATATCGATGTCTCTGATATCATTCGAACAATTGAAGGGACAGAGGGAATTCAAAACATTCATGATTTACACATATGGTCTATCACAAGTGGATTGAATGCTCTTTCTTGCCACGCAGTTGTTGACGATCAACTGACCATTTCAGAAAGTGAAAATATTTTACGCAAAATTGAACATGAACTTGAGCATAAAGGCATTACGCACGTAACCATTCAAATGGAAACCGAAGCGCATAATCACGACAATGCGATCCTTTGTCAGGCCAAAATGGAGAAGCCGCATGACCACCATCACCATTAAATTTTTTATCTAACTTTATAGTGAGGAGATCAACTAGCATTTTGCAGATTCTGTCTACTGACAATTTGAAATTGGCGGGGTGATAATGTGTACGACACTATAGTAATCGGGGCTGGTCAAGCAGGGATCTCGATAGGATATTATCTTAAGCAGTCCGATCAAAAGTTTATCATTTTGGATAAAAGTCATGAGGTGGGGGAGAGCTGGAAAGATCGGTATGACTCATTAGTTTTATTTACTTCTCGAATGTATAGCTCTTTGCCTGGAATGCATCTTGAAGGAGAAAAACATGGATTTCCTTCAAAAAATGAAATTGTTGCTTATCTAAAGAAGTACGTTAAAAAATTTGAAATTCCAATCCAATTACGGACAGAAGTAATAAGTGTCCTAAAAATAAAGAATCATTTCTTAATAAAAACAAATCGGGAAGAATATCAAACGAAGAATCTTGTCATTGCTACAGGTCCTTTTCATACCCCTAATATTCCATCAATATCAAAGGATTTAGCTGATGATATTAATCAACTACACTCATCACAATATAAGAATTCAAAACAATTGGCATATGGAAATGTACTAGTAGTTGGTGGTGGGAATAGTGGTGCTCAGATAGCTGTTGAATTATCCAAAGAAAGAGTTACATATTTAGCCTCTAGTAATAAACTAGTTTATTTCCCTTTAATGATCGGAAAAAGAAGCATCTTTTGGTGGTTTGATAAATTAGGAGTTTTAAATATAAGTCATACATCAATAGTAGGCAAATTCATTCAAAAGAAAGGTGATCCAATATTTGGGCATGAATTAAAACATGCAATAAAACAGAAGGAGATCATCTTAAAAAAAAGAGTCATTGCCGGAAAGCAAAATGAAATCATTTTTAAAGATTCATCTACATTAGAAGTAAACAATATTATTTGGGCTACGGGTTTTAGGAATCCCCTATGTTGGATAAATATAAAAGGTGTTTTGAATAAAGAAGGCCGAATCATACATCATAGAGGTGTTTCACCTGTAGAAGGATTGTACTTTATAGGTTTGCCTTGGCAGCATAAGCGAGGTTCAGCGTTGCTTCAAGGCGTAGGAAATGATGCTGAATACATTGTAAAACAAATGAACGGTGAATAAACGAAGCAGAGCAGTAACTCACATGTTTACTGCTCTATTTTATTGTGAATAAGGGTAGCGAAGTGGAGATGCGCCTTCTCTTTTATTTAAGAAGGTAGAACATAGAAAGAGAAAAAGCACTTTAAGACATACTCATATTTTTATGTTCAACAATGGTCTTAAGGAGGCTGCGCATTGAATTTGTCAGGTATGCATCTTTATGGCGTATAAAGATTGTTGAGATACAGCTGTCTTTCTCAGGTAATGGGTGACAATAAACCTTACCTTGTGCAGCAAGATGCATAACAGCAGATTCCGGTACCACTGTTATACCGAGTCCAAGTGCAACACTATTTAAGATTGTCTCCAGGATGTTAAACTCCATCATTCTGTTTGGGAGCACGCCTTCATCTTTGAGCCATTGTTCAAGCCTAGACCGATACCCGCACCCCTGATTAAAAACAAGAATCGGAGTCGTTGAAAAATCCTCTATATTAAACGTTTTGTTACTGGTTACAAGAGTAAGTTTTTCAGTATAAACATCATACTGTTCCAGAATAGAATGTTTCAAAGGGCCTGAAATAAAAGCTCCGTCTAATTCGTGATTCATGACCTTTTTAATAAGTTCCTCTGTTAGACCAGCCTGCAATGATAAATCCACATTAGGATACTTTTTATAATAGGAAGCTATGATGGTCGGCAGTATCCTCACTGTTTCCACTGTACCGATTTTTAATATTCCAGACGGTATATCAGTATCTAGAAAGACTTGCTCCAGTTCTTCAACATCTTTCAAAATTTTGTTAACGTATTCAATCATTTTTCGGCCCTCTGGGCTTAGTGAAACCCCTTTTTTATGGCGATTGAAAAGAGGTGTTTTGAGCTCATTCTCTAATTGCTTAATCCGCGCAGTTACATTAGATTGTACATAATTTAACTCTTTTGCAGCACCGGTAATACTCTTGTGATGGGCTACGCATTTGAAAATTTGTAAGTCTCGCAGTTCCATGAAGATCCCCCCTTCATTAAAGTATCATTATTAATGATGTTTTTCATCACTTTTGTTCATTTTACTTGATGCTTACTTCTTTTTATAATTCTCATTGTAATTTTAAAGAAAAGGAGGGGAATTCAATGAAAAAAGGTCAATTATTCATTGGTGCCCTTACATGTTTAGTAGCAAGTATGTCTTGGGGCGCGATGTTTCCAGTTGCAGATCATGCATTAGAATTTATTGATCCGTTTTATTTTTCATTTATTCGCTACGGTGTGGTAACGATTATGTTAGTGATTTTATTATTGGTGAGAGAAGGAAAAAAATCATTTCATTTAGAGGGTAAAGCAAAATGGATCATTTTATTTGGGGTGATGGCGTTTACTGTATACAATGTTCTTATTTTTTTAGGTCAAAGGTTGATGGGGAAGTCTGGAATTATGACAGCATCCATTGCCGAGGCACTCATGCCGATGCTTTCAATTGTTATTCTATGGGGATATAAACATGTGAAACCTAAAAAATACACAATGATCAGTATATTGATTGCCTTTTTGGGGGCTTCGATGGTCATAACCAAAGGTAATATAAGTTTCTTTTTTTCATTAGGGGATCATCTATTCTCGCTACTCTTTATATTAATTGGTGTTTTAGGATGGGTTGTCTACACAATGGGGGGACAGTTATTCCAAGAGTGGTCCACACTTCGTTATTCAACATTGACATGTTTACTCGGCACAGCTATAACAGGAATCATGACAGCTATACTTACCGCGCAAGGTTACGTGTCGGTACCGAGTATTAAAGTGATTGCAGCAATTAAGTATGATTTTTTATTTATGATTACTTTACCAGGTATCATAGCGCTCCTTGGTTGGAACTATGGCATTAAAATCCTATCATCCATTAATGGGATTTTATTTATTAACTTTGTCCCCATTACTACATTGTTAATCATGGTGATCAAAGGATATAACATAACTGCATTTGATATAGTAGGAACACTGTTTGTGATTATTGGACTCATTTTAAATAACATATATCAGCGTAAGGAAGATTATAAGCAGGTATTACAAAAAGAAAAAACAAATTTGACTATCACTTAGACGGTGGGGGATTTAAAATGTTTGAAGGTTTATTGTTTTTTATTTCAGCTGGAATTGTCTGTGAACTTGCTGCAATTAATAGAAATGGCCGCAAAAATATAAAGCAACAGGCGGAATTGATTCAAATTTTAAAAGAAAACCTTAATAAAGACATTAAATAAATCAAGACGGTTGGATATTATTGAAACACACCAGAAAATTCAGGTGTGTTTTTATTTTGCTTTTTATTTTAAGTCTTAAAACGTCACCAATCGCTAGTTGAATACTATGGGAACCACTCTCCATACGGAAAAGATGATTATTTACATCATTCAGAGTTGATTTTAGGCTCTTTTGAACTTATAATGTTACATATACTGTTTTTTGTTTATTCAGAAAAAACGGACGTTATAAAAATAAAAGAAAATATTTACATCGGAGGTGTACGCCTTACTAGGTAAGGCAAATCATTGACAACCATTAACCTTATCATCTTTACTCTTTTAATTGTCTTAACAGCATTTTTTGTTGCGACTGAATTTGCGATAGTAAAGATCAGGTCATCAAAAATTGACCAACTCATATTAGAGGGAAAAAAAGGTGCCGTATCAGCCAAAAAGGTCATTACTCATTTGGACGAATATTTGTCAGCTTGTCAATTAGGGATCACGGTTACAGCGTTGGGAATTGGCTGGGTTGGAGAATCGACTTTTGAAGTGATTTTGCACCCCTTATTTGTTCATTTTCATGTAAGTGAAACAGTCTCACATGTATTGATCTTAGTGATCGCTTTTGTGATGGCGACTTTTTTGCATGTTGTAGTTGGAGAACTTGCTCCTAAAACACTCGCTATCCAAAAAGCGGAAACCATCACTCTTTTGACTGCAAAGCCAATTATTTGGTTTTACCGCATCCTGTTCCCTTTTATATGGTTTTTAAATGGTTCAGCCCGGTTTATAGTAGGACTCTTCGGTTTGAAACCTGCATCAGAACATGAACTTGCTCATTCTGAAGAAGAACTGCGCATCTTACTGTCTGAAAGCTATAAGAGCGGTGAAATCAATAAAAATGAGTTGAAATATGTAAATAATATTTTTGAATTTGATGAAAGAATCGCCAAAGAAATTATGATTCCGAGAAGAGAGATCGTAGCGATTTCTAGTGAGGATTCTTATGAAACTATTGTTAAGACCATTAAGACAGAGAGCTATACAAGGTACCCCGTCCTAAATGGAGATAAAGATTCAATCATTGGTTTTATCAATGCTAAAGAGTTCTTGTCAGCTTATATTGACACAGACCAGAAGATAAAAGAGAATTTCAAGTTAGAAAATCATATCAATCCTGTTATCCATGTTATTGAATCCGTTCCAATTCATGATTTATTGGTAAAAATGCAAAAAGAGCGAACACATATCGCTATTCTTGTGGATGAATATGGCGGCACTTCAGGTTTAGTCACTGCTGAAGATATTCTTGAAGAAATTGTTGGGGAAATCAGAGATGAATTTGATGAAGATGAAGTGCCTGATATTAGAAAAGTAAATGATAATCACTATATCTTAGATTCGAAAGTGCTCATTGAGGATGTAAATGATTTATTGGGAACGACGTTAGCAAGTGACGAAGTGGATACAATAGGCGGCTGGTTTATGACTCAACAAATAGACGCTGCAGTTGGGTCCGTTATAGAAGCCGATGGGTATATTTTTAAAGTGCACAAAACAGTTGGCCGGCATATTAATTATTTAGAAATTGTCCGGAAAAAAGAATAACATCTGGATAAAACACATGAGATTTTGACTAATAAGATGCTTAAAGCCTGAGATGAAAATTTCATCCAGGCTTTTTTAAACAATGATCTTGCAGTTTAAGCAGGTAATCATTATCGAGGTTCAAACGTTTCTCAGCAAACAAGGAGGCTTGGATATCTATAGCTCTTTTACCATTACCTTCTCGCCATTAAAGTCGAGTTCACCATTAAATCGAAAACCAAACCTTTGATAAAGGCGTAGAGCATGAATATTATTTTCAAATATACTCAAATAAATTCTCTTGCATTTATATAGCTCAGCAAGGTGCTGAATGAGGGCTTTAAGCATTTTCTTCCCTAATCCTTTTCCCTGATAGCGTTCGTCAATAAAAAATCGGTCAAGCCAGATTCGTCCATTTTTATTATCTTCATCATACTCTGGAAACAATCCATACATTGCAAAACCGACTAGATCTCCTTCATAGTAAAGCCCGACAGGTTTATAATAGTGACATTCTTTTGCATCCTCTAAACATACTTTTGTAGATTCAATATATGATAATTGATTCTGGCTGACATGCAGATCAAGAATTGCAGCACGATTATCATCAGTTACTGCTTTTATGTTTATACTCATACTACCTTCTCCTTTTTTCTTAACCCGGTATCCTGATATTGCTAAAACTATATTCATGTCAAGCAACATGTAGCCTATCAAATTAAGTACCTTTTCTTATTGTGCCTAACCAGGGGCATTCCCTGCATCCAAATGACTTGACTTTATAGAAAATGAATTAATTCAAAGCTGCAGCATCATTCTTTTTTTCTTTCCAAACCATTGTAAGACCAAGGCCGACAATCATAACGAAACCTGCAAAAAGGAAAGGATAATGAATGTTAAGATCAAATAGTATACCGCCTAAAGCAGGTCCAAATATATTTCCCAGGCTGGTGTATGTGGAGTTCATGCCTGCTGCGAAACCCTGCTGGTTACCGGCCATATTGGATAAATGAGCGGTTAAGGCCGGGCGTAGCAAATCGAACGCCAGAAAAATAAAACAAGTTACAAGCAAAACAGTTAAAAATCCTGACATAACAGTAGACACGAAAGCCAAGATCGCTCCGGTTATTAAGCACAGCTGAATCATTCTTTTCTCTCCAAGTTTGTTGACCAATTTCCCGAATAGTAAAACTTGAATAACTACCGCAACAATGGAACTTATCGTAATAATGGTTGCGATATCTTTTGGTGTGAAGCCAAATTTATGATCAGAAAACAAGCTGAATACCGTTTCATAAGCTGATAAACCAAAAGCCATTACAAAGACGATAATAAATGCAATGAAATAGACAGGATGAATGGATCTCTTCAAGTCTTTAATGAAATTTGATTCCTTTGTATGAGATGAGAGTTGATGGCGTTCTTCTATCGACAATGACTCTTTTAGTATAAAAACGGAAGTGACAGCTGCTATTAACGCGATGGCGGAGGCGAAGAAAAACGGCATGCGGATACCAAAGCCGGCAATAAATCCTCCCGCACCAGGCCCAATAATAAAGCCTGTGCTAATTGCAGCAGAAACATACCCCATAGCCTTTGACCTTTCCTTTAGGGTTGTAATATCAGCTACATATGCTGTTACCGCGGGCATGATAAAAGCCGCACTTATACCACCCAATATCCTCGAGAAATAAAATATTGAAACATGGGTCCCTAATCCGAAAATCAACTCAGATAAACTGAATATAAGCAACCCGAGAATAATCATTTTTTTTCTGCCAAATCGGTCAACCCACCTACCTGCAAAAGGTGACGCAATTAACTGAGAAATGGAAAAAGCCGCAACAAGATAACCCATTGTGCTGCCGGATAAATGCATGATTTTCATAAAAGAAGGCATAACTGGAATGATTAAACCGATACCAAGAAATACTACGAAGATGTTGCTTAATAGTATAATGAATATCGTTTTTTGCTCATTTATTGATTTTTTCATCTGAATTCCCCTTTAACTCAATTGAACCCTTTTTACCTATCCTTTTCGCTTGAAGCTTTTTTCAAGTACAATCAAATCATAAGGTATATGGTTACCGTATAGTCAAGGAGGTTTTTATGAGCGAAGATGTTAAGAAGTATTTCACAACAGGGGAGTTTTCGAAGCTCTGCCGTGTAAAAAAACAAACCTTATTTCATTATGATGAGATTGGTCTTTTCTCGCCGGAAATAAAAAAAGAAAATGGGTATAGATATTATTCCTATCATCAATTTGAGATTTTTCAAGTCATCAGTCTATTTAAAGAGCTTGGGGTTCCATTAAAAGAAATAAAGTGTCTAATAAAAGGAAAAACACCAGACAAGATCCTGCATGTTCTAAAAGAAAAGTCTATTGAGATTGATAAAAAAATAAATGAGCTTATGCAGTTGCAAACGATCTTACAAACAAAAGTGACGCTTACAGAACAAGCACTTGAGACTGATTTTTCCTCAATTTCTTTTGAATATTTAAATGAAGAAACATTCATGTTAAGCCGAAAAACATTAAACTTACCGGAACGAAAATATGTGGCAGCCATTTCAGAACTCATTCATGAAGTTCAGCAATATGAATTAGATGAAGGATATCCGATAGGCGGAATCTTTGCACGGGAACAAATCTTAGAAAAAGACTTCTACAATTACAGTTACTTTTATATAAAAGTAAAAGATGGGGCAGAGAACATAAATTATCATGTACGGCCAAAGGGCCTGTATGCAGTTGGATATGAAATAGGCGGAAATACTGAAGAGGCATACCGGAGAATCATTGAGTTCATTGAAAAGAATGGAATGCAAATAGGGCAAAATGCATATGAGGAATATATGCTGGATGAGATGGTAGTTGACGGGTATGAAAATACATATGCCAAAATCCTCCTTCAAGTTAAAGAGGTGTAAGATTACGAGATTTTCATATGGAAAAAGCTTCTATAGTATGCCCAAAAAAGAATATAAACTGGTTTACTAAAAACGAGCCCACAGCCGAACTTCAAAACTGCACCATTGAGTAAAAAGCAATGACAACCTGTAATTATTTATAAATTATTAAAATGTCTAGTGAAAGGGGCAAGGAGAATAAAATGGACTTCAAAGGGGCTTAATCATGAAAATGAATTATAAAATGAAAGAAGTTCAAAGAAAATACCAAAATGGATTGTGAAACGCGGGGCTTGCTTGTTGGTGGGGGTTAAATATCAATAACAAGTTGGTAAAAGGTTAATGATGGTGCCAATTTTATTCATCTGTTATGTTTTATTTTTAAATCCTGAAATTATACTTGAAGAGCAATGTCCTATTAAGCCTTACAGCCAAAGGGGAGGACATTTTATTTATTTTTAAAGAGTGCATTAATTACTGAATTTAAAGACATAAGGAAAATAAAATAGTAATCTAGTATGGAAATTCAGTTATCTTCTAAAAAAGATATTGATATTTATTCCAACTCTGTGGTATTTAATTGTTGTCAATATTCTTAAAAGGAGTTGGAATAATGAACAAATTTTTCTTGGCTCTCTTTTTATTTGTAATCACTTCTGTTAGCACGGTTTCAACAGCAAATGCAGCTGTAATCGATCATGATAAAGTTGTGGGTTTTAGAGAGGTGGTGCCTACCACTGTTACTCAAAAAGCGGCGAAACGTTTTCAACCATATCTAAAGGTTTATAGCGGCTGTGTGCCTTTTCCTGCAGTAGATGCGCAAGGTAATACAAGTGGCGGTTTAGAGCCGACTGGAGCGCCTGAAGGACATTGCAGCAAAAATACTGGACAAGTATATTCACGTTCTGCATGGTACAATGGGGTTTGGGCAATCATGTATTCTTGGTATTTTCCTAAAGATGAAGCCTCTCCAAGCTTAGGTCACAGACATGACTGGGAAGGAATCGTTGTATGGATTGATAATCCAGCGAATCAAAATCCAAAGGTTTTATCAATTGCATATTCCGGACATGGAAAATTCACAAATGTAGCACCAAGCGGAACCAACATGAAAGATGGCACTCATCCTTTGATTGCCTATGACAGCACGTGGCCACTTAACCACGAATTGATGATGAGCGATCGTGTTGTAGGTGGAACTCAACCGTTGATCGGTTGGGATGATTTAACTCCTGCCGCAAGGAATGCATTAAATACAGCAGATTTCGGTAAAGCAAACGTTCCTTTTAATGATAGTAATTTCACCAACAATTTAAAGAAAGCTTGGTTTAAATAAAAATTCATAATTCTAAATTGAGAAGAGTCCTTACTAAAAGAAGGGCTCTTTTTTCTCCTTACTTCAAGACGACATTTATGGACCGAAAACAAAAGCAAAACTTAAATCCCTAATAAAAGAGAAGCCCTTCTTGTTATGAGAAGGACTTTCCACATATATAATATGATTCCTTAAATTTTGCTTTCTGCAAATTCTGCCTTAGTTTTTTGTTATTTACTTAAAATCAGCTAGAGACAAAGTTCATTCTATTCAAGTTTGTTCATTAACTCTGTGAATGAATCACAAACATAGCTAATGGAACTTTCCTTATCTTCATAAGCGATGTCATGATCCCAAAATACAATAGAAGGACTTTTGAGTCCTTTTCTAAAATCGAAGCAGATTTCATTGCCAAACACATCATCGGCAATCGGTTTTACTTTATCTGGCATTCTGCCGTCTCAATAACGATTAGAAACGTTAACTATATATGACTCACTTTCTTTATGGAAGCTATGTAAGTATCCAAATGCAATTCCTTCCCTATCTTCAAGATCAAAAGTTTCAGGAGAGGGGGTAGCACCAGAATAGGTTTTGACATATTCTAAATAATCTTTTGGGAACTTTACTTGTAACGTTTTCTACTTCAATAATTTCCTCGTTACTAACAGGATGCTCTCCGAAATCCCATTCAACCATATGAATCCCGCCTTGATCTGTAACATCCTTCTTTATGTAACAAGAGGGTGTTGATTTTTCTAATCTTTAAATATATCTGGAATTTTTTCTCACCATATTAATAGCAATTCTCTAAATTGATTAGTTTCAATTGAGTTTTCATAGGGTTCTTCTTCCTAAAAGAGGTTTCAACAATTGCCACATCTTTTTTGATTAGAACACTTGTAGCATTTAACTCAATCTCAAAATCTTCATATATCCCTTCTGAAACCTTCTCAATGTAATCTATATACTCGTTGGCTTGTTCTTCTGTAGTGATGTTTTCAATAAAGTCAGAGAAAATACTGATTTCTTCTGGCAATACTATTCCTAAATCACCAAATGGATCTTCTTCAAATTTATATGAATACTTCATATGTTATTTCACCTTAAATATTATTATTTATATAACGGATAAGCAGTTTTATTTATACCTTAATATCATACTTTTCCTTAATTCTTTTCATGTAGTTCTCTACCTCGGGTTTATTTTCTGGGTGTCGTTCTACATATTGACCAACAATTTCATTTAAATATTTATAGAAATTTTCGTAATCTAATATGACTTCTTCATCTTCCGCGACTGCTGGGTAATCGAAATAAAAAGCTATACCCTCATCTCCAAAGTAATCTTCTTCCCACTTTTCGTAGTCATCAGCAAATACACACCAGACATTCTCTATACCATAACCCTCTCCGTTGGAGAATTTCTCTAAAATGCGTAAAAAACGTTCATCACCCATAACTTGAAAAAAATAGTTAATTAAATCTTTGTTTTTATTATCCATTTCACTTTCACTCCGAATTATTTAATCATTTAAGGTAGGGAAAAAATTTGTTATTTCTCCAGTAGCTTCATCAATATAACCTTCAAACTTGAGACCATTTTTAGCGTATCCAGTTACTTTTCTCCCGACTACTTCACCATTTTTCATTGCTTCTTCTCCCCACTGCAACATTTGTTCGTTTGAGATCTTCTCGGGATCATAAACTGTCTTTGGAGTACGGACTTTTTTCAGTTCTCCAGATTTGATATTTCCTTCTCTATCTAATGCAGGTAAACCATATTCAATTTCATAGATACCATCAATTGTGGGGTGTTCTCTTTTTGAAATTATACAACTCTCTAAATCCCAACCTTTATCAATAAATGCCTTTTCAAAATTCTGTAGATTGTGACCGCCGACAATTCCTTTATTTTTCTTTCTAACTATATCTTCTACCTCAACTAAATGGGTATCATAACCTTGCCTAAAAGTAACATTTATTTTGTGAAAAGCATTATTTTTTTCTTCTTCAATTATACTTTTTAACAGTGGTGTGTTTTTAACGTTATGAGTATTCTCAACATCTTGTGCAATTCCTACAAGTGCAGGTTCATATCTGTTTTTAAAAAAGGGATTAATAAGGTTGTTTCCTTTTGTAATTCCTTTATTCACATGAGAAGCTGCTGTTCCACCGTCAACCACTTTACCCACTTTTGAGAGCTTAGTAGTGGTTTGCACTGCAGCACCTGCACCTTTTGGACCAACGATATTACCGACCGCATAACTGATATAATGTGCTCTTGTATATGCATCGCCATTTATCATTTTATCATTCCATGAATCGACGATGTTTGTCCAAATTATTTTAGGGTAGGAGGGGACACTTAAGACTGTTGTAATTGTTTTTGCAAGTTTTAGTTCCATAGGGAGCTGTGAAAATTCCCATGCGCCTACAACCAAGTCCTTGATGCCATATATCGTATCATCAATCGCATCGTTAAGCCCATCATTAACCCCATCGATGATATCCAATGCCGTTTTACCTGCATTGATTACACTTTCACCGACGGACTTCAGCTGTTTTGCTTGTTCTAGCTGCACCACATACTGTAACTGTGCAGGTTCAAGGTTCTCATACCCGATCTTCTTCGCAATTTCTAAATACTCATCCGGATCTGAGACACCATTCGCAAGCTTTTTCTTTAAGTCTTTTATCTCGCGTTCCTTCGCTTCTTCTTTCTTGATCTTCAAATAAGCTTCTGTACGTTTCTCAATATCGCCCTTTTTCTTATGTATATCACTCTCACGGTACGCCTTGGCGTTGTAGTGAAGAGGTGTAGCGTTTTTGCCTTTGCCCGTTGCTTCTTGGAGCTTTTGAAAATCTGACTTGATGAATTGTTCATTTGGTACTGACATAGCATATTCTGTCAGTAAGTCCTCGTCAAGATCACCTAGTTTTTCAATTGTTTTTTTGCGTTTGTCATTAGCATCCGCAAGCTCATCCTTGAAGGTTTCTGTTGAAAACAGGTCGAGCGGAAGGATGTCGTCAATGTCATTTAGGATATCTTTCATGGCTTTTTTCTGTTCAGACATGATGGATTTGGATTTTTTATGGGCGTTAGCCAGTTCATGTTCTAAAAAAGACTCTTCAATATAAGCATCAGACAAGCCTTTGTCCTCGACAGCTCCGGCAATGCTGTTAAAAAATGCGATCTTCATGTCAATGTAGTCGATCCATTGATCAGTGACACCTACATGATCGTGATAGAATGCTTTAATGTTATTAGCGCCTTTACCTGAGAATTCGCTGTCGTCCAGTTCAGCGACGCTTTGTAAAGCTTTTCTCAAGTTGACCATTTGCGTCCTTAGTTCTTTATATTCTTTGGCGCGGTCTGTAGCTTCAGACATAAGTGTTTTAGCTTCAAAGACTTTCATAATCATACCCTTTCATTTAATTATATATCAAAATATTACCATGGAAGAAAGAGGAAACGAACCTAAAATTAACTTGATTGATCATATCAAAGATAGCGAATAAAAAGTTTGCGGTTTTTTTGCGGTCTGAACACTTTTTGGAAATGTTAGAATATTACATAAAAAGACATAAAAGGAGGGGTCCTGTGAATCTGGTTTTATCATCGTCAGAAGTTGGCGTAAAGATCAATGAATGGTATAAAATGATACGTCAATTTAGTGTCCCGGATGCAGAGATTTTAAAGGCAGAGGTCGAGCAAGAAATCCAACGGATGGAGGAAGATGAGTATTTACTCATTTACTTCTCCCTAATGAAATTCCGTCATCAGCTCATGTTAGATTATTTGGAACCCGTAACAACACGTATAAGACCAACTATTGAGGAACTTCTTGAAAAAATTGAGACTTCAAATAAAGGCATATCTGGCCTGTTATCGTATTATTCTCTATTTTTCAGAGGGATGTACGAGTTTGATAAGAAGCAATACATGAAAGCTATCTACTATTATAGAGAAGCCGAAAAGCAGCTTATACATGTCCCAGATGAGATCGAAAGGGCAGAGTTTCATTTTAAGTTAGCTGAAGCATATTATGGTATGAAGCAAAGTCATGTGTCTATGCATCACGTTAAACAAGCATTGGATATTTATAATCAATATGAACTTTATAAGGTGCGAAAAGTTCAATGTATGTTTGTTATCTCAGGGAATTATACTGATTTTAAACATTACGAAAAAAGTCAGCCGCATCTTGAAAAGGCATTAGAGTTATCTAGGGAATTGAATAACAAAAGGTTGATTAGTTCTGCACTATATAATTTAGGCACTAATTTTGCTGACAGTGGTGATTACGAGCAGGCGGAAGTATACATAAAGCAAGCAGTGGAGATTACAGAAAAAGAAAAGCTCACAAACTTGCCACATTCTTTATTTTCTTATGCAAAAATCCTTTTTAAACAAGGAAAAATGAATGAGGCTATCCAAGTAAGTAAGAAAGGTTTGTCAGCAGCTCTTTATCAAGGTGATGAGCTTTTCGCAAAATTACAGGGATATTTAAAAGCTCTTTATGTCGATGCAGTGGACCAACAAGGTGTTAATCAAACAATAGAATACTTAGAAAAAAATAAGAACTATTCATATATTGAAGACATTGCCTGTGAGACCGCAGCTGCTTACGCAAACTCAAAAGAATTTGAAACATCCTATGTATATCATCAGAAAATGCTTGAGACTCAAACACAAATTCAAAGGGGAGAATGCCTGTATGACTTTTAAAAAGAAGGTATGCCTAATCCTGGGTTTGTCACTTGTTTTAGTGTGTGGTTTCGGATCCAACTTAACAGAAGATCAAACTCAAAACACATTTCATATTGCCTCTGATCGTTTTCAAACTTGATAATATTACATTCAACCTCCTTCAGAAATGGAGGTTTTTTTATTTGATATTAACAGAAACAATGGAATCAAATGCTACATAAATAGTATCCCCTTTTAAATCCTTGAGGCATAACCTTATTTTTTGGGGAGAGAAAAAGGCAATAGTGCACCGCAAATTAAATTTTCGGTGAGACCACAATAGCTTTTTGGTTCTCATGGAAAATCTCTCAATGGGGATTTAAGTGTTTTTGCTAATTAGCTCATTAAAAAAGCACTTAGTAGCTGAAGAAAGTGCTTCTAATGGTGGTTTCGGAATAGCTTAGAGTTTGAATCTTTTCTTCATGTGATAAATGGTTAATTTTAAAACTTGTTGAATCAGGATGCAAAGAGTAACAAGTCAAAGATATATAAGAAAGTTTTAAGGAGATTAGAATATTCTAATCTCCTTAAGCATCGACCATTTTTTTTGCAATTAGCTTAAAATCTTTTTCACTTATCTCAAAATGTCCAAATCGAAAAGAATACCCCCAACGCTGCTCGTCATTAATGAAAGAAAGCTTTGGGATTAATGGGCGTATCGGTGTTTCTGTGGAATGAATAAAACTTATTTTTCTCCGGAAAGGTTTGAAGTCATCTCCCATTTCAAACTGAAAAATATGATTATCTACTACTTTGCCTAAAGCAGTAAATTTTTGATGTGGGGTGCTTTCCTTAAAATTCATCTTGGGGGAGTAATAAATAATCCAATCACCAGTATTCATCTTTTTTAAAGGTGCCTCTTTGCCATGACAAAGTTGAGCAAAACCACCTTGGACAGCTCTCATTACATGATCTTGAGAAGCAACCCCAATCCAGTATCTTTTATCTTGCACTAAGTCAACACCCACAATTATCAGGTATATTATTGCCTTGATCTGAGTTTGTGACAGGAAAGTTCATTTCTTTCCATGCTGCAATACCACCGGTTAATTCTTTGACTTTATATCCATTTTCTAATAAAAACTTAGCAACTTTGGCAGCTGTATTGCACCATACATCCCAACAGTAAACAATAATTTCTTTATCCTTTGGTATTTCATTTAAACGAGATTGCAGTTCTTGTTCAGGAATAGCATTAGCATCCTTAATTGTTACACTCCTTACATGAGTTGGACCGTTTCTGACATCGATTAAGAAGTATTTCTCGGGACTCATTTGCTTCGCTTTTAAATAATCCATAGGGCTTATCGTTGCTTCGAGACGTGCATTAAAATAATCGAGAGCATGCATATTATGAAACCTCCTGTTTTTTATAGTGACTTCCAAATCTTAATAAGAAAATCTTTGAATAATTGTCTTTCTTGTTGATTTAAAGGATCTAATACTTCTAATTCCGTCTTCGTTAAAAACTCCCAGCGCGAATCCAATACATCGTTACCCTTTTCCGTAATTTTAAGGCTATAGGATCTTCTGTCATTAGGATTTTTTGTTCTCTCAACAAATCCTAAAGTTTCGAGATGGTCGATATGACCTACCATAGTAGTCCGATCTATTTGCAGATTTTCAGAAATATCTTTTTGTGATGAGTAAGGGTTTCCTTTGATAAACAATAGAACTCCGTATTGTCTAGCATTAATCTCATAGGGGTTAAGCCCTTCAGCAAATTTACTTTCCATTCGTTGAAGAACTTTTCCGAGTAAAAAACCGTAAGATTGATTCCATATCTCCAATTAAGTTTGCACCTCCTATTAATCAGTTTAACATATAATCAGTTTAACTGATTATTTTTCGGGACACAAGGTTTAAGTTCAATTTTATAAAAGTGTGTCTAACAGGAATTGTCTATTTAAGTAGTAGTATTTATACATTTGGCTTTTTTAATAGATATGCCACCAACAACACGTTATTGCACATATAAATAAGAAGCAACTACTAAGGCAGATTCTTCTCTCTTTTAACACCATATCCAATCAGCCTCAAATGTAATATAATGTTGCCAAACCATATTGGTTGTGGCACCGAGGAGGAAATGATAGGTGGTTTATTTCGTAGCATTTTTTTGTTTTGCTATTACACTGCATAATATTGAGGAAGCTATTTGGTTACCTGAATGGTCACAACAATCTTCAAAGTTTCAAAAGCCAGTAACCTCAAATGAATTTCATTTTGCTGTCAGTGTTATAACTATGTTGGCTTATTTATCTGCATTTGGTTTTTTATATATGCCAGAATCAGATATTGCAAAATGGATTTTCATTGGCTTTCTAGGTTCTATGGTTATCAACGCTATTTTTCCACATCTTATCGCAACTGTTGTAATGAAAAAGTATGCACCTGGACTTCTTACGGGCTTATTGCTTAACATTCCAGTAAACTCATTAGTTATTTATCAAATGTTTTTAAAGAATTTGATTGTATGGAAGGAGTTAATAATATCTACGTTGGTTGTAGGAATTATTTTATTAGCACTTATTCCATTATTATTTAAAGTTGGTGATACAGTATCTCCTTAATGAGTTTAAATTGGTAAGGATTGAGGAAAAAGGTGGGAATTTTCTAAATAAGGGATTATTCTGTTATATCGGATTTCTACAAAACAATGTCTTAAGTCATCATTGATTTTGGTGCCCAATTAGTTGCCCTGAATTCATGAAAAAGGATAAAATAGTTGTAAATAAAGTTACTATTTTAAAATTAGAATCAATTCATTATCGTAAAAGCAATAATAACTACTCGGCGAAGAAAGGATAATCAGTCAAATGAAAACATTAGTTATCGTTATACACCCTAATTTGGAAACGTCTGTTGTCAACAAAACCTGGATGAATCGTTTAAAGCAAGAGAATGACATTACGGTTCATGACCTGTACGGTGAATACCCTAATTTTATCATTGATGTAGAAAAAGAGCAGCAGCTCCTGTTAGATCATGAGCGTATCGTTTTTCAGTTCCCAATGTATTGGTATAGCAGTCCCGCGTTACTCAAACAATGGGAAGATGATGTGTTAACACATGGCTGGGCTTATGGAACTGGAGGAACTAAATTGCATGGAAAAGAACTACTCTTAGCTATCTCCTTAGGCGCACAGGAATCTGATTATCAAGCAGGCGGAGAATATAATATCACGATCAGCGAGCTTATCAGACCGTTTCAAGTCACTGCTAACTATATAGGAATGCGTTTTCTTCCTGCGTTTACACAATATGGGACACTTCATCTTTCAAAAGAAGATGTTAAGAACAGTGCGGAGAGATTGGTTGACTATCTTAAAGCCGAGCATTAATCCGGTATTCGCGAGGGAAGCTGAAACAAATTATGTGTTATGAAAATAAGGGTTTGTGACAGATTTTAATAAACTTAATTTCAAAAGTTACATCGAATACTTAATTCAGAGGGGCATAGAGCGAGGGCTTAAAATTAATTAAAGCAGGGCAATGAGTACGTATTTCTTAATGAAATGTAGAGTTCCTTGGTCTCTAATAGGTGCCCGATTTGTGCCCAGAATTCTGAAAAATGATGAAAATAAGTATAAATAAAATAAACAGATGCTTTGAATAAAAGCTTTTGTAACTCATGATATGTTTTTACTATGTTGAGGGACTAGTGGGCGTGGTATATGTCAGAAAAGAAACCGATGATTCAAACCATCGGTTTTTTTATTTGTTTTCATACTCATTGAAAATCACCTCATTAGGACAAACAGTTATTACATAGCATTACCCAAGGGGTGATGCATTTTATGAAGGTGATAATTATCGAGGGACCGCAAGCTGACAAATGCATGAACGATTGCTATCATTATTTAATAAAACTTTATAGGAAGGAGATCCAGGGTGATAACAATATACCGAGGAACAAGTGATCAAGGGATCGAGCATCGACAGCCAGATCGAGGCCTGCATAAAGAAAGCAGAGACTAAGGATGTGCTGAAGTATGCCGATGAAGGATTTTATGTGGAGCTTTTAGAACGTCCGGCTTTGAATGCTTGAGGTAGGGAGTTTATCAGCGATGAAAAAATGATTTTCATATTCTTCCGCTTTTCCTTCTCTGCCCGATAAAACTCATGAAACATCTTCATCAGCGCCCGCTTTTTAATCCGCGATACATAGCTGCG
The DNA here is from genome assembly GCF_058566435.1 of Bacillus sp. SCT118. Classification (NCBI taxonomy): domain Bacteria; kingdom Bacillati; phylum Bacillota; class Bacilli; order Caryophanales; family Bacillaceae; genus Bacillus; species Bacillus sp. SCT118. Next base: position 1,545,555 of record NZ_CP191225.1, read on the forward strand.
TGAGATACCGAGTTCTTTGGCAATCTCTCGCTGCGTTTTTCCTTCTTCAAATCAAGTCCAAACCGCCCGACAATCACTACCTTCTCACGGTCATCTAAAATGTCAATGTATTGTTTCACTTTTTCAAGCTCGATATTGAGCTGGATCGTATCTATCACGTCTTCGTTTTCTGATTTCAAAACGTCAATCAGGCTTATTTCATTCCCTTCCTTATCCTGCCCGATCGGATCGTGAAGGGAGACGTCTTTTTTTGTTTTTTTCAATGCGCGCAAATGCATGAGGATTTCATTATTCATTACAAAAGGGGGGGTGCATAAATTTCCCGTAACAGTTTGACTAAATAAATGTTGAGTCAGTTTCCTGTAATAAATGCTTAAACGGTTCTTAGCGAATGAAGGGGATACCTTAAATAACCAAGCTGCATTTTCAATTGCATGTGATTGTATGTACGAAAGATTAATATTACGCAACATGAAAGTTGGAATGCAAAGGTGATATGTAAAATAATTGGACTGCCACTCTAAATAATCAGTCCAGGTTGCGGGCATAGTTTTTTTATCGCCTTCATGTCTATATATATGGCAAAATTCATGAGCGAAATCGTACCATTGTTCAGTTCGGTTTTTTCGGCTGTCCAAGCGTATATTATAAATGCCGCTGGGCTTAAGTGCGAAGCTTGTAACAGGTTTAAACGAAAGCCTGATATCTAATGACTCAGCAATCCGTTCAAAATTAATTTGTTCAGGTTCTGTAATATCAATCTTTCTGTATAAGTTTTCAATCCAATCCTCTAAATGACTGTTTGTATACCTCAAGATAAAAAACCTCCTTAAAGACGACAATCTAAAAATTAAATTCGTTTAAATATTATAGGGAAATCAAGACTTTTTTTATAGGAAAAAGCGTCTAAGGAGATGGAATATGAATCCGTTTGATAATGGCTGTTTTCGTAAGTATGATGATTTTAACACGCATCTGGATTTCTCTAGAAAAGTAAAGGTCTTTAGGGATTTATGTCAAAATAATAGTAAGTACCTTATGCGACAAACAGGGAGTTTGGTTGCTTAATAAGGAGGGGGAAGTATGAAAAAAAATATTCACATATTGGGAGCCTCTGGTGTCGGAACTTCAACATTGGGTGCTGCATTGTCAAAGTGTTTGCCTCATACGCATCTTGATACTGATAATTACTATTGGTTAGATAAATTAACTAAAAAAAGAGAAATTCCTGAAAGAAGAAAGTTGCTTGAAAAAGACTTAACAATAAATGAGAAATGGATTCTTTCTGGTGCAGTGTGTGGCTGGGGCGATAATCTAAAAAGTTATTTTGACCTTGTCGTCTTCTTATGGATTCCACAGGAAATACGGCTTGAGAGATTAAGGCATAGGGAATTTCAGCGTTATGGAAATGAAGTGTTAGCCGGTGGCAGTAAATATGAACAATCAAAAGCATTTTTAGAGTGGGCTTCTTTATATGATAATGCTGGAATGGAAGTTAGAAGTAAAGCTTTGCATGAACATTGGATGGAAGATTTATCTTGTCCAGTGTTAAAAATTGAAGGCGATTGCTCAGTCAATGAAAGAGTTGACCGTGTCTTGGATTTTTTGAATTCTAATTAAACTAACGGCTAGTGATTGAAAAAGAAGAACACGCAGCAGATTCGCTTGCTCTTGTTGGGGGCAAGTGTTGACAACCCTATTACTGGTTTAATTAAAGAAGGAGTATAAAACCTGTATCAAAGATGTTACTAGATATCTACGACACAGGTTTTATATTTAGGTAACTAATGTTCTTATATTTAACTTTGCATTTTTTTATTCTGCAATAGTTGATTCTATTTCTGTTTTCAATTTTTCAAACCACTCTAAATTAACCAAGTGATGTGAACGGGAATTTTCGTTCATACGGCGAAAGTAATCGATTGTGCCGGGAATTTCTTGAGTGATGGACAGGTATTCATCAAGGAGCTCGATTCGAGTTTTAGTCTGATCGATTTGTGATTGGATCAGATCCAGTAATTTATTTTTGTCGAATTCATCGGCAAAGAGTAACGCCCCATAAAATTGCAGGTTCACATATTCCGATTTGGTGCCGTATTTGATCATTAATTTTTCGAATTCTGCCCTTCCCGAATCTGTGACTTTGTAGTTACGGATTTCACGCCCGCTGGTTGAGGGTTTTTGCTGAATCTGTTCAATAAAGCACTTTTCTTCAAGTTGCTGAAGATTGTAATAAAATGAACCTTTCGTGAAGTTAACAATGTATTTGTAATGACGCTTTTCCATTAAGGCCAGAAGTTCATAGCCGTGAGCTCCGGGGTTTTGGATTAGCAAGCCAAGGATAAGTAAGGGAATCATGGTTTCATCACCTTCGCCATCCGCGCCTCAAATTCCGCGTACGTAATTTTACCCGAAGCCAAATCCATACTATGAAGGTAAATCTGTTCTGTTTTAGAATAGTCACCATTCACTTTCAGCGATTGCTCCTCTCCCGAAATGGGTTTCAGGATATGGTGCTTTTTCGAAAAAGCCTCGAAATAGCGGTAACCGAATTTGCGTTGTGAAGCTGCGTCTAAATGAATGCCATCAGGATTCGCAGTCAAACCTGCTGCAGTAACAAAATAACAATTCTGTTGTTCATTAGCAAAACGCAGCAATTGTTCATTAACCTGTCGAAATTCAGTCGCGTGCTGTCCAAAACCGGTCTTTCCAAGAAAGTCACCAAGCCCTCCAATAATCAACGGTACCTCATCAAGTTCCAACTCGTTTCTTAGCGTCTCGATGATAAGGGTTAATTTCTCGTAATAAGTTTCATGTAGCGAACGATAACTGTCACTCTCACCTTGGTGCCAAAGGATTCCACAAATTTGACTGGACCGGAGGGCGAAGCGGGCTTCGGACAAAGCATGCTGAAAAAGGATGCCTTCCGGATGCCAGTCATTCAATGAACTGCCACCTTCCGCACAAGGGATCAAGCCAATTTCTTCATCGGGATGAGCTTTCGACCATGCATCTGCAAAAGATGCCGCCAGGCCAACGCCGGAAACCGGACGGTCGTAATTAATCGGCTCTGTCATCATCTGCCACTGTCCATTGCGCAGCATTTTTATTTTTTCATTATAGATAGGGTCTACTTCATTCAAAAATCCACGGCCCGCCATATTCGACTGCCCCAACATTAAAAAAGACTTTATCATCTCATTTTTCACTTCTGTACATTAATATTTTAGTCTAATTAGACTATAGTCAATTCAGTTTGTCTTGTAAAGTTTTTAACAAGGTTTTATTTTTTTATTAGTATGTATGAACAACAAACTAACATTGAAAATTTGGTGGATGTATTTGAGAAATAGCAAGTTCTTTTGCTTTTTCTTATCCAACTATCGGGGGCTTTCGTTCAATAACGATCTTCCACAATCGGGCAAGTGAATTGAAGTTCTGGGGTAAATCATTATCGGGAACAAAAAGAGCCCTTAGAGGACAGAAAGTGGATGACGGAACATTTGCCATTAGCACAAAAGGGAAATCTGAAGCCCGGTCTTTTGATATTACCGGCTTTAAAGAAATCGTTAGGGAGCTTACAGCTTTAACAAATGGAAACTTTTCAGTTAGAGGGACGGCCGTCTCATAAGATCCGGCTGTCCTTTTTTAATTGCCTCGGAGGAGGTGACTAGAAATGGAGGAGACAAGTTTGTTTATCAATTTTGAAACATTAGATTTTGCAAGAGTATATTTATTTGGAGGGGTGAAGTACCTTGATTTACTTCTAGTTCTTAGCATAATTGACGTTTTAACAGGAGTAATTAAGGCATGGAAATTCAAGAAACTGCGAAGCCGAAGCGCATGGTTTGGCTATGTCCGCAAGCTACTCAATTTCTTTGCGGCCATTTTAGCAAACGTTATTGATACAGTACTCAATTTGAACGGTGTCTTAACCTTTGGTACCGTTCTTTTTTATATTGCTAATGAAGGCTTATCAATAACTGAAAATTTAGCACAGATCGGTGTTAAAATCCCTTCAACGATAATAGATCGATTACAAACAATTGAGAACGAAAAAGAACAGAGTAAGAATAACGCAGACAAAGCTGCTGGCTAAGCCAGTGGCTTTTTTTATTACACAGACAGAAGGAGAGAGGATATATGGCCATTAAAGTTGTAAAGAATTTAGTCTCTAAATCAAAGTATGGATTGAAATGTCCTAACCCTATGAAAGCTGATATATCACTATTCACAACACTGCAAATGATGCTTCAGCAGCCAATGAAATTTCATATATGAAGAATAACTCTAGCTCAACAGCTTTCACTTTGCAGTAGACGATAAACAAGTCATTCAAGGAATTCCAACTAATCGAAATGAATGGCACACAGGAGATGGAACAAACGGTACAGGGAATCGTAAGTCGATTGGTGTCGAAATTTGTTATAGCAAGTCAGGAGGGTCACGATATAAGGCAGCGGAAAACCTCGCTATTAAGTTTGTGGCGCAGCTACTTAAAGAACGGGGATGGGGCGTTGATCGTGTCCATAAGCACCAAGACTGGAACGGTAAGTATTGTCCACATCGTATTTTGTCAGATGGAATCAAGTTAAGGCTGCCATTGAAAAAGAATTAAAGACGCTAGGTGGAAAAACAAGCTCAAGCAAAACAAGTGCAACCAAAAAGAAAACAAACTCAATCAGCAAAAAAACGTCATATGCGCTACCTTTCGGTATTTTTAAAGTGAAGAACCCAATGATGAGAGGGGAAAGGGTAACACAAATTCAAAAAGCACTGGCAGCTCTATATTTCTACCCGGACAAAGGGGCGAAAAATAACGGCATTGATGGCGTTTATGGTCCGAAAACAGCAAATGCAGTCAAGCGATTCCAGTCAGTGAATGGTCTGACTGCTGATGGCATTTATGGTCCTAAGACAAAAGCGAAAATTGAAGAGAAATTGAAGGATAACAGAAATTGAAAATACCCTTTATAATCCTATTGTGTCAAATTTATGAAGTTTAATCCGGGTGGGAGGATTTGTTAAATGAAGAGAAGTATTATTACAGTGACTTAAATTTAAAAGGGGGAAATGTGAAATGAAAAAGTCGTTAGTATCAATGTTTTTTGTTCTGATTTTAATGTTTACTGCTATGGGAAGTGCTTCAGCCTATGAATTTAAAGGTATGCTGCCTCTTAATGACAAGGTAAGTGGATCTTTTGCTGATGCTGCTGCTGCTAAAGAAGGGCATGAGTGGCAATTCCATCCAGGATCAGCTACAAAAGTAAAGTTTTATTTGTCCAAAGATAGTACAACAACTCCGTTAAAAGTTAGTATTTACAAAACGGATGTAAATGGTGGTGGGACAACTTTTGTGAATTCTTATGATTCCTCAGAATTATCGAAACATACTATTGCAGTCAGTAAAAGCTATACTTATAGCATAAGGGTTGCTGGATATAGTACTGCAAAAACTGGCGGATCATACACATTAGAAAGTTCTGTAATTCAGTGAACAAAAGGGAGCGATGGCTCCCTTTTAAAGTTACTACATTAGGGTAAACAGCAGGAACAATGATTCCTCGTTTGCTATTGTTCTCGTCAAGAATGTACCAACCGCCTCGATATGTAAAACCCTTCTTTATGTAGGAAGGGTTTTAATTTTATTCAACCTTTAAATATATCTGGAATCTTATCTCGCCATATTAATAGCAATTCTATAAATTGATCGGTTTCAATTGAGTTTTCATAGGGCTCTTCTATCCTAAAAGAGTTTTCAACAATTGTCACATCTTTCTTGATGAGAACACTTGTAGCATTTAACTCAATCTCAAAATCTTCATATATCCCTTCTGAAACCTTCTCAATGTAATCTATATACTCGTTGGCTTGTTCTTCTGTAGCGATGTTTTCAATGAAATCAGAGAAAATACTGATTTCTTCTGGCAATACTGTTCCTAAATCACCAAATGGATCTTCTTTAAATTTGTATGAATATTTCATATGTTATTTTTTTTATAACGGATAGCAGTTAACGCTTTCTCCTCAAAAAGAAAGGGGAAAGGTCTTATCCGTTTATTCTTCGTATAGTTTATTAACCAACTCTGTAAATGAATCACATATATGACTCAAAGCTTTATCAGGATCTTCATATGCAATCTCGTGATCCCAGAAAACTACGGACGGATTCTCTTTGTTCAGACGATAATCGAAGCAGATTTCGTTACCAAAAGAATCACATGCAAAAGGAACTATCCCAGGAAGCATCCTTCCATCCTGGTAATCTTCAAAGACCTCTAAAATAAAACTTGAACTATCTTCAGTTAAACCATGTAATCGATTAAAAACCTCGCCTTTTGTATTTTCAAAGTCAAATATCTTTTTACTTGGGCGCGCCCCATTGTTGTTTAATATAGTTGTAATGTAGTCGTTTGGAAACTTAATATCTAATGCCTTTTCGACTTTTTTAACAGTTGTTTCCCCAATTGGCTCTTCGCAAATCTCCACTCTGTCATATTGACCAACTCCTATCTGTTCTTACTTCCTCCACCTCAAAGGTGTCGGCCTCCTGTATGGCCTGTTTTCCGATGCACCTTTTGGTCAACTAATTGCATTCTCCCTGGATCTTGGTGATGGTGCCAAGTATAACCGTCTGGTGTTTCACCTGCTTTTATCATTTTGATTTGAAGGTCATTGAATTGATTTTTAAGTAAAGGATCTTTAAAATTCATCTTGGGGGAGTAATAAATAATCCAATCACCAGTATTCATCTTTTTTAAAGGTGCCTCTTTGCCATGACAAAGTTGAGCAAAACCACCTTGGACAGCTCTCATTACATGATCTCGAGAAGCAACCCCAATCCAGTATCTTTTATCTTGCACTAAGTCAACACCCACAATTATCAGGTATGTTATTGCCTTGATCTGAGTTTGTGATAGGAAAGTTCATTTCTTTCCATGCTGCAATACCACCGGTCAATTCTTTGACTTTATATCCATGTTCTAATAAAAACTTAGCAACTTTGGCAGCTGTATTGCACCAGACATCCCAACAGTTAGAAGTTCAATTGAATCACATTAAAAAGACGATCAGATTTTTTAAAATGACATTTACTACAACAGAAAATTGTATTGTTGTAAAGCACCCGTTACTTTAAGTACATTTATTCACAAAGTAATCTTTTTTACAGGTCATTTAGTGGTAGCCCCAGGAAAATGCGAATTTACAACGTTAATCAAATTCAAACATAAAAAAGTCGAATTCCCTGTCCTTTAAGGAAAACGACTTTTTTATACGACTTCTTCAAGTAAATCCCCATTAACCTTTTTTGGTGACTATTTGTAATCTCTGCGCATGAAATTATACCTGTGCTAGCCCGCCATCTACGAACAATTCAACACCCGTCAAGTAACTGCTTTCGTCTGAAGCAAGGAAAGATACAGCGTTTGCTACTTCTTCTGGTGTCCCAACTTTTCCAGCTGGAACAGTATTTCTGGTATTTTCCATTGTTCCTTCAAGTGCATCACCAAAAAGCTCATCGTATGCAGGTGTAAGAATAACTCCTGGACTAACCACATTTACACGGATTTCAGTACCTTTTAGGTCAAGAATCCAGTTGCGAACTAGTGCTCTTAAAGCTGCTTTAGATGCTCCATATACACTAAACGCTGGGTTGCCAATTGATCCAGCAGTAGAGCCCGTTACAATAATAGAACCTACTTTGTCCGGGAATAGTGATAACGCTTTTTGAACAGTAAAGATGGTTCCTTTAACGTTAATGTCGAACGTTCTATCAACCTGCTCTTCAGTAATTTCACCTAATGGAAGGAAGTTGCCGATCCCTGCATTAGCAAAAAGAATGTCCAACTTACCTTTTTCCTGCTTTATAATGTCATATAGTTTGTCTAAGTCTTCAAGCTTAGAAATATCACTTTGAACACCGGTTACGTTCTTGCCAATTTGGTTAACAGCTTTATCAAGTTCGTTTTGTCTACGTCCTGTGATATAAACATATGCACCTTCGTTTACAAACTTTTGTGCTGTAGCAAGACCAATTCCACTTGTTCCACCCGTTACAAGCGCTATTTTACCTTCAAATTTACCCATACTTAACACTCCTTTAGAATTAATATTATTTTATGTCTAGTACCTTTAAGTACTTGAAGAACAACTTACAAGATATAGTATCCTTCAGTAAGCACATTATCGGAAGTACCCACTTTTTTGTGATATAGTAACTAAAAAGTAATAAATGTGGAATGGAGAGCTTTAGACATGAAAACATTTAGCTGTGGGTTTGAAGTGACAAAGGAAGTTATTGGCGGAAAATGGAAAGGCCTTGTATTATACTTTTTAATGAATGGACCAAAGAGAACGAGTGAATTAAAGCGCATTATCCCAAATATAACTCAGAAAATGCTGATTCAAACACTTAGAGAGCTTGAAGCCAGTGGACTTGTGAGCAGAAAGATGTATAATCAAGTACCGCCGAAGGTTGAATATTCATCCACTGAACTTGGAGAATCTCTTAAACCTATCTTGCAGGAGCTCTGTCAATGGGGAGTGCATTATGCGGAGCAAGAGTATGCAGAAGGTGAATATGAAATTGTACAACCAGAACAAGTTTATTAAAGATAATATAATTTCATAGAGATCTAAAGGTATTAGTCATCTTAATCAATACCTTCATAATAAGGTTTAGGAATACTTGAACGCACTATCAAGATATAATATACATAATGTAATACAGCTTTACCTAAAACACGGAGGACTACTTTAGATTAGATGAATCTTATTATTATTTTAACTTACTTAATTACTATAGTATTTGTAGTTTGGTATCTGATATATTTTCTAAAATTACAAAAAGAGAAAAGTGGGCGTGGTATATGTCAGAAAAGAAACCGATGATTCAAAGGGGGACTGACCCCTGTTTTTGAGACAGGGATCAAAACACTTTTTAAACATCAACTCTCTGCGGCATCTCGCCGTGTTCAATTGTTTAGTCCTTTTTTTTCATAATCTTTACAAATCTGAAAAAGTCATCATCATTCGGCAGGGGCTTGTCATCTTCGCGTCCATTGCGATGCATATGCGGATCAGAGTGATGTTCATTGTAGAACTCTACGATATGAAATCCACACTTATTCACATAGAAGTTGATATTTCGCTTTTCGAAATAAGGTGTCACGGTTTCCCAAAGCACAGTATCCGGATACTGTGCTTCAATGGCTTTCCAAGCAGAAAGACCAATCCCTTGGCTGTGATATTCTGGAGATACATAGAATAAATCTAGCGAATTATGATGTGTTTCGCTGTTGATACGTACTACTGCACCACCGACATTCTTACCATCCTGAAGAATATGATATACCACTGCTCCGGGAGCATTGAAAGACTCCTGAACATCATTGTCCGATGGAATCGGCCCATCTTCGCAATCACCGAACGCTTCAATCACGGCGATCGCAAAGGCTTCTTGTAATTTTTTTTGGAATTCTGGCAGATCAGATTCCTTTGCTAGTTCCAGAATAACTTTTGGTTCCTTTTTTGTTTTCATGATTGTTCACTCCCTCAGTTGCTGAAATATCGAGTTCAGTCGTTCAGTAAAACATTCGAGCTGCTCTGCGAGGCCTTTTCACAAAAAAGTGATTCCATCGCTCTTTCTTCCGCGGTAAATTTGGCGTTAAAATACTTCAAAAGCTTTCTCCTGTCTTTTTGTATGATTCTTTTTCTTTGTTTCATTGGAAAACAAGCTGCATGTAACCCTAATTTACTATCGTTCACTACCGTATTAAGTGTCGTATGCGGGATTTGTCATCATTCTCGAATTTTTTCTGCGAAAAGTTACAAAAATAGTCGAAAGCGCCTTTGACTATGAACATGCGTAAAAGATTCAATTTAGATTCGATCATGAGCAATGCACATTGAGTAAACTCTGGTGGATTTATTAGCCCAAAGAAGCCTAAATGATATAAAAATAACTAGTCCATATATCAAATCTGTCCGTTTAATGCCCGCTCCATTCAACAACACTAATTTGACATGCAATCTGTGCAAGGGGGTTATTTCTGAATAGATTTTTCCGAATGCAGCGGAGTTGCTTTAGGACTCCCGTTTACTTTGCCGTACGTCAGCTTGCGCCATACTAATTCCATCGGACCGTACCTAAACCGTTTCAACCACAATGTACTAAAGCTCATAAGCACGAAGTACACGGCCAGACTGAACATGAACGTGCCGGCGGATTGAATATGATCCGCAAGCCCGAATCCGTACCTGAGGAACAGAACTGTTCCAATGATAGAGTGAAGCAGATAACAGGTCAATGACATCCGTCCGACTTTGGTGAATATCATCATAGGGCCTCGCAGCTGAGGAACGTATAGAAACAGCATTGCAAAAGTGCTCATATAAAACATACTTCCGGTTAAGCCGCCATTTTGACCCAAGACAGAGGAAATGTCCTTCCACAGCATATTCTCAGAAAGATTAAACATGTCTAGTAATATACTGCTTTGTGTTATTAGAAAAGCGATTGTGCTAATGATCCAGATACGCTTCCATATAGGCTTTTTCGCTTCCATGTCTTTGAAAAATTCCATCTTAACAAAGTACACGCCCAGCAGAAACATGAGAAACATGGAATAGATCATAGAGAAAGAGCCAGCAGCCATCGTGACCATATCTGTCCACCGAGTGCTGATGGATTCCATGTAGGTAAGGCTGCTGTGGCTAAACAAAGTAAACTCTGAAAAATTCGGGTTTTTTGACCCTGCAGTATTGATGACATTGTACAACATTGTGAAAACAGGAGTCAGGAATTGAAGCACGATAAGTGCGATAATCCATCTAAGCACCGTTTTGGCCGTGCGTTTATAGAAGGCGAGTAACAGGAAGCCACTTACGGCGTAAAAGGCCAATATGTCACCGACCCAAACAAATGTGATGTGCAAAATGCCAAATCCCAACAGGATAGATAACCTGCGGGCAAACAGCTTGTTGGGACTATCTACCTTCTGCGCGGCTCGATCCATAAAGATCATAAACCCGACTCCGAACAGGAAGGAGAATAACGTAACGAATTTCCCTTCGGCAAACCAGGAAACCAGCTTATGCAGTACGTCATTGGAGGCCATTTCGAATCCCTTTACTGAATCTACGATCAGAAAATAATTGACAATAATAATGCCAAGCAAGGCAAATCCGCGTACGATGTCCAGAAAATGAACCCGTTCCCGCAGACTCACCGGTTGCCCGCGTCCTTCTTTTTGTACAATCATATCAATACTCCTTTCCCATTTATCACGGCAATGTGTAGTGCGGATCTGAAAAACTTGAGTCTTACAATGGATAAATATAAAGACCGAATCTTAACAATTTATGAAGAGTCATCATTTTTTTTAAAAAATGCGACAAATTTGTGGCGAGCATCAACTTTCATAAATTGTTAAGATTTACGTAGTATCTTATAACGTACTTATTACTATGAACGATATATAGTAAGGACACACGAGAAATAACAACAAGAATCATGAGGTGAGAGAGACATGACCCATCAAATATTAGTCGTAGAGGATGATGAGGATATTGGTGATCTTTTGGAGGAATCCCTTACACGTGCAGGCTACGAGGTGCTAAGAGCCAAGGATGGAAAGCGAGCATTGCAACTTGTGAATGACTCGCTTGATTTGGTTATTTTGGATATTATGATGCCAGGCATTTCGGGAATTGAAACATGTCAGCACATCAGGAAATCCTCTAACGTCCCGATTCTGTTTCTGACGGCCAGATCGAGTACACTCGATAAAACTGAGGGATTACTCGCCGGCGGCGATGATTATATGACTAAACCATTCTCGGAAGAGGAACTTCACGCTAGAGTGATTGCTCAATTACGCAGATATACTATCTATCAGGAAAAGAAGGAACAGGAAGAAACATTTCTTATCGGGGGCAAACTAAGAGTGAGCGAAGAATTTAATGAGGTGTGGAAAGAGGAGAAGCAAATCAAGTTGTCAGATCTGGAGTATCGTATCCTGAAACTTCTGATGAGCAAACGCAACAAAATATTTTCTGCCCAAAATATATATGAGAGTGTGTGGGGACAGCCTTACTTTTACTGTTCCAACAATACGGTGATGGTGCATATTCGGAAGCTGCGCTCCAAAATTGAGGATGATCCGGCACGTCCGGTTTATATAAAAACTGAATGGGGAAGAGGATATCGATTTGGTGCATCGTAAATTTACGCTAACTAAAAAACTGGCTTTGCTGATCGTGGTTGCTGCGATTGTGAGTGGTGTGATCTTTCTGACGTTGCAAAAGATCACAGATGACCTGATCGAGGGATATCTGAGTTCGGAAGAGTATTATCACGAGGAGTCAGCAAGATACATTCAAAAATTCAGCAAGTACGTTTCAGAAAATGAGTTGTCTACATCAGATAGAAAAGCGTTTGGCGAGTGGGTCAAAAAAGAAAATTACATTAACCTCACCATATTCAAGGATCAGGAGCTGCAATATGATTCTATTTATTCCGAATCGGATTATGGAAAGGAAAAGCTGACTCAGTACGCTCAAAATCATTCACATCCTGTCAAGTTTAGCGATGGTGAAGGACGAGTCATTATCGACGGTTTCTACTCTTCCCGATATTATGATCTGGCCTTCGCATTGGATTTGCTCGGGGCAACCCTCATCTTTTTAATCATTGTTCTCTTCGGAATTCGCCAAAGTCTTCGCTACCTTAAAACGATTCACCAAGAGATTCATATTCTTGAAGGGGGCGAACTGGACTACGAGATGACGATAAAAGGGCATGATGAATTAGCGATGATTGCAAAGAGCATTGAGGATCTGCGGAAAGCTTTCCTGGATAAACTTAAAGCTATCGAGGAATTGCAAGCTGAGAGCCGCAGCCTGGTTACCGAAATGTCGCACGATATGCGCACACCGCTGACGTCGCTGATCATGAATCTGGAGTTTGCCAAAAAAGAGGGAGGCGAAGCGGGTACCAGCAAAGATCGGTATGTAGCCAATGCTTATGGTAAAGCACTGCAATTAAAAAGCTTGTCTGACAATCTGTTTGCGTATTTCCTGCTGGACAAGGAATATGAGGCCGATCTGGAGACCGTTGCAGTGAAAGAAGTGATCTACGATCTAATATCAGATCAGATTGCTATCCTTCATCAGGAGCATTTTCGGGTCCATATTTCAGGCGAGCTGCCGGAAACCTATATTAACGTGAATTTGGAGGAGCTTGGTCGTGTATTTGATAATGTGATGTCAAACTTATTGAAATACGCAGATCCGGAAGAAGAAATCAGCATCACGTTTGTATCGGATCAAGAGATATTTGAGATCCATGTTAGCAATACGATTAAACTTGCAGATATAACACCGGAAAGCAACGGACTCGGTGAAAGAAGCATTGCGCGAATGATGTCCCGCATGCAGGGACAGTTTCACAGTATACAAAAGAATTCTAAGTACTACATTGTGCTACGATTTTGGAACACCAAGATGTAGGCTGAGAATAAAAACCACGAATATATTGAAATAGGAGACAACATGATGAGATTTTCTAACAAATTCAAAAAGGTGCCTTACCTGTTACAAGCGCTTCTCAATGTCTGTCTGTTCTTCCTGGCGTTAGCCTTAAGCGCACTTCTGATCAGCGAGACTTGGTACATTGTGCTATTCGTATACAAGTCACTGTTCAACAAAGTGGACAGCTATTATGAGATGCTTGGAGAACTGCTTATATTCTTCATGTACTTTGAGTTCATTGCTTTGATTATCAAATATTTTAAATCAGACTTTCATTTTCCGCTTCGCTACTTCATTTATATTGGCATCACAGCTGTCATTCGTTTGATTATCATCGATCATGATCAGGCGATCTCAACGTTCTGGTGGGCGATGGCCATTCTTGCAATGATTTGTGGATTCTTTATTGCCAATAGACGAAATTCTGTTGTTGAACATTAATAAATTAGTTCGCTTTATGCCGATACGCCGCCGAAATGTCCTAATTGTGAAAGGGAACTGGTACAGATTTTTATAAGTCTATCTGTTTAACAGCTCAGAAATCTGTAGTGGATCAAATTGAATCGTGGTTGTAAGTGGATATCTGAATGTATTTATTGGCTGCTTTAACAGACATGTCCCGATGAAATAGCATTAACTGTCTGGAGATGAAAATCGCTTCTTTATTTTACAAGGAAGAGGTTAAAATCTTAATAAATAAGATGATAAAGTTAGGATGGACGTTTATTGGTTTTTGTCACCATTTTTTACCACAATTGATATAAACGTATAGAAATGATAACAAATAAATATAGAGTGTGTAATGAAAATAAGCTTTCATAACCAATGAGCTAGATTTACTATATTGAGGGCCCAGTGATATAGAAAACAGATCGATGGTTCAAACCATCGGTTTTTTTATTTGTTTTCATACTCATTGAAAATCACCTCATTAGGACAAACAGTTATTACGCAGCATTACCCAAGGGGGTGATGCATTTTATGAAGGTAATAATTATCGAGAGACCGCAAGCTGACAAATGCATGAACGATTGTTATCATTATTTAATAAAACTTTATAGGAAGGAGATCCAGGGTGATAGCAATATACCGAGGAACAAGCGATCAAGGGATCGAGCATCGACAGCCAGTTCGAGGCCTGTATAAAGAAAGCAGGGACTAAGGATGTGCTGAAGTATGCCGATGAAGGATTTTCTGGGGAGCTTTTAGAACGTCCGGCTTTGAATCGCTTGAGGGAGGATGCAGGCAAAGGACTTATAAGTCATTTGTTACGATCAGACCGTCTTTCTCGGAGAGCTTATCAGCGATGAAAAAAATGATTTTCATAACTCTTTCAAATAGAGAAAGCCGGAATATGAGATCCGGCCTCTTCTGCATTATTTCCCCTTCGCCTTCTTCCGCTTTTCCTTCTCAGCCCGATAAAACTCATGAAACATCTTCATCAGCGCCCTCTTTTCAATCCGCGATACATAGCTGCGCGAGATCCCGAGTTCTTTGGCAATCTCTCGCTGCGTTTTTTCCTTCTTCAAATCAAGTCCAAACCGCCCGACAATCACTTCCTTCTCACGGTCATCTAGAATGTCAATGTATTGTTTCACTTTTTCAAGCTCCATATTGAGCTGGATCGTATCTATCACGTCTTCGTTTTCTGATTTCAAAACGTCAATCAGGCTTATTTCATTCCCTTCCTTATCCTGCCCGATCGGATCGTGAAGGGAGACGTCTTTTTTTGTTTTTTTCAATGCGCGCAAATGCATGAGGATTTCATTTTCAATACACCTCGCAGCATACGTCGCCAGCTTTGTCCCTTTTCCGGCGGAATAGCTTTCAATACCTTTAATAAGCCCGATCGTTCCGATGGAGATTAAGTCCTCTGCATCCTCACCTGTATTTTCAAACTTTTTCACAATATGGGCGACCAAGCGAAGATTATGCTCAATCAGCATGTTTCTGGCATGTTCATCCCCTTTAGCCATGAGCTCTAAGTATTTTTTTTCTTCGCTGCTTGAGAGCGGTTGTGGAAAGGCATTGTTTTTCACGTAAGATACTAAAAAGACAAGCTCTTTAACAACAAAGCCGAGCGCTGCGAAAACACCTGTCACCATCGTCACCTCCACAAAAGTATGTAGGCAAAAGCCTATATGTAAATGTATGTGACCGGGAGGCTGTCTGTGTCTGTACCGGGAAATTTCTCGCGGGGGAGTCCGGCTTTTGTAAGCAGCATACGAACTTCAAATGTTAAAAATAATCTTTATTAAGCGCCCATACACTGAAATGAACAAAGGTATGGGGGGATGGGAATGAAAAAATGGATGGCAGGCCTGTTTCTTGCTGCAGCAGTTCTTCTTTGTTTAATGGTTCCGCAACAGATCCAAGGCGCATCTTCGTATGACAAAGTGTTATATTTTCCGCTGTCTCGTTATCCGGAAACCGGCAGTCATATTAGAGATGCGATTGCAGAGGGACATCCAGATATTTGTACCATTGACAGAGATGGAGCAGACAAAAGGCGGGAGGAATCTTTAAAGGGAATCCCGACCAAGCCGGGCTATGACCGGGATGAGTGGCCGATGGCGGTCTGTGAGGAAGGCGGCGCAGGGGCTGATGTCCGATATGTGACGCCTTCTGATAATCGCGGCGCCGGCTCGTGGGTAGGGAATCAAATGAGCAGCTATCCTGACGGCACCAGAGTGCTGTTTATTGTGCAGTAGTAAAGAAGAGGCTCTTTCTTGAGCCTCTGTTGTTACAATCCTTCGCCGTGCTGAATTTTCGGGGGATAGGGTTCTGCTTTTCGCCAATATTGGCGTGTGCCTTCGTCCCGTACAACGATGCCCAGCTGTGCCAGTTCGAGACGGAATTCTTCAATATCGTCTTTTTCTTCGTCCTGCAGCGCTTTGTGACGAGCTTTTAATAAGGCATGGGCGCCTTGTGATAGGTCTGGTGCATCAGGAATCCATCGGCGAAATCGATCTTTAAACGGATCACCATCTGTTGCCCATTCGTAATGATGCTGTCTAAAGGCCTTCTCAACGTTTACTGGTTTTTCATCAATTTCTTCCCGTACCAATTCATATCCGGCTGTTCCCAGGAGGACAAGCCGTTTGTGATCCATAAATACAAAAGCGATGTCATCGGAATGAATTGTTTGCACTTTTTTTCCTTTGATGAATTCCACTGTGTGATCTGTAATTTTGACAGACAGCAGCATTGCAATAACAGAATGAGCGAACCAAATCCCCGCACACATACCGAGAAGAGCAGTGATAAATGCAGCTGTAGATCCCTGAAAAGAGGTGATGAGCCGAAGCGGTCCTTCAAGAGGGATCCAGGGGAGGGATAATGCCCATTTCGCAATCTGCGGGATAAAATACCCGATTGCAAAACCGATGATTGCAAGTGCAGCGTATAAAAAGGATACAGCGGTTTTCGTAACTCCAATAAGAGTATGAGATTGATTCTGCAACATGTCACCTTCTTTTTACTGAAAAAATCGAATTCCTTCCCATATTTTAACTTAAACTGATGGTAAATCAAGGATAAAGTGATAATTATGGATATAAAGAGATTCAGTAATAGAACTGGCAGGCGCAGTCGGTCATGAAAAATAAAATTTACATGCGTAGACGATGTAAGCCCCATTTGTTTTCAGCGTATCACAATACAATCCAAAGGGAACATAAAGAGTGAAGGCTTTTTAGACAATCAGGAGGAACAGATATGAAAATCGGATTAATCGGCTTAGGGAAAATGGGCATAAACATAGGAAAGCAATTCATTGACCGCAATCATCAAGCGGTTGGATATGATGTAAATCAAGCGGCTGTTGATGAACTGAAAGCATACGGGGCTGAGGGGACAACGAATCTTAAAGAGTTAATTTCTTTATTAGACCCGCCGCGTATCCTATGGGTTATGATACCGCATGGTATTGTCGATGCTGTTTTGCGTGATGTATCACCTTTATTAAGTAAAGGCGATATGATTATCGAAGCTGGAAACTCTCATTATAAAGAATCAATTCGCCGCTACAATCAAATGAAAGAAGCGGGTATCCATTATCTCGATGCCGGAACGTCGGGCGGAATGGAAGGCGCACGGCATGGAGCCTGTTTTATGGTGGGGGGCGATCATGAAGCATGGGAGATTGTGGAACCGCTTTTTCGTGATACCGCCGTCGAAAATGGTTATCTATACGCTGGTGAAGCGGGAAGCGGACATTTTTTAAAAATGATCCATAATGGAATTGAGTATGGAATGATGGCCGCGATTGGTGAAGGATTTGAAGTGCTTGAAAACAGCCAATTTGATTTTGACTATGAGAAGGTTGCCAGAGTGTGGAATCATGGTTCTGTCATTCGTTCTTGGCTTATGGGACTGACTGAGCGAGCTTTCTCTAAGGATGCGAAACTGGATCAGATCAAGGGCATTATGCATTCCTCAGGTGAAGGAAAATGGACGGTGGAAACCGCGCTTGATCTGCAGACGGCAACTCCGGTCATCGCCATGTCACTGATGATGAGATACCGTTCTTTAACAGACGATACGTTTACAGGAAAGGTGGTCGCTGCGCTTCGAAATGAATTTGGAGGCCATGCGACAGAAAAAAAGTAAGGGGGCCAACAAGCCTCCTTACTTTTTTGGCACCTTCAGAAGATGAGGGAACTTTTTATAAATGACCACCATGATGATCAGAATATATGCACCGTAAATGCTGATAGACAATAATTTATTGCTGGTGAAATTGGCACCTGCAATAGTGACAACAACAATATTGGGGATTTTCCCTATTAAAGACGCAAAGAAAAAAACATGCCAGCGAACCTGGCTCAGCCCGCAGATCACGTTCATTACAAGTGAAGGTATGACAGGTATCAGCCTTCCTAATAAAACAGCGGTAAAAGCGTTTTTGTTGAAGGAAGCCTCGTAGCTTTGTATGGCAGGATAGGCCTGAACTTTTTTTCTGGCCCAATCTCTAAAACTGTACCTGGCGAGAAAAAACAGCAATATTGTACCAAGCATTGAGCCGGTCAGTGTAATCCAAATTCCATTTGCAGTCCAGAACACTGCGCCGTTTAAAGCAGCAACCAAAGCAAACGGCACTATTGGGAAAAAAACATCGGCAGCAATCAGCAGCATACTAAATAAAACGGAAAACATCCCTCCTGCTTTGATTGCATCAAGCCAAGCTTCTTTCTGAAAAAAACCGACTGCAATGATAGCAATAATCACAAGTATACCTATTACTTTTTTTAACATGTCTATGGTCACTCCCAACTTAGGTGATGTCAGGAGCCAAAACCTCCGTCATCTAAATTAGTATAACTGTTGCCATTTCAGCGGTTCAACTGAAAACCAGGTTAAGAACACAATTCTTTTTTACCTCATAAAAAAGGCTGTCCATCTCTCTGTTTTCTGCATTCTTAATAATAGGGAGGGATAGAAATGGTAACCATAAAAAAGGATTTTATACCGCTATCAAATGATAATCGTCCTGGCTATTCGATGACGCCTGCTTATATTACGGTGCATAATACAGCGAATACAGCAAAAGGCGCTGATGCGAAAATGCACGCCAATTTTGTGAAAAACCCGAGCACATCCGAAAGCTGGCATTTTACAGTTGACGATTCAGTCATTTATCAGCATCTCCCGATAGATGAAAACGGCTGGCATGCGGGAGACGGTACAAACGGGACAGGAAATCGCAAATCGATCGGGATTGAAATCTGCGAAAATGCTGATGGCGATTTTGAAAAAGCAACATCAAATGCCCAGTGGCTGATCAGAAAGCTGATGAAGGAAAACAATATTCCGTTAAATCGTGTTGTTCCCCACAAAAAATGGTCTGGGAAAGAATGTCCGCGGAAACTCTTGAACCACTGGAACTCTTTTATAAACGGAATTTCTTCCTCGGATACACCTCCAAAAGAATCTTCACCATCATATCCCCTGCCGTCTGGGGTTATAAAGCTCACTTCGCCTTATCGAAAGGGCACAAACATTCTCCAGCTGCAAAAGGCTTTAGCTGCACTTCACTTTTACCCTGATAAGGGAGCCAAAAACAATGGCATAGATGGAGTTTACGGACCGAAAACAGCGAATGCCGTCAAGCGTTTTCAGCTCATGAACGGATTAACTGCAGACGGGATTTATGGGCCAAAAACAAAGGCCAGGCTTAAATCGAAGTTAAAGTAAATGCAGGATTTAACGGATAACCTGTTTCCGGTGCGGATTCAGGTTATTTTCTTTTCTTTGGTTTGTGTGTTTTTCAGATTGGAAAGAAGGGAATTTTAAAAAATCATCAGCTGCGCCGCAATGAAAGCAGAATGATATTCACTGAGAGGGACACGTTAACTATAGGAAAAAACAGTGATAGCGAAAAACTCTTCATTGAACGAAGAGAAACAGAGGTATAACATTAAGGTGAGGCTTTTGGGGGTGTAAAAATGAAACATTTTATCATCCTTTTCCTTCTGCTGTTCGTTACAGCAGGATGCGAGGGAAGGGGATACGAAGACGTTGTAGCATTTGGTGACAGCAATACGCGTGGTTCTAACTGGGATTATCGCGATTATCCAAAAGCACAGCAGTGGGTCAATATATTAAAAACAGCTGAGCGCGGTAACCTTGATATACTCAATGCGGGAATCGGCGGACAGACGACAGAGGATGCCCGTCTCCGATTTCAGACAGATGTGCTGGATCAAAAACCGAAGTATTTGTTTATTATGTTCGGCACCAATGACGCTGCCATACTGACTGAGGGGAAACCGAGAGTGTCGAAGCAGCGTTTTAGAGAAAATCTGGTTTATTTTATTGAAGAAAGCAGAAAACACGGGATCAAGCCTATCTTAATGACGTGTATCCCAATTATAGAAGGTAATGGGAAGCATCATCTGTTTTACTATTCCAGATACCAAGCAGCTGCTTTTGAACCAAAAGGCGGAGCAAGGAAATGGCACAACTCATATAACGATATTACAAGAGATGTGTCGAAGCGCCTGGATGTCCCTCTTGTAGATAACTGGAAGCATTTTATAGAAGCAGACGGCGGAAAAGCAACTGATGAAGCGC
Source organism: Bacillus sp. SCT118 (assembly GCF_058566435.1). Lineage (NCBI taxonomy): Bacteria > Bacillati > Bacillota > Bacilli > Caryophanales > Bacillaceae > Bacillus > Bacillus sp. SCT118. The sequence goes on from NZ_CP191225.1 coordinate 1,566,162, forward strand.
TTATCCAATCTGGTTTAATAGATCCTTCTGGAAATCATATGACACCTAAAGGGGCAAGGATCGTATATGAAGGAATACAAGATGGGCAGATCCTGCAGCGTTGAGCCGGACAACCGCCTAGTCCGATTTATTTCTCCTACATAGGCTGTTATAAAACCTTATTAAGGAGGCGCTTCACATGTATGGCGCAGGCAGAGCATATGGATACGCTTTTATTGTTGTTTTAGTTGTTGTTCTCCTGGTTGTGGGCGGGATATACTGGTTAGCATAATAACCGGCCCTTTAAAACACCTCTTTTTAGGGGTGTTTTTTGCTGAAAATAGTAGTAAAGCGCGCAGCCAAAGTGATATAATATCAGTCATCTGAGTAAAAAAAGGAAATACGCCCGGAAAAAATAGACAAATTCCTATTAAGAAGATACGGAAATAATATGTCCGAGCGATCTTCTTTTTATTTCGTTTTCAATTAACTCGATAAAGTCACGGTTTAAATTCATTTCGGTGGCTTTGAAATAAGATTCTATTAGTAATTCATCAGACAGTTTTCTCATGCTAGGAACCCAATTAATGGGAGAGGCACCTCCTTAAAAGTTGGAATCATTCATGATTTTAACGCATACAATGATAAGTTGCGTTCATCTGAGGTTGAAGTTATCTTTAATCTACCATGAAATGCATATAAGAACAATCGTTCTGTTATCCACACCAAAAAGTGGATAACTTGTGAGTATCGTGTTTATAATTTGTCTAAAGAGTGATGTAATAAGAGTGGATAGTGTGTGTAAATTTATCCACACCTGGTGAAGAAACCCAATTTTTGTCGAAATTTTTTTGCTCAGTTTTTCTTTAGGCGCAAGTTCGATTTTTTTCGACAATCATTTTGAGAGAAAGAAAAAGGGAAGGGTGCGGGTTTTGTTAAAAAAGTTTTTTTTACCTGACGAGTTTGTAAAAAATATTTTTCATATTACACCTGAGAAATTAAAGGAACGAAATGTAAAAGGAATTATTACTGACCTGGATAATACGCTTGTTGAATGGGACAGACCGAACGCGACACCGCGATTGATCGAGTGGTTTGAAGAAATGAAGGAACACGGCATTAAAGTGACAATTGTCTCTAATAATAATGAAAGAAGAGTGAAACTTTTCTCAGAACCGCTTGGAATCCCATTCATCTATAAAGCAAGAAAACCGATGGGTAAAGCCTTTAATAGAGCGGTGCGCAATATGGAGCTAAAAAAAGAGGACTGCGTTGTCATCGGAGACCAGCTGCTGACCGATGTACTCGGGGGAAACCGAAACGGCTACCATACGATTTTGGTCGTGCCAGTCGCTTCCTCTGACGGATTCATTACGCGCTTTAACCGCCAGGTCGAACGCAGAATACTGAGTGCTCTCAAACGAAAAGGGCACATTCAGTGGGAGGAGTAAGAAATGGAAAAGGTTGTTTGTATCGGGTGCGGAGTTACGATCCAAACCGAGGACAAAACAGGTTTGGGGTACGCGCCGCCTGCATCACTTACGAAAGAAAATGTGATTTGCCAGCGTTGCTTCAGACTGAAAAACTATAATGAAATACAAGATGTCTCCTTAACTGATGATGATTTTTTAAACATTCTTCACGGTATTGGAGAAACGGACTCTCTTGTCGTAAAAATTGTTGATATTTTTGATTTTAACGGCAGCTGGATTAATGGGCTGCAGCGCTTGGTGGGGGGAAACCCTATCTTATTAGTTGGCAATAAAGCGGATATTTTGCCTAAGTCACTGAAAAGAGAGCGTCTGATCCAATGGATGAAGCGTGAAGCGAAAGAGCTTGGCTTAAAACCGGTTGACGTATTTTTGGTCAGTGCGGGACGCGGCCAGGGAATCAGAGAAGTAATTGACGCGATTGAGCATTACCGCAACGGAAAAGACGTCTATGTTGTCGGATGTACAAATGTAGGAAAGTCAACCTTTATTAACCGGATTATTAAAGAAGTGTCAGGTGAAGAAGATATTATTACAACATCCCAATTTCCTGGCACAACCCTTGATGCGATTGAAATCCCGCTGGATGACGGTTCATCGCTTTATGATACACCGGGAATTATCAACAACCATCAAATGGCGCATTATGTCAATAAAAAGGATCTGAAAATATTATCTCCTAAAAAGGAGCTGAAGCCTCGCACATTCCAGCTTAATGATCAGCAAACACTGTATTTTGGCGGACTTGCAAGGTTTGATTATGTGTCTGGGGAAAGATCTCCTTTTATTTGCTATATGCCGAATGAGCTGATGATTCATAGAACAAAACTTGAAAATGCAGACGCGCTTTATGAAAAGCATGCAGGGGAATTGCTCACACCTCCGGGTAAAGATGAAATGGATGAGTTTCCGGAATTGGTCGCCCATACGTTTACGATAAAAGACAAAAAGACAGATATCGTTTTCTCTGGGTTAGGCTGGGTTACTGTCCATGACGCCGATAAAAAGGTAACTGCATACGCTCCAAAAGGCGTTCATGTATTTGTTCGGCGTTCATTAATTTAAGAAAAGGGGAGAGGAGTATGAAAAAGCTGTACGGGGTTATCGGAAATCCGATTGGCCATTCTATGTCACCTGATATTCATAACGCATCATTGAAAGACCTCGGGCTTGACGGACATTATCATGCCTTCAAGGTAGAAGAGAATGATCTGGAGAATGCGGTAAAAGGAATAAGAGCTCTAGGCGTACAAGGAATCAATGTGACTGTTCCGCACAAGGTTTCCATTATGGATTATCTGGATCATATTGATGAGAGTGCAAAAGTGCTCGGTGCCGTAAACACGGTCAGAAGAGAGGGAGATAAGCTTGTCGGATACAATACCGATGGGGAAGGCTTCGTGAAGTCATTAATGAAGGTATTAGACAAGCCCATCTCTGAACTGTCATTCTTAATGATCGGCGCTGGCGGAGCGGCGAGAGCCATTTTTACAACAATTGTCCGAAATACCCCGAAAAAATTTGATATTTGCAACCGGACGTTAGAAAAAGCAAAGCGGCTTACAGAAGCTACTCCCTCGTTTCACAATAAAGAAGTATTAAGCATAAAAGAAGCAGAAGAACGTCTTGAGCAGTATGATGTTATCATCCATACAACGTCTGTGGGCATGTATCCGAACGTGGACGATGTGCCGCTTTCATTACAGCGTGCCGCGAGCAGTGCCGTCGTATGTGATATCGTGTATAATCCAATACAGACGGCCCTTTTAAAAGAAGCAAGCCAAAAAGGCTTGAAAACACTTGACGGTGTGGGCATGTTTGTTGAACAGGCAGCATTGTCTTTCCAATTGTGGACTGGACAAGAGCCTGATATTGAAAAAATGAGATCCATTGTAATAGGAAAATTAGGAGGAACAGAATGTTAACAGGTAAACAAAAACGTTTTTTGCGTTCAAAAGCGCATCATTTAACGCCGATTTTTCAAGTAGGTAAAGGCGGAGTAAACGACAACATGATTAAACAAATTGCTGAGGCGCTTGAAGCGAGAGAGCTGATTAAAGTCAGCGTGCTTCAGAATTGCGAAGAGGATAAAAACGATGTAGCGGAAGCTCTTGTAAAAGGAAGCCGCTCTCAATTGGTGCAGACAATCGGCAATACGATTGTGTTATATAAGGAATCAAAGGAAAATAAACAAATCGAGCTTCCTTAAAGGTGGTTGAAATGAAGAAAATCGGAATTTTCGGAGGCACGTTTGACCCTCCGCATAATGGTCACCTTTTAATGGCGAATGAGGTGCTGTACCAAGCGGGGCTTGATGAAATTTGGTTTATGCCTAATCAAATTCCGCCGCATAAACAGAACGAAGACTATACCGACAGCTTTCATCGCGTGGAAATGCTAAAGCTTGCAATTCAATCTAATCCGTCCTTTAAGCTGGAGCTTGTTGAAATGGAAAGAGAAGGACCGTCATATACCTTTGATACCGTTTCTTTACTGAAGCAGCGTTATCCAAATGATCAGCTGTTCTTTATTATCGGTGCTGATATGATTGAATATTTGCCGAAATGGTATAAGCTGGACGAGCTGCTGAACCTCATTCAATTTATTGGCGTAAAGCGCCCCGGTTTTCATGTTGAAACCCCTTATCCGCTTCTCTTTGCAGACGTTCCGGAATTTGAGGTATCATCAACTATGATAAGGGAACGGTTTAAAAGCAAGAAGCCCACTGACTACTTAATCCCTGATAAAGTGAAGAAGTATGTAGAGGAGAATGGTTTATATGAATCGTGAGGAGGCACTTGCATGCGTGAAGCAGCAATTGACCGAACACCGATATATCCATACGGTTGGCGTGATGAACACGGCGATCGAACTTGCGGAGCGTTTTGGAGCCGATTCTAAAAAAGCGGAAACAGCGGCAATCTTTCATGATTACGCCAAATTCCGCCCTAAAGAAGAAATGAAACAAATTATTGCGCGCGAAAAAATGCCTGCGCATTTATTGGATCATAATCCGGAGCTCTGGCACGCTCCGGTCGGCGCTTATTTGGTCCAAAGAGAGGCAGGGGTTCAAGATGAAGACATTCTTGACGCCATTAGGTATCATACCTCAGGGCGCCCCGGCATGTCACTTTTAGAAAAAGTCATTTACGTTGCCGATTACATTGAGCCAAACCGGGCATTTCCCGGTGTCGATGAGGTGCGTAAGCTTGCTGAGACAGATTTGAATCAAGCGCTGATTCAGTCCATTAAAAATACAATGGTTTTTCTTATGAAAAAAAATCAACCGGTTTTTCCAGACACATTTTTAACGTATAACTGGCTTGTGTCTGGCAGCTGAACAGGAGGAATTTGTGAATGAACCAAAAGTCCATTTTAAAGATCGCAGCTGCGGCTTGCGACGATAAACGGGCAGAGGATATTTTAGCACTGGATATGGAAGGTATTTCTCTGGTTGCTGATTATTTTCTGATCTGCCACGGAAATTCAGATAAACAGGTACAGGCGATTGCCCGTGAAATCAAGGATCAGGCTGATGAAAACGGCATTCAAGTCAAAAAGATGGAAGGCTTTGATGAAGCAAGATGGGTTCTCGTTGATCTAGGCGATGTGATTGTCCATGTCTTCCATAAGGACGAAAGAAGCTACTACAACCTTGAAAAGCTGTGGGGAGACGCTCCGCTCGCAGATCTTGATCTTGGAATGAATCAATGATTTATCAAGGCTTTGCAAGCGTGTATGACGAGTTAATGTCACACGCGCCTTACGATCAATGGACAAAATGGATTGAAGCATCTCTCCCGGAAAAAGGCCGTATTCTCGATCTGGCATGCGGCACGGGGGAAATCTCCATCCGGCTTGCCGAAAAAGGCTTCGAGGTTACAGGCATCGATCTCAGCGAAGAGATGCTTTCTTTCGCCCAGCAAAAGGTATCGAGTAGCCAGCCTATTTTATTTCTTCAGCAGGATATGAGAGAGATTACCGGCTTTGACGGTCAGTTTGACGCTGTTGTGATATGCTGTGACTCATTAAATTATTTAAAAACAAAAAATGATGTGATCGAAACCTTTAAAAGTGTATTTCGGGTATTAAAGCCTGAAGGCATTTTGCTGTTTGATGTTCATTCATCTTATAAAATTGCGGAAGTCTTTCCGGATAGCACATTTGCTGACCAGGACGAAGATATCAGCTATATTTGGCAGAGCTTTGCCGGAAGTGACGAGCTTTCTGTCATTCATGATATGTCGTTTTTTGTGTGGAACGGAGAAGCGTATGATCGTTTTGATGAGACACACGAGCAAAGAACGTTCCCGGTGGAAGAGTACGAAGAAATGCTTAAGAACTGCGGCTTTCAGCTCCATCGCGTGACAGCTGATTTTACGGATACCGAGCCATCAGCACAATCAGAACGACTATTTTTCAAGGCACAGAAATCAAAAACCATCGTTTCCTAAAACGATGGTTTTTTAAAATGCTTTTTTATGCTTTTGCAGTACAGACGAAAGTATGACATACTCGTCTACACATGAAACTGCTTTTTCACTGCGGAAATATCCTCCTCGTACTTCATATGAGTATTTTGAAATACCCGGTGAAACATATCCTGCACACCGCTTTCCAGCGCTTTAATGCCTTCTCCTGTTACACCGCCTTTAACGCAAACCTTTTCCTGTAATGCAGGCAGGGTATACAATTCGGTTTCTAACAGTTTTCCCATTCCGACAAGCATTTCCTTACACATCAAAATCGCGTCCTGTTTAGACACTGATGTTTCCGAAACAGCTGCATCTATAAACCGCTGAATCAGATAGCTCATAAAAGCGGGGCCGCAGCTTACGATGTCTGATGCAACCCTCGTGATGTCACTTTCAATTTGCAGCGGATGAGAGATATGCTGCATCAGCTCATTGATTTTCGCTTTTGCAGATTCGCCGCAGCTTGTGCCGAAAGTGACGAGAGAAACACCTGCCAGCGCTCTGTTCGTAATACTTGGGATCACTCGTGCCACTTGACACGGCACATATTGTTCGAGCTGTTCGGTTTGAACGGGGCTTGTAATTGAAATGAGAATATGATCTTTTCTTAAATAAGGTAGCGCTCTTGCCAGTAAAGGATATATATCAAGCGGCTTAACACAAATAAAAATCATCTCATTTTCAGAAACGAGCTTTTCGAGACTTTCGGTAACGTTGATGCTGTTGTAGCGGTTTTTTATGTGCAACGCTTTTTCAATTGTGCGGTTTGTGATTGTCATGTTTGAGGGATCGGCCGCTTTTGATTCAATAAATGATTCGATAAGGATCGTACCCATATTTCCTGTGCCGATAAAGCCTATCTTCAATGGTTTCCCCTCCTTTGAGCTTTTATCCTCTAAACCATATGTGTTATGAAAATAAAATATGACGAAAGTGGGGAACATGCACGATGAATTGGTTGAATCAGCATAAGAAAGCAATTGTTTTAGCGGCTTCTGCGGCTGTTTTCACAGCGATTATGATCTTTCTGGCCACAGGGAAAAATAAAGACCTGGTGAAGCAAGCTATACCAACAGAGACAGAAAATACAGTGGTAAAGCAGGAAGCAAACAACGACGAGTCAAGCGAAACAATTGTGATAGACATCAAAGGTGCTGTTCAGCATCCTGGCGTTTATGAAATGCGAACAGGGGACAGAGTATCTCAGGCAATTGAGAAAGCGGGCGGGACCAGTGAACAAGCAGACGAAGCGCAAGTAAATTTGGCGGAGATTTTGCAGGACGGGACAGTGGTGTACATCCCGAAAAAGGGAGAGGAAACAGCAGTGCAGCAAGGTGGCGGAGGGTCTGTCCAAAGCGATGGAGGGAAGGGAGCGCTGGTGAATATCAATACAGCAACCTTAGAGGAGTTACAAGGCATCTCAGGGGTGGGGCCATCCAAAGCTGAAGCTATTATTGCATACCGGGAAGAAAACGGGCGTTTCCAAACAATTGAAGATATCACTAAGGTTTCAGGAATAGGTGAAAAGTCATTTGAGAAAATAAAGTCCTCCATTACAGTAAAGTGATTTGACGGTCATGCATTATGATAGGTAAACTAAAGGTCAGGCAACACAACATTTGGAGGGAACAACGTGGAACGAATTTCATGGAATCAATACTTTATGGCTCAAAGCCATTTATTGGCGCTGCGCAGCACATGTCCGAGATTATCTGTCGGCGCTACTATAGTCAGAGACAAACGCATGATAGCAGGAGGCTACAACGGGTCAATCGCGGGCGGCGTACATTGTGCAGATGAAGGATGCTTAATGATAGATGATCATTGCGCAAGAACCATTCACGCTGAAATGAATGCGATTCTTCAATGCTCTAAGTTTGGGGTGCCGACTGATGGAGCGGAGATTTATGTGACGCATTATCCGTGCATTCAATGCTGCAAATCTATTATTCAAGCTGGTATCAAAACGGTTTATTATGCTGAGGATTACAAAACACATCCGTATGCGCAGGAATTATTTGAACAGGCGGGTGTAACTGTTGAACAGGTTGAACTCGATGAAATGATCGTTGATCTGAAAAACAGAGAAAAGCTTTCATTTGTAGCGGGTCTTATAGGGAAATTGGCCGATGCCGGTTTAGCGGAGGAAGAATTGAAAAAGATACATGAACAGGCGAATACACTTTTCACGAGCTACGTGTGATGAATGCGTAATTCGCGATTGTTATTGCCTATGGCGGCAGCTTCGGCAACGGCTGGAATTACTGCCGCCGCTTATTTCCCCGCTATTTTTCTTTTCATCCTCTTTCTCCTCATCATTTTAATCAAAACGAGGCACGCTTTTCTTATTATTGTTTGTTTCTTCTCTTTTATATTGTTTTTTGTACTGTATGCAGTCACAGATTCTCAGAATGTCTCTTCCTATCGGCAGGGAACTTATCAATTCAAGGCAGTGATTGACAATATTCCTAAAATTGACGGCGACCGTATGTCTATGATGGTTGAGACACCTGATAAGGAAAAATGGGCTGCTGCGTATCGCATTCAGTCTGCTGGTGAAAAAGAACAGCTGTTATACATAGAACCAGGAATGTCATGTGAGTTGACTGGTACATTGGAAGAACCGAATCACGCAACTGTGCCGGGTGCATTTGATTATAACGAGTATCTTTATCGGCAGCATATTCATTGGAACTACTCTGTCACGTCTATCCAAAACTGCAGCGAACCTGAAAATTTCAAGTACAAGGTGCTCAGCTTGAGAAAACATATCATATCATTCACAAACAGCCTTCTGCCTCCTGATTCGGCAGGGATTGTACAGGCACTTACAGTTGGTGACAGATTTTATGTGGAAGATGAAGTGCTTACTGCGTATCAAAAGCTTGGTGTTGTCCATCTCTTGGCAATATCAGGGCTCCACGTGGGGATTTTGACAGCAGGTTTGTTTTATATCATGATACGCCTTGGTATAACAAGAGAAAAGGCGTCAATTCTGTTGCTGTTATTTCTGCCGCTCTATGTGATGTTGACCGGCGCTGCTTCTTCAGTGCTACGCGCCGCTCTCATGTCGGGTGTTTACTTAGCTGGAAGCCTTGTCAAATGGCGTGTCCACTCTGCAACTGCAATTTGCCTTTCATACATCGTCCTTCTGCTCTTCAATCCTTATCATCTCTTTGAAGCCGGTTTTCAGCTATCGTTCGCCGTCAGTTTTTCTTTAATTCTATCCTCTTCTATTTTTCAGCAGGTTAAAACCTCCTTGGGGCAGCTGACAATTGTATCACTCATCGCTCAGCTGGGCTCGCTTCCGATTCTCCTATATCATTTTCATAAGTTTTCTATCATCAGCGTACCGATGAATATGTTGATGGTACCATTTTATACCTTCTGTATTTTGCCGGGAGCTGTAGCAGGTGTTCTTCTATTAAGTCTTTCCGCTTCGTTTGGGAGATTGTTTTTCAGCTGGTTTGATTTATTGATAAGCTGGACCAATAGGCTAATCACAAACATTGCTGATGTTGATGTATTCACGATTATGATCGCACATCCTGCACCTGTTTTGCTTTTTTTATTCACGGTCACGATCCTCCTATTGCTTATGGCGATTGAAAAACGCTCCTTGTCGCAGTTGATGGTAACTGGAGGCATTTGCTGCACGGTGCTGTTTCTGCTCTTTATATATCCGTGTCTTAGTTCCGAAGGAGAAGTGGATATGATAGATATTGGACAGGGTGACAGCATGTTTGTAGGTGCTCCGCATCAGCGGGGTCGTGTCTTAATTGATACCGGCGGCACTTTGTCTTACTCGTCAGAGCCTTGGCGCGAAAAACAGCATCCGTTTTCACTGGGGGAAAAGGTGCTGATTCCGTTTTTAACTGCTAAGGGAATCAAACAGCTTGACGCTTTAATTCTGACGCACGCTGACCAAGATCATATCGGAGAGGCGGAGACTCTGCTGAAGTATCATAAAGTAAAGCGCCTCGTGATTCCGAAAGGGTTCGTTTCTGAACCTAAAGATGAGAAAGTGCTGCAGACAGCCAGAGAAGAGGGAGTGACAATTGAAGAGGTGAAGCGAGGCGATGTATTGCAAATAAAGGATTTGCAGTTCCATGTACTGTCACCTGAAGCACCTGATCCGGCAAGCAAAAATAATTCCTCTCTCGTTCTGTGGATGGAGACGGGCGGTATGAGCTGGATCTTGACGGGTGATCTGGAGAAAGAAGGGGAACAGGAGGTGATGGACGTGTTTCCAAATATTAAAGCAGATGTCTTAAAGGTGGGGCACCATGGGAGCAAAGGCTCTACCGGTGAAGAATTCACCCAACAGCTTCAGCCGGAAACGGCCATTATCTCAGCTGGGAAAAACAATCGGTACCATCATCCTCATCAAGAAGTTCTGCAACTATTACAGAGACATTCTATCCGCGTGCTGCGAACAGATCAAAACGGAACGATCCAATATAGATACAAAAACAGAGGTGGAACCTTTTCTGTCTATCCTCCATATGATACATCAGATATAACAGAGACGAACTAAAAAAGACTGCCGAGAAATCAGCAGCCCGGGCAGTCGCTGTTATGAACCAACTAGGTGAATAACCGTTGCCATGACAAACAAGAAGGCGAAAAATCCGAAGGACACAACAAAACCAACAGCTGAATCTACAGCATCATTTCGTTTGCTTTGAACGTTTTTTTCAAAATCATTCAACTTTATCCCTCCTGACTGATTTAAGTATAATGGAATTGTTTTGAAAAATCTAGAAGCTAAGGTAACGTTTTCTGTTCTGGTGATTATCGCCTTTTTACAAGCTGTCCCGGGGGCTTGCGAACAGGCGTTTAATATAAATGGGGAAGCAGCAGTCAGGCTTCCTCTTTACTATTTTGCAAACTCAATTTAGGATAGAAGGGGATGATGAAAGAGAGGAAGTCGTACAACAATGGTATTTGATGTGTGGAAAAGCCTGAAAAAAGGAGATGTCCATCCGGTTTATTGTTTATACGGAAAAGAGACATATCTGCTGCAAGAAACCGTCAGCAGGATCAGACAGACGGTCGTTGATCAGGAGACAAAGGATTTCAATCTGTCCGTTTTTGATCTGGAAGAGGACCCGCTGGATCAAGCAATTGCAGATGCTGAAACGTTTCCGTTTATGGGGGAGCGGCGTCTTGTCATCTTGAAAAATCCATATTTTTTAACAGGTGAAAAGAAAAAAGAAAAAATTGAGCACAACGTCAGTGCGCTTGAATCATATATACAATCACCTGCGCCTTACACAGTCTTTGTCCTGCTTGCTCCGTATGAAAAGCTTGATGAGCGGAAAAAGCTGACGAAAGCGTTAAAGAAGCACGCGTTTATGATGGAGGCGAAGGAATTAAACGCAAAGGAAACGACGGACTTTACTGTCAACCTTGCAAAAACAGAGCAGAAAACAATCGGCACGGAAGCGGCGGAGCATTTGGTTCTGCTTGTGAACGGGCATCTGTCATCGATTTTTCAGGAGATTCAAAAGCTCTGCACGTTTATTGGAGATCGTGAAGAAATTACGCTGGATGATGTGAAAATGCTTGTTGCTAGAAGCCTTGAACAAAATATTTTTGAGCTGATCAATAAAATCGTCAACAGAAAACGAACAGAGAGTCTGCAAATTTTTTATGATTTGCTTAAACAAAATGAAGAACCGATCAAAATTATGGCGCTGATTTCGAACCAGTTCCGGCTGATTCTGCAGACAAAGTACTTCGCGGAACAGGGATACGGACAAAAACAAATCGCTTCTAATCTAAAAGTTCACCCATTTCGGGTAAAGCTGGCGATGGATCAAGCAAGGCTTTTTTCAGAGGAGGAGCTCCGTTCAATTATTGAACAGCTTGCCGTCATGGACTATGAGATGAAAACCGGGAAAAAGGACAAGCAGCTCCTGCTCGAACTGTTCCTTTTACAGCTGTTAAAAAGAAATGAAAAAAACGATCCCCATTATTGAGGATCGTTTTTATATTATGCAGAAAGTCCGTTCACTTTTTTCGCTAGTCTTGATTTGTATCGAGCTGCGGTATTTTTGTGTACAAGACCTGTTTTCACTGCTTTATCAATACGTTTAGCTGCTTCAGTAAGAGCAGTTTTCGCTTTGTCAGCTTCGTTGTTGGCAACAGAAGCTTCAACTTGTTTGATTGCAGTACGCATAGCAGATTTGATTGTCGCGTTATGAACGCGGCGTTCGTTGTTTGTTTTTGTACGTTTAATCGCTGATTTAATGTTTGGCATGTGTTTCACCTCCTAAGATACAACCTGTAGCACAGTGTCTTAAGGTTAAATCTTCTTCACAATAGAACAAATTGTATTCTATCAAACACACCTTTAGATTGCAATATAAATGTAAAGTATTTTTCATTGAAGGTTCTCTTTTTAGCATGATTCATTCAGCAAATGGCAACAATATAGGTACTTAATGTGAAGGAGGCCCCTGTATGAAAAAGAGTGAGCTGGATGTGAATCAGTATTTGATACGGACCGATTTGGCAGTAGAAACGAAGGAAGCAATGGCCAATCAGCAGGCTGTGCCGACAAAAGAAATTAAAGGCTTTATTGAAAAAGAGCGTGATCACGGCGGCATTAAAATCCGCACAGTTGATGTTACAAAGGAAGGCGCAGAGCTTTCGGGAAAAAAAGAAGGGCGCTATTTAACGCTTGAAGCACAGGGAATCAGGGAGAATGATTCGGAAATGCAGGAGAAGGTCTCTGCTGTCTTTGCGGAGGAATTCTCAGCTTTTCTTGAAAACCTTAATATCTCAAAAGATGCGAGCTGTTTGATCGTTGGGCTCGGCAACTGGAACGTGACACCTGACGCGCTTGGACCGATGGCAGTAGAAAATCTGTTGGTAACAAGGCACTTGTTTAAGCTTCAGCCGGAAAACGTACAGGAGGGGTACAGGCCTGTCAGTGCATTTGCACCGGGTGTAATGGGGATAACAGGAATCGAAACAAGTGACATTATTAAAGGTGTGATTGAGCAATCGAAGCCTGATTTTGTCATCGCCATTGATGCGTTGGCGGCGCGGGCGGTGGAAAGGGTCAACACAACCATTCAAATATCGGATACAGGCATTCACCCGGGATCTGGAGTGGGGAATAAACGAAAAGATTTAAGCAAAGACACGCTTGGTGTTCCGGTGATTGCTATCGGTGTTCCGACAGTAGTTGATGCCGTGACAATTGCCAGTGACACGGTGGACTACATATTAAAACATTTTGGCAGAGAAATGAAGGATAACAGGCCATCAAGATCGCTTGTTCCGGCAGGCATGACGTTTGGGAAAAAGAAAGTGCTCACTGAAGAAGATCTTCCCGATCAAAAGCAGCGCCAATCGTTCCTAGGGATTGTCGGAACCCTTCAAGAAGATGAAAAACGGCAGCTCATTCACGAGGTGCTTTCGCCTTTAGGGCACAACTTAATGGTTACGCCGAAGGAAGTCGATTCATTTATCGACGATATGGCAAATGTTTTAGCGAACGGATTAAACACAGCGCTTCATGAAAAAGTGTCACAAGAAAACAAAGGCTCCTACAATCACTAAACAGTTCTACTTCCTCTAGCTTGTTCATAGAGTAATTACTAGACAAGCGCTGGAGGGATTCAATGAGAAATAAACGCAGAAACAGACAAATTGTTGTTGCGGTAAATGGAGGGAAAGCGGTAAAAGCCATCTTTCTATTTATCGTAAGCCTTATCGTGATTTTTGTTCTATCCGGTGTGCTGACGTCTCTCCGGCCGGAACTTAGGCCGTCGTATGACTCTTTTTATGGGATTGCTGAAGAATTGCCGGGTGACGTGTTTGCACACTTGCTGCGGATGGAAAACCATTATTTCGCTTCTGACCTCTCTCAAACAGACAGCTCATTTCATCTTTCTCGTCTTTCTTTAAAGCTGGCGACGAGCATTAACCTCGAAGATCCGCGGAGCTTTCTCGGTCGGGAGCTGCCGGGGTTTGCACAATTTGATACCGAGATTTTGTTAGCTGGACAAGGGACGGATTATACGAATATGCCTGCGGAATCGCCGCCGCCGTCTAAGGTGATGGAGGAAGAAAGAGAAGCGAATTTGGCAGAGATTGAAAAACAGCAAACGCAATCAGATAATGCGCAAAAAGATCCGCCCAAACAAACAACAGGTGATAAAAAGGTCGTGTTTATCTATCACACGCACAATACGGAATCATATCTCCCTCTATTAAAAGGCGAGACCGATCCTGACATGGCGCGCCATTCTAAAGCCAACGTCACGCTTGTAGGAGATATGTTCGGACAAGCGCTTGAATCCCAGGGAATCGGAGCCACAGTGAATAAAACCGATATACAGTCAAAATTGAATAAAAAAGGCTTAAACTATGCCAGGTCCTACGATGAATCAAGGCCGGTCGTGAAAGACGCCCTCGCTTCAAACAAAAATCTGCAATATATCATTGACATCCACAGAGACTCACGGCGCAAAAAAGACACAACCGCAACGATTAAAGGAAAAAGCTATGCCAGGGTAGCCTTTGTCGTCGGGAAAAAAAGCAAAAACTTCGAAGAAAACTATAAAATTGCGAGTGAGCTTCATAAACTGATGGAGAAAAAATACCCCGGACTTAGCACAGGTGTCTTTTCCAAAGGCTCGCCAGGCGATAATGGTGTTTACAATCAGGATTTAACCGATAGAGCGCTTTTGCTCGAGTTTGGCGGGGTAGATAATAATCTCGAAGAGCTGCAGCGTGCGGCTAACGCGGCCGCGGACGTATTCAGCGAAATGTACTGGGATGCTGAAAAGGTCAACGCAGCGAGCGGGGAGACGAAAAAACAATAAGAAATAGGTGGTTGATTTGATTGCATATTTTGGAAAATGCTTACTGCTTGTCACGATCATGTTTTTAGGCGTGCTGTTCGGCATGCAGCAGGCAAACAACGGGATGCTGAGTATGAAAGGCTATCATGATCCTTCACTGAAGGGGGCGTTTACGCTCACCGACGGAAAAGATAATGAAAAAGAAGCCTCAATCCTAGGAGAAACAGTCACGGCAAAAGATTTAGAAGAAAAACAAAAAGAGCTGGAAAAGGTGGAGACCTTCAATATGTTTTCGAAAGCCGGAAAAGCGCTTTCAGACACCGTAACCAATACTGCCCAGTCAATGTATGAATGGATACGGGATATGAATCAATAAGTACGTGAAAGAGAAAAGCAGCCCAGATATGACAGGGAACTTTTCTCTTTCTTGTTTTACATTGAATCTTTACAATCCTATTGATATAATCTAAGCTAGTGTATTTTGCGTTTAATAGTAGGAGTGATAGATTGTGACAGATAAAGAAAAGCGTTTAGAGAGGCAATCGAGAATACGGAATTTCTCTATCATTGCCCATATTGACCACGGAAAATCGACCTTAGCGGATCGTATTTTAGAAAAAACGTCGGCAATCACTCAACGAGAAATGAAAGAACAATTGCTCGATTCTATGGATCTTGAACGTGAGCGGGGCATAACCATTAAATTAAACTCTGTTCAGCTTAAATATAAAGCAAAAGACGGAGAAGAATATATCTTTCATCTAATCGATACGCCGGGACACGTCGACTTCACGTATGAAGTATCCCGAAGCCTTGCTGCCTGCGAGGGAGCGATTCTTGTCGTGGATGCAGCCCAGGGGATTGAAGCGCAGACGCTCGCCAATGTCTACTTAGCGCTTGACAACGATCTTGAAATCCTTCCGGTCATCAATAAAATCGACCTTCCGAGCGCCGAGCCTGAACGTGTGCGCCAAGAGGTAGAAGACGTTATCGGCCTTGACGCATCAGAAGCCGTGCTTGCTTCGGCAAAAGCCGGTATCGGGATTGAGGAGATTTTAGAACAAATCGTAGAAAAGGTGCCAGCTCCGACCGGAGATCCGGAGGCACCGCTCAAAGCGCTGATTTTCGACTCGCTTTATGACGCCTACCGCGGTGTCGTGGCTTATATCAGAGTCGTTGAAGGAACGGTAAAGCCGGGACAAAAAATCAAAATGATGGCAACCGGCAAAGAATTCGAAGTAACAGAGGTGGGCGTGTTCACGCCGAAAGCAACTCCGACAAATGAACTGACGGTCGGTGATGTAGGCTTCCTGACTGCCTCAATCAAAAATGTCGGTGACACACGTGTCGGTGATACAATAACGAGCGCTGCCAATCCTGCAGAAGAAGCGCTGCCGGGATACCGCAAGCTAAACCCGATGGTGTACTGTGGTTTGTATCCAATTGATACAGCGAAGTATAATGATTTAAGGGAAGCTCTTGAAAAGCTTGAGCTGAATGATTCCTCCCTTCAATATGAAGCGGAAACTTCGCAAGCGCTTGGATTCGGGTTCCGCTGCGGATTTTTAGGCATGCTTCACATGGAGATCATTCAGGAGCGAATTGAGCGTGAGTTCAACATCGACCTGATTACGACAGCGCCAAGCGTTATCTATGACGTGTATATGACAGACGGCGAAAAGGTCGTTGTCGACAACCCGTCCAACATGCCGGATCCTCAAAAGATCGAACGGGTTGAGGAGCCATACGTAAAAGCGACGATGATGGTGCCGAATGACTATGTCGGCGCTGTAATGGAGCTTTGCCAAGGAAAACGCGGCAATTTTATTGATATGCAGTATTTAGACGCAAACCGTGTCAGCATCATTTATGATATGCCATTAGCGGAAATCGTATATGAGTTTTTTGATCAGCTGAAATCAAGCACTAAAGGCTATGCGTCCTTTGATTATGAACTGATCGGCTACAAACCGTCCAAGCTTGTGAAAATGGACATTATGCTGAATGGTGAAAAAATCGATGCCCTTTCCTTTATCGTGCATCGTGATTACGCATATGAACGCGGAAAAGTGATCGTTGAAAAACTGAAAGAACTCATTCCGCGCCAGCAGTTTGAAGTTCCGGTACAAGCCGCAATCGGCCAGAAAATCGTTGCCCGCTCCACCATAAAAGCAATGCGTAAAAACGTATTGGCTAAATGTTACGGAGGGGACATCTCACGTAAACGGAAACTTCTTGAAAAACAAAAAGAAGGAAAACGCCGGATGAAGCAGGTCGGCTCAGTTGAAGTGCCGCAAGAAGCATTTATGGCAGTTCTGAAAATGGACGACAGTCCGAAAAAACAATAGAAGCCGCCGCAGTCTTGTACTGCGGCTTCTTTCTGTAAAGAAGGTGAATCCGTTGAAATCAGCTTATATCCATATTCCATTTTGTGAGCATATTTGCCACTACTGCGATTTCAATAAATATTTTATTCAAAGTCAGCCAGTCGACGAGTATTTAAACGCACTCGAACAGGAAATGATAAATACAATAGCAAAAACTGGGCAGCCTGATCTTAAAACAATCTTTATCGGAGGAGGCACGCCAACCTCCCTGTCTGAGGAACAGCTCAAAAAGCTGATGGACATGATCAACCGTGTGCTGAAGGCCTCAAGCGACTTATCGGAATTTGCGGTTGAAGCGAATCCGGACGACTTGTCCGCAGAGAAATTAAAAATATTAAAAGAAGCAGGCGTCAATCGCCTCAGCTTTGGTGTGCAAACGTTCGAAGACGATCTGTTAGAAAAAATCGGCCGAGTGCACAAGCAAAAAGATGTATTCACCTCTTTTGAAAGAGCGCGGGAAATCGGTTTTGAGAATATCAGTCTTGATCTCATGTTCGGGCTTCCGGGGCAAACCCTCAAGCATCTGGAACATTCCATAAACACTGCTTTATCACTGGATGCCGAGCATTATTCCGTTTACTCCCTTATTGTAGAACCGAAAACGGTATTTTATAATTTGATGCAAAAAGGGCGGCTTCATCTTCCGCCGCAGGAGCAGGAAGCTGAAATGTATGAAATGGTGATGAGCCAGATGGAAGCTCACGGCATTCATCAATATGAAATCAGCAACTTTGCTAAGGCAGGCATGGAATCTAAGCACAATCTAACGTATTGGAGCAACGAACAATATTTCGGTTTCGGAGCCGGCGCTCACGGATATATCGGCGGCACACGAACAGTGAACGTCGGACCTGTTAAGCATTACATTGACCTGATAGCTGAAAAGGGTTTTCCGTACAGAGATACACATGAAGTGACAACAGAAGAACAGATTGAAGAAGAAATGTTTTTAGGTTTGAGAAAAACAGCCGGTGTCAGCAAAAAACGATTCGCAGAAAAATACGGCCGTTCCCTGGATGGACTTTTCCCAAGCGTATTAAAAGACCTCACTGAAAAAGGGCTGATTCACAATTCGGAGTCTGCCGTTTATTTGACTCATCAAGGGAAATTATTAGGCAATGAAGTTTTTGGCGCTTTTTTGGGTGAGTTATAATTGACATTTTTCTTGTGGTTTGATACTTTTGTTATAGAATTAGCACTCGCTTATTGAGAGTGCTAACAGAGGTGATGATGATGTTAACAAATCGTCAGCTGCTGATCCTTCAGGTTATAATCAACGATTTTATTAAATCGGCACAGCCGGTGGGATCAAGAACTCTTTCGAAAAAAGATGAAATCACATTTAGCTCTGCAACAATAAGAAACGAGATGGCTGACTTGGAGGAATTGGGCTTTATTGAAAAAACCCATTCATCCTCAGGACGTGTTCCGTCAGAAAAAGGGTATCGGTACTATGTTGACCATTTGCTGTCACCCGTCAAACTGACGAAAAGCGACCTGGACCAAATCCACTCGATCTTCAAAGAGAAAATTTTCGAGCTGGAGAAGACAGTTCAAAAATCAGCGCAAATTTTGTCCGATCTGACGAATTACACATCCATCGTACTCGGGCCGAAGCTGAGTGAGAATTACCTTAAACAGATTCAAATCATTCCGATTCAGCCTGATATGGCGGTAGCGATTCTCGTTACCAATACGGGGCATGTGGAAAACAAAACGATTAACTTTCCGACCAAAATGGATCTGTCTGATATTGAAAAACTGGTAAATATACTGAACGACCGTTTAAGCGGCGTTCCAATGGATGAACTGAATGAGCGCATATTTAAGGAAGTTGTCATGTACCTAAGACAGCACATTAAAAACTATGACAATATACTCGACGCGCTTCGTTCAACCTTTCATTCCACAAATCACGTTGAAAAGTTGTTTTTTGGCGGGAAAATCAATATGCTGAACCAGCCTGAGTTCCATGATATCACCCGAGTTCGGTCGCTCCTTTCATTAATTGAGAAAGAACAGGATGTTTTAAAGCTGGTTCAATCCCCGCACACGGGAATTTCGATTAAAATCGGAAAAGAAAACGACTATGAAGAGATGGAAAATTGCAGTCTGATTACGGCTTCTTATTCCGTAGACCAGAAGCAGATCGGCTCAATTGCGATCATCGGCCCGACCCGCATGAATTATTCCAGGGTTGTCAGCCTGCTTCAGCACGTGACTTCGGACTTGTCAAAAGCATTAACAAGTCTGTATGATGAATAAGGGAATTTTGGCAAATTTTATCGAAGGGCAGCACCTGTCCTTCTCCTTACACTTTGAGGGAGGTGAACACAATGTCAGAAGAAAAACAAACCGTTGAACAAAACGAAACAGAAGAGCAAGAAATCATTGAAGAACAAGCTGCCGCTGATGAACAGCAGGAAGAAACAAATGAAAGCGAACTTCTTCAAAACCAAATTAACGAATTGCAAGGTTTGCTTGAGGAAAAAGAAAACAAACTTTTGCGTGTTCAAGCAGACTTTGAAAACTATAAACGACGCAGCCGTTTAGAGATGGAAGCGTCCCAAAAATACCGTTCTCAAAATATCGTGACTGATTTGCTGCCGGCTCTTGACAGCTTTGAACGAGCGCTTCAGGTTGAAGCCGACAATGAACAGACGAAAAGTTTGCTCCAGGGAATGGAAATGGTCCACCGTCAGCTCGTAGAAGCCTTGAAAAAAGAAGGCGTCGAAGCCATCGAAGCTGTAGGGCAGGAATTTGATCCTAATCTGCACCAAGCTGTTATGCAGGCTGAAGACGAAAACTACGGCTCCAACATTGTTGTTGAGGAAATGCAAAAAGGCTATAAGCTGAAGGATCGCGTCATTCGCCCTTCCATGGTCAAAGTGAATCAATAATTACATAGCAGGAGGTTATTCAAGTGAGTAAAGTTATCGGAATCGACTTAGGAACAACAAACTCATGTGTGGCAGTGCTTGAAGGCGGCGAGCCTAAAGTGATTGCTAACGCTGAAGGAAACCGCACAACGCCATCAGTTGTTGCGTTTAAAAACGGCGAACGTCAAGTAGGGGAAGTGGCTAAACGCCAATCTATTACAAACCCTAACACAATTATGTCAGTCAAACGTCATATGGGTACTGATTATAAAGTGGAAATTGAAGGAAAGGATTACACTCCACAAGAAGTGTCTGCTATCATCCTTCAACACCTTAAATCATACGCTGAAAGCTATCTTGGCGAAACAGTATCAAAAGCAGTTATCACAGTTCCTGCATACTTTAACGATGCTGAGCGTCAAGCAACAAAAGACGCTGGTAAAATTGCAGGTCTTGAAGTAGAACGTATCATCAACGAGCCAACTGCAGCAGCGCTTGCATACGGACTTGATAAAACAGATGAAGATCAAACGATCCTAGTATACGACCTTGGCGGCGGTACATTCGACGTTTCCATCCTTGAGCTTGGCGACGGTGTATTCGAAGTTCGTTCAACTGCCGGCGACAACCGTCTGGGCGGGGACGATTTTGACCAAGTTATTATCGATCATCTTGTGTCTGAATTCAAAAAAGAAAACGGCATTGATTTATCAAAAGACAAAATGGCGCTTCAGCGTTTGAAAGACGCAGCTGAAAAAGCGAAAAAAGATCTTTCCGGCGTATCTTCTACGCAAATTTCTTTACCGTTTATCACAGCTGGAGAAGCAGGACCGCTTCACCTTGAACTTACATTAACTCGCGCTAAATTCGAAGAGCTTTCTTCTCATTTAGTAGAGCGCACAATGGGTCCTGTCCGTCAAGCGCTTCAAGATGCAGGACTTTCTGCAAGCGAAATCGACAAAGTCATCCTTGTCGGCGGATCAACTCGTATCCCTGCCGTACAAGAAGCAATCAAAAAAGAAACTGGAAAAGAAGCGCATAAAGGCGTAAACCCGGATGAAGTTGTAGCGCTTGGTGCTGCAATTCAGGGCGGCGTTATCACAGGTGACGTAAAAGACGTTGTTCTTCTTGACGTTACACCGCTTTCTCTCGGTATCGAAACAATGGGCGGCGTGTTTACAAAACTGATCGACCGCAACACGACGATCCCGACAAGCAAATCTCAAGTGTTCTCAACTGCTGCTGATAACCAAACAGCTGTTGATATCCATGTTCTTCAAGGTGAGCGCCCAATGTCTGCCGACAACAAAACACTCGGCCGCTTCCAGCTTACTGATATCCCGCCAGCACCGCGCGGCGTGCCTCAAATCGAAGTTTCTTTCGATATTGACAAAAACGGTATCGTAAACGTAAGAGCAAAAGACTTAGGCACAGGAAAAGAACAAAACATTACAATCAAATCTTCTTCAGGTCTTTCAGATGAAGAGATCGAACGCATGGTTAAAGAAGCGGAAGAAAATGCTGACGCTGATGCGAAGAAAAAAGAAGAAATCGAAGTCCGCAACGAAGCAGATCAGCTTGTTTTCCAAACTGAGAAAACATTAAAAGATCTTGAAGGCAAAGTGGATGAAGAACAAGTGAAAAAAGCCAACGATGCCAAAGACGCTTTAAAAGCAGCGATTGAGAAAAACGAATTTGAAGAGATCAAAGCGAAAAAAGATGAGCTTCAAACAATCGTTCAAGAGCTTTCTATGAAGCTTTATGAAGAAGCCGCTAAAGCACAGCAAGCTCAAGGCGGAGCAAACGCTGAAGGCAAAGCGGATGACAACGTTGTCGACGCTGAATACGAAGAAGTAAACGACGACCAAAACAAAAAATAAGTTCTTTTTAGGGTCAGTCCCGCTTCAGGAGCTGACCGAAAAGAACACATTTCATAATCTGATTCAATGATTAGAAAGTCAAAGTCAGGCATCTCTTGGCTTTGACTTTTTTTCTTGCCCGGGATAAAAGGAATTGAAAAATCATAATTCAAAATGATACAATCTAATTTATGTGAGAAATTCGGGAGAGTGAAGCGAGATGAGTAAGCGTGATTACTATGAAGTGCTGGGAGTAAGTAAGAGCGCTTCAAAGGATGAAATTAAAAAAGCTTATCGGAAGCTGTCAAAAAAATATCATCCTGATATTAACAAAGAAGCCGGATCAGATGAAAAATTTAAAGAGGTAAAAGAAGCGTACGAAACGCTGTCAGATGACCAAAAACGAGCGCATTACGATCAATTTGGTCACACTGATCCTAACCAAGGCTTCGGCGGCGGAGGTTTTGGCGGCGGCGATTTCGGCGGTTTTGGTTTCGATGATATTTTCTCAAGTATTTTCGGCGGAGGCACAAGACGAAGAGATCCAAATGCTCCGCGCCAGGGTGCTGATTTACAGTATACGATGACCCTGTCGTTTGAGGATGCGGCTTTCGGTAAAGAAACAACCATCGAAATTCCCCGCGAGGAAACGTGCGAAACATGTAAAGGCTCAGGCGCGAAACCTGGAACAAATCCAGAAACATGCTCCCACTGCGGAGGCTCCGGCCAGTTAAACGTGGAGCAAAATACACCGTTTGGAAAAGTCGTTAACAGACGGGTCTGCCACCACTGTGAAGGTACAGGCAAAATCATTAAAAACAAATGTGCGGACTGCGGCGGCAAAGGAAAAATCAAAAAACGCAAGAAAATCAACGTGACAATTCCAGCCGGTGTAGATGACGGGCAGCAGCTTCGTCTCTCGGGACAGGGTGAACCAGGAATAAACGGCGGCCCTGCCGGGGATTTATTTGTCGTGTTCCATGTACGCGCACACGAGTTCTTCGAGCGTGACGGCGATGATATTTACTGTGAAATGCCGTTAACGTTTGCTCAGGCTGCTCTTGGAGATGAGGTAGAAGTGCCGACGCTGCATGGAAAAGTGAAATTGAAAATTCCGGCCGGTACACAAACAGGAACGAAATTCAGATTAAGAGGCAAAGGCGTTCAAAATGTCAGAGGCTATGGACAGGGTGACCAGCATATCGTCGTCCGCGTCGTTACGCCGACAAATCTGACTGATAAACAAAAAGACATTATCCGCGAATTTGCCGAAGTCAGCGGAAACCTGCCTGACGAACAGGAAATGAGTTTCTTTGACAAGGTAAAACGCGCGTTTAAAGGCGATTAATTATTGGATGAGGAGTTGGTAGTTTTGAAATGGTCCGAATTAAGCATTCACACAACACATGAAGCGGTCGAACCTATCTCAAATATATTGCATGAAGCTGGTGCAAGTGGGGTTGTGATAGAGGACCCGCTTGATTTAATTAAAGAACGTGAGAATGTGTACGGGGAAATCTACCAGCTCGACCCCAATGATTACCCAGATGAGGGTGTCATTGTCAAAGCATATCTGCCTGTTAACAGTTTTCTGGGCGAAACTGTAGACGGCATTAAAGAAACGATTAATAATCTCCTTCTTTACAATATTGATTTGGGCAGAAACCACATCACTATTTCTGAAGTAAATGAAGAAGAGTGGGCGACTGCCTGGAAAAAGTATTATCATCCTGTGAAAATTTCTGAAAAGTTTACAATTGTGCCGACGTGGGAGGAATATACGCCGGTCCATACTGATGAACTGATTATTGAAATGGACCCGGGAATGGCTTTCGGCACAGGGACACATCCGACAACCGTACTCTGCATTCAGGCGCTTGAACGCTTTGTGCAAAAGGGTGATAAGGTGATTGATGTCGGCACTGGTTCGGGAATTTTAAGTATTGCGGCTGCAATGCTTGAGGCTGAATCGGTTCATGCCTACGATCTTGATCCCGTGGCTGTAGAAAGTGCACGCCTCAATCTCAAGCTGAACAAAGTCAGCGATATTGCTCAAGTGAAGCAAAACAATTTGTTAGACGGGATTGAAGGGGAACATGATGTGATTGTGGCCAACATTTTGGCTGAAGTCATTCTTCGCTTTACTTCACAAGCGTACAGCCTGTTAAAAGAAGGCGGCCACTTTATTACGTCAGGAATCATCGGTCATAAAAAACAAGAAGTAAAAGAAGCACTGGAACAAGCTGGCTTTACCATTGTAGAAATCCTTTCAATGGAAGATTGGGTCAGCATTATTGCGAAAAAATAACAGTTAGTAGGTGTCACAGCGTATGCAACGATATTTTATCGAGCTCACGAAGCAGCAAATAGAGGAAGCGCCGGCTTTTTCGATTACCGGCGAAGATGTTCATCATATTGTGAACGTGATGAGAATGAATGAGGGAGATCAGATTATCTGCTGCTCTCAAGACGGCTTCGAGGCAAAATGTGAACTTCAATCTGTTTCCAAAGATAAAGTGTCCTGCCTTGTGATAGAATGGACGAATGAAAACAGAGAGCTTCCGATAAAGGTCTATATTGCGAGCGGCCTTCCGAAAGGAGATAAGCTTGAATGGATTATCCAAAAGGGGACTGAGCTCGGAGCTCATGCCTTTATTCCTTTCCAAGCCGCGCGTTCTGTTGTCAAGCTGGATGACAAAAAGGCAAAGAAAAAGCGGGAAAGATGGACGAAAATTGCAAAGGAAGCGGCTGAGCAATCGTACCGTAACGAAGTGCCGCGAGTGATGGATGTCCATTCTTTTCAGCAGCTTCTTCAAAGGATGCAGGATTTCGATAAATGTGTCGTTGCATACGAGGAGTCATCGAAGCAAGGGGAAATAAGCGCATTCAGCGCGATTGTAAGCAGCCTTCCGAAAGGATCATCTCTATTGATCGTATTTGGTCCCGAAGGCGGTTTAACAGAAGCGGAGGTTGAACGGCTCACAGAGCAAGACGGTGTGACGTGCGGCCTTGGACCGAGAATTTTAAGGACAGAAACCGCTCCGCTATACGCGTTAAGCGCGATTTCTTATCAAACAGAGTTATTAAGAGGTGATCAGTAATGGCAACTGTTGCTTTCCATACGCTTGGCTGTAAAGTCAACCATTATGAAACAGAAGCAATCTGGCAGCTTTTCAAAGAAGCGGGCTATGAAAGAAGAGATTTTGAACAAACAGCTGATGTATATGTCATTAATACATGTACGGTTACAAATACGGGAGATAAAAAAAGCCGCCAAGTGATCAGACGCGCCATTCGTCAAAATCCTGACGGTGTCATCTGTGTCACAGGCTGCTACGCGCAAACCTCACCTGCTGAGATTATGGCGATCCCCGGTGTCGACATTGTAGTCGGAACACAGGACCGTGAAAAAATGCTTGGCTACATTGACCAATACCGAGAAGAACGCCAGCCGATTAATGGCGTCAGCAACATCATGAAAGCAAGAGTATATGAAGAGCTTGATGTGCCTGCTTTCACGGACCGGACAAGAGCGTCATTGAAAATACAGGAGGGCTGCAATAATTTCTGCACATTCTGTATCATTCCGTGGGCGAGAGGCCTGCTCCGCTCCCGCGACCCTGAAGAAGTCATTAAACAAGCGCAGCAGCTTGTCGATGCCGGATATAAGGAAATTGTTCTTACGGGTATTCATACAGGCGGCTACGGCGAAGATATGAAAGATTACAACTTCGCGAAGCTTTTGAGCGAATTAGACACCCGTGTGGAAGGCGTGAAACGGATCAGAATTTCTTCAATCGAAGCCAGCCAAATCACTGACGAAGTGATCGAGGTCTTAGACCGCTCAGATAAGATAGTGAATCATCTGCATATTCCTATCCAATCCGGATCAAACACAGTGCTTAAACGGATGAGACGCAAATATACAATGGAATTCTTTGCAGACCGTTTAAATAAATTGAAAAAAGCACTGCCAGGCTTAGCTGTTACTTCTGATGTCATCGTCGGGTTCCCTGGAGAAACAGAAGAAGAATTTATGGAAACCTATAACTTTATTAAAGAACATAAATTCTCTGAACTGCATGTTTTCCCTTACAGTAAGCGTACAGGAACACCAGCTGCGCGAATGGAAGACCAAGTGGATGAAAACGTGAAAAACGAACGTGTGCACCGCCTGATTGCTCTTTCTGACCAGCTTGCAAAAGAATACGCTTCTCAGTATGAAAATGAAGTGCTTGAGATTATCCCTGAGGAAGCGTTTAAGGAAACAGAAGAAGAAAATATGTTTGTCGGTTACACAGACAATTATATGAAGGTTGTTTTCAAAGGTACGGAAGATATGATCGGCAAAATCGTAAAAGTCAAAATCCTAAAAGCAGGTTATCCTTACAACGAAGGACAGTTTGTCCGTGTGGTTGAGGATGAAATAACTGAACACATGCGTTTGTCTTCTTAACCTAAAAAATCGGTGCATTAAAATGTACCGGTTTTTTTATTTAGCCGGGATAAGAAAGTGAATCAATCGGTAAAACAAGTTTGTAAGCGGAAGGAATAAAAGAGCTGTTACTACATTAAATAAAAGACTGAAATGAGCAATCCTTTGGGTAGGATCGGGTGATAAATGCTCTACAAAGCCGGTCGCTGCGGTCAGAAAAGGCAATACTAGAGCCACCCCTAGCACGTTAAATACCACATGGGCATACGCTGTCTGTTTCGCCGCATATCCGCCGGATACAGCAGCCATGACAGCTGTAATGCATGTCCCGATATTGGATCCGAGTACGACGCTCATCGCCTGTGTCAGTCCGATAATCCCTTCATTCATAAAACTCATCAAAATGCCGATACAGACAGAACTGGAGTGAATGATGGCAGTTAACACCATCCCGATGAGCAAAGCGGACCAGTTTGAATCGTTAACATGGTATAGAACGTCGGCTCCCGTTTTCAGCTTCGTCAGCGGCCCGGCAAGGTGGCTGAATCCGCTGATGCAAAAGAAGATGATGCCCAGTCCAAGGAAGCTTGTTCCCAGCTGTTTCAAAGGATACCTGCCAGTCAGAAAAAACAATAAACCTCCTATTAAAAGAACCCAAATCAAAATATCCATTTTGATAGCAATAAATTCAGTTGTAAAAGTAGAGCCAACATTCGTCCCCAGAATCATCGGTATCGTCCGCTTAAAAGAAAGAACGCCCGCACTTACAAAGCCGATGACAATGACCATAAAGGCTGAACTGCTCTGAAGTATCCCCGTAAATACAATGCTGATAAGAAACGCTTTTAACGGATGGTCCGTAAATAAAAGCAAACGATCTTCAATTTTTGAGTACGCCATAGAAATTAAGCCTTTTCGAAGCATGTTCATGCCTGCGAGAAAGAATAATATAAGAGCAGTAAAGCTAATCAGAATTAACATCCTATTCACCAACCCCTTTCTATCATTATATAGACAGGCAGTCGCACTCATGACGGAAAAGTGAACTCACTTAGTTGACCTGACTGATGGCTTATATTATAATGTCAAAGTACATGTTTATATGTGTAACTTAAAGGTAGTCGATTGGTGTATTCGGAGGGAGGGAAAGAGAATGTCAAAAACGGTCGTTAGAAAAAACGAATCGCTTGAAGATGCTCTTCGTCGCTTCAAACGCAGTGTATCAAAGACAGGTACTTTGCAAGAAGCAAGAAAGCGTGAATTTTATGAAAAACCTAGCGTAAAGCGCAAGAAAAAGTCTGAAGCTGCTAGAAAACGCAAATTCTAAAAGAGGGTGGATTTATGAGTCTTCTTGAGCGTCTCAACCAGGATATGAAGCTGTATATGAAAAACCGTGAGAAAGACAAACTGACTGTCGTTCGAATGGTTAAGGCTTCACTTCAAAATGAAGCAATTAAGCTTAAGAAAGACAGTTTGACCGAGGATGAGGAACTCACTGTCCTTTCTCGTGAACTTAAGCAACGTAAAGACTCCCTCCAGGAATTTTCAAACGCTAATCGTTTAGATTTAGTAGATAAAGTTCAAAAAGAGCTGGACATTTTAGAAGTTTATTTACCTGAGCAGCTGTCAGAAGAAGAGCTGCGTACAATCGTAAATGAAACCATCGCGGAGGTCGGTGCGAGCTCAAAAGCGGACATGGGCAAAGTGATGGGGGCAATTATGCCTAAAGTAAAAGGTAAAGCTGACGGAAGTTTAATTAATAAGCTTGTGAGCAGTCAACTGTCTTAAATGGCAAAGAAAAGGACATCTTTCTAAGAGAGATGTCTTTTTTTATACATAAAAAAATGAAACCTTTGATACATTTGTTACGTATGAAGAGAAGGCACTTATTATAAAAGGAAGGAGGGATACACCGCCCTTGCTTCAAATCAAAGGATTCCGTGCTGCTCTTTTGAGTATATTTTTGCTTTCTTTATTAGGCGTACAACTGAACGCAAAAGCAGAAAAACAAACTGTTTATGTGATTCCGGTTGAAAAAAATGTCGAACAGGGTCTCGCCTCGTTTTTGTCCCGTTCGTTACAAGACGCAAAGGATGCACATGCAGACCATATTATTCTTGATATCAATACCCCGGGGGGATTGGTCAAATCTGCTATTGATATGGCCGATTTGATAACCGAAAGCGAGATCCCCGTAACTGCATATGTCAACAAACGCGCGTTGTCTGCTGGTGCATATATTGCACTGCAAGCAGATCACATTTATATGGCGCCTGGCGGAAAAATGGGAGCCGCCGCGATTGTTGATGGCCAAGGCAATGCCGCTGACCAAAAAGCTCAATCACTTTGGCTGGCAGAGATGGAAGATGCCGCAGTGAAAAATAACCGCGATCCAAAATATGCGCTCGCAATGGCTGACCCGGATATAGATGCCAAGGAAGTCGGCGCGCCTAAGGGAGATCTGCTGACACTTAACGCAGACAAGGCAATTGAGGTAGGCTATTCAGAAGGCACTGCTGACAATTTGTCCACGCTCGTAAAGAAGCTTGGGTTCGAAAAAGCGCAGATCAGCTACGCAAAGGAGAGCTTTGCGGAAAAGACGGCAAGGTGGCTGACGAATCCGGTCATTGTCCCTATTCTGCTGACAATCGCTTTTTTAGGTCTGACGGTGGAGCTTTTTTCACCGGGTGTCGGCCTCCCTGGAACGGCTGGACTTATTGCGTTATTGCTGTTCTTTTACGGGCATCTTGCAGCCGGCCTTGCCGGGTATGAGACGGTTCTCCTCTTTATAGCAGGGGTGATCCTCATCCTGCTTGAGATTTTTCTTCCCGGAGGAATCATTGGATTACTGGGCTTGGGAGCGATTATTGCGAGCCTGTTTTTAGCCGCGGGGAGCTTCACTGTCATGGCGGTTTCTCTCTTGATCGCCTCAGCTGTTTCGATTACAGCTTTTATTTTACTGACAAGGGTGTTGGGAAAGCGTATGAAATTCTTTAAGAAATTGATATTAAATGATTCTACAAATACGGAGAGCGGCTACGTTTCAAATCAAACGCGCACGGACTTAATGGGAAAAGTGGGTATAACCTTTACACCGCTGCGTCCTTCCGGTACCGTCATTATTGATGATGAACGCCTTGACGTCGTTTCAGAGGGATCGTTTACAGAAAAAGATAAGAAAGTAAAGGTGATTAAAGTAGAAGGCTCCCGCATTGTCGTGCGAGAAATTTAAACAGAAACGAGGAGAATAGATATGGATCCATCAACACTTATGATTCTGGCTATTATCGTAGTAGGGATCATTGTTTTAGCTGTATTTTTTACATTTGTGCCTGTGATGCTATGGATTTCAGCATTAGCAGCCGGAGTTAGAATCAGCATTTTCACTCTTGTAGGGATGAGGCTTCGCCGCGTCATTCCGAATCGGGTTGTTAACCCGCTGATTAAAGCGCATAAAGCCGGACTCGACGTTGGAACAAACCAGCTTGAAAGCCACTATCTTGCCGGAGGAAACGTTGACAGAGTTGTCAATGCTCTGATCGCTGCTCAGCGAGCCAACATTGAACTCACATTCGAACGCTGTGCTGCTATTGATCTTGCCGGCCGTGACGTATTGGAAGCCGTGCAGATGAGTGTTAACCCTAAGGTGATTGAAACACCATTTATTGCCGGTGTTGCCATGGACGGGATTGAAATGAAAGCGAAAGCGAGAATCACAGTAAGAGCGAATATCGAACGCCTCGTCGGGGGAGCAGGGGAAGAAACCATTGTAGCCCGTGTCGGCGAAGGGATTGTCTCTACAATCGGTTCATCAGATAATCATAAAAAAGTGCTTGAAAACCCTGATATGATTTCTCAGACAGTCCTTGGAAAAGGATTGGACTCAGGAACTGCGTTTGAAATTCTCTCAATTGATATTGCAGATGTAGATATCGGCAAAAACATCGGTGCAATTTTACAAACCGATCAGGCCGAGGCTGATAAAAACATCGCGCAGGCAAAAGCGGAAGAACGACGTGCGATGGCTGTCGCTCAAGAACAGGAAATGCGCGCCCGCGTAGAAGAAATGCGCGCGAAAGTGGTAGAAGCCGAAGCGGAAGTGCCGCTTGCGATGGCAGAAGCTTTACGTGAAGGGAATATTGGCGTCATGGACTACATGAATATCAAAAACATCGATGCTGACACAGAAATGCGTGATTCATTCGGCAAACTGACGAAAGATTCGTCTGATGAAGACCGCAAATCATAATCTCTCTAAGAAGGGAGAACTCTGATGGAAGATATACTGACCAATCCGCTTATTATTGCAGCGATTATCGGAATCATTTCTGCGATTTTCGGCAAAAAGAACAAAGAAGAAAAGCAAAACAGCCAAAAAAGAAAAAAACCTCAACACGTGCAATCTGCTTCTCCTCAAAAGAAGCAGTCAAAAGAAGACGCCCCTGCACCTATCCCTAACCGTATGGAACAGGCAAGACGGGAAGCGGAAGAAAGACGCAGGGAAACAGCAAGAAACTTGAAAGGGCTGGAACGAGATCTTGCTGCTGCCAAACAAAAAACAGTATACACAAAACAAAAAATGCTTCAGGTGAATAAAGACACTGTCGTACAGGGGATCGTTCTAGGAGAGGTGTTCGGACCTCCACGGGCGAAAAAACCTCACCGTACGATGCGCCCAGCCCGTAAAAATTAAAGTGTTAGAACCTCCTTTCAAATCATACATATGAGATGAAAGGGGGTTCTTTTTGTATGGGGCAAAGAAAGAATCGTATGAAAGCTTGGCTGACAAGAGCATTGGAAATTCCCCCGGACGTTATGATGGATCTGCCGAGGATTACAATGGTTGGCAGACTTCATATCTACATAGAAAACCACAGAGGTCTTTTGCTTTTCAGTGAGAATGAAGTGAGGCTGATGCTGAAGCAGGGCCAGTGCATCATATCTGGTAAAAATTTTGTCATCAAGGCGATTCTTCCGGAAGAGATACTTTTGGAGGGTACGATTGATGTCGTTCGATATGTTGAGTCATAAAGCCGAGGGGGAAATGTTGTGAAAAATAAATGGCTGTCTTTTTTTTCGGGTAAGGTCCAGCTTGAATTGACGGGAAGAGGGATTGAGCGGCTCCTTAATGAATGCACAAGACAGGGGATTCCGGTCTTTCATGTCAAAAAAAAGAAAGAAGCCGTATCGTTATATATACAGCTTCAGGATGTACATGCCTTTCGGCGGGTGAGAAGTAAATTTAAATGTAAAGCCCGATTTATCAATCGGAAGGGTTTTCCCTTCCTGTTGCTGAAATCAAAGCTGAATATAGGGTTTACGATCGGTTTTGCGATTTTTTTCATCCTTTTGTTTTTGCTGTCCAATATGGTGTGGAAAATTGATGTGACAGGCGCTAAGCCTGAAACAGAACATCAAATGAGGCAGCATCTTAATGAAATCGGCGTCAAAAAGGGCCGTCTGCAGTTTTTAATGATGTCGCCCGAAAAAATACAGAAATCATTAACCAATGGAATAGACAATATCACTTGGGTCGGAGTTGATCTGAAGGGGACGACCATTCACATGAAAGTTGTGGAGAAAAATGAGCCCGAAAAAGAAAAGTATGTTAGCCCGCGCAATATTGTCGCCAAAAAGAAAGCAACCATTACGAGAATGTTTGTGCAAAAAGGACAGCCCATGGCTGCCATACACGATCATGTTGAAGAGGGTCAGCTGCTTGTTTCGGGACTGATCGGCAGCGAAGACCATCAGCAAGAAGTTGCCTCAAAAGCAGAAATTTACGGAGAAACCTGGTATAGATCAGAAGTGACAGTCCCGCTTGAAACATTATTTAACGTCTATACGGGCAAAGTAAGGACAAAGCACAAGCTTTCTTTTGGTTCTTTGGCAATCCCGATCTGGGGGATGACGTTTAAAAAAGAGGAATTGAAGCATCCAAAAACAGAACAAGAAAAGCATTCGCTTCATTTTCTCGGATTTAAGCTCCCTGTATCCTATGTCA
Source organism: Bacillus sp. SCT118 (assembly GCF_058566435.1). NCBI lineage: Bacteria > Bacillati > Bacillota > Bacilli > Caryophanales > Bacillaceae > Bacillus > Bacillus sp. SCT118. The sequence continues at coordinate 1,598,492 of NZ_CP191225.1, forward strand.
AAGAGCAAACGAGAGAAAGTGAAGAGGCTTTACGAAAATATACGAAAGAAGAAGCAGTTCAAGAAGGCATTAAATTGGGTAAACAGGATGTAGAGGATAAAATAGGCGAAAACGGCGAGGTGAAAAGTGAAAAAGTTTTGCACCAGACTGTTGAGAATGGTAAAGTAAAGTTGATTATTCTCTACCAAGTTATAGAAGATATCGTTCAAACCACACCTATTGTCAGGGAGACTGAAGAATGACAGAACATTTACTTGCGATGAATCAAAAACTGAAAAACCCGGACGAGGCGCTTTCACTCTTCGGGAACCAAGATTCTTTTTTGAAATTGATGGAGAAAGATCTGAATGTAAATATCATTACGCGCGGCGAGACGATTTATGTTTCAGGCGATGATGAATCGTTTCAGATTGCAGACAGGCTGCTGGGATCGCTCCTCGCTTTAATTCGCAAGGGGATAGAGATCTCTGAACGTGATGTGATTTACGCCATCAAAATGGCAAAGAAGAATGAACTTGAATACTTTGAAAGCATGTATGAAGAAGAAATTACAAAAAACGCAAAAGGCAAATCAATCCGTGTAAAAACAATGGGGCAGCGGGAATACGTGGCCGCTATGAAGCGGAATGACCTTGTATTCGGCATTGGTCCGGCGGGAACCGGGAAAACGTACCTGGCTGTCGTAAAAGCAGTCCATGCTTTAAAAAACGGACATATCAAAAAAATCATTTTAACAAGACCTGCCGTGGAAGCTGGTGAAAGCCTTGGTTTTCTCCCAGGTGACCTAAAAGAAAAAGTAGATCCTTATTTGCGCCCGCTGTATGACGCTCTCCATGATGTGCTTGGGGCAGATCATACAGAACGTCTGATGGAAAGAGGCATCATTGAAATTGCTCCGCTCGCATATATGAGGGGACGGACGCTCGATGATGCTTATGTTATACTTGATGAAGCACAGAATACCACGCCTGCTCAAATGAAAATGTTTTTGACGAGACTGGGTTTTGGCTCTAAAATGATCATTACAGGTGACGTTAGCCAAATTGATCTGCCGAAAGGCGTCAAATCGGGACTTGCAGTAGCGAAGGAGATGCTGAAAGGAATAGACGGCATTTCTATGATTGAGCTAGACCAGACAGACGTGGTCAGACATCCGCTTGTTGCGAAAATTATTGAAGCATACGATAAGCAAAATTAATGCTGAATGACCCGATCGCGCGTTATCGGGTCATTTTTATGATTGCTTATGGGCTTGATGTTTCAAGAGGAGGTTCTTGTGTTGAAAAAGAAGGCTAAGACCAAAAGCAGCTCAAAAAAATGGAGCAGTTTTAAAAATGCCCGCTCCATGCATGTACTGCTGTATCTTCTGCTGGCTGCCATTATGTTTGCTTTGCTCTTTGTACATGTTAAGCCGGAAACACTTGATTTAGACCTGTTTTCAGTCAGCGACAAGACCATTTACGCTCCGGCAACCGTAGAAGATCAAAAAGCCACAGAGGAAAAAAAGCAAGCCGCTGAGGACGCGGTTGAAGATCAATATACATTAAAAAAAGAATATACAGACAATCGGATTGACCTTGTGTCATCAATATTCGACAGTATTAGTGAAGTGAAAAAATCATCGGAAGAAGGCAGCAAATCACCATCGGAAAAATCAATGGTCAAATCCGTAAAGGATAAATTGACGTCAGATGTGAATGATTCCATATCCGAGGATTCCATCAAGACATTGCTGAAAGCAGACAGTGAAGACTTTTCTTTTGTCAGAGATACGGTCATTACCGCAGTAAATACGGTCATGAGCAGTGAAATCCCTTCGGATAAACTATCTGATGCAAAGGATAAGGTAGAAAAAGAGCTAAAGAGCAATTCTATTCCGTCTAAATACTTGGGAGCCGCGACAGAAATCGGGCGTTTTGCTATTATTCCGAATTACGTCTTCGATCCGAAAGCAACAGAGGCAAAACGGCAGGAAGCCTCAGATAATGTCCAGCAGGTTCAAATCAAACAGGGACAAGTGCTCGTGGAAGAAAATGACCTCATTGATCGGGAAGTGTACAGGAAACTTGAGCTGACCGGGTTATTAAATAACTCAAATCTCTTTAAACCGATCAGCGGGCTATTGATTATGATCGGACTTTTCATTGCAACACTTGTATATTATTTTGAAAAACAGAAACAAAATCTGAAGTTTAAAAATCAATCCATTCTGTTATTCTCGATTATCACAACACTTTTGCTTGTGATCATGGAGGTTGTCAGTTTGTTTCAGAAGATGGAGTATAATAATATCGGCTATCTGGTCCCCATTGCGGCCGGCGCCATCTTAATCAAACTGCTGATGAATGAACGCATTGCCATTTTGGGAAGTATCATTCTTGCGATTTGCGGAAGTATGATGTTTAATCAGGGTGTGACAGGAACATTCAATTATGTCATAGGGATTTATTATTTGATCAGCGGCATTTCAGGTGTATTATTTTTAGGAAAACACAATGCAAGATCAAAGATTTTGCAGACCGGACTTTTCGTGGCGTTTATTAATATGGTTGTCGTTCTATCCTTATTATTGATCCAGAACACTGCGCTATCGGGTCTTGAAATCGGCACGTTAATGCTCATGGGGGTTGTGTCGGGGTTTGCTTCATCTGTATTGATCATCGGCCTGATGCCGTTTTTTGAGACGGGCTTTGGCATTTTATCCACCATGAGGCTGCTCGAGCTGTCTAATCCTAACCATCCGCTATTGCGCAAAATACTGACGGAAACACCAGGTACATATCATCACAGTGTAATGGTTGCCAATTTATCAGAGGCAGCCTGTGAAGCGGTTGGGGCTAATGGTTTGCTTGCAAGAGTCGGCGCATATTATCACGATCTCGGAAAAACAAAGCGCCCGCAATATTTTATTGAAAACCAAATGAATATTGACAATCCGCATGACAAGCTGTCACCTCAGTTGAGTAAAAATATTATTATCTCGCATACGACAGACGGTGCGAATATGCTGAGAAGCTATAAATTTCCGAAAGAGCTTGTCGATATTGCTGAGCAACATCATGGAACCTCGCTTTTAAAGTTTTTTTACTATAAAGCGAAGGAAAAAGGCGACCAGATTACAGAGGAAGAGTTCCGTTATCCGGGGCCGAAGCCGCAGTCAAAGGAAGCCGCAATTATATCAGTGGCCGACAGTGTTGAAGCGGCCGTCAGATCCATGCATAATCCCAATCCTGAACGAATTGAAAAGCTTGTCCGGGGTATTATATCCGATAAGCTTCAGGACGGACAGTTCAGTGAGTGCGATTTGACATTTAAAGAGCTGGATACAATCGCAAAAACGCTCTGTGCAACATTAAAAGGAATTTTCCACTCCCGGATTGAATATCCGGAGGCTACTAAGAAGGTGAAATAGATGAGTTTACTGATTGATATCGTTGATGAAACAGGAAGCGTCTCAGAAGAGATGCTCAAAGAAGTAGAAAATCTGCTTCAATTTGCCGCTGAGCGTGAAGGCGTTCAGGATCAGGCTGAAGTTTCTGTCACGATTGTTTCCAATGATGACATACATCAGATTAACAAAGAATACCGGGGAAAGGATGCTCCGACAGATGTCATCTCATTTGCTCTTGAAGAAGAGGGAGAAGGCGAGATCGAAATCGTGGGCGCTGAAATGCCTCCGGTTTTAGGTGATATTATCATTAGTGCCGATCGCACAAGAGAGCAGGCAGAGGAGTATAATCATTCTTTTAAAAGAGAGCTCGGATTTCTAGCTGTACACGGATTTCTGCACCTTTTAGGATATGACCATATGACGAAAGAGGAAGAAGAGGAGATGTTTACTAAGCAAAAGGAATTGCTGGACGCTTATGGACTCAAAAGATCATAGAAATGAGCTGAAGCGATTCTTCAAAAGCTTCGTGCATGCAGGCCGGGGCATCTGGGAAACAGCGCGGACGGAGCGGAATTTCCAATTTCATGCCGCAGCCGCCTGCGCTGTTCTCATTTGCGGCTTCCTTGTAGAGCTCAGCATGATTGAGTGGATGATTATATTCCTTTTGATTGGCGGTATGTTTTCGCTTGAGCTTTTAAATACAGCCATTGAACATACGGTTGATTTAATAACTGACAAACATCACCCTCTTGCTAAAGCGGCCAAGGACGCTGCCGCCGGGGCTGTTTGCGTTTTTGCCGTGATTTCGTGTATCATTGGTTTACTTATTTTTTTGCCAAAGCTGTAATGGCTGAAAATTCTTACATTTATTTTACATTTTTAGAAATGGGCGTGAAAAAAAGCGCGCGATTATGTAAAATATAAAGTGATAGCGGTACCATTATAGGTAAGAGAGGAATGTACACATGAACAGACAAGAATTAATAACAGAAGCTTTAAAAGCGCGTGATATGGCATATGCGCCGTATTCCAAATTCCAAGTAGGAGCCGCTCTTCTTACCAAGGATGGAAAAGTGTACAGAGGCTGCAACATTGAGAACGCGGCATACAGCATGTGCAATTGCGCCGAGCGTACGGCTTTATTTAAAGCTGTTTCTGAAGGGGATACAGAGTTTCAGATGCTGGCCGTTGCGGCTGACACCCCTGGACCGGTATCTCCGTGCGGAGCCTGCCGCCAGGTGATTTCTGAGCTTTGCACAAAAGACGTTATTGTCGTACTAACTAATTTACAAGGACAAATAAAAGAAATGACTGTGGAAGAATTATTGCCAGGCGCATTTTCATCGGAGGATTTACATGACGAACGAAAGCTTTAAATCAGGATTTGTATCCATTATTGGAAGACCAAACGTAGGAAAATCTACATTTTTGAACAGAGTCATTGGACAAAAAATCGCGATCATGAGCGATAAGCCCCAAACGACGAGAAACAAGGTGCAAGGAGTACTGACGACAGGCACATCACAAACCATTTTTATTGACACACCAGGGATTCATAAACCTAAGCATAAACTTGGGGACTTTATGATGAAAGTGGCGCAAAATACATTAAAAGAAGTCGATTTGATCTTGTTTATGATCAATGCTGAGGAAGGCTACGGGAAGGGCGACGAATTTATCATTGAGAAATTGCAGACGATGTCTACGCCTGTATTCTTAATCGTAAACAAAATTGATAAAATTCATCCCGACCAATTGCTTCTGCTAATTGACGAATACCGCAAACGTTATCCTTTTAAGGAAATTGTTCCGATTTCTGCTTTAGAAGGAAATAACATCGAAACATTGCTCGCTCAGATTGAAGCGTATTTGCCGGAAGGGCCGCAATTCTATCCGAGTGACCAGGTAACTGACCACCCTGAACGATTTATCATTTCTGAATTAATCAGGGAAAAGGTGCTGCATTTGACGAGAGAAGAAATCCCGCACAGCATTGCGGTGGCCATCGAATCCATCAAAGGGCAGGACAACGGTTCTGTGCACGTAGCGGCAACGATTGTGGTCGAGCGGGATTCCCAGAAAGGCATCGTGATCGGTAAAAAAGGAAGCCTTCTAAAAGAGGTTGGAAAAAGAGCGAGAGCGGATATTGAAGCACTGTTGGGCTCCCGTGTCTACCTTGAATTGTGGGTGAAAGTGCAGAAAGACTGGCGTAATAAAATGTCCCAGCTTCGCGATTTTGGCTTTAAAGAGGACGAATATTAATCTCTTGCTGTGTGTGTCATTATCTCACAGGAACAGGGATACATTAGCAAATTTTGTTTAACATGAAATGGAGGACATCTGGTCAAGATAAAGGTAAGAATTTGGAGTTTAGGTAAGCTAGTTTAACTACAGAAAGGTGGGTTTCTTGTGTTGAATTTTACCTGGAACGTATTTTCTCAAACAGGAAATGTTGATACGTATCTTCTTTTTAAAGAACTGGAAAAAGAGAACATGGAAAGACCCGAAGAACTAGAAGATGAGCTAGCCCGATTTGATTATCCAATTTTATAAACCTCTTGGCCGCTCCTGCTTGAGGAAGGTGCGGAAATGCTGACAAAATGTGAAGGAATCGTTCTTCGCACAAATGATTACGGAGAGACGAATAAAATCGTAACTTTATTGACAAGAGAACACGGAAAAATAGGTGTTATGGCACGAGGCGCCAAAAAACCGAACAGCCGTTTATCAGCAGTCAGCCAGCCCTTTTTGTATGGTTCTTTCTTAATGCAAAAAACATCGGGCCTCGGAACGCTTCAGCAGGGGGAAATGATCCTCAGCATGAGAGGCATCAGGGAAGACTTGTTTTTAACAGCATATGCTGCCTATATTGCTGAGTTAGTCGACAGAGGCACAGAAGAAAAAAAGTCAAATCCTTATTTATTTGAATTCATACTAGAATCATTAAAACAGCTGAATGAAGGAACAGATCCGGATGTTATCACCTTCATTGTTCAAATGAAGATGCTCGGTGTCATGGGCCTGTATCCTGAGCTGAATCATTGTGTACATTGTAAAAGCCAAGACGGAACCTTTCATTTCTCTGTTCGTGATAATGGTTTTATATGCCACCGCTGTTTTGAAAAAGATCCTTACAGGATACCGATTAAACCGCAAACGGCAAGGCTGTTAAGACTCTTTTACTATTTTGATCTGTCGAGACTCGGCAATGTGTCCTTAAAAGAGGAAACAAAAGCTGAATTAAAGCAAGTGATTGATTTATATTACGAAGAATATTCGGGATTGTATTTAAAATCAAAGCGCTTTTTAGATCAAATGGAAAGCATGAAACATCTTATGGGTGAAAACAAAAGTTGACATTTGGTCCATCTTTTTATATGATCATTTATTATAAAATATGTTGCAGTGAGAGAAAGAAGTACTTGCGTTTACCTCATGAAAGCGACCTTAGGGCGGTGTAAGCTAAGGATGAGCACGCAACGAAAGGCATTCTTGAGCAATTTTAAAAAAAGAGGCTGGGATTTTGTTCTCAGCAACTAGGGTGGAACCGCGGGAGAACTCTCGTCCCTATGTTTGCGGCTGGCAAGCATAGAGACGGGAGTTTTTTGGTTGCTGCCGCAGTCAACTTATGAAAGAAAAGTGGAGGTGCTTGAAATGAATATTCAAGACATGATTCTAACCTTGCAAAAGCATTGGTCCAGTCAGGGCTGTGTGCTTATGCAGGCTTACGATGTAGAAAAAGGAGCCGGCACGATGAGCCCGTATACATTTTTGCGCAGTATCGGCCCTGAACCGTGGAAAGTGGCTTATGTAGAGCCTTCCAGACGTCCTGCAGACGGCCGCTACGGGGAGAACCCGAACAGACTGTATCAACATCATCAGTTTCAGGTCATTATTAAACCGTCTCCTGATAACATTCAAGAGTTGTATTTGGATTCCTTGCGTGCTCTTGGAATTGATCCGCTTGAGCACGATATTCGCTTTGTTGAAGACAACTGGGAGAATCCGTCTTTAGGCTGCGCGGGTCTAGGCTGGGAAGTTTGGCTTGACGGAATGGAAATAACACAATTTACGTATTTCCAGCAGGTCGGGGGATTAGAGTGTAAACCCGTTTCTGTAGAGATTACGTATGGAATTGAGCGTCTCGCGTCTTATATCCAGGATAAAGAAAACGTGTTTGACTTGGAATGGACGTCAGGGTTTACAGTAAAAGATTTATTCATGATGGCCGAATATGAGCATTCTGTTTATACGTTTGAAACATCAGACGTCGATATGCTGTTCCAATTGTTCAGCACATATGAAAAAGAAGCGATCAAGCAAATGGATAACGGACTTGTTCATCCAGCATATGACTATGTGCTGAAATGCTCGCACACCTTCAATCTGCTTGACGCCAAAGGTGCGATCTCTGTTACCGAGCGGACGGGCTATATCGCAAGAGTGCGGAATTTAGCTAGAAAAGTAGCAAAAACCTATTATGAGGAACGAGAAAAACTAGGGTTCCCAATGCTTAAAGGGGAGGGTTCTTCTCATGAGTAAACAGGATTTACTTTTAGAGATCGGATTAGAGGAAATGCCGGCGCGCTTTTTGAATGAAAGCATGGTTCAGCTTGGCGACAAGCTGACAGGCTGGCTTAAAGAAAAAAATATTACTCACGGTGAAGTGAAACTATTCAATACACCGAGACGTCTTGCTGTGTTCGTTAAGGATGTCGCAGAAAAGCAGGATGATATAAAAGAAGAAGCAAAAGGGCCTGCGAAAAAAATTGCCCTTGATGCGGACGGGAACTGGACAAAAGCGGCAATCGGCTTTTCAAAAGGCCAAGGCGCGAATGTGGAAGACCTGTACATCAAAGAAGTAAAAGGCATAGAGTATGTATTCGTGCAAAAATTCCAAGCTGGCCAAGAAACGAAGTCGCTTCTGCCAGAATTGAGCGGTTTAATTACAAGCTTGCATTTCCCGAAAAACATGCGCTGGGGAAATGAAGATTTGCGTTATATCCGACCGATCAAATGGATTGTCGCATTATTTGGACAGGATGTCATTCCATTTTCGATCACAAACGTTGAGTCTGGACGGACAACACAGGGACACCGTTTCCTCGGACATGAAGTGTCAATTGAATCACCTTCAGCTTATGAAGAGCAGCTGAAAGAACAGCATGTTATTGCTGATCCTAGCGTCCGAAAGCAAATGATTCAATCTCAGCTGGAAACAATGGCTGATGAAAACAATTGGAGCATTCCAGTTGACGAAGACCTTCTTGATGAAGTGAATCATTTAGTAGAATACCCGACAGCTCTTTACGGTTCATTTGAATCCGAGTTTCTGTCAATTCCTGAAGAAGTGCTTGTCACGACAATGAAAGAGCATCAGCGCTACTTCCCTGTCAAAGACAAAAACGGTGACCTGCTGCCTCACTTTATCACAGTCCGAAACGGCAACAGCCACGCGATTGAAAATGTGGCCCGAGGCAATGAAAAAGTGCTGCGCGCACGTTTATCTGATGCTTCATTCTTCTACAAGGAAGATCAGAAACTAAACATTGATGCAAATGTGAAGAAGCTTGAAAATATCGTTTTCCATGAAGAGCTTGGTTCTCTTGCTGATAAGGTTAGAAGAGTCACATCAATCGCAGAGAAACTTGCCGTTCGTCTTCAGGCTGATGAAGATACATTAAAACATGTGAAGCGGGCTGCTGAAATTTCTAAATTCGACCTTGTGACGCATATGATATATGAATTCCCTGAACTTCAAGGAATTATGGGCGAAAAGTATGCGAGAATGCTTGGCGAAGATGAAGCTGTGGCTGCGGCAGTCAATGAACATTATATGCCTAGATCAGCGGGCGGAGAAACACCTTCTACTTTCACCGGAGCTGTTGTAGCAATGGCGGATAAGCTTGACACAATCGCTTCATTCTTCTCTATCGGCGTAATTCCGACCGGTTCCCAGGACCCTTACGGACTGCGCCGCCAAGCAAGCGGTATTGTTGCGATTCTTCTTGACCGCAACTGGGGAATTTCATTTGAAGAGCTGCTTACTTTCGTACAAACCGATAAAGAAAATGAACTGCTGGATTTCTTCACTCAGCGCTTGAAATATGTCTTGAATGCTGAACAAATCAGACATGATGTCATTGACGCCGTGCTGGAAAGCTCTGAGCTTGAGCCGTACTCTGCGCTGCATAAAGCACAAGTACTGGAGCAAAAGCTTGGTGCACCTGGTTTTAAGGAAACAGCCGAAGCGTTAGGCCGAGTGATCTCTATCAGCAAAAAAGGAGTCCGCGGAGACATTCAGCCTGATCTGTTTGAAAATGAATACGAAGCAAAACTGTTTGATGCCTACCAAACAGCGAAGCAAAATCTGCAGGAAAACTTCAGCAAAAAAGATTATGAGGCGGCGCTTGCTTCACTTGCAGCCTTAAAAGAACCGATCGATGCTTACTTCGATCATACAATGGTTATAGCGGATAATGAGTCATTAAAGGCAAATCGTTTAGCGCAAATGGTAAGCTTGGCGGATGAGATCAAGTCCTTTGCGAATATGAATGCCCTTATTGTAAAATAAAGAGAGAAAAGGCGGTTGCTGTGTGATCGGTAATCGTCTTTTCCCCATTTATAAGTTTTTTGTTTGATTACAAGATATTTACGTTATAATATGGATTATTATTTCTTTACATAGCTATGAAGTGAAAAGGTGGTGAGTACGATCGAACTAAATAAACGGCAAGAACATATTTTGCAGATTGTAAAAGAAAACGGGCCGATTACAGGGGAGCATATTGCAGAAAAGCTGAACCTAACCAGGGCGACATTGCGCCCGGATTTAGCCATACTCACCATGTCAGGATTCCTCGAGGCGCGCCCGAGAGTCGGTTATTTCTATACGGGAAAAACCGGCACGCAGCTTTTGGCGGATAAACTCAAAAAGCTTCAGGTGAAAGACTTTCAATCTATCCCCGTAGTGATTCACGAAAACGTTTCTGTGTACGATGCGATTTGCACCATGTTTTTAGAAGATGTAGGTACTCTGTTTGTGGTGGACCGCGATGCTGTTTTAGTCGGGGTGCTTTCACGAAAAGACTTGCTCAGAGCGAGCATTGGCCAGCAGGAGCTTACATCGGTCCCTGTTCACATCATCATGACAAGGATGCCGAACATTACGGTGTGCAGACGCGAGGATTATGTGATGGACATTGCAAAGCACTTAATAGAAAAACAAATTGATGCACTTCCTGTCATCAAAGACACCGATAAAGGCTTTGAAGTGATCGGCAGAGTGACAAAAACAAATATGACCAAAATACTTGTCAGTTTATCTGAAAATGAAATCCTATAAGATTGCAAACTAACGGGGGGATAATATGAATAACCGCATCATCTATGTTGTATCGGATTCCGTCGGTGAAACGGCTGAATTGGTAGTAAAAGCAGCACTCAGCCAATTTAACGGATCGGCGGATGATACTCATGTAAGAAGAATTCCTTATGTTGAAGATATAGGCACTATCAATGAAGTGATTTCACTTGCAAAGGCAGACGGGGGCATTATCTGTTTTACACTCGTGGTGCCCGAAATCAGAGAATATTTGATAGCCGAAGCGGAAAAAGCAAATGTTTTATATTATGATATTATCGGCCCGTTGATTGATAAAATGGAAACAGCCTACGGTTTAACAGCGAAATACGAACCGGGGCGGGTGCGCCAGCTTGATGAAGATTATTTCAAAAAAGTGGAGGCCATCGAGTTTGCAGTTAAATACGATGATGGACGTGATCCAAGAGGGATTTTAAAAGCTGATATCGTTTTGATCGGCGTGTCAAGAACGTCTAAAACACCGCTGTCTCAATATCTCGCACACAAACGCCTGAAGGTTGCCAATGTTCCGATTGTACCGGAGGTTGATCCGCCGGAAGAACTCTTTAACGTTGATCCGAAAAAATGCATCGGTTTAAAGATTAGCCCTGATAAACTGAATCATATCAGAAAAGAACGCTTAAAATCACTCGGGCTTAATGATAAAGCGATTTATGCAAATATCAATAGAATCAAAGAGGAACTCGAGTATTTTGAAAAGATTGTGGATCGGATCGGCTGCCAGGTTGTTGATGTTTCAAATAAAGCGGTTGAGGAAACAGCAAATATTATCCATCATCTCAAAACAAAAAACATATAACTCAGGACGCTCTATCCTGGGTTTTTGGCTGTGCCAAAAGGGAATAATGAAAAACAATAGCATCTTTGTGAAGTTTGTATTATAATAAAAAATTGTGATAAAATGATTAATTTTAGGTTTAAGGATCGTGTGATACGAATAAACTATTATGGGTAAGATGTCAAGAATTTCTCCCGGAAATTTTTCGACAAATTCATATACATCCACAATAATAAAGGATGTGCGATTTTGCTTGCTTTTATGCAGGAGTTTAATGGAGGGATGGAGAATTACTCTTCTTAATGAACAAGAAAAGACGATTTTTGTCGATGCTGATGCTTGTCCGGTAAAAGATGAAATTTTACAAACAGCATCCGAGTATGAAGTTCAAGTTCTTTTTGTCGCTTCATTTGAACATTATCAGCTTTCCAGAAGCAATGAAGAAAAATGGAAGTATGTTGATCCTCATAAAGAAGCTGCTGATTTATATATTGCAAATCACGTAAAACCGGGAGATATCGTTGTGACGCAGGACATCGGATTAGCATCTCTGCTGTTGAACAGAAATGTCTCTGTTATGTCGGAAAGAGGTCGTCTTTACAAAGAAGATGCGATTGATTTTGCTCTAGAGGGCCGTCATTTTTCCGGCAAACAAAGAAGAAAAGGCGTATATGCCAAAGGGCCTAAAAAATTGAATAAAGAAGATCGAGAACGATTTATTACACTGCTGCAAAAAATCCTGTCGAACGATGAAGGGATTTTGCACTAAAGCATCGAATAATGTACGACGGAGTGTTATAAGATGGGAAATCGGATACCAGATGAAATTGTGGATCAGGTGCAAAAGTCGGCAGATATCGTTGAAGTCATAGGTGATTATGTTCAATTAAAGAAGCAAGGCCGAAACTACTTTGGACTCTGTCCTTTTCATGGAGAAAGCACACCTTCGTTTTCCGTATCGCCCGACAAACAGATTTTTCATTGCTTTGGCTGCGGAGCGGGCGGCAATGTTTTCTCTTTTTTAAGGCAGATGGAAGGCTATTCTTTTGCCGAGTCGGTTTCTCACCTTGCTGACAAATACCAAATTGATTTTCCAGATGATATAACAGTCCATTCCGGAGCCCGGCCAGAGTCTTCTGGAGAACAAAAAATGGCTGAGGCACATGAGCTCCTGAAGAAATTTTACCATCATTTGTTAATAAATACAAAAGAAGGTCAAGAGGCACTGGATTATCTGCTTTCTAGGGGCTTTACGAAAGAGCTGATTGATGAATTTCAGATTGGCTATGCTCTTGATTCTTGGGACTTTATCACGAAATTCCTTGTAAAGAGGGGATTTAGTGAGGCGCAAATGGAAAAAGCGGGTCTCCTGATCAGACGCGAAGACGGAAGCGGATATTTCGACCGCTTCAGAAACCGTGTCATGTTTCCGATCCATGATCATCACGGGGCTGTTGTTGCTTTCTCAGGCAGGGCTCTTGGCAGCCAGCAGCCTAAGTATATGAACAGTCCTGAAACCCCGCTCTTTCATAAAAGTAAACTGCTTTACAATTTTTATAAGGCCCGCCTTCATATCAGAAAGCAGGAAAGAGCAGTCTTATTTGAAGGGTTTGCTGATGTCATATCGGCCGTAAGCTCGGGTGTAAAAGAAAGCATAGCCACGATGGGAACGTCTCTTACAGATGATCATGTCAAGATCCTGAGAAGAAACGTCGAAGAAATCATTCTTTGCTATGACTCTGATAAAGCCGGTTATGAAGCCACCTTAAAAGCTTCGGAGCTTCTGCAAAAAAAAGGCTGCAAAGTCAGAGTTGCAATGATTCCTGACGGATTGGACCCTGATGATTACATCAAAAAATTCGGCGGGGAAAAATTTAAAAACGACATTATTGACGCCAGTGTCACCGTAATGGCGTTCAAAATGCAATTTTTCCGAAAAGGAAAGAACCTGTCCGATGAAGGCGACCGACTAGCTTACATTAAAGACGTACTGAAAGAAATCAGCACGCTTTCAGGGTCTCTAGAGCAGGAAGTCTATGTAAAGCAGCTTGCTTCAGAGTTTTCGCTTTCACAGGAGTCTTTAACTGAGCAGCTGTCTGTTTTCAGCAAGCAAAACAAACCAGCTGACAATAGCGGTGAAACAAAAATGCGGCGAGCGCATCTGACGACAAAAGCAAGGCAAAAACGTTTGCGTCCGGCGTATGAAAATGCAGAAAGGCTGTTACTCGCTCACATGCTTCGAGATCGGAGCGTCATCAAAAAAGTGATTGACCGGGTAGGGTTTCAATTTAATATTGATGAGCACCGGGCATTAGCCGCCTATCTTTATGCTTTTTATGAAGAGGGAGCCGAGCTGACGCCTCAGCATCTGATGGCCAGGGTGACGGATGATCATATAAGCCAGCTCTTGTCTGATATATTAATGCTTCAGGTTAATCAAGAGCTTAGCGAAGCCGAGTTATCAGATTATGTAAAAAAAGTGTTGAATCAAAGAAATTGGTCAATGATAAAAGAAAAAGAGGCGGAAAGAGCCGAAGCCGAAAGGCAAAAAGATTTTTTAAGAGCTGCTTCTCTGGCTCAAGAAATCGTTACATTGAACCGATCTTTAAAATAACTGGAGAACTGATGAGGAGCATTTATTGGCAATGATTCCTTGCGGAGGAGCAAATAGATCGCTTAACCTCATCATGAATTGTCATTTCATTATTCGCACATTGTTAAAGGCAGTTCACATAGAAAACGCCTGAATGGACCGAATAAGAATCATACCGCTTATAGAATTCGTTGCAAGCTTTGGAAGGAGGGATCCATAATGGCTGATAAACAAACCCACGAGACAGAATTAACATTCGACCAAGTAAAAGAGCAATTAACAGAGTCAGGTAAAAAACGTGGCGTTTTGACATATGAAGAAATTGCTGAGCGTATGTCCAGCTTTGAAATTGAATCAGACCAAATGGATGAGTATTATGAATTTTTAGGTGAACAAGGTGTTGAATTAATTAGTGAGAATGAAGAAACAGAAGATCCTAATATTCAGCAGCTTGCCAAAGCCGAAGAAGAATTTGACCTTAATGACCTAAGTGTACCGCCTGGCGTTAAAATCAATGACCCAGTTCGTATGTATTTAAAGGAAATCGGTCGGGTTAACCTTCTTTCTGCAAAAGAAGAAATCGCCTACGCTCAAAAGATTGAAGAAGGTGACGAAGAATCTAAACGCAGATTGGCTGAAGCGAACCTGCGGCTTGTTGTCAGTATCGCAAAACGGTATGTCGGACGCGGTATGCTGTTCCTTGACCTGATCCAGGAAGGAAACATGGGACTGATGAAAGCCGTTGAAAAATTTGATTATCGCAAAGGTTATAAATTCAGTACGTATGCTACGTGGTGGATCAGACAGGCGATTACACGCGCCATTGCCGATCAGGCGAGAACGATCCGGATTCCCGTTCATATGGTTGAAACCATTAATAAATTAATCCGTGTGCAGCGTCAATTACTGCAAGACTTAGGCAGAGAACCAACACCTGAAGAAATTGCGGAAGATATGGATTTAACGCCTGAAAAAGTACGCGAAATCTTAAAGATTGCTCAAGAACCAGTATCGCTGGAAACACCAATCGGTGAAGAGGATGACTCGCACCTTGGTGATTTCATTGAAGACCAAGAAGCAACTTCACCTTCTGACCACGCCGCATACGAGCTATTGAAAGAGCAGCTGGAAGATGTGCTTGATACGTTAACTGATCGTGAAGAAAATGTATTGCGTCTTCGATTCGGTCTTGATGACGGCCGTACAAGAACATTAGAAGAGGTCGGCAAAGTATTTGGAGTAACGAGAGAGCGTATTCGACAAATCGAAGCCAAAGCGTTGCGGAAACTAAGACATCCTAGCAGAAGTAAACGTTTGAAAGATTTCCTCGAATAAGATGGAACGGGTCTTGAAGATCCGTTCTTCTTTTTTTAAAAAGATATATGGATAATATGCCTTTATTTTACTGAAAAATGATGTCATTTGCAAATGGACATTGTGGTGAAAAATTTCAAAATCTAATTCCATATTTTCTATTGTAAGCGTATACAATACATTATACAATAGAATAAAAAGGATATTAGAGATTTAGGCATGTTTCTATTCAATTTTGTATAAAGTGTGAATAAAAAACTTTTGTATAGCAATCCATTTACTTTTTGTAAAAATAAGTTAGAATTAGAAGTGTTTACATAGGGGGAAGGATCAAAAAGGGGGAAGGGAAATGAAATGGAACCCGCTTATTCCATTTTTGCTGATCGCTGTTTTAGGAATTGGTCTAACTTTCTTTTTATCAGTAAAAGGACTTGATGACTCTCGGGAGATTGCGAGCGGAGGAGAAAGCAAATCTGCTGAAAAGAAAGATGCAAACGCTTCACCAGAAGAAATTTACAAGGCAAACTGCATCGCATGCCACGGTGAAAATTATGAAGGTGTTTCGGGTCCTAGCTTAAAAGGTGTAGGGGATAAGAAAGATGTCGCTGAAATTAAAACAAAGATCGAAAAAGGCGGTAATGGAATGCCTTCCGGTCTTGTTCCGGCCGATAAGCTGGATGATATGGCAGAGTGGGTGTCAAAAATTAAATAAAAGAACCATTTTTCTCTTTATACATTCACAGGCCGCCGAGATGTTCTCGACAGCCTTTTATTTTTGACTGCCGCGTGCAGACCCGCATCAAAAGAAATAATCTCAAAATCATTTGCTTCAGCTTGGATTCCGGGCTGATTTTTTATATGATAGTAAAGGAAAAAATGATTGAGAAAAGTTGTGATGACAAGTGAACGAATTAAAATTATCTAAACGATTGCAAACAGTAGCGGAGTACATACCGAATGGAGCGGTGATGGCCGATATCGGCTCTGATCACGCATACCTTCCTTGTTATGCGGTGCTGAATCATAAAGCCAGCGGGGCGATTGCCGGAGAAATAACAGACGGCCCATTTTTGTCTGCAAAGCGGCAGGTTGAAAAATCAGGCTTAAACTCGCACATTTCTGTAAGGCAGGGAGACGGACTGGAAGTGATTAAAAAAGGTGAAGCTGATGCCATTACGATTGCCGGAATGGGCGGGGCTTTGATCGCTCACATTTTAGAAGCGGGCAAAGACAAATTAACGGGGAAGGAACGGCTCATTTTACAGCCGAATATTCATGCTGTTCATATCAGGGAGTGGCTTTATAAAGAAGGATATGCGCTGATAGATGAGGTAATCCTTGAAGAGGACGGAAAGTGCTATGAGGTGCTGGTAGCAGAAGCGGGAGACAGGGATGCGGCTTATGACGGTATTTCTTTATCAGCCGGGATGCTCGTCGGCCCTTTCTTGGCAAAAGAAAAAAATGCTGTCTTTTTGAAAAAGTGGACACAAGAGCTTCAGCACACTCAAAGCATTTATGAACAGATTAGCCAAGCGGCGGATACAGAGCAAAACAAACAAAAATTAAAGGAGCTCTCCGATCGAATGGAGTTGTTAAAGGAGGTAATCGATCATGGCTAAAAGTGTAAATGGGCAGCAGATCATCCAGCTGTTTGAACAATTTTCCCCGAAAGCCTATGCGGTTGAAGGAGATAAAATCGGCCTGCAAATCGGCACTTTAAACAAACCAATTAAAAATGTGATGGTTACACTTGATGTGTTAGAGAGCGTTATCGATGAAGCGATTGAAAAAGAGGTTGACTTGATTATTGCACATCATCCTCCTATTTTCCGGCCGCTAAAGCATATTTCAACAGATCAGCCTGCCGGAAGGTTAATTGAAAAGTGTTTGAAGCATGATATTGCTGTTTATGCAGCTCATACAAATTTAGACGTTGCGGACGGCGGCGTGAATGATTTGCTTGCTGAAGCATTAGAGCTGAGTGAGACGGAAGTGCTGGCACCTACTTATACGGATCCTCTGAAAAAGCTGGCAGTATACGTGCCGAAGGAATATGAAGAGCAGGTCAGAGCCGCGCTCGGAAATGCGGGGGCCGGCCATATCGGTGAATACAGCCATTGCGCGTTTTCATCTGAAGGGATCGGCAGCTTTAAGCCATTGGATGGAGCCAAGCCTTTTATCGGTGAAGTGGGAGAGCTTGAGCTTGTTCATGAAGTAAGACTTGAGACTGTATTTCCTAAAAGCATCGAAAAAGCTGTTATCAATGCAATGATAAAAAGCCATCCATATGAAGAAGTCGCTTACGATATCTATCCTGTCGAACAGACTCCCGCCGAAAAAGGGCTCGGCCGTGTCGGAACCCTTAAAAATGAGATGACGCTCAAGGAATTCGCTTTATTTGTGAAAGACAAGCTTGACGTCAATGGTGTCAGAATGGTGGGGGATGCTGACAGCATGGTGAAAAAGGTAGCTGTTCTTGGAGGAGATGGAAACAAGTATATTCATCATGCAAAACGAAAGGGAGCCGATGTTTACGTCACAGGGGATTTATACTTCCATGTGGCCCATGATGCGATGATGCTTGGCCTAAATGTGGTTGATCCGGGCCATTACGCGGAAAAAATCATGAAAGAAGGCGTCACGGGAAAACTGACATCAATGTGTAATGATAAAAAGTTTGACGTGAATATCTTTGTTTCTGAAACAGATACAAATCCATTTACATTTCTATAAAAAAACTGAGGCTTTTACAGCCTCAGTTTTTTGCTTTTACTTTTGGAAGTATTTTTTTGAGCGGTATATTATGTTCAGTTGTCCAAGTTGATGGATCTTCGTGATCAAACTGCTCTAAAAAGCGAATGACTTCTTTTGTGATCGGCGTCGGTGTTGAAGCTCCCGCTGTAACTGCAACGGTATTAACGCCTTTCAGCCATTCGAGCTTCAGTTCGCTTAAGTCGCCGATCCGGTATGCTTTTGTCCCGGCTATTTCCTCTGACACTTGAGCAAGCCTATTTGAATTGTTGCTTTTCGGGTCTCCGACAACGATTGTTAAGTCCGCTTTTTTTGCCTGCTCTGATACAGCTTCCTGCCGCACTTGAGTAGCGAGGCAAATCTCTTGGTGATATTCGACATGAGGATATTTTTCTTTGACAAGCTCCATAATGTCGTGAACATCCCATTGAGACATTGTTGTTTGATTCGTCACGATTAACTTCTCTGCTTGGATATCAAGGTTCTTTACATCTTCTTCTGTTTCAACTAAGTGAACGATCTCTGGCGCTACGCCAACGGCTCCCTCAGGCTCTGGATGCCCTTTTTTGCCGATATAGATCACGTGATATCCTTTTTCTTTCATCTCTAAGATTAGATTATGAGTTTTCGTCACATCCGGACATGTAGCATCAATTGCGACTAACCCTTTTTCTTCTGCGATTCTTCTGACTTCGGGAGAAACACCGTGCGCAGTGAAAATGACAGTTCCTTTGTCAACCTGCTTTAAGATGTCCAGACGGTTAGAGCCGTCCAATGTAAAAATCCCTTCCTCTTCAAACGCATCAGTGACGTGTTTATTATGAACAATCATCCCGAGTATATAGATGGGTCTTGGCAAGCTTTTATCTAGTGACGCATTTTTGGCAATGACCATAGCATCAACAACACCATAGCAATAGCCGCGCGGTGAAATTTTAATTACGTCCATTTTCGGTTGTCCTCCAATACTGAAGTGAGTAAAGGCAATATAAAAAGCCGTAATCAAACGGCTCTATTCTTGCATTCTTCTGATCTCATTATAGCCAATCTCACTTCAGATATCAAAGAATGTTAAATATATAATCTCGGTTTTGAACTGCCTGATGTTCTTTTCGGAGCAGGAGAGGCAGCTTCCTTTTTCTTCGGGGCAGATGTTTTTGATTCTTGTTCTTTATTGTCAGTTGTTTTAGATTTCTTTGGGAGAGAAGAACTTTTTGGTTTTGATTTTTTGTTCCCATCTGAGGTTTTTGTTTCAGTCTCTTTTTCTGATGATTCTTCTGAAACGGATTGTTTTTCACTTTCCTCATTGGCCTCTGTCTCAGTTTCATCACTTTTACTTAATTGGCTGTACAGCTTCATCATTGCTGGCAGATTGCGGACTAATGGGCCGTACTGCTGGATCATAGGGGTGACTTGCTGCGCCATGCCGAGTACTTTTTGCACATTTCCAAGCATACTGGATAATGATGCAGGATTGGCGATATTTTGAATGCCTTGCAGGCCAGCACCTCCGCTCGCTACGGCACCTGCTCCTGGAATTCCAGGAACTCCGGCGCTGCCAGCGCCTCCTCCGCCGGGTAGGAACCTTGACAGCATTCCTTTTAAGCCTCCGCCTGCACCTGCACCTGCACCATTTCTCGCTCCGGCATTTGCCTGAGGAAGAAATTGTCCGGCTTGCTGAAAACCTTGCTGCTGTGCTCCAAATGAAGGTCCTCGCATATTAGGCGGTCTTCTGCCCATCATTCGCTGATTTGGCATGGGGCGGGGCGGTCCGGGCTGTGGGTAATTTCTCATTGGCTGCTGCGGTGAAAACATACTTGTACCTCCTTTCAGCTCTCTCTGCTATTAGAATATGCATGGGCTGCGGTATTTGCTTTACATAACTGAATAAAACAAACGCCTTGCAAACGTGGTGTTTTTAAGCAAAATCGGGTATAATGTGATGATGGACACATAATGTGCCGCTTTAAGGAGCTGGGAAAAATGAAAGAAACGAAATTTGAACTTTATGAATTGAAACCATTTATTATAGATGCAGTACATCGCCTTGGTTTTTACGAACCGACTGATATCCAGAAAAGGCTGATTCCTGCAGTGTTAAAAAAAGAAAGCGTCATCGGCCAGTCTCAGACGGGTACCGGAAAGACTCACGCTTATTTACTGCCTTTATTAAACAAAATCGATCCTGCTAAGGATGTCGTTCAGGTAGTCATTACGGCTCCGACAAGAGAGCTAGCCAACCAGATTTATCAGGAAGCGCTTAAAATCACACAAGGTGAGGAAGGCAGTCAGATTCGCTCGAAATGTTTTATCGGAGGCACTGATAAACAAAAATCAATTGATAAATTGAAAATACAGCCGCATCTTGTTGTCGGTACACCCGGACGGATTGCTGACTTGATCAAAGAACAGGCGTTAAGTGTTCATAAAGCGGAATCTCTTGTTATTGATGAAGCGGATTTAATGCTGGACATGGGATTCCTTGCAGATGTAGATTACATCGGTTCCCGCATGCCTGAGGATCTGCAAATGCTTGTGTTCTCAGCGACCATACCGGAAAAGCTGAAACCATTTTTGAAGAAATACATGGAAAATCCGAAATACGCCCATGTGGAGCCAAAACAGGTGACTGCTGCGAAAATCGAGCATATCCTTATTCCTTCGAAACATCGTGACAAGGACAAGCTCCTTTTTGACATCATGTCGCATCTGAATCCATACCTGGGGATTGTGTTTGCCAACACGAAAAATACGGCTGACCATATTGCCCAGTATCTGACTGGCAAAGGCATGAAAATCGGCTTGCTGCACGGCGGATTAACACCACGTGAGCGGAAAAAAGTCATGAAGCAGATCAATGATTTGGAATTCACTTATGTCATTGCAACTGACCTTGCCGCAAGAGGTATTGATATTAAAGGTGTCAGCCATGTTATCAACTATGAGCTGCCGGATGATCTCGATTTCTATGTTCACCGTGTGGGCAGAACGGCTCGTGCCGGCTCATCAGGACAAGCGATGACCATTTATGAACTTACTGATGAGGATGCATTAGTAAGACTTGAAAAAATGGGCATCGAATTTGATTACTTAGAGCTTGAAAAGGGCGAATGGAAAAAAGGCGATGACCGTCAGCGCCGCAAAAAGCGTAAAAAAACGCCGAATGAAGCGGATGAAATTGCTCATCGTCTCGTGAAAAAGCCTAAGAAGGTTAAGCCTGGGTATAAAAAGAAAATGAGCTATGAGATGGAGAAAATCAAGAAAAAACAGAGAAGAAACCAATCTAAGAAAAGAAAGTAGGGGAACCTGTTGTTGAGAATAGGCTCACACGTCTCTATGAGCGGAAAACATATGCTTCTGGCTGCAAGCCAGGAAGCAGTCTCTTATGGGGCGAATACGTTTATGATCTATACAGGCGCACCGCAAAATACGCGCCGAAAGAAAATTGAAGACTTAAATATAGAAGCAGGCCGGGCACATATGCAAGAAAACGGCATTGACGAGATTATCGTACACGCGCCTTATATTATTAATATTGGCAACACGACAAATCCGTCCACTTTTGAGCTGGGTGTTGATTTTCTTCGTTCAGAAATTGAACGGACAGCGGCCATCGGAGCGAAGCAAATTGTCCTTCATCCTGGCGCTCACGTAGGGGCAGGAGCTGAAGCCGGCATCAAAAAAATTATTGAAGGCTTAAATGAAGTGATTGATCCGAATCAAAATGTCCAGATTGCATTAGAAACAATGGCTGGAAAAGGATCAGAATGCGGCAGAAGCTTTGAGGAGCTTGCACTGATTATCGAAGGCGTTACACACAATGAGCAGCTGTCAGTGTGCTTTGATACATGCCATACACATGATGCCGGGTATAACATTGTTGAAGACTTTGACGGAGTGCTGAATGAGTTCGATAAAATCATTGGCATTGACCGTATTAAAGTGCTTCATATCAATGACAGCAAAAATGTCAAAGGTGCGAGAAAAGACCGCCATGAAAATATTGGCTTTGGTGAAATTGGTTTTGACGCACTGCAATATGTTGTTCACCATGAGCAGTTAAAAGACATTCCAAAAATTCTTGAAACACCATATGTCGGTGAAGATAAAAAGAACAAAAAACCGCCATACCGTTTTGAGATTGAAATGCTGAAAGAAAAACAATTTGATGATACATTGCTCGAAAAGATTTTACAGCAATAAAAAATGGGGGATAACACCCCCATTTTTTAGCTTGTAAATTGTTTGAATAGTTCATTAACTGTTTGAGCTGTTTCTTTCGATGTAATCGTCTCTACTTGTTTCAGCAGCCGCATTCGTTCACTTTCATTAAAGATGTTTACATTTTTCCCGTATAACAGGTTCGCTACTTCAACGGCCTGTGACCTTGTTAAGCTGATTCCGTATTGTTTTGAGTACTTCAGCAAATCGTCAGCAGTAGCCTGATTAAGCCGCTGTAAAATAATTCTTTGAAATAAAATCATCGGTCATTCCACCTCCAGACTTAATGTATGGGCAAATCAGTAAAATGTGTCAGTGTTTAATGGTAAAATAGATTTATAATGTATTTAAAATAGTTATTGCAGGAAAGGAGATTTTATGACCCCAACAAAACAACATAAGAAAGAAACATTTACCCATTTTATTTTCAGGGTCTTTATGATTCTGGTAGGAGCTGCATCTGCGGCTGTAAGTATTGAATTATTTTTAATCCCCAATGATTTTATTGATGGCGGGATTATCGGTGTATCACTTATTTTAGACCACCTCTTTATGTCAAACCCCTTTCTGAATTTCGCTTTTTTCGTTGTCATATTAAATATTCCTTTTATGATCTTCGGATATAAATATATCGGTAAGACCTTTCTAGTCTCTACGTTTATAGGGATTGTCGGGCTTGCCGTTATTGAATCCTCACTTCACCATGTAGAAGCCATTACAACCCAGCCTATTTTGGCTACTGTGTTCGGAGGTCTTTTACTCGGCTTTGGCGTCGGGCTTGTTATTCGAAACGGAGGTTCAATGGATGGTACAGAAATTCTCGGTATTTTGCTGACCAAAAAACTCCCGTTTTCAGTAGGTGAGTTCGTTATGTTCATCAATGTGTTCATTTTCATTTGGGCAGTTTTTGTGTTCGGTCCTGAGCAAGCGATGTACTCATTCATGACTTATTATATTGCGATGAAAACGATTGATGCCGTGATCCAAGGGCTTGATGAAACAAAAGCTGTCATTATTGTGTCTGAGCAGTATGATGAGATTTCCGACGCGATTTTGCACCGTCTTGGTCGGGGCACAACGAAGCTGAAGGGGAAAGGCGGGTATACGGACGAAGAAAAAGACGTAATTTACGCGGTTGTCACAAGGCTGGAAGTGACAAAGCTCAAATCGATCGTGTTTGAAGTTGATCAAAATGCATTCATAACAATTATGAATACTCATGAAACGAGAGGCGGAAAATTCAAAAACGCAATCCACTAGGCTTTCATTTACTTTTATTCATTTTATGGGTATAATTTTATCTGCAGTAAAGACAATGGCTTGCTGGACAGACAGCTGCCATTTTCTTTTTCATACATGTGATACGTTCTTAAGCAAAGCGAAAAGGGGGACCCTTCATGAACGTACAAGAAGCGCTGAACCTATTAAAAGAAAACGGATATAAATATACAAACAAACGGGAGGATATGCTGCAGCTTTTTGCTGATTCAGACAGATATCTTACCGCTAAAAACGTACTGTCTGCACTGAATGATGATTATCCAGGCTTAAGCTTTGATACAATCTACAGAAATCTTTCTTTATATGAAGAACTTGGGATTTTGGAAACAACTGAGCTGTCCGGTGAAAAGCTCTTCCGATTTAAGTGTTCATTCACCCATCACCACCATCATTTTATTTGTCTTGCCTGCGGCAAAACAAAGGAAATTGAATCATGTCCGATGGACAAGCTTTGTGATGATTTAGATGGCTATCAGGTCAGCGGGCATAAATTTGAGATTTACGGCACATGCCCTGATTGTACAGCGGAAAACCAAGAAAACACTACTGGGTAAAATGCGTATATATGAAAAAGGGGCCCGGTTTGGGCTCCTTTTTCAGTTATTGACACGTATAAAGTGATGCTTGTTGTTGTTCATCCATTGAACGGCTTCTAGCCAGTTGTTTACTCTGATGATGTTTGAATCAATCGGAAGCTGATTATAAGGTGAATTGAACAAAATCACCGGTATCCCGGCTTCTTTCGCAATCATCATGGCGTTCCCGTGATGATCCTCAAAAAACAGGTCAATGTTACGATTCTTGACCGCTTCAACTTTGTGATGACCGCCAACGAGTTCGATGTGGTCATAATGAATGTTTTGTCTGTCAAACCATTCATAGGTAATATCAGTTAAATGAGTCCGTCTCGCTGTAATATAAATAAGCTTGTGCTCCTCTTTGAGAAGATCAAGTGACTGTTTCGCATGCTGTGCAAGCAATGCTTCCTTATATATGATCGCTTCATTTTGATTCATCCAATCCCAAAATTCTTCCTGGGTAATGTTTAACAGCTTTGTTAAATCATAATCCGTCATATCGTTTAATGAAATGGAAAGATTAAACGAACGGTTCAAATAAGGGACGAATGTATCCTGAGCCGTGATTGTGCCGTCAATATCTATTCCTAAGCGTAACATGCCCACACTCCTTCAGTTTCATCCCTTCAAGTGTAACATAAACAATTGACATTAACAGAAAAGTTTAGCAAACATGAATCAGGCAAAATGGATCAAACTATAAAAGCTCCTTTAATAAAACAGAAGGGGGAATTGAAGGTGGCAAACGATTACGAAAAGCGTGATAACAACAGTTACTATGTTGATCATGGATCTGAAGGGACAAATATTACCCGCGACAATGACGGTTTTTTTGAGGAAACAGCTGCTGAAATCGCAGAGCCTTATCGTGCTGCTGACCGCAGCAATGACCAAGACAATGATCGCAGCGGCGGCAATGTCAATGAAGGACGGGGAATAGGATATATCGCTTTAGCCTTGTCCATCATTTCATTGTTTGTACTGCCTGTTTTATTGGGAGCTGCTGGTATTATTGTCGGCTATATCGCAAGAAGAAGAGGTGCTCAAGGCCTTGGAGCCTGGGCAATGGGTATCGGTGTCGTTTCATTAGTGCTTGGAATATTTATTATTCCATTTTTCTAACACAAAAAAGCTTGACGGGTTCCCGTCAAGCTTTTTGTGTTTCTTCTTTTAATTTTGCTTTTTCAGCTTCAAGTTTTGCGTAGTGTTCCTCAGCAAGAATGTCAATTTCTTTTTTGAGTTCTTCTACCATCGTTTCCTCTGGAACCTTACGGACAATTTTCCCTTTCCGGAACAGCAGTCCTTCACCGCGTGCGCCGGCGATTCCAATATCAGCTTCTCTCGCTTCACCAGGTCCGTTTACAGCGCAGCCGAGAACAGCAACTTTAATCGGCGCTTTTATCTTAGAAATATACTCTTCCACTTCATTGGCAATGCTGATTAGATCAATCTCAATACGGCCGCAAGTCGGACATGAGATGAGCGTGGCAGCATTGGAGGCTAAGCCGAAAGATTTCAGAAGCTCCCTTGCTACTTTTACCTCTTCTACAGGGTCTGCGCTTAGTGAAATGCGCATGGTGTTCCCGATGCCTTTGCTTAAAATGGCGCCGAGTCCTGCTGCGCTCTTTACTGTGCCGGCAAACAGCGTTCCTGACTCGGTGATCCCGAGGTGAAGCGGGTAGTCAAACGCTTTCGCCGCTTTTTCATAAGCCTCGATTGCAAGGTTCACGTCAGAGGCCTTCATGCTGACAATAATATCGTGAAAATCAAGATCCTCAAGAATTTTAATGTGATGAAGTGCGCTTTCTACCATTCCATCGGCAGTCGGATAACCGTATTTTTCTAAAATGCGTTTTTCCAATGAACCGGCGTTTACTCCGATTCTGATCGGAATGCCTTTGTCTTTGGCCGCTTTAACAACCGCTTCAACTTTTTCGCGTCGGCCGATGTTGCCGGGGTTGATGCGGATTTTATCTGCGCCGCCTTCAATGGCTTTCAACGCAAGTTTATAATCGAAATGTATGTCAACAACGAGAGGAATGGAAATGCGCTTTTTAATATCCGCAATGGCGTTTGCTGCCCGTTCATCCGGACATGCTACCCGAACGATTTGGCATCCGGCTTCAGCCAAACGGTTAATTTCCGCAACCGTTGCTTCTACATCATGTGTTTTTGTTGTTGTCATGCTTTGGATGACAACTTCATTGTTGCCGCCTATTGTTAAAGGTCCCACTTTGACGGGACGAGTTTTTGTACGATGTGTGATTTCACTCACTTGCAATCGCTCCTTAATTGTAGTTGCCGCTTCTAGATATAACAATTCTAGTATGGTTTATGTGAATTTATTTTACAAATTACATTGTAACAGTGTCTTCGCCGAACTGACAAGAAATTAACGTTAAATTAAGGGTAGACCGGGAATTTGTACGCTGTTCCCGCTTGAATGGCATTGGCTTTCACATTTGGATTCAGTGCTTCAAAATCCTTTACAATGTCATCCGGAGAACCTGCTGATCCGACTATCGACATAACCGTATCACCCGGCTTTACCTTCACCGTTTTATAAGCCGGTTCTTGTGCAGCCGTTTTTGCTGATGCTTCATAGACAGGGAGGTCCTGAATGGGTATGGTTCCAATTTTAAGGTCATAAAAAAGAATAAAAAGAATAAAAACAATGCTGCATACTAAGGTGAGACGCTTCATCGCTTTTCCTCCCGCATACGAAATTTTATACCATAGTATGCTTGTCCATTTCGATTCATGACAAAAGAAAAGAGACTGCGAATGCAGCCTCGGTTTATACAGCAGCTTTTTTGGACGGAATCTCTTTTAAAACGAGAAACAGGATGACAAAATTGACGAACCAGTTCAGCAAAAATTCACTTGGTACGGTTGCTTCTAATGCCCGCATGATTGTAAAGAATACAGTTGAAAGGGTGATGGAATAAGCAGAAAGCTTCCAGAGCTGATGATAGGATAAATGTTTTTTCTGCGAATTCTTAATGATTAACCCGATAAGCGCTAAAAACGATACTTCAATAAATTTTCCTGCTGCTGTTACGAGAAAAATAAGAGCTGAGAGAACAGTGACAATCATCGCTTTATTTTGGTTTAACCCTGCAATGACATCTTTTTTCTGTAACTCTGACGGCATCATTGAGTAAGACATTTCTTGGGCTTGTCCGTCAATGGCCAAAACAAATTTGTTCTGAAGGATGCCGATCGCGTTTTGCTTTGCTTCAATTTGTTCAGTGCCATAGGAGTCTGTCGGATCGAACACGATAACGAAACCATTTGCTTGAGATTCCGTGGCTTTTTTCTCATCCGTTTGAAGTTTGCCGTTTGAAATTGTGAAATCAGGGAAATCTTTGTTTAAAACAGTTTTAAAGCCGTTCATTGATTTTACGGTCCCTGTACTTACATAATAAGCGGTAGGGATTGCAAACAGGACAGAGAGCAAAAATACATAAAGAATCGCTTTTCCGATTCCTTGAAATCTTGTTTTTGCAATATCACGGGGAGAGTATGTACTTTTAATGAAAAGCTGAAACACATTCACTATCTTCACTTCCTAGCTAAACTAATATATGTTGCTTATTGTATCGTTGCATGCGTGTGAATACAAGGAAGACATGAAGAAGACAGAGTAAAATGGGAGGATGGAAGCTATGGATATGTTGTATTGGCTGTTGATTGCAGCGGTTTTTATCATTGCCTTTATCGGGCTGGTGTATCCTGTTATTCCGAGCGTAGTATTTATTGTTGCCGGATTTGTATTGTACGGATTTTTATTTTCATTCAGTCCGTATTCTTATATGTTCTGGCTTGTTGAGGCAGTTTTTGCCGCAGTATTATTCGCAGCAGATTACGTGTCGAATCTGCTTGGAGTAAAAAGGTTCGGAGGAAGCAAAGCTGCCATATGGGGAAGCACGATCGGTTTATTAGTCGGGCCTTTTGTCATTCCGGTTGCAGGGATCATATTGGGTCCGTTTATCGGGGCTGTTTGCGCAGAACTTATCGTCCATCAGAAGGACTTAAAGTCAGCGTTTAAAATTGGCCTCGGCTCACTCATTGGTTTTTTAACAGGGGTTATTGCCAAGGGCATCATACAGCTTTTGATGATCGGATACTTTTTATGGACGGTCCTATAAGAAATGCTGGCGGCAGGTTTAATGGGGCAGATTATCGGTTAAAGTGAAGTATGTCCGCTGAAATGAGCCAAATCGTGAGCTTTTTCATTGATTACAAAGCATTCTTTTGTTACATTGAATGAAGAAAGGCTCGCTGTGAAGCGGCATTTCAGTACATATATACTAAGGAGGAATTATCATGGCTTACGAACTTCCAGAATTACCTTATGCGTACGATGCTTTAGAACCGCATATCGACAAGGAAACTATGACTATTCACCATACGAAACACCACAACACATACGTGACAAATTTAAACAAAGCGGTTGAAGGAAACACTGCTCTTGCCAACAAATCAGTTGAAGAGCTTGTTGCAGATCTTGATTCTGTTCCTGAAAACATCCGCACTGCAGTCCGCAACAACGGCGGCGGACACGCGAACCACAAATTATTCTGGACACTTTTATCTCCAAACGGCGGAGGCGAACCGACTGGCGCGCTTGCTGAAGAGATCAACAGTGTATTTGGAAGCTTTGACAAATTCAAAGAGCAATTCGCAGCAGCTGCAGCTGGACGCTTCGGTTCTGGCTGGGCATGGCTTGTTGTGAACAACGGTAAACTTGAAATCACAAGCACGCCAAACCAAGATTCTCCGCTTTCAGAAGGCAAAACGCCTATCTTAGGTCTTGACGTTTGGGAGCATGCTTACTACCTTAACTATCAAAACCGCCGTCCTGATTACATTTCAGCTTTCTGGAATGTTGTAAACTGGGACGAAGTGGCTCGTCTATACAGCGAAGCAAAATAATGGCACAAACAAGGTCCTCATTATGGGACCTTGTTTTTTTATGTCTTCTTTTTACATATCTCGGTTTGAGTGAGACAGACTAAGGGATAGTAAAGGGGAGTCAGTAATGAGCAAACTAAAAAAAGTGATAGGCGATGTAGACGTAAACAAAGGGTTACTCTTTCTGCTGACCATTGGCGGGCTTTACTCGCTGGGAATTGCACTGTCCAATACATTTGTTAATGTGTATCTTTGGAAGCAGTCAGGGAAATTTATTGATTTGGCGATATATAATTTATCCATTGTGACAATGCAGCCGATAACCTTTTATTTGGCTGGACGGTTAGCCAAAAAAATAGACAGGGTATTTATTTTAAGGTTCGGCGTCATTTTTTTAGCTGCCTTTTATTTAAGTGTGCTTTTAGCCGGAGAAACGGCGGCCAGCCGCCTCGTGCTAATAGGCGCGGTGCTCGGAGTGGGCTATGGCTTTTATTGGCTAGCGTTTAACGTGCTGACCTTTGAAATAACAGAGCCGGATACGCGAGACTTTTTCAACGGGTTTATGGGCATTCTGTCTTCCTCTGCAGGAATGATCGGCCCGATTGTAGCCGGATTCGTGATCTCAAGGCTTGAAAATAATACGGGTTATACAGTGATTTTCAGTCTCTCCCTCAGTTTATTTGCCCTGGCTGTCGTGATGAGCTTTTTCTTAAAACGGAGAGAATCAAAGGGCCGTTTTATGCTGAGCAAAGTATTTGGAGAGCGCCATAGCAATATGAATTGGCGGAGAATCACGAATGCGCATTTTTTTCAGGGTTTGAGAGAAGGGATTTTTGTCTTTTTAATCAGTGTGTTTGTATTTATTGAGACAAACAGCGAACTTGCTCTCGGTACATTCGGTCTTGTCAATTCAGCTGTTTCCTTCTTTGCCTACTACTTTGCATCCAGGCTGATTAAGAAAAAGGCAAGAAAAAAATCGATTTTGCTGGGCGGACTTATTTTGTATGGCGCGCTGTTTTTGATTTTGTTTCATATGAGCTTTTCGACATTATTAACGTACGGCGTTTTTATTGCCATCGGCTATCCTCTGTTGCTTGTGCCATATGTATCACTTACATATGATGTGATAGGGCGGGCGAGGCATGCAAGAAAAGCAAGAATTGAATATATCGTGCTTAGAGAAATGTTCTTGAACGCCGGCAGAATTGTTTCCATTTTGTGCTTTCTCCTGATCGTGGCCCTTCTGAAAGAGGATGTGGGAATTCCTTTGTCACTTGCGATATTGGGTATAGGACATCCTTTGATTTATTACTTTGTCAAGGATATCCGTTTTAAGGAGAAAGAAGGGGAAAATGAAACCATGGAAGAAGACGGCCAAAAACGGGTAACAGAACCGACCCTGTTAAAAGGCGAGAGATAATTTTTTTGCCAAAAAGGGGTTATCTGTAGAAAAAAGTCGAAAAAACCTTTAAAATGAAAACTGGCACTCTTACTTGAGTGTCTTTTCTTTCTGTAAATAGAAAAGGTGATGTTATGAGGAGAAATAAACCAAAAAAGCAAAATCATAAAGAGAAAAAGAAGTCGCTTCCGATCCGGCTGAATATTTTATTTTTAGCTGCCTTTGTTATATTTACCTGGATTATTGTGGAACTGGGCATCAAGCAGATCGTGCAAGGCGATGATTACAAAAACCAAGCGAATAAGCAGGAACAAAGTGAAGTCAGCTCAGCGGTACCACGCGGGAAAATTTATGATCGAAACTTTAATGCCATTGTGACAAATAAGGCTTTAAATGCAATCACATACACGAGATCTAAATCGACCACGCAAGAACAGCGCTTAAAGATCGCAAAAAAGCTGTCTGACATGATCAAAGTCGATACAAAAAAAGTAACAGAACGGGATAAAAAAGATTATTGGATTTTGACTAGACCGAAAGAAGCGAAAAAGCTCATTAGCTCTAAAGAAAGACAGCAGGTTGAAGACAAAAAAATATCCGATGACGATTTATACCAGCTTCAGCTAAAACGGATTACTGATAAGCAGCTGAATGAATTAACGGATAAAGATATGCAGATCCTCGCTATCAAAAGACAGATGGATTCGGGCTATGCATTGACCCCTCAATATATCAAAAACGAAGATGTATCAGCGAAGGAAATGGCAGTGGTAAGTGAACATTTAGACGAACTGCCAGGTGTTGATGTCACGTCCGATTGGGAACGTGAATATCCGTATAAAAACCTTCTTCGCTCAGTGCTCGGAAGTGTTTCCAGCTCTAATGAAGGGTTGCCGTCCAACTTGCTCGACCATTATCTGTCGCTTGGCTACAGCCGTAATGACAGGGTCGGAAAAAGCTATTTGGAATACCAATATGAAAGCCTTCTGCAGGGCCAAAAAGCCAAAGTCGAAAATATCACAGATTCAAACGGCAATGTCACGGGAACAAAAACGGTATCTGAAGGCAAAGCCGGTAAAGATCTCGTGCTTACGATTGACATTGATTTGCAAAAAGAAGTGGAAAAAATCATTGAGAAGAACCTCAAATCTGCTAAAGCAAGACCAAGCACGCAATTGTTAGACCGTGCATTCGTTGTCATGATGGACCCAAGAAACGGTGAAGTGCTTTCAATGGCGGGCAAGCAGATTAAACAAGAAAATGGGAAATATAAAATTGATGATTACGCTTTAGGTACAATGACGTCATCTTATGCCATGGGATCAGCGGTCAAAGGCGCAACAGTCTTGACAGGCCTTCAAACCGGAGCTATTAATCTGAATACTGTTTTTCAAGATGAACCATTGTATATCGGCAGTCAGGATAAACGCGGTAAAAAGTCATGGACTAACTTAGGACCGGTCAATATTCAAAGAGCCTTAGAGCAGTCTTCCAACGTATTTATGTTTAAAACTGCGATCGCGCTCGGAAAAGGTGAATATAAACCGCACCAGGCTTTACCGATTGATACGACGGCCTTTGATACGTTCCGTAATTACTTCAGCCAATTTGGACTGGGTGTCAAAACTGGAATTGATCTTCCGAATGAAATGACAGGCTATAAAGGAACAGACAGATTGACGGGATTCTTGCTTGACTATGCGATCGGCCAATACGACACGTATACACCGCTGGAACTCGCGCAATACGTATCAACGATTGCAAACGGCGGATATCGCTTAAAGCCTCAGCTTGTAAAGGAAGTCAGAGAACCTGATGCTAAAAGAGGGATCGGTGCTGTCGTACAATCCGTTCAGCCGGAAGTGCTGAATAAAATCGACATGAAGAGTGAATACATTAAAGAGGTTCAGGCCGGATTCAGACGGGTGATGACAAAAGGGACAGCTGCCAGCCAATTTGCTTCAGCGTCATATCAGCCTGCCGGTAAAACAGGAACAGCACAATCGTTCTATGATGGACCTGATAAATCAAAAACAGGAACATCGACTTATAATACGACACTTGTCGCCTATGCACCGGCTGATAATCCTGAGATTGCAATCTCTGTAGTAGTCCCTTGGGCTTATATTGATTACAGCGCTAAATATACCATTACAAACGAAATCGGCAGGGAAGTAATGGATAAATATTTTGAGCTGAAATCGAAGCAGGACAAAGAAGATACTCAGCAAAAGAATAAAGACAAAATTGAAGAAAATGCAGAAAACACAACGTCTTCTGATAACTAAAAAGAAACGCTCACATGATGTGGGCGTTTTTTTTATACAAAAAAACGCACTGATTTACAAAACCTTAACATTCGGTTCAAACCCTTTTTACATAGAACCTTTACTCTATACGTGTAGGACAAATTACACATTATACGCAGGGGGAATTCAGGAAATGAAAAAAAACAAATTGATGCTTATGCTTCTGATGGCTGCTTTTATGATGATTGCAGCTGCATGCGGAAATGCAGGAGAAAGTAAAAAATCGAATAGCGATTCTGCAAAAGGAGAAGAAAAGGCATCAGGTTCTTTAACCATTTCTGGTTCATCGGCTATGCAGCCACTAGTACTTGCAGCCGCGGAAAAATTTATGGAAGAAAACCCTGATGCTGATATACAGGTACAAGCTGGCGGTTCTGGAACAGGGCTTTCTCAAGTCTCTGAAGGTGCTGTTCAGATCGGGAATTCAGACGTTTTTGCTGAAGAAAAAGAAGGCATCGATGCAAAAGCGCTTGTCGATCATCAAGTCGCTGTAGTTGGTATGGCAGCAGCTGTAAACCCTGATGCTGGTGTGAAGGATATTTCAAAAGAAGAATTGAAAAAAATCTTCACTGGCAAAATTAAAAACTGGAAAGAGCTCGGCGGCAAAGACCAAAAGATTACACTTGTAAACCGTCCTGATTCTTCTGGCACACGTGCTACATTTGTGAAATATGCGCTTGACGGAGCGGAGCCTGCAGAAGGCATTACTGAAGATTCCTCCAACACGGTGAAAAAGATCATTGCTGATACTCCGGGAGCGATTGGATATCTTGCATTCTCATATTTAACAGATGACAAAGTAACTGCTCTATCTATTGACGGTGTTAAACCTGAAGCGAAAAATGTAGCAACTGGCGAGTATCCGATCTGGGCTTATCAGCATTCTTATACAAAAGGTGAAGCGACAGGTTTAGCTAAAGAATTTCTTGATTATCTAAAGAGTGAAGACATTCAAAAAAGCATTGTTACTGACCAAGGCTACATTCCGGTTACTGATATGAAAGTGACACGCGATGCCAACGGGAAGCAAAGCTGATCTTAATAAAAAGAGGAGTGCGGGGACAACCGTTTCTCCTCTTAACACATTCATAGGAGTGTAAAACAATGATAAACAATAGAGAAAATATGTCTGTGAGCGAGCGTCTAATCAGCTCAAGGCAAAATCGGCAATTGGATGAAGTTCGGGGAAGAATGATTGTGACAGCATGTGCGCTGATTATGATTGCGGCATCTGTTGCAATCACCATTTTCCTCGGCGTGAAGGGGCTGCAATCTTTTCTTGTAAATGGTGTAAGCCCAATTGAATTCTTAACGAGCTTAAATTGGAATCCTACAGATAGTGATCCGAAATACGGAGTGCTGCCATTTATTTTTGGCTCATTTGCAGTAACGATTCTTTCTGCTCTAATCGCTGCGCCGCTTGGCATTGCAGGTGCGATTTTTATGACAGAGATTGCCCCGAATTGGGGAAAGAAAGTGCTGCAGCCGGTAATTGAGCTTTTAGTCGGTATTCCATCTGTTGTTTATGGATTCATAGGTCTTACAGTATTGGTGCCGTTTATCGCCCAGTTCAAATCGAGCGGAACAGGGCACAGTTTATTGGCGGGAACGATTGTCCTTTCCGTCATGATTCTGCCGACGATCACATCGATTTCTGCTGATGCAATGGCTTCTCTTCCGAAGAGTTTACGAGAGGGTTCTTACGCGCTTGGTGCGACAAGATGGCAGACGATCAGAAAAGTACTTGTGCCTGCAGCTTTTCCAACATTGATGACAGCTGTTGTGTTAGGCATGGCTCGGGCGTTCGGCGAAGCTTTGGCTGTTCAGATGGTCATTGGAAATACAAGAGTATTGCCGGAAAGCCTGTTTGACACTGCGGGAACGCTGACAACGATCATCACGCTGAATATGGGCCACACCACATACGGAAGCGTTGAAAACAATACGCTTTGGTCAATGGGGCTTGTGCTTCTGGTGATGTCATTCTTGTTCATCCTGCTTATTCGCTACTTGTCATCTAGGAGGAAAGTGTAATGAACCGCAAAATAACAGATAAACTGGCGACCGGAATGTTTGGTTTGTGTGCAGCCATTATCGCTGCCATTTTAGTAGGTTTGTTTTCCTATATTATTATAAACGGTGTTTCTCAGCTCAGTTTTCAATTTATTACAACAAAATCGAGCGCCATTGCAGCTGGAGGAGGCATACGAGATCAGCTGTTTAACTCCTTTTATATTTTGTTTATTACAATGCTGATTACAATCCCGCTCGGTGTGGGCGGCGGAGTCTTCATGGCTGAGTACGCGCCTAATAACAAAGTGACTGACTTCATCAGAACATGTATAGAGGTGCTTTCATCTCTTCCGTCTATTGTCATTGGGATGTTTGGATTATTGATGTTTGTCAACTTAACAGGCTGGGGATATACGATCATAGGCGGGGCGCTTGCGTTAACTGTTTTTAACCTTCCTGTCATGGTGCGTGTGACAGAAGACGCGATCCGTTCAGTCCCTAAAGATCTGAAGGAAGCCTCTCTCGCTTTAGGTGTATCACGCTGGCATACCGTAAAAACGGTTTTGATTCCAAGTGCGATTCCTTCTATTATCACAGGAGCAATTTTAGCGTCAGGAAGGGTGTTCGGGGAAGCGGCCGCATTATTATTTACGGCAGGCCTGACAACACCGCGTCTTAATTTTACGGAGTGGAACCCGTTTTCGGAAACATCACCGCTTAATATTTTCAGGCCCGCTGAAACACTTGCGGTCCACATTTGGAACGTCAATACACAAGGAATGATTCCGGATGCTGAAGCGATTGCCAACGGTGGTTCTGCCGTGCTGGTGATTTCTGTTCTTGTGTTTAATCTCGCAGCGAGATGGCTTGGCACGATGATCTACAAAAAGCTTACGGCTAATTAGAACGGAAAGAGGCGAAAAACATGTCTGAACAAATGGTAAAAGAAAAACCTGAGCGAGCTGTTATTGTTCCGAAGCAGAACCACGTGCTTGAAGTCAAAGATCTGTCTATTTTTTACGGAAATAAACAAGCGGTTCATCATGTAAACATGGATATTGAAAAGAATGCGGTGACTGCTTTAATTGGGCCGTCGGGATGCGGAAAATCCACTTTTTTGAGAAATATTAACCGAATGAACGATTTAATTCCATCTGCAAGAGCGGAAGGTGAAATCCTTTATGAGGGATTAAATATATTGGGCGGCAATATTAACGTTGTCAGCTTGAGAAGAGAAATCGGAATGGTTTTCCAAAAACCAAATCCATTTCCGAAATCGATCTATGCGAATATCACACATGCATTGAAATATGCCGGAGAGCGGAATAAAGCCGTTTTAGATGAAATTGTGGAAGAAAGTTTAACAAAAGCAGCGCTCTGGGATGAGGTGAAGGATCGTTTACATTCATCAGCACTCTCGTTATCCGGCGGCCAGCAGCAGCGTTTATGCATCGCGAGAACGCTTGCGATGAAGCCGGCTGTTCTTCTGCTTGATGAACCAGCTTCAGCGCTTGATCCGATTTCAAATGCAAAAATAGAGGAATTAATTACAGGATTGAAAAGAGAATACTCAATTATTATTGTCACGCACAATATGCAGCAGGCTCTGCGGGTTTCTGACCGGACGGCATTCTTTTTAAACGGAGAGCTTGTAGAGTACGGACAGACCGAACAGATTTTCACGAGTCCGAAAAAGCAAAAGACAGAGGATTATATTAACGGGAAATTCGGATAGGAGGGCGGCAATGAGTATTGCTACCGAAGCTGTAATGAAACAGGAAGTCTATCAAGTCAATGGAATGAACTTATGGTATGGACAGCATCATGCTTTAAAAAATATCAATTTGAGCATTTATGAAAATGAGGTTACGGCGATTATCGGGCCATCCGGATGCGGGAAATCGACCTTTATCAAGACATTGAATTTAATGATTCAAATGACGCCGAATGTAAAGCTTGCAGGTGAGCTGAACTATAATGGCAGCAACATTTTAAAGGATAAAGTGGACATCGTGGATTTGCGAAAAAATATCGGCATGGTATTCCAAAAAGGGAATCCGTTTCCGCAATCTATTTTTGATAATGTGGCTTACGGACCGAGAGTCCACGGCACCAAAAATAAAAAGAAGCTTCAAGAAATTGTGGAAAAGTCATTAAAAGACGTGGCATTATGGGATGAGGTGAAGGATCGATTGCATACGTCCGCTCTTTCGCTGTCAGGGGGCCAGCAGCAGCGTCTTTGCATCGCCAGAGCACTTGCGACCAATCCTGATATTTTGTTGATGGATGAACCGACATCTGCACTAGATCCAATCTCAACGAGAAAAATTGAAGAACTCATTCTAGAGCTGAAAAATAAATACACAATTGTCATTGTCACGCATAACATGCAGCAGGCAGCAAGGGTTTCTGATCAAACCGCCTTTTTCTACATGGGCGAGCTTGTTGAATGCGACAATACGAATAAAATGTTCTCTAACCCGAAGGACCAAAGAACGCTCGATTACATTTCAGGAAAGTTTGGATGAAAAAAAACAGGCTGAGTCAGCCTGTTTTTTTATCGTGTTAACGTTTTTACGATCTTTTTGAAACTCATGTCTGATTTTACTTTAAACTCGCCGGCACGAATTTCTTTGTGATAGCCGGCATCAATGACATAGTCATTAAAGTCTTGAGCCGAAGAGATAATGCCCTCTTTTTCAAGAATAGCAGATACATCCGCAGTGCTCATGCCATCTTTAATTTTGAGCTTGTACGTTTTGACTTTGTCTGTTTTCGTGTCTGAGCTGCTGTCATCGGTCAACGATTTCTCTTTTGAATCAAGAAGTTTTTGATATTCATCACGGTTCACAGAAACCATTTTTTTAGAATCAAGGTAATTGTTCACGTCTTGTTCAGTTACTGTTTTATTATCTTTTACAGCAGCGGCCTGGTCTTCGTCAGTCAGATAAAAAACAGCTGCAAGAACGGCTGTCGCTAAAATGATGCCGCCAGCAAATGCCTGAATGCCCCGTTTTGTCATACGAGCACCTTCTCATTATCTTTGATAATCGTATTCACGTCTTCCACTGATACATGCTCAGCTTTAGCAATCGCTTCAGCTGACATACCGTTATTATATTTAGAAAGTATTTGTTTAGCGATTTTTTGATTGATGTCGTTCTGCTTTGATTTGCGAATGACAAGGTTTGTTTCCAGTAATTCTTCCTCAAGCACTGTCATTTTCTTTTTGAGCTTGTAAATTTCCTGCATCGCAGAAAGCTGCAGTGTTTCGAGCTCCTGTTCTACATCTTTCATCGGGTCTCTTTGAGAATATGAGAATGCAATTAGCGCTATACTGACGATAAACAACGCAATAATAGCAATTTCCACGTTTCATCACCTTCTATTCTTTTTTTATCCTTCTTTTTTATACCATAAAACCAATAGTTTCTAAAGGAATTCGCGAAAAAAACGAGATTTTGTCGAGAAATCTTTCTTTGCTTCTTCTTTATGTAATGGTTTAATAGGAACACGAAGTGAACGATTGGAAAGGAGAATGTTAGGAGTCCATGGATAAACACCCATTTCCCTATAATATACGACATAAGCTTTCCTTTTTTAGGGACACATTCGACATGATCATTCAAAACGCTCACACCTTGACCGTAAGCTGGGAAATCTCAGAAGAAACAATGCGGCTGGCTGAAGCGGTCCTTTTCGAAAAAACGCAGGATATGATAAAAGAATTGCGCATTGTCATCAAAAGAAAAGACATTGAAGCTGTCAGGACAAAACGCACAACGTATGATAAAGGCGAATGGACGATTAGACAGGCGGCTGGTGATGCTGTATATCGGGCTGAATACAGAATTGTGAATTCAATGAATGTCTCTCTCAAGCTTGCCGGTACAGACGACATCTATCTTGATGAAAATGGGATTCGTCATATAAGCAGCTTTCAGATTGAGGAAGCGCACACCAGATGGGAGGAGCAATTTTCTGCATACACCTGTTATGGGAGAGGGGAGAGAGAACGGTGAACATTCTCATGCTTTCACCCGAACATCCCGATGAGCCGAAAAGTGGGCTCGGTGTGCATTTAAACCGCCTCATTTCCTATTTAAACCCTCAAATCAACATTACGGTTTGTACTCCGAGCGGGCAGCTGTTTTCGTATGCGAAGTTTGAAGATTACATAGCTGATGCTAACTTTACAATGGTTCGCCATGTGTTATCACGCAATGAACGCTTTGATCTGATTCATGCCCATGATGACACAACAGCCCCTGCCGCCCAGTATTTGAAACAACGGCTTGGTCTTCCGCTTGCTGCGACAATCCACGGCCTTGAAAGCGAAAGGAAGAAGGTGTGCCGAGAAGCCCCACACCCATACAGGCTCAAGACCGAACGGCTCCTTATTGAATCCGCTGATGCATTGATCGTATTAAGCACATTTATGAAGCGGTCTCTTGATAAGGCGGCACATAAAAAATTAACCGTTATCCCGAGTCCTGTATCGATGGAGGAAGAGAAGGGGAAAATCCCAAGAAGCATGAATAGAAGATTTCTCTTTTCATATGGAAGGTTTGTTCCGGAAAAAGGATTTTCGCAGCTGTTAAAGGTGTTTGCCATCTTGAAGCAGCGTCAGCCTGACCTCTATCTTGTGCTGGCTGGGGAGGGGCCGTCGCTGTCCTGCTATGAGAAATTGGCTGCGGCATATAACCTGAAGGATCGCGTCATGTTCCTGCCGTTTCTCAATAGGAAAGACATCAGAACGTTACTGTCTCAATGTGAAATGGCTGTTTTCCCTAGTTCTTATGAACCGTTTGGGCTTGCCGCGCAAGAAAGCATGGAACAAGGTGTGCTGACTGTCGTTTCTCAGTCGGGTGGTTTTTGTGATTATGCCGTTCATGACAAAACGGCAATCATCGCTGATTTTACGCTCGTACAGGAAGCGGCTGATCTGCTGGACAGTTTTTTTAAAGACCGGGAAAAAGCCCGCCGGATAAAAGAAGCTGGCAGACAACAAGTGTTCAAGCTCCACCACCCCCGACTCATTATGTCATCATATTTGCAGCTTTATGAGCGTATCTTCAATAATTCAGCAATTCATTGAAAAACAGCCTAGCATTCCGTCCATTATAGTGGTATTATATATAAGTCTGAATAAGTAAATGATTTTAGTTTGGAGGGAAAATAATGCGCGTTAATATTACTTTGGCTTGCACTGAATGTGGTGAGCGTAACTATATTTCTAAAAAGAACAAACGCAACAATCCAGACCGCGTTGAATTTAAAAAATATTGCCCACGTGATAAAAAATCTACGTTACACCGTGAAACAAAATAACAGCCTTGCTGTTTGAGGTGTAAGAAAAAAGCCAGAGCTTTGAAAAAGGTTCTGGCTTTTTTTCTATTCCGAGGGGGATGAGAGATGAAATCACAATTAAGAAAAAAGACGCTGGAGGCACTGTCTGCTTTATCAAATGAAGATCTGCTTCAAAAAACGGAACGTATGTATAAGTACTTGTTTTCTCTGCCGGAGTGGCAAAATGCCGGCACCATTGCCGTCACTATTTCCAGAGGATTAGAGATACCGACGCGTCCTGTCATTGAGCAGGCTTGGGAAGAAGGGAAACAAGTTTGCATCCCAAAATGCCATCCGGACACGAAGAAAATGCAATTTCGCACATATCAGACCGATGATCAGCTCGAAACCGTTTACGCCGGACTGCTCGAGCCGGTAATTGAAAAAACAAAAGAAGTAAACCCATCACAAATTGACTTGATGATCGTTCCAGGTGTTTGTTTTGATGTTAACGGGTTTAGGGTCGGCTTTGGAGGCGGCTATTATGATCGCTATTTAAGTGAATATGAAGGGAAGACAGTCTCTTTGCTTTTGGAGTGCCAGTTGTTTGCGCACGTACCCAGTCTGCCGCATGACATCCCGGTACATAAGCTGATAACAGAGGATCGGATTATTTCTTGTTTTTCATAACTTTCATGTCCCTTATTCGAGAATAAATAAGGTAGAATAACAAACCCTATTGGCAGGAGGGATATAATGAAAAAACTTTTGATATATGCCATTTTCGCGGTTTCTGCCGTCATGTTTTATCAAAATCGCTACCGTCTTATGAATACTGTACTCAGCCAGCCAGGAATCAGGCGGTCTTTTATCCATTTGTTTTTAAGAATTCCATTTATCCGCAATAAGTTTATACAGCAAGCTTTCTAAAATCCCGTGAAAAACGGGATTTTTTGCTTTCAGTAGGCGTTTCGGAGCGCCAGCTGTTATAATGAAAAAAAACTATTGGAGCGGTAAACATGTTTTTGCTGGAGTATACATATTGGAAAATTGCGGCGCACCTGGTGAATAGCGGGTATGGCGTCATACAAGCCGGTGAGTCAGATGAAATATGGCTGGAAGCTCCGGACAAGTCCTCTCATGATCTAGTTCGTCTATATAAGCACGATCTTGATTTCCGTCAAGAAATGGTTAGAGACATCGAAGAGCAGGCCGAACGAGTAGAACGAGTCAGACATCAATTGGGCAGACGAAGGATGAAGCTGCTGAATGTGTTTTTTTCAACGGAAGCCCCTGTTGATGACTGGGAAGAGATTGCAAAAAAAACTTTTGAGAAGGGAACTGTGTCAGTTGAGCCGGCAATCGTTAGAGGAACGATGCTTCGAGATGATCTTCAAGCGGTTTTTCCATCATTTCGTACAGAAGATTGTACAGAGGAACACATTTCGTTTGAAGACTCGCAAATGGCGCGAGAACGCTTCCTTTCGCTAGTGCTGAAACAAGAAGAACAGAGAAAAACTGAAGCGGCGGTTTTTCAAAACGGAAAACCGATTTTTACATATTTATTTATTGCGCTTCAGATCCTGATGTTTTTCTTGCTCGAAATAAACGGAGGCAGCACTAATACGGAGACGCTGGTCGCTTTTGGAGCAAAAGAAAACAGCCTGATTGCACAAGGAGAATGGTGGCGGCTTCTGACACCCATTGTGCTTCACATCGGCATAGCGCATTTAGCTTTTAATACGCTGGCTTTATGGTCGGTTGGTACAGCGGTTGAGCGGATGTATGGATCGGGCAGGTTTTTGCTGATTTATCTGGCTGCTGGCATTACGGGTTCGATTGCGAGTTTTGTGTTCAGCCCGTATCCTTCGGCAGGCGCATCAGGAGCCATATTCGGATGCTTAGGCGCATTACTGTATGTTGCTTTGTCTAATCGAAAAATGTTTTTAAGAACCATAGGGACCAATATTATTGTCATTATTATCATCAATCTGGGCTTTGGTTTTGCGGTTTCGAATATTGATAATTCAGGACATATCGGCGGCTTGATTGGCGGCTTTTTCGCTGCAGCAGCATTGGGGTTGCCCAAAGCCAGAGCCTTTGGAAAAAGATTGTTGTCAGCGGTTTTGCTGATTGCTTTGGCTGCCGGATTTTTATATTACGGATTGCATTCGCCTTCACACCAGGAGTCAGCGCTGATTCAGCAGGCAAGCGAGCTGTATCAGGAAGGAAAGTATGAAGAAGTAACAGAATTGCTGAACGGAGAAGCAGAACAAAAAGATGCCTCTGCCGATCTTTTGAAAATTCTTGCTGTATCTGATATTAAAATCGGCGAATATGATCAGGCGGTTTCCCTTTTGGAACTAGCAGTGAAAAAA
The DNA here is from genome assembly GCF_058566435.1 of Bacillus sp. SCT118. Classification (NCBI taxonomy): domain Bacteria; kingdom Bacillati; phylum Bacillota; class Bacilli; order Caryophanales; family Bacillaceae; genus Bacillus; species Bacillus sp. SCT118. The sequence continues at coordinate 1,641,088 of NZ_CP191225.1, forward strand.
GAACCTAAAGACCATGCCTCATATTACAATTTAGCCTTATTGTATGTGGAAAAAAATGAGCTTGCACAAGCAGAAAAGGCTATCAGGCTGGCTTTAAAATTGGAGCCGAAGGAGCAGCGCTACAAGGAGCTTCAGCAACAAATTGAAAACAATAAAGAATCATAAAGGTGGAATATGGAAAGGAGGCTGGCTTTTTTGTCAGCGTTTTCTTCTTGACTGACCGCTTCCTTATGAATACGCTTATGATAGTTAAGTTCAAGAAATGGTGAGGAAAATGAATACATTTTATGATGTGCAGCAGCTGTTAAAAACGTTTGGCCACATTGTTTATTTTGGAGACAGAGAGCTTGAAATTGAGTTTATGCTGGATGAATTAAAGGAATTATACATGAACCACATGATTGAAAAGGAGCAGTGGGCCAGAGCGGCAGCTGTCCTTCGAAAAGAATTGGAACAAACAAAAAACGGAAGAGATTTTTATAAAGGCTAAGGTGATAAAAATGGACGAGATATGGTTTGCGGGCATTGACCTGGGAGGAACGACGATTAAACTCGCTTTTATTAATCAATATGGCGAAATTCAGCATAAGTGGGAAGTTCCGACTGATAAAACCGGCGACACGATTACTGTCACAATTGCAAAAACAATCGACAGCAAGCTGGATGAGCTGCAAAAACCGAAGCACATCATCAAATACATCGGAATGGGTGCACCAGGCCCTGTAGATATGGCGGCAGGAGTTGTTTATGAAACAGTAAATCTAGGGTGGAAAAATTATGCTTTAAAAAACCATCTGGAGACAGAAACCGGCATCCCAGCTGTTATAGAAAATGACGCGAATATTGCTGCGCTCGGGGAAATGTGGAAGGGAGCGGGTGATGGCGCAAAAGACGTCATTCTCGTGACGCTTGGCACAGGAGTTGGCGGCGGCATCATTGCAAATGGTGAAATTGTACATGGCATAAATGGCGCCGGCGGAGAAATCGGCCATATTTGCAGCATCCCTGAAGGCGGAGCGCCCTGCAACTGCGGCAAAACGGGCTGTATCGAAACAATTGCTTCAGCAACCGGAATTGTAAGAATTGCAAAAGAAAAAATAGCAAATGCTAAAAAGACGACACGTTTAAAAGCAACCGAACAATTGTCAGCGCGGGATGTGTTTGAAGCGGCGGGTGAAAATGATGAAATTGCCCTTGAGGTGGTTGATTATGTAGCCAAGCACCTTGGTTTGGTGCTCGGAAATTTGGCAAGCTCGCTTAATCCATCCAAAATCGTTCTTGGCGGCGGCGTATCGAGAGCCGGAGAACTGCTGAGATCAAAAGTTGAGAAAACATTCCGCAAATGCGCGTTTCCGCGGGCGGCCCAAGCTGCTGATATTTCAATCGCAGCACTTGGAAATGATGCCGGCGTTATCGGAGGCGCTTGGATCGCTAAAAATGAATGGCTGAAACATCAAAATTGTTAAAATTGTGTAAATGAAATTGATTTTTTGTTGTGCTCAGGTTAAGATTTAATTTGATGTGTTAATGAGAATGTTGGGAATAGACTGATTTTTTGAGCGTGCTGCATAGGAGGTTGAAATGCGAAAAACGTTTTTTTCGAAGATTTCATTTATGCTGATTGCCATTTTATTGATGTGGCTGAAAACGTATGCTGTTTACAAAACCAGTTTTCATATTAAAATCGACAATCTAACACAGGAATTTATTCTGTTTATCAACCCATTGAGTTTTTTGTTGCTTATTTTTGGCCTCAGCCTGTTTTTAAAAGGCAAAAACAGAAATCGCTACATTATCGCGATGAGCTGTCTTGTCACGTTTGTATTGCTGGCAAATATGGTTTTTTACCGTTTTTACAATGATTTCTTAACAATCCCTGTTCTTTTTCAAACGAGCAATATGGGTGATCTCGGAAGCAGCATCGGAACACTTCTTGAGCCGACAGACCTCCTATTAGCTGTAGATATTGCGGTTTTAATATGGCTTCACATCCGGCAAAAAGCTTTTCAATCGGACATTCCCTCAACGAAAAATGAACGGGCGGCTTATTTTTTGTTCGTTGCTTCTGTTTATTTCTTCAACCTGGGCTTGTCTGAGGCGGAAAGACCTCAGCTATTGACACGCTCATTTGACAGAGAAATGCTTGTTAAAAACATTAGCCTGTTTAATTTTCATATTTATGATGGCGTTCTTCAGTCAAAGCAATCTGCACAGAGAGCGTTGGCAGACAGCAACAGCCTGACGGAAATTGAAAACTACGTAACCGCTAATGCGAAGGATGCCAACAAACGCTTATTCGGCGCTGCAAAAGGAAGGAACGTCATTCTCGTATCCTTAGAGTCGACGCAAAGCTTCGTGATTAATGAAAAATTGAATGGAGAAGAAATCACGCCTTTTCTGAATGACTTTATAAAACAGAGCTACAACTTTAATAATGTTTACCACCAAACAGGCCAGGGGAAAACCTCGGATTCTGAATTTATCGTGGACAATTCACTGTATCCGCTTGGACGAGGTGCCGTGTTTTTTACGAATGCGGGCAATCAATATATGGCCGCTCCTGAAATTTTGAAAAACAGCGGATACTATTCAGCGGTGCTCCACGCTAATAATAAGAGCTTTTGGAATCGTGATTTAATGTACGACTCATTTGGAAATGATTCGTTTTTTGATATTAACTCGTATGATGTAACTGACGAAAATTCAGTCGGCTGGGGACTGAAGGATAAAGAGTTTTTTGAGCAGTCTTCAGAGCTGATGAAAAATCTGCCTCAGCCGTTTTACTCGAGGCTGATTACACTGACGAACCACTTCCCGTTTGATCTTGATGAAGAGGATCAATTGATTGATGAATATGATTCAAGCAGCCAGACGCTAAATAAATATTTTCCGACAGTGCGTTATCAGGATGAGGCGCTAAAACGGTTTATCGAAAAGCTGAAGGAAGACGGATTATACGACAACTCTGTTATTGTATTATATGGTGACCATTATGGTATATCAGAAAACCATAATGAAGCGATGGGGCAGTTTTTAGGAAAAGAAATAACCCCATTTGAAGAGGTACAGCTCCAAAAAGTGCCGCTGGTCATTCATATTCCGGGTATTACTGATAAAAAGCCGCAAACCATTGAAACAGTAGGCGGGCAGATTGATATCAGGCCGACGCTGATGAATCTTTTAGGGATTGATACGAAAGATCAAATTCAATTCGGCAACGATCTGCTTTCAGACGAAAAACTGGACTTTACGGTGCTCCGGGACGGGAGTTTTATCACAGATCAGGTTGTTTATACAGACGGTGCGTGTTATGACAAAGAGACGGGAAAACCGTTAGAAGAGACAAAACAATGTGAAGCATTTGCTGATAAAGCAAAACAGGAGCTATCACTTTCTGATGAAATCATTTATGGGGATTTGTTGCGATTTTATGACCAGAAAAGGCTGGACAATTCGTCAAAACGGAAAGAAAAACAAATGCTTGATCAGGCATCGTAATCACAATGTCTCCCGCGTCAAAGTGAGCGGGAGGCTTTCTTTTTTTAAATACGCTGTCATATAGTAACAAAAAAGGGGGATGATGATGGCGTTTATTACGGTGAAACCTGCGATCAAGAACAATTTGGCCAGAGTGGCGAAAGAACTGAAGATAGACGAGGAATTGCTTAAAAGTGCAAATCGCTCCGAACAAAAACATCAATTGTATTGCCCTGGTTATGTGATAGAGGAGCATAGCGGCAAAGAGCTTCAAACCATTCAGGACATAAAGCGCTTTTTACAGCCTCGGCAGCTGGAACTTTCTGATAGCTGGATTGAGCAAGAGAAAATCTATGATGATTCAGCTGTTGAAAAGGAAATAAAGAAGATTATTGATGTTTTTCCGTTTGTCTCATGCCGGGAAATTGGCCGTTCTGTACTCGGCAGGCCTATCTGGGAGCTGAAGGCTGGTGGGGAGCATGCCGTAAAAAAGGTCCATATGAACGCGTCATTTCATGCGAATGAGTGGATTACAACGTCTGTCCTGCTAAAATGGTTTAAGGAATACTGTATGTCATTATGCTGCAATTCGCCTTTCTTTGGCTTTTCTCCCATAAAGCTGTTTAACAGCACATCCTTATCCCTCGTTCCTTTTGTCAATCCGGATGGCGTTGATCTTGTTTTAAACGGATCAGAAGTCATGGGAGCCAGAAGAGATGAGCTCGAAAGGCTAAATGAACATCGTCCGAATTTTAATGAATGGAAGGCGAATATAAACGGGGTTGATTTAAATAAACAATTTCCATCATTATGGGAAATTGAAAAATACCGAAAACCGACAGCACCCAGCTACCGCGATTTTCCGGGAATCTCTCCACTTACGGAGCCGGAATCTATTGCGATGTACCGGCTGATCACGGAGAATCCGCCTGACAGACTGCTGGCTCTTCATACTCAAGGAGAAGAAATTTATTGGGGCTATAAAGGCCTTGAGCCTGAGGAATCTGCTGCCGTCATAAAGGATTTTGAGGAGTTAAGCGGGAACATTTATAAGGGAGTAAGGGATATAGACAGCTATGCTGGATTTCGTGATTGGTTTATTCACCATTATTTTAAGGAAGGGTATACGGTGGAACTTGGAAAAGGCCAAAATCCTTTGCCGTTTCAGCAGTTTTCACACATATATAACGCCACAAACGGCATCTTGTGGAGGGCGTTATTTTTTCATGAGTAACTGAAACTTTTTCTTTTTTCTGCCGAAGCAAATATGAGAGAATAAAGATGATCGGAGGGGAATGCTGATGAGATCAGTTTGTTTTATTCTGCTGACGGTATTGCTGTTTAGTCTATCGGCATGCGAACCATCTCATCAGCAGCAAAAACAGGCATCGGCGGCAAAAGATGAGAAAAAAGACATCATACCGCTTTCCGCGGAAAAAGCGGATGGGGCGGAAGGCTGGCTGAATAACAGCACAATATTATATACTGCGTCTAATCCGACGAAAACAGAGCTTTTTGCGTACCGCATCTTTACAGGCAAAGCGAAAAAGCTCTATCAAACGGATGGTCAAATCGTTGATGTTCAAATCAATGCGAGGGAGCAGATGATTCTGCTGCAAATCACACATAGCCAAAAGACGGCAGTGGTTTTGCTTAATGCAGAAGGGGAGACGCTTTACGAAAAAGATTACGAAACGTATGAGCTTGAGGCTGCTTGGAATCAGTATGATCCTTATCAAATGATGGTTACGGAATTCAATGAGAACTGGGATTTCCATACATATCAGGTGAATGCTAAAAAAGACGAATCTTTCTTAAGTCCAGTACAGGTTCCGTTCATTCATTGGACATCCAAAAATACATTTGATTATGTAAAAGAGGGAAGAGACGATAAAGCAGGGCCTTTATATACGTTCGATACAGCTTCTAAGACGGAACAGAAGCTTGAGGATGACGTTCTATTCTTCGATTCTTTCCATCAAATGAGTTTTACTGTCAAATCAGCTTCCGGAGGAAAAGGGACGTATCAGTTTAAAACGCCGCAATCAACATCACCTGTTACAGCGAAATGGCCGCTCCAAGCGAAATATACAAGTTTGGCTCCAATGGAGTATGACTATGATGAAGCAGAAGGCCTGTTTTATACATTCAAACAAAGCGGCGATGCATATAAGCTCGCAGCAGTTAATGTAGCATCGGGAGAGACAAAAGATCTTGTGTCTCTGCGGGAAATGGAGCCGATTCAAATATCTCCGAACGGGAAATATGCGTTATACGGCTTTCATTTTGAGCAAATTATTTTATTGAAATCACATGAAACGAAGCAACTTATCATTGATCAAAAGGAGATGGAATAACGATGGCTATCGCAGATGTAACCATTATCCCAATCGGTACGGAAACACCCAGTGTCAGTGCTTACGTAGCCGATGTGCAAAAGATATTAGAAGGATATCAAGCAGAAGGGAAAATCAAATATCAGCTGACACCGATGAATACGCTGATCGAGGGAGAACTCAGTGACCTTTTTGCAGTCATTCAGGCAATTCACGAAGCGCCATTTCAAAAAGGATTGCACAGAGTGGCAACGAATATCCGTATCGATGACAGGCGTGACAAAAAAACGACGCTTGAGAGCAAAATAGAAAGTGTCAATAAACATTTACAGCCATAAAAATAAACCTGTATCCGATCGGATACAGGTTTTAATGTGCGGTTGGATACCCGCTGTTTATTACGGTCATCACGGTAAACCATCCAAAGACAAATAAGGTGGCACCGGCTAATAAAAACCCGAGTATATTTTTATTTCTAACAGAACGCAAGACTCCCCATAAAGCGAAAAGAGCGACAAGGCCGAAAATCACGACAAGTAACATAACACAGCCCCCTTTACATTGAAAAACCTGCAATTCTTTCCAGTTTTATTCTACCTGTTTTTTATAGGTTTGTCGATAGCGTTTTCAATGCGATTGTTTGAATCTTTTTTAAAAAAACCTCATAATAAGAGCATAAAAAAGAAAGAGGTGATAATAGTGAAATGGAGACGAATGCCAGTAGGGCCGATTCAAGCGAACGCATATTTTCTTATCAGTGATGATCAATGCCTGATTTTTGATCCGGGCGGCGAGGGACATAAAGTCAATCAATACATAAAAGAAAAAGGGCTGACGCCTTTAGCCATTTTACTTACACATGCCCATTTTGACCATATTGGGGCGCTTGATGAAGTGAGAGAAAAATGGGATATCCCTGTTTACCTGCATCAAAATGAAAAAAATTGGCTTACGGATGCTTCTTTAAACGGCTCCGGCATGCTGCGAGGGATAGAAGTCACAGCTAAGCCTGCAGATCATCTAATTGAAGGTGACGGTGAGTTGAATATCGGGCCGTTTCATTTGGAAACATTATTTACGCCGGGACATTCACCAGGCAGTGTGTCTTACTACATGAAAGATGCAGACTTGGTCATCTCCGGTGATGTTTTGTTCCAAGGCGGTATAGGACGTACGGATTTAATAGGCGGCGATCAAGAGACGCTGCTGACGTCCATTCATGAAAAACTGCTTACGCTTCCGGAACACACGCTGGTGTTAAGCGGCCATGGACCTGAAACAGACGTACTGACTGAGCAGGACCAAAATCCGTTTTTAAATGGTTTTTCATTGTAAAAAAAGAGACAAACCGATAAGGTTTGTCTCTTTCTGCATTTAATGGCCTCCGCCGCCGGGCACCATAATAAAAATTGAGTAATATGTAAAGCCGGCGAAGAAAATTGTTAAATAAGCGCCAAAAATATAAATATACATGCGTTCGGTTAAGTTCAAATACGATAGAAACACAAATAAGATCGTCTGTCCAAAAAATAAAAGGGAAGCATCTTTCATATCACCTAAATAAAACATGACTGCAAAAATTCCCGTCCAAAATCCTAACACCCGGAACATGCGATTCATTTTTATCCCCTCCCGAGAGTCCCTCTGACTGTTATTATAATAGATCACACCTAGAAATGTAAACATTTTCATTATTAATATACAAATGGAATTTGTCCCTTTGATTGTGTTTTCTATTGTATGAATGTTTTTTAAAAAATAATCCGAAAAAAGTTCTGTAAATGGTTTAAATGAAAAATGATCCGGGTAGTTATTCTACAAAGAGATGGTTAACTGAGGAGGAAAAAACGAATGGAACAACAATTAACTTTTTACTCATATCCAAGCTGCACGTCATGCCGAAAAACAAAACATTGGCTTAAAGCACATCAAATTGAATTTAACGAACGGCACTTATTCAGAGAAACCCCGACAAGAGAAGAATTAAAGTACATTTTATCGTTAACGACAGAAGGAATTGATGAAATTTTGGCGACAAGAAGCCAGACTTTCAAAAATTTAAATTTAAACATTGAAGAAATGACGGTAAATGAGGTGCTGGAACTTTTAATCGAGAAGCCGAAGCTTTTGCGACGCCCGATTCTAGTAGACAACAAAAAGCTGGTGATTGGTTATAACCCGGGAGAACTGTTGAAGTTATCGAAGAAGAAAACGGTTCATCAATCTGCATGATGAAAAACCGAAGATCCGCTGATTTATACGAATCAGCTTATCTTCGGTTTTTCACCTGTTCAGAAACTGGGCTAGCTGGATTCGAACCAACGATCACGGAGTCAAAGTCCATTGCCTTACCGCTTGGCTATAGCCCATTGAATGTAAACATAGTATGTGTAAAGGCAGACGCGTTATACATATATAGCGTACATTTTTCAAAAACAGGAGGTAACTCATTAAGATGATAGCTCTTGATCAGCACTTAACAGAGCACAAAGAAGATATCACGCAACAATGGCTGGAAGTTTGTACGTCAAAAGGCAGCTGGCTGTATTCAGCGAAAGATCAGCAAAAACTAGAACAAAAGTTAAAAGACCAGCATGAATTATTGGTGACCATCGTAGCAAAATCCCTTAGAAAAGAAGACGTAGAGGATGAGCTCAACCGGTGGTCTCTTCAATGCGCCAGAGACCGTGCCGTTCATGAAGTGACGGTAACAGAAAGTGTCGGCCAGTTTAACACCTTCAGGCATATCATGTTTGAATGGATTCAGAAATTCAGCGAAGCTTCTTCTCAAGACATCAGCATTCAGGATTTTTATGAGTGGAGCCGGATCTTGAATCAAAACATTGATGAGATCATCGAAGTGTTTACGGAAGAATATCACCAGGTGACCATGATACAATTAAACGCGCAAAAAGAAATGATTAATGAATTGAGTGCGCCGATTATGCCGATTACTGATGGAATTGGGATTCTTCCGCTTGTCGGTGAGATTGATACGTACAGAGCGAGGACGATTTTGGAGTCTGTGCTGGAGCAGTGCTCAGCGTTAAAGCTCTCGTATTTATTTTTAGATATTTCGGGCGTTCCTATCGTTGATACCATGGTAGCCTATCAAATTTTTAAAGTGATTGACAGCACCAAATTGCTCGGCATTGAGACGATTATTTCAGGAATCAGGCCGGAAATTGCCCAAACTGTCGTGAAGCTGGGTCTAGATTTTTCGAATGTGAAAACCGAGCAAAGTCTTGCTAAAGCCCTGGCCAATAAAGGGTTTAAAATAAAAGAGTGTTGATGCCTTTGCCATGTTGATCTTGAAAGATAGCAGCTGAACAGCCTTTCACGGGCTATTCAGCTTTTTTAACTTCTATAAATAAAATGTGATGGCTGTTGATGTCTTTTACCTTAAAAGAGTAGCCATCATATTCTATGGTACTTTCAGGCTCAGCGTCTATGTTTTGTGTCAAAAACCAGCCGCCCAAGGTGTCTACTTCTGCGTCTGATAAATCGGTTCCAAGCAGGCTGTTAACATCGCTGATTAATAATTTTGCATTTAACAAGTAGTGATCCTTTCCAAGTTCGCGGATATGAGGCACTTCATCCGCATCAAATTCATCACGGATTTCTCCTACAATTTCCTCGATAATATCTTCGACAGTGACCAAACCGGACGTCCCGCCATATTCATCTATGAGGATCGCCATATGAGTGCGTTCCTTTTGCATTTTCAGCAATAGTTTATAAATAGGAATCGTCTCAATGACATGGATAACGGGCTGTACGAAAGGTTCAATTTGATGCTTCTTGATTGAAAAATCTTTCGTCAGCATGGAAAACAGCACTTCTTTCATATTAATCACGCCAATGACGTTATCTTTATCCTCTCTTACAACCGGGTACCGGGTATATTTTGTTTGCTTGACTGTTTCCTGAAGATTTGAAATGGAGTCTTCATCTAGTGACAAACTAACCATTTCATTTCGCGGCACCATAATTTCCTTTGCCATTCGTTTATCAAAGGTGAAGATATTATTCATGTACTTTAATTCACTTTTTCTGATCTCGCCGCTTTTATAGCTTTCAGCCAATAGGACCCGAAGTTCTTCCTCTGTATAAGCCAGCTCGTGCTCTGATGCCGGCTTCAGCCCAAACACTCCTGTAATCAATCGGGCAGAGTGGTTCAACAGCCAAATGAATGGAAACATGATCTTATAAAACCAAATAAGCGGTTTAGCGAACAACAAGGTAATGCTTTCTGCTTTTTGAATGGCGAAACTCTTTGGCGCCAGTTCCCCAATAACGACATTTAAATACGTAACCGCTAAAAATGCGATGACGAGTGAAAGCAGGTGGGTAAGCGATTCATTTAAGCCTGCTTTATGAAAAAGCGGTCGAAGCAGAGTTTGCACAGTCGGTTCCCCAAGCCATCCCAGTCCTAAAGCTGCGACTGTGATGCCTAACTGACAGGCTGATAAATATTCATCAAGGTGAGTGATGACATGCTTTGCCGCTTTAGCACCTTTCTTTCCTTTTGCGACAAGCTGATCAATTTTGGACCGCCGCACTTTTACGATTGAAAATTCTACGGCAACAAAAAATCCTGTTAACAAAATGAGAATAGCGACTGCTAGTAAATTGACAAATTCCAAAACAACTGCCTTCTCCAAGGAAGGCATGCACCTCCCTTTTCCGATGTCTTTCTACATTCCATACCACCTGAAAATGCTCATAAAACATGTGTTGAAGCGGCAGACTGGTTTAGTGACGCGGTTATTGGGCAATTAAAGAATAAAGAACAAAAGTTTGGAGGATCTTGACATGAAGGCACATACAGGAAAGGATTGGTTTTGGTACCAAATGGGGCCTCAAGAAAGAAGTAAGGCAAGGGATCTAATCCATTTTTCTCACTGGCCTCAGTGTGAAAAGTGGTTTGAAAATAACCATCACGTTAATTTTTTGAGAGTAGATACAACTGAGACGGAAAATGAAGCGGTATTTGGGTCGATTGTTTATGATCAGGGGCTTGGTGAAGAAAAAGACCATACTGTTTTTCACTTTTATATCACCAGACAATATTTTTTTACAATCAACTTTGACTTTTCGATTTTGAGAGAGATTAAAGGAAAAGAAGTTGTCCGGCAAATGGAAAGAGCGGACAATGCGATAGAGGGGTTTTTAATTCTTCTCGGCGAGCTAATGAATGCGTATTTAATCGGTGTTGATGAATTTGAAGTAAAGCTGAGAAAGCTTAGATGGCAGATTAAAGACGACAATAGCAAAAGCATTTTAAACCGCGTCCATCTCCTGCGCCATGAACTGATGATTTGGAAAAACTTGATATTAAGCGCTAAAAAAATTGAAATGGCGTTGAAAGAAACCTTTTTACCTCAAAATGAAGAGAAAAAGGATTATCAGCGGACACAACTGAAAATTGACAGGGGATTTACATACATCAGCGAATTTGAAGGAGAGCTTAACAATCTGCTGCATTCAGAGGAAGTCATTACCTCACATAGGGGGAATGAAATTGTAAAAGCACTGACCATTTTCACGACGCTTTTTACGCCGATTACAGCTCTGGGTGCCTTATGGGGGATGAACTTTTCAGTGATGCCGGAACTGAATTGGAAATACGGATATCTCTTTTCTCTCTTATTGATTGTCACATCTACAGTTCTGATCTACCTCTATTTGAGGAAAAAAGGCTGGACGGGAGATATGCTGCAGGAACGGAAGAAGAAAAAGAAACCTCGGAAAAGGCGGACTCTATAGGATGTTTCATATTTTGTGCAGCGTGCCCCGCTTTTTCACCAGACATATCAGGGTGACCGGATACGATGTCAAGGCGCTTATGGCAGAGCATTAAATCCACAGTTTATCGATTCTTGAAAATGACCAAATGACCGGTATTGTTGCATTAGGCGACCTTTCCGTTGAAAAAGATACTGGTCAAAAAGCGAAAACAGCATAATGAAAATGGAATCAAGCAGGCATGGTGACCATGTCTGCTTTTTTATTATTGGGAAAATTGTAATGAAAGGGGCACATTCAGTTGAAAGTTTTTTTCTTGCCAGAAAGAATTGGTTTTTCAGCATATAACATCTCACAAAATCACGTTTTCCCTGTTTGATTACCGTTTCTTCTTTTTCTACAATATGCGTTGAAAGGAGAGGGAATCAAATTGGATTCAATAGAAAAGGTAAGCAAAAACTTGATTGAAGAGGCATATCTAACAAAGGCTTCTGATATTCACATCGTGCCGAGGGAGCGGGACGCTATCATTCATTTTCGTGTCGATCATGCCTTGCTGAAAAAAAGGGACATGAAAAAAGAAGAGTGCGTAAGGCTGATTTCACATTTTAAATTTCTTTCAGCAATGGATATAGGTGAAAGGCGAAAGCCGCAAAACGGTTCGCTTACGTTAAAGCTGAAAGAGGGAAATGTTCATTTAAGAATGTCAACGCTGCCCACAATTAATGAAGAAAGCCTCGTGATCAGAGTGATGCCCCAATACAATATCCCTTCGATTGATAAATTGTCGCTATTTCCGAAGACAGGAGCCACATTACTCTCATTTTTAAAACATTCCCATGGCATGCTCATTTTTACCGGGCCGACTGGTTCAGGGAAGACTACCACATTATACTCTCTCGTTCAATATGCAAAAAAACACTTTAATCGAAATATTGTCACATTAGAGGACCCTGTTGAAACAAGGGACGAAGATGTTCTTCAGGTTCAGGTGAATGAAAAAGCCGGTGTAACTTATTCCGCAGGTCTGAAAGCAATTTTGCGCCATGATCCCGATATGATTATTTTAGGTGAGATCAGAGACGCGGAAACAGCTGAAATTGCGGTGCGGGCAGCGATGACGGGACATCTGGTACTGACGAGCCTTCATACGAGAGACGCAAAGGGCGCAATTTACAGACTGCTTGAATTCGGTATCAATATGAATGAAATCGAACAGACTGTCATTGCAATAGCGGCTCAGCGCTTAGTTGATTTGGCTTGCCCGTTTTGTGAAAACGGATGTTCATCAGTGTATTGCCGCCAGTCACGAAATACCAGGAGAGCTAGCGTTTATGAGCTTCTTTACGGGAAAAATCTTCAGCAATGTATCCAGGAGGCAAAAGGAAATCATGCAAATTACCAATATCAAACGCTTCGTCAAATTATCAGAAAAGGAATTGCGCTCGGCTATATAACGACAAACAACTATGACCGGTGGGTTTATCATGAAAAAGATTAGAAAAGTCTGGTCGTTAAAGGATCAAGCCAGGTTATTAAAGCGGCTTGGTGAAATGACTGCGGGCGGATATACGCTTCTGGATGGATTACGCCTGATGGAACTTCAGATGAATAAGAGGCAGGCTGCTGACTTGACTGATACGGTCACTTGTTTGAGGGAAGGGGCTCCGTTTTATCAAGTACTAAAGAGTTTGTCATTTCATAAGGAAGCCGTAGGTATTTGTTATTTTGCTGAAACACATGGTGAACTGCCCGCTTCCATGATCCAGAGCGGAGAGCTGCTGGAACGAAAAATTGCACAGTCAGACCAGCTGAAAAGAGTGCTGCGCTATCCGCTTTTCCTCATTTTTACGGTCGCTGTCATGTTTTATATGTTACAGTCCATCATCATTCCTCAGTTTTCCGGTATCTATCAATCGATGAATATGGAAACCTCACGTTCAACCGATATGCTTTTTGCTTTTTTTCAGCATATTGATCTTGTGCTCATTTTGTTGGCTCTTTTTACAGCAGGTATCGGGATTTATTATTGGCTTGTGTTTAAGAAAAAATCACCTGCCCGGCAAATGCTGATTTGTGTCAGGATTCCTTTGATTGGAAAGCTTGTCAAGCTGTTTAACAGCTACTTTTTTTCTTTGCAGCTAAGCAGCCTTTTAAAATCGGGCCTCTCAATTTATGACAGCCTTAATGCATTTAAACATCAAACGTTTCTCCCTTTCTACCGCTGCGAGGCTGAACAATTGATTGAACGGCTAAAAGCCGGTGAGTCAATTGAAGCCGCTATTTGTGGAAGCCCTTTTTATGAAGTTGATTTTTCAAAAGTCATATCTCACGGCCAGCTGAGCGGCCGATTGGATCGAGAGCTTTTCACATACAGTCAGTTCATATTGCAGCGGCTGGAACACAAAGCGCAAAAATGGACAGGCATCCTTCAGCCGATGATTTATGGATTTGTTGCAGCGATGATCTTACTTGTGTATTTATCTATGCTTGTGCCTATGTATCAGATGATGAATCAAATGTGAAAGGAAGAGGCTGATGAATGAGAAAGGATTTACACTTGTTGAAATGTTAATTGTGCTCTTTATTATTTCGATCTTGCTTTTAATTACGATACCGAACGTCACGAAACATAATCAAACCATTCAAAAAAAGGGCTGTGAAGGCCTACAAAACATGGTTAAGGCACAAATGACCGCATTTGAGCTTGATCATGAAGGACAAACTCCGAGCCTTGCCGATTTACAGTCAGAGGGCTATGTGAAAAAGGATGCTGTCTGTCCAAATGGGAAGCACATTATCATCACCGGCGGAGAAGTTAAGGTTGAACATTAAATTAAACGAGGAGGAGGGGTTTACCCTTTTAGAAAGTTTGCTTGTGTTAAGCCTTGCCTCTATCCTCCTGGTGGCCGTCTTCACTACACTTCCTCCTGCTTATGACAATACAGCTGTCCGACAGGCAGCAAGGCAGCTGAAAAATGATATTATGCTCACACAGCAGACTGCTATTTCCCGTCAACAAAGAACAAAAATTCTCTTTCATAAAAAAGAATATCAATTAGTCATTGGTGATACGGTCATTGAACGTCCGTATGCAACGGGACTATCTATAGAACTGCTGACATTAAAAGACCGTTTGGAATTTAATGAGAAAGGGCACCCGAATGCAGGCGGAAAAATACGAGTAAATGGCCATGCCGTTTATGACATAACAGTTTATCTAGGGAGCGGGAGAGTCAATGTGGAGAGAAAATAAAGGTTTTTCTACAATAGAAACAATGTCAGCGCTAAGCCTGTGGCTGTTTGTGCTGCTGACAGTCGTCCCCTTGTGGGACAAGCTGATGTCTGATGAAAAAATGGCGGAATCACGAGAAATTGGCTATCAGATGATGAATGAGAGCATTAGCAAATATGTCATGAGTGGTGAAGGAGCCGCGTCAAAAACGATTACAAAGAACAATCATATCTATGCAATGAAGTGGAAGGAGGAGGGTGAATATCAAAACGTATGTATCAAAGCCACAGCTTATAAAGAAAAATCATATTGCCTCAGCATCCTGCAGACAGAATGGCTACACGCTTCTTAACGTATTATTTTCGCTCTCAGTCTTTTTGCTCATATCAGGATCGTTAGCTGCGATTTTCCATCTGTTTTTGTCTCGACAGCAGGAACATGACGGTTTCACACAGCAAGAATGGATGATTTCGATAGAACAGATGATGAATGAATGCAAGGAGTCACAGGCAGTTAAGACAGCCGAGGATGGGAGCGTGTTAATCTGCACCAATCTTTCCGGACAAGACATCCGTTTTGACATTTATCACTCAATGATAAGAAAAAGAGTGGATGGCAAAGGGCATGTTCCGATTTTAGATCATATTACTGCCATGAAAGCTGATATTGAAAATGGTGTTGTTTTGCTGAAAATTGAGAGTGAGGACCAAAAAGTGTATCAAACTGCTTTTCCAGTCTATTCGTATTTAGGAGGGGGGTGAATGTACCGTACAAGAGGGTTTATTTATCCAGCTGTTCTTTTTGTGTCAGCGCTTGTGCTGTTAATCGTGAACTTTGCTGCTGCTCAATATATTTCACGCTGCATGTTTGAGAAGGAAACAAAAGAGTTATACATAGGAGAGAACTTGCTTCAAAATGGGGTGCTTCTTTCGATTCGGCATGTTCTAGAGGAACGGAAAGGCCAGGAGGGTACGCAGCAATTTCCATATGGACGGGTTTCTTATTACATTCATGATACATCGATAAAAGAACAAAAAGAAATCAACTTAAGAGTGTCAACGGAGTCGGGAACAGAAAGAACTGCACAGATCGTGTTTGATCAAAAACAGAAAAAACTGCTGAGATGGACAGAATAAAACAGTGTAAAGGGTATAAAAAAAGTCATGTGAGACAACACTTCATAATAATTGAATGATGAGGTGATCACGTGAAAACGAATGATTATGTTAAATATATGACGCAGCAATTTGTCAAATATATAGATACTCCGAGAGATGAGCGAAAAGAACGAAAAGAGGTGCGGAAAGAAACAAAAACGCCTGTTTCCCAGCAGTGGTTCGGTATTTTACCCTATGGCTTCCGACTTTGGCTGAAACGGAAAAAATAACCGCAAATAAACGAATAAGGTCCTTCAAAAAATGGAGGACCTTATTGATATTCTTCTAATATGGCAATTTTATTGACCTTTTGGCTATAAGGATCAAATGAAATCGTCACAAAAACGCCGAATTCTTTTGACCCTTCCCTCAGAGTTAAATGGTATTGCTTCACTGCTTCATCTTTTCTTTTACGGTCCCATACTTTTTGTTTGAACAGTACCTGTGCGAGCGGGTACCTTTTTTTTGCTTCTTTTACAGCAATCTCTTCCCATTTGGACATGTGGCGGGCGGTTACAAGCGGTATTTCTTCTGCGTGAGCGGCTGTGGTGCCAAAGACGAGAAGAGGTAGACAAATCACACATTGTTTGATCATCATGCTGTCACCCTTTCTTTATTTATTATTACCAAATAATAATTGGATATGCATTTAAATTCTCACATAACAATCCCAAAAATTTCAAAAAATGAAAAGATGAGCAATACTGAGCAAGACTTTGTAATATGACGAAAACATTCTTTTAAACGAACAAAATGAGCGATTTCGGTGTTTTAAAATCTATAAATCGTTGATTATACTCTACTTGTGCGGTTCTTTAAAGAGAACGACTGTCATATCAAGTTACAGTGTTTTACAGGAGGTAAGATATGTTTCGATTGTTTCACAATCAGCAAAAGACGAAGACGAAACTGAAAGTTCTGCTTATCTTTCAGCTTTCAGTCATTTTCAGTCTGACTGCCGCAATATGCTTACAATTTTCCGATGATACAAGCGCTGCTTTTCATGATATTGAAACATTTGATTTCTCACTTCAAACGTGTAAAGACTTTCAGCATACAGATAAAAACTGCCATTATGATAAACGCTGGGATCAAAGTGATTTGCACATATCAGATCAAACAGATACGAAAGGCACTGTATGCTCACCTTTCGCCTTATTTGCTGTGCTCGAAAATACAGGTGAGAAACTTAAGAAATCAAAGTGGAAGTGGGAGCTTCATAAGCTTAAAAATGCCCGCAAACCGTTAGAGGATGGGAACGTGATCGAAAAAGGATTTGTCTCCAATCAAATTGGCGATTCACTTTATAAAATTGAGACGAAGAAAAAAAAGAAACCCGGCATTTATGCATTTAAAGTATATAAACCGGCAGGCTACCCGGCAAACGGCAGTACATTTGAGTGGTCGGAGCCTATGACGCTTGCAAAATGCGATGAAAAACCGACAGTCCCTAAAAAAGAAACAAAGTCGGACGTCAAAAAGGAGAATGAAACAACACAAAAGGATATACAGGAAAAAACAATGAAAGAAGAAACATCTCAAGAAGCTGTAACCAAAGAAAATGAAACTCAATCAGACCAGAAGGAAAGCGGGGAAGAGGATGAAAAAAGCAATGAAGCTGATCAGTAATATTTTATACGTGATCATCTTTACTCTTATTATTGTGCTGACACTTGTCGTGATTTCAACACGTTCATCCGGGGGAGAGCCGGCGGTGTTTGGGTATACGCTGAAATCAGTTCTGTCAGGTTCGATGGAGCCGGAGTTCAATACAGGTTCCTTAATATTGGTAAAAGAAATCGCTGATGTGAAAGAGCTCCAAAAAGGAGACGTTATTACATTTATGCAGGATGCAAATACGGCAGTCACCCACAGAATAGTTGACATAACAAAGCAAGAAGACCATTTGTTATTTAAAACAAAAGGTGATAATAATGCAGCAGCTGATTCAGCCCCTGTATCGGACGAAAATGTTCGCGCGCAATACACAGGTTTTCAGCTTCCATATGCAGGCTATATGCTTCATTTTGCCAGCCAGCCGATTGGAACGGCTGTATTATTGATTGTTCCCGGCGTGATGCTGTTAGTGTACGCTTTTGTGACGATCAGCAGCGCCATTAGAGAAATTGAAAGAAAGACAAAAGCCTTGGAAACAGATACAAAGGACAGCACCATGTCTACTTAACTTCAGTTGTAAACCTGGCAACAGGTTTCGATATAAAATCATTCAATAAAAGGGGAGTTTACCATGGGTATGAAAAAGAAATTGAGTTTAGGAGTTGCTTCTGCAGCACTAGGATTAGCTTTAGTTGGAGGAGGAACATGGGCAGCATTTAACGACATTAAATCAAAGGATGCTACTTTTGCATCAGGTACGCTTGATTTATCTGCTAAAGAGAATTCAGCGAGTGTGAACCTATCAAATCTAAAGCCGGGAGATAAGTTGACAAAGGATTTCCAATTTGAAAATAACGGATCACTTGCGATCAAAGAAGTTTTAATGGCGCTTAATTATGGAGATTTTAAAGCAAACGGCGGCAGCAATACATCTCCAGAAGATTTCCTCAGCCAGTTTGAAGTGACATTGTTGACAGTTGGAAAAGAGGGCGGCAATGGTTACCCGAAAAACATTATTTTAGATGATGCCAACCTTAAAGACTTGTATTTGATGTCTGCTAAAAATGATGCAGCGGCTACTGAAAAAATCAAAAAACAAATTGACCCTAAATTCTTAAATGCAAGCGGTAAAGTCAATGTAGCAACAATTGACGGTAAAACCGCTCCTGAATATGATGGTGTTCCAAAAACACCAACTGACTTCGATCAGGTTCAAATGGAAATCCAATTCAAAGATGATAAAACAAAAGATGAAAATGGGCTTATGGTTCAAAATAAATATCAAGGCAACTCCATTAAGCTTCAATTCTCGTTCGAAGCTACACAGTGGAACGGCTTGACAATCAAAAAGGACCATACTGATAAAGACGGTTATGTGAAAGAAAATGAAAAAGCGCACAGCGAGGATAAAAATTAATAACAGCCATAAAAAGAGACGGCCCAGTATTCATATACTGGGCCGTCTCGATGTTTATTGACAAAAGAGGAGTTAGTGCCTCTGCTCAGGCACTACTCCTCTTTTTGAGATTTTCTCCATTTTTGATAATCTAAAAATTCACGAAATTGTTTTTTCGATACCCCGGATGTCATCGCATCGCGAACCAATTTCTCCCATTCACTATCTAATTGACCATCGTATTCGGTTTCATGTTTCTCATCGAGCAAAGTATGAACCGAGACGTCCAGAACAGCGGAGACTTTTTCGAGAAATTGAATGGAGGGGTTCGTTTGTAGATTTCGTTCTATTGAGCTTAAATAAGACTTCGCTACCCCAGCTTTTTCAGCTAGTTCTGATAGTGAGTAGCCTTTTTCTTTACGGTATTGTTTAATACGCTGGCCAATCAATGTCATCACCTTCCTTGTGATATTATAGCACATTCAGAAAGGATTTACGGTATGACTTCTGGCTGCCGGACCAGGATGAGCAGACTTTTTGTTTAAAAGTAAATATTTTCGTATTTCTTCCGGGCTGATATTTGCCTCTTTGGCTTCCACCATTAATTCAACCCATTCTTGATCCAATTCAAAGTGCTCTTGTTTTGCATTCTTCATGCAGTTTCTCCTCCTAAAATACTTGTTTATGTATTTCAGCCAGTCCGGCCATGACTTATTGTATGCTTCATTAGTCTCTGGAAGTCATTTGCCATTAAATCGCCAGAATTTTTTTCCAATATACCTTTATTATAATCGTATTTTCTCAAAAAAAACGAGAATGATGTCGAATGGTAAAAAAGTTAGCTTGAAATATTATTTTGCAGATAAAACAATCCGCCATTTTCAATTTCAACTGATATCTTTGGTTGATACAAGGTTTTCAGCGCCTGTTTTTCTAGATGGTATTCTTCTGGTTTTTCTTCTATATGCTCGTAAAACTTATCAAGCAATGTCATATCATTCTTCCACCTGTTAACCGCCTGTTCCGCCCAGTCGGACGGCTCCTGCATAGCGGATTTTGAAATATAGTTTTCCATACGCTTAAGTCCGCTTTCTGGTTTGATCATAGGTGAAATGGTGAAGCAATAGTCACATATTTGAGACGTCAGTGAAAACTGGGTCAGCTTGCTTTGAAAATCTTCAATTATCGTTCCAGAGACTAGGTGAAGACCTAGTGACAATAACTTATCCTTTTTCATGTCGGACTGGTATGAAATCGTGACATTTATACCAAGCCAAGGCTGAAGTGGGACTTTAGCTCCGGCTGATTCAATTTTCTCATACATTCTGGTAAATCTCCCATTTTGTTTAACAGCTTTAAATATTTGAAAAAGACGCGGGGCCCCAAAATATATAAATTCACCATCTAGGTCTTTTGGTGCATTTTCTTTATCTGTAATAAAAGTGATTTTCATTGGATTCGGATCACCGCCTGTCTTCTCGCGCCAATGCCAGTAGAAAGGGCGGTTCATGATTTGTTTGTCCATTTCAACTGTAAGCTGCACTGTCATATAGCCTAAGCCTTGATCGACGATTTGGCAGCTGTTTGCTTGAAAAAAACGCAGCAGAAAATCGTGAACCTCTTGCTGTCTCACTAATAAAACCTCCTTACAGGCTAAGATCCTCTTTTTTCAGCAGGCAGCTGTTTTTTATAAGACAAAAATGAGGTTAAGTTATCCATTTTTATTTTCATTTCTTCTTCTGTTGCTGAGTGATACAAAATGTCATGAAGGTGCTCTTCAAAATTGTTCACTTGAATTTTCGTTAAAATATCATCAAGTTCACCGACCACTTTTTCAAACAAATGAATTTTTTCATATAAAAGCTTTAGAATATGCTCTTCCACCGTATGTTTTGTCGCCATGTTATAAATATGCACGTCACGCTCCTGCCCGAGTCTGTGAATTCTTCCGATTCTTTGCTCAAGTCGCATCGGGTTCCATGGCAGGTCATAGTTGATCATGTGATTGCAAAATTGCAGGTTAATCCCCTCACCGCCTGCTTCAGTTGCAATAAGGACTTGGATTTTTCCGCGGAAAAGATCCTTCATCCAGTCTTTTTTTCCACGTTTAAATCCGCCTCTAAACGGCACAGAACTGATGCCGTTTTGCTGAAGAAACCACTGCAGATAAATCTGGGTTGCACGGTATTCTGTAAAAATGATGACCTTATCGTCGATCTTTTTGATCAAGTCAACAACTTGAAGCGCTTTAGAGTTTTGTGTCACTTGATTGATGCGATCTATTAAAACTGAAATCGTATCCTCATCAATGGCAGGTGCTTGTTTCTCTTTTTGATCAAGCATCTTTTTCAGCGTCATATACACCGCTTCTCTGCTCGAACAGCATTCTCTTTGCAAGGTCATAATCGAGAACATGCTGGCTGGTTTATTGATACTTTCCTTCAAGCGAGAAATTTCATCATAAAGCGCCTGCTCTGATGGAGAAAGTTGAATCGGCACTGTTTCAACATGGCGCTGTTTCCAATTCAGCCCTGTATCATGCCGCCTGTTACGGATCATGACTTTATTCACAAGATCTTTTAAATGTTCATGCGTTTCTAAACTGGATTTCTTCTTGGCGAACTCCTCCTGAAAGTGATTCTGACTGCCTAAATGGCCGGGTTTTAATAAGGACACCAAATTGAAAATCTCTTCGATACGGTTCTGGATTGGCGTTGCGGTAAGAAGCAGGCAATATTTTTTTACGAGATTCCGGACAAATTCATAGTTCTTCGTTTTGCTATTTTTCAGTTTGTGTGCCTCATCAATAATGACAAGATCATATGGGATAGACAGAACGATTTCTCGATGGGGCGAACGCTTCGCGGTGTCTATTGATGAGACGACAATATCGCATTG
Organism: Bacillus sp. SCT118; assembly: GCF_058566435.1. Lineage (NCBI taxonomy): Bacteria > Bacillati > Bacillota > Bacilli > Caryophanales > Bacillaceae > Bacillus > Bacillus sp. SCT118. The sequence continues at coordinate 1,662,952 of NZ_CP191225.1, forward strand.
CTCCCACACATAGCTTTTCTTTTGTTCAACAGCCGGAATCAAAAATTTTTCCTGAAGCTCTTTGACCCATTGTGACACAAGGGAAGCGGGCACAAGGATCAAAATTTTTTTTGCTAACCCGCGAATCATATATTCTTTTAGAATCAGTCCTGCTTCAACCGTTTTCCCGAGACCAACCTCATCTGCTAAAATTGCTTTCCCGTTCATTTTTTCAACCACTTTTTGCGCCACTTCAAGCTGGTGGGGGAGCGGCGTAAAGGAAGGCAGATATAAAGGAGCCCGTAAGCCTTCAAACTCTGGAATTGCTAATGTTTTCTGGATTTCTGCAGAGAGCTTGTACAGTTCCCAGTTTGCCCAAGGGCCATCGTTTTTCAGTCTTTCAGCAAATTCTTCAGGCCATTTTGCATCGTAGATCATTTCTGTATTCATTGCTTTGAAACCGCCTTTCTTATTCTTCGATTCTTAAGATGAATAATATAAGAAAAATCTGCCCAAATTGCTGTTGCCCAGCATATAGTGATGATGGTAGGATATGAGTATGTATTTGATGTAAGATATTGCTATAGTATGTCCATAACAGCATGAAAATATGAGCGAATGACAGCAAGGGGAGAGACCTGACCGAAAACCTCGGGATACAGGCGCCGAAGGAGCAAACTGCGGAGTGAATCTCTCAGGCAAAAGAACTCTTGCTCGACGCAACTCTGGAGAGTGTTTGTGCGGATGCGCAAACCACCAAAGGGGACGTCTTTGCGTATGCAAAGTAAACTTTCAGGTGCCAGGACAGAGAACCTTCATTTTACATGAGGTGTTTCTCTGTCCTTTTTTGTATGTTTTTTAGCTGCGCCGTTGAAAAAGGGGAGGAATTAGATGCTGAAAAGAACGCCGTTATTTGACCTGTATAAGGAATATGGAGGAAAAACGATTGATTTCGGAGGCTGGGAGCTTCCTGTTCAATTTTCTTCTATAAAAAAAGAACACGAGGCTGTCCGAACTGCAGCCGGTTTGTTTGATGTATCTCATATGGGAGAAGTCGAAGTGTCAGGGAACGACTGTCTGTCTTTTTTGCAAAGATTGATGACAAATGATGTTTCCGCGTTAACGCCAGGCCGTGCTCAATATACAGCGATGTGTTACCCGGATGGCGGAACCGTCGATGATTTGCTTATCTATCAAAAAGGAGAGAACCGCTATCTGCTTGTCATTAATGCTTCTAATATAGATAAAGACTTGGCTTGGATGAAAGAACATGCAGCAGGTGATGTGCAGATTGACAATCAGTCAGACCAAATCGCGCTCTTGGCTGTACAGGGACCGAAAGCAGAAGCGATCTTGAAAAATCTGACAGATGCAGATGTGTCTGCATTAAAGCCGTTTGCGTTTATTGATGAAGCCGATATCAGCGGACGCAAAGCACTTATTTCACGCACTGGCTATACGGGAGAAGACGGGTATGAAATTTACTGCCGCAGTGATGATGCTATGCATATTTGGGAAAAAATTATCGATGCAGGGGATGCATACGGATTGATTCCATGCGGTCTCGGTGCACGTGATACACTCCGGTTTGAAGCGAAGCTCCCGCTCTACGGTCAGGAGCTGACCCGGGATATTACACCGATTGAAGCAGGTATAGGCTTTGCTGTAAAGCACAAAAAGGAGTCTGACTTTTTTGGTAAGTCAGTATTGAGTGAACAAAAAGAAAACGGAGCAAAGCGCAAACTTGTCGGTCTCGAAATGATTGAAAAAGGGATACCGCGGCACGGATATGAGGTTTTCCAAAATGGCAGGTCTGTCGGAAAGGTGACAACCGGCACGCAGTCACCGACATTAGGGAAAAACGTCGGCCTTGCCTTAATTGATTCGGAAACGAGTGAGATCGGGACTGTTGTAGATGTAGAGATTCGCAAAAAATTAGTGAAAGCAAAAGTTGTCAAAACACCATTTTATAAACGCTAATATTTTTTCTTGGAGAGAGGAGACAACACATGAAGCACCGTTATTTGCCCGCAACAGAAGAGGATAAACAGGAGATGCTTGCCACTATCGGCGTAAGCAGCATCGATGATTTATTTGCTGATATACCGGAAAACGTCAAATATAAAAAAGAGTATCAAATCAAAAAAGCGAAATCAGAAACAGAATTAACAAGAGAACTGACAAAGCTGGCCTCTAAAAATCGTGATACCGTTCAATACGCTTCTTTCTTAGGAGCGGGTGTATATGACCACTATCAGCCTGTCATTGTGGATCATGTCATTTCGCGCTCTGAGTTTTATACCGCATATACGCCTTATCAGCCAGAGATTTCACAAGGAGAGCTCCAGGCTATTTTTGAATTCCAAACGATGATCTGTGAACTGACAGGCATGGATATCGCCAACTCCTCGATGTATGACGGCGGAACAGCCTTGGCAGAAGCAGCAATGCTTGCTTCAGGCCACACGAAAAAGAAAAAAATCGTTGTGTCAAAAACCGTGCATCCTGAATCGCGAGAGGTGCTGAAAACGTACGCAAAAGGTCAGTATATTGATGTTGTTGAAGTACCCGCTGCGGATGGCGTTACGGATCTTGATGCATTGCGCCAAACCGTTTGCGAGAACACAGCCGCAGTGATCGTTCAGTACCCGAATTTTTTCGGCCGGATCGAGCCGCTAAAGGATATTGAGCCTATCGCTCATCAAGGGAAATCCATGTTTATTGTTTCAGCCAACCCGCTGGCGCTAGGTCTTCTCACTCCGCCGGGCAAGTTTCAGTCTGATATCGTCGTCGGTGATGCGCAGCCTTTCGGCATTCCTTCAGCGTACGGCGGCCCGCATTGCGGCTTTTTTGCCGTTACTAAAAAATTAATGAGAAAGGTGCCGGGCCGTCTCGTCGGACAAACGGAAGACGAAAACGGAAAAAGAGGCTTTGTGCTTACCCTGCAAGCCAGGGAGCAGCATATCCGCCGGGATAAAGCAACATCAAATATATGCTCGAACCAAGCTTTAAATGCGCTGGCAGCATCAGTGGCCATGACTGCTCTCGGAAAAAACGGCGTAAAAGATATAGCCCGCCAAAATCTCTTAAAAGCCAACTATGCAAAGCAAGAAGCAAAAAAAGCAGGCCTTACCGTTATGTTTGACGGGCCGATGTTTAATGAATTTGTCATCAAACTGGATGAGCCGGTGAGAGCTGTGAACAAGCGTTTGCTGGCAAAAGGCATGATTGGCGGATATGATCTTGGGCTGACGTATCCGGAGCTGGACTGCCATATGCTGATTGCTGTAACGGAGCTGAGAACAAAAGAAGAAATTGACGCACTCATTCAGGAATTGGGGGATCGCCATGAGTAATCAGGACCAGGCACTTATTTTTGAACTTTCAAGAGAAGGCCGAATCGGCTATAGTCTGCCGGAGCTCGATGTACCGGAAATCGAATTGGGGCACCTCTTGTCAGACACCTATATTCGTGACGAAGACGCAGCGCTGCCGGAGGTTTCAGAGCTGGACATCATGCGCCATTATACAGCGCTGTCCAAACGCAATCACGGGGTGGATTCCGGTTTTTATCCTCTCGGTTCTTGTACGATGAAATACAATCCGAAAATCAATGAAAAAATCGCGCGTATACCTGGTTTTGCTGCGATTCATCCCCTTCAGGATGAAGACACGGTGCAAGGCGCATTAGAACTTTTATATGATTTAAGCAAGCACCTTGAAGAAATAACGGGAATGGATGAGGTTACGCTTCAGCCTGCTGCCGGAGCGCACGGCGAATGGACGGGGCTGATGATGATCCGTGCCTATCATGAAGCTTGCGGGGATTTCAAGCGGACGAAGGTCATTGTCCCTGATTCCGCGCACGGGACGAATCCTGCATCAGCGACAGTAGCAGGCTTTGAAACCGTTACGGTGAAATCGAATGAAAATGGGCTTGTTGATTTAGAGGATTTAAAAAGAGCAGTGAATGAAGAAACTGCAGCTCTTATGCTGACGAATCCAAACACGCTCGGCTTGTTTGAGGAGCAGATTACAGAGATGGCGGAAATTGTACACCAAGCGGGGGGGAAACTGTATTATGACGGCGCTAATTTAAATGCTGTTTTAAGCAAAGCGAGACCTGGTGATATGGGATTTGACGTGGTGCACCTCAACCTGCATAAAACATTCACAGGCCCTCATGGCGGCGGAGGCCCCGGCTCAGGCCCTGTCGGCGTAAAACAAGATCTGATTCCTTATTTGCCAAAGCCAGTTATAGTCAAAAAAGAAGGGCGCTTTACGTTTGATTATGACCGCCCTCATGCGATCGGCCGTGTGAAGCCGTATTACGGCAACTTTGGCATTAATGTGAGAGCGTATACGTATATTCGCTCCATGGGGCCTGACGGATTAAAGGCTGTTACTGAGAACGCAGTGTTAAACGCCAATTATATGATGAGAAAGCTCGCGCCTTATTACGATCTTCCGTTTGACCGCCATTGCAAGCATGAATTTGTATTATCAGGGAAGCGGCAGAAAAAGCTGGGAGTGCGTACGCTTGATATTGCAAAACGGCTCCTTGATTTCGGCTATCATCCGCCGACGATTTATTTCCCGCTTAATGTTGAAGAATGCATCATGATCGAGCCGACAGAGACAGAATCAAAGGAAACACTGGATGCGTTTATTGATGCTATGATTCAAATCGCAAAAGAAGCGGAGGAGAATCCGGAGCTTGTTCAGGAGGCCCCGCATACAACGATTGTAAAAAGAATGGATGAAACAAAAGCGGCGAGACACCCGGTGCTCAGATACGAGGCGGTAGAAAGATAAATAAAAACAGCTGTCTACCAGACAGCTGTTTGCTTTATTTCTTCGCTTTAATCTTTCCGCCCCATTTTTTAAAGCCGCCTTTTAGGTTGTAAATCTCAGTGCAGCCGTTTTTGCGCAGGGTTTGTGCCGCGCGTCCGCTGCGGACACTGTTTTGGCAGTACAGGTAAACAGGCTTGTCCGTACGGATCTCATTTTTTCTCTGTTTCAGCTGGGAAAGCGGGATGTTGCGGGCGCCTAAAATATGTCCGCCCTCAAACTCATTTGGTTCACGAACGTCAATAAGCTGCGCTTTGCGGTAACCCGCGCGGAATTCTTCTTCGGTAAGTGTTTTCATAATTCGCTGCTGATAGACATATGAAGCAATCATATAGATGATAAACGCAGCAAAAATAATCAAAACGATCATATTAGACAATGTGATTCTACTCCTTTAGCATATAAAATCAAAACCCTGCTTCATAAAACAAGGTCATAGAGCCGTTTTCGACAAATACTATTATAGTAAAGCACAGCGTGATTGTCATCTATAATGGAACTAAAATATTTTTCATTTTCCCGACAGTTTGATAAACTGATTCTATTAAAACGGTAAGGAAGGTCTTAAAATGCAAAAAGAAACTTGGCGGTTTATAGACTCAGGCAATGCAAGTCCTGCATTCAATATGGCGCTTGATGAAGCGCTTTTATATTGGCACAGCGAAAAGAAAATCCCCCCGGTTATCCGTTTTTACGGCTGGAATCCGGCGACACTTTCTGTAGGGTATTTTCAAAATATTAAAAAGGAAATCAATTTTGAAGCAGTACATAAATATAATCTCGGATTCGTCAGACGCCCGACCGGCGGGAGAGGTGTGCTGCACGATCAGGAACTGACATACAGCGTAATTGTTTCGGAAGAGCACCCCGAGATGCCGGCGACTGTTACTGAGGCTTACCGGGTTATTTCAGAAGGCATACTTCAAGGCTTTAGAAATCTCGGTCTGGACGCTTACTTTGCCATCCCGAGAACTGAAAAAGAAAAAGAAAGCTTAAAAAATCCGCGGTCATCTGTTTGTTTTGACGCGCCTTCGTGGTATGAGCTAGTAGTTGAGGGGCGCAAGGTGGCGGGAAGCGCGCAAACGAGACAAAAAGGCGTGATTCTTCAGCATGGCTCCATTCTGCTTGATTTGGATGAGGACAAGCTGTTCGATCTGTTCTTATATCCGAGTGAAAGAGTAAGAGAACGGATGCAGCGCAATTTCAAAAATAAAGCGGTTGCCATTAATGAACTCACTGAAAAGCGGGTGACGATGGATGAGGCTCGTAAAGCCTTTAAAGAAGGATTTGAAACAGGTCTTAACATTCATTTGGAGCCATATGAACTTTCTCAGGAAGAGCTTGATTTTGTTCATCACTTGGCTGAAACAAAGTACGCTTCAGATGAATGGAATTATAAGCGGTAAACAGGGCTTTTGACCCGCGGAGCATCCTTGTTTTTTCAAGTTCATTAGTGTAAACTTGTAATGGTTTATAAAGTTAAGGTGCTTTTTGGGAGGGTTTCGATGACAACACCAAGTATGGAAGATTATATTGAACAGATTTATATGCTGATTGAAGAAAAAGGATATGCACGAGTTTCCGATATCGCGGAAGCATTGGCAGTCCATCCCTCCTCTGTAACAAAAATGGTTCAAAAACTAGATAAAGACGAATATTTAATTTATGAAAAATATCGCGGTCTCGTGTTAACGTCTAAAGGGAAAAAAATAGGCAAACGGCTGGTATACAGACATGAATTGCTTGAGCAGTTTTTAAGAATCATTGGTGTTGATGAAGAGAAAATATATAACGATGTCGAAGGAATCGAACATCATTTAAGCTGGAACAGTATTGATCGCATCGGGGATCTTGTTCAATATTTTGAAGAAGATGATGCCCGTAAAAAAGATCTGAAATCAATCCAAAAGAAAACAGAACATCATAATCAGTAAAAAGGCGGTCTCGAAGGAGGCCGTCTTTTTTGATACGCTGACGCCACCCGTCATTCGTTGGTCTATTTCTTCGCGTGTTTTCTTAAAATGGTAATAAACGATCGGATGGAGGGGGAGGGAAGAGATGTATATTGACGGTGTGTTTTCCGGCGGAGGAGTAAAAGGCATTGCGCTCGCAGGCGCTTATGAAGTGCTTGAGGAAAAAGGCTTCCGCTTTAGAAGAGTTGCGGGTACAAGCGCCGGCGCCATTATTGCCGCTTTCATTGCGTCAGGTTACACCAGTAAGGAAATCCACGCTTTAATTGAAGAAGTGGACGGAGAGAAATTGCTGGACCAGAGGTACTCATTTCTCCCCTTAAAGATGCTCCAGTGGGTGTCCATCTATTGGCGTCTTGGCTTATACAAAGGCGATACGATAGAAAAATGGATTGCTGATCTGTTAAGAGCGAAAGGCATAAGGGTTTTCGGCGATTTGCAGAAAGGGTCTCTGCGCCTTATTGCTTCTGATCTGACAAACGGCACCATGATTGTTTTGCCGGACGATTTGGCCCGTTACGGGTTAAATCCTGATATGTTCCCGGTTGCCAGAGCGGTCAGAATGAGCTGCAGCATTCCGTATTTCTTTGAACCGATAAAATTAAAAACGGACACAGGCACCGCCACGGTTGTCGACGGAGGCGTGTTAAGCAATTTTCCAATCTGGCTGTTTTCAAAGGAAAGAAAGCGCCCTGTGATCGGTGTCACGCTTGCGCCGCGTGAAAGAGAGCGTCCGAAAAAAAATATCCGCAACGCTTTTGAACTGTTCGGCGCCCTGTTTGAAACGATGAAGGATGCTCATGACGCAAGGCACATTGCGTCACGCTATGAACAAAATATTATTTTTCTCCCTGTCGATGACGTAATGGCCACTGATTTTCATTTAACACAACAAAAAAAACTAGCCCTGATTGAGCTAGGTAAAAGACGGACAGAGCTGTTTTTAAAGCAGTGGACCTATTAAAAAAGCGCTCTGTTTTTCTTTTTATTTTTTTTCCCTTCTATAACAGTCAGCTGAGTCTGGCTTTTTTTCTTGAGAATCATCGGCTTAGGCTTGCTGGCGCTCGGAACGCTTCGCAGGTGGCTGACACGTCCCTTATGTCCGGCGCGGTGTTTTGCTTTTTGTTCTTTCATCCGGCGCCGCGATTGTTTCGCCGCTTTTTTGAAGGCTGCTCCTTCGCTGCCCGCATTTCGATTCATTACATATTTCACAATAAAATAAATAATGATACCTGCCACAATGACGGTTACCGCCATTTTTGCCATTTCTCCGGGATTGGTTACCAGCACATAGAGGAAACCGAACGCTCCCAGCGCAATTAATACAGCAATAATAGGTTGTACACGATGATTCATAACTGTCCACCTCCGAAAGTAATAGCAGGGCAACGGATTTTAGATGACGTTGTGAGAAGGCTTCTGATTTTGCTCAGACAATGCTTCGAGTCTGAGAAGTTCGTTAAAGCTTTCGATGGCAACTTCAACCTGTTCATCCTTAGGTTCCTTTGTGGTTAACAGCTGAAGCCAAAGACCCGGGTATCCAAGTAATTTCAGACCGGGAATGTCACGCACTTTGTTTGTCAGCTGCAGAACTTCAAAGGATATACCAAGCACGACCGGTATCAGTGCGACACGATCTATAACACGCAGCCAAAGCGGATCTGTCGGAACGAGCAAATAAACAAACATGCCGACAATAATCGTAAATAAAATAAAGCTTGATCCGCAGCGGTAATGAAGCCGAGATTGGTTTTGGACATTCTCCACAGTAATTGGCAAATTCTGTTCATAACAGTTTATGACTTTATGTTCGGCTCCATGATATTGAAACACTCTTTTAATAAGCGGTGTCATGGACAAAAAATAGATGTAACCGAGCAGCAAAATCAACTTAAACAGGCTTTCAACCGCGATTTGCGCCGTGTCCGAGGAAAAAATCGGCCTTGTCAGTTCAGCTAAGAAAACTGGAACCAATGTAAATACGAATTTACTGAACAAAAATGATAGGACGCCTATAACTGCGAGGCTGAGATACATAGACAGCCCGGAGGATTTTTTTTCTTCCTGCTCAAGTGTCTCGTCTTCAGATGGATCGAGCCCGTAACGTTCGCTTGAAAAATTCAAATGCTTTGTGCCGTTTGCACTCGCTTCGATAATGGCCGCGATCCCCCGTAAAAACGGTATCTTTTTCACGATGTTCAGTTTCGGGTTGTGTTTGCGTGGAAGCTTAAAAAAGTCAATGCTTCCATCCGTTCTTCTGATGGCTGTAACGTAATGATGCTTTCCGCCAAACATAACGCCTTCCACAACAGCCTGCCCGCCGTAAGCGGGCGGAACTTTATGTTTTGACATATTATCAACCTGCCTATTTCTTTAGGATTGCTAACCATTTCCTTTCACTCTATTGTACAGGAAACAGCGCTAAACCTCTAGATTGACAGGCTGAAAAAATTGCCATAGCCTTGCTTTTTCTACATGCATTATACCCGTTATTTTCAAATTTTACTCGCAGCTGTCAAAAAGTGTGAGCTTTTTTATTGACATTTCATTTTTTGGGCACACTTTAACTGGAGGTGCCATGATGACAAGCGAAAAAGATACAGAACAAAATGAAGAATTGAATGAGAAGCAACAGCCGCCTGTTTCAATGGCCGGCAGGGTGGCGGCAACAGGTTTTTGCGGAGGCGTACTTTGGAGTTTCGTTGCTTATATCGCATATTTGTTCCATTTTTCCGAAATCAGCCCGAATATGATATTGCAGCCGTTTGTGCTCGGAGAGTGGAAAAAACATGGGCTGGGAACGGTAATCAGCATCATTTTGATTGGAGTAATTTCAATTGGCGCAGCGTTTCTTTATTTTCTTCTATTGAAACGTTTAAAAACAATGTGGCCGGGTATTTTATACGGCTTGGTGCTTTGGCTGCTCGTGTTTTTTGTTTTTAATCCGATTTTTCCAGATGTGCGCACGGTGACCGAACTGACATCAGATACAATTATTACGACCATTTGCATTTATTTGCTTTACGGGCTGTTTGTCGGGTATTCCATTTCATTTGAATACAATGAGCTGAATTCGGAAAAGCTTGCACGTGCGCTGGGAATGCATAGAGAATAGTGTATAATCCTTTTCCAGTATGATAAAATGTTCACGAGAAGTGAACATTTTTTACATGAGAAACCCTCGCGAAAAGGAGAGATTATGTGCCTCATTTTTTGATTTTGAACGGACCGAATGTTAACCGGCTGGGGAAGCGTGAGCCTGAAGTATTCGGCCGCCAGACACTGACCGATATTGAAACAGATCTTTTTCAGTTTGCTGAAGCCTTACATATCCAGCTCACTTTCTTCCAGTCTAATCACGAAGGTGATTTGATAGATGCGATACATGAGGCTGAGGAGCAATACAGCGGGATTGTTCTGAACCCTGGCGCCCTGAGTCATTACAGCTATGCGATCAGGGATGCTGTTTCAAGTATCAGTCTTCCTGTGGTAGAGGTGCATTTATCAAACTTATACGCCAGGGAAGAATTCAGGCATCAGTCGGTTATCGCTCCTGTTGCGAAAGGGCAGATTGTCGGTCTTGGAGCTGAAGGCTACAAGCTTGCTGTTCGCTACTTATTAAGCCAGCAAGGGGGAGAATCAAGATGAAGCTAGAGAAATTAAGAAACCTGTTTGGACAGCTGGGAATTGACGGCATGCTGATTACAAGCAGCACGAATGTACGCTATATGACAGGGTTTACAGGTTCAGCGGGTTTGGCTGTTATATCGGGTGACAAAGCAGCGTTTATTACGGATTTTCGTTATACTGAGCAGGCGAAGGTTCAGGTAAAGGGTTTTGAGATCATTGAACATGGCGGCAGCCTGATTCAGACCACTGCCGACACTGTTGAATCGTTTGGCATCAAGCGTCTCGGCTTTGAACAGAACAGCTTGACATATGGCACTTACGCTTCATACAGCGCCGTTATCAGTGATGCCGAATTAGTGCCTGTGGCTGAATCCGTGGAAAAGTTGCGCTTGATTAAGTCTAGTGAAGAGATTAAGATATTAGAGGAAGCTGCGAAGATTGCAGATGATGCCTTCAGACATATCTTGACGTTTATGAAACCCGGCATTTCTGAAATCGCTGTTGCCAATGAGCTGGAGTTTTATATGAGAAGCCAGGGAGCAGACAGCTCTTCTTTTGATATGATTGTCGCCTCAGGCCTTCGTTCAAGCCTTCCGCACGGTGTGGCCAGTGACAAACTGATTGAAAGCGGAGACCTTGTTACGCTTGATTTTGGCGCTTATTATAAAGGATATTGTTCTGATATTACCCGGACGGTCGCTGTAGGTCAGCCCAGTGATCAATTGAAGGAGATCTATCAGGTTGTATTTGATGCTCAGGCGCTCGGCGTCGCACATATTAAGCCGGGAATGACAGGAAAAGAGGCTGACGCCCTCACAAGGGATCATATTGCTGCAAAAGGCTACGGTGACTATTTCGGCCATTCAACCGGGCACGGGCTCGGCATGGAAGTTCATGAATCGCCGGGATTATCCGTCAGATCTTCAGCTATCCTTGAACCGGGTATGGTGGTCACAGTGGAGCCGGGCATTTACATACCAGAAACAGGCGGTGTCCGCATTGAAGATGACATCGTGATTACAGAAAACGGCAACCGGACAATCACCCATTCCCCAAAAGAACTTATTATTTTGTGATTGGAATATAGGAGGACATTAAACATGATTTCAGTTAACGATTTCCGTACAGGATTAACAATTGAAGTAGATGGCGGCATTTGGCGCGTCGTTGACTTCCAGCACGTAAAACCTGGAAAAGGTGCGGCATTTGTCCGCTCTAAACTCCGCAACCTTCGCACTGGCGCGATTCAGGAAAAAACATTCCGCGCTGGTGAAAAAGTAGCGAAAGCGCAAATCGAAACCAAAACAATGCAATATCTATATGCAAACGGAGATCAGCACGTATTTATGGATACTTCTTCCTATGAGCAGCTTGAACTGAGCGCAACTCAAATCGAAGAAGAATTAAAATACCTGCTAGAAAACATGTCTGTGCATATCATGATGTACCAGGATGAAACACTTGGTATCGAACTTCCAAACACAGTTGAGCTGAAAGTTGTTGAAACTGAACCTGGTATTAAAGGTGATACAGCGTCAGGCGGTACAAAACCTGCGAAAACTGAAACCGGGCTTGTTGTAAACGTGCCGTTCTTTGTGAATGAAGGCGACACACTTGTTGTCAATACATCAGACGGTTCTTACGTTTCAAGAGCATAGAAAGAAAAAAGAAGTCTGTTCCCAAATGGGAGCAGGCTTTTTTTGTGCCCAAAAACAGAATCTTTCTTTTATACGAAAATGACAAGACTACTTCAGCAAGCTAGAGCATATCATATAAAAAAATGGGAGGTTGGGAGAGTGCTATGAAATTTTTACTTGGAAATATCAATTCTACTGTTTTAACAATGGCGGGATTACGAGTTTTATCCTCTATGATTGAGCTGACGGCAGCAATTGTCATGCTTGTGACCAACGATGTCCGGAAGGCGGTTGTGGTTAACAGCATTCTCGCTATTGTCGGTCCGTTGATTTTTATCATTACGATGACTGTCGGAATCTACCAAATTGCAGGGCAGCTTTCGTATGCAAAGCTGATTCTGATTTTTACGGGTGTTGTTTTGATTTTGGCGGGTGTTCATAAATAAAGAGAGGCTTGTCATAAAGTCTGCCTCACATCATACATTTTAAAGAAGCCAATCGGTAGAAAGGAGGAGGCTCTGTTGAATGAAATCGCTGAGGTTCTCCCTGAATCCATGAAAAACGCCCTTTCTGAAATACCGGAACAACAATGGCTGGAAATCGAAGAAGTCAGAATTCGGATCAACCGTCCTGTTGAATTGATTCGAAGAGGACAACCTGTTTATTTGTCCTATGCGGGCACGGCCGAGGATGCTCATCTGATCCTGAGCCGGCTCAGCAACTATAGTATGTATACACTAGAAGAAGAGCTGAAGAAAGGGTATGTCACGATCAGAGGCGGCCACAGAGTCGGACTGGCGGGCAGAGTCATTACGGAAAACGGAGGTGTGAAAGGCCTCCGTGACATCGCATCTTTTAATATACGAATTGCCCGGCAAAAGCTGGGGATTGCGGAGCCGCTGCTTCCATACTTATATCAAAACAGCTGGCTGAATACGCTGATTATCGGACCGCCCCAAACAGGCAAAACAACACTTCTCCGGGACCTTGCGAGGCTCTCAAGCACCGGCAAAAAAAACATGCTGCCCGTAAAGACAGGAATCGTCGATGAACGGTCAGAAATTGCCGGATGTCTTCGCGGCATTCCGCAGCATCAATTTGGTCAGAGAATTGACGTGTTAGACGCCTGTCCAAAAGCTGAAGGGCTGATGATGATGATTCGATCCATGAGCCCTGAGGTGATGATTGTCGATGAAATCGGGCGTATGGAAGATACAGATGCACTTCTGGAGGCACTGCATGCTGGTGTTTCAGTAATCGTATCAGCGCATGGCTGGAGCATATCCGACCTGATGAAGCGGCCTTCATTGAAGCGTTTGTGGGAAGAAAGAGCCTTTGACCGCTATTTGGAATTATCAAGAGCAAAAGGGCCGGGCACAGTGAGCCAAATTTATGACAAAGACGGAAATGTGCTGTCTAGGACGACGGGCGTGAAAACATGCTGAAGCTGCTGGGCGCTGTATTCATTGTGGTAGCGACAACATGGACAGGTTTTGAGATGGCGAAGATTTATACAGAACGGCCGCGGCAAATCCGCCAGCTGCGTGCGGCGCTTCAATCCCTCGAGGCTGAAATCATGTACGGCCATACACCGCTTCATACTGCTTCACAGCAGATTGCCAAACAGCTCGCACAGCCTGTTTCAGCTCTTTTTTCCGCATTCAGTGATCAGCTGGACAAGGGAAGTGATTCCGCGAAAACGGCGTGGGAGCAAAGCTTAAAGAAGGTATGGGACACCCTGTCTTTGAAAAAAAGCGAATACGAAGTACTGAAGCAGTTTGGCGAGACGCTCGGGATTCATGATCGAATCTCTCAGCAAAAGCACATCAAGCTGGCGCTGACACATTTGGAAGCCTCGGAAGCGGATGCTGAGCAGGCGCAAGCGAAAAATGAAAAGATGATAAAAAGTTTGGGCTTTTTAGCGGGCTTGTTACTCATTCTTCTATTGATGTAAACGTGAGGGGAGCAAAAATAAAATGGGAGTAGACGTGAATGTCATATTTCAAATCGCCGGAGTGGGAATCGTGGTCGCTTTTTTACACACGATATTGGATCAGATGGGCAAGAAAGAATACGCTCAGTGGGTGACGCTGTTAGGTTTTATCTATATTTTATTTATGGTCGCCACGATTGTAGATGACCTATTTAAAAAGATAAAAGCTGTGTTTTTATTCCAAGGATAGGGGGGCTTGCAGATTGACATTGTTCAAATTGTAGGTTTAGGGCTGATCGCCACCTTCCTTTCTTTAATTGTAAAAGAACAAAAGCCGACTTTTGCGTTTTTAATCGTCGTTTTTGCCGGATGTGCCATTTTTCTTTATTTGGTAGACCAAATCTACGACATTATTCGAATGATAGAAAAAATTGCGATTAATGCAAATGTCAACATGGTCTATGTTGAAACCATTTTAAAGATCATCGGAATCGCCTATATTGCTGAATTCGGGGCACAGCTCACAAAAGATGCCGGTCAAGGAGCCATCGCCTCGAAAATAGAATTGGCGGGGAAAATTTTAATACTCGTTATGGCTGTGCCTATTTTAACCGTCATTATCGAAACGATTCTCGGACTTATACCTTCTATGTCATAACCGAAAGGAGGCGGTAGATTGAAGCGCTTTCAATGGGTTTTGCTTTTGGCCGTCCTGATCATAGCAGGCCGTGCAGAAATTGTACAAGCAGCTGGTAATGCAGAACAAACGGAAGACCATGCTGAAACAGCCGAGCAATTAGCGGAAAGGACAGCAGCCTCGCTTGAAACAGATAAGATCGGGGAATTTTGGAATGACATTATGACAGAATACGGCGGACTGCTGCCGGAAAGCCAAAAAGGCAGCTTAATGGAGTTTATCAATGGCGATAAATCATTCTCACCGCAAGAATGGCTGAAAGCTCTCTTTTCTTATTTGTTTCATGAAGTGCTTGCCAACGGAAAGCTGCTGGGCACATTGATTTTGCTCACGATTTTTTGCGTCATTCTGCAGCTTCTGCAAAATGCTTTTCAGCAAAGCACCGTCAGTAAGGTCGCTTACTCAATTGTGTACATGGTGCTGATTATTCTTGCTCTTAATAGCTTTCATGTGGCAATTAACTATGCAACTGAGGCGATTCAGACGATGACCAGCTTTATCCTGGCGCTCATTCCGCTCCTCTTGGCGCTTTTGGCTTCCTCAGGCGGAGCTGTATCTGCTGCCTTCTTTCATCCTGTTATCCTCTTTCTGATGAACACGAGCGGTCTCTTGATTCAGAATATCGTCATGCCGCTGATTTTTTTATCAGCGATTCTGAGCATTGTCAGCACGATGACCGAACAATACAAAGTAACGCAGCTGGCCAACCTGCTCAGAAATATCGCCATCGGAGCACTGGCTGTTTTTCTTACCATCTTTCTCGGCGTCATCTCTGTTCAGGGAGCCTCGGCTGCAGTGACAGACGGCATTACGCTCAGGACGGCTAAATTTATAACGGGAAATTTTATTCCTGTGCTTGGCCGAATGTTCACAGACGCAACAGATACAGTAATCAGCGCCTCTTTACTGCTGAAAAATACGGTAGGGATTCTCGGTGTTGCTATTTTGATCTGTATCGCGGCATTTCCGGCAATCAAAGTGCTTTCCCTCGCTTTTATTTATAAGCTGGCAGCCGCGATTCTTCAGCCGCTTGGAGGCGGGCCCGTCATCACCTGCCTCGACGTCATCAGCAAAAGCGTCATTTATATTTTTGCAGCTCTCGCCATTGTGTCTCTCATGTTTTTTTTAAGCCTTACTGTCATAATCACAGCCGGAAACCTCACGATGATGATGAAATGAAGGAGGCAGGCGAATGAGTTTTTTAACGGAATGGCTTACCACCATCGTGTTGTTTATCCTATTTGCAATTGTGATTGATATGCTGCTGCCGAGCTCCAGCATGCAAAAGTACGCAAAAATGGTAGTCAGCCTGCTCTTGATTGTCGTCATGCTTACGCCGATTTTTAAACTTTTCAAGACAGACCCCGAAGTCATCTTTGAATATCTCACAAAAAACGGGCAGTCAGAGTCTGCCGACATAAAAAATCAAATCAATTCAAAAAAAATAGAAATACAAGCTTCCCAGCGCGCATATATTCTAGAAGAAATGGCTGTCCAACTAAAAAAGAAAGCGGAGGAGAGATTCAGTCATGATGAATATAAAGTAGGCCGCATCAAACTCACGGCAGGAGAAAAGGTAGATTCAGAAGAGGATATTAAAACAATCAGCGTGTATATGGCCCCGTCTTCTGAAAAAACGGTCCAAACGGTCGCGCCGGTCCACATTGATACAGATCATGCATACGTAACGAAAGAAGCAGCCGAACAAAAAGAAGCCAAACAGATACAAACGCAGCTCGCGGACATTTGGGAAATCGGAAGTGAGAAAATTACGGTTCATATGGAAGGCGGGGAGAATGTCGGCAATGAATAAAAACGGATTATGGAATGTATTGAAAAAGCAGTTTCTTCCGGGACAAACGAAGGACGGCGAAAAGCCGAAGCTGACCAAATATCATTACTTTCTATTCGTTTTTGTTCTCGGAGTTTCCTTTATGCTTGTCAGCCAGCTGTTTTCTTCACCTGAGAAAACAGAAAACGCCAAAACGATAACGGCCGTATCATCGCAACATTCCGCAGACAGCAAAGAGAAAACAGCTGAAGTGTTTAAAGCCTCAAAATCTGATAAACCTAAAGACTCGATCGATGACTATGAAAAAGAATACGAAAATCAGCTGAAAGAAATTCTTGAAACAATCATTGGTGTGGACGATGTCTCGGTTGTCGTGAACGTAGATGCAACGTCGCTGAAAGTATACGAAAAAAACAAATCAAACAAAAATACAACCACTGAAGAAACTGACAAAGAAGGCGGAACAAGAAGCGTTACAGACCAAACATCGGAGGAAGAAATCGTCATGATCAAAAACGGCGATAAAGAAACACCTGTCGTCGTCCAAACGAAAAAACCTGATATACGCGGTGTACTCGTTGTTGCTCAAGGAGTGGACAACGTTCAAATAAAACAAACCATTATCGAAGCGGTGACACGGGTCCTGGATGTTCCAAGCCACCGGGTTGCGGTTGCCCCTAAAAAAATAAAGGAGGATTCATAAATGCTTAAAAAACAAACCGTTTGGCTATTAACAATGCTCAGTCTTGTCGTGGTGTTAAGCGTCTACTATATCATGTCGCCGGAAAGCAAAAACGCCGTGCAGATGCAAAGTGAAAAAAGCGCGTCTGACAGCGGAGAGGTCGCAACTGAAAAAGCGCCTGCCAAGCAAGACACGAAGGAAAAAAGCGGTACAGAAACTGAAAAAGGAAAAGAAGATGGAACAAAGGGAACGAAAGATTCATCAGCAGACAAGGAAACATCCGCTGAAGCCAGTGAAAAAGGAACTGTTGTTACGGAAACAGCCGATGATGATTTGTTTACGACGTACCGTCTTGATTTAGAAGATGCCAGAAGCAAAGAAAGAGAAGAGCTGAATGCCATTGTGTCAAGCGATGATGCAACAGCCAAGGAGAAAAGTGAAGCATACGATAAAATGACGGCTCTCAGTGAAGTGGAAGGAACAGAAAAACAGCTGGAAACGCTGATTAAAACACAAGGTTACGAGGATGCGCTCGTTAATGCTGAAGGAGATAAAATCAATATTACAGTCAAATCAGACAAACACTCCAAATCGAAGGCGACAGCCATTATAGACCTTGTCGCAAAAGAAATCAAAACAATGAAAGATGTCGCTGTCACATTTGAACCATCCAAGTAAGAAAGAGGAAAAAGAAGCCCGCTAAACAAGCGGGCTTTTTGCGTTGCTGTCATATTAGAGTTGAATTCAAAAGTCCGCTCCTGTAAGATGAACATAGTATGTACTTTTAGTAGTAACCTATAAAAAAAGAAATTTCATACATAGGAGTGCGATTGAATGTTAAATATCAAAGAAATCCACGAGCTGATTAAAGCAATTGACGAGTCTACAATTGACGAATTCGTATATGAAAATGAAGGTGTATCCTTAAAACTGAAAAAACACGAAGCAGGCACGGTTCAAGTCATGCAGCAGGCACCGGCAGCACCTGTACAAGCACAGGCTCCGCAGGCAGTTCAGCCGCAAGCGCAGCAAGCAGCGGCACCTGCCCAAGAAGCACCAAAACAAGATGAGAATCTGCATAAAATCACTTCACCAATGGTAGGAACATTTTATGCTTCTTCATCACCGGAAGCTGGCCCGTATGTAACAGCCGGTTCAAAAGTAAATGAAAACACAGTTGTCTGCATTGTAGAAGCGATGAAGCTTTTCAACGAAATCGAAGCAGAAGTGAAAGGCGAAATCGTTGAAGTATTAGTAGAAAACGGCCAGCTGGTCGAATACGGACAACCTCTATTTCTTGTAAAAGCGGAGTAAGGAGACTTAACATGATTAAAAAGCTATTGATCGCCAACAGAGGAGAAATTGCTGTCAGAATCATCAGAGCCTGCAGAGAGCTCGGAATTGAGACTGTCGCTGTTTATTCAGAAGCTGATAAAGATGCCCTTCATGTTCAAATGGCCGATGAAGCTTTTTGTATCGGACCGAAAGCATCAAAAGACAGCTATTTAAACGTTACAAATATTGTGAGTGTTGCAAAGCTGACTGGCACGGACGCCATTCATCCGGGATACGGATTTTTAGCTGAAAATGCTGATTTCGCTGAATTATGTGAAGAAGTTAATGTCACGTTTGTCGGTCCGAGCGCTGACGCCATTTCAAAAATGGGAACAAAAGACGTTGCGCGGGAAACGATGAAACAGGCCGGCGTGCCAATCGTACCGGGTTCACAGGGAATTATAGAAAATGTGGAAGAAGCGGTTTCGCTTGCTAATGAAATTGGGTATCCTGTAATTATAAAAGCCACCGCAGGCGGAGGCGGAAAAGGAATTAGGGTTGCCCGCACTGAAGAGGAACTGATTAATGGCATTAAGATTACACAGCAGGAAGCGGCAACTGCATTTGGGAATCCAGGTGTATACATCGAAAAATACATAGAAGATTTTCGCCATGTTGAGATCCAAGTGCTTGCTGATAACTACGGAAATACGATTCATTTGGGCGAACGCGACTGCTCGATCCAAAGACGCCTGCAAAAGCTTTTGGAAGAATCACCATCTCCTGCCCTTGATTCAGAAATCAGGGAGCAAATGGGAGATGCAGCGGTAAAGGCTGCAAAAGCGGTTGGCTATACAGGTGCTGGAACAGTTGAATTTATCTATGACTACAATGAACAGCGCTATTACTTCATGGAAATGAACACGAGAATTCAGGTAGAGCACCCAGTCACAGAAATGGTGACGGGAACTGACCTGATCAAGGAACAAATCAAAGTGGCATCAGGAATGGAACTGAGCCTCAAGCAAGAAGATGTTGAATTTGAAGGCTGGGCAATCGAATGCCGAATCAACGCAGAAAACCCAAGTAAAAATTTCATGCCGTCACCTGGTGAAATTAAAATGTACCTGCCTCCTGGCGGTCTTGGTGTCCGTGTCGATTCAGCTGCGTACCCTGGCTATTCCATCCCACCGTACTATGACAGCATGATTGCAAAGGTAATCACATACGGAAAAACGAGGGATGAAGCGATTGCTCGCATGAAGCGCGCATTGGGCGAATTCGTCATCGAAGGCATTGAGACAACAATCCCTTTCCATTTAAAACTGCTTGAACACGAAACATTTGTGAGCGGAGAGTTTAATACGAAATTTTTAGAAACATATGATGTAATGGGCTCATAATTTTTACGGAGGTGAATTGAATGAAAGACAACAGCTTGCTTAAAATGGATCACGAAGATACGCATTTGGGTAAGGTTGAGATTGCACCGGAGGTCATTGAGGTCATTGCCGGCATTGCAGCATCAGAAGTTGATGGTGTTGCCGAAATGCGCGGAAACTTTGCGACAGGCGTCGTCGAGCGTTTTGGCAAAGTGAATCATGGCAAAGGTGTCAAAGTCGACCTGGCGGATGACGGAATTACGATCGATGTATACTGTGTCGTTACATTTGGCGTTTCGATTCCGAAAGTTGCAGCATCCGTTCAGGAAAACATTCGTCAAACCTTATTAAATATGACGTCTCTTTCGATTAACGAGATCAATATTCACATCGTCGGCATTCAATTTGACACAAAAGCCCAAGAAGTCCAAATCGACGAAGAAATGTAAATGGCTTAACACGAAACCAAGGGGAGGGCGGCCCTTTGGTTTTTTTACACGTTACCCTTTATTTCAAAGCATGAAGAAAGCCGGCTTAAATAGCCGAGTTTCTTCATGATCGTGAAATCCGAATGATCATATTAAGGTGTGTGAAAATATTCGGTAATAGGGTAAAAAAACCTTGATTTCAATATGCGGATACGAAAAAAATATGTTATGATCTCTTTGTGGCTTAACGACAAGCGGATAAAGAGGATCAAAGGAGAAAGAAAATGAAAAGAAGAACAGCAAGAGAAAAAGCTTTGCAGGCACTATTTCAAATTGATGTCAGCGATATTGCAGTGAATGAAGCCATAGAACACGCACTGGATGAAGAAAAAACAGATCCTTTCTTTGAACAGCTTGTACACGGGGTATTGGAACACCAAGACCAGCTGGATGAAATGATCTCCAAGCATCTGGTGAATTGGAAGCTCGATCGGATTGCCAATGTTGACCGTGCGATTTTGCGCTTGGCAGCATATGAAATGGCATATGCCGAAGACATTCCGGTGAATGTCTCCATGAACGAAGCGATTGAGCTGGCAAAACGGTTTGGTGATGACAAAGCGACAAAGTTTGTAAACGGGGTTCTTTCTAACATTAAATCTGATATTGAACAATCATAGGAGGAAAGAAAATGACTGCAACAATCATCGACGGAAAAGAAACGGCTAGAGAAAAACGCGAACAATTGGCAAAAGAGGTAGAAGAGCTTAAAAAGCAAGGCGTCACTCCCGGACTGGCGGTTATATTGATTGGAGATGACCCTGCTTCTCACTCTTACGTGCGAGGAAAGAAAAAAGCAGCAGAAACAATGGGAATGAATTTCAAGCTCGATCAATTTGACAGCAGCCTCACAGAAGCTGAACTGCTTTCCGTTATTGATCAATATAACCAAGACCCTGAGTTTCATGGCATTCTCGTTCAGCTTCCGCTCCCAGACCATATTTCTGAAAAAGCGGTGATCGAACGTATCTCTCCTGATAAAGATGTAGACGGTTTTCATCCGTTAAACGTAGGGAAAATGCTGCTTGGCGAAGATACGTTTCTTCCTTGCACGCCTCATGGAATTGTTGAGCTTTTGAAGAAAACCAATATTGACCTTTCCGGTAAAGAGGTTGTTGTAGTCGGCCGAAGCAACATTGTCGGCAAACCTGTCGGCCAGCTTTTATTAAATGAAAACGCGACGGTTACTTACTGTCATTCAAGAACAGAAAATATTACTGAACATACGAAAAAAGCGGACATCCTGGTGGTGGCAGTCGGCAGAGCCAACTTCATCAGTGCAGACCAGATCAAAGAGGGCGCTGTTGTCATTGACGTTGGCGTTAACCGTCTGGAAAACGGAAAGCTTTGCGGAGACGTTGAATTTGAAGGGGCGAAGGAAAAAGCGTCCTTCATCACGCCGGTTCCGGGCGGAGTAGGTCCGATGACCATCACGATGCTTGCGCATAATACTGTTAAATCTGCGAAACGTACGTTATCATAGATAATTGGAGATATTCACAGGCGAAATGTTTACCCGCCTTGAATATGAGCACGATACCCGCTTCTTCAGGCTCCTAAAGCCAGGGCGGGTTTTCTTTAGTTATGGTGCAGGAATGCTTAGGAGAGGAGTTTTTAGACATGGGTGAAGCAGCGTATGTGACCGTCTCAGCGCTGACAAAGTATATAAAACGAAAATTCGATGTAGATCCTCACCTTGAAAATATTTGGATTAAAGGCGAATTGTCGAATGTAAAGATACACACACGAGGGCATATTTATTTCACTTTAAAAGACGAAAACGCAAGAATGCAGTCGGTGATGTTCGCGAGACAAAGCGAGCGTCTGCCTTTTAAACCTGAAAACGGAATGAAAGTGCTGGTAAGAGGCGGAATTTCCGTATATGAACCGAGCGGAAACTATCAATTATATGCCAAAGAAATGCAGCCTGACGGGGTTGGAGCGCTTTATTTAGCGTACGAAGAATTAAAAAAGAAGCTTGCCGGAGAAGGTTTATTTGACGACCGCTACAAAAAACAAATCCCCGCATTTCCAGCCACAATCGGGGTTGTGACATCTCCAACGGGTGCCGCTGTCAGAGACGTTATTACAACTCTAAAAAGAAGATATCCCCTTGTAAAAGTCATTGTTCTTCCAGCGCTCGTACAAGGTGAAAATGCGAGCAGATCCATCGTTACGCGCATTGAAGAGGCAAATGAAAAAGAGATTTGCGACGTATTAATTGTCGGGAGAGGCGGCGGTTCGATAGAAGAACTGTGGGCGTTCAATGAAGAAATTGTAGCACGCGCCATCTTTGCTTCCAATATTCCGATTATATCGGCAGTCGGACATGAGACGGATTTTACGATCAGTGATTTTGTCGCCGATATCAGAGCCGCGACGCCGACAGGAGCAGCTGAGATTGCTGTGCCTCATACCACTGATTTAATCGAACGGACAAAAACAGCGGAAGTCAGAATGACAAGAGCAATGCAGCAGCATCTCGGCCAGAAAAAAGAACGGATTCAAACGCTGCAATCGTCCTATGCCTTTCGTTTTCCAAAGCGTTTGTATGCGCAAAAAGAGCAGCAGTTTGACCTCGCGTACCAGCAGTTTCAAGCACAGCTGACCGCTCTTTTAGATCGGAAAAGCAGACAGCTGGAGCGTGAAACGTACAGATTAGAGGCACTGCATCCTCATGAACAGCTGAAACAAGCGAGAACACGATACCAGGAACAAACAAATCAGCTGAGAAAAAATATGAATATCCAAATGAAGCAGCTGCATTCCCAATTTCAAACCGTTCTTGGCAAGCTGAATGCACTAAGTCCTCTTCAAGTGATGGAAAGAGGATACAGCTTGGCTTATAAAGAAGATAAACTCATTAAAAGTGTCAGTCAGATAGAAGAGCAGGACCGGCTTGAAGTCAAGCTGAAGGATGGCGTGCTGACCTGTGAAGTATTAGAAAAGAGAGGGGAAGAAAAATGACAGACGTGAAAAAAAATGAAAACATGACATTTGAAGAGGCGATGAAAGGGCTTGAGAGCATCGTATCAAAGCTTGAAGAGGGAGATGTGCCTCTAGAGCAAGCCATTAACTATTTCCAAGAAGGCATGGCTCTGTCAAAAATGTGCCATGAAAAGCTGCAAAAAGTCGAAAAGCAAATGGATTTCATTTTAAAAGAAGACGGCGAACTGGCACCTTTCAGTGTTCAGGAGGAAGACGAAGGTGACAAATAAATTAACGAGCTTTCTGGCGGACCGGAAAAAAACAATTGAAAATCAGCTTTCTGTCTATACAGAAAAGCTGGATATGCCGGACTCATTAAAGAAATCTATGCTGTATTCTCTAGAGGCCGGCGGAAAGCGGTTGCGGCCTCTGATTGTACTGGCTGTTTTAAACGCATATGGAAAAAGCGAAAAAGACGGCATTCCGGTCGGCTGTGCTGTCGAAATGATTCACACGTATTCGTTAATTCACGATGATCTTCCATGCATGGATGATGACGATTTGCGCCGCGGGAAGCCGACAAACCATAAAGTGTTTGGTGAAGCGACGGCAGTATTAGCGGGTGACGGGCTGCTCACAGAAAGCTTTAAGCTGATTACCTCCCACGTGTCAGACGAGGTGTCAGCAGAAAAGCGCCTGCGGCTTGTGAATGAACTGATTTCAGCGGCAGGCACCGAAGGCATGGTCGGTGGGCAAGTAGCTGATATGGAAGCGGAAAACCGACAAGTCACGCTTGAAGAGCTCGAATCCATTCATGAACGGAAAACTGCCAAGCTCCTTGGCTTTTGTGTAATCGCTGGTGCTATTTTGGCTGATGCGCCTGAGGAAGACATTGAAACACTGCGTACCTTCAGCAGCCACATTGGAATCGGATTTCAAATCAGAGACGATATTTTAGATTTAGAAGGCAGTGAAGAGAAAATCGGCAAACGTGTCGGCTCGGATACCACAAATGACAAATCGACATACCCGTCGCTTCTTTCATTGGAAGGGGCCAAACATAAATTGGATGTTCATATAAAAGAGGCGAAGCGATTGATCGGCGGACTCTCTCTTCAAAAAGACCTTTTATATGAGCTTTGTGATTTAATTGCGGCAAGAGATCACTAAAACGATCCTAATTTGAAGCGGCTGCACGAGATATGGTAAAATGTAAGCAGTTTATATGAAAAATGAAAAGGAAAAGCGCGTTTGTCTTTTTTTATGTCTGAGATTATTGTCAGCTCGGCATGCAAAAGACATGTATCATTGCAGAAATTCATGCTGAAAGTGAGTTGATCCGCTTTGGATCTTTTATCAATACAGGACCCGTCGTTTTTAAAAAACATGTCCATTGATGAATTAGAGAAATTAAGTGATGAAATCCGTCAGTTTTTAATTACAAGTTTATCCGCTTCCGGCGGCCACATCGGCCCAAACTTAGGTGTCGTAGAGCTTACTATTGCTCTGCATAAGGAATTTAACAGCCCGAAAGACAAATTTTTATGGGATGTAGGCCATCAATCGTATGTCCATAAGCTGCTGACAGGACGCGGAAAAGAATTTGCGACGCTTCGCCAGTACAAAGGGCTTTGCGGATTTCCAAAGCGGAGTGAAAGCGAGCACGATGTTTGGGAAACCGGGCACAGCTCGACTTCTCTGTCAGGCGCGATGGGAATGGCAGCTGCCCGTGATATTAAAGGAACGGATGAATATATTATTCCGATCATTGGTGACGGCGCGCTGACCGGCGGAATGGCGCTCGAAGCCCTTAACCACATCGGCGACGAGAAAAAAGACATGATTGTCATCCTTAATGATAATGAAATGAGTATTGCGCCGAATGTCGGTGCCATTCACTCTATGCTCGGACGGCTCCGTACTGCGGGGAAATACCAGTGGGTCAAAGATGAGCTTGAATACTTATTTAAAAAGATTCCGGCAGTTGGGGGCAAGCTTGCCGCCACGGCGGAACGGGTCAAAGACAGCCTGAAATACATGCTCGTCTCCGGAATGTTTTTCGAGGAGCTCGGTTTTACGTATTTGGGCCCAGTGGACGGACATTCTTATCATGAGCTGATTGAGAATCTTCAATACGCCAAAAAAACGAAAGGCCCTGTTCTTCTGCACGTCATCACGAAAAAAGGGAAGGGGTACAAACCGGCTGAGACCGATACGATTGGGACATGGCATGGTACCGGACCATATAAAATTAATACCGGCGACTTTGTAAAGCCGAAAGCCGCAGCTCCTTCGTGGAGCGGCCTTGTCAGCGGAACTGTGCAGCGAATGGCGCGCGAGGACGGACGCATTGTAGCCATTACGCCGGCTATGCCTGTCGGTTCAAAGCTTGAAGGTTTCGCAAAGGAATTCCCTGACCGGATGTTCGACGTAGGAATCGCAGAACAGCATGCCGCAACGATGGCGGCAGCTATGGCAATGCAGGGTATGAAGCCGTTTTTGGCGATTTACTCAACCTTCCTGCAAAGGGCATATGACCAAGTTGTTCATGACATCTGCCGCCAAAACGCCAATGTGTTTATTGGAATTGACCGTGCAGGACTCGTCGGCGCTGATGGAGAGACACATCAAGGCGTGTTTGATATTGCGTTTATGCGCCACATTCCAAACATGGTCTTAATGATGCCGAAAGACGAAAATGAAGGCCAGCACATGGTTCATACAGCACTTAGCTATGACGAAGGCCCGATAGCGATGCGTTTTCCGCGCGGAAACGGACTCGGCGTAAAAATGGATGAACAGTTGAAAACGATTCCGATCGGTACGTGGGAGGTGCTGCGTCCAGGGAACGATGCTGTCATCTTAACATTCGGCACAACAATCGAAATGGCGATTGAAGCAGCCGAAGAGCTGCAGAAAGAAGGCCTTTCCGTGCGCGTGGTGAATGCGCGTTTTATTAAGCCGATTGATGAAAAGATGATGAAGAGTATCCTAAAAGAAGGCTTGCCAATTTTAACAATTGAAGAAGCGGTCTTAGAAGGCGGTTTCGGAAGCTCGATTTTAGAATTCGCTCATGATCAAGGTGAATATCATACTCCGATCGACAGAATGGGTATACCTGATCGGTTTATTGAACACGGAAGCGTAACGGCGCTTCTTGAGGAAATTGGACTGACAAAACAGCAGGTGGCAAATCGTATTAGATTACTGATGCCGCCAAAGACACACAAAGGAATTGGATCATGACGTCAAAGAAAGAACGATTAGATGTATTATTAGTGGAAAGAGGGCTGGCGGAAACGCGTGAAAAAGCCAAAAGAGCCATTATGGCGGGGATCGTCTATTCAAACGAAAACCGCTTGGACAAGCCTGGAGAAAAAATTGATCGCGACCTTCCGCTAACAGTCAAAGGAAACCCACTGAAGTATGTGAGCAGGGGCGGCTTAAAGCTCGAAAAAGCGCTGAAGGAATTTCCCGTCTCTGTCAAAGATAAAATTATGATTGATATTGGCTCCTCCACCGGCGGTTTTACGGACTGCGCTTTGCAAAATGGAGCTAAACAGTCATACGCTGTGGATGTAGGCTATAATCAGCTTGCGTGGAAGCTTAGACAGGATGAACGGGTCGTCGTGATGGAACGGACGAACTTTCGTTATGCAACACCGGCAGACTTTACAAAGGGCATGCCGGAGTTTGCCACAATTGATGTGTCCTTTATTTCACTGCGGCTCATCCTGCCTGTCCTAAGGACTTTACTCGTACCGGGTAGCGACTGCATGGCTCTAGTTAAGCCTCAGTTTGAAGCGGGACGGGAATCCGTCGGCAAAAAAGGGATTGTCAGAGATCCTAAAGTGCATGCTGATGTGCTCAAGCGAATGATCAGTTTTTCTGCCGCTGAAGGCTATATCTGTAAAGGCTTGTCATTTTCTCCAATCACGGGAGGAGACGGAAATATTGAGTTTCTCCTTCATTTGCATTGGCCGGGAGAGGGACAGGAAGGCCAGGAGCTGCCGGAAGAAGAGATCATGCGCGTTGTAGAAGAAGCACATAAGACGTTAAAAGAAAAAAAAGCAGATGTACCGGAATAATAGGGCGCTATTATTCCTTTTTTCTGCATTCATGTACAATGTGCAGAGAATCATATAACATAAAAGAACAGATAAGCTTGGAAATAGAGGTGCTTACATGAACAAAGGCCAGAGGCATATTAAAATCAGAGAGATCATTACAAGCAATGAAATCGAAACGCAGGATGAATTGGTCGACATGCTAAAGCAGGATGGATACAAAGTAACGCAGGCCACGGTATCACGGGATATTAAAGAACTTCACCTTGTAAAAGTGCCTACAAATAATGGTTCTTATAAATACAGTCTTCCGGCGGACCAGCGTTTCAATCCGCTGTCTAAGCTAAAGCGGGCATTGATGGACGCATTTGTGAAAATAGACTCTGCAAGCCATATGATCGTACTGAAAACGATGCCGGGCAATGCTCAGGCAATCGGGGCGCTGATGGACAATTTGGACTGGGATGAAATTATGGGAACCATTTGCGGAGATGACACGATTTTAATTATTTGCCGGACTCCTGGAGATACAGACGGTGTAAAAAACAGGCTGCTTGAACTGCTGTAACAGAAAATCTAACAAAGATAAGAGGTGTAATGCTGTTTGTTAGCTGAACTATCGATTAAAAACTTTGCCATTATTGAGGAACTGACGGTTTCTTTTGAACGCGGGCTTACGGTTTTAACAGGAGAAACCGGAGCCGGCAAATCCATTATCATAGATGCCATTTCTCTTTTAGTCGGAGGCCGCGGATCATCTGAATTTGTTAGATATGGGGAAGCAAAAGCCGAACTTGAAGGGCTGTTTCTGTTGGAGAGCGGCCATCCCGTTTTAGACGTATGCGCTGAGCAGGGAATCGACGTTTCAGACGAAATGATCGTCATGAGAAGGGATATCAGCACGAGCGGGAAAAGCGTTTGCCGTGTCAATGGCAAGCTTGTCACGATTGCTTCGCTAAGAGAGATCGGCAGGCTTTTATTAGATATTCACGGACAGCACGATAACCAGCTGTTAATGGAAGACGAAAATCATCTCCAGCTTTTGGACAAGTTTGCCGGGGCCGAAGTGGAAAGCGCGCTCAAAACGTATCAGGAAGGGTACCAGCGGTATATGAAGCTGCTCAAAAAGCTTAAGCAGCTTTCTGAAAGCGAACAGGAAATGGCCCATCGCCTTGATCTTATTCAATTTCAGCTCGAAGAAATCGAATCGGCAAAGCTTGAGCTTAACGAAGATGAACAGCTCCAAGAAGAGCGCCAGCAAATTTCAAACTTTGAGAAGATATATGAGTCGCTGCAAAATGCATATAACGCGCTTCGCAGTGAGCAGGGCGGATTGGACTGGGTCGGAATGGCATCAGCGCAGCTAGAAGATATATCTGATATTAACGAACCGCTGAAAAAAATGTCTGAAAGTGTTTCGAACTCCTACTATTTGCTTGAGGATGCCACATTTCAGATGAGAAATATGCTGGATGAGCTTGAATTTGATCCGGAACGCCTGAACTATATTGAGACGCGACTTAATGAAATCAAACAGCTGAAACGAAAATATGGTGCCACTGTTGAAGACATTTTGGAATATGCTTCTAAAATTGAAGAAGAGATTGACCAAATTGAAAACAGGGACAGCCACCTTCAAAGCTTGAAAAAGGAGCTTGACTCCGTCGGCAAAGATGTCGCAGTGGAAGCGGCAAATGTGTCACAAATCCGAAAAACATGGGCGAAAAAGCTGGCTGATGAGATTCATCGGGAATTAAAAAGCCTGTACATGGAAAAATCAACTTTTGATACGGAATTTAAGGTCAGAACAGCGTCACGCAATGAAGAGGCTCCGCTTGTTAACGGCCAGCCCGTTCAGCTGACTGAACAAGGGATTGACCTGGTGAAGTTTTTAATTTCAACCAATACAGGCGAGCCGCTGAAATCTCTTTCAAAAGTCGCTTCAGGTGGAGAGCTGTCACGGGTGATGCTTGCCATAAAAAGCATTTTTTCCTCACAACAGGATGTGACATCGATCATTTTTGATGAGGTTGATACCGGTGTAAGCGGGAGGGTCGCACAGGCAATCGCTGAGAAGATCCATAAGGTGTCAATAGGATCACAAGTGCTTTGTATTACACACCTCCCTCAGGTGGCTGCCATGGCCGATACGCATCTTTATATTGCGAAGGAGTTAAAAGACGGCAGAACGACGACACGTGTCAAGCCGCTCTCTAAGCAGGAAAAGGTAGCGGAAATCGGGCGCATGATTGCAGGTGTCGAAGTAACCGATTTAACGAAACGCCATGCGAAAGAACTTTTAAAACAAGCGGATCAAGTCAAAACAACTGGGTAAGCTGCGTGAGAAGC
The DNA here is from genome assembly GCF_058566435.1 of Bacillus sp. SCT118. Lineage (NCBI taxonomy): Bacteria > Bacillati > Bacillota > Bacilli > Caryophanales > Bacillaceae > Bacillus > Bacillus sp. SCT118. The sequence continues at coordinate 1,692,612 of NZ_CP191225.1, forward strand.
GCAGCTTATTTTTTTCGTGCACATCCATTCGTTCATCAGTATATCCAATGTTTTTCTTCATATGACAGTTATAAATAAGCCGTCAGAAGGCAAAATTAAATGATGTAGCAGCAAGTCATAAAGAAGGTGTGGGATAGGAGCGAGGAGAGTGAAGTAGTGAATGCCCGATAACATCAGAAAAGCAGTAGGTTTAATTCTCCTTGTTTCGTTATTAAGTGTAGGTTTATGCAAACCGCTAAAAGAATATTTACTGATTCCAACGCAAATGAGAGTATTTGAAACCCAAACACAAGCGATTGAAACGAGTTTATCGGTAAACGCTCAGACATCAGAATCCTCAGAAGCGTTTACAGTAAAGAAAGATCCGCATGAAATCAAGGTGACGGGCAAAAAATCTGGTGAGTCAGAATTAGTATACGATCTTGCCGGATTTCCAATTAAAAAAACAAAAGTGCACGTTCTTCCTGATTTAAAAGTTATACCTGGCGGACAATCAATCGGCGTAAAACTTCATTCCGTCGGTGTTCTTGTCGTCGGATTTCATCAAATCAATACAAGTGAAGGCAAAAAATCTCCGGGAGAAACGGCCGGAATTGAAGCGGGCGACATCATTATTGAGATGAATGGACAGAAAATTGAAAAAATGAATGATGTAGCCCCATTTATTCAAAAGGCTGGGAAAACTGGTGAATCTTTAGACTTACTGATCAAACGTGATAAACAGAAAATCAAAACGAAGCTGATCCCAGAAAAGGATGAAGGAGAAGGCAAATACAGAATCGGGTTATATATCAGAGATTCTGCTGCCGGCATCGGCACTATGACCTTTTATGAACCGAAAACAAAAAAATACGGAGCACTTGGCCACGTGATTTCCGATATGGACACAAAGAAACCAATTGTAGTGGAGAATGGAGAAATCGTTAAATCCACTGTAACATCAATTGAAAAAGGGACAGGCGGTAATCCGGGAGAAAAACTGGCGCGATTTTCCTCAGAACGCAAAACGATCGGGGATATTAACAGAAACAGCCCATTTGGGATTTTCGGCACGCTGCATCAGCCGATTCAAAACAACATATCAGATCAAGCACTGCCGGTTGCGTTTTCTACCGAAGTCAAAAAAGGACCGGCTGAAATTTTAACGGTTATTGATGATGACAAAGTAGAAAAATTCGATATTGAAATCGTCAGCACAACGCCGCAAAAATTCCCTGCGACAAAAGGAATGGTGTTGAAAATTACCGATCCAAGGCTTTTGAAAGAAACAGGAGGCATCGTACAGGGGATGAGCGGAAGCCCGATCATTCAAAATGGAAAAGTGATCGGCGCTGTCACCCATGTGTTTGTAAATGACCCGACAAGCGGCTACGGTGTTCATATTGAATGGATGCTGTCAGAAGCAGGAATCGATATTTACGGAAAAGAAAAAGCAAGCTGACTGCCGGAGTTTCCGGCAGTTTTTTATTTTGATCCCTCTTCACTTCTCAGAATACATACGGTAAAATATACAAAAGAAGATTTTTCGACAAATTCACGTTTCCTTGTTTGTCAAATTTCATTTTTAGTCGAAAAACATAGAATAACAAAGATATGCCACTAATATTGGGGATTATGATTTTTTTAGAGGGTATATAGCGGTTTTGTCGAATGTAAACATGTAGCAAGGGTGAATCCTGTTAACTACATTTGGGGAGGAAGAAACGTGGAGAAAATTAAAGTTTGTGTTGCTGATGATAATCGAGAGCTGGTAAGCCTGTTAAGTGAATATATAGAAGGACAGGAAGACATGGAAGTGATCGGCGTTGCTTATAACGGACAGGAATGCCTGTCGTTGTTTAAAGAAAAAGATCCCGATGTGCTCGTATTAGATATTATTATGCCGCATTTAGACGGACTTGCGGTTTTAGAGAGGCTGAGGGAATCAGATCTCAAAAAACAGCCGAATGTCATTATGCTGACAGCCTTTGGACAGGAAGATGTCACGAAAAAGGCCGTCGATTTAGGCGCGTCCTACTTTATTCTCAAACCGTTTGATATGGAAAACCTTGTCGGCCATATCCGCCAGGTCAGCGGAAATGCCAGCAGTGTGACGCATCGTGCGCCATCATCGCAAAGCAGTATTATACGCAGCAGCCAGCCTGAACCAAAGAAGAAAAATCTCGACGCGAGCATCACAAGCATTATCCATGAAATCGGCGTCCCAGCCCATATTAAAGGCTATCTCTATCTGCGCGAAGCAATCTCAATGGTATACAATGACATCGAATTGCTCGGCAGCATTACAAAAGTCCTCTATCCGGACATCGCCAAAAAATTCAACACAACCGCAAGCCGTGTAGAAAGAGCGATCCGCCATGCAATTGAAGTGGCATGGAGCAGAGGAAACATTGATTCCATTTCCTCGTTGTTCGGTTATACTGTCAGCATGACAAAAGCTAAACCGACAAATTCGGAATTCATTGCAATGGTTGCGGATAAGCTGAGATTAGAACATAAGGCTTCTTAAACATGAGCTTATTAAGTGGTCATTAAATCAAACGTCTTTTATTTATTAGTTTGCGCTGATAAATAGGAGGCGTTTTGTTTTGGGGACATTTGTTAGTATGGGAGAAGAATAGTAAGTATCCGCATATAGTAAAGGATAGGTTTGAAAAGTAAGGAAAGCAAATGGGGGTATTACCTGCACTCTTGGTCCATTCATACATCTTATAGGATCACGAAGCATGATCGACTCTAGATGTTTCCGTTATAAAATGAAACCTTTCTCCTGCAAAATCGTAAGTAAGGCGTATTCATGTAAAAAGGAGACGTACGAATGAAAAAGAAAAAAGTAAGAAAGCGTGAGGGGTTTTTCCTAGATTTTCTTTTCGAAGTAGGTGGGGAGCTCTTTCTTTTGCTGTTTAGATGTGTACATAAACTATTTATATAAAGGGAAAAAAGACTGCCGAATCGGTACGGCAGTCTTTGCATATTAATCTTTATAAGGCACCCAGCCTGGCGTGTTCACAATTGCTTGCCATAGCGGTTCAGGCAAATGATATTTTTCTTTATCTGTGCCTTTGATCACTGTTTCGATTTGCTTTTCACGGCCTTCTTTTACTTTTACCGTCCAGTCAGGGTCAACTAGAATTTCGCGTCCCATAGCGACTAGCGGAATACCGTTTTCGATGACGGCAAGCGCGTCATCAGCGGAATGGATGGAACCGACGGCGATCAGCGGCACTTTGTTTCCGACACGTTCATTCAATAAGTCCATGCGTGTGCGAGTCGGATCTGCACCGCGGCGCGCTTTTGAGTTCACGTCCATCAGTGAGATATGAAGATAATCCAATTCTTTATCCCCTAAAGCATCAACAAGCGTATAAGTTTCAGTCATTGTCAATCCCGGTGTCTCAGGTTCTTCCGGAGACAGACGGTATCCGACTAGGAACGCACCCTTCGCATGTTCTGAAGCGGCTTTTTTCACTTCATCGACAATAGCGAGCGGGAAGGCTAATCGTTTTTCATCGCTTCCTCCCCAGCGATCCGTGCGCTGATTGGTTTTCGGAGAATAAAACTGCTGAATCAAGTAGCCGTTTGCCCCGTGAATTTCGACACCGTCAAAGCCGGCTTCAATGGCGCGTCTTGTCGCTTCTCCAAACGCCTTTACAATGTTTTCCACTTCTTCTTCTTTTAATGCGCGAGCAATTTGTTTGCCGTTATCAAACACGTCACTTGGCCCCACAACATCCTGTTGAGGAACGAGCTCAGACGGGCATTCGATGCCGCCGTGATGAATTTGTACAACGGCTTTAGCGCCTTGTGCCTGAATGGCTTGTGCTAATTTTTTTAAACCTGGAATGTTGGAATCGTCATGGATGGCCGGCTGCCCGGGGAATGCTTTTCCGTCCGGTGTAACATTTGCGCAGGCTGTAATCACCATTCCCATCTCTTTTGAACGGGGGATGATGTAGTCGAGCTCCGCTTCAGATATTGTACCGTCTTTATTAGAAGCGTAATGAGTCATCGGTGCTACCGCGATCCGGTTGTCGATTGTAACGCCGCTTTTAAACGTAAATGGTTCAAACAGTGGCTTATACTTAGGATTCATTTGATCATCTTCTTTCGTTTGGATTCGCACATATTCTAGCCTATATGTAAAAATTAATGCAATTGATCTGCTTTACCGACTGAATATCTTGAATGCAGAGTGATGTTTTCGCCGCTCTTTTTCGGGACCTTTGTAGCCGCCGCTGATTTGGTGGCCGATGGAGCATGTGATGACAGCTGCCGCCAGCAGCAGAACGAATTTTTTCATGGCTTTAACTTCTTTCAATAAAGTAAATATCCTTTAAAAGGTTACGCTTGGCTGACCCACCCGTCAAACGATTTGCTCACCCTATTCTCAAATTTTTTAAAATGAATAAAAAGTTGCTTCTTTCCGCTAATTTTTTCTAATTGGCGCCTCAATTAGAGCCATCCTCATAGACAAATCTGCTCGTTATCTTTCTAACAACAGGAAATGATCGGGTCGTATAGCCCTTTTGAAAATCATGGAACTTGCTCGCCTGCATTCGCGTTGTCTTTACAAATTCGCCATTCTGGTCAAAGATAAAAGCCAAACATCAGGAAGAGGTGGTCATGTGAAACAAGCGGTTCCTTTGCTGTTTACTGCGCTCTTTCTTTCGGGGTGCAGTGTTGCAAGTGCGGATGACTCAGTGCCAAGGTTTACCGAAGAGGGAAAATACATTGGCTCGGCTGATCCTCATACGATTGCGGTTTCTCTTAATGGAGAAGAAACCATGATACAAGTTCCGAAGGATAAACGTGATGAATGTGAATCACTGCCAGATCAGACACATGTCCTGGTGAAATATACAAAGAAGGATAATGGAACTTTACAGCTGGAAGATATTCAGCTGCGAAAGAACTCGTCATAAAAAGACCGGAGGGAGTAAGTTGAGAATGTTATGGAGGAGCTTGGCGCTGTGCGGATTGGCTTTGACGCTCGCGCCTTGTGCACAGGCAGCAGAGCCGATAGAAGGGAAAACGGTGTATATTGATGCCGGACACGGCGGTGAAGATAGTGGAGCGGTCGGAAACGGGCTCTTTGAAAAGGATATTAATTTGGCTGTCTCAGAGCATGTGACAGACAAACTAAAAGAGGAGGGAGCCAATCCTGTTGCATCCCGGTCTGACGATCATTTTCTGACCTTGGAGGAAAGAGTGGCTAAGGCAAGTGCCAATCAGGCTGACCTTTTTGTCAGCATTCATGTGAATTCTGGGGTTGCTTCAGCTTCAGGAACAGAAACGTATTTTCAATCTGATTATGAAGGGGAGAACAGCCGGCGTCTGGCATCCGATATTCAGTCAGAGCTCGTTTCTTCCTTACAAACGAGAGACAGGGGCGTGAAAGAATCAGACTTTTACGTCATTACATATTCACAAATGCCAAGCGTGTTGGCGGAGCTTGGGTTTATCACTAACAGCTCTGATGCGGACAAGCTGGGAAGTGAAGAATACCAGCAAAAGGCCGCAGATGCGATTGTCAACGGCATTGATTCTTATTATGATCAGTAGATTGCCTTAATCCTAGAGTGGAGCCGACAAAATAAGTATAATGGAGAAAACTTTAGGGTTTGAGGTGAAACGATGACAAAGATTTTTGCCCACCGGGGGGCATCAGGTCAATTTCCCGAAAATACAATGCTTGCATTTGAAAAAGGAATTGAAGCCGGAGCAGATGGGATAGAGCTTGATGTACAGCTGACGAAAGACGGACGCATTGTTGTGATTCATGATGAAAGACTTAACCGCACGACATCACTTAAAGGATTCGTGAAGGATACAACCTATGATGAGGTAAAGACTGCGAATGCGGCCGCTGGTCACGATCAAGCGTACAGCGATATAAAAGTGCCGCTGCTAGAAGATGTGCTCTCGTGGGCGGTAAAAAAGGATTTTCTCATCAACATTGAATTAAAAAACAGCGTGATCCGCTATGAGGGAATGGAAGAAAAAGTGCTGGAGGCAGTGAAGCGTTTCAATGTAGAGGAGAGAGTCATCCTATCCACCTTTAATCATGACAGCTTGGCGCTATGCGCCCGGCTTGCGCCCCATATCGAACGGGCGGTATTAACTTCAGATGTGCTTTATCAGGCAGATCGATATATCGCGTCTATTCCGGCTTCCGGCTATCACCCGAAGTTAAACAGCCCAGGGGTCACAGATGAAGTGCTGAAGAAAATGAGAAACAGTTCGATTAAGGTAAGGCCGTATACAGTCAATCGTCCGGAAGATATGAAGCGTCTCATTGAAGCGGGAGCAGACGGCATGTTTACCGACTTTCCAGAAAAGGCTGCGGCATTGCTGAAAAATGAATAGTTGTTTAGAAGGAGGCTGTTTGACGCAGCCTTCTTTTTTCATTCATTCATGCCCGTTTCAAAGCATACATTCATAGAAGACAACTAGAAATTGTAAGCGCTGTCTATCTTCTGAATGAGGTGAAACCATGAGGAAAACAGTCATTGTAAGTGCTGCAAGAACGCCATTTGGCAAATTCGGCGGAGTATTGAAAGAGGTGAAAGCTGCTGAGCTTGGGGGCATTGTGATGAAGGAGGCGCTGCAACGGGCTGGAGTCTCTGGAGATGATGTAGAAGGAAACGTTATGGGCATGGTTGTCCAGGCCGGCTCAGGGCAGATACCTTCCCGTCAAGCTGCCCGTCTGGCGGGAATGCCTTGGAGTGTGCCGTCAGAAACACTGAATAAAGTCTGCGCTTCCGGCCTTCGCGCTGTCACTTTATGTGATCAAATGATTCGGGCGCAGGATGCGGACATACTTGTTGCCGGGGGAATGGAAAGCATGAGCAATATCCCGTATGCCGTTCCCGCCGGGCGCTGGGGAGCACGGATGGGGGACGGCGAGCTTAGGGACTTAATGGTGTATGACGGATTAACGTGCGCGTTTGACGAGGTGCACATGGCTATTCACGGAAATACAGCGGCCAAGGATTATGCAATCTCACGAAGAGAGCAGGACGAATGGGCGTTGAGAAGTCACGCAAGGGCAGCTAAGGCAGCCGATGAAGGGAAGTTTCAGGATGAAATTGTTCCCGTCAACTGGATCGGTCGAAAAGGAAAACCAAACGTTGTTCATAAAGATGAAGCGATTCGCCGTGACACAAGTCTGGATCAGCTCGCGAAACTTGCTCCGATTTATGCAAGTGACGGTTCTATCACAGCCGGCAATGCTCCTGGGGTCAATGACGGAGCCGGCGCGTTTGTGCTGATGTCTGAGGAAAAAGCTGCTGAGCTTGACAAACGGCCTCTGGCTACAATTCTTGGTTTTTCAACTGTGGGAATGCCAGCGCACGAGCTGGCGGCAGCGCCGGGGTTTGCAATTAACAAGCTCCTGAAAAAGAACGGTTTAACTGTCCAAGATATTGACTTGTTTGAAGTAAATGAAGCTTTTGCTTCAGTTGTTTTGACATGTGAAAAAATCGTAGGTTTCGATCTTGAAAAAGTAAATGTAAATGGCGGTGCGATCGCGCTCGGCCACCCGATCGGCGCGAGCGGGGCAAGAATTCTCATGACGCTTGTTTATGAATTAAAGCGACGGGGAGGGGGTCTGGGCGTTGCCGCTATTTGCAGCGGGGCAGCACAGGGAGACGCCGTCTTAGTGCAGGTTCATTAAAACATGATGAAAAAGGGGATTTGAATGGAAATCAAACAAATCATGGTAGCTGGCGCAGGTCAGATGGGAAGCGGAATTGCTCAAACAGCTGCCGACGCGGGCTTTTATGTACGGATGTACGATGTGAATAAAGAGGCTGCGGAGGCAGGATTGAAACGGCTGAAGAAACAGCTGGCCCGTGATGCTGAGAAAGGAAAAAGGACCGAGACGGAAGTGAAGAGCGTAATCAGCCGCATTTCGATTTCTCAAACGCTTGAGGAGGCAGAGCATGCGGACATTGTGATTGAGGCTATCGCAGAAAACATGGCGGCAAAAACTGAGATGTTTAAAACACTTGATCGCATGTGCCCGCCTCATACGATTTTGGCCAGCAATACATCTTCCTTGCCTATTACAGAAATCGCTGCTGTAACAAACCGTCCTCAACGGGTTATTGGCATGCATTTTATGAATCCCGTCCCTGTAATGAAGCTGGTTGAAGTGATTCGCGGCTTGGCTACATCAGAAGAAACGGCCTTAGATGTTATGGCATTAGCGGAAAAGATGGGGAAAACAGCGGTAGAAGTCAATGATTTTCCTGGGTTTGTTTCCAACCGTGTGCTTCTTCCAATGATTAATGAAGCCATCTATTGCGTGTATGAGGGAGTGGCGAAGCCGGAGGCGATAGACGAAGTGATGAAGCTGGGCATGAATCATCCGATGGGGCCGCTTGCATTAGCGGATTTTATCGGACTGGATACGTGTTTATCAATTATGGAAGTTCTTCACTCAGGCCTTGGCGATTCCAAATACCGTCCTTGCCCGCTGCTCCGCAAGTATGTCAAAGCAGGCTGGCTTGGCAAAAAGAGCGGACGCGGTTTTTATGACTATGAGGAGAGAACTTCCTGAAGTCTATTCCATCCGGGGGTGGCCGAGTTGCATGTAACCCAAGAGCAAGTCATGATGCGAAAAATGGTGCGTGATTTTGCACGAAAAGAAATTGCTCCTGCTGCGGAAATCATGGAGAAAACGGACGAATTTCCCTTTCAGCTGATCAAAAAAATGGGCGAACACGGCCTGATGGGAATACCGGTGCCGGAACAATACGGCGGTGCCGGGGCGGACGTTGTTTCTTATATTTTGGCGATTCATGAGATTTCTAGAATCAGCGCGGCTGTCGGCGTGATTCTCTCCGTTCATACCTCAGTCGGCACAAATCCGATTCTGTATTTCGGAAACGAAGAACAGAAGATGAAATATATACCAAAGCTCGCGTCAGGAGACCATTTGGGCGCATTTGCACTAACGGAGCCTCACTCGGGGTCGGATGCCGGGAGCCTTCGCACAACAGCAATCAAAAAGAACGGCAAATATCTATTAAACGGATCGAAAATATTCATAACGAATGGCGGAGCAGCTGATATCTATATCACATTTGCTTTAACAGCTCCAGATCAAGGCAGGCACGGGATTTCGGCTTTTATTGTTGAAAAAAACACACCCGGTTTTACCGTTGGAAAAAAAGAAAGAAAGCTGGGGCTTTATGGTTCCAATACTACGGAACTGATTTTTGATAATGCAGAAGTGCCTGAAGCCAATTTGCTTGGCAAAGAGGGGGATGGCTTTCACATTGCTATGGCGAATTTAAATGTCGGCCGGATCGGCATTGCGGCACAGGCGCTCGGAATTGCAGAGGCGGCTCTTGAGCATGCCGTTAATTATGCGAAGCAGCGAGTGCAATTTGGAAGACCGATCGCAGCCAATCAAGCCATTTCATTTAAGCTGGCTGATATGGCGACTAGGGCTGAGGCGGCAAGACATCTTGTCTACCACGCTGCAGACCTCCATAACCGTGGCCTAAATTGTGGAAAAGAAGCGTCTATGGCTAAACAATTTGCTTCCGATGCAGCCGTGAAGGCGGCGTTAGACGCCGTTCAAATTTATGGGGGATATGGCTATATGAAGGATTATCCGGTTGAGCGCTTGCTTCGCGATGCAAAGGTGACGCAAATCTATGAAGGGACGAATGAGATTCAAAGACTGATTATTTCCAAGTATTTGCTTGGCGGAACCTGATAGACAAAAAACGCAAAAACGGAGGTTGAGGATATGGAGAAGAAACAGCAATATTCTCCAGGGTTGGACGGTGTGATTGCGGCAGAAACTCATATTTCTTATCTTGACACCCAGTCCAGCCAGATTTTGATACGAGGCTATGATTTAATAGAACTTTCTGAAACAAAAAGCTACCTGGAGCTTGTCCATTTATTGCTGGAGGGCAGGCTGCCAGAAGAAAGTGAAATGGAGACGCTGGAACATAAAATAAACAGTGCCTCAAGCCTGCCTGCTGATCATCTCCGTCTGCTTGAGCTGCTCCCTGAGGACACTCATCCAATGGATAGTCTGCGTACCGGCCTGTCGGCACTTGCTGGCTATGATCGGCAAATTGATGATCGGTCTCCTTCCGCAAACAAAGAACGCGCCTATCAGCTTCTTGGGAAAATGCCTGCCCTCACTGCTGCCAGCTACAGGATCATTAATAAGAAAGAGCCGATTCTTCCGCTTCAAACCCTATCCTACAGTGCGAATTTTCTATACATGATGACAGGGAAACTGCCGTCTTCATTGGAAGAACAGATTTTTGACCGGTCGCTCGTCCTGTACAGTGAGCATGAGATGCCGAATTCAACCTTTGCGGCCAGGGTCATTGCATCTACACATTCAGATCTTTATGGGGCTTTGACTGGGGCTGTCGCTTCCCTGAAAGGGAATCTTCACGGAGGAGCAAACGAAGCTGTGATGTATTTGCTTTTGGAGGCAAAAACGACATCTGATTTTGAGCAGCTTCTGCAAACAAAACTGAAAAGAAAAGAAAAAATCATGGGCTTCGGCCACCGGGTGTATATGAAAAAAATGGACCCGAGAGCACTCATGATGAAAGAGGCGCTGCAGCAATTATGCGATAAAGCCGGTGACCATCGTTTATATGAGATGTGCGAAGCGGGTGAGCGGCTGATGGAGAAGGAAAAAGGGCTTTACCCGAATTTGGATTACTATGCTGCCCCAGTGTATTGGATGCTCGGCATACCGATTCCTTTATATACGCCGGTCTTTTTCAGCGCGAGAACGTCCGGTTTATGCGCTCATGTGATCGAACAGCATGCCAATAATCGGCTCTTCCGTCCCCGTGTCAGTTACATGGGCCCGCGATATCAAACAAAATCATGAAAGGAGCTGGTAGAATGCCGAAAACGGATCGTGTTATCGAAGAAATCACAGACTATGTGCTTGAAAAAGAGATTACAAGTGCCGAAGCGTATACAACAGCGGGGCATGTATTACTGGATACCCTGGGCTGCGGGATCTTGGCGCTACGGTATCCGGAATGCACAAAGCTGCTTGGCCCGATTGTTCCAGGAACGACTGTGCCGAATGGAAGCAAAGTGCCGGGAACGTCATATGTTCTCGATCCTGTGAGGGCAGCGTTTAATATCGGCTGCATGATTCGCTGGCTCGATTACAACGATACGTGGCTGGCGGCGGAGTGGGGGCATCCATCCGATAACTTGGGAGGAATCCTTGCCGCTGCTGATTATGTATCAAGAGTGAGGCTGTCTGAAGGAAAAGAGCCGTTAACGGTACGCGACGTACTTGAGATGATGATCAAAGCGCACGAGATTCAAGGTGTGGTGGCGTTAGAAAACAGCTTAAATCGAGTTGGCCTTGACCATGTGCTGTTTGTCAAAGTTGCGACAACCGCTGTTGCGGCAAAGCTTTTGGGCGGCGGAAGAGAAGAAATCAAAAATGCGCTTTCGAATGCATGGATTGACAATGCAGCATTGAGGACATACCGCCATTCACCGAATACAGGCTCGCGTAAATCATGGGCGGCAGGAGATGCAACGAGCAGAGGTGTTCATTTGGCGCTGATGTCGTTAAAAGGGGAAATGGGTTATCCGACAGCCCTGAGTGCACCGGGTTGGGGGTTCCAAGACGTTTTATTCAATAAGAAAGAGATCAAGCTTGCCCGACCGCTCGACGCTTATGTCATGGAAAATGTGTTATTTAAAGTGTCTTATCCTGCGGAATTTCACGCCCAGACAGCGGCGGAGTGCGCCGTCATTCTTCACCCGCAGGTAAAGAACCGGATTGACGAGATTGACCGAGTTGTCATCAGAACGCATGAATCCGCTATCCGAATCATTGATAAAAAAGGCCCGCTCCACAATCCGGCAGACCGTGATCACTGCCTCCAATACATTACAGCAATCGGTTTGCTTTTTGGTGATATCACCGCACAGCATTATGAAGCTGAAACAGCGAGTGATCCGAGAATAGATAATCTTCGTGATAAAATGGAAGTGACTGAAAATAAAACATATACCGAGGATTATTTGAAACCTGATAAACGTTCCATCTCAAATGCCGTTCAGGTTCATTTTAAAGACGGAACGAGCACGGAAATGGTGGAATGTGAGTTTCCCCTCGGCCATCGTTTTCGAAGAGAGGAAGCAGTGCCGAAACTGCTGGAAAAGTTTTCTGACAATCTCAAAACCCATTTTCCTGATAAACAGCACAAACACATTTATGAGCGCTGTACCAGCTATGAGACATTACAAACGATGCGCGTAAATGAATTCGTAGACATGTTCTGCATGTAAAAGGGGGATTTGTTTCATGTCGTGGATCGTCAATAAGCAATCGTCACAAGAGGAGCTTGCCGGGCGTTTCCGCAAGCTGATGTCAGCACCGGACATTCTTCAAATTCCCGGCGCCCATGACGGGATGGCCGCTTTGCTTGCGAAAGAAGCCGGTTTTTCTGCTATTTATTTGTCCGGTGCTGCCTATACAGCCAGCAGGGGGCTGCCTGATTTAGGGATCATCACATCGGCAGAGATAGCTGAACGGGCCAAAGATCTTGTGCGTGCAGCTGATCTGCCTCTGCTTGTGGATATCGATACGGGATTTGGCGGTGTCTTAAATGCCGCCCGAACAGCCCGGGAGATGCTTGAAGCCAGGGTAGCAGCCGTTCAAATAGAAGACCAGCAGCTCCCAAAAAAATGCGGACATTTAAATGGCAAACAGCTAGTTCCGATAAAGGAAATGGCGCAAAAAATAAAAGCCATTAAACAAACGGCACCCTCCCTTATTGTTGTTGCCCGTACTGATGCCAGGGCGCAGGAAGGGCTTGATGCCGCAATAAAACGTTCAGAGGCTTACATTGAGGCGGGAGCGGACGCAATTTTCCCGGAAGCGCTACAGGCGGAGAATGAATTCCGCCAGTTTGCTGAGCGTATCCCCGTTCCGCTCCTTGCGAATATGACTGAATTTGGGAAAACGCCGTATTATCGTGCCGATGAATTCGAAGATATGGGGTTTCACATGGTGATATATCCTGTCACCTCGCTTCGGGCGGCGGCAAAAGCTTGTGAGCGGATGTTTGGTTTGATGAAGGAGCACGGGTCACAAAAAGAAGGACTTCAAGATATGCAGACACGAAAAGAACTGTACGATACGATTTCTTATTATGATTATGAAGCGTTAGACAAAACGATTGCCAAGACCGTTTTGCCTGACGAATAGTGCAACAAAAAAGCCGGAGCATTCTCCGGCTTTTTTTCAGCTATCGTTTTCTGAATCGCGGGCTGACTTGATTGCGTTTTCTGTCTCTGTATAAAATGAACCCGGCCAGCACATAGAGGCCGATCGCAAAAAAGATGAATCCTGACAACCCTTGGAGCCAAAGAGCTGAAAATGGCTTGATTGTATGGCCGAAAAGTGTATCTCTCATCAGTTTAATGCCTAAAGCAGAAATAGCCCCGGGGATGACTAATATTAAAAGCGCAAGAAGTCGGCTCATCTTCAGAAAACCCCTTTATCTTTTCATTTCCTTTATTGTCCAGCGGAAAAAATATTTTGTCAAGAGAAGAAAACGTGGTAACATAGGGTTGTGCAAATTATTGCAACGGAATAAATAGGTGTGCAAATTTTTTCATACAAAGGGGTATCGGGATGCAAAAGGTACTGATAGTAGGTGCCGGCAAAAGGGGAACGGCGTTATTACATATTCTGATTAAAACAGCCATCATAGATATCATTGCCGTAGTTGACAAAGACCCCGAGGCGCCGGGATTGAAAGAAGCAGAACAGTATGGGATTGCCGTTTCATCTGATTGGAAACCTTACATACAACAAAAACCGGATATCGTCATTCATACCACCGGCGATCAAGCCGTGTTTGACGAGCTCCTTCAAAAAAAGCATAAAGATACCATTGTCATGCCGGGAAAAATGGCATACATCGTTTTTCAGCTGATGGAAGAAAAGCAGCACCTGATTCAAATGCTAAAAGAGCAAACCTATAAATATGACAGAATTTTTAATTCCACCCATGATGGAATGATTTTTATTGATATCAATGAAGAAATCATTCTCTTTAACCATATGGCCGAAAAAATGGTCGGGAAAAAACGTGAGGAAGTCATTGGGCGCCCAATAAAAGAAGTGATTCCGAGCACTAAGATGCCGCGGATTTTAAAAACAAGAGTGCCTGAATACAACCAGAAGCAGCTGTTAGGCGATCATTTGCAAATTGTGACCACAAGACTGCCGATTATTGATGAAGGCGGACGTCTGCTCGGGGCTCTTTGTGTGTTTAAAGATATCACTGATGCGGTCGAGCTGGCAGAGGAAGTGACCAACTTAAAGCAGGTCCGTACGATGCTGGAGGCAATTATTCAATCCTCCGATGAGGCGATTTCTGTCGTTGATGAAAACGGCATCGGCCTGCTAATCAATAAAGCGTATACGAAAATGACGGGGCTTTCTGAAAAAGAAGTCATCGGCAAGCCTGCAAACACTGATATTTCCGAAGGCGAAAGCATGCATTTAAAGGTGCTTGAAACAAGACGTCCTGTCCGCGGTGTCAGAATGAAGGTCGGCCCGAATGAAAAAGAGGTCATCGTTAATGTAGCACCAGTGATTGTGGACGGGATTTTGAAAGGCAGCGTCGGCGTGATTCACGATGTTTCCGAAATTAAAATGCTGACAGCGGAGCTTAATCGCGCCAGACAAATTATTCGCACGCTTGAAGCGAAATACACGTTTGACGACATTATCGGCAAAAGCGAGCAAATGCTGGTTGCGCTTGAGCAGGCGAAGCTCGGTGCGAAAACACCGGCAACCATCTTGCTGCGCGGGGAATCAGGAACAGGAAAAGAACTGTTCGCCCATGCCATCCATAACGAAAGCGACCGGAAATACAATAAATTTATTCGCGTGAATTGTGCAGCCCTTTCTGAAAACCTGCTCGAATCAGAATTGTTCGGCTATGAGGATGGTGCGTTTTCAGGAGCGAAGCGCGGCGGTAAAAAGGGTTTATTTGAGGAAGCAAATAACGGCAGTATTTTCTTAGATGAAATCGGTGAACTGACACAAAATATGCAGGCCAAATTGCTACGCGTCCTTCAAGAAAAGGAAATCGTCAGAGTGGGCGGCACGAAAGCGATCCCTGTCAACGTCAGAGTGATCGCGGCAACAAATGTAAATATTGAAAAGGCGATGGCGGATGGAAAGTTTCGCGAAGACCTGTATTACCGGATCAACCGCTATCCCATCTCCATTCCGCCTTTGCGTCAGCGGTTGGAGGACATTGAAGCACTAAGCGTCAGACTTATCCAAAAGATCAACCGGGATTACGGCAGGAATGTAAAAGGGCTCTCGCAGCAAGCCTTGCGCGCCTTATCTGCTTACCATTGGCCTGGGAATGTCCGCGAGCTTGAAAATGTCCTTGGACGAGCCATGATTTTTCTCAATCCGCATATGGAATGGATTGAAAAAGATCATTTGCCTATATTTGAACTTGAGCAAAAAGAAAATGACACAGATCAGGGGACAGGTTTTGATTTTCCGGATATTGAAGGGGAAAAGCTGTCTGTCGCAGTAGAAAAATTTGAAGCGCATTTGATCCAGCAAACGCTCGAAAAGCATCATTTTAACCGGACAAAAACAGCGAAAGCCCTCGGTGTCAGCATTCGGAATTTATATTACAAAATGGATAAATATGGCCTTGCAAATGAAGGCATGCAATAATTTGCAGAATAAACGCAAACATCTGCACGAATGTTTCAATATATCTGGTGTGACAGCACCCTTAAGAGCTGGCACGGAACTTGCATAATAAAAGGCGGAGTCGAAACAAGAAAGGTGGTAGCAGATGAAGCTGAAAGATTTAATCGGCAAAGCGTCGATGCACAAAAACAAGACTATTGCGGTTGCTCATGCTGAGGATGAGGAAGTGATCCGGGCTGTAAAGCTGGCTGCCGAGCACCTATCCGCCCGTTTCTTGTTAACGGGCGACAGCAAAAAACTGAACGAGCTGACATCATCCATGCAAGGGCATCAAGTGGAAATCGTCCATGCCGATACACCTGAGGAGTCGGCGAAATTAGCGGTTCGTGCTGTACATCATAAAACAGCGGACGTTTTAATGAAAGGGAATGTGCCGACTTCTGTTTTGCTTAAAGCGGTATTGAACAGACAGGAGGGGCTTCGGTCATCAAGTGTCCTTTCCCACGTGGCTGTGTTTGATATACCGGATTTTGACAGAATGATGTTTGTAACAGATTCGGCAATGAATATTGCCCCTTCGCTGGAAGAGCTTCGGCAGATTTTGCAAAATGCAGTTCATGTGGCCCATGCAGTAGGGAACAATATGCCAAAAGCAGCTGCTCTGGCAGCGGTTGAAACGGTGAACCCAAAAATGGAAGCGACCGTGAATGCAGCTGCTCTAGCTCAAATGTACAAAAGGGGCCAGATCAAAGGCTGCATTGTTGATGGACCGCTTGCTTTGGATAACGCAGTTTCACAAATTGCCGCGGCCCAGAAAAAAATTTCGGGAGACGTAGCGGGCAACGCAGATATCCTTCTCGTCCCAACAATTGAGGCCGGCAATATTTTATATAAATCACTGATTTATTTTGCCAAGGCCAGCGTGGCGGCTGTCATTACAGGAGCAAAAGCACCGATTGCTTTAACAAGCAGAGCGGACTCTGCTGAAAATAAACTGTATTCCATTGCGCTGGCAATATGCGCATCTGAAGAATACACACATTAGGAGGAACGAACATGGAACTTTTTAAATATATGGAGAAATACGATTACGAACAATTGGTATTCTGCCAGGATGAACAATCTGGATTAAAAGCGATTATCGCGATTCATGATACAACGCTTGGTCCGGCGCTTGGCGGAACGAGAATGTGGACATATGAAAATGAAGAAGCGGCAATTGAAGATGCGCTCAGATTGGCTAGAGGCATGACCTATAAGAACGCGGCGGCAGGCTTAAACCTTGGCGGCGGAAAAACAGTCATTATCGGCGATCCGCGCAAAGACAAAAATGAAGAAATGTTCCGCGCGTTTGGCCGCTATATTCAAGGGCTGAACGGCAGATACATCACGGCTGAAGATGTGGGTACAACGGTCGAGGATATGGATATCATTCATGATGAGACAGACTATGTCACAGGCATTTCTCCTGCTTTCGGCTCTTCTGGAAATCCTTCTCCAGTCACAGCGTACGGGGTGTATAGAGGAATGAAGGCAGCAGCTAAAGCTGCTTTCGGAACCGACTCTCTTGAAGGAAAAACCATTGCTGTACAGGGTGTTGGGAACGTAGCCTATAACCTTTGCCGCCACCTGCATGAAGAAGGAGCAAACTTAATCGTTACGGATATCAACAAACAATCTGTACAGCGTGCAGTTGAAGATTTTGGCGCCCGTGCTGTAGATCCTGATGACATTTATTCACAAGACTGCGATATTTATGCGCCGTGTGCCCTTGGTGCGACTATTAACGACGACACCATTAAACAGCTGAAGGCGAAAGTGATCGCAGGTGCGGCTAACAACCAATTAAAAGAAACCCGCCATGGTGATCAAATTCACGAAATGGGCATCGTTTATGCACCGGATTACGTGATTAACGCGGGCGGTGTTATCAACGTGGCAGATGAGCTTTACGGCTATAATGCAGAACGTGCATTGAAAAAAGTCGAAGGCATTTACGGCAATATCGAGCGTGTACTTGAAATTTCTCAGCGTGACGGCATTCCTGCATATTTAGCGGCTGACCGCTTAGCAGAGGAACGGATTGAACGCATGCGCCGCTCAAGAAGCCAGTTTTTGCAAAACGGCCACAGTGTATTAAGCAGACGTTAAGAAATTGATCTGGAGGTTATGAAAGTGCTACATGACGAAAAACGCATTCTCACAATTAATCCAGGCTCAACTTCAACGAAAATCGGTGTTTTTCATAACGAAAGAAGCATTTTTGAAAAAACATTGAGACACAACATAGAAGAGCTGCAGCGATTTGACCGAATTATTGATCAGTATGAATTTCGTAAAAACCATATTCTCGAAACGCTTCATGAACAGGGAATCAATATCTCAAAGTTTGATGCAGTCTGCGCAAGAGGCGGCCTTCTTCGGCCAATTGAAGGCGGGACCTACGTAGTGAATGATGAAATGATTGAGGACTTGAAAAGCGGTTACGCCGGTCAGCATGCTTCTAATCTCGGCGGCATTATCGCGAGGGAAATCGCTGACGGCCTGAATATCCCTTCGTATATCGTCGACCCTGTTGTCGTAGACGAAATGTCAGTGCTTGCGAAAGTTTCAGGCATGCCTGAAATTGAACGGAAAAGCATTTTCCATGCGTTAAACCAAAAAGCTGTCGCTCGTAAAGCGGCAGCCTCCCTTGGCAAACGATATGAGAACATGAAAATGATTATTACCCATATGGGCGGAGGTATTACAATTGGCGTCCATGACCGCGGGCGAGTGGTAGATGTCAATAACGGCCTACACGGCGAGGGACCATTCAGTCCTGAACGAGCAGGAACAGTGCCTGCGGGAGATCTTGTTGATCTATGTTTTTCAGGGGAATATACAAAAGAAGAAATCATGAAAAAGCTTGTTGGCACCGGCGGACTTTTAGGCTATCTCGGTACAAATGATGCAGTAAAAGTGGAACAGATGATTCAAGGGGGCGATGGAAAAGCCCGCTTCATTTATGATGCCATGGCATATCAGGTAGCAAAGGAAATCGGGGCAGCCAGCGCGGCGTTAAAAGGCGAAGTTGAAGCGATTGTGCTGACGGGAGGCCTTGCGTACGGCAAAAGCTTTGTTTCTGCTATCAGATCATACATAGATTGGATTTCAGACGTTTTAGTCTATCCGGGTGAAAATGAACTGCAGTCTCTTGCCCAAGGGGCGCTCAGAGTATTGCAGGGCGAAGAGCAATCCAAACAATATCGTATTGAATAGACAGACAGGAGTGAGTCACCATGGCAACTGAGTATGACGTAGTCATTCTGGGCGGCGGTACCGGCGGTTATGTTGCGGCCATCAGAGCCGCTCAGCTCGGCTTAAAAACAGCCGTTGTGGAAAAGGAAAAACTCGGGGGAACATGTCTGCATAAAGGCTGTATCCCGAGTAAAGCGCTGCTTAGAAGCGCAGAGGTATACCGGACAGCTCGTGAAGCCGATCAATTCGGGGTGGAAACGGCTGGCGTGTCCCTCAACTTTGAAAAAGTGCAGCAGCGTAAGCAAGCCGTTGTTGATAAGCTTGCAGCGGGTGTAAATCATTTAATGAAAAAAGGAAAAATTGACGTATACACCGGATATGGACGTATCCTTGGACCGTCAATCTTCTCTCCGCTGCCGGGAACAATTTCTGTTGAGCGGGGAAATGGCGAAGAAAATGACATGCTGATCCCGAAACAAGTGATCATTGCAACAGGATCAAGACCGAGAATGCTTCCGGGTCTTGAAGCGGACGGTAAGTCTGTACTGACTTCAGATGAGGCGCTCCAAATGGAGGAGCTGCCACAATCAATCATCATCGTCGGCGGAGGTGTTATCGGTATCGAATGGGCGTCTATGCTTCATGATTTTGGTGTGAAGGTAACGGTTATTGAATACGCGGATCGCATATTGCCGACTGAAGATCTAGAGATTTCAAAAGAAATGGAAAGTCTTCTTAAGAAAAAAGGCATCCAGTTCATAACAGGGGCAAAAGTGCTGCCTGACACAATGACAAAAACATCAGACGATATCAGCATACAAGCGGAAAAAGACGGAGAAACCGTTACCTACTCTGCTGAGAAAATGCTTGTTTCCATCGGCAGACAGGCAAATATCGAAGGCATCGGCCTAGAGAACACCGATATTGTTACTGAAAATGGCATGATTTCAGTCAATGAAAGCTGCCAAACGAAGGAATCTCATATTTATGCAATCGGAGACGTAATCGGTGGCCTGCAGTTAGCTCACGTTGCTTCACATGAGGGAATTATTGCTGTTGAGCATTTTGCAGGTCTCAATCCGCATCCGCTTGATCCGACGCTTGTGCCGAAGTGCATTTACTCAAGCCCTGAAGCTGCCAGTGTCGGCTTAACCGAAGACGAAGCAAAGGCGAACGGGCATAATGTCAAAATCGGCAAGTTCCCATTTATGGCGATTGGAAAAGCGCTTGTATACGGTGAAAGCGACGGTTTTGTCAAAATCGTGGCGGACCGAGATACAGATGATATTCTCGGCGTTCATATGATCGGCCCGCATGTCACCGACATGATTTCTGAAGCGGGTCTTGCCAAAGTGCTGGACGCAACGCCGTGGGAGGTCGGGCAAACGATTCACCCGCATCCAACGCTTTCTGAAGCAATTGGAGAAGCAGCGCTTGCCGCAGATGGCAAAGCCATTCATTTTTAAAAGCATAAAGGAGGGGCTTGAATGAGTACAAACCGACATCAAGCACTAGGGCTGACTGATCAGGAAGCCGTTGATATGTATAGAACCATGCTGTTAGCAAGAAAAATCGATGAAAGAATGTGGCTGTTAAACCGTTCTGGCAAAATTCCATTTGTAATCTCTTGTCAAGGGCAGGAAGCAGCACAGGTGGGAGCGGCTTTCGCACTTGACCGTGAAATGGATTATGTATTGCCGTACTACAGAGACATGGGTGTCGTGCTCGCGTTTGGCATGACAGCAAAGGACTTAATGATGTCCGGGTTTGCAAAAGCAGCAGATCCGAACTCAGGAGGCCGCCAGATGCCGGGACATTTCGGACAAAAGAAAAACCGCATTGTGACGGGATCATCTCCGGTTACAACGCAAGTGCCGCACGCAGTCGGTATTGCGCTTGCGGGACGTATGGAGAAAAAGGATATCGCAGCCTTTGTTACATTTGGGGAAGGGTCTTCAAACCAAGGCGATTTCCACGAAGGGGCAAACTTTGCCGCTGTCCATAAGCTGCCGGTTATTTTCATGTGTGAAAACAACAAATACGCAATCTCAGTGCCTTACGATAAGCAAGTCGCATGTGAGAACATTTCCGACCGTGCCATAGGCTATGGGATGCCTGGCGTAACTGTGAATGGAAATGATCCGCTGGAAGTTTATCAAGCGGTCAAAGAAGCACGCGAAAGGGCACGCAGAGGAGAAGGCCCGACATTAATTGAAACGATTTCTTACCGCCTTACACCACATTCCAGTGATGACGATGACAGCAGCTACAGAGGCCGTGAAGAAGTAGAGGAAGCGAAAAAAAGTGATCCCTTGCTTACTTATCAAGCTTACTTAAAGGAAACAGGCCTGCTGTCCGATGAGATAGAACAAACCATGCTGGATGAAATTATGGCAATCGTAAATGAAGCGACGGATGAAGCGGAGAACGCCCCATATGCAGCTCCTGAGTCAGCGCTTGATTATGTGTATGCGAAGTAGGGAGGAAGAACAAATGTCAGTAATGTCATATATTGATGCAATCAATTTGGCGATGAAAGAAGAAATGGAACGAGATTCTCGCGTTTTCGTCCTTGGGGAAGATGTAGGAAGAAAAGGCGGTGTGTTTAAAGCAACAGCCGGACTCTATGAACAATTTGGGGAAGAGCGCGTTATGGATACGCCGCTTGCTGAATCTGCGATCGCAGGAGTCGGTATCGGAGCGGCAATGTACGGAATGAGACCGATTGCTGAAATGCAGTTTGCTGATTTCATTATGCCGGCAGTCAACCAAATTATTTCTGAGGCGGCTAAAATCCGCTACCGCAGCAACAATGACTGGAGCTGTCCGATTGTCGTCAGAGCGCCATACGGCGGAGGCGTGCACGGAGCCCTGTATCATTCTCAATCAGTCGAAGCAATTTTCGCCAACCAGCCCGGACTGAAAATTGTCATGCCATCAACACCATATGACGCCAAGGGTCTATTAAAAGCCGCAGTTCGTGACGAAGACCCAGTGCTGTTTTTTGAGCACAAGCGGGCGTACCGTCTGATAAAGGGAGAGGTTCCGGCTGATGATTATGTCCTGCCAATCGGCAAGGCTGACGTAAAACGGGAAGGCGACGACATCACAGTGATCACATACGGCCTGTGTGTCCACTTCGCCTTACAAGCTGCAGAACGTCTCGAAAAAGATGGCATTTCAGCGCATGTGGTGGATTTAAGAACAGTTTACCCGCTTGATAAAGAAGCCATCATCGAAGCTGCGTCCAAAACTGGAAAGGTTCTTTTGGTTACAGAAGATACAAAAGAAGGCAGCATCATGAGCGAAGTAGCCGCAATTATATCCGAGCATTGTCTGTTCGACTTAGACGCGCCGATCAAACGGCTTGCAGGTCCTGATATTCCGGCTATGCCTTATGCGCCGACAATGGAAAAATACTTTATGGTCAACCCTGATAAAGTGGAAGCGGCGATGAGAGAATTAGCGGAGTTTTAAAGACGTAAGGGAGGATACAATCATGGCAATTGAACAAATGACGATGCCGCAGCTTGGAGAAAGCGTAACAGAGGGGACGATCAGCAAATGGCTTGTCGCCCCCGGTGATAAAGTGAACAAATACGATCCAATCGCGGAAGTCATGACAGATAAGGTAAATGCAGAGGTTCCGTCTTCTTTTACTGGTACGATAACAGAGCTTGTGGGAGAAGAAGGCCAAACCCTGCAAGTCGGAGAAGTGATTTGCAAAATTGAAACAGAAGGCGCGAATCCGGCTGAACAAAAACAAGAACAGCCAGCTGCTTCAAAAGCAGCTGAGACGCCTGCTGCAAAAAGTGCCGAAGCAGCTGATCAGCCCAATAAAAAGCGCTACTCGCCAGCTGTACTCCGTTTGGCCGGAGAGCATGGCATTGATCTTGAACAAGTAACAGGAACAGGTGCCGGCGGGCGCATCACACGAAAAGACATTCAGCGCTTAATTGAAACAGGCGGCGTGCAAGAACAGAATCCTGAGGAGCCGAAAACAGCAGCTCCTGCACCGAAGTCTGCATCAAAACCTGAGCCAAAAGAAGAGACGTCATATCCTGCGTCTGCAGCCGGTGATAAAGAAATCCCTGTCACAGGTGTAAGAAAAGCAATTGCTTCCAATATGAAACGCAGCAAAACAGAAATTCCGCATGCTTGGACGATGATGGAAGTCGACGTCACAAATATGGTTGCATATCGCAATAGTATAAAAGATTCCTTTAAGAAGACAGAAGGCTTTAATTTAACGTTCTTCGCCTTTTTTGTAAAAGCGGTCGCTCAGGCGTTAAAAGAATTCCCGCAAATGAATAGCATGTGGGCGGGGGACAAAATTATTCAGAAAAAGGATATCAATATTTCAATTGCAGTTGCCACAGAGGATTCTTTATTTGTTCCGGTGATTAAAAACGCTGATGAAAAAACAATTAAAGGCATTGCGAAAGAAATTACCGGTCTTGCCAAAAAAGTAAGAGACGGAAAACTCACTGCAGATGACATGCAGGGAGGCACGTTTACCGTCAACAACACAGGTTCGTTCGGCTCTGTTCAGTCAATGGGCATTATCAACTACCCTCATGCTGCGATTCTTCAAGTAGAATCCATCGTCAAACGCCCGGTTGTCATGGAGAATGGCATGATTGCTGTCAGAGACATGGTTAATCTGTGTCTGTCCTTAGATCACAGAGTGCTTGACGGTCTCGTGTGCGGACGATTCCTGGGACGTGTGAAACAAATTTTAGAATCGATTGACGAGAAGACATCTGTTTACTAAATAAGCAAAAAGAGCATTTTTTGAAGTTTTGTTTCAAAAAATGCTCTTTTACTATTATTCAGCGATTCGTATTTTCATTTCGACACGATATTCTTCTTGTTTTTTCGGGGAGTAATGAATCGGTATGATTAACTCGTAAACATCACTGACTACTGTTAATTGGCAGTCCGCGATATATTTGATAAGCTTCTGTAAGTTGAGAAAATAATGTTCAGGCGAAAAATTATACGCGATACACGCATACCTCCCTTTAGGGATTGTTGTGATTTCCATATCCGGCGTAATTGATGAAATCTGTTTATTCGTCAATACAGGCGTGAAAATATGACGGTAAGTCATTTCATCAATGCTGGTGTAGGGCTGAAAAGAGAAAGTAGCGCCGTAGCTATTGTTCGTAAATCCATCTGCTGACTCGATAAATTTTTTTAATTTGCTGTAGGAGGCGTTGAGCACGTTTTCAGGCCCGATTCCTTCTGCCTCTGTCCGAATAATCCGTGTTTCTTCTTCATCTAAAACAAACACCTCACCGAGCGCGGGATATTCCATCTGCCGTTTCATCCTCTTTTTCACCAATGAAATGGTTTGCTCCAGTGCTGATAAAAAGTCTAATTTCTCCCTGATTTGCCTTTCCTGCTCGGTATAAAAAGCAAACAGTTCTTCCATCTCTAAGTCCTGTGCTTTTTTCATTTCCTCTAAAGGTGTGCCGATATATTTCAATGATTTGATCAAATCCAGATGAATGAGCTGAGAATCTGTATAATAGCGGTAGCTGGTATCCGGGTCGACGTAGGCTGGTTTAAATAAATCAATTTTATCGTAATAACGGAGCGCTTTAATCGACACGTTTGCCAGTTTTGAAACTTCCCCAATTGAGTAATACGATTCCTTCATGCCATCACTCCTTCTATCCTCAGTATAAAGAAGAAGCGCGTTCTTTGCAGTACACAAAGAATGCGCTTCTTATCACGTGCTGGCTTTAAGATGTGCAGGCGCTTTCCAAGCAATGGTCAGTGCAATCCCTATGGCTAAGGTGACCGTTGCAAAGTAGAAGGGATAGTTTACATCAATATCGAACAGCATTCCGCCGATAATAGGCCCGAATACATTGCCGATACTTGTAAACATTGAATTCATACCGCCGGCAAACCCTTGTTCATTTCCCGCAATCTTTGACAGGTAAGTCGTTACCGCAGGCCGCATGAGATCAAATCCGACAAATACGGTGACTGTAACCAGCAGAATCGCAACATATGAATGTACCGTTGTCAGCAAGAATACCAGACTCGTCGAGAGAATTAAGCTGTACCGAATTAAATGGATTTCGCCAAACCATCTTGTGAAGCGGTCGAATAAGACGACTTGCGTAATGGCGCCAACAATCGCTCCTCCTGTAATCATAATGGCAATGTCGCTGGCCGTAAAACCGAATTTATGATCCACGAATAATGCAAATAAAGATTCAAATGATGCTAAACCAAAAGACGAAATCAAGATAATGAGAAAAGCTATGAAATACATGGGGGCAAAAATCCGTTTAAAGCCTGTCTTCTGCCCTTTTATTTCCTGGTTTTCAGGGTTTCGTCCCGGCTCGCGCAGCGTGAGGATTGATAAAATGGCTGCTATCAGTGCAAAAGCTGCCGCAAAGAAAAAAGGCAGCCGGGAATGGACTTCTGCTAAAAATCCCCCGATGCCGGGGCCGATAATAAATCCTGTTGAAATGGC
The DNA here is from genome assembly GCF_058566435.1 of Bacillus sp. SCT118. Lineage (NCBI taxonomy): Bacteria > Bacillati > Bacillota > Bacilli > Caryophanales > Bacillaceae > Bacillus > Bacillus sp. SCT118. The sequence continues at coordinate 1,718,072 of NZ_CP191225.1, forward strand.
GGCTGACATATAACCGAGCGCTTTTGGACGTGTTTTAATGGTCGTGATATCTGCGATAAAAGCCGTGACCCCGGGCATAATGAAGGCTGCGCTGATACCGCCAAGCATACGGGAGATAAATAACATCTCAACTGTTTTTCCAATGCCGAATAAAAACTCCGACACACTAAAGAACAACAGGCCGATCACGATCATGATCTTGCGCCCGAAGCGATCAACCCATCGTCCGGCTATTGGTGAGACAATGAGCTGTGTAATAGCGAAGCAGGCAACCATATAGCCGACCGCGGTCCCCGATAAATGCAATTCATTCATAATGGTCGGCGTTACTGGAATCACAAGCCCTATCCCCAAAAAAGCAATAAATAAATTGGTTAATAATATAGTTAAGGTAATATTTTTCTTCTCCATATGACTTCCCCTTTTTCAAGTGTGTATCCCTTATACTGTAAGACCTCCTCCTAGGGGAGAGTCAACGGATTTGCAAAATCTTTCTAAAGCCTTATGACAGTTATTCATTTGCGGGAACAAGCATGTCGATATGCTGCGGCAGGACCTGAATGACTGCGGGTGTATGTGTATAAACTTCTCCATCCATATCCGCCTTTTTGGCAGTGTCTGTTTCAATCTCGATACGGGAGGCCTGGACATAGGACAGCTCTCCGGTAAAACGATCAATTGAGCCCTGTTCCATGCTCATCAGCTCCCGCAGCGCGGTGAGGTTGGTGTTGCGGCATATGAGAACATCAAGTAAGCCGTCTTCAATACTGGCATCGGGCAGAGGAATTCGATTCGTTCCAATGTATTGGCCATTCATCACAAGCAGCATAACGGCTTCTTCTTTAATTTCTTCTCCATCAATTTTTAATGTCATCGGAAACGATGCAGCGGATGAGACGGTTCGCAATGCACTTGTAAAATAGCTGATTTTTCCCAATAATGCTTTTTCCGTTTCGTTGATTTGATTCGACGTTTCTGCAATTAAGCCGATCCCCCAGAAATTCAAAAAATAACGGTCATTCATCTGACATACGTCTACGCTGGTTTTTTTTCCTGACATAAGTGCTTCCGCGGCCTTTGCAAGATTTTGAGGGATGCCAAGCACTCTTGAAAAGTCATTGCATGTGCCGCCGGGCAAAATTCCGACAGCGGGTTTTCTTTCTAGAGCGCTGATAGCATTTATGCATTGATGGATCGTGCCGTCGCCGCCGAGAATGAAGACGGTGTCGACAGAATCATCAATGGATTGGCAAAAATGATACGCATCATCCTTTTTCTTTGTCTGCTTAATAATCACCTCATCTAAATGGTGAGATAAAACCGGCACCACAGCACCAAGTGCTTTTTCTATATTTTTGTTGCCGGCATTTCCGTTATGAATCAGTAACGCTTTCCGGTGGCTCATATACAACTGCTCCTTTATTTTACTTCTGGTTATATAATCCCCTTTTTCTGTAAGCAGTAAACGAAGAGCAAAAAAAGTGCACGGCGAAGCAAAGTCATTTGCCGATATGGACGTTTCCTTGCTATCATAAGAACAGATGATGAAAAAGGAGAGGTCTTCATTGAACATGGACTTTAATTTATTTATGAATGATATTGTCCGCCAAGCGAGACAAGAAATAACAGCTGCCGGATACACCGAGCTTAAAACAGCCGAAGAGGTGGATGAGGCACTTACGAAAAAAGGAACGACGCTCGTCATGGTAAACTCTGTTTGCGGATGCGCCGGAGGAATTGCAAGACCGGCAGCCTACCATTCCGTTCACTATGATAAAAGACCTGATCAGCTCGTCACCGTTTTTGCCGGACAGGATAAAGAAGCGACAGCGCGTGCGCGTGACTATTTTGAAGGTTATCCGCCATCTTCTCCGTCCTTTGCGATTTTGAAAGACGGAAAGATCATGAAAATGGTAGAGCGCCATGAAATTGAAGGCCACGAGCCGATGGCCGTAGTGGCAAAGCTGCAGGAAGCCTTTGAAGAATATTGTGAAGAAGTATAAGACGAACAACCCGGATGCCCAAGCGGCCCGGGTTTTTTTGTGCATAAATTTCCAAGGGTATATGAATAAATATTAAAAGATTATTCAATCGGATTGTACAGTGATTTTATTTTTATCTAGTAATATCAAAAAGAGATCACTGGAAAGATAAGCTTGAAGATAATTTTTAAAAATAGTATTGCATAAAAATAAGAAACTGTTTAAAATACAAATTAACGAATAAATATTCAAATACACCAAAAGTAATGAATACGGGGGAAATGGATCATGAAAAAATGGCTCTTATTACTTGTAGCTGCCTGCATTACCTTTGCATTATCTGCTTGCGGCTCAAGCAATTCAGGATCAGAAGGCGGCAAGAAAAAATTAATTATGGGTACTTCCGCGGATTACAAACCGTTTGAATATAAAGAAGGCGATAATATTGTCGGCTTTGATGTAGAGTTGGCAAAATCTCTGGCGAAGAAGGCAGGCTATGAAATTGAAGTGCAGGATATGGACTTCAACAGCTTAATTACAGCGCTTAAATCAAAACAGGTGGATCTCGTTCTGTCAGGAATGACACCAACGCCTGAGCGTAAAAAACAAGTTGATTTTTCAGATGTGTATTATACAGCGAACCATATGATTGTCAGCAAAAAAGACAGCGGCATTCAATCTTTGAAAGACCTGAAAGGAAAAACAGTTGGCGTTCAGCTTGGCTCTATTCAGGAAGAGAAGGGGAAAGAGCTTTCTCCGGAATATGGTTTTAAAACAGAAGACCGCAACAGAATTTCTGATTTGGTGCAGGAAATCAAATCTGACCGCTTCGATGCCGCGATTATTGAAGACATTGTTGCAGAAGGGTATTTCAAATCAAATGATGACCTGCAAGGCTTTGTGATTCCTGATGCGAAAGCGGAAGAAGCCGGTTCAGCAATTGCTTTCAGAAAGGACAGTGAACTGACAGACAAATTCAATAAAGCGCTCAAGGAAATGGAAGATAACGGAGAGCTTGAGAAATTGAAGAAAAAATGGTTCACTGGCGAGAAGTAAAAAAAGCGGCTCAACTTTTTCGTTGAGTCTTTTTATTGAATAGGAAATCTTTTTTCCTGTAAGAAAAGGAGACAAAGGCTATGAATTTGGATTTTTCAGCAACGATCCCCCAAATTCCTTTTATATTAGAAGGCTTGGCAATTACATTAAAAATTGTTGTTGTATCTGCTATTATCGGACTTATACTCGGTATTGTGCTAAGCTTATGCAAGATCAGCACATTCCGCCCGTTTATCTGGATCGCTGATTTTTATACATCAGTGTTCCGAGGCACGCCTTTAGTGCTGCAGCTTATGATTGTCTATTTTGGCCTTCCTCAGCTGCTCGGATTTCAAATTGACCAGTTTTGGGCTGCGGTTGTCGCATTGTCTTTGAATTCCGCCGCTTATGTATCGGAAATTATCAGAGCCGGAATCAATGCCATTGATAAAGGGCAAAAAGAAGCTGCTGTTGCTCTCGGAGTCCCGTATGGAAAAATGATGAAGGATCTGCTGCTGCCGCAGGCCTTCAAAAATATATCACCTGCAATTGTGAATGAATTAATTACGTTAACAAAAGAATCGGCGATCGTCACCGTCATCGGGCTTGGTGATGTCATGAGACGCGCATATCAAGCTGGCGCCGCCACTTACAATTACCTTGAGCCGCTCATTATCGCGGGATTGATTTATTATGTGCTTGTCCTGATTTTAACGTTTATCGGCAAGGCTGTAGAAAGGAAGCTGAAATCCAATGATTAAGGTTGAAAAGCTGTCAAAATCATTTGGGAAACACGAAGTATTAAAAAACATTTCAACAACAATCGCTGAGGGTGAGGTTGTGGCCGTGATCGGTCCTTCAGGCTCAGGCAAATCAACGTTCCTACGCTGTTTAAACCTGTTGGAAAAGCCTAACGGCGGAACCATTACAATAAAAGACACAGAGATTACGAAGCCGAAAACCAACACATTAAAGGTCCGGGAAAACATCGGGATGGTTTTTCAGCATTTTCATCTCTTTCCGCACAAAACGGTTCTCGAAAACATCATGTACGCGCCTGTCAATGTAAAAAAAGAATCAAAACAGGCTGCACAGGAGAAAGCTGAGGACCTGCTCCGCAAAGTTGGTTTGTTTGAAAAGCGAAATGACTATCCAAACCGTTTGTCTGGCGGACAAAAACAGCGTGTCGCGATTGCCAGGGCTCTTGCGATGAATCCGGACATCATGCTGTTTGACGAGCCGACATCTGCCCTTGATCCGGAGATGGTCAAAGAAGTGCTACAGGTGATGAAAGAGCTGGTCGAAACCGGCATGACCATGGTGATTGTCACACATGAAATGGGCTTCGCAAAAGAAGTGGCAGACCGTGTGCTGTTTATGGACCAAGGAATGATTGTCGAAGACGGCAATCCGAAGGAATTTTTTATGTCGCCAAAATCCAAAAGAGCGCAGGACTTTTTAGAGAAAATATTATAGAATATAAAAAAGAAGAAGGCTGGCCGCCTCTTCTTTTTTATTGAAGAAACAAATAGAAATGGAGTCCGACATGTTTAAAATTGGTTACCGCACAATAAAGACCGCGCTTGGAACAGCTTTGGCTATTTATATAAGCCAGTTATTGCATTTGCAAAACTTCGCATCAGCAGGAATCATCACCATTTTGTGCATACAAATCACACAAAAACGGTCGCTTCAGGCCTCATGGGCCCGCTTTGCGGCATGCTGTCTGGCAATTGTTTTTTCTTATCTCTTTTTCGAGCTTATTGGCTACCACCCGTTTGTGATCGGAGCGCTTCTTTTGATATTCATTCCGATAACGGTTCTGTTAAAAATTAACGAGGGTATTGTCACCAGTTCCGTTATTATCCTTCATTTATACATGTCCGGCGGCATTACGCTTGCTTTCATCTGGAATGAAGTTCAGCTGATTACGGTTGGCATCGGCGTCGCTCTATTGATGAACTTGTATATGCCTAGTCTTGATCGGAAACTGATTGCCTACCGCAAAAAGATAGAGGATAACTTTGCTGTCATTTTTGCAGAAATCGAACGGTATTTGTTAACTGGTGAGCAAGATTGGTCAGGAAAAGAAATTCCGGAAACGCACCAGCTCATTACGGAGGCTAAAAACCTGGCATATCGAGATGTGCAAAACCACATTTTGCGTTACGAAAATCTGCATTATCATTATTTTAAAATGAGAGAAAAGCAATTTGAAATTATCGAACGCCTTCTCCCTAAAGTGACATCGATCTCCATTACGGTAGATCAGGGAAAAATGATCGCTGAATTTATTCATGATTTGCGGGAGGCGATACACCCTGGGAATACAGCGTACAAATTTCTGAAAAGACTTGCTGACATGAGAAAAGAATTTGAGGAGATGCCGCTTCCGGCGACTAGAGAGGAATTTGAAGCGAGGGCCGCTCTCTTCCATCTTCTCGGCGAAATGGAACAATATTTAGTGATTAAAAGTTATTTTAAAGGAATAAAAGCGCAAAAATCACTCGGATGATTCGCATGAGCTCTTCCTTCATTGGTCAACCTAATGAAAAAGGAGGAGCTTATGCGTTTTTTCTTATGTTCGATTTTTATGATGATTTCACCGATTTGGCCTCTCGGCGAAAATCCGTTGCCGGGTGATCCGTATGTTATTGTCAACAAGCGAACAAATGAACTTGCTGTTATCCTCGACAACAAAGTAGAAGGCGTGTATAGTGTGGCGACTGGAAAAACAGATGATTTGACGCCTGAAGGAGAGTTTTCGGTAACGGTAAAAGCGGAAAATCCTTACTACAGAAAGAAAAATATTGAAGGGGGATCTCCTGACAACCCGCTTGGGGCCAGATGGATCGGATTTGACGCGAAAGGAACGGACGGGCGGATTTATGGAATTCATGGGACAAACCGAGAGGAATCAGTAGGAAAATTTGTGTCTAACGGCTGTATACGTATGCATAACGATGAGGTCGTTCATTTGTTTCAAACGATACCAGTAGGAACGAGAGTGCTGATCACGGACGACAACCGCTCTTTTGAGGAGATTGCCATCGAGCATAAAGCTCTGATAAAAAAGCAGGATATTCCCATTGAATAAGGCGCCTGCTTTTTTATCGTTATAGAAACATGACGATTCCTGAGAGTACAGTTGAAAGAATAAAAACTCCCAAAATCACGATCAAAACGCTTTTCATCAGTTTTTGAGACATGATTTTCACTCCTTAAACAATCTGTCTATATTTTAGCGCGTTTTGAATGGGCGGACAAGCGATATCTATTAGCGAAAGCAGGGATGCAAATGAACAGGCTTGACCATATCGGGATAGCCGTTTTTTCGATAAAAGATGCAAGAAGCTTTTATGAAAATGTATTGGGGCTTGCATTTCTTCATCAAGAAACGGTTGAAGAGCAAAAGGTGAATGTTGCTTTTTTTCAAGCGGGTAGCGTCAAACTTGAGCTGATAGAGCCGTTGACAGCTGACAGCCCCGTCCGTTTATTTTTGGAGAAGAAAGGGCAGGGACTGCATCATATTGCGTTTTTGTGCAACGGCCTATCTGAACAGCTTCAAGCATTGTCTGACCGGCATGTTCAATTGATTGACAGGTATCCAAGACAGGGGGCAAATGGGAAAAAGATCGCGTTTATTTCCCCTCGGGAAACAAACGGTGTTCTTGTAGAGCTTTGTGAACCGAAAGGAGACCAACACAATGAACATGAATGAGCACATGGATCATTTATACACGAAACGCAAGCAGGCAGAAGAAGGCGGAGGACAGGAAAAGCTGGCTCAGCAGCGGCAAAAGGGCAAGCTCACTGCTCGGGAAAGGATCATATTTCTTCTAGATCAGGACAGCTTTATCGAATTACATCCCTTCATGGAAAGTCAAGTGCTAACAAGAGAACAGCGCATGTTAGGGGATGGGGTCGTGACAGGGTACGGCACAATTGACGGCCGCTCAGTTTATGTATTTGCACAAGACTTCACAGTGTTCGGAGGGGCGCTTGGCGAAACCCATGCCAGGAAAATCTGCGCTTTGATGGATCTGGCAGCAAAAAATAAAGCGCCGATTATCGGGCTGAATGACTCAGGTGGTGCGAGAATTCAAGAGGGTGTGGTATCATTAGATGGATACGGTCACATATTTTACCGAAACGTCTTATATTCCGGAGTCATTCCGCAAATATCGGTTATTTTAGGGCCGTGCGCTGGAGGCGCTGTATATTCTCCGGCACTCACAGATTTTATATTTATGGCTGAACAGACCGGCCGGATGTTTATTACCGGCCCGAAGGTGATTGAAAAAGTGACAGGGGAACAGGTTGATGCGGAGAGCTTAGGCGGAGCGGGGATACATAATGCCGTCAGCGGAAACGCCCACTTTTCCGGGCATACGGAGAAGGAGGTTCTGACAGGGGTGAGAAAACTGCTGTCTTATTTGCCGCTGAATGGCCGGACAACAGAGCCGAAGCTAGAGAAAGAGGCGTCCAGACCGTTATTAAACCATCTTGTCCCTGCTGATACGACAAAGCCTTATGATGTTCGGAAGGTGATTAGGGAGCTGGCCGACCCGCAGTCTTTTTTTGAGATTCAGCCATTTTTTGCGAAGAACATTGTCATTGGGTTTGCAAGGCTGGGTGAAAAAGCAATCGGCATCGTGGCGAGCCAGCCGAAGCATCTGGCGGGAAGCCTGACGATTGACGCTGCTGATAAAGCAGCAAGGTTCATCCGTTTTTGTGATGCATTTGATATCCCGCTATTGACTGTCGAAGATGTCCCAGGGTTTCTGCCGGGTATTCAGCAAGAGCACAATGGAATCATCAGGCATGGAGCAAAATTATTGTTTGCTTATGCTGAAGCGACTGTCCCAAAAGTCACACTCATCATTAGAAAAGCGTACGGCGGCGCCTATGTGGCCATGAACAGCAAAGCGATCGGAGCGGACCTTGTGTTTGCATGGCCGAATGCTGAAATCGCAGTGATGGGTCCAGAAGGTGCGGCATCGATTTTGTATGAAAAGGAAATCAAAGCTTCAGCTGACCCGCAAAAGACGAAACGCGAAAAAACAGCTGAATACAAAAAGCAAAACGCCGGCCCATACAAAGCGGCCGCTTGTGGAATGGTCGATGACATCATTTTGCCGGAAGAATCAAGGGGAAGACTGATACAAGCTTTTCATATGCTTGCACATAAGACAGAAGAGAGACCGAAAAAAAAGCACGGTAACATACCGCTTTAATATGGAGGGACTTACAAATGGTGAATGAAAAACGCCTGCTGGAAGAATTTTTAGAGCTTGTCCAAATTGATTCAGAAACAAAGCACGAAGCTGAAATCTGCAAAGTGCTGAAACAAAAATTTTCTGATTTAGGTGTGGACGTTAAAGAAGACGATACAATGGATATCACGGGCCACGGAGCCGGTAATCTGATTTGCACGCTAAAAGGGACAAAACAAACAGATACGATCTATTTTACATCTCATATGGACACAGTTGTACCCGGAAACGGCGTAAAACCAGTTGTAGAGAACGGTTACGTCAAAACTGACGGCACGACGATTTTAGGCGCTGATGATAAAGCGGGATTGGCTGCAATGTTTGAGGCGATTAAGGTGCTGAAAGAAGAAAACATTGAACACGGCACGATTGAATTCATCATCACAGTAGGGGAAGAATCGGGTCTGATCGGAGCGAAGGCTCTTGACCGTTCTATGATCACTGCATCCTACGGCTATGCTCTTGATTCAGACGGAAAAGTCGGAAATATCATTGTGGCCGCGCCGACACAGGCGAAGGTAAGAGCGGCAATTTTCGGGAAAACCGCTCACGCCGGGGTTGAACCTGAAAAAGGTATTTCAGCGATTACAATCGCTAGCAAAGCCATCTCAAAAATGCCATTGGGACGTATCGATGAAGAAACAACAGCTAATATCGGCCGGTTTGAAGGCGGCACACAGACAAACATTGTGTGCGACGAAGTTCATATTCTTGCTGAAGCGCGCTCTTTAGTTCCTGAGAAAATGGAAGCTCAGGTTCAAAAAATGAAAGCTGCTTTTGAAGAGGCAGCTGCTGATATGGGCGGACGCGCAGAAGTCGAAATTGAGGTTATGTATCCGGGCTTTAAATATCAAGACGGCGACCAAGTTGTTGAAATCGCGAAAAAAGCGGCTGCTAAAATCGGACGTCCAAGCGAGCTGCAAACGAGCGGCGGCGGAAGCGACGCGAACGTAATCGCTGGTCATGGCATTCCGACGGTCAATCTAGCTGTCGGTTATGAGCAAATCCATACAAAAAATGAAAAAATGCCGATCGAAGAGCTCGTTAAAACGGCAGAAATGGTTGTTGCCATTATTGAAGAGGCGGCAAAATAAAAAAGAAAACCCGAGTGCGATTTCCCGCATCGGGTTTTTTTAACTACTCCATTTCCTAAGCGGCCAAAATAACACATCCTGTTTTTTAGCGTAATGAAGCAAGGGGTCTGACTCTGGCAATGTAATGCCGTGAGCATCAGCCACCGTATTGACGGAAAACTCGGCCTCGGCATGTTGCAGCAGCCAAGGATGATGATGGATGTCTTCGTAATAGAGTTTATTGCGATAAGTGGTGTAGAGCCTGTATCGTTCTGTCAGCCAGTAATCGAGCGAATCCTTTTCTGCTGTAAAAGGCGCTGAAATGGGCCGGTATGCGGCGTGGAATGCTGCTTCTTTGTCATTTTTCCGCTTGCTGACATAGTCAATGCGATCACCGTTTTTTTCGGCTTTCATATCCGCGTAAAAATAAGGCAGATGAAAGAATGTGCGAGCGCCAAGGACCGCCAGCCGATGATCGGCATCTAAGCTGAAAAAATAAATGCCGGGCTTGCCTTTATACGTGACATAGGTGCGGAGGTTAAGCTCAGGAAATGCACGCGCACCGGGAATGGCAGGAAGATAACGCGCCCTCAGGTTCGTGAGCATAAAGGGAAGCATGCTGATCCAAGCTTGACCGTTATATGTATCTAATTCTAAAGCGGACGGTACCAAAGCGCGAAGGATAGAAACATCAACAGGCCAGTGAGCAAATAAGACATCATTCCAGGTTTGTCTCATGATCCAGATTCCTTCAGGTATAGAAATGTTTTTTTGCTGAAAGTGTTCCGTCAACGTATATGCTCCTTTCGGTTGGAGGTGAGTAAAGGTATTCCCGATTTCCTTCTTTTTAAACGATACGGCTGTTTTTTAGGATGGCCATTTCTGCTTCAGCCATGATAAACAAGACTGTTTGGTATGCTTTGCAAGTAACAAAAAAACAACCCCGGCTTTTCGCGCGGGGTTGCTTTTTTATTTCACCGGCTCAGTAAGAGCGGCTGTTTTTTTACTTTTATGATGCGTCATCTGAAGGACGATGTTTTGCACTGTCAAAAACAGTCCGCTTGTAAACCAGTACAGCGGAAGGGCTGCCGGAACATTAAGCGAGAAAATCGTCATCATCACTGGGAAGATGAACACCATCAATTTTGCGGATTGCTGTGCCGCAGGGTTTTGCGGGACAGCGGAATATTTCGCGCTCAGTTTTTGAGCGACATAGGCCTGGATAAAGTACATTGCTCCCGCACTAAGAGACACGAGAATGTCAGATTGTCCTAAACTGAACCATAAAAACGAGTGTGACGCAATTTCAGGTGTAGAGCGAATCGCGTAATAAAGCCCAATCATAATCGGAAACTGAATCAGCATTGGGAGGCATCCCATAGCAAGCGGATTGATGTTGTTCTCTTGATACAGCTTCATCATTTCCATTTGCAGCTCTTTTTGTTTTTCAGGGTCCTTCGTTTTTTTCAATTTGGCCTGAATGCTGTCAACCTGAGGTTTAATAACGGCCATTTTCTCTTGGAACACGCGCTGTTTTTTGAACTGATTAACAAACAAAGGCAGCACAACCATACGCACAATAATGGTTACGAGAATAATAGAGAGTCCGTATTCACCGTGAAACAGCCCGGCAACACCCTTAAGCAGAGCGGAAAACGGTTCGATTAAATAGTCGTGGAAAAAACCGACGTTGCTGAGGCCTCCCACCTGATTAGTCGCGGCAAATGCAGCATTGCCCGAGCATAATACGATCAAAAAGATACCCATAGCCAAAAGTTTTTGATATGTTTTTAACAATTTGTTCTCCTCCTTTTTATAAATGCGGTTTATAAAAGAAGAGAACTGGCGTCTTCATCATCGTTCACAGGCGAATTCATGCGGAAGACTTTACGTATCCAAGTTGTAATGCGATGATATATAATAATAAGAAAGTCTGTTCGGTTAATGTGAAAGACCGTCTGATGTTCATCTGTTCGTTTTGATTTCCATTGCTCGCCGGCACGGCACTCTCGTAAGAGGAATGCAATCCCGATTGCCGTCAGAGTCGGAAGAATAATTGTGAAAAAATCGACTAAGAATAAAACGTCATTTATCGATTCCACAAACATTGTCATCACATCCATTCAATACCTTCATTTTACTATATGTACAAGCCGTTGTCTAATGAACGAAAAGGAGATTTATTTATGCTGGGAAAGGGCCGAATTATTTTCCATATTGATATGAATAGTTTTTACGCATCGGTGGAAATGGCATATGACCCGGCTCTCCGAGGGAAGCCGGTTGCAGTTGCCGGAAACGTAAAGGAGCGAAAGGGCATCGTGGTGACATGCAGCTACGAAGCAAGAGCGCGCGGCGTCAAAACAACGATGCCGGTTTGGCAAGCGAAGCGCCATTGCCCTGAACTTATCGTTCTTCCGCCGAATTTTGACCGATATAGAAGCTCTTCAAGAGCGATGTTTACCATTCTTCGTGAATATACTGACCTGGTGGAGCCTGTCTCCATCGACGAAGGCTATATGGACATGACCGATACACCATACAGCAGCCGGGCGCTGGAGACGGCAAAAGAAATCCAAAGCAGGCTGCAAAAAGAGCTGCTGCTCCCATCAAGCATAGGGATTGCGCCGAATAAATTTCTCGCTAAGATGGCGTCTGATATGAAAAAACCGCTTGGAATTACGATTTTAAGAAAGAGGCAAGTACCTGATATCCTGTGGCCGCTTCCTGTTGGAGAGATGCACGGAGTCGGCAAAAAGACAGCGGAAAAACTGAAGGGACTCGGCATCCATACAATCGGAGAGCTAGCTGCAGCTGATGAACACTCGCTGAAGCGCCTGCTTGGCATCAACGGTCCGCGCCTTAAAAATAAAGCAAATGGCATTCACCATGCGCCGGTTGACCCGGAGCGCATTTACGAATTTAAAAGCGTCGGCAACTCATCGACACTTTCCCATGATTCCAGTGATGAAGAAGAGCTGTTAGGCATCTTTAGAAAGCTTGCGGCTTCTGTGAGTGACCGTTTACAGCGCAAGGAAGTCATGGCTTTGAAGCTTTTTATTATGATTAGATATGCGGATTGGAAAACCATCACAAGAAGCACCACGCTGAGAAACCCGATTGATCAAAAAAATGACATTTTGAAAGAAGCGGAGCACCTCTTTTTTAAACATTGGAATAAAAATCCTGTCAGGCTGCTTGGCATTACCGGAACGGATTTAGTAGAAAAAGAGCAGGCATATAAACAGCTCGATTTGTTCAGCTTTAATGAAGATGCGAAGGATGAGCCCATTCAGCAGATGATGGAAAAGCTGAATAAAAAGTACGGTACCAAACTGATCAGAAAAGGGGCAACGTTAAAAAAAGAGGAGAGCAAAACAAAGGGAACAAGCTTTAATAAAGATTTTTTTCAAGATGAAAAGAAAAGCTGAATCGCTTGAAAAAAAGGGTGAATGTATGGTAATTTCTTTATTATAAATATCATTTTATTTTAATTTAAATTTTAAAATGATTAAACGTTTGCAGAAGGGACGTTAGAATATGTCAAAACAACAAATCGGCGTTATCGGACTTGCGGTCATGGGTAAAAATCTGGCATTAAATATCGAAAGCCGGGGATTTTCTGTTTCTGTTTACAACAGATCAAGCAGTAAAACTGAGGAGTTTTTACAGGAGGCAAAAGGAAAAAATGTTGTTGGCACATACAGCATTGAAGAATTTGTCCAATCCTTGGAAACACCGCGCAAAATCTTATTAATGGTTAAAGCGGGAACTGCAACAGATGCGACAATTCAATCTCTTCTTCCTCATCTAGAGAAGGATGATATTTTAATTGACGGCGGTAATACATACTATAAAGATACACAGCGCCGTAACAAAGAACTCGCTGAAAGCGGCATTCATTTTATCGGAACAGGCGTTTCCGGCGGAGAAGAAGGAGCGCTTAAAGGACCTTCTATCATGCCTGGCGGACAAAAAGAAGCACATGAGCTTGTAAAACCGATTCTTGAAGCCATTTCTGCAAAAGTTGACGGAGAACCTTGTACGACATATATCGGTCCGGACGGCGCCGGCCATTACGTAAAAATGGTGCACAACGGAATTGAATACGGAGATATGCAGCTGATCTCTGAATCATATTTCATTCTGAAACAGGTGCTGGGCCTTTCTGCTGATGAGCTTCATGAAGTTTTCGCTGAATGGAATAAAGGCGAGCTTGACAGCTACTTGATTGAGATTACGGCTGACATCTTCACAAAAAAAGACGAAGAGACAGGCAAACCGCTTGTTGATGTGATTCTTGATAAAGCAGGGCAAAAAGGAACAGGAAAATGGACAAGCCAAAGCGCACTTGACTTAGGCGTTCCGCTTCCGATTATTACTGAATCTGTATTCGCACGCTTTATCTCAGCTATGAAGGAAGAGCGTGTGAAAGCAAGCGGACTTCTTTCAGGACCAGAAGTGAAGCCTGTTACAGAAAATAAAGAAGAGCTGATTGAAGCGGTCAGAAAAGCGTTGTTTATGAGTAAAATCTGCTCATACGCGCAAGGATTTGCCCAAATGAAAGCTGCTTCTGAAGAATACAACTGGGACCTGAAATATGGTGAAATCGCTATGATCTTCCGCGGTGGCTGCATCATTCGCGCGGCATTCCTTCAGAAGATCAAAGAAGCTTACGATCGCGAGCCTGAGCTTGACAACCTGCTTCTTGACAGCTATTTCAAGAATATTGTAGAAAGCTATCAAGGAGCGCTTCGCCAAGTGATTTCACTTGCAGTTGCCCAAGGTGTGCCGGTGCCATCATTCTCAAGCGCATTAGCCTACTATGACAGCTACCGCACAGCCGTACTGCCTGCAAACTTAATCCAAGCACAGCGCGACTACTTTGGCGCTCATACATATGAGCGTACCGACAAAGAAGGCATCTTCCATACTGAATGGATGAAGTAATCAATAGAAACCCCCGAAGCTTTAGAGCTTTGGGGGTTTTGTTATTAAAGAGAGTGCTATACCTCTGTGATAGCTGAAAAAAGCCGAAAATGCTTGTGAGCATTTTCGGCTTTTTTCTTACTTATATATTCCACCAGTGCAAGCCGTCTTTCGCCAAAAGATCATCTGATTCTTTTGGTCCCATTGAGCCTGATTCGTAGTTAGGAGATAAGGTTTTGTTTGCTGCCCATGTTTCAGAAATGGAGTCGACAAAGCTCCAAGAAAGGGCAACTTCATCCCAGTGTGCAAAGTTTGTTGCATCGCCAAGAAGACAGTCGTGAATAAGTTTTTCATATGCTTCAGGGGTGTTCAACTCGTCATTGCAATTGCTGCAATAATCGAGTTTGATTGGCTGTGCGTGTGCTGCTCCGCCAAGCTTTTTAGCATTTAAGTAAAGCGTAATGCCTTCGTCAGGCTGAATATGAATGACAAGCAAGTTCGGATTCATGTTGTTTTCATTACCGTAGTACAGGTTCATCGGAATGTCCTTAAATTGAACGACAATTTTTGTGGATTTTTCTTTCATTCGTTTTCCGGTTCTGATGTAGAATGGAACACCAGCCCATCTGAAGTTGTCGATCAAGAGCTTGCCGGCAACAAAGGTTTCTGTATTGGAGTCAGGAGCGACATTATCTTCATCTGTATAAGAAGGAACAGGCACACCGTCAATTTCACCAGCTTGATATTGTCCGCGCACAAAGTATTCATCCACTTCGTCTTTTGCAATAGGACGCAGTGCTCTCAGCACCTTCACTTTTTCGCTGCGGATTTCTTCTGTGTTCAATTTGATAGGCGGCTCCATTGCAAGAAGGGCAACCATCTGCATAATATGGTTTTGTACCATGTCGCGAAGGGCGCCTGATTTTTCGTAATATCTTGCGCGGTCTTCAACGCCTAGTGATTCGCTAGATGTGATTTGAATGTTTGAAATGTAGCGGTTTGTCCAAAGCGGTTCGAAAATCGCATTGGCAAATCGAATCACTTCAATATTCTGAACCATTTGTTTGCCTAGATAATGGTCGATTCTGTAAATTTGATCTTCCGTAAATGCTTCGCGGATTTCTTTATTCAATGCCTGTGCGCTTGGCAGATCATGGCCGAACGGCTTTTCGATGACAAGTCGGGACCAGCCGGTTGTAGCTGTTACACCCTCTGATTTTAATGTTTTTGCAATCGTTCCGAAGAATTCAGGAGCCATTGCCAAGTAGAACATTCTGTTGTTAGGAATTTGATATGTATCTTCCAGCTGGTTAAGCAATACGTTAAGCTCTTGATAAGAGCCAGGGTTTGTCACGTCAAACGGGTGATAGTAAAAATGAGACGTGAAATCATCTATATGCTTATCTGCAGCTGAGGAAATGGATGTTTTAACAGTTTGGCGAAGATCCTCATTAGACCAAGGTCTTCTTCCAACTCCTACCACTGCAAACTCTTCTCCGATTTGTCCGTTTTGATATAAACGGTGAATAGACGGATACAATTTTCGTTTTGCTAAATCTCCAGTTGCACCGAATATGACAATTACTGCTTTTGGTTGTTGGTTTGTTTTCACTAAAAGTACCTCACTTTATTCGAAGCTTTATTTTAGTACACCCCGTATATTTCCTTCATTTTAAATCTAAAATTCAACGAAAGCAAACATTTAAGCCCTTTTTTAAGCAGAATGCTGAAAAAATGTTTCTAGCACGAAAGGATTGTTCTTTTCAGAGGCAAGATTCACATTTTGCGCTTGATCCTGTATTCTTGTAGGTATCTGGTTCTAGTAGGAGGAAGGAAACGTGGAATTACTTTTTTTAGGGACAGGAGCCGGCATTCCCGCCAAGGCGAGAAATGTAACGTCGGTGGCATTAAAATTGCTTGAAGAAAGGCGTTCGGTATGGCTTTTTGACTGCGGGGAAGCCACACAGCATCAAATTTTACATACAACGATTAAACCTCGTAAAATAGAGAAAATCTTTATTACACACATGCACGGCGATCATGTATACGGACTTCCGGGGCTTCTGGGGAGCCGTTCCTTTCAAGGCGGAGAGGACGAGCTGACAGTGTACGGACCTAAAGGGATCAAGGCGTTTATTGAAACAAGCCTTGCCGTCACGAAGACCCATTTGACATATCCGCTTGCGATCCAGGAAATTGAAGAAGGAATCGTGTTTGAGGACGATCAGTTTATTGTCACAGCGGTATCTGTTATTCATGGAGTGGAAGCTTTCGGGTACCGTGTGCAGGAAAAAGACGTACCGGGTTCCTTGAAGGCTGATGTATTAAAAGAAATGAACATCCCGCCCGGACCTGTATATCAGAAAATCAAAAAAGGCGAAACGGTAACGCTTGAAGACGGACGAATCATCAATGGAAATGATTTTCTGGAGCCTCCCAAAAAGGGAAGATCTGTTGTGTTCTCCGGTGATACGAGAGTAAGTGACAAACTAAAAGAGCTTGCGAGGGATTGTGATGTGCTTGTTCATGAAGCAACCTTTGCTAAGGAAGACCGTAAACTTGCTTATGATTATTATCACAGTACAACGGAACAAGCGGCTGTAACAGCGAAAGAAGCAAGGGCGAAGCAGCTCATTTTAACCCATATCAGCGCAAGATATCAGGGAGATGCTTCTTTGGAGCTTCAAAAAGAAGCGGTTGACGTTTTCCCCAATAGCGTGGCGGCATATGATTTCTTAGAGGTAAACGTCCCGCGAGGCTGAAGGCGGAGCTCTTATTTGACAATTTGTGATGATGTTGTATAATAAAACGTAATCATTACGCTTTATAAGGAGATGTTAATTATGAGAGTAAATGTTACTTTAGCCTGCACTGAAACGGGAGACCGAAATTACATCACAACAAAAAATAAACGCACCAATCCAGACCGTTTGGAGCTGAAAAAATATTCACCGCGTTTAAAGAAATATACCCTTCACCGTGAAACAAAATAATATAAAAGACCGGGAATCCCTTACGGCCCGGTCTTTTTTTACGTTAATTGACTGCCTGGTAAAGAGGAGCGGCCTGCTGGCACGCTGCGCACCATACGTCATAAATAGCCAAGTGAACGATATGAGGTTCATCATGATGGATGTTGTGGGAGCTGTTTTTAGCTTGAATCCAGCCGCTTTGGTTAGATAGAGACAATATGCTGCTGTGCAAGTTTTGCCACTCCTGTTCAGCAGCGAATTTCTCAGTCCGTTCTCCTGATGACAACACAAGAAGAGGCATGTTTCCTAAGTGGACTTGCCGCTTTTTGAGCTCCTGCAGACTTTTTGAAAACTCTGCATGTGTGCCCTCAAGCATCATCTTTCTCGTATGTGATTTGTGCATTTCTTCGGGTATAAAGGTAAAGCTGGCGCAATCGCCTAAAGCTGGGTCAAGAAGGACCATGCCGATAATATCATACTTGTTTTTGCAGGCCCATAAACCGGTGATGACAGCTCCGTATGAGTGTGAAACAGCCAAATAAGGAGGTTTTACATCAGCTGCTTTAAGCAAACTCTCCAATTCTTTCACTTGTTGATCAGCTGTTCGTTTAGCTCTGCTTTGCCCGCTTTTTCCTATGCCTGCCCGATCATATGTGAAAATGCCAAATTCATCATCAATGTCCGCCATTAATGGTTTCCACGTCTCAGAAGAAGTACCATAGCCGGCCTCAAAGACAATCGTTACACCGCTTGATCCTTTCCGGTGCTGTGTATGAAACGCACATCCGTCAATTGTATATGTCTTTTCCATCCAAGCTGATTTCATTGGAGTCATCTCCTCTAATTGGTTCTACTAGGGAGACGGAGAACCTTAGCCGATCGTTTCTCTAAAAATAAAAAAAGAGATATCCTCAACAGGATATCTCTTATGGGCATTACCAGCCTCTTTCGTATTGAACAGGGGCCGGAATCTCTGTATTGAGCTGTTTCGCGGCAGTTCTTGCAAAGAATGGATCCCGCAAAAGCTCTCTGCCGATAAAGATGAGGTCGGCACGTCCGTTTTGCAGAATTTCTTCAGCCATTGAACCGTCTGTAATCATGCCGACGGCACCAGTAGCCATGTCCGCCTGTTCACGGATTTTCTCAGCGAAGCTGACTTGATAGCCAGGGAATACGTTAATGTTTGCGTGAACAAGGGCGCCTGAGCTGCAGTCAATTAAGTCAACACCCTGCTCCTTCATCCATTTTGCAAAACCGATGTGATCGGCAATGTCTAAGCCTTTATCAGTGTAGTCAGAAGCAGATACACGGACAAATAAAGGACCGTCCCATACTTGTTTGACTTCATCAATGATCTCTCTCAAGAAACGATAGCGGTTTTCAGGTGAGCCGCCGTATTCATCTGTGCGATGGTTGGAAAGCGGAGACAAAAATTCATGAATTAAATATCCGTGCGCCGCATGAATTTCAATCACATCAAAGCCGGCTTCTTTTGCGCGGGCAGCCGCTTGCTTGAACTCCTGAACTGTTTCTTTTACTTTTTCTGCTGACATTTCTACAGGTGTTGCTGATTGTTCGTCAAACGCAATCGCCGATGGAGCGAAGATATCTCCTTCAAGCTCAGCTTTACGTCCGGCATGGGCAAGCTGAATGCCGATTTTTGAACCTTGTTCTTTGACCTGCTCAGTCAGTTTTGCAAAGCCTTCAATATGCTCGTCGCTCCAAATGCCTAAGTCTTGGTCAGTGATTCGTCCTTGAGGGTTAACCGCTGACGCCTCTACAATAATCAGTCCGACCTGGCCGATTGCGCGCGATATGTAATGTGCCATGTGGAACGGTGTTAATTTTCCGTCCTTTTCATGAGAAGAATACATGCACATTGGCGACATGACAATGCGGTTTTTTAACGTCATATCTTTAATTGTAATAGGTGTAAATAATTTTCTGGCCATTTCTTTCGCCTCCCGTAAGGTTTTTAGAGATTGATTATATCAAGTCATTTCTTTCCCGTCATATAAACTGCTCAAAAGAACCGCTTTTGTCAAACATTTCTGTATAATAGACGAGAAATCAGTTTATTTTTCAGTATAGAAGCATTTTTATTCATAGGAGGGGCGGAATCAATGAATTGGCAGACGAAGGACGAATTGCTGGCACTTTTAACTTCTCTTGTGCAATACGAAAGCATCACCGGTTCAAAGGGCGAGGCAGCACTTGCAGAGTATCTTTATTTTATTTTGAAGGACAAGCCCTATTTTCAAAAGCACCCTGATGATGTAACACTTCATCCGATGGACGATGGCAGATCTTTTCTTACGGCTCTAGTCAAAAAGAAGAATGTCAAAAAGACAGTGCTTCTGCTGAGTCATTTTGATGTCGTTGACATAGAAGATTACGGCGAATTTAAACATATGGCTTGCAAGCCTGCTGAGCTTTTGAGCTCCTTTTTAGAGAAAAAAGAGCTGCTCCCGGAACGTGTGAGAAGAGATGCCGAAAGCGGAGACTGGCTGTTCGGAAGAGGGACGATGGATATGAAAGCGGGGCTTTGTGTTCAACTGTCGATGCTGGAGAGGGCAATGAACGGATATTTTGAGGGCAATCTGCTGTTGATAACGGTTCCGGACGAGGAAGTGAATTCTAGAGGCATGATTGAAGCGGTTCCTGCATTGAAGGAAATGGAGAAAAAGCATGATATCACATTAACCGCTTGCCTGAATGCCGAACCGATGTTTGAAAAATTTCCCGGCGATCAGCAGCAATATTTTTATACAGGAAGCATTGGCAAGGTGCTTGCGGGTTTTTTCTGCAAGGGGATTGAGACACATGTTGGAGAGCCGTTTTCAGGCCTAAACGCAAATTTAATGGTATCTGAGATTAACCGTTTGCTTGAACTGAATGCTGATTATTGCGAAAAGGTTGATGGCGAGGTCACTCCGCCGCCGGTAAACTTAATGCAAAAGGACTTGAAAGAGGCATATTCAGTCCAGTCACCGCATACAGCTGTCACATTATTTAATGTGCTGTCAATGAAACGCTCAGCTAGTGAGCTGCATCAGATGCTGCTTAAAACAGCAGAACAGGCGGCGGAGAAAATCATGTCGAACGTTCGGAAGAAAACACAGGATTTTCAACAATTTGCGCCATTTCAGCCGATTGAGCGGGACGTCACTGTTTTGCCATTTGATGAGCTGGTCTCGCGTGCAAAAAAGCGTGCGGGGATCTCGGAAACAGAGCGGGCTCTAAATTATGCCTTTGCTAACAGGGGGGAGCTGGGAGACAGGGATTTTTCGACGAAAATTGTTTCTGAGCTTGCTTCGCTTTGTAAGGAGGATGCGCCGCTCATCGTTCTGTTTTATAGTCCGCCGCTTTATCCAGCTGTTTCTTCAAAGGATGATCAATTGATCAGAAATACAGCAGATCAGTTAAAGCATTATGCGGCTGAGCGATACGGCATTGCATTACGGGAGGTTAAGTACTTCCCCGGACTTTCGGACTTGAGTTATCTTCAGCTGGAAAAGCAGGAGGTTGATGCATACACAAGCAATATGCCGCTCTTTAAGAGAGGATATTCATTGCCAAGCGGTAAAAATCAGGCTTTATATGTCCCGGTTTTAAATGTCGGTCCGGCTGGTAAAGACCCGCATAAATGGACGGAAAGATTGTATATGCCTTATTCCTTTGAAGTGCTTCCCGATTTGCTTTCATTTACGATCTCCGCGTTATTAAAGCAATCAGAATCTGCCGGCCAGCTGTTGCGGGAAAAATAAAAAACAGAAGGCACTATGCCTTCTGTTTTTGTCTTGCAGCTAAGAATGTCTCTCTAAGGCGGCACCGGCAAACTGTTCTTTGATTTCTGCGCTCCGTTTAGCTGTTTCTTCAATACAGTGAATAATTGCTTCTTCAAAGCGGGAGTCCTGTAAAGCGCGAAGACCTGCCTCTGTAGTGCCCCCAGGACTGGTGATTTCTTTACGCAGCTTTTCCGGCTGTTTGCCGCTTTGAAGGAGCATATCTGTTGCCCCTGCCATTGTCTGCAAAATGAGTGCTTTTGCCGTTTCTTTATCTAATCCTACTTTTTGTGCCGCTTTTTCCATCGCCTCAATATAACGATACACGTAGGCCGGGCCGCTGCCTGCGATTGCAGTGACAGCGTCAAGATGCCGCTCCTCAACCAGTGTTGCATCACCGATTGTTTCCAATAGAGCTTTTGCGGCAATAATATCATTCTTGCTTGCTTCCGTGCTTACGGAAAATCCGGTTGCTGATTTTCTGATTGCCGCTGATGTATTAGGCATGACGCGAATGACCGCGAGCTTTCTGCCAAAATAATGCTGAATGGTTTCGATGGTAAGGCCTGCAAGTACTGAAATTACAAGCTGGTCCTTGATATACGGCCGGATGCTGTCGATGCTTTCCGCCGCGTCTTTCGGTTTGAAAGCGAGGATAATGATATCGGTGTGAGTGAAAAACTCATTTTTATCTCTGCATGGACGCACGCCGTACGTTTCCTTTAATTCAATCAGGCGCTCGTCATTTGAGCGATTTGTAATATAGATATGTTCTGGTTTTGTGATGCCGCTTTGCAAAATGCCGTTGATCATTGCTTCTGCCATTGACCCGGCGCCGACAAATCCTATCTTTTTCATTGATATCCTCCTTCTATCAGAACAACAAAAAACCTTTTCATCACGTAAAGGACGAAAAGGTTCGCGGTACCACCCTCATTAGCACAAATTGTGCTCAGCTCAAATCCCGTAACGCGGGAAACGTTTAGGTTTTCCTAACCGCGACTTGAGGGCAGGTTCTACAAACAAGCGGGCCGCAACACCTTTCAGCCGGGGGTATCGCTCTCTTAGGCCATTGCCTTGTATACTATTCCTCGTCATAGCGTTCCAATGGTTCTCGTTTTAGTTTGTTGTTCATTATGCAATGGCGGATAAGCTAATGTCAATAGCTTTTTCAAAAAGGTTTGTTCTCATTCTGCAATAATGACACAAGACCGAGAAAAAGCTAAAATATGAATAATGAATGAAGACAAGGAGCGAAAGGATGACAACTGAAGATGTAATTGCGATCCGCGTCCCGACGCCGTTTGCTGTCGGCGATGTTATCGTTTACCTCGTAAAAGGTGATGCACTGACACTTATCGATGCCGGGCCGAATACAAAAGAGGCTGCCAGAGTCTTACAAGAGCAGCTTGCCGCTGTAAATGTGAAAATGTCAGATATCGAGCAGGTTGTACTGACTCACCATCATGCTGATCATGCAGGCTTGCTTGATGTCTTTTCAGATGAAATCGAAGTGATTGGGCATGCATTCAACGAACCTTATATCAGCCGAAATCAAGCCTTTATGGATTGGCAAAAACGTTTTTTTCAAAAGCTGCTGCCTGAATTAGGCGTTCCATTTGATACGGGGAAGGCGGAAAAGCTGATTCGATCAGCGTACGCATTTTCCTGTACGAGATCTCTGACAAAATCAATCAGAGAAGGTATGGGCATAGATGGGCTTGAGGGCTGGTCTGTGTTGGAGATGCCTGGACATGCTGAATCGCATATCGTTCTGTTCCATGAAAAAAGCGGAAGGATGCTTGGCGGCGATCTACTGCTGGCCAACAGCTCGTCTAATCCGATTTTGGAAGCGCCGAAAACGGGAGACGTCAGGTCAAAGCCTTTAGTGGATTATCAGCGGTCATTGCGAAGGCTGTCTCAACTTGATCCAACAATCGTATTTCCTGGTCACGGCGAGCCTATCACCAGTGTACAAGCGCTGATTGAGAAGCGTTTTGACAAGCAGAGGAACAGGACGGAGGATGTGCGTCGCATGCTGGATGAAAAGCCGATGACCGCTTTTCAGGTCTGTCAGCAGCTTTTTCCTGCTGTATATGAAAAGGAATTGTTTTTAACGATGTCAGAAACGGCAGGTCACCTTGATGTGTTGGAGGCTGAAGAAGCCATCACGTCATATTGGGAAGGAAATACCGCATACTTTAAAACAATGAAGAGGTGAAATGGGTGAAACATATAGCGGGAAAAAGGATTTGGATAACCGGCGCTTCAGGAGGGCTTGGTGAAAGAATCGCATATTTATGCGCGGCTGAAGGAGCCCATGTCCTGCTGTCGGCTAGACGCGAGGATCGTTTGATAGAAATCAAAAGGAAAATAACCGAGGAATGGAGCGGACAATGTGAGATTTTTCCTCTGGATGTCGGCCGCCTAGAGGATATCGCCCGGGTCCGCGATCAGATCGGCTCGGTTGATGTACTGATTAACAATGCGGGCTTCGGTATATTTGAAACGGTTTTAGACTCTACATTGGATGACATGAAAGCGATGTTTGATGTGAATGTCTTCGGCCTGATCGCCTGTACAAAAGCGGTGCTTCCGCAAATGCTTGAGCAAAAAAAGGGCCATATCATCAATATCGCCTCTCAAGCGGGGAAAATCGCAACACCGAAGTCGAGCCTGTATTCCGCGACCAAACATGCCGTGTTAGGTTACTCAAACGCTTTGCGGATGGAGCTTTCGGGAACCGGCATTTATGTGACAACAGTCAATCCGGGACCGATTCAGACGGACTTTTTTTCCATTGCTGATAAAGGCGGGGACTACGCCAAAAATGTCGGCCGCTGGATGCTTGATCCTGATGACGTGGCAGCTCAAATTACAGCTGCAATTTTTACGAAAAAGCGGGAGATCAATCTTCCGCGTTTAATGAATGCCGGCACTAAGCTGTATCAGCTGTTTCCAGCTCTTGTAGAAAAGCTGGCAGGACGCGCGCTCATGAAAAAATAATGATGGAACTGCCTGTGGTGGAGTGGCTTGTTTCTCACGAGGCAGTTTTTGATAGTGGAAGGGAGAGATTGTTGAATGTCAGTTCATTCAGAAGTCCTTCATGCTCTGCTTAAAGATCCGTTTATTCAGAAACTGATTGATGCAGAGCCTGTATTCTGGGCAAATTCAGGCAAGAAAGAGGGGCCATTACCCCGTGCAGATGAGTGGGCAACCGAGATAGCGGAAGCGGAAAAAAGAATGCGGCGGTTTGCACCTTACATTGCCGAGGTGTTTCCTGAGACGAAAGGCGCTAAAGGAATCATCGAGTCTCCGCTTTTTGAGGTTCAGCATATGAAGGAAAAGCTGGAAGCGGCATATCAGCAGCCATTTCCGGGAAGATGGCTTTTAAAGTGCGACCATGAGCTTCCGATTTCAGGATCGATTAAAGCGAGGGGCGGGATTTATGAAGTGTTAAAGCATGCTGAAAATCTCGCGCTTCAAGAAGGAATGCTTCGGGAAACCGATGATTACCGCATCTTACAGGAAGAGCGGTTTACCGGGTTTTTCTCCCGCTATTCGATTGCTGTCGGTTCGACAGGAAATCTAGGTTTAAGCATCGGCATCATCGGCGCGGCACTCGGGTTTCGTGTGACAGTGCATATGTCCGCCGATGCTAAGCAGTGGAAAAAGGATCTCCTCCGCCAAAAGGGAGTCACTGTTATGGAGTACGAAACAGATTACAGCGAAGCAGTGAACGAAGGGAGACGGCAGGCGGAACAAGATCCATTCTGTTATTTTATTGATGATGAATATTCTCGACAGCTGTTTTTAGGATATGCTGTTGCCGCAAGCCGATTAAAAACACAGCTTGACTGTATGAATATAAAGCCAAGTCTTGAGACGCCCTTGTTTGTGTATCTGCCGTGCGGAGTCGGCGGAGGACCGGGCGGTGTAGCATTTGGGCTGAAGCTTTTATACGGAGATGATGTTCATGTGTTTTTCGCAGAACCAACTCATTCACCTTGTATGCTGTTAGGGCTTTATTCAGGACTTCACGAGAAGATCTCCGTCCAGGATATCGGCCTGGATAATCAGACGGCTGCTGACGGACTTGCCGTAGGGAGGCCGTCAGGATTTGTCGGCAAGCTGATTGAACCGCTTCTGAGCGGCTGTTATACGGTAGAGGACAATACGCTTTATACTTTGCTTCATATGTTGGCTGTATCTGAAGATAAATATTTAGAGCCTTCTGCTCTTGCCGGCATGTTCGGGCCGGTTCAGCTTTTTACGACAGAAGAGGGAAGGCACTATGCTCAGAAATATAAGATGGAACATGCCGTACATGTCGTCTGGGGAACGGGAGGAAGCATGGTTCCAAAAGATGAAATGGCTGCGTATAACCGAATCGGTGCTGATTTGCTAAAAAAACGAAATGAAAAATAAGCAGACAGTGAAAAGGTTTTCCGTTACAATCTTTGTAAGGGTTTTAACCTACAGAGAGTCAGGTGTAAACAGTGAAAAATAAAGAACTTAACCTACATACTTTATATACACAGCACAATCGGGAGTCTTGGTCTGGTTTTGGGGGGCATTTGTCGATTGCTGTATCTGAAGAAGAGGCAAAAGCTGTGGAAGGATTGAATGATTATCTATCTGTTGAAGAAGTGGAGACGATCTATATTCCGCTTGTTCGCTTGCTTCATTTACATGTCAAGTCTGCGGCTGAACGCAATAAGCATGTCAATGTTTTTTTGAAGCACCCACATTCAGCCAAAATTCCGTTTATTATCGGCATTGCCGGCAGTGTCGCAGTCGGAAAAAGCACGACGGCGCGGATCTTGCAGAAGCTGCTTTCGCGTTTGCCTGACCGTCCAAAAGTGAGCCTTATCACGACAGATGGTTTTTTATTTCCTACTGCCGAGCTGAAAAAGAAAAATATGATGTCTAGAAAAGGGTTTCCTGAAAGCTATGATGTAAAGGCGCTGCTTGAGTTTTTGAATGACTTAAAATCAGGAAAGGACAGCGTAAAGGCCCCGGTGTATTCCCATCTAACCTATGACCGCGAGGAAGGTGTGTTCGAGGTTGTAGAACAGGCGGATATTGTGATTATTGAAGGCATTAATGTTCTTCAGTCGCCCACCTTGGAGGATGACCGGGAAAACCCGCGTATTTTTGTTTCCGATTTCTTTGATTTTTCGATTTATGTGGATGCGGAGGAAAGCCGGATTTTCACTTGGTATTTAGAGCGTTTTCGCCTTCTTCGGGAAACTGCTTTTCAAAATCCTGATTCATATTTTCATAAATTTAAAGACTTGTCCGATCAGGAGGCTGACGAGATGGCAGCCTCGATTTGGGAGAGTGTCAACCGGCCGAATTTATATGAAAATATTTTGCCGACTAAATTCAGGTCAGATCTCATTTTGCGTAAGGGAGACGGGCATAAGGTCGAGGAAGTGCTGGTAAGGAGGGTATGAAATTGTGCATCATATTGAACTGTATGTCTCTGATTTGGAGGCGTCTAGGCGGTTTTGGGGCTGGTTCTTAAAAGAACTTGGCTATAAAGAGTATCAAAAATGGAGCTCAGGCATCAGCTGGAAGAAAGATCGTTTTTACCTAGTGATTGTGCAGGCGAAAGAGTCATTTCTAGAGCCGGAATACCATAGATGCCGAGTCGGTCTGAACCATCTCGCATTTCATGCTGAATCCAAGCTTCAAGTCGATCAGATGACTGAAAAATTGACGGCAAAAGGCTATCGTGTGTTGTACCGAGACAGGCATCCTTTTGCCGGAGGAGACGGGCATTATGCAGTCTTTTGTGAGGATCCAGACCGGATTAAGGTAGAGCTCGTTGCCCCAAGCTGTTAATCGTGATCTTCGGACAGGCTGTTCAGCTTTTTCTCAATGCGATCCAGCTGCGCTTTTCGGTTTTTCGCATACTTGAAGCCTGTAACAGCCGCAAAGATGACAGCGGCAAATATAATAAATACAAACAGCTGAAACATCACATCACCTATATTCATGTTCTTCACCTCATGTTTGCGGGAGAGATTCATTCTCTTCCGTTTTTTATGTAAAGCGGCTTTTCCAGACGGGAACGGTGTTTTGTGGTCTCCATTTTCATTTGCCGATAGGCGAACGCTAAAAATGGCAGGCCGAGCAGGGTAATGCCGCTCAGGACAGAAAAAATAAAAATCGGCCTGTCAGCGCCAAACAGGTCTATACAGATCCCCCCGATCCAAGGGCCGATGACGTTTCCGAGCTGTGAAAAACCGATTGCCCCGAAATAAGTGCCTTTTAATCCTGGTTTTGCAATCTGGTCTACATACAAATCCATCATAGAGAATAAAAGAACTTCGCCGATTGTAAATGTGATGACAATCATCACAATTGATGGAACACCGTGCGATACGGTGAAAATGGCCATGCTGATACTAACCATCACATTACCGAGCATCAGAGAACAAAGCGGCGAAAACCGTTTTGCAAAATGGACAATGGGAAATTGCGTCGCCAACACAACGATTGCGTTTAATGTCAGCATCAGCCCATACAGCTTCGTTCCATTGCTGATCAAGGGGTTCTGTGCCATATACTGAGGGAATGTGGAACTGAATTGTGAGTAGCCGAAGGTGCATAGCGTAATGCCGACCAAAGCAATGGTAAAAAGATAATCCTTTTGCGTGACCATAAACGCTTCCCGCACGCTCATATTTCGGGACTGGGCTGGTGCTGATAAGGATGGATGTTTTTTAAATTGGAGGGCAAGCACAATTCCGTATAGTCCGTAAATGACTGCAGGCACCAAAAAGGGCGTAGTCGATTGCGATGAGCCGAAATATAGGCCAAGCACAGGTCCGAAGACAACGCCGATATTAATAGCTGCATAGCGTAAATTAAAAACTAGCAGTCTCGTTTTTTCTTCTGTCATATCAGACAGCAAGGCCTTTGAAGCGGGCTCAAACAGTGATTTGCAAAGACCGTTTAATGCGTTAACTACAAAAAACACCCAGAGATGAGATGCCGCCGCAAAGCCTGCAAATACCAGCATCCATCCGAAAATCGATACAAGCATCATGTTTTTTCTGCCGAATTTATCTGAGATATATCCGCCGTAAAAGCTTGCGAGGATGCCGACTGATGAGCTCGCGGCAATGACCAGCCCTGCATAGGAAGCTGATGCGCCTTGGACGGCTGTCAAATAAATCGCTAAAAAAGGAATGCTCATCGATGTTGCCATTCTGCCGAAAATGGTTCCGATTATAATTGTCCAGCTGATCGGGTGGATATCTTTCCATTTCTTCATGAATTATATTCTCTCCTGTCTATCATATATGAAAAAATTTCCTTCTCCAATAGATCATTCAAAATATTTCGTTTTTGACATGTAGTATGCCTGATTGTATGGATGGCAATATACTATGCGTTGAGGATGCGTGTGGCTGACGGGGTTTACATCTTGAAATTGAAGAAGGAAAATGACGGGATGTCCGATGAAAAGCAAAGCGATTGGTCTGTGAGAGTGTGTTAGTTTAAGCCGCCAGGACGTAGATCATATCGGCAGTGAAACCGGCTATGAGATCAAGATGTAAGCTGAAAACCGATGGACCGCATGACAGAACAAGAGAGCACATCTCTTCGAAAAAGTGTATACGCGTGATCATGGACAGCTTATTCCGTTTTGCGCGAACATTGAGGGAAATTTTATGGGCCATATGAATCTATGGAGCGTGAGAAAATCCTGCTTTTTCTGTAAGCCTGAGACTGTTTATTTGTTTCAGGCGGTGTTTTCAAAGGGAAGCCGCATCAGCGGCTGAAAGAACTGACAGTCATGCGTTTAAGAGAACAGGCCTTGGTTTGTGACATAGTCATAAATGATATCTTCTATATGCGCATGCAAATCCTCATCTGGTTCTTCATTCCGTCTCTCTTGTAGAGCCGCTTTCAGGCTTTGTTTTTCATACGGGCTTAACGGATCTATAGCAACGTTTCTGCCGTATTGCCGCAATGCCTGTTCCATCATTTTTTCGACAAATTTCTCCATCATGACTCTCCTATCCTTATGCTTCGCTTTTATTCTACTAAATGTTTTTCTTCTCTCAAACCCTTGGATCATATTTTCTGTCAGACAAGAATCATTTACCAGTATAAAACGAACATACTTTCGCATATAATGAAAAACGAACATAAGTTCTTTTTAGAGGTGTGTATGATGAAAGAAAAAGTGATTTTTCTCGTTGACATGCAATCGTTTTATGCATCTGTAGAGAAAGCGGAAAATCCACATTTGAAAAATAGGCCCGTCATTGTTTCGGGTGACCCTGAAAAAAGGGGCGGAGTCGTATTGGCTGCCTGCCCGCTGGCGAAACAAAAGGGTGTGGTGAATGCTTCACGGCTGTGGGAGGCGCAGGAAAAGTGTCCTGAGGCTGTTGTGCTCCGGCCGCGTATGCAACGGTATATTGATGTATCACTGCAAATTACGGCCATTCTAGAGGAGTATACAGACCTTGTGGAGCCTTATTCTATCGATGAACAGTTCATGGACATTACAGGCAGCCAGAAGCTGTTTGGGACGCCGATGGAGATCGCGAAAAGCATTCAGGGCAGAATCATGCGGGAGATCGGCGTTTATGCACGGGTCGGAATCGGCCCTAACAAAGCGCTGGCCAAAATTGCGTGTGACAATTTTGCAAAAAAGAATACGAACGGTATTTTTACCTTAACGAAAGAAAATATGAAAACCGAAATGTGGCCGCTCCCGGTGGGCAGCATGTTTGGCGTCGGGAGCCGCATGAAGCATCATTTAAATCGAATGGGCATCAGCACGATCGGCGGGCTCGCGGCTTTTCCGCT
The DNA here is from genome assembly GCF_058566435.1 of Bacillus sp. SCT118. NCBI lineage: Bacteria > Bacillati > Bacillota > Bacilli > Caryophanales > Bacillaceae > Bacillus > Bacillus sp. SCT118. Next base: position 1,747,959 of record NZ_CP191225.1, read on the forward strand.
CGATCTTTTAAAAAAGAAATGGGGCATTAACGGCCACGTGCTGTGGATGACGGCAAACGGAATCGACTATTCCCCTGTGTCAACTTCGTCTCTGGACGGGCAAAAGGCGATAGGCCATGGAATGACTCTCCCGAGAGACTACGAACACTTTGACAAAGAAATCAAGGTCGTATTGCTTGAGCTGAGTGAAGAAGTGTGCAGGCGAAGCCGAAACGCCGGGGTCATGGGGCAGACGGTGTCAGTGAGCTGCCGGGGTGCTGATTTTGATTGGCCGACGGGCTTCAACCGGCAAGTGAAGCTGGCAGAGCCGACTAATTCTACGCAGGATGTATATGAGGCTGTACGCCGGCTGTTTCTTACATTTTGGGACGGGAAACCTGTCCGCCGTCTCGGTGTCAATCTGTCTCAGCTCTCATCTGATGACATATGGCAGCTCAATTTATTTCAGGATTATGCAAAGAAAATGAGCCTAGGCTATGTGATGGACGGCATTAAAAATCGATTCGGCGACACAGCAATCATCAGGGCGGCGTCACTGACAGCGGCAGGCCAGGCATTTGAACGTGCGGCTAAAATAGGGGGGCATTATAAATGAACGATCATTTAAAAAGGGGCAACCTGCTGTGGGAAGGGAGCAGGATGTTTCTGCCGGAACATAAGCAAAGCCTGCTGGAGAGAAAGCGACTTAAACAGAAGCTGCAAAAGCCGATCCTTGACCCCGATAAGCTGGAAGAGATGAATCAAACGCTTTGCGCCGCGATGGAGTTCGCTCAGGATATCACTGTCAGCTGCTTTCAGGACGGTGAGATTGTCCGCTGCACCGGGAAGATCTGCCGGTATGAAGAGTTTGAAAAAGCAGTATGGATAAAAGGAGACGAGGATCAGCTTTATAAGCTGAGACTTGATCAAGTGCTTGATATTGTGCTGTAAAGTCTCTCCTCCTGCTTGGGGGAGAAATAGGCTAAAATGATGAAACATTGTTCCCTCGGCAGTCTGGAAACGTATGATAAAGGAAAGAAGGCATTTACAATTCCAGCCAGGCAAAATATAATTTTTATATTGTGAGAAAAAGAGCTGACATTCGTTTTGCCAGACGGAGGGAGATCAAATCGTAATGGATATTCGAACAATCACGTCTTCAGATTATGAAATGGTAACGTCTGTACTGAATGAATGGTGGGGCGGCAGACAGCTGAAAGAAAAATTGCCGAGACTATTTTTTGAGCATTTTCAGGACACAAGCTTTATTACATCCGAACATAACAGCATGACGGGATTTTTAATCGGATTTCAATCGCAATCGGATTCTGAAACGGCGTACATTCATTTTTCCGGTGTGCATCCAGATTTCAGAAAAATGCAAATTGGGAAACAATTGTATGATGTATTTATCGAAACAGTAAAACAAAGAGGCTGCACCCGGGTAAAGTGCGTCACTTCACCTGTGAATAAGGTATCAATCGCATATCACACAAAATTGGGGTTTGATATTGAAAAGGGCACCAAGACGGTAAATGGCATCTCAGTGTTTGCAAACTATGATGGCCCAGGCCAAGACAGGGTACTGTTTGTCAAAAACATATGAGGGGGAAATATGATGAATTTTTTATCAAAAACACCTGAGCCTCCTTACTATGCAGTCATTTTTTCTTCTGTCAAAAGCGAAAATGACACAGGATATGGAGAAACAGCGGAGCGGATGGTATCGCTTGCGGCGGATCAGCCTGGATTTTTAGGCGTGGAAAGCGTACGTGAAGCGGATGGAAGGGGCATCACAGTTTCCTATTGGGACAGTATGGACGCAATTAACCATTGGAGGCATCACACTGAACATCAAGCAGCAAAAGAAAAAGGAAAAAGCGTTTGGTACGAGTCGTATGCAGTCCGCGTCGCAAAAGTCGACAGACAGCGGCTGTTTCAGGAGAACACGAATGATTGAATTTCTCCAGCATAAGGAAGATACGATAGCGCGTGAGATTTTAGCCGTACAGATCCCCGCCTACATAAAGGAAACAGAGATTATCGGTTTTGACGGTATTCCCGCTTTACAAGAGAAGGTGAAGGATATTCAAGCATCCCATGAACGGTTTGCGGGATATCGGAAAAACGGCAAGCTGATCGGTGTCATTTCATATGAGAAAAACATGCATCATCTCACCATTTGCAGGCTTGTTGTGCATCCTGACGGTTTCAGAAAAGGAATTGGACGAGCACTTCTGCAATTTGTCATTGATTATAATGAAGACACTGAGAAAATCGAAGTAGTCACAGCCGAGAACAATACCCCGGCCGTGTCACTCTATACACAGGCTGGATTCCAAAAGGCAGAAACCGTCAAAGCAGCGCAGGGTCTATTGCTGTCGGTCTTTCATTTGTATCCGAAAAGAAAAGTTGAGGTCATTCTCTACAACGAAAAATGGGCAGAATGTTTCGATGAAGAAAAAGAACGGCTGAAACTTGTGTTCGGGCCGGAGATTATCGCTGTTCATCACATCGGAAGCACATCAATACCGAACATGGCAGCGAAGCCAATCATTGATATGTTAATTGAAGTCAGAAGCATTGAAGCCGTGAGCCAATTTGATGAACAAATGAAGGCTAACGGCTATACACCAAAAGGTGAGAACGGCATAGCGGGCAGGCGTTATTTCCAAAAGGGCGGAAATAAACGCACTCATCATGTCCATATGTACGAACAGGGAAACCCTGCTATTGAAAGGCATCTGTTATTCAGAGATTATCTCAGAGCTCATCCAAACATAGCGAAAGAATACGCCGTTCTCAAAAAACGGCTGGCGGCCCAGCATCCTGACAGCATCAATCAGTACATACAAGGGAAAGATGAGTGGATCAAGACTGCAGAAGAAAATGCGAAGCGGTGGAAAAAAGGCAGAAACAATGCGAATGGCAGTGTTGTATGCTACAATAGCGAAAATGATGAAAACGGGGGTTTCACCTTATGAACATACATGTGACAGATGTAGCAAAACAGGCACTGCAGCAGGCGTTTGACGCCAACCCGGGGAAAAAAGCCCAGCTTCGTTACGATGCAGAAGGATGCGGCTGCGCGGTAAGCGGTGTCCCGACAATCTGGCTGGCAGAAGAATTAACGGGACAGTGCGAGCAGCTGGAAACGAACGGCATTCCGCTGTATATCCAATCGTCACAAAAAGTGTTTTTTGACGATCAAATGACGATCGATTACAATGAAAAAGCCAAAACATTGGCGCTGAAAAGCCCGGCTGAAATGCTCAGCCCCAGAATGAGCATATTAGTAAAGTAGGAGACGCGAAACGTGGAACAAAAGCTGAAGGCAATGAAGAACACAGCACAAAATAAAACGTGGGTATCCTTCCTGAATCAAAACCATCCCTATACCTTGCTTCACTGGTCAATTGGAGGAGCAGAGTCCATCAAGAAAGATGTCTGGCTATTGCAGGATGAAATGACCTTCGAGACGCAGGAGTTTACAACGATAGATCTTGCGATTGAATGGATCAGAGAAAATATGGATGGCATTACCGACGTTCTGTAACATAAAAAAGCGAAAGAGCCGAAGAGGCCTTTCGCTTTTTTATTCTGTTGAATCATTCATGTTGTCTAAAAACTCCTGCACTGTTTTTCGGTACGTATCCCGATTTTTGGTATATGACATGGCGTGTTCACCGTTCTCGGCAATGTACAGCGCTTTCGGCCCGCGTTTCTTTTCATAAAGCCGCTTGGTTGAAGAAACAGGAATGTAGTCATCATCCTTACTGTGAATAAAGAGGACCGGCTTTTCGATTTTATCAATGACAGCAAGCGGAGATACTTCACGTGCGCGATAGCCGCCTCTCAGCTTCAAAAAGAAGTCGGCGATAGGAAGCAGGGGCCAAGACGGGAGCCTGTATTCCGCTCTCAGCCGGTAGGCAAGCTGTTCATCAAAACATGCGAACGGACAATCGGCAATATAAAAATCAGCGCCATCGCTGCAGTGTGCACCAGCATAAAGCAGGGCGGTCACAGCTCCCATCGACTCACCGTGAATTCCGATCAATCCGCGATGATTTGTTTTGTTTTTGAGCCAGCTGACAACCTTATTGAGATCATCCTTTTCGTAAAACCCGTAGCTGGTCGTCTTTCCGCCGCTTTGGCCATGCCGGCGATGGTCATAAATGAGCACATTCCAGCCGAGACCAAGAAATAAATGCATATACTTAAGAGAATTCAGCACATTCATGGTTACCCCGTGGCAGATGATGATGGTATTTGGTGTGTCATGCGGTGCGACATGGTATCCTTTTATGTCGTACCCGTAAGCGGATGGTATCACAAAAGCGGTTTTCTCCATTTGTTCAAATGATTCAAACACATCATGTCCGTCGTCTGTCTCTCTTTTGATAATGTCTTCATCCGTTTTTTTCTTGATGTATAGAATCATATTCGAAAAAACAATTCCGATTGCGATGACAGCTGTTACGAGAGCGCCAATGGCCAAAAAGATTTTCTTCAACAAGTCACAGCACCTTTCAACTAAATATAGGTAATTCGTGTTTAAAATCATTATACCTAAACACTGCTTCGCTGAGAAAGTAATCAGAAGAGAGTCTGCTTGTTCAGTGTATATGCTCCGTGATAAACTGTCTTCAAAACAAAACATGGGGGAAGTCTGAATGAAAAAACAAAAATCCGCTGACAAACACCAGCTAAAAGACGGCCTTCAATCCGATATCAAAGCAAAGCTTATGGAGATGAAGAGCCAATTGAAGGAAGAGGATGAAAAGAGGCAGGAAAGAGAAAAAGCAGAACAGATCAGAAAGAAAAAAGAGATCGAAAAAAATAAGAGCTTTGAAGAACTCCTAAATGAAAGCCAAATGGATTGGCATCAATATAAATAAACCAGCACCCGTACAGGTGCTGGTTTTTCTGCTATGAGCGATGAGCTTTGTAAATGTCTTGTTTCGTATGAGATTGGAGCGCTTTGATTTCCTCTTCGGTTAAACGCCGTGCATTTGCTGCCTGAATATTTTCCCGTAACTGCTCAATCTTACTGGCGCCTGTAATCACTGAAGCGACAGCCGGCTGTGCTAGCAGATACTGCAGCGACTTTTCTGTCATGGAAAGATCGGGAGCCACTTCCTCCATTGCCTTGCGGGCATTTGTCAGTTCCTCGAATGAATAGGACAAGTACCCGTTTTGTTTCATACTGTCTGAAGCTTGATCAAGCGGTTTTTCAGTTAAGAGCCCTTTGGCAACAGGACCTCTGGCGACTACGCTGATTTGATGTTCCTCTAAAAGCGGGAGCCATTCCTCAGGGCGTCTGTCAAACAGGCTGAATTGCATCATAATGCTGACGATGTTTGATTTTTTTACATATTCTTTCATCACATTCGGGCGGATGGAAGAAATGCCGTAGTAGCGGATGACACCTTCTTGTTTTAATTCCTCAAACGCTTCAATCGTTTCATCAATGTTGTCCTCTATCGTGCCGCCGTGAAGCTGATAAAGGTCGATATAATCTGTTTTCAGCCGTGTAAGGCTCTTTTTTACCGCCTCTTTTATGTAAGCTTTTGAAGGGTCCCAATACCAGCCCTCGCTTCCGTCATCCCAACGGTTTCCCGCTTTTGTTGCCAGAATAATATCCTGGCGTCTGTTTTGGATCGCATCACCGACAATTTCTTCATTGCGTCCTCGGTCATACAAATCCGCTGTGTCCAAATAGTTGATGCCAAGCTCGATCGCTTCATCCAAAATGGACAATGCTTTGTTTTTTTCAGTTCCAAGAGACATACAGCCGAGTCCGACTTCACTAATGTCTAAATCAGATGTACCCAATTTGCGCTTTTTCATGTGCACACTCCTTTTTTAGGCTTTGTATTGACCGTAATATAAAGGAGCTAAAGTTTCAACTTTTATGGCTTTGAGATCCAATCTTTCACATATTGAAATGTGCGTCCATACTCTTTTAACTTCGCCCGAATTTCCCATGCTTTTCCGACTAAGACAACACCTTTTGGCATGCGGTGCACTTTCACGAAGAAGCCCCCTTTTGCTCTAGTATGATAAAATGTATGGGGCATCATATAGAGACAGAACGGGAGATGAAGAAATGAAATCATTAGAAGAAAAAACAATTGCCAAAGAACAGATCTTTTCGGGTAAAGTCATTGATCTTTATGTCGAGGATGTAGAGCTGCCAAACGGCAAAGCCAGTAAACGTGAAATTGTGAAACACCCTGGAGCTGTAGCGGTACTAGCCGTCACAGATGAAGGGAAAATCATCATGGTCAAACAATTCCGTAAGCCGCTTGAGCGGATGATCGTTGAAATTCCGGCCGGTAAGCTTGAAAAAGGTGAGGAGCCGGAGTATACGGCACTTCGGGAACTTGAAGAGGAAACCGGTTATACAGCAAAAAAACTGACAAAAATAACTGCGTTTTATACATCACCCGGATTTGCAGATGAAATCGTTCACGTTTTTCTTGCTGAGGAGCTTTCTGTGCTTGAAGAGAAACGGGAGCTTGATGAGGACGAGTTTGTTGAAGTGATGGAGGTGACGCTTGAAGATGCGCTAAAGCTGGTTGAATCGCGTGAAGTATACGATGCTAAAACAGCCTACGCGATTCAGTATCTTCAGCTGAAAGAAGCGCTCCAAGCACAAAAATGAAAAAGATTTACGCGGATTTGCACATTCATATCGGCCGGACCTTTACAGGAAGGGCTGTCAAAATAACAGGCGCCAAAACATTAACGCTGGACAGAATTTTGGTTGAAGCCAGTGAACATAAAGGAATTGAACTCCTCGGCATTATCGACTGTCATTCTCCGGAAGTCATTCTAGAGCTTGAGGAAGGCATTGCATCTGGAAAATATCGCGAGCTTGACGGGGGAGGAATCCGTTATCGCAGCACGACTCTTTTATTGGGGAGCGAGCTGGAGATTTATGATGAAGCCTGCAGCGGACCGATCCATGTGCTCGTATTTATGCCGACGCTGGCTGCTATGAAACAGTTTTCAAACTGGCTGTCAGCCCGGCTGAAAAATATTCATTTAAGCTCGCAGCGGATTTATGAAACGGGCTTAAACCTGCAAAAAAAAGTGCAGGGAATGGGCGGCCTGTTTATCCCCGCCCATATCTTTACGCCGCATAAAAGCTTATATGGAAAAGGGGTTAAATCAAGCTTAACTGAGGTTTTTGATCCATCTATGATAGACGCGGTGGAGCTTGGATTAAGCTGTGATACAGACATGGCATCACACGTTTCTGAATTGAATCCGTATCCTTTTTTAACAAATTCTGATGCGCATTCGTTAGGGAAAATCGGCAGAGAATATAATGAACTATATGTGCAGTCAGCTGATTTTACTGAATTTGCTCTTGCATTAAAGGGACAAGATGACAGGAAAATTATCGCAAATTACGGCTTGGACCCGTTATTGGGGAAATATTATCAGACGGCTTGCGAAGCGTGCGGAGAGCCTGCTATAAGCGGGGAAACAGCGTGCGCGAATTGCGGAAATGCCAGATTTACCAAGGGAGTCAGCGAAAGATTGCATGAATTGAGTGATCAGCTTGAAGTTCGCGTCCCGCGTCCGCGATATGTACATCAGATCCCGCTGCAATTTGTTCCGGGTGTAGGCCCGAAAACGCTGGACAAACTAAAAAAAGCCTTCGGAACAGAAATGGCTGTTCTTCACGAGGCTGCAGAAGAAGATTTGGCTCGCGTTGTCCCGCCGAAAACCGCGGCGCTTATCGTAAAAGCGAGATCCGGAAAACTGGAATTGAAAGCCGGAGGAGGAGGAACCTACGGTAAAATTAAACCGTGAGCTAAAGATTAACTCAGTTCCTCCTGTACTTTTCTTTTTGTGCGTATAAAGGTAATCAGCTGGATGATTTCATCTTCACTCAGCGGCTGGCCATCAACAGAAATGGTAAAGTCAAGGCTGCTCCACGTGGCCAATTCTATGGCCTGAGGAGCAGTCTGCTTTTGTTTCTCGCGGCCTAAAAGTTCATCGCAGGTTGTGTCAAAGAGGTCAGCCAGCATGGCAAGCGCTTCAAGTGAAGGCCGTCGGTAGCCTGACTCGTAGCCGGCATATGTGCTTTTTGCGATACCGAGAAGGTCAGCTGTATATTGAAGCGACCAATTTTTCTTTTTTCTCAATTCAGTTAAACGATCTAGATTCATGAACTTCCGCTCCTTTTTCACCTTGAGCTGATTATATCATATAGGTATTAGGAAGTGTACGCGAATTGAATAATAATGTCTTGCGTATTTTATTTTCCGTGTCTATAATTGCATTAAAAGTATGCGAAAAGCGAATACCTTCTCGCAACCCATCTTTAGATACAGTGAAGAGGTGCATGGTATGAAAAAATTATTGATGTTGACAACTGGGGGAACGATTGCTTCAGTTGAAGGGGAAAATGGGCTGGCTCCCGGAGTCAAGGCTGATGAATTATTAAGTTACGTATCAAAACTTGATAACGATTACACAATGGAAACTCAGTCGCTTATGAATATAGACAGCACCAATATGCAGCCTGAATACTGGGTGGAAATAGCGGAAGCCGTTAAGGAAAATTATGATGCCTATGACGGGTTTGTTATTACTCACGGTACAGATACAATGGCCTATACATCTGCCGCACTATCGTATATGCTGCAGCATGCCAAAAAGCCGATTGTCATCACCGGCTCGCAGATTCCGATCACGTTCCAAAAAACCGATGCTAAAAAAAATATTACAGATGCCATTCGATTTGCCTGTGAAGGCGTGGGCGGCGTTTATGTTGTATTTGACGGCAGAGTCATTCAGGGAACGCGTGCGATCAAATTAAGAACGAAAAGCTACGACGCATTTGAAAGCATCAATTACCCATATATCGCTTTTATCAATGAAGACGGGATCGAATACAACAAACAAGTAACGGAACCTGAGAACGACACCTTCACAGTTGACACTTCACTATGCACAGATGTATGTCTGCTGAAGCTGCATCCAGGCTTAAAGCCCGAAATGTTTGATGCCCTTAAAAGCTTGTATAAAGGGATTGTCATTGAGAGTTATGGCAGCGGAGGGGTGCCGTTTGAAGGCAGGGACATTTTGTCAAAAGTGAATGAGCTGATCGAAAGCGGCATTGTCGTCGTCATTACGACCCAATGTCTTGAAGAAGGCGAAGACATGAGCATTTACGAAGTTGGCCGCAGAGTCAACCAAGACTTAATTATCCGATCAAGAAATATGAACACAGAAGCAATTGTGCCAAAATTGATGTGGGCGCTAGGTCAGTCTTCGGATCTTCCTGTCGTCAAGAGAATTATGGAAACGCCGATAGCTGATGACGTTGTCCTGTAAAATGTAAAAACGATAACCAGCAAAGAGAAAGAAGGTTAAAGATTATGTTAAACGGCCAAAAAGAATATCGCGTGGAAAAAGACTTCCTTGGGGAAAAACAAATTGAAGCAGATGTTTATTACGGAATTCAGACGCTCCGTGCTTCTGAAAATTTCCCGATCACAGGATACAAAATCCATGAGGAAATGATTAACGCACTGGCGATTGTAAAAAAAGCCGCGGCTCTTGCCAACATGGACGTGAAACGGCTGTATGAAGGAATTGGCCAAGCTATCGTACAAGCCGCTGACGAGATTCTGGAAGGCAAGTGGCACGATCAGTTTATCGTCGATCCGATTCAGGGCGGTGCCGGAACTTCTATGAACATGAACGCGAATGAGGTTATCGGAAACCGGGCGCTTGAAATCATGGGCCATAAAAAGGGAGATTATATCCATTTAAGTCCAAACACACATGTGAACATGTCACAGTCTACGAACGATGTGTTCCCGACTGCTATTCATATTTCCACATTGAAGCTCTTGGAAAAACTGCTGAAAACAATGGAAGATATGCATAGTGTGTTTAAGCAAAAAGCACAGGAGTTTGACTCTGTTATTAAAATGGGCCGGACACACCTTCAAGATGCGGTTCCGATCCGTCTTGGCCAGGAATTCGAAGCTTACAGCCGTGTTCTCGAGCGAGATATCAAACGAATCAAGCAATCGCGCCAGCACCTGTATGAAGTCAACATGGGCGCAACTGCTGTTGGTACAGGGCTGAACGCTGATCCTGAATATATCAAACAGGTAGTAAAGCACCTTGCTGATATTAGCGGGCTTCCTCTTGTCGGCGCTGATCATCTTGTTGATGCGACACAAAATACAGATGCCTATACAGAGGTATCAGCTTCATTAAAAGTCTGCATGATGAACATGTCGAAGATCGCAAACGACCTGCGCTTAATGGCGTCGGGACCGCGCGCCGGACTTGCGGAAATTTCTCTGCCTGCACGTCAGCCGGGTTCATCTATTATGCCGGGGAAAGTCAATCCGGTTATGGCGGAGCTGATCAACCAAATTGCGTTCCAGGTTATCGGAAACGACAATACAATCTGCCTTGCTTCAGAAGCCGGCCAGCTTGAGTTGAACGTCATGGAGCCCGTGCTTGTCTTTAATTTGCTTCAATCCATCAGCATCATGAACAACGGCTTCCGTTCGTTCACTGATCATTGCTTAAAAGGCATCGAAGCTAACGAAAAGCGGTTGAAGCAATATGTAGAAAAAAGCGCTGGAGTGATCACTGCAGTCAATCCGCATCTTGGGTATGAAGCGGCAGCCAGAATTGCCCGGGAAGCAATTATGACAGGGCAATCTGTCCGGGATCTTTGTCTGCAGCATGATGTGCTGACTGAAGAAGAATTGGATATTATTTTAAACCCATATGAGATGACCAAACCAGGTATCGCAGGGAAAGAACTATTAGAAAAATAAAATTTGTGCAAAATACAGCTTATTCATCTCCGAATAGTCGGATGAATAAGCTGTTTACAACATAGGGATGAGGAAGTATAGTATACGTGTTGCACTATATATTGAAAGCGTTTTAGCTTTTACATGAAGGGGGACTTCTTTTGAAGGATGTAAGATTGCCAACACTATTTGAAATTATTATTGTACTAGGAGTATTTTTAGCACTTGTTCTATCGTTTACAGTCTTTCTCGACTTGCCGATACAGCTGGCGCTTTTTGTTTCATGGTTTATTGCAATGCTTTTAGGTATAAGACTCGGTTATTCTTATAAAGATTTGCAAAATGCGATTGTACATGGGATATCAAATGGCCTTGAAGCCGTACTGATTCTCGTTTCAGTTGGTGCGCTCATCGGAACATGGATTGCCGGAGGCGTTGTGCCGACTTTGATTTATTACGGACTGGAATTTATTCACCCAAGTATCTTTTTACTGGCAACGTTAATTATTTGTTCCATTATGTCTGTGGCAACAGGAACGTCATGGGGAACAGTCGGAACTGCCGGCATTGCCATGATCGCAATTGGAGAGGGTTTAGGCATTCCGCTTCCTCTTGTAGCGGGAGCTATTCTTTCAGGTGCTTATTTCGGGGACAAGCTGTCTCCGCTGTCTGACAGTACAGTTCTAGCTTCTTCACTATCAAAAGTCGATGTATTGGCTCACGTGAGAGCAATGCTTTATTTATCAATACCTGCTTATGTCATTACAGCTATACTCTTTACAGTTGTTGGATTTATGTACGGCGGGAAAAATATCGATCTTGATAAAGTTGAATTCTTAAAATCATCTTTGCAAAACACGTTTGACATTCATATTTGGATGCTGATCCCGGCAGTTGTCGTCATAGTCTTATTGGCGATGAAAAAGCCATCTATGCCGGTTATCGTAATTGGCGCTTTACTCGGTGCAATCTGGGCTGTTGTTTTCCAAGGAATGGATATTGCCCATGCGATTGCAACTGCGTACAACGGCTTCTCTATTAAAACTGATGTTGAATTTTTGAACGGCTTGTTAAACCGCGGTGGAATTGTCGGTATGCTTGATTCTCTTGTCGTCATTATCTTTGGCCTTGGTTTTGGCGGTCTGCTTGAGAAACTCGGCGTGTTAAAAGTCATTGTTTCAACGTTTGAAAAGAAATTAACTTCAGCCGGCAATGTCACATTATCTACGCTGATCGTAGCGTTTTTAGCAAACATCTTCGGCTGTGCGATGTATGTATCCCTTATTTTGACTCCGAAAATTATGGAAGACAGCTATGATCGCTTACATCTGGACAGAAGAGTGTTATCACGTAACTCAGAGGTCGGGGGAACATTGACTTCGGGGATGGTTCCTTGGTCTGATAATGGGATTTACATGGCTGGTATTTTAGGTGTTTCTACCTTCTCTTATCTGCCGTTTATGTGGCTCAGTTTTGTAGCAATAGGTCTTGCAATTATCTATGGTTATACAGGAAAATTTATATGGTATACGAAAAACAATACAGTTAAAGCCGAAAAACTAGGCTAATAGGGGAGGATCACTGAATGATAGCGAAACACATGATTCGGACACTGATGATCGAAACGCCTTCGGTTCCCGGAAATCTTGGAAGGGTGGCTACGGCAATCGGCCTTCTGGGCGGAGATATTGGTGAAGTGGAGACGGTAAAAGTCGGACCCAATTACACAATGCGGAATATTACCGTTCAAGTGGAGAATGAAGAACAGCTTCAGGAAGTGATCGCGGCTGTACAGGCACTCGGAGAAGGGATCAGGCTTCACACCGTATCTGATGAAGTCCTGTCCGCACATGAAGGCGGAAAAATTCAAATGAAAAGCAAAATGCCGATCCGTTCACTGGCAGAGCTGGGACGTGTCTATACACCAGGTGTTGCAGACGTGTGCCGACTGATCGAAAAAGAACCTGAAAAAGCTTCTATTTATACAACGATCAGCAATTCTGTTGCAATTGTAACAGATGGAACCGCAATTTTAGGCCTTGGAAATATCGGCTCTGTGGCTGGCATGCCTGTCATGGAAGGAAAGGCTGCTTTGTTTGATCAGCTGGCGGGTATTAGCGGCATTCCGATACTGCTTGATACGAGTGATCCTGAAGAAATCATCAAAACAGTAAAACATATTTCTCCGGGCTTTAGCGGCATCCTTCTTGAGGATATCGGTTCGCCGCATTGTTTTGAAATCGAGGATCGCCTAAAAGAGGAGCTGAACATTCCTGTTATGCACGATGACCAGCATGGTACAGCTGTAGTGACGCTGGCAGCTGCCATCTCGGCATGCAGGAGTGCGGGGGTTGACCTGAAGGAAGCGAAAGTGGGGCAAATCGGCCTTGGCGCAGCAGGCGTGGCCATCTGCCGGATGTTCATGGCTTATGGTGTGAATGCTGTATACGGAACAGACAAATCAGAGTCAGCAATGAACCGTCTCGAACAATACGGCGGACAGGCAGTTTCCAGTATTGAGGAGCTCATGAAAACATGTGATATTGTCATTGCTACAACGGGCGTTCCGGGTTTAATAAAACCGGCATTTGTACGTTCTGGTCAAGTGATTTTGGCTTTATCGAATCCGAAGCCGGAAATTGAGCCGGAGGCCGCACTGCAGGCTGGCGCCGCATATGCAGCTGACGGGCGTTCTGTCAATAATGTACTCGGTTTTCCGGGAATTTTTAGAGGAGCGCTTAATGCAAAAAGCAGGGAAATTAATCATGATATGCTTGTAGCAGCAGCAGAGGCTATCGCAGCTTGCACAAAACAAGGTGATGTGGTCCCTCAGCCGCTTGATTCAAAAGTCCATCATGCGGTAGCAGCAGCTGTCGAGCATGCAGCTCTTACAGCAGTGAAATAAATGTAGCTAAACAGCACCTGTCATAGCAGGTGCTGTTTTTTTCTTATCATTGCTCAATTTTGTTATCATTACTATGAAAATAAAAAAGGGAGTGATCACATGGCAAAAAGTCAAGCGAAAAAGAAGCGGGAGCATCGATTGAGAAACGGCGGACGTGACGTCTTATTATCAAGAGGCAGCACACCATCTTTTAGCACACATGAAAGAATGACAAAAAGCAAAAAAGAGATTTTGAATAAACGGAAGCATAAGAATCCTTATGATCATACAGCAGTTGATGATAAGGATTTTTTTGTGCCCCAAAAAGCCGCCTAGCATTCGTCTCTATCGTTTCTTTTTGAAAAAGGGCATGTTTTTCTGTTTCTTTCATACAATCTATTAAATCAAATCACTAGAGCGGGCGGGAGGAAACGGTATGCGAAAAATCTCTTATAAGGACATGTTTCTCAGGCATGTTAAAGATCATCTCTCTCTTTATATATTTGTGTCAGTGCTGTTTTTCATGGGTGTCATCTTTGGCGCGATTATTGTCAACAGTATGACCATCAGCCAGAAAGAAGATTTATACTACTACTTAAGTCAATTTTTTGGACAGCTTTCGGATGGAAAACAGGCAAGTTCAGCTGATATGTTTGGGCAAAGTATCTTTCATAATGCAAAGTATTTAGGCCTGATGTGGATACTGGGAATTTCCGTCATTGGGATGCCGATTATTTTCATTATGATCTTTCTGAAAGGGATCGTCGTCGGCTTTACTGTCGGGTTTTTAGTCAATCAGATGGGAGTAAGCGGGTTTTTCCTATCATTTGTCTCCGTTTTGCCGCAAAATGTGCTGCTGATTCCGGCTTATCTCATTATGGGCACATGTGCAATTGCGTTTTCATTAAAGTTAATCAGACAGCTGTTCGTGAAACGAAGCCTGCATGACGCGCCAATTCAATGGTTCGGGCGGTATGCCTTTGTGCTGCTGGTCATTCTGTTTTTAGCACTGATCTCATCTCTCTTTGAAGCATACTTATCTCCTGTTTTAATGGAAAAGCTTACATCTAGACTTTTTTAAAATCATTATTAAAAGAAAACCGTTTTATTTATCAGTTTATAATAATTATAGTTGGAACTCTGCGCGTATTTTGTTATAATGAGTCATGGAATGCGGCGTAGGAGGGAAAGACATGGAAAACCGTATTGATCGAATTAAGAAACAACTGCACTCATCCAGCTATAAACTTACGCCACAGCGTGAAGCGACAGTAAGAGTGCTGCTTGAAAACGAAGAAGACCATTTAAGCGCAGAAGATGTATACCTCCTCGTAAAAGAGAAATCTCCTGAGATCGGTCTCGCTACAGTATACCGTACGCTTGAATTATTAACTGAATTAAAAGTCGTAGATAAAATTAACTTTGGAGACGGTGTGTCCCGTTACGACCTTCGGAAAGAGGGCGCAGCTCACTTTCATCACCACTTGGTGTGCATGGAGTGCGGAGCCGTTGATGAAATTGAAGAAGATTTGCTTGAAGACGTGGAAGAAATCATTGAACGTGATTGGAAATTTAAGATTAAAGATCATAGATTGACGTTTCACGGCATTTGCCACCGCTGTAACGGAAAAGAAACTGAATAGACGGTGCCGAGCGCGAACCTTTTCTCATGGGGAAAGGGTTTTTTGCTGTTTCTATGTATAAAACCTTTCTGATTTGGCATATGGTTTATATAACTGGAACCATAGGAAAGGATCGATTAGGACATGGGAAGATTCCTGAAAACAGCTGTCGATGCATTGAAAGTTTTCATCCTGTTTACCGGTTTTACCGCTTTGTTCTATTATGCTATGATATGGGTGAATCAAGAGTATGAAAACTATCATCGGTATGATAAACCGGAAGGCTCCGCTGTAAAAGTTGTTGAAATGGATCAGGATGAAAAAGGCGGATGGTTCGACCGGTTGATCTTTTTTTACCAAAACGGGGAGTAGATCAAGAGTGAAAGATCAAATAAAGGATTTCATCCACTACGTTATGGTAGAGAGAGGGCTCTCTCAAAATACGATCGTATCCTATGAACGTGACTTGAAAAGCTATTCTCTCTACTTAACAGAAACCCTTCATGTTACGGATTGGAATCACGTTACCCGCATACATATTATCCAGTACTTAAAGCATTTGAAGGACTCGGGGAAATCCGGCAAGACATCGGCGCGGCATTTGGCATCCATTCGCTCTTTTCATCAATTTCTGCTCAGAGAAAAAGTAACGGATAAGGACCCTTCCGTTCATATCGAAACACAAAAGACGGAACGGGCGCTTCCGAAGGTGCTCGCACTCAATGAAGTCGAGCGATTATTGGACACGCCTAAGCTGACGAGCCCATTCGGCTATCGGGATAAAGCAATGCTGGAGCTGCTTTATGCGACAGGCATACGAGTCAGTGAAATGATTGAGTTGAAAACGGCAGATGTTCATTTATCTATGGGGTTTATCCGATGCTTTGGCAAAGGAAGAAAAGAACGGATTGTGCCAATTGGTGAAGCCGCCGCTTCCGCCATTGAGGAATATATGACAAAAGCCAGGGGAAAACTGTTAAAGAACAATGTGTCTGACGCCCTCTTTTTAAATCATCACGGCAAACAGATCAGCCGCCAGGGATTTTGGAAGAACCTGAAAAAAATCGCGTTGGAAGCCGGCATTAAGAAAGAGCTGACTCCGCATACGCTCAGGCATTCCTTTGCGACGCATCTGCTTGAGAACGGGGCAGATTTAAGAGCGGTGCAGGAAATGCTCGGTCATGCGGATATATCCACGACGCAAATTTATACGCATGTGACGAAAACAAGGCTGAAGGATGTGTACAAGCAGTTTCATCCGCGAGCATAGCCGCAGGTGGCTGCGGCTTTTTTGTTTAGAGCGACAGAAAATATTGAAGTTTCTCATTATTTTCAAATACATTGTCAACGGGAATGAAAACGGTTTATACTTGAGTTGTCAGACCTCTTAGCGATACAATAGACGTATAGAAAAAAAGGAGGCTTTCAAGATGCCTGCATACAAATATAATCGTGTGTTTTTAATTGTGATGGACTCAGTCGGAATCGGCGAAGCGCCGGATGCCGCTGACTTTAATGATGAAGGCGCTCATACGCTCGGTCATATTGCCGAGCATATGAACGGATTACATATGCCGAATATGGCAAAGCTCGGCCTTGGTCTTATCGAAGATATCAAAGGTGTAGAAAAAACAGAACATCCGCTTGCCTACTATGGAAAAATGCAAGAAGCGTCAAACGGAAAAGATACGATGACCGGCCATTGGGAGATTATGGGTTTATACATTGATAAACCATTTAAAGTGTTCCCGGAAGGCTTTCCTGATGAATTGCTTCAAGAGCTGGAAAAGAGATCTGGCCGCAAAATTATTGGAAACAAGCCGGCTTCCGGCACAGCGATTTTGGATGAGCTTGGTCAGGAGCACATGGAGACAGGGGCTTTAATTGTTTACACGTCTGCTGACTCTGTTCTGCAAATTGCCGCTCACGAAGAGGTTGTGCCGCTTGAGGAGCTGTATCGCATTTGCGAAACGGCGAGAGAGCTGACGCTTGATCCGAAATATATGGTTGGCCGCATTATTGCACGGCCGTTCGTCGGAGAGCCGGGTCAATTCAAACGGACGCCAAACCGCCATGACTATGCCCTTAAACCGTTTGACCGTACTGTCATGAATGAATTGAAAGACAGCGGCTTAGATGTGATTTCAATCGGTAAAATCTCTGATATTTACGACGGAGAAGGCATTACTTCTTCACGCAGAACGGTTTCTAATATGGACGGAATGGACAAGGTGATCGATACGCTGGGAGAAGACTTTACGGGTCTGAGCTTTGCGAACCTTGTTGATTTTGACGCGTTATTCGGACACCGCCGTGACCCTGAAGGCTACGGACGCGCGCTTGAAGAATTTGATGCGCGGCTTCCGGAAGTGTTTGAAAAAATGAGAGAAGACGATCTGTTAATTATTACAGCCGACCACGGCAATGATCCGATTCATCATGGGACTGACCATACACGCGAGTATGTGCCGATTCTCGCCTACAGCAAAAAACATAAGAAAGCGCAAATGCTGCCGCTTGCTGATACATTTGCTGATATCGGCGCAACGATCGCTGATAATTTCCAAACGAATAAACCGAAATACGGGAAAAGCTTTTTATCTTTATTACAATAGGGGGACTGTTTCTTGAAGGACAGAATTGAACGCGCAGCCGCTTTTATTAAACAAAACCTGCCGGAATCTCCGAAGATTGGCCTTATTTTAGGCTCAGGTCTTGGCATTTTGGCGGACGAAATCGAAAATCCGGTCAAGCTGAAATATGAAGACATACCTGAATTCCCGGTATCTACTGTTGAAGGGCATGCCGGACAGCTTGTGCTTGGCACTCTTGAAGGAGTTTCCGTCATTGCAATGCAGGGCCGCTTTCATTTTTATGAAGGCTATTCAATGGAGAAAGTCACATTCCCTGTACGCGTGATGAAAGCGCTCGGTGTGGAAGCGTTGATCGTGACAAATGCCGCAGGCGGTGTCAACACTGAATTCCGTGCGGGAGACTTAATGATTATTACCGATCATATCAACTTTATGGGAACAAACCCGTTAATCGGGCCAAACGAAGCTGATTTC
This sequence comes from Bacillus sp. SCT118, assembly GCF_058566435.1. Taxonomy (NCBI): domain Bacteria; kingdom Bacillati; phylum Bacillota; class Bacilli; order Caryophanales; family Bacillaceae; genus Bacillus; species Bacillus sp. SCT118. The sequence goes on from NZ_CP191225.1 coordinate 1,766,320, forward strand.
GGCGCCAGATTTCCAGATATGTCTTCAGCCTATGACAAAGATCTATCCAGCCTGGCTGAAAAGATTGCGAAAGACCTTAATATCCCAATTCAAAAAGGCGTGTACACTGCTGTGACAGGACCTTCTTACGAAACACCGGCAGAAGTCCGTTTCTTAAGAACGATGGGCTCTGATGCTGTCGGCATGTCTACTGTTCCGGAAGTCATTGTGGCGAATCATGCGGGAATGCGGGTTCTTGGCATTTCCTGCATCTCTAACGCGGCAGCCGGAATTCTGGATCAGCCTTTAAGTCACGATGAAGTTATGGAAGTGACCGAAAAAGTAAAAGCTGGATTCTTGAAGCTTGTTAAAGCGATCGTCGCTCAGTACGAATAAATATGAATCAATGCAGGATCAAAAGACAGCTGTGTCTGATATCACACAGCTGTCTTTTTTTATGCCCAAAATTCGAAACATTTTCCATCAGTGGCGTATAAAACCATCCCGCTTGGAAAAAATAAAAAGGATTATGAAATGGAGGGCTTTTGAGATGAAACGTCTTTTATCCACTTTGTTGATTGGTATAATGCTGCTTACATTTGCACCGTCTGCATTTGCAAAACAAGACGGAAAACGTACATCGGAGCTTGCTCATGAAGCGAAGTCTGCGGTGCTGATAGAACGTGACACGGGAAAAGTGCTTTACAACAAGAACAGCAATGAGAGACTGGCGCCTGCAAGCATGACGAAAATTATGACGATGCTTTTGATTATGGAAGCTTTAGATAAAGGCAAAATCAAAATGAGTGATAAAGTCCGTACAAGCGAGCATGCGGCGTCAATGGGCGGCTCACAGATATTCCTTGAGCCCGGCGAAGAAATGACTGTCAAAGAAATGCTGAAAGGCATCGCAATCGCTTCGGGAAATGACGCTTCCGTCGCCATGGCTGAATTTATTTCCGGCTCTGAAGAAGAATTTGTGAAGAAAATGAATAAAAAAGCAAAAGAGCTGGGATTGAAAAATACATCCTTTAAAAACCCAACAGGACTGACCGAGGAAGGACACTACAGCTCTGCTTATGACATGGCAATCATGGCTAAGGAATTATTGAAATACGAATCAATTACGAAGTTTACCGGCACGTATGAAGATTATCTGCGTGAAAATACAGATAAAAAGTTTTGGCTTGTGAATACAAATCGCCTTATCAAATTTTATCCTGGTGTAGACGGCGTAAAAACAGGCTATACAGGCGAAGCGAAATATTGTCTGACTGCTTCGGCTAAAAAAGGAAACATGCGGGCCATAGCGGTTGTATTCGGAGCGAGCACGCCTAAAGAAAGAAACGCGCAAGTGACAAAAATGCTTGACTTCGCCTTTAACCAGTATGAAACGCATCCTTTATATAAACGAAATGAAACAGTAGCAAAAGTAAAGGTCAAAAAAGGGAAACAAAAATTTATCGAACTCACTACATCTGAGCCGATTTCAATATTGACGAAAAAAGGCGAGGATATGAACGATGTGAAAAAAGAAATCAAGATGAAGGACAATATTAGTGCTCCGATTCAAAAAGGCCAAGAGCTTGGCACTCTTGTTCTGAAAAAGGATGGAGAAGTACTCGCTGAAAGTCCTGTTGCTGCAAAAGAAGATATGAAGGAAGCCGGGTTTATCACATTCTTGAAGCGGACGATGGGAGACTGGACAAAATTTAAGTAATTATGCCGAATGACCACTAGTTTTGTCACGGTGAAGGAATTCATTCCGTCGAAATCGAAACACTCATTATCCGATCATATCAAGGAGGAATGAGCATGAGCCTTGGAATTGACATGCATGTCAAAGAATCTGTGCTTTGTATTCGATTAACAGGCGAACTCGATCACCATACGGCTGAAACCCTGAAGCAAAAAGTGACTCAATCATTGGAGAAGGATGATATTCGCCATATCGTGCTGAACTTGGAGGACCTTTCCTTTATGGACAGCTCGGGGCTTGGCGTTATTTTAGGAAGATACAAGCAAATTAAGCAAATTGGCGGGGAAATGGTCGTTTGCGCTATCTCTCCTGCGGTGAAGCGATTGTTTGATATGTCGGGCCTGTTTAAAATTATCCGATTTGAACAATCTGAACAGCAGGCGCTCCTGACACTGGGGGTGGCATCATGAAAAATGAAATGCACATTGAGTTTTCTGCCCTCAGTCAGAATGAATCGTTCGCCCGTGTGACAGTTGCTTCATTTATAGCTCAGCTGGACCCGACAATGGATGAACTGACTGAAATCAAAACAGTCGTGTCAGAGGCTGTCACGAATGCGATTATCCATGGATATGAAGAGAACTGTGAAGGGAAAGTTTACATTTCAGTGACGCTGGAAGATCATGTCGTATATATGACTATTCGTGATGAAGGCTTAGGCATTACAGATCTTGAAGAAGCCCGTCAGCCTCTATTTACGACTAAGCCTGAGCTTGAGCGCTCTGGAATGGGCTTTACCATTATGGAAAATTTCATGGATGATGTCAGTATCGATTCATCGCCTGAAATGGGAACAACGATTCGCTTAACAAAGCACTTATCAAAAAGCAAAGCGCTTTGTAATTAAGGAGATTTGTTATGGATGTGGAGGTTAAGAAAAACGGCAAAAACGCTCAGCTGAAGGATCATGAAGTAAAGGAATTAATCAAACAAAGCCAAAATGGCGACCAGCAGGCAAGAGACCTCCTCATAGAAAAAAACATGCGTCTTGTTTGGTCTGTCGTACAGCGGTTTTTAAACAGAGGATATGAGCCTGACGATCTCTTCCAGATCGGCTGCATCGGGCTGTTAAAATCTGTTGACAAATTTGATTTAACCTATGATGTGCGTTTTTCAACGTATGCAGTGCCGATGATTATCGGAGAAATCCAGCGGTTTATCCGTGATGACGGAACCGTAAAAGTATCAAGGTCATTAAAAGAGCTCGGAAACAAAATCCGGCGGGCGAAGGATGAGCTTTCGAAAACACTGGGCAGAGTGCCGACGGTGCAGGAGATCGCTGACCATTTGGAGATTGAAGCTGAGGATGTTGTACTGGCCCAAGAGGCGGTAAGGGCTCCATCTTCGATTCACGAAACCGTTTATGAAAATGACGGAGATCCGATTACCCTGCTTGATCAAATCGCTGACAACTCAGAAGAAAAATGGTTTGACAAAATTGCGCTGAAAGAAGCGATCAGCGATTTGGAGGAAAGGGAAAAACTAATCGTCTATCTCAGATATTATAAAGACCAGACACAGTCCGAGGTGGCTGAGCGGCTCGGGATCTCTCAGGTTCAGGTTTCCAGGCTTGAAAAGAAAATATTAAAACAGATCAAGGTTCAAATGGATCATACGGATGGCTAGTCTGCAGTGCAGGCTAGCTTTTTTGTGTGCAAAAGCGTGGTAATTTATGGTCTTTTCGAGCGGATGAATGAGAACAAAATCGAACCACATACTACATATATAACCACCGAAAGATGGTGATCAATGATGGAACGACGAATATTTATCCGGCTTCGCCACCGGGTGCTGGCACATCCAGGGGATATTATTACCGTTGGAGATGCCGCACAAATAGAAGGGCAGCTTCAGCTGAAAAAGAAACTTTCGGCTATGCCGCTTTATCAGGTGAGCGAAAAAGATAAAAATATCGTAATTCTGGATATCATACAAGTCCTCAGAGCCATTCATTTACAAGATCCGGCACTTGATGTTCAAACCGTAGGCGGAGCAGAAACCATTGTTGAAATTCAGTATCGAAAGCGAAATTTATCAACGGTTCTATTTATCGGTGTCTGGCTGCTTCTGTTTATTGGATCGTGTCTTGCCATCATGAACTTTCATGAGGATGTAAGCATGAGAGATGTTCATATCGCACTATATGAAATCATAACCGGAGAGAGGAATGACTATCCATATTTGCTTCAAATCCCATACAGCATCGGTTTGGGACTGGGGATGATCGTGTTTTTTAACCACATATTTAAAAAGCGCCTAAATGAAGAGCCCAGCCCGCTGGAGGTTGAGATGTTTAACTATCAGCTTGATCTCGATCAATATGTGGCCATGCATGAGAATCAAGAAACCATAAAGGATCTGCATGATCGTTAGTGTATTGTTCATTATTTTTGTTGGGCTCGGCGGAGGCATAACGGTGGGGGCGGGTTTCGTTGCTTTTTTAACCGTAATGGGAATCATTCCGCGGCTGATGCAGCTCACCAAAACAATGAGATTTGTTCAGGCTTATGAAGCGGCTGTTATTCTTGGCGCGGTTTGCGGGGGATGGGAGACGCTTCATATGAATCATCTTTATCTAACAAAATGGATAGCTGTGCCGGTCGGGCTTCTGGCAGGTTTGTTCGTCGGGATGCTAGCGGCTGCTCTTACAGAGGTTTTAAATGTCCTGCCGATTTTGGCGAAACGAATCGGGCTCAGAAGTAAAATCATTATTTTATTAATGGCCATCGTGATTGGGAAAATCGCGGGATCTTTATTTCACTGGCTGTACTTTATTGACCATTCATAAGGAGGTTTCAAGATGACAAACATAAAAGAAAATTACAAATCAAAAGTGAAAACATATCAGCCTAAGCCGCCTTACGTCTGGAACTGTGTAAAAGCCTTTTTAGTGGGCGGACTGATTTGTGCAATCGGGCAAGGTCTGCAAAATTTTTATATCCATTTTTTTGATTTCAATGAAAAAACTGCGGGGAATCCAACAGCTGCAACGCTGATACTAATTTCTGCCCTGCTTACAGGGTTCGGCATCTATGACAGAATCGGACAATTCGCAGGAGCAGGTTCAGCCGTACCTGTCACAGGTTTTGCCAACAGTATGGCAAGCGCGGCTCTTGAATATAAAAGCGAAGGATTAGTGCTTGGAGTAGCGACAAATATGTTTAAACTGGCAGGAAATGTTATTGTTTTCGGAGTTGTAGCTGCATACATCGTTGGAATGATTCGGTTTGCTTTTGAGAAACTGATGTCATAGGAGGAGAAGAAAATGAAATTAACAGGAAAGCAAACCTGGGTATTTGAACATCCCATATTTGTCAACTCAGCGGGAACGGCAGCAGGACCAAAGGAAAAAGACGGACCGCTCGGCTCTTTATTTGATAAAACCTATGACGAAATGCATTGTAATCAAAAAAGCTGGGAGATGGCGGAACGGCAGCTGATGGAAGACGCTGTTAATGTTGCGCTTCAAAAAAACAATCTGACAAAAGATGATATTGACCTATTGCTGGCAGGCGACTTGCTGAACCAAAACGTGACGGCTAACTATGTGGCAAGACACTTGAAAATCCCATTTCTTTGTATGTTTGGCGCCTGTTCAACATCAATGGAAACAGTGGCTGTCGCATCAGCCTTAGTTGATGGCGGGTTTGCCAAAAGGGCACTCGCTGCCACCAGCAGTCACAATGCAACTGCGGAAAGACAGTTTCGCTATCCGACAGAATACGGAGGGCAAAAACCGGACACTGCTACCTCCACTGTAACCGGAAGCGGTGCAGTTGTCATCAGTCAGACACCGGGTGATATCCAAATCACAAGTGCGACTGTCGGAAAGGTTTCTGATTTAGGAATTACAGATCCTTTTGATATGGGATCGGCTATGGCTCCGGCTGCAGCTGATACGATTAAGCAGCACTTTAAAGATCTCAACCGGACAGCGGATGATTATGATCTAATCCTGACAGGTGACCTGTCAGGCGTCGGTTCTCCAATCGTAAAAGACATTTTAAAAGAAGATGGATATCCAGTCGGCACAAAGCATGATGATTGCGGGCTTCTGATTTACACTCCGGATCAGCAGGTCTTTGCCGGGGGGAGCGGCTGTGCTTGTTCAGCGGTTGTCACCTACTCTCATATTTTTAAGCAGCTGAGAGAAGGAAAATTAAACCGTGTATTTGTCGTGGCGACCGGGGCGCTATTAAGCCCGACGATGATCCAGCAAAAAGAAACCATCCCGACTATCGCCCACGGGGTTGTATTTGAGCGTGCAGGAGGTGCATCTTAACATGGACTACCTTTTGGCTTTTGTCTGCGGCGGGGCCATTTGTATCGTCGGCCAGCTGCTCTTGGATATTTTTAAATTGACGCCAGCTCATGTCATGACATCATTTGTTGTAATCGGTGCAATATTAGATGGTTTCGGCATTTACGATAAATTTATTGAATTTGCCGGAGGAGGCGCCACCGTTCCGATCGTCAGCTTCGGTCACAGTCTTCTGCACGGTGCCATGCATCAGGCGCATATACACGGATTTATCGGAATCGGCATGGGGATTTTTGAGCTGACCTCGGCCGGTATCTCAGCCGCTATTCTCTTCGCCTTTATCGTAGCTGTTATTTTCAAACCGAAAGGATAATGCCGACATGACGACAAAACGCAAGGTCATACTGGTAACAGACGGGGATGTTTATGCCGCTAAAACAATTGAATACGCCGCAAGCAAAGTGGGAGGTCGGTGTATTTCACAATCAAAAGGGAATCCTTCCACCCGCAGCGGCGCCGAGCTTGTCAAGCTGATCGCCTCAGCACCGTATGATCCTGTATTTGTCATGTTTGACGACTCAGGCCTTCAAGGAGAGGGTCCGGGAGAAGCCGCTCTAACCTATGTCGCAACCCATCCGTCTATTGAAGTGCTCGGTGTGATTGCGGTCGCGTCAAAAACACATCAGGCTGAATGGACCAGGGTCGATGTAAGCATTGACCGCAATGGAGAAATAACTGAATACGGCGTCGATAAAGTTGGGGAAAGAGAATTTGATGACCACAGAATGAGTGGAGATACAGTCTATTGCCTTGATAAACTTGATCTCCCGCTTATTGTCGGTATCGGGGATATCGGCAAAATGGGCAGAAAAGACGATATCTCAAAAGGGTCGCCAATCACCATGAAAGCGGTCGAGTTTATTTTAGAAAGGAGCGGGTATCATGCCGGACCACAAGGAAGAGAAAATTCGGGTTTATCGGAATCCAGCTAAAAATGAAGAGTACTTCAAAAACCGTGTCGGGATGGGGACAAGCTATGATGTAGGTGTTCGCAAGCTCACGATTTTAGATAAAGAGATCCAGCTTTACTATCTAAATGGATTATGCGATACAGCCTATATTATTCATTTAATGAGAGAGCTTGTTGCCATTAACAATCGGAAAGAAGACCCTGATGAGCTGGTCGACATCGTCGAAAACAGGCTGCTTAACGCCCAAGTCGAAAAAGTAAAAACCTTGGATGAAACCACCGACCAAGTGCTGTCCGGGCTCGTCGCGGTCATTGTTGAAGGTGCAGGTTTCGCATTTATAATTGACGTCAGAAGCTATCCGGGCAGAAACCCGGAAGAACCTGATACGGAAAAGGTAGTCAGGGGAGCCAGAGACGGATTTGTTGAAAATATCGTCGTCAATACGGCCCTTCTCAGAAGGCGGATCAGAGACGAACGCCTTCGAGTCAAGATGACTAAAGTTGGTGAGCGGTCAAAGACGGATTTAAGCATTTGTTATATAGAAGATATAGCTGATCCGGATCTGGTTGAGATCGTAGAAAAAGAAATTGCATCCATTGATGTCGATGGATTAACAATGGCAGACAAAACTGTCGAGGAATTCATTGTGAATCAAAGCTATAATCCTTTTCCGCTCGTGCGCTATACAGAAAGACCGGATGTGGCCGCAAATCATGTTCTAGAAGGCCATGTTATCATTATAGTGGACACATCGCCGAGTGTAATCATTACCCCGACGACTTTATTTCACCATGTGCAGCATGCTGAAGAATATAGGCAGGCGCCTTCAGTCGGGACCTTTTTAAGATGGGTAAGATTTTTCGGTATTCTTGCTTCTACTTTATTTCTTCCGATCTGGTTTCTCTTTGTGCTTCAGCCTGATCTGCTCCCGGACAACATGAAATTTATCGGATTAAATAAAGATACGCATATCCCGATCATCCTGCAGATATTTTTAGCTGACTTAGGAATCGAGTTTCTCAGAATGGCTGCCATTCACACCCCGACGGCTTTATCGACAGCAATGGGTTTAATTGCCGCTGTTCTGATCGGGCAGATTGCGATTGAGGTCGGCCTTTTTTCTCCTGAGGTGATTCTGTACGTCTCACTTGCGGCGATTGGAACCTTTACGACGCCTAGTTATGAATTAAGCTTGGCAAATAAAATGAGCCGTCTTGTCCTCATGATACTCGTTGCCTTATTTCATATAAAAGGTCTCGTCATCGGATTTACAGTGCTAATTATTGCCATGGCAAGCATCAAATCCCTTCAGACACCGTACTTATGGCCGCTGATTCCCTTTAACGGAAAGGCGCTGTGGCAGGTTCTTGTCCGCACAGCGAAACCTGGCGCAAAAGTAAGACCCAGTATCGTTCACCCCAAAAATCGCTTAAGACAGCCTACCAATTCATAATCGCATTGAAACTGACTGAAGAGTATGATAATGTATGTCTTAATTATGAAGGGACAGTCCATAAAACTGTCCTTTCATCCATAAGCGGAGAAAGAGGGAATGACATTGTTCTTACACGGCACAAGCAGACAAAATCAACATGGTCATTTAGAAATCGGAGGTGTGGATGCTCTCTATTTAGCGGAGAAATATGGAACACCTCTTTACGTATATGATGTGGCTTTAATACGTGAGCGTGCTAAAAGCTTTAAGCAGGCGTTTATTTCTGCAGGGCTAAAAGCACAGGTGGCATATGCGAGCAAAGCATTCTCATCAGTCGCAATGATTCAGCTCGCTGAGGAAGAGGGACTTTCTTTAGATGTCGTATCCGGAGGAGAGCTATATACGGCTGTTGCGGCAGGCTTTCCGGCGGAACGCATCCACTTTCATGGGAACAATAAGAGCAGGGAAGAACTGCGCATGGCGCTTGAGCACCGCATCGGCTGCATTGTTGTGGATAATTTCTATGAAATTGCGCTTCTTGAAGACCTATGTAAAGAAACGGGTCACTCCATCGATGTTCTTCTTCGGATCACGCCCGGAGTAGAAGCGCATACGCATGACTACATTACAACGGGCCAGGAAGATTCAAAGTTTGGTTTCGATCTTCATAACGGACAAACTGAACGGGCCATTGAACAAGTATTACAATCGAAACACATTCAGCTGCTGGGTGTCCATTGCCATATCGGCTCGCAAATTTTTGATACGGCCGGTTTTGTGTTAGCAGCGGAAAAAATCTTCAAAAAACTAGACGAGTGGAGAGATTCATATTCATTTGTATCCAAGGTGTTGAATCTTGGAGGAGGTTTCGGCATTCGTTATACGGAAGATGATGAACCGCTTCACGCCACTGAATACGTTGAAAAAATTATCGACGCTGTGAAAGAAAATGCTTCCCGTTACGGTTTTGACATCCCGGAAATTTGGATCGAACCGGGCCGTTCTCTCGTGGGAGACGCAGGCACAACCCTTTATACGGTTGGCTCTCAAAAAGAAGTGCCGGGTGTCCGCCAATATGTGGCAGTAGACGGAGGCATGAACGATAATATTCGTCCTGCGCTTTACCAAGCTAAATATGAAGCTGCGGCAGCCAACAGGATCGGAGAAGCGCATGACAAAACGGTATCGATTGCCGGAAAGTGCTGTGAAAGCGGAGATATGCTGATTTGGGATATTGACCTGCCGGAAGTAAAAGAAGGCGATCTACTTGCCGTTTTTTGTACAGGCGCTTATGGATACAGCATGGCCAACAATTATAACCGTATTCCGAGACCCGCCGTTGTATTTGTCGAAAACGGTGAGGCTCATTTAGTCGTGAAGCGAGAAACATACGAAGATATTGTAAAACTTGATCTGCCATTTAAAACGGGTGTAAAGCAATAAAAGAAAGCGCCGATTTTTCGGCGCTTTTCCTATTTGAATATAGATACAATCGCATTCCAGATAGATACGAAGAAATCAATGACTTTCTGGATGAAGTTTTTGCCTTCATCTGATTCTATGAATTTCGTAATCTTATCTTTCGCTTTATCTAGCTGGTCACTGACCTGTCCCCAGTCAATGTTAGCGTTTTTCATCTTATTGAATAGGGAGACAAGCTGATTCTTTTGGCTGTCAGTAAGTGTGACGTTTAAATCAGAAGCTGCGTCATCCACTTGTTTTTCGATGTCAGCTTTATTATCAGGCACCCCGTTTTTAGCAAACTCTTCTTTGATTTTTGCAATCAGGGCTGCCGCATTTTCGTTACCAATTTTGTCTCCAAGCTCTGATGTCGTGACAAGCTCTTGGTTGGCGACCTGCTTAACATCCTCCGAGATCGCTTCGTCAGAAGAAACTTCATACGCCTTAATCAATCCAGTTAAAGCCGCAGTCCCAGATACTTCAAACGGTGCTGTAACATACACCTTCGCATCTTTAACACCGGCTGTCATCAGTGCATTCAGGTACATTTCATCCGTGATGCCGCTGATATTATGGGTCTCAACATTCAATCCGGAGCCTTTTTTGGCAATGGTGATTGAGGATGAAGAAATCGCTCTCGATCCGATTTGTGCGTTCGATATATATTTTCCTAAATATTCATGTTCTTCCTTATTGGTCACGGTTACCGTTGTGGCATTATCAGGGACATTCATTTCATCAAGCACTTTTTGTTTGTCGGATTCTGACAAATCAGCACCAAGTGTTACAATGACATCTCCAACTGCGGCATCCGCGAGACTGACCTTCGGAACCGTCAGCAGCAAAACGGCCGCTGCCAGCATTCCAATCCAAATTTTCTTCAAAGCAGTTTGACCTCCTTCAATTTCACAAGCAGCTGGATAGTGCTGCTTTGTGAGGACCTGAATCATGAAAAATACAGTTCCGTTAGGTTAGACGGAGATAAAGAGATTCAGGTTTCATTTTTATTTTTTAGTAAAGCCGGGAGATTCGTTTTCCCCCGAAAGGTGTGGTATAATAGCCGCGACAAGGAGAGACAGGCTATAACCTATCATACATAATCTCCTTTGAAAATTAAAATAAAGAAAGTAGGCATACAATTGAAAACAGGTTACTTTTTATTAGAAGACGGGAACAAAATTGAATTTGAACTTTATCCTGAAGCTGCACCTGGAACTGTTGCAAACTTTGAAAAGCTTGCGAACGAAGGCTTTTATGACGGGCTTACATTCCACCGAGTGATCCCTGGCTTCGTCAGCCAAGGCGGATGCCCGCACGGAACTGGTACTGGCGGTCCGGGATACACAATCAAATGTGAAACAGAAGGAAACCCGCATACACATGAGGCGGGCGCACTTTCTATGGCACATGCCGGAAAAGACACTGGCGGCAGCCAATTTTTCATCGTTCATGAGCCACAGCCTCATTTGAACGGTGTTCACACTGTATTCGGTAAAGTAACAAGCGGATTAGAATTCGCGAAAAACATGTCTAACGGCGATGTCATGAAAGAAGTTCGCGTAGAAGGCTAATCGGCAGGCAAAAGGCTTCCTCTTAAAGAGGAAGCTTTTTTTATTGGCCAAAAATGTTCAATAAAAAACCGCCGAATGCTGATGGCGGTTGGTAAACCGGGTTTTTAAGGAAGGAGATTTCTCAATCCCTAAATAAATACATTAAAAAGTTTTGGTGACGTTTTGATCAGTAAATTGATGATTAATCATTTTAGCCTTGCTTACAAAGTTATTTTCAAAGACAATTCCTGTGTTTAAACCTCCGGAGCCAAACACAGATTTGGACAAAGTTAAAGGCCTGATCATAAAAGCGCCGCCTACGTTAATTACACTGTTCCCGGAAACGTTGTTTATATTAATAGGATAATCAATCATACTATCAAGTCTCCTTTCATATCATTCTATTTTTTATATGTATTAGTGCTAGAGTTGATTAGCGTAAACTTAATGGCAAAAATATTTAGGAGATGCCTGTTCATTGGGGTTGGTATTTTGTGGTAAAATAAATCAAATAAACGTGATGTAATGAAAAGGAGATCGCGATATGGACAACAAAGGCTGTATAAAATGCGGCAGTACTGAAGCCGGACAAAAAGAAATAGCCACAACCGGTACGGGATTATCAAAGCTGTTTGACGTGCAGCATAACCGATTTCTAGTGGTTTACTGTAAGAACTGCAGATATTCAGAGTTTTATAATAAAGAGTCTTCAACTGCCGGGAATATATTGGATTTATTTTTTGGAGGCTGATCCATGTTTTCGAGCTTGAATGATTTTAAACATATTATGAAAGCAAAAAACGGGGTGCGATTATCACCTGTGAAATAGGTTGCCGCAAACATTCCAGTAACCTTCATGACGTGAATTGTTTTGTCAAGTGCCATGGGTATCATGGACTGGGAGATCAATGGAATGCAGTAAATGAACAAACTGTTCGTAACCTCATGCCTTATATACGATCTAAAGATTTAGCATATGAGAACTCTCTTTCTTCTGAGTCCATCGCTTCTGAATTATGCGATTCATTTCCTTCAATATTTGCAGGCCTGGTTATGATCGACAAGAAAAAAATAGGCATGATGTGGGAAGAAGATGAAGATTAACAGTTTGTAAAATCACTTCAATGGTCCTAATGGGATTTTTTTTTGATTCGTGATAACATAAATTGAAGACCGTTGTTTATTGGAGGAAATCAGTTGAAATCAGAAAATGTTTCGAAGAAAAAAACAATATTAGAATGGGCAAAAGCAATTGTGATTGCTGTCGTTCTTGCTTTGCTCATTCGCAACTTTATTTTTGCGCCGTATGTCGTTGATGGTGACTCTATGTATCCTACACTTCACAACCGTGAAAGGGTCTTTGTTAATATGACAGTCAAATACATCGGCGAGTTTGATAGAGGAGACATCGTCGTGTTAAACGGAGATGATGTTCACTATGTCAAACGTATTATTGGCCTTCCCGGCGATACGGTTGAGATGAAAAATGACCAGCTCTATATCAACGGGAAAAAGGTGGACGAACCTTATTTGGCGGCTAATAAAAAGAGAGCGAAACAGGACGGTTTTGACCATTTGACCGATGATTTCGGTCCGGTTAAAGTGCCTGATAACAAGTATTTTGTGATGGGTGACAACCGTCGGAATTCCATGGACAGCCGTAACGGACTTGGCCTCTTCACGAAAAAACAAATTGCGGGTACGTCAAAGTTTGTTTTCTACCCGTTTAACGAAATGCGCAAAACAAATTAGGATCAAGCAGTTTCCCATTGGGGCTGCTTTTTTTATATCTTTTTTACGGTCATCCCCTAAAAACAGAACATAAATTCGTATATCTATAGAAAAGAAATTTTTGCAGAAATGTGAAACATATTCCCGTTATGCATCGTTATATTAATAATTTACGAGAATTTACGGTTTTTTATTCATGAAAAAAAGGAATAACTCATATGAATGAATAGATTCATATTGGCTGGAGGTTTAGAAATGGGAAGAATAAAAACCAAGATTACCATTCTGTTAGTGCTTTTGCTTTTACTTGCAGGCGGTTATATGTACATAAATGATGTTGAGCTGAAGGATGTTCCGACAGCAATTGGACAAACCTTGTCCTCGGAAGAAGAGGAATACACCATCCAGGAATATAAAGTGACGAAAATTGACGGCTCAGAGTATCATGGAGTAGCAGAAAACGGAACGAAAATCATCTTCAACGGAAAAAAATTAAATCAGGATTTATCTGATATAAAAGAAGGTGACAAGATTAAGGCATACTTCAGCAAATCAAAGCGGATCGACGGATTAATCAAGGTTGCAAAAGTGAATGATTAACAAAACATCACCTTTCGGATCGAAGGGTGATGTTTTGTTTTTCTCAAATTGTAAGTTTATTTCATTGCGTACTTTAAAAAGGATCGCTATAATAGCCAATAAGGACAAATGAATAAAGATTGTATCCTTCGGGGCAGGGTGGAAATCCCGACCGGCGGTAGTAAAGCACATTTGCTTTAGAGCCCGTGACCCGTGTGCATAAGCACGCGGTGGATTCAGTTTAAGCTGAAGCCGACAGTGAAAGTCTGGATGGGAGAAGGATGATGAACCGCTATGCAAATGGTTCAAAAATGCATAGTGTTATTTCCTATTGCGTAAAATACCTAAAGCCCCGAATTTTTTATAAATTCGGGGCTTTTTTGACGGTAAATAACAAAAGAGGGGAGGGAACCAAATGGAAGAGTATTATATGAAGCTGGCATTAGATCTTGCGAAGCAGGGCGAAGGACAGACCGAATCCAATCCGCTCGTCGGTGCTGTTGTCGTAAAGGACGGACAAATTGTCGGAATGGGCGCCCATTTAAAATATGGTGAAGCTCATGCAGAAGTTCATGCCATCCATATGGCTGGAGCACATGCAGAGGGTGCCGACATTTACGTTACACTCGAACCGTGCAGCCATTACGGAAAAACACCGCCATGTGCAGAATTGATTATCAACTCTGGCATCAAAAGAGTGTTCGTGGCGATGAGAGATCCTAATCCGCTTGTGGCTGGAAGAGGGATCAGCATGATGAAAGAAGCCGGCATTGAGGTAAGGGAAGGCATCCTGGCAGACCAGGCGGAGAGGCTGAATGAAAAATTTCTGCACTTTATGAGGACAGGCCTTCCGTACGTCACGCTAAAAGCGGCTGCCAGCCTTGACGGCAAGATAGCTACCAGCACGGGTGACAGCAAATGGATCACGTCAGAGGCTGCAAGACAGGATGCTCAGCAATACAGGAAAACACACCAATGCATTTTAGTCGGAGTTGGCACAGTGAAAGCCGACAATCCGAGCTTAACCTGCAGACTGCCGAATGTAACAAAACAGCCGGTTCGGGTCATACTTGATACCGTACTCTCGATTCCTGAGGACGCTAAAGTGATTTGCGATCAAATAGCGCCGACATGGATTTTTACTACGGCACGCGCAGACGAGGAAAAGAAAAAACGGCTTTCAGCTTTCGGAGTGAACATATTTACACTTGAAACCGAGCGCATTCAAATTCCCGATGTTTTGAAGATCCTAGCGGAAGAAGGCATCATGTCGGTGTATGTGGAAGGCGGTTCAGCTGTTCACGGAAGCTTTGTCAAAGAAGGCTGTTTTCAAGAAATCATCTTCTATTTTGCCCCTAAACTAATCGGAGGAACGCATGCTCCCAGCTTAATCTCCGGTGAAGGTTTTCAATCAATGAAAGATGTCCCCTTATTACAATTCACTGATATAACCCAAATCGGCCGTGATATCAAACTGACGGCAAAACCGACAAAGGAATAGGATGGTGACCATGTTTACAGGAATTATCGAAGAAACAGGCACAATCGAATCCATGAAAAAAGCAGGGCATTCAATGGCCTTAACAATTAAATGCTCAAAGATTTTAGAGGATGTTCATCTTGGCGACAGCATTGCAGTGAACGGCATTTGTCTAACTGTCACTGATTTTACAAAAAATCAATTCACAGTGGATGTTATGCCTGAAACAGTCAAAGCTACGTCTCTGAATGATTTAACAAAAGGAAGCAAAGTAAATCTGGAAAGAGCGATGGCGGCAAACGGCCGTTTCGGAGGCCATTTCGTCTCAGGCCATGTCGACGGAACTGCGGAAATCACACGAATTGAAGAGAAAAGCAACGCAGTTTACTATGATTTAAAAATGGACCCGTCATTAACAAAAACATTGGTTTTAAAGGGATCAATTACTGTGGATGGCGTGAGCTTAACCATATTCGGCCTGACAGATGATACTGTGACGATTTCTTTAATCCCGCACACCATCAGCGAAACAATTTTTTCCGAAAAAACGATCGGCTCTAAAGTGAATATCGAATGCGATATGATCGGAAAATATATGTATCGATTTTTGCATAAAGCCAATGAAAATAAGACCCAACAAACCATAACAAAAGCCTTCTTAAGCGAAAACGGCTTTTAGAGAGGAAGATTTGCATGTTTCATCCGATAGAAGAAGCACTGGACGCTTTAAAAAAAGGCGAAGTCATCATCGTTGTAGATGATGAAGACAGAGAAAATGAAGGAGACTTTGTGGCTCTTGCCGAGCATGCAACGCCGGAAGTCATTAACTTTATGGCGACACATGGGAGAGGACTGATCTGCACGCCGCTCAGTGAGGAAATCGCAGACAGGCTTGATCTTCACCCTATGGTGGAGCATAATACAGATTCTCACCATACTGCATTTACCGTAAGCATAGACCATCGTGAAACGAAAACAGGTATCAGCGCTCAAGAAAGATCTTTTACCGTTCAAGCATTGCTGGACAGCACATCCGTGCCATCTGATTTTCAGCGTCCGGGGCACATTTTTCCGCTGATTGCGAAAAAAGGAGGTGTCCTGAAAAGAGCGGGCCATACAGAAGCTGCTGTTGATCTTGCTGAAGCCTGCGGATCTCCAGGAGCCGGCGTCATTTGTGAAATTATGAATGAAGACGGAACGATGGCGAGAGTGCCTGAGCTCATTGAAATTGCGAAAAAGCATCAATTAAAAATGATCACCATTAAGGATTTGATTCAATACCGTTACAATCTGACAACACTTGTCGAGCGTGAAGTTGACATTACGCTGCCTACTGATTTTGGGACATTTAAGGTTTATGGATACACAAATGAGGTAGATGGAAAAGAGCATGTCGCATTTGTGATGGGAGAGGTGCCGTTCGGAGAAGAACCGGTATTGGTCCGGGTGCATTCAGAATGTCTCACAGGTGACGTGTTTGGCTCTCATCGCTGTGACTGCGGACCGCAGCTGCACGCCGCGCTGAACCAAATTGCCGCAGAAGGCCGTGGAGTTCTCCTTTACTTGCGCCAAGAAGGACGAGGCATCGGTTTAATCAATAAATTAAAAGCTTATAAGCTTCAGGAACAAGGTTATGACACCGTAGAAGCCAATGAGGCGCTTGGATTCTTGCCGGATCTTCGCAACTATGGCATCGGAGCACAAATTTTACGCGATCTCGGTGTCCGGAATATGAAGCTTTTGACGAATAATCCGCGAAAAATCGCAGGCCTTGAAGGCTACGGACTCAGTATTTCAGAAAGAGTGCCGCTTCAAATGGAGGCGAAAGAACACAATAAAAAATACTTGCAAACCAAAATGAACAAGCTAGGTCATTTACTTCATTTCTAATCACAAATATCACAAAAAAGGATGGGAATCATATGAATATCATACAAGGAAATTTAGTTGGTACAGGTCTTAAAATCGGAATTGTAGTAGGAAGATTTAATGATTTTATTACGAGCAAGCTGCTGAGCGGAGCAGAAGATGCGCTGCTCAGACATGGCGTAGACACAAATGATATTGATGTGGCTTGGGTTCCAGGCGCATTTGAAATACCGTTTGCTGCGAAAAAAATGGCGGAAACAAAAAAATATGATGCTATTATCACATTGGGCACTGTCATCAGAGGCGCGACGACACATTACGATTATGTCTGCAATGAAGCTGCAAAAGGCATCGCGCAAGCAGCAAATACTACTGGTGTACCTGTCATCTTTGGAATTGTAACAACTGAAAACATCGAACAGGCTATCGAGCGTGCCGGCACAAAAGCGGGCAACAAAGGTGTAGATTGTGCTGTTTCTGCCATTGAAATGGCAAATTTAAACCGCTCATTTGAATAATTTGCTGAAAACAGTTTAAAAATATGGCGAAAATGATATAATGTGAGAAAACGGATCACCTATTCGTATCCGTTAATAGCAGACTGGACATTTTGGATATAGAGGGGTTTTTATGTTAATTCGTTATAAAAAATCGTTTGAAAAGATTGCGATGGGGCTTCTTTCGTTTATGCCGAATGAAAAAGACCTTAAGCAGCTTCAGCAGACAATTAAGGACTACGAAACGGATACAGACCGCCAGCTCTTTCTTTGGAAAGAGGACGAGGATATCGTCGGAGCAATCGGAGTCGAAAAAAAGGATTCTGAGGTTGAGATCCGGCATATCAGTGTGAATCCTTCTCATCGCCATCAAGGAATCGGAAAACAGATGATGGATGCTTTAAAGCATTTATTCAAAACGCAAGTACTGGTTCCAAATGAATTAACGCAGAGCTTTTTCGAACGTTGTCAAGGTCAGCAGGATCAAGACATTTCATACAATAATTAAGCAGAGGCTGTGATTAGCCTCTGCTTTTTTTTCTGCGTTCTATTTCTTTTTCACGTTCACGGATGACGTCAGTCCGATCCCGCAAACGGTGTTTGTCGATAAGAAATATGTTCCTGAGTGCACTGGGCTGCCCCCATGTATACTTTTTTTTCCTGCATTCGATCCTGCATGCTTCCTCCAGTTTCTCATCTTTGATTGGCAGCATAATGCTTTTATAGGCAGAGCCCGTCTCAATTTGTTCGTAAACCGATTGCATAAGTTCGAGCAAACGGCCATGATCAAGCCCTAAGTCTTCGACTGCCCGGTGTTCTGCTTGAAGAATCCGGATGCTGTTCGCCATCAGTCTTTTTGCCCCGGCTGTATTCTGCCTTCTGTGATGATATAAAGCCACTGCAAGCTGAATAAAGCCCACCCAATAGCGTTTTCGTTTCTTTGGCGGATCTTCCTTCCAAAATTCTTCTAATATTTCATGGCATTCAAAATAATCTCGTGTCGCGTGAAACTCAACGAGATACTCTATATAAGCTTTCGGATACAAGGTGTTTCCTCCTTTAATGTGCTTTTAGTGTACCATAGAAGGGATAAAAGGAAAAAAGAACGCTCGGCCTCTAGTACTTCTTAGAAAGGAAAACCAGAAGCTAAGGCTTTTTCTCCCGCTTCTGCGCTCCGAGCAAACACCTCTCGTGTTTTGAATATTCTGTACCAACTTGTTCAAAACAGGAAATGAAATAGTATTGGACGAGAGCTTTTTGGTGGCTTATACTATAGGGTAGCCAGTTTTTCCGGCAATGAGAGTGATACTTGAAAATGGTGAGAAGATGGAAGAATATCAAGTGAAAATTGATACGTTTGAGGGCCCATTGGACCTGCTGCTTCATTTAATCAATCGTCTTGAAATTGACATATATGATATACCTGTGGCGAAGATCACTGAACAATATTTATTATATGTACATACGATGCGTGTGCTTGAGCTCGATATTGCCAGCGAGTATTTGGTTATGGCTGCCACGCTGCTCAGCATTAAAAGCAGAATGCTGCTCCCGAAGCAAGAGGAGGAGCTTTTTGAAGATGAATTACTTGAAGAAGAAGATCCGCGGGAGGAACTGATTGAAAAGCTGATTGAGTATCGAAAATATAAAGATGCGGCGAAGGATTTAAAAGAACGGGAAGAAGAAAGACAAAAATCGTTCACGAAACCGCCGAGTGATTTGAGTGAATATGCAAAAGAAGTAAAACAGTCTGAGCAAAAGCTCTCTGTCACGGTCTATGATATGATCGGAGCTTTTCAAAAAGTGCTGAAACGCAAAAAAATTAACAGGCCGATGGAAACAACAATTACAAGACAGGACATACCAATCGAAGCCAGAATGAACGAAATCGTGCACAGCTTGAAATCTAGAGGAACGAGAATCAACTTTATGGATCTGTTTCCATATGAGCAAAAAGAACATTTAGTAGTGACCTTTCTAGCTGTTCTCGAGCTGATGAAAAATCAGCTGGTCCTCATTGAACAGGAGCGCAATTTTTCAGATATTTACATTACGGGGAGTGAATCCATTCATGGGGCTTGATATCGTGAATTGGAAAGCTATTGTGGAAGCCCTTCTTTATGCGGCAGGCGATGAAGGGCTTACAAAAAAGCAGCTGTTAACAGTGCTTGAAATCGAAGAGCCTGAACTGAACACGATCATGGCGGATGTGGCGGACGAATACCGCGGAGATACACGAGGGATTGAACTTATTGAGTATGCAGATACGTACATGCTCTCTACCAAAAAAGACTTTGCGCCTTACTTGAAAAAACTGATTGAAGTGCCGTCAAAGGGCCTTTCTCAAGCATCTTTAGAAGTACTGGCCATTGTTTCATACAAACAGCCAATTACGAGAGCAGAAATTGAAGAAATCAGAGGAGTAAAATCAGAGCGGATTTTACACAGTCTTGTCGCGAAGGCGCTATTGTGTGAAGTAGGGCGTGCCGATGGTCCGGGGCGGGCCATTTTATACGGTACTACGCCGACTTTTCTTGAACAATTCGGTCTGAAAACGCTGGACGAGCTTCCGCCGCTGCCTGAAAATGCGGAAGAAGACGTTCTTCAAGAAGAAGCAGATTTATTTTTTGAAAACTTTAACCAAACCTTCGAAGATATAAAATAGAAGTTTAATGAATCGCGCTTTTTCATCATCATAAGATATAAGGAAGAAGCTATCATGAAAGAAGCAAAATGTGAGAGACAAAGACATGAGGGGAAGATACCAAACGAAATGGGACATTCGATTGTGCGAGCGCAGACTCAAAAAACAGGCGAATTCTTATCAATGGTTGTCAATACCGTGAACGATTACCTAAATCAAACGACGCTTGAGTCCTTACAGGCTGAATTGCCTATTGAAAAAGGATACTGCTGTGATGTGCTGAGCACTCTGAGAAGAATGGCAGTATTTTGTGAAGGAGGCGCAGAAGCGTGCCGCCGTCTCCTGATGCAGGAGCCTTTTCAGGAAGCCAGAGCGGAAAAAACACTTTATAATGTGTATCACCAATGCATTGAAGAGTTCTTTATGCCGAAAAAAGACACGTGGTGTGAAAATAGCCGGGCGTCTTATACAGGGGTCAGCGCAATTGAGTTTTATCATGCTGTTCCTGCGTCGCTTGAGCAATTATTATTGCCGTTGAGCGCTGCCTTTCTGAAAATGAGGGAAGAGCTGGCTCATTACGAAGCGTCCGGATCAAGCATGGCGCCAATCAGATAACGTTTACTCTCCCTTTTTCAGGGAGAGTTTTTTTATGTTTGCTTCCAGAAATATAATTGTTATTCATAACTGATGGACATGCGCATAAACTTGTACAAACCACCACAAGGACGTGAGCAAACATGCGCATTTTCAAAAAAGCAGTATTCGTGATCATGATTTCTTTTCTTATTGCAACCGTAAATGTGAATACAGCACATGCTGCTATAGATGTCAGTGCAAAGAGCGCGATCATTATTGACGGTGCGTCAGGCAGAGTGTTATATGCCAAGGATGAGCATCAAAAAAGGCGGATCGCGAGCATCACAAAAATTATGACCGCCGTCCTCGCCATCGAATCCGGCAAAATGGATCAAACGGTGACGGTTTCGGCAAATGCTGTCAGAACAGAAGGCTCCGCCATTTATTTAACAGAAGGTCAAAAAGTGAAGCTAAAAGATCTTGTGTATGGCCTGATGCTAAGATCAGGAAACGATGCCGCTGTCGCGATTGCTGAGCATGTCGGTGGGAGCCTCGATGGGTTTGTTTATATGATGAATCAAAAAGCCGAGCAGCTTGGTATGAAGAACACCCGTTTTCAAAACCCGCACGGATTGGACGACCATGAAAATCATTATTCAACAGCTTATGACATGGCCATTTTAACTAAATATGCTATGAAGCTGAAAGACTATCAAAAGATTTCAGGCACAAAAATATACAAAGCGGAAACGATGGAAAGCGTATGGAAAAACAAAAATAAACTGCTGACCATGCTTTATCCGTACAGCACAGGAGGAAAAACAGGCTATACAAAACTTGCAAAACGGACACTGGTCTCTACGGCTTCAAAGGACGGCATTGACCTGATAGCCGTCACCATTAATGACCCTAATGATTGGGATGACCATATGAAGATGTTTAACTATGTGTTTGAGCATTATCAAACCTATTTAGTTGCA
Source organism: Bacillus sp. SCT118 (assembly GCF_058566435.1). NCBI lineage: Bacteria > Bacillati > Bacillota > Bacilli > Caryophanales > Bacillaceae > Bacillus > Bacillus sp. SCT118. The sequence goes on from NZ_CP191225.1 coordinate 1,788,092, forward strand.
AAAAAAGGGGATATTCCAAAGCTGAAAGGCACATTTTATGAATCGAAGGCTTTTATCAAACGTGATATCACCTATTTGCTGACCGAAGAGGAAAAAGAAGATGTGAAAATTAATACCACACTGCTCAAGCCGAAAAAAGCATGGGAAAAAGATGCCTCGAAAATCCCTGACATCGTAGGGCACATGGAGATCATGTTCAACGATGCAACCATCGCAAAAGTGCCGATCTATTATGAAAATGAGCGGCATCAAAAACCGAAGAAACAATTTTTTGAAACGTTTAAATCAATCTTTCTGAATGCGGCAGGCGGAGCAAAATGGTCAATATAATTTGGGTCAGTTTAACCGTGATCGGACTCGTTTTTGCGATGTGCAACGGAACTCTGCAAGATGTAAATGAAGCCGTGTTTAAGGGTGCGAAAGAAGCGATTACGATCTCATTTGGATTGATGAGCGTGCTTGTTTTCTGGCTTGGCTTAATGAAAATCGCCGAGCAGTCAGGGCTTTTGGATATTTTCAGCCGGATGTGCAGGCCTTTTATATCTAAACTGTTTCCTGATATACCGCCGGATCACCCGGCGATGGGCTATATTTTATCTAATCTTATGGCGAATTTCTTCGGCCTCGGAAATGCAGCAACTCCGCTTGGCATTAAAGCAATGGAACAAATGAAAAAGCTGAACGGAAACCGATCGGAAGCAAGCCGGTCGATGATTACTTTTTTAGCTGTTAATACGTCCTGCATCACACTCATCCCGACAACGGTGATCGCTGTCCGAATGGCTTATTCCTCCAAAACGCCGACAGATATCGTCGGGCCAAGCATTTTGGCAACGCTTATTTCTGGAATCGGTGCCATTATCATTGATCGGTATTTTTATTACCGCCGCAAAAAGAAGGGAAGGTGAGCGGATGGAAATCATCAACTGGCTGTCTTTAGCCATGATTCCAATCATTATTGCCGGAATTCTTCTTTATGGAACGATCAAAAAGGTTCCGACATATGAATCGTTTGTCGAAGGCGGAAAAGAGGGGATAGAAATCGCCTTTTCCATTATCCCTTATTTAGTCGGAATGCTTGTCGCTATAACTGTTTTCAGATCATCAGGCGCGCTTGATTTTATAATGGATCTTTTAAAACCGGTTTTCTCCGCTATCGGCATCCCTGCTGAAGTAGTGCCGCTTGCTCTGATCCGCCCGATCTCCGGTACGGCCGCACTCGGAATGACGACCGATTTAATTGCAGTATACGGGCCCGATTCCTTTATCGGCAGGCTGGCTTCCGTCATGCAGGGATCTACAGATACAACGCTTTACGTACTGACTGTGTATTTCGGAGCAGTCGGCATTAAAAAAATGGGTGATGCATTAAAGGTGGGACTTCTTGCAGATTTAATCGGCGTAGTTGCATCTATCATCATCGTTACGTTATTATTTGGGAGCGCCTGAAAACGGCGTTTTTTTTAGATTAGGCATAGGAATTTGAAAAAGCTTGTTTGTTAAGGTTGAAAAAAGTAAGATAATACTTGAGGTGAAAGACATGGAAAGACTGCAAAAAGTGATTGCTCATGCCGGAGTTGCGTCGCGCAGAAAGGCAGAAGAGCTGATTAAAGAAGGAAAAGTAAAGGTGAATGGCAAAGTAGTAACAGAGCTAGGTGTTAAGGTCACCGGTTCTGATCAGATTGAGGTAAACGGGTTAAAGGTTGAACGCGAAGAGCCGGTTTACTTTCTCTTATATAAACCAAGAGGCGTTATTTCCGCAGCGCAAGATGATAAAGGACGCAAAGTGGTGACGGACTTTTTTAAAAATATTCCGCAGCGCATATATCCGATTGGGCGTCTGGACTATGATACGAGCGGTCTTTTGCTTTTAACCAATGATGGCGAATTCGCCAATAAGCTGATGCACCCTAAGTATGAAATAGACAAAACATACGTGGCGAAGGTGAAAGGAATCCCGCCTAAAGAGCTGCTCAGAAAGCTGGAGCGCGGAATTAGGCTGGAAGAAGGCAAAACAGCGCCTGCTAAAGCGAAGCTGCTGTCCTTGGATAAGAAAAAGCAGACAAGCATTATTCAACTGACCATCCATGAGGGACGCAACAGACAGGTGCGCCGCATGTTTGAAGCGATCGGACATGAGGTAATCAAGCTGAAGCGTGAGGAATACGCGTTTTTAAACCTGCGTGGCCTGCACACGGGCGATGCCAGAGAGCTTACGCCTCACGAAGTAAAAAGGCTCAGAGCACTGGCAGATCACGGTAAAAACGCTTTCTAAATTTCACATAACCTTCAAAAAGTAAGAAATGTGAAATGAACGTGCAATGATATAATTGAATGGATCTGCAATAGGGGGAAGGGGGCAGTGGACAATGAAGAAAAAAAGGCGTTTATTCATTCGGACCGGCATCCTTCTCGTTTTAATCTGCGCACTCGGCTATACCATTTACAACGCTGTATTTGCCGGCAAAGAGAGTATATCCGAAGGGTCCGACGCACCGAATTTTGTCCTTGAGGATACGAATGGGAAACGTATCGAGCTCAGTGACTTAAAAGGGAAAGGTGTTTTTTTGAATTTCTGGGGTACATGGTGTGAACCGTGCAAAAAAGAATTTCCTTATATGGCAAACCAATATAAGCATTTTAAAAGCCAAGGTGTTGAAATTGTCGCAGTAAATGTTGGGGAGTCAAAGATAGCAGTACATAATTTTATGAAATCCTACGGAGTCAATTTCCCGGTTGTTCTGGATACAGATCGCCAAGTGCTTGATGCCTATGACGTATCTCCGCTTCCGACAACCTTTTTGATCAATCCGGAAGGAAAAGTTGTCAAGGTGGTGACCGGCACTATGACAGAAAGCATGATACACGATTATATGAATCTCATAAAACCCGGAGAGACTTCGGGATGAAGCAAGTCAAATGTGAATGCGGACATATAAACCCGGTCGGAACCGTTTTATGCGAATCGTGCGGAAGAGCTCTTCAGGAAACTCAACCTCCGCTCGCTGATATGAGATATGACGGAAGCGCAAGACGTTCACAAACCTATAACAAAACGATCATCGACAAAATTTGGAATTTCTTTTCCTCGGTTAAGGTGGGAATATGGCTTATCGTCATAACCCTTGCCGCATCAGCGTTCGGCACCATTTTTCCCCAGGAAGCCTATCTGCCTCCGGGCGCACAGGCTGATACTTATTACAAGGAGCAGTACGGCACGTTCGGCCAGCTTTATTATTTGCTCGGGTTTCATCATTTATATGGTTCTTGGTGGTATTTGCTGCTCATTGCCTCGATCGGCATTTCACTCGTGATTTGCAGCCTTGATCGGGTCATTCCGTTGTACAGAGCGTTAAAAAACCAAGGCGTCAGAAGGAGCCCGGCTTTTTTAAGAAGGCAGCGCTTGTTCAGTGAAACGGTTACTGTACTGAACGGGGAATCGAAAGAAAAGATAGTTGCTCTATTAAAGAAAAAACATTATAGAATCAGAGAAAAAGAGGGAAGCATTCTTGCTGAAAAAGGACGCTTTTCCCGCTGGGGCCCGTATGTCAACCATATTGGATTGATCATCTTTCTGATTGGTGCGATGCTGAGATTTGTGCCTGGCATGTACGTCGATGAGACGCTTTGGGTCAGAGAAGGCGAAACCGCAGCAATTCCGGGTACAGACGGAAAATATTATTTGAAAAACAATCAATTCAGCGTAGAGACCTATAACAGCAAAACGGAAAAAAAGGTATTTGCAGATGCCATTGACAGAGTCGGGGACGGTAGAGTGGCAAAGAACTTTCAAACCGATGCCGTACTCTACAAGAGAGAAGGAAAAATTGTTTATGGCGAGAAGCCGAAGCTGAAAAAAGTAACAGAAGAAGACATCCGTGTCAATCAGCCGCTGCGTTTTGATTCTTTTTCCGTTTACCAAGTGGATTACAAAGAGAATCAGCTTGACCAAATGGTGTTCCAGCTGATTGATAAAAAAACAAAAAAATCCTTTGGGAGCCTGAAGATCAACCTTCTGGATCCAGATTCGGTCTATGATCTTGGCAACGGTTACAAGGTGGAAATCGCCAGCTACCTGCCAGACTTCTATTTTAATCAGGACGGAGAGCCGAGCACAAAAACAAAGATCCCTAACAATCCGGCTTTTGTCTTTAATATCATAACGCCGGACAAACCGAAAGGCGAAAAGAGCTTTGTCGCCATCCAAGAAACCATCGAAGGATCAGGCAATAATAAATACAAGCTGAAATTTGACCATGTCGAAACGAAAAACATTACTGGACTTACAGTCAGAAAGGATCTGACACTCTGGGTGCTTGCTGTCGGCGGAGCCATTTTTATGATCGGTGTCATTCAAGGTATGTACTGGCAGCATCGAAGAATTTGGCTGCACTCACAGGACGGCGCAGTTATGGTAGCGGGGCATACCAATAAAAACTGGTTTGGCCTGAAGAAGGATTTAGCATTTATATTGGCTGATTCCGGACTGACTGAACCGGCGGACCAAAAAGAATTAATCAAAACACAGAAATAGGCGAAAAGGGAGTGATGTCATGGCAGAGCTGAGCGGAAATTTTCTTTATGCGGCCTTTCTTGTGTATTTAATCGCTGTCCCGATTTTCGGCGGGGCCATACGCGGGAATAAAGATAAAAAGGGCAGGCCAAACAGATGGGCCACCATTGGAATCACCCTTTCTATTGTCGGTTTTTTCTGCCACCTTGGATATTTCATCACAAGGTGGGCTGCCAGCGGCCATGCGCCGGTCAGCAATATGTTTGAATTCACCACCGCTTTTGGTATGATGCTTGTTTTGGCGTTTATCATTCTTTATTTTCTCTATAGATTGCCTTCATTAGGCCTGTTTACGCTGTCAATTGCTTTATTGCTGATTGCCTACGCCAGCATGTTTCCGACAGATATCTCGCCTTTAATTCCTTCGCTCCAAAGCAACTGGCTGTATATTCATGTAACAACGGCCGCGCTTGGGCAAGCTATACTTGCCATCAGCTTTGTCGCTGGTGTCATCTTTCTTTTGAAGCATGTAGACCAGACAAAGCCAAGCAAAAAGACCTTCTGGCTTGAAGCGATTATGTTTATCCTGGTCACAACCGTCGCCTTTATTGCAATCACATCAGCATTTCGTCTTGCAGGCTATGAAGCGGAGTTTAACTGGGTGGACAAAAGTAAAGAAAAAAGCGTGATGGTGTACGAAATGCCCGCGCTTGTCGGTCCACATCAGGGAGAGCTTTTGACCGAAGGAAGAATGGAACCGCTTGTTGATCTTCCCGCGCTTTTCTCAGGCAGAAAAGTGAACACTATCATTTGGTCATTTGGAGCAGGTCTTGTGTTGTATGGGGCTCTCCGTCTGATCATCAGAAAAAGAATCAGCGCTCTATTACATCCGCTGGTGAAAAACGTCAATCTTGATCTGGTGGATGAGGTTGGGTACAGGGCCGTATCAATCGGATTTCCGATCTTTACACTCGGCGCGCTGATCTTTGCAATGATTTGGGCTCAGCTCGCGTGGACCAGATTTTGGGGCTGGGACCCTAAGGAAGTATGGGCGCTGATCACATTTTTGTTCTATGCTGCCTACTTGCATTTAAGACTGTCAAGAGGCTGGCACGGTGAGAAGTCAGCATGGCTGGCCGTAATCGGTTTTGCTATTATTATGTTTAATTTAATATTCGTAAATCTTGTGCTTGCCGGACTTCATTCTTATGCATAGTCCTTTGAAAGCGACACAGTTCTCAAACTTTCTCACGATTTGATAAAATGAAAGTAACAGAAGGAAAGCAGGGGGAAAACATGGACCAAACGAACGAAACAAAAATATTAGTAGTTGATGACGAAGCCAGAATTCGCCGCCTTTTAAGAATGTATCTTGAACGTGAAAATTATGCTATAGATGAAGCTGAAAATGGTGATGAAGCCATTGCCAAAGGGCTAGAAGCCAATTATGACTTAATTTTGCTTGATCTGATGATGCCGGGGACTGATGGAATTGAAGTGTGCCGGCAAATTCGCGAAAAAAAAGCGACACCCATTATCATGCTGACCGCAAAAGGAGAAGAAGCAAACCGGGTGCAGGGGTTTGAAGCGGGAACAGATGATTATATTGTTAAGCCGTTCAGCCCGAGAGAAGTCGTGCTGCGTGTAAAGGCCCTTTTGAGAAGAGCATCCCAAACCTCTTATTTCAATGCCAATACACCGACGAAAAATGTGCTCGTGTTTTCACATCTGTCCATAGACCATGATGCTCACCGCGTAACAGCTGATGGAACAGAAGTGAGCCTGACGCCAAAAGAGTATGAGCTTCTATATTTCTTAGCGAAAACGCCTGACAAGGTGTATGATCGGGAAAAGCTTCTGAAAGAAGTGTGGCAATATGAGTTTTTTGGTGATTTACGGACAGTGGACACTCACGTCAAACGCTTGAGAGAGAAGCTGAACAAGGTATCTCCGGAAGCTGCGAAAAAAATTGTCACCGTATGGGGTGTAGGTTATAAATTTGAGGTCGGCGCTGAATGAAATTTTGGAAAAGCGTAGTAGGTAAGCTGTGGTTTACGATCCTTTCACTCGTCTTGATCGTATTGTTCATTTTAACGGTTCTTTTGCTGGAGTTTATTGAAAACTACCATGTGGAAGAAGCCGAGAATGATTTAACACAGCTTGCGAATAAAGTTGCTGTCATCCTAGAAAATCACGAGGACCAGGCACTGGCAAGGTCAATCACTTGGGAGCTCGCTGATAACTTAACAAGCATTGCCATCATTCAGGATGAGAAGAACCACTGGTATTCCCCGAATGATAAAAATCGCCTGTCGTCTATTACGGTTGAGCAAATACAGCATGACAAAGACTTAAATAAAGCTCTCCAAGACCATAAAAAAGTAAGCAAACGGACGGGACTGAGCGATACAGACACGGATAATGAACGCCTGATTGTAGGTGTCCCGTATGAAAAAGACGGAAAGAAAGGCATGGTCTTTTTATCCCAGTCTTTGCTTGCCGTTAAAGATACAACAAAACATACGACCCGCTATATTTTTCTTGCCGCTGGGATTGCAATTGTGCTGACCACATTTTTCGCATTCTTTTTATCAAGCAGGGTCACGTACCCTCTCCGCAAAATGAGAGAAGGCGCGCAGGATTTGGCGAAGGGCAAGTTCGATACAAAAATTCCGATTTTAACTCAGGATGAAATCGGTGAACTGGCGACCGCTTTTAATCAAATGGGCCGGCAGCTTAACTTTCATATCAATGCGCTCAATCAAGAAAAAGAGCAGCTTTCTAACATTTTGAGCAGTATGGCTGACGGGGTTATTACCATTAATATTGACGGTACGATTCTTGTGACCAACCCGCCAGCTGAACGTTTTCTTCAGGCTTGGTATTATGAACAGAACATGAATATCAAAGAAGGCGACAACCTTCCGCCTGAAGCAAAAGAGCTGTTTCAAAACGCTGTCAGCACTGAAAAAGAACAAATGATTGAGATGACGCTTCAAGGCAGATCATGGGTGCTTTTGATGTCGCCGCTTTATGCGGAATCGCACGTCAGAGGAGCGGTTGCCGTACTGCGTGACATGACAGAAGAACGCCGCCTTGATAAGCTGCGGGAGGACTTTATCGCAAATGTCAGTCATGAGCTGAGAACACCGATCTCCATGCTTCAGGGATACAGTGAAGCAATTGTCGATGACATTGCAAGCTCTGAAGAAGACCGGAAAGAAATTGCCCAAATCATTTATGACGAATCGCTCCGAATGGGCCGTTTAGTTAATGATTTGCTTGATTTAGCCCGAATGGAATCAGGCCATACAGGCTTACATTATGAAAAAATCAATGTGAATGAGTTTTTAGAAAAGATCATTCGGAAGTTTTCCGGTGTTGCGAAAGAAAAAAATATAGCTTTACATCATGACATTTCTCTCACAGAAGAGGAATTTATGTTTGATGAAGACAAGATGGAGCAGGTATTTACCAATTTGATCGATAACGCGCTGCGGCATACTTCATCCGGTGGCAGTGTCTCCATTTCAGTCCATTCTGTGAAGGATGGATTGAAAATTGATATCAAAGACTCCGGGTCCGGCATACCGGAAGAAGATCTGCCATTTATCTTTGAGCGGTTTTATAAGGCAGATAAAGCGCGGACAAGGGGCAGAGCAGGAACCGGGTTAGGGCTGGCTATCGTTAAAAATATCGTGGAAGCCCACAACGGATCAATTACTGTGCACAGCCGAATAGATAAAGGAACAACATTTACTTTTTATATTCCGACAAAACGGTAAAATCGAGTCTGAATTTGCCGAAGAATCTTGTTCCATAAGAAACACCCGCTGACTGAGCGGGTGTTTTTTTAATAGCTAACATTAATAAAATTTAAGGATATGTTAATATAAATTCCCTTCCAAATTCCAGTTACTCGTAATATAGTTGTAATGTAACTTTTCAAGCTATTCATACGACAAAAAAGTGAACGGAGGGGTTTCAAATGGAAGAAACCTTTCAATTATTATATGATACATATCATCAAGATTTGTACCAATTTTTATTTTATATGGTAAAGGATAAAAACCAGACAGAAGACCTTCTTCAAGAGGTTTATATCCGGGTATTAAATTCTTATCATACGTTTGAAGGAAGAAGCAGTGAAAAAACATGGCTTTTGTCTATCGCACGCCATGTTGCGATAGACTGGTTCCGTAAACAGCAAACAATCAGACAGCGTATACTCGGTACATTTGACTGGGATACACAGGATGTCAGGGATCAGCAATTGCTACCGGACGAACTTGCGGTTCAACATGAAAATGTCCGGGAAATTTATGCTGCGCTTGATCAATGTACAATCGATCAAAGAGCTGTGATTATCTTGCGGTTTATTCAGGGATATTCAATACAGGAAACAGCCAAGGCTCTGCGCTTCTCGGAAAGCAAAGTAAAAACGACCCAACACAGAGGGCTCAAAGTACTTCGGAAACATATGGAGCTTTTGAGGGAGGAGCTAATGGATGATGAAGTCAGAATGGAACGAAGAACAGATAAAGGAGTTGTTAAGTCAACTTCCGGCAGTTAAAGACCATCGTTCGCCTCAGGATATTTACAAGCGGCTGACGATGGCAAAGCGTAAAAATAAGCCCGCTGTCAGGTGGATTGGCCCCGCGTGTGCCGCTGCAATTGCGGTTTATATCGCCTTCATTATTTCTCCTCATTTCTTTGATCAGGCACAGCCTCAACAAAAAGAAGCGTCCCAAGAGAACGCAGTAACAAAAACTGAGACAGAAGACAGCCCAAAAGCTGCATCATCCCTGGATCATACATCGTTTGTTGTACCTGAAAAGGAACAAGACAATTACATCACTGTAGCAGTTGCTGATGCCGATACATCCGCAATCATACCCGTCAGCATTCAAAAAACAAATGCATACCAAACGATCCAGGACATGCTGACTGTAAGTGGTGAATTGGATATCTTGGATCATGCCATTACAATTCCATCCTTCATAGATGAAGTAGAAATAAAAGAAAAACCAAAGCAGAAGGAATTAAGTATACGAGTCCATCAGCCAGCTACGGCATTTTCTGTAAAAGATGATACACTGTTAAAAAAATTGCTTAAAGAATCCTTAAAATGGAGTCCTTATGAAAAAGTCAAATTTTTATCGGATCAAAATGAGACTGGGGTTCGGATTGGCTCATATGGCACTTTTACGGAAATTTCGATTCCCAAACAGTCAAAACGATCCTACTACTTGTACCAAAATAAACAAGGACAAGACTTTCTCGTTCCGTCAAATAATTCTTTTGATACAGTAAAAGAAGCGATTAAGGAAATGGAATCGAGCAGCCAAGAAGATACGACACCTCTTATTCAAGCGGGTGATGTCCAATCTGTAACGAAGAAACAGAAACACTTATATATCCGCTTTTCAAAGGACTCAGAAGTTGATGATTCTATTGCCGGTATTTTAATGATTGAGGGACTACTTTTAACGGCAAAAGAGTTTGGCTTCACAGAAGTGACCTTTACGGAAACCAGAACGAAAAAAATCGGCAAATATGACGTATCAGATGCAATTCCGGTACCGGCTGCTCCAAATCCGATTTTTTTAAACTAAAATGGGCCCTTTGAGGCTCTTTTTTAGTTGCTATTCATATAATAGAAATTTTCAAAAAAAAGTTGTACGTGTATAATAAAACAAGGTCACGATTGAAAGGATTTGAGATGAGTGAACGTGTTAACAATTAAAGGAGTTTCCATCGGGGAAGGAATGCCGAAAATCATCGTTCCGCTGATGGGAAAGACGGAAAAACAAATTCTGAATGAAGCAGAGGCAGTAAAATTACTGAATCCGGACATTGTTGAATGGAGAGTCGACGTATTTGAAAAAGCGAATGACAGAGAAGCGGTCATAAAGCTCATTTCTAAGCTTCGTAAATCTTTAGAAGACAAGCTATTTCTATTTACATTCAGAACCTACAAAGAGGGCGGGAGCATGGAGATGGACGAAAGCTCCTATCTTGCTTTGCTGGAATCGGCAATCCAAACAAAAGACATCGATCTGATAGACATCGAATTATTTTCAGGAGATGCAAATGTAAAGGCGTTAGTATCGCTGGCGGAAGAAAACAACGTCTATGTGGTGATGTCAAATCACGACTTTGAAAAAACGCCTGTAAAAGATGAGATTCTTTCCAGACTTCGAAAAATGCAGGACTTAGGCGCGCATATTCCAAAAATGGCTGTCATGCCGAATGATACTGGAGATCTCCTAACACTGCTTGATGCGACGTATACAATGAAAACAAAATATGCAGACCGCCCCATTATTACAATGTCAATGGCTGCAACAGGGCTCATCAGCAGGCTGAGCGGTGAGGTTTTTGGATCGGCTTGTACTTTTGGAGCTGGAGAAGAGGCGTCCGCACCAGGCCAAATACCTGTTTCTGAGTTAAGGTGTGTCTTAGATATTTTGCATAAAAACACACGGGGATAGAACAATAAAAAACTCAAGCTATATAGCTTGAGTTTTTTTGATTATGGCAGATCAATGAGCTTCACAGACACAATATCAGGGACATTTGTTAGTTCTTTCACAATTTTAGCTTCCAGATGTCTGTCAAAGGAAAGCATCATGATGGCTTCTCCGCCTTTTTCCTTACGGCCAACCTGCATGGTTGCAATGTTAATATCATTATCTCCGAGAATACGTCCTACTCGGCCGATGACACCTGTTGTATCTTGATGCTGGATATACACCAAGTGACCTGTCGGATAAAAATCAATATTAAATCCATTGATCTCGACAATTCGTTCTCCGAAATGAGGAATATACGTAGCCGTTACAGTAAAGGTGCTGCGGTCTCCTGTCACTTTTACGCTGATGCAGTTATCGTATCCAGATTCAGAAGAGGAAATTTTTTCACTGAAGCTGATGCCGCGTTCTTTTGCGACACCCCCGGCATTGACCTCGTTAACAGTAGAGTCAACGCGCGGTTTTAAAAAGCCTGATAGAAGGGCTTTTGTAATGAACGATGTTTCAAGTTTAGCAATTGTGCCTTCATATTGAATGGCAACATCCTGTACTGGTTCTTTCATGCACTGTGATACAAGGCTGCCAATTTTTCCTGCAATTTGATGGTAGGGCTTAATTTTAGCAAATTCATCTTTTGTCATGGCAGGCAGGTTGATAGCTGACATGACAGGCAGGCCTTTTGCGAACTGCAGAACTTCTTCTGACACTTGGGCGGCGACATTGAGCTGTGCTTCTTTCGTTGATGCTCCCAAGTGAGGAGTGGCAATGACTAATGGATGATCAACAAGTTTGTTGTCAACTGGCGGTTCAACTTCGAAAACGTCAAGCGCTGCTCCCGCAACATGCCCGTTTTCCAAAGCTTCGAGAAGTGCTGCTTCATCGATAATTCCGCCTCGCGCACAGTTAATTAAGCGAACGCCTTTTTTCGTTTTTGCAATCGTTTCTTTATTCAATAAGCCTTTTGTTTCTTTTGTTAAAGGCGTGTGAACGGTAATGATATCCGCACTTTCAAGCACTTCTTCAAATGTACGGCTGTTTACGCCGATTTTTTTCGCTCTTTCTTCCGTTAAGAACGGATCAAAAACGTGCACAGTCATACCGAATGCTCTCGCACGCTGTGCAATTTCACTTCCGATTCGGCCTAATCCTACAATACCAAGCGTTTTTCCATAAAGCTCTGAACCGACGTAAGCTGTGCGGTTCCACTCTCTGGATTTCACTGAGATATTAGCCTGCGGAATGTGTCTCATTAAAGAAGAGATCATTGCAAATGTATGCTCAGCTGTCGAAATGGTGTTGCCGTTCGGAGCATTGATCACGATTACCCCGTGTTTCGTAGCCTCATCAATATCGATATTATCGACACCGACACCGGCCCTTCCGACAATTTTTAAAGAAGTCATTTTGTTGAAAAGGTCTTCTGTTACTTTTGTCGCGCTTCGCACCAAAAGAGCATCAAAAGTATGTAATTCATCTTCTGCATCTGCTACGTTTTTTTGAACGATTTCAATAAAGTCTGATTCAATAAGTGGCTGTAAACCGTCGTTGCTCATTTTGTCTGAGACCAATACTCGAAACATCGTTAGATTTCCTCCTAAATTGACAAACTAAATATCTGATAATTTAACATATTCTCAAAAGAGTGTCAACGTGTATTGACGCAGTAAAGGATAAAAGTAAAGCCTAATAAATCAATGATCTGACAGCTTGCAGGTAATATATATAATTTGAAGCAATTCTCTATACAGCCAACCAGTTATCGTTTATAATGTAATTAAATTTCATATGATCAATCTTCGGGGCAGGGTGAAATTCCCTACCGGCGGTGATGAGCCAATGGCTCTAAGCCCGCGAGCTGTCTTTACAGCAGGATTCGGTGAGATTCCGGAGCCGACAGTACAGTCTGGATGGGAGAAGATGGAGGTTCATAAGCGTTTTGAAATTGAATTTTTCAAACGTTTCTTTGCCTAGCCTAATTTTCGAAACCCCGCTTTTATATATGAAGCGGTTTTTTTATTGGCTGGAAAAGAACCTTTCCGTTTTCGAGTAAGATGTGATCGAAAAGGAGAGAATGAAGTGAGAGTAAAAAAATTAGTTGTGGTCAGCATGCTGAGCAGCATTGCATTTGTTTTGATGCTGTTAAATTTCCCGTTTCCGGGTCTTCCGGATTATTTAAAAATCGATTTTAGCGACGTTCCCGCTATTATTGCCATTCTGATTTACGGACCTTTGGCGGGTATTGCCGTAGAAGCGATAAAAAATGTTCTTCAGTATATCATTCAGGGAAGCATGGCCGGAGTTCCTGTAGGGCAAGTTGCGAATTTTATTGCAGGAACACTCTTTATATTGCCGACTGCTTTCTTATTTAAAAAACTCAACTCAGCAAAGGGCTTGGCTGTTAGCCTGCTTTTGGGAACTGCAGCGATGACCATTTTAATGAGTATTTTAAATTATGTTCTGATACTTCCGGCATACACGTGGTTTTTACATTCACCGGCATTATCCGACAGCGCGCTAAAAACAGCAGTCGTCGCAGGTATCCTGCCGTTTAACATGATAAAAGGTATTGTAATTACGGTTGTATTCTCACTAATTTTTATCAAGCTTAAGCCATGGATTGAGCAGCAGCGAAGTGCACATATCCATTAAATAAAAAAGCTCCCGTTCGGGAGCTTTTTTTAGTTACTTCTATTCAAATTTAAGCGGGTCGCCTTCAAATGGCTCATCCGCCACTTTGATGGAATCAGTAGGGCATCCTTCAAATGCGTCAATCATATCTTCTTCCAGTACCTCAGGAACTTCGACAACACCTTTGTTTTCATCAAGCGTTACGAACGCGATGCCTTCATCATCGTAATCGTAAATGTCTGGTGCAGCAGCTCCGCAAGCGCCGCATGCAATACATGTATCTTTGTCTACGATTGTGTACTTTGCCATGAATAAAACCTCCCAGATTGTTCTTGGTGGAACAAATGGATCAATCTTTATATTTAATCAATTTAACACCTATTCCTCTTACTTATTGTAATGATGTTGCTGCCACATTTCAACAGAAAAATGATTGAGAATGCTTATCACATAAGGGGTTATCTACATAACATCCCCCTTAATGATGACTTTAAACGTCGATTTCTGTTTGAAATCTGTTAAAATAAAAGGAGCAAATCAACGATTTTTGTCAGGAAGAATGTAGGTGGATAGGTTGTCATTAAATTACTTCGATATTATGGTTCTCGATTGCCTTTGCAAAATAAACGGGGAACGGTCGGGAAGCGCTGTTTTTCACCTATTCAAAGGCAAGAGATCGTCACAAACCATTCAAGATGCCGGCTTATTTCAGACTGCAAAATACTTTGGAATGGCGGCGCAATGTTCGAGAAGCGATGTTTCTGAGTCGCTTGACAAGCTTGAAAAGCATTCATATCTCTCGCCAATGTCTGAAACTGATACATACAAAGTGACAGCCAGCGGCGCAGCAGTTTTAAGGCATGCCCTTAGCGAGCGGCCTTGGCCCGTTCATTGTCACGGCGCTCATTATCAGCAGGCTGCCGGTGTGCTTTGGAAAAGGCTTTCGCTGCTTGTGCAGGTCCTATCCCATAAACAGCAAGGGAGCAGGCAGTATATCCCTGTCACTAAGGATCATAAGACACTTCACTGGGTAAAGAAATACCTGTCCCGGCATACGGATCATATAGAGATGGCAAAAAGCCTTTTTGCCATGCTTGAGGCGCATTTAAAAAAGATTGAAAACAAAGCAGCGCAAATTTTTGTCTACTCCTTAACCTCGCACCATCGGATCGGTTATACGAGCAGGCAGCTTGCTGATACGCTGAAAGAAGATGAATGGTATGTCTATATCATGTTTTGGGCTTCGGTACATTATTTTATTCATTCTCTTCCGGAGTGTGAAGATGCTTTGTTAAAGGATCTCCTTTCTGATGTGCATTTAGATAATGCCCTGACAGAGTCGACGAGGAAAACATGGCAGATGGTCAAACAAGGGTTTCCGATACAGCGAATTGCTGAAATCAGAAAGCTGAAAACAGCGACGATTGAAGACCACATTGTCGAGATTTCTCTCCATGAGCCTACGTTTATGATTAATGATTATGTATCAGCAGAAGACCAGCTCCGAATCGCAGAGTTTGCCAAACGGATGCGGACGAATAAAATCAAACAAATTCGCGACGGGCTGGAACAGCGGTTCAGCTACTTTCAAATCAGACTGGCATTGACAAAGCAGGTGCAGCAATATGACTAAATTACAGCAAACGTTATATCAGTTTTTTGGTTTTACTTCCTTTAAAAAAGGGCAGCAGGACATTATTGAAAGCATACTCAGCGGGAAGGATACCATTGCAATGCTCCCGACTGGGGGAGGGAAATCGCTTTGCTACCAGCTGCCTGGTTATATGCTTGACGGCATGGTATTAATCGTTTCTCCGCTGCTTTCTTTAATGGAGGATCAGGTGCAGCAGCTGAAAGCCCGGGGGGAAAAGCGTGCTGCAGCTTTGAACAGCATGCTAAACAGGCAGGAAAGACAATTTGTTTTAGAACATATTCATCGATATAAATTTTTGTACTTGTCTCCTGAAGCTTTACAGTCTCCATATGTATTGGAAAAATTGAAAAGCGTCCCGATCAGCCTATTTGTTATTGACGAAGCGCATTGTATTTCTGAATGGGGACACGACTTCAGGCCTGATTATTCAAAGCTCGGACAGCTGAGAAAAAAACTTGGACACCCGCCCGTTCTGGCATTGACCGCCACGGCTACAAAGGAAACGCTGCAAGATGTCATGAACCTGCTGGAGCTGCAGCATGCTGTACGCCATCTCAACTCAGTCAACCGCCCAAACATCGCACTGAGGGTTGAAAATGCGGCGGATACTGCCGAAAAAATAGATAGGGTCATTCAGCTGGTTGAAAACCTGCAAGGTCCGGGAATTGTTTATTGTCCGACACGGAAATGGGCTGAGGAATTAGCGGGTGAAATTAAAAGCAAAACGAGCAGCAGAGCCGACTTTTACCATGGCGGTTTGGAGTCAGGGGACAGGATTTTAATTCAGCAGCAGTTTATTCATAACCAGCTTGATGTGATATGTTGTACGAATGCGTTTGGAATGGGTGTCGATAAACCCGATATCAGATATGTGATTCATTTTCACCTCCCGCAGACGGCAGAAGCTTTTATGCAGGAAATCGGTAGAGCGGGCCGCGATGGAAAGCCGAGTGTCAGCATTTTGCTGCGGGCGCCAGGGGATTTTGAATTGCAGGAACAGATTATCCAGATGGAGAGTGTCACAGCTGAAGAAATCGCCGACGTGATCCGTGTGCTAGAGAAGACGGAGGAGCGGGATGAGAGAAGGCTGCGTGACGTATTACTTCAGTATGGCGTCGGAGAGACACAGGCCCGTATGATGATTCATCTCTTTATGCAGGGAAAAACATCAGTTGAACTGATGAAGAAAGAAATTTCATATCGCATGGAGCTGAAGCTGGAAAAAATGCACCGTGTATCATTTTTGCTTCAGCGTGACGGCTGTTTAAGGCAGGCACTGTTAACCTACTTTGATGAATCATACGAGCCTGATGACGGAAACCACCCGTGCTGTTCACATTGCGGTTTTGATTTATCCTTGTATGAACAAAAAGGGGAACGGAGTAAAATGGCGCCATTAGACAGCTGGAGTTCGGAATTGCACCGGATATTCAGCTTGCAGACTGTAGGTGAGCTGAACTGAAACAGCAAAAAGATTATATTCAGCATATGTCTGACCGTGATATGCTGAAGCAGTTATATTTGACGCAGCTACTCATCATCTTTGCCGCTGCTGCAGCAGGACTGTTCTTTTTTGAGGATGTACGGGACGTATTAAAGCTCTGGGACATTCGCGATATGCGAATCATCTGGTATGGTGTTTCTATAGCTGTTATTGTTATTTTAGCCGATATGGCAGTAATGAAATGGTTTCCGTCTCATTTATATGATGACGGCGGAATCAATAAAAAAATATTCAGTAAGAGGTCAATCCCTCATATTATATTTTTAACGCTTCTGATTGCTTTCGCGGAAGAAATGTTATTCAGAGGAGTGCTGCAGACTCATATCGGTTTATGGGCGGCCAGCCTTATATTTGCCGCTCTGCACTTTCGGTATTTGTCAAAATGGCTGTTATTTATTATGGTGACAGCAATCAGCTTTTTGCTCGGTCTGATGTATGAATGGACCGGCAACTTATTTGTTCCGATGACGGCGCATTTTATCATTGATGCCGTGTTTGCCTGTCAGATTCGTTTTGAACATGTGAGGAGGGATAAACATGACGAACATGTCGAGAGTAGAGAGAAGAAAGGCCCAGAATCTTTATGAAGATCAAAACGCCGCATTGGCGGACGATTATGTCGATGATGGAGAAAGCCTTCCGACAAGACAATCTGTAAAAAATCAAAGAGAACAGAAAAAAAAGCAAGGCAAAACAAAAACGCCATTATTCACAGTGCTCGCAGTAATATTTGTATTTGTGCCGGTTATCGTTTTAGTCACCTTATTTTATCTAAAGAGCCACCCGGATAATCATGACGATTATGAAGATGTCTTTATTGACAGCAGCCAAAGCAAATATGAGGTTGTCCCGAAATCAGAGGATAAAAACGATACCGCAGACACTATAGAAACCGCACTGCAGAAGGAGTCAAAAAAAGAGCCAGAAGATTCCAAGCCAAAAGAGCCGGCAAAAACAGCTGCTGATAAGAAACAGACTGCTGTAGCGGAAAAAGACTCGGCAAATAAGGAGGAAGCAACCGCCGCGGCTGCTTCCTCTTCCCAATCAACAGTACAACAGCAAGAACAGCAACAGCAGCCGGCTGAGCCAGTTCAAAATGTGCCGAATCGCGTTGTCAAGCACACCGTCCAAAAGAAAGAAACGCTATACCGCATTTCCATGAAGTATTATAAAAGCCGGACAGGAGAAGAAAAAATTCGAGCGTATAATCATCTGAATGGAAATGATGTTTACACCGGACAAGTTTTGGACATCCCCTTAATGGATGAATAGGGTATTATTTTTATTTTACGTTCATATATTGTAGCAATGAAAATGGACAAGGTGTGAAGCGTATGGAATCCTTATGGAATCAGCTGGATCAGTTTACAGACGCGCCGACCAAACAGATGCTCCAAGCGCTGGTAAAACGAAAACAAAAATTCGAAAATTATGCAGCACAATGCCGCAGATGGCGATGGGCTTCACTTATCTGCCTAGGCTTATTATGTGTTATGATCATGATCAAAAGCCCGGAGCCTCAGCTTATACTTCAAGAAATACTTAGCCATACCTTTTATTTATTTTGGATGCTGGCAACCGCTTTTGCCTACTGCACTTCATATTATTTCAAGAAAAAGGAAGAAAAATCCGAGATTGATTTCCATAAACTGAGATGTGAAATTATTCAGAAAAGCACTGATCTCTGGCCGCAGCCTGATAAATGGAAGGCGAGAGAGTCTGTTTTTCACATGATGAAGCACAAATATGACATTAATCTATATTTTGAAAGTAAATAAAATGGGGCGTTTTCTCAAACGATAGAAACGTCTTTTTTTTATTGTCCGTCTTATTGATAAGTTCTAAAAAGAATGGAGAGTTTTTATGAAGCTATCAGTGAAAATTGCCGGTGTTCTAACTGTTGCGGCAGCGGCAATGACGGCAAAAATGTATGCAACAGCAAAAGGCAATCATTTGAAGACACATACGTTTCCTTTATCAAAGATGAAGGGCAAGCCGCCTCTGACAATCTTTTTTATTTCAGACATTCACAAACGTCTCATCGATCAAGACCTTTTAGAAAAAGCGCGAAGCCATGCCCCCCACTTGGTTATAATCGGCGGTGATTTAGCTGAGGGCGGGGTGCCCAGTGCGAGAATCGAGGAAAACATCAAAAGGCTCGTACATTTCGGGGTCCCTATCGTGTTTGTGTGGGGGAATAATGATTATGAAGTCAGGCAGCATAAGCTGTATTCCATATTTAAAGCGCACGGCGTCATCACTCTGAGAAATGAGTCAGTCCCGTTTTCATACAATGGACATACGATTGCGATTGCGGGGGTGGATGATATCAGGATGGAGATGGATCATTATGAGGAAGCCATCAAAGAACTTGATGAAAACCAGCTGAATATTCTGGTTTGCCATAATCCGGAGATTCATGAACAAATCAATGAAGATGACGGTATTGATGTGATATTCAGCGGACATACCCATGGAGGCCAGATTAGGTTTGGAAAATTCGGCCCTTATGAACTGGGGAAAACAGGTATTGTTAAAAATGCGGCATATCTGATCAGCAACGGCTACGGCACGACAAAAGTGCCTCTTCGTTTAGGTGCTGAGCCTGAAACACACATTGTGACTCTTTGCGCGCCAGAATAACTTCTAAAAAGCAAAAATCCATATGGCAATAAAAACTGCATTGTGCTTGTCTTACTAGTGAACTCAGTGTAAACTGATAACAATTAAGAACCTATGACTCATCATCTCATATAATGTGTTATATGATTTGTGTGCAAGTAGAGGCAGGAGGGAACGTTATGCGGCTTGAGCGTCTGAATTATAATAAGATCAAAATCTTTTTAACCCTCGATGATTTGACAGACCGGGGATTGACAAAAGAAGACCTCTGGAAGGACTCATTTAAAGTCCACCAGTTATTTAAAGATATGATGAATGAAGCAAATACAGAGCTCGGCTTTGAAGCGAATGGACCGATTGCAGTGGAAGTGTATTCTCTCCAAGCACAAGGGATGGTCGTGATTGTAACAAAGAACCAAGACGCCGATTCAGAAGACGATGAGTATGATGATGATTACATCGAAATGCAAGTCAAGCTTGATGAAAGCGCGGACATCATATATCAATTCCATTCCTTTGAAGATATCATTCAGCTTTCAGAAAGCTTACAGCGAATCGGTATCACAGGGGGAACTGTCTACCACTATGACGGGCAGTACTTTTTAAGCCTTGAAGATCTAGGGTCACATACGGCTGAAGGGGTTGTGGCGGTTCTGGCTGAATACGGCAATCCGACAACTTTAACGATTTATCGCCTGCAAGAGTATGGTAAGCTCATTATGGACGGTAATGCCGTAGAGACGATACAAACTCATTTTTCATAAGAATGCAACGGAAAACTGCTGATTTCAGCAGTTTTTTTTCGTTAAAAAACATGGAAAAACATAACGTTTATTCTATGCACAGATCATATGAAGGTGTATACTATTCTCTGAAAGGGAGCATGTGAGAAACAGAAGATTCTAGGAGGTTAACTCAAATGGCAGCCGATCGAAACACCGGTCATACAGAAGAGGACAAACTTGATGTATTAAAATCAACCCAAACCGTAATACATAAGGCTCTGGAAAAATTGGGATATCCCGAAGAGGTATACGAATTGTTAAAAGAGCCGATGAGATTATTAACGGTAAAAATACCTGTTCGTATGGACGACGGTTCAGTAAAGATTTTCACAGGATATCGTGCGCAGCACAATGACTCTGTCGGTCCAACGAAAGGCGGGATACGTTTTCACCCGAACGTAACAGAAAAAGAGGTGAAGGCGCTTTCAATTTGGATGAGTTTAAAATGCGGCATAATTGATCTTCCATATGGCGGTGGTAAAGGCGGAATTGTTTGTGATCCAAGGGATATGTCGTTTAGAGAGCTGGAGCGTCTGAGCAGAGGGTATGTCAGAGCGATCAGCCAAATTGTCGGCCCGACAAAAGACGTGCCGGCACCGGATGTATTTACAAACTCACAAATCATGGCTTGGATGATGGATGAGTATTCAAGAATTGATGAATTTAATTCGCCTGGATTTATTACAGGCAAACCGCTTGTGCTTGGCGGATCTCACGGGAGAGAATCTGCGACAGCAAAAGGTGTTACCATCTGTATTAAAGAAGCGGCTAAGAAGAGAGGCATCGATATTAAAGGTGCGCGTGTCGTTGTCCAAGGCTTCGGAAACGCGGGAAGCTATTTGGCAAAATTTATGCATGATGCGGGGGCAAAAGTTGTCGGCATCTCAGATGCGTATGGCGGACTTTATGATCCGGAAGGCCTTGATATCGATTATTTACTCGACCGACGCGACAGCTTCGGTACTGTAACAAAGCTTTTCAACGATACCATTACCAACCAAGAGCTGCTGGAGCTGGATTGTGATATTCTCGTTCCTGCTGCTATTGAAAATCAAATTACAGAAGAAAATGCCCATAATATCCGGGCTAAAATTGTCGTTGAAGCAGCGAACGGACCAACAACGCTTGAAGGAACAAAAATTCTTTCAGACCGGGACATTCTGCTTGTACCAGACGTGCTGGCAAGTGCCGGTGGCGTAACAGTTTCTTATTTTGAATGGGTTCAGAATAACCAAGGCTTCTACTGGAGTGAAGAAGAGGTAGAAGAAAAATTAGAAAAAATGATGGTCAAATCATTTAACAATATTTATGAAATGGCTAACAACCGAAGAATTGACATGAGGCTCGCTGCATATATGGTCGGCGTTCGCAAAATGGCTGAAGCTTCGCGTTTTAGAGGCTGGATATAAGTTGATGATTTGCATAAAAATAAAAAATCTCCTATGATAAAATAGGAGATTTTTTTATTCGGAAATAGAAAATATAAAGTGAAATGCCAATCGCAGGAGTTGACAGAAATGATTCAAGAAAAAGCAATTATTATAGGCGGAGGGCCTTGCGGACTATCTGCTGCCATTCACCTAAAACAAATTGGCATTGATGCCCTCGTCATCGAAAAAGGCAATGTCGTTAACAGTATTTACAATTATCCGACGCATCAAACCTTTTTCAGCTCTAGTGAAAAGCTCGAAATCGGAGATGTGGCATTTATTACGGAAAACAGGAAGCCTGTCAGAATTCAGGCTTTATCGTATTACCGGGAAGTCGTCAAACGGAAAAACATACGTGTTAACGCATTTGAAATGGTGCATAAAGTGACGAAAACGGAAAATGATACATTCGTTATTGAGACGTCAAAAGAGACCTACAAGACGCCATATTGTATCATCGCTACAGGCTATTATGATCATCCAAACTATATGAATGTACCCGGTGAGAATTTGCCGAAAGTATTTCATTATTTTAAAGAAGGCCACCCGTATTTTGATAAAGATGTTGTTGTCATCGGCGGGAAAAATTCAAGCGTGGATGCTGCCCTTGAACTCGTGAAATCTGGGGCGCGTGTCACAGTTTTATATAGGGGCAATGAGTATTCTCCAAGCATTAAGCCGTGGATTCTGCCGGAATTTGAAGCCCTCGTCAGAAACGGTACAATCCGTATGGAATTTGGCGCTTGTGTCGAAAAAATTACCGAGGATGAAGTTGTGTTTCGCTCCGGAGAGAAAGAACTCATTACCATTAAAAATGATTTTGTATTTGCCATGACAGGCTATCATCCCGATCATCAATTTCTTGAAAAAATTGGTGTTGAAATTGATAAAGAAACAGGGCGTCCATATTTCAACGAAGAAACGATGGAAACGAACGTTGAAGGAGTCTTTATTGCTGGTGTTATTGCTGCGGGAAACAATGCAAATGAAATATTTATTGAAAACGGCAGGTTTCACGGGGGGCATATCGCAGCGGAAATCGCCAAAAGAGAAAACCATTAAAGATAAGGAGCATATGATGCATTCGTATGCTCTTTTTGTTTTTTTAAGTGCAGACAGATGTAAAATTTTAAACAACATGGTAGGATAGACGTAGGAATATAAAGGAAAGAGGTTGCCTGATGTTTGCAATCATCTCTGCAGGAATTGCCCCCGGCATCGCGTTATTAAGTTATTTTTATTTAAAAGATCAGTATGATAATGAACCTGTACATATGGTGCTTCGGTCGTTTTTTCTCGGGGTTGTTCTTGTATTTCCCATAATGTTTATCCAGTATGTACTTGAAAAAGAGAATGTAGGAGGCGGAAGTTTTTTCGTTTCTTTTTTATCTTCGGGGTTTTTGGAGGAATCATTAAAATGGTTTATACTGATGATCAGTGTTTACCCGCACGCCCACTTTGATGAGCATTATGACGGGATTGTGTACGGTACAAGTGTATCACTCGGTTTTGCAACCCTCGAAAATATTCTTTACTTAATTGGCCACGGCGTGGAGCATGCGTTTGTCAGGGCGCTGCTGCCTGTTTCATGCCATGCCTTGATTGGCGTTATAATGGGATTTTACCTTGGAAAAGCCCGTTTTTCCGCTGATAAGGCGCGTGTAAAGTGGCTTACTCTTTCTTTAGTTGTCCCATCCCTTTTGCATGGATCATATGATTTTATCCTAACAGCGCTTAGCAATTGGATTTATTATATGCTTCCATTTATGGTATTTTTATGGTGGTTTGGTTTGCGTAAAGCGAAAAAAGCCCGTTCCGTTAATATGATGCAAGTATAGAAGCCGCACAGCAACCGTGCGGCTTTTTTGTGTGCAGTTTTTATGTTCTGAGGGATAACAAGGAAAGAGTGTATAAAAATAACCTCGTTACAGAAAATACGATTACACTTAAAAATTTGCAGTAGGAGGCTTGAAAAGATGAAGTCCAAAGGATCGATTATGGCATGTATCATCCTTTTTTCCTTTACAATAACGACGTTTATTAATACTGAAACGATCTCTGCCTTTTCGAATCAGGTCATTCAAAGAGGGGCAACAGGGGATGATGTGGTCGAACTTCAGGCGCGTCTTCAATACAACGGATATTATAACGGAAAAATTGACGGGGTTTATGGATGGGGGACGTACTGGGCAGTTCGAAATTTTCAGGATCAATTCGGGTTAAAAGAGGTTGACGGCCTTGTAGGAGCTAAAACAAAGCAAACCTTAATATGTAAATCAAAATACTATCGTGAATATGTCATGGAACAGCTCAATAAAGGGAATACATTCACGCATTACGGAAAAATTCCGCTGAAGTATCAGACGAAACCGTCAAAAGCAGCAACACAAAAGGCAAGACAACAAGCAGAAGCACGGCAGAAACAGCCTGCTGAAAAAACAACGCAGCAGCCTAAAGCGAATGCGAATAAACAGCAAAACAATACACCAGCAAAAGCAAGAAAACAGGATGCGGTAGCAGCGAACATGCCTGGTGGATTTTCCAACAACGATATCAGGCTGCTTGCTCAAGCGGTTTATGGCGAAGCCCGGGGCGAGCCGTACGAGGGGCAGGTTGCTATTGCAGCAGTCATTTTAAACCGTTTGAACAGCCCGTTATTTCCAAATTCAGTAGCGGGGGTTATTTTTGAGCCGCTTGCCTTCACAGCAGTAGCCGACGGACAAATTTACATGCAGCCGAATGAAACGGCACGAGAAGCAGTGCTGGATGCCATCAATGGCTGGGACCCATCAGAGGAAGCACTTTACTACTTTAATCCGGATACGGCTACAAGTCCGTGGATTTGGGGGCGTCCGCAGATTAAAAGAATCGGTAAACACATTTTCTGTGAGTAGCAGATATGAGAAAGCATAAAAAGAGGTGTGATAAATGATCAGAGGAATTTTAATCGCCGTGCTTGGTATTGCAATAGTCGGTACAGGCTACTGGGGATACAAAGAACACCAGGAAAAAGACGCAGTTCTTCTTCATGCTGAAAATAACTATCAGCGGGCGTTTCATGAGCTTACCTATCAGGTGGATCAGCTTCATGATAAAATCGGAACAACACTTGCCATGAACAGCCAAAAATCACTGTCGCCTGCATTGATCGATGTGTGGAGGATTACATCAGAAGCTCATAACAGCGTCAGTCAGCTGCCGCTTACATTAATGCCGTTTAATAAAACTGAAGAGCTATTATCAAAGATCGGCGATTTCAGCTATAAAACGTCAGTCAGAGATTTGGACCAAAAGCCGCTTGATAAAAACGAGTATACATCACTAAATAAGCTATATCAGCAGTCCGAAGATATACAAAATGAATTGCGTCATGTTCAGCACCTTGTCATGAGCAAAAACC
Source organism: Bacillus sp. SCT118 (assembly GCF_058566435.1). Lineage (NCBI taxonomy): Bacteria > Bacillati > Bacillota > Bacilli > Caryophanales > Bacillaceae > Bacillus > Bacillus sp. SCT118. Next base: position 1,813,161 of record NZ_CP191225.1, read on the forward strand.
TTCGTTGGATGGACGTAGAAATGGCCCTGGCTTCTGACGAAAAACAAAGTGATAATACGATTATCAACAGCTTTAAAACAGTCGAAAAAAATGTTGGTGCATTCTCCACTGGCACTGATCTTGGCCCGAGTTTCACCAGCACGAAAAAAGAAGAGAAAGGCTTCAGCCATCTGAAGGGAAAACAAATTTCCGAACAGGAAGCAAAACAAATTGCTGAGCGCTTTGCCCCAGATGACAATTATTCAATTAAAGTGGTAAAGAGCGGAAAAAAAACAAATCGCGATGTATATAGCATCAGCATGAAAGATCCAGACCATAAAGCAGTGATTTATATGGATATTACGAAGAAGGGCGGGCATCCGGTATATTTGATCCAAAACAGAGAAGTGAAAGATCAGAAAATCAGTTTAAATGACGGATCGAACCGAGCGCTTGCATTTTTGAAGAAAAACGGATTTGAAACAGATGATTTGGAAATTGATGAAAGCGCCCAATATGATAAAATCGGTGTATTTTCATATGTTCCTGTTGAAAATAAAGTCCGGATGTACCCGGAGGCAATTCGTATAAAAGTGGCCTTGGATGACGGTGAGGTTGTCGGCTTTTCAGCAAGAGACTTCCTCACATCTCACAGAAAAAGAACCATACCTAAGCCTGCAATTACTGAAGCAGAGGCAAAGTCTAAATTAAATAAAAATGTACAAGTGAGAGAAACAAGGCTCGCTTTGATTACAAATGAACTAGGTCAAGAAGTGTTATGCTACGAAATGCTTGGAACAATTGAAAATGACACATTCAGAATGTATATCAATGCCAAAGACGGATCGGAAGAAAAGGTTGAAAAACTAAAAAATGCAGAACCTATATATAAAGACCTATAAAAAACAGGAGGAAAGGACTAAATGTCTTTTCCTTTTTTTCATTACGTGCTTTAATAAAAACGTGAGTATATTGAATGCGAAAGAGTGAAGTCAATGATAGAGATTGGAGAAAATGTACTTTTAGAATATATAGAAGAAAATGAATTGAAAAAGGCAAAAAGCAAGGCGGTCAGCATCGAAAACAATGAACTTTTGATCGCGTATCCTGTTGATGTAGTTACAGGGCGAACTGTGATTTTACATAACGATATGGAAGTAACGGTAGAGTTTGTGGGAAAAGACGAAGTTCCTTATCGCTTTACAAGCCGTATAAAAGGTAAAGTGAAGGACAAACTTCAAATGATCTGTCTTGAAGTGCCTCCCCGTGAAAAAATGAAAAGAATCCAGCGCCGCCAATATGTAAGAACTGATGCGGTATTAGATGTGCAAATTCAGCCGGGAAATGAAGAAGAGTTCCGCACACTATCCTATAACGTCAGTGCAGGCGGCATCGCCGTGGTTTTAGCTCATGGCCTTTCTTTTCAATCGGGGGAATCATTGCGCCTGATCATCCGTCTTCCTGAAGAGGAGCACACACGTCAAATAGAAACAGAAGCAGTTGTCAGACGAATCTTTGATGACCCCAAGTCAGGAAAACGCAAAATGACTTTAGAGTATTCAGAAATTGCAGCAGGTGACCAGCAGGCTTTGCTTCAATACTGCATCCGGCGCCAGTTAAATAAGAGAAGAAAGGCCCGAATGGAATAAACATCGGCAAACACTTCCATACTATTTGTAATGGAGGTGCTCCAATGAAAACATTTGAACGGCTGCTGATCAAATTATTGTTCATTCAGGCCATCATTTTACTTGGTGTCCAATTTCTCTTTCACTATCAGCATATTGAACCATACGTATCAAAAGTGATTCAATATGAAGGGGTGGATAAAATGGAGGAAAACAATAGGATTGAAACCTTCAAACATTAATTATTCATCAATTTTTCACCCTTTTTCATAAAGTTCGTGATACAATCCATAGAGGAGAAAAGAGCAAGGAGAGGAATTATGGAAAAGAAATTATCGATTGCAATTGACGGCCCGGCAGCTGCGGGGAAAAGCACCGTTGCCAAAATTGTGGCTGAGAAAAAATCGTACATATATATTGATACAGGAGCAATGTATCGGGCGATAACATACGCGGCTTTACAGGAAAACGTTGAGCTTACAAATGAAGAAAAACTGGCTGAGCTGCTAAAGCGGACAGACATTGAGCTGATTACAACAAAAGATGGACAAAAAGTGCTTGTAAACGGCACCGATGTAACTGAGGCGATCAGAACAGATGAAGTCAGCAACCAAGTTTCAATTGCGGCCAAGCATAGAAGTGTCAGAGAAGAAATGGTGAAACGCCAGCAGCAGCTTGGGGAAAAAGGCGGCGTCGTCATGGATGGTCGTGACATCGGGACGCATGTGCTGCCAAATGCAGAAGTAAAGATCTTTCTTTTGGCATCTGTTGAAGAGAGAGCGAAACGCCGTTATGAAGAAAATGTGAAAAAAGGCTTTGATGTCAACTACGAAACATTAATTGAGGAAATTGCAAGAAGAGACAAGCTTGATTCAGAGCGTGAAGTATCTCCGCTGCGTAAAGCAGAAGATGCTCTTGAAATCGACACGACATCGCTTTCCATTCAAGAGGTAGCTGATAAAATCCTCGAGGCTGTGGAGCAAAAGTCCCGCTGAGGATGTCAAATGCCACTTTTTTTGAATTTTTCAACGAAGATAGAATGTTATTGCTTGACAAACCTGTCCTTTTATTAGAAGTTAATACTAATAAAACTTTTTATTGATCATTCAAAAAACTTTTTTGGATGATTCTTTAATACATATTCGGCTAAAAGCGGGCATGTTATATGTTCAGCTTTCAAACCGTTTTAATTAAGCTGTGTAGGTTTGGACCAAGGAGGTTATTCAAATGACAGAGGAAATGAATCAAATTGATGTTCAAGTGCCAGAGGTTGGAGATGTAGTTAAAGGGATTGTGACAAAGGTAGAAGACAAACATGTAGATGTAGAAATTATCAATGTCAAACAATCCGGTATTATTCCAATCAGTGAATTATCAAGTCTTCATGTAGAGAAAGCATCGGATGTTGTTAAAGTAGACGACGAGCTTGACCTGAAAGTAACAAAAGTGGAAGACGATGCTTTGATTTTATCTAAACGTGCTGTTGATGCAGACCGCGCTTGGGAAGACCTTGAGAAAAAATTTGAAACAAAAGAAGTGTTTGAAGCTGAAGTGAAAGATGTCGTGAAAGGCGGCCTTGTCGTTGATATCGGCGTTCGCGGTTTTATTCCGGCATCACTTGTTGAAGCACATTTCGTTGAAGACTTCACTGACTATAAAGGAAAAACACTGTCACTGCTCGTTGTAGAGCTTGACCGTGATAAAAACCGCGTGATCCTTTCACACCGTGCTGTTGTTGAAAGTGAACAAGCGAATAAAAAACAAGAATTTCTTCAGTCTCTTGAAGTTGGAAGTGTACTTGATGGCAAAGTACAGCGCCTGACTGACTTTGGCGCGTTTGTTGATATCGGCGGCATCGACGGACTTGTACACATTTCACAGCTTTCCCACTCTCATGTAGAGAAGCCGTCTGACGTTGTTGAAGAGGGACAAGAAGTAAAAGTGAAAGTGTTATCGGTTGACCGTGACAATGAACGTATTTCTTTATCAATCAAAGATACACTGCCTGGACCTTGGAGCCAAATCGGCGAAAAAGTGAAGCCTGGCGATGTGCTTGAAGGAACTGTACAGCGTCTTGTAAGCTTCGGTGCCTTTGTTGAAATCCTTCCAGGTGTTGAAGGTCTCGTTCATATTTCTCAAATTTCCAATAAACACATCGGCACGCCGCATGAAGTCCTTGAAGAAGGACAGACTGTAAAAGTGAAGGTTCTTGATGTGAATGAAAATGAGGAGCGCATTTCATTAAGCATGCGTGAACTTGAAGAAACGCCTAAAGCTGATCAGGAAGATTACCGTCAATATCAAGCGAAGGAAGAAACAAGCACTGGCTTCCAGCTTGGAGATCTGATCGGAGATAAGCTGAATAAACTAAAATAATTGGTGATAAACGTGACTCGAGCAGAACGAAAAAGACAACACATCAATCATGCCTTGTCCACCGGCCAGAAGCGGGAAACAGGTCTTGATGATATTACGTTTGTTCACGTCAGTCTGCCCGATCTTGCATTAGAACAAGTAGATATTTCCACAAAAATCGGCGAACTTTCAAGCAGTTCGCCGATTTTTATCAATGCAATGACTGGCGGCGGCGGAAAACTTACATATGAGATTAATAAATCGCTTGCGCGAGCGGCTTCTCAGGCTGGAATTCCCCTTGCTGTGGGATCGCAAATGTCAGCATTAAAAGATCCATCAGAGCGTCTTTCCTATGAAATTGTTCGAAAGGAAAACCCAAACGGGCTGATTTTTGCCAACCTGGGAAGCGAGGCAACGGCTGCTCAGGCAAAGGAAGCCGTTGAGATGATTGGAGCAAACGCACTGCAGATCCACCTCAATGTGATTCAGGAAATTGTGATGCCTGAAGGAGACAGAAGCTTTAGCGGCGCACTGGAACGTATTGAACAAATTTGCAGCCGGGTCAGTGTACCAGTCATTGTGAAAGAAGTCGGATTCGGTATGAGCAAAGAATCAGCAGGAAAGCTGTATGAAGCTGGTGCTGCAGCTGTTGACATTGGCGGTTACGGGGGAACAAATTTCTCGAAAATCGAAAATCTCCGAAGACAGCGGCAAATCTCCTTTTTTAACTCGTGGGGCATTTCGACAGCTGCAAGTTTGGCGGAAATCCGCTCTGAGTTTCCTGCAAGCACCATGATCGCCTCTGGCGGTCTGCAAGATGCACTTGACGTGGCAAAGGCAATTGCGCTTGGGGCCTCTTGCACCGGAATGGCAGGGCATTTTTTAAAAGCGCTGACTGACAGCGGTGAGGAAGGACTGCTTGAGGAGATTCAGCTGATCCTTGAGGAATTAAAGATGATTATGACCGTGCTGGGTGCCAGAACGATTGCCGATTTACAAAAGGCGCCCCTTGTGATCAAAGGTGAAACCCATCATTGGCTCACAGAGAGAGGGGTCAATACATCAAGCTATAGTGTGCGATAAATGATAAAAGCCCAAAACCATATGTGGTTTGGGCTTTTTGTATTATGATTTTCGCTTTTTGAATCTTCCGTTTTGTTCAAGGCTTGTCGCTCCGTCATAGTGAATGGACTGGTCGCGGTCTGATTCGACTCTGCCTGAAGCTTTGAGTTTTTTCTCTTGCCTGTCTTTTCCCATGATCATACTCCTTAATGTGAGATCGATTGTTTAAAAAATGTGCTTGAACTCCATACTGGGAATATGGAGGAAGTAAAATGGAACAATTTTATTACTATTGGTCAATGTGGTTTCTTTGGGTTTTGACAACATTTATTTTTGAAAAGACGAAAAGACGAATTGCCGTCTCTGTCTTTATTTTAACTAATATTATTCTAAGCATACATGACATCGTTTTATATTTTTCCCTGAATGCTGCATATATGATGTTTTTCGTTTGCGGATGTGTCTATGCCGCGTATTTGGGAATGTATCGTTTTCGTTACATCATGGTCTATCTGACGCTTGTTGCCGCGTATGCGTTTGTTTATCTTTTTGCATTATATGACCCTGTTTGGTTCATCATAAAACCTGAGTGGGCTGCTGTTATATTAATAGTGCTTTTAACAGCTTCTGTTGAAAGGAATTTTGAGAAGCAGCTTGTCTTATTTGTCCTAGGGATGTGCCAAGGCGAACTGGTGTATTCATTTGTGATCCAGAAGTTGGCCGGGGCTATGGCTGTCGGCGGCTTTCAATGGCTGAATGCGTGTTCTGCGGGGATGATATTGCTGTTTGGCATATCTAAATACGAACACCTCGCAAGCCAGATTGGTCAGAAAAGCAAAAGATCAAACAAAGGAGCTACCAAAATGTCATGAGTGATTACATCTATCCGATTATTGCTGGGGTCATTGCCGGAATTGCGACAAGGCTTTATATGCTGAAAACGGATTACCGCCAGTATCCGACCTATGTTCATGGGAAAGTGATTCACATCGCACTGGGGTTGATAGCGGCTGGTTTAGGTGCAATTATTATGCCGGCGCTTTTGCAGGAGGAATTTACGGCCATCACATTTTTAACATTGGCAGCGACGCAATTTAGAGATGTCCGAAACATGGAGCGGAACACATTGACGCAAATGGATTCGTATGAGCTTGTCTCAAGAGGAAGCACATATATTGAGGGGATTGCCATTGCGTTTGAAAGCAGAAATTATATTGTGATCTTTACAGCGCTTTTGACAACCTCTGCGTATGTGTTTTTATCCATCTGGGCTGCTGTCATAGCGGCTGTCGTTTGTTTTTTACTGGCCATGAAATTTATGTCGGGCAGTGTGTTGAAGGATATTGTAGACATCGAGTACATAAAGCCGCGCTTTGACGGTCCGGGACTGTTTGTTGATAATATTTATATGATGAATATCGGGCTTCCAGAGAAACAGGAACTGATTTTAAAGCATGGCATGGGCTTTATTTTAACGCCAAAAAACTTTAATTCAGCAGCGACGATAGCAAATTTAGGGCAGCGTCAGGCCATTTTATTTGATGTTTCCAATGTGCTCGGGGTTTATCGGGATTCAGGAGAGCCATCTTTGACACCAATTGCAAAACGGGATTTAAATGATGGAAGAGTGGCAGTATTTGTTCTCCCGCAAATTCACCATCCCGAAACGGCTGTTCAAATTATTAGCAATGTTCCAACCCTGGAAAATGCGATTAGAATGCCGACTGAATTTATCAAAAATCAGGATAAGGTGATAGGATGAGTGAATCTCTTACGAAAGTGATTTTGTCTGTAATCACGACAAATCGAAACCGGGTTGCAGGGGGAGCACCTGTCTTTTTTTGCAATGACCAAAAGGAGATGGAGCTTTTCGCTAAAAATCTTGAGGCGATCCTTGATGGAATAGCTCACAGAATCGGAGATGACGTGTATTTGATCGTGAAACATTTTTAAGAATAGTTGTGATCCCAGTAAAAACTGATATAATAAATGAGTTAAGCCCTTCCTCTGAAGGGTTTCTTTTCATAAAAGTGAATGGAATGATTTTAATAACCGGTTGAAAATTTATGTAAAAATGAAAGCGGCTGGATTGAAAGGAAGGGTACTATGGGTAAACCTGTCGTAGCCATTGTCGGGAGACCAAATGTAGGAAAATCCACAATCTTTAACCGGATTGCGGGAGAAAGAATTTCAATAGTAGAAGATACCCCTGGCGTGACAAGGGATCGGATATACAGCTCGGCTGAATGGCTGAATTATGATTTTAATTTGATTGATACGGGCGGTATTGATATCGGTGATGAGCCGTTCTTAGCGCAGATTCGCCAGCAGGCTGAAATCGCCATGGATGAAGCGGACGTGATTATTTTTATGGTGAACGGCCGTGAAGGCGTGACAGCTGCTGATGAAGAAGTGGCGAAAATTTTATACCGCACAAAAAAGCCTGTTGTTTTAGCGGTTAATAAACTGGATAACACAGAAATGAGAGCGAATATTTATGATTTTTATTCGCTAGGCTTTGGCGAGCCGTATCCAATTTCGGGAACACACGGACTCGGACTGGGTGATTTACTGGATGCCGTTGCAGAGCATTTTAAAAACATTCCAGAAACGAAATACAATGAGGAAGTTGTTCAATTCTGTCTGATCGGACGTCCGAATGTCGGAAAGTCTTCACTTGTGAACGCAATGCTCGGCGAAGAACGCGTTATTGTCAGCAACGTGGCTGGAACGACAAGAGATGCTGTTGATACGTCATTTACTTACAACCAGCAGGAGTTTGTCATTGTCGATACTGCAGGTATGCGAAAAAAAGGGAAAGTCTATGAAACGACTGAGAAGTATAGTGTACTGCGGGCGCTGAAAGCGATTGACCGCTCAGAAGTCGTGGCGGTTGTGCTGGATGGCGAAGAAGGCATTATTGAACAGGACAAGCGTATCGCCGGTTATGCACACGAAGCGGGCAAGGCCGTCGTCATCGTCGTAAACAAATGGGATGCTGTTGACAAAGATGAGAGCACGATGAAAGAATTTGAAGAAAATATTCGCGATCATTTTCAATTTCTGGATTATGCACCAATCCTATTTATGTCTGCCTTAACGAAAAAACGGATCCATACGCTGATGCCTGCGATTATCAAAGCAAGTGAAAATCATTCACTTCGAGTTCAAACGAACATCTTAAATGATGTCATCATGGATGCTGTGGCAATGAACCCGACACCGACTCATAACGGTTCTCGTTTGAAGATTTACTATGCGACTCAAGTGTCGGTAAAGCCGCCAAGCTTCGTTGTGTTTGTAAACGATCCGGAATTGATGCATTTTTCATACGAACGGTTTTTAGAAAACCGAATCAGAGACGCGTTCGGTTTTGAGGGGACACCAATCAAAATATTTGCAAGAGCTAGAAAATAAAAAGGTGTGAAGCAAATATGAAAAAAGTCACAATGCTCGGAGCAGGGAGCTGGGGAACAGCACTGGCTTTAGTGTTAGCTGATAATCATCACGATGTAACCATGTGGGGGCACCGTGCAGATCTGATCCATCAAATCAATGATCAGCATGAAAATAAAGATTATTTGCCGAACGTCAAGCTTCCAGAATCTATTGAGGCAACAACGGATATGAAGACAGCTGTTTCAGACGCGGATTTCATTATCGTTGCTGTTCCAACAAAAGCAATTCGTGAAGTGCTGAGACAGGCTGTCCCTTTTATAACGAAAAAGGCAGTCTTTGTTCATGTCAGCAAGGGTATCGAGCCAGATTCACTTCTGCGTATTTCTGAAATTATGGAAATTGAGCTCCCGAGTGATGTCAGAAAAGATATCGTTGTCCTTTCCGGCCCGAGTCATGCGGAAGAAGTAGGGCTGCGGCACCCCACAACTGTTACTGCATCTTCAAAGAGCATGAGGGCAGCAGAAGAGGTGCAGGATCTATTTATTAATCACAATTTTCGGGTGTACACAAATCCTGACATTATCGGAGTTGAAATCGGAGGGGCTTTAAAGAATATTATTGCCCTTGCTGCAGGAATTACAGATGGTTTAGGGTACGGCGACAATGCCAAAGCTGCTTTGATTACACGCGGACTTGCCGAAATCGCGAGACTCGGAACGAAAATGGGCGGAAATCCCTTGACGTTCTCTGGATTGACAGGAGTAGGCGATCTGATTGTGACGTGCACAAGTGTTCATTCCAGAAACTGGCGTGCGGGCAATTTGCTCGGAAAAGGGTACAAGCTTGAAGATGTTCTTGAAGAGATGGGAATGGTAGTCGAAGGCGTCCGCACGACGAAAGCGGCTTACCAGCTTTCGAAGAAATATGATGTTAAAATGCCGATTACAGAAGCTCTCCATCAGGTCCTATTCAACGGACAAAAAGTGGAAACCGCTGTTGAATCTTTAATGGCGAGAGGGAAAACCCACGAGATGGAGGATTTGGTAAATACGTTTGAAAATCAAGTGAAGTAAAAGTGTCAATCGTATGGTGAAACGCATATCTTAATTGAACGAAAGCCCGAAAAACAGAAGAACACCCAAGTCTTGGGATCTCCTGAAACATTTTGCCGATTTAGGCAATAGAGGATGCATCTGTATTCCATGTCGCATACTATAGCATCGAAGTCCAAGAGAGTGTTTCTTAAACGTGCAGGTGAATATAGTCAAGTTGACTGAAGCGAAGGTCCCCCTCTTTGCTTCAGTTTTTTTTTGTTCTATCAAAGGATGGAAAATCTGGTTGATCTTTTCCGGCGCTGTATATTAAAATATAATATAACGCTTACATCATACATATCGGGGAGGCGCACGTCATTGAATCTGGCATTGATGAAAATGTGGTTTGCTCTAGGGTCCATGGGTCTGATGTTTCTGGCTGTAGCTTCCATCTATTTAAGCCGCTTTAAATGCCAAAACCGTTTTTTGAAGATTGCAATTTCATCATTCGCATACATGTGTATGCTCATATCTGGAATTATTGTGTTTGTCGTGGTTTTTAGCGGCCCTGTCAATGAATAAAGCTGTAAAAGGAAGTGCTGTATGGGTAAACTGAAGTGCGCAATCATTTTTGCGGCAGTCGTGTTTTTATCCGGATGTTTATATCCAAATGAACGGAAAAGCAGTGTGCATGCCATTCCTTATCAAGACCAGCTAAAGCAGGTTCAGTCTGCTGTTGATGAATTTCAAAAGGCAAATGGAGGGCTGCTTCCCATTCAAACCAAAGATATGTCGACACCGCTATATCAAAAATATCCGATAGACTTTAACCGGTTAGCGCCAAGATACATAGCTGAACCTCCAAGTACGGCATTTGAAAGCGGGGGAGACTATCAATACGTGCTTGTTGACGTAGAGAACGATCCGACTGTTAAATTAATTGATCTAAAGATGGCAGAAAAAATTCGCGATGTGAAATTGCGCATCCAAATGTATCGTCAGGAGCATCAATATCCGCCTTACAAGGATGTGCTATCTCGTGATTTATTTACTCTCGATGGGAAGAAGCTTGGGGATGGAAGCTCTCTTACAGTGACAAGCCCAATCTCAGGGAATTCCTTGCCGCTTATGATTGACGGAGACGGAGAAATATATGCTGATTACCGGACTGAGCTGGCTTCTTGCCTCAAAAAAAGCAAGAAAACGTTTAAACCCGGGACTGAAATCCAGGATATGATTTGGCAGGAAACCCCCTTTGTCCCCGCGTTTTCTGTAACATATACGGTAAATGACAAACAGGAACCTGTTTTTTTAGAAAATGATATGAAAAAGGAATGAACCTTTCTCTCTTGCATACAAATAGGGAGAAAGGTTTTTTTATATTAATAGATTGAGGATGAGAAATTTTCTAAAGATGTCATATTCAAATAGGACAACGTCATACACATATAGTGTCCTGTGTTTGATTGAAAGAGCTTAATAAAATTGAAAAGGATAGGAAGTCCGGGAGGGGATCACTTGGAAAAGGTCGATATTTTCAAGGATATCGCTGAACGAACAGGAGGCGATATATACTTAGGAGTCGTAGGTGCTGTCCGTACAGGAAAATCCACGTTCATTAAAAAATTTATGGAGCTTGTGGTGCTCCCGAATATCAGTAACGAAGCAGACCGGGCCCGAGCGCAGGATGAACTGCCGCAGAGCGCAGCCGGCAAAACCATTATGACTACAGAGCCTAAATTTGTTCCGAATCAGGCGATGTCTGTTCATGTGTCAGACGGACTCGATGTGAATATAAGATTAGTAGATTGTGTAGGTTACACAGTGCCCGGCGCTAAAGGATATGAAGATGAAAACGGGCCGCGGATGATCAATACGCCTTGGTACGAAGAACCGATCCCATTTCATGAGGCTGCTGAAATCGGCACTCGAAAAGTCATTCAAGAACACTCGACCATCGGAGTTGTCATTACGACAGACGGCACCATTGGAGATATCGCCAGAAGTGACTATATAGAGGCTGAAGAAAGAGTCATTGAAGAGCTGAAAGAGGTTGGCAAACCTTTTATTATGGTCATCAACTCAGTCAGGCCGTATCACCCGGAAACGGAAGCCATGCGCCAGGATTTAAGCGAAAAATATGATATCCCGGTATTGGCAATGAGTGTAGAGAGTATGCGGGAATCAGATGTGCTGAATGTGCTCAGAGAGGCCCTCTACGAGTTTCCGGTGCTTGAAGTGAATGTCAATCTCCCAAGCTGGGTAATGGTGCTGAAAGAAAACCATTGGCTGCGTGAAAGCTATCAGGAGTCCGTGAAGGAAACGGTTAAGGATATTAAACGGCTCCGGGACGTAGACAGGGTTGTCGGCCAATTCAGCGAGTTTGAATTCATTGAAAGTGCCGGATTAGCCGGAATTGAGCTGGGCCAAGGGGTGGCAGAAATTGATTTGTACGCGCCGGATCATCTATATGATCAAATCCTAAAAGAAGTTGTGGGCGTCGAAATCAGAGGTAGAGACCATCTGCTTGAGCTCATGCAAGACTTTGCCCATGCGAAAACAGAATATGATCAAGTGTCTGATGCCTTAAAAATGGTCAAACAGACGGGATACGGCATTGCAGCTCCTGCTTTAGCCGATATGAGTCTCGATGAGCCGGAAATTATAAGGCAGGGCTCGCGATTCGGTGTAAGGCTGAAAGCTGTCGCTCCGTCGATCCATATGATCAAAGTCGATGTCGAAAGCGAATTCGCCCCGATTATCGGAACGGAAAAACAAAGTGAAGAGCTTGTACGCTATTTAATGCAGGACTTTGAGGATGATCCGCTCTCCATCTGGAATTCCGATATTTTCGGAAGGTCGTTGAGCTCAATTGTGAGAGAAGGGATTCAGGCAAAGCTGTCATTAATGCCTGAAAACGCACGGTATAAATTAAAAGAAACATTAGAAAGAATCATAAACGAAGGCTCTGGCGGCTTAATCGCCATCATCCTGTAATACCGGTAGACCTCTTTATAGAATAGGAGGTCTTTTTTCTTTGCTCTTAATAATGGAAAAGGATCAAGGAATAGGATGAAAAAAGGAAAAAAAGGAATATTTGTTCGGTAAATCACCTTAAATCCTTGACGAGCAAGGGATTGACGCTTTAAAATGCTTGATATGGCTTTTTATATGTGTTACTCTACATACAGAAATTCTTCACTTTGTTGGACAAACATTCCTCAGAGTGCAGTTTTTCTTAAAAAGCCGTTTAATTGTCTTTCTCTTACTTGCTCTCATTTTTTTCTGAGACAGGTTTAGAATCAGACTGAACTGTGAAGAAATGATAATAAACGAACTGAATGTATCCTTTTGGGAGGAGGTGAAAGGCATGAACAAAACAGAACTTATCAATGCGGTTGCAGAAGCAAGCGAATTGTCTAAAAAAGACGCTACAAAAGCAGTTGACTCTGTTTTTGATACGATCTTAGATGCACTTAAAAACGGTGATAAAATCCAACTGATCGGTTTTGGTAACTTCGAGGTGCGTGAACGTTCTGCACGTAAAGGACGCAACCCTCAAACAGGTGAAGAAATCGAAATTCCAGCAAGCAAAGTACCTGCTTTCAAACCAGGTAAAGCGCTTAAAGACGCAGTTGCCGGAAAATAATTGTGAATATAGATCGTGTATGCATCTAGCTTACATACACTTTATTTCTTCACAGAAAAGCCCCTTTCTAAGGGGCTTTTCATATTTCAAGAGCATGGGCTTCCTGACAGGGCATTCACTTTGCTTTTAGCGGGGCATATGTGCTAGAATCGAAATTAAATGTATTCATTGGTGGAGGACATAGAACATGAAAGAAGTTAATAAAGAGCAAATCGAACAAGCTGTTCGTCAAATTTTAGAAGCGATCGGAGAAGACCCGAATAGAGAAGGGCTTCTTGATACTCCGAAAAGAGTCGCAAAGATGTATGCCGAAGTATTCTCCGGCTTGAATGAAGATCCAAAAGAACATTTCCAGACTATCTTCGGTGAAAACCATGAGGAGCTTGTTCTTGTAAAAGATATCGCGTTTCATTCTATGTGTGAGCATCACCTTGTTCCCTTTTATGGAAAAGCACATGTTGCATATATCCCGCGAGGCGGAAAGGTCACAGGACTCAGCAAACTGGCACGTGCCGTTGAAGCCGTTGCAAAGCGCCCGCAGCTTCAGGAACGCATCACTTCTACAATTGCAGAAAGCATCGTAGAAACGCTTGATCCGCATGGCGTAATGGTAGTGGTTGAAGCGGAACACATGTGCATGACGATGCGCGGTGTAAGAAAACCGGGTGCGAAAACTGTGACTTCAGCAGTCAGAGGCGTTTTTAAAGATGATGCCGCTGCCCGTGCAGAAGTATTGGAACATATTAAACGCCAGGACTAATAAAGATAGAGGGTGCTATAAATGAACCAAAAGCATTCAAGTGATTTTGTCGTCATTAAAGCCGTTGAGGACGGAGTGAATGTGATCGGCCTGACAAGAGGAATAGACACAAAGTTTCACCATTCTGAAAAACTCGACAAGGGAGAAGTGATCATCGCTCAGTTTACAGAGCATACTTCTGCCATTAAAGTCAGAGGAGAGGCACTGATTCAAACCGCGTACGGAGAAATGAAAAGCGAAAAAAAATAAGCTGGCTGTCCCCGCTGTTAAAAGCAAATGCTCGCAAACAGCGGGAGGATACAGCCAATTTCTTTTTTTTATGCTATAATGATACCTGCGTAAGCGAATGAAAAGATAAAACTCATACATAGATTAAGAAATAAATGTGAATTTGGGGACAAGGGTGATATTTTTGCAAGACATCTACGGAACTTTAGCCAATCTGAACACGAAATTAAAACAAAAGCTGTCTCATCCTTATTTAGCGAAGCATATTTCTGCGCCGAAAATTGATGAGGATAAGCTTCTTCTTTTTCATGCTTTATTTGAAGAAGCTGCCATAAAAAACAACGACAGAGAAAATTATATTGTAACAGCGATGCTTGTACAAAGCGCCCTTGATACCCATGATGAAGTGACGACAGCTAGAGTCATAAAACGAGACGAAAACAAAAACCGCCAATTGACTGTTCTCGCGGGCGATTATTTCAGCGGGCTGTACTACTCTTTACTATCTGAAATGAAGGATATCTACATGATTCGGACGCTTGCTACAGCCATTAAAGAAATCAACGAACATAAAATTCGTCTATATGACCGTTCTTTCAAGGACGAAAACGATTTTTTCGAAAGTGTCGGCATCGTTGAATCAGCTTTATTCCATCGTGTGGCGGAACACTTCAACCTCCCGCGCTGGAAAAAGCTGTCGAGTGATTTTTTTGTATTTAAGCGGCTTATGAACGGAAATGATGCATTTCTGGATGTGATCGGCAGTTTTATACAGCTGGGAAAAACAAAAGAAGAGATATTAGAAGATTGTTTTAAAAAAGCGAAAAACAGCATTGAGTCACTTCTGCCTCTAAATTCACCTATTCAGAACATTTTAATAAACCGTCTGAAGACAATCAGCCAAGATCAAACCTATCATCAGAAAGTGGAAGAAGGGTAAACCATTATGCAGGACTCAAAAGAACAGCGCGTACACGGAGTATTTGAAAAAATATATAAAAACTATGACCAAATGAACTCTGTCATCAGTTTTCAGCAGCATAAAAAATGGCGCGACAAAACGATGCGCATCATGAATGTAAAAGAAGGCGCAAAAGCACTTGATGTCTGCTGCGGAACGGCTGACTGGACGATCGCTCTTGCAAAAGCGGCCGGCAAAAGCGGCGAGATCAAGGGCTTGGATTTCAGTGAAAATATGCTGAGTGTCGGCGAGCAGAAAGTAAAAGACGGCGGATTCAGCCAAATTGAACTGCTGCACGGAAATGCGATGGAGCTTCCTTTTGATGATGATACATTTGATTATGTCACCATTGGCTTCGGACTCCGCAATGTCCCTGATTACTTGACTGTACTGAAAGAGATGAGACGTGTAGTGAAGCCGGGCGGGCAGGTGGTATGTCTGGAAACGTCCCAGCCGGAAATGTTCGGATTCAGACAGGCTTACTTTATGTACTTTAAGTACATTATGCCGTTTTTCGGGAAACTGTTTGCGAAGAGCTATAAAGAATATTCTTGGCTTCAAGAATCAGCCAGAGACTTCCCTGGAATGAAGGAACTGGCAGGCCTGTTTGAAGAGGCGGGCCTGAAAAATGTTAAATATCATTCGTTTACTGGCGGAGTCGCTGCCACGCATATCGGATGGAAATGAAAACACAGATGTTTGGGTGAATGATATGAAATTTAAAATGGCCTACTCTTTTTTAAATGACGATATTGATGTAATCGAGAGAGAACTTGAACAAACCGTACGTTCCGATTACCCGCTTTTAAGCGAGGCAGGTCTTCACTTGCTGCAGGCCGGAGGGAAACGTATTCGGCCTGTTTTCGTACTGCTTTCCGGCATGTTTGGCGATTACGATATTAATAAGATTAAATATGTCGCCGTCACTCTGGAAATGATTCACATGGCATCTTTGGTTCATGATGATGTTATTGATGATGCGGAGCTTCGCCGAGGGAAACCGACAATCAAAGCAAAGTGGGACAATCGTATTGCGATGTACACAGGCGATTATATGCTTGCGGGATCTCTTGAAATGATGACGAGAATTAACGAACCGAAAGCCCATAGGATTTTGTCACAGACGATCGTTGAAGTTTGTCTAGGGGAAATTGAGCAGATCAAAGACAAATACAACATGGAACAAAACCTCAGAACGTATCTCCGCCGTATCAAAAGAAAAACGGCTCTCTTGATCGCGGTCAGCTGCCAGCTCGGTGCTATTGCGTCTGGGGCTGATGAGAAGATTCATAAGGCATTGTACTGGTTTGGGTATTACGTCGGCATGTCTTATCAGATTATTGATGATATTCTTGATTTTACTTCAACTGAAGAAGAGCTGGGTAAACCCGTTGGAGGAGATTTGCTTCAAGGAAACGTCACATTGCCAGTGCTGTATGCCCTGAAAAATCCTGCATTAAAAAACCAGCTTAAATTGATTAACAGTGAGACAACGCAGGAACAGCTTGAACCAATCATTGAAGAAATCAAAAAAACAGATGCAATTGAAGCATCTATGGCAGTAAGCGAAATGTATCTGCAGAAAGCTTTTCAGAAATTAAACACGCTTCCTCGAGGGCGCGCACGCTCGTCTCTTGCAGCCATCGCAAAATATATCGGTAAAAGAAAATTTTAATTTTTGTAGATATTAAGAAATTTCTCCGCCCCGGATTGATTAATTATCAGAAAGATGTTACGATTTCGGTGTG
This sequence comes from Bacillus sp. SCT118, assembly GCF_058566435.1. Lineage (NCBI taxonomy): Bacteria > Bacillati > Bacillota > Bacilli > Caryophanales > Bacillaceae > Bacillus > Bacillus sp. SCT118. Next base: position 1,829,964 of record NZ_CP191225.1, read on the forward strand.
CAGTGTGAAAGCCTATACATACATAATGATGGGGTGGAGAATATGATGGAAAAGACTTTTATCATGGTGAAACCAGACGGTGTCCAACGTCAGCTCATTGGGGACATTTTATCTAGATTCGAACGTAAGGGCTTACAATTAGCTGGCGCCAAGTTAATGAGAGTGACTGAACAAATGGCTGAGAAACACTACGCCGAACATCAAGGAAAGCCTTTCTTCGGAGAGCTCGTTGAGTTTATTACTTCAGGACCTGTATTCGCAATGGTGTGGGAAGGCGAAAATGTCATTGAAGTGACGAGACAGCTGATCGGGAAAACAAACCCTAAAGAAGCTTTACCTGGTACGATTCGTGGGGATTATGGCATGTTTGTCGGAAAAAACATCATCCACGGCTCTGATTCTCTCGAAAGTGCAGAACGCGAGATTAACATTTTCTTTAAGAATGAAGAATTAGTATCATATCAACAGCTTATGGCAGGCTGGATCTATTAATCATTGTGAAAATAAGTAACAGAGCCGGCATCATATAATGCCGCCGGTTTTTGATCTGTTTTGTAAAGGTTTACATTAAAGTGAATAAAGGGTTGAATGGCAGTGTGCATCAGACCTCTGCCTTTCCCAACGATCTAAAATCAGCTGAAAAGCTGATTTTTTTATTGAAACAATACAATTTCCTGATAAAACAAGCTATACTAGGACAAAAAGACAGCGAGACTGGGAGAGTAGAGATGGATACATACAGCGTATTTACAACGAAATGGAAACAATTAACCGGAGTCGATTTAACACTATATAAAGAAGCACAAATGAAGAGAAGGCTAACGTCACTTTATGAGAAAAAGGGGTTCCAAAGCTTTAAGGACTTTGCGGCGGCATTGGAAAAGGATCAAGCTCTCTTAAATGAAACATTGGACAGAATGACGATCAATGTTTCAGAATTTTATCGTAATTATAAAAGATGGGAAGTTCTTGAGACTGCAATTCTGCCGTTAATCAAAACCTCTAGGCCTTTAAAGATTTGGAGTGCCGCCTGCTCAACGGGGGAGGAGCCATACACGCTTGCCATGCTTTTGGACCAGCAAAAAGGTCTTCCGGGCTATCAGATTTTGGCGACGGATATTGATGAAAAAGCATTGGAAAAAGCGAAAAAAGGCGTTTATCAGGAGCGGTCTTTACAGGAAGTGCCGCTCTCTGTGAAAGATCGTTATTTTACGCAAAACGCAAATAGAAGTTATGAAGTGAAACCGGAAATCAAAAAGAATATTACATTCAAAAAGCACAATTTGCTGGCGGATCGTTATGAACAAGACTTTGATTTAATCGTGTGCCGCAATGTATTTATTTATTTTACAGAAAGCGCGAAGGAAGAGCTGTATTTAAAAATGGCACATAGCTTGAAGAAGAATGGAGTTCTTTTTGTCGGCAGCACCGAGCAAATCTTCAACCCCGAGAAATTTGGCCTAGTACCAGCCGATACATTCTTTTATCAAAAAAGATAGACTGACTTTTTGCTGAAAAATATGTTATAGTAGTCTTACTTAAAAGCGTTAATGCGATGAAGGGAGAAGAAGTCATGAGATATTTAACAGCCGGAGAATCACACGGCCCCCAACTGACAACCATTATTGAGGGTGTACCTGCCGGGCTTTACATAACGGAGGAAGATATCAATTTTGAGCTTGCCAGACGCCAAAAAGGACACGGCCGCGGCCGCCGCATGCAGATCGAAAAAGACCAGGCCAAAATTATGAGCGGGGTGCGCCATGCACGTACACTCGGTTCACCAATTGCTCTCGTAGTTGAAAATAACGATTGGAAGCATTGGACAAAAATCATGGGCGCCGCTCCGATTACAGAAGATGAAGAAAAGGAAATGAAGCGCCAGATTTCCAGACCGAGACCCGGGCACGCTGACTTAAACGGTGCAATTAAATATAATCATCGTGATATGAGAAATGTGCTTGAGCGTTCTTCAGCAAGGGAAACAACTGTCAGAGTGGCGGCAGGGGCTGTAGCTAAAAAGATTCTTTCTGAGCTTGGCATTAAGGTGGCGGGCCACGTGTTGCAAATTGGCGCTGTTAAAGCTGAAAAAACAGAATATACGTCGATTGAAGACCTGCAGCGCGTAACGGAAGAGTCTCCTGTCAGATGCTACGATGAAGAGGCAGGCAAAAAAATGATGGCTGCCATTGATGAAGCAAAGGCAAACGGAGATTCCATCGGCGGAATAGTAGAAGTCATTGTCGAGGGAATGCCGGTAGGCGTGGGCAGCTATGTCCATTATGACCGCAAGCTGGATAGCAAGCTTGCTGCCGCTGTTCTGTCAATTAACGCATTTAAAGGTGTGGAATTCGGCATCGGATTTGAGGCGGCAGGGCGAAATGGAAGCGAAGTCCATGACGAGATCATTTGGGACGAGGAAAAAGGATACACCCGTGCTACTAACAGACTTGGAGGACTGGAAGGCGGCATGACGACAGGAATGCCAATCGTTGTCCGCGGAGTCATGAAGCCGATTCCGACTTTGTATAAACCGCTGAAAAGTGTCGATATTGAAACGAAAGAACCGTTTTCCGCCAGCATAGAACGTTCAGACAGCTGTGCTGTTCCTGCGGCAAGTGTAGTCGCTGAAGCGGCTGTCGCTTGGGAAATTGCGAACGCAGTCGTTGAACAATTCGGATTAGATCAAATTGACCGCATTAAAGAAAATGTGGAGAATATGAGAAAACTGTCGAGGGAATTTTAATGAAGACACTGCATGTTCAAACTGCTTCCTCGTCATATCCTGTTTTTATCGGACAAGGTATCAGAAAAAAGGCTTGTGAACTATTAACCTCGCTAAACAGGCCATTAACACGCATTATGCTTGTTACCGATGAAGAAGTGGATCGCCTGTACGGTGATGAACTGCTTCACCTGCTCGAAGAAAAATGGCCTGTGAAAAAAGTGACGGTGCCGAGCGGAGAGCAGGCGAAATCAATGGATATGTACACGAAGCTGCAGAGTGAAGCGATTCGATTTCATATGGATCGCTCCTCATGCATCATCGCATTCGGTGGCGGTGTTGTAGGGGATCTTGCCGGTTTTGTGGCTGCCACTTTTATGCGGGGCATTGATTTCATTCAAATGCCTACGACGCTCTTGGCGCATGACAGCGCAGTCGGAGGAAAAGTAGCCGTGAACCATCCGCTTGGAAAAAATCTAATCGGTGCGTTTTATCAGCCGAAAGCCGTGCTCTATGATACAGATTTCCTGCGTTCTCTGCCTGAAAAAGAGCTTCGGTCCGGAATGGCAGAAGTGATCAAACACGCTTTTATCTATGACAGAGCGTTTCTGGAGGAGCTGCTGAATATCCACTCACTGCGTGATATCACAAGTGATCAGCTGAATGACATGATTTTTAAAGGTATTTCAATTAAAGCGTCTGTCGTTCAGCAGGATGAAAAAGAAGAGGGGATAAGAGCTTACTTAAACTTCGGGCATACGCTCGGTCATGCCGTTGAGGCGGAATATGGATACGGGCAGATCACTCACGGTGATGCCGTAGCCCTCGGAATGCAGTTTGCTTTATATATAAGCGAAAAGACTGTAGGCTGTGAAATGGACAGAAAACGTTTGGTCAGCTGGCTAAAAAGCCTGGGTTATCCAAGTCAAATCAGAAAAGAGACGGAAACTTCGGTTCTCTTGGACCGTATGATGAATGATAAGAAAACCCGTGGCGGGAAGATTCAGTTTATTGTGCTCAACGAATTAGGGAAAGTTGCTGATCATACCTTTTCCAGAAATGAACTTGAGTGCTGGCTGAACAAATGGCGATTGGAGGAGACATCATGATGATTCGCGGAATTCGCGGAGCAACTACAGTTGAACGGGATACTGAAGAAGAAATTTTACAAAAAACAAAACAGCTGTTAGAGAAAATCATAGAAGAAAATCATACAAAACCGGAAGATGTTGTTCAAATCCTTCTTTCGGCTACACCTGACTTGCACGCTGTTTTCCCGGCAAAAGCTGTTCGCGAGCTTTCAGGATGGCAGTATGTACCGGTAACATGTATGCAGGAAATGGACGTAACAGGCGGTCTGAAAAAGTGCATAAGAGTCATGATGACGGTCCAGACAGATGTCCCTCAGGATCAGATCAGACATGTATATTTAGAAAAAGCCGTCGTATTGAGGCCCGATTTATCATTGACAAAAAATACTGAATTGTAATACGATAAGAATAGCTTAGAAATACACAAGAGTGTGTATAAAGCGATTAGAATGAGTTGAGTTAGAGAATAGGGTAGCAGAGAATGAGTTTAGTTGAGCTGAGACATGTATGTTTATTCTACCCAAAAGAAGTCTTTCTTTTGGGTTTATTTGTTATATAGTATTTTATCCTCTCATGCCATCTTCTCATTCTCCTTGCCATAAGGAGTGAGAGCAATGAATTTCCAATCAAACATTTCCGCATTTTTAGAGGACAGCTTGTCCCACCACACGATACCGATTGTGGAGACCTTCACAGTCGATACACTGACACCCATTCAAATGATAGAGAAGCTTGACAGGGAGATTACGTATCTTCTTGAAAGCAAGGACGATACATCCACTTGGTCCAGATATTCGTTTATCGGCCTGAATCCATTTCTCACAATTAAAGAAGAGCAGGGCCGTTTTTCGGCCGCTGATCAGGACAGCAAATCTCTTTACACAGGAAATGAACTAAAAGAAGTGCTGAACTGGATGAATACCACATACAAAATCAAAACACCTCAGCTTGGCATTCCTTTTGTCGGCGGAGCTGTCGGGTACTTAAGCTATGATATGATCCCGCTGATTGAGCCTTCTGTTCCTTCGCATACAAAAGAAACAGACATGGAAAAGTGTATGCTGTTTGTTTGCCGGACATTAATTGCGTATGATCATGAAACCAAAAACGTCCACTTTATCCAATATGCAAGACTCACTGGAGAGGAAACAGAAAACGAAAAAATGGATGTGTTCCATCAAAATCATCTAGAGCTTCAAAATCTCATTGAAAAAATGATGGACCAAAAAAACATAAAAGAGCTGTTTCTCTCTGCTGATTCATACAAGACGCCCAGCTTTGAGACGGTATCTTCTAATTATGAAAAATCGGCTTTTATGGCTGATGTAGAAAAAATCAAAAGCTATATAAAAGCAGGCGATATCTTTCAGGGCGTTTTGTCACAAAAATTTGAGGTTCCGATAAAAGCAGATGCTTTTGAGTTATACCGAGTGCTTAGGATCATCAATCCTTCTCCGTATATGTATTATATGAAACTGCAAGACAGAGAAATAGTCGGCAGCTCTCCGGAACGGTTAATACACGTTCAAGACGGGCACTTAGAAATCCACCCGATTGCCGGTACGAGAAAACGCGGTGCAGACAAAGCTGAAGATGAGAGACTGAAGGTTGAGCTCATGAAGGATGAAAAAGAAAAAGCGGAGCATTACATGCTCGTTGATCTTGCCCGAAACGATATCGGCAGAGTAGCAGAGTATGGTTCTGTTTCTGTGCCGGAGTTCACAAAAATTGTTTCCTTTTCACATGTCATGCACATTATCTCGGTGGTTACAGGCCGATTGAAAAAAGGGGTTCATCCTGTCGATGCACTGATGTCTGCTTTCCCGGCGGGGACCTTAACAGGCGCACCCAAAATCCGTGCCATGCAGCTTTTGCAAGAGCTCGAGCCAACACCGAGAGAGACATACGGAGGGTGTATTGCCTACATTGGGTTTGACGGGAATATCGACTCTTGTATAACGATTCGCACGATGAGTGTAAAGAACGGTGTTGCATCGATACAGGCAGGTGCTGGCATTGTTGCTGATTCTGTTCCGGAAGCCGAATACGAAGAAAGCTGTAATAAAGCCGGTGCGCTGCTGAAAACGATTCATATTGCAGAAGACATGTTTCATAGCAAGGAGGGTAAAGCTGATGAACAGATTTCTACAATTGTGCGTTGACGGAAAAACCCTTACTGCCGGTGAGGCTGAAACGCTGATGAATATGATGATGGCAGCGGAAATGACTCCTTCTGAAATGGGTGGTATATTGTCTATTCTTGCTCATCGGGGAGAGACGCCAGAAGAGCTTACAGGTTTTGTGAAGGCAATGCGGGCACACGCTCTTACAGTCGATGGACTTCCTGATATTGTTGATACATGCGGAACAGGGGGAGACGGTATTTCCACTTTTAATATCTCAACGGCCTCGGCAATTGTTGCCTCGGCAGCTGGCGCGAAAATCGCTAAGCATGGCAATCGCTCTGTCTCTTCTAAAAGCGGAAGCGCTGATGTTTTAGAGGAGCTAGAGGTTTCTATTCAAACCACTCCCGAAAAGGTCAAAAGCAGCATTGAAACAAACAATATGGGATTTCTTTTTGCGCCGCTTTACTATTCGTCTATGAAACATGTAGCAGGTACTAGAAAAGAGCTAGGTTTCAGAACGGTATTTAATCTGCTTGGGCCACTCAGCAATCCTTTACAGGCGAAGCGTCAGGTGATTGGGGTCTATTCTGTTGAAAAAGCTGGACTGATGGCAAGCGCACTGGAGACGTTTCAGCCGAAGCACGTCATGTTTGTATCAAGCCGTGACGGTTTAGATGAGCTTTCAATTACAGCACCGACCGACGTGATTGAATTAAAGGACGGAGAGCGCCGGGAATATACCGTTTCACCCGAAGATTTCGGTTTCACAAATGGCAGACTTGAAGATTTACAGGTGCAGTCACCGAAAGAGAGCGCTTATCTCATTCAGAATATTTTTGAAAATAAAAGCAGTAGTTCCGCTTTATCTATTACGGCTTTTAATGCGGGTGCTGCGATTTACACGGCGGGAATTACCGCCTCACTGAAGGAAGGAACGGAGCTGGCGTTAGAGACGATTACAAGCGGAGGCGCTGCCGCGCAGCTTGAACGACTAAAGCAGAAAGAGGAAGAGATCTATGCTTGAAAAAATCATCAAACAAAAGAAAGAAGAAGTGAAAACACTGGTTCTGCCGGTAGAGCAGCCTTTCGAGAAACATTCATTTAAGGAGGCGCTGGCAAGCCCGAATCGGTTTATCGGGTTGATTGCTGAAGTGAAGAAAGCATCGCCGTCAAAGGGGCTTATTAAAGAGGATTTTGTGCCTGTGCAGATTGCAAAAGACTATGAGGCTGCGAAGGCAGATGCGATTTCTGTTTTAACAGACACCCCGTTTTTTCAAGGGGAAAACAGCTATTTATCAGACGTAAAGCGTGCTGTTTCGATTCCTGTACTTAGAAAAGATTTTATTATTGATTCTCTTCAAGTAGAGGAATCAAGAAGAATCGGAGCGGATGCCATATTGTTAATCGGCGAGGTGCTTGATCCCTTACACCTGCATGAATTATATCTAGAAGCAGGTGAAAAGGGGATGGACGTGTTAGTCGAGGTTCATGATGCATCAACGCTAGAACAAATATTGAAAGTGTTCACACCCGACATTCTCGGCATAAATAATCGAAACCTAAAAACGTTTAAAACATCTGTAAAGCAGACAGAACAAATCGCATCTCTCGTTCCGAAAGAATCCTTGCTTGTCAGCGAAAGCGGAATCGGTTCTTTAGAACATTTAACATTTGTCAATGAACATGGGGCAAGAGCTGTACTTATCGGTGAATCATTGATGAGACAAACTTCTCAGCGTAAAGCAATCCATGCTTTGTTTGGGGAGTGAGGTTGTGAAGAAACCGGCATTAAAATATTGCGGTATTCAGTCACTAAAGGATTTGCAGCTTGCGGCGGAATCACAGGCTGATTACCTAGGCTTTATTTTTGCTGAAAGCAAACGAAAAGTATCTCCGCAAGATGTGAAAAAATGGCTGAACCAAGTTCGTGTCGAAAAACAGGTTGCAGGTGTTTTTGTTAATGAATCAATAGAGACGATGTCACGTATTGCCAAGAGCTTGAAGCTCGACGTCATTCAGCTTCACGGTGATGAAAAACCGGCGGATGCTGATGCGCTTCGCAAGCTGACAGGCTGTGAAATATGGAAGGCGCTTCACCATCAGGATAACACAACTCAAGAAATAGCCCGCTTTAAAGATAATGTTGACGGCTTTGTGATTGATTCATCTGTAAAAGGGTCTAGAGGCGGAACTGGTGTTGCATTTTCTTGGGAATGTGTGCCGGAATATCAGCAGGCGGCTATTGGTAAACGCTGCTTTATCGCTGGCGGCGTGAATCCGGATAGCATCACAGGCCTATTGAAATGGCAGCCAGAAGGAATTGACCTTGCCAGCGGAATTGAAAAAAACGGACAAAAAGATCAGAATCTGATGAGGCTTTTAGAAGAAAGGATGAACCGATATGTATCCATATCCGAATGAAATAGGCAGATACGGTGATTTTGGCGGAAAGTTTGTTCCGGAAACACTCATGCAGCCGTTAGATGAAATAGAAACAGCATTTAAACAAATCAAGGATGATCCCGCTTTTCGTGAAGAGTATTATAAGCTGTTAAAGGACTATTCCGGACGGCCGACTGCATTAACATACGCTGATCGAGTCACTGAATACTTAGGCGGCGCGAAAATCTATTTGAAACGAGAAGATTTAAACCATACAGGTTCTCATAAAATCAATAATGCGCTAGGTCAAGCGCTGCTTGCTAAAAAAATGGGCAAAACGAAAATCATTGCTGAAACCGGTGCCGGCCAGCATGGCGTTGCCGCTGCAACAGTTGCAGCCAAATTCGGCTTTTCCTGTACTGTGTTTATGGGTGAAGAGGATGTTGCCCGCCAGTCTCTGAACGTTTTCCGCATGAAGCTTCTTGGAGCGGAGGTAGTGCCTGTAACAAGCGGAAACGGAACATTGAAGGATGCCACAAATGAGGCGATCCGGTACTGGGTTCAGCATTGTGAGGATCACTTTTATATGATTGGATCAGTTGTCGGCCCGCATCCTTATCCGCAAGTGGTCCGTGAATTTCAAAAAATGATCGGAGAGGAAGCGAAGGATCAGTTGAAACGTATTGAAGGCACTCTGCCTGATAAAGTAGTGGCATGTGTAGGCGGAGGAAGCAATGCGATGGGTATGTTTCAGGCATTTTTAAATGAAGATGTTGAACTGATCGGCGCTGAAGCAGCAGGAAAAGGAATTGATACGCCTCTTCATGCCGCCACTATTTCGAAAGGAACCGTAGGGGTTATTCACGGTTCATTGACTTATCTCATTCAGGATGAGTTCGGCCAAATTATTGAGCCCTACTCTATTTCAGCCGGTCTCGACTATCCTGGAATCGGTCCGGAGCATGCATACTTGCATAAGAGCGGCCGTGTCACTTATGACAGTATCACCGATGAAGAAGCGGTGGATGCATTAAAGCTTTTGTCAGAAAAAGAGGGGATTTTGCCGGCAATCGAATCTGCCCATGCGTTAGCGAAAGCATTCAAACTCGCCAAAGGAATGGATCGCGGTCAACTCATTCTCGTCTGTTTATCAGGGCGGGGAGACAAGGATGTCAACACATTAATGAAGGTATTGGAAGAAGAGGTGAAAGCCCATGTTTAAATTGGATCTTCAACCATCAGAAAAATTGTTTATCCCGTTTATTACGGCGGGCGATCCAGTTCCTGAGGTTTCGATTGAACTGGCGAAGTCACTCCAAAAAGCAGGCGCCACTGCATTGGAGCTTGGTGTTGCATACTCTGACCCGCTTGCAGACGGTCCGGTGATCCAGAGGGCTTCAAAGCGGGCACTTGATCAAGGAATGAATATCGTAAAGGCAATCGAATTAGGCGGAGAAATGAAAAAAAACGGAGTGAATATTCCGATTATCCTCTTTACGTATTATAATCCTGTGTTACAATTGAACAAAGAATACTTTTTCGCTTTACTGCGGGAAAATCATATTGACGGTCTGCTTGTTCCGGATCTGCCACTAGAAGAAAGCAACATCCTTCAAGAGGAATGTAAAAGCCATGAGGTGACGTATATTTCTTTGGTTGCGCCGACAAGCGAAAGCCGTTTGAAAACCATTATTGAACAAGCCGAGGGCTTCGTCTACTGTGTGTCTTCTCTGGGTGTGACCGGTGTCCGCAATGAGTTCAATTCATCCGTGTACCCGTTCATTCGGACAGTGAAGAATCTCAGCACTGTTCCGGTTGCTGTAGGGTTCGGTATATCAAACCGTGAACAAGTCATAAAGATGAATGAAATTAGTGACGGTGTCGTAGTGGGAAGTGCGCTCGTCAGAAAAATAGAAGAATTAAAGGACCGGCTCATCAGCGCTGAAACGAGAAATCAGGCGCTGCAGGAGTTTGAGGATTACGCAATGGCGTTTGGCGGCTTGTACAGTTTAAAATGAGGTGACTGATTTGCGTATCAAAGAACATTTAAAACAGCTGAAGCCTTATCAGCCTGGAAAGCCGATTGAAGCAGTGAAATCAGAATATGGCTTGGATAAAGTGGTGAAGCTTGCTTCAAACGAGAATCCTTACGGCTGTTCAGAGGCTGCAAAAGAGGCGCTTCATCATGAGATTCAACAGCTAGCCCTTTACCCGGACGGGTATAGCGCCGCTTTGCGGACAAGGCTCAGTAAGCACCTCAATGTCAGCGAAACATCACTTATTTTCGGCAACGGTTCTGATGAAATCATTCAGATCATCTGCCGGGCATTTTTAAACGATAAAACAAACACGGTTACTGCTGCCCCCACTTTTCCGCAATATAAACATAATACGGTCATTGAAGGGGCTGAAGTACGTGAAATTGCACTTCGTCCCGACGGCTCACATGATTTAGACGCCATGTTAGAAGCCATCGACGAACAGACACAAGTCGTTTGGATATGCAGCCCGAATAATCCGACTGGCACTTATACATCTGAAGGAGAATTACTCGCATTTCTGGAGCGCGTTCCTTCACGTGTCCTTGTTGTTCTTGACGAAGCATATTATGAATATGTAACAGCAGAGGATTACCCAGAAACCGTGCCGCTCTTAAGCAAGTATTCCAATTTGATGATTTTGCGCACATTTTCAAAGGCATACGGTCTGGCAGCGCTCAGAGTCGGATACGGAATTGCTGACGAGAACCTGATTCGCCAGATTGAGCCGGCGAGAGAGCCGTTTAATACGAGCCGTCTGGGCCAGGCTGCGGCGATTGCCGCACTTGATGATCAAGCGTTTATTGCTTCCTGTGTCGAGCAAAATAATGCAGGCCTTCAGCAGTATTATGATTTTGCGAAAACTCATGGTTTAAAGTGCTACCCTTCACAGACAAATTTTGTGTTAATTGACTTTAAACGTCCTGCTGATGAACTGTTTCAGGCTCTGCTGGAAAAAGGCTATATCGTCCGGTCAGGAAATGCATTAGGTTTCCCGACATCACTCCGGATTACGATCGGAACAAAAGAGCAAAATGAAGAAATACTTGCCATTTTAGCTGAAATTTTATAAGAGGTGATCAAATATCACCTCTTTAGTCTATAAACCAGGTGATGACGTATGAATCAAATGAAAGATACAATATTGCTCGCCGGTCTCGGATTGATAGGCGGTTCGATTGCCCTAGCCATCAAAAAAAATCATCCCGGCAAACGGATTATCGGAATCGACATCTCTGATGAACAGGCGGTAGCGGCATTAAAATTAGGTGTGATAGACGATCGTGCTGATTCGTTTATTAGCGGTGCGAAAGAGGCAGCTACAGTAATCATTGCGACACCTGTCGAACAAACACTGGTTATGCTTGAAGAGCTGGCTCATTCAGGAATTGAACATGAGCTTTTGATTACGGATGTAGGAAGCACAAAGCAAAAAGTGGTTGATTACGCTGATCAAGTGCTGCCTAGCCGCTATCAATTTGTCGGAGGACATCCGATGGCGGGTTCACATAAATCAGGAGTGGCCGCTGCGAAGGAGTTCCTGTTTGAAAATGCATTTTATATTTTAACCCCAGGCCAGAAAACGGACAAACAAGCTGTGGAACAGTTAAAAAACCTGCTGAAGGGGACGAATGCCCATTTTGTGGAAATGTCGCCAGAGGAGCATGATGGCGTTACAAGTGTAATCAGTCATTTTCCGCATATTGTAGCAGCTAGTCTTGTTCACCAAACCCATCACTCGGAAAACCTGTATCCGCTTGTTAAGCGTTTTGCTGCCGGCGGGTTCAGAGATATTACAAGGATTGCATCAAGCAGCCCGGCAATGTGGCGGGATATTTTATTACATAATAAAGATAAAATCTTAGACCGTTTTGATGAGTGGATTCGTGAAATTGACAAGATCCGTACATATGTAGAACAAGAAGATGCGGAAAATCTATTTCGTTATTTTAAAACCGCCAAGGATTATCGTGACGGGCTGCCGCTTCGGCAGAAGGGAGCGATACCTGCATTTTATGATTTATACGTGGATGTACCCGATCATCCGGGTGTAATATCCGAGATAACAGCGATCTTAGCTGCGGAGCGCATCAGTATCACGAATATCCGCATTATCGAAACACGAGAAGATATTAACGGGATTTTAAGGATCAGTTTTCAGTCTGATGACGACCGCAAAAGGGCAGAACAATGCATTGAAGCCCGGGCGGAATATGAAACTTTTTATGCTGATTGAGGTGGAAAAAATGAAACGAGAAAAGGTGCAGGCCTTACATGGAGAAATACATATTCCCGGTGATAAATCCATTTCTCACCGCTCTGTTATGTTTGGCGCGCTAGCGGCAGGCACAACAACAGTTAAAAACTTTCTGCCGGGAGCAGATTGTCTGAGCACGATTGATTGCTTTAGAAAAATGGGTGTTCACATTGAGCAAAGCGGCAGCGATGTCGTGATTTACGGAAAAGGAATCGATGCCCTGAAAGAGCCAGAAAGCCTTTTAGATGTCGGAAATTCAGGTACAACGATTCGCCTGATGCTCGGAATATTGGCGGGCCGTCCTTTTTACAGCGCGGTAACCGGAGATGAGAGCATTGCGAAGCGCCCAATGAAGCGTGTGACTGAGCCTTTGAAAAAAATGGGGGCTAAAATCGACGGCAGAGCCGGTGGAGAGTTTACACCGCTGTCAGTGAGCGGCGCCTCATTAAAAGGAATTGATTATGTATCACCTGTTGCAAGCGCGCAAATTAAATCTGCTGTTTTGCTGGCCGGATTACAGGCTGAGGGCACAACAACTGTCACAGAGCCCCATAAATCTCGGGACCACACTGAGCGGATGCTTTCTGCTTTTGGCGTTAAGCTTTCTGAAGATCAAACGAGTGTTTCCATTGCTGGTGGCCAGAAACTGACAGCTGCAGATATTTTTGTTCCTGGAGACATTTCTTCAGCCGCATTTTTTCTTGCTGCTGGCGCGATGGTTCCAAACAGCAGAATTGTATTGAAAAACGTAGGTTTAAATCCGACTCGGACAGGTATTATTGACGTCCTTCAAAACATGGGGGCAAAACTTGAAATCAAACCATCTGCTGATAGCGGTGCAGAGCCTTATGGAGATTTGATTATAGAAACATCATCTCTAAAAGCAGTTGAAATCGGAGGAGATATCATTCCGCGTTTAATTGATGAGATCCCTATCATCGCGCTTCTTGCGACTCAGGCGGAAGGAACCACCGTTATCAAGGACGCGGCAGAGCTAAAAGTGAAAGAAACAAACCGTATTGATACTGTTGTTTCTGAGCTTCGCAAGCTGGGTGCTGAAATTGATCCGACAGCAGATGGAATGAAGGTTTATGGCAAACAAACGTTGAAAGGCGGCGCTGCAGTGTCCAGCCACGGAGATCATCGAATCGGAATGATGCTTGGTATTGCTGCTTGTATAACGGAGGAGCCGATTGAAATCGAGCACACGGATGCCATTCACGTTTCTTATCCAACCTTCTTCGAGCATTTAAATAAGCTTTCGAAAAAATCCTGAAGTTTTACTTCAGGATTTTTTATGCAGATCATAATTCGAGGCGAAAAAACATAGCTTGTCTTATAGAGGGGATAGAAAAACGAAAAGGGGGGATGTGCTTTACTTACAAGCCGGCAGGTCAAAGAGCTGCTTTACTGTACAGAGGGCGATCTTCCTTTTTTCATTTTCTATCTCAAGATCTTTTGGTAAACTAATAAGACTCAATAATTCCCTTCCGTACAGAAGCATCTTATTTGCCGGGGGCATTCGTCTGAATTATGATAAGATTAACCCGAACAAATAAAGCTTTTTTGTATGGTTGATGTTGTATAGGAAAAGAAAGGACCGGTCCGATTTGAATACATTGATTCAAGAAGCCATAAAATTAGTTGAAGCAGGTGAAACAGAAAAAGGCCTCAACACGCTCTCGAAGGCTGAAAAACAGCTGCATGATGAAGATAAAGCCATTGCAGCCCAGCTTTATTACGAGTGGGGCGATGTAGAAAAAGCAATTTCACTGATTAGTGATCTACATGATTTATATCCAAATGAAACAGAACTGACGAATTTCTACGCTGAACTTTTAATAGATATTGACGAAGAAGAAAAAGCCCTCGCTGTGCTGGAGACTATTCCGGAAACAGATCCATCATATCCGGAAAGTTTGCTGCTTATGGCGGATCTTTATCAGATGCAGGGGTTATTCGAAGTCAGTGAACAAAAGCTTTTACAGGCAAAGTCCATTCTGGACAATGAACCGGTTATTGATTTTGCACTGGGAGAACTTTACTTTACACAGGGAGCCTATGCAAAAGCGGTTCAATATTTTAAAACAACGGCTGAGGAGCAGAGTGAGATCGGAGGCGTTAATGTCCATCAAAGACTGGCAGAATCGTTAAGCGCCTCAGGTGAATTTGAGGATGCCATTCCATGTTACGAGAAAGCTGTCGATGAGAATCCTGATCCTAATACGATTTTCGGCTATGGTTTTACAGCCTTACAGGCGGGGCTTGTGAAAACAGCTATTAAGCAGTTGTCTGATTTAAAGGAGCTTGATCCATCTTATACTTCACTTTATATGCCGCTCTCGAAAAGCTATGAAGCTGAAGGGATGTATGAAGAGGCATTAAAAACGGCAAAAGAGGGGATCAGATATGATGAATATAACAAAGAACTTTTCCTTTATGCCGCCAAAATGGCCTTAAAAATCGGGAAGTCAGAAGAGGGGAAAAAGCTGCTTCAGGAGGCGCTTGCGCTTGATCCGGGCTATGTCGAGGCGCTTCATACACTTCTTGCCGTGTATCACAAAGAAGAGGATTATGATCAGATCATTGATCTTATTCAAGAGGTTCGAAGCTACGGTGAAGAAGATCCGAAATACAATTGGTATCTTGCAAGCGCATATACTGAATTAGAGCAATACGAGGAAGCAAAACAATCCTTTGAGGCTGCCTATCTTCATTACCGGGAGGATAGAGATTTCTTATATGAATACGCAAGCTTCCTATTAGAAGAAGGCCTTCAAAAAGAAGCGCTGCCGCTTTTGAAAAAGGTTCTTGAAATGGACGGAGCCAATGAAGAGCTTGAAGAAACGATTTTGCGAATCGAGGATGAATTTTCTAGATAAGCAGGAATATTAACCATTCATGTGGAACATATAAGTATATAGATTATACGAACGATAGAGGAGGGAATTACATGCAGACCCCTGTTTCTGTCAATGAGAAAAAAGATTTTATCCGTTGGTTTTTAAACCATTATCAGTTAAAGCGCCGAGAGTGCGTTTGGATCTTGAACTACTTAATGAGCCATGATTCTCTCATGGAGAAGGTTCATTTTGTGGAGCAGGCTGAATTTTGCCCGAGAGGCATTATAATGTCAACACATTGTGTTGAAGAAGTTCCGTTCCGGTTCTATAAAGAGAATGTCATGACTACCGACGCGGAAAAATCTTTTCATGATATTAGATTAAATAAACAGCAGGATTTGTTTATCCAGCTTAATTTCCGTTCGGCTTACAGCTCACCTGAATATGCGGCGGTGCTGGAGTCCAACCCGCATATTCCGAAAAACCTTTTTGAGAATAAAAAAGATCAGGGATTGGCGGAACAGATTTTAGAGCACGCTATTTCCACATTCCAAAGAGAAAAATTATTAAAAGACATTGACGACGCGTTAGATCGTCATGATAAAGAGGCATTTGAACAATTATCGCGCCAATTAAATCAGCTCACATAATATGACCAGCCTTGCAGTGAATTGCAAGGCTTGTTGCCGTAAAGGGGGAGAACGATGAGGTGGAGAATCACTGATGCCAAGGACTATTTACAAGCTAAGGATTACATTGATACCGCTGTCATTCCATTAATTAGCATAAGGGTTAATAACCATTTTAAAATGGCGGCGGAGAAAGGCGAGTTTACGCAGCTTCTCTCAGAAGAACTTGAAAGGCAGTTAAAGGGACGGGTATATTTACTTCCTCCTTATACATATGTTGATAGAAATGAAATAACCGTTCAAGGGCTTAAGGATTTGCGGGAAGAGCTGATAACGGAATTTCCGCATGTTGTCCTGCTCACATCTGACGAAAGTTGGAGAGCTGAGGATGCGTTAGGCAAAATGATTGTTACACCGTCTGTTCCATTAGAGCATTTAAATGACTCTTTAAAAAGAAAAATATTGGATGAACGCACTGCTGAAATTTTGAACGTTTTGTTACAGTTATGGAGCACTCCATAAAAACACTTACATTTCCTTATAAACAATATTTTGGCTATATTGACCTTGCTGAGAGATTCATATATTATGAGGGTGTCTAGAGTTATTGCAATATTTTCTATTTTAGTCAGTTTGCAGGGGTGACCTAGAGGGGGGAGAAGAGATGGGCGGAAAACATGATATATCCAGACGTCAATTTTTGAATTACACGCTCACAGGCGTAGGAGGTTTTATGGCGGCTAGTATGCTCATGCCTATGGTTCGCTTCGCACTCGACCCGGTATTAAAATCGACGGGGAAGCAGGATATGGTTCAGGTTGTCAGCGTTGATGAGTTGACAAAAGAGCCGCAGCGCTTTGATTTTAAAATTAATCAAGTCGATGCCTGGTATGAGTCAGAAGAGTCAAGATCAGCCTGGGTCTTCAAAAACGGGGATGAAATTGTAGCACTTTCGCCAATTTGTAAACATTTAGGGTGTACGGTGAACTGGAATAGTGATCCTAAAAACCCGAATAAATTCTTTTGTCCATGCCATTACGGACTCTATGAAAAGGACGGCACCAATGTCCCTGGCACGCCGCCGCTTGCGCCTCTTGATCATTATGAGCAAGAAGTAAAAGACGGCTTCCTGTATCTTGGAAAAGCAAAGCCTAAGGGGGAAGGGTGACATGCTGAACAAAATCTATGACTGGGTAGACGAGCGGCTTGATATTACACCGATGTGGAGGGATATTGCCGATCACGAAGTACCGGAACATGTGAATCCCGCCCATCATTTCTCTGCGTTTGTGTATTGCTTTGGGGGACTGACGTTTTTTGTAACCGTTATCCAAGTATTATCTGGAATGTTTTTAACGATGTATTATGTGCCTGATATCAAAAATGCCTGGGAATCGGTATATTATTTGCAAAATGAAGTGGCATTCGGCCAGATTGTCAGGGGGATGCACCACTGGGGTGCGAGCCTGGTCATTGTGATGATGTTTTTACATACGCTGAGGGTCTTTTTCCAAGGCGCGTATAAAAAACCCCGCGAGCTGAACTGGATTGTCGGTGTGCTGATCTTTTTTGTTATGCTCGGTCTTGGCTTTACAGGCTACTTGCTTCCTTGGGATATGAAGGCTCTGTTTGCAACAAAAGTCGGGCTGCAGATCGCCGAAGCCACGCCTTTGATCGGAACGCAAGTTAAAACGCTCCTTGCAGGGCATCCGGATATTGTAGGCGCCCAAACGCTGACTAGGTTTTTTGCGATCCATGTATTTTTTCTTCCTGCCGCATTGTTCGGGCTGATGGCTGCACATTTTATTATGATCCGGAAGCAGGGGATTTCAGGACCGCTTTAAACTCTTGATCTGCGAATAAAAGGGAGGGGATGACATGCACCGGGGCAAAGGGATGAAGTTTGTAGGCGACTCAAGGATACCGGCTGAAAAAAAGCCGAATATACCGAAGGATTATTCGGAGTATCCCGGTAAAACAGAGGCTTTCTGGCCAAATTTCTTGTTAAAGGAATGGATGGTTGGAGCTGTCTTTCTCATCGGTTTTCTCGTTTTGACGATTGTGCATCAGCCGCCTTTGGAGCGAATGGCGGACCCGACTGATACTGGTTATATTCCGCTGCCGGATTGGTATTTTCTTTTCTTATACCAGCTGTTGAAGTATGAATACGCCGCCGGAAGCTTTACAGTGGTCGGCGCCATGATTATGCCAGGTCTCGCTTTTGGGGCCCTGCTTTTGGCTCCATTCCTAGACAGAGGGACAGAAAGAAGGCCGTGGAAGCGTCCGGTCGCTGTCGGTATGATGCTTCTGGCCATTTCCGCTGCTGTATTTTTGACGTGGCAGTCAGTTGCTACTCATGACTGGGCCAAGGCAGAAGAACAGGGGAAAATCACAAAAGAAGCCGACATTGACACCAATGCAGAAGGATATAAGGTCTTTAAGGAACAGGGCTGTATTTCTTGCCATGGGGATAACCTTCAGGGAGGAGCGGCTGGGCCTTCATTGGTTGACAGCGGGCTGAAACCGGAAGAAATCAAAAAAATCGCTGTAGAAGGGAAAGGCAAAATGCCGGCGGGTGTGTTCAAAGGAAATGATAAGCAGCTCGAAGAACTTGCAAAATTTATTTCTGAAACAACCGCAAAATAACGTATTGTGAATTGTCAAATGGAAGGATATACTTTTATTATCAAAAGCTGACCCGGCGTCAGCTTTTTTATATGGACATATTATTTTTACAGACTGAGAGTTGATTCGATGTGAAATGGTTTCAATATGTATTAGGGCAGCGGCCGATGCTTATTCTTGTCTTAGCCATTAATTTTCTGGGAACGGTTTACGGCTACTATTGGTACTTGCCGCAGCTTTTGGAGACACCGGCCCCTTTCCAGATTTTTGTTCCGGACAGTCCGACAGCAACGTTTTTCTTTCTGTTTGTGCTGCTTGCC
Organism: Bacillus sp. SCT118; assembly: GCF_058566435.1. Lineage (NCBI taxonomy): Bacteria > Bacillati > Bacillota > Bacilli > Caryophanales > Bacillaceae > Bacillus > Bacillus sp. SCT118. Next base: position 1,849,001 of record NZ_CP191225.1, read on the forward strand.
TTTCTCTTGAAACGGAATGCTCCCCTCTTTGAGGCGCTTGCGCTAGTTACCCTTGTAAAGTATGGTCTATGGGCGGTGGCTATGAATTTTCTTGTGCTTGCAGTAACTGGTGACTTGCCGTGGGAGGGCTACATGCTAATTGCTTCGCATTTTGCAATGGCAGTTCAAGGCGTATTATACAGTCCGTATTTTCGTTTTTCATTTTGGCATCTTGCAATTGCTGCAGTTTGGACACTGCATAACGATGTCATTGACTACTTGTTTGATATGATGCCGCGGTATTCTATGCTTTCTGATTATATGACTGAAATAGGATACGGAACATTTTGGCTAAGCATCTTTTCAATCGCGCTCGCTTACTTTCTTGTGGTCTCAAAAAAGCAAACGAAGCTTGAGCTGATGTAAAGACAATGTTGGTCTATCCTTGTCCCTTTCTTCATATTCTGTAAGGAGAGAGAGTGGGAGGGACCTGCATGAAACGAAAGCTGACGATCTGTTTGTTGATTGCACTTATTTTTTATAATGGAAATGCCAAGGCTGCAGAGCGGGGAAGCCTCGAGGAATTGAATGATTTATCCGACACAGTCTTTCAAATGACCCGACAGGCGAAATATGAAGAGGCGCTTCAAGTCTTGGAGTATTTTGAAAAAACATTAAAATCCGCTGAGAAAAAACAGCAAGACCCCATGCTAACGGGAGCCCAAATTCGGCAAATCACATTGGGCTATAATGATATGGTTCGGAGTTTAAAGCAAGCTGATACATCAGACACACAAAAACTCAGAGCAGCCGCGCAGTTCAGAATGCTGATGGATGCGGTTGACAATCGGTCTGACCCGCTTTGGGGCTCACTGGAAAAACCGATTATGGAAGCTTTTACTGAGCTGAAGCGAGATGTCCAAAAGAATGGAAGCACAAGCTTTCATGAAAAATGGAATGAATTTATCAGTTTATATGACTTGATTTACCCCAGTCTTACAATCGATGTATCAGAGGATCAGCTTGAAACAGTCGGAAAACATATAGATGTTATTGAGCGAGAGGAATTTCAGCAAATGACAGAGAGCACAAAGCTTGAACGGCTTTCCCTTCTTCAGCATGACCTGAAAAATGTGTTTGACAGGGTGGAGGAGGATGATGCCGATCCGTCTTTACTCTGGGTGATGATTACAACCGGCAGTATCATCATTACTGCTCTTACCTATGTCGGTTACAGAAAGTACAAGGCGGAAAAAAACAAGCTGAAAAAAAGGGACTACCCTAAATAAGGATGAGGGGCGGCGGTCAGCCGCCTTTTTTCTATTACATGTCAGCGCGGAAGCGGATTTTTATTTTCATCAAGCGTAAATCCTTCTCCGAGCACATCGTGAACATCGCTTACCGCTACAAAGGCATGGGGATCAATGGAGTTAATCACGCTTTTCAGCATCACCAATTCGTTTTTCGGCACCACACAATAAAGTACATCTATATCCTCTTTTGTGTAGGAACCTTGTCCTTTCAAAATGGTGACGCCCCGTTCCATTTCTTCAAGAATCTTTTTCTGAATCAGGTCGTTTTTCGAAGAGATGATCGTAGCGCCTTTAGCAGCGTATCCGCCTTCCTGAATAAAATCGATTAATCTTGCCGCTACAAATACAGCTACCAGCGTATACATCGCTTCTTTATAGGAGAGATAAGTAAGCAAAGACAAAATGATGACGCAGGCATCGAAAGCAAACATCGTTCTGCCCATCGGGATCCCAAAATACTTATTCACTAAACGTGCGATGATATCGACACCGCCTGTCGTACCGCCGAACTTAAAAATAATACCCAGTCCGGCTCCGATGAATACGCCGGCAAATAAAGCGGCGAGCGCTAAGTCGTGCTGAAGGGGCATATGGATTTCATATCGCTGAAAGATGCTGAGGAACAAAGACAAGGCTACAGTGCCGACAAGGGTATAAACAAACATTGTCCTGCCGAGCAAACGCCAGCCAATAAAAAAAATCGGAATGTTCAACACCAGGTTCGAGATAGAGGGGCTGATGTGGAAAAGGGCATAAAGCAAAAGTGTAATACCTGTAAAACCGCCCTCAGCCAGATTGTTCTGCATATTGAAATGAACCAAGCCAAATGAAAAAATTGCCGCTCCGATTAAAATAAAAAATATGTTTTTTAATCTAATTTCTCCAAGCATCACACAAAACCCCTTTTCCTTCCATTAGATAGCGTTTATATTATAGTGGATGAAAAAGAAAACAGCAAACGTGCTTAAACATTTGTCAAACGTATCTGAATTAGCTAACATGTAAGAGGATGATAGGAGGTTTCGTTCAGTGAGTGATAAAACAATGAAAGACATACAGGCTGAAGTAGACCGTTACATCGGCCAATTTAAAGAAGGATATTTCAGCCCGCTGGCCATGATGGCGAGGCTGACTGAAGAACTGGGCGAGCTTGCCAGAGAAGTGAATCACCGTTATGGAGAAAAACCAAAAAAAGCGACTGAAGATGATAAAAGCATGGAAGAGGAAATGGGCGATGTGCTATTTGTATTGGTTTGTTTAGCCAACTCTCTTGATATCTCTTTAGAGGAAGCCCACGACAGAGTCATGCATAAATTTAATACAAGAGATAAAGATCGCTGGACCAGAAAAGAAGAAGGAAAGTAGAGGAGATCAAGATGTCAAACGAAACAATTAAAGTAGTCATTGCGGGACCGCGTGGAAGAATGGGGCAGGAAGCTGTTAAATTGGCAGAACGAACACCTCATTTTGACCTTGTCGGGGCCATAGACCATACATACGATCAGCAAAAATTATCTGATGTGATGCCTGTTGAGTCAGATGCTTTAATTTATACAGATATCCATACCTGCTTTACAGAAACACAACCGGATGTCTTGATTGATTTAACAACGCCCGAAATCGGAAAAGTACATACAAAAATTGCATTAGAGCACGGAGTCCGTCCAGTTGTCGGAACAACCGGCTTCTCAGAAGCTGATTTAAAAGAGCTCACGTCTTTAACAGAAGAAAAAGGGATCGGAGCCATCATCGCGCCAAATTTTGCGCTCGGTGCGATACTGATGATGAAATTTTCAAAAATGGCTGCCAACTATTTTGAGGATGTTGAGATTATTGAGCTTCATCATGACCAGAAGCTTGACGCACCAAGCGGAACTGCGCTTAAAACAGCGGAAATGATTTCAGAAGTCCGTAAAGAAAAGCAGCAAGGACATCCGGATGAAAAAGAAATTCTCCCAGGAGCAAGAGGAGCGGAGCAAAACGGCATTCGCTTGCACAGCGTCCGTCTTCCGGGCCTGATCGCGCATCAGGAGGTCATGTTCGGCATGGATGGCCAAACGCTTCAGATACGCCATGATTCTTATAACCGTGCTTCTTTCATGTCAGGCGTTAAACTGTCAGTCGAACAAGTCATGAAGATTGATCAGCTTGTGTACGGTTTAGAAAATATCATTGATTAGACGGGGGGATAAACAATGAAAATTGCTTTGATCGCGCATGACAAGAAAAAACAGGACATGGTTCAATTTACGACTGCCTATCGGGATATTTTAAAGAATCATGATTTATACGCAACCGGAACCACAGGGTTGAAAATTCAAGAGGCGACAGGTCTTCAAATTGAACGTTTTCAATCCGGTCCTTTAGGGGGAGACCAGCAAATCGGTGCACTGATCGCTGCCAATGCACTCGATCTTGTCATTTTTTTGCGCGACCCGCTGACCGCGCAGCCGCATGAACCGGATGTCTCGGCATTAATCCGGTTATGTGATGTGTATTCCATTCCGCTCGCCACAAATATGGGTACTGCGGAAATTCTCGTCCGTACACTTGATGAAGGTGTTTTCGAATTCCGTGACCTTCTTCGGGGAGAAGAGCCGAATGTATAATGCTGACGTTCTTGCTTTTGGCGCCCACAGTGATGATGTCGAGATCGGAATGGGCGGCACAATAGCGAAGTTTGTCAAACAGGAAAAAAAAGTAATGATATGCGATTTGACAGAAGCGGAACTCTCTTCTAACGGTACGGTCAGTTTACGTAAAGAAGAAGCAGCTGAAGCAGCCCGCATATTAGGCGCAGATAAAAGAATTCAGCTAACGCTTCCAGACCGCGGCCTAATAATGAGTGATCAGGCAATTCGGTCGATTGTCACTGTCATCAGAACCTGCCGCCCAAAAGCGGTTTTTATGCCGTATAAAAAGGATCGCCATCCGGATCACGGCAATGCGGCTGCACTGGTGGAAGAAGCGATCTTTTCCGCGGGAATCCATAAATATAAAGACGAAAAAAGCCTTCCGGCGCATAAAGTCAGCAAGGTTTACTATTATATGATAAATGGTTTTCATCAGCCGGATTTTGTCATTGATATCTCGGATACAATAGAGGCAAAGAAACAAAGCCTCAACGCCTACAAAAGCCAGTTTATCCCGTCAAAGGATTCCGTTTCTACTCCTCTGACGAATGGGTATATTGAGATCGTTGAAGCGAGAGAAAAGCTTTACGGTAAAGAAGCGGGCGTGGAGTATGCCGAAGGTTTCTTTTCCAAACGGATGCTGATGCTTGATCATGATGTGCTTGGGGGCGAACAATGAGAAAACTAAAAATAGGAATCACATGCTATCCGAGCGTTGGAGGCTCAGGTATCATTGCGACAGAACTGGGGAAGCAGCTTGCTGAAAAGGGACATGAAATCCATTTCATCACATCAAGCATTCCGTTTAGACTGAATACATATCATCCTAATATTCATTTTCATGAAGTTGAGGTTAATCAATATGCTGTTTTTAAGTATCCTCCGTATGATTTGACATTGGCAAGCAAAATCGCAGAGGTGGCGGAACGGGAGAATTTAGACATTATCCATGCTCACTATGCTCTCCCGCATGCCGTTTGCGCCTATCTTGCAAAACAAATGCTGAAACGCAATATCGGCATTGTTACAACTTTGCATGGCACGGATATCACAGTGTTAGGTTATGATCCGTCTCTAAAAGATCTGATCCGTTTTGCTATTGAGTCATCAGACAGGGTGACTGCCGTCTCCTCAGCGCTTGCGGCTGAAACGTACGATTTAATTAAACCGGAGAAAAAAATTGAAACGATTTATAACTTTATAGACGAGCGCGTGTATCTGAAGAAAAACACAGAGGCGATTAAAGAGAAACATGGAATTTTACCAGATGAAAAAGTCGTCATCCATGTGTCCAACTTCAGAAAGGTTAAACGCGTGCAGGATGTCATCCGTGTGTTCCGCAATATCGCTGGCAAAACGAAAGCGAAGCTGCTTTTAGTCGGAGACGGTCCGGAGAAATCGACAGCCTGCGAGCTTATCAGAAAATATGGCTTGGAAGACCAAGTCTTAATGCTTGGAAATCAAGACCGTGTTGAAGAGCTTTATTCTATTAGCGATTTGAAGCTGCTGCTATCTGAAAAAGAAAGTTTCGGCCTTGTCCTGCTTGAAGCGATGGCTTGCGGAGTGCCTTGTATCGGAACAAACATTGGCGGTATCCCTGAGGTTATTAAAAACAATGTGAGCGGATTTTTGGTGGACGTCGGTGATGTTGGGGCCGCAACAGCCCGCGCGATGAGCATTTTAGAAGATGAACAGCTAAGCAATCGTTTTACAAAGGCGGCAATAGAGATGCTTGAAAATGAATTTTCTTCCCAAAAAATTGTCAGCCAGTATGAACAGATTTATGCCGATTTAGCAGAACCGGAGTGATCACATGGAAAAAGTTTTTATCAAAGCACTTCCCGTGCTCCGCATCTTAATCGAAGCGGGCCATCAGGCTTATTTTGTCGGGGGCGCAGTTCGTGACAGCTATATGAAACGAACGATCGGAGATGTCGATATCGCGACAGATGCGGCACCTGATCAAGTAGAACGGCTGTTTCAGCGGACTGTTGATGTAGGCAAAGAGCACGGGACCATTATTGTGCTCTGGGAGGATGAAACCTATGAAGTCACGACATTCCGGACTGAATCTGATTATGTTGATTTCAGAAGACCGTCAGAAGTGCAATTTATCTCATCATTAGAAGAGGATCTAAAACGCAGAGATTTAACGATCAATGCGATGGCCATGACAGCGGATGGGAAGGTGCTTGATTATTTTGGCGGCAAGAAAGATATTGATCAGAAAGTGATTCGAACCGTTGGAAAGCCTGAGGATAGATTTCAAGAGGATGCGCTTCGTATGCTGAGAGCCGTACGCTTTATGAGCCAGCTTGGCTTTACGCTTTCACCGGAAACAGAAGAAGCCATTGCGAAAGAAAAATCACTCCTCTCCCATGTTTCAGTCGAACGAAAAACGATAGAGTTCGAGAAATTGCTGCAGGGAAGAGCTTCTCGCCAGGCGCTTCAAACGCTCATTCAAACGAGATTGTATGAAGAGCTTCCTGGTTTTTATCATAAACGAGAAAACCTGATTTCAACGAGTGAGTTTCCATTCTTCTCTTTAACATCCCGTGAGGAGCTTTGGGCTGCTCTTTTAATTAACCTTGGCATAGTTTTGAAAGACGCGCCCCTTTTCCTGAAAGCCTGGAAGCTCCCGGGAAAAGTGATCAAGGAAGCCATTCACATTGCCGGTACGTTTGGCCAGAGCCTTGACGCAATGACAATGTACAGAGCTGGGGAAAAAGCACTGCTCTCAGCGGCCAAAATATCGCAGCTTCGGCAAAACGAAAAACTGGATGAAAAGAAACTGAAGGACATTCAGTACACTTATCAAAACCTGCCGATCAAAAGCCTTAAGGACCTTGATATCACGGGTAAGGACTTGCTTGCGCTTCGAAACCGGCCGGCCGGAAAATGGGTGTCGGAAGAATTACAGCGGATCGAGCAGGCTGTTGTGACAGGGAAGCTCTCCAATCAAAAGAAACACATAGAGGAGTGGCTGAAGACATGCGGTCAACATTAAGAAAAGACCTTATTGAATTATTTTCTCAGGCCGGCAATGAATTTATTTCCGGCCAAAAAATCAGTGATGCTCTCGGCTGTTCAAGAACTGCTGTGTGGAAGCATATTGAAGAGCTTCGGAAAGAGGGTTATGAAGTAGAAGCCGTTAGAAGAAAAGGATATCGGCTCATCAAAAAGCCCGGAAAACTCAGTGAAAGCGAAATTCGTTTTGGATTAAAAACGGAAGTGATGGGCCAGCATCTTATTTACCATGACGTTCTTTCAAGCACGCAAAAAACGGCTCATGAGCTCGCGAATAATAACGCACCGGAAGGCACCCTCGTGGTAGCTGACAAACAAACAGCCGGAAGGGGCCGAATGTCTAGGGTATGGCATTCTCAAGAAGGAAACGGTGTTTGGATGAGCCTGATTTTGCGGCCTGACATTCCGCTCCAAAAAACACCGCAGCTGACTCTGCTTGCTGCAGTAGCTGTTGTGCAGGGAATAGAAGAGGCAGCAGGCATCCAAACGGATATTAAATGGCCAAATGATATTTTGATTAACGGAAAAAAAACAGTTGGCATCCTAACGGAAATGCAGGCTGAAGAAGACCGCGTACGTTCAGTGATCATTGGGATCGGCATTAACGTTAACCAGCAGCCTAATGATTTTCCAGATGAATTGAAGGACATCGCGACAAGCCTCAGCCAAGCTGCTGGGGAAAAAATTGATCGGGCCGGCGTCATCCAGCATATTTTACTATGCTTTGAGAAACGGTACCGGGATTATATGACGCACGGATTTACGCCGATTAAGCTTTTATGGGAAAGCTATGCGCTCGGTATTGGCACTAATATGAGAGCCAGAACGTTAAACGGAACCTTTTACGGTAAGGCGTTAGGTATAAATGATGAAGGCGTTCTGCTTTTAGAAACGAACGAAGGCATTAAAAAAATCTATTCTGCCGATATCGAATTGGGCTAATGTGTTGGTACAAGCCCGTTGATTTTGGTATACTTCCATTGGGCAGTATCGCCTGCGAACTGCACCTATTATTAAAATAGATAGACATTGCAGCAGTCTGCCTTGATCCAAAAAAGGACTGGGACAGAGGGATGAAACTCGCCGAACTTTAGAAAGTGAAGAATCCTTCTCGTTGTAACGGAAGGTTTTTTGGCTTGCAGAAGAAAACGGCAGATCATCTCCTCTAAACATGAGGAGGAGAAAACATGAAAACAAAACTGGATTTTCTAAAAATGAAGGAGTCTGAAGAACCGATTGTCATGCTGACCGCTTATGATTATCCGGCAGCTAAACTTGCTGAACAAGCGGGAGTTGACATGATTTTAGTCGGTGATTCACTCGGAATGGTCGTCCTCGGCCTTGATTCAACTGTCGGTGTGACAGTTGCGGACATGATCCATCATACAAAAGCCGTTAAAAGGGGTGCGCCGAATACCTTTATTGTGACAGATATGCCGTTTATGTCTTATCACCTGTCCAAGGAAGATACGCTAAAAAATGCAGCGGCTATCGTTCAGGAAAGCGGAGCTGACGCACTGAAGCTTGAGGGCGGAGAAGGCGTGTTTGAATCCATTCGCGCATTAACGCTTGGAGGCATTCCAGTAGTCAGTCACTTAGGTTTGACACCGCAGTCAGTCGGCGTACTGGGCGGCTATAAAGTACAGGGCAAAGACGAACAAAGCGCCAAAAAATTAATAGAAGACAGTATAAAATGCGAAGAAGCAGGAGCTATGATGCTTGTGCTGGAATGTGTGCCGGCAGAACTCACAGCCAAAATTGCCGAGACGCTAAGCATACCGGTCATTGGAATCGGGGCTGGTGTGAAAGCAGACGGACAAGTTCTCGTTTATCATGATATTATCGGCCACGGTGTTGAGAGAACACCTAAATTTGTAAAGCAATATACGCGCATTGATGAAACCATCGAAACAGCAATCAGCGGATATGTTCAGGATGTAAGACATCGTGCTTTCCCTGAACAAAAGCATTCCTTTCAAATGAACCAGACAGTGCTGGACGGCTTGTACGGGGGAAAATAAGATGAGACAGATTACTGATATTTCACAGCTGAAAGAAGCCATAAAACAATATCATTCAGAGGGCAAGTCAATCGGATTTGTTCCGACGATGGGGTTTCTGCATGAGGGGCATTTAACCTTAGCAGACAAAGCAAGACAAGAAAACGACGCCGTTATTATGAGCATTTTTGTGAATCCTGCACAATTCGGCCCTAATGAAGATTTTGAAGCATATCCGCGCGATATTGAGCGGGATGCAGCTCTTGCAGAAAACGCCGGAGTTGATATTCTTTTTACGCCAGATGCTAAGGATATGTATCCCGGTGAAAAGAATGTCACGATTCATGTAGAAAGACGCACAGACGTGTTATGCGGGCGCTCAAGAGAAGGACATTTTGACGGGGTCGCGATCGTACTGACGAAGCTTTTCAATCTAGTCAAGCCGACTCGTGCCTATTTCGGTTTAAAAGATGCGCAGCAGGTAGCTGTTGTTGATGGGTTAATCAGTGACTTCTTCATGGATATTGAATTGGTTCCTGTCGATACGGTCAGAGAGGAAGACGGCTTAGCCAAAAGCTCTCGCAATGTATACTTAACAGCTGAGGAAAGAAAAGAAGCGCCTAAGCTGTATCGGGCCCTTCAAACAAGTGCGGAGCTGATCCAAGCCGGTGAAAGAGATCCTGAAGCGGTGATAAAAGCTGCAAAAGAAATCATTGAAACGACTAGCGGAACCATAGACTATGTAGAGCTTTATTCCTATCCGGAACTCGAGCCTGTGAATGAAATTGCTGGAAAGATGATTCTCGCTGTTGCAGTTGCTTTTTCAAAAGCGCGTTTAATAGATAATATCATTATTGATATTCGAGAAATGGAGAGAATATAATATGTATCGAACAATGATGAGCGGCAAACTTCACAGGGCAACTGTTACGGAAGCAAACCTAAACTATGTGGGAAGCATTACAATTGATGAAGATCTCATTGATGCTGTGGGAATGCTTCCTAATGAAAAAGTACAAATTGTGAATAATAATAATGGAGCACGTCTTGAAACGTATATTATTCCTGGTAAACGGGGAAGCGGCGTCATATGCTTAAACGGTGCAGCCGCACGCCTTGTGCAGGAAGGAGATAAGGTCATTATTATTTCCTACAAAATGATGTCTGATCAAGAAGCGGCAAGCCACGAGCCGAAAGTGGCTGTTCTGAATGATCAAAACAAAATTGAACAAATGCTGGGGAACGAACCAGCCCGTACAATTTTGTAGAAGAAAAGCCCCCTTTATCGGGGGTTTTCTTTTAAGATTTTGAGAGTAAAACGGTTTTGCCGCTCCATTTCCGTACAAAACGTGTTACACTTTTGTCGTATGCAAGAATTGAGGTGTCCATTTTAATGAATAAGCAACGGTTCGTTGTTATAGATGTAGAGACAACAGGGAATTCGCCGAAGAAAGGCGATAAAATCATACAAATCGCAGCGGTTGTAATCGAAAATGGACAAATTACTGAGCGGTTTTCAAAATACATTAATCCAAATAAATCAATCCCTGCTTTTATTGAGCAGCTTACTGGAATCTCTAATCAAATGGTTGAGAATGAACAGCCATTTGAAGCAGTTGCTGAAGAAGTATTCCAATTGCTTGACGGCGCTTATTTTGTCGCCCACAATATCCATTTTGACCTTGGATTTGTCAAGTATGAGCTACATAAGGCGGGCTTTCAGCTCCCAGATTGTGAAGTGCTTGATACTGTCGAGCTCTCACGCATTGTTTTTCCGGGATTTGAAGGGTATAAGCTGACGGAATTAAGCGAGGAGCTTCAGCTGCGGCATGATCAGCCGCACCGGGCTGACAGCGATGCTGAAGTGACAGGGCTTATTTTTTTGGAAATCCTTGAAAAGCTGCGGCAGCTTCCTTATCCGACATTAAAGCAGTTAAGAAGGCTTTCGCAGCATTTCATCAGTGATCTGACGCATTTGTTGGATATGTTCATTAATGAAAACAGACATACCGAGATACCGGGCTATACGCGCTTTTCTTCGTTTTCTGTCAGAGAACCTGAAGCTATCGATGTTCGTATAAATGAGGACGAGAACTTCTCATTTGAGATCGAAAGCTGGGAAGCGGGAAATGAAAAAGCGCTGTCAGAGTTAATGCCTGGGTATGAAAAAAGAGACGGCCAAATGATGATGATGAGAGAGGTGGCTGATGCGTTTGCCAATCGTGAGCATGCGCTGATTGAAGCTCCTCCGGGCATCGGAAAAACGATTGGCTATCTTATTCCGGCTGCGCTTTTTGCCAAGAAATCAAAAAAGCCGGTCATAATCAGCACGTATTCGACGCTTTTACAGCAGCAGATTCTCACAAAGGATTTGCCGATTGTCCAAGATCTGTTTCCATTTCCGGTAACAGCGGCGATTTTAAAAGGGCAATCGCATTATTTATGCCTGTATAAATTTGAACAGGTGCTTCATGAAGAAGATGATAATTATGATGCCGTACTGACGAAGGCACAGCTTCTCGTTTGGCTGACAGAGACAGATACAGGAGATGTAGCGGAACTGAATTTGCCTTCAGGCGGAAAATTGCTGTGGGACAGATTGGCTTATGACGATGACTCCTATAAAAGAAGTCGCAGTGAGCATGTGATCGGTTTTTACGAGCGGGCCAAACAGATTGCTATGCGCTCCGATTTGGTGATCACTAATCACTCCCTTTTGCTGACCGATGAAGGCAGTCAGAAAAAAAGGCTTCCCGAAAGCGGCACATTTATTATTGATGAAGCACACCATTTTGAACGTGCGGCAAGCGAACATTTAGGGAAAAGAGCCACGTACATAGAATTGCATACGAAATTGAGCAGAATCGGCACTCTGAAGGAGCAGGGACTTCTAAAAAAGATGAGACAGCTATTCCAGCGAAACAGCCTGCCGGTTGATTCATTTTTCGAATTGGAAGAGTGGCTTCAGCACGTTCAAGCAGAAAGTGATGCTTTCTTCAGCTCTGTACATTCTTTTGTCAAACGAAGAAAACCTAAAGAAGACTTGAACCGTCTAGTGTTTAAGGTGAACAAAGAAAGCCAGGATAAAAGCTGGTCGATCTTAACGGATGGTGCGGAGAGGCTTTGTTCCATGCTGACACATTTGCAGCAGCTTTTTGAGGCGCAGTCATCTCTGATGGAAAAACATTTGAAGGGTATGAAGAGCAAAACCGTCTTTTTAGCCGATGAATACCAAAGAAGCATGAAAGGCTTGCAGCATTACTGTCAGACGTTGCAGAAGCTCTTCTTTAGGTCTGATGACGATGAAGCGGTTTGGATTGAAATAGATGCAAAGGGTGCGAAAAATGCAGTGGCCATTTACGCACAGCCTCTTGAACCTGGTGAACTTCTGGCTGATCAGTTTTTCGCGCGCAAAAATAGTGTGGTGCTGACATCTGCAACCCTTACAGTCGAAGGTTCTTTTCAATTTATGATTGAACGACTGGGACTGAGTGACTTTTTCCCGCGGACAATGAGAATTGAGTCACCCTTTTCTTACGATGAGCGTATGCAGGTGATGATTCCAAAGGATATGAAATCAATTCAGGATACAGGGCAACCTGAATTTATACAGGATACAGCCCGTTATATCGAACTGATGGCCAAGGAAAAACAGCCTAAAATCCTTGTGCTGTTTACATCCCATGATATGCTGAAAAAGGTTCACCAGGAGCTTAAGCATAACATGAGTGCTTCCGGCATTCAGCTCTTGGCACAAGGGATTACAGGCGGAAGTCCCGGCAAACTGATGAAGACTTTTAAAACATCCAATCAGGCGATCCTGCTCGGAACAAATCATTTTTGGGAAGGCGTTGATTTCCCTGGTGATGAGCTGACAACAGTAATGATCGTGAGGCTCCCATTCCGGTCCCCTGATCACCCGCTTCATGCTGCAAAATGTGAGCTTGCCCGCAAAAAAGGAAAGAATCCGTTTCAAACAGTGTCATTACCGGAAGCTGTGCTGACCTTCAGGCAAGGAATCGGACGCTTGCTGCGTTCTGCGGGAGACAAAGGAACGATTATTATATTGGACAGACGGATTAAGACCGCTGGTTACGGCCGGCTGTTTCTTGATGCCTTGCCGACAACCTCAGTATCCGAAATGACTGACAGCGAGCTTGAAGCTTATGTTGCAGGGGAAAAAGATTAAAAGCCGCTTAAAGCGGCTTTTGCGGTGTGGGAGTAGGATGGTGTTTTATTTAAAAGCGGATTTCCCGCTCTGTGATACTAGTATGGCGTGTCCTGAAATGGAGTATGACTAACAATATTTGTTCAAACTGGAGGATGAAAAAATGGAAAGTAAAATCGAAATTCTTTCAACAATTAATGTAGAGCATTCTGATGATCTGTATAAAATTGTGGACACATTGAATCGTACACTGAAAAGAGATAATCTGATGTTCGGCCTTGCGCTGGATGAAGAAAACAAAAACCAAGCCGTTTTTACCATTTATCGTACGTAGGTGAGAAGATGAGAAAAAAAGCATTAATATTTACCGTCATTTTTGGTATTATTTTTTTAGCAGTACTTCTTGTCTCGGCAAGCATTTATAAATCAGCCATGGCACAAAAGGAAGAGGGGCATGAAGCAGCAGCAGCTGAAGCTAAAAAAGAAACCGATCTCGCCAATGTTGATCAAGTCGAAACATTTGTCGGAAAAGAAAAATATTATGTTGTAAAGGGAACGGATAAAAAAGGCACTGCAATATATGTCTGGGTTCCTGCTGATAAAAAAGCAAAAATTCTCTCAAAAGAAGCGAAAGAGGGAATCTCTGAAGACAAAGCGGCGAAAATCATAAAGGATGAAGGGCTGGTTTCAAAGCAAAAAGAGGTTCATCTGGCAAGAGAAGGAAACGTCCTGCTTTGGGAAGTGACGTACTTAGACAAAGAAGGGCAATACAGTTTAAGTTATGTGGACTTTACAACTGGAAAGATTCTTAAAAATATCACGCCTTAAGACGAATTAGGGGGAGTTCAAGTTGAAACTGGCAAAAAGAGTATCCGCATTAACACCATCAACCACACTGGCAATCACAGCGAAAGCGAAAGAACTGAAAGCCGCAGGCCATGATGTCATCGGCTTAGGAGCAGGAGAACCTGACTTCAATACACCGCAGCATATTATTGATGCCGCTGTACGTTCGATGAACGAGGGCCATACGAAATACACGCCTTCCGGTGGTTTGGCTGAACTGAAAAACAGCATTGCAGAGAAATTTAAACGCGACCAGAATATTGAATACAAACCGTCTCAAATTATTGTCTGCACTGGTGCCAAACATGCTCTGTATACCCTTTTCCAAGTGATTTTGGATGAAGAAGATGAAGTTATTATTCCAACGCCTTACTGGGTAAGCTATCCGGAGCAGGTGAAACTCGCTGGCGGAAAGCCTGTTTATGTAGAAGGGCTTGAGGAAAATCACTTCAAAATTTCGCCTAAGCAGCTGAAAAATGCAATTACGGAAAAAACAAAAGCAATCGTTATTAACTCTCCAAGCAACCCGACTGGTGTCATGTATACGGAAGAAGAACTATCTGCACTCGGTGAAGTGTGCCTTGAACATGATATCTTGATTGTGTCAGATGAAATTTATGAAAAACTTACATACGGCGGAAAGAAACATGTTTCCATTGCACAGCTGTCAGACAGACTGAAAGAACAAACGGTCATTATAAACGGCGTATCGAAGTCCCACAGCATGACAGGCTGGAGAATCGGTTATGCGGCAGGCTCTGAAGACATTATTAAAGCGATGACGAACCTTGCAAGCCACAGCACGTCAAACCCGACATCAATCGCACAGTACGGAGCGATTGCGGCTTATAACGGGCCTTCTGAGCCATTGGAAGAAATGAGAGAAGCATTTGAACATAGATTAAATACGATCTATGCAAAGCTCATAGAAATCCCAGGGTTCAGCTGTGTGAAGCCGGAAGGTGCTTTTTACTTGTTCCCGAATGCAAAAGAGGCAGCTCAATCTTGCGGTTTCAAAGATGTAGATGAATTTGTTAAAGCGCTTCTCGAGGAGGAAAAAGTTGCGATTGTTCCAGGATCCGGATTTGGCTCTCCTGAGAATGTCCGTCTTTCTTATGCAACATCGTTAGATCTTCTTGAAAAAGCCATTGAAAGAATCAAGCGTTTTGTAGAAAAACATAGCTAACAGATCAAAAAGCGGCTGACAGAAAAGCCGCTTTTTATCTGCATTGACCCGGTTAGTTAAAAGCGGGTATAATAAAGTGATGATAAAAGAGTTCGCGGGGCATTGAGCTTCCGAATGTCTTTCTTGTTTTGGAGGGAAATATGTTGAAAACAACAATCAACCAAGTGTACAAGCACGTAGGTGAGGAAGTAACGATCGGAGCTTGGGTCGCTAATAAGCGTTCAAGCGGGAAAATTGCGTTTTTACAGCTTCGGGACGGTACCGGTTTTATTCAGGGTGTCGTAGTAAAAGCGGAAGTGGAAGAAAGCATTTTCCAAACAGCTAAATCAGTGACGCAGGAAACGTCGCTCTATATAAAAGGGATTGTCAAAGAGGACGAGCGTTCTCCGCTTGGATATGAACTTGCTGTGACAGATATTGAAGTCATTCACGAAGCGACCGATTATCCAATTACACCAAAAGAACACGGAACGGAATTTTTGATGGATCACAGACATTTATGGCTGCGTTCAAAGCGCCAGCATGCGATCATGAAAATCCGTAATGAAATCATTCGCGCGACTTACGAATTCTTTAATAACGAAGGCTTCGTAAAAGTGGATCCGCCGATTCTGACTGGAAGCGCACCTGAAGGAACAACAGAACTCTTTGCGACAAAGTACTTTGATGAAGATGCATATCTGTCTCAAAGCGGCCAGCTCTACATGGAAGCTGCGGCAATGGCTTTAGGAAAAGTATTCTCTTTCGGACCGACATTCAGAGCGGAAAAGTCTAAAACAAAGCGTCACTTAATCGAATTCTGGATGATCGAACCTGAAATGGCGTTTGTAGAATTTGAAGAAAACCTTCAAGTACAGGAAAATTACGTTTCTTTCATCGTGCAATCAGTTCTTAAAAATTGTAAAATTGAATTAAACACATTGGGAAGAGACACGTCAAAACTTGAGCAAATCAAAGCCCCGTTCCCAAGAATCACGTATGATGAAGCGATTGAATTTCTGAAAGAAAAAGGCTTTGACGATATCGAGTGGGGAGATGATTTCGGAGCGCCTCATGAAACAGCGATTGCTGAACACTATGACAAACCGGTATTCATCACTCGCTATCCGACGTCCTTAAAACCGTTCTATATGCAGCCGGCTTCTGATCGTGAGGACGTTGTGCTTTGCGCTGACTTGATTGCGCCGGAAGGCTATGGAGAAATCATCGGCGGGTCTGAACGGATTCACGATATGGAACTTTTGGAATCGCGTCTTAAAGAACATGGACTGGATTCTGACGCATATAAATGGTATGCTGAACTTAGAAAATATGGATCAGTTCCTCATTCCGGCTTCGGCCTTGGATTAGAGCGGACAGTAGCTTGGATCAGCGGAGCACCTCACGTTCGTGAAACGATTCCGTTCCCAAGACTGTTAAACCGTCTGTATCCGTAATACATTCAAATGAAACAAAAAAGAGTCTCCTGTAAGGGAGACTTTTTACAGTAAAGGGGCAATACAATCCTTTACAGTAAGAGGTGTGACGATGAAAAAACAGCAATTTATTGATATGCAGGAGCAGGGAACATCAACCATTCCCAATCTTCTGCTCACGCATTATAAACAGCTTGGGCTTAATGAAACAGAACTTATTCTGCTGTTAAAAATTAAAATGCATTTAGAAAAAGGATCATATTTTCCTACACCGAATCAACTGCAGGAAGGTATGTCAATTTCTGTTGAAGAATGCACAAACAGATTGCGGATGTTTATTCAAAAAGGCTTTCTGTTTATTGAAGAATGCGAGGATCAAAACGGCATCAAATTTGAGAAATATTCTCTTCAGCCTTTATGGGGGAAGCTGTACGAGTATATTCAGCTTGCACAGAATCAAACACAGGAAAGAAAAGCAGAAGGGGAACAAAAAAGCCTTTATACCATTTTTGAGGAAGAGTTCGCAAGGCCGTTATCGCCTTTGGAGTGTGAAACGCTGGCGATCTGGCAGGACCAAGATCAGCATGATGCACAACTGATCAAACACGCGTTAAAAGAGGCTGTACTATCAGGAAAACTCAGTTTCCGCTACATTGACCGCATTTTGTTTGAATGGAAGAAAAACGGGCTTAAAACTGTGGAGCAGGCAAAAATACACAGCCAAAAATTCCGGCGTGTACAAGCAAAGCAGAATGAACCGCAAAAAGAGTATAAAAGGCAGGTTCCTTTTTACAATTGGCTTGAACAATAAAGTGAAAAGGTGACAATCGTGTTAAATCTAAAACAAATTGAATTCTGTTTAGACAAGATAGGTGACATGTTTCCTCATGCGGAGTGTGAACTGGTTCATTCCAATCCTTTTGAATTAGTGGTGGCTGTTGCTTTATCTGCGCAATGTACAGATGCACTTGTAAACAGAGTGACCAAAACATTATTCCAAAAATACAAACGGCCGGAAGACTATTTGGCTGTTCCGCTGGAAGAGCTTCAGCAGGATATTAAATCAATCGGTTTATATCGTAATAAAGCGAAAAATATTCAAAAGCTGAGTAAAATGATTATTGAAGATTACGGCGGAGAAGTACCGAGAGACCGCGATGAGCTTGTCAAACTGCCAGGGGTCGGGAGAAAGACCGCAAACGTAGTGGTATCCGTTGCGTTTGGCGTGCCGGCCATTGCCGTAGATACCCATGTGGAGAGAGTCACCAAACGATTGGGCATTTGCCGGTGGAAGGACTCGGTGCTGGAAGTTGAAAAGACGCTGATGCGCAAGGTTCCCAAAGAAGACTGGTCCGTTACGCATCACCGGCTTATTTTCTTCGGCAGATATCACTGTAAAGCCCAATCTCCGCGCTGTGCGGAGTGCCCGCTGCTTTCTTTGTGCAGAGAAGGGCAGAAGAGGGATAAAAAAGGACTGGTGAAACGATGACGCAAGCAAAAGAAGTGTTGGCTTCCTATGAGCAATACTTGCGCAGTCTTGACCAGAAGAGTTCCTCGGATATGAAGAAAACCTTGCAGACCAATCCCGTGTATTTTGATTTCTGCACGGAATTACAAGGCGATTTGCCATGGGAAGACAGCGGGAAATACGTTCCGCTTTTATTTGAAGTGTGGGATGACATCAAAGCATCACTTCTCCCAGTCTTTCAAACACGAAAATCGAGATGTGACCAAAACGAAATGTTAAAGGGCATTGTGTGTTTGCTGGCTTCGTTACATTGGACAGCAGGTGAGCCGGTGAAATCACTCGATTGGCAAGAACTGAGGGAGAAATCATATCCCGCAAAGCCGATTAATTGGGCTGAACGAGTGGAATTTATTCTTCTTAAGCCGACCCAATACCATTGCTTTATTCAGCTTGATGAGCTGATTACCGAAATGAAAAAGCATTTTTATAAATATCATGCGATGAATCGATAAAACCTCCTCTTAAAACGGGAGGTTTTTTATTGTGTACCAAAAAAGCCATCACCCCAAAGGTGACGGCTTTTTTGTTTAATTTGTTTTTTCAATTGATGATGAGTTTGTTTGTGTTTTATTAGATGTGTCTGTTTTATTTTTATTCGTGTCAGAACCTGTTGAATCATTCTTGCCAGAGTTCGAATCACCATCCGACGTATCCTGGTTGTTACTGTTGTCGTTATCGTTATCGTTTGATTGGTCTTGGTTATTGTTGTCGGACGGATTGGTGTTCGTATTGTCTTGTTTTTTGTCTTGATCTTTTGTTGAATCATCTGTCTGATCTTGATCCGTCTGACCGTCATCTTTTTGAGAATCATCAGTTTGTGTATCATCCTGAGTCTTCTCATCATCTTGTTTTTCATCATCCGTTTGTTGCTGGTCTTTTTTATCTTCATCGTCTTCAGCTTTTGGCACCTCATAGGATGTGGAAGCTGTACTTTTGCCATCATCACTGACGGCTGTTACTTCGAATTTGTACACAGATCCTGGCTGCACACCCGAAATGACTGCCTCTTTTGCAGAGCTGTTTTGAATTTCTGAGTAGCTGCCGCCATCAACAGATTGCTTAACAGCAAAGGTCGCATCTCCGTCGTAATTCCAGCTTAACGTTAAAGATTGATTGTCTTTATCGTATTTCACGTTTAAACCAGACAATTTAGCTGTTTCCTCTTTTTCTTCTTTCTCATATGTTTTAGAAACAGTAGAAGGAGCTGTGCCTTTAACAAAGTACTCTGTGAGCTTCTTATCGCTTGGCGTATTTGGCCCTGCCAGTTTTGCAGGATTTGAGCCTTTTTCTACAGAGGCTTCCACTACGCTGTCAGGTTTCTCAAATGATCCACTTCCGTCATCGACATCGGCGATGAGCTGGGCGAAGATGCGCTTTGCAATCTGTTGCTCTGTTTTATTTAAAGATTTTTTTCCTATCTTATTTTGAGAATCTACACCTGTCCAAACAGCAGCGGTATATTGAGGTGTATATCCTACAAACCAAGAATCTGGTACCCCGCCTTGTGCGATATTGTATTTTTGCATATCCGCTTCATCAAAGTTTGTTGTACCTGTTTTACCTGCAACTTCCACTCCCGGAACTTGTGCAAGCTGTCCAGTACCTGTTTTAACAGCTGTTTTCAGCATATCTGTAATCATAAACGCAGTATAATCGCTCATTGCTGACTTTGATTTTGGTGTTAAATCAAGCTTTGTGCCATCGTTAAATTCAATAGACTTTACAAAATGCGGTTCGTTATATGTTCCGTTATTTCCGAATGCACTGTATGCTCCAGCCATAGTTAGAGTAGAGACACCGGGATTACCTTCTCCGAATCCTCCGATAGAATATGATTCATACACTTTTTCTTTATTTAATCCGAGCCCCAGTCCATTAGCAAAATCAACTGCTGCATCTTTTCCGACTGCTTGGAATGCTTTTAGAGCCGGAATGTTACGTGATTGGGCGAGGGCTTCACGCATAGACATGACCCCTTTATAGGAACGGTCAAAGTCTCGAATAGATGTTCCATCTGAATACGTGTAAGCTGAGTCATCAATTTGCTCGTAAGTTGACCATTTTTTATTTTCAATCACTGGACCGTAGTCGAGAATAGGTTTAATGGTAGACCCAGGCTGTCGCTGGGCTTGGGTCGCGTAATTATAGCCACCAACCGTAGAATCTCTTCCGGAGCCAATCGCCCGCACTTCTCCGGTTTTCGTATCGAGAAGGGTAACGCCGCCCTGCATGCCTTCAGTAAATCCGACGGTGTCTCCGTCCATTAATTCATCTAGTTTATCTTGTGCTTTTGTATCTAATGTCGTATAGATCTTTAATCCGTCAGCAGATGGATCGACATCAGATTTTTCATCAATTTCCTTCATAACCTCTTCAACAAATGCGCTGTATTTGTTTGTACTTGCTTTTTCATATTCCTTCTGTGACACGACGCCTTCGTCTTTCACTGCCACTTTTTTCGCTTTGTTATATTGAGAATCAGAAATAAATCCTTGTTTTTTCATCAGACTGAGTACGATGTTCCGTCGTTTTTCCGCTTTATCCGGGTTTTTAACGGGATTGTACGCTGTCGGGCTTTGCGGCATTCCTGCAAGCGTCGCAGCCTGTTCGACAGTCAATTTGCTTAAATCTGTAACGCCGAAAAATTCTTCCGCCGCTTTTCCGATACCGTATGCTCTAGGAGAAAAATAAATCCGGTTTAAATACATTTCTAAAATTTCATCTTTAGAGTAATTGCGCTCCAGCTGAATCGAAAGCCATACTTCCTGCACCTTCCGTTTCAACGTCTTCTGATGTGAAAGAAGGGAGTTTTTGACGACCTGCTGGGTGATCGTACTTCCGCCTTCAGCCCCGAAGCCGTCTTTAAAGTTGGCAACTAAAGCACCGCCGATACGGACAGGGTCAATCCCGTGGTGCTCATAAAAACGAGCGTCTTCTGTCGCGATAAAGGCTTCTTTTACAACATCGGGAATTTCATCTATCGAGACGTAGGTACGTTTTTCGGCGCCGACTTCGGCGATCTCTTTTCCATTTTTATCATAAATCGTTGATGAATAAGGCGTCTTCAATTTGCTTTCATCAAGGGACGGCGCATCAGAAACCATGACGGCAAATGTAACAGCACCGCCGACTACGCCTAAAACAAACAGAATGAGTAAAGTGAAAAGGGTCTTTTTAAACAATCCGCCCTTTTTTCGTTTCTTGCCTTTTTTCGGTGAAGGACTCGACTTGCTGTTCGCTTTTCGTCGAGCTTCACGGCTGTTAAATTGATCTGACATAACATCTCAACCTTTCGTTAATCAACCTTTCGCACCAGATGATGGCGAAAAATAAAGCTGTTCAATAATACTAATATAATCAATTCTGGGTGCGTATCCAAGAGAAATCGGATAAGCTGTTTCTTCCAACTCATCTTTTCGAATTGATTTTCTGCCGTTTTTTTCTTTTCTGTCCCAGAAATAAAACAGCTTATCGGCTTCCAAAAAATAAACCTGGTCGAAAGCGGATATAATAACAAAACAAATACCGTCTTGAGCCTTTACCTGCTTCATATGCTCGATTTGATGGTCATGAAAATTCTGCAGGGGGAAAGAGGTCTTGTTTTTCGTTTCTTTCGCCTCAAAATCAATATACCGCCCTTTGTAAATCCCATTGTAGTCTGTTGTCGATGATTGTTTAAAGTAAGCTTCTTTAATCACTGCGGCACTTCTTTTTGGATAATGGACATTTACAATTTGAACAGGTGTCGGCTTTTTGTGTATAACGGCAATTTGGTTTGTCAGATAATACTTATTCGTTTCGTTTAAGTCATCTTCGAGGGTCATTCCGCGATTACTGTAAGACGGGGCCCTTTTCTGACTGTTTTGGGATGAAACCGAATGTTTCGGCTGAAATGTTTTTCCGTTAGGATACCGAATCACTTTCTCATCCTCCTTATTAAACTAATCATGACGGAAGTGAATGAACGTGCAAGAACAACAGACCATCAGAAAGCTTCTGAGCCGGATTGAGCGGCAGACAAAAATAAAAAACGCGGATAACATTTCAAGAACAAATGCTTATAAAGCATTTTACGACCGTCATCCGGAAATCAAATGGTCGCTTTTGGCTTCTTTCGTTTCTCGTAATGCCGGCTGGTCAATGACTGACTTAAAAGGCAGTCTGTTTCAGCTTGGACTCCGTGAGAGACAGCAAGAATGGTTCTTTTTAGCCTATGAAAGAGCGAACTGGCTTATTTTTTCGGATGCCTATCCGCAGCTTCTTTTATACCACTGGTCAAAAAGAGTCGGGAAACCGCTGTTTCATCTTCTGCATGTGTTTGGCGTCTCACAATTTATGTCGGAAGAATGGACCCGTTTTTGGCATGAGCGAAATACGGAGCGGCTAATGTATGCCCTCATTATAAATGAACAAAACACTATCCAAACACCTATTATACAAAATCCTTCGTTTAAAAAGAATGTTTTTGACACGATTCCTTTTTATTTAAGTGACTGGTTTCATTTTAACACCGTTATTTTTCCTTCCTCAAATGGGTTTCTTTACGGCATTTCAGTGAAACGCTTTTCAAAGGCGGAGGAAAGGATAAGGCTGGGAAAGCAGCTGTCTCAATTGCTGTTCAAGCCAGAATTGTTCTCCTCTTTTTATCACTTTTTGCACACAGTGCCGCACTCAGGTTCACGTTTTGATATGGAAAAGATGATCGGGATTACAAAAAGAACATCTCCTATGCTAAGGACATGCTACCCTGAGTTAATCCACTCATTAGACGGAACGAAAACAGATTGGTTTCATGGAAAGATAAAGAAAACGTTCTTTAGGCGCGAGGAATTGCCGAAGCAGATTGAATTGACAGACTGGTATTTACATAAAAAGCGCCAGCTTCATGCGCTTTTCGCGGTGGAGCAGTGGCTGAAAAAATAAAGAAGCAAGGAAATTCCTTGCTTCTTACGTAGAAGGGCGGTTCGGGCCGCCTAATTTTTTATCTAAAGAATCGATTGCCTTTGATTCAGTCTTTTTTTGCTGGCCGGCTTTTTTCGGTCTTGTTTTCATACGGCACCTCCTCACAAGTATCGTTTGCATTAAGGAGGAGGATCATACAATTTTTGCGGGTGTTTTTGTCGAAAACTTCAGCTTTTCGTGGAATACCTGTTTGTTTGGCGATTTGCTTCTAGTTTTGTCATGAGGAAGGAAAGAGCCTTGAGAGCAAAGAATGTTAACCGGGAGAGACAAGAAAGGGAGGTACACGAATGTCCGGTTATGTATGCAAGACAGATATTCTCCGTATGCTTTCTGATATAGAAGATGAATTAACGCGAGCTGAGCAAAGCCTGAATCATTCTGTAAATGCATTAGAGGCTGAGATGCGGGAAACGGAAAACGATCGCCTAAGTGTGCTTGAAGAAGAAATCATAGATCTTCATATTTGTATAAATGAGCTGTATCAATCGCCTGAACACAGGTATGCGTTTGAGAAGGTATACCGCATCGGCTGAATTTGTGAGTGAAATTTGGTACGATAGGCATTGAGGTGAAAGGTATTGCTATCACAAACATTGCTGGAAATGACCGAGCAAATGATTGAAGTTGCTGAAAAAGGCGCTGATCGGTATCAGGAAGGAAAAGACAGTAATCATTCTTATGATTTTTTTGAGACGATAAAGCCTGCAGTTGAAGAGAATGATGAACTGGCGGCTCGCTGGGCAGAGGGTGCTCTTGAATTGATAAAAGTCCGCCGGCCAAAATATGTGCATAAAGAGCAAATTGAGGCCTTAAAGGATAATTTCCTGGAATTGGTCCTTCAATCATATGTTCATCATATTCATAAAAAACGGTTTAAGGACATCACTGAATCAGTCCTTTATACATTGCACGCAGTAAAGGATGAAATTGCAAGAGAAGACAGCCGGTAAAAGGCTGTCTTCTTTTCGTTTTTATAGGGGGCCGGACGTTAATTCATCTCATATGCCGGGCTTTCTGCTCCATTTGCTTCGAGAACCTTCATACTGTTACGAAACTCAGTTATGCTGAGATGTCCTTGAATATAGAGGAACTTGGCAAAGTCCATCAGTTTATTCATACAGTCTGTTTCATATTTCTTCATTTCTGCAAAACGTTTGCTTAAGTATGATACGTTCATTATGGTGCATCCCCTCTCATCTGTATTGAAAATATGGTACCATAATGATTCGACTTTTTTCTGTTTTTAAAAAATTTAAACTTTCGACACAATTTGACAAATGCTAATCATCACTTGTGACACAAACAATAGAAGTCATTCATACATATATAGAAGAGAAATATGTTGTGTTTAGGGGGAATCGCAATGAACAGGAGCTCTCGAAGCTATCCTCGGCAAATGGGCTATTATTATCCTCAGCAAATGCAAGGATATTATCAGCAGGCTGCACCCGGTTATTTAGAGCAACAACTGCCTCAGCAGCATTATGGACAGCAGGATTATTATCAGCCCTATGCTCCGATCCAGCCTATGCCTATGCAGCCGCCTGTATTTTCTAACCCTTATCCTATCCCAAGGCCTAATCAACAGCAGCCTTCGCAATTTCAAAGCATTATGTCGCAGTTCAAAAAAGCCAATGGGCAATTTGATTTTAATAAAATGATGGATACGACAGGTCAAGTAATGAGTGCAATGAATCAGGTCGGATCTTTAATAAAGGGATTTACCAGCTTTTTTAAATGATAGAAGCATGAATGAATCGTTCATTCATGCTTATTTTTTGGAAAGAAAAGTGTCATTGTCTGCTCGTTCCAAGACGTTTCCATATCTTCTTGGCGAACTTCATAAGGCAGCTGAACCGTTCTTGTCATGCTTGTAAAGGTAGCCTCATTTTGGTGTTTCTGTTTTTCTTGGAGGGTTACATGGAGATACCTCGATTTAACATCAACGACGATCTCGCCATCTCGAAACGTCGCCGGAATGGTAATATCGATATACAGACCAGTATCTTTTTCTCTGACATGTATGGTCGTCTGCACATCCTTTAAACTCGAGTTGATCAGGTTCTGAAATCCGTTTATAAGGTTGCCGAACGCTGAGGATTGAAAAAGAGTGTCGATTGCCTCCGTTATGATTTCTTCTTTCTTTTGCAGTTCGTTCTTTTTGTCATCATGGAATTCCAATTTCGCCACCGCCTTTTTTAAACAGATTATGCGTCTATGCCAGATGTTGTTATAAATTGAAGCAAAATTGAAAGTGTGGTTAAATAGTGGTGAATGAAGGGATAACGGTTGAAGTGAATGAGAAGGGAGAAAATACATTGCTGAAAAAATTATTCGGAATGGGCAAAACTCAGGAAAAGGTGACAGAAGAGGTTATTTATTCTCCGGCAGACGGTACAGTAATGGACCTGTCAGATGTGCCGGACCCTGTTTTTTCACAGAAAATGATGGGAGAAGGAATAGCGGTGGAACCTTCTAGCGGTGAAATCGTTTCTCCCGCTGAAGGTGAAGTCATTCAGATTTTCCACACCAAACACGCCGTTGGCATTCGGACTCGCTCGGGAATTGAGCTTTTAATTCATGTCGGGCTGGAGACAGTCAATATGAACGGAGAAGGATTTACTGCCCACATTAAAGAAGGGGATAAAGTGAAGGTCGGTGATCCGCTGATTACATGTGATTTGGAATTAATAAAAGAAAAAGCGAGCAGCACAGTCATCCCAATCGTTATAATGAATGGTGAGGCTGTAGGATCAATTGTACCGGCAGGCGAAAAGGCTGCTCGTAAAGGCGAATCAAAGCTCCTTACAATAAAAGCGAAATAAGCAGGGCGTATGCCTTGCTTTTTTTATTCAACTGTATAAAATTTGCACCTAGCCATGCAAACAAATATTCGGTAAACTGTACTTGACAAAGAGGTGTAAAGAATGAAAAAGAAATCACTGACTGAACTCATTTCTGATTTAAAAGGAAATGAAAACGTTGTGAATTGGCATGAAATTGAGCCTCGGGAAGCAAAAACAAGGCCTATGCCCGAAAGTATAGACGAGAGAATCAAAGCGGCCCTTTCGAAAAGGGGCATTGATGAACTATATACTCACCAATATTCCGCTTTTCAATATGTGCAAAAAGGAGAAAGCATCGTTACCGTAACGCCAACAGCATCAGGAAAAACGTTATGCTACAACCTCCCAGTCCTGCAGTCCATCGCCCAAGATGAAACAAACCGGGCGTTATATTTATTTCCGACTAAAGCGCTGGCACAAGACCAAAAGAGCGAGCTAAATGAAATTATTGATGAAATGGGCATTGATATTAAAAGCTTTACATATGACGGGGATACGTCTCCGGCAATCAGACAAAAGGTGAGAAAAGCAGGTCATATTGTCATTACAAACCCCGATATGCTGCATTCTGCCATTCTACCGCATCATACGAAATGGGTCAGTTTGTTTGAAAACCTTAAGTATATCGTCATCGATGAGCTTCATACGTATCGAGGTGTGTTCGGCAGCCATGTGGCAAATGTGATCCGGCGGCTAAAGCGGATCTGCCGGTTTTATGGAAGTGATCCGGTTTTTATTTGTACTTCCGCAACAATTGCCAACCCAAAGGAATTGGGAGAGCAGCTGACAGGCAAACCGATGCGGCTGGTCGATGACAACGGCGCACCGAGCGGACGCAAGCATTTTGTGTTTTACAATCCGCCAATTGTGAACAAACCGCTGAATATTAGAAGGAGCGCAACCGCAGAAGTGAATGAACTGGCGAAAGAGTTCCTTAAAAACAAAGTGCAGACCATTGTTTTTGCCAGAAGCAGAGTTCGGGTGGAAATTATTTTAAGCCATATTCAGGAGCTTGTGAAAAAAGAGATTGGAACAAAATCAATCAGAGGCTATCGGGGAGGCTATCTGCCGAAAGAGCGAAGAGAAATCGAAAGAGGCCTGAGAGAAGGCGACATTTTAGGAGTGGTCAGTACGAATGCCTTAGAGCTTGGTGTTGATATCGGCCAGCTGCAAGTGTGTGTAATGACGGGGTATCCAGGAAGTGTTGCAAGTGCTTGGCAGCAGGCCGGACGAGCCGGCAGAAGACACGGTGAATCTTTGATTATCATGGTAGCCAATTCAACACCGATTGACCAATATATTGTGCGGCATCCTGAATATTTCTTTAATCGTTCGCCGGAATCTGCAAGAATCAATCCGGAGAATTTGATTATTTTAGTAGACCACTTAAAGTGTGCGGCTTATGAGCTTCCTTTTAGAGCTGATGAAGAATTTGGAGCCATGGAAGTCAGTGATATTCTTGAGTATCTTCAGGAAGAGGCTGTTCTTCACCGCAACGGCGAACGGTACCATTGGGCAAGTGAGTCGTTCCCTGCTTCAAACATCAGTTTGCGTTCCGCCTCCCAGGAAAATGTCGTTATAGTTGATCAGTCGGATATTGCAAATGTAAGGATTATCGGTGAAATGGACCGTTTTAGTGCGATGACGCTTTTACATGATGAAGCAATTTATTTGCATGAAGGCGTTCAGTATCAAGTTGAGAAACTCGATTGGGACCATAAAAAGGCGTATGTCAGAAAAGTCGATGTCGAATATTATACGGATGCAAACCTGGCAGTTCAGCTGAAGGTATTAGAAACCGATAAAACGAAAGAAAAAAGCCGTACGTCATTGCACTACGGAGACGTCACTGTCAATGCCCTGCCGACCATTTTTAAAAAAATAAAAATGACCACTTTTGAAAATATTGGGTCTGGACCTATTCATTTGCCGGAAGAAGAACTGCATACAAGTGCAGCTTGGCTCGAAATCAAAACAGCGGATGAAGATATCGGGGAAAAGACACTGGAACAGCTGCTTCTTGGCATCTCGAATGTGCTGCAGCATATTGTCCCTGTGTATATCATGTGTGATCGAAATGATGTTCATGTTGTTTCTCAAATTAAAGCAGCCCATACCGGATTGCCAACCATATTTTTATATGATCATTATCCGGGCGGTATCGGTTTGGCGGAGGAAGTCTTTAAACGTTTTTCAGACATTAATGAAGCGGCGAAACAACTGATTGCACATTGTCCTTGTCATGACGGCTGTCCGTCTTGTATAGGTACGGAAATAGAAGGGATAAAAGCAAAGGAAAGAATTTTGCAGCTGTTGGATCAAATGTCGTAAGGAGGGAGGCCGGATATGTCATTAAAAGGGAAACTCCAGCGGATGAAAAAGCACATGGTGCTCGACGAAGGAGAACAAAAAATAGAAGCAGGCAAACAAGAAAACCACATTGATGACATCCCGTTTTTAGAAGAGTGGGAGGCTTTTGGCATGAAGCCTTTCATCTTCGAAGATGAATATTGCCTCATCAGAGAAGTAGAATATCCGCTTTCTCACCGCCATGGGTTATACAGCTTTTCTGAACTTGAGGAAGTGATCACACTGTGGAATCAAAGCGGCCTATCGCATACATTGTCAGCAAAAGGGTATAACAAAAACAACCTCTTTTTCTTTGATACAGAAACAACCGGTCTTGGGGGTGGAGCTGGGAATACCATTTTTTTGCTTGGGCATGCGAGAGTATATGAAGACCGAGTGACAGTCAAACAGCATCTTTTGCCCAAACCGGGGAACGAAGTCGCCTTGTACCAAAGCTTTTTAAGCGAGGTTGACATTACATCACTTGTGACCTACAACGGCAAAGCTTTTGATTGGCCGCAGGTGAAAACAAGGCACACCTTGATCCGTGACAGACTTCCGAAGCTTCCGGAGTTTGGCCACTTTGATCTTTTGCATGGAGCTAGACGCCTGTGGAAACACAAAATGGACCGCGTATCTCTTGGCACGGTTGAAAAAGAGGAGCTCGGCATCCGCAGACTAGAAGACACACCGGGCTACTTGGCGCCAATGCTTTACTTTCATTTTATAAAGGCGCAAGAGCCGGATCTTTTAAAAGGTGTCCTGCATCATAATGAAATGGATGTGTTATCACTCATTTCATTGTACATCCATATGTCTAAAAAAATCCTTTCAGAATCACATGCGCCAAAAGAACACAGTGAAGCCTATGCTATGGCGAAATGGTTTATGGCTCATAAAGAAACGGACCAAGCGATCAAGCAGTTGGAAAGGCTTATAGAAAAATCGTTTGAGGACCAGGATAGTGCACGGCTAGATTTATCGCTCCTGTACAAAAAACAAAACCGCTTGGAAGAAGCAGTGGCGCTTTGGGAAAACCTGTCCCGCTCGCAAAACCAGAAGTGCAGATACGCTGCTGTAATAGAGCTCGCGAAATATTTTGAGCATAAGAAAAAAGCATTCGGAAAAGCATTGCAAATAGCAGAACAATTGCTTAGCGATGCGGCATGCTTAACAGAGAAAGAAACTGAAAAACTGGATGTGAGAATTGCCCGGCTTAAGAGGAAATATTCCTCTTAAATATTCCCCGGGAAAGCGCAAAAGACGACTTGTTTCGCCATGGATTTTTTTTGCTGAATTCACATTGATTTTGTTGTAGAATAGCGGCGAATCCTGTAAAATGACGTTAGTTATTTTTAAAGGGAGAGTTGGTATGTATAAGGGTGTTTTTTACTTGTTCTTTGTTGTGGTATTTTTGATTGCTTTTGTGTTTTCAAACTTTAAAGACAGCTTAATTGCACACTTTTAAAATAGGTCTTTGCATCAGAACATGTACCCCTTATTTTTCATAGCTTAGTATTGTAATAAAGTTTATGGAAAGGGGATTTTATCATGCATCACTGCAGACCGCATATGATGGCGCCAATTGTCCATCCTACTCATTGCTGTGAACACCATACGTTTTCGAAGACTATCGTGCCGCACATTCACCCACAGCATACAACAAACGTAAACCACCAGCATTTTCAGCACGTTCACTACTTTCCACACACTTTCTCAAATGTTGACCCGGCTACGCATCAGCATTTTCAAGCAGGAAAACCTTGCTGCGACTACTAGTATGGAAAACGTGCAGCTTGATGGTGTAAACAATGCAGCACAACAAATGGGGCCCACGGGAGCCCCATTTTTTAAAGCAGGTGAAATGATGAAAGTATTGGCAATAACGGGCTATAAACCGTTTGAACTCGGGATATTTAAGCAGGATGACAAGGCACTGTATTACATAAAAAAAGCCATTAAGAACCGGCTGATTGCTTTTTTGGATGAAGGATTAGAATGGATTTTAATTTCGGGCCAGCTTGGAGCGGAGCTGTGGGCGGCAGAAGCTGCATATGATTTGCAGGAAGAATACCCTGACTTAAAGGTAGCTGTCATCACACCATTTTACGAGCAGGAAAAGAACTGGAAAGAACCGAATAAGGAACAGTATGAAGCAGTTCTGGCTCAGGCAGACTATGAAGCAAGCCTGACTCACCGTCCTTATGAAAGCCCGCTTCAATTCAAACAAAAAAATCAGTTCTTCATTGATAAGTCCGACGGGCTTCTGCTTTTATATGACCCGGAAAAGGAAGGCTCCCCTAAGTATATGCTTGGGACAGCGGAAAAAAGGCGCGAAAAGGATGGCTATCCCATCTACTTTATTACAATGGATGACTTGAGAGTGACAGTAGAGGAAGACAGCTACTCATAGCAATAAGAGAAATTTGACAACCGTACAGATTTCTGAAAAAATATATGTGATGATTCACGATACGAGGTGAAAAAGATGCTTGCTGATAAAGTAAAGCTTTCTGCGAAAGAAATTTTGGAAAAAGAATTTAAAACAGGCGTTAGAGGCTACAAGCAAGAAGACGTTGACAAATTTTTAGATATGATTATTAAGGATTATGAAACCTTCCATCAAGAAATTGAAGAACTGCAGCAGGAAAATCTGCAGCTGAAAAAACAGCTTGAAGAAGCCAGCAAAAAACAGCCTGTGCAATCTAACACAACAAACTTTGATATTTTAAAACGGCTGTCTAACTTAGAAAAACACGTTTTTGGCAGCAAGCTTTATGATTGATCACGCTTGAAAAAAATGGCGCTTGTAAATTGTAATCAGTTGTTATATAATAATTCATGTTCTTAACGTTCGGGTAATCGCTGCAGATCTTGAATCTGTAGAGGAAAGTCCATGCTCGCACGGTGCTGAGATGCCCGTAGTGTTCGTGCCTAGCGAAGTCATAAGCTAGGGCAGCCTTTAGAGGCTGACGGCAGGAAAAAAGCCTACGTCCTTCGGATATGGCTGAGTATCCTTGAAAGTGCCACAGTGACGAAGTCTCACTAGAAATGGTGAGAGTGGAACGCGGTAAACCCCTCGAGCGAGAAACCCAAATTTTGGTAGGGGAACCTTCTTAACGGAATTCAACGAAGAGAAGGACAGAATGCTTTCTGTAGATAGATGATTGCCGCCTGAGTACGAGGTGATGAGCCGTTTGCAGTACGACGGAACAAAACATGGCTTACAGAACGTTAGACCACTTACATTTAAAATGATGAAAACAAGCTCTCCCGTATAAGGAGAGCTTTTATCTTGAAAAGAGAAAAGTTTTAAAAGACAGGGTGATACGATGAAGAAGTATACACTAATTGCAACGGCGCCAATGGGCATTGAAGCTGTTGTCGCAAAGGAAGTACGAGATTTAGGATACGAATGCAAGGTTGATAACGGGAAAGTTATTTTTGAAGGTGATGCACTTGCCATCTGCCGTGCGAACCTTTGGCTTAGAACAGCCGACCGCATAAAGGTTCAGGTTGCTTCTTTTAAAGCGAAAACATTTGATGAACTGTTTGAAAAAACGAAAGCGATTAACTGGCGCTCATTTATACCTGAAAACGGGAAATTCCCTGTCATTGGAAAATCGGTAAAATCAACACTTGCAAGCGTTCCCGACTGTCAGCGGATTGTCAAAAAAGCAATTGTCGAAAAGCTCAAGCTGCAGTCCGGCAAAGCCAATGATTGGATTGAAGAAACAGGTGCCGAGTATAAAGTCGAAATTTCTTTATTGAAAGATCAGGCTTTGATTACACTGGACTCATCAGGGACAGGCCTTCACAAACGAGGTTACCGTGTCGATCAGGGCGGTGCGCCGATTAAAGAAACACTTGCTGCCGCTTTGGTGCAATTAACCAATTGGACGCCGGACCGCCCGTTTGTTGATCCTTTCTGCGGCTCCGGAACAATCGCGATAGAAGCGGCGCTAATCGGCCAAAACATCGCCCCGGGATTCAACCGCGATTTTGTATCAGAGGATTGGGAATGGATCGGTAAAGATCTGTGGAACAAAGCGCGGCTTGAAGTCGAAGAAAAGGCAAATTATGACCAGCCGCTTACAATTTTCGCAAGCGACATAGACCACCGCATGGTTGAAATCGCAAAAGAAAATGCAGAGGAAGCAGGGTTGGGAGATTTAATCCAGTTCAAGCAGATGCAGGTCAAAGATTTTACCACCAATCTGGAGTTTGGCGTAATTGTCGGCAACCCGCCATATGGAGAGCGTCTCGGCGAGAAAAAAGCCGTTGAGCAGATGTACAAAGAAATGGGGAAGGCGTTCGAGCCGCTTGATACTTGGTCTGTGTATATGCTGACATCAAATGAAAACTTTGAGGAAGCATATGGCAGAAAAGCAACGAAGAAACGAAAGCTCTTTAACGGGTTTATTAAAACGGATTATTATCAATATTGGTCAAAAGTAAGGCCGCAGCGAAAGAAAACAGAAAACGCATAAAAAGAAGACGCTCTGCATGCGTCTTCTTTCATCTTTCAGCCATATTCTATCGTTACCAACGGTGAGCTTTCGCGTTGCTTCTCAATATAATGTTGGTTTGGGACATTTCAGTGTGACCGTTTACTTGAGACTTAGAACGTTTAGGCCGCGTCCAATTGTGATGAAACAGTTCAGAATGCTGATCTAATCGGTTTCTATAACTCATGTCAACATCACTCCCTGATAGAATATTGTTGATAAGACGGATAATCCGGAGACGGAATATCAAGTGTAGTTTGTGCATGTTTCGGTGATAACATGCGGTAAAGCATGTATATAAAATGAAAAGTTCGCATACAATGATGATTATTTCCATCAGAGGTGATCTCATGCTGAACAGCGAACATTTTAATCTTATTCAAAGGGCGCTTGACGCAACAGCAAACGAGCTGAAGGAGCTCGGGACTGATTCGTCTCCGTCTGTGATTTCGCATGCGCAAACTGATTTAGAAAAAGCGGTAGAACATATTTATTCAACAGACCATCCTTTTTTATCGTCGCATGTGATCAATCGTAAGTAAACTGCAAAAAACTTGGCATTGCCAAGTTTTTTTATTGTATTCATCAGCGGAAAATGATATTATTGGTGGTCTGAATGTCGAATAGTTGGGGGTTGGAACTAGGTGACAACATCACGTTTGCCTTTTTCTTTAACGAAAACAAAGAATTTTTATGAAGAATTGAACAATTGGATTGGTGACGTGTTTTACGATATCCTTCCCGAAAAAGGGTTTGATCTTCGGGACGAGCAAGTATTTATGGCTTTTCAGCTGGAGCGGGCGTTTAAAGAGAAAAAAGTCATGTTCGCCGAAGCTGGAGTGGGAACGGGGAAAACGCTGGTTTATCTTCTTTTTGCAATCAGCTATGCAAGGTATGTCGGCAAACCCGCCATCATCGCTTGTGCAGATGAAACATTAATTGAACAGCTGGTGAAAAAAGAGGGCGATATTTCTAAGCTGGCTGAGCATCTTGATCTGAAAATTGATACAAGGCTGTCAAAATCACATGAGCAATATTTATGCTTGAAGAAGCTTGAAAAAACAATGCAGCGTTCTGATGATGATAAATGGCTGGATCTTTATGAGTCGTTACCGTCATTTGTCCACGAGTCACAGGCGATGCAGCGCTTTTATCCGTATGGCGACCGTAAGCAGTACGCAAATCTATCGAATGAAGAGTGGTCTGACGTAAGCTACGACTCGTTTCAGGACTGTCTGACTTGTGATATGAGACACAGATGCGGTCTGACACTTTCCAGAGATTACTACCGCAAGTCAACGGACTTAATCATTTGTTCCCATGATTTTTATATGGAGCATGTGTGGACGGAAGAATCACGCAAACGAGAGGGCCAGCTGCCGCTCTTGCCTGATCATAGTGCAGTTGTATTTGATGAGGGGCACTTGTTAGAGTTTGCTGCGCAAAAAGCGCTAACCTATAGAGTGAAGCAGTCTACTCTTGAATTGTTTTTAGAACGATTGCTGCAAAATGACATCAGAGAAGAGTTTGCAGAATTGATTGAAGATGCGCTTCTCGCAAACGACGAATTTTTCTATGTTCTTTCTGAAGAATCAAAGGAAGTAGCCGGTTCACACCGTTTAGAAATAAAAAATGACCAGCGTGTCAAAAAGGCGGCGGACGAGCTTTGCCGTTTACTTGATAAAATCGGTGAGGCACTTGTATTTGAGTCTGAAATGTATACGATTGATCAATACGAGCTGTCAGTAGTGGAAGAATATGTTGAACAAATGGCGTATTCATTATCTCTATATCAAAAGGATGCGATCAGCTGGCTGGAGAAAAAGGAAGCAGAATCAACTTTTGTCGTGATGCCGAGAACGGTAGCAGAAGTACTTGGCGAAAAAGTGTTTTCTAAGAAAATTCCTTATATCTTCTCTTCTGCTACGCTGTCAGAAGGCGGTTCGTTTGATTATATTGCCGACAGTCTTGGGATTCATGATTATTTGTCATTAACTGTTGATTCCCCTTATGATTATGACGAGCAAATGAGTATTAATTTATACGCAAAAACAGATATGGCCGCTGAACAAAAAACGGCTGAAACGATTGAAACAATCAAACGATACAAAGGAAGAACGCTGGTGCTTTTCCCTTCTTTTGAAGAATTAAACGAGTTTAAAGAGCTGTCGGCGGCATGGGAGCTGCCGTATCCAATTTTCTTCGAAGGTGATGAGGAAATCAGCAGCTTAGTAGAGAAATTCCAAGAGGAAGAAGAAACAGTACTTTGTTCAGTTCACTTATGGGAAGGACTCGACATTCCCGGTGACGCATTGAAGAATGTTACCATTTGGTCATTACCGTTCCCGCCACACGATCCTGTATTTACAGCGAAGCGCAACGGAGCGAAAAAAGATCCGTTCGAAGAAGTTGATCTGCCATATATGTTGTTACGTGTACGGCAGGGCATCGGGCGCCTGATTCGCTCGAATCAAGACAGCGGCTCGATTCACATTTACGCTGGCGGAGAAAATGAACGCATCATTGATGAGGTCAAAAAGGTCTTGCCTGTTGAACCGCACATGATGTAATGGAAAAAAGCTGACGATCGTTCGTCAGCTTTTTTTATTTGTCAGCGGGATAGCCAGCCGCCATCAACTGCTAAAATATGTCCATTTACATAATCTGAAGCACGTGATGCCAAAAAGACTGCAGTCCCCCCGATATCATCCGCTTGGCCCCAGCGGCCGGCAGGAATTCTCTTTAAAATGTCCTCATTTCGCTTTTCGTCATCCCGAATAGGCTTTGTATTCGCAGTAGAAATATAGCCTGGGGCGATTGCGTTGACCTGAATACCTGACGCTGCCCACTCATTTGCAAATGATTTTGTCAAACCGGCAACAGCGTGTTTGCTCGCGGTGTAAGCCGGAACGAGGATGCCGCCTTGAAAAGACAGGAGAGAGGCAATATTAATAATCTTTCCATGACCTCTTTTCAGCATGTGCCTGCCAGCAAGCTGTGTCAGAATAAACAGGCTGTGCAGATTGACATTCAGTACGTGCTGCCAGTTCTCTTCTGAAAAATCTTCCGCTTTTTCCCGATGAATAATGCCGGCATTATTGACAAGGATGTCGATCTGCCTGTTTTCAAACAGCTCAGCTGCAGAATCCTTTATCGCTTCCGGCTTGCTCATGTCCAATGTAAAAGATGTAAATGTCCGGCCTTCCTGTTCCACAAGCTGCTGTGTTTCAGACAGGCTGCTTTTATGTGATGTGCCGATAATATCAGCGCCAGCTCCGGCTAGGGCTTTGGCAATTCCTTGACCGATCCCTGTTCCCGGGCCTGTCACCAGCGCTGTTTTTCCTTCTAATGAAAAGGCGTCATGTAGATAACCCATCTTATTTCAGCCCATCCATCGGAATGAGATCCATGTCCGTAAATGTGTAATTTTCTCCAGCCATCGCCCACACAAAGCTATAGTTTGATGTTCCTGCGCCAGAATGAATAGACCAAGCGGGAGAAAGGACAGCCTGTTCATTTCCAACAACAAGATGGCGTGTTTCGTCCGGCTGGCCCATGAAATGAAATACCTTTGAGTCCTTTTCAAGATCCAGGTAAAGATAAGCCTCCATCCGACGGTCATGAACGTGTGCTGGCATGGTATTCCAGTTGTTGTTTTGATCTAACATCGTTATTCCCATCATCAGCTGACAGCTTTTAATGCCATCCTGATGAATGACTTTGTACAGACTTCTGACATTAGACGCTGCATCATCACCAAGGCGGTCCGGCGTCAGTTCAGCTAGGGCGGCTTTTTGTGTCGGATAGCTTTTGTGGGCGCAAGCGGAGACGAAGTAAAACTTCGCTTTTTCCCCGTTCAGGCTTGAAAACGATACATCCTGATTGCACATTCCAATATAGAGAAAATCCTTTGTTTGAAGCACATATTCATCATCGCCGACTCTAACGGCACCAGGCTGGCCGACATTAATAATCCCGATTTCACGCCGTTCCAAAAAGAAGTCTGTTTTTAGAAAATCACCTGCATCAAGCTTCAGTTCACTTTGCCCTGGGGCCGCTCCGCCGATGACAACCCGGTCTTCATGTGAGTAATACATCGTAAGTTTGTTTTCTGTAAATAAAGGATCCATTAAGAAATGACTGCGAAGCTCCTCTGTTGTAAAGCGTTTTACTTGTTCAGGATGTACAGAATAACGATTTTCCATTATATTTCCCCCTTGGTTAGGATTTCAGCATCACTTGAATGAAAATATTTTGGTAACGGTTTCAAAGAAAATTTTAGGATAAATAGTGAAAAGAGTCAACGAAAAAATAATGAATTGACACATTATTAAAAAAACTCTTTCCAAATTTTAAAATTATGGTATCCTTTTGTTGTAACGGTTTTGAAATCGGTTTCAAATATATGAGATACAGGAGCACTTGAATGAAAAAGAAAACAACAGGCCATACAACCATCAAAGATGTAGCTGAATGTGCAGGAGTTTCGAAATCGACAGTTTCCCGCTATATTAACGGAAAAATTGACGCGATTTCTCCTGAAAAAGTGAAAAACATTAAAAAGGCAATCGCAGAATTGAATTATCGGCCGAGTAAAATGGCACAAGGTTTGAAAATAAAAAAAAGCAAGTTAATCGGATTTGTTGTGGCTGACATTACAAATCCTTTTTCGGTCGCTGCTTTCAGGGGAGTCGAAGAGGTTTGTGATCAATATGGATACAGCATTATGGTGTGCAACACAGATAACAGTCCTGAAAAAGAGCGGGAAATGCTCTTAAAGCTAGAAGCCCATTCGGTTGAGGGCCTGATTTTAAACGCAACAGGGGAAAACAAGGATGTACTGCGCGCTTTTGCTGAACAGCAAATTCCAACAATCTTAATTGACCGGAAACTGCCGGATCTGAAACTGGATACCGTAACGACTGACAACAGATGGATCACAAAAGAGATTCTTCAGAAGGTGTACAGCAAAGGGTATACTGATGTCGCGCTGTTTACCGAACCGATTTCCTCTATCAGCCCTCGTGCAGAAAGAGCAGCTGTGTATCAGGAAATGGCTTCGGTTCAAAATGTGAACGGGCTTGTTAGATTGCATGAAATTGACGTAAAGGACAAGGAGCAGCTTAAGGCGGCGCTTCGTTCTTTTCACAAGGAAATGCCGGAGCAAAAAAAAGCGATTCTGGCTTTGAATGGCTTGATTATGCTGAAAATCATCAGCTGTATGGAAGAGCTTGGCCTGCGCATCCCTCAAGATATAGGGATTGCAGGATTCGATGATACGGAGTGGTACAAACTGATCGGTCCAGGCATTACAACGATCGCCCAGCCGTCACATGATATGGGCAGGACGGCGATGGAACGTGTATTAAAAAGGATTGAAGGTGACAAAGGAGCGCCTCAAACTATTGAATTAGAGGCAAAAGTCATCATGAGAAAGTCACTTTAATCCTAGGTGCCCTCAACTAAGAGGAGGTTGGGAAGAGATGAAGCTTGATGCGGTGACATTCGGGGAATCAATGGCCATGTTTTACGCAAATGAGTATGGAGGCCTTCATGAAGTATCCACTTTTTCTAAAGGGCTTGCCGGAGCAGAAAGCAATGTCGCCTGCGGCCTTGCTAGACTCGGATTCCGAATGGGATGGATGAGCAAGGTCGGTAATGATCAGCTCGGAACGTTTATTGTACAGGAACTTAAAAAAGAGGGAGTGGATGTGTCCCGCGTGATCCGCTCGCAGGACGAAAATCCCACCGGGCTGCTGCTGAAGTCAAAAGTGAAAGAAGGCGACCCGCAAGTTACCTACTATAGGAAAAACTCAGCTGCAAGCACATTAACTTCAGCTGAATATCCGAGAGATTATTTTCAATGCGCAGGCCATTTGCATGTGACAGGCATTCCGCCTGCTTTATCAGCCGAGATGAAAGACTTCACGTATCATGTCATGAACGACATGAGAAACGCAGGGAAGACCATTTCATTCGACCCTAATGTAAGACCTTCGCTTTGGCCTGATCAAGCAACAATGGTACACACAATCAATGATCTGGCTGGGCTTGCAGACTGGTTTTTCCCGGGTATCGCAGAGGGAGAGCTATTGACCGGAGAAAAAACACCTGAAGGCATTGCCGACTATTATTTGAAAAAAGGTGCCAGCTTTGTCGCTATTAAACTCGGAAAAGAAGGCGCTTACTTTAAAACGGGGACAAGTGAAGGATTTCTAGAAGGCTGCCGGGTCGACCGGGTGGTTGATACGGTCGGCGCCGGAGACGGATTTGCAGTCGGTGTAATCAGCGGTATCCTAGACGGTTTGTCGTACAAGGATGCGGTGCAAAGGGGAAATGCGATTGGCGCTTTGCAAGTGCAGGCACCGGGGGATATGGACGGTTTGCCGACTAGGGAGAAATTAGCTTCTTTTTTATCTGCTCAAAGAACGGTTCACCAAAAGAAAGGGGATTATTAATATGGAGTCCAAAGTCGTTGAAAACCGTCTGAAAGAAGCAAAGCTGATTGCAGTCATTCGTTCAAAGGATAAGCAGGAGGCCTGTCAGCAGATTGAGAGTTTATTAGATAAAGGGATTCGTGCAGTTGAAGTGACGTATACGACCCCCGGGGCATCAGATATTATCGAATCCTTCCGTAATAGGGAAGATATTTTAATTGGCGCGGGCACGGTCATCACCGCGCAGCAAGCTGGGGAAGCTGCTGAGGCTGGCGCGCAGTTTATTGTCAGTCCGGGTTTTTCAGCTGATCTTGCTGAACATCTATCTTTTGTAAAGACACATTATATCCCCGGCGTCTTGACTCCGAGCGAAATTATGGAAGCGCTGACATTCGGTTTTACGACATTAAAGCTGTTCCCAAGCGGTGTGTTTGGCATCCCGTTCATGAAAAATTTAGCGGGTCCTTTCCCGCAGGTGACCTTTATTCCGACAGGCGGGATACATCCGTCTGAAGTGCCGGATTGGCTTAGAGCCGGAGCTGGCGCCGTCGGAGTCGGCAGCCAGCTGGGCAGCTGTTCAAAAGAGGATTTGCAGGCTGTTTTCCAAGTGTAAGTGGAATTGTTTTTTCATAACCGGAGGATGGGAGAATCCACAATATGAAAATCAAGGCGACAATTGAACGGGTACCTGGCGGAATGATGATTATTCCGCTATTTCTTGGAGCGGCGCTCAACACGTTTGCCCCTGGAACAGCGGAGTTCTTTGGAGGGTTTACGGGTGCTTTGATTACCGGAACGCTGCCGATACTGGGTGTTTTTATCTTTTGCGTAGGAGCAACGATTGATTTTCGTTCTTCAGGCTATATCGCAAGAAAAGGAATCACGTTATTATTGGGAAAGGTCGGATTTGCGGCGCTGCTCGGCGTGATCGCAGCGCAATTTATACCTGACGAAGGCATACAATCCGGCTTTTTTGCAGGCCTTTCTGTTTTAGCAATTGTCGCGGTAATGAATGAAACGAACGGCGGACTGTATTTGGCGCTCATGAATCACATGGGAAGAAAAGAGGATGCGGGCGCTTTCGCCTTTATCAGTACAGAATCTGGTCCTTTTATGACCATGGTGACGTTTGGTGTGACGGGACTTGCCGCATTCCCATGGGAAACGCTGGCAGCGACAGTCATCCCGTTTTTACTTGGATGTATACTTGGAAATCTGGATCACGATCTCAGAGACTTATTCAGCAAGGTTGTGCCGGCGATCATTCCATTTTTCGCCTTTTCGCTCGGCAATACCTTGAATTTTGGAATGCTGATCCAATCAGGGCTGCTCGGCATTTTTATCGGAGTTTCTGTCGTCATTTTATCGGGCAGTTCTTTGTTTTTGCTTGATCGTTTTATTGCGCGGGGAGATGGTGTCGCGGGAGTGGCCGCTTCTTCTACGGCGGGGGCTGCTGTAGCTGTGCCATACGCATTAGCTGAAGCGAATGCATCATTTGCGCCAGTTGCTGAATCGGCAACTGCAATCATCGCGACAAGTGTTATTGTCACCTCGCTCTTAACCCCGCTGGCAACAGTGTGGGTAGATAAAAAAATCAAGAAGAAAAAGCGGAGAACACCTCCGCCAAAAAATCAAATGACGATCAACTGAATAAAAAGGCTGCCGCCAAACATACCGGCAGCCTTTTATACAAACAATTTGACTTTCATACCCCCTTCCATTAGCCTGTAATGGAACGGCTAGAATAGGGAGGGAATGGATATGGAGATACATACATATGAAAAAGAATTTTTTGATCTTTTAAAAAGAATCTCACATTACAGCGAAGCAGTTGCGTTAATGCACTGGGACTCCAGAACAGGCGCGCCGAAAAACGGCTCAGAGGATCGTGCCGAAAGTATCGGCCAGCTTTCAACAGATATATTCAATATCCAAACATCAGATCGAATGAAGGAGCTTATCGATGTCCTGTATGAACGATTTGATGACTTGTCGGAAGATACGAAAAAAGCAGTGGAACTGGCGAAAAAAGAGTATGAAGAGAATAAGAAAATCCCTGAGGCTGAATACAAAGAATACGTGATTCTGTGTT
Source organism: Bacillus sp. SCT118 (assembly GCF_058566435.1). NCBI lineage: Bacteria > Bacillati > Bacillota > Bacilli > Caryophanales > Bacillaceae > Bacillus > Bacillus sp. SCT118. Next base: position 1,890,290 of record NZ_CP191225.1, read on the forward strand.
CAAAGGCAGAAACAGCGTGGGAGGAAGCGAAAGGAAAATCTGATTTCAGCTTGTTTTCTCCTTATTTAGAACAGCTGATTGAATTCAATAAACGTTTTATTACGTATTGGGGATATCAAGAGCATCCTTATGATGCATTGCTTGATTTGTTTGAGCCCGGCGTCACGGTAAAGGTGCTTGATCAGCTGTTTACTGAGCTGAAGGAAGCGATTATCCCTCTTGTTAAACAGGTGACAGCTTCCGGAAATAAACCAGATACAAGCTTTATTACAAAAGCGTTCCCGAAAGAAAAGCAAAAAGAGCTCAGTCTGTATTTTTTACAGGAGCTTGGCTACGATTTTGATGGCGGAAGACTTGATGAAACCGTTCATCCGTTTGCAACTACGCTGAACCGAGGAGACGTTCGGGTCACGACGAGATATGATGAAAAAGATTTCCGGACGGCGATCTTTGGCACCATTCATGAGTGCGGGCACGCGATATACGAGCAAAATATTGATGAAGCACTCAGTGGCACGAATTTGTCAGACGGCGCATCAATGGGAATCCATGAATCGCAATCATTATTTTACGAGAATTTTATCGGCCGCAACAAGCATTTTTGGACACCGTACTATAAGAAGATTCAAGAAGCATCACCTGAACAGTTCAAGGACATCTCCCTGGATGATTTTGTCCGGGCAATCAATGAATCAAAACCTTCATTTATCAGGGTCGAAGCGGATGAATTGACGTATCCTCTTCATATCATCATCCGTTATGAAATTGAAAAAGCGATTTTCAGCAATGAAGTGTCTGTGGAAGATCTGCCGTCGCTTTGGAATCAAAAATACCAAGATTATTTAGGGATTACACCGCAGACCGACGCAGAGGGGATTTTACAGGACGTCCATTGGGCAGGGGGAGATTTCGGCTACTTCCCATCCTATGCGCTCGGCTACATGTATGCGGCTCAGCTGAAACAAAAAATGCTTGAGGATCTCCCTGAATTTGACGCTCTCTTGGAAAGAGGAGAGTTCCATCCGATAAAGCAATGGCTGACGGAAAAGGTGCACATTCACGGAAAACGGAAAAAGCCGTTAGACATTATTAAAGATGCAACAGGAGAAGAGCTGAATGTTCGCTATTTAATTGATTATTTATCAAACAAATATTCAAATCTCTATCTGTCATAATCAAAAGCCTGGCGGCGCGGTCGTCAGGCTCTTTTATATCGGATTCCCTTGAAATACGAATGATATCTAAAAAAACAAAAATAAAGTTCGTGAATTTTTATTTTCAGCCTATGCAAGGGATTAGAATCTTGATATAATTTATTACAATATAATAGGAACACTCATATAATCGCGTGGATATGGCACGCAAGTTTCTACCGGGCACCGTAAATGTCCGACTATGGGTGAGCAATGGAACCGCACGTGTACGGTTTTTTGTGATATCAGCATTGCTTGCTCTTTATTTGAGCGGGCAATGCTTTTTTTATTCTCATAACGGAGGTAAGACAAGATGGAAGCACTGAAACGGAAAATAGAGGAAGAAGGCGTCGTATTATCTGATCAGGTATTGAAAGTGGATTCTTTTTTGAATCACCAAATTGATCCGCTGCTTATGCAGAGAGTTGGTGACGAATTTGCGTCCAGGTTTGCAAAAGACGGTATTACCAAAATTGTGACAATCGAATCATCAGGTATCGCTCCCGCTGTAATGACGGGCTTGAAGCTGGGTGTGCCAGTTGTCTTCGCGAGAAAGCATAAATCGTTAACACTCACCGACAACTTGCTGACAGCGTCTGTTTATTCCTTTACGAAGCAAACAGAAAGCCAAATCGCAGTGTCTGGGACCCATCTGTCGGATCAGGATCATGTGCTGATTATCGATGATTTTTTGGCAAATGGACAGGCAGCGCACGGGCTTGTGTCGATTGTGAAGCAAGCGGGAGCTTCTATTGCGGGAATTGGCATTGTTATTGAAAAGTCATTTCAGCCGGGAAGAGTTGAACTTGTGAAACTGGGCTATCGAGTGGAATCTTTGGCAAGAATTCAGTCTTTAGAAGAAGGAAAAGTGTCCTTCGTACAGGAGGTTCATTCATGAGAAATGGATTCGGCAAAACGCTGTCTTTAGGGATTCAGCATGTTCTTGCCATGTATGCCGGCGCCATTGTTGTTCCTCTGATTGTCGGAAAAGCAATGGGACTGACCGTCGAGCAGCTGACTTATTTAATATCAATTGATATTTTTATGTGCGGTGTGGCTACACTTCTGCAAGTGTGGAGCAACCGATTTTTTGGGATCGGGCTTCCGGTAGTGCTTGGCTGTACCTTTACAGCTGTATCGCCGATGATAGCGATTGGATCTGAATATGGGGTTTCAACTGTTTACGGCAGCATTATCGCTTCAGGCATTCTTGTCATTCTTATTTCATTTTTCTTTGGAAAGCTCGTATCGTTTTTTCCGCCGGTCGTGACAGGCTCTGTTGTTACGATTATCGGTATTACACTGATGCCGGTTGCCATGAATAACATGGCCGGCGGAGAAGGAAGTGCAGATTTCGGAGATCTCTCCAATCTTGCTCTTGCTTTTACCGTGTTGAGTATCATTGTGCTTCTATACCGTTTTACAAAAGGCTTTATCAAGTCCGTCTCGATTTTGATCGGTATTTTGATTGGCACCTTCATCGCATATTTTATGGGAAAAGTTCAATTTGATAATGTTTCGGACGCGGCAGTTGTTCAAATGATTCAGCCATTTTACTTCGGAGCGCCGTCTTTTCATGCAGCGCCTATCATTACGATGTCCATCGTTGCAGTTGTCAGCCTTGTGGAGTCAACTGGTGTTTACTTTGCTTTAGCTGACCTGACAAACCGCCGTTTGACAGAGAAAGATTTGTCTAAAGGCTATCGAGCTGAAGGACTGGCTGTGCTTCTGGGCGGTATTTTTAACGCTTTTCCTTACACGGCATTCTCTCAAAATGTCGGGCTTGTTCAGCTCACAGGGATCAAAAAAAATACCGTCATTGTGGTCACAGGTGTGATCCTAATGGCATTTGGGCTGTTTCCAAAGATCGCTGCTTTCACGACCATTATTCCATCCGCTGTTTTGGGCGGTGCAATGGTGGCGATGTTTGGAATGGTGATCGCTTACGGAATTAAAATGCTCAGCCGCATTGATTTTGCGAAACAGGAAAATCTGCTGATTGTTGCCTGCTCAGTGGGATTGGGGCTCGGTGTGACCGTTGTGCCGGATATTTTCAAACAGCTTCCGAGTGCCTTAACGCTGCTTACAACGAATGGCATTGTGGCGGGCAGCTTTACTGCAGTCGTCTTAAATATTGTATATAACGTTTTTTCTAAAGCCAAAAAAACAGAACAAGAAGCTGACCTCGCTGAACAAAAAACAGCAGTCTAACTCCGCCGCGGCGGAGTTTTTTGCATATAAAAAAGATTGTTGCGGCACAATGTATGCAAAGAGGTGATCGCATGGCGTTTATTTTATCCATTGGAACAAGTCTTCCTGCGTATAATGTAAACCAAGAGAAAGCGGCCGAGTTCGCCCGCTATATGTTTCAGCATTCTTTTAAGGATATTGACCGGCTGTTATCCTCCTTCAAAAACGGGCAAATCCATTCGAGACAGTTTGTTAAGCCGATTGAATGGTATAAAGAGGGGCACAGCTTTGAAGAAAAAAATCAAATATACATAGAAGAAACACTTAAACATAGCAGAGAGGCTGTTCGTGAGTGCCTTTCTCATCCGGAATTTTTTCAAGAAGCCATTCCTTATGAGAAAGTGGAAGCTGTTTTTTTCGTCTCCAGTACAGGTCTTTCCACACCGAGTATCGAGGCGCGGCTTATGAATGAACTTCCGTTTTCTCCATATACGAAGCGGATTCCGATTTGGGGGCTTGGCTGTGCAGGAGGAGCCAGCGGACTTGCGCGTGCAGCCGAATATTGCAAAGCGTATCCTGAGGCTTTTGTGCTTGTCATTGCTGCCGAGCTGTGCAGCCTGACATTCCAGCCGGAAGATAAAACAAAAAGCAATCTGATCGGCACCTCGCTTTTTGGTGACGGCATTGCCGCAGCTTTATTATGCGGAGAGAAGGCGGACCGCAGGATGTCAAAGCTGAAGCTTGCGCCGAAGATAATGGACGCCCAATCTGTTTTGATGAAACAATCAGAAGATGTCATGGGCTGGGACTTTACCGATCAAGGATTCAAAGTCATTTTCTCACGAGACATTCCGACCTTGGTGGAAAAATGGCTCAAAACAAATGTACAGATTTTTTTGGACAAACATAAGCTGTCATTCCATGATATCAGTGTTTTTTTGGCTCATCCAGGCGGAAAAAAAGTGATCGATGCATACATCAAAAGTCTCGGGCTGTCGTCAGAAAAGCTTTCATCTGCGCAAAGCATTTTGCAAAAGCACGGAAATATGTCTTCAGCCACAATCTTGTATGTGATAAAAGACCATCTGCAGAACGGACATAAAAAGGAAGCTGAACGAGGAATGATTGGCGCATTAGGGCCGGGTTTCTCATCAGAGTTGCTATTATTCAGCTGGGAAAAGGGGGCCTGACTCATGTTTTGGTTGTTGATCGCCATTCTCATTGTTCAAAGAGCAGCAGAAATGGCAGTGGCCAGGCAAAACGAACAAAAGGTAAAGAAGCAAGGAGCAATTGAATTTGGCGAGAGCCACTATCCGTATATCATTACGATGCATATCCTTTTTTTCCTGTCCTTAATTGCCGAAGTGCTGCTGATGAATAAACAGCCGTCCAGCTGGTGGCTCGGTATCGCTGCAGTTATTTTAAGCGTACAGATCGTACGGTATTGGGCGCTTTGTTCCTTAGGGGCATATTGGAATACGAAAATCCTTGTTGTTCCAGGTGTAGAGCTTGTAAAAAAAGGTCCATATAAATGGATGAAACATCCAAACTATGCCGTTGTTATACTCGAAATTTTGTTGATTCCGCTGCTTTATCAAGCATACGTCACCATGTGTCTGTTTTCCATTTTCAATGCCGTGTTGTTAAGCGTCAGAATTCGCGCAGAAGACAAAGCATTACAGGAATACAGCGTAAAATAGCGATTGAAAATCATTCTCAACCATGTTAAAATGAATTTGAAAAAGATTCTCAATCAGGATGGTGAAGCAAATGACAATGCTGTTTTTGCTTGGAGCGGTTTGTACATATAGTGTATTAATTGGTTTTGTATTAAAAGGAATCTCTAATAAATCTGTTTGATGAATCTGGAACTTGTAAAAGTTGCAGATTTTCTTTTATAGAAGCTGCCGTAATGGCGGCTTTTTTCTATTCTCCTAAAGAAATTTGGTTTATTCTTGTGTAAAATGAAAAGGGAATGAATTCAGATCTTTCGAAAAAGGTTCACAATTGAAACGGCACAAAGGGGTTCAGACTTATGACAGATCAAAACAGAAAAGAGCTTTTGCATAAAACTGGGGAACTTTATAAGCAATTTATTGAGAATCAAGATGAACAAAGGGCTGCTAAACTGGCTGCGGTCATGAAAAAAGCGGCTGATGAAGAGGTTTATATCGCGTTTACCGGGCATTATTCAGCGGGGAAATCGTCACTGCTGAACTGCCTGTTAATGGAGAATATTTTGCCGACAAGCCCGATTCCGACAAGCGCTAACCTTGTTGTGATCAGAAACGGGGAAAAGCGAGTTCGGCTTCATACAACAGACGGAGCGTGTGCTGAGCTGGAAGGGGCTTACCAGAAAGACAAGGTGCAGCAATATTGTAAAGACGGGGAACAGATTGAAAGCGTCGAAATTTTTGACAGGTATCCTGAGATCGATTCCGGGGTTGCGTATATTGATACACCAGGGATAGATTCAACTGATGATGCGCATTTTCTATCGGCTGCTTCTATTCTTCACCAGGCGGATGCGCTGTTTTACGTCGTTCACTATAATCACGTGCACTCTGAGGAAAATGTAAAGTTTCTCAGATCAATAAAAGAAAGCATTCCGAATGTGTATTTTATCGTCAATCAAATTGACCGCCATGATGAGACGGAAACGAAATTTGGAGACTATAAAGCGCAGGTAGTGGAGATGCTCTGCAATGAAGGGATTTCAAGAGAAGCGCTCTATTTTACATCAGTAACAGAACCGGATCACCCGTTCAATCAGATGGGGGCCCTGAGAGAAGAGTTAAGAAGAATAGAACAGCAATCAAAAAGCAATATGCAGGCTTTAACCGAACAAAAAGTCCGTAATCTGCTAAAGGAACATACGGAAATGCTGAAGAAAGACGAAACAGGCGCTCCGAGTTTCGCTGAACAGCTTAATATCCAAACTGGACTGGTCCAATCGCTGCGTGATCAATTGGATGAGGCCGAAAAACAAACGACTGAGGCAGAGCAGAGGATGCAGGAAGAAATCAATCGTATTTTAAAAAACGCCAACCTGACGCCTTTTGAAATGCGTGAATTGGCGGCTGCATTTTTAGAATCACAAGAGCCTTCTTTTAAAACCGGCTTTTTCTTTTCTAAAGCGAAAACTGCACAGGAAAGAGATAAAAGGCGGAATGCTTTTTTCTCTGATGTGGCAAAACGAACAGAGGCCGAAGCGGATTGGCATATGATAGACACGCTTCATAAACTCGCCAAGGCATTTGATGTCTATACCGCTGAAAGTGAAAAGCTGATTCAGGCCTATCGCACACCGCTTGATATAAGCATCATTGAACGCGCGGTCAAGCATGGTGCAGCCTTTTCTTCTGAATATGTATTGCAATATACAAAAGACTTGGCAGAGCTCATCCGGAAAGAGGCGAAAAGAGAAGCCGCAGACATCATAAAGGTGCTCTCCGCTATGGTGAAAGAGCGTGTTTCCAAAGACATGCAAACGATTAACGACCGGCTCGTCCAAGAATCAGAAAAACTTGTCTTTCTTCAAGAACAAGCTCGTTTAGAGAATCATGCCCGAGAGAAAACCGATCGCCTGTGGGCCATTTGGGAAGAAGAGTCCGCATGCCCAATGCATATAGACACAGAATGGTTTAAATCGAAGAAAACAAGAGTGGCGGCTCCAGAGCAGAAACAAGGCCGAAGCCAGCTGACGGCGCAGCCGATGCCGAAATCAGAAATCAAAATGGAACAAGAAATGCCGCTTCAAGACCAAATCAAACGCTTTTACACTTTGTCTGACCTTTTAGGCGAATGCAGCATGTTGTTAAAGCAAACTTCAGCGTTTCGTGAAAGGGTGAAAAGGCTTGAGGAACGGAAATTTACACTCGCTCTTTTTGGAGGCTTCAGCTCGGGGAAATCATCATTTGCCAATGCGCTTGTCGGCGAAAGAGTGCTGCCATCCTCACCAACGCCAACCACAGCGACAATTAACAAGATCACAATGCCAATCAATGGCAACTTAAACAAAACAGCGGATGTAGTGTTTAAGACAGAGGATGACATAACGGCTGAAATTTTGCAGCTCACCGGAATACCAAAGGAACCGGCAGGCCGTTCCTTCACAGAGAAGTGGGAAAAGGCAGTCAAAAAAAACAGGCTGCAGGAAGAACACGTGAAATTGATCAGCAATTTCCTGCTTGCATATGAGAAGTATCAGCAGTATATACAGGAACAGAAGAAATTAACGATTCCGCTCTCTGAATTAAAGCCGTATGTAGCAGAGGAAACAACGGCCTGTGCTGTGAAAGAGGTAACGGTCTACTATACATGTCCGCTTACTGAAAAAGGGATTACGATCGTTGATACACCCGGCGCGAGCAGCATGAATAAACGGCATACAGAACTGGCATTCCAATATATCAAAGATGCTGATGCATTTTTTTATATGACTTACTATCAGCACTCTTTTTCAAAAGGAGACCGTTCATTTTTGCGAAAGCTTGGACTTGTGAAAGAATCGCTTAGCATGGATAAAATGTTTTTTATTATTAATGCTTCAGACCTTGCAAAAGATAAAACAGAGCTCGAAACAGTGACCGATTATGTCAGCGCAGAGCTTGTAAAAGAAGGGGTTTATGAGCCGCAGCTCTTTACCGTATCAAGTAAGGAGGAACTGGTGGGAAAATCGGAGTCATTTTACAATCAGTTCTCGAAAGTAAGAAAACACTTAGACCGGTTTATCGAAGTGGATGTAAAAAAAGCGTCAGCAGCGCAGCTCAGTTCGGAGGCAGACAAACTATGCGAAACTGTTTTTCAGCTTCACCAATCCCAGCATCAGTCCCGAGAAGAGAAGGAAGCGCAGAAACAGCGCCTTATGCTGTCATTTGAGCGGACAGCGGCCGATATCGAGAAACGGCGGAACTCAGAAACCATCATTGAAAAAGTAAAAAAAGATACAAGAGAGCAGCTATATCACATTACACAGCGATTATCATATTTTGCAAATGATTTATTAAAATCGGCATTTCATCCCGGGCTGCAAAACGGGGATTGGAAAAAGAACGTCAGTAAGGCGATGACAACAGCCTTACATGAATATCAATTTGAATATATTCAGGAAATCAAAACGCTTGATGTTCGCATGAGCGGTTTCATCGAAAGGCATATCAATGAAGAATGGCTGGATCAATTTCAAAAAACATTAAACGAGGACGGTTATTTTTCCGTTTATGCGGGTGATCAGCATTCGAACGGCATACAGTTGAAGGAAGTTGAACCAGAAATAGAAGAACGTGCTTTTGAGCAGGAACTAAAAGAGGTCAAATCACCGAAGCAGTTTTTTGAGCAGAAAGGAAAATCGGCCTTTATCGAAGCTGTACGGATGAAACTTACGAAAATCACAGAGGCATGGATAAAAAATGAAGAAGAAAGCCTGATCTCTCATTACACTGCTCACCTCAGACGCTTACAGGAAGATATGGGTGAAAAAGCAATCGCGCAAATAACCGATCAAAAAGAGACATATTTAAGAGGATATGCGGAAGGGGAACATGCGAAAGAGATTGAAATGGCGTACCAGGCGTGCATCTCCTGGAAAAATTCAGACAATACAATAAAAATGTAAAATTCAGTTGGCTTGTATTTCAAGTCATGATAGACTAAATAGAAAAAAGCGAGATGAACGATTAATGTCAGAGGTACATAAAGCAATTTCAGCACATTCATCAAAACAGCACGAGCATATCAAAGCATTTATGCGTCTTGAAAATTTGCGTGAATTGGCGATTGAAGAAGCTGTTGCTAAATGCAAAAACGATGAGCCTTATACTACAGATGCAATTAATGAAATTACCGAGCAAATGAATCAGCTCGCTAAAAAAGGCATCGTCCCGACAAGACGGCTTGTATCAAAAGAAATGGTCAGAGAATACGTAAGCCGCATGTAAGCTGGATGATCCTGTCGCGAGTGAACCTCCTGCCGGAAGCATATACTATATGCATCCGACGTAAGGGGGGATTCATGTTGGGCAGAACAAAGCTCGGAAACAGAAATGCACAGGCGAATAACAATGCCAAAAAGAAAAACGGATTTCAAACCCATTTTGACTCTTACGCAGGACGCGAAGCTGAAAAGCTGATCGCCAGCAACAAAAGACACAACGATTGATAAATATCCAAACAGTATCTCTCATTAAAGAGATACTGTTTTTTATTTTTGGGCTGCTTTATGATAAAATAGAAGTAATGAAAGAAAAGGGAGTTATCTGATGAATAATAATAAACTATTGCTGGTTGACGGCATGGCTCTTTTATTCCGGGCCTTTTTTGCCACGGCCGTACATCGCAACTTTATGATAAATGACAGCGGGGTGCCGACGAACGGCGTCAACGGCTTTTTAAAGCATTTGATTACAGCTGTGGAAACATTCCAGCCGACACACGTCGTCTGCTGCTGGGACATGGGGAGCAAAACGTACCGAAATGACTTGTTCCAAGATTATAAGGCCAACCGCAGCGCGCCGCCTGTGGAGCTGATTCCGCAGTTTGATTTGGCAAAGGAAGCAGCCGCAGAGCTTGGAATCATGAATATTGGCTTTGCCGGCTATGAAGCGGATGACTGTATCGGTACTCTTGCCGATTTATTTGCGAATGAAGCGGACATTACGGTCGTAACAGGGGACAGAGATTTACTTCAGCTGTTAACGGATAAAGTAAGCGTTGCTTTGCTTCAAAAAGGAATCGGAAATTATAAAGTCTATACAAAAGAGATTTTTTATGAAGAAACAGGCGTAATGCCGAAGGCTTTGATTGATATTAAAGCGCTTATGGGAGATTCCAGTGATAACTATCCCGGAGTCAAAGGGATTGGAGAAAAAACAGCCTACAAACTGATTCGTGAATACGAAACGATTGACCGTTTATTGGAAAATCTTGCTCTTCTTCCAAAAGGACAGCAGGGAAAAATTCAGCAAGGTTTAAGCGATTTGGAGATGTCGAGGAAGCTTGCGGAAATTCATTGCTCAGTGCCGCTGGCCTGCACACTGAAAGACGCTTTATTTAATTTGCAAATGGAGCAGGCGGCTGACATGCTTCGCCGCCACCAAATCAAAGGAATTGAGCGTATGCTTGAAAAGCTGAACGCTAGAGAAATCGTTTAGATTTTCTCTAGCGTTTTGTATTGCTTTTTTTTGCTCTTTCCTCAAGCTCTGTTTTAGGGTCATTATGTGTATTGCCTTCCAGGTCGCCTTGCGGAGTAACACCGCCGGTCAGCCGGCCTTTATCTTTCTTTTTCATGTTAGTTCACCTCGCCATTAGGATGAACCAATGATCAAGATTTAATTCTTTTCATTCAGCCGAATCGCTTCTTTTGCCAGAAGATCGGCTTTTTGGTTTTGCTTGCCCGGTATCCATTTGATGAAAAAAAGAGGGAATGCCGCTTTTAATCGGATAATTTCTTCTACGAACGGTTGAAACGTTTTATTTTTAACCATTTCAAGCTCAGTGGCGCGTTCCACAATATCTGAATCGGTTCGAAAGGAAACCGATTGATACCCGCGCGTTGCACATAGCTTCATCCCTTCAATTAATGCAAGAAATTCCGCTTCCTGATTTGTATGCACTCCGATTGGAATAGAGAAGGATTCTGCTATTCCCTCATGTTTGATAAAAATGCCGATACCGGAAGGCCCGGGATTACCAGCGCTTGCTCCGTCTACGTATATTTCTGTAGGCATTATGAACTCCTTTCATCTTTAGGTATCATTTTTTTGGCTGCATATGCATAAGGCAATGAAATCAAAGATACCGCAAACTTAATCAAATATGTAGAAATAAAAATATGAAGCCACACGCCTGCCGGATAAATGCCGAGAAAGGCGACTGCAGTGAATATGAATGTATCAAACAGCTGGCTGACTGCTGTACTGCCGCCGTTTCTGAGCCATAAAAGCCGATCAGAAGGAAATATCCTTCTAATTGCCGAATATACATAAACATCCAGCGTTTGGCTGAAGATAAAGGCAAGCAGACTTCCTAACGCAACTCGCGGAAGGAATCCGAAGATCGTTTCCAGCGCTGGTTGTGATATGTCGCTGGAAGCCGGTTCGAAAAGCAGCACGCCCTGCATGACAAATGTCAGCGTCAGGAGCGTTGAGAATCCGAGCCATACCGCTTTTCTGGCTTCAGCTGGTCCGTATTTTTCATTCAGCACATCTGTCGCAAAAAAGATTGTGCCATACATCACATTCCCGAGTGTCGCTGTTAAGCCAAACAGTTCGACTGTTTTGACGACTTGGAGGTTGGCGCAGACTGTCGCAAAACCGATCCAAACAAACAGTCCCATTTTGCCAAATCCTTTATAAAATAAAAGAACAATGATAAAATTAATGATCGCAAAAAAGATCCAAAACGAATTATTAAACAAGATGAAAAAGCTTCCTTTCCGGGGTAAGATTGGTTTGATTATAGCATAAGCCCGGCAACTAATGAATGGTAAGGTGATTGTAATGAAGCTCAGACCGCATTTGAAAATAGAAGCAAAAGGAACGGGATCCGTCTCATTTTTTAGCGAAGACTGGCTGACAGCACAGCAGGCACGTATGCTCGCCAGAGAACTTGGCCGTTTTCCATACATGAAGGAGCTAGAGTTCGAAGACGAGAAAGGCGGCAGCTGGACGCTGAAGGAATTGGAAAAGCTGACAGAGGAGCTTGCTCAAGAACCTGATGACATTACTGTTTATTTTGACGGCAGTTTTGATAAGGAGAGCGAACTGGCCGGTCTCGGGATCGTCATCTATTATTCATTGGGAGGAACCCGGCATCGCTTGAGAAAAAATAAAAGCTTCCGGCTGAAAACCAATAATGAAGCTGAATACGCAGCGCTTTATGAAGCAATAAGAGAAGTAAGAGAGCTTGGGGCAAGCAGAAATTCAATTACAATCAAAGGGGACTCGCTTGTTGTACTGAATCAGCTTGACGGCAGCTGGCCTTGTTATGATCCATCTCATAATGAATGGCTGGACAAAATAGAAGCACTCCTTGAATCGCTGAAGCTTACTCCAACCTACGAAACGATACAACGAAAAGACAATCAGGAAGCTGACGGCCTCGCTAAAAAAATTCTATCCCATCAATTCGTAGAAAGCCACACGAAATTAGACCGTAACGGAGATGACGAAATTGGATAAGAAAATGATCTTTAAAGAACTGACAGAACTGCACGATGAATATTGCAAGGACTGTTTTATTAAGAAGCAGTTTCGCAAAGAATTTGGCAAAACTTATGCGCATTCATTTTGTATCAATAAATGTACGGTTGGTGAAAAGCTGAAACAATACGGAGATGTCTTAACCAGCCACTAAAAATAAAAACCGCAGAAGCTGCGGTTTTTATTCTTTGAATTCATCGAGCTGATGCTCGCTGTCATCTAGCAGCTGCTGTTGCTGCTTTACAAATTCAGGATCATCGAGAGCTGCCAGCTCTTCAGATTGTGACAGTTCTCTAGCATCCTCAATGACTTGGTATGCAGAGTCGACTAATGTTTTGCTTTGGCCTCTCGTCGCAGCTCCTGTTGTTTTCTGCGCTGTTTCCACCGCTAGTTCCAGCTGCCGCTTATCCGTAAAGCCAGTCTGATCCTCATTATGAAATTCTGAAGTCACCAAAAACACCTCCGCCATTATTTTGCAGAGTTTTTTTGAAATTTATGTACCAAAATAGAAAAGAAAATAAAAATAAGCCGATATAACTATTGAACCAGAATAAATAGGACTGTTTTACTATTTGAGGTATCTTGATAGAGAAGGGGTACGCAGCTATGGATGATAAAGACTTGAAGTTGATCCTTCACAAAACATTTATAGAAATATACAGTGATTTAGAAGAACTGGCGGATATCGCGAAAAAAGGAAAACCGTCAATGGAAAAGTATGTTGAAGAGATTGAACAGAGGTGCAAACAAAACATTTTGGCGATTGAAATCCAGATGAAAATCAAATAGGAGAGGCGAATGCCTCTCCTCTATTTGTCATCTCATCATCATGTATTGAGTTTAGAGTTTTACAACATTAGAAGCTTGAGGTCCACGATTACCTTCGACAATTTCAAAAGAAACTTCTTGTCCTTCTTCTAATGATTTGTATCCATCTCCTTCGATAGCTGTGAAGTGAACAAATACATCGTCTCCGCCTTCAACTTCAATGAAGCCGAATCCTTTTTCGTTGTTGAACCATTTTACTTTACCGTTTTGCATATTGCTTAATTCCTCCTAGTACTGTAGCACCCGTGTGCTAAAAAAAATTTTGTCACCATTTAACGTTGATTCATTGTTAAATGATGGTTCAACTATACACCATCTGGGAGCACCCGTCAAGTTGTGAAACGGCTTATTTTTCAAAAGAAGGGCAAGTTTCATAAAAAAATGTAACCGCTTTTATTAATGGCTGAATATAAATAAAAAGAGCACACGATTTTCGTATGCTCTCTAGTACGCCATTAAGATAGTGCTTTGGCTTTTTGTTTGGCAGTCATCATTTCTGATTCCTTCAGGATATCCTCTAAAATCACTTCAGAGGAGTTTGCTAAATGAAGGTCCTTAATGTTTTTCTTCATGCGATGCAAGGTATCTTCATCTGCAAGAAGGGAAGTGACTGACTCGAGAATCTCTTCATGGCGGTTCACGACGATGGCAGCTCCGCGGTCTTCAAAGAAGTTTGCATTTTCTTTTTCCTGGCCAGGCACGGGTTTGTACAGAATGACAGGCACACCGATGGCTGTGGCTTCTGTCAAAGTAATGCCGCCAGGCTTGGTAATCATGCAATCTGTGATCCGGAATAGCTCATCAATGCGCTCCACATAGCCCAGAACTTTTAATTTGTCACCATTTTCCGCCTCAAGCGCACTCAAAGATTCTTTTAAAGCCGTATTTTTCCCGCACACGACAACCACTTGCACTTGGTCATCTTTGACAAGGTTTTCGCACAGCTCTTTTACGTTCTTTAATACACCGTGAGCACCTGCCATGATCAGAAGCACTTTTTTGTTTGGTGAAAGATTGTACTTTTTATATATCGGGCCAACCGGCATGGATTCTTCAAATTGCGGCCTGATTGGAATTCCTGTGATTTTTACGTTGCTTGGATGAGTGCCGATCTCCAGCAGTTTTTCCTTCACGTAATCTGTCGCCACATAATATTTATCCACGTTTTCGTGAACCCAAATTTTATGAAGACAAAAATCAGTCATAACGTTGAAGGTAGGAATGACTCTTCCAGTTCGGCGTCTGTATTCAGGCACGACGATCATCGGAAATGTATTAATAATAATATCGGGCTGATGTTCATCGACAAGTTCGCCCAATCTTTTATTACCCATTTTAAAGTAAATATTGAATTTGCGTTTATTATAGATTTTGTCAACTCCGTAATAAAACAAACGATAAAACTGTTTCCCGATTGAGAAGCTTTTTAAATAAAGGTATTGAGTTACCTCTGAAACAATCGGATTTGACTCTTGGTACAAATTAGAAACTGTTACATGCTGAAAGCCGAGCCGTACACATTGTTCATAAAGTGTTTTGGCTACCTGCACATGTCCATTTCCGTAATTTGCAGTCAAAATTAATACTCTTTTATTGGTATTCAAGTAAATTCACCTCAATGTAATCAACAACAAGCAAGCTTCATGCATCGTAAGGAGTTATTGTCTATACATAAACATAACACAAATACATAATCGAATTATTAATGCAGTGAAAAAGTTAAGCTAATTTTAAATGATTTGGATTCCAGTATTTTAAATTTTTGTTATACGCAGACTGAATCAGATGTATTTTATCATATTTTTTGCTCAGCGTATCACTAAAAAAGAAAAATTAGTCCCATTCATAAGGAGTTTCTTGGTAAACGTAATAATTCAGCCAATTCATAAACAATAATGTGGCATGCGCTTTCCAGCGATTCACTGGCTCGTTGCTGCCTTTTGCAAAATAATGTTTAGGTGCCTCGACAGTAGAAAGGTTTCGTTCCAAATCTCTTTCATACTCTTGAAGGAGCGTATTTGTATCATATTCAGGGTGCCCTGTCAAAAAGACTTGTTTTTCGTCTTTAGACACAATTAAGCAAACCCCGGCTTCCTTTGATGCGGTAAGAATGTTTAACTCGGGCACTGCTTGAAGCTGTTCCATATTTATATCTGTATGCCGGGAATGCGGCACGTAGTATAGCTCGTCAAAACCTCTTACCAATCTTTCGTGTTTTGAAAGAACGGTATGTTCGAACACACCGAAGATTTTTTTCGGCATTTGAATTTTTTCCACACCGTAATGGTAATACAAACCTGCTTGAGCACCCCAGCAAATATGCAAGGTTGAAGTGACATTTGTTTTGCTCCACTCCATAATTTCCTTGAGCTCTTCCCAATATGAAACCTCTTCAAACGCCAAATGCTCGATCGGCGCACCGGTGATAATCATGCCGTCAAACCTCTTGTGACGGATATTGGAAAAAGTCGTGTAAAATTCGTCAAGGTGTTCTCTCGCAGTATTTTTCGGCGTGTGTGTGCTTGGGATTAAAAATGTGAAATGAACCTGTAAAGGCGAATTTCCAAGCAATCTGAGAAGCTGAGTCTCTGTTTGGATTTTTTTCGGCATCAAATTTAATATAATAATTTTTTGCGGCCGGATATCCTGATGAAATGCTCTGCTTTCATCCATTACAAATATATGTTCACTTTCAAGCACCTGTTTTGCCGGCAGGTGTGTAGGTATATTAATAGGCAACGTGCCACCTCCATTATTTCCCCGTTTAATTTTCTTCATTATAGGAATTTTCACGCCAATTTTCAATCTATCTATACGTGTTGAGGGGGAAACAACAGAAAACTCTTTAAATAAAACGCACTGACATGCCTTTTGGTTTCACAGTAAAATGATTTTCAAAGATGTCAGAGGGAATTGTAATGTTTTATAGAATGATAAGATAAAAAATGAGCCATATGAATTGATAATGAACGGACGCTCATATCGTTAAGTTTCTTATGAGTTCTTAATTGATGTTTACATTTTGAATTGCGATTTAAAAAAGGTAAAATAATCAGCACCAGGGAATAGGAGGGACTTACATGTCTATTTATCATATGAAGGTACGTACCATCACAGGGAAAGACATGACACTTCAGCCTTTCGCGGGAAAGGTACTGATGATCGTGAATACAGCAAGTAAGTGCGGTTTTACTCCCCAATTGAAGCAGCTGCAGGAATTATATGATACATATCAGCAGGAGGGGCTGGAGATCTTAGGGTTCCCCTGCAATCAATTCATGAACCAAGAGCCTGGTGAAGAGGCTGACATACAGGAATTTTGTGAAACAAATTACGGTGTTACATTTCCTATGTTTTCAAAAGTGGATGTAAACGGGAAAAACGCCCACCCGCTGTTTGTGTATTTGACAGAACATGCGAAAGGGATGCTGGGAACTAAGGCGATCAAGTGGAATTTCACGAAATTTATAGTGGATAGAAATGGAGAAATCGTTGGCCGTTATTCACCAAATACAAATCCGAAAGAGCTGGAAGACGATATCGTGAAGCTATTAGAGCAATAAAAAGAGGGTGCTTTTATGAAGGAATTGAAGCAGGAAGAGCAAATCAGGGCATGGGTTCAATCTATCCTGACTAAGGAAAGCTCTGGACATGACTGGCATCATGTATCAAGAGTAGCAGATCTTGCAGCGTATATTGGAGAAAAGGAAAAAGCGGATTTGTTCATTGTTGAAACGGCGGCTTTGGTTCATGATTTAATTGATGTGAAGCTGCCTGACACGGTCAGGCTTTCTGTGAGCGAAGTATATGATCAGCTCGTTTTTTTCGGAGTAGGAAAAGAGAATGCAGACAGAGTGATTCATATTATAACAAGGATGTCCTTTCGAGACAGGGAAAAGCTGGCGAACGAGCCGCTCTCAATTGAGGGAAAAGCCGTACAGGATGCTGACAGACTTGATGCGATTGGTGCTGTCGGCATTGCGAGAGCTTTCATGTTTGCGGGCGCAAACGGGCATGGCCTTTATGGAGATGATCGAAGCGCCTACGCTCATTTTTTTCATAAGCTGCTGCGGCTGAAAGATATGATGAATACAGACACTGCACGGGAACTGGCAGAAGAAAGACACAATTTTATGCTTCAGTTTGTCCGCCAATTAGAAAAAGAAATACCCGGGATTGATGCCAAAACGTCGTAATAGAAGGCTTGGAGCGACTATGATAGAATAAGTCACAGATATGCTATAGGAGGACGATCATGAAGATAAAATCAATTGAACCTACACCAAGCCCGAATACAATGAAAGTCATCTTAACGGAAGAGCTTCCGGCGGGTAAAAGCAATAACTATAAACCTGAGCAAGCAGAAGGCGCACCGCCTGTTATAGCGGAAATCCTTAAAATAGATGGAGTTAAAGGGGTATATCACGTCGCAGATTTTCTTGCTGTTGAACGGAATGCAAGATACGACTGGAAAGACATTTTACCGCAAGTCCGCACTGCATTTGGGATGGAAAGTGCTGAAAGCGCAGAAGAAAATCGTTCTGATCAAGAATCTTTTGGAGAGGTAAAAGTTTTTGTGCAGATGTTCAGCGGCATTCCTATGCAAGTTAAATTAACCGATGGAGAGCGGGAAGAACGCTTCGGCTTACCTGAACGCTTTCAGCAGGCGATCTTAAAACTGAGATCTGAAGCTTCCAATGTTGTGTTTGAGCGGGCTTGGAAAGAACAAGGTGTCAGATTCGGTGACTTTGATGAAATCGGCCATGACGTGACAGAAGAGCTTCAGGCGGCATACAGTGATGAACGGCTGAAACGACTGACTGAAGCAGCCGCTCAAGGAAAGGGCGAAGCAAAACAAGCTGTACAGCGCAAAGCGTATAAAGTAACGCTTGACATGCTGGATGATGAGGACTGGAAAAAGCGTTATGCACACTTGGAACAGATGGATCCGAAAGAAGAGGATATCCCGATTTTACAGAAGGCATTGGATGATCCAAAGGTGTCCATCAGAAGACAGGCTGTTGTGTACTTAGGAATGATTGAAACACCTGATGTTCTTCCTCTATTGTATAAAGCACTTGAGGACAAAGCTGTATCAGTCAGAAGAACGGCCGGAGACTGCCTGTCTGATATCGGCGATCCTCAAGCCATTCCTGCTATGATCAAGTCGTTAAGCGACTCCAGCAAGCTTGTTCGCTGGCGTGCGGCCATGTTCCTGTACGAAGTCGGCGATGAAAGTGCAATTGAAGCTTTGCGCGCTGCCGAAGATGACCCCGAATTTGAGGTCAGCCTTCAAGTCAAAATGGCGCTTGAACGTATTGAGCATGGAGAAGAAGCAAAAGGTTCTGTTTGGAAACAAATGACGGAAAGCAGAAAAAAAGGCGAATAAAGATAAAAAAGGTGCAGATCATGCACCTTCAGCTTGTAGAGAAAACGATGTTTTTTCTACAAGCTTTTTTGTTGTGTGCTGTTTCTTTAGATTTTCAGCTGATTTCAAAAACAGAAAAAGAGCTCCCACATACCTAGCTCTGCTTGGCTAGGTATGTGGCAATCTTCTTCATGTTCTGGCATGCGGCTGTGAGGAGAACTTGTTCGCTCACATTCCGTTTTCCCCTCAACCTGCAATAGCGAAGCCCGTGCAGTTGTTTTGAATCTGCAAAGCTTCGCTCTATTTTTTCTTTTCTTTTTTTGTAGAGGTTTTTTCCTGAAACAGACAAGCGATTTTGCCTGATCTTTTCTTTGTGGTCTTCCCATACATGCCGGGTGATGACTTTCTGATGTTTTTTTGATTTTGTGCAGTTTTCAAGAAAAGGGCATGAGGAACATGTTTCAGGATTTGATTTATATGACCTGTATCCTTTTCGGTCAGTTGTTGAGTATGTGAGTGTTTGCTGGTTCGGGCAAATGTACCTGTCTTTTTCAATGTCGTAATGAAATTTCCATTTTGGAAACAAGCCTCTAGTAGGGTGATATCGTCTGTGGGCAATGACGCCAAAAATATGACGGTCAGATAATCCTTTACAGATAGGAGCTGTTAAATATCCGGAATCAAGGGCGACAGCTTCTACTTGAAAACCAAATCGTGCGATTTGGTGATCTAATCGGTCAAGATAAGGCACAGAATCATGGAGATTTCCCGGTGTGACGTGGGCATCGGTGATAATGTTGTATTTCATATCCGTTGTGCGGTGATCTAAATAGAAAAAACCTTCTGGTTTGTTTTCGCGATACAGATATCCACTTTCGGGATCAGTTGTACTGTGGCGGATCTCTTTTTCAGCTTTCACCTCCTCTTTGACTATTAGTGGCTTTTTTCCGTGTTCCTCTCGATCTTCTTGGATGGCTTCATTTAAATCTTTGATATAGTTTTGTGTATCCTGTTCAATCGTTTTTCTTGTGTATTTATGCTTGTTGGCATTGGCTTTAAGGTGAGTGGAATCGGTGAATAGGACACGTCCGCCCACCATGTCATGATTGATGGCCTGAAGAACGATCTCATCAAAAATATCTTGGAAGATGGTTGTATCTTTAAAACGTGTGCGTCTGTTCCAGCTGATGGTGGAGTGGTGCGGAACTGGATCGTTTATGTTCAATCCGAGAAACCATCTGTACGCCATATTGTAGTAAATTTCTTTTTCGAGCTGTCTTTCTGAACGGATACCATAGAGGTATCCGATAAACATCATTTTGAATAAAATCAGCGGATCAAGTGAGGGGCGGCCTTTGTTTTCACTGTAGTAAGGCTTAACCTTTTCAATGATAAAAGAGAAGTCTATGTATTTATCGATTTTTCGAAGCAGATGATCCTCTTCGACAAGTTGGTCGAGAAGAACAAATTCGGCTGCGTTTTGAGAAGAATTTCTTGTGTGGAACATGGGAAAGACACCGTCCTTTTGAAGTCTTTCTTTTATTTTATTACAGAAGAATGGATATTTTAAGAAAAAATAAAGGCTGTCGAGATTTTCTCGACAGCCTGAAGGTGCAGATCATGCACCTTTTTTATGTGAATTCACTTTTTATAAAAATTATTTCGAATATTGTTGAAAAATATCCGAAAACTATTTATAGTAAGTAACAATATTAATAGTTGGAGGGTTCAAATCGAAAGAAAGCTATATAAATATAAAAACATGAAAGAACAAAACAAGGTGAGGGCGGCCTGTATTTATCTTATTTGCAAAAACAGCCCATAAATAAACTGAAAATTGTCAAAATAAAATCCAATCAAACAATTGAAAGAATTTAGGAGGATCACCATGGCAGAATTACGCAGTAATATGATCACACAAGGAATCGATAGAGCTCCGCACCGCAGTTTGCTTCGTGCAGCAGGGGTAAAAGAAGAGGATTTCGGCAAGCCGTTTATTGCGGTGTGTAATTCATACATTGATATCGTTCCCGGTCATGTTCACTTGCAGGAGTTTGGGAAAATCGTAAAAGAAGCAATCAGAGAAGCAGGGGGCGTGCCGTTTGAATTTAATACCATTGGGGTAGATGATGGCATCGCAATGGGGCATATCGGTATGAGATATTCGCTGCCAAGCCGTGAAATTATCGCAGACTCTGTGGAAACGGTTGTATCCGCACACTGGTTTGACGGAATGGTCTGTATTCCGAACTGCGACAAAATCACACCGGGAATGCTTATGGCGGCAATGCGCATCAACATTCCGACGATTTTTGTCAGCGGCGGACCGATGGCGGCAGGAAGAACAAGTGACGGGCGAAAAATCTCCCTTTCCTCAGTATTCGAAGGGGTAGGCGCCTACCAAGCAGGGAAAATCAACGAAAACGAGCTTCAAGAACTAGAGCAGTTCGGATGCCCAACGTGCGGGTCTTGCTCAGGCATGTTTACGGCGAACTCAATGAACTGTCTGTCAGAAGCACTTGGTCTTGCCTTGCCGGGTAATGGAACCATTCTGGCGACATCTCCGGAACGCAAAGAGTTTGTGAGAAAATCGGCTGCGCAATTAATGGAAACGATTCGCAAAGATATTAAACCGCGTGATATCGTTACAGTAAAAGCGATTGATAACGCGTTTGCACTCGATATGGCGCTCGGAGGTTCTACAAATACCGTTCTTCATACGCTTGCCCTTGCAAACGAAGCCGGCGTTGAATACTCTTTAGAACGCATTAACGAAGTCGCTGAGCGCGTGCCGCACTTGGCCAAGCTGGCGCCTGCATCGGATGTGTTTATTGAAGATCTTCATGAAGCGGGCGGCGTGTCAGCGGCTCTGAATGAGCTTTCCAAGAAAGAAGGAGCGCTTCATTTAGATGCGCTGACTGTTACAGGGAAAACTCTTGGAGAAACCATTGCCGGACATGAAGTAAAGGATTATGACGTCATTCATCCGCTGGATCAACCATTCACTGAAAAGGGTGGCCTTGCTGTTTTATTCGGTAATCTAGCTCCGGACGGCGCTATCATTAAAACAGGCGGCGTACAGAATGGGATTACAAGACACGAAGGGCCGGCTGTCGTATTCGATTCTCAGGACGAGGCGCTTGACGGCATTATCAACCGAAAAGTAAAAGAAGGCGACGTTGTCATCATCAGATACGAAGGGCCAAAAGGCGGACCTGGCATGCCGGAAATGCTGGCGCCAACATCCCAAATCGTTGGAATGGGACTCGGACCAAAAGTGGCATTGATTACGGATGGACGTTTTTCCGGAGCCTCCCGTGGCCTCTCAATCGGCCACGTATCACCTGAGGCAGCTGAGGGCGGGCCGCTTGCCTTTGTGGAAAACGGAGACCATATTATCGTTGATATTGAAAAACGTATCTTGGATGTACAAGTGCCAGAAGAAGAGTGGGAAAAACGAAGAGCGAACTGGAAAGGTTTTGAACCGAAAGTGAAAACCGGCTACCTGGCACGTTATTCTAAACTTGTGACAAGTGCCAACACCGGCGGTATTATGAAAATCTAGATAGCTGGGGACACTTTCTTTTATTTTAAGGCGTGAACATTTGAAATCCGGCCCTCTCTATAGTATCCTTTACTTCAGATGAAGGATACTAGAGGGGGCTTTTTTTATGTCAATGGCTTATGAAGAATACATGCGCCAGCTTGTCGTACCGATGCGCCGCGAGCTGACTGGAGCAGGTTTTGAAGAGTTAACAACAGCGGAAGAAGTAGAAAACTTTATGGAAAAGGCAGAGGGCACAACTCTTGTAGTCGTTAACTCTGTATGCGGCTGCGCGGCAGGCCTTGCGCGTCCTGCGGCTACGCAGGCAGTCCTCCAGAATGACAAAACACCTGACAATACGGTGACTGTTTTTGCGGGCCAAGATAAAGAAGCTACTGCGAAAATGCGTGAGTATTTTACTGGCCAGGAGCCTTCTTCACCATCAATGGCTCTTTTGAAAGGCAAAGAAGTCGTACATTTTATTCCGCGTCATGAAATTGAAGGACACGATATGGAAGAAATTATGAAAAACCTGACTGCTGCCTTCGATGCGCACTGCTAAATGCCCGTTTTCCGGGCATTTTCTTTTTGGGAGTACAGAAGATGATAACAACAAGCTATAGACCGTCTGAACACACCATAAAAACCGCAAAGCAGCTTTCTAAAGAGCTAAATATGCCATACTGCGGCCGGAATAAACAAACGGTTGAACACCTGCTGAAGTCAGCTGAACGTGATTTGCTTGTGGTCGGCAAAGAGCGGTTTGAGCTGTATACGAAACAAGGTGCCAAATTCTTTTTTCATCCGAATACAGCGATGTTCAGAGCCAAACGCTTTTTACGGGGCGAGCAAGAGCCTATGCTTCGGGCTGCCGGCTTATCTGAAGGAGATACGTTTTTAGATTGCACACTCGGGATGGGGTCAGATGCCATTATCGCAAGTATGGCGGTAGGCGAAACGGGTTCTGTTGTTGGGATTGAAAAAAACCATCTTGTGTCTGTTTTAGTGAGGATGGGGCTGCATTCATGGGAAACAGGTATAGAAGAGCTTCAAGCTGCGATGAGAAGAATCCAGGTGAAGAATGGTGATTGCTTAGAATACATCAAGCAGCTTCCTGACAACTCTGTTGATGTGGTTTATTTCGATCCAATGTTTCATGAACCTGTAGAGACCTCTGACGGCATCGCGCCTTTACGTGATTTGGCAGAGGGTTCCGTTTTGCACGAAGGATGTATCAATGAAGCGGTACGAGTCGCCAGAAAAAGCGTTGTGCTAAAAGACCACTGGAAAAGCCCGCGGTTTGAACAGTTTGGTTTTAACGTCATGAAAAGAAAGACAGCACTGTTCCATTATGGCGTCATTCAAACAAGCCCGTGATTCATATCACGGGCTTTCTGTTAATCGGTGACCTCCATGACGACAAAGTATAACAATGTTAAGAGTGAAACTGTGGCAAACAGAGCGTCAATCATGCGGAAAGCCTCCTTTCATGGAATATTGTAAGCGTTTTTACACAAAGTGCATAGCAACGAATCTCCTAATTTGCATTTCAGTTTCATATAGTACATGACTTGCATGTTTTGGATGTGCTAAAATAAGAGAAACATGACAATAAAATAGAGAGGAATAAGCAGTCATGAAATTGTGGATGAGAAAGACCCTTGTGGTTTTATTTACCATTGTAACGTTCGGGCTCGTATCTCCTCCGGCTGCCCTTATGGCGGACAAGCCTTCCGGACAGCCGAGCAGTCTTGAGCAGAATGATTACACCGCTTTTTATGATGAGCATGACCTGTACGATGATGAGTCGGATGACAGGCGAGATCCTGAACTGCTTTTTCAATCGTACAAGGAACAGCTCCTTGACAGCGCTGAGGATCAGTCCTTTTTAAAATTCGGCAGCAGAATCGCTCCGGTCATTGAGGATGACTATCGGAAAGAGATCCTGCCAAAAATCGAAAATGTGATTAGTGATTATTTAGCGACATTGCAAGATGATGAGGCGTACCAAGATGTTGTGATCTCAAGCATGCCTTCAGCGGGCAAAACGGAAAAAATTTTCAACGTTTACAATCGGACAACTGGAGAAGATCTTCTCAGGTTCCATGTGCGAAGAGACCACCCGCCTCATGACGGCTACTGGTTTAATTTTCATTATCATACAGCAGAAGATGGATTTCAATCACATCATGAGCTTGGGAGCATTTACTGGGACCGCAACACGCCTCCCAACTGGATGAGTGCCTAAAGGAGATGCCATTAGACATGAAAAAGTACACAATGAAAGAAATGGTCGATATAACAAAGGATATGCTGAACAAACGGGGCGTTATGATAGAAGATATTGCGCGGATTGTTCAAAAACTTCAGGAAAAATACAATCCAAATCTGCCGCTCAGTGTTTGCATGGAGAATGTAGAAAAAGTCCTGAACAAACGTGAAATTATTCATGCTGTTTTGACAGGCCTTGCACTCGATCAGCTTGCAGAACAGAAGCTTCTCCCCGAGCCCCTGCAGCACCTTGTTGAAACGGATGAACCGCTTTACGGCATAGATGAAATTATCCCGCTTTCAATCGTTAATGTGTACGGGTCGATCGGTTTGACCAATTTCGGTTATTTGGATAAAGAGAAGATTGGAATTATTAAGGAACTTGATGAAAGTCCAGACGGTATTCATACCTTTTTGGATGATATTGTGGCAGCTCTTGCTGCAGCAGCGGCGAGCAGAATTGCACATACGCATCAGGATCTGCAAGATGAAGAAAAAGAACAGGATGAAAAGCCTGTCGTCAGCTGACTATAAAAAAATCATTTCTGGGTTCAGAAATGATTTTTTATTGTGTTACACTACTAGAAGACTACTTTTAAAGGATGAAAAAAATGAAACAGTATAAGGATTTATGCAGACATGTTTTAGAGCATGGTGAGAAAAAGGGAGACCGGACAGGGACCGGA
Source organism: Bacillus sp. SCT118 (assembly GCF_058566435.1). Taxonomy (NCBI): domain Bacteria; kingdom Bacillati; phylum Bacillota; class Bacilli; order Caryophanales; family Bacillaceae; genus Bacillus; species Bacillus sp. SCT118. The sequence goes on from NZ_CP191225.1 coordinate 1,915,570, forward strand.
ACAATCAGCACTTTCGGATATCAAATGAGATTTAATTTACGGGAAGGCTTTCCGATGCTCACCACTAAAAAACTCCACTTTAAATCAATTGCGCATGAACTGCTGTGGTTCTTAAAAGGAGATACGAATGTACGCTATCTGCAGGAAAACGGAGTGCGGATCTGGAATGAGTGGGCTGATGAAAACGGTGAACTTGGACCTGTATATGGCTCCCAATGGCGTTCTTGGCGGGGAGCTGATGGAGAAACCATTGATCAAATTTCCCGTCTTATTGAAGATATTAAGACAAATCCGAACTCCAGACGCTTAATCGTCAGCGCCTGGAATGTTGGTGAAATTGATAAAATGGCGTTGCCGCCGTGCCATTGCCTGTTCCAATTCTATGTGTCTGACGGCAAGCTGTCCTGTCAGCTTTATCAGCGCTCTGCCGATGTTTTCTTAGGTGTGCCGTTTAATATTGCATCTTATGCCCTGCTAACCAAGATGATTGCTCATGTGACTGGGCTTGAACCGGGCGAGTTCATCCATACATTTGGTGATGTTCATATCTATCAAAATCATATTGAACAAGTCAATTTGCAGCTGGAAAGAGATGTTAGACCGCTTCCGAAGCTTCGTTTCGCCAGAAAGGTTGATTCTATTTTTAACTTTGCATTTGAGGACTTTATCATCAAGGATTATGATCCGCATCCTCATATAAAAGGGGCGGTCAGCGTATGATTTCATTCATTTTTGCGATGGATGCCAACAGGCTTATCGGCAAAGACAATGATTTGCCGTGGCATTTGCCCAATGATCTTGCATACTTTAAGAAAGTAACATCGGGCCATTCAATCATTATGGGCCGGAAAACATTTGAATCGATCGGACGTCCGCTTCCAAATCGGAAAAATATTGTCGTTACCTCAGCGCCGGCTTCAGAATTTCCGGGATGCACGGTTGTCAGTTCATTAAAGGATGTACTGGACATTTGTTCAGGCCCTGAAGAATGCTTTGTGATCGGAGGAGCTCAGCTCTATACGGACCTGTTCCCTTATGCGGACAGACTGTATATGACGAAAATTCATCACGAGTTTGAGGGTGACCGTCACTTCCCTGAATTTGATGAATCCAATTGGAAGCTGGTTTCTTCTGAGCAGGGGATCAAAGACGAAAAAAACCCGTATGATTACGAATTTCTAATGTATGAAAAAAAGAATTCTTCTAAAGCGGGAGGATTTTAATTGGTTCGCTACAGCCTTCTAGTGGTTTATATTGTGTATATGCTGTTAAAAAATATGAAACAATTATTTAATCAAACAATGCTCGATCCCCGTCTGTCATACAAAAAACAGATGACTCTTGTGTACGAACAGCCAAAGGCGTTTTTGGAAGGCTGTATCGGCATCTCCGGTTCAGTTGTGACGATCCATCAGCCAGAGCCAATACCACACGGTCCTGTTTTGTATGTGCATCCCCGTTTGCGTTTGGCTGAACTGGCCTTAATTGCTGGATATATTGAGGAACCGGCCGGCTTTATCGCCAACCCAAAAGTGTTCCGCTTGCCTTTTATCGGGCAATGGCTGGATCGGATGGATGTGATTTCAGACGGTGATTCAGAAAAGGTATATGAAGATGTGAAAAAACAGCTGGAAAAGGGACAAAGCCTGATTCTTTCACTAGATGGTTCTATTGATCCTGTAGAGCTTGCGGCCCGCTATCATCTTCCGTTGGTGATGGTGGAAACGAAAGGAACAGATAACATGCAAAAGGGCTCGTTTTTTAAACGCTTAAAACCGGCAGACATTGAATTGTCCTTTTCAAAAGCTTATATACCTGCCAATGAAAAACAATTACGTGCATAAAAAAAGCGCAGTCGTGAAGACTGCGCTTTTCTGTTACTGTTACGAAAGGAACGGCACTTTTACACAATAGAAGAGCACGCAGAAAAACATAGCAGCGCTTCCGCCCAATACAAAGCTGTGCCAAATGGCATGATGGAAGGGGATCTTTTTCCAAATGTAAAAGATGGTTCCGACAGAGTATAAAATGCCGCCGAGAAAAAGGAGGCTGAATCCTGCTCCGCTCAGTGAAGCATATAAAGGTTTAACTGCAATAATCATCAGCCACCCCATGACTAAATACACGAAGGTTGACAATAGGATAAACCGTTTCACGAAGAAAATTTTAAAAACGATTCCGCCTAGGGCAAGTGACCATACGATAACCAACAGGGTAAAGCCGAGTGTGCCTTTCAGCGGCCCAAGCAAAAAAGGCGTGTAGGTTCCGGCGATGAGTACGTAAATCGCGCTATGATCAATAATCTCCAAAATGTCCTTCGTTTTTTTATGTGTGATGCTGTGAAGCAGGGTGGAGCTCAAATATAACAGCAGCATAGAGACACCGAATATTGTAAAGCTGACAATGTCCCATGCAGACCCGTAATTAGCCGCAAATATGATTAGAAACACTAATGCTGGGATGGATAAGAGGACACCGATGCCGTGTGTAATCGCATTGGCGATCTCTTCTTTGATTGTAAACAAGTACATTCTCCTTTCGATCGCTAGATCATTTGATTTTTTAACGTCTCTATAAAGCTCAAGCCCTCAAAGGTAATTTTTGTGCCTGCGCGTCCGCGGCTTTTGGTGACATAATCTTTTTTCTCCAAATAGTCGAGACGGCTTCTGACCTGCTGAGGAGTTAACGAGGTTTGGGTATTTTTGCTGTGTTCAGAAATGATCCGTCTGCTGGCAGGTTCTCCTTTTTCGTTCAATACTTTTATTGTTTCCAAAATAAATAAAAACTCAGCTTTTTCCATTAAAGTCAGCAGCTTCGCTTTTTTCTTCGACGTTTTTCCGTCTATCGCGCCTCTAATATATGGCGGCAGGTCATATGGCTGAATCGTTCCTCCGCTTGATACTGCCGCCATATAATCTGCAGCGTTTTTTAATTCCCTGACATTGCCTTCAAATGTATGCTTCTCAAGCACCTGAAAAACGGAGGGATCGATTAACATTTGCTGATCGGAATTTGAGAGAAAATGCTGTGTCAAAAGCGGAATATCGCTTTTTCGTTCCGATAATTCGGGCAGTGTGAGCGTTAAAATGTTCAGTCTGTAGAATAAGTCTTGCCTGAAGGTATGTTCCACGGATCGGTCTGCAGAAGCACAGATCATTCGCGGTTTCTCCGTGTCTGAATCAAGCGCTTTTAACAGCTGAGCTTGTACAGAAGCAGGCATGCACCATATATCATCAAGAAAAAGGGTTCCTCGTACCGCTTTTTGAAAAACACCTGTGTTTCCGTTAGGGCCAAAAAGCTCATGAATAAGGGTTTCTTCCGAATGGGTGCTGCAATTGACGATTATAAACGGTTCATTGCTTCTCGAAGATTCCAAGTGTATGGCATGTGCGAAGTGATTTTTGCCTGTTCCGATTTTTCCTGTTATTAAGACAGGAAGCTCTGATAACGAGAACTGCTTGGCGATTCGCTTCGCTTCCAGGAAAGTTTGATGTTCTCCGATTAGATGTTGAAATGTATTGAGTTTTGGTGCACTATTCATCAATTGGCTCCTTTTGGTTCTAATTGGTTTCATTATATCATGCCTTTTGGTTGAAAACACCCTTTATTTTACGATCATCTTTTTTCTTGGCTCTGCAGGATAATGGTTGAACAGAAGTTACCACAAGATGTGGTGGACATAGTCTGTATTTTTTTAATTATTAAATAAAAATAATTGTCTTATTTTTTGAATATTCGTGTTATAATGGCATATTAAATAGGGATTTAAAACAAGAAAGGAATCTGTACATGAAACCGTTGCTTAAAGAAAACTCTCTCATCCAAGTGAAAGACATTTTGAAGGCTCACCAAAACGTAAAGGACGTTGTCATTCACACACCTTTGCAGAGGAATGACAGACTTTCTGAGAGATATGAATGCAATATTTATTTAAAACGTGAAGACTTGCAAGTTGTCAGATCTTTTAAGCTCAGAGGGGCTTATCATAAAATGAAACAGCTTTCCAGCGAGCAGACAGAGAACGGGGTTGTGTGTGCAAGTGCCGGAAACCACGCTCAAGGTGTGGCATTTTCGTGTAAACATCTTGGAATTCACGGGAAAATTTTTATGCCGTCTACTACACCGAGACAAAAAGTATCTCAAGTTGAACTATTCGGAAAAGGATTTATCGATATTATTTTGACAGGCGATACGTTTGACGATGCGTATAAAAGCGCTGTTGAATGCTGTGAGGCGGAATCTCGGACGTTTATCCATCCGTTCGATGATCCGGATGTGATGGCCGGACAGGGAACGCTCGCGGTCGAGATTTTAAACGACATTGATACAGAACCGCATTTTCTTTTTGCAAGTGTCGGAGGCGGCGGCCTTCTCTCTGGGGTAGGTACATATTTGAAAAACGTGTCCCCTGATACAAAGATAATTGCTGTTGAGCCGGCGGGAGCGGCATCCTATTTTGAATCAAATAAAGCTGGGCATGTCGTCACACTTGATAAAATTGATAAGTTTGTAGATGGGGCGGCTGTTAAAAAAATTGGCGAGGAAACCTTCCGGACGCTGGAATCTGTCGTTGATGACATTCTCCTTGTGCCTGAAGGAAAAGTATGTACATCCATTCTTGAATTATATAACGAATGTGCGATTGTTGCTGAACCGGCTGGAGCTCTTTCTGTCGCAGCGCTTGATTTGTACAAGGATGAAATTAAAGGGAAAAACGTGGTGTGTGTGGTAAGCGGGGGCAATAACGATATCGGAAGAATGCAGGAAATGAAGGAGCGTTCCTTGATTTTTGAAGGTCTTCAGCATTATTTTATCGTCAACTTTCCGCAAAGAGCGGGGGCGCTCCGCGAATTTCTTGACGAAGTCCTCGGGCCGAATGATGACATTACAAGGTTTGAATATACGAAGAAAAATAATAAAAGCAACGGACCTGCTCTTGTCGGCATCGAGCTGCAGAACAAAGCCGATTATGGGCCGCTGATTGAACGGATGAACAAAAAACCGTTTCATTATGTAGAGGTGAACAAGGATGAGGACTTGTTCCATTTGCTAATCTAATTTTTTTACACAACCGCGCAAAATGACAGACAGCCCGGCTGGCATCATATATAATAGAAGAAAAACAAAAAAGAGGATTGATAGCTTGTTACTCAAAAGCCTAGAGTTCAAACGCGGTGACGGGATTCAGGTGAAAGTGACAGAAATACCTGTATTAAAGGAAGATGAGCACTATTTCTTTATGTTACATCACCATTTGCAATTCTACTTAAAAGAAGTGTTTTCATCAAACAGCAGGGCAAAAGTGTATTCTTTCCGACATTATATGAAGCGCCGGATGAAGTGGGCAGATTATCAGGCTGTATTTCATCAAGAGGTGTTAAAGCACAACGCGTAACATGCCGTTTTTTACCTGCATGCCCTCCTTTGTAATCGTTAATGGGGAGGCATGCAGGATTTTTTTTGCTCAGTATCGAATACAAACATGGGACAGTAAGGACGGTTTTAGAAAGCGTTTTTATGTTGGCTGGAAAGGGTGGATGTCATGAAGGTTATCAAGGGGTTAACGGCTGGGCTGTTTTTTCTGTTTTTGTGTGCATGCGGAGGACAGCAGATTAAAAATCCGCTTAATTACGAGGTGGAGCCTTTTACATTTCAAAACCAAGACGGCAAGAACGTTTCTTTAGAGAGTTTAAAAGGAGAAGTATGGCTGGCGGATTTTATTTTTACCAATTGTGAAACTATATGTCCGCCAATGACCGCTCATATGACTGATCTGCAAAAAAAACTGAAAGCCGAAAATATAGATGTCCGCATCATATCATTTAGTGTTGACCCAGAAAACGATAAGCCGAAACAGCTGAAGAAATTTGCCGCAAATTATCCATTATCTTTTGATAACTGGGATTTTCTCACGGGATACAGCCAGAGTGAGATTGAGGAGTTTGCACTTAAGAGCTTTAAAGCGATCGTAAAGAAGCCGGAGGGAGAGGACCAAGTGATTCATCAATCTTCTTTTTATTTGGTAGGTCCGGACGGTAAGGTGCTGAAAGATTACAATGGAGTAGAGAATACACCGTACGATGATATCATTTCCGATGTGAAGTCAGCCAGTACACTCAAGTAAGCTAGAAGACTAGGCATTTGCAAATCTTCTAAAACATGATACACTTTCCACTAGTAGAATGGGAAGGAGCAACAAGATTGAAGCTGCGCATTTTTTCAATCATGGCCAGTTTGATTTTGCTTCTTACTGCGTGTACGAGCATACGTACATCATCTGAGGGAAAACAAAAAGCCCATGAAACGAAAACAAAAGAACACATTGTCATAGCGGCTGTCGGAGATTCGCTGACAGAAGGAGTCGGAGATCCCGACGAAAAGGGATATGTCGGCAAGGTGGCGGATTCTATCCGGTCAGATAAACAAGTCAAAACGGTCGACGTGAAAAATTATGCTGTAAAAGGGAACCGTTCGGATGATTTATTAGAAAAACTAAAAGATAAAAAGGTTCAAAAAGGCATAAAGGACGCAGATTATGTCTTTTTTACAATTGGCGGTAATGATTTGATGAAAATCCTTCGCCAAAACTTTCTGCAATTAACCGTTGAACCGTTTCAGGAAGCGGAAAAACCGTACGAAAAGCGCTTTGAAAAAATCATTTCTGAAATTCGCGAGCTGAATGATCACGCTGAGCTGATTTATGTCAGCATGTACAATCCGTTTACGTTTACATTATCAGAACTAAATGAAATAAATGGTGTCGTCACGGATTGGAACCATATTGCTGAAAAAGAGCTGAAAAAAGATAAACATGCAAAAATCATTCATATCGAAGATTTGTTCAATCAAAAAAGTGACAGCAGCCGAATTTCTGAGGAAGATGATTTTCATCCTAATGGTACGGGTTATTCTCTTATCGCAAAGCGCGTCTATCAAGCCATTAAAAAAGAAGGATTACCGAAAGAGTAGGGTGACAGCATGAATAAGTGGAAGCGACTGTTTTTTATATTGCTTGCAATCAATTTTATCCTCGCCGCCGGGTTTTTGGCACTTGTTTTGCTCCCGGGGGAACAGGCTCAGGTGAAGGATTCATCTGAGAGCGAGTATGGATTTCAAGTGACAAGCACAAAAGAATCATTAGCTGCGTTTGTTAACTCATATTTAAACGACAAAGCATCAAACAAGCTTGATTATAAAGTAGAGATTGATGATGATGTTCATGTCGCAGGGAAAATCAAGGCATTTTCCACGTCTATTGATGCGTTTATCGCTTTTGAGCCGACCGTGAAAAAAAACGGTGATGTAGAGCTGAATGTCACGAAATTTTCGTTAGGGAAATTGAGTATACCAATTAGCTTTGTGTTAAATTATATGGACAGCTTTTATGAATTGCCGTCATTTGTCCATGTTCACCCCGGAGATAAAAGCATTGAAGTGCGTTTGTCAGAAATGCCTTTAACGAATGGAATGTATGTCAAAGCGGATAAGATAAATTTAGAAAAAGATGAAATTGAGTTTTCCTATTACCATCCTAAACAATAGAGGTGACTGAAAATGAAACGGATTTACCAGTATTTCAGTTTATTATCCTTTACATTTTCCCTGTACTTCGGCTGGCTTGCTTATCATCATCTGGCCGCTGAAGACATGGATCAAATGTATTTGAATGTTTCCTATTGTGCCTTGTTTCTAAGTGTGATGGTGTTTACATTCGGTATGCGAGACCGAAAAAAAACCGATAAGTCATGAAAAAAGAGACATGAAACAACGTCTCTTTTTTCGTGCGGTCCGAAGAAAATTTGAGAACACAAGGAGAAAAGATGAAAGCATACGATTTTACACAGGGGAACGTGCTGAAACAGCTTGTACTGTTTTCAATGCCTATTATGCTTGGAAACGCATTGCAGGTTTCCTTTCAATTTATAGACAGCTTGTGGATCGGCAATTTACTGGGGGCAAAAGCCCTTGGGGCAGCCGCGGTATCAAGCACGATTGTTTTGACCGTGCTGTCTTTTATTTTGGGTCTTAACAATGCGACGTTAACAATTTTATCTCAGCAAAAAGGAAAAGATGATGTAAAAGGAATGGCGTCGTATATTAACGCTTTTGTTGTTTTATTAACAGGCCTAAGCATTGGATTTGGCGTTGCCGGTTTTTTTCTCTCAGAGCTTCTGCTGCGTCTTCTAAAAACGCCGGAGTCAATGATACCGCTTGCTGAGGCGTATTTACAGATTCAATTTATCGGCATTTTATTTTTGTTTGGTTATAACTTTATCAGTACTGTGCTTCGTGCGCTGGGCGACAGCAAGACACCTCTCCGGTTTATTGCGTTTGCTGTTGTACTGAATACAGTGCTTGCGCCGCTCTTTATTTCTGTGTTCCGCATGGGAATAGCGGGAGCAGCTTATTCAACGATTTTGTCACAGGGCATTGCGTTTCTGTATGGGTTGTTTTATGTCATCAAACACAAGCTTGTGCCATTCTCGATTCCGAGAATGCCCAAGTGGGAAGAGTCCGCGCTGATTTTGAAACTCGGGATTCCGGCAGGTCTGCAGATGATGGTGATTACAGGCGGTATGATGGCGATTATGAGTGTTGTCAACTCATACGGGGATCACGTGGTATCAGGCTTTGGCGCGGTGCAGCGGCTTGATAGCATCATCACGCTTCCAGCAATGGCTGCCGGTACGGCCGTCAACAGTATGGCAGGGCAAAATATTGGAATCGGAAACGAAAAAAGAGTGGGAACAATTGCAAGGCTGGGTGTGATGGCTGTTATTTCCTGCATGCTGGTGATTGCGGTTATGATTTGGGTATTTGGTAAATATCTCATAAGGTTATTTATCAGTGAGCCTGATGCGGTCGCATTTGGTGAACAATATTTGAAGTGGATCGCATTTTTCTACCCTTTTATTGGGATTAATTTTGTGCTGAACGGAATCGTCAGGGCCGCGGGAGCGATGTTGCAGGTTCTGGTATTAAATTTGATCTCGTTTTGGGTGTTGAGATATCCTTTCACAGCTCTATTTTCAGCTTGGCTTGGACAAAAAGGAATCGGGCTTGGAATCGGAATGAGTTTTTTATTTAGCAGCTGCGCGGCATTTTTGTATTATAGATATGGCCGCTGGAAAGCAATGAAGCTGTTTACTGAAAAATAAGTGAAGCACTGCGAAAAGCACATACCTATATATCGGTATGTGCTTTTTTTTACCGTTTTTTATCAAGTTTGCTGAAGAGCTCGATTAACGTGGCAAGTTCAGCATCAGTGTAGCAGTCAAAGCGTTTAAAGAAATATTCCGTTTTTTTCTCGTTAAAGTGCTGAAGGACTTTTTCGCCCGCTTCAGTGATATGAATGCGGATGATGCGTCTGTCTTCCTTCGATCTGATTCTCGTAATCCATTCCTTTTCTACCAGCGCATCGGTCACAGCCGTAATGTGGCTTGCCGATACCTCTAAAATAGGCGCAAATTCAGTGACTTTTTTAGGCCCTTGTTCACTGAGGATCCGAAGAATGGTGAATTCATTCCGCGACAGCTCTTTATCTAAAATTTCATTGATTTCATTGCGTATTTGTTTAAAGACTTTACGGAGTAAAGTTTCCATATCGTACATCATCTGTGTTCTTACTTTCAAATTTGTGAACCTCCATTACATAAGCATATTGCTTAAAACCTATAGATTTTATTGAAAAGCAGAATCATTTTCATTCTATTTTTACATGCTATAATATAATAATACCACGTATTAACAAAGGAGGCACCAGTATGTCTGAAAAAAAAGAAATCGCCACATTTGCAGGAGGCTGTTTTTGGTGTATGGTTAAACCTTTTGACGAACAGCCGGGAATTGAAAAAGTGGTGTCCGGGTATACAGGCGGCCATACTGAAAACCCTACGTATGAAGAGGTGTGCAGTGAAACGACGGGACATCGTGAAGCCGTTCAAATCACGTTTAATCCTGATGTATTCCCTTATGAAAAACTGCTTGAATTATTTTGGCAGCAAATCGATCCGACAGATGCCGGGGGGCAGTTTGCTGATCGCGGCAGCTCCTATCGCGCAGCCATTTTTTATCATAATGATAAACAAAAGGAGCTTGCGGAAGCTTCCAAGCAACGTCTGGCGGAAAGCGGCATCTTTAAAGATCCGATTGTAACGGACATTTTAAAAGCTGAACCTTTCTATGAAGCGGAAGGCTACCATCAGCATTTTTATAAAAAGAATCCAGCACATTATCAGCGCTACCGGACAGGTTCCGGACGAGCGGGATTTATCAGCGAGCATTGGGGGGCTAAATAAATGGCGTACAATAAAGAAGAAAAAATAAAATCATTAAATCGTATGCAATATGAAGTAACGCAAAATAACGGCACGGAGCCGCCATTTCAAAATGAATATTGGGATCATAAGGAAGAAGGCTTGTATGTAGACATTGTGTCAGGCAAGCCATTGTTTACATCCAAGGATAAATTTGATTCCCACTGCGGCTGGCCAAGCTTTACAAAGCCGATTGAAGAAGAAGAAGTGGAAGAAAAACTGGACACGAGCCACGGCATGATTCGCACAGAAGTAAGAAGCCGAACTGCTGATTCTCATCTTGGCCACGTATTTAATGACGGACCGGGGCCAAACGGACTTCGTTACTGCATAAATTCAGCAGCGCTGCGGTTTGTTCCGAAGCATAAGCTAAAAGAAGAAGGATACGAAAGCTATCTGCATCTCTTTAATAAATAAAGTGTTAAAAACAGGCCTGCCTAATGGATAGACAGGCTTGTTTTTATGCCTTTTTCTCTTGATGCAATTCTTCAATAATCTGAGCAATTCTTTCTTTCGTAATAAGCGGGGCTTGATCTGATTGATACCCAGGCAGATTGACTTTGCGAAAGTCAGGATGTTTTTCCGGCTCTGGAAGGATCGCATAAAGATTGCCCCATTCATACAGTGATTCAATTTCATGTGGAGATGTTAATTCTTCGTGAAGCTTTTCACCTGGACGCTTGCCCACTTCTACTGCAGCCGGCCGCGGGAGCCCGTGCTGCGATGCATATTCTTCAAACCCATGAATCAGTTCTTCAAGTTTCAGTGATTCCATCTTGAAAATAAAGGTTTCTCCGCCTTTTGTAATAGCAGCCGATTGTAATGTTAATGTAGCTGCATCGTCTATTGACATGAAAAATCTGGTCATGTTTTTGTCTGTGATGGTCAGAGGTTCACCCTCCATCATCTGTTCAAATAATATGGGGATGACCGAACCTCTGGAACCGAGAACATTTCCAAAGCGGACCGAACAAAACAAGGTTCCTTTGTTTTGGACGTGGCGGTTTGCTTGATGAAACAGCTTTTCAGATAACAGCTTGGTGGCCCCCATTGTGTTCACAGGAGATACAGCTTTATCCGTACTGATATTAATGACATGCTGCACTCGGTGTGAAAGGGCAGCTTCCACCACATTTTGTCCGCCGATGAGATTGGTCTGGATCGCTTCAAATGGATGGTCCTCACATGTCGGAACCTGTTTCAGCGCAGCCGCGTGAAAGACGATATCGACGCCTTTCATCACCTGATTCACCCTTCTGTGATCGCGTACATCTCCGAGTACAAATAATAGCCGCTTATCCTCCGCATACTTTTGGCTCATGACATACTGTTTACTGTCGTCTTTGCTGAATACAATCACCTGTTTAGGTGTAAGCAGCAAAAGGCGTTTGACAATTTGACTCCCGATTGAACCCGTTCCGCCAGTGACTAAAACTGTTTTGTTATGGAAAAATGGTTTTAGTTCTGCTGTTTGCTGTTTAGGCATGGCTTATCCTCCAACTCTCGTTTCTCTACCATGCATCATATGTTCAACTTTGTAATCGAATTAATGAAAGCAACCAATAAAACAAAATTTAGGGGAATGATCATGTCACAAAGTGTTCTTTTTTAATAGAAAATGGAAAAACGGACGTAACTAGGGAACAACAAAACTAAATAAACAATGTACTAAATATTCAACATATTTTTATTTCGCTCCTCAAAAGCAAACCAGACAAAGTCCATCTCACGTACCACTTTGGGGAAAAGTTGTTTGAGTCAGAAACCCTATAAAAAAAGGTTCATTTTCCTCACGGTAATCACCTGTATATATTTTACAATAGTAGTGATGGTGATAAAAGAGGAGGGTACCAAATGAAGGTTTCAAAAACAATGCTGCTAAGCACTGCCGCGGGTTTATTGCTTAGCCTGACAGCAACCTCGGTGTCGGCTCATTATGTGAATGAGGAACATCATTTCAAAGTGACTGCACACACGGAGACAGATCCGGTCGCATCTGGCGATGACGCAGCAGATGACCCGGCCATTTGGGTTCATGAAAAACACCCGGAAAAAAGCAAGTTGATTACGACAAATAAGAAGTCAGGGCTCGTCGTGTATGATTTAGACGGAAAACAGCTTCATTCTTATGAGTTTGGCAAGCTCAATAATGTCGATCTGCGCTATGATTTTCCATTGAACGGCGAAAAAATTGATATTGCTGCCGCATCCAACCGGTCCGAAGGAAAAAACACAATTGAAGTATATGCAATAGACGGGGATAAAGGAAAATTGAAAAGCATTACAGATCCGAAACATCCTATTTCCACCAATATTTCTGAGGTTTATGGATTCGGCCTGTATCACAGCCAGAAAACAGGAGCATTTTACGCATTAGTGACAGGCAAACAAGGGGAATTTGAGCAGTATGAAATTGTTGATGGTGGAAAGGGTTATGTAACAGGGAAAAAGGTGCGTGAATTTAAGTTGAATTCTCAGACCGAAGGCCTTGTTGCGGATGATGAGTATGGGAACCTATACATAGCAGAGGAAGATGAGGCCATCTGGAAATTTAACGCTGAGCCCGGCGGAGGGTCAAAGGGGCAGGTTGTTGACCGTGCGACAGGAGATCATTTGACAGCTGATATTGAAGGACTGACAATCTATTATGCACCAAATGGCAAAGGATATCTCATGGCTTCAAGTCAAGGAAATAACAGCTATGCAATGTATGAACGGCAGGGGAAAAATCGCTATGTAGCCAACTTTGAGATTACAGATGGCGAGAAGATAGACGGTACTAGTGACACGGATGGTATTGATGTTCTCGGTTTCGGACTTGGCCCAAAATATCCGTACGGGATTTTTGTGGCGCAGGACGGCGAAAATATCGATAACGGACAAGCCGTCAATCAAAATTTCAAAATTGTATCGTGGGAACAAATTGCACAGCATCTCGGCGAAATGCCTGATCTTCATAAACAGGTAAATCCGAGGAAGCTGAAAGACCGTTCTGACGGCTAGAATAGAAAGCAGCTTGTACAGCTGCTTTTTTCTATGAATAAAAAAATCGTTCATAGCAATGAACGATTTTTCAAGAAAGCGCCAGATGAATCGCTTTTAGTTTTGCAGGAAGCTCATCAAACGTAAATGCGGGTACGGTCTCTTTATAATTGGCTGCTGCAGCTTTTTGCCGTTCTTCAGGGTGGTTGATATAGAAAGCGGCTTTTTCCTTAAAGTCGTTCATGCCGTGATAAGAAATAAAGGATGAAAAAGGATGCGCCGCGGGTAAATCTGTTAATTGAAATGCTTCGCATGCAGCGATATCAAACGTTCGGTTATTAAAACTGGCATTTTTGATGCGCATAGTATTTTGGTTGAAAGCAAAATGATAGGGACGATGCGCATTAATTACGATGTCTGCCCCATTATAATAATGAACGGCCTGTTCGGGTGGAACCCATGTGCTGACGATATCAATATGCGGCTGTTTGAGCACTTTTTTAGGCAGATATTTTCTCCATTCCTTGCCGATTACCCGAACCGTGAATGGCAGATGGACCGCTTCTTTCATAAGCTGAACCCGATTAGGGTAAGGGTAGCCGATGATTAACAGATTTGAATGATAGGAATGTTCGGTGCCCATTTTTTTAAACAGCCGATGATTAACTGGTATCGGAACATAATAGACGTGCTGGTAGCCGAGCCCTTGATAATAGAGAGCGGCATTTTGTTCAATCGTTAATATGGCGTCAGCGAGCTTGATTACCTGTAGGCTGATATCCATATAAAATGGGTCTTCGGTCAGCCAAACATATACGGGGATACCCTTACCCTTTAACCAGGTCAGCCAGTCGTGAGGAACGCGGTCTCCAACCATCAAGAGTGCGAAGTCCGGCTGAAACGTTTCGATCTTCACCAAAGTTTCTGCTTCAAGTGTATCTGCAGACATATACTCTGTATGAGTGTTCCGAAAACATTCTTCAGCCCAGCGATTAAAATAACAATATATTCCTCCGTATCCCGACTGGATATACAACACTTTCATCGGATGTTATGAAAAGAACGTAACGCTTTCTACTTTGTCTACATCAATTAATGTTGTAGCTTGGCCTGCTGGAGTGACGGAGCTTTCCTGTGTTACAAATACGATCCCGTGAACCTGATCGAAAGCAACGAAGACAACCGGCCCGATCATGTCTCCCGAATCGGTTACAATGCTGATTGTCGTGCCTGGCGTAACTCTGGCGAAAATCCATCTTGCCGGAAGGGAAGGGTCTAAAAGAGATTCTGCCGTAACCGTCTCACTTTCATCTACTCTTTGATCGATGGCAGCTTCAAGCAAGTCTTTAAGATTACTATCCATGTTTTCTCCTCCTTCTGTTGCAGTTGGAAATAAAGGGCTTAAAACGGCTTTAATTAAATCCTTTTTTAACTGTGCATTTTTAGAGCTCATTACACACACCTCCTATTCGATAGTGAACTCACGTTAATCATATTCTTCCGGCTGTTATTTGGTATGAGTCGAACGCCGTACCTGATCTATTTTTCATCTATTTAAGGAAAATGCTGATTTTTTAATGGAGTGGACATAGCCTATACCATAAATCGAAGTCGCACATATTGTGAAACAGAGATAAGGATAAGGGAGAGGGATGATTTGGATTTAGAGAAACAAGTGGATCGAGAAGAAAACCAAGATGAACTGCATTTTATTTTGCTTTTGCTGATTCTGCTGATACGTCAATCGTCTTCTGAAGGAAATCCATCTGACCTCAGACGCCAGCTTGTTTTTGCAAAAGAGCTGGGCGTACCGGTTTCAAAAGTCAATTTGATCAACGGAGATACACTTCAAAATGTCATCGTAAAAGAAGTTCTGACTGATTTGGTTATTTTCCAAAACCCGTTAAATAACACGAGATCTCATGTTTCACTCTCAAGTGTTGTAAGCTGGGGTGCTTTTTAAATGATGCCAGAGGCTCTGCTTGCTGCGGAGCCGTTTTTATGTTTGACGGCGGGAGGCGGTATAGATGGGAGAGAAAGTGTCTATTATTTTAACAAGTTACAACAAACCCGATTATTTGCAAAAAGCGATCGAAAGCGTGATACAGCAAACGCATGATCTTTGGGAGCTTTTTATCATGGATGATCATTCGAATGCAGAAACAACTGCGGTGATTCACAAGTATCTCCATGACCGGCGCATTCAATACCATAACAGTTTCGTGCATCCTGCAGATCGATTAAAAACAGCCCGTTATGCCACATTAATTAACAGTGCGCTCCCATTTACAGACGGCGATTACATTTCCTATCTTACTGACGACACTGTTTATCATCCTGAGCGGCTGAGCCGTATGGTGCAAGAGTTTTCACATAAGCCTGAAGCGCAGGCGGTCTTTTCAAAACAAAAAGTTGTACATGTAAACGAAAGGGGAGAGGAAATCTCACATTTCTACAGAAATGCCAATGCAGTGCTTGATCAGGCCGCTTTTCAAGTTGATCATTGCTCCGTCATGCATCGCCGTTCGTTACTTAATCTCATCCACCATAAATTTGGAGGATATTGGGATGATGATATGAAGCATTGGAATCATGGCGACGCAATTTTTTGGGCGAGACTCAACAACTTTACCCCATTTCTGCCGATAAATGAAGTATTAGACACAACCTATAAAACCCCAGATTCATTTCAAAATGCATATCGGTTTCTGCCCGCCGATTTGATTGACGGCTCTTTTGTAAAAGGTTCAGATCAAAATGTGTATTTTTTTGATCAGGGTGTAAGGCATCCTGTTGGAGAAAAGTGGGGTTTTTTGTATCTAAATCGGACTGTCGCTGTTCCAGACCCATATTTATTCCAATATAGGATTGGCAAAATTTTAAACATTCCGAATTATATTTTAGTAAAGGAAGCTGACCATCCTGCAATATTTTATATCGAGGCCGGAAAAAAAAGGCGAATTGTGGACCAGTATGCGTTGCAATTTTATCAATTTCAAAGAAAAGACATAGTGACAATTGGAAAAGAAGAGATGGAGACGCTTCCGGAAGGGCCGCCGATTACGTGGAAACGATCTGAATTGATCAAAAATCCGCCTGGCCGACGTCTGTTTTTCATCGAACGCGAGCCGTTTTTGTTTCTAAACGGCGTCTTTCACCCGATTAGTGAACAAGTAACAAGGAAGTTTTTTTTACATCAGAAGCCAATCTCCGCTTCTTTCCGAAATATTCAGCAATTTCCAATTGGAAAGCCGTTTTATCCGGTGTACGATGAGATTATAAAGAAATTGAATATTGCAACAGAGTAAAGGTATAGGTCATAAAAAGGAGACGTTCATGACAGGACATTATTCAAAAACGGAACATCAATATATATTGTTAACGTCTGAATCGGCATCGTTTGATCATTACAGCGTATACAGAGATCCGCAGCTTCCGCAAATTTTTTCTCATAACTTTGTTCAGCTCCATGATACGTTTCCATTGGAGCGGTTACTTAACTTTTTACCCTCCGTACCAAAGCTGCTTGATGCGAATTATCTCCATTTAAAAGCGTCGCCGCAGCATGTTTTTCCGCTCGGTTTGAAGCAGTCGCTTGTAAAAAGCGGTTTTGTCGTCGAGGATGAGCTACTATATGACATGAAGCTTAGTGACTGGAAGGGGCAGATGGGACATCCTTTAACCGCATGGGGGACGGCGAAAAGTCTTAGCGACGGATCTTCTATTATGAAAATTTACGATTCCATTTATATTGGAGAAGCAATCGCTGAACAAAAATTAAAAAGAAAATATCCTTTCTATGAAGCAGGTATAATCATTCTTGTTGTTTGTTACAGCGACCAGGCACAGAAAGTTCCCATTGGGTGCGGCGAGCTGTTTATCGATCATCAAGAGAAAACGGCTAAAATCGAAGAAGTGGCAATTTTAGATCAGTTTCAAAGGAAGGGCTACGGCAGTATCTTAGTGAAAGAAATGCTGTCCATCGCCAAATCACTAGGAATGGAAGCAGCCTACTTAGTGGCTGCAAGCACTGACGGTGCAACTCAGTTTTACGAAAAGCTGACGTTTAAAAAATATGAGCGGGTGCATACTGTATTTCATTATTTCCTTACATGAAATAGGCGTTTGCACAAACCATTTGGGACTTGGCCCGCATAAAATGCCGTATATCGTGATAAGAAAGGATGAAAACAGTATGTATGGATACTCTGGGTACGGTTACGGATTTGGCTGCGGGACAAATACATTTGTGTTAATTGTTGTCTTGTTCATTTTATTAATTATTGTTGGAGCCGCTTTTATTTGCTAGATGCTGAAATTCCAAAAGAGCCTTCCCTATTAGGAAGGCTCTTTTTATGTGAAAAAGTTTTTGCGGGGAACGTCATGCCGCCATTTGGACACTCATACAATATGGTAAAAGAGGTTTTGAGGTGGGAGCATGAGCAGTTATTTGATTAAGCCAGAGCTTAGCTCGGCCTATCCGGTTGTCAGTTATGCGAAGGGTTCATATGTTTATGATCAGACCGGAAAAAAATATCTCGACGGCTCGTCAGGTGCGGTGACATGTAATATCGGCCACGGAGTTCGTGATGTGACTGAGAAGCTGAAAGAACAGCTTGATCAGGTGTCTTTTGCTTACCGCTCACAGTTTACGAGTGAGCCCGCCGAGCAATTAGCCGCTCTCTTGGCACAGGAGCTGCCTGGAGACGTGAATTGGTCTTTTTTTGTCAACAGCGGATCAGAAGCGATAGAAACAGCTATGAAAATCGCCATTCAGTATTGGCAGGAAAAAAAGCAACCACAAAAATCCATCTTTTTGTCTCGATGGAGCAGTTACCACGGAATAACTTTGGGAGCGCTTTCATTGTCTGGTTTTTATGAAAGGAGATACCGGTTCACCCATCTCATTGAGCGGTATCCAGCTATCTCAGCTCCACATATTTATCGGCTGAATCATGAGACGGAAGAAGACTTTGTTCAGACTGCAGCTGATGAACTGGACACTATGATCAAAAGAATCGGAAGCCAATTCATCGCCGGCTTTGTGGCTGAGCCTATTATTGGTGCTGCAGGAGCAGCGATTACTCCGCCTCCGGGATATTATGAGAGATTAAGTGAGGTATGCCGCACACACGATGTGCTTTTTATTGCAGATGAAGTGATGACGGGGCTTGGGAGAACAGGAAGGATGCTCGCGACAGAGCATTGGGACACCGTACCTGATATTGCTGTACTGGGGAAGGGACTCGGTGCGGGGTATGCGCCTATTGCAGCTGCCGTCGTATCTGATTCTATTATTGAAACGATAAAACAAGGGTCAGGTGTGATTATGAGCGGTCACACATATAGTGCACATCCCTATTCAGCCAAAGCTGCTCTTGAAGTTTTGCGATATGTGTTAAAGCACGGCTTGATCAAACAATCAGAAAAAAAGGGCGCTGTGCTGAAGAAAACGCTTGATGAGGCGGCATCTCAAAGCGGCATTATAGGTGATGTGCGCGGAAAAGGACTGCTATTAGGCGTTGAATTTGTAGCAGACCAAAAAAAGAAGAAAATATTCCCGCCAGAGCAGGCGGTAACTCAGATTATTGTCAGCGAGGCGAAAAAACGCGGGCTGATTGTTTATCCTTCCAAAGCTGGAATAGACAGTGGAGAAGGAGATGCTGTCATTATTGCTCCTCCTTTTACCATTTCAGACGGTGAAATGGAAGAGCTTATCTCTATTTTTTCAGAAACTGTTGCAGCGGTCGAAAAAAACTTAAAAAAGGATTGACATTAAATGGCGCCATTTCAAAAAGCAATCAGCATGGACACAGCAATTGCAGATGTTCGGGATGGATCGGTTCTGATGTTTGGCGGTTTTGGGGGAGTCGGGTCGCCTCCTTCATTGATTGAAGCGATATTGGACAGCGGTGTAACGGATTTAACTGTGATTTGCAATGACGCCGGTTTCCCGGATATCGGGATCGGCCCGCTTATTGTTAATCAACGGGTCAAAACCCTGATCGCCTCGCATATCGGTTCCAATCCTGTAGCCGGAAAACAGATGACAGAGGGGACGTTAGAGGTTCAATTTTCACCTCAGGGAACGCTTGCGGAACGGATTCGCGCCGGCGGAGCGGGGCTTGGCGGTATTTTAACCGATGTGGGCATTGATAATCCAATGGTTTGCGAAAAAAAGGACATCGTAACAGTGGCGGGAAAACGATACTTGATTGAAGAGGCGTTGACGGCTGATTTTGCTTTCATCAATGCTTACATTGCAGATGAATTCGGCAATCTAACGTATGACAAAACCGCGCGCAATATGAATCCGCTTATGGCAATGGCCGCCAGGAGAACCTTTGCCGAAGCTGAGCGTATCGTTCCGAAAGGTGAGATTTCTGAAGAAATGATTGTCACACCGGGGGTTTTTGTTGAGGGGGTTGTACGAAGCGAGGGAGTGAAGTGGAAATGGGCTTGGGAGTAGCAGAAAGAGAACAGATTGCAAAACGGGCTGCTACTGAAATTAAGCAGGGCATGATTGTGAATCTCGGTATCGGTATCCCATCCTTGGTACCGAACTTTTTGCCGCCTGACATGCAGGTCATGTTTCAAGCGGAAAACGGTGTCCTTGGCATTGGAGAAAGTCCCGAAAAGGGAGAAGAGGATGCGCATTTATGCAACGCTGCGGGATATCCTGTCCGCGCTGTAAAAGGGGCGTCTTATTTTGATACAACCATGTCTTTTGCGATGATCAGAAAAGGCAAAATTGACATTACGATTTTAGGCGCCCTGCAGGTGAGCCAATCAGGAGATTTGGCAAATTGGCTTGTTCCGGGAAAAAAGGTGCCTGGTATGGGCGGGGCGATGGAGCTTGCCCAAAAAGCGAAAAAAGTGGTTGTCGTCATGAGTCATACAGATCAAAAGGGAAGGCCTAAATTAACAGAAAGATGTACGCTGCCATTAACTGCTGCAGGCTGTGTAGATTTGATTATTACCGAAAAAGCGGTTCTTGAGGTCGATAGCCATCACTTCATTTTAAAAGAGCTGATGAATGGCTCGACAATTGATGAGGTGACGAGGCTGACAGAAGCTGAAATCAAAATAGATATGCCTTTTTCTTAAAAGGGGGAATGAGGATGCAAGACATTGAAAGAAAAGTAATCGGGTGGCTTGATCAGCATTCGGCCAAAGCCATTCGTCTTCTCAAAAGGCTGATTGGGGAAAAAAGCACATTGGGGTCAGAGTTTAACGCCCAAGCTGTTGTGCTTGAAAAGCTGCGGCAATTTCATATGGACATTGATGTATGGGAGCCAAGCATAAAGCAATTAAAACAGCATCCCTACTTTAAATCTAACCGATCCGATTTTCATGAGAGCCCGAATATCGTGGCTAAAAAAACGGGAGCCGGCGGAGGCAGGTCCCTGATTTTGAACGGCCATATCGATGTTGTGCCTGAAGGAAGCGTAAAGGATTGGAAGTATGAACCGTATCAAGCTGTCGAAGAAAACGGTAAAATATACGGCCGCGGCTCAACGGATATGAAGGGAGGCAATACAGCCCTTCTTTTTGCTTTAGAAGCCCTGCACGCCTGCGATGTCAAACTGAAGGGAGATGTATTGTTTCAGAGTGTTGTAGATGAAGAGTGCGGCGGCGCCGGTACACTGTCCGCCATCATGAGAGGCTATCGTGCTGACGGGGCGCTGATTCCTGAACCGACGAATATGAAACTATTTATTAAGCAGCAGGGTTCGATGTGGTTTCGGATCACTGTGAAGGGATTATCCGCACATGGGGGCACACGCTACGAAGGGGTAAGCGCGATTGAAAAAAGCATGCACGTTATCACAGCGATACAAGAGCTGGAGAAAGTCCGCAATGCGAGAATTTCAGATCCGCTGTATGACAATATCCCAATACCGGTACCGGTGAATATCGGCACCATCTCGGGCGGTGCCTGGCCATCTTCAGTTGCAGACCGTGTCGTCATAGAAGGGAGATGCGGAATTGCTCCCCATGAGAAACCAGAAGCTGTAAAACTTGAATTGGAAAACTGGCTGAAGGATTTAGAATACCATGACGAATGGTTTAAACGCCATCCCGTACAAGTCGAATGGTTTGGGGCTCAATGGCTGCCGAATGATTTACCTGATAATCACCCTTTAATTTCTGTGCTGCAATCAGCCTATCAAAAAATGAAACAGACAGAGCCGATTATTGAGGCTTCTCCGTGGGGAACGGATGGGGGGCTTTTGTACCATGCAGGAGATACACCAGTAATCGTTTTCGGGCCGGGGGAAACAAAAACGGCTCATCAGGCCAATGAATACATTGAGGTTGAAGCCATGATAGAATCTGCTAAAATTATTGCACTTTTTGTCATGGATTGGTGCGGGCTTCATACAGATGGGGAGGATGCGGATGCTCAAGTCAATAAAGAGTAGCGGTGTCACAGCAGTTTTGGACCATGACGGCTTTAATAAACGAATCAGAGTGGTCCGTTATGACGGAGCCATTGAGAAGGCCCTGCCGGATATCGTGGCAGCGGCAAAAGAAGAGAATGCAGAAAAAATCATTGTCTATGCGAAGCAGCATGATGAGTCAATCCTTGCCAAGCAATTATTTACGCCGGAGGGTTATCTAAAGGGCTATTATCTCGGCTATTCGGCTTGTGTCATGGTACGTTACCTTTCAGAAAGCCGGAGACAAACAGATTCTTATACAGAGGAACAGGAGATCATCGAAGCCATATATCGCACAGCGCCCCGTCTTCACAACGACAGTACACCCGTTTTTACGATGAGAAAAGCAGAAACAAACGACATGTACCAGCTATCGATGCTGTATAAAAAAGTATTCCGCACGTACCCAACCCCGGTATTTGACCCCGCTTATATTGAAAAGACGATGAATGCAAATACGGTGTATTATATCATGCTTGATCATGACCGCCTGATCAGCGCAGCAAGCGCAGAAATCAATCCAGAGCTTGGGCATGCAGAAATAACCGATTGCGCTGTGCTGCCGGAATATCGCGGCCATTCGTTAACAAGCTTTTTAATCGAGGCGTTAGAAAAAGAAATGGCTGGAAAGGATATCTTTCATGTGTTTTCTCTCGCCCGTGCTTCGTCTTTTGGGATGAATGCTGTGTTGTACCATTCAGGTTATCAGTATGGCGGAAGGCTGATCAATAATTGCTTTATAGCCGAAGGCCTTGAAAACATGAATATTTGGTGCAAGCAACTGTAAGTCAAAATATGCGCGAGGAGGAGTTCGTTTGAAAAACAAATGGTATAAACCGAAACGGCATTGGAAGGAGATCGAGTTATGGAAGGACGTTCCGGAAGAGAAATGGAACGATTGGCTTTGGCAGCTGACACACACTGTAAGAACGTTAGATGATTTAAAGAAAGTCATCAATCTGACCGAGGATGAAGAGGAAGGCGTCAGAATTTCTACCAAAACGATCCCCTTAAATATTACACCTTACTATGCTTCTTTAATGGACCCCGACAATCCGAGATGCCCGGTACGCATGCAGTCTGTACCGCTTTCTGAAGAAATGCACAAAACAAAATACGATCTGGAAGACCCGCTTCATGAGGATGAAGATTCACCGGTACCCGGTCTGACACACCGCTATCCCGACCGTGTGCTGTTTCTTGTCACGAATCAATGTTCCATGTACTGCCGCTACTGCACAAGAAGGCGCTTTTCCGGACAAATCGGAATGGGAGTCCCCAAAAAACAGCTTGATGCTGCAATTGCTTATATCCGGGAAACACCTGAAATCCGCGATTGTTTAATTTCAGGCGGTGATGGGCTGCTCATCAACGACCAAATTTTAGAATATATTTTAAAAGAGCTGCGCAGCATTCCGCATCTGGAAGTCATCAGAATTGGAACAAGAGCGCCCGTCGTCTTTCCGCAGCGCATTACCGATCATCTGTGCGAGATATTGAAAAAATATCATCCGGTCTGGCTGAACACCCATTTTAACACAAGCATCGAAATGACAGAAGAATCCGTTGAGGCATGTGAAAAGCTGGTGAACGCGGGAGTGCCGGTCGGAAATCAGGCTGTCGTATTAGCAGGTATTAATGATTCGGTTCCAATTATGAAAAAGCTCATGCATGACTTGGTAAAAATCAGAGTCCGTCCTTATTATATTTACCAATGTGATCTGTCAGAGGGAATCGGGCATTTCAGAGCTCCTGTTTCCAAAGGTTTAGAGATCATTGAAGGGCTGAGAGGTCATACCTCAGGCTATGCGGTTCCTACCTTTGTCGTTGACGCACCAGGCGGCGGCGGTAAAATCGCCCTGCAGCCAAACTATGTACTGTCACAAAGTCCTGACAAAGTGATCTTAAGAAATTTTGAAGGTGTGATTACGTCATATCCGGAACCAGAGAATTATATCCCCAATCAGGCAGACGCCTATTTTGAGTCTGTTTTCCCTGAAACCGCTGACAAAAAGGAGCCGATCGGGCTGAGTGCCATTTTTGCTGACAAAGAAGTTTCGTTTACACCTGAAAATGTAGACAGAATCAAAAGGAGAGAGGCATACATCGCAAATCCGGAGCATGAAACATTAAAAGATCGGCGTGAGAAAAGAGATCAGCTTAAAGAAAAGAAATTTTTGGCGCAGCAGAAAAAACAGAAAGAGACTGAATGCGGAGGGGATTCTTCATGAAAACATGCGAGTGGTGCGGCGAGCTTGAAGCGGTGCCCGGCAGGAACACGGTGTACTGGGAGCTCCCTGATGGAACGAGGGCTATAGAACTGACAGACACCCCTGCCATGGTATGTTCTTCCTGCGGTATGACTTATCAAGAGGAAAACACGGTTAAGGAGATTGAGGATCAGCTGCTTTTAATTCAAACAAAAAAACTACCTGAAAGCCTGACATATCAACAGCTCATGGAGACAGAAAGAATTTTGAAACGCAACTATTTTGACTTCTCCTGAGTCATGTTTCAGTATTCTTTTGTTGTAATTTTACACTTGAACTGTATAATAGAACAACAAAAGACAGACACCAGGAGGGGAAACCCATGAAATCCTTTTATCACTATTTATTGAAATACAGACACCCTAAGCCGAAGGACAGCATCAGTGAATTTGCCAATCAGGCGTATGAGGATCACAGCTTTCCAAAAACATCAACCGATTATCATGAAATCAGTTCATATTTGGAGCTGAATGCTGATTACCTTCACACGATGGCGACGTTTGATGAAGCTTGGGATCAATACGAGTCTGAAGTGCACGGCAGATAATAGCTGTTTCATCCGCAGATCACTGCGGATTTTTTATGTCTCCCATGCCATAATTGGATATTTCCTTTGGTTTTCATGCCCATGCGAATTGGCTTCACCCGGCATACGATAGCGTATGAGAAATGTTGCGGCGAGGGGGAGACACCATGAAGCAAAATAAACCGAAATTCCAAGTAGGGGATATCGTAGTCGTCATTATGTATGGAACAGTCGGCACCATCACAAAAGTACACCAAATTGATAAACACTATCTTTATGAAGTCAATCATAACGAAGTTTTATACTTTGAATCATCTATTCAGCTTTATAAAGATTATGAGGGTGTCATTGTCGACATGGAGAAGCTTGATATTGAGTATGAATTCCTTATTGGGGACGTTGTTTATGTAAAAGACTATGGAAAAGAACTCTTTCGCATTATCGGCCATAGAACAGAAATTTGGAGATATTTAGAAGATGGCTGGGAAGATATCATTTATGAGCTGACCCGTTTAAAGGATGGAGAGTGGCTTGAAACGGAGGAAGAGGATCTCACGCTGGTGCTTAGAAAATATGAAATGGACCAGTTTGTGCATCAGCTGTTGTTTGTCCATTATGTCGGAGAAACTGGCCATGAGATCGGCGAAGATATCGCATCGTCTGCTCTTCTTCAGTTTGAAGGCGATGATGAAGATCAAGATACCCTTCACATCCTTGCTGTGTCAATTGTTGATGAGCTTCTGGATATTTATAATGACTACAAAATTCTGTACGAAATGTTTCAGGATGAAGAATATAAAGACATGATGATGTTTGTTTTGGAAAGTTTAAAAGAGCATTTCAGTTAGTTTGTGAACATACGGATCAAGACATATAAAAAATATGGCAGACAGCCCCAAATCATCACACGCGTCATTCCTTTGAGCGTTTTTTCCATTATGATATCAAATCTTTCTCCGTCCAGTGCTTCCATCATTTTAGCAATCATAGCGTCAGCCTCCCATGGCTCGTTTTTTATTCAATATATGACTGAAAGAATTGTTTAGAACACCGGGTATAATTCAGCCTGTTTTTTCATAAAACATAAAAAAGGAGGCGGTACGGAGATGAAAGAAATAGATCTTGTGATTGATACGGAAGAAATCGCTGAATTTTTTTACAGAGAGCTTGCAAGACGGGGCTACATACCGAGTGAGGATGAGCTGTTTGAAATCGCTGATATTACCTTTGATTATTTGATAGAAAAATGTATGATAGATGAAGAGCTGGATGAAGATGAGTGAGGCTTAAAACCGGAGCGGTCAGCTCCGGTTTTATTATTCATGTTCTATGACTTTTGAAAAAATTGAGGTGGTTGAAATTGTACAAGCCCGTTAGTTTGTTTCTTTTCTTTCTCATTCTAGCTGCGGCCATTCATACAAATGCTGTTCAATCTGCAGATGAAGCAATAAGCAGGGCAGCTGTTTTGATCCGTCAGCCATGGCTTAATGAAGTCATGACGGGGATCACGCATCTTGGTGCTTCTTCTTTTCTGCTCCCTCTAATTGTCATCATTGGAGCAGGCCTGTTTTTCTACAGAAAAACATGGGACGGCCTGTTGATGCTCTTAGTATTCGGCACAGATCGGCTGTTAAACAAAGTCTTAAAAGAATGGATCGAAAGAGTGAGGCCTGATTTTGCACCGCTGGTTCATGAATCATCCTTCAGTTTTCCGAGCGGCCATTCCATGAATGCTGCTTGTGTCTATCCTGTTATTGCTTACTTTTTAGTGAAACATCTCCCGTTTTTGTCCAAGCATAAAAAAATGGTATATATCATAGCCGGTGTAATTACTGTTTTAGTCGGCATAAGCAGAGTGTATCTGGGGGTTCATTTTGTGACAGATGTGTTAGGAGGCTTTAGCCTCGGCTTGCTTCTGTTTTTCCTAGTAAAAGGTTTTGACGAAAAGATTAAGCGGTTTCGACAAAAATAGAGAGAGGAAAACACAGCAAAAACGCCAATATGTTAAAGAAATAAAAGGGAGGGGATCTTGATGATGTTATCCGTGTTTAAAAAGAAGTCTTGTTCCTATGACGTGACAATATTTCAGACACCCCGGTTTGGCGAAAAAAAGGGCTACAGAGCCGTCTATCGAACTGAACTGAACGGGAGCGATCATCAAGACGTGCTGAAAAGAGCATTCTCTTTGTTTAATGTATTCGACACTGTTCCGAGTGATTATGATGCAAGATTCATGGCCACAGGGGACGTGATCTTGATTGATGAAGGCAGAAAAGGGAAAACATACTATCAACTGCTTCCCGCCGGCTGGAGGAAAATCAATCGTCTGATTGTACAAACGACATAATGAAAAGAAAACTGCGGAAACCCGCAGTTTTCTGCAGTTTTAAGGCTTGCGTTTGGCAGCAGAATATTCTTTCCCGTGTGCTTCTTCAGCTGCAATGATATCTTTTTCAGGTATATGATTGTTCTTTTTTTGGCCGGTGATCCGGTTGCGATGTTTTTTACCCATGTCCCACCCCTCCTTCCTGCGGTTAGGTTTTCAAATTAACACCCCGATTATCCGTTTTTCTGAGGAAGTGCCTAACAGATCCTCGAACATTTCTTTTTTCGACATATTCCTTTATAATCAATGCTGAAGTTTGTTTCATCATGACATTCGTTGTAAAATGGACGGGCTGGATGATAATTTAGATTTACAGGAGGATATGAGATGAGTGTACATATAGGTGCTGAAAAAGGACAAATTGCGGATACAGTGCTTTTGCCGGGAGATCCTCTCAGAGCAAAATTTATTGCAGAAACGTATCTTGAAAATGTAGAATGCTACAATGAAGTCAGAGGCATGTATGGATTTACGGGTACATATAAAGGTAAAAAAATCTCAGTACAAGGCACGGGAATGGGCGTTCCGTCTATTTCAATTTATGTGAATGAATTAATTCAAAGCTACGATGTGCAAAATCTAATAAGAGTCGGTTCTTGCGGCGCTATTCGAAAAGATGTCAAAGTGCGAGACGTCATTTTGGCGATGACCTCCTCAACTGATTCACAAATGAACAGAGTCGCTTTTGGAAGCATTGATTTTGCGCCTTGCGCAGATTTCGAACTTTTAAAAAATGCCTATGATGCCGCAAAGGATAAAGGTGTGCCGGTGACTGTAGGAAGCGTATTTACAGCTGACCAGTTCTACAACGACGATTCGCAAATTGAAAAACTTGCAAAATACGGTGTGCTTGGCGTTGAAATGGAAACAACTGCATTGTATACATTAGCAGCGAAGCACGGAAGAAAAGCCCTGTCAATTCTCACCGTGAGTGATCACGTATTAACAGGAGAAGAAACGACAGCGGAAGAGCGTCAAACGACATTTCATGATATGATAGAAGTGGCTTTACATTCCGTATCACAATAAAATATATCAAGAGGCGTGCTGGGTGCCGGCAGCCTCTTCTTTATGAATGCGGAAACGATTGATAAAAGGAAGGTAATGTAATATGAAAAAGTCCGGTAAATGGTTCTCACTGGCTGCCGCTCTGAGTGTAACGGCAATAGTCGGAGCCGGCTGCAGCATGTCGAACGGTGATGCTCAAAAGGATACGAAAACCACAGCAGAAACAAAGCAAACAGAACAAAAAACAGCTGACAGCAAAAAATCAAACACTCAAAACAGTGAGTTTTCATTGGAAAGCCAGTATTTCAATGATATTAAAAAAGTCGATGGTCTGGAAACCATTCAAAATCCAGAAAATGTACTCGCGCTTGTCAATAAACAATATGCACTGCCCGGAAACTATGAACCTAGCGATCTTGTCATACCTGATGTAGAGTTTTCTTTTGAAGAAAAGATTCAAAAACGTTACATCAGAAAAGAAGCGGCCGACGCATTAAAAACAATGTTCGATGCTGCCAAAAAGGAAGGCTATGAACTGGCAGCTGTCTCAGGGTACCGTTCGTATGACAGACAGAAAGTCATTTTTGACAATGAAGTAAGCCTAAAAGGGGAAAAGAAGGCAAAGGAAGCGGTCGCTTACCCGGGTGAAAGCGAGCATCAAACAGGCCTTGCGATGGACATTTCGAGCCGGAGCAATGGCTTTGAGCTAAATGAAGCGTTCGGAAGCACGGCAGACGGGAAATGGGTGCAGGACAATGCTTATAAATATGGCTTTATCATTCGCTATCCGAAAAATAAAGAAGATATCACGAAATATGAATATGAGCCATGGCATCTGCGCTATGTAGGCAAAAAAGCCGCAAAGGTCATCCAAGATAATGATTTAACGCTTGAAGAGTACTTTGAAAAAGTGAAGAAAATTTAAAATGAAAAGCCCGCTTATACTAGATAAGCGGGCTTTATTGTGTCTGGTGAATCTAGCATTTGTTCTATGCTTACCAGAAGAATAAACCAGCAAGAGCGACCCCTGTAATTAAACCGAGGGAAATACCGTAAGCTGCTCCGTATCCCCAATAACCGCCCCAATATCCGTAACCGAAACCTCTTGGCCCTCCGCCGGTCGGAGCTATAAAAACTCTGTCTCTTGTTACACGGGTAATTCTGCCGACGTGAACTCTCCCGCCTCTCTCTGTAATTCTGACGACTTTACCTTGATGGTTTTTGCAAAGATGATAATATCTCTCCAATATTGTTCCCCTCCTATCCTGACTTTCTATCAGCATATGATAGATAGGAAAAAAAGGTTGGACGAAAACAGGGGGCGATACGCCGTTTTACTTGTACGCGATAAAAATACAATGACCCATGTACTCACTATATAACTGCATGAGCTGATAATGTGTTTGAAGCGTATCGTAATAGATGGGATCAATCGTTTGCGATAAATCCATTTCTGTGGTTGGTTCAAATTCCATGTCTTCCGGAAGAAGTGTCATCGCTTCTGTTTTTTGAAAGCCATAGGATCTTAGGAGTTTATGCCATTCGCTTTCTTCATGTAAGCAAGTAAATCCGTAAAAATCCATCATTTGCTTCTTTTCTGCAGGGGGCATCGGTTTTTTTAAAGCAGCTTCGATACCAATCAGCATCCCGACGGGTTTTAAAACTCTTGAAATTTCTTGAAGAGAGGATGTCAGTCGTGAAAAACTGAGGACCGATTCTGACAGGACGCAGGAAAAGGACTCAGAAGAAAACGGGAGATGTTCCAGCTCCGCCTGATATGCAGGGATGGCAAGCCCTTCATTCGCAAATCTTTTTTTCGCTTTCTCAAGCATAATAGGATCTTTATCAACGACTGTTACAGGATACAGCAAATGTCCTAAATAAGCCGCCGTTTGCCCTGTTCCGCATCCGGCATCAAGAATCGGCTGATCCGGGGAGGGCGCAGCCTTTTGCAAGACCGCTTTTGAAAAAGCCAGCCCGCCTGGGTGCGCCCCTGCGACACCGAATAAGGACAGCATTTCTAAATATCGGCTCAATATCGAATCCTCCTTTTTCCTTATCATATGTCGTATAAAGACATAGGTTTATGAAAAGCAAAAGAAGGGCGTTTCTCTTTCATTTCTGCTCCGAGTTGACGAATAAGAATTCGTCCATGATAATAATGTAAGAAGAAAAAGGTGGTGTTTAATTGAAACGGCAATTAAAACTGTTTTTTATTGTGCTGATCACTGCAGTTGTCGCTTCGGCGCTTACTTTATTTATTACGGGCAATTCCAGTATCCTGGGCCAAAAATCAGCAAGCACAGGAGACAGCAAGTTCGACAAATTAAATAAAGCGTATGAGCAAATCAAAAGTGATTATTACCAAAAAACAGATGATGACAAATTAGTAGACGGAGCAATTAAAGGAATGATTCAATCACTGGATGATCCGTATTCTACATATATGGATCAAGAGCAAGCGAAATCATTCGACGAGACGATTTCAGCATCTTTTGAAGGAATTGGAGCCCAAGTAGAGGAGAAAGACGGAGAAATCCTTATTGTATCCCCAATTAAAGGTTCACCTGCTGAAAAAGCCGGTATCAAACCGAGGGACCAAATCATTAAGGTGAATGGAAAAAGCGTAAAAGGCATGAATGTAAATGAAGCCGTCGCTTTAATCCGAGGCAAAAAGGGCACAAAGGTGAAGCTTGAACTGAACAGAGCGGGAGTGGGGAATATCGATTTTTCCATTAAGCGCGATACCATTCCTGTAGAGACTGTCTATTCAGAGATGAAAGACAACAACATCGGAGAAATTCAAATCACTTCTTTCTCTGAAACAACAGCTAAAGAGCTGACAGATGCGATTGACAGTTTAGAGAAAAAAGGCGCCAAAGGCTATATTTTAGACTTGAGAGGCAACCCGGGCGGCTTAATGGAACAGGCGATTACGATGAGCAACCTGTTCATTGATAAAGGGAAAAACATCATGCAGGTTGAATACAAAAACGGTTCAAAAGAAGTCATGAAGGCCGAAAAAGAACGGAAAGTGACCAAGCCGACCGTCGTTTTAGTAAATGACGGTACAGC
The DNA here is from genome assembly GCF_058566435.1 of Bacillus sp. SCT118. Taxonomy (NCBI): domain Bacteria; kingdom Bacillati; phylum Bacillota; class Bacilli; order Caryophanales; family Bacillaceae; genus Bacillus; species Bacillus sp. SCT118. The sequence goes on from NZ_CP191225.1 coordinate 1,946,577, forward strand.
AAGCGCAGCCGAAATTATGGCCGCTGCCCTTCATGAATCGTCAAACGTACCGTTAATCGGCGAGACGACATTCGGCAAAGGTACAGTACAAACGGCAAAAGAATATGATGATGGCTCTACCGTCAAACTGACAGTTGCCAAATGGCTGACTGCTGACGGCGAATGGATTCACAAAAAAGGCATCAAGCCTCAAGTGAAAGCAGAGCTGCCTGATTACGCGAAGCTGCCGTATTTGGACGCAGATAAAACGTACAAATCAGGTGATACAGGCACAAACGTCAAAGTGGCTCAGAAAATGCTCAAAGCACTTGGTTACAAGGTAAAGATTAACAGTACGTATGACCAGGACTTTGTATCTGTCGTCAAACAGTTCCAGAAAAAAGAGAAGCTGAAAGAAACAGGCATACTGACTGGCGATACAACAACGAAATTAATGATAGAACTTCAAAAGAAGCTGTCTGATAATGATACGCAAATGGAAAAGGCAATTGAAACACTGAAAAAAGAAATGTAAAAAAACCATACGCGGCTGCCGCGTATGGTTTTTTTATGCACCCTTTTGATTTGGATTAGCGTCTTGTTTTTTGCCAAATAAACCTTCAATGACAGGATTGGATCCCGCGTTTTTAACGAACAGCGGATTCAGGATCACCACAGCGATCATGTTGGCGGCCAATCCCCAGAATCCTTCATAAATGCCATGTGCGGATTGAGTGGTATACACAATAAACGTAACCGCTAGGCCGACTAATAATCCGATAACTGTCGCTTCTTTCGTTTGGTTTTTCCAGAACAGGCTGACAGCGATCGCAGGGAAGATTTGCACCATACCGGATACACCTAATAGCTGGAGTGTCACTAAGGCAGTCGGGAACAGCATTCCAAACAGCAGCGCAAGACCGATGACAACAAAGACCATTGAACGTGTGACGAGGGTCAGCTTGCTTTGCGACACATTCGGATGAATCAAATCCCGGTATAGGTTGTTGGCGAATAAATTCGATGCGCCGATTGCCATAATGGAACAAGGTATTAATGAAGCAAGAGCGATAGTGGCATATGCAAAACCTTGTGCCACGCCGCCGTAAGATGTTTGAATCAAATGCAGCAGCGCCAGCCTTGGATTTGTATCTTCCGGCAGGACAAGAAAGGCGATAAAGCCAAGAAAAATAACCAAAATTAACACGATATTATAAAGCGGCAAAAACATGCTGTTTTTTCTTACTGCATCAGCGCTTTTCGCCGTGAAAACACCTGTAGCGGCATGTGCCCACATAAAAAGTGCCAGAGCGGAAACAATAGATGCTGTGATAAACCAAGGAATGCCTTTTGGCCCTTCTGCCGGTATCGTCAGCATTTGAGGCGCTTCCTTCACTAACGTGTCAATCATCGGTGTCCAGCCGTTAAAATGAATGAGAGGGAGGGACACCACCATAAACAGCATAATGACCCATACTAAAATGTCCTTAATGATGGCTGTATATGTAGGCCCTTTAATCCCGCTGAAGAATGTGTAAAGAGCAACAAGAATAAATGAAATGATCACAACGAATTTTACGTTAATATATCCGGTACCGGCAACCTGAAGCGTGTCTTGAATGCCGCTCAGCTGAAGGCATATGTACGGAATAAGCATGAGTACCCCAACGATGGCAACGAGGCTTGCCAAAAGCTTACTGTTAAAACGTTCCCGGGCATAATCCGCGAGTGTTGTTAATTTATGAATTTTCGCAACTTTCCAAAGTTTTGGCAAGAAGAAGTAGGCGATAAAGTAGGCCAACACAGAATAAGGAATGGCGAAAAATGCAACACTTCCGCCTGTAAAAGCAGTACTGGTCAACCCTAAGAAAGTATAGGCCGTATAAAGGTCAGCGCCTACTAAAAACCAGACGAGAAGACCGCCGAAGCGTCTGCCGCCGACAGACCATTCTTCCACAGAAGTGCGCGAGGATTTGTCTCTTCCGGCGAGAAAGCCGATACAGACAACGGTTAAAACAATAATAGAAGTAATGAGAAGTGCAGTCAGATTCCCTTGCATTATTCAAGTCCTCCATCTTTTTTTTGCATCTGATAAATGCCAAACGAGCATAACGGCGTAATAATAATCCACAACAGCAGCCAAAAGTGGAAAAACGGCAGGCCGAACATAATCGGTTCTTTTCGATTCACAAGCGGCAAAAGCGCGAGCTGAACGAATGGCAAAAGAATGAGAATAACAATAAGTGCTTTTTTAACCATTTACTTTCCTCCTGAAACATGATAATGCTCACTATAATAGCAGTTGTAAGAAAAGATCACAAGATAATTATTAGAAAAAAATGATTTTTTCAATTATTTAATCAAAACACATGGTTTGCATCCTTTTGAATAAAGGTTTAAAATAATGAATATCTTGAAATCGAGATAAATAGGAGTGAGAAAATGAAAACAGAAGGATTGCACCATGTCACAGCATTCGCCAGAGATCCGCAAGAAAACTTGCGATTTTATACAGAAGCGCTTGGACTCAGGCTTGTTAAAAAAACAGTAAACTTTGATGATCCCGGAACGTATCATTTTTACTTTGGGAATCAAAACGGAGATCCCGGTACAATAATGACCTTTTTTCCGTTCCAAGGAAGCGGACAGGGAACGGTAGGAAAAGGCCAAGCGGGCCGGGTGTACTTTTCAGTTCCCTCAGGCTCCCTGTCTTTTTGGAAGGAGCGTCTTGAGAAAAGCGAGCTGAGCCTAGAGGAAAAAACGTTGTTTGGTGAAAAAGGTCTTATTTTTGATGATACAGAAGACCTTCCGCTGGCGATCATGGAGGATGCGAAAAGCGGCAAAAGCGAGTGGACGCCTGACGGGATCACAACAAATGAAGCAATTACGGGAATGAAAGGTGTGCTGCTATATTCCTACGACCCGCAGGCGACCATACAATTGTTAACGGAAAGCCTTGGATATACCAAAGTGGCCGAAGAAGACCAGATTGTCAGACTGGCAACCTCAGCGGCCGTCGGCGGTGTCATTGATGTCCATTTACACCCTGAAAAAAGAGGAGTCGGAGGATATGGTACGGTACACCATGTAGCGTTTCGGACAAAGAAAAAGGAACAGGCGAAATGGCTGCCGATTATTGCTGAAAACCATCTGCCTTCGTCAGAAATTCTCGACAGGGAATACTTTACATCAGTTTATTTCAGGGAGAAAGGCGGTATCTTATTTGAAATTGCCACAGATGAACCGGGCTTTATGACAGATGAAACGTTTGCTGAGCTAGGGACTTCCTTAAAACTGCCTGAATGGCTGGAGAAACATAGACAACAAATTACAGACATTTTACCTGAACTTTAAAAGGGGGAATTTATAATGAAGCATATTTATGAAAAAGGAACATCTGACAACGTACTTTTGCTGTTGCATGGCACGGGCGGTAATGAACACGATCTGCTTTCATTGGGGCGGTTTATAGACCCTGATGCTCATTTGCTTGGTGTCAGAGGATCGGTGCTTGAAAATGGAATGCCGCGATTTTTCAAACGTCTGAGTGAAGGAGTTTTTGATGAAAAGGATCTTGTGGTGCGGACAAGAGAATTGAAAGATTTTATCGACGAGGCTGCAGAAACGCATCAGTTTAATCGCGACCGAGTGATTGCAGTCGGTTATTCAAACGGCGCAAACATTGCGGCAAGCCTGCTTTTTCATTATAAAGATGTGTTAAAAGGGGCTATTCTGCATCATCCAATGGTTCCGATTCGGGGTATCGAGCTGCCTGATATGGCAGGGCTCCCTGTTTTTATCGGTGCCGGGAAATACGATCCTCTTTGCACGAAGGAAGAATCAGAAGAGCTTTACTGCTATTTACGTGACAGCGGGGCATCAGCCTCTGTTTTCTGGCAGGACGGGGGCCATCAGCTGACTCAGCATGAAGCTGAACAGGCTCGTGAATGGTACAAAGAGGCGATTGTATAAAAAAACCTTAGTCCGGATTTCGGACTAAGGTTTTTCATATTCTTACAGCCAAGTTGATACTTTTGAAAGCGGCAGACGGTTGCTTTGATGTGCAGGCTTCACTGCTTTGCCGATTGAAATTAGCATAACCGGAACATAGCGCTCACTGATATCAAATTGCTTTTGGAACTGCTCTTTGTTAAATCCGCCGATTGCGCAAGTGTCATAACCTTTTGCTTTTGCGGCAATCATAAGCTGCATAGCAGCTAAAGAAGCATTTAAGAAAGCGGAATCACGTGCGAATTGCTCGCTTTGGTAAGCACCGTTGATTTGGCCGAGCAATGTTTGTTTGATTTCATCCGTAATATAGCCTTGGCTTGCTAATTCAGCATAAACTTCTTCACCGTTTTCATTTGCCTTTAAATCGCCTAAAATGGCAACAACAGCAGAAGACTCAACGATTTGTTTTTGATTATACGCTACAGGAAGAAGCTCCGCCTTTGATTCATCGCTGTGGAATACTGTAAAATGCCAATGCTGAAGGTTCCAAGCGGAAGGCGCTTTAGCGGCAAGGTCTAATAGCTCAGTCAGCTCCTCCTTAGAGATCGGGGCATTTGTATCATATTCCTTTACAGATGCACGTGCTTTTAAAACATCCAGAGTATTCGTCATAGTGTTTCCTCCTTCGGATAAACGTGGTATGATAATAGAAAAGTTAGAAGCTTACTAAATGTAACTTGAAAGATTATTGTAATGGATCATTGAATACATGTCAATCAATAGATGAAGGGATGAAGACTTGTGGGAAATACGATGTGCCCTAAAATGGAATCCGCATTTTCATTGCTGGGAAAACGATGGAACGGTCTGATCATCCATGTGCTAATGGATGGGCCGAAACGGTTTAAAGAGATAACGGAAACAATACCGATGATCAGCCAAAAAATGTTGGCAGAGCGCTTGAAGGAGCTTGAACAAAACGAGATTATCGAACGGCAGGTTCTCCCTGAAACGCCGGTCAAAGTCATCTACACGCTAACTGAAAAAGGAACAGCGCTTCAAGCTGTATTTCAAGAGATGCAGGCATGGGCCGATCAATTTTGCGAGCCTGGTGACACAGTGTGTGAAGAAGAGAAATAAGGAAAGCGGCACCTGAAAAAGAGCCTTTGTTTCCATGGTGAGTCATGTAAGTACGGTTCACACCCGTTTACATGACTTTTTATATTTGACAGACTGACATTTCCGGATTGGCAAAAGTGTCATGTTCATATGAAGGGGATATATAAAATAGGAAATGATCAATAAGTGTTATAGCATCCAGCCTGTTGTAAATGAGGATAATGATTTATCTTGTTATGCAAATCTTATTTTACGCCAAAACCCATTCATCTTCCAATTGGCATTTAAACCGGATCTAAAAGGAGATCCAGGTTTTTCGTATTGCTGGATGCTTCTATACTGATGACTTCCGCATTTATGAAAAGAAGAGAGAGCTTCTTTGGAGCTCTCTCTTCTTTTTTATGGGGAGACGAAATCTTATAGTTTTCCATTCAAAAATTGCGCCTCACCGAGACCGAAACTCCAGTCTGCGTCACCATTCTCAGTAATAGATACCATGAGGTCTTCAGGGGAAATTCCGCATTTTTCTTTTAGCCTTTCAGCAAGCAGAGCATACAATTTTTCCTTTTGGCTTTCGGTTCTTGCTTTGCTTGTCATGCTAATGATGACCAGGTCCTTGGTTCTCTGAAACCCTAATCCCGTATCTTGGATTATAAGCTCGTTTGCGGGATGCTGATGGACAATTTGATAACGGTCTCTTTCCGGAACACCAAACGCTTCAACCATCGCTTGGTGAGCAGTATCTAATAACAATTGCAGCGATTTTTCATCACGGCCCTCAATTACATCAAAACGCAATAATGGCATGTGTACTCCTCCTCTTGTGAAGTTGTTATCCGTCTGTTCTCATATTGTCTCATTTGCTTCCTGACTATGGATAAATATAATGATTGGCAGTCAACTTTAAAAAACATAACATATAACCAAAAGTTAATCAACATATAACTAATACATCATTGGGTTAGGCGGTAGATAATCGAGACAAGCTCATAAAAACGATTGACAGTCATTGATTAGGAGATTAGTATGAACATATTAGTTGATCAAAAGATAACAATCATATAACCAAGACGTTTTTAGTTATTAATGAAAACGTTTTCTGTTCATCTAGGCATGAAAAGCGCCAAAACATTGTCGCGAGAATCATATAAAACACTTTTGGAGGGGTACCATGCCGATTTTAATTGTAGCTGTCGGAGTGCTGATTCTGTTATTTCTCATTATTAAAGTAAAATTAAATACCTTTGTCTCACTGATTGTCGTTTCATTTTTAGTAGCCATCGGACTTGGAATGGATATCAATAAAATTGTTCTTTCAATTGAGACTGGAATTGGCGGGCAGCTGGGGCATTTAGCTTTAGTGTTTGGACTTGGCGCGATGCTCGGGAGGCTTGTCTCAGATGCTGGGGGCGGCTACCGGATTGCCATTACGCTGATTGATAAATTCGGGAAGGAACGAATACAGGCGGCGGTTGTGGTTGCCTCTTTTATCATCGGTATTGCGCTGTTTTTTGAAGTGGGTCTTGTTCTGTTGATACCGATTGTTTACGCGATTGCTAAAGAATTAAAAATGCCTTTTCTGTATCTGGGAATCCCGATGGCCGCCGCCTTAAATGTTACTCACGGATTTTTGCCCCCGCATCCTGCTCCAACTGCTATCTCAGTTGCATACGGTGCCCATATTGGCCAGGTGCTGCTTTTTGGAATCACTATCGCTGTTCCGACAACTGTGATTGCCGGGCCTTTATTTAATAAATTTGCGATGAAACGGTTTCCTGGTGCATATCAAAAGCATGGAAACTTATCGGGGTTAGGACCGAGGAAAGAATTTCAGCTGGATGAAACACCGGGCTTTGCGATCAGTGCTGTCACGTCTTTATTCCCGGTTATCTTTATGGCAATGGCAACAGTTTTTTCTTTATTATTGAGTGAACATTCAAAAGGAAAAGACATTATAGAATTTATCGGCACTCCGGGAACGGCAATGCTCATTTCGCTGTTGCTTGCACTCTATACGATGGGATATGCCCGTAAAATATCTATGCAGGAAATTAGCAGATCTATTTCAGAATCAATTTCGCAAATTGCGATGATGCTGCTCATCATAGGAGGGGGAGGAGCGTTTAAACAGGTGCTGATTGACGGCGGGGTCGGCGATTATGTCGCTGATTTTTTCCGTCAAACAAACATGTCGCCGCTATTCGTTGCATGGACCATCGCCGCGGTTCTGCGTCTGTGTCTAGGCTCTGCTACCGTGGCTGCGCTTACCACCGCGGGAATGGCAGCTCCGCTTATGGAGGCTGGCAGTGTAAACCCCGCGTTAATGGTGCTTGCAACAGGAGCCGGCAGTGTCATTGCGTGTCATGTAAATGATGCAGGATTTTGGATGGTAAAGGAATTTTTCGGCTTGAGCATGAAAGAAACATTTCAAACCTGGACGCTGCTTACAACAGTTCTTTCGGTTACAGGGCTAGGCTGTGTGTTATTGGCAGGGCTTGTGATGTAACAATCATAGACAGTCCGTAGCCCAATCGTTTTTCTTCTTTGTTGAATACTTTACGTATAGGCAGACATAAAGGAGGAAAAAATCATGTACCCTCATCATTCGTATTATCGCGGAATCCCAAGTCCAGCCGGATATCCGGCGCGTAGTCCTTTTTTGTTTGGCGCTCCTCTAGTCGGCGGTTTATTAGGCGGTTTTCTCGGGAGTGCGCTGTTTAACTATTCTCGTCCCTATGCCTATCCTCCTGGCCCTTATGGATACGGAGGCGGACCGTACGGTTTTGGTGCCGGCGGGCCATACGGGGGATATCCCGGCTTCTATTAATAAAAACGGCCTGCATCGATTGCAGGCCGTTTTTTATCGGATGATTTCTACCTCGGACATATTGTAGTCTTGCTGCTTTTGAAACATGACTTCCAGAAGGCCATCCTTATAGACGGCTTTTGTTCCTTTGCGTTTGACTAAACAAGGAAGGTTTACTTTTTTCGGATGATCTGCTCTTGGGAAGTTTTCCAACCATAATTCGTGAGATGTGTGTTTGATTCTCACTTGTTCCAGCCATTCTTCGCTGATTGGCACCTTTACAAACACATGGTCTGCAGTTTCGAATATATCAATATCAGGTTTGACATCAGGTTTTGCATCAGGTTTGGCGGGCTGTTCTTTTTGGGGGAGAGGATCGCGGAAAGGAAATTGAGCCGCATAATCACTGCCGAACACACTTTCCATCACACGATTGACATACGTTTCAACTTCTTTCGGATCAGCTTTTTTTAATGCTTCTTTAGAAAATTGATTGTGGAAAGGAAAGTACTTGTTCCACTCAAACATTGTCTTCACATCCTTTCTTCACGGACAAAATAGTATATGCCCGCCAGATCTTTCACGTGATATAATATAAGATGCTCTAAAGAAAGGCAGGGATATAAATGCAATATTCAGAAACAAAAAAAGGCGTTATTTACACAGCCGTTTCCTTTATCATGTGGGGCCTGTTTCCGCTCTATTGGAAGCTTCTCGAACAGCTGCCGGCTCTTGATATTTTGGCTCATCGTATTATATGGTCTTTTGTTTTTATGTGTATCGTACTTTTTTTCTTGCGGCAATGGAAAATAGGATGGCAGGAGCTGCGCTCTCTGAAAAAGAACGGAGGGATCCTCTCTTTATTTCTTGCCTCTATCCTGATTTCGATCAACTGGTTTGTATACATATGGGCTGTCAACCATGGCTTTTTGCTTGAGGCTAGTCTTGGCTATTACATTAATCCGCTTGTATCAGTGCTCCTTGGGATTTTATTTTTAAAGGAAAAACTGAATCGCCTGCAATTAGTGGCCGTTTCGATTGCGGCAGCCGGTGTCATCATCTCGGCGTTCCAATACGGCTCCATTCCTTATGTTGCGCTTCTGCTGGCATTCAGTTTTGGGCTATACGGGTTAAGCAAAAAAAGAACAAGCCTGCCGAGCGCCATCGGCTTAACGCTGGAAACATTCATGATTATGCCCATTGCATTGGGGTATTTGCTGTTCAGCGGACATGTTCAGCCAGCGGGTGCAGAAAGCGGAGGGACGTGGCTGCTTCTCTTTTTGGCCGGTGTGTTTACGGCTTTGCCGCTCTTATTGTTTGCGGAAGGAGCGAAACGGCTGCCGCTGTATCAAGTCGGTATCTTACAATATATTGCGCCGACCATTACCCTGCTGATCGGGCTGTTTGTTTACCATGAGCCATTTTCAAGCTCGAAGGCTTTTACATTCAGCTGTATATGGGCTGCGCTGCTCTTGTTTACGTTTTCACAAGTGAAGTGGAAACGGGCGTCAAAAAGCCATTGAGGCCTTTGGCTTTTCAGCTGATGCATATATTATGTATAATCATTTCATGTATGTAAGACATAAAGGAGCAAGACGATGGACAATGATAAAGAGATAGTGAAAGCCTATGCTTCACTTTGGAATAACCGATCTCTCGCACATAATGACGCAGAAGCGGTAGCAGAGGCGATTGATCTTGAGCTCTTGGATAGACGAACACATCCAAGACTCCGAAAACCGATGCTGGAAAAATATTTTGCCGCGATTCAGCGCATTGTGAATTCACAGCTCGAACCGGCTGTGAAATATCAGCTGGTCAAATTACATACAGAACGTGCAGAGTATTTAAAAGAAGAAAGAGGGGAGCAATCATGAAAGCGATCATAAAAGAAGATGTGCAAGCATCTTTAGAACGATATGCGGACCGCCCTGTATATATCCATTTAGAAACCACCACAGGTTCTTATTCAGCGCATTTAAATGAAAAGAACATGACAGTTGTTGCGTATATCCGCAATGCAAAAGTCACTTATCATCAGGCAAAAATCAAAGGTAACGGGCCTTACCGCGTTGGCTTGAAAACAGAAGAAGGCTGGATTTATGCTGAAGGCTTGACTGAATACACGGTAGATGAAGAAAACCGTTTATTAATGGCGGGACATCTGCCGGGCGGTAAACTGGCTATTTCTCTGCAAATCAGCGAAAAACCGTTCACAGTTTAAAGAAAAGGGTGAATAATAATGAAAGAACATGTACTAGTAATCCTGCCTCACCCTGATGATGAATCATATGGAGTGGCAGGTCTAATTGCCTTAAACAGAAAAAAAGACATTCCCGTTACGTATGCCTGCGCCACTTTAGGTGAAATGGGCAGAAATATGGGCGATCCATTTTTCGCTAATCGTGAAACGTTGCCGCTGCTAAGAAAACAAGAGCTCATCAACGCTTGCAAAGAAATGGATATCAATGACCTTCGTATGCTTGGACTCCGTGACAAAACGCTCGAATTTGAAGACGATGAGTATTTAGCTGATATCATGGAAGAGATCATAGATGATGTAAAACCAAGTTTAATTGTCACATTTTATCCCGGACACGGTGTGCACCCTGACCATGATGCATGCGGGGAAGCGGTTATCCGTGCATTATATCGCAAAAAGAAAGAAGACCGTCCGCGTACAATCTGCATGGCCATTACCCGCAACAGAGAAGAGGTTCTCGGCGAAGCTGATGTCGTACTTGATATCAAAGAAGTAGCTGATATTAAAATGAATGCGTTAAGAGCTCACCGCACACAAACAGAAGGCATGCTCAGAGAGCTTGAAGAGAAATTGAAAAATAATGAACCTGTTATGGCAACATGGTTTGAAGAAGAAATATATTGGACGTATCAATGGAATGATTAATCAAAAAGGTATAAGGCCTTAAGCCTTATACCTTTTTTAATTTTAAGTCCGATGCAATTGCTGAAGCGAGAGTGGATCTCAAGGAAATACCTTCGAAAGACAAACCTAGCTGAACCGCTGTTTGCGCGATTTCCGGACGGATTCCAGACAAAGTTGAAGAAACACCGATTAAACGAAGCGCCTCAATCAGACTGAACAGCTGATGGGCAACCATCGTATCAATCACAGCTACTCCTGACAAATCAATATACAGTTGTGTCACCTTTTTTTTCGCACATTGATGCAGTGTGTTTTCCATAATCAGCTTGGCGCGGACTGTATCAATATCTCCGATTAAAGGCAGCAGTCCGACGCTGTGAAACAGCACGATGACCGGAGCGCTCAATTCAGTAATCATATCTTTTTGGGCCTGAAGCTGAAGGCTTGTGTTTTTGTACATTTCTTCTATAAAAATATGAATCACAAGATCAAACGCTTTTATAAGGGCGTGATACAGGTCTTCGGCTTCTTCGCTTTTCACAGTATCCTGATTGAGATGGACAAATTCTTTCACATAGGAAACATATAAATCTCTCACTCTGACAAACTCCCGAATAATATAGTGGATAGGAGTTTTTAAATGCTCTTGATCCTGTGTGACTTCAAAGGCCCATTCTTTCAGTATAGGCAAGTATACGTCCTCATCATCTATAAAAATACGGTTTATTTTATAGTTAAAGGCAAGATTCTGGCTCTTTAAATTGTGAATGACAACAGGGTCTGTTGAGGCATAAATGGAATTGGGATCAGTCTCCTCGATTGTTTCATACCACGTTGAACTGATGGTTTCCGCATGCTGGGAAAGATACTCGAATAATTTTTTGTTTTTTGCCATGATTGATCACCTCTTTTAAATGTGTTGTTTTTGAGAATAACGTTTTTGCAGTTTTGCCAGCCTGAAAAACAGCCCAACTGCTCCGGCGGCGAGTCCTGCTATTAATCCAATCCAATAGCCGAATGCACCGAGGCTTGTAAACGTACCGACCATATAACCGACCGGAAGGCCAATGACCCAGTAAGAGACAAAAGCGGCCGCAAGCGTATAGTTCACATCTTTGTACCCTCTGAGTGCTCCCTGGATCGGTGCGGCAACAGCATCGGAAAGCTGAAAAAATAGCGCATAAATTAAAAAGTGCTGTGTCAGCCGGAGCACATCGGGGTCAGAGGTGTACATGCCCGCAATTTGCTCTCTGAATAAAAGGATACAGGCGGCAGTGAACAAAGAAAAGCCGATCGCCATCATGATGCCGATTAAGCTATATGAGCGTGCATCCTTAAAACGGGCTGCACCAGCTTCAAACCCGACAACAATTGTTAAAGCCATGGATACGCTGAGCGGCAGCATATATAAAAGAGACGCAAAATTCATGGCTGCCTGGTGGGACGCGATGGTCACTGTATGAAAATGGCTCATGAGAAGCGTGACAGCTGCGAAAATGCTCGTTTCAAAAAACACGGCGAACCCAATAGGCAGCCCGATTTTGAGCAAGTTTTTGCATGCTTTCCAAGAGAACTTATACATGGTAAGGAAAATCCCATATTCAGAAAACGGTGCGTTTTTATGAATAATGAAAAAACTGATGATGCAGATACACCAATAAGTTAACGCGGATGCCAGCCCCGCGCCGACACCCCCAAGTGCCGGCATTCCGAACTTCCCGAAGATAAATACATAATTCAATACAAAATTGATCGGAAGAGAACTGAGTGTAATCATCATGGTGACTCTCGTTTTTCCTAATGAGTCGATGAATGATCTCAACACGGTGTAAACAAATAAAGGGAAAATTCCCAGTGATAAAAAGCCTAAAAAGTGTTTAGCAATCTGATGCACGTGAATATCAAGGTTCAATCGGCCAAGAATAAGGTCAACTGCAGCATATCCAATCACTAAAACGGCGATGCTAAGAAGCGCGGCCACGTATACAGCCTGTAAAACAGTAAAGGGGATCTTCTGTTTTTTCTCGGCGCCTAATAACTGAGCGACAATCGGGGTGACCGCCATTAATATACCTGCCAGTCCTGTGTAAACAGGGGTCCAAAGGCTTGAGCCAATCGCGACACCCGCTAAATCAGCGGGGCTGACTTTCCCTGACATCACCGTATCTAGAAAAGTCATTAGAGAAAGCCCCGCTTGGGTAATGAATATCGGTATTAAAATGTGCAAAAGCTGTTTGATTTTTTCCCGGGCGTTTTGAGTTTCTATCATACATTGATCTCCGTTTCTTTTTCATAACGAGAGAAATTATAACATTTTATGTATAAAAAGCAATGAACGCCGGGCCTATTCTTTTTTTGTCGGTTTCGTTTTTCTAAACATTTGGGCATAAATAAAAGAAAGCGAAATCACGCCTAAAAAGGTGCAAATATACTGAATGATTCTTTCGATTTCCATTCTTTACATCCCTCCTTTACCAATAGAATGTGCATCAATAAGATAAGCATTCGTGAAAAGTTGGAAATTTGAACAGGAGATGAAGGCTATGCGCTATGAGCAGATATCAGAAAATGCGTTCAAGGGGAAAATACAGGTGTACTTAGAGCAAATATTAGGTGATGCATCTCTAATCTTGAAAACGCTTCACGAAAAAGACCAGTGCCTTCTTTGTGAATTAGATGATTTGGGGCACGTTTTTCAGGACATGCAGGGGATTGCATCCTCCTTTTATTTGCAATCATACATTGAGGAATTTACGCCGGCATTTATTGAGCTGGCCAAGGCGATTAAAGCCTTATCGGAACATAAGCATGGAGCTTTAATTGTGATTGAAAGAGCAGACCCGGTTGAACATTTTATTCAAAAAGGCACCTCCCTACACGCCGAGATCAGCTCTTCATTAATTGAAAGCATCTTTTTTCCCGGAAACCCTCTTCATGACGGCGCTTTATTGGTGAGGGAAAATAAACTTGTGTCAGCAGCCAATGTGCTCCCTTTGACGACGAAGGAAGTGGATATCCATCTGGGAACCCGGCACCGGGCGGCTCTTGGTATGTCGGGATATACGGATGCACTGGTGCTCGTGGTTTCAGAGGAAACAGGGAAGATGTCGTTTGCCAAAGACGGTGTATTATATCCGTTAATTTCACCAAGAACGTAAAAATAATAAAAAGGGCCTGATTAAGAATCCTATCATGAGACAAAATGACTGAATTCGCATCTTTATTAAAGCATTCGCTTCAAGCTGAATGCTTTTTGTCTTGAAGACAGGAAATATAAACTGGTAGAAAAGTTATATGTGATGAATATTAATTAAGTGAAATACTTTACCTGTTTATGTATTTATAGTACCGTATAGAATATTACATAAATTTTTAAAGGAAGGGTGGCTGCCGCATGGCTAATGTATTAATGATCGGTTTCCCCGGTGAAGGGCATATTAATCCATCTATCGGTGTGATGAAGGAGCTGAAATCCCGGGGAGAAAACATTACGTACTACGCAGTGAAGGAATATAAAGAAAAAATCACAGCTCTTGATATAGAGTTTCGTGAGTATCATGATTTCAGGGGAGATTACTACGGGAAAAACGCAACCGGCGATGAAGAAAGAGATTTCACAGAAATGCTCTGCGCTTTTTTGAAAGCCTGTAAGGATATCGCGACTCATATTTATGAGGAAGTCAAACATGAATCGTATGATTACGTCATATATGATCACCATCTTCTCGCGGGTAAAGTCATTGCCAACATGCTGAAGCTGCCAAGATTTTCATTGTGTACAACCTTTGCGATGAATGAGGAATTTGCGAAGGAAATGATGGGAGCGTACATGAAAGGATCACTTGAAGATTCGCCTCATTATGAATCATACCAGCAGCTTGCAGAAACGTTAAATGCTGATTTTCAAGCAGAGATCAAGAAGCCATTTGATGTTTTTTTAGCTGATGGTGACTTGACAATCGTCTTTACATCAAGGGGATTTCAGCCACTGGCTGAGCAATTTGGCGAGCGATATGTATTTGTCGGTCCTTCCATTACAGAAAGAGCCGGAAACAATGATTTCCCATTTGATCAGATTGACAATGAAAACGTGCTGTTTATTTCAATGGGAACCATTTTTAATAATCAAAAGCAGTTTTTTAATCAATGCCTTGAAGTGTGTAAGGACTTTGACGGTAAAGTTGTGCTCTCCATCGGCAAGCATATTAAAACAAGTGAGTTAAACGACATTCCGGAGAATTTCATTGTACGCCCGTATGTCCCTCAGCTTGAGATATTGAAAAGAGCCAGCTTATTTGTGACCCATGGCGGAATGAACAGTACAAGTGAAGGTTTGTATTTTGAAACCCCGCTCGTTGTCATTCCGATGGGAGGCGACCAATTTGTTGTCGCAGATCAGGTGGAAAAAGTCGGTGCAGGAAAAGTGTTAAAAAAAGAAGAATTATCTGAAAGCCTTCTGAAAGAGACGATACAAGAAGTAATGAATAATCGTTCGTATGCTGAAAAGGCAAAAGAAATTGGACAATCACTGAAAGCGGCAGGCGGCTCTAAAAAAGCGGCCGATAGCATTCTTGAAGCTGTAAAACAAAAAACTCAATCAGCAAATGCATAGTGTAAAAGCCTGTTCTTATCGAAAGAACAGGCTTTTTGCCATTTCATAAGAATGCAGAGGAAGGGATTTGACACGCCGATAGAGAATTGATTAGAAAAATAGACAAGAAAGGAGGAGAAACTGCTTCGTTCATCAATAGAAAACCATCATTTTTACCCTCGCTTAAATAGTTCCTTAGACTTTCGAAAAACATATCCTCCTTATGTAAAATGTGAGGTGTTTATTTAAAGGTTAAAAGGTCGAATGATGCTGAAAATGCTGCCAAATGTTTGAAAAGGGTTTAACTTGCTGAAAAATTGACGATAAAACAGTTGTGTGCCATTTTTGGAAACAAAATACTAGCTGTTTTTGCAAAAAAAACAGTTTAGGAGGTTGAATGAATGAAAAAGAAGATTGTAGCCGGTTTGGCTGTTTCTGCAGTTGTTGGGTCGTCGATGGCCGCAGCACCCGCGGAAGCAAAAACGATAAAAGTAAAAAGCGGTGACTCTCTTTGGAAACTTTCCCGCCAGTATGATACGACAATATCAGCTCTGAAATCCGAAAACAAATTGAAATCAACAGTGCTTTATGTCGGACAAAGCCTTAAGGTTCCTGAAAGCAGCAAAAAAAGCACGACATCCCCATCTAACTCAAGCAAAACATCAACATACACAGTTGCATATGGTGATTCCCTATGGATGATTGCTAAAAATCATAAAATGAGTGTTTCTGAGCTTAAAAGCTTAAACAGCCTGAGCAGTGACCTGATTCGTCCGGGGCAAAAGCTTAAGATCAAAGGGACAAGCAGTTCAAGCGGATCAAATGGATCAAAGAAAAACAGCGGTTCCAATTCTTCAGGTTCTTCAAAAAGTACATATACGGTTAAGCTTGGTGACTCACTGTGGAAAATCGCAAACAGCTTAAATATGACTGTAGCTGAATTAAAAACCTTAAATGGCTTAACATCAGATACACTTTATCCTAAACAAGTGCTCAAAATAAAAGGAAGCAGTTCACCTAAGAACGGAAACAGCGGTTCCAAAAAGCCGTCAAACTCCAATCCCTCAAAAACAACGACGTACAAGGTAAAAGCAGGCGATTCGCTGTGGAAAATTGCAAATCGGCTCGGAGTCACTGTCCAAAGCATCCGTGATAAAAACAATTTATCATCGGATGTGCTGCAAATCGGGCAGGTTCTGACTATTTCGGGAGCATCAAAATCTAATCCTTCAAATCCGACAAAGCCAACAAAGCCAAAAGATAACTCAGGGTCAAACATTCAAATAGGTTCGAAGATTGACAGAATGATAACGGAAGCGAAAAAATATGTCGGAGTGCCTTACCGATGGGGCGGAAACACGCCTGCCGGTTTTGATTGCAGCGGCTTCATTTATTACCTCATTAATAATGTATCATCTATATCAAGATTGAGTACGGCAGGATATTGGAATGTCATGCAGAAAGTCAGCCAGCCGTCAGTAGGAGACTTTGTCTTCTTTACCACATATAAATCCGGCCCGTCTCACATGGGGATTTATCTAGGCGGCGGTGATTTTATTCATGCAAGCTCATCGGGCGTCGACATTTCCAATCTCAGCAATTCGTATTGGAAACAGCGGTACTTGGGCGCAAGAAGTTATTTTTAAAAATGAGTATGACAAAAAGCCTTTTATAGGCTTTTTTGTTTATACCAGACCATGATTGACCACACTGTTAGAAAAAACAAGGGGGAGACAGTATGTACCGTCTCTTGCTGTTGATGATGCTGACGGCACTGGGAGTTGCCGGATGCGGACAAAAAAAACCTCCAGACCCTCCTAACCGGGTGCCGGAAAAAAAAGTGGTTGAAACGTCAGCGTTTGGTCATCATGTCCAGCTGGTCAATCGTGAAGGGAAAGCAGTCGGTTTTATAGAGATCAAAGAATCAGATGATGAAGGCCTCGATATTCATATTTCCGCAAACAGCCTGCGTCCAGGTGCTTCTCTCGGTTTTCATATTTATGAGAAAGGTTCTTGTGTCAGGCCAGATTTTGAATCAGCGGGCGGTCCCTTTAATCCACTGAACAAAGAACACGGCTTCAACAATCCGATGGGGCATCATGCCGGAGATCTGCCGAACCTTGAAGTCGGTGCTGATGGAAAGGTAGATGTCATTATGAATGCGCCTGACACTTCACTGAAAAAAGGAAGTAAACTAAATATTCTCGACGAGGACGGAAGTGCATTTATTATTCATGAACAAGCCGACGATTATCTGACAAACCCAAGCGGCAATTCCGGTGCGCGTATTGTCTGCGGAGCCCTTTTGGGAAATAACGAGAAGCAGTAATATCATCCAAGCCCTTTTGTATTGAGCATACAGGGGCTTTTTTAGTATACTCGTTAATGGAATATGAATAGGAAAGGGAATCTGTCTATGACAACTCAACTACAGCACTTAACATTGCCGGAAGATATACAACAAAAGCTTTTATCATATAAAGAGCAGCCTATTTCCCCAGAGTTTCAATCGCTTATAGGAACATCAGGCTATGAGGCGGAGGATGAAGCCATTTTATTTGACGCTATTATTGCATTAGCCATGGGAAAAAATGTCCTGCTGAAAGGGCCTACAGGTTCAGGAAAAACAAAGCTGGCAGAAACATTGTCCAGCTATTTTCATAAACCGATGCACAGCGTCAACTGTTCAGTCGACTTGGACGCTGAGGCATTGGTCGGTTATAAAACGATTGAAAATCAATCTGGCCAGGCGACAATCGAGTTTGTTTCAGGACCTGTTACAAAGGCAATGAAGGAAGGCCATTTTCTTTATATAGATGAAATCAATATGGCGAAGCCGGAAACACTGCCTATTTTAAACGGTGTATTAGATTACAGAAAAATGATGACAAATCCGTTTACAGGCGAGGTCATACGGGCTAAAAGCGGTTTCGGAGTCATTGCAGCCATCAATGAAGGCTATGTCGGAACTGTTCCTCTGAATGAAGCGTTGAAAAACCGTTTTGTCATCATTGATGTGCCTTATATTAAAGGCGAGCTGCTGAAACAAGTGCTCATGTCTCAGTCAGCCTTGAAAGACGAGAAATTGATTGACAGATTTATCACGCTTTCCTCTGACTTGATCGTTCAGGCCAATAACGGACAGGTGTCTGAAGAAGCGGCATCCATCAGAGCTTTAATCGATACATGTGATTTAGCTGCTTATATTCCGCCGCGTCGTGCCATTGAGCGGGGAATTGTAGAAAAGCTTGATGATGATCGGGAAAAAGCGGCCGTCCGAAATATTGCAGAAACTCTGTTTGAATGAGGGGGCTGCGATGAAATTTATCAAATTTAACGACAGCACGATTGATTCATTTTTATTTATGATGCTGACTGATTTGGCCAAAACACTCACCAAGAGTGAAGCGGTAGAAGTGGAGTATGGCGTTCAGTCCTATTACAATCCATTTGAAAAGAAAATCTATATGAGCCACTTTTGGAAAGACAGGGCAGCTGAGGACATGGAAGCGGGTCTGAAAAGCGACGTCTACCTGCGTTCAGTCGGAACAAGATATAGCTCGCTGCATGAGTATTCGAACTTTTTGAATGATATCCATCGCCATCTTACGTTTAAAAGTTTTGCCAAGCAGCTCTTTATGCTGCTTGAAGACATTAGAATCGAAGAATGCATCAAACGTGAGCGCCCGGGTACGAAACAAGTATTTGCGAAGCGAAAAGACATGTACAGAAAACATTTCTCAACTCAGCTGACCTTAAATTTGGAACGAAGCATTTTTACCGATGCGCTCTTTTGCGCGATCTATGTCAAGCTCACAGCGGAATCGCCGCTTGAGACCCTTCCGTCCATGCGTGAAGATATCGATCTGATGCGCCCGTTTATTGAGCAGCAGCTCTTGCGTGTGTATGAAGCAGATTCGACACGGCAGGTTCTGAAAATTGTTGAGGACCTCATGGATGGGCTTGAAGAGGTGCTCGATAAAGACATGTTGAACACCTACTTCTTTTTGCCTGAGCTTGACTACGCAAAAGCTGCAGAACAGCCGTTATTTGAAGAAGAGAAAAAAGCGCCGAAGCTGAGTGATGACATCACGCTTCCAAAACAATCAGACGGTGATGAGGATATCCATGAAGAAGAAATGCCGACATGGCACCGGGAAACAGAAGCACCGTCTAAAAGCTTCCTTCAATTTGATATTGAACACGGCGCAAAATCAGATTTAGGAAAAGATGCTTCAAGGGAAGGCGACGATGGAGATCAGGCCCTTGGCTCTGTTCAAGGATCAGCCAGACAAACGAAACGGAAAGACTATTCCAAGCTGGAAGCGCTGGAGTCCCAAAAAGACCAGCCGAACGGAGCGGGTATGGCTGACGGCAAAGAAAATAAATATGCATTTCCAATTTATAAAGAACCGCAGCCGGCAACCAGTGAAGAAGAGCTTTCTTATAAACAGCAGGCAAAAACGATTGAATCGTATCAAAAGCGTTTGAAACAAATGATTCAAAAAACGCTGGAGCATAAAAAAACATTGCCGAGAACAGACCTTCATGCCGGGAGACTGAACAATAAGCTTCTTCGTTACTTCACTGAGCGAAATCCGCGCCTGTTCTACAAAAAGCAAGAACCGTCTTCAGAAATCGACGCAGTTTTTACATTGCTGGTCGATTGTTCAGCCAGCATGTTCGACAAAATGGACGAAACAAAACGAGGGATCGTGCTGTTTCACGAAGCGTTGAAATCGGTAGCGGTTCCGCATCAGATTGTCGGTTTCTGGGAGGACACAAATGATGCGACCGAAACAAGCCAGCCAAACTATTTCAATACGGTTATTCCCTTCCAATCATCATTAAGACAAGAATCTGGACCGGCGATTATGCAGCTTGAGCCAGAGGAAGATAACCGTGACGGGTACGCAATTAGGCAGATGACGAAAAAAATGCTGCACCGCAGCGAGGCGCAAAAGTTCTTAATTGTTTTCTCAGATGGAGAGCCGGCCGCATTTGGCTACGAACAAAATGGGATCGTCGATACAAGTGAGGCGGTTATCGAAGCCCGAAAAAGAGGAATAGAAGTGATAAATGTTTTTCTCTCCAACTCAGAAATAGAAGAATCGCAAATGAAGACGATCCAGGATATGTACGGAAAATTCAGTATATTTGTCCCGGATGTTGATCAGCTACCGGATGTTTTGTATCCGCTGCTGAAAAAACTGCTTCATAAAAGCATAGGATAGCCCTTAATCCTATGCTTTTTGGCGTTTGTTTTTTCGAATGATTAAATTTTTTGTTTTTTATAAAGGTTTTTTACTATTTTGTGAACAATCAAGGTAGAATCAAATTGCAAACAGTGGTAAAATATCGTTGGAAGCGTTTTTATTACATAATTTTGGACACAGCGTTCGAAAGTTATTTCAAGATAGTGAATCAATCACTTGATTATTTAAGTTGGGGGTAATATTCATATGTTTCAAAATAGTATGAAACAACGAATGAATTGGGAAGATTTTTACGGTCCGAACCTCGGCTATGCGCTGGAGCTTTACGATCAGTATACCCAGGATCCGAACAGCATTGACCCGGATTTGAAGGAAATGTTCGACGAGCTCGGTGCTCCGCCAAGCGATATAAAAGAGGCCTCGGGAACAAAAGAAAAGGGACGTGTTACAGCCGATCTGATTCAAAAGATCGCATCCGCAGTCAGACTTGCAGAAGATATCCGAACCTATGGCCATTTGAACGCTTCCGTCAATCCGCTCAGAAAGGATGAGAAAAAGAGCGAACTTTTTCCATTATCCGATTACGGGCTAACAGAAGAGGAAATAAAAGCAATACCTGCGTCAGTCATCTGCAAAGACGCTCCTAAAAACATTACGAACGGTTTAGAAGCCATTCAGTATTTACGAAATACGTATAAAAGAACCATCTCTTTTGAATTTGACCATGTGCATGACTTCAAAGAGCGCGAGTGGCTGACAAGAAAGATTGAATCTGGCGAGCTGTTCCAGAAGAACTCAGCTGAAAAGCTGTCAGCTGTGCTGGAAAGATTGACAGAAGTAGAGGGCTTTGAGCAGTTTTTACACCGCACATTCGTCGGGCAGAAGCGCTTTTCCATTGAGGGTCTGGACGCTCTTGTTCCAGTTCTTGATGACATTATTGCACAATCTGTCAAATCAGGCACGACAAGTGTCAACATCGGGATGGCGCACAGGGGACGCCTGAATGTCTTGGCACATGTGCTCGGCAAACCGTATGAAATCATCTTCTCTGAATTCCAGCATGCGCCGAATAAAGATCTTGTTCCGTCTGAGGGATCAATTGGAATCAGCTACGGATGGACAGGGGATGTCAAATACCATTTGGGGGCGAATCGGGAGCTTCAAGACGCTGAAACAAAATCAGCGCGCATTACGTTAGCGAACAACCCGAGCCACTTGGAATTTATCAATCCGATTGTTGAAGGCAGCACAAGAGCGGCACAGGAAACGCGAACACAAAGCGGATACCCGGTACAAGATGAAACAAAATCGCTGGCCATTTTAATCCATGGAGACGCTGCATTCCCTGGGGAAGGAATTGTAGCTGAAACATTGAATTTAAGCTCTTTAAAAGGGTATCAAGTAGGCGGTGCGATTCATATTATCGCCAATAACATGATCGGATTCACAACAGAAAGCGCTGAATCCAGATCGACAAAATATGCCAGTGACCTGGCCAAGGGTTATGAAATTCCGATTGTTCACGTGAATGCGGACGATCCTGAAGCTTGTCTTTCAGCTGTTAAGTTTGCGGTCGAATACCGAAAAACATTCAACAAAGATTTTCTGATTGATTTGATCGGGTACAGACGCTATGGACACAACGAAATGGATGAACCGTCAACCACTCAGCCAATGCTGTATGATGCTGTCAGAAAGCATCCGACCGTCAAACAAATTTTCGCTGAAAAGCTGGTAAAAGAAGGCGTGCTTACCGAGGAAGTTGTTCAAAACATCGAAAAATCGGTAACGAAGCGCATTGAGGATGCATATCAGAAAGTTCCGTCTAAAAAGGAACACACTGCCTGTGAAATTGAACTTCCAGAGCCTGTATCAAACGGTTTCCCAGATGTGGACACTTCGATTGATTTTGATGTGCTCCGCAAGCTGAATGGCGAATTGATCAACTGGCCGGAGTCATTTAATGTTTTCGGCAAGCTAAAGCGCATTTTAGAAAGACGCGCCAAGGCGTTCGATGATGACAGAAAAGTGGAATGGTCTTTGGCAGAATCACTCGCGTTTGCTTCAATTTTGAAAGACGGAACACCGATTCGTTTAACAGGACAAGATTCCGAGCGCGGAACGTTCGCCCAAAGAAACCTTGTGCTTCATGACAGTGAGACGGGCAAAGAATTTGTGCCGCTTCATCACTTATCTGACTGCAGCACATCATTTGCTGTTCATAACAGCCCGCTGTCTGAAGGATCGGTTCTCGGTTTTGAATACGGCTATAACGTGCATTCACCGGAAACGCTTGTTTTGTGGGAAGCACAGTACGGAGATTTTGCCAACGCTGCTCAAGTGTATTTTGACCAATTTATTTCTGCCGGACGCGCGAAATGGGGCCAAAAATCCGGATTAGTCATGCTGCTCCCGCACGGTTACGAGGGACAGGGGCCTGAGCACTCAAGCGGAAGAATCGAGCGATTCCTGCAGCTTGCAGCGGAAAACAACTGGACGGTTGCCAACCTGACAAGCGCGGCACAGTATTTCCATATTTTAAGAAGGCAGGCTAAAATGCTGCTTCGTGAAGAAATCAGACCGCTTGTCATTATGACGCCGAAGAGCCTTCTTCGCAACCCAAATACGGTGTCGGAAGTGCAGGAGCTCAGCGAAAGCCGCTTCCAGCCTGTTTATGAACAGTCGGGACTTTCTCATGACTATGAAAAAGTAACCAGACTTGTATTATCCAGCGGTAAAGTGTCTATAGACATTAGCGATCATTTTAATAAGTTAGAAGACGGTAAAGAGTGGCTTCACATTGCGAGAATCGAACAGCTGTATCCATTCCCGGCAAAAGGAGTCAAAGAATTATTTGCAAAACTTCCGAACCTGAAAGAAATCGTTTGGGTGCAGGAAGAGCCGCAGAACATGGGGGCTTGGGGTTATATCAGCCCGTATTTGACAGAGATTGCACCAGAGGGAGTAAGCGTTCAATATATTGGACGCAGAAGACGATCCAGCCCTGCAGAGGGAGATCCGACAGTTCATAAAAAAGAACAGGAACGTATTGTATCTGATAGCTTGACTCGCAAAAACTAAGGGGGAAATGAAAAAATGGCGGAAATTAAGGTACCTGAATTAGCAGAATCAATCTCAGAAGGAACAATAGCCCAATGGTTAAAGCAGCCTGGTGACTATGTAGAACAGGGTGAATATCTGCTTGAACTAGAAACGGATAAAGTGAATGTTGAATTGACAGCAGAAGAATCGGGTGTACTTCAAGAGGTATTGAAAGATTCGGGTGATACCGTCCAGGTCGGAGAAATTATCGGTACGATTTCAGAAGGCGCGGGTGAAAGTTCTGCCCCTGCTCCTACAGAGAAAGCAGAAAGCAAGGAAAGCATAAAAGAAGAGAAACAGGCTGAACCAGCTGCACAAGAGGTGAGCGAGGAAGCACAATCTGAAGCAAAATCAAGAACGATTGCTTCTCCGTCGGCCCGTAAGCTGGCGAGAGAAAAAGGAATTGACCTGTCTCAAGTTCCAACTGGAGATCCGCTTGGAAGAGTGCGCAAGCAGGATGTCGAAGCGTACGAAAAACCGGCATCAAAACCGGCTCCTCAGCAAAAGCAGCAGCCTCAGGCTCAAAAAGCACAGCAAAGCTTTGACAAACCTGTTGAAGTGCAAAAAATGTCACGCCGCAGACAAACGATTGCAAAACGCCTTGTAGAGGTACAGCAAACATCAGCGATGCTGACCACATTTAATGAAGTGGACATGACGGCTGTCATGAATCTCAGAAAACGCCGCAAAGATCAATTCTTTGAGCAAAATGAAGTGAAGCTCGGCTTTATGTCTTTCTTCACGAAAGCGGTCGTGGCTGCATTGAAAAAATATCCGCTGTTGAATGCAGAAATTCAAGGCGATGAGTTGATCGTTAAAAAATTCTACGATATCGGAATCGCTGTTGCTGCTGATGAAGGCCTTGTCGTTCCGGTTGTGCGGGATGCGGATCGCCTGACATTTGCAGGAATCGAAAAAGAGATCGGCGAGCTTGCGAAAAAAGCAAGAAACAATAAATTAACCCTTAGCGAGCTTCAGGGAGGCTCCTTCACGATTACAAACGGAGGGACTTTCGGTTCATTGATGTCAACTCCAATTTTAAACAGCCCGCAAGTCGGTATACTGGGCATGCATAAGATTCAGCTGCGTCCTGTAGCCATTGATGAAGAGCGTTTCGAAAACCGTCCGATGATGTATATCGCTTTATCTTATGATCACCGAATTGTAGACGGTAAAGAAGCGGTTGGTTTCCTCGTGACAATCAAAAATTTACTGGAAGATCCTGAACAGCTTTTATTAGAAGGATAATAAAAAAGGGTACATCACGATAAAGTGATGTACCTTTTTTGATGCATATTTAAAGTGATAGATTGCTGCTTTTGGATCCAGCTTGTTTCTTTTTCACTTTTTTTGACCAATATGTTGCAAGCATAGAACCTGAAAGGTTATGCCACACACTGAATATTGCGCTTGGTACGGCAGATAGCGGTGAGAAATGAGCCGTGGCAAGTGCAGCCCCAAGCCCGGAGTTTTGCATGCCGACTTCGATTGCAATCGCTTTTTGAGACGGGTAATCCATTTTTAAAAGCTTTGCACAAAGAAACCCAAGTAAATAACCGATACCGTTATGCAGGATAACAACTGAAAAAATGAGCAACCCCGATTGAAGCAGATTTTCCTGATTGCCGCTGACGACAGCTGAGACAATCGCAACGATGCCAATGACAGAAACAAGCGGAAGGGCATGTACGGCTTTTGCCACTTGTTTTCTGAAAAACATTTTGACAATCAGACCTGCAATGATCGGAAATAAAACCGCCTGTAAGATTGAGATAAACAAAGACCCCGGCGAGACAGGAAGCCATTCTTTGGCAAACAGCATAATCAACAACGGTGTTACAACAGGTGCCAATAAGGTAGAAATTGTTGTAACCGCAACAGAAAGGGCAGTATTTCCTTTTGCTAAGAATGTCATAACATTAGATGCAGTTCCCCCGGGACAGCAGCCGACAAGAATAACGCCAACTGCGATTTCAGCTGGAAGATGAAGCCCAAATGCGAGGCCGAAAGCAACGAGCGGCATGATCGTATATTGAGCTATTACTCCAATAATAACTTGCCAAGGCTTTCTGACCAGCTCTTTGAAATCATCGGCTTGCAGTGTAAGGCCCATCCCAAACATGATAATGCCAAGAAAAATCGTAATATAAGAACTGATCCACGTAAATAAAGATGGGAAAGAAAATCCCAGCACTGCAAAAACAATGACCCATATGCCAAAGGTTTGTCCTGCAAAATGACTTATTTTTCTAATGATGTCCATAAAAACACTCCTAACACACTTATCAAGAACTTCAGCAGAAATTCTTACAAATTTCATAACATTCTCTTATTATAAATAATTTTCTGAATAATTCAATATTAGTTTTTGGCAGATGTCTATAGATATATGATGTAAACTAATCAAAATGTTCTTGACTATATAGGAAGATATTCTTACAATGAACCTTTATAATGGTTAGATCAAATAGGAGTGATACGGTGAAGGAAGCAAATCAATGGTCTTCGAAGCTCGGCTTTATTTTAGCCGCGGCAGGATCAGCTATCGGG
Source organism: Bacillus sp. SCT118 (assembly GCF_058566435.1). NCBI lineage: Bacteria > Bacillati > Bacillota > Bacilli > Caryophanales > Bacillaceae > Bacillus > Bacillus sp. SCT118. Next base: position 1,972,778 of record NZ_CP191225.1, read on the forward strand.
CTTGGTGCGATATGGAAATTCCCATATGTTGCCGGAACCAGCGGAGGAGGCGCATTTTTACTTATTTTTATTTTATTTACGGTTTTAATCGGACTGCCTTTATTGTTAGGTGAATTCATCATAGGCAGAAGAACACAGAAAGATGCCGTTCAGTCCTATAAAACACTTGCTCCAGGAACGAAGTGGCATTGGATCGGTTATTTAGGCATGGTGACATGCTTTATTCTTCTATCTTTCTACAGTGTCGTCGGCGGATGGATTTTAATTTATATTATAAAAGGCTTCACTGGCGGTTTATCGCAAACATCTGGTTTTGATACGATATTTGCAAGTACCATTTCAAATCCTTATTTGGCTGTAGGAGGCCAGCTGCTCTTTATGGTGGTAACAATTTTAGTTGTTGCAAAAGGGGTAAGCAGCGGAATTGAAAAAGCAAGCCAAGTATTAATGCCGGCGCTTTTTCTATTATTCATCATTTTAATGGTGCGTTCGGTTACACTTGATGGCGCGATGGAAGGAATCAAATTTTTCCTGATGCCTGATTTAACTGCAATTAATGCCAATACCATTTTATATGCAATGGGACAATCCTTTTTCTTATTAAGTGTCGGTGTATCTGTCATGGTAACGTATAGCGCTTATTTAGAGAAACAGGAAAATCTGGTACAGTCCGCTGTATCTGTAACTGTTATGAACATGCTTGTTGCTGTAATGGCCGGAATTGCGATTTTTCCAGCTGTCTTTTCATTCGGCCTCAAACCAGACCAAGGCCCGGTTCTGTTATTTAACGTGCTGCCGACTGTGTTTAATCAAATGCCGTTCGGAATTATCTTTTTATTAGCATTTTTACTTCTATTTTTATTTGCTGCATTGACATCTGCTTTTTCAATGCTGGAAATTTTGGTCGCAGTACTTTCGAAAGGCGATGTCAATAAGAGAAAACGATTCGCTTGGTTAGGCGGAATTGCTATTTTTATTGTCGGTGTGCCGTCTGCATTATCATACGGTGTCTTAAGTGACGTCACTATATTTCATCTGTCTATTTTTGATGCGGCCGACTATCTTGTGAGCAATATTTTAATGCCGTTAGGTGCGTTACTGATTTCGATTTTTGTTCCGCTAAAAATACCGAAACAGGATTTGTTTGACGAGCTGAAAAGCGGTTCCAATCTCAAACGAAAGTGGTTTGCGGTTTGGCTGCTGCTCATTAGATATCTATCTCCTGTTGCCATCATCATCGTGTTTTTGCATGTGGTAGGGATTTTTTAAAACACGAAGCCCCCGGGGAAAGGGGGCTTTTTTTAATAGAGCTTCCAAACGACTTCTTTTGCCTGCTCAAAACGTTTTTCTGCCTCGCGCCAATCCACGACATTCCACCAGTGGTCGACATAGCTGGCCCGGTCATTTTTATATTGCAAATAGTAGGCATGTTCCCATACGTCAAGCGGTAAAAGGGGGATTACATCCCATTGGCTGAAGAGCTGGTGTTTTTCTGCCGTTAAAATCTCCAGCCGTCCTGATCGAGGTGCCCAGACCAGAATGGCCCAGCCGACGCCTTCCACTTTTTTAGCGGCTTGGGTAAAATGTTCTTTAAAAGCGGAATAGCTTCCAAATGAAAGGTCTATCATTTGGAACAATGCCCCTGTAGGACGCCGTTTTCCGTTTGGATGCATAGAAAACCAAAAAATACTATGCAAATAATGGCCTGCTCCATGGAACGCAAGCTCTCTTTCCCAATGAGTGATTAAGTCATAATTCTTTGTTGCTCTCGCTTTTTTAAGCTCTGATTCTGCTTTGTTCAGGCCATCGACATAGCTTTGATGATGTTTTGTATGATGAAGGACCATAATATCGCGTGAAATATAAGGTTCTAAGGCGGAGTATTTGTAAGGAAGCTTTGGCAGCACGTGTTTCCCTATAGGAACATAAGCGCGTCTTTCACTTGTATCATCTGATTCTGTAATATCCCGATAAAGGGCAGCGGCCTGTTTATACCAATCTTCTTCTGTTGTTTGGTCATCTTCCAGAGCCTCAATCATCTTGTCGATTTGATCTTCAAACTGGTCAAGCTGACCTCGCTTTTGAATCTGATCTTTCAGGGCTTCACACCAATTGAACATCTCCGTTTGATAAGATTCACGTTTCATTTGCTGTCTCCTTTTCAATAGAATCTAAATACTTCCCGACAGCCAGCAAAGAGAATACATATGGATAACTGTGATAGCGAATATAAAATTGCTTCGGCAATCCGATCCCTGCTGGATACGCGAGGCTATCGGCGCTATGCGAACTGCTGTCGGTAAGGTATTGCATGCCTTTCACAACTGACGGGTGTTCGGAATTTTCATATGTGAGCAAAGCGTCTAAAGCCCAGGCCGTTTGTACAATGGTTCCTCTATGAAGCGGTACATATGTTTTGATTTCGGCGCTTTTGCAGGATTCTCCCCAGCTTCCCTCATCATTTTGTATGGATTTGAGCCAACGCAGAGCCTTTTGTATACCGGGATGCTTTCGGTCAACCCCGCATGCATGCATACCAGTAAGAGCAGCCCAAGTGCCGTAAATGTAGCAAACACCCCATCTGCCGTACCATGACCCATTTTGTTCCTGATGTTCGAAAAGCCACTTCACTGCGCGTTGAATATGTTGATGTTTTTCTGTGAAGCCAACTTTCTCGCCTAAAAAGTGCAGTACACGTCCGGTGAGGTCGGCGGTTGAAGGGTCAACTGCAGCGTCCTCGGCGGATTCAAGCGGCAGAAGGCGGATCAGTGGATGGTTCACATTTTTTTCGAAAGCAGAAAATCCGCCGTCATTGTTTTGCATCGATAAAAGCCAAGATACCCCTCGCTCCCATGCTGCAGGAGAATGATTGCGGGGAATTGCCTTTAAAACGGCTGCTGTGTCGTCACAGTCAGGGTTATTTGTATTAATGTTTGAAAACCCCCAGCCGCCAGAAACTGAATTAGGATTTTTGACAGACCAATCTGCTATTTTGGTATGCTGGCGTTCTAGCAAAAAGTCGGCTGCTTTTGTAACAGAGCCATCCGTTTCGGTCACACCATTTTTTTGAAGGGCATAGCTGATTAGAGCTGTATCCCAAACAGTTGAAGTAGAGTTTTCCAGATAAGGAATCCCGTTGCATTTAGTCACCAGTGATTTAATGCCGGTAATCGCCCTCCTGATAACAGGAGAGTAGCGTGACACACCAAGTGACAGAAGGCTGTAAACCATAAATATGGTTGCGCTCGCATAGCTGTATAATGTTCCGTCTTTTTCAATCCGGTCCAGCATATACGTTTTAGCTGTCTGTAGGCCCAGCTGCTGAAAAGCAAATGGTGCATGAAAAACGCGTTTCCAATGTGACAAAATAGACGTGAGATCTCTTTCTTCGAAAGCATCAGACCGAAGCCAAGTGAAAGGATTTTTTGTCATATGCGGATCGAGATGGTGAAGAGATGAAATATTGCGGTTAATAAGGACAAATCGCTGATTGAGTGTTACAGCCATAGGAGCAAAATGAATACGGGCATATGAGCTGAACTGATAGAAATGAATCGGCAATGTTGGGGGGAGCGCCATGAGTGATAATGGTAAATACAAAGCAGGCCAAGGATAAAGCCCGTTCGCGGCAAGCATCCATTTTGTCATAAAATGAACATGTCTCAAACCGCCATGTGAGATGATAAATTGTTCAGCTTTCTTCATGTGCGGCTCAGATCTGTGAAAACATCCTGAAGCCAGCATCCCGACATATCCTTGGACGGTAGCCGTTAGATTTCCGCGCGTTTCATCGGGATAGTTGATAAATGTTCCGTCGGGCTGCTGTTTTGTATGAATGCCGGCCGCAAGGGATGATATCAGTTCTTTTTCATTTTCGCCTTCATCTAGTGAGGTAAGGAGCAAAATAAAAAAGGAATTTGTCATGATTGGTCCTTCAAAGCAAAATGTCCATGAACCATCAGCATTTTGCCTGTTTCTTAACTCCGTAATGGTTTTCTTTTGAAAACGCCTCACTTTCTCCTGAAGTGTGCCCATCACGTTCAACTCCTTCAGAAGCATATATATTCAGCGTCTTTTACTGCCATTACAGAAAGAAAAAAACTGCTGGCAGGCAGCAGTTTTTTAAACATACATGTTAGTCTTCAAGGTTTATCCATACACTTTTGACTTCTGTGTAATTATCCAAGGCATATGATCCCATTTCTCGTCCGAGTCCTGACTGTTTATAACCGCCAAATGGAGACGCCGCGTCAAACACATTATAGCAGTTCACCCAAACGGTTCCGGCTTGAAGTCGGTCCGCGATATAGTGTGCCTGCTTGACGTTCTCTGTCCATAGTCCGGCCGCAAGCCCATATTCTGAATGGTTTGCCCGTTCAATAACTTCATCGACTGTTTCGTACGGAATTGCAGTCAGCACGGGTCCGAAAATTTCTTCTTTTGCAATGGTCATTTCGTCTTCAACATTCGCAAACACAGTCGGTGCGACAAAATATCCTGCTTCAAAAGGACAGCTTCCGCCGGTCACTGCTTTTGCTCCTTCATCTTTTCCTTTTTGAATATAAGAAAGAACGCGCTCATGCTGTTCCTTGCTTACGAGAGGCCCGATTTGAGTATCTTTATGAAGTCCCGCTCCTTGGCGGAGTGACTCAGCATAGGACGCCATTTCATCAACAACTTCATCATATTGGTCTTTATGAATGAAGACACGTGAGCCCGCACAGCAGACTTGGCCCTGGTTAAACATCACACCGTTTAAAGCGCCCGGGATGGCTTTTTTCAAATTCGCATCCGGCAGAAGAATATTAGGCGATTTTCCGCCCAGCTCCAATGTAACACGCTTAATGCTTTTCGCTGCGGTGGACATGATTTTCTTTCCGATTTCAGTGGAACCGGTAAAGGCAATTTTATCAACCGCTTCGTGGTTCGTCAGCGCTTCTCCCGCATCTTCACCGAATCCTGGAATGATGTTGATTACACCGGCAGGGAAACCGGCTTGGTCAATTAATTCTGCCAAATAAAGAGCTGAAAGCGGTGTTTGTTCAGCCGGTTTGAGGACGATTGTACAGCCTGTTGCAAGTGCCGCGCCCATTTTCCACATCGCCATCAGGAGCGGGAAATTCCATGGAATGATCTGGCCGACGACACCGACAGGCTCATGACGCGTATAATTAAAATAAGCGCCGGAAACCGGAATCGTCTGTCCTGTTATTTTTGTACACCAGCCGGCGTAATAGCGCATATGCTCAATAGCCAGCGGAATATCTCCATTAGTCGTTTCATTGATCGGTTTCCCATTATCAAGTGTTTCAAGCTGAGCAAGCTCAGTTTTATGCTCTTCCATTAAGTCCGCCAGCTTATACATCAGTCTGCTTCTCGAAGCTGGAGACATTGTTCTCCATTCACCTTGGTCAAAGGCTTTCCGGGCAGCTTTAACCGCTTTGTCCACATCCGCAGCCTGGGCTTCATACAGCGTCATCAAGGTTGCGCCGGTCGCCGGGTTTGGAGTGTCAAAGGTTGCCCCTGAGGCACTCGGAACAAACTTTCCGTCAATATAAAGCTTCTTCGTTCCCTGTAAAAATGTCTCCAGCCTTTTCGTCACTTGCATCGTTAAAGAACTCATCCGTAACAAACCTCCAGTCATTTTTTATGGTCTGTTCTGAGATTCTTGGTGATAGCACATTGATTCCTGGATTGAATAGCAGAAATAAGCTGTGATAGTTGCTTCAAACGTAAGCGTATACAAACATTCTATAATAGAAATCAAGGCAAAATCAATGAATAACCGATATTGCAATTTACAAAAGAAAAAAGCTACAATAAGCTTATAGATAAGAAAAGGAGATTTCATCATGATTCATAAAAATTGGCTTGAAAAAGAAACAATTAAAAAAGTAAAGTGTGTGCAGACAAACGCAAAAAAATATATCGTAAACCGCGTTTTAACGCCGGGAAAAGAATATGAAGTAAAAAATGAAACAGAGGAGTTTCTCTTTGTGGTCGACAATACGAATAAAGTCGGCGGCTATTATAAAGAATACTTCGAAGAGATGTAATGCTTCCTTGAAGCATCAGACAGATTTTGTTAAAACATCGATACATAATCCGCAGCTCAGCTGCGGTTTTTTTGTGGTTAAAACAGGAAATATAAAACAAAATTAAAAAAATCATTAAAAACCACTTTTTTATAAAAACATTGCTGAATATTGAAACTTTTTTCTCTATATGTGCGTATTACTTGATGACAACAGCTTAAAAGCCAAAAAACAAATCAAAAATTTGAAAAATGTAATCTGTTCGTAATGGTTTAAATGTCTTCTATGTCGTATTCTTATATAGGGATAAAGGACTTATTTTTATGTAGTGAATGATAAAACAAATAGATAAATGCAGAAAGAGGGGTTCTTCATTGGGTATTTTTTCTGTTAGCAGATCAACGGACGCAAAGAAGCTTGAGGCTTTGCTCGTTGAAGGGGAAAGAATAGAATCGATTTATAAGCTCCGAGTGGACCAAATTTGCTTTACAAATAAGCGGATCATTTTCTTTGACAATAAAATGTTTTCTAAAAAGAAGGTTCGTGTATTTCTTCCATATAAAACAATTGAAAGCTTTGCCATCCAAGAAGCGGGAATGTTTGATCCGGACACTGGGCTTTTATTGATGACAAGAAGCAAAACGTTCGAATTAGAATTTGCGAAAGACACCGATTTAAGCGAGGTTCAGGCGGTGCTGACAAAGCATTTGTGCAGCTGAATATTTGATGAGCCAGCCGTTCAAAAAATGGTTAGGCTTTTTTTTATATAAAAACAAGAACAGGGCATGTGCGCCCTGTTCTTATTACACCACACTGTTTTTCGCTGAGTTCGAATCAACAAGATCTGCATCTAATACATTTGAAATCGGTACGACAAGAGGAGTAAAGTCGCCATTTTCTTCTCCAAACCCTTGATTTATTTTAGCTGATAAAAAGTAATCGACCTGCTGATACGGACCGAGTGTTAAAGAGGAACCACGGTCCATCGTATTGATTTTAAATCCGCCGACATTCACGACGGAGGGAGAAAAGAACATCTCATCACTTCCTTTTGATTGAGGAGTTAACCGCTTCACTTTCAAAAGAGGCCGGAGAATCAATTTGGTCTCTGTCATCCACATGGCTTCTCGTGCCCATAAATCCGCTCGCATCTCCAAAATTCTGTCCGTAGCCTTGATTTTTTTTATCTGAATTTTGCCATTCTGCCAATAAATTTTGTCCTACGTTAACCGCTGAAGCATTTTCAAAGGAATTAATTTTCAGCATGAAAATATTAATATTGATATACGGAGTTGGTTGAACCACAGGCAAACCTCCTTTCTATAGTTGTATGCTGGCGGTTATAAAGTATGTTAAGACAGGGGGCTTCAAATGGATTTCGAAAAGATGAAGCAGTGGATGGAATTCGCACAGCAGATGTACGGCGGTGACTTTTGGAAACAGGTATTTGATGAAGACCAAAAAACCCCTTTTATGACAAATGGCCAATCTCCGTTTCCGTTTGCGCAGCAAGATCAGCGAGGGAAAGGAGATGCTTCATTTCCGAGCATGGATATTGTAGATACTGTTGCGGAAGTGCAGTTTTTAATTTATCTTCCAGGCTACCGTAAACAAGACGTTCACATATTATCGTACGGAGATTATTTAGTGGTGAAGGGGCAGCGCTTTTCCTATTTTAATGAACAGGACTTTCGCCAAAAAGAAGGGAAATACGGAAGTTTTGAAAAGAAAATTCCGCTTTCCGATCATCTTCATGGAAAGATGAATGCCATTTTTAAAGACGGAATCCTATACATCACTATTCAAAAAGACGAAGGTCAAGCGAAAACCATTGTTATTGATGATTGATTTTCATACTGAGTGCATCTGCCCCATCACGGTCATCAATTGATTCAATCGGAATGACCATGACAATAACATCTGCATTTTGTTCCCCAAAACCGTTATTTCTTTTGATAGCAGAGCACCTGTTCCTTAACTCCGCAGAACCAAAGGTAAGGGATGAGCCGGTGCCTATCGAGTTAGTCTTGAGATGAGAAATATTGATGTTAGTCGGAAGCATGAAAACCTCTCCTTTCTATGGGATATACCTCATTATATATGTAGACGAAAGAGGAGTATGCAAAGGGTCGTGATGTCATGAAAAAAATGTTCCGGTCGCTGATCAGGCATTGCTTGAAACCAGAACTTGACAAACTGCGTGAATGTGAAGAAAGACTCTCAGTGATTGAGAAACAAAAACAAAGCAGCAAACAGGAGTCTGAAGAAACCTATATACATATTGAAACGCTGAATGTCGAAAAAATTGACTATCATCTTGAATTCGGCGAGCTGACCATTGATGAACTGAGCGGCAGATTAAATATAGGCGCAACCTATTATATACCGCCAGAAGAGAAGGACAAAAAGTGCCAACGAAAATCCGAAGCACCATCGACGCCAGCGGTCACGATCCGTTCAAAAAGGCAGTAGCTCATCTTTCCATCGATGTTCCCATGTTTGACAGAAGGCAAAACGGGAAACAGGATAGAAAGGAGAGGATATACATGGCACTGACAAAAGAACAAACACAGCATCTCTATCATAAATTGCTCGATATGCAAAAAGAATTGTCTGGCGAGAAAAAGGAAACAGAATCAATGACGGAAGAAGTGGGGGAGCTTTCCAATGGGGTTGACAACCATATGGCAGACCACGGGACGCTCGTCACAGACCGGATGACAGACCAAACAGTGAGAGAGATTGACCGGGAGCTGTTAGAGGAGGTCAACCGTGCATTACAAAAGATGAAAGACGGAACTTACGGCGTGTGTGAAAAAACCGGCCAAGAGATTCCTTACGAAAGACTTGAAGCTGTTCCTTATGCAAGAATGACAGTTGAGGCCCAAGCTGATGTGGAGGATGATCTGGAGACAGATGCTCCTTCTTATGAAAGAGAGTTTCATGAACAGGTAAAAGATTTATCCAACAAAGAAACAATTGATCAAAAAAGCTCGCAGACGTATGAAATCTTGGATCGTGAACAAGATTCGAAGTAAAAATGGCAAGCAAGTACACCGATATTAGATGTACTTGCTTTTTTTTGAAAAAAAATCTCATATTCAAAATAAAGTGATTGACTTTGCGTAAAAAAGAAAGTAACATACTATTTGTAAGTAAATATAAAAAGTTTACCGGGAGGAATACAAATGTCTACAGTTTTATTTGTAAAATCAAGCGACCGTACAGCTGAAGAAGGCGTTTCAACTAAACTTTACGAAGCTTTCTTAGCTGCTTATAAAGAAAACAACCCTAATGATGAAGTGGTTGAATTAGATCTTCATAAGGAAAACCTTCCTTACCTTGGCAGAGATATGATTAACGGAACATTTAAAGCAGGTCAAGGAATGGAAATGACAGAAGATGAGAAAAAACAAGCAGCAATTGCTGACAAATATCTGAACCAGTTTGTAAAAGCTGACAAAGTTGTTTTCGCATTCCCGCTTTGGAACTTCACAGTGCCAGCAGTGCTTCATACTTATGTTGATTATCTGTCTCGCGCAGGCGTTACATTCAAATACACACAAGAAGGACCAGTCGGTTTAATGGGCGGCAAAAAAGTTGCGCTTCTTAACGCTCGCGGCGGTGTCTACTCAGAAGGACCAATGGCTGCACTTGAAATGTCATTAAACTTCATGAAAACAGTTCTTGGTTTCTGGGGTGTTCAAGACTTGCACACAGTTGTCATCGAAGGACATAATGCAGCACCTGATCAAGCGCAAGAAATCGTTGAAAAAGGTTTACAAGAAGCAAAAGATCTTGCTGCAAAATTCTAATAAAGCCAAGACTCCTATCGTTACAAATAGGAGTCTTTTTGTATATACACATTAATATAGAAGAAAATAATTATTCGCTTTTAGCGAAAAAGGCTGTTTTTTTTATTGTAATATATTTTTTGTTTGTCGAATTGTCAGGTATTTTGGAGAAAAAACAGTTTTATTCACTGGAAAAAGTTTTTCTAAACAATTGTTCTGACCTCTTGATTAAAACCGCCTGATGGTGTACTATATTAAAGAAGCTACTTTGTGCGTATTGTTAATTAAGTTTTAACCTTTAAGCTGTAATAGGGAGTTTTATATCGAAGCCGGAATGTCATGCCTCCATTGCAGAGGACGACAGGAACGTTTCTGCAAACACCCACTTTGAGGAGTGGTGGTTTAAAACTTTCTTACTTGCATACGGCAAGACGTAGCGAAAGCCATTTCCTTTTCGGAAATGGCTTTTTATTTTATCTAAAAAGGTTTGGTATAGTGAATATTCCATTTTTGTGTGAAAGAAATGAAGGCCGCTTTTTTATGATATGATGGGAGAAATTCAAGGAAAAGCGAGGTTTACACGTTATGTTACATAGAGCCCAATCCCTTCTGGCTCATTATTTTGGTTATGAGAAGTTTCGGAACGGCCAAGATGAAGCGATCCGCTTGGTGACGGAAGCGAGGCAAAATACGGCCTGCATTATGCCGACGGGAGGCGGCAAATCGATTTGCTATCAAATTCCGGCATTAATGTTTGAAGGGACGACGATCGTCATTTCACCGTTGATTTCCTTGATGAAGGATCAAGTTGATGCGTTAGAAGAAGCGGGAATTAACGCCGCCTACATTAACAGCACACAATCCAATCAGGAAATATATGAGAGGCTGAACGGACTCAAAGAAGGGGCTTATAAGCTTTTTTACATTACACCAGAGCGACTAACGTCCACAGAGTTTATCCGGATTTTGCAGGGTATAGTTGTTCCTTTGGTCGCAATAGACGAGGCGCACTGTATTTCTCAATGGGGCCATGATTTTAGGCCAAGCTACAGGAATATTGAAATCTTGTTCCGTGAATTACACGACAAGCCTGTCATCATGGCGTTAACAGCAACAGCCACACCCGAGGTTCATGATGATATTTGCAAACAGCTGCATATTCAAAAAGAAAACACGGTATATACCGGATTTTCCAGAGATAATTTAACCTTTAAAGTAGTAAAAGGAGAAAATAAAGATCGGTTTATAGACGAATATGTGCAAAACAACAGGCATGAAGCAGGAATTGTCTATACAGCGACCAGAAAAGAAGCTGATCGGATATATGAGAGATTGAAACGAAATCAGGTCAGGGCAGGCCGGTATCATGGAGGTTTGGCTGATGATGTGAGAAAAGAGCAGCAGGAAAGGTTTCTTAATGATGAGCTTCAAGTTATGGTGGCAACCTCTGCTTTTGGAATGGGTATTGATAAATCAAATATCAGATTTGTTCTGCATGCACAAATTCCGAAAGATATGGAAAGCTATTATCAAGAGGCAGGACGAGCTGGACGGGACGGTCTTGCCAGTGAATGTGTTCTCCTGTTTTCACCGCAGGATATTATGGTGCAGCGCTTCTTAATTGAGCAATCAGAACATGAAGAGAAACAAAAGCAGGATTTAAAAAAGCTGAGACAAATGGTCGACTACTGTCATACGGAAGATTGTCTGCAGCGTTTTATCCTTATGTATTTCGGAGAAAAGGAGCCTGATGCGTGCGGACATTGCGGAAACTGTACCGATACAAGAGCGGCCCATGACGTGACGCGGGAGGCGCAAATGGTCTTATCTTGTATCATTCGCATGAAAGAACGGTTTGGCAAGACGATGGTTGCCCAGGTGCTTGCCGGCTCCAAAAATAAAAAAGTTCTTGAAAATGGCTTTTCCGACCTTTCAACATACGGGATATTAAAACACCAATCCGTTGGCGAAATCAGTGATTTTATCGAATTTCTTATTTCTGACGACTTCATCAGGATGTCAGACGGAACGTTTCCGACTCTTTTTGTCAGCAGTAAAGGAAGGAATGTGCTGAAAGGAGAATTATCAGTAGCGAGAAAAGAAGCGTTAAAAGCGGCAGCGATTACTGAAAATGACGAGCTATTTGAACGATTGCGCATGGTTCGGAAAGAAATTGCGGCTGAGCAGGGTGTTCCGCCATTTGTTGTTTTCTCTGACCAAACGTTAAAAGAAATGTCAGGAAAACAACCCGTAAATGATGATGAACTTTTGTCTATAAAAGGAGTCGGAGAACAAAAAAGAGCAAAATACGGCCGGCTTTTTTTACAAGAAATACAAGCTTATGCAAGGATGACAGACTAAAAAAACAGAAAAACAATCTTTTTTTCTATAAAAAACACATTTTATTTTCTCTGTTTCGCCTCAAAATAAAAAGACCTGCGAAGCCTATTATATCAAGGGTTCAGCAAGTCTTTCCATCAGAGAGAAATCCTTCATGTAAAGGAACTGTAATCTAAATCATATCTTTTTGTTATTGATTTGACATTTACGTGTGTTACGATATCACCTGTTAGCCGCCAATAAAAAGCTAACAAGGGAGGATTTACTTATGAAGAAGACGATTATGTCCTTTGTGGCAGTTGCTGCACTTTCAACAACTGCATTCGGAGCTCACGCTTCTGCAAAAGAAATTACGGTGCAAAAGGGTGATACGCTCTGGGGAATCTCTCAGAAAAATGGAGTGAACCTAAAGGACTTAAAAGAATGGAACAAGTTAACTTCTGATAAAATCATTGCAGGAGAAAAACTGACCATTTCTTCAGAAGAAACAACCACGACTGGGCAATATACAATTAAAGCGGGAGATACGCTTTCTAAGATTGCTCAAAAATTCGGCACGACAGTCAACAACCTGAAAGTTTGGAATAACTTAAGCTCTGACATGATCTATGCTGGATCAACTCTTTCAGTAAAAGGTCAGGCAACAGCAGCAAACACAGTTGTTGAGAATGCGCAAACAAACGCACCTCAAGCTGCGCCAAAACAAGAGGCTGTGCAAAAAGAGCAACCTAAACAAGAAGCTGTACAACAGCAACCTAAACAAGAAACAAAAGCTGAGGCAGAAACTTCTGTTAACACAGAAGAGAAGGCTGTTCAATCAAATACAAATAATCAAGAAGCTTCAAAAGAACTAACAGTTACTGCTACTGCTTACACTGCTAACGACGGCGGCATTTCCGGCGTTACAGCTACAGGCATTGACTTAAATAAGAACCCGAACGCGAAAGTTATTGCGGTTGATCCTAATGTGATTCCGCTAGGTTCTAAAGTCTATGTTGAAGGCTACGGGGAAGCAACAGCAGCAGACACTGGCGGCGCTATTAAAGGAAATAAAATCGACGTATTTGTACCAAGTAAAAGTGATGCTTCTAATTGGGGCGTCAAAACTGTAAGTGTTAAAGTCTTAAACTAAAAATATAGATTGTGATAAAAGACATGAGCTTTTGGCTTGTGTCTTTTTTTGTTCTGCTTAGAGCTGTTTATATCATATGCTGATAAAAGAAAGTGGTCCCGTTTTTCTCTTTATGTGCGATTCAGGGGCTCTCGGGTAAATGATTGATTCCACATGACAGAGACATTCGGCATCATGACATTTATAGCTGGTTGTTACTATCTTTGATCAGCGAAATGTTGTATCTTTTTTGGCAGATAATAAGCAGTTGGATGTAGCAGATGCCATTTACGGAATCGGATTGATTTCAGACGGTTTTTTATTGTGTTATTAGGCTCTTGCAGTGGGGCATGGCAGCTTCGTGAGCGAAGTGGCACAACTTTGTCATACTGAAAATACAATATAATCAATATCAGAAATTCTGCTGATGTGCAATGGCCGACCATTTTAACAGGGATATCATTCAATCCTGTCTTTTATTGGGCTGTTAACCAAACAATCGTTCCGCGGGCATTAGGAGCGAGGATATGGATCAGTTTAATTCTGGTTGCGACGAGGTTCTCAAACGGGAATTTCAGGTTAAAAAAAGGATCCTGGCAGATGCCAAGATCCCTTTTTATTTAAACCAGCCTTTTTCCTTTGAACGGGTAATGGCTTCAATTCGATTTTTCACTTCAAGCTTTTCTAGAATCATTGAGATATAATTCCGCACCGTCCCGCTTTTGATGCTGAGTTCCTGAGCGATTTCTTTTGTGTTTTTACCGTCAGCCACAAGTTCAAGCACTTCTTTTTCTCTATCTGTAAGAGGGTTAGCTTCGCTGTATAAGTCCTCCATCAGCTCAGGTGCATAGATGCGTTTTCCGTTCATGACGCTACGGATGGCGTTGGCCAGCTCTTCACTCGGACTGTCTTTTAACAAATAGCCTTTAACGCCAGCTTTAATAGCTCTCTGAAAGTAACCGGGTCTGGCGAAGGTGGTTAAGATGATAATTTTGCAGCCTGTATCTTTTAGCTCCTCAGCAGCTTCAAGCCCTGTTTTTCCGGGCATTTCAATGTCCATAATACATACATCAGGCTGGCGTTTTTTGACAAAATCAACAGCATCTTGGCCGGTTGTACCTTTGCCTACGACTTCCATATCGTCTTCGAGATTTAGAAGTGATCCTAAAGCGCCCAGCAGCATTTGCTGATCTTCTGCAATAAATATACTAATCATATAAGCCATCCTTTATGTTTATTTTGAATTATTAGGAATTGTCATGGTAAGCTTGGTTCCGTTTTTGGCATCGATGTGAAGGCTTCCGTTTGCAAACTCAAGCCGTTCTCTCATCCCGAGTAAGCCATGTCCTTTTGAAAAGGAATTTTCTCCTCCTTTGAATGTTCCATCGTCAGACACTGTAATCACAACTTCCTTCCAGAGCTGCTGAATGTCAACTCGGCAAGTTTTAGCCTGGCTGTGTTTGACGACATTTGTGACAGCTTCCTTTAAGCACATGCTCAAAATGTTTTCATTCAGCAATGAGATATTTTCGGGCCATTTCTCTTCTTCATAGATAAACATAATGTCAGCTGCTTCGAGAATTTGTTTGATGTTGATCAATTCATCCTTGAGCCGGATGCCCTTCATAGAGGAAACGATTTTTCTTACTTCATTTAAAGAAGTTCGCGCTGTTTGCTGAACACTTTTCAGTTCACGAGCTGCTTGTTCGGGATCTTTGTATATCAATTTTCTTGCTAAGTCACTTTTTAACCCGATAAGAGAAAGCTTTTGCCCAAGCGTGTCATGGAGATCGCGGGCAATTCGCTGACGTTCTTCTAATTTTACTAGTTCTGCAATCCGTTCATTTGCATCCTCGAGCTTTTCTTCAAGCCGTTCGCGCTCCTTGCGGCTTCTTATACTAAAGGGCAATAAAATTGCGCTGATGAGGGTAATGACGACAAAAGGAATTTGTGTCAGAAAGAATTCCTTTTTTAATACGAGACTGAAATTGGCTGCGACGGCTGCGCTTATTAAATGGACATAATATAAAATATGAAAAGGGACGCGTTCCTTAATGTTTCCAATAAAATACGCGATAAAAAAAGCAAAATAAATATAACTGAACAGGGTAATGGAGGCGGTTGAAATGCCAATTAATAAAAATCCCCACAAATAAATGGTCCAGCCTTTTGAGACAAAAGCAAATCGATATACCGAAAAAAATAAAAGCGTCAAAATGATGCCGACAATAATAACAAATGTAGATGATGATTTCCATATAAAGTAGAAGGGGAGGATGAAAAATATCGTCCATATATAGGGCGTAATCCCGTTTAGTTTTTGAAATGTAAAATGATTTTTAATCATGATCTTACCTCATTTTCAGCTTTTCATCTTACTTGTAACTTTATCATTGTGAAAGCCAGAATGCACCCTCCAACAATAAAAAGGAAGCCTTCTAGTATATTAGAAGACCTCCTTTAACATCAGGCGTTCTTCCGCAGCTTCTGTTTTTCTGGTGAATCAGGCGGAAGGCTTACAGGTATATGTTTTATAGCCCGAAATGACACAAACTGTTTGTTATCTTCATCCCAAAGACGGAACGCGAGTGATTGCAGGCTTGTTTTTAAGGTGATTGTCGGTACGTTTTTTAAAGGTTCGTGATGTTCATGAGCAACTTCAAGCTTATAGTTAGGCACCTTTGGACTCAAATGATGAACGTGGTGGTAACCAATATTGCCTGTTAGCCATTGAAGCAGTTTCGGGAGTTTATAAAATGAACTGCCTTCAACAGCAGCCTGAACGTAGCTCCAGTTTTCATCCGCTTCAAAATAAGAATCTTCAAAGGTATGCTGCACATAAAACAGCCAAACACCGATTGAACCTGAAATCAGAAATATCGGGCCTTGCACCAGTAAAAACGATTGCCAGCCAAAGATCAGACAGCAAGCGGCAGCCAACGCGACAATTGCCAGATTCGTAAGGTATGTGTTTACACGTTCCTTGCGTCTTGCTCCTTTTTTGTTAAAACGGTTCGTGATCAGAAAAACATAAATCGGTCCGAGAATAAACATGATAAACGGGTTTCTATAAATTCTGTATGCAAGCTTTGTTCGTCTGGATGCAGCTTTATATTCGTTTACTGTTAACATCCAGATGTCTCCTGTTCCGCGTTTATCCAGATTGCTGCTAGTCGCATGATGAATCGAATGGCTGTGCTGCCATTGAAGATACGGGAATAAAGTCAGGACACCTGTCAGAAAACCGAGAATATGGTTATAGCGTTTTTGTTTGAAAAAAGATTGATGGCAGCAGTCATGGAAGATGATAAAAATTCTTGTCAGAAAACCTGCGGCAATCACCGTTAATGCTAACGTAAGAAGATAGGAGACATCGAGGCTGAGATAAGCAAGAAACCATAGGCCGAAGAATGGGATAAACGTGTTTAAAAGCTGAATCAGGCTGTTTTTTGTTTCAGGCTGAGCAAATGCAGCGACTTGCTTTGTCAGCTGTTTTTGTTTATGTGCAATGGTTTGTTCAGTCATAGTAAGTATCCTCTCATTGTGTGTCTCGGTTCAGTATACGCTAATGAGAGAAGTCTTTTGTAGTAGCACACATCATGCCTCCTATATGACATTTGTCATGTCTCGTGCGGCATGTATAACTGATTGCGCTAAAAAAGCTTGTAAAAAAATTTACAAGCTGATTAATGTTTATCAATCCATATTCGTGATGTGCCCGAAATAGCTTCAATCCTGCATGTTCCTCCTATAGGGAACGTGGCAATTGGCGAGGTATGTCCGGCATTTATATTTGCGATGATCGGGATGCCGGATAATTCTTTTTTTGTTTCGATCATGGCTTTTACAAGATCCATTGATACGTTTGATGTATTCTGAAATCTGCCGATCAAAATCGCCTTTACATGTGAAAAAGCGGGGAGGTGGATGAGTGATTGCAGATCGCGGTCAAACATATGGATGTCTGACATATAATCATCTTCAATCAATAAAATAGTATGTTCTGTTTCAGGAAAATACTCCGTTCCCTGCAGCAAATTAAGCGTGCATAAGTTTCCGCCAATTAAATTGCCTTCCGCATAACCTTCTTGGATTACAACAGGGCCGTTATTAGGATAAAAACGCCTGTTTTCTTGATCCAAAAACCAGCGATCATCGCTCCACTCACTTGAGGGGTGAATTTCAAACGGATCGTCTGAAGCGCAGCAAGAAAGAAAATACTCCTCTGTATAATCGAGTCCTTTTTTCATTGCAAATGTTGAAAAGAAGGGGCCTGAATACGTAACAAGACCCGTTTTTCGATAAATTGCGTTGCAAAGAGCGGTTATATCGGAATAGCCGCACAGAATTTTTGGATGTCGTTTGATTTTCTCGTAATCAAGATAACGCAGCAGCTGATTTGAATTAAACCCTCCGAGTGTCGTTAAAATCGCTTTGACGCCTGGATCAAAAAAGGCATCGTGCAGATCATGGAC
The DNA here is from genome assembly GCF_058566435.1 of Bacillus sp. SCT118. Classification (NCBI taxonomy): domain Bacteria; kingdom Bacillati; phylum Bacillota; class Bacilli; order Caryophanales; family Bacillaceae; genus Bacillus; species Bacillus sp. SCT118. The sequence goes on from NZ_CP191225.1 coordinate 1,990,533, forward strand.
TCTTGACTCGATAGAGGATGAATCAAATTCGTTACATTCATTTGCGTGTTCAGCGACGGTTACCCGATAACCTAAGCGTTCTAACGCCGTTTTTGCTTGGATTTTTGCTTCATTTGATAATATAGACATGCTGGTCGCGGGAGACACGATCCGGATTTCGTCTCCCTTTTTCAGTTTTGAGGCGTACATAAAACCCTCCATCAATGGTTTTATACCATTACAGCATATCTTGGCTCTTTCTTCCAGACTTTTTTACAAATCAACCCACTTAATGCTGCCGGATTGGGTATCATGATCGATACATACTTTGAATTGATGTTTTTCATAAAAGTGAATCAGCCGGTCTACATGATTCCAATCCCGTTTGGCGATGTCTCCGGTGACTTTCGGTATATTGTGGTCTCTTGCAATATCTTTTAAATATTTCATGCAAATGGAGCCAAACCCGTGATTCGGAGGGCCTGTTATATCCCCTATATGAATGGCATCGTCCTTGTAAGACGCTACAAGTGAAAAACAGCCTTTTCCTCGGTAAGCCGTTTTACAATCAGTTAGCATAATTTTGCATGTTTGGCCATCATCAATCGAGGAAACAATCATCCACTCATCATGTTTCGATTGATCAATACCAAGCACTTTGGCATCTTTAGATAAATCCTTCATATTCTCCTGCATGCGATAAATTTGAAATTCTAAATCATTTAGTTCTTCCTCAAGCTCTTGACGATTTTTTTCTTTTATAGTAAACAAGACCAAACTCCTTTCAAAAATCAGCTTAGAAACACAGTTACCAATTGTATTAGAAGAGAGGCGTATTGTAAACAACAATTCCATTATTACTAGAAATTAGCGGAAAGTCAGGTTTGATCGTTTTTAAGAGAGGAAAAAGAAAACTAACCTGTGAAAAAGGAGGAATCGGAATGGCGATTGATTCATTGATTAACAAATTACAGTATGTCCAATTGGAACCGCCGGATAAAATTCTCTCTCTGTATCTCAATACAGACATGAGAGATCCAGAGCAGCAGGGGGGAGAATGGAAGATTGCCCTAAAGTCAGGATTCAGCCGATTAAAAGAGTATTTGGCAGCTAGTGATCCAGAGGAGGAAAAGTGTCTGGATGGAATCAGGGCTAAAATGAATCAATACTTGAATGCAATGGGAAAAGACATGCCCCGCAGTCTCGTGTTTTTTGTTTCCGACAGCGGCATATGGGAACCTATTAAGCTTCAAGTCCCTGTAGATACAAGATTTTACTGGGAAGAAACAGCTGTCCTGGATCAGCTAAAGGGTTTGCGTCAGGCATACCCAAGTACGGCGTTTATTTTAACTCAGCAGCATGAAGTGAAAATTATTGAAACCGTTTTAGGGAAAATTGAGGCGGTGGAGCGTTATGAGTATGATATGATCAATGAATCTTGGAAGAATTGCCATTCCGCTGTAGACAAAGCGGCACCATTTGAAGAGAAGCGGATGAGGGAACATATAACAGAGAACCAATCGAGACTGTATAAGCGGCTGGCTGCCAGCCTTGATCAAAAAGCTGCCGTGAAAAGATGGGAACGAATGGTTATTGCCGGGGATAAAGAAACGGCAGATATCTTGGATCAGCATATGAATAAACCCATTCATTCGAAAATTCAAAAGAACCTGCTGAATGAAAATGAACATAAGGTCATTGAACATTTGATAAAAGAGGCGTAAACCTAACAGGCCGGGGCTAATAGCCCCCGGCCTTTGAAGTGTGTCTAATTTCTGACGAAGCAATCGAAACCGTTGACATCTTCTTTGAATTTGCATACGATTTGGATAGCCAGTACAAATTAGGAGAGGTCACCAAATGAACCAAACAGAAAATAAACCGAAAAATTACACGGGGATTGTCCTTACGCTGACAGTTCTGATTAACGGTTTAATCGCAGTGCTGTTTTTTATGCCTAAATTAGATCAGTTCAGCCATGCGAATATTCACATTTTGCCAATGCTTAATGCGATATTCAACAGCTTTACGTTTATCTTCTTATTGGCCGCGCTGATTATGATTAAACAGAAAAATATCAAAGCTCACAAACGCTTTATTTTAGCCGCATTCACAACAACATTACTATTTTTGATTTGCTATGTGACGTACCACTCAATTGCGGAAAACACGCTCTATGGCGGAGAAGGTATTATGCGCCCGATTTATTTCTTTATTTTAATTACACATATCTGCCTTTCTGCAATCATTGTACCGCTTGCGCTGTTTACGCTGATCAGAGGCTTCAGCATGCAGGTAGAGCGCCACAAAAAAATTGCGAGATGGACAATGCCTCTATGGCTGTATGTAAGCCTTACAGGCGTTATTGTATATTTGATGATTTCACCGTATTATTAAAAGCCATACTCAGTATGGCTTTTTTACATGTAAACATGGCAAAAGCCCAAATTCATTTTTGGGCTTTTGTCAGTAAATTGATAGACTCTTATTCATGAGCCTTGGATTCCATGGTTTCAAGTGTTGCAACCTGCAAAGATTCTTCAACAGTTTTTGTTTTTTCTTTTACTTTTTCTGCATACGTATAATCACCGTAGCAATACGGATAGCGGAAATTTTTCGCATTTCCCCCGCAAGTATACAGATCAGGATTTTTTTTGACTTGCTGCTCGGAGTATTGTTTTGCCAATTCCTCAGTATGCGTTCCTCCATGTTCAGCTACAAAATCAATGTAACCTGCCCCCATGTTGTAGCTTTGAATAATGGTATCCAAATCCACGCCTTTTTCCTTACCGGTCTTGTACATGAGGGTAAATTGCTTGATGCCTTGTTTAACACTGAGTTGAGGGTCTGTTATCTCATTGCGTTTTAACCCCAGAGATTCAGAGGACTGCATGGGATCATTGCCTTTTCCTTTTGACTCCTGATACATCATGCCTAATATGAGTGATGTATAATTAGAGAGTCCTTGGCTTTCAAGCTCTTCTTCCACCAAGGGTTTGTAATCGGTTAAACGTTCCAAAACAATGGTTTTCGTATCGATCGGAAGTTTTTTGATTAAATCCCGGTTGAAAAAAAGCAGGACCAATAAAAAAGAGGCGATGACAAAGACAAAAATCATCATAAAACCCGCAGCAGCGAAACAGCCTTTTCTCTTTTTCTTCACTGTGTTTCACCCTCAATGTTTGGAGCAGTATGACCTTTTTTATTATGACATAAGACGGTATATCAGACCAAGTAAAAACCTGATTTGAAACATAAATTTAAACTATGAGATTGAAATGGAATACAAGCAGGCTGGTTTGCACTCAAGCGCATTTGTTATAAGATAAAACTATGAATAAAGAAAGGTGATACATATGACTGAATTTAGAGAAACGGAACAATCGGCTGCTGATCTGGACGAGGAGACGCTGTTTCTAGTCGCGCAAACATTCAAAGCGCTTTCTGATCCAACCCGAATCAGGATTCTCCATTTATTGTCCCAGGGTGAGCATGCTGTAAACGGAATTGCAGAAAAGCTGAATTTACTGCAATCCACCGTGTCCCACCAGCTTAGATTTTTAAAAAATCTCCGGCTTGTCAAATCGCGCAGAGAAGGAACATCGATTTATTACTCTCCGGAGGATGAACATGTTTTAGATGTTCTTCAGCAAATGATCCATCATACACAGCATGATTGAAAAAGACATCCTTGCTTAACTCGCTGTTAGCGGGCAAGGATGTCTTTTTCTTTATTGTGTTCGTGCTGTTCGAGTTCGTTTCTGCTGAGCTTGATGACAAAAGAAGAAAAACCGATATAATAAACGGCTATCAGAAAACAGACGCCAATTGTCAGAGGGTCCGTTCCGATTGACTGACTGTATGATCCAAGGCGGTATAGATCAGGCGAGGTAAGATAAAGCTCTGTCACTCGATATAGAAATCTTGACAGGAATAAGGTTAAGAGAATCATTTCTACCCAAATATGAGTCCGAAAATAGATCTTTCCTCTGCGTTTTTCAAAGGAGATGTTTTTCTTAGCGAAAAAGACAAGGAGCCATCCGCCAAGAATGCCCAAAATGAGATATCCATATAAAAAAGGGTGAATGGCGCTGAAGATTGAAAGGCCAAAAGCAAACAGCGAGAAAAGAATGACGCGGGTGAACAGCCAGCGGGGCTTCAGCGGCTGGTATCCGATGGACCTTTTAATTTTTTTATACAGAAAAAAGATGATGATCATGGCAGGATAAACGCTCTGAAGTGTAAGATGCATGATGTGAAATCCCCTCCGTTGAGAAGTGTATGCTTATCCGGTTGGAAATAGTAGCTGAAATAAAATACTGAACGACAAAAAAGAAGGGGAAACCCCTGTTTTCATAGCATATGCGAGGTGTATTCCGCCGCATAATAGATATGCCCAAGCTTTATCAAAATGTTATGATGGTTTTGTTGGAAAATACAAGAAGAAAAGGTGCGCAGAATGAAACTGGAACGTTTGTTAGCGATGGTTGTGTTATTGATCAGCAAAAAACAAGTGCAGGCTGCAGAGCTTGCTGAGCTGTTTGAAGTATCTGTCAGAACAATTTACCGTGATATTGAGACGATCAATAGGGCTGGTATTCCGATTGTGACCTCACAGGGTTCCGGGGGCGGTATTGGCATCATGGAAACGTACCGGCTTGAAAGAGAATGGCTGAAGGAAGAGGAATTGTTTGCAATTGCTTCCGCTTTGCAGAGCGTTTCATCTATGTATGAACCCGTTTCTCACAGCACAGCCTATCAAAAAATCAAACATCTTATACCGGAGCACTCTGCTCAAGCATTTAAGCACCAAACAGAAAAATGGTTTATTGACATGACGGCATGGGGCCATACCGAGGATCAAAAGGCGCTTCGTGAGAAAATCAGCGCCGCCATCGATCGATTGTCAACGATATCTTTTACATATACAAGCGCAAACGGGGAAACACTACTTCGGGAAACTGAACCTTATACATTGGTTTGCAAGGCGGGGCGCTGGTATTTATATGCCTACTGCCTGGTAAGAAATGATTTTCGTTTTTTTAAACTAAACCGGATGAAAGATCTGGCCATCTTACATCAGACCTTTATCAGAAAAGACATTCAGCTGGACACTTTGCCATGGGATAAGAGTTGGTACCAAAAGGACCGTTTAACTGAATTGGTTATTCTTGTTCAGCCGGCAGCACGTCAGCGCATAGGTGAATGGTTCGGATATAATGTCCTTCACTGTGATGAAGATGAAATTTGCCGGGCAGTGATTTCGCTTCCAGAAGATCAATGGCTGATCGGTTTTTTACTGCAGTTCGGAAAGGATATTGAGGTTCTGCAGCCTCTTCATATACGGGAGAAAGTAAAAGAAACCATTCATCACATGCAAAAAATATATGAAACCTGACACACTGCTGTCAGGTTTCTTTGTCTATAATCTTAGTAAAAAGGAGGGGATCGTATGGGCTTTTCACATATGACACACTTAGACAGGAAACGATTTGCCGGACTGTCACAACGGACAAGCAACGCACTGGAAATGACAGAAGAAAGGCGGATTCCGGCCCTGTGGGACCAATTCTGGAAGCAGGATATGAGCGCTCTTTTATCACAGTCTGAAAAAGACAAGAGCATTATTGCCTTATATTCGAATTATGAACAAGAGACGAATGGGTTATATACGTTTTCAGTCGGAACATTTCAGGAATACGACGACATTCTTCCGGGACCATATGAAAACATTGATTTGCCGGCTTCCGCTTACGCCGTTTTCACTTCCAGAATCGGCCCTATTGAAGAGATTGTGCTTGAAACATGGAAGGAAATTTGGACTTGGGATAAGCGGCATCTGCGCACGTTTACAGGTGACTTTGAGATGTATGATCAAAGTGCCGCAGTGCCACAGCGGGCACAAGTTAACATTTATGTAGCGATTAAAAAATAATAAACTCTTGAAAAACTAATGGTGTTAGTTAATAATAAAACTAACACCATTAGTTTTTGTTAGGAGGAATAAAAAGATGAGGATTACTCAGAACCAAACGGTTTGGCAGCTGACTTTTTTTCCAGCATTGTTTCCAGTCAATTGCTATTTAGTAGAGGAAGAAAACGAAGTCATCCTTATTGATGCTGCGCTTCCAGGCAGCTATAAAGGAATCATTCAAGCCGTGAATCAGCTTGGAAAACCGCTTCAGCATATTTTACTGACTCATGCACATGGGGACCATGTTGGATCATTGGATACATTGGCACAAACATTTCCGCATGCAAAGGTCATGATCTCGGAACGGGATTCATTCTTGCTTCAAGGTGACACATCCTTGCGGCAAGATGAGCCGCAGACGCCTATAAAAGGAGGTATTCCGAAACACATACAAACAAAGCCTCACCAACTGCTGACGGGCGGTGAAACAATTGGTTCTCTGCTTGCCATCCCTACACCGGGACATACACCAGGCAGCATGTCATTTATTGATACTAGAAACGGCACTTTAATAGCAGGGGATGCGCTCCAGTTGCGCGGAGGAATCGCTGTATCAGGTCAGATAAAATGGGCGTTTCCTTTTCCCGCCTTCGCTACATGGAATAAGGAGGAGGCCATCAAAAGCGCACAATTGCTCGCCGATAAGGCGCCTTCCTGTCTTGCTGTCGGACATGGAAATTTCCTGAGATCACCCGCAGAGCGGATGTTACAAGCAATCCAAAAAGCAAAGAAAGGATGATGAGCATGTCACCGAGAATAGGATTGAGCCAAAAAATGATTGTAGACGCCGCAGCAGAGATTGCCGATCAGGAAGGATTGAATAGTGTCACCCTTGCCGCTCTGTCTAAAAAAATGAATGTGCGCTCTCCGTCGCTGTATAATCATATCAACGGGCTGCAAGCGATCAGAACAGAGCTTGCTGTCAGCGGGCTGACAAAGCTTTATGAACAAATGGCAGCCTCCGTAGCTGAACAAAAGGGAGATGCCGCTATGTTTTCTTTAGCTCATGCATATGTTGATTTTGCAGTTGAAAATCCCGGCTATTATGAGGCGTCTTTGCTTAAGGTTCAGGACGAAAGGGCGGAAATCGCCGCAGAACAAATTGTCCGTCTTGTGACGAAGCTGCTCATTGAAAACGGCTATGCAAGTGAAAAGACTGCCATTCATGCGACAAGGGGGCTCAGAAGCCTGCTGCATGGCTTTACTGCTTTAATCGCAAAAGAAGCATTTGAACGTGAGGAGGACATTTTAGAAAGCCTGTCATTTTCAATTAGGACATTTTTGTCAGGATTATTAAATAAACAATAAAAATATTATGTAAACAAATGAATGGATGTCTTATATTTCTGAATATTGTATAATATCAAGGGAGTATACATAGGGGAGAGGCATTATGCAATGGATGACATTCACAAGATTGAACGGTTAGCGGCAGCTTCATGGCCGGCTTATTTTCAAAAAAGCATAGGGCAATGGCTTCTCAGAGCGAAGTTTGGCGTAACCAAAAGGGCAAATAGCGTATGGACTTCTGCGGGGATATGCCTAAAAGGGATTTTTACCTATATCTGAACATCATTACCAGATCAAAAGATAATCAGAGGAAGGGGGTTGCTGATGAGTTCGCTTCAAGAGATTATTTGCGAAAAACGGACATACACACGCCTTTATCATTCACATAACCACGCATACAGCCAATTTCTTTTTCCGCTTGAAGGGAGTATAGATCTTGAGACTGAGGGGCGCCAGGTGAAATTAAATCCGGATCATTTTTTATATATTCCGCCGCAGTGCGAGCATCGCTTCCGTTCTATCGGAAGAAATGAATGTCTTGTACTGGATGTTCCGCTTCATGCAATGAAAATTGATGAGTATCGTGCAGGATCGGGAATTGAAGCTGCACTCGATCCTTTCTGGTCTTCGATCAGGTACTTGCTGACAGAGGAAGCAAAGGCCAGAACAGCCAACTCGCTTCATATGCTAGTACAATACATAAAAGAAAAGCTTCAATCCCATAGCTATGCCTCAATTGCATACATTCACAGCCATTTATTTGAGCGGCTGACGATTAAGAAGCTGGCAGAAATCGAGCATTATCACCCAGCTTACTATTCAAGCTGGTTCAAAAAACAGACAGGGAAGTCCCCGCAGCACTATATTGCCGACCTTCGCCTTGAGGAAGCAAAACGAATGCTGATGGAGAGAAATGAATCCCTTACCGTCGTGAGCGAGGCGCTGGGCTTTCAAAACCTTTCTTCTTTTACAAGATGGTTCACGAAAAGCACAGGAATGCCACCCCGCCTGTATCGAAACACCTTATATTCGGATAAAAAATGATGGCTCTTTAGTTAAAAGAAAATTGTATATCTCCTTTACAATAGGAGAAAAAGGAGTTATTGATATGGCAGTTATTGAAGACTTTGAAAAATTGGATATCAGAACGGGAACAATTGTAAAAGCGGAAGAATTTCCTGAAGCAAGAGTACCGGCAATCAAGCTTGTGATAGATTTTGGGACTGAAATCGGCATAAAACAATCGAGCGCGCAGATCACGAAGCGTTACCAGCCGGAAGGTCTCGTCAACAAGCAAGTCATAGCAGTCGTGAACTTTCCGCCCCGCCGGATCGCCGGATTTAAATCGGAAGTCTTGGTCCTCGGTGGCATACCCGGCCAAGGCGATGTCGTCCTTTTGCAGCCGGATCAGCCTGTCCCAAACGGCACAAAAATCGGATAACGCAAAAAAGACGTTTGCCTAAGGCAAACGTCTTTGCGTATTGAGGCGATGCACCACACGCCACATTCGTGTGTGCCGTAAAGGCATGTACATCGGCTTACACAATTCAGCTCATCGCTATATGAATATAGCATGGAGGGCGAAGGAATGCAAGGGTTACTTTGTTAATGTGATGAATTTGTCCGTCTAATCAAGATCTTATTATATGAAATGTAATAATCTTTTAGTACAAAAGGTGAGCATGATCTAAGGTAAGCGATTGACCTCATAAGCAACACGTATTCCAGATTCAATCGCGCCTTGCATCCACGCATGAGTGAGTGAGGCGTGTTCTCCGGCGAAATGAATTCTGCCCTCAGGGACAGGAATATAGGGATACAGCTCTAATTCTTGTCCTGGTTCGAAAGCTGTAAAACCTCCCGCAGAATACGGGTATTGGCTCCAGCTAAAAGAAGTGCCAGACACAAATTCAGACCATACAATATCGCCATAGATTTCAGATAAATTCAGTAAAGTATACTGGATTCGCTCTCCTTCTGAAAGACTGTCCCATATCAGTGCCTCATCGGCCCATGTATAGCTGGCCAGAATGACAGCATGTCCATTTGCTCCAATATTTCTGCTTGGATAATATGAAAAACGAATCGGAAGATCAGTAATAGATTTGCCGCCGCGCTGACCGGCTTTTTCCCAAAATCGGCTTTTAAACTCTATGCCGATTTTTGTTGCACTGATATAGTTTAACTCACGGATTGCCCTTCGTTTATAGTAAGAGAAAGAATGGTATGGTTCAACTTTTACAAATCGCAACGTTGAAAAAGGAATGGTTACAATAGCGAGATCAGCTGTGAATGATGTGAATTCTGCCGTTTGTTGATGCTGACAATGGATCGTAACACTATTTTCACCCTGAGACATTTTCATCATTTTTTGATGGTATAGAATGTTTGTTTTTAATTGAGGAAGAAACGCGTGAGGCAGCAGATCCATGCCGCCAGTTATCTCATAGAAGTGAGCGGGCGATGAAAAAAAGATAGATTCCCGCAATACTTCAACAAGGGACATCCCCATATACGCTTCCATATCCAAAAGTACACCGATCATATCGATCGCGCCATAGGAAAAATACCTGTTCAAATAAGAACTTAACGACTCATTTTTGTATTGTTCTTCGACAATCCGCCAATTTCTCGCTGGATTTTGATTGATAAAATTTAGAATAGGCTGCAGTAAAGAAAGCATCAGCTCTTCAGACGTTTTCCCTTGTTCATTTGGTGCAACTGGGTATCTCAATATTCCAGGAGCTCGTTCAAAAACTTGGAGACGTGTTTTGATTCCATTTGCATAAATGATGTCCATAGGGGTTCTGTTGAGAAATACATTTGTTGGCAATTTGAATTTTTTGATATATTCTAAGGTTAACGAATGGTTATTCGGTATGCGCATCGGGCCAACGTTAAAATACAAATCATCACTAAAGGGAGCTCTCAAAGTGCAGACACGGCCGCCCGCTCTGCCGCTCGCTTCGAGAATCGTTACTCTGTGACCGGCATTTTTCAGCAATGATGCTGATACAAGCCCGGACAATCCAGCTCCTATAACAAGAATGCGCTTTGGATGCTGCGATGCGCTAAGGCCATTTCGAATGATCTTTACCATGTCATCATTCATTAGAGAATTCACTTTTTGAAGGCACCTCTTTTTAGAATTTATTGCATTATATTCACTGAAAAGAGCGCCTATCACGATCTGTTCATATCTTTTGGAATTTGAAAGGGTTATTGTTAAAAGGAAATAAAGGGGTGATGTATGTGACTAACTTTGTTCATAAGACGGTAAATGGCTTGAAAAGTCTTTTAGATGAAAAAGGAGCCATTCAATTGTTTTGTTCTGAAGGGGATATCATGGAGTTCCTTGTTACATTTTCACAGGACAAAGCAACCCTTAACGACATTCAAAGCTTTGAAGCTAAACATCAGATTACCCTTCCAGAGGATTATCAGAAGTTCATGACACTGCATAACGGTGCGAAAATTTTTGAGATTCTTTCTGATGGGGAGAATATAGGTGGAGGACTTCAGCTATTTAGCCTTGAAGAGATTGAAGAGGAGTTAAAATATGAGGATTTGTTTGAAGATATCAATGGTATTCCAATTGGCTACTTATTGGAAGAATGCCATTTAATGATCGATAAAGATAAAGTGAACCAAGGTGATCCCAACTATCTCTATATATTTGAAAGTGGTTTAGAATATAATCCATTAAATGTAAACTTTGAAATATTTTTAGACCGGTATATATTGGCCAATGGGGAACCTTTTTGGGATTGGCGCTACTATACCGCAGAAAATTATTATAGAACAAGATAGTGTGATGTATAAGACAGTCATTTTGGCTGTCTTTTTCTGTTATTCAAATAGATTACTGTGGTAAAATTTACATAGAGTAGTCTAGGAAGGAGAAATGATATGAAGGTATTTGAGGCTGATTCATTACTCTTTGAGGCCGATAAAAGAACCAAAGAGTATAAGGAACTAAGGTCGCAAATGGTGAAGCTAAGAAAAGCTTTTCAAAACGTAGCTACCCTAGATGACAGTGAGTTTTCAGGCAAGGGTGCTGACAACATTAAAGCATTTTATCATGATCATGTCGGTGTTACTGATCAATGGATTGATTTAATTGACATGAAGATTGCTTTCTTAAGCAGAATGTCTGCAAAACTTGAAGATGCTAAGATGTCTGATGCTTACATAGAAGAATCCTTTTTAGAACACGAGTTGGCTAACGCCTATACAAAATCAAAATCCATTATGTCTGAACAGAAAAAAGCAATGAAAGACATATTAAACGACATCAATGATATTCTTCCCCTTGAAATATTTTCAACAGAAGACTTCAAAGACAAACTTTCTTCTGCAGATGACAAACGTGAAAAAACAATCGATAAGCTAAACAAGCTTGATGAGGATTTAAAAACAGAATACGTCGAAACAGAGCCTAACGAACAGTTCATCCAGCAAGATTTTAAAAAGCTGCAGGAATCAACAGGCAAAGGGAAGAACGCCACTCCGATTCACTATAACGCCAAAGCGTATAGAGAAAGTGACATACATAAGAAAAAAGGCGATATTGAGAAGCATTCTGAATCTTATTTAAGCGTGAAGAAAGAAGAAGCTAAAGAACGTGAAATAAAGGAATTGAAAAAGAAGCTTAATGACGGTGTATCTGACCCAGATGAATATTTAGAGATTGCTAAGAAAGTAGGCTACGAGAATCTCGAGCCAGCTCAAGTACAGCTTGCAGTGCAAATTGAACAAGCGAAGCAGCTAGAAGAGGCAGGAGAAGTCACCTGGGATATTGTAAAAGGTGTAGGAGTAGGCTTATATGATGTAGGAAAAGACACTGTAACTGGCATATGGGATTTCATCACCGATCCGGGAGAAACACTCTCAGCACTGGGGAATGCAGTTATTCATCCAGTGAAAACCTATGACGCTATTTCAGCAGCAATAGAAGAGTCATATCAAAAAGATATGGTGAATGGGGATGCCTATTCTAGATCAAGGTGGGTAACCTACGCTGTTGGTTCAGTGGCTGTAGCTGTTTTTGGAACAAAAGGTGCAGGAGCCATTAACAAGGCAGATGCAGCGGGCAAAGTAATAAACAAAGCAAGTCAGGCAGGAAAGAAAATTAAGGACGTCAAAATTCCAGATTTGCTGCCTTATAATCCTAAGTACGACTTTGCTCTAGCCGATAATGTGCCATACAATGTGGTTGATAGCCAAAGCCTTAAGAATGAACTTTTGACTAATGCGAAGAAAATACCGGATGGAACAAGAAAACCGTTTACTGGTCAAAAGATAAGCCCTCCTTGGCTAAATAAAGAAAAGTATGAAGCATATGAAATAGAGGGGAAGGTAAAGGCGAAGGGGAAAGTTAAAGATGTAAGCCGTAGAGTGTATACTATGAAAGATATTGATATTAATCAAAAAACAGAATTCGGTGTTACAAATCTTCAGCTTATGAAAAACGGGAATGCCCCTTATGCAAAAGACGGTACACAGATTAATTTACATCACTTGATTCAAGAAGAACCTGGCCCAATGCTTGAAATCCCGAACAGCTTACATACAAAATATAGTGATGTCATTCATCAGCTTAAGTCTGATGGTGAAAGTTTTAGAAATGATAAGGTTTTAAAAGCACAATACGAGAGCTTTAGAAAGAGATATTGGAAGTGGAGAGCGAAACAATTTGAAAATGAGAATTGAGGTGTCTATATGATTTATTCGAAGGTTGAGAACTTTATTAATGAAAATAAACAAAATGCTATATTTACAGAAGGCGCAAGTCATGAAAACATTGGTCGCATTGAAGAAAACCTCCAATGCGATCTCCCCAACAGTTATAAATGGTTTTTAGAAAAATACGGTGCTGGTGGTTTATTCGGTGTTTTAGTTTTAGGCTACAACTTTGATCATGCATCAGTTGTAAATAGAACTAATGAATATAAAGAACACTATGGCCTTACTGATGGACTTGTGGTTATTGAAGATGTTGATTACTTTGCTTACTGCCTAGATACGAATAAAATGAAAGACGGAGAATGCCCAGTAGTTGAATGGGATAGGGTAATTGGTTATCAAGATACTGTTGCAGAAAGCTTTATTGAATTTTTTTATAATAAGATTCAGGAAGCGAGAGATGATTGGGAAGAGGAGGAAGACTGGGACGATTAAGTAAAAATATTGCAATTGCTCAATACCCCGTCTCTGTACAAAAGCTACCCAGTAAAGGGCTTGCTCGATGTGATTTCTTGGTAGACCTATCCCTTCAGGTTCTTAGGCTCAAGGGAGGTCTATTTTTTATTTATATATGTCAACAGGGCAATTATAAATGACCCGAATACAAGCATTAGCATTATTGCCTGGATGTTGACATAGCCTCACCCTCTTTCATAGGGGATGAGCAAGACTCCCTCGAGTGAGCAAACTTAATGTACAGGAAATACTATACTAAATTCCCTTGACGTTATAAATTCAAACAATATATTGACAACAGCATTTAATAGAATTTCTATTAACATCATTTACATTTGAAATGACAGACACATATGGTAGTTTGCGACTCGCAAAATTCAAGGCGTAGTCCTAATTCAGCTATTGAGTAGGATTGTTAAAAAGTGTTGATTTGTTGTTTTCAAAATGAAAAGTGAGGATTGTATATGAAGATTGTTAGCCAAGAAATTCAAGATTTGTCCATTAAATCCTTGGAATCAACTTTTAGTAAACTTTCAAATGCTTATAAAAGCACGACAGAAAAAGGTTCAAACACATCTCTTGTCAAAAAGAGACTGAACGCTGTAAAAATTGGTTTAGAAAGCCTAAAAGGTACTTGGAATGGTGAAGATTTTTGCTATGAGCAAGAAATCATATTGACTCATAAAGAAGTTCTACAAGATGTCATTCCATCTATTGAAAAACAAATAGCAAAAGCAAAAGAAGGCAGTTCTCAAAAAACATTAAATGAGCGTCGCTTAACTGCACTAAAGCTGGCAATCGAATCTTTAGAGAGCCGTCTTATATAAGAAGTTAACTGTTCCAGAATTGGGCGCGTTACATAAACAAGATTGAAGGAAACCCTATTTACTATGGTTTCCTTTTATTTTTGCGTAATTATCAACATTAAAATTTAACAGAGCCTTATTAAATCATTTGAATGATTGTCGATATTTAACATGTGTAAAAATGGAAAAGGTGCTATCTTTGTTAACCATGCCTAAGTTGTAAGCTTTTTTGATAATATCTAATACCTGAGAATCTAACGCCGAAAGATTACCGGCTGGATTAAATCTTGATTTCCAATAATCTAAAGAATTATTTAGGTCAAGTGAGCTTTTTTTGTTCTCGGGTTTAACTACTTCATTTATGCTGTTGCGAAACGAAGCAGTTAATGCTTACAAAAATTCAATTTGAATTTGAAATAGAGCCCAGCTTAGTAAAAGTGCTGGGCATTTTATTTATTAGAGTTATTTGCTTTCAGATACTCTCGATGTTCTTTGTTCAACTTTTCAATATCATCTTTAAATATATAGATCTTATATTTTTCCTTTGCTTCTCTTGACAGATTATGTTCTAAATATTCACGGAGCTTTGCTTCACTTTTGGTTTGATCCATGCCAATTGTAATTGCCGGATCTGTTATTCCAATTTGAAAACTAAATAAACCAAATTCATCCCAAGCACTTTCTAAAACTTCTTCAGGTGCTTTTTTGTTTGATTCGATTAAAGTAATACCCGATATAATCAAAACAGGAACTAAAATCAAAAATCCAATTAACCTCTTCTTCATTCACCATCTCACTCTCCCTTGTCGATAAGAATCTCTCCTTTATTAATACTACGTATATCATTATTGACCTTTATATTTTATATCTAACATACATCGAACCTTTGTTCTGATTTGCGTTAAAACGGGAACGATCGTTCTATTAGTATTAGATCAATAAAGGAGTGAGTCAATATGTTTAGGGATCGAGGAACAATCAATGGATATCAATGATGCTCCAGAACATTTAATACAGCTTAAACAAGATTTGATTGATGGATCAAAAATTGAGATGATCAACAAATTGAAGAGATGGGCGTTTTCGTTTCTGAAGCACTTGAATTTTTTTGAAATTCAAACTTTTAAACTATGGATTTGTTTGAAAATGCCGCCGGTAGAGTTCATTACATTAATTTTGAACAACACAAGCTTCACGTTAAAGATCAACATAACAACACAGTATATATCAACATGAATAACATCATAGGAGTTACATACAATGATTGATTACTCACAATTTCCACTTAAGAATATACTTTGTGTTTTATGCTTCTGTATCGGCTGTTGCAATGGGGCTTATTCCTTTAACATAGTATCTTGCTGTTGGAGAAAATACGGAGAGACAGGGAAGTGTAGTGTTAGCTGCGTCTCCTGCATTTAAAAAAGATTTTGGAATCAAAAACAGGCTCGAGACTTTTTGAGATGCCTGAAGGTCAAGAGTGCCATTTACAGTTCACAAAAAACCATTGTCCACTGTAATATCATAAGCTGATTTCTTTTCTTTGGCCAGATTAAAGTAAGCTAATTCGTTTCCTTGCAGGCCTTCAATAACAAATACATTATTATGGTCAAGGTTGAGATCTAAAAGCATGTTTTTGCGTTCACTGAGGGGCTTATTAGCGATTGGAATGCCCATCAAATTACATCAAAGACACAGTAAACTACCTTATGGACTGATTTTTTGGACATGAAACGTTGCATTACAGCTTCAAAGTCAAGAGCACCACCTGGGTCAGCTACAATGATTTCACAATCTCTAATGCATATCTCCTTTGTACGAAATGGACCGAATGGTAATTGATTACAGATATTGCTCCATCAGATTTAGAAACAAGAATTGTGATCCTGCGAAAAAAGAATCAGGATATGGCAGGACAAAACCATTTATTATGTGATTTTTAGGTATTTGTAATTAAATTACAAATACTTTTAATATTCACTCGTGAATTCGTGTTATTATACTGAAGGGAACGATCAAAAGCTTTGGCGTTAGTAATTAAGAATGTTTTAAATATATACGAGTGCTACCTCAAAGTCGGAAAAAATATTATAGGAGGTAACATATGTTTAAGTTTAAAAAGAATTTCTTAGTTGGATTATCGGCAGCTTTAATGAGTATTAGCTTGTTTTCGGCAACCGCCTCTGCAGCTAGCACAGACTACTGGCAAAATTGGACTGATGGGGGCGGTATAGTAAACGCTGTCAATGGGTCTGGCGGGAATTACAGTGTTAATTGGTCTAATACCGGAAATTTCGTTGTTGGTAAAGGTTGGACTACAGGTTCGCCATTTAGGACGATAAACTATAATGCCGGAGTTTGGGCACCGAATGGAAATGGATATTTAACTTTATATGGTTGGACGAGATCACCTCTCATAGAATATTATGTAGTGGATTCATGGGGTACTTATAGACCTACTGGAACGTATAAAGGTACTGTAAAAAGTGATGGGGGTACATATGACATATATACAACTACACGTTATAACGCACCTTCCATTGATGGCGATCGCACTACTTTTACGCAGTACTGGAGTGTTCGCCAAACGAAGAGACCAACCGGAAGCAACGCTACAATCACTTTCAGCAATCATGTTAACGCATGGAAGAGCCATGGAATGAATCTGGGCAGTAATTGGGCTTACCAAGTCATGGCGACAGAAGGATATCAAAGTAGTGGAAGTTCTAACGTAACAGTGTGGTAACAGATCATCTTTAATCAGGGGTAGCTAACGGGCTGCTGATCGTTCCTTGAGAAGTTTTATAATCAATGATTATTAAAATCGTTAGTAATGGTTAAAGGTTGTTTTCTACTAGGTGAACGGCCTTGGAATTGCTGGAGGTAGGGTATTCTCCATCTGTTCTATAACTTTCCCTATAGGTTAATAGAATGGTATTTAAATGAGAATGCTATCAATCTTTTGTAGTCAGCGCTTGCTCACAACAGATACCTTTACATAACCCTTATTCAAAATAAAAATATCTGGTAGTTAACCAGATCCTCATAACTTTATACTAGTTAAAGGTGGGACTGTTAAGAACAAAAAGTCTAATTTATATATAGGGACCTACGAATAAAGCAGGTTAGTTCCAAAAAGAACCCAACTTTAGGATTTCCTAAGAGGATTATGCTGTAATCGAATCAGCTCGAACCAAGTTTTTTTAATGCGACTAGCTATGGAAATTAAGAAAGAACCTGGGGAAATTGCCCAGGTTCTTTTTATATTGCACAAAAACAGACACGGTGATATAATCACACTACGTGCGCTTTCTAGTTAAAAAGTTATATATATCCATCTTATAATTTTATTATATCCTGCTAGGAAGCTCTTGTCAATATTTTTTTTGAAGGGGAGATGTAGAATGAGTTCTTTGGTTCTCGGTTTACATGAAATTGAAAAAACACAGCTTTCGCTCGTTGGAGGAAAAGGGTTACATTTAGGGGAATTATCAAAAATTCAAGGTATACAAGTACCAGAAGGATTTTGTGTCACAACAGTAGGATATCAAAAAGCCATCGAACAAAACGAAACGTTACAAGTGTTGTTGGATCAATTGACCATGCTAAAAGTTGAGGACCGAGATCAAATTGGTAAAATCAGCAGGAAGATTCGGCAAATCATTATGGAAGTAGACATTCCTTCCGATGTTGTGAAAGCAGTGGCTCAATATCTCTCCCAGTTTGGCGAGGAACATGCCTATGCCGTGCGTTCTAGTGCGACTGCTGAAGATTTACCACATGCTTCTTTTGCCGGTCAACAAGACACCTATTTAAATATCATCGGCGTCGATGCAATCTTGCAGCATATCAGTAAATGCTGGGCGTCCCTATTTACGGATCGCGCGGTTATTTACCGTATGCAAAATGGATTTGGCCACAGCCAAGTCTATTTATCCGTTATCGTTCAAAGGATGGTTTTCCCTCAGGCTTCGGGAATTTTATTTACCGCTGATCCGATTACCTCCAACCGAAAGGTGTTATCCATCGATGCCGGTTTTGGACTTGGTGAAGCACTGGTTTCTGGCTTGGTATCTGCCGATTGTTATAAAGTACAGGATAGGCAAATCATCGATAAGAGAATAGCAACTAAAAAATTGGCTATCTACGGACGAAAAGAAGGCGGAACAGAAACACAGCAGATCGATTCTGATCAGCAAAAGACTCAAACACTGACTGATGAACAAATTTTACAGCTGGCACGCATTGGAAGAGAGATCGAAGCTCATTTCGGCCAGCCGCAAGATATCGAATGGTGTTTGGCCCGCGATACTTTTTATATTGTACAGAGTCGTCCAATCACAACTTTATTCCCCATCCCTGAAGCGAGTGACCAAGAAAATCACGTCTATATTTCTGTTGGTCATCAACAAATGATGACGGATCCCATAAAACCACTGGGATTGTCTTTTTTTCTGTTGACGACTGCTGCACCCATGCGTAAAGCCGGTGGAAGGCTATTTGTTGATGTCACACATCATCTGGCATCTCCTGACAGCAGAGAAGTTTTCTTAAAAGGCATGGGGCAGCACGATCAGCTCTTAAAAGACGCACTTATGACCATAATAAAGCGACGAGATTTCATAAAGTCGATACCAAATGATAAAACAGCACCAAATCCAAGCAAAGGCAATGCAGATATGCCGGCTCAAGTTGAAAACGATCCGACAATCGTGTCAGATTTGATAAAGAGCAGTCAAACATCGATAGAAGAGTTAAAACAAAACATCCAAACGAAATCAGGATCAGATTTATTTCGTTTTATTCAGGAAGATATCCAGGAATTAAAGAAGATTTTATTTAACCCAAAAAGTTCGGTTGTGATTCGCACTGCTATGAATGCCTCATTATGGATTAACGAAAAAATGAACGAGTGGTTAGGTGAAAAAAACGCAGCAGATACGCTTTCTCAATCTGTACCCCATAATATTACTTCAGAAATGGGTCTTGCGCTATTAGACGTCGCAGATGTGATTCGTCCTTATCCAGAGGTAATTGATTACTTACAACATGTAAAAGATGATAACTTTTTGGATGAACTGGCTAAGTTTGATGGCGGAAGCAAAACCCGAGACGCGATCTATGATTATCTCAGCAAATACGGAATGCGATGTACCGGAGAAATTGATATTACAAGAACTCGATGGAGCGAAAAACCAACTACACTTATCCCAATGATTCTTAATAATATCAATAACAGTGGGCCTAATGCCAGCCATCGGAAATTTGAGCAAGGGCGACAGGAAGCTTTGAAGAAAGAACAAGAGTTATTAGATCGATTGAAGCAATTACCGGATGGTGAACAAAAAGCCAAAGAAACAAAACGAATGATAGATATCATCCGGAATTTCAGCGGGTTTAGGGAATATCCAAAATACGGCATGGTTAATCGATACTTCGTTTATAAGCAGGCTTTACTGAAAGAAGCCGAACGACTCGTAGAAGCGGGTGTTATTCAAGAAAAAGAAGATATATACTATCTCACTTTTGAAGAACTTCATGAAGTCGTACGCACACATAAACTGGATTATCAAATCATCAGCACACGAAAAGACGAGTACACATTATATGAAAAACTATCTCCACCACGTGTTATCACGTCTGATGGTGAAATCGTTACAGGTGAGTATAAACGAGAAAATCTCCCAGCCGGAGCGATTGTAGGTTTACCTGTTTCCTCCGGAGTTATAGAGGGGCGAGCGCGTGTCATTTTAAACATGGAAGATGCTGATTTAGAAGATGGAGATATATTAGTTACCTCCTTTACCGATCCAAGCTGGACACCATTGTTTGTATCCATAAAAGGCCTAGTCACCGAAGTTGGGGGACTGATGACCCATGGAGCTGTTATAGCCCGTGAATATGGCTTACCTGCAGTTGTTGGCGTTGAAAATGCTGCCAAGCTGATAAAAGATGGGCAACGAATTCGCGTTCATGGTACAGAAGGCTACATTGAAATCTTATAATGTCTGATGTGTGTAGAGAGCCATCAGATATTCCGCCATCAGCCCTAACTAGAAGCTGGGAGGCTGCATTTGTACCGAATGATTAAGTTCCCGTTGAACTAACGAAGATCGATAGCACATTAAGAAAAGCTGGAACCTCTTGGAGGAGGTCTGGCTTTTCTATATAAAATTGGCGTAGTGTGCAAAAGCCGCATTTTGCGGGCGGCGCTTCTTTAAAGTGAATTTTTTATTACCAGCATTTAAACTTGTATTTGTGCTTAAAACAAGAGAAAAAGGAGCTAAAAAGCTCCTTTATAAATTTAAACAACTTTTGTATAAATAGCCGTGTAAAACCCGATTGAGTAATCAAAATAATGACGTGTAAGCGTATAAGTATAACCGTTGTATTCTATTGTTGGCTGGAAGTCCATTGGCAGAGGACTAATGCGGTATATAGTGTCATAATCATACTCATCACTTTTTACTGCAACCTCAGACGAAGTGCCAGCAGCCAATGCGGGAACCGCGGATATGAGCATGCCAAAGGATAAAGCAGAACTCAATAAGATTTTCCTCATGTTCAATTATACCAACTCCATTTACAATTAATACATATATTATGTAGCGGTTGGAAGTTGTTTTGGAAGTGAATAATGGATCATAAAATGTGAAAATTTTGATTTTGATGGAAGTTGCGATAGTAAACGACAGTAAGGATAAGTATATTTATGCTGGAATCCAGAAAGAAGCGGCCTTCAATAATATATTTGAAAGCGCAAAAATGAGTAAGGGGATAATATCGAGGGCTACCACATGCAAATATTTGAGAAAGAATAAGTTGAGGAATTGGAGAATGGAGTATGCTGTTATGAATTGCAAAAAGAAGTAGATGGGTTGGGTGATATCCTGTTGTTTATTTTAAAGATCAAAAAGAGTTTAAAGAGGAGGGAGAAAGATGCCGAAAATCGGAGTAAGCTTGATAGTGCTCATTATACTCATTATTTTCCTAGCAGGCTGCAATAAAAATGAACAACACGGAGAAGAAACAAAGATGCAGAGCCTAGTAGGCTATGTCGTGCTTAAAGACAATGAAAGGGCAATTCTCATTACCGATACAAAAGCTCCAGTAAAAGAAGATTACAATCTTTCTGAAGGACAACTTATGAACAAGTTTAAAAATAACATAATAATTGTAGGATTAAGTGAGATTGATAACACAGAAGATCTCAAAAGAGGTGAAAAAATAAAAGTGTGGTTCCATACACGAAAAGAGTCAAATCCACCAAGTGCAACGATACAACAATATAAATTATTACAAAAAAAATAATTGAATTCTCGTATAGATAACCTCTGATGGTCTGTTTCAAACTTTACTTGGTTTCATAAATGAAAACTTGCCATTCATGTTAACGATTCGTGTTTTAAGATACTTAAAGAAAGAGAGGTATTAGTGAGAATATGAAAAAACCGTTCATTAAAAATGAACGGCGGGGTTTACAAAAGTAATGTCTTTTTTCCTTTATGGCAAAAGGATAAAGGAATTCGCAATATTGTGCTTCGAATTTTTTATTTGAGATCGTTAAGGACGACTTTTGCAGCCTCAGCGATAAGAGCATTATCATAATTAGCATTTTTCGTAAAGCGGTTTGACAGAATTGCCAAAACAATAGGAGCTCTGTTAGGCGGCCAAACGATAGCAATGTCGTTTCGTGTCCCGTAACTTCCGGCTCCGGATTTATCGCCGACTTCCCATCCTATTGGAGCGCCTGCCCGAATCAGTTCGTCACCAGTAGCATTGCCTCGCATCCAATCGGTTAAGATCGTGCGTTTGTCAGTCGTGAGAGTGTTATCTAAAGTGAAAGCTTTAAGATCGGTTGCCAGTGCTTTTGCGGTGCTGGTGTCACGAATATCACCAGGAATCGCAGAGTTTAGATCCGTCTCGAATCGTTTAGCTTTCGTTACATGATCCCCAATCTGTTTCAGTGACTTTTCAAAACCTTTAGGGCCGCCAAGCTGTTGCAACAAGATGTTCCCAGCGGTATTATCGCTGTAACGGATAGCCGCTTCCGAGATTTCTTTTAGGCTCATGCCTGTATCTAGGTGTTTCTCTGTGATTGGAGAATATGTAACAAGATCGTCCTTGCTGTAGTGGATGACTTCATTAAGTTTTTCAATTGAGTTTTTCTTCAGGACAGCAGCTGCGGCTAGAACTTTATAGGTTGATGCGTAAGCAAATCGTTCATTCGGCCGATAGGCGATTGTCTTGTTTGAACCTGTATCAATTGCATAAACACCAAGCCTGGCATCAAATTTTTTCTCAAGTTGAACAAATTTTTTATTCGTTATACAGCTTGCCATGTTTGTGTCTTCTATGGATTTTGCTTCGGCATGTGTTGAGTTGAAAAAAGGTGTGAAACCAGTAATGCTTAAACATAAAAGCCCAACACATATTCCGAATTTTATTGACGCTTTATTTTTCAACTTCATCAGGCCTCCTCATTCAAATGATTTTGTATTACCTTCTAATTCACATCGCAGGAATGAAATTGAGATATTTCCAATGAAATGTTTCCCATGACAGTTAGTGTAACAAACCCCTTTGCGCTAGTAAACATAGAATCAATTTATCTTATATTTTTAATAAGTTGGGAGAACAAGGGTAATTGCCACCTACATGGTATTATATAAGAATAGGCAAATCAGATTACATATCAACAACAAAAAAGCTGACAATGGCTGTCAGCGAGGTCATCTATTAGAAAGCTTTATCAATTGTGATTGGAGTGTTATTGGATGCAAACGAGAAAAGTTTATCTCTACGTATTTCACACAATGTCAGACTGGGAATATGGATATTTAATTGCTGAACTAAACTCAGGGAGATATTTTAAACAAGATGCAGCATCTTTAAAAGTAGTTACAGTAGGGGCTAATAAAGAAATGATAACTACGTTGGGAGGATTAAGCATAAAACCAGATATTTCTCTTGATGAGTGTACTCTTGGGAGTCAAGATCTTATCATTTTACCCGGAGGAAACACTTGGGGAGAAGATATTCATCAGCCGATCTTAAAAAAAGTTGGGGACGCTTTAAAGCTTGGCACGACTATTGCTGCAATTTGTGGGGCAACCCTGGGGCTCGCGAATGAAGGATATTTAGATTCGAGAAAGCACACAAGCAATGACCTAGACTATATGAAAATGGTCTGCCCTAATTACAAAGGAGAAACATTATATGAAAAGGAACCTGCAGTATCTGATAAAAATTTGGTTACTGCATCAGGAATTGCTCCTCTGGAATTTGCGGTGGAAGTATTAAAAAAATTAGGTGTATTTGCACCAGATACATTGCGTTCATGGTATAAGCTAAATAAGACTCAAAAGCCTGAATACTTCTTTGAGCTAATGAATACAATAAATCGATAGAAAACACTTTAGCAGTTTTTTGTAGTGCTCCTGAACTTATAGGAGCATTTTTTATATGTGTCTAGGAGATATATAAAGAAATGCAGAAACTCTAAAAAAAAATATAGATTGGTAGGCCTTATTTCGAATAGAGTTTGATTTGGGTTAAAACTGTTCTTATTATGGCTCATTTCATGGTGCTAAAGATTCATTTGGAGAAGACTGTCTTGATCAGAAAAGACCCTTCCAATATATTGAAGTAAAAGATATCGGGAGGAACTCTTTTGAAAAAGATATTGATGTTAGCTTTTACATTTCTTTTGGCTTTGACTATCCATGTAGGGGAAGCTTCGGCCGTTATCGTGAAAGATGAGGAGAAAGTGAGTTTTACAATGACAGAAAATGAAAAATGGTTTATGAAGTCTGATGACCTAAATTCAAACCATTGGACATCTCACTTTGGGTACAGATTCACCATTTTTGATACTGAAGGATGTACAATTAATGCAAGAATCATGCGAATGACTTTGTCAGGATATGAAATAACCGTTAGTGAAAAAAACTTCTCAGGGGATCATTTTGATTTGAGTGCAACTGATCGAGTTGAGACGATGCCTTATAAGACTCATTATTTGATTTTGACAAAAGATCCAGATTGCGGAGATGTTAAAGTAAAAGGTCTATACGGTTTTCAGTTTGATCAGCCAGAATGGTAATAAAAAAGAATCTAGATTCTCACCAGCCTAAACGCCAGCCAAGCTAATGTCTACATGCAGACATTAGCTTTTTTCATTGTTTAATAGGCTGTCGTCAGGATTCTAGAAGACTTTCTCATAATAGTCGTCTCCTGTCACATGAAGCCCAAATGACAGGGGAAATGTATATCATTCACACTTTCCGTCGTGAAAATGTAAATGTATTCATAAAAATCCCGCAGCATATAAGCAGTGCGCCGAGGATAATGTTGATGGTGATCTGTTCGTGCAATTGCAGCCATCCAAAGAATAGGGCCAATACGGGAACAAACATTAATGCCATGGATGCTTTTGATGCTTCGATTTGATTGAGCACCCAAAACCATACGACAAATGTAAAGCCGGTGGAAAGCAAGCCATTAAACAGCAATGACCACACCGCCTGATATGTCCACTCGGCTGAAGGGACCGGCTCAAATATAGAGGAAAACACCAATAACATGACAGCTCCCATCATAAGGTGCCAGGCATTCATGTGAATAATATCGATATGCTTGAATTGTAGCTTGCTGAACACATTCGCGATTCCCCAGCTAAGCGCTGCCGCAAGGACGCACAGTTCCCCAAATAAAGCGCTTTGATCGATATTGAGCATTTCCTTTCCAAATATAAATAACAGTCCGAAGAGGCCGCAGACCAGTCCCATCGTTTTATACACATTCATTTTCTCGTTTAATGTAAAATGGCTGATCACCGTAACAAATATAGGCATTGTATATACCAAAACAGAGGTTTTCCCTGAATCG
The DNA here is from genome assembly GCF_058566435.1 of Bacillus sp. SCT118. Classification (NCBI taxonomy): domain Bacteria; kingdom Bacillati; phylum Bacillota; class Bacilli; order Caryophanales; family Bacillaceae; genus Bacillus; species Bacillus sp. SCT118. The sequence continues at coordinate 2,015,673 of NZ_CP191225.1, forward strand.
ACAAACTGCATTCCATACGTCAAGATCCCCATATAGCCCAGCCCCATCAACAGGCTCATGATGATATAGCTTTTGAGATGTTCTTTTTTAATTGAAAGCTTTTTTCTTTGGATGAAGAGAATGAGAAATAAAGGAACTGCTCCGATGAACAGGCGCAAACCCGAAAATAAAAGCGGGGGGATGTCATGAATTCCTACTTTCATCGCAACCCAAGTATAACCCCAAATAAGTGTGACAGATATGATTCCCAGCATAACTTTTACCATAATGAAGCCGCCTTTCTTGTTTAAATATCGTGCTGGTTTCTATCATATGTTACATTTATGTATAACTGAAATACATTTTTATTATTGGGGGTATAACCAAATGGTTATGAACATGAACCATCTTCACATATTTGTAAAAGTCGGGGAGAAATTAAATATTACAGAAGCGGCAAAAGAATTGTTCATCTCTCAGCCGGCGGTAAGCAAAGCGATAAAAAACCTGGAGAACTCACTGCAGCTCAAATTATTGATCAGGGATAAACATCATGGTTTAATGCTGACTGACATCGGAAAAGAAATATTGCTGCTGGCGAGGCAAATGAAGGGAATTGAAAGCAAAATATATCAAGTAGCCAACCGGGAAAACAAGCTGTTAAACGGGAAGGTGAAAATTGGTTCATTTCCTGCAGTTTCAACAAATATCATGCCACAGGCGATTGCGGCATTCAGATCAAACTACCCGCTGATCCGCATAGAATTGATCGAAGGAACCTCTGACCAAATAAAAGGATGGGTTGAAGATCGGACGGTTGATATCGGGATCGCAGCATCTCCATTTGAACCGTTTGAAAATCAGCTATTGTGTAACGACTATATGGTGGCCGTCATCCCGCCGCAGCGTGACGAATTAAAACTTGAAAAGCATGTCGACCTTGAAACATATCAAGATGACCTCATTTTTTGTAAAGGCGGTCATGAAATCGCGATGTCAAACGCATTTTCGCAATACAACATCGAATTAAAGGAAAACTTAACTGTGCAAAATGCCGAAACCTTGATTAATATGGTCAAAAATAACTTGGGTATCGGCATCATTTCAAACTTTACACTTTCATCCGTCCCGCATCAATTGATTAAAAAGGACATCTTTCCTAGAGTCACACGCGATATTGGCGTCATCGCACATTCATTTGAAGAGATAACGCCGGCGGCGCATGAGTTTGTCAAAGTGTTGAAAGCAGTTGTAATCTGAATCAGTTATCGTGTTGCGATGAAATTTGAAGAAGATGAATACTCACCGGCAGAGTTACATAAAAGAAAAAAGCAACCATTTGAACGTTGCTTTTCACTCTATTTGGGACCTTGTACGCTAAGAAAAAGATTCACCCATCTCAGCCTTTGTGGGACTCTGCTCCTTAACTTGTTTTAATGATGCTACTATAAGAAAGCTAACAATCACTAGCAAGAGCCATGAACTTACCTTTCCAAGGTGTACGAGACTCCATGTATCGATTTGGTTTGGATATTTCCAAGCTCCAAAAAACGTAGCGATATTTTCCGCTATCCATATAAAAAATCCGATAAGTACAAAAGAAAGTGCGAGCGGCATACGGTAACGAGCTCCATTCACCTCGTATGTAACCCATGTTTGCCAAAAGACAATGATGACAAGCCCAGATAACCACCATCGAATGTCTATAGAAAAATGGTGGGTGAAAAAATTCAAATAAATCGCTGCGGCAAGCGGAACAACTGCAAAAAAAGGCGGCCACTTAATCAGTTCAACCTTAAGCCTTCTCCATGCCTGGCACAAATAACTGGCTACACTTGCGTACATAAAGCCGCTATACAAAGGTACTCCAAATATTTTGGAGTATCCTTCTTCTGGATAAGACCAGGAGCCCATATGGACTTTAAAAAGTTCCAGAGCAAGCCCAATAAGGTGGAATAATGTGATCACTTTTAATTCATCCCGTGTTTCAAGACCGGAACGCACCATCCACAATTGCATGAGAACGCAGATAATGAGCAGCCAGTCATACCGCGGCAAGAAGGGCAGTGGGATGATTTGCGTAATAGCCAAAGAGGCAAAAATAACGGCAGGAAACAAACATGAAAGGGCTTGTTCCCAGCCAAAATGAACGAATTGTTTTATGGCTCTCATGATGTATGCCTCCTCCATAGTTGTGTTCTTCGTGTATGAAAGGGACGCTTAGTATAGCAGCTAGATGGATATAAGTTTATGTCCATAAGCTCACCGCCAATCACTTTATTTTAATGTTGATCCTACATATTTTTTTACGAATCCTGTGTGTCTTCATCACTTCGGTATTCCAATATATCCCCGGGCTGACATTCTAAAGCCTTGCAAATCGCTTCTAAAGTTGATAATCGAATAGCCTTTGCTTTTCCGTTTTTCAATATCGAAAGATTAGCCATGGTGATGCCAACTCTCTCTGAAAGCTCTGTTACGCTCATTTTCCTCTTAGCAAGCATCACATCAATGTTGATAATAATCGCCATGTCATCACCTCAGACCGTTAAGTCATTTTCTGATTTTATATCTATCGCTTCTTTTAACAGTTTTTGAAGAACAGCAGCAAAGACCGCAATCACCATGGAAGCAAAAATAATAATCAATCCGATCACAATGATACCCGGGGCGTCGTCTATCTCGGCCATCAGATAAAAGACAGGCATGCCTGCTGCGTAAAAGATACTGATAGTGACTGCGCAGTATTTTATATTCTTCAAAGCTCTTACAGACAAACCCGAGAAAGCTTTGTTTTTGTCAATATAGCTTAAAAGTTTGAACGCTTGATAAAGAGCAAAGTAAAAAGGTACCGCCGTTATATACAAATAGATGAAAACGAGATATTTTATATAAGCGATATTTGAAAATAATTCTGCTGAATAGTTGGCTATTTTAGGCACTAAAAAAATGCATAAAGCAAGAATTGGAATTCCAATAAGAACCAAAGCTATTTTTAAAAAAATTGTCGACATTCGATTCATAACAAGCACCTCATTTATTTGTTGTCTAATTGAATGTAACAAAAAATTTATCGTTTCTCAATAAAAAAATATTGAAATGGGTTGATTTGTTGTTGTTATAGGGGACCCCTTTCATTTTTGACAAGACAAAAAAGCATCCCTCATCACTGGGAGATGCTCAACTATTTTAAACTTTGCCGACTGAATGAACCGTGTGCCTCAGTGAGCTCAGGGATCGGTGTGAACATTAAGCTATAGCTCTTTTATGAAGACTTTTATCAACATCTAAAGATTCAAACAAACGATGGGAAGAAATACATCAAAGGATAAGCGGCTGTTCATACTAAAATCGGGAGGTAAACCGACTTATGATACAAATTTTGATCACTGGTCTTTTTTTATTGGCTCAGCCGAGTGAGCCGCAGGACAGTTTAACGGTCACACAGCAAGGACGGACGATTGCCACTGTTAACCGTGAAGAATTTACAATGCCTCTTCCCGGCACTCCAATGGTTGACTATGAAAAATACAGTAAATTCATCAAACAGCTTGATCAGAAAGTGTACCGGGAGCCGATAAATGCTGTCCTTAACGATCATGGAAGCATCGTCCCGGGCAGGGTTGGCTACAAACTGTATCAACAGGCGTTTATGGAAAAATTTTATGCGTATTTTTATGGCCAAGGTCCCTCCAAGATAGAAGTGCCGGAAATGAACATTTATCCGAAAGTTGACAGCGAGCTGCTAGCTCACATCAGTACGCAGCAGCTTGGTCAGTACGTGACGTATTTTAACTCAAGCAATAAAAGCCGTTCACACAATATTTCTCTTTCTGCAAAAGCAATCGACAATCACGTTGTTTTCCCTAATGAGACGTTTTCGTTTAACCAAGTTGTGGGAATGAGAACTCGGAACAAAGGATATAAAAGTGCACCCATTATTGTAAAAGGGGAGTTGTCTGAAGGTGTAGGAGGAGGAATTTGTCAGGTGTCCTCAACTCTATTTAATGCAGTCGATCGTGCAGGACTGCAGATCGTTCAGCGCTATTCTCATACTAGAAGTGTACCATATGTACCGCCCGGACGGGATGCGACGGTAAGCTGGGGAGGCCCTGACTTTCGCTTCCAAAACCAATATAACCAACCAATCTTAATTCGGGCAAAAAGGTATGGGGGAAGGATGATTATTACACTATACTCTTCTGATGTGATTAACAGCAAATTGAGAAAAATCCCCAAAGCTCCATCTCGGATACCGAAAGAAATAAATGCTGAGCAGTAAAGACAAAACCTTAGGTAAGGTTTTGGTTAAGAGAGCTTGTAGATTGCTCAAAATCAATTCTTTAAGGAGCGGCCAGCGAAAAGGAAGGAGGGATAAATGAAGTGAAAAGGGTATTATTTTCTGTAATTGTTTTTACAGCAGTTGGATTTACGTTTTGCCAATCAAAAGCGCATGCCCTGACTTTTACGGTGTTGCCTATTACACAAAAAACAGACCAGTGGTCAGTAAAAGTAAGTGAAGCAAAAAATGTAAAGGAATTTGCGAGACCTCAAAAAGGAGAATATCAAGTATATTCCTTGGAAGTCAAAAATATAGGGGAAAATGCAGCTACAGTGGATGTGCAGTTGTATAGAAATGATCCTGATTCAATCACAAGATTTTCACTTTTTGGATGCCTCGATGAAAATTGTGACAAACCAAAAGAAGATTCTAAAATGTTAGCTGAAAGTTTAAATGATGGCTCACCGCTGAAGTTCAATCATTTTATGCTGGCAGATAAGGCCTCTGAATTAGAGGTTGTTATAATTTGGACACAGAAGGGGCAAGAAGGTCGCAATTTAAAACAGACCTTTAAATTCACTGAAGATGGCGGTAATTAGACAGTAAAGATGGAATGGCTTTGATGATTCGATCTCTTACTTTGCCTGAGGAAAAAACGAAAATAATTGTTGGAAAACCAATCATAGCTGAGTCAAATGTCAAAGTGACTGTGATTTATGACTATAGAGAAGAACCAGAGGAGGCCTTTTGGATACATTATCCGATGGGAGTGAAATGTTTGTCGATGATCACAAAGTCTTTATTGAATACGAATAGAGACTTTGTGACTGACTGCGCATTTCAACTTAACATTTTACTGATAATGACAGTAACACCTAAACAAGTGCAGCCCGTTCATTATTAAAAAACTCTAATTTCGAAATTTTCAGAGTTCAATTTCAGTCAATTCAGTTATCATCGAAAGAAGAGGTACAAAAGTCACCAGCTATTTGGACAACTTTTAGCGTTTTTTTTGATGGGAGATTTGTGACTCACGAGATCATGAGTATAAATAAATTTGAAAAGTTACTTAATACACTAGCTTGATTTTTAATAATAAAAAGCCATTTTAAGGTTCTTGACTCAATGAAACAAAAAATGCATTTAAGAGCTGTTATACGTTTTAATCTTGTCTTTAGAGAGCACTTTAATTTAAGTCAAAAGTTTAGACAGCCATCTGTTAGATCATTAGCCCTTTTTTATTTTCTTTTCGGTAACATTTTGATCATATTTTCCTACTAAAGAGTTAGGAAAGTGGGGAAAAACATGAGAAAAAAGAACAACATTAAGAAATGGCTATTGATCATTGCTGGATTCTTGATCATCTGCATCATCACATTATTTGTAATGGTGTCAGGAAACAAAGTGAAATATGAGGGCAGCGGGAAAAGCGGACTGTGGATGTCTAACCTTGAAAAATCAGACAAAACTTCAATTGGACCTAATTATTTTCTAAATCTGTATTGGCAGGGGAGTAAGAAGGAAGAAAAGAGGGCTGTTGTTGAAAGAATTACTCTGTATGTAGATGGCGAAAAGTATCAAGATGATAATGTAGATGAGTACGACTTATCAGAGTACACAGGTGATGAAATGCCGGGTGGGGGATGCATGGAGGACCATATCGCCACCTTTGATTATATGCCTGAAGATGAAGTGATAGGACATGATGTATTAGTGAAAGTGGAGTGGAAGACAGGCCAGAAAAAACAGACAGAAGAAATCAAATTACATAAGAAGCCATGGTATAAAAAATAGCTTATTCGCTGTATTTGTGATCACATTGGTGGTCACTTTTTTATTTGCGGATTCCTAGGCACAGCAATCTAAGATTCTGCATAGGCTGAAATAAAATCATGTTCATTTTTAAAACGAGGTGCATGCTGTTGGAACAACAACCAATCAACCATGAAGACAGAAACGTGCCGCAGCCTATTCGAAGTGATGGAGCTGGAGCTATTGATGCAGGCCCGCGAAATATAATGCGGGATATTCAAAATCCGAATATACTTGTTCCGCCTGTTACAGATGAGGGTATGATTCCTAACTTGAGATTTTCATTCTCAGACGCTCCTATGAAATTAGATCATGGCGGCTGGTCAAGAGAAATCACCGTAAGACAGCTTCCGATTTCGACTGCGATTGCAGGTGTAAACATGAGCTTAACTGCGGGAGGCGTCCGCGAGCTTCATTGGCATAAGCAAGCGGAGTGGGCTTATATGCTTTTGGGACGGGCACGTATCACCGCTGTTGACCAAGACGGACGAAATTTCATTGCTGATGTTGGTCCCGGCGACCTTTGGTACTTCCCAGCAGGAATTCCGCATTCCATACAGGGATTGGAACACTGCGAGTTTCTGCTCGTATTCGATGATGGAAACTTTTCTGAGTTTTCAACGTTAACCATTTCAGATTGGCTTGCACACACACCAAAAGACGTTCTGTCTGCAAATTTTGGTGTCCCAGTGAATGCTTTCAACTCTCTTCCGTCTGAGCAAGTCTATATCTACCAAGGGAATGTGCCGGGATCAGTCGCCAGTGAAGACATTCAGTCACCATATGGAAAAGTCCCCATGACCTTTAAACACGAGCTGTTAAATCAACCCCCAATTCAAATGCCAGGGGGGAGTGTACGAATTGTGGATTCTTCTAACTTCCCAATTTCAAAAACGATAGCCGCTGCACTTGTTCAGATTGAGCCTGGCGCGATGAGAGAGCTTCATTGGCATCCCAATAGCGATGAGTGGCAATATTATCTAACAGGACAGGGACGAATGACGGTATTTATCGGAAATGGGACTGCCCGCACATTTGATTATAGAGCAGGCGACGTTGGATACGTGCCTTCTAATGCCGGCCACTATATACAAAATACTGGTACAGAAACATTATGGTTTTTAGAAATGTTCAAAAGTAACCGCTATGCAGATGTGTCACTCAATCAGTGGATGGCATTGACGCCTAAAGAATTAGTGCAAAGCAACTTGAATGCTGGATCAGTCATGCTTGATTCTCTGCGTAAGAAGAAAGTGCCTGTTGTGAAATATCCCGGTACGTAAAGACGTAACAGATCACACAGCTGCCCTTCATATCTTTTTAAAGTAAATAGAGCTGAATTTTGGCCTGTAATTTATCAAATCCCTATATATACGTTATGTAGGGTTTTTCTGCTTGAATCGTATTGTAATGAGCTTTAAAATGTTAATGTGGAAATGATAACCACCCGCTAATGGAAATTCAATGGCCGATTTCTACCAGTTTGATTGGCTTTAAAGGAGGACAAGATTGAAAGCACTCATATTTTTATCCAGTTTGACTGCTATTGGGAGCTCTATATTAGGGCGATGGTTAGGGATGCTGGATGATTCTTATTCTGTTGGCGATGCTTGGTTTATAGGTGTTTTAGCTGGATTGATTTCACTTCTAATATTGATTGACAGTCAAACGATGACAAAGAATTACATAGTAAGTTTAAGTACAATACTAGGCATTCTTGGAGTGGGATTGATATATTTTCCAGCTGCTTTAATGTGGTTCAGTTTTTTTGCTGACAAAATAGAAAAGTGAAGCGATTTTATAAAAATGTAAACTATTTTATATGAAAGGGATAACATTGCTTATTTAAGTTTACATAATAAAATTATTTCAAACTGATGCTAAAAATAACTAATTGATCTATGTACTAAATATTCATAATTACTAGAAGGATTGGCACCTAAGGAACAAAGCTATTTGACAAGTTCTTGCTAGAGAATTTCAATCACTACATATGATTTTCTGCATCAAGAAGCTCAGCTGAATTATTTTTAGGTGAATTTACTAATGATGAAACCTGGTATGCTTCCATGTCATCAGCATCATAAGGCAGCAGCAAACTTTGCAGATAATCAGGGTTTGTATTTTTGGGGTTAAGCCACTCCTTTTCATGATCATGGGCCAATATAACCGGCATTCGGTCGTGTATATCTTTCATGAACTCATTAGGCTCAGTTGTTATGATGGTGCAGGTATAAAGAGGATCTCCTTGATGTGTGCTCCACTTTTCATATAAGCCAGCAAACGCAAAAAGAGCAGATGATTTCAATTTGATCCGCATTGGGATTTTGGTTTTGGAATCAAGCCGTTTCCATTCATAAAAACTGTCTGCTGGTATGATGCAGCGTTTGCTGACAAGCGGTCTTCGAAAGGCCGGTTTCTCGGTAATTGTTTCGGCTCGAGCATTGATCATTTTATAACCGATCTTTTCATCTTTTGCCCAAGGTGGAATAAGTCCCCATCTAAGCTTGCCTAAGCGATTATTTGATCCATCATTGATGATCGCAAGGATGTTTTGTGATGGTGCGGCATTATAGCTTGGCTGGGACGAACGTTCATTTAATACAGGTTCAGAACAATGATTTCTTTTTACTTGCGATAAACTGGTATAATAAGAAAGCCATTTAAGAAGTTATTGTGGAAAAAAACATATGCTTTTTGGTTGGACCGATGCTGGATCTTGATGGAGTTACAAGGATCGCTTAAAAATAGCCTATAAGTATAAAAAGAGGCACAGCGTTTTTAACGCAGGGCCTCTTTTTATATCAGTAGCCAAATACCAGAGTTGTACTTTGTGATCCGGCATATTTCGTGACAAATTCCTTTGTATATTCCGGCGTTTGGACACGATAGCTATAGTTTGACCCGGGATTCCAAGAAGTCAGCGGAGAGGTTTGCTTGTTGAGTGATGGATAGCTGCCTATGTCTTTGAAATAACCAGTGCCCTTGTCGTCAAGGATGCCGCCTTTTTCACTGCCTTTCCCAAAGTAATTATATTCGGAATATATTTTTGCTTTTGTAGCAATTGTAATCGCCTGGTTAAAATTGTTGCTGTAATTGTTTTTAACATGAAAGTAACCGTATCTCATCAGACCTGGGCCTCTAACATACAAGTTCTCAAAATAATTATTGGCGATTGTCATGTGAGGGTAGCCGTCATATTGATGCTGAGAATCATCCGGGTATCCTAAAATCAAACCGTATTTATGATTCGCAAATTTTGAGTTGCTGATCGTGATATAATCTGCGGATTTTCCGATATACAGGAGTTTGTCCAAATCACTTCCGCTTGCACTATAGCTATGTCCTGAGAATGTGACGTGATCAATCCAATAGTTCATACCGGAATCTAAATAAAGCTGGATATCATTATTTCCGTTAATCTGCGGACTGTGTTCAAACGTTAAATTTTGAAAAATGACATTTCCAGAAGCTGATGAAGTTGTTAAATAAATATTTTTCAGCGTTTTTTTCGCGTAAGAGCCCACGAGTGTTTTATTTGAGCCAATGGTAACTGTTGTTTTCGCAGATGCGGAAAGATCATTTTGAAGCACTAAAATTTTCGGAGTGGATCCTCCTAGATGGGTTTTTAAATCATTTACGCTTTGAATGTAAACAATCTGCCCGTTTTTTCCACCCGTTGTGCCCGTTTTAGAAATGCCTTTTTCATTTTTGGCATTTCCGGCAAAACCTAAAAGGCCATTTGTTGAGGTATTCGGAAAATCGACTGCACCTAATGCTTTTCCAGGCAAGAGAACCAAAAACAAACTAAAGACGGTGAACCATAAACAAAGTCGTTTCATCATAATATGCTTCCTTTCAATTTTAATAATTTCCTTGCGGGGATTATTATTACAGTTAATGGAAAGGAATGATAGGTTCTATCTTCCTAATTAATGTTGGGTTACTTAAAAAATACAGATTGCGCCAAAAGACATACTAACAATTAAAATAAAAGAAAGGATTGATACACCGTTGACTGCAGCAGCTTATCGAAACACCTTGCTATCACTTTTATGTTTAACAGCTGGAATCGTGGATGTAATCGGGTATTTAAGCCTGGGACATGTGTTCACAGCTAATATGACTGGAAACATTGTATTATTGGGGTTAGCTATCGGCAAATCCATTCAGGTCACTGTTTTTAATTCCTTGACTGCGCTAATCGGATTTATATGCGGCGTGATCATTGCCACATTGATGGTAGGGAAGGCGGAAAATACCCTTTGGCCTTCTGCTGTGACAAAAGCCCTCGCACTTGAAGCATTCATTTTGTTTGTCTTTGCTTGTCTTTCCTTTTACCGGGCATTTGTTCCTGTGCACATTCTAATTATACTCATGAGCATTTCTATGGGGATTCAAACTACAGCAGCAAAAAAACTGGGGATCGCAGGTATTTCTTCAACTGTGTTGACCGGCACTTTGGCTTCTCTTTTAGAGGATATATCCGGCCGTTTGTTTTTTAAGAAGCAGAAGAAGACTTTCTTAAGAGATACTGTGTTAAGAGCACTGGCTATTATTTTGTATTGTGTGGGGGCTATTATTGTTGCTCTGGCTGAGCCTGATTTTTATCACTTCATTATTTGGGTTCCGATTGTGCTGATATTTGGCATTATGATGACAGCTAAGTGGAAACTGAGCGGGGAAAAATAGCTTATCCTGTATAGCTGTTATCAGGCCAACAGCCTGTCTCATTTCGTTATTGTTATGCGAATTTTGAGAGGGAAAAATAAGACATTCGGCTGAAGTGCACATTCGTTCATTTGTATTGCCTTTTTCATAAGTACGCTACATTTGATATATGAATGATAGTGAATTTGCCTTAAAATCATCTATGAATCTATTTCCTCTTTCAAACCAGATGGATTGAGTCTTATAATGATAATGATTCTCATTTGAAGTCTGGTTTGAGGAGGACCAAATATGAAAAAGATCATGAGTGCATTTGTTGGTATGGTTTTGTTGACGATCTTCTGTTTTTCCCCGCAAGCTTCGGCAGCATATGACGACCTGCATGAAGGTTATGCAACGTATACAGGGTCAGGTTATTCAGGAGGAGCTTTCCTGCTGGATCCCATTCCTTCCGATATGGAGATTACTGCAATAAATCCGGCGGATCTCAATTACGGTGGAGTAAAAGCGGCACTTGCCGGCTCTTATTTGGAAGTTGAAGGGCCAAAAGGGAAAACAACCGTATATGTTACTGATCTTTATCCCGAAGGCGCTCGGGGAGCTCTTGATCTGTCACCTAATGCCTTCCGTAAAATCGGCAATATGAAAGACGGAAAAATCAATATTAAATGGCGTGTTGTCAAAGCCCCAATCACCGGCAATTTCACGTACCGGATCAAAGAAGGCAGCAGCAGGTGGTGGGCAGCAATCCAAGTCAGAAATCACAAGTATCCTGTGATGAAAATGGAATATGAAAAGGATGGTAAGTGGATCAACATGGAGAAAATGGACTATAACCATTTTGTGAGTACAAATTTAGGGACAGGCTCTCTCAAAGTCAAAATGACTGACATCCGCGGAAAAGTTGTGAAAGACACCATTCCAAAGCTGCCTGAAAGCGGAACGTCCAAAGCCTATACAGTACCGGGCCATGTTCAGTTTCCTGAATAAAAAATACGAAACAGCGGATCTTTTCCCGCTGTTTTTTCATTGTTCTGTATCTGCATGTAAAAATGTTTTAATCATGTTCAACTGCTCCTGCTTTGGATAACTGGTATACAGCCTGCTTGAAATCCGAATAGGATCTCCGAAAAAATATCTTTCGTAGTGAGTTTGTCTAGTTCCGAATGAACTCATTGTTAAATCCCATGCCAAACGGAAAATTTTCACACGTTCTTCAGCATTTGTATTGGTTGCTTGAAGATATTGGTCAAGATCTTCCCGTATCTCTGAGTCAAATGCATTTTCGGTAGGCAGTGTCACCATTCCGCTAGCTCCAATTAATTGTATGATTTCAGTAAATCGAGGATATAGCTTAGGAATGATCGTACTGATGACTTGGAGAGGAATTAAACAGGGGCGCATATAGCCGAATTCATCTAACTGAGCATCATTTTCCGATTTGTCAATGAGCGCTTTGATTGTTTCCAATCCCACAATGATTTCTGAGAGCTTTTCTTGGATGTGCTGATATTCGGAAACATTAATGGTGTCGACAAGAAGCTGTGCAACACCTAATAGAAATTCAATTTTTATCATTTGCCTAATGACAACCTGGTGAAAGGTAAAGGCATGAAAGGAGCTTTTTGTCATAAAATCTTTAGCTGCTTCCACATTATCGTAAAAAAACACACGATTCCACGGCACTAACACATGATCAAAAACCACAATTGAATCCATTTCTTCATACCTTGAGCTTAAGGGATGATTAAAGGAAGAGTCGCTTAATACAAATGATTCTCTTGTGATGAATTTTACGCCTTTTGTATTAGAAGGGATTGAAAAAGCATAAGCTTCATCTGTTTCAAAGAAAAATTTAGGCGCTGAAAAAACCAAGATTTCATCGGTCAGCCCGCCTTGTGTTGCAAGCAGTCGTGCGCCATGAATCATTAAACCTTTTTCGGTTCTATCAATGACTTTAGCAGATATCGGTTTTTCACTTAGCCCAAAATAGGACTGTGACCGGTTCACTTGCGGAGTAATGAATGTATGGGTAAAGGAAAGGTCATGCTTAGCAGCTTGTTCATACATATCTAGTATATGGTCAGGAAAGCAATTCTCTTTATCTTTGAGAAGCTCCGCTGACGAAGCAAAGCTCATCATAACCGTATTCATGTAATCCGGACTTCTCCCCATCATTCCGTGAGTATGTCTAGCCCAATGTTCAATCATGTGCCTTCTTTTTTTAAAATCATTTTTGGTTTTAGGCTGGAGATAGGAAATGCCGATTCGATCATCATCTCCAGGAAGGCAATAAGTCATTTCATGTATTAACTCATCCTTTGTTTGCAATTCATAAAGTGAGCTTTTTGTTTTGATTATTCCTTTAAATGCAGGATGCTCAGAAATGTTACCCTTTATTTTTTCGCCATCATACCATATTTCGTTTTCTAGTTTATTCAATCGGTCAATGAATTCTTTACCATTGATGATCCCCATTAAAGTTCGCTCCTTCATATTATGCTGCGTATTGTATTATATTTTCTAGAAAACAGCCGGTTCAGCCAATTTGAGGTGGGAAAAGCCTTTTTTGTATGCCTAATAGAAAATGAGAAGAGTGACTTATACGACAAAAGACAGCCAATTTTTCTTGAAGCCTTTCTGAAGATTCAGAGCCGTAAAGAATTTGCTTATTCATATGAAAATAGCACTATAAAACTTGATAACACGTGTCGATATTATGGACATGAGCGTAAGCGAATTGGATTCAAACGCGCTTGAACATATTTTATTTCAGCCATTACATCGTGCGGAAAGGGAAAACGACACATGAAAGTGAAAACAAAATTGCTGGGGATTATATCAATATTAGTTGTTTCAATTATTGGAATTGGAGGCTCCTCAGTATTTATGATTTCTTCTACTGTGAAAAAGAATGAAGAACTTAAAGACAAAATGGAATTCCAAAAAGAGATAAAACACATCCAATATGAATTGACCGGGTTATCAAATGATGAAAGAGGCTTCTTGATTACCGGAGACAAAGAATACGACGAGGGTATGAAGGAAAAAGCAGACGATGTCTTAAAGAGCCTTGATCGGGTTAATGACTTGATTGATGAAGAGAAGTATCAATCCAATATTGAAGACATTAAGACAAGTTTTACTCAGTATAGAGCTTTGAATCAGCAAGTAGTAACAGCCTACTCTTCAAATCCTAAAAAAGCAGAAACCATCCATTTTGGAGAAGAAAGAACATTAAGAAAAGAAGTCGTAGATCCGGCTGTCAATAAGCTGTCTGATCGCCTGGATCAAGAGGTGGAGGATCTAAAGGATGAAATACGAGGCAATGGGAAAATGAGTCAATCGCTCATTATCATTGTCACAGGGATATCAGTAATATTAGGCATTGTTCTAAGCATAATGCTGTTAAAGTCCATTATGGTGCCACTAAGAAGCATGAATAAGCAGCTAGAGGAAATTGCTCATGGCGAGGCTGATTTAACTAAAAAAGTCATAGTGAAAAATAAAGATGAATTTGGCCAGCTTGCCCAATCGTTTAATTCTTTTACTCACTCATTAACTCAAATTGTGAAGCAGATCAGCAGCTCATCTGAACAAGTTGCCGCTTCCTCCGAAGAATTATCGGCAAGCGCGGAAGAATCGAAATCAACATCTGAACATATTTCCCGCGCCATGCAGATGGCTGCCGAAAGCAATGTGAAGCAAAGCTCAATGACAGAAAAGAGTGCGGAATCCATTACTGAATTATTAGACAGTATATCATCTGTTGCTTCAAATACAGGGAACATAGCAGATCTTTCTTCTTCGATGAGAGACAAGGCTGAAATAGGCTCTAAGTCCGTCAACAAGATGTTAGATCAGATGAAATTCATTGATAAATCTGTAGATTCAGCCGGCAATGGATTGCAAACATTGGTAGCGAGCACAGCAGAAATCAGCAATATCTCTTCGCTTATCACGACGATTTCAGAGCAGACAAATTTGTTGGCACTAAATGCAGCGATCGAGGCGGCCAGAGCCGGAGAGCAAGGAAAAGGATTTGCTGTGGTGGCAGAAGAAGTTCGGAAGTTGGCGGATGAAACAAATAAATCTGCAAACCACATCCAATCGGTGGTAGCGACCATCCAAAATGAATCGATAGAAACGGTAAACAATATTAAGGTTGTTCAAGAAAATGTGAGCTCAGGTATTGTTCTTTCTCAAGAGGCAACAGGAAATTTCAATGAAATACTGAACCTTGTGGAACAGGTCACTTCTCAAATACAAGAAGTCGCAGCGGCAACTCAACAGCTTACATCAGGCGTTGAAGTGATTCAGCACACAGTTCATACATTGGCCGCTGGAACAAAAGAAACGTCTGCAAATACAGAAGCGGTTGCAAATTCATCACAGGAACAGCTTCATTCAATGGGGGAAATCTCCTATGCCGCAGAATCTCTATCTCAGTTGGCAGAAGAACTTCAAACCGTCATTAATCGTTTTAAATATTAAACAGGCTACTTACGTGCAACCCCCATCCTATTCGGTGGGGGTTTGCTACTTTACTGTGGTTGTTTCTACAAATAGAGCTAACTGACTTCTTTTAAGTTAGCTCCGTTTGTATGGCTAGTTCAAATTTTGATCGATTGTCCCTTCAAAATAGTCATCGCTGACCTGTTCATGAGTTTCAGCCAATCCTTTTTCTAATTGCGTGCTTCCATTATAATCTGAGGGCTCAAAGTATTTCCCGGCAACATCTGTTGTGTCATTTTTGTTTTCTTTGTTATGAGTTTGTGTTTCAGTGTTTACACTTTCTGTCTCAGTATTGCTGCTTATAGATTGCTGAAAATCATATTCCTTGTCTAATGAAGAAAATCTTTTATAATCATCAGGTCTGTCGGCTCCATTTTTTTGAGTCACTTTTCTTCCTCCAGATTATTGATATTTTAGTGCGGGTAAGAACTTATTTCGTTCTTTTAGGCTCAGAACCATGTTTTTTAGGATTATCTGCTTTAAAAGCTGTTTCAGTCTCATGGTCATTTCTCATTTGTTCAATACTTGAATTTTGAATTCCCTTTTTACTCATTGGTTTCACTCCTTTACGAAAAGTGTTGAATATCAACTCTTCTTATTTTGTCTGTTGATCAGGTATTCATGCACTTTTTTCATTCGCGCTTTGGTCAATCAGGAGAGGCATTTTCATGCCAGTCGTATTATTTAATAAAAAGTCGTATTTTTGAAACTTTTTATCATCGCATTGTTGGGGAAGACATCTCGATAAAAGAAATACAAAGGTTGTGAATTTATACTAACAGCACTGTGAATAAATCAAACAAGGAGGGTGAAAAGCGCATCATATTATTTAATGACATTAGGGCTATCCAGCCTTACATTTGGTTTGTTTTTAGGGTTTTATTCTTTTGTTATGTATGGCGATATGATAATTGCATTGTTTACGGCAGCAATTGCTTTATTATACGGTTTTGTGGTGTATGGCCTTTTTGCTGTTCCGCTTCAAATGAAGTTGCAGAAAAAAGCGAGAACATTCAATGTCATGTACCTATTGATTTACAGTGTGGTTTCTTTTATCGCAGCTTTCCTGTTTTTGTTATCAATGAACCTGCATCAATAGCATGGATATTGCCATTGTACTTTTATAATATGTTAAGTGTTGCAACTGCAGTGATTTACTGGTTATGGGATTCTCTGATCCTTTATAAACGTACAGCTTCCGGTATATAGGTTAAATTTTACCAATCGGAGAAATATGGAGGTTCAATAAAAATTCAGGGTATTGCACTAACATTGCTGCATGAATCTAAAAACTTTAGGTTTCATATTTTTTAAAAAAATCCTCCGCAGATAAAGGCGCAGTATGGGGACATAATGAGAGCACACATTCAAACCGAATAGGTTTTCTAAGTGTTTTACGATACATACGTTCATCAAGAACATCACGTCATCAATGGAATATAAAAACTATTGTTGTGGAACGGGCATCTCGAGCCGTTTGAGGAAACCACATAGATGGTGGTTTATCGTTTTATCAGCGCTTATGGAACAAAGTTTTGGTGGCGGTCAATCCATACAGCTAAACAGAGGAGAGCGTGACAATGAATCTCGCTCTCCTCAGATTTGTTTTATTCACCCTGATGTTTTTCAACTAATGTGAATGTCCAATCTTTTAACATATGTTTCTGTACATATTTTTTTCCGTTTATTTCGATGTAAGGCAGGTCTGCCATGTCTCCAGCTAACTGTTTTGCTTCAGACCTTGTTATTCCTAAAAAAAGTCCGATGTAAAAGTAAATATCCCGTTCTTTTATAAGCAAGATATCATTTTGTTCATTACCTTTTGTATGGTTCATCTGCTTTAAGCCTTCACCGATAAAATATCCAGCCAAAGCAATACCAATTCCTAAAAAAACGTCCATGTGTATGCCTCCATTATGTCGATGTTATGTTATACGGGCTTGGCATACTCCGGGTTTCATTATTTTTCAAACCTTTTCAATCTGTACACGGCCTGAAAAAAAGGTGGCGCCGCCGCCCATATCGGACAATCGGTCTGGGGTTAGCGCGTTTACAAGCTGTTTTTTTCCTTGTTCATCCGCCCATAATCCTTGGCTGACAACGACACCTGGCAGTACTTGTTCTCCAACTGCAGCGGTCAGCTGGCATTCTCCCCGGCTGTTCCAAATTCGTACAGGTGCCCCATCAACGATTCCGTGTTCTTCAGCATCTTTTGTGTTGATAAAGAGCTTTGGCGTCTTTTCAAGTTTGATGTGTTTTTCATTATTGGAAAATGTTGAGTTTAAGAAATTATGGTTTGGCCCCGGAACATACATAAACGGATGTTCATTATCGGTTACAAGAGGTGTATATGTCGGTAAAGCCGGGAAGCCGTCTTGTTTCATTTTTTCTGAATATAATTCTATTTTTCCGCTTGGCGTTGGAAGTTCGCCCGGAAACAGTGGCTTTTCGCGTTTCGCTTTCATAAATGAATGCTTAGCAAGTGCATCGTAATCAATCTCTGCCAAATGCGGATTATCTGGATGGTCAAGCGCCTGGCGGATTAATTCTTCATCTGAATCTTTAAGCTCCTGGTCTGTGAATCCCATTGCTTCAGCCAGTAATCGGAACACCTCAGTGTTAGACTTGCTTTCCCCATATCTCTTGATCACCGGCTGCTGAAGCTGAATGTAATGGTGCCAGTAGGAGGTGTAAAAATCAGTATTTTCAAAAGCGGATGTTGCAGGCAGTACAATGTCCGCATATGCAGCCGTTTCCGTTAAAAACAAATCATGAACCACAGTAAACAAGTCTTCCCGCAGCAAGCCCTGTCTGACCTTGTTTGCTTCCGGCGCAACGACGGCCGGGTTTGTTCCGTAAATAAAAAGAGAGCGAATCGGCGGGTCTGTTTCCAAAAGCACCTTGCCAAGCTGATTCATATTAAACGACCTCGGTGTGCGCCCTTGCAATAAGTCGGGCCGCTGCAAGGCATTTGTGTTATATTCTAAAATTCCGCTGTTATGCTTAATTGCGCCGCCCCCTGTGTGCAGCCATTGGCCGGTGATCGCCGGAAGACAGGCAATCGTCCTTACAATCATCCCGCCGTTATCGTGATGCTGGGGTCCGTTTCCGATTCTGATAAAAGAAGGGGAGGTTTCCCCGTACATTTTTGCCAGTCGGTAAATATCTTTGGTACTGACACCGGTGATCGTCGACACCTTTTCAGGATCATATTGTTTCACGTGTTCACGGAGCTCTTCATAGCCAACCGT
Source organism: Bacillus sp. SCT118 (assembly GCF_058566435.1). Classification (NCBI taxonomy): domain Bacteria; kingdom Bacillati; phylum Bacillota; class Bacilli; order Caryophanales; family Bacillaceae; genus Bacillus; species Bacillus sp. SCT118. Next base: position 2,034,183 of record NZ_CP191225.1, read on the forward strand.
GTACTCGGACAGAAATGCTTCATCATGAAGGTTTTCTTTAAATAAAATGTGCATGATGCCAAGAGCAAGTGCACTGTCGGTTCCAGGCTTTATTGGAATAAACCAATCTGCGAGACGTCCTGTTTGATTTTTATGCACATCGATCACTACAATTTTGGCACCTTGTTTTCGCGCTTTTTGGGCGATTGTAATTTGGTGCATGTTTGTGCTGACCGCATTGATTCCCCAAAAAATAAATAGTTTTGTATGAATAGTTTCCTCAGGATCGATTCCCGCGCTTATGCCCATTGTATATTTATAGCCTTCAGATCCCGCTTTGCTGCAAATCGTCCGTTCAAGCTGGCTTGACCCCATGCGGTAAAAAAAGCGGCGGTCCATTCCTTCAGCTGTCAATTTCCCCATGTTTCCGTAAAAGCTGTAAGGAAGTATGCTTTCAGCTCCCTCTTCATCAATCAGCTGTTTCCAGCGGGAGGTGATCGTATCGATTGCCTCTTCCCAGGAAATCGGTTCAAATATCGCTTGGCCTTTCGCACCTGTTCGTTTGAGCGGTGTAGTCAGCCGCTTTTCATCATAGATGCGCTCCGTCATATTCCGGACTTTGTTGCATATGTTTCCAGCTGTGACAGGATGATCAGGGTCTCCTTGCACTTTTACGATTTTCCCGTCTTTTTTATGTATTAACAATCCGCACTGATCCGGGCAGTCCAGCGAGCAAACGGATTTGAAAATGCCGTTTTGTTGTGTGGCAAAAGATTTCATGGCCCAGTTCCTCTCTCTAGTTAGATATTTTGTAAGAATTATAACATTTCCGATGATAACGTCAATTCTGAAAAAAGAGATTGACATCAATATGAGACTTCTTTATGATAAACGTATTCTTTATTCTGAAAATTACATACTCAACATTTTCTATCCAGAGAGGTGGAGGGACTGGCCCTATGAAACCTCGGCAACATTATTGTGCCAATTCCAGCAAGCGACAGCTTGAAAGATAGGAAAGCAAGGTTTATACCGGCGTCTGCCTGTAACAGAGCGCGCCTATATATGAATCTCTTTCCATCTTCGGAAAGAGATTTTTTTTATGAAAAATACGATGAAAAGGATGTTTTGCACCATGACGGTTTTGGTTACAGCACCGTACAACGAAGAAGGACGAAAAGAGCTAGAAAACTTGTTTGGCTCAGTTGCTTATCAATCTTGGAAGGAACAAGGCCGGGCATATCGGGAAGATGAACTCATTCAGCTGCTAAAAGCAACAAATGCGACAGGCTTGATTACTGAGCTTGATCAGGTAACAGACAGCGTATTTGCTTCTGTTCCCGAACTTTCATTTGCCGGTGTTTGCAGGGGAATGCCCTCCAATGTGGATGTGGCAGCTGCCTCAAAAAGAGGCATACCTGTTTTTTATACACCAGGGCGGAATGCACAAGCCGTTGCTGAAATGTTTATTGGAAATGTGATTACCTTTCTCCGCCATACCAGCGTCTCGAATCAATGGCTGAAGGATGGAAAGTGGGACAGTGATTACCTACAGGCTTATGTCAAATTTAAAGGAAATGAATTATCAGGAAAAACGGTTGGCATGATTGGGTTCGGGGCGGTTGGTCAAAGGATTGCAAAACTGCTGACTGCATTTGACTGTAAAATAAAGTATTACGATCCATACATTCAAGACGATCATCCGCTGTATGAAAAAGTATCTCTTAAAACGGTGTTTTCAGACAGTGATATCGTTTCTGTCCATCTGCCTCGTACTGAGGAAACACTTGGACTTATTGATCGGAAGTATTTTGATCTGATGAAAGAGAGTGCGATTTTCGTCAACACTTCAAGAGCAGTTGTTGTAAACCGTGAAGATCTTTTATCTGTATTAAAAGAACATAAAATCAGAGGTGCGATATTAGACGTTTTTTATCATGAACCTCCAGAGGAATCAGATTATGAATTGATTTCATTGCCTAATGTTCTGGCAACACCGCATCTCGCTGGAGCAACATTTGAAGTGGAGGATCATCACGTGACGATACTGAATGAAGCCCTCAAAAAGTGGAAGGGTGAAAAAACTCTTAATATTCCGACAGTGTATAACAAGGACGAACTGAAAACAGGGGGATAAGAAAGGAGGCTAAGAGAATGAAAAAACAAAAAGGCTATCTCGTTTTTGATATTGGCACAGGCAATGCGAGGGTAGCGGTCGTGAGTGTAACTGGCAGTGTTCTAACAGTTGAACGGGAGGACATTGTGTATTCCACAGAGACGCTTTACCCGGACAGCCGTTATTTTTCTCCTCAGGTGCTGTGGAAGCAGGTGATGAATTTGGCAAAACGTGCGCTATCCCGTTCGCATGATATTGACATCATTGGTTTGACATCGACGAGCCAAAGACAGGGAATTGTTCTGATCGATCAAAACGGCAATCCTTTTCTCGGGTTGCCGAACATCGATAATCGCGGTCGAGAGTGGGAGGCGAGCATTCCCGATCGGGAAGAGATATACAGCCGCACAGGCCGCCTGCCAACCGCACTTTTTTCTGCGCTCAAGCTTTATGGATTAAAACAGCGCCAGCCCTCTTTATGGGAAAAGACTGCAAGCTTTACTAGCATCAGTGATTGGGTGACGTACCAACTGAGCGGAATATTAACATATGAACCATCACAGGCAACAGAAACCCTGTTGTTTGATGTGAAGCAAAACACTTGGTCAGTAGAGATGTGCGACATATTTGGCTTTTCTCCATCTATCCTTCCGCCTCTTGTTAGAGCGGGGACAGCAATTGGAACGATAGCAAATGAATATGCATCCGAATTAGGCCTTTCAATAAATGCTAAGGTTATAGCAGGGGGCGGGGATACACAGCTGGCTGTCAAAAGCACCGGAGCTGGACTTGAGGACATTGTCATTGTATCAGGGACAACAACGCCAATAACCAAAATTACTGCGAATCATGGCGACACAAAACATAAAGCCTGGCTGAACTGTCACACAGATCAAGGGCATTGGCTTGTGGAAACGAATCCGGGAATTACCGGCTTGAATTATCAAAAATTAAAACAGATTTTTTATCCGAATGAAACGTACGAAGTAATGGAGGAGGAGATTTCTGCACTTGCAAAAGAAGACCATGCATGTGTAGCGGCTCTCGGCTCTTATTTATCGGCTGAAAAGAATGCATTAACGAGAGGCGGTTTTCTTTTTGATGCCCCGCTGTCAGCACATTTAAAGAGGGCACATTTTGTACGTGCAGCGCTAGAAGAGATCGCATTTTCAATCAAATGGAACTTTGACATTTTAACAGAGGTTACTCCGTTTGAACGTGACTATGTTTGGGTGTGCGGAGGGGGATTCCAAAGCAAAGCGCTCACTCAATATATCGCGGACCTTCTTCAAAAAAAGGTCTATGTCCAAGAGGGATATCATCAGGCATCTGTTGTTGGAGCTGCAGTCATTTGCAATGAAATCTTTCAATTAACGGAGGAGATGTCAGCAAATGTCCGGGTGATCGAACCGAAGGACTGTCAGACAGAATTGGCTTTATATGAGAAATGGAAGCGAACACAGCGCTTTTTTTCAGGTTCAGAAAGCAAAGTATTAATTTAAGGCGGCATTTCTGCTGTTTTGAGGAATCATTTAATTTTCAACTTTAATAAGGTAATACGGTAATTGATTGATATGAGCATCTAAGGAGGAGACAGATATGTTGGATAAAATAGGAATACCGAAGCGGCTTGCCTGGGGATTTTTAGGGGTTGTTTTGTTTATGATGGGAGATGGCCTTGAACAAGGCTGGCTCAGTCCTTTTTTGATCGAAAACGGGCTCACCGTTCAGCAGTCCGCTTCCATTTTTAGTATATATGGAATTGCGCTTGCCATAGCTTCCTGGTTTTCGGGTGTATGTCTCGAAGCATTTGGCGCAAAACGAACGATGTTTATGGGGCTGTTGTTTTATGTGATCGGTACAGCTGCTTTTATCGTATTTGGATTTGAACAGCTGAACCTGCCAGTGATGTATGTGACTTACTTCGTAAAAGGGTTAGGTTACCCGCTTTTTGCTTATTCTTTCTTGACATGGGTCATTTACAGAACACCGCAAAGCAAACTGAGCACTGCTGTCGGCTGGTTTTGGATTGCATATTGCCTCGGCATGTTTGTGTTCGGCGCTTGGTACTCAAGCTACGCGATCAAAGCGTTCGGTTATTTGAATACGCTTTGGAGCTCTATTTTCTGGGTATGTCTCGGTGCATTTTTTGCATTGTTTATCAATAAAGACCGTTTTGAAAAGAAGAAAAGAAAAAGATCAGAAACAGCCGAGGAGCTTTTAAAAGGGGTTACGATTCTAATTACAAATCCGCGCGTGCTTACAGGCGGAATCATCAGAATCATCAACAGCATTGGTACATATGGTTTTCCAGTCTTTTTGCCGATGCACATGGCCCAGCATGGAATTTCAACCAATGTGTGGCTGCAAATTTGGGGAACGATTTTTCTGGGGAACATTGTGTTTAACCTTATCTTTGGTATTGTCGGCGATAAATTCGGCTGGAAAAATACTGTTATTTGGTTCGGCGGAGTCGGCTGCGGCATTTTCACCCTCTTATTATACTACGCACCTGTTTTCTCCGGCGGAAGCTTAGCGGTTGTCAGCGTGATCGGCTTTATTTGGGGCGGTTTGCTGGCAGGCTATGTGCCTATTGGTGCAATTGTGCCGACGGTGGCAGGAAAAGATAAAGGGGCAGCCATGTCTGTATTGAATTTGGCTGCAGGTTTATCAGCGTTTGTCGGCCCCGCACTCGCTTGGCTGTTCATCGGTCTCGTCGGCGCGCAAGGCGTGGTCTGGATCTTTGCGGCCCTTTACCTTGCAAGTGCGGTCTTGACAAAATGTATTCATATACCTGAGGAAAAAGCAGTTAAGGAGGAAACATCTCCTCAATATGCATCTTAATTAGAAAGCGCCCTGTTTGAGGGCGTTTTTTATCTTTTTAAAGGAAAAGGGATGTGCGCACAGACCAAGAGAATGCCGTCATTCTCTTGGTTTTACAATAGAGTACACATTTGTATCATATGGTGTCCCATTTTGATACATGTACTGTCTTAAAACGCCTTCTTTTTGAAAACCCATTTTTAGAAGCAGACGATTTGATGCTTCATTAGCGGTAAATACAACTGCGCCAATACGCGTCAGTCCAAGGGCAGAAAATCCGTAAGATACGACCTTTGAAATGACTTCTGATGCAAATCCGTTTCGCCAATGCGCCGGGATGATTTCATAACCGATTTCCGCGCGCCTATGTTTTTGGGCCAGAGCGTGAAAGCCAATTGTTCCGATCAGTTCTTTAGTGTCCCGTCTTTCAATTCCCCACCGTATACCGCGTTTTTCTTGATAGAGGGCCGCAAACGTTTGAATCATTGAAATGGCCTGTTCTATAGATTCCATGTTTTCAAGCCCATAATAGCGTGTCACCTCATCGTTTGAGAAACAAGCAAAAATGGCTTCCGCATCCTGATCTGTGATTTGCCTAAGTATAAGCCGATCCGTTTCTAATATAGGAAACATTCAACCACTCCCCACGTTTGTGTTTTTGTTTATCATATCCCTTTTATTTCCTCTTTTCTATAGCGAAATCAACCAATGCAGCAAAGGAACGAATTTGTGTTTCTAGTTGCTCTTTGTTTTTGCTGAATTGTTTCAAACGATGGCCGTTCGCGCCTGATGGATGGGGAAAGCCGTTAAGGCAAATCAAATTCTGGAGGCTGTGCTGTCTGATCAATGTTTCACATACTGTTTCGGCCGCTTTTCCTAACGGAATGAGAAGAGCTGGTCCCGTCACATGGTTAAGCTCCGCAGGGAAGTGCCCAAAAGCATAAGTGCTTAGAATAGGAGAATGAGTGATAGCCGGTTTGTATCCGGTATAGTTTTTTTGCTGGATAAAGACAGGATATTTAATAACGGAAGTTGTATGGAGCATAAGCCGTAATTCTCCAAAAAGCTTTGCGGCGCTTTGAATGCCAAAAGCTTGCGGCAGCCCGCATAAATCCAGCATGGTGATAAGGTTATGTCTCATCGACCCGGAGAAACCCGCTGCTATTTTTGTATCTACCGCCATTTGCTCAAGAGTGCGGCCTTGCCGCAGACTTTCGACTGCTGTTTCGTACGCTGTTTTCATCTGGGAAAAACCCGGCGTGATCCCGGCAATCACAATCGTAGCAGTCCGATTGATATATTCATTATGAGGTGAATAGTAGATGTCAAGTTCATTTTCTTGATGGAGATGGAATGGAGAAATAAGTAAATCCGACTTTGTAAGTGAAGAGGGAAGAGAATGTAGTTTTTCTGCGAACTCCTTTAAGCAACTGTGGTTTACAATCATGCGAAAGCCTCCTCAAAAAATGATATCCCATTGTCCATTCTGATCGAAACAACGGGATATCATTCATCATGACCTGCTATTTAAATGGCCAGCCTGCCACACCTCTTTAACAGCTTTAGGAACTTCTTTTACTTCAGCTGCGGTCTGCTGAAACGCGGATTTTTTCATTTGGACATCCTGCTGCATCTTCTTTTGTTTTTGCGTCAGCAGCTCTGTTTCTGTTTTTAATCCTTCGATTTGTTTTTGCATAGCCTGCGTAACAGAGGAAAGCTCCTTTAGTGCAGGGTCCATTTTTTTCTTGTTTTGAATCACGGTAACTCCTAAGAAGATAATAGAAACTGCTAATACTGCAAGACTGATATAAACTATAATCATATGTTCACTCCTTTTCTTATGTCATTACCCTGTATCCGTTTTTTTAATCAGAAGAAATGATATTTACACAGTTCGTTTGATTTGCGTATTGGATGTATTGTACTTATAATGTGATATCGTACATATGTAAACAAAGAAAGGGTGCTTCAATTGCAAAATTTACAACATAAAACTGCACTAATCACAGGCGGAGGCAGAGGAATTGGCCGCGCTACTGCTTTGGCGCTTGCCAAAGAAGGCGTGAATATCGGGTTAATTGGCCGGACTTCCGCTAATGTAGAAAAAGTGGCTGAAGAAGTCAAAGCGCTTGGTGTAAAAGCTGCATTTGCTGCTGCAGATGTAAAAGATGCCGATCAGGTTAACCAAGCTGTAGCTCAAGTGAAGGAACAGCTCGGTGATATCGATATTCTCATTAATAATGCCGGCATCAGCAAATTTGGCGGTTTCTTAGATCTGTCAGCCGATGAGTGGGAAAATATTATTCAAGTCAACCTAATGGGTGTGTACCATGTGACTCGCGCGGTGCTTCCGGAAATGATCGAACGCAAAGCCGGAGACATCATTAATATTTCGTCTACAGCGGGTCAAAGAGGAGCTGCTGTAACAAGTGCTTACAGCGCTTCTAAATTTGCCGTTCTCGGGTTAACAGAGTCTCTTATGCAAGAAGTGAGAAAACATAATATCAGAGTCAGCGCGTTAACGCCGAGCACTGTTGCTAGTGATATGTCTATCGAATTGAACTTAACAGACGGTAATCCTGAAAAAGTGATGCAGCCTGAGGATCTTGCTGAGTACATGGTGGCACAATTGAAATTAGATCCTCGTATTTTCATCAAAACAGCGGGATTATGGTCAACAAATCCTTAAAAATGAAAACCTGTCTTTCGACAGGTTTTTTTAGTTGAAGAAATCCGTACCGGTAAAATGCGATATGTAAACCTGACAATCGTTTAAATTGAAGATAGCAGTGAATGCAGGCTATAATAGAACTAAGAAAACTATGTACCAAATGTTCAGTTGGAATTTATTTTTTCCGCTACACCTATAATCAGTAAACATAGAATGACTGGACTATCAGTCTTTAATATAAAGAAGGAAAACATTAAAAGAAAATTGAATATTTAGTACATAGTGTTGTCAGTGACAGAAGAAGGAGTGCATATGATGAAAGAAGAAAAAAGGAGTTCAACAGGCTTTTTAGTGAAACAGCGCGCATTTTTGAAGCTTTATATGATAACGATGACAGAGCAAGAGAGACTCTATGGGTTAAAGCTGCTTGAAGTACTTCGGTCTGAATTTAAAGAGATTGGTTTTAAACCAAATCATACAGAAGTATACCGGTCTTTGCATGAGCTTCTTGATGACGGGATACTAAAACAAATTAAAGTAAAAAAAGAAGGGGCTAAGCTCCAGGAAGTCGTCCTCTATCAATTTAAAGATTACGAAGCTGCCAAGCTGTATAAAAAACAGCTGAAGGTAGAGCTGGATCGCTGTAAAAAACTGATTGAAAAAGCTCTCTCAGATAATTTTTAATAGAAACAAACACCCGGCGCAGCAGTGTGAACCGGGTGTTTTCTGCTTTTCATTATACATATTTGTCGAAAAGAAACAATACAAATCAATAATGGCCTTCAAACTTGACATCATTTCCTCACGTGGTAACATTTTAAACGTGTGAAAATGCGAACAAAAAAGCGAACAAAGGAGATGTTACCGATCTTTGATCAAAAGAAAGTAGCCTTTATAGGAGCAGGATCTATGGCGGAAGGAATGATATCAGGTATCGTTCGTGCCAACAAAATCCCGAAACAAAACATCTGCGTTACAAACCGCAGCAATACAGAGCGATTAACTGAACTTGAACTTCAATATGGAATCAAAGGCGCCTTGCCGAACCAACTATGTATTGAAGACATGGATGTACTCATTTTGGCAATGAAGCCAAAAGACGCCGAAAACGCTCTGTCATCACTAAAATCACGTATTCAACCCCATCAATTAATATTGTCGGTCCTTGCCGGCATAACCACCTCTTTTATTGAACAATCATTGCTTAATGAACAGCCGGTTGTCAGAGTGATGCCCAACACTTCCAGTATGATTGGCGCTTCTGCAACAGCTATTGCCCTTGGCAAATATGTGTCGGAAGACCTGAAGAAGCTGGCCGAAGCATTGCTCGGATGCATGGGCGAAGTCTATACAATCCAAGAAAATCAAATGGATATATTCACCGGAATTGCAGGCAGCGGACCCGCGTATTTTTATTATTTAATGGAATTCATTGAAAAGACAGGCGAGGAAGCGGGCCTCGATAAACAGTTATCTCGAAGCATCGGCGCACAGACACTTTTAGGTGCCGCAAAAATGCTCATGGAAACAGGAGAACATCCTGAGATCTTAAGAGATAATATCACGTCACCGAACGGAACGACAGCAGCAGGGCTGCAAGCCTTGAAAAAGAGCGGCGGCGGAGAAGCGATTTCTCAAGCAATAAAGCATGCGGCTAAGCGTTCAAAGGAAATCAGCGAAGATATCGAAAAAACTGCAGCGCCGCTATCAGGAGTGATAAAGTGACGCCTGATACAAGCATGAAAAGAGTCGTTGTGAAGATTGGAAGCAGTTCATTAACAAGCCTTCATGGAGAAATCAGCATTCGAAAATTAGAAGCGTTGGTCGACCAGGTCGTCAAACTCAAAGACGCCGGTTATGAAGTGATTTTGGTTTCCTCAGGCGCAGTGGCGGCAGGATATCGGAAGCTCGGATTTATCCAAAGGCCCGAGAAGCTTCCAGAAAAACAAGCATCAGCTTCAATCGGCCAGGGATTGCTGATGGAGGCTTATTCAAAGCTGTTTTTGGCACACGGCTATGTCGCATCCCAAATTTTAATTACGAGAAGCGATTTTTCTGATGAATATCGATACAACAATGTCAGGAATACAATGAATGTACTGCTCGAGCGCGGCATTATCCCGATCATAAACGAGAATGACACAGTTACTGTCAATCGGCTCAAGTTTGGCGACAATGATACGCTCGCGGCAAAAGTCGCAGGTTTGATTGATGCAGATATGCTTGTGATTTTATCAGATATAGACGGATTATATGACGGCAATCCGCGCACAAATCCAGAAGCGAAAAGGATACAGCGGGTAAGTGAAATAACACCTGACATCGAAGCATGCGCAGGTGACACTGGAAGCATCGTTGGCACCGGCGGCATGCGTTCTAAGCTTGATGCGTTTAAAATCGTAATGGCGTCTGGCATTAAAGGTTTCCTAGGTCAGGCAGATGCCGGCGATATTTTATACCACGCCGTTCATGAACAGGCGGAAGGCACCTATTTTGAAGCAGAAGGAACGCTTCCGTTGAATCAAAAGGAGCAATGGATCGCTTTTAATTCCGGCCCGGAAGGTGAAATGTTTTTATCAGATGATTGTTCACGAAAAATAACAAACGGCCAATCGAGTTTATACCTGGACGGTGTACAGAAGATTAAAGGGAAATTCAAAAGCGGTTCAGTTGTTCGGCTGATGGATTCAAAAGGGACGGAAATCGGCCTTGGAATCGTCAATTACTCTTCTGTACAGCTTCAAGAACCGGAAAAGAAAAAGGAATTGACAAACAGAGCTCTAATTGATCAAGAAGCATTTGTTTGCCATGTGGATTTTTCTTTACCTGTAAATTAATTTGCAGAAAAAAACCCGAAGCTTCTATATAGAAGCTCGGGTTCATTTTTTTATTGATACTGCTCCAGCTTAGAGAAAAATTGAATGACAAACTCATAAAAATCATTCGCAGAAGGCGCAAGCTCTCTATTTTTCGGTTTAATGATTCCAACAGTCCGTTTTACTTGAGGGAACTCAATTGGAATTTTCACAGTAAAACGAGGTGTTGTTTCAGCAAAAGTACTTTCAGGCAGAAGGGTAACGCCCATTCCTGCGGACACTAACCCTTTGATAGCATCCAAATCCTCACCCTCCGTGGAAACGAGAGGAGCAAAGCCTGCTTGTTTGCAAGTATCAATTGCCATCTCTCTAAGTACAAATCCTTCCGGGAACAATACAAATTGGTCGTTGCGCAAATCGATTAAATGAACCGTTTTTTGTTTAGCAAGCGGATGATTTAATGGAACAAGCGCGTAAATTTTTTCAGTAAATAATATTTTTCCCGTTATGTCAGAGAAATTCGTCGGCACCGGCCCTAATAAGGCCAGATCAATATCGCGGTTTCTGACAGCTTCAATCAGAAACTTATAGGAGCCTTGGCGCAGCAAAAATTCGACGTGCGGATATTCTTCTTTAAACGCTGAAATGACAGTCGGCAAAAGCTGGCTGGCGAGGCTTGTAGGAAAGCCGATCTTTACCGTTCCGCGATGCGGGTCAAGATACTCATCAATTTGTTCTTTCGCATAATCAATGGCTTTCATCGCCGTTTTTACATGAATCAAAAATTCTTTTCCGATTGGCGTGAGTTTGATATTTCTCCCTTCACGCTCAAATAAGGTCACATTTAATTCTTCTTCAAGATTGGCAATTTGTCTGCTGATTGCTGATTGGGCCACATGCAAATGATCAGCGGCTTCTGAAACGTGTTCTCTTTCAGCCACCTCCATAAAATAACGCAGTTGGCGCAGCTCCATGTTTGTCTCACATCCATCTATCTCATTTTGAGATTCTTTTGATCTAAATTATATATTGTTTATATCGTTTTGAAAACCTACAATGATTATAGAGTTGTTAGATTTTATGACCGGTATTATCGGAAATTGATCGGGGGAGAGGAATTATGACGTACAATCAAATGCCAAAAGCTCAAGGTCTCTACCGTCCTGAATTTGAACATGATGCATGCGGAATCGGCCTATATGCACACTTAAAGGGCAAGCAGACTCACGACATTGTCAAACAAGGACTTAAGATGCTTTGCCAGCTAGACCATAGAGGAGGGCAAGGCAGTGATCCGGATACAGGAGACGGAGCCGGCTTACTGGTTCAAATCCCTGATGCTTTCTTTAGAAAAGAGTGCAAAGACATCAATCTGCCAGAAAAAGAACGTTACGGGGTAGGAATGGTCTTTTTCTCACAGAAAGAAGATGAAAGAAAAAAAATTGAAAAGCAAATCAATGCACTGATTGAACAAGAAGGCCAAGTCGTTCTTGGATGGAGAACTGTACCTGTAAATGTCGGAAAAATCGGAACAGTGGCGCAAAAAAGCTGTCCGTTTGTCCGTCAGGTATTTATCGGCGCAAGTTCTGATCTAAAGGACAATTTATCTTTTGAACGAAAATTGTATGTCATTCGTAAACAGGCTGAAAATTGGGGAGTAACGGAAGGTCTTGATTTTTATTTTGCCAGTCTTTCAAGCCAGACCATTGTTTACAAAGGCCTTTTAACACCTGAACAGGTTGATGCATTTTATTCTGATCTGCAAGACGAAGCATTCGTTTCTGCTTTTGCGCTCGTTCATTCACGCTTCAGTACCAACACATTCCCTACATGGGAAAGAGCGCATCCTAACCGCTATTTGGTTCACAATGGTGAAATTAACACCCTTCGCGGAAATATCAACTGGATGAGAGCACGTGAGCAGCAATTTGTTTCTGAAAGCTTCGGTGAGGACTTAAACAAGATTTTGCCGATTCTCAATGCTGATGGCAGTGACTCTTCCATTTTGGATAACGCATTTGAGTTTTTTGTGATGGCTGGACGCAAACCGGCACATACGGCAATGATGCTCATTCCAGAGCCTTGGACGGAAAATACGCATATGTCCAAGGAAAAAAGGGCGTTCTACGACTACCATAGCTCCCTGATGGAGCCTTGGGACGGACCGACAGCTATTTCATTTACTGACGGTAAACAAATCGGGGCGATCCTTGATCGGAATGGTCTCCGTCCGGCCCGTTATTATGTCACAAAAGATGATTATATTATTTTCTCATCTGAAGTAGGCGTTATTGAAGTTGAACAGGAGAACGTTTTATATAAAAACCGCCTTGAGCCTGGGAAAATGCTTTTAATCGACTTGGAAGAAGGCCGTATTATCTCCGATGAAGAAGTCAAAACACAAATTGCAACTGAGTATCCGTACCAAAAATGGCTTGAAGAAGAGCTCGTACAAGTGAATCCTGATCCGGAGTCAAGAGAAGAAGAACAATTTAGTGATCTTCTTACTCGCCAGAAGGCATTCGGATACACATATGAAGATATCCAAAAGTATCTAATTCCTGTTATTAAAGAAGGCAAAGATCCCCTTGGTTCAATGGGGAATGACGCGCCGCTTGCTGTACTTTCTGACCGAGCGCAATCACTGTTTAACTACTTTAAACAGCTGTTTGCACAAGTAACGAACCCGCCAATCGACGCGATTCGTGAGCAGCTTGTCACTTCAACGATGACTTGGCTCGGTGCGGAAGGCGATCTTCTTCATCCGAGTGAACGAAATGTTCGCCGGATTAAACTGTATACACCTGTTTTATCTAATGAACAGTTCTACGCATTGAAAACGATTGTTCATCCTGATTTAAAAAGCCAAAAAATTGATGTGCTGTTTTCAGAGGATCTTGAACGCGGATTAAAGGACATGTTCACACAGGCAGAGAAAGCCATCAGCCAAGGCGTAAGTTTGTTAATTTTATCAGACAAAAAGATGAACGAACGACTGACACCAATTCCGCCGCTTCTGGCAGTAAGCGCGCTGCACCAGCACTTAATCCGCAAAGGGCTGCGTACGAAGGTCAGCATTATTGTGGAATCGGGAGAAGCACGTGAAGTGCATCACTTTGCAGCGTTAATCGGTTATGGCGCAGATGCGATTAACCCTTATCTCGCTTATGCGACCTACAAGCAGGAAATTGATGAAGGCCGTTTGGATATCAGCTATGAAGAAGCGGTCAGCAAATATGGAAAAAGCATTACTGAGGGCGTCGTAAAAGTGATGTCCAAGATGGGAATTTCAACTGTGCAAAGCTACAGAGGCGCCCAAATCTTTGAGGCGGTAGGAATCAGCCGCGATGTGATCGACCGCTATTTCACAGGTACTGCATCACAGCTCGGCGGCATCGATTTACAAACAATTGCAGAAGAGGCACAGCGCCGCCACCGGGAAGCGTATCAGGATGATTACAGCAAAACGCTTGAACCGGGAAGTGACTTCCAATGGAGAAATGGCGGAGAGCATCATGCGTTTAATCCGAAAACGATTCATACTTTGCAATGGGCGTGCCGCAGAAATGATTACAATCTGTTTAAACAGTATACAAAAGCGGCTGATGAAGAACGCATCGGATTTTTGCGGAACTTGTTCGCATTTGACGGAAACCGCAAGCCTTTGAAGTTGGAGGAGGTTGAATCCGCTGAATCGATTGTCAAACGTTTTAAAACGGGTGCGATGTCATTCGGGTCCTTGAGTAAGGAAGCGCACGAAGCTTTAGCAATCGCAATGAACCGTCTTGGAGGAAAAAGCAACAGCGGTGAAGGCGGAGAAGATCCCAAACGCTTTGTTCCAGATGAGAACGGCGATGATAGAAGAAGTGCGATCAAACAAATTGCATCCGGACGGTTTGGTGTCAAAAGCCATTACCTCGTCAATGCTGATGAGCTGCAGATTAAAATGGCTCAAGGTGCTAAGCCGGGTGAAGGCGGGCAGCTTCCTGGCAACAAGGTATATCCATGGGTTGCCGATGTCCGCGGGTCAACGCCAGGTGTCGGATTAATCTCACCTCCGCCACACCATGACATTTATTCGATTGAGGATTTAGCCCAGCTGATCCACGATTTGAAAAATGCCAACCGTGACGCAAGAATCAGCGTAAAGCTGGTGTCAAAAGCAGGTGTAGGAACAATCGCTGCAGGTGTTGCCAAAGCGACTGCAGATGTCATTGTGATCAGCGGCTATGACGGAGGTACAGGCGCTTCTCCGAAAACCAGTATTAAACATACAGGGCTTCCGTGGGAGCTTGGCCTTGCAGAAGCACATCAAACACTAATGCTGAACGGACTTCGTGACCGTGTTGTATTAGAAACAGACGGAAAGCTCATGACGGGCCGCGACGTTGTGATGGCTGCCTTGCTCGGCGCCGAAGAATTTGGTTTCGCAACGGCTCCGTTAGTTGTACTCGGCTGTGTCATGATGCGTGCCTGCCATTTGGATACATGCCCTGTCGGTGTAGCGACACAAAACCCAGAGCTTCGCAAAAAGTTCATGGGAGATCCTGACCATATTGTGAACTATATGCTGTTCATTGCTGAAGAGGTTCGTGAGTACATGGCTGCGTTAGGCTTCAAGACATTTGATGAAATGATCGGCCGCACTGATGTACTTCATGTAAGTGAACGGGCGAAGGGGCACTGGAAAGCAAGCCAGCTTGATTTGTCTACACTTCTTTATCAGCCTGAAGGGGTGCGGACGTTCCGATCGCCGCAAAATCATAAAATTGATCAATCACTTGATATTACAGCGATTCTCCCGGCCGTACAAGAAGCCATCGAGTCTGGAAAAGAAGCGGAAGTTTCTATCGAAATCAACAATACAAACCGTGTAGCCGGAACGATAACCGGCAGTGAAATCTCAAAGTACTACGGAGAAGAAGGGCTTCCTGAAGATACAATCAAGCTGCACTTTACCGGATCAGCCGGCCAAAGCTTTGGAGCTTTCGTTCCTAAAGGGATGACGCTTTATTTGGACGGAGACTCAAATGATTACGTCGGAAAAGGGCTTTCTGGCGGAAAAATCATCGTCAAGTCACCAGAAGGATTCAACTCTGCTTCGGATGACAATGTCATTATCGGCAACGTGGCTTTTTACGGTGCGACAAGCGGAGAAGCATATATTAACGGACGTGCTGGTGAACGCTTTGCCGTTCGAAACAGCGGTGTGAACGTAGTTGTAGAAGGTATTGGCGACCACGGCTGTGAATACATGACTGGCGGCAGCGTTGTCGTTCTCGGTGATGTAGGCAAAAACTTTGCGGCAGGTATGTCCGGCGGAATCGCTTATGTACTGGCCGAAGATGTCAAAGCGTTTAAACGCAAATGCAACCTTGAGATGATTTTATTTGAATCATTAGAGGATGAGAAAGAAATCCAGCAAATCAAAGCAATGCTTGAAAGACATACTGCGTATACAAACAGCCAAAAAGCAGAAGATCTGCTTGATCAATGGGAAGACAGTGTGAAAAAATTCGTCAAAGTCATTCCGAAAAACTATAAACAAATGCTCGCAAGCATCCAAGAGCAAAAAGCTGCAGGTTTATCAGATGAAGAAGCCATCATGTTCGCTTTTGAGGCCAACACGAAGCCAAAGCAGAATACAGCAGCATCGGGACAAAAACAAGCGGTAGTACAGTAAGGAAGGGGAGAGGAACATGGGGAAACCAACTGGATTTATGGAGATCAAACGAGAAAAACCTGCGGAGCGGGACCCTCTCACTCGCTTAAAGGATTGGAAAGAATATTCTGCTCCTTTTTCAGAAGAAGCATCGAAACGGCAAGGGGCGCGGTGCATGGATTGCGGTACACCGTTTTGCCAGATCGGTGCTGACATTAACGGATTTACATCCGGCTGTCCGATTTACAACTTAATTCCTGAATGGAATGATCTTGTCTACCGGGGCAGATGGAAGGAAGCATTGGAACGTCTGTTGAAAACAAACAACTTTCCTGAATTCACAGGGCGGGTATGCCCTGCTCCTTGTGAAGGATCATGCACTTTAGCGATTTCAGATCCGGCCGTATCAATTAAAAACATCGAGCGGACCATTATCGATAAAGGATTTGAGAACGGCTGGATTCAACCTAGAATTCCAAAAAAACGAACAGGCAAAAAAGTGGCCATCGTCGGGTCAGGTCCAGCCGGACTGGCGAGTGCTGACCAGCTGAATCAAGCGGGACATTCCGTCACTGTTTTTGAACGAGCAGACAGAGCGGGCGGCCTTTTAACATACGGCATTCCAAACATGAAGCTTGAGAAGGGCATTGTAGAACGCCGAATTAAATTGCTGACGCAAGAGGGAATTGATTTTGTCACGAACACAGAAATCGGTGTTGACATTACAGCTGATGAG
Source organism: Bacillus sp. SCT118 (assembly GCF_058566435.1). Lineage (NCBI taxonomy): Bacteria > Bacillati > Bacillota > Bacilli > Caryophanales > Bacillaceae > Bacillus > Bacillus sp. SCT118. Next base: position 2,050,986 of record NZ_CP191225.1, read on the forward strand.
CTAAAGGAGCAATTTGATGCTGTGATCCTATGCACAGGCGCTCAAAAACAGCGGGACCTCTTAATTGAAGGACGCGACTCAAAAGGAGTCCATTACGCGATGGACTACCTGACACTTGCAACAAAAAGCTATTTAGATTCTAATTTTAAAGACAAGCAATTCATTGATGCCAAAGGGAAGGATGTCATCGTAATCGGAGGCGGAGATACAGGAGCTGACTGTGTGGCTACTGCTCTGCGTCAAAAAGCCAAAAGCGTGCACCAATTCGGCAAACACCCGAAACTTCCGCCAGCCCGCACGAATGACAATATGTGGCCTGAACAGCCACACGTCTTTACGCTTGAATATGCATACGAGGAAGCAGAAGCAAAATTCGGAAGAGATCCGAGAGAATACTCCATTCAAACGACAAAAATGGTTGCGGATAAAAACGGAAAGCTGAAAGAGCTTCATACCATCCAAATGGAAAAAGTGAAAAATGAGCATGGAAAATACGAGTTCCGCGAGCTGCCTGGAACGGAAAAAGTATGGCCTGCTCAGCTTGTCTTTATCGCTATCGGCTTTGAAGGCACAGAACAGCCGCTGTTGAAACAGTTCGGTGTTGATTCAGTAAATAACAAAATCAGTGCAGCATATGGGGATTATCAAACAAATATCGATGGTGTATTCGCCGCAGGGGATGCAAGAAGAGGCCAAAGCTTAATCGTATGGGCGATTAATGAAGGCCGTGAAGTGGCGCGTGAAGTGGATCGATATTTGATGGGGAGTTCAGTTCTTCCGTAAATAAAGGGGATTATCATATAAGAGAAACCGGTCTGGCTGCCAGGCCGGTTTCTTTTTTTATTCCATTACGATCCCGATGTTTCCAAACTGTCTGCCTTCCTGCATTCTTTTATATGCTTCACATGCTTTTTCTAAAGGGTATATCCGGTCAATTACAGGCCGCAGCTTATGTTTGTCAATGAAAGCGAGCATAGCTTGAAATTCCTCACCGCTTCCCATCGAGGTTCCCAAAACATTGACCTGAGGAAAGAATAGAGAACGCACCGGAAAACTGAGATTATCCCCTGAGCTTGCCCCAAAGCTGACAATACGGCCATTTGGTTTTACATGGCGGAAGTATTCCGAAAAGAGAGCAGGTCCTATGCTGTCAAGAACAACATCCGCCTTTTTTCCCTGCAACTGCTCATCCCAATTGCTGTAGCTGTCAAATGCGTAATCAGCACCTAATTTCAGCGCCTTTTTTCTTTTCTCCTCACTGCGGGAGGTCACGCTTACTGTTGCCCCAATCGCCTTAGCCATCAATAAAGCGTAGGTTGCCACACCGCTGCCGATGCCGGGTATCAATAGATGCTCGCCTTTTTTTAATTGCCCCTTTGTAAACAGAGCCCGATATGCAGTTAATGCGGATAAAGGTAGAACGCCCGCTTCTTCCCAAGATAAATAAGCAGGTTTTTTGATTGCATTTTGTGAAGGAATGATCACATATTCAGCAAGTGTTCCGTCCGAAGGACCTCCCAGAATCTCAGGTACAGGTGGTACATTCTCTGTCAAATCCCAGTTCAATGTCGGGAAAATGACTACTTCTGTCTGAACAGTAACATTTTTCACGCCTTCACCAATCTCTTCGATGATACCCGCGCCGTCAGAACCCAGTATCATGTGAGGATCTTGTTCAGATTTGTTTTTCATAAGAAACAAGTCACGATGATTCAGGCCCGCGGATTTTAATTTAACCTTTACCTCTCCGTATCCAGGCTTTGTTGATGGAACGTCCTGAACTGATAACCCCAGAAGACCGGCTTTTCCGTTGTGAATTACAGCTTTCATGCTGTCTGCCTCCTCATTGAATTGTATTTTCATATCTTTACATATTTTACATAGCGGTTTTCTTCGAGTAAAATGAACAAATATGATAGCTAATATCACTTTTCATCATAGCAAGCAGGTGAGAGCGCGTGGAAAGCGGAGATTTAAAGATTTTTCAGGCTGTTGCCCGCGAAGGAAGCATAACGAAAGCAGCCCAAATGCTGAATTATGTTCAGTCGAATGTGACAGCCAGAGTGCATAAGCTTGAGGAAGATTTGAATATCAGGCTTTTTCATCGAACGAATCGGGGGATGAAGCTGACTGCTGCAGGAGAAAATCTTTTACAATATGCAGATCAAGTATTATCGCTGTTAGACAAAGCTGAAAAATCGACCCGAATGAGCAGGCAACCAAAAGGGCCTTTGCGGATCGGATCACTGGAAACGACGGCGGTAACGCATCTGCCTGAGCATGCAGCATCCTTCCTCAGGCGTTTTCCTGAAGTGGATTTATCAGTGAACACAGCTAATACGCATCATTTGATTCAACAGGTTCTTGATCATAAAGTTGATGGCGCTTTTGTATATGGGCCGGTTGAACACGCTGCAGTTAGACAACTCCATGTTTCCCATGATGAATTAGTTTTGATTTCATCACGAGAAGGGACGGCAGAAGACATGCTTCAGCAGCCGATGCTCCTTTTTGGGGCTGGCTGTTCTCATCGTGACAGGGTCAAAAGATTACTAGAGGAAGCAGGCATACACAATCAAAAAATCATAGAGTTTGGCACATTGGAGGCCATTATAAAAGGTGTTTCCGCCGGGATGGGTACGGCGCTGCTCCCAAAGTCCGCTGTTGACTGCTCCGAGCATCGTACAAATGTGTGGATTCATCAACTGCCACCAGCATATCAAGACTTAGAGATCGTCTTTATATACAGGAAAGACTTTTTTATTACGAGTGCGTTTCAGACATTTCTTGATGAGATAAACGAAATGAAAAGATGAAGATAGACGGGCATTAGCAGAATAAAGACGTTTGTCAAAGAAGCAGTCATCATTCTGTCATTTTGGATTGCAATCAGGGATACAGAGCATCAGCAATGCCCGTTGTTATTAAAGATCTGCATAAAAAACTGTACTCATTTGAAGCGAGTACAGTTTTTTCTTTTTATTTGCGTTTTAAATTAATGCCGATCGCTGCGCCATTTCTGCTTGAATCAGCTACGCCTTTAAAGGTGCCGTTTTCATGGTCGATCGATATGCTTTGTACGTTTCCGATTTCCACCGGACTTGTGCCGAATTTGTGGCCCATGCCGTTTAGCTTGCTGAGGACATCTTTAGGAACTCCGTCCTCGTAACGGTAAGAGCTCATGCTGTTTGTGTAAATTCTCGGCTCTTCAACAGCTGCTTTTAATTCCATACCATATTCAATGTGGTAGAGAATGGTTTGCAAAACGGATGAAATAATCGTGGCCCCGCCAGGAGATCCAACAGTGAGGACAGGCTTGTCATCCTTAAATAAAATCGTCGGGGTCATGCTGCTTAAAGGCCGTTTGTTTGGCTGTACTTCGTTAGCTCCGCCTGGTATCGCATCAAAATCCGTTAATTCATTGTTTAGGATGACTCCGTAATCAGGGACCATAATACCCGTTCCGAACAGCTGTTCGATTGTTGTTGTATAGGAAACAACATTTCCCCAACGGTCAGCAACTGTAAAGTGGGTTGTTTGGCCTTCTACTTTGTCTTTCGGCTGTTCAACTTGTTTATAGTTTGCTGATCCTTCTTGGTATTTCCAAGGGTCACCGGCTTTCGGTTTTTTATTCACTTGATCTAGGTTGATTAATTGCTGGCGTTCTTTAATATAATCGGGGTGAAGCAGGCCTTTGAGAGGAACATTTACAAATTCGGGATCACCTGCGTAAGACGCACGGTCGGCATATGACAAATGCATCGTTTCAGCAAGCAGCTGATATTTTTCCCATGAGCGGACATCGTATTGTGAAAGGTTAAAATCATCAAGGATTTTCAGCATTTGCAATAAGAAAATACCGCCGGAGCTTGGAGGAGGAGTAGTAACGATTTGATAGCCTTGATAGTCTCCCCAAATCGGTTCATCAATTGTAATGTCGTAATTTTCTAAATCTTTTTTTGTCATTGATCCGCCGAAATCCTGGACAGTGTCAGAAAGCGCCTTGGCGAATTTTCCTTTATAAAAAGCGTCAGTGCCTTTGGAGCGAATAAGCTTAAATGTTTTAGCCAAATCCTTTTGAATAAGGGTATCTCCTTCTTTAAGCGGTTCGCCATTTGGCAAAAATACATCTTTTGCGGCAGTCCGTGAAAGTTTTTCCTGATAATCAGAAATGGCATCTGCCAACACTGAATCAATCGGAAAGCCTTTGTCAGCGAGTTTAATAGAAGGGGTAATTAATTGCTTCATTGAACGGGTTCCCCATTTATCCAAGGCTTCTTCCAACCCTTTCAGCGTGCCTGGAACACCAACGGCAGTACCTTTTGTCACACGTTCAGAGAAGGGAATTGCTTTGCCGTTTTCATCCAAAAACATGTCAGGGGTTGCGCCTGCTGGAGCACGCTCACGGCTGTCGATTATCGTTGTATCCTTCGTTTTTCCGTCATACACCATCATAAAACCGCCGCCGCCAATACCTGACATCATCGGCTCTGTTACATTGAGTGCAAATTGAATGGCAACCGCTGCGTCAATAGCATTTCCTCCTTTTTTCAGCACATCAGCACCGATTTCAGAAGCAAGAGGATGTGCGGTCGCAACCATGCCGTCTTTTCCAACATCTACTTGTTTGTACTCATCGTAGCTTTTGGGCGGTTTTTTAGCTTCCGCGTGAAAAGGGACACTTCCAGCGACTAACAGAACACTAAGCAGAGCTGTTAAACAGACGTTCCACGTTCTTTTCATGTTCTCCCTCCTATATGAAGCTGTATTGTTACAATCTTAGCGTAAAAAAATTACAGCGTTTTCACAAGTGACAAATGGTATATTATATAGTACATAAAGCCGTTTTTCTGTGCAAAATTGATTATATTGATATGAGCCATGTGCTATATTAGAATCAGCATACGGATTAAGAAGGGACTGCTATATGTATTTAACGATTGAAGAAACAGCAGAATATACAAATCTTTCAGAGGATTATATTAAAAGCTTGGTGCTCGAAGGGAAAATCAGAGCCGTTCATGACGGGGAGCAATTTTTGATTTATAAGGAGCAGTTCAAAACACATCTCGAACAGCTGGAGAATTACAAAGCACAGGTGCAGGAAATATTAAATGAACCAATCCCGGAAGATATTGATGTAAAGGATGAAGATTAGGACACAATTTGAAATTGTGTCTTTTTTTGTATGTTTTTTGCGGAAGCTCCAGAAAATTAGGAGCGTCAGATTTCGTTTTAAGAGTTTTTTTGATGATTAGTAGGGGGATAAGTATCCAAGAGGTTAAAAGCTTTATAAGAGGCTTTAAAGCTTATTTTATAGGGTGAAGGTTTGAGGAAGCTTTTTTAAAAGCTTATGTAACACTATGTATATTATGTTACATAAACGCCGCCGCACTTTGACATTCAACGTTTTTCAGCTATAATAGTAACATAGACCTCAAAACGTTACATAACGGTTTTTAAGGAGTTTTTTGATGCATATTGTACAGCCGATTCGCAGTCTAGAGAAAATCCAAGAAGTCAAACAGTATTTGCTTAACAAAAACAAGCGGGATTATTTTCTGTTTATTTTCGGCATCAACAGCGCGCTCCGCATTTCTGATATTCTGCCGCTGCAAGTGAAGGACGTTCAAAATAAAGATCATTTATGGGCGACTGAAAGCAAAACGAAAAAGAAAAGAAAGATTCTTATTTTAGAATCGCTGAAACAGGAAATATACGAGTATACGAAAGACATGAAGGAAAACGAATATCTTTTTAAATCAGTGCGGACCAGGAAGCCGATTTCCCGCATTCAGGCCTACAGAATTTTAAGAGAGGCTGCTGCGGCGTGCGGACTTGAGGAGATAGGGACACATACACTCCGGAAAACGTTTGGCTATCATTTTTATCAGCGAACGAAAGACATCGCCGAGCTGCAGAGAATACTGAATCATTCATCACCATCAATTACAATGCGGTATATCGGTATTGATGAAGATACGACAAGAGCCGCATATAAGGTTTTTGGAGGGCTTTAATACAAATCGCTTGAAAATATTGATCATCAGAGCTACTATATAAATACCAAAAGCTCTAGTAGCACAGCGGATAGTGCAGCAGTTTCCTAAACTGCAGGTCGGGAGTTCGAATCTCTCCTAGAGCGTTATATTCAAAAGACAACAGGCACTTTTTGCCTGTTGTCTTTCTTTATGCAAACCAAATAAAAACGCCCGCTTATACCGGGCGTTTTTCTTATATAACTGCGTCAAATTGATTGACTTTCCATTTTTTATTTTCTTTCACGAATGTCACTTTCCGTTTTGCAGAAGGGGATCCGTCTAAAGTAGGGACGGTAAATTCGTATGTGATTGTGCCGCCTTTTTTAGAGACCAGTTTAGCAGTTGATTTTTTCCAATTCAAAAGATTGTCTCCGTCACCGATTGGAACAGCAAGTTTTCCTTTTGAAACAGTGAAATGATAATCTTTAAAGCCTTTTTCGATTGCTGTTTTTGTAAAAATAGGAGTTAAGTAATTCACCGCTTTTGCTTTAGTGCCTAGATCACTGCACATGTATACATATTGAAGATTTTGATACTCGAATGTGCCTGATGGGCAAACTGCTTTTTTCACCTTCGGATTGTGGCCGCTCATGGTGTTCCAAAAATGTTCTCTAGCGGATAATGCCAACTGTAATGCTTGTTTTTGTGATAAATCGCCTGATGTATTTTTCGCAAATGCATTTGTGCTTAATGACAGAATAAGTGCAATGGTTGTTAGAAATAGAAGACATTTTTTCATTATCGCTCTCTCCTTCAAAATCTCTTTCTCTTATATTACAAATGTTACAATGATTACGGGTAGATTACAATACTTTTGCATAAATTATTTTTTATTCTTTTACTCACAAAAAATACGCCATTACTTGCTAGTTTATTCTTCATAAGCTAAAAAGATGTGTAAAATTAGAAGAATCGGGAAGGGTTTCATATGTGCAATGATGAATAATAACATGTTACATATCCTGTTTTTGTCAAAAAATGAGGGCATGTTTAAAAACGATTTCAAATAAAGGAGTCCTTTAATATGGAAACATCACAAGAACCTCTTGTAACTCAAAAGAAAAGCAAATCATCAGTTTGGCGGTCGATGTCACTCTTTTTGGTGCCGCTTCTGCTGAGCAATGTGCTGCAATCAGTCGGCCAGCTAGTCGGGATGATGGCTGTAGGCAGATGGCTCGGTGTTGATGCAGTGGCAGCTGTATCATCCTTTTTCCCGTTATTTTTTCTTTTAATCTCATTTACGATTGGGATCGGTTCAGGAAGTTCGATTCTGATCGGACAAGCTTACGGAGCGAAAAATGAGGAACGGCTAAAGGCTGTTGTCGGAACGACGCTCACGTTTACATTTTTATTAGGCGTTGTGTTAGCCGTCATCGGCAGTATTTTCACCCTGGATATCCTTCGTTTAATGGGCACGCCTGAAAATGTCATTCATGTCAGCGCTAACTATGCACGTATTTTATTTTATGCTATGCCGTTTATGTTTTTATATTTTGCATATACTACCTTTTTGCGCGGAACAGGAGATTCCAAGACACCGTTTTATACGCTGATTGTGAGCACGGTCATCAACATCGCGCTTTTGCCTGTTTTAATCCTTGGCATGTTTGGTTTTCCGAAACTGGGCATATACGGCTCGGCATATGCAACTGTCATTTCCACGATTGCGACTTTTCTCGTGTTAATGGTGTATTTACGAAAGCGAAAACACCCGCTGCAATTTGATAAAACAGTGCGTCGTTATTTGAAAATGGATAAGGAACTGCTGGTTCTCCTGCTGCGTCTTGGGGTCCCAGCAAGCATCAATATGATTCTTGTCTCATTATCAGAAATAGCGGTTATTTCATTCGTCAATCATTACGGCTCTAATGCAACAGCTGCATACGGAGTGGTCAACCAGGTGGCCAGCTATGTACAGATGCCGGCCGTCAGCCTTGGTATTGCGGTTTCTATTTTCGCTGCGCAATCGATCGGGGCAAACGAGTTTGACCGCTTAAAGCAGGTCATTCGCGTGGGGATTTGGCTGAATTATATCATTGGCGGCGTACTGATCATTCTGATCTATGTTTTTTCACATCAGATTTTATCGTTATTTTTAACCGAGCAAGAGACGCTTTACATTGCGCACCGTCTTTTGATGATTACATTGTGGAGCTATTTGCTGTTTGGAAATGCCCAAATTATTTCTGCAACGATGCGGGCAAGCGGAACGGTTTTATGGCCGACCGTCATCAGTATTTTTGCAATCTGGGGAGTAGAGGTGCCTGTCGCTTTCGTCCTTTCTCACTATACAAAGCTTGAAATACTCGGCGTCTGGGTTGGTTATCCAGCTGCGTTTGCCGTCAGCTTGCTGTTGATTTATGGGTATTATCAATTCGTCTGGAAAAAGAAACAAATCACACGTCTCATCCAATAGCCTCCGAATCACACCGTTCATAAGTTTGAACGGTGTTTTTTTATTTGATAGGGGAAAATATAAAATGGAGGAAATATGGTACAGTACATTGAATTCTTATACTAGCAATGAATCAAGGAGAGGTTGAGTAAACATGGCAAACTTTATTGAGAAAATCACGTATTTGGGAACGCCGGCCATCAAAGCGGGCAACGAACATCTAGAAATGATTGTTGTCCCTGAGTGGGGGAGCAACGTCATTTCTCTCGTGGACAAAACAACAAAAGTCCAGCTTTTGCGTGAACCGGAAACAGCAGAAAGTTTTCACGACACACCAACATTGTACGGCATTCCAATCCTGTTCCCGCCTAACCGCATAAGTGACGGTACATTCAGTTTCCGGGGCAGAACGTATCATTTTGATATCAACGAGAAGGATAAACACAACCATCTTCATGGGTTTCTTTACCATGAAAAGTGGAACGTAGTGACCGCGAAGAAAACTGATGAAGAAGTGATTGTTGAAACAGAAATTGATCTTTCTGAGCTCCCCCATGTGTATAAGCAATTTCCTCACCATGCCGTCGTTCGGATGACATACATGATCAAGGGGAATACCCTGTTTAAACATGCGACGGTCATGAACAAAGGAAAGGAAGCGTTTCCTTGGGGAATTGGTTATCATACTACATTTGTGTTTCCGGCAGAAAGCTCGTTATTCTCCCTGACAGCAGATCAGCAATGGGAGTTAAATGAACGCCTGCTGCCGACCGGGAAACTGATGGATGTACCGAATAAAGAAGCTTTGCATGAAGGAATGGATTTGCGCCACAAGCAGCTGGATAATGTCTTTTTATCTTCTTATCAGAAGAGGGGCGGAGAAAACCAGGCAGTCATTTATCATCAGCATGCACATATCAGCATTATTTATAAGGCAGATGAACAGTTTAAACATTGGGTTGTATACAATGCGGACGGAAAACAAGGGTATTTATGCCCTGAACCTTACACATGGGTGACAAACGCAGTGAATCTTGATTTACCTTCGTCACTCACTGGTTTACAAGTGCTGGAGCCGGGAGAAGAAACGACAGCTAAAAGCAGTATCACCATTGAACTGAATCATCAATAGCCAATGATGAAGCGCAGAGAGGCGGGGAAATTAATGAAAAAAAGCATAAAGCTTTATGTTGCTGTTTTACTGCTTTTCGTCGTTGCTTCGGTGCCTTATATGCATCAGGCTGCGCTTGCCGCTGAAAAACAAGATGCACTTTCCGGGCAGATCGATAAGATTTTAGCTGATCATCCTGCCCTCGAAGGCGCAATGGCCAGCATCACCGTTCGCTCTGCGGAAACAGGTGCTGTTCTATATGAACATTCAGGAGACACCCGAATGAGGCCTGCCTCTTCTCTAAAGCTTTTGACAGCGGCCGCGGCACTTTCTGTCCTTGGCGAGAACTATTCTTTTACAACCGAGGTCCGGACGGATGGAATACTGAAAGGGAAAAAGCTGAATGGTAACCTTTATTTGAAAGGGAAAGGCGATCCGACACTTTTACCATCTGATTTTGACAAAATGGCTGAGAAATTGAAACATTCCGGCGTAAAAGTAATTAAAGGCAATCTGATCGGTGATGATACGTGGTATGATGACATGCGATTATCACCTGATATGCCTTGGAGCGATGAATACACATATTATGGCGCGCCAATCTCCGCTCTAACAGCGTCTCCAAACGAAGACTATGATGCAGGCACTGTGATTGTTGAGGTCACCCCAAATCAAAAAGAAGGGGAAAAGCCTGCCGTGTCTGTCTCTCCGAAAACCGATTATATAACGATAAAGAACGATGCTAAAACGACTGCTGCCGGTTCAGAGAAAGACCTCACAATCGAAAGAGAGCATGGAACAAACACGATTACAATTGAAGGGAGCGTACCGGTTGACGCAAACAAGACAAAGGAGTGGATTTCTGTCTGGGAGCCTGCCGGATATGCCTTAGATTTATTTAAGCAGTCACTAAAAAAACAAGGAATTACTGTGAAAGGGGACATCAAGACGGGTGAAGCACCTAGTTCTTCAGATGTGCTGCTCTCTCTTCGCTCAATGCCTTTATCGAAACTTTTTGTGCCGTTCATGAAATTAAGTAATAACGGACATGCCGAAGTCCTCGTAAAAGAGATGGGGAAAGTGAAAAAAGGAGAAGGGAGCTGGGAAAAGGGGCTCGAAGTGTTAAACAGTACGCTTCCGGAATTTGGTGTTGATTCTAAATCACTCGTCTTAAGGGACGGATCAGGAATCTCACATATTGATGCTGTATCCTCAGATCAACTTTCACAGCTGTTATATGACATTCAGGATCAGAGTTGGTTCTCGGCTTATCTAAATTCTTTACCTGTTGCGGGCAATCCTGACAGAATGGTGGGCGGAACGCTGAGAAACCGCATGAAAGACACTCCTGCACAAGGAAAAGTAAGAGCAAAAACCGGATCGCTCAGTACGGTAAGCTCTCTATCTGGGTACGCAGAAACAAAGAGCGGAAAAAAACTTGTTTTCTCTATTCTTCTAAATGGATTGATTGATGAAGAGGATGGAAAAGATATTGAGGATCAAATCGCTGTCATTTTGGCGAGTCAATAATAGCGGCAGACCTGTTTTCCAAGAGAAAACAGGTTTTTTTATGTCTGTAATAACGCTTTGTCGAACCTTCCAACAATTAGAAGAATGATGCACAAAAGCAAATTAGTTCGATTAAAAAGTAGTGTATAAGACCTTATGTAAAACAATACTTTTATCACTTTATATCCGGAAATTTGATAAAAAAAGAAACGAAAAATAAAGAAATAATACTATATTCAAAAAAATGTTATAAAAATTTAATGTTTTTTATTGTACTTTAAAAAATATCCGTTAATATAGTGCATATATGGATTATATAGTCATATAATTTCTTTTATTGTCATTTTTCTGCTTTTTTCTACTTTTTCTTATCCTCTTATTATGAGAACTGGAGGGAATCCGTTGAGCGAACATACTTATTCTTTAACCCATGCCCAAAGGAGAGTGTGGTTTACCGAACTGCTGGAGCCAAATACCAGCATTTGCAATCTCACAGCCTGTGTGAAATTCAAAGGCAATATTGAGCTTGATACTCTGGAGGGAGCGCTGAATCATTCCATCTCCCGCAACGACGCCATTAGATTTCAGCTGTTAGAAGGAGAAGAGCTTGAGCCGCGATTGCACCTTACTGAATATAAATATTATCCACTTAGAATAATTGATTTTTCAAATGTTGAAATGATAGAAATAGAGCAATGGATTCAGGATCAAGCGAGCATTCCATTTAAACTGATCAACTCGCCTCTTTATCAATTTTACCTCCTTAGAATTGACTCTCATGAAGTTTGGCTATTTGCGAAATTCCATCATATCATAATGGATGGAATCTCTTTAAACGTGATGGGAAATCAAATTATAGATCTTTATCAAAAAATGAAAAAGAAAGATCCTTTACCTGATCAGCCGGAACCTTCTTACTTGAGCTACATCGAAAAAGAGAGTCAATATCTACAATCTCCGCGGTTTGCAAAGGACCGTTTATTTTGGACGCAAACCTTTGAGCACCCGTTGGAATACCACTCGTTAGCCGACCAGACGTCCTTACAAAAACAGAGCACATCTGCATCCAGAGACACCATCATTCTTTCACCTGATCTAGAGCAAACGATTCGAATCTTCTGCGAAGAACACAAGATCAATATCATTTCCTTATTTATGGCTTCATTTTACATATGCATCAGCCGAATCACTTCTAAAAAAGATCTTGCCATTGGCACCTACTATGGCAACAGAGGGTCAAAGGCTGAAAAAGAAATGCTTGGCATGTTCGTTAGTTCTCTTCCAATCAGAATAACGGTTGATCCTGACACAGATTTTCTTTCCTTTGTCCGCACAATAGGCAGGGAACAGCTTTCTGTTATGCGTCATCAACGGTTTCCTTATAATTTGCTTGTAAATGAATTAAGAAATGAACAGAAGGATTTACACAACCTTATCGGTATATCTATGCAGTATCAGCCACTTCAGTGGCATAATGCAGATGATTTTGACTATGAAACAGCGCTTTATTTCAGCGGATACACCGCGAACGAGCTTTCAGTTCAAATACAAGAACGGATAGACAATGGAACCATTCAATTAAATTTCGACTATCAAAATACCTTGTTTTCTCTTGAGGATATTAAACGAATACAATCTCATCTGCTTACCATACTGGAAAACGCCCTTCACCATCCGCACAGCTTTATAAAAGAATTAGATATGACGAATACAAGAGAAAAGCAAAAATTGTTGTGTGAGTTTAACAAGACGGAAGCTGTTTCGCCTAAAGCTTTCACCCTGCATGGGCTGTTTGAGCGACAGGCAGCTTTCACACCGGAGCGGCTGGCCATTCGCTTTTCAGGCGGTTCGCTGACATACGCTGAGCTTGACATGTACGCCAGCCGGCTGGCTGCGCACCTTGCGGCACGCGGCATCACAAACGAAAGTATCGTCGGTGTCCTGTCTGAACGCTCACCTGAAATGCTGATCGCTGTCCTTGCTGTCTTGAAGGCAGGAGGGGCCTATTTGCCGCTTGATCCTGCGTATCCAAAGGAGCGGCTGAGCTACATGCTGAAAGACAGCGGGGCATCGCTCTTGCTGACACAGCCGGGATGCTCCGCACCGAACTTTTCTGGCGAAACGCTTGAAGTGGACATGACATCTCTTGCGAGCGAAAAAGCAGAAAACCATGAGTTTACTCCTGCTGACGGCGGTTCACTCGCCTATGTCATCTATACATCGGGCTCTACCGGGCAGCCGAAAGGAGTGGCCGTTGAGCACCGCCAGGCTGTTTCCTTTCTGACCGGCATGCAGCACCAATTTCCGCTTTCGGAAGATGACATTGTCATGGTGAAAACCTCTTTTTCCTTTGATGCGTCTGTGTGGCAGCTGTTTTGGTGGGCTCTTTCCGGTGCTTCGGCGTATCTGCTTCCGCCCGGCTGGGAAAAAGACCCCGCATTGATCATACAAGCCATTCATCAGGAAAAAGTGACAACGGCTCATTTTATTCCGGCTATGCTGAACAGCTTTCTCGATCAAGCGGAAATGTTAGCGCTCGGTGACGGGACAAGCCTGAAGCGTGTATTCGCCGGAGGTGAACCGCTTGCGCCGCGTACGGCAGCCCGTTTTGCTTCTGTATTGCCGCAGGTATCATTAATCCATGGTTACGGGCCGACAGAAGCCACGGTAGACGCGGCATTTTACGTGTTGGATCCAGAACGGGACAGGGACCGTTTGCGGATTCCGATTGGAAAGCCCGTACCCGGTGCGCGTTTGTATGTTTTAGATCCGCATTTAGCCGTACAGCCTTCTGGTGTCGCCGGCGAACTGTACATTGCCGGAGCGGGTGTTGCCAGAGGTTATTTGAATCGTCCGGCATTAACGGAGGAGCGTTTTCTTGAGGACCCGTTTTACCCGGGGGAACGCATGTATAAAACCGGGGATGTGGCGCGCTGGCTCCCTGACGGGAATGTTGAATTCCTCGGGCGGTTGGATGATCAGGTGAAAATCCGCGGCTACCGGATTGAGCCGGGAGAAATTGAAGCGGCACTAAGAAGTATAGAAGGTGTAAGAGAGGCGGCCGTTACCGTACGGACAGACAGCGGGGAGCCGGAATTATGCGCTTATGTAGAAGGGCTCCAAAGAAACGAAGTCCGAGCGCAGCTTGAGAGACTGTTGCCGGGCTACATGGTCCCAGCCTATATGATAGAAATGGAACAGTGGCCGGTTACACCAAGCGGAAAGCTCGACCGAAACGCCCTGCCAGCTCCTGGCGGAGCGGCAGATGCGGAGACCTACACGGCGCCGAGAAACGTGACTGAGATGAAGCTTTCTCAGCTGTGGGAGGACGTGCTGAAAAATGGCCCTGTCGGGATTCACGACAACTTTTTTGACCGCGGGGGGCATTCCTTAAAAGCAACAGCGCTTGTCTCACGGATCGCCAAAGAATTCGATGTACAGGTGCCGCTAAAAGATGTGTTTGCCCATCCGACAGTAGAAGGACTGGCTACCGTTATCCGTGAAGGAACGGACAGTCCATATGAAGCGATTAAGCCCGCTGAAAAACAGGAAACCTATCCGGTTTCCTCTGCCCAAAAGCGGATTTATGTCCTTCAGCAGCTGGAGGACGGAGGGACAGGCTACAATATGCCGGCTGTGTTAGAGCTCGAAGGGAAGCTCAACCCTGAAAGGATGGACAGAGCTTTCAAAGAGCTGATCAAGCGCCACGAGTCGCTTCGTACCTCCTTCGAACAGGACGCAGGAGGCGATCCGGTGCAGCGCATCCATGACGAGGTGCCGTTTACGTTACAGACTACAGTTCTCGGCGAACGAACCGAACAGGAGGCCGCAGCCGCATTTATCAAACCGTTTGATCTCAGCCAAGCGCCGCTGTTCCGTGCCCAAATCGTAAAGGTATCAGATGAGCGGCACCTGTTGCTGGTTGATATGCATCACATCATTTCAGACGGTGTTTCCGTCAACATTCTGATTCGGGAATTCGGCGAGCTGTACAATAATCGGAATCTTCCGGCGCTGCACATTCAATATAAAGATTATGCCGTATGGCAAGAAGGATTCAAAACAGGAGACGCGTACAAAACGCAGGAGGCGTACTGGCTGAAGCAGCTCGAGGGCGAGCTGCCTGTGCTGGATCTTCCGGCTGATTATGCCCGCCCGCCGGTGCGAAGCTTCGCGGGTGACAAGGTCTCATTTACGCTGGATCAAGAGGTTGCATCAGGCCTTCACAAGCTGGCACGAGAAAACGGAAGCACACTGTACATGGTGCTCCTTGCGGCTTACACCGCGTTCTTGTCACGCTTAAGCGGACAGGAAGATATCATCGTCGGCTCGCCAATTGCCGGCCGGCCGCACAAGGATCTTGAGCCGATACTCGGCATGTTTGTGAACACGCTGGCGCTTCGGACGCGCCCGGAGGGCGGGAAGCCGTTTGTACAGTATTTGCAGGAAGTGCGTGAGACAGCATTGGAAGCCTTTGAGCATCAGGATTACCCGTTCGAAGAGCTTGTCGATAAGCTTGAATTGACACGGGATATGAGCCGGAACCCAGTGTTTGATGCGATGTTTATCCTTCAAAATGTGGAAAAACAAGACATAGATCTGAGAGAAATAAAAGTCCGGCCTGCCAATTTCGCACATCACATATCTTTATTTGATATCACATTAATAGCTACTGAAATAAATGGATCTATTTGCTGCGAAATGGAATTTAGTACAGAAGTATTCCTGAAAGCTACAATTGAACGCTGGGCTGATCATTTTATCGAATTTCTGCATGCGGCACTTTCAACCCCTGAAACAAGTCTTGCACAAATAAACATACTTAGTGATAAAGAAAAACAAAAAATAGTCTTTGAATTTAACAAAACTCAAGTTGAATTTGCTCAAAAAGATGTTCCTTTTCATCGCATATTTGAAGCGAAAGCTGAAGAAATTCCAGAACATATAGCTGTTATTGATAACGAAATAGAGATTAGCTATCGATTTCTAAATGAAAGAGCCAATCGTCTGGCACGAACATTGCAAAACAGAAAAGGACCGAAGCCAACTGTGGCTGTTTTAGCCAAGCGGTCCATCGATGCAATTGTTGGAGTGCTGGCAGTGATGAAAGCTGGCGGAGTGTATATCCCGATCGATTCACATTATCCAAAAGCTCGTATTGAATACATTCTTCGTGATAGCGGGGCAGATATTCTTCTTTTACAGCAGGAGTTGAAGCATTTGATTTCAAACTTGCCTGAATCTGAGATGTCTCATATCTGCCTTGACGATGAAAGCTCTTATGAAGAAAATAGCTGCAACCTTAACTTATCTCCTGCTCCTGAAGAGCCGGTATATATCATTTATACGTCAGGAACGACGGGTGCGCCTAAAGGCGTCATTGTCACCTATCGGAACTTTACTCATGCTGCTCTTGCTTGGCGTCAAATTTATGAGCTGGATCGGAAGCCTGTCAGACTGCTTCAAATCGCGAGCTTTTCATTCGATGTCTTCTCAGGAGATTTGGCGAGAACATTGACCAACGGCGGGACTCTAATCGTTTGCCCAGATGAAACACGGCTGGAACCTGCTGAAATATATAAAATCATGAACTCTCAGAGAATCACGGTGATGGAGTCGACACCGGCTCTCATTATCCCGGTGATGGAGTATGTATACCGTAACCAGTTCAAGCTTCCTGACTTAGACATACTGATTCTTGGCTCCGACATGGTGAAAGCTCAAGATTTCAAAACATTGACAGATCGCTTTGGCCAAAGCATGCGCATTATTAATAGCTATGGTGTCACAGAGGCAACCATTGATTCGAGCTTTTATGAAACCAGTATGGGTGGAGAGTGTACGGGAGATAACGTACCAATCGGCAGCCCGCTGCCGAATGTACACATGTACGTACTCAGCCAGACTGATCAAATTCAGCCGATCGGTGTTGCCGGCGAGCTGTGCATCGGCGGGGCAGGTGTTGCGAAAGGCTATCATCAGAAACCTGACTTAACGCAAATGAAATTTACAAAAAATCCATTTGTCTCTGGAGAAAGGCTGTACAGAACCGGTGATCGAGCATGCTGGCTTCCAAACGGAACGATCCGGCTTCTTGGCCGAATGGATTATCAAGTAAAGATAAATGGATACAGAATTGAAACAGAAGAAATTGAAAGTGTTCTGCTTCAAACGGGGCTTGTCAGAGAAGCTGCTGTTGCCGTTCAGCATGATAAAAATGGACAGGCTGGTTTGGCAGCATATATTGTGCCTTCAGACGTCAATACGAATGCTCTCCGTGCTGCTTTAACAAAGGAGCTGCCAGCGTATATGATTCCTGCACATCTGATTCCTTTAGAAAACATGCCGCTGACCCTAAACGGAAAGCTGGACAGAAATGCCTTGCCGGTTCCAAATAATGTGTTATCGCGTCCATATACCGCACCAGTTAACGACATACAAAAAACGATGGCGTATATATGGGAAGATGTACTGAGCATGTCACGAGTCGGCATTCACGATTCCTTTTTTGAGCTTGGCGGAGACTCAATTAAAGCATTACAAGTGGCAGCACGTCTGGCAGCTGAAGGCTGGAGCATGACAATACGCGACTTATTCCGTTATTCAACGATTCAGGAACTATGCGGACATATCACACCATTGGCATCTCAAGCGGACCAGGGACCTGCGGAAGGTGAAGCTGAACTCACCCCGATTCAGCGAAGATTTTTCGGACAGGTTCATGCTTTTCACAATCATTACAACCAGTCCGTCATGCTTTTCAGTGAAAAAGGATTCAATGCTAACGCGCTTCATCTAGCGCTGCGTAAAATAACCGAGCATCATGATGCCATTCGCATGATTTTCCAACGTGACCAAAACGGCCATGTCATTCAGTTTAATCGCGGAATCAATCACAAGGATCATGAACTGTTTGGCCTTTATATTTCAGATTGGACAAAAGCATCGCTGGAAAGGACTCACCTTGATGAAAAACTTGCCGCTGAGGAAACCGTCATTCAAAGCAAAATGAATGTAGAAAAAGGGCCTTTGCTGCAAGCAGGTTTGTTTAAAACGGCAGAAGGGGATCATTTGCTGATTGCACTTCATCATCTTGTGATAGATGGCGTTTCTTGGAGAATTCTGCTTGAGGATTTAGCTGCAGCATATCAACAGGCCTTAGAAAAGAAAGAAATCCAATTACCGCCAAAAACGGATTCTTATTTATCCTACGCCGATGGTCTTACCCAAATAGCTGAAAGTAAGCAATTGCTTTCAGAGAAAACGTATTGGCAAACGATTTTAGACGCTCACACTGCTTTTCTTCCTAAGGACATAGAAAATGTGCCGGACAGACTCCAAATGAACAGCGACGCAGCAGCGTTTGTACTATCTGGGGACTGGACTGAAAAATTGCTGTTTGAAACCCAGCAAGCCTATGGCACTGATGCCAACGAACTTTTGCTTACGGCTTTAGGAATGGCGCTTTCTGAATGGGCTGGGCATGACCAAATCGTGATCAGCACTGAGGGACACGGTAGAGAAGGGCATGTGCCAAACATTGATATTTCAAGGACAGTTGGATGGTTTACTTCCATTTATCCTATTCTGCTAGACATGGGTATTCCCGAGCCTTTCGAGGATCAGCTCGCATACCGAATTAAGACGACAAAAGATATGCTGAGAAGAGTACCGAACAAAGGAACTGGATACGGATTGTTAACACACATAGGAGAACTGCGGCATAAAGAGCCTGAGGTCAGCTTTAATTATCTCGGTCAATTTAGCGAAGAGAAGGAAGCTGAAACGTTTCAATTATCATATTACCAGCCCAGTTACGAAATAGCGGGTGAGAGAGAACGAGAGTATGAGCTGGACATCAATGCTCTCATTACGGACGGACGGCTTCAAGTAAAAGCGGTATACACCCAAGTGTTC
Organism: Bacillus sp. SCT118; assembly: GCF_058566435.1. Lineage (NCBI taxonomy): Bacteria > Bacillati > Bacillota > Bacilli > Caryophanales > Bacillaceae > Bacillus > Bacillus sp. SCT118. The sequence goes on from NZ_CP191225.1 coordinate 2,069,959, forward strand.
AGCAAACACTCAATTGAGTGCTTTATGGATCGTTTTCACAGGCATCTTATCGAGACGATTGAGCATTGTTCGCAGAAAAAAGCACGCGAAAAAACACTGAGCGATTTCAGCAATAAGGAATTAACGTTGTCTGCATTATCTAGCATCGAAGATCTCGTGAAAGATCTTTAACTTTTGAAAAGGTGTGTGGAATTGATGGCACAATCGGCACAAATTCAAGATATTTACCCGTTATCGCACATGCAGGAAGGAATGCTGTTTCATTCACTAATGGATTTCAGCTCGAAAGCATATATCGAACAGACCTCGTTTACGATCACAGGGAATCTATGCGTCGACTCGTTTCAAAAGAGCTTAAACCTTCTTGTTTCTAGATATGATATTTTCAGAACGATTTTCATTAAAGAAGTACCAGATCTTACAGGTCCGCAGCAGGTAGTCTTATCAAACCGGGAATTGACAGTATATAGAGAAGATATTTCTCGCCTGGCTGATCAAGAACAGCAGACGCTGATTGATGCTTTTATGACTAAGGATCGGGAAAAAGGATTTGATTTGCAAAAAGATCCTTTAATGCGTCTTGCCCTTTTTGATAGAGGAGACAGCCAATATACATGTGTCTGGACACATCACCATATCATCATGGATGGCTGGTGTCTCGGTATTATTCTTAAAGAGTTTTTCAGCATGTATGATTCGCTCAAAAATAACTCACCTGTACAGCTTGGCAGCACGGTGCCGTACAGCCGTTATATTGAATGGCTCGGAGAACAAGATCAAGAAGAGACTGCTGCCTACTGGAGCGAATATTTGAAGGAGTACGGCAATACTGCTTCTATTCCCCGGATAAAGCGCTGCACGGCAGACGGGGATTATAAAGCCGACCAGGTCAGCTTTTCATTAGCGCCGGAAATGGTTGAGAAACTGACAGAGGCTGCCCAAAACTGGGGAGTGACATTAAACACGCTGTTTATGAGTATTTGGGGCGTGCTGCTCCATCGATATAATGCTGCAGATGATGCCGTTTTTGGCTCCGTCATTTCGGGACGCCCGTCAGCGATTGACGGGATTGAATCAATGGTCGGCTTGTTTATCAATACTGTTCCAGTGCGAATCCGATCTGCGGAAGGCATAACGTTTTCTTCGCTGGTCAAAGCCGTGCAGGAGGATATTTTATCATCTGAACAGCATGGGTATTATCCGCTTTATGAGATTCAAAACCATAGTCCATTGAAGCAAGGGTTGATCGATCATATTTTTGTTTTTGAAAATTACCCTGTACAGCTTCATCAGGCATTAAGCGTGGAGAGTGAAAATGACGAAGGCGCTCTGAAGCTGAGTGACATTTCAATGTCGGAACAAACCAATTACGACTTTAATATCGTTATCGTTCCGGGAGAATCATTTTATATCAAATTCAGCTACAACGCAGCCGTTTATGAACGGGAAGAGATGCTGAGGATTCAGGGGCATCTAAAACAAGCACTAGATTGCATTTTGGCACATCCCGATATTGCCGTCAGTGACATCAATATCGTCCCGCCGGAGGAGCAACAGGTTATCCAATTGTTTAACGAAACTGAGCGTCCTTATGTGAACAAAACGATATCCCAATTGTTCGAGGAACAAGCCCGCAAAACACCTGAAGCGGCTGCATTAAAAATGGGAGACGATTGCTGGACCTATCGCCAATTAAATATAAGAGCTAATCAGATTGCGCACGCCCTGATAGAAAAAGGCGTTGGATCTGGAGATATCGTGGCTGTGATGATGAACCGGTCAATGGAAATGCCTGCAGCTCTACTTGGGATTTGGAAAGCAGGCGGCGCTTATATGCCGCTTGATCCACATTTTCCAGCAGAACGTCTTTCTTTCCTGCTGAAGGATAGTCAAGCGGCTCAATTGCTGATAGAAGAAGACCTTATTTCCTTGATCCCTCCGTCCTATGAAGGAAATACGATAACGATAGAACATACAGAAAGTTACCAAACAGAAACTCCAAATATGCCGCCAGGTGACCTGGCCTACTTGATCTATACGTCGGGAACGACGGGGCGCCCTAAAGGGGTTTTAGTTGATCATCACGGTATTGCAAATACATTGCAATGGAGACGAGAAGAGTATGGCATGACCGAACAGGATATATCCCTCCATTTGTTTTCGTACGTGTTTGACGGCTGTGTAACGAGCTTATTTACCCCGCTTTTGTCTGGTGCGTGCGTACTACTGACAACAGATGACGAAGCGAAGGATGTGCTGGCCCTTAAGCGAAAAATAGCCCGTTATAAGGTCAGCCACATGATCATTGTTCCTTCCCTGTACCGGGTGTTATTGGAAGTGATGACTGCTGACGATGCAAAAAGTCTTCGTATTGTGACATTTGCGGGTGAAGCGGTCACGCCTGATCTGCTTGAGTTGAGTCAAATGATTTGTCCTTCTGCTGAACTGGCAAATGAATACGGGCCCACAGAAAACAGTGTGGCAACAACAATATTGCGGCATCTGAATGAAAAAGAGAGGATTACGATCGGACACCCAATCAGAAACACAAAAGTATTTGTTTTGCACGGAAATCAAATGCAGCCGATCGGCGCGGCGGGTGAACTGTGTATTTCCGGCGCGGGTCTTGCGAGAGGATACTACAAACAGCAAGAGCTGACACAGAAAGCATTCTCCGATCATCCATTCCTTGAAGGGGAGCGTTTATACCGAACAGGTGATACAGGCCGCTTTTTGCCTGATGGAACGATTGAATATATTGGACGTTTTGATGATCAAGTAAAAATTAGGGGTTACCGTATTGAACTGAGAGAGATTGAAACAGTTCTTCGACAAGCACCGGGGGTAAAAGAAGCAGCGGTACTGGCCCGTGATGTTTCTGCTGAGGAAAAGGAGCTCGTTGCTTATATCGTTCCAGAAAAGGGAAACAGCCTCCCAGATTTGTATCAGCATCTTGCCGGGACATTGCCGTCCTATATGATCCCAGCAAGTATTATCAACATCAGCCGGATGCCATTAACATCCAGCGGCAAGCTTGACAGGTTTGCGCTTCCTGAACCAGAAAACAATACGAGTGTCACATATATGGCGCCCCGAACCTTAATCGAAGCTGATCTCGCACATATTTGGGAAGATGTGCTGAATAAACAGCACATCGGCATTCGTGATGATTTCTTTCAGTTAGGCGGACAGTCCTTAAAAGCGGCCGCACTAGTATCAAGAATACATAAAAAGCTTAATGTCGAGCTGCCGCTCAGTGAGGTGTTTTCATATCCGACAGTTGAAAGCATGGCGGGCAAATTGATGAGCTTAAAAGAACACGCTTTTACACAGATTGAACCTGCGGATCAAAGAGATGTCTATCCGCTGTCTTTCTCGCAAAAACGATTATATGCTCTTCATCAGCTGGCAGATGACAGCACAGGCTACAACATGCCAGCTGTACTTGAATTACGCGGAAATCTGAATCGCCAGCGGTTGAGAAGCGTTCTCACAGAACTTGTAAATCGGCATGAAGCATTACGGACTGTTTTTGTGCTTGACAGAGACGAGCCTGTGCAGATCATTTATCAAGAGATAGCTTTTGATCTAAAAGAGCTTGAAATGGAATCAGAACAAATGCTTGAGTCTGCAATCGAGACCTTTATCAAACCGTTTGATCTATCATCCGGTCCGCTTTTTAGAGCATGTGTCATTACAATGGGCAATCACCGCGGCTTTTTGCTGCTCGATATGCACCATATTATTGCCGACGGTGTCTCGATGAGCACTCTTGTCCAAGAATTTACTGACTTATATTGCGGAAAGGAGCTGCCGGTTTTAAATCTGCATTATAAGGATTTTGCTATTTGGCAGCAAGAGAACTACCCGAAAGAGCTATACAAAAAACAGGAGGCCTACTGGCTTGATCAGCTTGGCGGGGATCTTCCTATATTAGAATTACCGCTTGATAAAACAAGGCCGCGCCTCCCTGATTTCAGCGGTGGAACAATTGAAGTCAGCATTGATAAAGACACGGCTGATGAGCTGCACCGTTTAATGGCTGAAACGGGAACAACATTGTATATGATTCTTCTGGCTGTCTATTCTATTTTGTTATCTAAGCTAAGCGGGCAAGAGGATATTGTTGTCGGTTCGCCTGCTGCCGGAAGACCACACGCCGATCTGGAGCGCGTCATCGGGATGTTCGTCAATACATTGGCGATGCGCAGCAAGCCCGAGGGCCACAAAACGTTCAGCTCCTATTTGCAGGACATTCGCCACCTGGCTCTGACCGCTTACGAGCATCAGGATTATCCTTTTGAGGAGCTGGCAGATAAGCTCGATACAAATCGAGAGGTAAATCGCAACCCGCTGTTCGATGCGATGCTTGTGCTTCAAAGCAGTGAAGATTTCCGGTTCGAAGTGCCTGGTCTGTCGATTTCGTCTGTCACTCTTAAACATGATATTTCTAAATTCGATTTAACGTTACACGCTGAGGAGCATCCGAGTGGAATACGCTGCCGTTTTGAATACAGCACTGCTCTTTTTGAAGAAGAAACCATTACGCGGTGGGCATCCTGTTTTATTGAATTGGTCAAAGGGGTAACGGCGGATACCGAGATGAGAATTTCGGACATGCAATTGCTTCCTGCTGCAGAGCGTAGGTTGCTCCTTGAAAAAATGGGGCAGTATGCGGCTTATCCCAGAAATGAAAACATAGTAAGCTTATTTGAAAAGCAAGCCGCTCAGCATCCGGAGCATATCGCAGTGGTGTGCGGCCATTCTCAGCTTACGTATCGAGACCTGAATGAAAAAGCCGAGCGGGCAGCTGCTATGCTGATCAAACAAGGAGTCAGCACTGGGGATATCGTCGGTCTGATGCTCGATCGGTCACCTGATATGATCATTGGCATTTTATCGATTTTAAAAGCTGGAGGGGCCTATTTGCCGATTGATCCTGAATATCCTCAGGAGCGTATTAGCTTTATGCTCAATGACAGCGGAGCAAAACGGCTGCTGACAGAGCGCGGTCAAAACAAACCTGCAGACTACACCGGACATATTTTGTATATCGATGAATGTGAAAACGACTCAATTCCGGCTAATGTAAACATTCAAGAAATAGTAACGGATCAGCCCGCATACGTGATATACACATCTGGAACGACTGGCCAGCCAAAGGGCGTCATTGTCGAGCACCGCAATGTGATCAGTCTTTTAAAACATCAAAACCTGCCTTTTGAATTTAACCATGAAGACGTCTGGACGTTATTTCATTCTTATTGCTTTGATTTCTCTGTATGGGAGATGTTCGGTGCACTATTGAACGGAGGTACATTAATCGTGGTCTCTAAAGAAACAGCCCGTGACCCCCATGCATTCCGTTTATTGTTAAAAAAAGAGCGCGTCACTGTACTCAACCAGACCCCGACTGCTTTTTACGGCTTGATGCTTGAAGACCAAAATCATACAGATCATTTAAACATCCGCTACGTGATTTTTGGCGGCGAAGCCTTACAGCCCGGATTGCTTCAAAGCTGGAATGAAAAATATCCTCATACTGATTTGATTAATATGTACGGTATTACAGAAACAACGGTCCATGTAACATTCAAAAAATTGTCTGCTGCAGACATTGCAAAAAATAAAAGCAATATCGGCCGGCCTCTTTCTACTCTGCAGGCTCATGTGATGAATGCCCATATGAACCTGCAGCCGACCGGAGTTCCAGGGGAGCTGTATATAGGCGGCGAAGGTGTGGCACGGGGATATCTCAACAGAGATGAGCTGACCGCTGACCGTTTTGTATCCAATCCTTATCTTCCGGGAGACAGATTATACCGAACAGGAGATCTTGCTAAGCGCCTGTCAAATGGCGAGCTGGAATACTTAGGCCGCATTGATGAGCAGGTGAAAGTCAGAGGGCACCGAATTGAGTTAGGCGAAATCCAAGCGGCACTTCTTCAGTATCCAATGATTAAAGAGGCGGCTGTCATTACCAGAGCAGACGAGCAAGGGCAAACAGCTATATATGCTTATATGGTGATAAGAGATCAACAGGCTGCGAATATATCAGACATCCGGGCTTCCTTAAAAAACGCCTTGCCTGACTTTATGCTGCCTGCCCGTATGATACAAATTGACAGCATCCCGGTGACTGTTAATGGAAAGCTCGATCAGAAAGCCCTGCCAGAACCTGAAAAACACGCTTATACAGCTGATGATATCAGTCCTAGAAATGAGATTGAAACGGTCATGGCTGAAATTTGGGAGGAGCTCCTTAATGTAGATGAGCTGGGTGTAAGCGCCAATTTCTTTGAGCTTGGCGGAGACTCTATTAAAGCGCTGCAGGTTTGTGCCAGACTGAAGCAGCGCGGATTTGAAACGACAGTACGTGAGATGTTTGAACATCAGACTCTTGGTGAACTGTCCGCCCGGGTTCGAAAAAACGTACGCGCCATTGATCAAGGCCCGGTCGAAGGCGAGATTACTTGGACACCTATCCAGCAGTGGTTTTTCTCGCAATCTCTGGAAAGCCATCATTTTAACCAGTCCGTTATGATCTACCGGGCTGAACGATTTGATGAGGCTGCGCTTAGAAAAGTACTAAAAAGCCTTGTGACTCATCATGATGCACTGAGAATCGTATGCCGGCATGAAGATGGCAGGCAGGTGCAGATAAACAGAGGGATAGATCTTTCAGATGAGGAGCTATATGCACTTGAACTGTTTGATGTAAAGGATAGCCTAACAGAAGCACGGAACACGATTGAGGAAGCAGCCAGCCGGATGCAAGAACATATTCGTTTGGAAACCGGCCCCTTGCTTCACGCTGGATTGTTTAGAACCGAGAATGGTGACCATTTATTTCTGACGATTCATCACTTAGTTGTTGATGCGGTTTCCTGGCGAATTTTGTTCGAGGATTTTTCAGGTGCTTACAAACAGGCAGTCTCAGGAGAATCTATTAAAATGCCGCAAAAAACAGATTCATATTTAACGTATTCACAAAGAATAGCTGACTACTCTAAAAGCCGCCAGGTGCAACGCGAAGCAGCGTACTGGGATGAGTGCGAGAACCGTCACATCCAGCCTATTCCAAAAGATAATGACGCTGCATCTAACACATTCAAAGATACAGAAGTGATTGATTTTGAGCTATCTCGCCATCACACAGAATTACTATTAACGGCTGCACATAAAGCTTACAGCACGGAGATGAATGATATCCTTCTGACAGCTTTAGGTCTTGCTTTGCAGAAATGGACGGGAAATAACCAATTTAAAATCAGCATGGAGGGCCATGGAAGGGAATCATATCTTGAGGACATCGATATTAGCAGAACTGTTGGCTGGTTCACCTCCATTTATCCTGTGTGGCTTGATATGAGAGATTCCGATCATAAGGACAAAGAAGAGCGGCTGGGCCACCTTATTAAACAGACAAAAGATATGCTGCACCGTATACCGCATAAAGGCGCGGGCTACGGCGTGCTGAAATATATCAGCAAAAGATGGGGCTCTGAGAAAAACAGCCCAGAAATCAGCTTTAATTATTTAGGCCAGTTTGATCAGGATATTCAATCAAATGCCTTTGAGGTGTCTGAAATCAAGCCAGGAAATGAGATCAGCCCGAACTGGGAGCGTCCTTATGCACTGGATATCAGCGGCGCCGTTTCTTCGGGGTGCCTGAACATGCACATCATCTATAACAGGCATCAATTTGAGGAAGAAACCATTCAAACATTTTCCAGGCATTTTAAACAAACTCTGGAAAATATCATTGAGCATTGTACGGGCAAAGAAAACCGAGAGTGGAGCGCATCTGATTTCACTGATGAAGACTTAACGCTTGATGAATTGAGTGAGATTATGGGAGCCGTCAACAAACTATAGGGAGAGGAGATTCACTGATGCCGCAGCAACCTGAAATACAGGATATATACCCTTTGTCATTTATGCAGGAAGGGATGCTTTTTCACTCATTGTATGATGAACAGTCGAGAGCTTATTTTGAACAGGCTTCTTTTACGATCAATGGACAGCTTGACTTGGAGCGTTTCCAGAAAAGCATGGATGCTGTTTTTGACAGGTACGATATCTTTCGAACAGCATTCATCTATAAAAATGTAGCCAAACCTCGTCAAGTCGTGCTCAAGCAACGTCATTGCCATGTTCATGTTGAAGATATTTCTCATCTCAATGAAAAAGATAAAGAACATTGTACCGAGGCATTCAAAGAGCAGGATAAATCCAGGGGCTTCGATCTCCAAACGGATGTACTGATGAGAATATCTATTTTAAAATGGGCGCCTGATCATTATGTCTGTATCTGGAGCCACCATCATATTTTAATGGATGGCTGGTGTTTAGGCATCGTCATTAAAGACTTTCTCCATATTTATCAAGCGCTTGGAAAAGGGCAGTTTCCTGATTTGCCTCCCGTACAGCCGTACGGGACGTATATTAAATGGCTGATGCAGCAAGACCGGGAAGAAGCAGCTGAGTATTGGAAAAAGAGGCTTCAGCATTTCGAAAAAGCTTCGCCTCTGCCTAAAAGAACAGATCAAATGTCGGATGGGACATTACAGCAGATCACGTTTACCATTCCTGAAAAAGAAACCTCCGAATTACAGAAAATCGCTGCAGCATGTGGTGCGACACTTAACACTGTTTTCCAAGCTTTATGGGGAATCATGCTCCAAAAGTTCAATCGTCGCGACGATGCTGTATTCGGATCAGTTATATCAGGCAGACCTTCTGAGCTAAAAGATGTGGAAAATATGGTCGGACTTTTTATCAATACTATTCCTATTCGAGTCCAAAGTGATTTTCTGTCTTTTTCTGACCTAGTCAGCAGAATGCAAAAAGACATGACTGAGGCAGAAGCTTATAGTTACTTTCCCTTATATGATATTCAGGCGCAGAGCGCTCTTAAACAAGAGCTGATCGATCATATTATCGTATTTGAAAATACACCTACTCAACAAGAGATTGAAGAGCTGAATCAAGCTGGATCATTTGATTTCTCCGTGAAAGATTTTGAGATGGAAGAGGTAACTAATTATAGATGCAGTGTCAAAGTGATCCCAGGGCGTACTTTGTACGTTCGGATTCATTTTCATACAGGCGCTTATCAACCAAATATGATGTCTGAAATAAAAGATTATTTACAGCACATGATCTCTGACGTCATCTCTGATCCATCTCTTCCTGTGTCAAAGATGACATTGTTAGATGAGGACAAAACATGGAAAATCGTTTCTCAAAATAACAGGACAGTATCTGTTTCACCTGAAGCCCCAGCCTTGCATGGGCTGTTTGAACGACAGGCGGCAGTCACACCGGAGCGGCCGGCTATCCGCTTTTCCGGCGGTTCGCTGACATACGCTGAGCTTGACATGTACGCCAGCCGACTGGCTGCGCACCTTACGGCACGCGGCGTCACAAACGAAAGTATCGTCGGGATCCTGTCTGAACGCTCACCTGACATGCTGATCGCTGTCCTTGCTGTCTTGAAGGCCGGAGGGGCGTATTTGCCGCTTGATCCTGCGTATCCAAAGGAGCGGCTGAGCTACATGCTGAAAGACAGCGGGGCATCACTCTTGCTGACGCAGCCGGGATGCTCCGCACCGAGCTTTTCTGGAGAGACGCTTGAAGTTGACATGACATCTCTTGATCGTGAAGAAGTAAAACGTCATGTGTCTGCTTCTGTTAGCGACGGATCTCTCGCCTATGTCATCTATACATCGGGCTCTACCGGGCAGCCGAAAGGAGTGGCCGTTGAGCACCGCCAGGCTGTTTCCTTTCTGACCGGCATGCAGCACCAATTTCCGCTTTCGGAAGATGACATTGTCATGGTGAAAACCTCTTTTTCCTTTGATGCGTCTGTGTGGCAGCTGTTTTGGTGGGCTCTTTCCGGTGCTTCGGCGTATCTGCTTCCGCCCGGCTGGGAAAAAGACCCCGCATTGATCATACAAGCCATTCATCAGGAAAAAGTGACAACGGCTCATTTTATTCCGGCTATGCTGAACAGCTTTCTCGATCAAGCGGAAATGTTAGCGCTCGGTGACGGGACAAACCTAAAGCGTGTATTCGCCGGAGGTGAACCGCTTGCGCCGCGTACGGCAGCCCGTTTTGCTTCTGTATTGCCGCAGGTATCATTAATCCATGGTTACGGACCGACAGAAGCAACGGTAGACGCGGCATTTTACGTATTGGATCCAGAACAGGACAGAGATCGTTTGCGGATTCCGATTGGGAAGCCCGTACCCGGTGCGCGTTTGTATGTTTTAGATCCGCATTTAGCCGTACAGCCTTCTGGTGTCGCCGGCGAAATGTACATTGCCGGAGCGGGTGTTGCCAGAGGTTATTTGAATCGGCCGGCATTAACGGAGGAGCGTTTTCTTGAAGACCCGTTTTACCCGGGGGAACGCATGTACAAAACCGGGGATGTGGCGCGCTGGCTCCCTGACGGGAATATTGAATTCCTCGGGCGCACGGATGATCAGGTGAAAATCCGCGGCTACCGGATTGAGCCGGGAGAAATTGAAGCGGCATTAAGAAGCATAGAAGGTGTAAGAGAGGCGGCCGTTACCGTACGGACAGACAGCGGCGAGCCGGAATTATGCGCTTATGTAGAAGGGCTCGAAAGAAACGAAGTGCGGGCACAGCTTGAAAGACTGTTGCCGGGCTACATGGTCCCAGCCTATATGATAGAGATGGAACAGTGGCCGGTTACACCAAGCGGAAAGCTCGACCGAAACGCCCTGCCAGCTCCTGACGGAGCGGCAGATGCGGAGACCTACACGGCGCCGAGAAACGTGACTGAGATGAAGCTTTCTCAGCTGTGGGAGGATGTGCTGAAAAATGGCCCTGTCGGGATTCACGACAACTTTTTTGACCGCGGGGGACATTCCTTAAAAGCAACGGCGCTTGTCTCACGGATCGCCAAAGAATTCGATGTACAGGTGCCGCTAAAAGATGTGTTTGCCCATCCGACAGTAGAAGGACTGGCTACCGTTATCCGTGAAGGAACGGACAGTCCATATGAAGCGATTAAGCCCGCTGAAAAACAGGAAACCTATCCGGTTTCCTCTGCCCAAAAGCGGATTTATGTCCTTCAGCAGCTGGAGGACGGAGGGACAGGCTACAATATGCCGGCTGTGTTAGAGCTCGAAGGGAAGCTCAACCCTGAAAGGATGGACAGAGCTTTCAAAGAGCTGATCAAGCGCCACGAGTCGCTTCGAACCGCCTTCGAACAGGACGCAGGAGGCGATCCGGTGCAGCTCATCCATGACGAGGTGCCGTTTACGTTACAGACTACAGTTCACGGCGCACGAACCGAACAAGAGGCCGCAGCTGCATTTATCAAACCGTTTGATCTCAGCCAAGCGCCGCTGTTCCGTGCCCAAATCGTAAAGGTATCAGATGAGCGGCACCTGTTGCTGGTTGATATGCATCACATCATTTCAGACGGTGTTTCCGTCAACATTCTGATTCGGGAATTCGGCGAGCTGTACAATAATCGGAAGCTTCCGGCACTGCGCATTCAATATAAAGATTATGCCGTATGGCAAGAAGGATTCAAAACAGGAGACGCGTACAAAACGCAAGAGGCGTACTGGCTGAAGCAGCTCGAGGGCGAGCTGCCTGTGCTGGATCTTCCGGCTGATTATGCCCGCCCGCCGGTGCGAAGCTTCGCGGGTGACAAGGTCTCATTTACGCTGGATCAAGAGGTTGCATCAGGCCTTCACAAGCTGGCACGAGAAAACGGAAGCACACTGTACATGGTGCTCCTTGCGGCTTACACCGCGTTCTTGTCACGCTTAAGCGGACAGGAAGATATCATCGTCGGCTCGCCAATTGCCGGCCGTCCGCACAAGGATCTTGAGCCGATACTCGGCATGTTTGTGAACACGCTGGCGCTTCGGACGCGCCCGGAGGGCGGGAAGCCGTTTGTACAGTATTTGCAGGAAGTGCGTGAGACAGCATTGGAAGCCTTTGAGCATCAGGATTACCCGTTCGAAGAACTTGTCGATAAGCTTGAATTGACACGGGATATGAGCCGGAATCCGCTGTTTGACGTAATGTTTGTTCTTCAAAACATGGATCAGGAATCGTTGGAGCTGGATGAACTTTGTCTCAAACCTGCAGCAAACAATGGGCATCAAACGTCCAAATTTGATTTAACCCTATATGCCCAGGAACAGTCCCACGGTTTGCTGACGTTCCAAATGGAGTTTAGTACTGACTTATATAAGAAAAAAACGATAGAAAAGTGGCTTCAATACTTCATCAATATGTTACTCTCCATCATCAAAGACAACAAAGCCGCTCTCGGAACAATAAATATCCTGAATGAGGATGAGACCCATTACCTTATCCACGAGCTCAATCGTACAAAAATAGATTATCCAAGAAATGAAACCATCAGCAGACTCTTTGAAATGCAGGCTGAACAAACACCTAATGCTGTAGCAATTGTCAGCGACACCCAAGTATTCACTTACGAGGACCTGAACAGCTGGGCAAATCAAATTGCCTCAGTTCTACAGATTAAGGGCGTAGGGCCTGATAGTGTTGTAGCCTTGTTGACAGGCAGAACACCAGAACTCATTGCAGGAATGCTGGGCATTCTGAAAGCCGGGGGAGCCTATCTGCCTATTGCTTCTGATCTGCCTGTTGAACGAATAGCTTATATGCTGTCAGACAGCGGGGCGGCTTTACTCCTTCAATCTGAAAAAACAGAAAAACAACTATTAGACATTGAATGTGAACAAATCATAATCGAAGATATTCAAAAGCAAGGAGAAACGAAGAACGTTGATTCTTCAGCAGGGTCACATTCACTTGCATATATCATTTATACCTCTGGATCAACCGGTAAACCAAAGGGTGTCATGATTGAGCAGCGAAGTGTAATTCGTCTTGTTAAAAACAGCAATTATATTACATTTACACCTGAAGACCGCCTTCTGATGACATCTTCAATCGGTTTCGACGTTGGGTCATTTGAAATTTTCGGACCGCTGCTAAATGGTGCCGCTTTGCATCTGTCCGATCAACAAACATTTCTCGATTCCCATCAGCTTAAGAGGTACATAGAACATCAAGGAATCACAACGATTTGGCTGACATCTTCTCTATTCAATCATTTGACAGAGCAAAATGAACAAACATTTTCACAGCTGAAACATTTGATTATAGGCGGAGAAGCTTTGTCGCCGAGCCACGTCAATCGAATCAGAAATGTCTGCCCTGAAGTATCTATATGGAATGGATATGGCCCTACCGAAAATACAACTTTTTCGACATGCCTTCACATTCAAAAAACATATGAACTTTCCATTCCGATCGGGCGGCCGGTTGGTAATTCCACCGCTTATATCTTAAATCAATGGGGAGTGCTGCAGCCGGTCGGAGCTGTCGGTGAACTTTGTGTCGGCGGAGATGGCGTCGCCAGAGGATATTTGGGCCGTCCTGATTTAACGAAAGAGAAATTTGTCCCACATCCATTTGCACCTGGCGATCGACTGTATCGCACAGGTGATCTGGCGCGCTGGCTTCCTGATGGCACAATTGAGTACGTTGGCCGTATTGATGATCAAGTAAAAGTCAGAGGCTATCGGGTGGAGCTGGGTGAAATCGAATCAGCACTTCGTCAAATAGACGGGGTCAAAGAAGCCGCAGTGTTAGCACGTACAGCCCAGACCGGGAGCAAAGAGCTGTTTGGCTATATCAGCGTAAAAGCAGGCACGAATGCTGAACAAGTGCGTTCACTTCTCGCGCGTTCGCTGCCAAACTATATGATCCCGGCGTACATTATTGAAATGGAGACTCTTCCGCTCACATCAAACGGCAAATTGAACCGAAAAGCACTTCCTGAACCAAATTTCACATCTAAACAAACGTACGCTCCACCTCGAAATGACCTTGAAGACCAACTTGTGTTGATCTGGCAGGAGGTTCTCGGCATCCAGAGGATCGGAATAGAGGATTCGTTTTTTGAATTGGGCGGAGATTCAATCAAAGCCCTTCAAGTTTCTGCACGCCTTGGGCGCTATGGACTAAGCTTGCAGGTAAGTGATTTATTCCGTCATCCAAAGATAAAGGACTTATCACCATTTATCCGTAAGTCAGAGAGAATCATAGAGCAAGGACCCGTTCAGGGAGACGTTCCTTGGACGCCTGTTCAGCAATGGTTTTTTTCACAAGATATTGAAGAAAGACACCATTTCAATCAGTCTGTCATGCTATTCCATTCTGGACGTTTGTCTGAAAACGCCATTAGACCAGTCTTGAAAAAACTGGCGGAGCATCATGATGCGCTTCGGATGGTTTATCGCAAAGATGACAGGCGATGGATTCAAATCAACCAAGGCATTCATGAGTCACAGCTATACAGCTTAAGAATCTCTGATCTTTCACAGTCAGAAAGCGGCTGGGAGACGAAAATCAAACAAGAAGTTGCAGATCTTCAGCAAAGCATCAATTTGCAGGAAGGACCATTGTTGCACGCCGCTTTGTTTAAAACACTGACCGGAGATTACTTGTTCCTTGCGATCCATCACCTTGTCGTTGATGGTGTCTCATGGCGGATTTTGCTGGAGGATTTGTCAGCCGGATATCAACAAGCTGCTGCAGGCCAGACGATCCAGCTTCCGCCTAAAACGGATTCCTACCAGGAATACGCAAGACGCATACAGGAATATGCCCAAAGCAGTAAGCTGATTCGCGAAGAGGCGTATTGGCGAAGTGTAGAAGAACAGCAAGCCGCAGAACTGCCCTATGAAATACCGCATCATGTGAACATCGACTTCAGCAAAAGGGACTCATTAAGCTTTTCACTGACTGAAGCAGACACCGCCGTCTTGCTGCAAAACGTCAATCACGCCTATGGCACAGATACACAAGATATTCTGTTAACCGCAGCATCCTTGGCGATTTGTGAATGGACAGGAGGAAGCAAGCTCCGTATCGCTATGGAAGGACACGGGAGAGAACACATTCTGCCAGAGTTAGATATCAGCAGGACGGTCGGCTGGTTTACATCCATGTACCCGGCCCTCATAAGCTTTGAACATCATAGGGATGAGCTCGGAACCTCAGTAAAAACCGTTAAAGATACACTGGGCCGGATACCAAACAAAGGGGTAGGTTACGGTATGCTGAAATACCTTACACACCCTGAAAATAAAAGCATTACGTTTTCAAAAACACCTGAAATCAGCTTTAACTATTTGGGCCAGTTCAACGACATCGAAAGACAGGACACCTTCCGCCCATCAAGCCTTGGGAGCGGAAAGGATATCACTCATACATGGAAGCGTGAGCAAATCATCGAGATGAGTGCAATGGCAGCAGACAAAAAGCTCCATTTCAATCTTAGTTATCCGCCAGCCCGCTTTCATAGAAACACAATGGAGCAGCTTATTAACAGGATTGAACACTTTTTGCTGGACATTATGAAACACTGCGCCGGTCAACAGAAAGCTGAAAAGACACTGAGCGATTTCAGCAGTCAATCATTAACGGCAGAGGATCTGGACAGCATATCCAGCTTGGTGGAAGAATTGTAGAAAATCGTGACAGGGAGACATGAACATGACAAAAGCGAATTCAATTCAGGATATTTATCCGCTGTCTTACATGCAGGAAGGGATGCTTTTCCATTCCCTCCTGCAAAAAGATTCACAGGCGTATGTTGAGCAAGCTTCTTTTACAATAGAAGGGAAAGTCAACCCGCAGTTTTTTCAAAACAGCATCAATGCTCTTGTAGAAAGACATGATATTTTCAGAACGATTTTTATCAGCCAAAATGTTTCCTCTCCCCAGCAGGTTGTTCTGAGAGAACGAAATGTCATCGTACTGGAAGAAGACATTACTCATTTAAACGAGGCGGAGCAATCACAGTTTATCGAGCAATGGAAAGAAAAGGACCGGGACCGGGGGTTTCATTTGCAAAAGGATGTACTCATGCGCATCGCTCTGATTCAAACAGGAGAGAGCCAGTACTCTTGCATTTGGACCTTTCATCATATCATGATGGACGGTTGGTGCCTCAGCATTGTGCTAAAGGAGTTTCTGCATATTTACGCATCTTATGTAAATGCATCCCCTATAACATTGGAGCCGGTCCAGCCATACGGAAAGTATATCAAATGGCTGATGGAGCAAGACAAAGAGCAGGCAGTTTCTTATTGGGACCATTATCTTTCCGGCCACGAACAGCAAACCGTGCTCCCGAAGCAGAAAAAAACAAAGGGAAAAAGCAGGCAGGAACACGTTACATTTTCATTCTCTAAGGAAGAAAGCAGCAGGCTTTCAGAGCTTGCTGCTAGAGAAGAAGTGACACTCAGTACGATTTTTCATACCATTTGGGGCATTCTGCTACAAAAATATAATAATAACGATGACGCCGTATTCGGTTCTGTCATTTCAGGAAGGCCTGCGGAAATCGAAGGCATTGAACATATGGTAGGTCTTTTCATTAATACGATGCCGGTTCGGGTGCAGGGAGCAAAAACGCCATTTCTTCAACTTCTAAAAGATATGCAAAAAGACCGTCTTGCCGCTGAAGCGTACAGCTACCACCCTTTATATGAGATTCAATCCCGCTCAGCTGTTAAGCAAGGGCTGATTGATCATATTCTCGTATTTGAAAACTATCCGGTGCAGCAAGAGATTCAAATGCTGAACAAACAGGAACATGCTTCTGATCTTTTTCAGATTCATAATTTCACTGTCGCAGATGAAACCAACTACAGCTTTTATCTTATGGTGGCGCCAGGGGAAGAAATTCATATCAAAATGAACTATGATGCGGAGCAGCACGATCGGTCTTTTGTGCTTTCTGTCAAAGAGCATCTTCTGAATGCTGTATCACAAATCTTAAATAATCCGAATCTTCCACCTGAAGAAATCGATATCACGACAGATACTGAAAAGCGGCAGCTGATTGGAGAAATCACAGATCGAACACCAGTTTACGAAACCATCCATGCCATGTTTGAAAAACAGGTGGAAAAGACACCAGATGCTCATGCTGTAAAGGATCAATTCTGCTCGTTAACATACAAAGAACTGAATAAATCGGCTAACAGATTGGCACGGCATTTACGAATGAAAGGCGTTGTGAGACAGGAACCCGTTGCGATTATGATGGATCGCTCTGCGGCGTTTATCACCGGCGTTCTTGGAATCTTAAAGGCAGGCGGCGCCATTGTTCCGGTTGATCCGCATTACCCGGCTGACAGAATCCGTTATATTCTGCATGATTGCGGCTGTTCGCATGTTGTTTCACAAGCGCATCTCTCCTCATCGTTAGAAGACAATTACATTATCACTCATCCAGAAGATATCGAAAGCAAAGTAGACGGGAGTAACATAAAGTCAGTCAACAATGCTGACGATCTGCTGTATATGATTTATACATCAGGCACAACAGGTAAACCAAAGGGTGTTCAATTTGAGCATCGAAACATGGCTAACTTGCTGAAGTTCGAATATACTCACTCTGGAATTGACTTTGAAGCAGATGTTCTGCAATTTGCGACACCTGCCTTTGACGTCTGCTATCAAGAAATATTTTCTGCGCTTCTGAAAGGCGGCACACTCCACATCGTGCCAGAAGCCATAAAAAGAGATGTGCCTCAGCTGTTTGCATTTATAAACAAGCATCAGACGAATATTGTGTTTCTCCCAACTGCTTTTATCAAAATGATTTTCAGCGAGCGTGAACTAGCGAACTCGTTTCCTGATGGCGTCAAACACCTGATCGCAGCCGGGGAACAATTAATGATTTCAGACCTTTTCCAAGATGTATTGCGTGAACGCGGCATACACCTGCACAATCATTACGGACCTTCAGAAACTCATGTGGTATCTACGTATACCATTCATCCTGGAGACCCTATTCCTGAGCTTCCGCCAATCGGTAAACCGATAGGCTGTACTGATATATATATTTTGAATCATCAAAAACAGCTTCAGCCATGCGGCGTACCAGGCGAACTCTATATTTCCGGCGCAAGTGTTGCCAGAGGATATGTCAATCACGATAAACTGACAAGCGACAAATTTTCATCCGACCCATTCAGGCCTGGTGTGATCATGTACCGTACAGGTGATTTGGCCAAACGGCTTGAAGACGGCAACATCGAATATATCGGACGGGCAGACAATCAAGTGAAAATCAGAGGTTATCGAATCGAGCCGCAAGAAATCGAAGTCACGTTAATGAATCATCCGGACATTAGTGAGGCTGCCATTCTCATCTGGCAAGATCAAAACGGTGAACATGAATTATGCGCTTACTATTGCAGTGTACAAAAGCTGAATGCAATAGATTTACGCAGTTATATGGCTAGTGAGCTCCCAGAATACATGATTCCGGCGAAATGGATATGGGTTGACAGCATACCTCTTACCCCAAACGGAAAAGTAGATCGCGCAGCACTTCCGGGGCCAGATGCTTCAATCAGCGGAAACCCATATACTGCCCCTCGAAATCTGTTAGAGGCAAAGCTTTCGCAACTATTTGAAGATGTGCTAAAGAATGGACATATAGGCATCCAAGACAACTTTTTTGACAATGGCGGCCACTCGTTAAAAGCAACAGTGCTTATGTCACGGATCGCAAAGGAATTCCATGTGCAAGTTTCGCTTAAGGATATCTTTGCCCATCCGACTGTTGAAGGATTAGCTTTAATCATTCGAGAGGCAGAACAAAATCCGTATGCAGCAATTGAACCAGCAGAAAAAAGGGATACATATCCTGTATCTTCGGCCCAAAAACGAATCTATGTGCTTCAACAGCTTGATGAGGGTGTCGCCTATAACATGCCTGCGGTCTTAGAACTGGAAGGTGCACTGGATGTCGCCAAACTGTCTGCTGTATGTAAAGAACTGATCAATCGGCATGAGCCGCTTCGAACTTCCTTTGTATCCGGAGCTGATGACGAGCCGGTTCAGCGTATCCACACCGAAGTGCCGTTTACGTTAAGTAAAGAGACCACTATCGAGGGATTTGTCCGTCCCTTTGATCTTAGCCAGGCGCCATTATTTAGAGCAGGCCTTATAGAAGTGTCAAACGAGAAGCATGTATTGCTGGTGGATATGCACCATATCATTTCAGATGGCGTATCCGTTCAGCTCCTAATCCGAGAATTTACCGATCTTTATGCAAACCGGCAGCTTAAGCCATTGCGGATCCAATATAAAGATTACGCCGTATGGCAGCAGAAATTTAAAAAGGGAGACTCGTACCAAAAGCAGGAGACTTACTGGCAGCAGCAGTTTAGCGGGGACCTTCCTATACTGGAGCTTCCAACAGATAAACGACGTCCGGCAGAACGGCAATTCATAGGCGGAAAAGTAACCTTTCAATTGGACAAAGAGATCACGGCCCGCATAAATCGGCTCGCCCATAAAAACAGAAGCACGCTTTATATGACGCTTCTCGCTTTGTATTCAGCCTTTTTGTCTCGGTTAAGCGGTCAGGATGATATCGTGATTGGTTCACCTATCGCCGGACGGCCCCATGCCGACTTTGAAGCTGTTCTTGGGATGTTCGTCAATACATTGGCTCTCCGCACACGCCCGGCGGGTAATAAGACATTTGAGGAATTTCTGAAAGAAGTCAGACAGACGGCACTAGAAGCGTATGAGCATCAGGATTACCCGTTTGAAGAGCTTGTGGACAAACTCGGTGTGCAGCGGGAAATGAGCCGGAATCCTTTGTTTGACACAACGCTAGTCCTTCAGAATATGGAACAGCAAAAGCTAAAAATGAATGATGTACAGCTTCAGTGGAACGACTTGGAGCACCCGATATCAAAATTTGATATTTCCCTATACGTTACAGAGCATGATTCCGAGCTTTTCTGTCAGTTTGAATACAGTACAGCTTTGTTTGAGAAAGAAACCATCCAAAGGTGGGCCAGCCTTTTCACCACGCTTATGGAACATACAGCTGCCAGCCCTGAAACAGAATTGGACGATATTCCAATCTTAACAAAAGAAGAAGAGAGAGATTTCATTGAATCATGCCATCCGTTTGAGGAGACGGGCTATTCAATGAATCAAACTCTCTACTATGCACTCGAACAGCAGGCAGCAAAAACGCCTGATCAGACGGCCGTTATCTTTGAAGATGGAGCGATGACCTATAAAGAATTGAACGAACAGGCTAACCGTATCGCCTGGGAGCTGATCGGACGAGGAGTAAAATCTGAAACGACTGTTGCCATTATAGGCCGGCGTTCGCCTGAAATGCTGATCGGCATTTATGGCATTCTTAAAGCTGGCGGCGCTTATCTGCCCATTGACCCGGATTATCCGGAAGAACGAATCAGCTTTCTGCTGGAGGACAGCGGTACAAACATTCTCCTCCTTCAGTCTGCCAGCCTTCATATTCCGGCATTTACAGGAGAGATTGTCTATCTCAATCAGACAAATAGCGGACTGGCACATCGTTTGTCCAATCCGAATGTGAACGTTCTTCCGCAATCTTTAGCCTATGTCATCTATACATCCGGCTCTACCGGGATGCCTAAGGGTGTTGAAATTGAACATCGATCAGCGGTGAATTTTTTGAATTCCCTACAGTCCCGCTATCAGCTAAAGCATTCAGATATGATTATGCACAAAACATCCTATTCATTCGATGCTTCAATATGGGAGCTGTTTTGGTGGCCTTATGCCGGAGCTTCTGTTTATCTGCTTCCTCAGGGAGGCGAAAAAGAACCTGAAGTGATCGTGAAGGCCATAGAAGAACAAAAGATCACAGCTATGCATTTTGTGCCTTCAATGCTCCATGCATTTTTAGAACATATAAAATATCGCTCTGTACCGATTAAGACAAACAGACTCAAGCGAGTGTTTTCTGGGGGAGAACAGCTGGGGACCCATCTTGTCTCCCGATTTTACGAGTTGCTTCCAAATGTTTCAATAACCAATTCCTATGGGCCAACGGAAGCAACCGTTGAAGCTGCATTCTTTGATTGTCCGCCGCATGAAAAACTTGAACGGATTCCAATTGGAAAACCTATTCATCATGTCAGATTATATATCCTGAATCAGAATCAGCAGATGCTGCCTGCTGGATGTATCGGCGAACTGTACATTGCCGGAGCGGGTGTTGCCAGAGGTTATTTGAATCGGCCGGCATTAACGGAGGAGCGTTTTCTTGAAGACCCGTTTTACCCGGGGGAACGCATGTACAAAACAGGAGACGTGGCGCGCTGGCTCCCTGACGGGAATGTTGAATTCCTCGGCCGCGCGGATGATCAGGTGAAAATCCGCGGCTACCGGATTGAGCCGGGAGAAATTGAAACGGCACTAAGAAGTATAGAAGGTGTAAGAGAGGCGGCCGTTACCGTACGGACAGACAGCGGGGAGCCGGAATTATGCGCTTATGTAGAAGGGCTCGGAAGAAACGAAGTCCGAGCGCAGCTTGAGAGACTGTTGCCGGGCTACATGGTCCCAGCCTATATGATAGAAATGGAACAGTGGCCGGTTACACCAAGCGGAAAGCTCGACCGAAACGCCCTGCCAGCTCCTGACGGAGCGGCAGATGCGGAGACCTACACGGCGCCGAGAAACGTGACTGAGATGAAGCTTTCTCAGCTGTGGGAGGACGTGCTGAAAAATGGCCCTGTCGGGATTCACGACAACTTTTTTGACCGCGGGGGACATTCTTTAAAAGCAACGGCGCTTGTCTCACGGATCGCCAAAGAATTCGATGTACAGGTGCCGCTAAAAGATGTGTTTGCCCATCCGACGGTAGAAGGGCTGGCGGCCGTTATCCGTGAAGGAACGGACAGTCCATATAAAGCGATAAAACCGGCTGAAAAGCAGGAAACCTATCCGGTTTCCTCTGCCCAAAAGCGGATTTATGTCCTTCAGCAGCTGGAGGACGGTGGGACAGGCTACAATATGCCGGCTGTATTAGAGCTCGAAGGGAAGCTGGATCCTGAAAGGATGGACAGAGCTTTCAAAGAGCTGATCAAGCGCCACGAGTCGCTTCGGACCTCCTTCGAACAGGACGCAGGAGGCGATCCGGTGCAGCGCATCCATGACGAAGTGCCATTCATATTACAGACTACAGCTCTCGGCGAACGAACCGAACAGGACGCCGCAGCAGCCTTTATCAAACCGTTTGATCTCAGCCAAGCGCCGCTGTTCCGTGCCCAAATCGTAAAGGTATCAGATGAGCGACACCTGTTGCTGGTTGATATGCATCACATCATTTCAGACGGTGTTTCCGTCAACATTCTGATTCGGGAATTCGGGGAGCTGTACAACAACCGGAAGCTTCCGGCACTGCGCATTCAATATAAAGACTACGCCGTATGGCAAGAAGGATTCAAAACAGGAGACGCGTACAAAACGCAAGAGGCGTACTGGCTGAAGCAGCTCGAGGGCGAGCTGCCTGTGCTGGATCTTCCGGCTGATCATGCCCGCCCGCCGGTGCGAAGCTTCGCGGGTGACAAGGTCTCATTTACGCTGGATCAAGAGGTTGCATCAGGCCTTCACAAGCTGGCACGAGAAAACGGAAGCACACTGTACATGGTGCTCCTTGCGGCGTACACCGCGTTCTTGTCACGCTTAAGCGGACAGGAAGATATCCTTGTGGGATCGCCAATCGCCGGCCGTCCGCACAAGGATCTTGAGCCGATACTCGGCATGTTTGTGAACACGCTGGCTCTGAGGACACGCCCGGAGGGCGGGAAGCCGTTTGTGCAGTATTTGCAGGAAGTGCGCGCCACTGCATTAGAAGCTTATGAGCATCAGGATTATCCGTTCGAAGAGCTTGTCGATAAGCTTGGAGTGACGCGGGATATGAGCAGAAACCCGCTATTTGATACCATGTTAGTTGTCCAAAATAATGATTATGAGCCATTACATCTGCATGATTTGCAAATGAAGCCGGCAGAAGTTTCTCATCTCGTTTCTAAATTCGATTTGACACTACAGGCATCTGAGGGCGACGGAAACATTCATTTCCTTTTTGAATATTCAACCGCATTGTTCGAGAAAACCACCATTGAACGCTGGGCATCGCATTTAACAAATGTACTTAGCATCATCGGTAAAAACCCGGAGGTGACACTCAACCATATCGACATCCTGACCCAAGAAGAGCGGCACCAGCTGCTTAATGAGTTTAACACCGGGCAAGCGAATCAATACGGAGTTCAAACAATCAGTCAATTGTTTGAGCAGCAAGCCGCACGAACACCAAAAGCTTCTGCACTTGTCAGCGGAGACAAAACACTGACGTATCAAGAGTTGGACGAGTGGTCCAATGGAATCGCACGTGCATTGCGCAGCCGAGGTGTTAAGCCGGACACACCAGTAGGCATCATGATGCATCGTTCGTTCAGTATGATAGCATCCATACTTGGTGTGTGGAAAGCCGGAGGCTGTTACGTTCCCATTGATCCTGAATACCCGACAGAACGGAAACGCTATATCCTCAGCGACAGCGGAACGAAACTGCTGATGACAATAAATGAAGCGGATCGGGGAGTACTTGCTGACTTTGAAGGAGAGATCTTGACGATAGAAAGCGTAGAGGCAGACGACAAATCGCCGCTGCCGCAAATGTCATCTGCCCATCATTTGGCTTATATCATTTATACCTCTGGAACGACGGGCCGTCCAAAAGGGGTAATGGTCGAGCATAAAGGTATTGCCAACACTCTTCAGTGGCGGCGAAACGCTTATGCATTCAACGAGACAGATACCATCCTGCAGCTCTTTTCTTTCTCATTTGACGGCTTTTTAACTAGTATGTTTACACCGCTTTTGTCAGGTGCAAAAGCTGTTTTGCTTCATGAAGAGGAAGCGAAGGATATTCTGGCCATTAAGGCTCAGCTGTCTCGTCAACGGATTACACATATGATTATTGTGCCTGTTTTATATCGAGCGCTTTTGGACGTAGTGCAGCCGGAAGATGTAAAGACACTTAGAGTCGTCACACTGGCGGGAGAAGCGGCTGACCGCGAATTGATCGACCGCAGCTTAGCTATATGTCCGCATACCGAACTCGCCAACGAATATGGACCGACAGAAAACAGCGTGGCGACTACCGTCATGAGACATATGGAAAAGCAGGCATACGTAAGCATCGGCCAGCCGATTGACGGGACTCAAGTGCTGATTTTAAATAGCAATCATCAGCTTCAGCCAATCGGTGTTGCGGGAGAGCTTTGTATAGCAGGAACAGGACTTGCAAGAGGGTACGTCAATCTTCCAGAACTGACAGAGAGAGCATTCACGCAGAATCCATTTAAACCCGAAACACGAATGTACCGAACAGGAGACGCCGCCAGATGGATGGCCGACGGAACACTCGAATATCTCGGAAGAATCGATGATCAAGTCAAAATCAGAGGATACCGTGTAGAAACGAAAGAAATTGAATCGGTCATCCGGTGTATAAATGGTGTAAAAGACGCCGCAGTAGTTGCTCATGTAACAGCGTCAGGACAAACCGAATTAAGTGCTTATGTGGTGACAAAACCAGAGTTGAGCACAAGTGCTGTACGCTCAGAATTACAAAACAAGCTGCCGGTGTTTATGCACCCTGCGTTTATTGAAAAACTGGACTCACTTCCATTGTCACCAAATGGCAAGCTGGATCGCGGAGCTCTTCCAAAACCTGTATACAACCACGAAGGTGAACGTCCATTCCTCCCGCCAGCCAGCAAAATGGAACAAATACTGGCAGATATATGGAAAGAAGTACTGGGGGCAGAAAAGATCGGAACAGCTGATTCGTTCTTTGAACTTGGCGGAGATTCGATCAAAGCGTTACAGGTATCTGCGCGGCTTCACCGGATAGGCAAGCAAATGGCAGTGAAAGATTTGTTTAGCCATCCGACCATTCAAGAATTGGCAGCTTATATCCGTGATTCAGATACAAGTTCCAGCCAAGCTGCGGTTGAGGGAGATGTACAATGGTCGCCTGTTCAAAAATGGTTTCTTTCTCAAGATATAAAAGAAAAACACCATTTTAATCAGTCCGTAATGCTGCATCGAAGCACCTCTGTACAAGAAGACGCACTGCGAAAAACGTTAAAAGCAATAACGTGTCATCATGATGCGCTGCGAATGGTGTTTACACAGAATGAACAAGGAAAGTGGGATCAATATAATCGGCCGCTCAGTCATTCGGACGACGCGTTGTACGGCCTTCAGATGATTGATTTATCAGCTCCGGACGGCACTGATGGAAATAGAGCGTATGAGCCTATTATCAAACGCCATGTACTTGATATTCAGCAGAAAATGGATTTGAAGAATGGTCCGCTGCTGCAAGCCGGTCTTTTCCACACAATTGACGGTGATTTCTTATTTTTATCTGCTCATCACCTCGTCGTTGACGGCATCTCATGGCGGGTTCTGCTTGAAGATTTGGCTTTAGGGTATCGCCAAGCTGCTGGCGGGGAGGATATCAAACTGCCGCCTAAAACAAGCTCGTTTAAAGCGTACGCGAAAAAGCTCTCTGACTACGCTGAAAGCCAGCAGCTAATGAAACAGCTCAAGTATTGGCGCGAAGCCGAAGAGTATCAAACAGAGGCATTGCCTTTTGATCAAATCGATGGAACTAGAGCACACGAGGGACAACGGTCCACAATTTCGTTTACCTTAAACGATATAGAGACAGCAGCACTCTTAAAAGACGCCAACAGCGCATATAACACTGATACGCAGGACATGCTGCTCGCTTCTGTCATTCTTGCGCTGCGCCATTGGACCAATCAATCCGCCTTCAAACTATCATTAGAGGGCCACGGGCGAGAGGATGTATTAGAAGGAATAGATGTGAGCCGGACGGTTGGATGGTTTACCGCCATTTATCCGTTATTGATTAAACTGAACGCAGACTTGCCAGACTCGGAAGAATACATGGTTCATGTGCTAAAAACAACAAAAGATACAATGAGACGTGTACCTGACAAAGGATTCGGCTACGGTGTCATCAAATATTTGACGCCGCCTGGCAAAAAAGACATCGATTTCATAGGGGCACCAGAAATCAGCTTCAATTATCTTGGTCAATTTGAAAGCGGCCGCACAGCTGAAGTACCTGAGGAGGACGCCTTCTCATTCTCTCCGCTGGGTGCCGGAGGTGATATCAGCACAACATGGAACCGTGAACAGTCGCTGGATATCAGTGCAATCGCTGCAGAAGGAAAATTGACTGTCAATATGACTTATGACAATGCCCGCTTTCAGCGCAAAACCATCGAACAGCTTAGCGAAACATGCCGTCAATTTTTATTACAGCTGATCGAACACTGCCAGAACAAAAGCGAAACAGAAAAGACGATCAGCGATTATGATGATCAAGAACTGACCGAGGACGCGCTGCAAGAGATCGCTGATATGCTCAGTTTTCACTAATGAATCCGTGAAGAAAGGTGCAGACACTATGGATAACATTAAAAAAATCAAGAACATTTATCCTCTGAGTCACATGCAGGAGGGGATGCTGTTTCATTCCTTCCTCCGTAAAGAGGAGGGGGCGTATGTTGAGCAGTCGCTCTTCACCATTAAAGGAAGCCTCAGCTATGACTGGTTCCAGCGCAGCATTCAAGCCATTATCGACCGCCATGATATTTTCAGAACCGTGTTTTTGCCGCACGTCCCGCATTTGTCGGGACCTCGGCAAGTCGTGATGACAGAACGTGAATTCCATTTGTACAGCGAAGACATTTCTCATCTGCCAACAAACGACCAGAATGAGTATATTGAACGCTTTAAAGAGAAGGACAAGCAAAAAGGCTTTGATCTGCAAAAAGACATGCTGATGCGGATTTCTCTATTCAAAACAGCTAAAGATGAACATGTCTGTATCTGGAGTCACCATCATATTTTAATGGACGGATGGTGCCTAGGTATTGTTATGCAGGAATTTATGCAAATTTATCAATCGATTCATGCAGGAAAACCGCTTTCATTAGACCCTGTCCGTCCGTACAGCACCTATATTTCCTGGCTGACAAACCGAGACAAAGAAAAAGCAGCGGCCTACTGGGATACCTATTTAAAAAACTACAGCACCCCATCACCTCTGCCTCGGGTGTCTGATAAAGAAACAAAAGAAGGTTATCACCGTGAAGATTTGATATTTTCATTAAATAAACCACTGACAGACAAGCTGAAAGAGGCTGCCAAACAACATGGCGTCACGCTCGCTACCCTTATTCAAACGGTCTGGGGTGTGATGCTGCAGCAATATAACCGCACAGACGACGTTGTGTTTGGCGCAGTTGTATCAGGAAGACCGTCAGAAATCCCGGGCGTGGAGCAAATGATAGGGTTGTTTATCAATACCATACCGATTCGAATTAAAACACATCAAGACGAAACGTTTCAAGGACTGCTCATACGATGCCAGAAAGAAATGCTGGAAGCTGAGCCGTTTACCTGCCAGCCTTTATTTGATATTCAGGCAAACACCGCATTAAAACAGGAACTGATTGATCACATTATCGTCTTTGAAAACTATCCGTTACAGCAGAAAATCGCCGATTCCGCTGATCAAACCGATTCACCGCTGCAAATCGATCAAGTTCAAGTATCCGAGCAATCAGGATATAACTTTAATCTTGTCGTTGCTCCCGGCGAAGAGCTTGTCGTCAAGTTCAGCTATAATGCGTTCGTTTACGATGCTGCCTGGATCAGCTGTATCAAGAGGCAATTTACGCAAGCGCTTAGCACAGCGGCACAGCACCCTCATATGCCAATTGCTGATTTTTCTTTTCTTGATGCAACAGAAAAAGTGCAGATTGTCACACAGTTCAACAATACAAAAACGGAGTATCCAAAGAATCATACAATTATCGATTTATTTCGCGAACAAGCAGAAAAGACGCCAGACCATACCGCACTTGTGTATGGCAATATGTCTATTTCGTATAAAGAGCTTGATAAACGCTCTAATGCGCTCGCCAGAGAGTTAATTCAAAAGGGATTTCGGCAAAACGAGACAGCCGGAATATTGGCTGCACATTCTCCCGAATTCATGATCAGTGTGCTTGCCGTTTTAAAAGCAGGGGGAGCATACCTCCCGCTTGATGCGGAGCTTCCTCCTGAACGAGTCAGCTTTATGCTTGAGGAAACGCAAGCAAAAATGTTGATTGTTCAAAAGGGGCTGGAGCAAAATGCTGTGTTCTCAGGGACATGTATCATTTCAGATGCGCAGGCATTGTCAGAAGAGAACGATATCCCAATCAATATCACCTCCAGCCCGGACGATCTTGCATACATCATGTATACCTCAGGATCAACAGGCCGGCCGAAAGGGGTCATGATTACGAATCGCAATGTCGTGTCCCTTGTCAGAAACAGCAATTACACGTCTGCGTCCGGTGATGACCGGTTTATTCTTACTGGATCTATCAGCTTTGACGCCGTCACCTTTGAAATGTTCGGGTCACTTTTAAATGGCGCAAGCCTTCATATCATTGATAAATCGACAATGCTGACACCTGATCGGTTTGGGGCGTATTTGCTTGAAAATGACATCACAGTGCTATTTTTAACTACAGCTCTTTTTAATCAGCTGGCACAGGTACGAGCTGACATGTTTCGCGGACTCCATACGTTATATGTCGGAGGAGAAGCACTCTCTCCTGCCCTGATGAATGCCGTCAGACACGCCTGTCCAGATCTCGCGCTTCATAATATTTACGGGCCTACGGAAAACACGACTTTTTCAACCTTTTTTGAAATGAAGAGAGACTATGCGGGGCCGATTCCGATTGGAAAACCAATCAGCAATAGCACCGCTTACATCTTAGATACAAAAGGACGTCTTTTGCCAATAGGCGTTCCCGGCGAGCTTTGTGTTGGCGGTGATGGGGTCGCTAAAGGCTATTTGAACAGAGATGACCTGACAAATGCTGTTTTTTCTCCTCATCCTTTCTTGTCTGGAGAAAGAATATACCGTACCGGTGATTTGGCGCGCTGGCTGCCTGATGGAAACTTAGAATACATCAGCAGAATTGACAGGCAAATGAAAATCCGCGGAAAACGAATTGAGCCTGCCGAAATAGAAGCGCGCCTGTTAGAAATGGAAGGCGTGCAGGAAGCAGCAGTGACATTGAGAGAAAAAGATGGAGAGGCGCAGCTGTACACTCATTACGTCGGTGATCACAAAAAAACAGATACGGATTTTCGCGCCGATTTGGCGCGTGTGCTTCCAGACTATATGATCCCGCAGCACTGGGTGCGTGTGGAGCGGATGCCGCTTACCGGAAACGGAAAAATAGACCGCAGCGCGCTGCCTATTCCAGAAAATAAGCCTGCCAAACGACAGAACATCATATTGCCAAGAAACTTGGTTGAAGAAGAATTGGCGAACATTTGGAAGCAAGTCCTCGGTGTTAACACAATCAGTATTGATGATGACTTCTTTGCTATTGGCGGACATTCACTAAAAGCACTGCAAGTCATACATACACTAAAACATCAGCAGAACATTGACATACCGATTGATTTCTTGTTCGAACATCCGACAATCGCTCAGCTTGCCGAAAAACTTTATTCTAAACAGCTGAGAGCGGCAGATGAACAGCATGTGATCAAACTGAACCAGCACGGCGCGCAAAAACTTTTCTGCTTCCCGCCGATATCAGGATTTGGCATTTATTTTAAAGACCTTGCTTTATTGCTGAATGAGAAGGCAGCCGTATACGGGTTTCACTTTATTGAACAAGACACCCGCATTGAACAATATGTTAATTGCATGACGGACATACAGCCTGAGGGCCCATACGTTTTATTAGGCTACTCTGCAGGCGGAAACCTGGCTTTTGAAGTGGCACAGGCTATGGAGCGCAAAGGATTGGAAGTCAGCGACTTCATTATTGTGGACGCTTATCTAAAGGAACAGTCTTTGCCTATCGATACCGGTAATGACGAATCTGCAGCATATCTGCCTGAAGCAGTCAGAGAAAAGGTGATGAAGAAAAAAAGAAACTATCAGGCATATTGGGCACAATTGCTGAATGAAGGGCACATCAAAGCAAGCATTCATTTCATCGAAGCTGGAATCCACCCCGAAACCAGCGAGAATACAGGCTTAACGAAATGGGAAGGCGCCTGTGGAAACTATAGTGAGTACTCGGGTTTTGGCGCTCATAAAGACATGCTGGAAGGAACATATGCTGAAAAGAATGCTGACATCATCCTCGACATTTTAGAAAAGATCACTTCAAATAAAGCAATCCCGCACAAACAATAGAGCGGATTCGCGGACAGAGGCATTCTCTGTCCGCTTCTTTTTGTATCAAAGAATGGATCGATGACACTAGGGAATGATAACATCATCCTTTTTCTTGGAGGCTTGTCATGGATCATCTATCTTTTCTTACGTTTATCATGCTGATTCTAGCCAGTTACAGGCTGACACATTTGATTGTATTTGATAAAATCACAGAATTTATCCGAAAACCTTTTATGAAAAAGAAAAGGATTGTTGATCAAAACGGGCATGTAGATGAAAAAAGCGTGCCGGCTTCTAACTTTGGATACATGCTCAATTGCTACTGGTGTGCCGGTGTTTGGTGTGCCATCTTGATCGGACTCGGCTATCTTTTTTCGCCTCGTATTGCAATACCGGTGATATTTATTTTAGCCATTGCCGGAGCACAAGCGATCCTTGAAACGGCTGTCGGTGTCGGCGTAAAACTTATTGACGTGTTAAAAAGTCTGCAAACCATGATTAATGATAAAAAGTCCTAAAAGCGGTTCACAACATGCTTTAGGACTTTTTTCGTTTATTTAGTGAGATAGACATTCTGTTAATCACCCTTTTATAGCCCGGGAATACCGTAATAGCGAATAGTGAAAGTGATGTAATGGGGGAGAAGAAACAGAATGAAGGTTTGCCAAAAGTCGATTGTCCGTTTCCTTGTCAGCTTGATCATCGGAACGTTTGTCATTTCCGTTCCGTTTATGGCCAATGCGCAGTCTGACAGGGAGCTGAGAGCCGTATGGATTGCTTCCGTATTAAATATTGATTGGCCGTCCAAAAAAGGGTTATCTGTGAAAGAGCAAAAACAGGAGTATATCAAACTGCTGAACGATGTGCAAAAAATGGGAATGAATGCCGTTATCGTTCAGATTAAACCGACGGCTGATGCCTTTTATCCGTCAGCCTACGGGCCTTGGTCGGAATACTTAACCGGTGTCCAAGGGAAGGACCCGGGCTATGATCCTCTTGCATTTATGATTGAAGAAACCCATAAACGAAATTTGGAATTTCACGCGTGGTTTAATCCTTACCGTATTACAATGAATCATACAGATCTTAATAAATTGTCTGAGGATCACCCGGCAAGAAAACATCCAGATTGGGTTGCCGCCTATGGAAACCAGCTGTATTATCATCCAGGCATTCCAGAAGCGAGAGATTTTATCGTCAAAGGCATTGAAGAAGTCGTAAAACATTATGATATCGATGCTGTTCATATGGATGATTATTTTTACCCTTATAAAATAGCAGGACAGGAATTTCCTGATCAAGCACAGTACGATCAATACGGAAAAGACGCTTTTTCTAATATCGATGACTGGCGGCGGGACAATGTGAACCAGCTTGTCAAACAAATCAACCAAACAATTAAAGCTGCAAAACCGTATGTCAAATTCGGCATCAGTCCCTTTGGAGTATGGAGAAACGCCGCAGATGACCCGACCGGATCGAATACAAAAGCAGGCGTCAGAAATTATGACGATCTATATGCAGACACAAGACATTGGATCCAAGAAGGCGACATCGATTATATTGCTCCGCAAATTTATTGGAGTATCGGCTTTAACGCAGCGGCTTACGACGTGCTGGCTGATTGGTGGAGCAATGAAGTCAAAAATAGGCCTGTTCACTTATATATTGGCCAGGCAGCATATAAAATCAATAACAATTTTGATCCGCCTTGGTCTGACCCTGAGGAATATGTGCGGCAAATCACTTTGAACCGCCAGCTTGAACTGGTGAAAGGAAGCATGCATTTCAGCCTCAAGGACCTCAACAAAAATCCGCTTGGCATCAAAGACAGGCTCAGCACCGATCTTTACAGCAAGCCGGCACTGGTTCCGCAAATGCCTTGGCTTGACAATACCGCCCCAAAAAAACCGAAGCTTACGAAAGTCACCGAAGACAAAAACGGCAATCTTCTGCAGATTAAAGATCACCCATCAAATCAAAAAACGAAAGAAACAGCCTATTATGCGATATACAGAGCCGAAGGGAAAAAGCAGAAAACATTGCTGGCAACACAAAGAAAAACACATGAGCAGCAAACCTTCTTAGATAACACGGCAGATCCTAACAAGAAATATACGTATTATGTCACTTCAGCAGACCGGCTTCATAACGAAAGCAAGGCTTCCAAACGAACAACAAAATAAGAAATGAGAAAGACGGCTTTCTAAGTCGTCTTTTTTTAAAAAGTGATTTTGGAGACAGGAAACGATGGTAAACCGCTGTAGGCGGTGTTTGGACATTTTCCATTATTGGAATCTGAGAAGCTAGTACTAAGTAAATTCGAAGAGAAACACGTACAGGACGTGTTTTACGTTTTCATTTCTAGTCTGGTTAGTTGCCACATTATTTTTTGTGCTGTTCGGAGATGCTGTGTTGACTGATCCGGCTGAAGAAGCCTTTTTGCCGAACTTTCTTCTCTTGGGAGCGGGCACCGCTCTTGTTTTATGCCTTGTGTTCTTTCTCTATCAAAAACTCGATCAATCACAGTTCGCGGTGATCAAGCTAGGTATATGGGGATCAGCGGTCGGTTTATTGATGGATACGATTTCCCTTTGGAATCATCCCCTCATCCTCCCGGCTTTATCAAAGGGCCAAGTTATTGTGTTTGCGATATGGATGGTATGCGCCTACGGATTCAGTTTTAATTTTCAGACTTTTCTTGTCAGGGAATGATTATAGAACTCGCCTAATAGGATGTTACAAAGATGTGAAGGAGGAAACGATGTGAATTTTGAGCTGACAAAAGAACAACAAATGGTGCGTGAAATGGTAAAAGATTTTGCGAAAAAAGAAATTGCTCCTCACGCTGAACATGTAGATCAAACAGGCGAGTTCCCGATGCAAACATTTGAAAAAATGGGTGAACTCGGTCTGATGGGTATTCCATTTCCAGAAGAATACGGCGGATCTGGCGGTGATACGATTTCATATGCCTTAGCGGTTGAAGAAGTCGGCAAAGCCTGCGGCAGTACTGGATTAAGCTATGCTGCAGCGGTCTCGCTAGGCGCAAGCCCTCTTTACTACTTCGGAACAGAAGAACAAAAACGGATGCATTTGACGCCGCTGGCTTCAGGCACAGCACTCGGATCATTCGGCCTGACGGAACCAAATGCCGGCTCAGATGCAGGAGGCACTCAAACAAAAGCGATTTCAAATGGTGACGAGTATGTAATCAACGGCGAAAAGTGCTGGATCACTAATGCAAGCTACGCACGCACAGTTATTGTAACCGCCGTAACAGGCAAAAACAAAGACGGAAAAAACATCATCTCCGCATTAATCGTGCCAACTGACACACCAGGACTTACGATTACGAGCCCGTACGATAAAATGGGCGTCCGCGGTTCGAATACAGCGGAAATTTTGCTTGAGGATGTAAGAGTGCCTGCGGCCAACTTACTTGGCGATCCAACAAAAGGGTTTAAACAGTTTCTATATACGCTGGACGGAGGGCGAATCTCCATCGCTGCTCTTGCAGTCGGCATTGCCCAAGCGGCCCTTGACGCATCATTGGCATATGCGAAAGAACGAAAGCAGTTTGGACAGCCGATTTCTTCCTTTCAAGCGATTCAATTTAAGCTTGCTGACATGGCGATGGAAATTGATCTGGCACGGCAAATGGTGTTAAAAGCCGCCTGGCTGAAAGACCATAACCACCCGTTCACCAAAGAAGCGGCGTACGCCAAGCTATTCGCATCTGAAATGGCGACAAGAGCTTGCAATCAAGCCATTCAAATCCATGGAGGTTCAGGCTATATGAAAGAGTATGGGGTGGAACGGATGCTGCGGGACGCAAAATTAATGGAAATCGGTGAAGGCACATCTGAAATTCAGCGTCTCGTGATCGCCAGACAGCTTTTAAAATAAAAAATGTAAACGCTTTCCGATCATTAAGAAAGGAGGAGCAATGAATGGCTGAACTCATCCATTCCACAATCGGCAGGCTGCTGGAACAAACAGCTGATACGTATCCCGATCGAGACGCTGTTGTGTATCCAGACCGAAATATCCGCTATACGTACGCCGAATTTGACAGTCTGTGCCGTCAAACCGCTAAAGGGCTCATGCGAATTGGGATTGGAAAAGGAGACCACGTCGCCATATGGGCTTCTAATATCCCTGAATGGCTTGCCGTCCAGTTCGCAACTGCGAAGATCGGAGCCGTGCTCGTGACCGTCAATACCAATTATCAAGCACACGAGCTGGACTACTTGTTAAAGCAATCGGATGCCTCCGCGCTTATTATCATGGATTCATACAGGGGCACTTCTTATCCAGACATCGTGAGCAGTTTAATTCCAGAACTGCAAGAAGCAAAGCCCGGCCAACTGAAATCAGAACGCTATCCCTTTTTAAAAACGCTGATCTATATTGGCAATAAACGGTTGCCTGGCATGTATCATTGGGACGATACAGAGATATTGGCGAAAACAGTGACAGATGCTGAGCTTGAAGAGAGAATGAACAGCCTGGATAAAGACGATGTGATTAATATGCAATACACATCAGGAACGACAGGGTTTCCAAAAGGCGTGATGCTGACCCATTTTAATGTCATCAATAACGCTGCCAATATCGCTGAATGTATGGTTTTAACTTCTCAAGACCGCATGTGCATCCCGGTTCCGTTTTTTCACTGCTTTGGATGCGTGCTTGGGGTTTTGGCATGTGTATCCGTCGGGGCAGCCATGATACCCGTGCAAGAATTTGATCCTGTTACCGTCCTTAAAACGGTAGAAAAAGAGAAATGCACAGCCCTCCATGGTGTGCCTACCATGTTTATCGCCGAGCTGCATCATCCGGATTTTGATGCATATGATCTATCGACGCTCCGAACAGGAATCATGGCCGGCTCTCCTTGTCCAAGTGAAGTGATGAAAGCTGTGATTGAAAGGGTGGGCATGAAAGACATTACGATCGCCTATGGACAAACCGAAGCCTCGCCAGTCATTACACAAACGAGAGCAAATGATTCCTTCATAAGAAGAGTCGAAACAACCGGCCGCGCCCTGCCACATACTGAAGTGAAAATTGTAGAACCCGGGACATGTCAAGAAGTTCAAAGAGGCGCGCAGGGAGAACTGTGCACCCGCGGCTATCACGTCATGAAAGGCTATTATAAAGACAAAGAAGCGACCAGAAAAGCAATCAATCATGACGGATGGCTGTTTACCGGAGATCTTGCTGTCATGGATGAAGACGGGTACTGCCGCATCACTGGAAGATTAAAAGATATGCTCATCAGAGGCGGCGAGAACATTTATCCGCGGGAAATTGAAGAATTTTTATACCGGCATCCCGCTGTTTTAGATGTACAGGTCGTTGGTGTGCCTGACGCCAAATTCGGGGAGGAAGCTGCAGCCTGGATTAAACTGAAAGACGGTAAAAGCGTTTCACCTGATGAGCTTAAAGCCTATTGCAAAGGGAAAATCGCCCGCCACAAAATTCCGCGTTATGTTATTTTTACGGATGACTATCCGATGACGGCCTCAGGCAAAATTCAAAAATATAAACTGCGAGAAAAAACGATTGAAATGTTCAACCTATCATCAAGTCAATGAGGTGAAATCATGTTTACAAAAGTACTGATCGCCAACCGCGGAGAAATTGCAATGAGAATTATCCGAACATGCAGCCGTCTCGGCATTAAAACGGTCGCGGTTTATTCAGAAGCAGACAAGGACGCGCCCCATACAAAAGCCGCTACAGAGGCTTATTTGATCGGGGAATCGAGAGTCAGTGAAAGTTATTTAAATATAGAGAGAATCATAAACACGGCGAAAAAAGCAAATGCCGACGCGATCCACCCTGGATATGGATTGTTATCAGAAAACAGCCGATTCGCTGAACGCTGCAAGCAAGAAAACATCGTGTTTATCGGACCTTCCCCTGATATCATCGCAAAGATGGGCAGCAAAATTGAAGCGCGAAAAGCAATGGAGGCTGCAGGTGTCCCTGTGGTGCCGGGCGTTTCTGAATCCCTCGGAGATATAGAGGCAGCCTGCCGCACCGCAAGTCAAATCGGCTATCCTGTCATGCTGAAAGCTTCAGCGGGCGGAGGCGGCATCGGAATGCAGCGTGTTGAAAATGAAGAAGCATTAAAAAAAGCGTACGAGGGAAACAAAAAGCGCGCAGCAGATTTTTTCGGTGACGGGTCGATGTATATAGAAAAAGTTATTGAACATGCGCGTCACATCGAGGTTCAGCTTTTGGCCGATCAACACGGCCATACAGTACATCTGTTTGAACGTGATTGCTCTGTTCAGAGGCGCCACCAAAAAGTCATTGAAGAAGCACCGTCTCCATTTGTAGACGATGAACTAAGAATGAAGATCGGGCAAACAGCGGTAAAAGCAGCGAAGGCAATCGGCTATACGAACGCAGGCACCATCGAATTTATAGTTGACCAGAAGCAAAATTTTTATTTCCTCGAAATGAATACGAGACTGCAAGTTGAACACCCCGTGACTGAAGAAATAACAGGCCTGGACTTAGTGGAGCAGCAGCTGCGGATTGCTGCGGGCCATACACTCACATTCTCCCAAAAAGACATCCAACGGAACGGGCATGCGATAGAGGTTCGAATATACGCGGAAGATCCCAAGACCTTCTTTCCGTCACCAGGTACGATCACTGCGTTTTCACTTCCTGACCAAAAAGGAGTCAGACACGAATGTGCGGTAGCAAAAGACAGCACCGTTACCCCTTTTTATGACCCGATGATCGCTAAGATGATTGTCAAAGGCCAAACCAGAACAGAAGCAATTGAAAAACTAGAGACAGCGCTTCGCGACTATCGTGTAGAGGGAATCAAAACAAATCTTCCGCTTCTCATACAGGCTGCGGCAACAAAGGCATTTAAAGAAGGGGATGTCACGACTGACTTTTTGAAACAACACCTATAAAGGAGGCAGTTGTCATGACGGTTAGCATACAAATGGCAGGAAACCTGTGGAAAGTCCACGTCAAAGCCGGCGACCAAATCGAAAAGGGCCAGGAGGTAGCCATTTTGGAATCGATGAAAATGGAAATCCCGATCGTTGCAGATAGAAGCGGAATCGTAAAAGAAGTCAAAAAAAATGAAGGCGACTTTGTAAATGAAGGAGACGTACTGCTCGAACTGAGCGATTCCACTCAATAATTTGGAGGAAGACCATGTCATATCCTAAAAAAGTGACAATCAAAGAAGTCGGCCCGCGTGACGGCTTACAAAACGAGCCCGTATGGATCGCAACAGAGGATAAAATAACCTGGATCAACCAGCTTTCCCGGACAGGGCTGTCGTATATTGAAATCACATCCTTCGTTCACCCGAAATGGATTCCGGCGCTTCGAGATGCTATCGACGTAGCAAAAGGCATCAACCGTGAAAAAGGGGTAACGTACGCGGCACTTGTCCCGAATCAAAGAGGACTGGAGAATGCGCTTGAAGGAGGCATTAACGAGGCTTGCGTTTTTATGTCCGCCAGCGAGACGCACAACAGAAAAAACATCAATAAATCCACTTCTGAATCCCTTCATATACTCAAACAGGTAAACAACGACGCACAAAAAGCAAACCTCACAACAAGAGCCTACCTCTCGACTGTTTTCGGCTGTCCGTACGAAAAAGATGTCCCCATTGAACAAGTCATTCGCCTTTCAGAAGCTCTATTTGAATTTGGAATTTCTGAACTGTCGCTTGGAGATACGATTGGAGCGGCTAATCCCGCCCAAGTGGAAACTGTACTTGAAGCTCTTTTGGCACGATTCCCGGCTAATCAAATTGCCCTGCATTTTCATGATACGAGAGGAACAGCTCTGGCCAACATGGTCACAGCACTCCAAATGGGCATCACGGTGTTCGACGGCTCGGCAGGCGGGCTTGGGGGATGCCCATATGCGCCAGGTTCATCAGGAAACGCCGCAACTGAGGATATCGTGTACATGCTTGAACAGATGGATATCAAAACAAATGTAAAGCTCGAAAAACTGCTATCTGCGGCCAAATGGATTGAAGAAAAAATGGGCAAACCGCTGCCGAGCAGAAATTTACAGGTGTTTAAATCATCTTGATAAAAGGGAGGACGCATACAATGGGAGACTCTATTCTTTTTACTGTTAAAAATGAACATATTGCGTTGATCACCTTAAACAGGCCTCAGGCAGCAAATGCTCTTTCAGCGGAAATGCTTAGAAACCTGCAAATGATTCTTCAGGAAATTGAATTCAACTCAAACATCCGCTGCGTCATCCTCACAGGCACCGGTGAAAAAGCGTTTTGTGCAGGGGCAGACCTGAAGGAACGGATAAAACTGAAAGAAGATCAGGTTCTGGAAAGTGTATCTCTCATTCAAAGAACGACGGCTTTACTTGATGCCTTGCCGCAGCCGGTCATAGCTGCGATAAATGGAAGCGCATTAGGCGGCGGACTAGAATTGGCATTGGCATGCGACCTTCGAATCGCAGCTGAATCAGCTGTGCTGGGACTTCCGGAAACAGGGTTAGCTATTATCCCTGGCGCTGGAGGGACCCAAAGGCTGCCCCGGCTGATTGGCAGAGGAAAAGCAAAAGAATTAATTTATACAGGCAGACGCGTGACCGCACACGAAGCAAAAGAAATCGGCCTTGTAGAGCATGTCACGGCTCCTTGTGACCTTATGCCAAAAGCAGAGGAACTGGCCGCAGCCATTTCTGCCAACGGGCCGGTCGCTGTCCGTCAGGCTAAATTTGCAATCAATAAAGGATTGGAGACAGATCTCGCTACAGGCCTTGCGATTGAACACAAAGCGTATGAACAAACCATCCCGACAAAAGACAGGAGAGAAGGGCTTCAGGCCTTTCAAGAAAAAAGACGGGCCGTATACAAGGGAATATAAAAGGGAGGCAATGCTCATGGATTATGAAAAGGAACGAACAGAACGGGCTGAACGGATTCGAAAAGGCGGAGCGGAAAAGTATCATCAAAGCAATCGGGAAAAAGGCAAGCTCTTTGTCAGAGAGCGGCTTTCCCTTCTCTTTGACGATGACATTGAGCTAGAAGACGCTTTTTTTGCGGAATGTATGTCAGACGGGCTTCCCGCTGATGGAGTTGTAACCGCTATCGGCAAAATCGGCGGCCAAACCGTTTGCGTCATGGCGAATGATTCAACAGTGAAAGCGGGGTCATGGGGAGCAAAAACAGTTGAAAAAATCATCAGAATTCAAGAAACCGCCGAAAAATTAAACTGTCCGCTCATTTATTTAGTCGATTCGGCAGGCGCCCGAATTACCGACCAAATCAATGTCTTTCCAGGGAGACGCGGTGCAGGAAGAATTTTTTACAATCAAGTCAAATTATCAGGACGCATTCCGCAAATCTGTCTGCTTTTCGGACCATCTGCAGCAGGTGGCGCTTATATTCCGGCCTTCTGTGATATCGTCGTTATGATAGACGGTAACGCCTCCATGTATTTAGGCTCGCCAAGGATGGCGGAAATGGTTATTGGCGAAAAAGTGTCTCTCGAAGAAATGGGTGGCGCCCGTATGCATTGCTCAATCTCCGGCTGCGGAGATATTCTTGCAGAAACTGAAGAAGAAGCCATACAGCTGGCGCGGGCTTATTTGTCTTACTTTCCGGCAAATTTTCAAGAAAAAGCGCCCATTCATGAGAAATGCCCGCCAAAACACTTCGACACTCCGCTTGCCGACGTCATTCCGCAAAATCAAAACGCACCTTTTGATATGCATGAGCTGATTGAGCGGGTCATAGATGAAGACTCATTTTTTGAGATCAAAGCCTTATTTGCACCGGAATTATTGACGGGCCTCGCACGAATCCACGGACAGCCTGTCGGCATTGTTGCAAACCAGCCGAAGGTAAAAGGAGGCGTCTTATTCCACGATTCAGCAGACAAAGCGGCTAAGTTTATTACCTTATGTGACGCTTTTCATATCCCATTGCTGTTCTTAGCGGATATCCCCGGTTTTATGATTGGCACAAAAGTAGAACAGGCTGGGATTATCAGACACGGAGCGAAAATGATTTCTGCGATGTCGGAGGCAACTGTTCCAAAACTCTCTGTCATTGTCCGAAAAGCTTACGGGGCGGGGTTGTATGCAATGGCAGGGCCGGCATTTGAACCGGATTGCTGTCTAGCGCTCCCAACCGCCCAAATCGCCGTCATGGGCCCTGAGGCAGCTGTAAACGCTGTCTACGCTAAAAAAATCGCCGAGCTGCCAGAAGAAGAGAGAGCCGCATTTATCAGCAGCAAACGGGAGGAATACAAAGAGGACATCAATATCTACCGTCTGGCTTCAGAAATGATCATTGATGCTGTTATCCCAGCCAATTCGCTGCGTGATGAGCTGGCCAAACGGCTCAAGGCATACATGACAAAAGAAATGACATTTACCAATCGAAAACATCCGGTTTATCCGGTGTAAAAGCAAGAACTTAGGAGCGCAAAAATAGCGCTCCTTTATATATTTACAATAACAACATTATGTCAACTAATTACCTTTGCATAAAACGCTTGGTTTTTTAGAATAGTAAATAAAGGCTGCCGCACCTCTAGCGGCAATTGTCAGTTTATCATAAAAAGGGGCCTACATTATGTATCATTTATATTCACATAACGACTTGGACGGAGTAGGGTGCGGAATCGTAGCAAAATTGGCATTCGGAAAAGACGTAGAGGTCCGGTATAACTCTGTCAACGGCTTAAACGCACAGGTGCAGTACTTTTTAGAAAAAGCGAAGGAGAGCAACAGACAGGACACGTTATTCATCACCGATCTCGCCGTCAATGAAGAAAACGAAGAGAGATTGAATGAGTACGTTCATACAGGGGGCAAAGTGAAGCTCATAGACCATCATAAAACAGCCCTTCATTTGAATGAGCATGAATGGGGATTTGTCCAGGTGGAATACGATGATGGAAGGCTCACATCCGCGACATCGCTGTTATATGGCTATCTCGTTGAAAATGGCTTCATGAAACCGACAAATGCCTTAGATCAATTCACAGAGCTCGTCCGCCAATACGATACATGGGAGTGGGAGCGGTACGATCAAAAACAGGCGAAGCGGCTTAATGATCTTTTCTTTTTGCTGTCAATCGATGAATTTGAAGCAAAAATGATCCAGCGCCTTTCCACGCATGACGAATTTTTCTTCGATGATTTTGAAGAAAAACTGCTTGATTTAGAAGACGAAAAAATCGAGCGCTACCTCCGCAGAAAGAAAAGGGAAATGGTACAAACCTTTGTTCATGAGCACTGTGTAGGCATCGTTCACGCTGAATCGTACCATTCAGAGCTGGGGAACAGGCTAGGGAAAGATAACCCGCACCTCGATTACATTGCGATTTTGAGCATGGGGTCAAAACGAGTCAGTCTCCGCACCATTCATGATTATATCGATGTGTCAGAAATCGCCGGCCGATATGGCGGCGGAGGGCATGCAAAAGCGTCCGGCTGTTCAATAACCGATGAAGTATACGAGTTGTTTGTAGCTGAAGCTTTCCGTATTGACCCTGTACGGCCGGATGCCTTCCGTAACATCTATAATCTAAAGGGATCTGCGAATGGATCATTATATGAAAATCGCGCACAAATGAGATTTTTTCTTTTCCCTTTAGACAACGAATGGAATATTCAAATTAACGGAGAAACCCAAGACGAAACATTCGCAGCGTTTGAAGAGGCAGAATGGTTTATTAAGAGAAATTATGCCGCATCGCTCGTGCGGGATGAAGTGTTTGTCGCATTTTTAGCGGAGAATCTGAAGCTGGCAAATCAACATCGCAAGTAAAAAAATATGCATAGGGGAGCGTCAGTCACCCTATGCATATCCGCTAGCTATCGTTTAAATATGGCTGTACGTTTCTTAATCACAAAATAAAGGGCTATCACGACAACAGCCAATATCATAATCGGTGTTGTATAAGTGCCCGCTATATTCTCAACATCATCCCACTGGCTTCCTAGCTGTATGCCTAAATAAACAAACAGAATAGACCATGGAATGATAGCAAGCACAGTCAGTACCACAAATTTGAGAAAAGGCATTCTGGCAATACCTGCCGGAATGGATATGGCATGTCTGACAACCGGTATAAAACGAGCCGAGAAGACAACTCCGGCGCCGTATTTCTGAAACCAGTTCTCCGACATGTCGATATGATGCTTTTTAATCAATAAATACTTCCCGTATTTGTCCAGAAATGGCCTGCCGCCATAGCGGCCGATCCAGTAAATAAAGATCTGGGCAATGGTGCCCCCGATAACACCCGCAATAATTGCGCCAATAAATCCAATCGTGCCTTCCGATACCATATAGCCGCCATAAGCTAATACAATCTCACTCGGAATGATTTCAATCATTAACCCAATCGCAATACCCGCATATCCCATGTTTGTCAGCCATGTTAAAATTTCGCTTATCAAACTGCCCACATTCTTCACAACCTGTCCTAATCTTTTTCACTATTATATGACTGATTGACGAGCAAGATGGTTACAATTTTTTTACCGCAGCATTTCTTTCGATTCCCGTTTGATCACATCTTCTAAATAGGCCAAAAGCTGAGATCTCATTTCGGAACGCATTAAGCCGATTTCGGTGCTCGCTTTAAAACAGCCTAGCTTATCGCCAATGTCATATCGATTTCCTTCCAGCAGCCGGGCGTGGATCGGCTCCTTACGGCAAACCTCACGAAGCGCATCTGTCAGCTGAATTTCGTTGCCCGCGCCTCTGCCAATTGTCTTCAAAACGGAGAAGATCGAAGAATTCAGCACATAACGTCCCATTACTGCGATTTCCGAAGGTGCTTCTTCAGGAGAAGGCTTTTCCACTAAATCGTTCACTTCGTATACATGCCCTTGAGACCCTGATGTATTTATAATACCATATTTGCTGACATCCTCAGGGAGAACTGACTGTACACCGACAACCTCTGTGCCATAAACGGCATATACATCCATTAATTGCCGAAGAGCCGGTGTTTCAGACACCATAATATCATCACCTAAGAGAACGGCAAAAGGCTCATCTCCGATAAAATGCTCCGCACACAGCACCGCATGGCCTAATCCGAGCGGTTCTTTCTGGCGGATGTAATGTATGTTGGCCAAATCGGCAATCTGCTGCATTTCCTTAAGTGTCTCCGTCTTGCCTTTTTCCCGGAGATTGAATTCCAATTCCGCCGACCGATCAAAATGATCTTCAATCGAGCGTTTGTTTCTCCCTGTAATAATCAGTATATCTTCAATTCCTGACTCTGCGGCCTCTTCTACAATATATTGGATTGCCGGTTTGTCGACGATTGGGAGCATTTCTTTAGGCTGCGCCTTTGTTGCCGGCAGAAATCTCGTTCCTAAACCCGCTGCGGGAATAACCGCTTTTCTCACTTTTTTTCTCATGCATCCTCACTCCTGATCCTGTATGTTTTTCATTGAATCTCCAAATACCCAGATTCGGTTTCCGATAAAATTCATCATCATTCCGCCGATAGTGGCGGCGAGCTTGCTTACCAATAGCGAACAGCCGCAGTTTTGAAACAAATAAAGCAGCAAAAAGGTGATCCCTGACGCGGCAATATTAATCATGAGAAAACGCACGATCTCTTTCCCGTCAGCCTTACGTTTCACACAAAACGTCCAATTCCGGTTCCACACATAGCTGTTGACGATACCTGCAGTATAGGAGCAGATCTGCGCCGGCAGATAAGAGACATGACAAGCGGTAAGAAGAAAGAAGACACCAAAATCTATCAGCGTATTGCCGACGCCTACGGTGCAAAAACGGCCTAATGTCTTTATTTTTTCTTTCAGCGTAACGAACCTCCCTTCATAAAAGATGCGAGTGGCAGTCATATTTGTTGATATGGATTACTATAGCGGACAGTGTTGAATAAACAATTAATAAAATATGAACAAAACATGAAAAAGCGGGTATACCGCTCAAT
This sequence comes from Bacillus sp. SCT118, assembly GCF_058566435.1. Taxonomy (NCBI): domain Bacteria; kingdom Bacillati; phylum Bacillota; class Bacilli; order Caryophanales; family Bacillaceae; genus Bacillus; species Bacillus sp. SCT118. The sequence goes on from NZ_CP191225.1 coordinate 2,114,158, forward strand.
AGTTCTTATAGTCTTGAAAAAAAACAGCCGCATTGAACGGTCGTTTTTTTGTGTCTGAAAACATACAAATATAAACGGAGTGTTAGCCCCATCTTATCAATGAATAAATGTATCCAGTTCCTTTGTAGAATCGAAAAACTAACTCCTCCAAAAGTTTCTATACACAATTTTTTTAATGATGTAGGATGTTAGATAAAGGGATATCTTGGATAATGATGTAATCTCCGTTCAATGTGATTAGTGGGAGGCCATGAACAATCCTGTCTTTTTATTTTCTGGACAATGGTCGCTAGGAATGGGGAAATTTTTTCGAACAATTTTGAAGGAGTGGTGCGATCTCCTCGAAGAATGGAGACACATGAAGATGAGCTTTCAGAACAAGAACTGGGAACATTGCTAAACAGCTTCCGGCTACCTTATGCGTGCGATCTTCATGACCTGTTGTCATCAAATTCCAAAAGAAAATCCCCCATTTTAAGGAAAAAGGAGGATGTGAAGTGATGAGGAAAAAGTGTAGCGTATGTTTATGGATTCTAGTTTTATTATTGAGCTGCTTATCTGGGAATTCTGCGTATGCTGCCACAGGTACTACAATTGCAAAACATATAGGGAATTCAAACCCGCTTATCGACCATCATTTGGGAGCGGATCCGGTTGCGCTGACCTATAACGGAAGAGTCTATATCTATATGTCAAGTGATGACTATGAATATAATAGCAACGGAACAATTAAAGATAATTCATTTGCCAATTTGAATAGAGTATTCGTCATATCTTCAGCGGATATGGTGAACTGGACAGACCACGGAGCCATTCCGGTAGCAGGTGCCAATGGAGCTAATGGAGGCCGCGGAATTGCAAAATGGGCAGGTGCGTCATGGGCACCGTCAATCGCAGTTAAAAAAATTAATGGCAAGGATAAATTCTTCCTTTATTTCGCAAACAGCGGCGGAGGTATCGGGGTTCTCACCGCAGACAGCCCGATTGGTCCATGGACCGACCCAATCGGAAAACCGCTCGTAACGCCAAGTACGCCAGGAATGTCTGGTGTTGTATGGCTTTTTGATCCGGCAGTATTTGTAGATGATGACGGCACCGGTTACCTGTATGCCGGGGGAGGCGTTCCTGGCGGTTCAAATCCAACGCAGGCACAATGGGCCAATCCTAAAACGGCAAGGGTCATAAAATTAGGGCCTGATATGACGAGTGTTGAGGGAAGTGCATCTACAATTGATGCGCCTTTCATGTTTGAAGATTCGGGATTGCACAAGTATAACGGAACATATTATTACTCCTATTGCATCAATTTCGGCGGCACGCACCCGGCCGATAAACCCCCGGGTGAGATCGGCTACATGACCAGTTCAAATCCCATGGGTCCCTTTACATATAGAGGGCATTTCCTGAAAAATCCGGGTGCATTTTTCGGAGGCGGCGGAAACAACCATCATGCTGTTTTCAATTTTAAAAACGAGTGGTATGTGGTGTACCATGCGCAAACTGTCAGTTCCGCTCTGTTCGGGGCCGGCAAAGGATACCGTTCTCCCCATATTAATAAGCTGGTGCATAACCCAGATGGATCCATCCAAGAGGTAGCAGCAAATTATGCAGGTGTAACACAGCTTTCCAATTTGAATCCTTATAACCGGGTAGAAGCTGAAACGTTTGCCTGGAATGGACGCATTTTGACAGAGAAATCGACAGCACCCGGCGGGCCAGTAAATAATCAGCATGTAACAAGCATTCAAAATGGAGACTGGATTGCTGTAGGAAATGCAGACTTCGGGGCGGGCGGCGCCAGAACGTTTAAAGCAAATGTAGCATCCACTATAGGCGGGAAAATAGAAGTGCGCCTCGACAGTGCAGACGGTCAACTTGTAGGAACCCTAAATGTACCTTCCACAGGTGGAGCGCAAACGTGGAGAGAAATAGAAACTGCGATAAGCGGGGCAACCGGCGTGCACAAAGTATTCTTTGTATTTGCCGGAACAGGTACAGGAAACTTGTTTAATTTTGATTACTGGCAGTTTACGCAAAGATAGTACTCGTAATGGGACCGCTTAAAAACGAGGCGGGTGAAGTCCGGAACAGCCCGCCATTATGGATATGCCATGCAGATTTTTTAATACCGTAAAAGACACATGACGAAGGAGAGAAATAAATGATTCCACGCATAAAAAAAACAATTTGTGTACTATTAGTATGTTTCACTATGCTGTCAGTCATGTTAGGGCCAGGCGCTACTGAAGTTTTGGCAGCAAGTGATGTAACAGTTAATGTATCTGCAGAGAAACAAGTGATTCGCGGTTTTGGAGGGATGAATCATCCGGCTTGGGCTGGGGATCTTACAGCAGCTCAAAGAGAAACTGCTTTTGGCAATGGACAGAACCAGTTAGGATTTTCAATCTTAAGAATTCATGTAGATGAAAATCGAAATAATTGGTATAAAGAGGTGGAGACTGCAAAGAGTGCGGTCAAACATGGAGCAATCGTTTTTGCTTCTCCTTGGAATCCTCCAAGTGATATGGTTGAGACCTTTAATCGTAATGGTGACACATCGGCTAAACGGCTGAAATACAACAAGTACGCAGCATACGCACAGCATCTTAACGATTTTGTTACCTTCATGAAGAATAATGGTGTGAATCTTTACGCGATTTCGGTACAAAACGAGCCTGATTACGCTCACGAGTGGACGTGGTGGACGCCGCAAGAAATACTTCGCTTTATGAGAGAAAACGCCGGCTCGATCAATGCCCGCGTCATTGCGCCTGAGTCATTTCAATACTTGAAGAACTTGTCGGACCCGATTTTGAACGATTCGCAGGCTCTTGCCAATATGGATATTCTCGGAACCCACCTGTACGGCACTCAGGTCAGCCAATTCCCTTATCCTCTTTTCAAACAAAAAGGAGCGGGGAAGGATCTTTGGATGACGGAAGTATACTATCCGAACAGTGATAACAACTCAGCGGATCGATGGCCCGAGGCATTGGATGTTTCACAACATATTCACAATGCGATGGTAGAGGGGGACTTTCAAGCTTATGTATGGTGGTACATCCGAAGATCATATGGACCTATGAAAGAAGATGGTACGATCAGCAAACGCGGCTACAATATGGCTCATTTCTCAAAGTTTGTGCGTCCCGGCTATGTAAGGATTGATGCAACGAAAAACCCTAATGCGAACGTTTACGTGTCAGCCTATAAAGGTGACAACAAGGTCGTTATTGTTGCCATCAATAAAAGCAACACAGGAGTCAACCAAAACTTTGTTTTGCAGAATGGATCTGCTTCAAACGTATCTAGATGGATCACGAGCAGCAGCAGCAATCTACAACCTGGAACGAATCTCACTGTATCGGGAAATCATTTTTGGGCCCATCTTCCAGCTCAAAGCGTGACAACATTTGTTGTAAATCGTTAAGGACACCAAGGCAAGCGGTACCGCATTGGAGCGGATACGGATCTAAACGCCGTAGTCATAACCGCCAAGGGTGCATCAAATAAACCTGCACGGAAATAAAAAAGTCGAAGTCTGAAAAAAGCGATTTTCCGATCAGAAAATCGCTTTTTTTCGTCATTTTCTGCTTGAAGATTATAAATTTTTTTGAAATTTTTAGCGCTCATAGCGCAATGTATATACTTCACATTCGCCACTTTTATTAATTAAGGGGGAGCAAGAAAATGAAAACTTATGACGCATTTCCAGAACCAATTGGCTGCTATACTGTCGGTCGAACCCAGATGGACTTTGAGTATACGGCATCAGATCACTCAAAAAGAGAACTGACGGTGTTTGTGTACTATCCGTCCGACAGTAGCGAAGGTAAGACTATATCAACGTACATGTTTCCTGAAGTCTACGAGATGTTGAATGAGCAGCCGCTTCTCACAGCGTTGAAGGATGCTTACTCTATCGATATCAAGACCCAGTGTTACGACGACCTTGCTCTCTCCGGGAAGGAAAAGCGCTATCCGGTATTATTCTATGTTTGCGGCGGAGGAGGTTCTCCAGAATGGGGTACTGTGATCTGTACAGACTTGGCAAGCATGGGATATGTAGTGGTAAGCATCGGCCATCAGAATAGCACGATGTATAAGCGTAAAGATGGGCGCCTGTTTAATGTATCAAAGGATTTTTCGGATGCCATTATGGCGTTTTCTGAAGATCCGGAGATGGTGGAGTTGGCTGGTAGGATGGAGCTGCGTCCTGATGATGAAACGGCCATTGAGATGTGTCAAAACGTGCTTACACTGCCGATACTTGCCAAGTTAACAGAGTATAGCGAATTACAGGCAGAAGATGTAAGGTATGTAGCCGATTATCTTTACAAACTGGACTCTGGAGAGCTGAATTCCATCTTTAAGGGCAGATTGTTGCTTGACATCGGCATGGGCATAGTCGGACATTCTTATGGAGGGCCTACGACGGCGATAGTTTGCCGGGACGACGAACGGTTCGCCTGCGGGATTGGCTTGGATAGCGGTGCGTTCGGTCTTCTCGGCAGCAACCTTAAGAAACCCTTCTTGCTACTGTTTTGTGAACCTAACTATAATATGAATGCGATAATTGGCGCTAACAATAGCATGGAAACCTATTATTTCTCTGTTGATCGTGCTGCGCATTTAGATTACTGTGACATCGTGTTTACCAATGTTAAGGAGGAACTCAGAGGCGAACGGGATGCTATGGAAATGCGAAATCTTGTTACAGACTATACGAAAAGCTTTTTTGATCATTACTTACTGCAGAAGGCTGCAAGTGTGGAAAGTCTTGCATACGATGGCGTGGACTTGATCAAGAAGACCAGCAACAAGTGACATAACCGAGAGGCTGTGATAAACGCATATCAAAGAGTTAGCCGTTGAATCCAACGTCACATAAGAACACGCGGTTAATTCAATTAAGGAGGGCTTTAGTACAAAAAGAGCTTGTATCTAAGTGATACAAGCTCTTGTCTATTTGTGGCGAATTTATTAGTATACAAGATATTTTAGATACAAGTACGGCAGCTGGTAAAGCAATCGAGTTTGAACGGGCCATTCGTGAACGAACATTGTCTGGGCTTAAATCAGCTAGAGCTAGAGGAAGAATAGGTGGAAGGCCAAGAGTTAATAACTATCAAAAGAATCCGCTTTTTAGTTTACATAATATATATTCTAGGAAGTAAGTGGAATAAATAAATTTCTGTCTCAATATCAAAGTATACTTAAGTTAGTGAGACAGAAATTGAAATTTTACTGCTGAATGACAAATCAAAAAAATGGTGTTGTCAATCCATAATAAACGGCTTCTAAATCTTCCAGCGTCATATCGCCGTATGCGCATTTGATAACAGAATCAGCAAATACATCGTAGTCATAATCTGTAGAAAATCCTTGCTGCAGCTGTTTTTCGTAAACTTCGATCTGATCTTTTTGATGCTGGATGTCTTTTTCCTTACCTGGATAGTCCGGACCATTTATCATATTACTCATTTTTTTGTACAGCACCATATACTGTTTCAGTATTTCATCCACAACGCAAACCTCCTATTAGATGATAAAAACGGACATCGTTACTGATGTCCGCCAAAAAAAGCTTAACTAATTTGGTTCCGTTCCCCAAATCAGTTTTCCTTGATCATATAATGTGATTTTTTTCGTTGTTTTAAACGTATTTGATTTGAAAAAGGAATAATCGCCGCTTTGTGCATAATTGCTCCAGTCATCATTGTGAAGACGAAGCTGAATATTCCCTGTGCTTGCTCCCGGTGCCAACGTTCCGTTTTTAAATCCAAGTTCCAGATAGGTATCTGCACCTTGCTTTGGTTTATGCAACGTCACAAACTTGTATGTCACATTGCCGCATCCAATCTGCGCGTAGTCACAGTCAACGTTTTGGCCTTTGTTTTTCGCTTTATACCAGTAACGGGCATTGACATCTTTTAAATCAACCGTGGTATTGCCGTTATTTTTTATTTGAAGCTGCGGACGGATTTGGTTGCTGTTCATACTCCCATCCCCAGCTCTGTATTGTACAGAAATACCATTTTCCTGTGTGGGTTTATCTTTTGCTGGCGTTTCAGGAATGTCCCTCGTAGAATCTTTGGTGCCGAGAATGTTTTCTCTAACGAATGTTCCTGAAGCAGATAAATCTGACAACCGCCAGCCGCCTGTTTTAGATGCCCCCGGCTTTAAAGCTGAGGATGATTCCTGCTTATCAGAAAGATTCCAGTTCACCCAGCTAATGGTCTTGCTGTCGAGATATTTCAGCCATTCCCTCGATTGATCAAGGAATACACCGCCATTTCCAGACGCGTCGCTTGTTCCCCATTCTGTCACAAAAATAGGTGCTCCTTTGCTGAGTGCATAGTTTGCTTTATCCCGTAAAAATTGGCCGTGTGTGCCGGCATAAAAATGAAGTGCGTACATAACGTTTGCATCTTTTAGCTGGTCATCGGCAGCATCATTCACATCCTGGCTCCATGTACCGGTTCCGACAATGATGATGTTGTCTGGATCATTTTTGCGGATAACGGAAATCACTTCTTCCGCATACGGTTTAATATCACGCTTCCAGTTCACATCACCGTTTGGTTCGTTTGCAATTTCATAAATGACGTTTGGCGTGTTTCCGTAAAGACTTGACATTTCCTTGAAGAATTCTTTTGCCTTCTCTTTATTTTGGTTTGGATTACCGTCATTTAAAATATGCCAGTCAATGATGACATATATCCCAAGCTCTTTTGCCGCTTCAACCGCTTCTTTTACTTTATTTTTCACGGACGGGTTGTCAATATAACCGCCATCTGCCGTATACATCGCTGCACGGAAAACGGTGATACCCCAATCGTCCCTCAGCCATTTTAAGCTGTCTTTATTGACATATTCTCCATACCATTGCAATCCGTGTGAACTGATCCCCTTCAGCTGTACCGCTTTACCGTCTCGGTTAACGAGCTGTGTACCTTTTATGCTAAGCTGGCCATTCTTGGCTACTGGCGTTTTTGTCCCTGCTGCTGATGCCGGCGAAGCCATCATGCCGCCCATTGTCAATAACGTAATCAATAAACACGTAATAAAAATAGAGATTGACCGTTTCATATCTGATCTTTTCCTCCTTCGCATCATTTTGGCTCTTCACTTCTTATGAGCACGAACTCATTGTAAAAATCTTTCTCATGATTGTCTATCAACCTAATTTCTTGTTTTTGGGAGGTTTAAAAGCCTGTCAATTTGCTCTATCTCCATTGAATAAGACACACATGACACATATAGAACAAAGAAAACTGGACTGAATAGGGACTTTACACGTCATTTTTCATTCGAGTCGAAAAATTAAATTTATTTCCAATAATGAAAAAGCTGCATTCAACTATTGAATGCAGCTTTGTTTTATATTTATATTATGCTTCTTGTTTCTCATCTTCCCATGTTTCAGCGTTTTTCAGCCCAGGGATGTTTTTCGCTTTAAACACAGGATCAAGTCCTTGCTTACGCTGTTTCGCGTAATCTTTATACACTTTGTAAGCAACGTTTGACAGCAGCGTAATCACAATTAAGTTGATCAGCGCCATGATACCCATAAAGAGGTCCGCCATATCCCAAACGATTTGGAAGCCTGATAAAGATCCATACACAACCATAGCAATTACAGCGATACGGTAAATGTTCAGCCATGTTTTGCTTGTTTTAATAAATTCAATGTTTGTCTCGCCATAATAATAGTTGCCGACAACTGAACTGAATGCAAACAAGAACATTGCGACTGCGATGAAAGTCGGCGCCCAGCCTCCAATGTGATGGTTAAGAGCAGCCTGTGTTACTTGGATGCCGTCGCCTTTTGGAGTTACACTGTACAGCAAAATAATAAATGCTGTGGACGTACATATAATAAATGTATCGAAAAATACGCCTAATGTTTGAATAAAGCCTTGCTTTGCCGGATGGGATACATGAGCCGTCGCAGCCGCGTTTGGTGCGCTCCCCATTCCTGCTTCGTTTGAAAAAAGTCCGCGCTGCGCACCGATAACGATGATGCCGCCTATTCCGCCGCCGACGACTTGTTCAAAACCTAAAGCATTTTTAACAATTGTAGCGATAACGCCAGGGAAAGCTGTAATATTCGTGATGACAACAAATAAAGCGATAAGGATATAAATGCCTGCCATAACCGGCACAATTAGCTGTGAAACAGCGACAACACGTTTTAAACCGCCGAAAATGATAAACGCAGTTAAAACCGCCAGAACTATGGCTACAACTATTTTATTCACATGGAATGCGCCATCCAATGCTCCAGCAATTGTATTTGTTTGAACAGCGTTAAAAATCAAGCCGAATGAGACGGTAATTAAGATTGCAAAAACGATACCAAGCCATCTGGCACCAAGACCCTTTTGAATATAGTAGGCCGGCCCTCCGCGGAAATCCTCCCCGTCTCTTACCTTATAAAGCTGCGCTAATGTACTTTCGACAAAGCTTGAAGCCATGCCTACTGCAGCCACTACCCACATCCAAAATACAGCGCCTGGTCCGCCTGTCGCAATTGCTAAGGCTACACCAGTCAAATTCCCTGTGCCGACTCGGGATGCGGCCGAAATAAAGAATGCCTGCATAGATGAAACACCTTTATTTCCTTCCGGCTTCTCCCCTACTATTCTGAACATTTCAATAAAATAACGGAATTGGATAAAACCAAAACGTATGGTAAAAAATAATCCAAGCCCTATTAAAATATAAAATAGGTAATTCCAGATGAAATCACTTGGAATATTAATTAAACTATTGAAAAAAGACTCCATATTTACCTCCCGTTTTCATCAATTCAACACGAATTCGATTTTGATGTTAGATTTTTTAACATAACGAGTTTTATTATATCACAATATGACGAATTAGGAAGTTTTTTCGAGAAGAATATTGTCATAGCCAGATGTTACTCTGTCGACCCCTTCTCTATTATTTTCCTACGAATAAAAACATTCCTTGCAAGCTGGCTTTTAAAAAAGAGTACCCTATTAACAATGTAATCATTTCTTCCCATTCTCTTGCCTTTCTCTTTGATTTAGCACATAAATAAAGTAATAAACCCTAAACAACAAACATATCATTTAAAATATGTTTTTATTCACACCATAAACCGGGTATACATACGCTAATAAAAGAAGTTTTCTCTTTCAAAAATAAGCAAAAAGATATATACTTAACAAGGTTAAATTTATTTTTAAATTTAATAAATCAGGTTTACTTTTAGGATGGATTGGGGTATTATTATAAAAATATTCAGTAATATTAAAGGAGGGGGAGATCATTTGAAAAAAGTAACGATATTGAAAGCATCCATCTTATTCTTGGCGATTGCCAGTTTTCATTTGTTCTCAATTCCCCACGCCTTTGATATCGGCCATCATTATAAAGCCGTAGCCGACCAGCAGGAAATGCATGAAATGAAAGCCGGCCAAAATGCTGATGATGAGAAGAAATCCATCACAGGGGCATTTACGCTGACCGCTTTATGGGCAATGGCTGTTCTGCTGCTGACCGCTGAAAGCAAAAGTACGGGATACTCCCGCAGACGTCAGCGGAAAAAAAGCTTTATACTGGCCAAATTTTATCAATCGTCTTATTTCGGCAAACTTCATGTTCAACATCACCCGATTATGTAACGAAAATATGAGGAGGCTGTTTAACATGTTGTTTATCTTAAGAATGGTGATTTTAGGCTTATTTTCTTTCACAGCGCTGAATTTATTTGTATGGCAGGGGATTGAAGTCATTCATGCTGTAACAGATCTATTCACCAACCATGAAAGCTGATAAAAAACAAACGAAACCCGCTCATATAGTATGAGCGGGTTTTTTATTATTGTTCTGTATGAAGGCGCCAAACAGCTGTAACCTTACCTGATTCCTCTTCATCAAAAAAGAAAGAGCCATTGCTGTATCTGTCGTTTGTCCGCAACTCTTTTGCCTGCAGTTCTCTTCTGTCGCCTTTTTCTGTTTCTGCCATTAGTCGCTGTTCAAGATCGCAAGCGAACAGTGCTACAACACGGTGAGGATTCTTTTTCAGTTCCCTTAGCATTACGACACCGCGTTTTGCGCGGGATGTCTTCTCGAACTCAGAAAGACTCATGCGTTTTACCGCTCCCCGCTGTGTGAACAAGACAATTGAATCAGATTGCTGAAGAATCTCACCGGAGACAACAAAGTCATCCTCTTTTAAGTTAATCCCTTTGACACCTGCCGCACGCGCGCCAACTACATTCACTTCGTCTTCTCCAAACCATAGACCGTACCCTAAGTGAGTGGCCATAAAGATCTGGCTTTCCCCATTTGTTACATGTACATCAATCAGTTCATCTTCACCCTTCAGATTTAAGGCCACAAGCGCCTTAGAATAACGCTGTGCTTTATAATGGGTGAGCTCTGTCTTTTTCACCATGCCGTTTTTCGTAAAGAATAGAAGATATGCCGACGGATCAAATTCTTTTATCGGTATGGCCTTTACAATCGTTTCATCACGGTCAATAGTGATCAGGTTTGAAAAATGCTGGCCCATGTCCTTCCATCTGATATCAGGCAGCTGGTGAACAGGACAATAGATGTAGCTTCCTTTGTTCGTAAAGAGTAGCAGCACGTCCGTCGTATTCATTTCAAACTGATGCAGCATCCTGTCCGTATCTTTCATTCCGAAGTCCTGACCGTTGGAAGCGGCAAATGAGCGCTGGCTCGTCCGTTTTAGGTAACCATCCTTCGTAACGGTTACATATACATCCTCAGATGCAACCATGACTTCGAGATTGATTTTAATTTCTTCAATTTTTTCTTCAATCACGGAGCGTCTTGTATCTGCATATTTCTTTTTCAGTGCTTTTAAGCTGTTTGTAATCACTTTTAGCAGTTTTTTATCATTGCTCAGAATAGATTCGAGCTCTTCAATTTTTTTACCGAGCTCTTCTGCCTCTTCCTTAAGCGCTGTGATATCTGTATTGGTTAAACGATATAGCTGCAATGACACGATGGCTTCAGCCTGAGGCTCTGTAAATTCATATTTGGCGATCAAATTGTTTTTAGCGTCACGTTTATCGCTAGAAGAACGGATTGTTGCAATCACTTCATCCAAAATAGACAAAGCTTTCATGAGCCCTTCTACGATATGATGTCTGTCTTTTGCTTTTTGTAGCTCGTAAACGGACCGGTTTGTGACAACTTCCTTTTGGTGTCCGATATATGCATCCAAAATAGACGGCAGGCTCATCAGCATCGGACGGCGGTTATGGATAGCCACCATATTGAAGTTATATGTGATCTGCAAATCAGTGTTTTTGTATAAGAAATTCAAAATGCCTTTGGCATCAGCTTCTTTTTTCAGTTCAATGACCACTCTCAGCCCTGTTCGATCCGTTTCATCACGAACCTCTGAGATGCCTTCAACCTTTTTATCAATACGGAACTCGTCCATTTTTTTTACAAGGTTTGCTTTATTTACTTCAAATGGAATTTCAGTAATGACAATTTGTTCTCGTCCGCCTCTAATTGTTTCAATTTCAGCCTTTCCGCGGATAATGATTTTTCCTTTTCCGGTTTCGTAAGCTTTTCTTATCCCGTCAACGCCCTGAATAATACCGCCTGTCGGAAAATCAGGCCCTTTAATGACTTCCATGAGTTCATCAACAGAGCAAGATGGCATTTGAATACGCTTAATGACAGCATCAATGACTTCTCCCAGATGATGAGGGGGAATGTCGGTCGCGTATCCTGCTGAAATCCCGGTAGATCCGTTGACCAATAGGTTAGGAAACATCGCCGGGAGTACGACAGGCTCCTTGCTTGTATCATCAAAGTTCGGCACAAATTCAACCGTGTTTTTGTCAATATCCCGAAGAAGCTCAGATGCAATCGGAGATAATCGTGCCTCTGTATAACGCATGGCTGCCGGGGGATCTCCGTCGATGCTTCCATTGTTTCCATGCATTTCGATTAACACATTACGAACTTTCCAATCCTGGCTCATCCGCACCATTGCTTCATAAACCGAGCTGTCACCGTGCGGATGATAGTTACCGATGACGTTACCGACCGTTTTGGCCGCTTTTCTGAAGTTTTTATCAAACGTGTTTCCATCTGTATGCATCGCATACAGAATTCTGCGCTGTACCGGCTTTAATCCGTCTCTCGCATCGGGCAGCGCCCTGTCTTGAATAATATATTTACTGTAGCGTCCAAAACGGTCGCCGATCACCTCTTCTAATGGTAAATCATGAAATAATTCTGGCTGTGACAATCATTAAACCTCCTCAGCGACCGATAAGTTTTCATTTTCTAAAATATTGCTTTCTTCATCTAAGCCGAAAGCGACGTTTTTCTCAATCCACTTTCTGCGCGGCTCTACTTTGTCTCCCATTAACGTCGTCACACGTCTCTCTACACGTGCCGCATCGTCAATTTTGACCCTAACAAGTGTGCGGGACTCCGGATTCATCGTCGTTTCCCACAGCTGGTCTGCGTTCATCTCTCCAAGACCCTTATATCGTTGAATGGTATAGCCTTTGCCGACTTTTTTCAGGACATCACCCATCTCTTCATCAGACCATGCATATTCAATGATTTCCTTCTTCCCGCTTCCTTTACTGACCTTATATAAAGGTGGCAATGCAATGAACACCTTGCCATGCTCAATGAGCGGTTTCATATAGCGATAGAAAAAGGTAAGAAGCAGCACTTGAATATGGGCGCCGTCAGTATCGGCATCGGTCATAATGATGATTTTGTCGTAGTTGATGTCATCGATTGAGAAATCTGCTCCGACTCCCCCGCCGATCGCATGAATGATCGTATTGATCTCTTCATTTTTAAAGATATCAGCAAGCTTAGCTTTTTCTGTATTAATGACTTTACCGCGTAAAGGCAGAACCGCTTGGAATCTGCGGTCTCTTCCCTGCTTGGCTGACCCGCCTGCTGAATCTCCCTCAACGAGATACAATTCATTTTTTGCCGGGTTTCTTGAACCCGCAGGCGTCAGTTTTCCGCTTAAAGTCGCTTCTGATTTTTTCCGTTTTTTGCCACTTCTTGCTTCTTCACGGGCTTTGCGTGCCGCTTCGCGCGCCTGGCTCGCCTTGATTGCTTTTTTGACAAGAAGCGTTGCGGTGTCCCGATTTTCCTCTAAAAAGTAAGCAAGCTGCTCTGAAACAATCGCATCAACCGCTGATCTTGCTTCACTGGTACCGAGCTTTCCTTTTGTTTGTCCCTCAAATTGAAGAAGCTCCTCAGGAATGCGGACAGAAATAATGGCTGAAAGCCCTTCCCTTATATCGGTGCCTTCAAGGTTCTTATCCTTTTCTTTCAGCAAAGCCACTTTTCGCGCATATTCATTAAAAGCACGCGTCATCGCAGTTTTTGCACCTGACTCATGCGTCCCGCCGTCTTTTGTTCTGACATTGTTGACAAACGACAAAATATTTTCAGAATAACCATCGTTAAACTGGAACGCAAAGTCCACTTCTATAGAATGATGCTCACCCTCAAACGAGACCACTTCAGACAAGACGTCTTTTTCTTCATTTAAGTAAGCAACAAACGCTTCTATACCGTTTTCATAATAAAAGACCTCATGCTGGTCATTGCGTTCATCAATCAGCTCAATTTTCAGTCCTTTTAACAAAAACGCAGACTCTCTTAAGCGCTCAGAGAGCGTTTCAAAATTATAAGTGGTTGTGCTGAACATCGTTGGATCTGGCTTAAAGTGTGTAAGAGTTCCCGTCTTTTTTGTTTTGCCGATCTTTTCGAGAGATGTAACCGGTTTTCCTCCATTTTCAAATCGCTGCTGATAGACAAAACCGTCCCGCTCAATGGTAACCGTCAGCCATTCAGATAAAGCATTCACGACTGATGCACCAACTCCGTGGAGCCCGCCGCTTGTCTTATAGCCGCCTTGGCCGAATTTTCCTCCGGCATGAAGCACCGTTAAAATCACTTCAGGGGTTGGTTTGCCGAGCTTATGCATTCCGGTCGGCATGCCGCGACCTCTATCCTGTACAGAAATACTATTGTCTTTATGTATTTTGACGATTATGTGATCTCCATGGCCGGCAAGCACCTCGTCGACAGAGTTATCTACAATTTCATAAACCAAGTGGTGCAAACCCCGCGCGTCAGTAGAGCCAATATACATACCCGGCCTTTTCCTGACAGCCTCAAGGCCTTCGAGCACCTGTATGGCATCTTCGTTGTAATCAAATTGCTGTTTTCTAGCCAAACGTACAAACCCCTTTCAAAAACTAACATTGTCTTTCTCTTTTTCAGTGTTACACATCATTTGTATATAAGATATTTTTTATAAACCTCGCCTCGAGCCAGTACTGCCTTGGACTCCTCATTATAACCAATATGTTTGCAATCGCAACATAGAGCTAACGAATCAGTTCTTCTCAAAACATCGGCTAGTGCTGTTTTCACACCATGAGAACGTATGTTTGTTTATTATATATAAAGCAGCAGACCTTCGCAAATCGAACGGCCGAAACCCAGCTGGACAAGGTATTCAAAAAAAGCTGTTCAAGCTTTATTGTATCTGTTTCACCGTAATACGCAAACAATATCTTAAAATTAAAAAGCAAAAATCCTTGAATTTACAAGGATTTTTGCAGTTCTGCACCTATTTTGTTACAGCGTGTGCCACTTTTATGCACAGATCCATGATAACCGTTCTGCCTTTTTCTTTTAGCATCTGGTATGCTTCCTCATTAACTAGCCCTTGCTGTGCCCAAAATACTGGCGCATCTGTCTCTAAAAACTCTTCCGCCACTCCAGGAAGCTGTTCTGAGCGCCGGAATACATTTACGATGTCAATCGGACCGTCAATCTCTTTTAAAGATGAAACGGCTTTGACACCTAGCGCCTCATCAATTGTCGGGTTCACAGGGATAATTTCATAACCCGCGTCCTGCATTGCTTTTGAAACCATATGTGACGTTCTATCCGGACGGTCTGAAAGCCCTACTACCGCTATACGTTTGCTTCTTTGAAGAATCTCTTTAATTTCCGCTTTAGAAGGGTTTTGCATCGTGTGTCACTCCTTTTCCACTTATTTTACACGATCAAAACAGGAGAAATCAAAATATGATGCATGTTTGATTGGATTTGTAAGCAAACTTTACAAAAAAACTTATCATCAGATCATGACATCTCATGTTAAAATAAAAAGAAGGGAATTTGAAAAAGGAGAAATGTAGATGTTAATTGCTTTATTGATTATTTTGGCCTACTTGATAGGCAGCATTCCATCTGGCTTAATTGTGGGCAAGCTTGCCAAGGGAATTGATATTCGGGAGCACGGAAGCGGCAACTTAGGCGCTACCAATGCATTCCGTACATTGGGTGTAAAAGCTGGTTCGGTCGTCATAGCCGGAGATATTTTGAAAGGGACACTGGCAACTGCATTGCCTTTTCTCATGCATGTTGATATTCACCCGCTTCTTGCAGGAGTCTTTGCGGTTTTAGGCCACGTGTTTCCCATCTTCGCCAAATTTAAAGGCGGTAAAGCCGTGGCGACATCAGGAGGCGTTTTGCTATTTTACGCACCCCTGTTATTTATCACGATGGTTGCGGTATTCTTCATCTTTTTATACTTGACTAAATTTGTTTCTCTCTCATCGATGTTAACAGGGATCTATACTGTTATATATAGTTTCTTTGTCCATGATACGTATTTATTGATTGTCGTTACCCTGCTCACTATTTTTGTGATATACAGACACCGGGCGAACATTAAACGAATTATCAATAAAACAGAACCTAAAGTAAAATGGCTATAAGCTTAAAAAACTTCTCTTTTGACACAGAATAGCCTAATACGTTTATAATAGAGAAAATTCAAATGAAGAACAAAGGGGTGTTCTGTTATGAATATGACAATTAACGAAGACGCATTGAACTGGTATAAAGAAGAACTCGATTTGGAAAGCGGAGACCAGGTTCGCTTTTTCGTCCGCTATGGAGGCTGCAGCAATGTTCAAAAGGGTTTTTCTCTCGGTGTAGCGAAAGATGCGCCACAAGAGGCTGGAGTCACTGCAGAAGCTGATGGCATTACCTTCTTTATTGAAGAAAGTGATTTATGGTACTTTGATAACCACGACCTTCTCGTCAGCTATTCAGAAGACGCTGATGAACCGGTTTTTGAATACCAATAAAAAAGAACGCACATCATGTGCGTTCTTTTTTTACAAATGAAATCGTATAAGATGATCGGTTAGGTTTTCTTGTTCCAAAATATATTTTTGGGTCTCACCCAATAGATCAAAGTGAGGAAATTCACTTTTCTTATGGAGCCATTCTTTTTTTAACCCGTACGCCGCTCCCCACTGAACCAGCTTATCAATGTCTGCACAGCCGGCTTTTGTCACAGTCCTTGCTTCTGGAAATCGGTCATCCAGCCAGTAATGTGTTAAAAATGCGATTTCTCCTCTTTTCACTGCTTGTTTCCACCGGTTAAGTTCCTCCCGTTTCACACCAAACGCCATATCCCGTTCACTTCCCTATTTTTTGGCCTTTTCATATGCTGTGTGCCAATCAGGAAAAGCTTTGCGGAATTGAATTGGCTTAAAGCTTTCTTTATCCACACAAATATGAGATGAGGTGGCTTTGATGGAAAGCTCACCGGCCGGATTATAAATGTGATAACCATAGACGGTTTTAAAGCCGTTATATTCCTCTATCCATGTATGTATAACCGCGGTTTCTCCGTAATGAAGCGGCTTTTTATAGGAAATGTTGATATCAACGACTGGGGATAGAACGCCTCTTTTTTCCATATCACTATATAAAAAGCCTAAGTCCTTAATCAAGGCCGTTCTGCCGACCTCCATCCACACAAGATAATTTGCGTGATAGACAATTCCCATTTGATCTGTTTCTGCATAACGCACTTCTATTTCTTTTTTTGATACATGCAAGATTACTCTGCTCCCTTAACGTCAATTTAGCCCCATTTTACCATAATCAAATCAGAAAGAAAAAAACCAGGTTTCCCTGGTTTTTTAAGAACGGTATCCGTTTTGTCTCGCTGCAGATTCGTCCTGTATTTCATTACGAAACGCTTCGATGCTCTGTTCGCGCCTTGCATTTTTTTCTTTGATACGCTGTTTATCTTCTCCTGAAGCAAACTCCATTGATGCTTCTGCTTCTTCTATATTTTCAATTGTATTTTGAACCATATCCTGCAATTTTTCCACATTGTCAGAACGATCATCAGGATTAGGCTGCTGATATTGATTTTGGTTCTTTGTCATTCGGATGTACCTCCTAGAAATAAACTCGATTTTTCGCTACTCGCCTTTTGTCTGCATGATGATCGGCCGCTGACCTGAAGTATCATGCATTTTTTCCCCTTTATTGGCTTTATATTTTACAGGCTTTGTACCCAAGTGGCTTGGAGCATATTGAGGCTGACCGTTTTTCTTGTTGTTTCCCATGTTTATCCCTCCTCAACAGATAGGTTTCTCAAAAGGAGGGGTAAACATGAATACAAATTAAAGGTTATTTTTGCTTAAATCGCTGTTCAAGCTTTTCCTCAAGCTGATTTAAATACTCTGTATTGGTCATCAGCTCTTTTTTGTTTTCCATGACGAGCTCATGAAAAGAACGTTTTCTCATCTTCTTCACGCTTCTCACCTCCGCATATTCTTTTATTTTTTCCAATTCTGAAAACTTGTAAGCATATCTGAGCATAAAAAAACTGAATCTAATCAAGATCCAGTTTTTGTTCCATTTCTTTTTTTGTCATGGTGCCAACGTGTATGTCTTGGATAACACCTTTTTCATCTAAGATATATGTCGTTGGATATGACATCACGTTATAGTCAGCATTGATCCCTTTTTTATCAATCAGAATGGGGAACGTTAAATCATACGTATCAGCAAACGCTCGGACCTGTTTCTCACTTTTCTCAGCTGAAGTGAAATTTACCGCAACAACCGCAAGTTTGTCGGCGTACTCTTTTTGTAACTTTTCCATTGCAGGCATTTCCTGACGGCACGGCTTACACCAAGTTGCCCAAAAATTGAGCAGCACTTTTTTGCCTTTTGCATCCTGTAAAGAGCTTTTCTCTCCTGACAGCGTTTTCAAAGAAAAATCAGGTGCTTGTTTCCCCTCTTGAATTCCGACTTCTTTTTTGCTGTATGTTTGATATAAATTCCATCCCGTATAACCGGCAAGCATGATAAGCAGGATCCCTGCGAGCCATTTTTTCAGCATATGCCACCTCCGCAGCACATTGTGTCATAAATTGTGTCATAAAAAGAAGAGAAAGCGAAATGCCTTCTCTTCCTATTGATTCATCAGGACTGCTTCATTTTTTCACGAAGCACCATTTGAAGGATGCCGCCATGGCGGTAGTAATCAATTTCAACTTCACTATCAAAGCGGACGACTGCTTCAAAAGTTGTTACATTGCCGTCTTCATTGATTGCTCTTACCGTCACAAGGTCACGAGGACGAACTGTTTCATCAACATCTACCTCGATGACTTCTTTACCCGTTAAGCCGAGTGTATCCGCATTTTCACCTTGTTTAAACTGAAGCGGCAGCACACCCATGAATACAAGGTTGCTTCTGTGAATTCTTTCGAAGCTCTCGGCAATGACCGTTCTGATGCCAAGAAGGTTTGTTCCTTTTGCAGCCCAGTCACGTGAAGATCCCATACCATAGTCTTTTCCTGCTAATACGACAAGACCAGTTTTATCTTCTTTGTATTTCATGCACGCATCATAGATGGATGTTACTTCACCAGTCGGCCAGTACGTCGTAAATCCGCCCTCTGTACCCGGTGCAATTTGGTTTTTGATGCGAATGTTTGCAAATGTTCCTCTCATCATGACTTCATGGTTTCCGCGGCGGGAACCGTAGGAGTTAAAGTCACGAGGAGAAACACCTTTTTCTTGCAAGTACTTTCCGGCAGGCGTATCTTTTCCGATTGCCCCCGCAGGAGAAATATGGTCAGTTGTGACTGAATCGCCGAATTTACCGACAACACGCAAACCTTTTAATGGTTCAACCTTGCCTGGTTCAACAGACATCTCTTCAAAGAATGGTGGGTTTTGGATGTAAGTTGACTCATTATCCCATTTATATAACGCTTCATCTGTTGTTTCAATCTCGTTCCAGCGCTCGTTGTCATCAAATACCGTTTCATACTCTTTACGGAAGAGCTCAGGCGTAACAGTTTGCTTAACAAGTGAATTGATTTCGTCTGTTGACGGCCAAATATCGTTAAAGTATACGTTTTGACCATCTTTACCCACACCGATTGGATCGGTTTTCAAGTTAATGTTTACCGTTCCAGCCAGCGCATATGCCACAACAAGCGGTGGTGAAGCAAGATAGTTGCCTTTAACAAGCGGGTGAATACGTCCTTCAAAGTTACGGTTTCCGGAAAGGACAGACGTAATCAGAAGATCATTTTTCGCAACCGCTTCTTCGATTTCTGGTGAAAGCGGACCTGAGTTCCCGATACATGTTGTACAGCCGTACCCAACGAGGTTAAAGCCAAGCTCTTTCATGTATGGAAGAAGGCCTGAATTCACAAGATATCCTGTAACGACTTTAGAACCCGGTGCAAGTGACGTTTTCACGTAATTAGGCACCTTAAGCCCTAACTCAACCGCTTTTTTCGCTACTAGTCCGGCGCCGATCAGAACATATGGGTTTGATGTATTCGTACAGCTTGTAATAGCAGCAATGGCGATCGCACCCGTTTTCATAACTGTTTCTTCGCCGTTAAGGAGTTTAAACTTAATTTCTTTATTTTCTTCCTCAGCGTTTAAACCGAACCCTTGGTTACCCGCAGGGCTGACTAAGTGCTTTTTAAACGTTTCCTGCATAGCAGAAAGCGGAATTAAATCCTGTGGACGCTTTGGACCTGATAAGTTCGCTTCAATTTGAGACAGATCAATTTCAACCACATCAGTAAATTGAGGGTCTTCCGCATCAGGAGTGTAGAACAAGCCATTGCTTCTGCAGTACGCTTCGACAACATCAATATGTTCAGGATCACGGCCTGTCAGGCGCATGTAGTTGAGCGCTTCTTCATCTACTGGGAAGAATCCGCATGTAGCACCATATTCCGGAGCCATGTTCGCAATTGTTGCGCGGTCTGCGAGCGGCAGTTCAGCAACTCCTGGCCCGAAGAATTCAACAAATTTACCGACAACGCCTTTTTCGCGCAGCACTTGTGTTACTTTTAACGCCAAGTCAGTAGCTGTTGTTCCGTTTGGAAGCTTGCCGACAAGTTTCGCGCCGATTACCTCTGGAACTGGGAAGTAAGAAGGCTGTCCAAGCATTCCCGCTTCAGCTTCAATTCCACCGACACCCCAGCCGAGAACACCGATACCGTTAATCATTGTTGTGTGTGAGTCTGTTCCGACAAGCGTATCAGGATACGTTACAAGCTCGCCGTCTTCTTCAATGGCATGGACAACACTTGCCAAGAACTCAAGGTTAACCTGGTGCACAATACCTGTTGCAGGCGGCACTGCCTGATAATTGTTAAACGCTTTCTTTGCCCAGCTTAAAAATTTGTAGCGCTCTGCATTTCTTTCGAATTCCAAGTCCATATTTACTGCTAATGCATCTTCTGTACCCGCTTTATCTACCTGTACAGAGTGGTCGATAACGAGATCAACAGGAATTTCAGGGTTGATTTTATCAGGATCTCCGCCGACAGCTGCCATTGCTTTACGCAGTGAAGCCAGATCTACTACTGCCGGAACCCCTGTGAAGTCTTGTAAAATAACACGAGACGGTTTGAACGGAACGTCGATATCCTTTAATTCGGCAGTTCCCCATTTTGCCAAATTTTCCACGTGTTCTTTTTTGATAACGAAGCCGTCAACTTGACGCAATACTGATTCTAAAAGAACTTTGATGGAATAAGGAAGCTTCGAAACCTTTCCTATACCTGAATCTTCTAACGCTTTTAAAGAGTAGTAATGATATGTTTTCCCATTTGTAGTAAACGTTTTTCTCGCTTGGAAAACGTCTTTTGCTGCAGTTTTTTGCTCGTTTGCCATTCTCCAAAATCCCCCTTCAGATCAGATCATTCTCAGATGAACATTACATTCCATCACAATTTTCTCACAATTTCATATTAAAACAAAATCATACATAAGTAAATATCAATGTTTTTATTAAATACAATAAGTTCGACTTATGAGAAAAATGTACCGGTAATTTTTACTGTTTACGCTCTCTCATATAACACAGTAAAAGGAGCCATATTATGATTGAGGTGATAATGATGGTCAAAAGAAAAGCGAATCACGTCATTAACGGAATGAATGACGCAAAAAGCCAAGGCAAAGGCGCCGGCTATATTGAAAACGACCAGCTTGTACTGACTGAAGCAGAACGCCAAAATAACAAAAAAAGAAAAACCAATCAATAACACCGAACTCTTTTAAGGAGGTTCTCAATTTATGACCAATAAGAATACAAGTAAAGATATGCATAAAAACGCCCCTAAAGGACACAATCCCGGACAACCCGAGCCTCTAAGCGGAAGCAAAAAAGTAAAGAACCGAAACCATACAAGACAAAAGCACAACTCAAGCCATGATATGTAAGAAAAGCAGACCTTAGTGTCTGTTTTTTTATGCGTTCACCCATTTATAATCCACCGCATATGATGTTAAGCAAGGTTGATATGTGGAGGAATGCTTCCATGAACCATTCAAAACGCAACGATGCGAATGATTTCGATAGTATGGATGAATGGCTTCGGCAATTTTTTGAAGACCCCTTCGCCTGGTACGACGAAACATTGCCTATTGATTTATATGAAACAAGTCAGCAGTATATTATAGAAGCGGATCTGACTTTTTTACAGCCTACACAAGTAACAGTTACCCTTTCTGGATGCGAGTTCATCTTAGCTGTCAAATCGTCAGGACAGACTTTTGAAAAACAAATGATGCTTCCTTTTTATTTTAATGACAAAACCATTCAAGCCGAATGCGAAAATCAAATACTCACAGTCGCCGTCAATAAAGAAACAGAAGATGGCTCTTCTTTTTCTCTTCAATTTCCTCTCAGCTAAACATAAAAAGTCACTTTCATCCCCTATTATGAAAGTGACTTTTTTTCCGTCCATTTATCGTCAAATACCCTCTAGTGACTCTCCCATGGCCAAATAGCAGATTCACTATACAATAGAATATGATCTACTATCTCTTTTGACTAGACGTCTATCACTTTTTTCTATTCTTTTTTACTGTGTTCTTCTAATCTCTCTTCGTATACAATATGGTTAGAATAAGGGGGAATGATTGATGCTGGAAGGATGGTTTTTATGGTTTATTCTGTTTTGGGTGATCATGATGGTAGTCTTATTATCAATCGGCGGTTTTTTCATGTTTCGAAAGTTTTTAAAACGTTTACCAAAAGAGGACGGCAGATCAGAGCTTGATTGGCAGGATTACTATATTGAAAACAGCAGACATTTATGGAACGATGAAAACAAACAGTTTCTAAATGAATTGACTGCGCCGGTGCCAGAACTGTTCAGAGATGCAGCAAAAGTCAAAATCGCAGGCAAAATCGGTGAGCTTGCATTAAAAGAAAAGGTAGCAAAGATTGATCAGCAACTTATGATCAAAGGCTATATTCTCGCAACTCCTAAAAGAGACCATACCTTCTTAAAAAGGCATCTGCGGGACAAAAAAATCGATTTGGAACCTTATCAGACCCTTCTCAAATAAAAAACCTTTCCTGACAAGAGGAAAGGTTTTTTAATTCATTTGAATATTAGCTGACTGCAGCTCGTTATGAAGTTTTCGATATGATAAATACATGGCGATTCTCCAAGGCACAATCATACCGAAAGCCAGAATCCAAAACATTCCGCTCAGTGCACCATAATCAATTGATGTGCTCAAGATCGATTTCATCACGATTCTGATCACCAAAAGACCGACTAATATAAAAACAAATGCTTTAGAGCGTTTCATGTAAATTTCATTATTTTTAATTTCGAACTTAGAAGTTTTGATTAGAAAAATAGAGAAAATCACACCTAAAGTGAATGCTTCCAAAAACTCTGCACCAGTTACCCAAAATACCGGAAATAAAAACATTAACGCTCCCGTACTCATAAAAATCGGCGGAAGAATGATTTTTTTTGGTGAAACGGGCTTGTCAGAGGACTTTATTCTGACCACCATCACAGCTACAGCCATTAACACAGCAATAATCGATGAAACTATAATCATCATACTTATCATTCCTTTGTTTCTCGGAGTGTTGATACTATATACTATACTCCAAAACAATAAAAAAAACCATTTTGAAAAGAAATGACTTTAATGTCCCATAACGCGGCTTACAGCTTCCAGCACTTTTGTTTCCTCAAACGGCTTAACAATAAAATCCTTTGCCCCCAGCTCAATTGCTTCCGTTACAATTCTTTGCTGGCGCATGGCAGTGCACATGATGACCTTCGCTTTAGGATCAAAGGTTAAGATATCACGAAGCGCTTTAATGCCGTTTTTCACCGGCATTGTAATATCCATTGTTACAAGGTCCGGGCGCAGTTTTTTATACAGGTCCGCTGCTTGTTCACCGTCCGCCGCTTCGCCTGCGATTATGTAATTTGCCTCTTCCAAGATCTCTCTGATTTTTACTCTCATGAACTTGGCGTCGTCTACAACTAAAACTCTTGTCATATTCCCCTCCAACAATCGATTTCCACAGATAATAGTCTTATTGTACCAAAAACAAAAGGATTAGTAGTAGTACGAAAGTAATTTACCGTCAAAAACCAGTAAAGCCTCCAAAAAGATCTGACAGCAAAATAATGATCAGGCTCATCCAATTAAAGAATAACAGCACACCAATCACAATCATCAAAACGCCGCCAGCTTTCATAATGAAAAGCTGGTTCTTCCTTATCCACTTCAGCTTTGTGATAAAAAAAGACAATAAAAGAAACGGTACCGCAAAACCGAGTACATATAACATCATGTATGGCACCGCTGAGCCCGGATTGGTGCCTGCAAGTGTGATAACAGCACCTAATATCGGACCGGTACATGGTGTCCATCCAGCTGCAAATGCCATTCCAATTAAGACCGACCCTAAAAACCCGCTTGGTTTATGCTTAAAATGGATTCTCCGTTCTTTCATCATAGCCTCAGGCCGGAACACACCTAGTGTAATGAAACCGAACAAAATAATAAGCAACGCGCCAATTTGCCGAATCGCATCGTGATAATCCCTAAACAGGCTGCCAATAAAAGATGTTCCATAGCCTAAAGCAATAAAAATGACTGAAAAGCCAAGCAAAAAACACAAAGTATGAAACAGGCTTCTTTTCTGCAGCAGCAGCTTTTCTGTTTTTACATCGTCCATGCTGACCCCTGTAATATATGACAAAAAAGCTGGGTAAAGCGGCAGGCAGCAAGGCGAAATAAAGGATAAAAACCCCGCTCCGAATGTCAAAAAATAATTCACGTCTCCCATGTCATCATCCCTTCATGATTTGACATTCCTTCAAGTTATGACAAAATCATTTCATTTTTTTAACACTTTCACTTGAAGGATTTCTATTTTCAGAAAAAACTTATATAATTTAATTTGACATTGAGACATTATACTCCTTCTCATTTGAAAATTAGTATAAATATGGATATAATATAAACATTCACTTTGAAGATCTAATGTATGAAAGGATACATCCCTGTGATTAGAGAGCATCTATTAAAAGAAATTGAAAAAAAAAGAGCAGAGCTGCTGCAAATTGTCATGGCGAACGGAATGACATCTCATATTACGATAGAGCTCAGTCAGGAGCTTGACCATCTTCTCATACAATATCAAAAGCAGCGCCTTCGAGCAGTAGCGGGTGATGAATGATTGCAAAATAAAAAACCCGTATAAGGGTTTTTTATTTTATAACCATGTTTCTCTATATCATAATCTTTACGTATTATTTCGTTTGATTATTCATGGCTTTCATCATTTGATTGATTTTCTTTTGAGAAGGTTTCATTCCCATTTGCATCATCATCATGCGTAACATTTGTTCATTAATAGGCGGATTCTTTTTCAGGTAGCTCATCATATATTTACGAGCAATAAAAAACCCGAGTGCAACACCTATGAGCAATGCAACAACGCCCACTAGGATGCCAACCCATAAAGTCATTTTATTTCCTCCTTCATGTTGTCTAGTTTAAAGTGTACTAAACCAAAAGCTATTATACAACATTTACATCTCTTTTTCTTCGGTTTTAGACAAAATTTCTTTCTTTCACCGGATTTAGCCATCCGTAACGCTTCGAATTGAAATCCATTGCTAAAAAGCAAGGGCTTACTTTTCTTAACACTTCAAAGAATATCGTTTCTGCCTCGTAATCTCCCGAAGCCACAATTTCTATCATGTGCTCCTTCATCATAAACGTCGCATGGCCTTTTGCTTTCGGCAAAGCTATTCTATAAATATAATCCAGCTGCCTGTAATCCGTCTTGTTTAAATTCAATTTTAACCGCTGATGCATATGTAAAATCGGGATTGGTTGTGTAATATATTGAATCTGTTTCTCTGTCATTTCATACTGCTGCTTTTCAAGGCTTGTCCAATGATAGTCTTGAAACAGCTCAAACATAACCGATTCCCGGCCGAAATAGTGATTGGCAAATTCCTCTTTGATCAGGTACGTATAGTAGTGACGTTCCATCTTTTCATCCCCTTTTCCAGCAGCATTTCATTTGCTCTCTATTATACAAAAGAAGAAAAGAAAGAATTGTCTATTACTGTTAAACAGCCAATACTATTTTTGTCGGATAAACAAGAAAAAGAGGATGATTTGACCCATCCTCTTTCAAAAGCTTACTTATTGATTAATGCCTTAACTCGATTCACTACGTTCGGAACTGAGAAGCCGTATTCGTTAATGATGGTTTCACCTGGAGCAGATGCACCGAATCGGTCTATGCCGAGAACGTCACCTTCAAGCCCCGTGTATTTGCCCCATCCAAATGATGAGCCCATTTCAATTGCAAGACGTTTTTTCACATCTGCAGGAAGGACTTCGTTTTTGTATTCATCAGATTGTTTCTCAAAACGGTCCATTGAAGGCATGCTGACAACAGAAACATCGATATTTTCTTTTGCCAATTCAGCCTGCGCTTCAATTGCAAGACCTACCTCTGATCCGGAAGCGATGAGAAGAGCGTCAGGTGTTTCGTTTTTAGATTTAGAAACGACATATGCACCTTTTTCTACTCCTGCCAATGCTTCTTCAGATGTTTGATCGATGGTAGGAAGGTTTTGACGTGTAAGCACTAGCGCTGTTGGGTGGTCAGTGCTTTGCACTGCAAGCTTCCATGCTGCTGCTGTCTCATTGCCGTCTGCTGGACGGATCAAAGAAAGGTTAGGCATCGCACGGAGTGAAGCAAGCTGTTCAACAGGCTCGTGCGTCGGACCGTCTTCACCTACCGCAATACTGTCATGTGTGAAGACATATGTCACAGGAAGGCCCATTAACGCTGCAAGGCGAACCGCAGGACGGAGGTAATCAGAGAAGACAAAGAAAGTTCCGCCGAATACACGAAGACCGCCATGAAGCGCCATACCGTTTAAGGCTGCACCCATCGCAAATTCACGTACACCAAACCAGAAGTTTTTGCCTGAGTAATCAACCGCTGTAAAATCACCGGCATTTTTAATAGTCGTTTTGTTCGATCCCGCTAGGTCAGCAGAACCTCCGACAAAGAAAGGAATTTTTTTCGCAAGTCCGTTGAGAACTTCACCGGAAGATGCACGGGATGCCAGGCTGCTTCCTTTTTCATACACAGGAACCTCTTGATCCCAGTCCTTCGGAAGCTCTCCTTTGATTGCCAGTTCAAGCTGTTCAGCAAGTTCAGGATAAACTTCTTTATATTTAGCGAATTGAGCATTCCATTCTTGTTCTTTTTTCTCACCTGATTCTTTAACAGCTGCAGCGAAATGCTCATAAACTTCTGACGGAACGTAGAAGTCTTCTTCATACGTCCACGCGTAAGCTTCTTTTGTTAATTTGCTTTCCTCTTTACCAAGCGGCGCACCGTGAACACCGGATGTACCGGCACGGTTAGGTGAACCGAATCCGATTGTCGTTTTCACTTCAATTAATGTAGGTTTCTTTTCATTTTGGCGTGCTTTTTCGATAGCCGCTGTTAATTCTTCAATATTGTTTCCATCCTCAACATAAAGAACTTCCCAATTCATTGCTTCAAAACGCTGTTTCACGTTTTCAGAGAATGAACGGTCGAGGTCTCCATCAAGAGAGATGTCATTAGAATCGTATAGTACGATCAGACGGCCAAGCTGAAGATGGCCTGCGAGTGAAGCGGCTTCAGAAGAAATACCTTCCATTAAATCACCATCACCGCAAATACTGTATGTATAATGATCGACTACGTTAAATGAATCGCGGTTGTATGTTTCCGCTAAATGGCGTTCAGCAATTGCCATACCGACTGCCATGGCAATTCCTTGACCAAGCGGTCCTGTTGTAGCATCAACACCGGCAGTATGTCCGAATTCCGGGTGTCCAGGTGTTTTGCTGCCCCACTGGCGGAATCCCTTAAGATCTTCAATACTAAGATCAAACCCGCTTAAATGAAGCATGCTGTATAATAGTGCTGACCCGTGTCCAGCAGATAAAACAAAACGGTCACGGTTAAACCAGCCAGGGTTTGCCGGACTTACGTTCATAAATTTTGTCCACAGCGTGTATGCCATTGGAGCGGCTCCCATCGGCATCCCTGGGTGACCAGAATTTGCTTTTTCAATAGCGTCTATTGACAGTGTGCGAATGGTAGCAACTGATTTCTTTTCAATTGTATCCATAAAAATCCCCTTCCTTATGTGTTGTACCCTTACATCATAAATGTCTGACGACTTTTTCTCAACTGTTTCAGCTTAAATTTGAGAGAAACTTGTTGAATTTTGTCACATAAGAGTTTTGATTATAGTATATGCAAAAGAGGAATACGATATTGCCGTATTCCTCTTATATTAGTGAAGTTTGTTATTTCTTTGTTCTCTTTTTAGCTTTTCCGGTGTTACATCATTGCCTTCTGGGTCAATGATTTTCACACTTTTTAACGTGTTCTTCATAGAAGAACGAAAACCTTTCAAGTACTCTTGACGGAGCTTTTGCTGTTCGGCTTTTTCTTCTTCTGTAATAACGCCAGCTTTAGCTTTGGCAGCAAGCTCATTAATTCTGGCAATTTTCGCGTTTGAAATCATGTTAAACTCCTTTATTGCATTTTGTCTATATAGTACTAGATCAAAAAAAGTTTTACAACTGATTCACTCTGCTGTCTCTTCATTCTCTATGTATTCCTGAAAACGCCGGTGAACGGTTGCTTTAGAGACATCATAGCCAAACCCTCTTAGGGTAGCCGCGATTTCAGCAAACGTCAGTTTATTCGCTCTTAGGCGGACGATCTCAGAGATTGGCACCTCTATTTTTTCTTTTCCACTGTTCTCATGTTGGTTTTTTAAGTTTTTTTGCGGTTTAAAACCGTTTTTTACTGCACGCTTCATTCCCCGTCTGATTTTCATGTTGTGAATCTTTCGCTGATACTCTTCCACAATGCTGACGATTTCCAAGACCATTGAGTCAGCCTCCGATAACTCCAGTTCACCTCTGTGAGCCGTTGTATAGACTTTCACACCTTCTCTGTAAATACAATGAAGCAGTGCGATTTTTGCGTTTCCCCGCCCGAGCCTTGTCTCGTCTTGAACCAAAATGACATCAATTCCAGCGTTCTTAATCTCATCAAGCAGCTCAAATACACCATCCCGATCCATTTCATATCCGCTGGCTTTTTCTGAAATCACTTTGACCACTTCCATGCCGTTCTCCGCTGCAATGGCCGTAAGCTCCTCCTCCTGCCGCTTTAATGACGTTTCCTGCTGTTCTTTATTTGTGCTTACACGGGCATAAATGAGTGCTTTCATTTTATCTCTCTTTCCTCTCTATCTTACAGTTGCCAATTCATATGCATCCTGATGCTTCTTTTTCAATGGGATCACTAACTCATCACCCGGCTGGATATCAGATGTCTGTAGTTGATTTTTATCAGCTACCCATTCAATAAAATCATTTTTGTTTATCTTTTTTGTATCTGCTACCTGATCAGCAATTGACCAAAGTGTGTCGCCTTGCTGGACTTCTATTTTAACATACTGATTAAGCTCCTGGCCGCTGCTTGTATATGACAGCATAAGGATAACCGCGCTCAAAATCACTGTGAACAGACCGACAAAAATAATAGATTCTTTACTCATGATCATAACCCCCAACAGGAATGTTTGTTCGCATTTTTATAATTTCAGTATATACGAACAAACGTTTCTGTCAATTGTTTTTTCGAACCTATGTTTGTACTGTAAGGAAAATCATGCTATAATCTTCTTAAAATCGACGTTTTGAGGTGCGAAAAATGACGAAGCTATCAAAAAGGCAACTTGATATCCTCCGTTTTATTAAAGCAGAGGTTAAATCAAAAGGATATCCGCCTTCCGTTAGAGAGATCGGAGAGGCTGTCGGGCTTGCGTCCAGCTCTACTGTCCACGGCCATTTGGCCCGCTTGGAAACAAAAGGACTGATCAGACGGGATCCGACAAAACCAAGAGCAATAGAAATTCTTGATGAAGAAGTAGACATTCCGCAAAGCCAGGTCGTTAATGTACCGGTCATCGGGAAAGTCACGGCGGGATCTCCTATTACAGCAGTAGAAAATATTGAAGAATATTTTCCGCTCCCTGACCGCATGGTTCCTCCAGACGAGCATGTATTTATGCTGGAGATTATGGGAGACAGTATGATAGATGCCGGTATTCTCGATAAGGACTATGTCATCGTTAAACAGCAAAACACAGCGAACAATGGGGAAATTGTAGTTGCGATGACAGAAGATGATGAAGCAACTGTAAAACGATTCTATAAAGAGGATACCCACATTCGCTTGCAGCCTGAGAACCCAACGATGGAACCTATCATTTTGCAGAATGTCAGCATTCTAGGGAAAGTGATTGGCGTGTTCAGAACCGTCCATTAATCTATTGATCTATCAGATGCATGAAATAACCCCCTCTTCCTTTACGGAGAGGGGGTTTGTTGTTCAAAAAAAGCAGGCTCGCCCTGACTTTTGGGTGCGAGCCTGAATAGGAGGAAAAAGAACATCATGTTTACACCATAATTATCCACCAAAAGATTGTTGAAGTCAAGAAATTTTCTTTCCTTCAGGAAACTTTTATCAAAATATGAACGTTTAGAATATTAGACGCTATCTTCTTAAAAACGTTTCATTTTTTAGGTCGTGGAAGGATGCGGTTTCATATTTATTAAGGGGCGAGGCAATTGAAATATAATGAAAATTTAGTACACAGTTTAATTAGTTCATATTTCTGTTAAAACAGCTCGCTTTCTTCATATAAAATGTAATGTGTATTTCAATTTCACCTTCACCCAATCACTTGTGCAGTTCAAAAGATATGGCATCGTTGAACAAGTCGGGTAGAAACCTTCCCCAAACATAAAGTCTCCCCCAACACCCTTCTTTCAATTTAACCTTATATGAAATATGGTTGTGATATCAAAAGGCCGTTTCATCATAAAAGTGCATATGCGTTTTTTCTTGTTTGTAATATCGAAGCCTGTCTTGAAGGGTTCCGGTATGAAATTCAAATTTGTGGCCGTCAGGGTCGGTAAAATAAATTGATTTTCGATCGCGTTCATCTCGTTCTCTGCCAGGCAAAATATTGACATGTTGTCTTTTTAATTTAGCTGACACCTCCTCAAATTCATGATCTTCAATTGTAAAAGCAATATGGGTATAAGAAAGCTTAATGTCATTTCTCGGGATGTCTGGTTCTTCATTAAGAGCTAGCCAGATGCCGTTCATATCAAAATATGCAGTTGTTCTTCCCTTTACCAATAGCTTTGCACCAAACACTTTTTGATAAAAATCAATCGATGTATCCAAATGCGAAACTGAAAATAGCAAGTGATTGATTCCTTTTATCTCCACAAATCATTCCCCCCTTGAAAGCTGATCATCCACATATACGACTTTTTCATAAGAAAGTTTCATACAGCTGAAAAAAATACCAGTGTAAACAAAAACGGACTGTTTAAAATAGTAACATGACATTATGAATGGTTTTGAATTGCATTATTTATCACTTGTTTACGCCCAAGAATTTCCTTCAAAAAATAACAATTTAGGTGGTCAAATGAAACATATCATTGCGCTTGCTTCAAAGATTGCTTTCACTCTCGCCCTTTTATATGTGATTTTGGACAGAGTCTATCACGCATCCTTTTTAAGTGTGATGTTTATTGCACTTTTCTTAGGTTTTGTTTCTTATCTTTCTGGTGACATGCTCGTCTTACCCAGAACAAACAATATTACAGCTTCATTGGCTGACTTTGGCCTTTCATTCGTTATTCTTTGGGTATTTGTTTTAACCCAAACAAGAAACGATTTCTCACCATTTGGAGCAGCTCTCCTTTCTGCTGCCTGTCTTACTGTTTTTGAATACTTTTTTCATCGGTATTTACTGAAAAATGTACTTGATGAAAATTTCCGAAATGAACTGTCAGCGAGAGATAACACGTTGCAGTATCAAACGGAAGCCGCGGACGAGCTGTTTCCCGAAACGAATGAGAAGCATAAAGAATAGGAGGCTGTCTTATCGCCTCCTATTTTTCAGTAGCTATTTTTGAGAAAACGGAACATTACTTCTGTAAACTCATAAAACCTCTCATTTTGAGTAACAGCTCTGCTTTTTAAAGAAAAGATGCCGAACAAAGACTTTCGAAAGCCAGTGCTCATTTCTATCTGGATACTTAAACCTGTTTTTGATTTATTTGCAATGTTATTCGGACTAACGCCCGCATGTGGATGGTCCGTATTGAGCAATACAGCAGGAAAACCGGCATGCTGCAATTTCTCAACTAAATCCGCCGCTCTTACGCGATCTGTACCGCCGACTTCGATCTGCTGATCTTCTTCTGCGTACCCGTGTAATGAAATGACATATTCATGGTTTCCCGTCATTTTAAGGGCCCGAGGTTCATCAAAGTGCGTGCTCGTAATGTGCAGGACTGAGTTTCCTGCCGATTTTAAGCCTTCAAATAAATACATCGAGTACTCTTTGCTGAGCTCTCTCGCTACTTCACTTGTCCCGCCTTCAATACCTCCTCCGTGAATAGCTAAAACAAGAACAGGGCTTCCGGTTTCTTTCGTAACAACGTCGTAATCAGAAGGATCTTCATTGTTTTTTAATTCCTCAAAATTCTGATATACATCTTCAGCATAAATTGAAGAAATCGGAGTAAATACCATAAAAATTAACAATAATTTTACAATTTTAATAGTTGATGGAAAACGTTTGGCTATGTTACAATCAACATGCTTCAAGGAATGGAGCAAACGGCGGAGCAGGGATACTTTGGCCGGTTTCATCTACTCCGCCTCTAAGTCCAAATCAACAGGATGTAGGTCTCTTTGAGGCTTTAGCACGAATTCTCTCGTCCTCCTTGTTAAATTTTTGTTAAATTCACAATATTATATACCATTAGCCCGGGCGCTGTTCTTCTCATTTTTGAATTTATGAAAAGTAAGCTGGCACCACCTCCCCCATTTCCATACAAAACAAAAATGCACCTGCCCTTTGGCCTGCGCATTTTTTATTTTCTCTTCATTTTTCGTTTTTTTGCTTGATTTAATTTCATGATGTTTTTTTCAATTTTTCTTATGTTTCGCCTTTGCGGGATTGTTTTCATTTCATAATAAACAGAAATAAACCCGCTTAATGTCACTGCTGCAATATAAAGGACGCGCTGTTTGATCATCCGGTCAGCGTGTCCATGATCATTCGCTTCTTTTTCCAGCCTTTCGATCACAGTTTTATCAAACAGCTGATCGACATACACTTGTTTCATTCCCACTGCAAACCCAGCAGCCAGCCAAAGAATCAGAAATAAACTGATATAAAACACCATAAACCCTTCCTTTCCTGTCTTGATGCGGCGCAGAATTTTAAAACAGTTCATCTATTACAACTGGCAGACGAAGCTTCTTCTTTGTATTAGGTTCTTTCAATAGGCTGGTTAATATGTGTAATGCTGTAATGAACAGTTAGAAATTTTATTCCGAACAGCCACATATGATGAACAGCGGTTAATTTGTTGTCATGTGCAGCTTCTATCAGAAAGGTTTCAGATAAAGGAAGCGGACAAGTTCCCGCTCTTGTTTGCAGATAAATCCCCTCATCCCCCGCTCTGCTTTTTCTCCGCCTGCTTGTTAAAACCAGCTTCTCCTGATGATGATATGGTTTTAAAATACCTGTCATGCTGCTGAATGGAAGCGGTAAAGAAATATTCATATACCCCTCTCCATTTGAGCGATACACTGAATAAAGAGCGGTAAAAATGGTTTCGTTTTTTTCATTTGTTCTAATCCAGGCACGAACTCTTTCCCTTCCGTCTTTTTTCGAATGAACACCTTTTATCTTGCTGTACATCCTATACCAGTCAGGGTTCGTCGAAAGATGTATTTGGCCGATTCTTCTGCTGAACCATTCGTAAATAATTGCAAGCGGCCGAAACCACGTGCTCCATGTTACTTTTGCTTTAATATTGTATTCGATGGTTTGTTCATAAAACGAAAGAATGAGCGGCGACAGTTTTTCAGGTGAAAAATCTTTTGAACGCAGGCTGCCCATATCATCCACAAGTCCGCTGTACCGAGCGTTATTTTCAGCTTGAATATTAGCTAAAAATTCTTCTCCAATCTTTCTTTTTCCGTAGATACGGCTGAATGTCTTTACACGGTCTGCATCAAAAGGCTTCGGATCCTCTATTCTCCACCCTATAAGAGCGGGCAAGATAACACCAAACGCGTTGACAAAACCGTGAATCCAAATCATCTGATTGATGGTCAATGTAACTTCTTGCCGAAATACACCAAATGAATAAATCATCGAGAAAGCAATCGTTATCATTAAAACAGCGGAAGAAAGCCGAATAAGAAATGTCCCCGTCTTGGTGCGAAAAGCTGCCGTGAACACCAAAAATGCATGAAGATAAATCGCCGCCATATAAATGCTAACCGCAATGACATCAAGTGTTTTTGAATATGTGATGCCCAGCGCGATAAGAAGGGGCGAAAGCAAAATCACCCATGTTATCCAACTGTACAACATCCGATGCTTTCTAATGGTTCTGCCGAGTAAACCATTGAAGATCGGGATCAGAAAAGCAGAATAGTGAAAGTGGACAGCAGTCAGCAAAATGATGAGAGGGCCAAATTGCATGATCTGCAAATGGGCAGCATAAGCAAAAAACCAAAATCCTCCTCCCGCCAAATAAATAAGACCGAACAAAACTGATGTCTCTTCGATTCTATGTATCTTTGTTTCCCAAAGGCGGAGGATCGCATACAATGCAATAAAAATTGTGTACGTCCACCAGATTAGCGCGAAACCCCCAACCTCCGTCACTAGAGCCAGCACCGCAAAGAATGCGGCTACAGGATAGCACTGGATTAGCCCATATTCCATAAACTGAGCAGCACGAACCGGAGATTGACGAAAAACAAAAGGAAAAATTCCCGGCACGAAAAATAGAATGGATAACAAAACGAGTGCCTCTGCCACTGAAATATCCGGTGCTTCCGCTGCAAGAAATCCAATAAAACAAAGCGCACTGACTATGCCATTTCGTTTCATGATTCTCTCTCTTCCTCTTGAAACGTTCCTTTATAAAAGAAAAGAGTGCCCAGAATTGTATTTTGCACATGCACTTCAATGGTGAAACAATTCTTTCTTTCATCAAACGTTTCGCAAACTACGGATGTACCTGTCAGCCATTTCGGCAGCGGGATACTTTTTCCGCATATCAATAGCCATTGCTTTCCCGATGTGATCGTAAGAGAGCCGTCATGAGATGCCTCGAACGTCAAAACAGACAGCAGCAGATGAGGTTTGCCGAAGAAATCAAGTATTCTATTTTCTTTCTCGTCATATATCATTATCGCGTCAAAGAAACGTTTTTTGCCTTTAAAGAAAAATGTACGATTCCATTCTATCCCTGTATGTTGCGATTTCAAAAGACAAGTTCTATTTTGTATTGTAAATGGGATGTCTTTGCCTCTTTCTGAAAAGAAGCATCTGAAAAAAACACCAAGCTTTAACAGCATTCTAACCAGAAAAGAGCCTCCGCTTATTTCTGACATCGTTCCCGTCCCGCTGAATGTATGAGACCCATCTAATTGGTACCGTTTCTGCAGCTTGGGATGCAGCAAATGATAGTTAATAGTTGATTTTTCATAAATCGAACTCACAATGTCACTTCTTTCTCTTTCGTTTTGTGCGCCTGGCACTGGGAAGCTGCAGGCTAAGAGCGCCGCTTGCCGCAGAAAACACACTCAACAGAACCCATATGAATATCTCGGAACCTAGACAAGCGAACCCAGCAAAAATACAAGTCTGGACACCATGAATGATCCATTTTCTTTTTAAAGGAATCAGCCACAAAATAGCTAAGCCTATCTCCGCTGTTCCTGCCAATATGCTTGTTTCAACACCTGCAAAGCCTTGATAGAACCAAAACAGGCTGAAAAACAGACACATGAACACATAGATGATAGCGGATCGAATGAAGCGCTTCGGATGTTTATGTTGCTCAACCCAAAGCCTTAATGCATCAAAGCTCCAGGCAGTCGCCCAGCCAAGCAGCGGTCGAAATAATAAACGATCGATCCATCTTCCCAGCAGTCCGTAGGCTGTTTTGTATTGGTACTGTGTTAAAAACGTCATTTTCCCATTTTCTCTCTGTATATACTTCCAGTAGCCGCTTCCATGCCGAATCAGAGATAATGGATGATCAGAGCCAAAAGCCAGTGAAGAAGACCTT
Source organism: Bacillus sp. SCT118 (assembly GCF_058566435.1). Taxonomy (NCBI): domain Bacteria; kingdom Bacillati; phylum Bacillota; class Bacilli; order Caryophanales; family Bacillaceae; genus Bacillus; species Bacillus sp. SCT118. The sequence goes on from NZ_CP191225.1 coordinate 2,150,116, forward strand.
TCAGATGAACATTTGTTGAAAACACCGACGGTTTCTCCAGTACCTGACACCTTTAATCCAAAGCCTACCCTTGTTTCGTAAAGAAACTTCTGTTTTTCGCATGGCTGTCTATTCAAATACGTGATATTTGAAAACCGGAGATCCCATTCCTTATGCAGTGATGGGTTTTGTGTATATTCCCAGAGTGTATCCAGATCAGATTTCATTTCGATTTCTACATAAATCGGATTCTGCCTCACAGCCCCTCCTCCCTTCTATTTCAAGCAATTCCTATATTAGCATATTGGTCGATTTGAAAAGTGTATATCTCTCCAAAAAAAGTATCTTTATCCTAAAAAATGCATAAAAAAGAGAAGAGAGGTTTCCTTCTCTTCCTTGGGATTCATTACTGAGTTTTAACCGTGCCGTAATGAGTAATTGTGACGTTCACACTGTATGTGATGTCGGCTTTACTGAAGGTGTCATCCCAGTTATTTTTCACCCTTTTCCATAAGTGAGGATATGTAAGTCTTAAAGATTCATCAAAACCCGCAACATCTGCTTTATAATCATGCTGAATTTTTTTTAATACATGACCAACTATTTTCTTTACCTCGTTTTCAATAGTCGTTTCGAGACGATCTATAAACTGGGTGTCCAATGCCTCTTTTGTGTTCCAGTTTTCAACCAAATCGCCTTCTGATTCAATATCGACATGGAATGAAATATCCGTCCCTTTTACGACTGGATGAATTTTGCTTTTGATTTTATTGATATCGTACGCTAACGTCTGTTGGCTCTTTTTATCATGACTTTTGACAACTCCGCCTTTTCCTCCCCCTCTAATCCATGTAATCCCCTCAATTTCATATTCATTTAAGGTGCCGATCATTTTTTTCGACTTTCCGTTGATTACAGCTGCTCCGGAATACTTGATCGCTCCATTCGCCGCGACCACATTTTGCAGTAAAAAACTGCTGCCAGAATGCAGTTTTCCAATTAGTTTCGCGAGTGTCACAGGGGGAAGAATTCTGGAAACCTTATGTTCATTTTCACCTAGTCCAATCAGCCGAAATGCCGGAATTTCTCCGTTCTCTTTCAGCTGGAGAGCTTCTCTTGCTTCCCCTTTAGCAGATAAAACAAGACAGCTCAGCCTGATTTCATTATCACGAAAAAATTGATCCAGCATTTCGTCGATAGGAAATGTGTGCAGCACATCTTCACTCATGACAACAACTTTTAAATGCGGGCTAAACACTTCTCGGTCCCGTCTTAATGCAACCTCACTTCCGATCTGCTGTAATGAATCCCCTGTTTCACTTATATTAATATACGCTTTTTGCGCTCCTTGTCCGCTACCGCCTCCCCCGCCAGTGCCCGCGCCTGCCGCTTTTTCATTAACAAATTGATAGGTCAGCGTAATGTTGTCTTTTTTCGGATAGCTCCCGCCCTCTTCTTTTAACTCTTTTTCAGTGTTCGTTTCTTTTCCTTTATCAATTGCGATAGCGAATGTGAGACCCAGATCTTCTATTTCCCGGCTGCTCCAGCATCCTGTTACGCAAATCATCAGCAGACATACCATGACCATAGCAGGCAATTGACGTTTTAGTTTACTTTTCACCTCTTTTCCTCCATTTCGAAATGACTAACAGCAAAATCGGCAAAGCGCCAAATATATACAAAGCGATATGACTGACCGTATCGCCCAATATAAAGACGTCATTTTCATTTTTCGGCATGCAAGAGAGGATATAAATAACAGGAAGCAGCCCAAACATACATGAAAGGGGATTCTTTTTAAAAACTTGTGAGACTCCCAGGGAAGCTGCATAAAAAGTGATAATAAACGTAGCAAAAAGCTGCATAATCCAAATCACAAGCAGGAATGATTCAAACCGTTCAAATATTAAACCAGGTATTTCAAAACTTCTCATCAGGTCAAGCCCCGGCCATGTTCTCGTCACAACTCCCTCAACTGATAGTGCACCGATGACCATAATTAGCGTAATCATATAAAAACTGGTCACAACGCCTGTCCCGATCACAACCGCTTTCACCGCATTTTTCGGCTTTTTCATAAATGCTACTAAAATGAGCATAATTTCTGAACATGTAAATGAAAGGTTCGTTGTCTTTACACCTCTAAGAACCGGCATGATTCCATCACCTAATACAGGGCGCAAATTGTTGATCTCAAATATGCCTAAACTCATGAGGGCTATCGTTAAAAAGATGATGACCGTAATCGGAAAAATCATTTCAAAAAGCCGTGCAATCGGATCTAGGCCTTGTGTAATTGAATAAAGCCCAATCCAAAGAACTGTCATAATGATGGCCCAAGACGGTGTCCCTTCGAGGAGAAAAAAATCCACGATTTCGGACATGACTCTGACTTCAAACGCACCGAGTGCCAGAAAATAAGTAATAAAAACAATACTGATCAGATGCCCGAGCCATTTTCCTACAATATGTCGGGAGTATTCATAAAAGGTCTCCTTAGGATACTGCTGGCTTAATTTAACGATAATCATCCCGGCTATTACCGCTAGGACCCCGCCTAATAAAATTGAAATCCATCCATCAGGAGATTGTGTTTGTTCTGTTACTGTCCGAGGGAGCGTAAGAACTCCGGCAGCAAGCATATAATTAATGATGATAATCGTTGCCTGAGCGGTTGTGATTTTACTGGTTGGGCTGAACATGAGACTTTATCACCATCCTGTCGAGTTCATCACTTCACCCGTTTTGTATTATCTGTATTCATCATTTTAGGCCGGCGCTTCATGACTAAAAGAGGCATTCTGATAACAAAGTCTTTCCAATCTTTTAAGTGATAGGGCACTGCCGGACTTGCGTATGGCACACCAAAGCTCTTTAGCTTTACGACATGGCTGCTTAGCAGCAGATAATACATAATGACTCCAAACAATCCAAACACCGCCGCACAAAACATCGCGCCAAACCGAAGCATCCGAAGTGCTATACCTGTGCTATAATGCGGGATGGCAAATGAAGAAATTGCTGTGAGCGCAACAACAATGACCATGATTGGACTGACAATCCCCGCCTGCACAGCTGCTTCCCCGATGATTAATCCGCCAACTATGCCAATTGCGGGTCCAATTGGTTTTGGCAGACGAAGCCCCGCTTCTCTTAAAATTTCGATCGCGACTTCCATAAATAAGGCTTCAATGAGGGATGGGAACGGAACACCTTGGCGCGTCCCGGAAATTGAAATCGCCAGCTTGGTCGGAATTAACCCCGGATGAAAAGAAATAAATGATATATATAAAGCGGGTGCGAATAACGTTATCATTGCTGCTATGAACCTCAGCAATCTGATGAGCGAGCTCGGGAACCACCGTTCATAATAATCTTCAGGCGATTGAAGCATCATGCTGAAAGTGACTGGAACAATCAAAGCAAACGGAGTGCCGTCAAGCAGAATGGCTACTCTTCCTTCCATTAGTCCGCTTATGACGCGATCAGGACGTTCTGTACTCTGTACTTGCGGGAACGGGCTCAAGTAATTATCCTCAATTAACTGTTCAACGTAGCCTGACTCCGGCAAATGATCGATCTCAATCCCTCTCACTCTTTTTCTTACTTCCTCGACTACTTTTGGATCTGCAATGTCATTCATATAAGCGATGATTAAATCCTTTTTTAATCGTGTTCCTACTTCAAATCTCTGCAATGTTAATTGATCATTTTTTCCTTGCTGTCTCAAAAGAGCTGTATTCGTACTCAACTCTTCTGTAAAGCCTGTGCGCGGCCCTCTGACAAGCGCTTCTGAAAGCGGCTCCTCGATACTTCGATTTTGTTTTTTTACAGTTCCCAGAAGAAAGGCCTGCGGTATTCCATCGATGAGAAGCGCTGTCGAACCCATGAAAACATTCAACACGATATCACTGATTTTCTCTGATTCTATGACATCACCGATTGATACGATTTGATTTTTTATCTGTTTCGAAGTTAAAATACCTTTGCCGGATTGAGAAATTTCATCGCTTACCTGATTAGGTTGATTCATGGCTAACACTGATAGTCCTTTATTAATCAAATCCTGATCAGACAGTCCTTCAACAAAGATCAATGCCGCTTTCACATGTAAATGAGTGATTTCAAGCTCACGGAAGTGAACGTCCCCGTTATGTCCTATTTTTCTTTTTACATGTTCTAAATCGTATCCGATGTTACCAGTTAACACATCCTGATCCTGCTTTTCAGCTGTTGAATAATCTGATTTATGCTGCTTCTGTGTTTTGTACTGATTGCTCCGCCACCTCATCATTGCACCTTCTTATACATGAATCCAAGTAAACACTTTATAGATTACATATGGAACGAGAAATACAACTAACGCTTGAAACCACACATTCCAGTCAGTAAGTGTTGATATCATGTTATCCATCTGTCAGTTCCCCTCTCTCTATAGGATTATTTTTCCCGTATACCTATTTTTTATGTTCGTCTTTTTTCTCAATAAAAAAAGCATGATGAACATTTCATCATGCTTTTAAAGAAATCAACCTGACCATTTTGCATAATTAACACAAAATGAGCCTTTTAGCAGTCTGGGATAAACTAAAATTCCAGCTTGAAGCTTTCTTCCTGATCTGAAACTTCCACAGGAATCCCCATTATCGTTTTCGGTTTGGAAACGTAAACAAAGCGCATTTCTTCCTCTAATTGCTGAAACGCTTTTTCACTAACTATAATTCTGGCCGGCTTCCCTGGACTGTTATCAATGGCTGCTTTGATTTTTCCAAGCATAAAAAACCTCCTGTTTTAGAAAATGGCTCATTTACTATTAAAACAAAAATCGCAAAATAAATTGGCTGAGCAGGAATTCCAGTTCAAACATAACAGTTGCGGCTGAGCAAACAAGCATGAAAGACATGACAACATACACATCTCTCTCTTTCTCGCGCATACAGAATTCTCCCATTCACAGATCAGACTGGCGACTGACACGCTGTTCAACAGCAGCTCTAGCATAAATAATGCACGCTGTGGACATGATCTTATTAGTTATTATATGATTGAATTGAAAAAAACATCATATGTCAAGAGGTAAAAGCAATGGCTCAAAACAACGAAAACGCATTACCGGATATTACAAAAAGCATTACCCTGGAGGCTCCCATTCAGAAAGTCTGGGAGACAGTCTCTACTTCAGAAGGCATTGCCAAGTGGTTTATGCCCAATGACTTTCAGCTCAAAGAAGGACAAGAATTTCACTTACAATCACCGTTTGGGCCGTCCCCTTGTAAAGTTTTGGCTGTTCAAGCTCCAACTGAACTTTCTTTTGAATGGGATACAGAAGGATGGGTCGTTACCTTTCAATTAGAAGACTTGGGGGAAAAGACAGGGTTTACCCTTATTCACAGCGGCTGGAAAGAGCCGATTGAAGTGATCGGCAAAGCAAACGAGAAAAGCTCCTTCGTTCGCGGCAAGATGGATGGCGGCTGGACTGGCATTGTAAATGAACGGCTTCGTAAGGCTGTCGAAGAATAAAAAAGAGAGGTATCTCTCTTTTTTGTTTTTTTCCAAGGGTTATACTTCACAATTTGAGTCCATCAATCATAAAACGTAACAGTTTTAGATTTACCAGAGTAATCGGTAACAAAGAACTCGGCCTTGTTATTGCTCCCATCTACAAATTTTCCAATACTGTCAAATGTGTGGCATTCTCCGGGTGAAAAATAGTTTGCCCCTACATAATCATCAGGATTGTCACCGGGATCATCCTCATATAAGTGCAGTGAGACAGAAAAAGGAGTGCTTCCTGAAAGGCACACTCTAAAATCTCCTCCGGTTGAGTATACCGTCGGACTTGAGTAAGTATATGTGTAAGTCCCCAACTTATCCCACTCTCCAGCCCCCGCAGTTCCGGCTTTTTCTGCTTGTGCCGTTAATGGAAAAACCGCAGCCAACCCTAAAACAGACAAAAATCCAACTACCTTAGTGAATCTCATCAGCTACACCACTCCTCTATTTCAATGATAGCCGCAGATACGTTTGTATCATTTCCGGCAGAGCTAACACATAATTGATCCAGCCTGCCTCCCTGCTTATTAGGCAGGTGGCATTGGACATTATATTCAGCAGCAGCCGTTTTATGAATTCGCCTTTGTCTGGTTTTAAAATGTTCAAAATAAATGCATTCCCATTTGTACTGCTATCTCTTATAATTTGTTTAAAAGGTTGTACTTCAATCAGGGGGAAAAGGATATGGAATTAAGCTTCACAAAAATACTCGTTATTTTGTTTGTGGGTTTTTTAGTATTTGGGCCTGATAAACTGCCGGCGCTTGGCCGTGCAGCAGGAAAAGCCTTATCAGAATTTAAACAAGCAACAAGCGGACTGACTCAGGATATCAGAAAAAATGACTCAGAAAACAAAGAAGATAAACAAATGTAGGATAAATCGTTTGGGCCGATGAAAAATCGGCTCTTTATTTTGATTTGTTTTTGTGTCATCTGTCTTTTTTTTTATCATTTGGACAGCCCTTTTTTCCTTCTATGATTTTAACTGTCCAAGCCGCAAAATCTACTCGCCGTATAATAAAGCGTAGTAAAAATAAAGGAGGAGTATATATGGGTTATTACAAAAAATACAAAGAAGAGTATTATACGGTCAAAAAAACGTATTATAAGAAGTATTACGAATATGATAAAAAATACTATGATCACCATGATAAAAAATATTATGACTGTGATTACGACAAAAAATATGATGACTATGATAAAAAATATTATGATCACGATAAAAAAGACTATGATTATGTTGTAGAGTATAAAAAGCATAAAAAACACTACTAAACGCCATTAACATCTCCTCGTTTTTACTTTCCCCCGGCTATTGCCGGGTCTTTTTTGTTTGTGCACTATATGTATATTTCTGAAGCTTCTCTTTCTATGAAAACCTTGATGACTGAATCTAAAAAAGAATAATGAATATTTAGTACATAGTTTAGTTAGTTCATAAGTGAGCGCATTCAGTTTATGCAGTTACAAAGAAACTTTTATAAATTCTTTGAGGATCATACATAAAAGGAGAGGTTTTTTGTATAGAAACATCGTATTTTATCTCATTTTACTTTGTCTATTTATATCAGTTGTCATGAAAAGCTTCGAGGTGATAAGAACAATAGCTAATGTTATCTGCTTTGTTTTCGTATTGCTGTATTTTAAAGATGAAATGAAAACATACTCGCGTAAAGCGTTAGTAATCCTAAGTATTTGTTTTCTTTTCTTAGTCGGTATCTGTGCTTTTAATCATTTTACAAGGACAGACATTGATGAAACGTCACCTCTTTTTTACAGGCTGGGAAACGATAGCGGGCATCCCTTTTAATGATCGTTTCTTTAAGCATTTGTACTTTTATTTTGAAGAAAATTTCAAATTGGTTAAAACGATTGTGATCTCATTTTTTCCTCTGATAAAGGTATATAGCTTTCAGATTAGCGAAGCGGTTCGTCCCTTACTTCACTCAAAATGAAATATTTTGTCGATTTATATACATCAATCCAGTTCCAAAATAAGGTATAATAAATGGCGAAACCACTATCAAAAGGGGGAATTTTGATGAAAAAAGTATTGATTGCAGGTGCAGTAGGAACAGCAGTTCTTTTCGGAACCCTTTCATCAGGTATACCAGGCTTACCAGCGGCAGACGCTCAAGTCGCAAAAGCAGCATCCCAGCTGCCTAACGGAATCGGCGGCCGTGCCTACCTGAACAGTACGGGCGCCGTTTTTACAGCTAAAATCACGCTTCCTGAAACTGTCAAAAATAACGACTCGGTCTCTACTCCCTATATTTATTCAGGCTTTAGGGCATCAAGCGGAACTGAAGCCGATATCGGGCTTCAGTACAGCAAACAATACAACGTCTGGAAGCCCCTCATGAAGGTTGGGTCCAAAAATGAAGAAACGTACATCGAAGGAAAAGATAAATTCACATACAATAAAGGCTTCCGCCCTGGAAGCACAGTCCAAATGACAATCTATAAAAATTTAAGCGGCAATACGCGCATGACCCTTTGGGGAACGAACAATGACGGCTACACCGGAAGGATTATCACAGAAATTCAAGGAACCAACATCGGCACGATTTCAAAATGGAAAACCCTTGCTACCGCGGCTGTTTCGTATGAAAGCCAGCGTGATGCGATCAAAGCAACCTTTTCGACATCTTTTAACAACATCACAATCGACAATAAAGCCGTCACTCCTGTGGTAGATACACAGGATTTCGCAAAGGTTTCAGTTGCAGGAAATAACGTTACGATCTCTGTTAATAAATAAACGAAGCAGCAAAAAGCCGCCAGCATTGTCTGGCGGTTTTCCTTGGAGCATACTGGTCATAGTTCGTTTCTTCAGCTCTTTTGTTTAAACCTAACTTTAATAAGGGTGGAAATTGGTATGAAATATGAAAAAACAAGTCTTTTTGGAATGATTTTAGTTATTGTAGCACTTCTAATATCTATATATTTTATGTGTAATACAAATGCGTTGATACCTGCTGGATATGATCTAGCTATTCATGGAATTGTAATATCTAGAACTGTAATGATTGCTTTTACTTTGTATTTAGTTTCAAAGTTAGGATATTTTCTTCTGAATAAAAAAGATTAACTGTAGAGTTAATCTTCAGGCTGTCGAGAAAATCTCGACAGCCTTTATTTTTTCTTAAAATATCCATTCTTCTGTAATAAAATAAAAGAAAGACTTCAAAAGGACGGTGTCTTTCCCATGTTCCACACAAGAAATTCTTCTCAAAACGCAGCCGAATTTGTTCTTCTCGACCAACTTGTCGAAGAGGATCATCTGCTTCGAAAAATCGATAAATACATAGACTTCTCTTTTATCATTGAAAAGGTTAAGCCTTACTACAGTGAAAACAAAGGCCGCCCCTCACTTGATCCGCTGATTTTATTCAAAATGATGTTTATCGGATACCTCTATGGTATCCGTTCAGAAAGACAGCTCGAAAAAGAAATTTACTACAATATGGCGTACAGATGGTTTCTCGGATTGAACATAAACGATCCAGTTCCGCACCACTCCACCATCAGCTGGAACAGACGCACACGTTTTAAAGATACAACCATCTTCCAAGATATTTTTGATGAGATCGCTCTTCAGGCCATCAATCATGACATGGTGGGCGGACGTGTCCTATTCACCGATTCCACTCACCTTAAAGCCAATGCCAACAAGCATAAATACACAAGAAAAACGATTGAACAGGATACACAAAACTATATCAAAGATTTAAATGAAGCCATCCAAGAAGATCGAGAGGAACACGGAAAAAAGCCACTAATAGTCAAAGAGGAGGTGAAAGCTGAAAAAGAGATCCGCCACAGTACAACTGATCCCGAAAGTGGATATCTGTATCGCGAAAACAAACCAGAAGGTTTTTTCTATTTAGATCACTGCACAACGGATATGAAATACAACATTATCACCGATGCCCACGTCACACCGGGAAATCTCCATGATTCTGTGCCTTATCTTGACCGATTAGATCACCAAATCGCACGATTTGGTTTTCAAGTAGAAGCTGTCGCCCTTGATTCCGGATATTTAACAGCTCCTATCTGTAAAGGATTATCTGACCGTCATATTTTTGGCGTCATTGCCCACAGACGATATCACCCTACTAGAGGCTTGTTTCCAAAATGGAAATTTCATTACGACATTGAAAAAGACAGGTACATTTGCCCGAACCAGCAAACACTCACATACTCAACAACTGACCGAAAAGGATACAGGTCATATAAATCAAATCCTGAAACATGTTCCTCATGCCCTTTTCTTGAAAACTGCACAAAATCAAAAAAACATCAGAAAGTCATCACCCGGCATGTATGGGAAGACCACAAAGAAAAGATCAGGCAAAATCGCTTGTCTGTTTCAGGAAAAAACCTCTACAAAAAAAGAAAAGAAAAAATAGAGCGAAGCTTTGCAGATTCAAAACAACTGCACGGGCTTCGCTATTGCAGGTTGAGGGGAAAACGGAATGTGAGCGAACAAGTTCTCCTCACAGCCGCATGCCAGAACATGAAGAAGATTGCCACATACCTAGCCAAGCAGAGCTAGGTATGTGGGAGCTCTTTTTCTGTTTTTGAAATCAGCTGAAAATCTAAAGAAACAGCACACAACAAAAAAGCTTGTAGAAAAAACATCGTTTTCTCTACAAGCTGAAGATTAACTGTAGAGTTAATCTTTTTTATGTATTATACGTGTTTGTCCTTCAATTTTTATTCATCTTCCAGATTGCTTAATGAAATTAGGATACCTGCTATCTATTCACTGCACAATAAAAAGGCAGCATTAAACCGCTACCTCAAATAAAAGCTTGTCCCCATGTTTATAGTTGATTAACTTGAAATCATCAATGGTAAAGTCATAAAAATCTTTGACTTCAGGATTGATCCATAGTTCAGGTGCTTCAAACTGTTCTCTTTCCATTTGAATTTTCAAATTGTCTATATGACGTGTGTAAACATGGCAATCCCCAATGTTAAAGATATATTCACCAAGCTCATAACCAGTCACTTGAGCAATCATGCGCTGCAACACATTGTACTGGAATACATTGAATGGATTCCCCAACGCCATGTCATTGCTCCGTGCTCTTACCTCAAGGTGGAGCTTACCTTGCTTCACATACCATTGAGTTTCGTATACACATGGCGTTAAGGCCATTGCGTCTAAATCATCAGGATTCCACAGCATTGTAATGTGTCTGCGTGAAGACGGGTTGTTCTTCAATTGATGAAGAAGATAATCAACCTGATCCACTTTTTCTCCATTTAGACTTCTGTTTTTCTTCCCCAGCTGAAATCCATATGCATGTCCGATGGTGCCGTCTTCTTGTTTCCACTGATCCCAAATATGTACGCCCATCTTGTTTAAATCATTAACATCATTAGATTTCAGCTGCCAAATCCAGAGCAACTCTTTAATGGCTGTTTTCCAGGCAACCTTTTTTGTCGTTAAAATCGGAACCTCTGAGTTGTCGAATCTCATTTGCTTACTGATTACACTTAGAGTATGTGCCGGTGTTCCATCTGAGTCCCACTTGGTTCTCACATCAAACTCTTCGTCTGAGATTCCATTATTGATAATATCCTTTATAATTGAATTGTATTGTTTATCGAATTGCGTCATAACTATTCATATCCTTCTTTCATTTTCAGTTGCTAAGCATAATTTATTACGAATGCAATATTATCGCAAATACTAAGCACTCGCAGATAAAGTGAGGATCTTATTCCACTCACTGTGTGTTTAAAGAGGAGTTAATCCCCCCCTCTTTTACACCTGTATTTCCCCATAACATAGTCTGTCACATAGCTCATAGTTACCGCCAGTTTGGTACATACACCGTTGATAACATTGTTGAGGATTATAAGAAATGGTTTGATATTGCGGCATATAAAAATTCAAATAGTTAGGTGTTTGTGTATACCAAATTGGAAATTGTCTAAACACATTAAATCCTCCAATAGCTTTTTCTGATTTAATGCATTGTATTTTACCTCAATATCAATTGTCAGTTGTCCATGTGCAATTGGGCTTTCTTTAAAATAAATTCTCTCTAATTTCATTCATTTGATCATTAACAACTTTTTTATGATATTTGGCAGCGGTTCATACCTTATATGATCCATTTCTAACCGGTTTTGCTGCTTGTTTTTGATGTCTAACTTTAAATCCTTCCAAAAGCAGTGTGAAAAATCACATCATAGATCTCTTGAATCTTAACCATAACGTTCAAATATTCTTCAATGAGAAAGTCCCTTTTTACGTATATTAATCTTCTCTATATACTTTACTATTATTTTACAGTGATTGAGTGCTCTCTCTCGCTCTTATTTTCATAAACAGCTATCCGTTTTGTTTTTCAGAAAGTGTTTTAAACAGCCTCTTTTTACTATTCTTATTTCATTTGACCATACCATATCATTTAAACTTCATAAACTAAATTCGAATAAAATAAAGGAGGAATTTAATTGGGTTATTATAAAAAATATAAAGAAGAGTATTACACTTGGAAAAAAACATATTACAAAAAGTATTACGACAATGATAAGAAGCATTATGATTGCGACAAAAAGTATTATGATCATGATAAAAAACATTATGATTACGACAAAAAGTATTATGACCATGATAAAAAATATTACGATGATCACGATTATCATTACGAAAAAAAGTATCATGATGACGATGATCATTATTATGATTTTGTCGAATCATATAAAAAACATCACTAAATCTCTTAAACGTCTATTTATTCCCCGGCGACATACCGGGGGCTTTTTTATGATATTTATCGACGATACTCAGATTTTTTTGTGAAGTCTTATGTCTCATTTCATCTTATATTTTGAACTTGTCTCATGGCTGCTGTAAATTCAATTATTAATGAACACATGTCATTTAACTTGGCTTATTATTAGTGGCATTACTAGTTTGTAGTTGCCTTCCCCTACTTATAAAAATTTAGATAAAAGTATTTCTTTGTACCTTGGCTGAAACCTCCATTGATCAATCACACAGCATGAAGACAGCCAAGGATTTATTTTGTTTACTTAGTACCTGTTGAACCGAGTCCTCCTCTATCCTCGTTTCCCAAATGCTCGACTTCAACCAATTCAACCGCCGGCATTTTCTTCATGATTCTAAACTGACAAATACGATCACCCTTCTTAATTTCAGTATCACGCAATGCATAAGCAGGAAAGAACCAGAAATCGTTGTCACCCTTATATGACTCATCGATAACACCCATTGAATTTGTTTGAATAACGCCAAAGTTCTTATATGTACTTGAACGAGGGACGACATGTGCTTCGTAACCTTCAGGCAGCTCCATTGCAACACCTAATGGGACAAGCTTAAATTCATCTTTTTTGATTGTTACATCTTCAGCTGCCCGAAGATCAATCCAGTCTCCCTGCTCAATTTTGCTGATTCTTGTTTGTGTTTCATCTAGATACTTGATTTTAATTTGCATTGTCATGTACTAGCTCCTTTAATTTTTATTGACTATCATACAGTAAGGCTTGTTCTTGTGTCATTTTCATCAGTTATAAATTGAACGTCTTCAAAATCATTCTGTAAAGCATTGAAGTAAAGTTTTTCAATGAATTTTTTGTTTTTACAGTAAATCGAAACGTAGCTATTATCTGCTATCAAAAGGACAAGTTCGCAATCACTGTCAGCAAACTCTTCATATGAATTGACTTGATTAACCATTTTTCCATATGGAAATGCTTTCAGTTCAACGAAAATGGTATAGTACTGATTCGTTTTTAATTGTTGCTCAAAAACTGCCCCTTCAACAATTGCGTAGTCATGAAAAAGCTCCTCATCATCGAGCTCTCCTTCTACAACAAAATAAGATTCCCCACTCGTTTGCCACCTATAATTAGCTATTTCTACCGGCTGCAGTATTCTCCATAGAAAATTTCCATATTCATTCGGTATTTGAAAACTAACTCCCCTATTCATGTATACCCCTTACTTAAACGATTTTTGTGAATACGAGTTTAATTATATACTCTAATGTTAGGTTTATGGAACAAGGAATCGACTGCCTTTTCAACCGATTATCTTTTACAGAATTTCCTCAGCCCTTCTCATTTAAAAGGTTCTTCCAATGTTCATAACAACGGTAAGTATTTCCTGATTAGATTTCTCGTTATCATCTACCCTTAGAAAAAAATGTCCCAAAACAAATAATCATTTTTGTAATCCTCGGTCGCCGTACCCATTAACACCCCACTTACAAGCCTCATGTATCCCGTACTTGCTATTATTCGAATATTGATAGGCACCTTCTCGTATCACATGGATTTGCTGTTGAATGATTTCAAATAAAGTTGAATAAAATAAGATCGAATCATCCAACAATTAACATTTGCTCTTGCGGCAATAGGTGGTATTTATAATCCATAAGAAGGAAGGAAGCGTTGATGATAAAGCTTTGCCGAGAAGTTTGGATCGAAGTCAATCTTGATGCCGTTAAAAAGAATTTGCGAGCGATCCGCCGTCATATTCCACATAAGAGCAAAATAATGGCTGTCGTAAAAGCGAACGGTTATGGTCACGGGTCTATAGAAGTGGCACGCCATGCACTGGAACACGGGGCGAGTGAGCTCGCTGTTGCCAGTGTGGAAGAAGGAATCGTTTTACGAAAAGCTGGGATTACAGCACCTATCCTTGTGCTTGGTTTTACATCCCTTAGTTGTGTAAAGAAGTCAGCAGCTTGGAATATAACATTATCAGCATTTCAGGTTGATTGGATAAAAGAAGCAAACAAGATATTGGAAAAAGAAGCGAGTGCTAACCGGCTGGCCATTCATATTAACGTGGATACCGGCATGGGACGATTAGGTGTACGCACAAAGGAAGAACTTTTAGAAGTAGTGAAAGCCTTAAAGGCAAGTAAATTCCTCAGATGGACAGGGATTTTCACACATTTTTCGACAGCTGATGAACCGGACACAACACTCACAAAGCTGCAGCACGAAAAATTCATCAGTTTTCTCAGCTTTTTAAAAAAACAGGGGATTGAGCTGCCCACCGTGCATATGTGCAACACGGCTGCAGCTATCGCATTTCCGGAATTTAGCGCTGATATGATCCGTTTAGGTATCGGCTTATATGGTTTATATCCTTCAGCCTATATTAAACAACTAAATCTCGTTAAGCTTGAACCTGCGTTAAGTTTAAAGGCACGCATCGCTTATGTGAAAACCATGCGGACAGAACCCCGAACCGTTAGCTATGGTGCTACATACGTCGCAGAACCTAATGAAGTCATTGCTACACTCCCGATTGGCTATGCTGACGGCTATTCTCGCGCCCTTTCCAATCGGGGGTTTGTTCTTCATCGCGGAAAACGAGTGCCAGTGGCGGGAAGAGTAACAATGGATATGATCATGGTCAGTTTAGGAGAAAACGGTGAAGGTAAACAAGGAGAAGAAGTCGTGATTTACGGTAAGCAAAAAGGAGCCGAGATTTCCGTTGATGAAGTGGCTGAAATGCTCAATACGATTAACTATGAAGTCGTGTCTACATTAAGCCGCCGCATCCCTCGTTTTTATATAAGAGATGGCGAGATTTTTAAAGTATCAACTCCAGTATTATACGTGTAGAACATCTTAAAATGCTGAATCAAAATCCCTCTACCAGAGGGATTTTGTTTTTTCTGAAACTAAAAAAATTCCTCCTATAAGAAGAGAGATTTTCAACATATTTATACCTCAATAATTGATTGTTCAGGAGTATTATGATCGTGTCGAGAACGAAAATGCTCTTCTAATTCTTCAAGTGTACGCCCCTTTGTTTCCGGCATGAATTTGTATACAAAACCGATTGCCAATACACCTAAAGCCACAAATATAAAGAATGTAAAAGACAAACCTACAGAGCTAAGCAAGATCGGGAAAGCAAAACCGATCACAAAGTTTAATATCCAAAGGAAAAAAACACTTATCCCAGAACCAAGTCCTCTTAACCTTTGAGGGAATATTTCCGCTATGACAAGCCAAGTCACAGGTCCTACACACCCTTGCATAAAGGCAAGAAATAAAACGGTCAAAGAAAGCACTACATAAGGAAGTGCCATAGATCCATCAAGCACAATTGAGAAAATCGCAATCAATAGGAGAGCTGTAGTCGTCCCCGCCAAACCAATCAATAATATTGGACGCCGTCTCACTTTCCCGACCAGCCAAATCCCAAATATAACTGCAATAACTGATATCAGCCCATTTCCAATATTAGCGATTAAAGCCGCTTTTGTACCAAAACCAGATTCTTTAAGAATTTGTGTGCCATAATACATAATCGAGTTCACACCTGTAATTTGATTCACGATGGCAACACCGATTCCAATCCATAAAAGACGGCGCAGCCATGGTGTAGAAAAGTCCTTGAGTGATGCCTTTTCTAGTGTTGTATCTTTTTCTACCGCTTCTTGAATTTCTCTACATTCAGCTTCTGCACGTTTATCTTCTCGAATTTGTTTAAGAACACGCAGCGCCTCACTGTTTTTGCCTTTGGAGATTAGCCATCGCGGGCTTTCTGGTACCTTAAGCATACTGGCAAATAACATGATAGCCGGAACAGCACAAATGACTAGCATGTATCTCCAAACATGTCCCGTATTTGCCATTGTTACACCGAGGATCGCATTAAAAACATATGCTAAAAATTGCCCGCCAACAATCATTAGTTCATTTTGGGTTACCATACGCCCTCTCTTTTCATGCGGTGCCATTTCTGCTAAAAAGGCCGGCACCATCGCCGAGGCTCCTCCAACAGCCAGCCCCAGTAAAAAACGAAAGGCCGCCATGATGAAAACATTAGGTGCTAACGCTGTTCCCAGTGATGCCAGGAAAAATAAAAAGGAAAGATTAAGGATCATTTTACGTCGGCCATATCGATCAGCCAATCTTCCGCATAACAACGCTCCAAATGCGGCACCTAATAAAAGAATACTCGTAACAAGCCCTTCTGTAACCGGTGTTAAATCAAGCTGATCTGGCCTTGCCATAAAAGGTAAAGCTCCATTTATAACTCCGGTGTCATATCCAAAGAGAAGACCTCCAAAAGTTGCTGAAATCATTATTAATTTCAACCTTCGATTTCGATGTTCATTCATATCCATTTCCCCTGCCTTTATTAAGTATACTTAATAAGCTCTTTCAGTGTGGATATTGAGTCAAAACTAAAGTCATCTCTATCTTAGATTTTCGCCTCTGGATTTGTAACCGTTTACATTTTTAGACAGTAGAATAAACCTAAGCTATTAGTTGTTATGTTGTAGTAATGTTTTTGTCACATCATTGTCATTTCTCATATTATCATAATTCCAAAAGCATTTTCAGTCAATATTATTTTCAGGATTATTTATTTCCGCTATGTGATGGTGATGTTTTGATCATCTCGTTGTGAAGTTAACTATTGGCAATTTGAGTGTTATAAGTTCCCTTGAAGTTTTCCATTCACAAAAAATGTCCATATCGTTATAATGATGATGTTTAATCGCGAAAAGAGAAAATGATAAAGAGGGAATCAATATGAAGAAGATTTTGATCAGTATGATCGCAATCGTTTTAAGTATTACTTTGGCAGCTTGCGGATCAAATCACGCAGCCAAAAACCATTCAGATTCTAATGGGACGGAGCAAGTCTCTCAAGATACTCAATCTAATGAATATAATCAGACAGAACAAAAGGCCGGCACGCCTCATTCAAAAAAGCAGAAGAAATTGGTCAATGTTACATTAGACAGAGCAATAGATGGAGATACGATTAAGGTTATTTACAACGGAAAGAAAGACACAGTTCGCTACTTGCTCATTGATACACCTGAGACGAAGAAACCAAATTCTTGTGTTCAACCATACGGTGAGGATGCGTCGAAACGAAATAAAGAATTGGTCAACAGCGGTAAGCTACAGCTGGAATTTGATAAAGGCGATCGCAGAGATAAGTATGGAAGACTGTTAGCATACGTTTATGTTGACGGCAAATCTGTTCAAGAGACATTATTGAAAGAGGGATTGGCCAGAGTAGCATATGTATATGAGCCTAACACAAAATACATAGACCAATTCAGACTAGATGAGCAAGAAGCAAAATCAGATAAACTGTCAATTTGGAGTAAGAGCGGTTATGTGACGAACAGAGGATTTAATGGCTGTGTGAAATAGAAAAACACTGTTTGTTAAAAAAAGCAGCAAACCTAGCAGAATGCAGTTTCCAAAGAATGAGAAAGAGATGATGGCGTGTCTAGTTTCCATTCTGCTTATCAAGCTAAAATCATGCAACTAGCCTGTAAAATTTCCGCTGTATAGTAACAATAAAAAACACCCCTTCACGTCAATGTGAGGGGGTTATTTGTGTGTAAACATCCTTCCTATTTCATCATAAATCAAGAGATCCCTCTACCGTCGTTAGCGCGGTTTCATACATCTTACCCATTGGCATTCCTAAGCTTCCCCACTTCTTGAAGTGTTCGCTGACAGAATACGATTCCGCTCGTTCGTTTTGTCTGCTGGACACTCCAATACTGTTTAAAGGTTGCGATACCTTGTTCTCACCATCTTTTCAAAAGAAGGCAGCCATGTCATCAAAGGCCTTTGATGATGATTGATCATTAATTGTTTTTCGGTTGATCTCCGGACAATAACATCATTAGTTTTTTCGAAAGCTCTTCAAAGCTGTATTGAGATCCTTTGTGTGAGTGTAAATGTTCTTATACAAATCAAATAGTGTTTTATATTTTTGAACATTTTGCGCCTTTGGATAAAATGCAGCAGCCTCACGAATGAACTGCTCTGCACATTCTTCAAGGGATTCAAACCAACCGCTTCCAAAGGCAGCCAGCATTGCAGCTCCCATAGCTGGCCCTTGTTCATTTTCTAACTTAATCACCCTCGCATTGAAAATATCAGCTTGCATTTGCAGCCACGTATCATTTTTAGCTCCCCCACCAATAGAAACAACAGTATGAACTGATTTTCCCGCTTCGCGGAATAACTCAATTGATTCATGTAAAGAGAATGTAATACCTTCCATTATTGCCCTCAAAAAGTGCTTTCTATTGTGGGCTCCATCCATTCCGATCAAGCTTCCCCGAATAGAAGAATCAGCATGCGGCGTTCTTTCACCAACCAAATAAGGAGTGTATAGCAGTCCATTAGCTCCTATCGGAATAGCTTCCACTCCCTGCAATAATTGCTCAAACGATTCGTTTGGTGCAAACGTTCTTTTAAACCAGTCCAAGCTGTATCCTGCAGCGAGCGTGACGCCCATCGTATAAAAAGAATCCTTTTTTCCATGATTAAAAAAGTGGATTTTCCCTTTAAAGTCTCTTTCTTTTTCTTCTTCGTAGGAAAGGATGACCCCTGAGGTCCCAATACTGCATAAAGTTTTTCCGGAAGAAAGGATACCTGCTCCAATAGCGCCGCAAGCATTATCTGCTCCCCCAGCGTACACTTTTGTTTTTTCTAATAGCCCGGTCTTCGCGGCAACGTGCGGAAGCAGCGATCCTACACAATCATGAGATTCAACAAGCGGAGGACAAATATCTGCAGAAATACCAATTTGATTGCAAATATCATTGCTCCACTCCTTGCGGGTAATATGTAAAAGTAAAGTTCCTGCTGCATCGGAGTATTCGGTGTGAATGGCACCGGTCATACGGAATCGCACATAGTCTTTCGGAAGCAAAAACACAGCAGTTTTTTTAAAAAGTTCAGGTTCATGTTCCTTTACCCATAACATTTTAGGTAATGTAAACCCTTCTAAAACACGGTTTTTTGTGATGTCAAGAAGATGATCGCCAAATTTCTCGGTCATCCTTATACATTGAGGCGTTGTTCTGGTATCATTCCAAAGAATTGCATTACGTAACACCTGACGATCTTGGTCAAGCAGTACTAATCCATGCATTTGTCCCGAATAGCTTATCCCGTCAATATCCTTGGCTTGAACATTGGATATAGAAACCAATTCAGCCAATGCTTCAATTGTTTGCTGCACCCATTCTTCAGGATTTTGCTCACTATATCCCGCCCTCTCTTGGATGAGCGGATACCTTTTGGACGTTTCTGCACAAACCTTGCCGTTTTGGTTAACTAAAATGGTTTTAACAGCACTCGTTCCAAGATCTATTCCAATGACATACTTCATTTTTTCACTCCTTGCCCTTTTAAAAAACCATTCACTCTAAATAAATCCTAATTATAGAAGTTACCCGTCATAACAACAAGCAATAGGAAAGGAATCATGACGGGTAATTCAGTGACTTGGTATTGATAGCAGGATCTGGAGCTTATCCTGTTATACTTCTAAAATGTATTGGTTCAATATCGCTTTTAATTTCTCCTGTCTTCCAGATTCGTTTTTAATTGATTTATGATTTAGCGCATATTGCTCAAGTGTGTGGAAATTAGCTCTTCCTTCTATAATTTCAAGACCAATCCCTTCAGTAAAGCTGCGGTAACGATGTTGAATCACATCTTCAAACACACGATCTTCGATTAATTTGTGGGCAACTTTCAATCCTCTTGCAAATGCATCCATCCCTGCAATATGGGCATATATTAGATCATCAGGCTCAAAAGAAGATCTTCTGACCTTCGCGTCAAAGTTTAATCCGCCGCTTCCTAGGCCGCCATTTTGCAGGATTTCGTACATTGCTAATGTCGTAGAATATAAATCCGTCGGAAATTCATCCGTGTCCCAGCCTAAAAGAGGATGACCCTGGTTTGCGTCAACAGAGCCAAGCAGACCATGTACTCTTGCCATGCGCAATTCATGTTCGAATGTATGCCCAGCTAATGTGGCATGATTGGCTTCAAGATTTAATTTAAAATGATTGTCTAAGCCATATTGCTTCAAAAAGGCAATAGTTGTTGCTGCATCTGTATCGTATTGATGGGTGGTCGGCTCTTTTGGTTTTGGCTCAATCAAAAACTGCCCTGTGTACCCGATTTCCTTCGCATAATCCACTGCCATATGCATAAATCTAGCCAAATTATCAAGCTCAAATTTCAAATCGGTATTTAACAATGTTTCATATCCTTCACGGCCGCCCCAAAATACATAGTTCTCAGCGCCAAGCTCTTTTGCTGTTTCTAACCCTTTTTTCACTTGTGCTGCAGCATACGCAAACACATCTGCATTGCAAGAAGTCGCGGCACCATGGACGAAACGGGGATTCGTAAACATGTTTGCGGTATTCCATAATAGCTTAACGCCGCTATTTCTCATGTAATCTTTAATCATGCCCACGATCATATCTAAATTTTGGTTTGTCTCTTTTAGCGTACTGCCTTCTGGTGCAATATCCCGGTCATGAAAAGCAAAGAATGGTGCATCTAGTTTTTCAAACATCTCAAATGCTGCTTCTACTCTCATCTTCGCTAGATCCATGCCTTTATAGTGATCCCATGGTCTTTGCATCGTAGCTGCTCCAAAAACGTCTGTACCATCAGCAGTAAATGTATGCCAATAGGCAATAGAAAATCGCAAATGCTCTTTCATCGTTTTTCCGCCGATTACTTCTTGAGGATTATAATATTTAAATGCTAAAGGATTAGTCGAATCTTTCCCTTCGTAAACCACTTTGTTTGCGCTTCCAAAATAGTTGATTGAACTGGAATGAGATTGAGCCATGTAATTTCCCCCTTAAAAATAAATTCAAAACATGATCATTCAAATACAAATGCATTTTATTTCATCTTGTAAGTTACTATTAGTTTGTTGTTTAAACAAACTAACTTATTTTCATCTTATATAACCTCATCAGTATTTTCAATATTTTTTTTAGTTTTTTATGAACACATTAGATATAATAAAGGGAAGATTCGCTATGTACTATGTTCATACTTAATTTAAAGATTAAACAAATGGAGTGGATGAAGTGGATATCGCTGATCAAACCTTTGTCAAAAAAGTAAATCAAAAGTTATTATTAAAAGAAATCCTTAAAAATTCACCTATTTCAAGAGCAAAATTATCTGAAATGACTGGATTAAATAAATCAACTGTTTCATCACAGGTAAACACGTTAATGAAAGAAAATCTGGTATTTGAAATAGGTCAAGGACAATCAAGTGGCGGAAGAAGACCTGTCATGCTTGTTTTTAATAAAAAGGCAGGATACTCCGTAGGAATTGATGTTGGTGTGGATTATATCAATGGCATTTTAACAGACCTTGAAGGAACGATCGTTCTTGATCAATACCGCCATTTGGAATCCAATTCTCCAGAAATAACGAAAGACATTTTGATTGATATGATTCATCACTTTATTACGCATATGCCCCAATCTCCGTACGGGCTTATTGGTATAGGTATTTGCGTGCCTGGACTCATTGATAAAAATCAAAAAATTGTTTTCACTCCGAACTCTAACTGGAGAGATATTGACTTAAAATCTTCGATACAAGAGAAGTACAATGTGCCTGTTTTTATTGAAAATGAGGCAAATGCTGGTGCATATGGAGAGAAAGTATTTGGAGCTGCAAAAAATCACGATAACATTATTTACGTAAGTATCAGCACAGGGATAGGGATCGGTGTTATTATCAACAATCATTTATATAGAGGAGTAAGCGGCTTCTCTGGAGAAATGGGACATATGACAATAGACTTTAATGGTCCTAAATGCAGTTGCGGAAACCGAGGATGCTGGGAATTGTATGCTTCAGAGAAGGCTTTATTAAAATCTCTTCAGACCAAAGAGAAAAAACTGTCCTATCAAGATATCATAGACCTCGCCCATCTGAATGATATCGGAACCTTAAATGCATTACAAAATTTTGGATTCTATTTAGGAATAGGCCTTACCAATATTTTAAATACTTTCAACCCACAGGCCGTAATTTTAAGAAATAGCATAATTGAATCGCATCCTATGGTTTTAAATTCAATGAGAAGTGAAGTATCGTCAAGGGTTTATTCCCAACTAGGCAATAGCTATGAATTATTGCCATCTTCCTTAGGACAGAATGCACCGGCATTAGGAATGTCCTCCATTGTGATTGATCATTTTCTGGACATGATTACAATGTAATTTTTTAAGGAATGGACTGCTCATCTTTAAAGATGAGTTTTTTTATTCTAGGAGTATTTCTGAAGCAATAGTGACATAGGCACCTTCTCATATGAAAAAGGAGTTCTAAAATAGAAATCTCCTTTTTCATGTGCTAATTATTTTTCTTTATAACGAAAATATCTAAAGTCGGCCGGAATATGATTACCACTGGTATCTTGGCATTGCATCCCTACAAAGGCCCCTGTGAAGAATCCTCCCCCACGAATGTAATCATCCGATAATTTTTTCGATTCTAATGCAATGTCAATTTTGTGCCAAACTTCTTTGTTAAAAGAATAAAAATAATAATATTTGTCCTTTTCAATATTTACTCTTAAATATACATACTTTACTTCACGAGGAATAACAATTTTATTGTGTAATGGCTGTGAAAAAGAAAAGTTGTCACATATTGTTAATTCAAGAATGCGGCCCAGTTCTTCATCATGCGTGACTTGAAGAGCCGTCCAGTTCTCTGTATTGTAATAATTCACCAATCCAGCGGCTTGTTGAAAATTTTCCGGATAAAACTCAACAGCAGTTTCCGCTTCAAAATGGAGACTTTGCCAGCGTCTGGCTACAAATGCCTGAGTAAATGTCGAGGTTAATGATTCATGACCGAATAATCGTAAATGATTTGGCGCTTGAGTCAATGAACCTAATTCATTCGTGAATGGAATCCTTAACGTTTGAAAATTTATATTTAATGTTGAATCCTCAAATTCATCAACTTCCGGGTACGTTGCTTCAAATATTGTTTCGGGTATAGATGGTGCATCTACCTCCAAGCTTCCTTCTTTTCCACCTACTACATAGGGCCATTCGTCTTTCCAGTAAAGTTTTTGAATAGCTGTTTCTCTGCCCAAAGGACAATATCCTCTCTGCTGAAAAATTGAATCATCTTCAGGATGAATAGGACGTCCCGTTAAATGAGCTAAATACCACTCATCTGTATGTGTTTGAACAATGGATGCATGACCACATTTTTGCAATGGATTTCCTGGGTCATGCCATGACGTTAAGATTGGATTATCGGGATGAACTTCATATGGCCCCTCAATATTTGCAGAACGGGCAATTGTAGCAGCATGTTCGTACCGTGTTCCTCCTTCTGCAGTTAATAAATAATAATAGTTCCCGATATGATAAAGGTGCGGAGCTTCTGTCAGTTTTCTATCAGTTCCTTCAAATATAACTTTTGGTTTACCGATTAATTTTTGCTCTTTATCAGAATATTCCTGTATAACAATTCCTCCAAATGAGTGCCGATCAATACGGTGATCCCATAACATATTTAATAAATACTTTTTTCCATCCGTATCATGGAACAAAGAAGCATCAAACCCCGAGCTATTTAATGTAATCGGCTCACTCCAATCACCATTAATCGTTTCACAAGTAACTAAATAATTGTGACAATCTTTCCATGCGCCATCTACTACCTTAACATCCGTATAGATCAGCCAAAACTTCCCATCACTATAGCTTAAACATGGTGCCCAAACCCCACCTGAATTTGGATTTCCTTTCATGTCTAATTGTGAAATTCTCTGTAATGGATGTGCAACTAAGTGCCAATTTACTAAATCTTTTGAGTGGTGTATCTGGACTCCCGGGAACCACTCAAATGTAGATACCGCGATATAATAATCCTCTCCTGCCCTACAAATACTTGGATCGGGATTGAATCCTTTGAGTACTGGATTGGTAATCTTCATTTGGGACTCCTCCTCAGTTTATTTTCTTTTTTAAGCCTTGAAATCATCAATATGATCCAAATAAACTTTGTCTCTATTCTCTAATTCTCGAACCATGTTTTTATATTTTTTCTCATCTAAGTTATAGAAATTAATATCAATTAAAGCTAGAACAAGCAAGAACACGGGAATAATGGTTGTTGTAATTAAAATCCCCATTAATGCCGTCGGGGTTTGTGCCTGATTTGCCACATATCCAAACTTATCAAGAACCAGACCCGGAACAACTCCTCCTAAGGCCATACCAAACTTAAAGAAAAATCCGATTATAGCGTAAATGAGCCCACCCATTCTTTTCCCAGTCCTGTACTCTCCATATTCTATTGTTTCAGGAATAAGCGCCCACATATATCCCCCGGCAGTGAGACTTCCAGCAGCAGCGATTAATCGACAGACAAGTATGAGGTATACATTACTTGGCGGAACAAACAGTAAAGCTAAGAGGCCGATCATATTCAGTAATAATGCATAGTTTAGTAATTTCTTCTTCCCCAAAAATTGATGAAGCCTTGGAATAAACGGTAAAATGACCAAAGCGGGCAAACTGCCTATCAAACCGTACCACTTCACCAAATCCTCTCTTTCTAAGTTATACGTTACGTAATAAATGCCAACCGAATTACTGATGGAATTCACTCCAAAAATAATAATAAAGAAAATACTTAATACAACAAGTGGACGATTAACACGAAACTGCTCAAATATATCCGTAAATTTAATTTTTTCTTCGGATTTTTGAAGAGTGACACGCTCTTTTGTGCTTTTAAAACAAAAGATTAAAAGGCACCCGCCTATCATTCCCAAAATACCCATGGTTAGTTGCCAGCCAAGAGATTCGTTGCCGGAAGTATCGCTTAAATAAGCAGCCAGTAAGGGAACAAAAAATGCAACGACAAGTCCCCCAAGATTCGCAAATAACATACGAACTGATGTTATACTAACCACTTCTTGATTATTTCTAGTCATTGCAGAAGTTAACGCGCCATATGGAACGTTTATCGTAGTGTATGTAAGCGACAAGCCAACATAGGTCATATAGGCATATATTAATTTCCCCATATCCGAAAAGTCTGGTGTTGTAAAACAGAGTATTGCCAGTATGACAAATGGAAAAGCTCCGAATAAAAGATACGGTCTAAAGCGTCCAAATCTGCTGTTCGTTCTGTCAACTATTGTTCCAATAAAAGGATCAGCGAGAGCGTCGATTATTCTAACCACTAAAAACATAGTACCGGCTGCTGCTGCCGATAAACCAAAAACATCTGTATAGAAGAACAAAAGATACGTAGACACTGTTGCATAAATTAAATTACAAGCAAAATCTCCAGACGCATATCCAACTTTTTCAACCATGCTAATCTTCTTTACATTTTCACTGAGCATGATTTCTCCCCTTTTCGATCCTTTAATATGGAACAGTGTGAAACGGTATAACAATTTCTCGAATTTACGGTCAGTAAACGTTTATAAAAGCGCTTTCAAAACAGTGCAAAAAAATATGGTGATCAGCAAGCAAAAAATTCATCTTTTTTCGATATGCCTTATATATCTGGAAAAGGATAAAAGCCTCATTCTTTCGTTTCTTATATTGTTTAGCTCCATTAAATCGACCCTCTTATCCCCCTTCCATCCATATTCAGTAAGACCTTATCTTGTGGACAATGAAAGTTCATCTCATTAGTTTGTTGACCGAACAAACTAACTTGATTTAATATTATAAAATCCTTTCGACTTTTTCAACATCTTTTTCAGAAAGTTTAAACAGGTAAGATTTTAAAACTCTAAAAACCCTGAAGATCATTTTTACAATCTCCACTTTAAAAGAATTCTTTCATCTAAAAAGCCTTTTGTATTACTTAAAAAAATCGGTTCCATTTGTTATAATAAGTGTATAGAATTTTAAATTCATAGTATACTTCATTCCCCAGGTTCTCCAACCAAAAGCAGTCTATTCAGATCTGCTCCTTAGTGTTTTCTTCTTTTAACTTTTTGTTTAGCTTAAACCCAATTAAGACATTGACAATCGCTGCTGGAAAATATAAAATTCCTGCACCCATTATTCCCAGGGCAGTACTTGAACTCACTATAAATGCCTGCATTTCTGTATTTCTTGACTTCAGGCTAAGTAATACTAGGATACCGGCTAAAACCCCTATAAGTCGTGCAATACCTGAAATAAAGAAATCTGTTAGGACTCCAAATAATTGTCCAATAATTGATAGCACAATCCCGAAAAAGCTGGATAATAAAACTAATTTTTTCATGGTATCCCCCTCCTTTTGATGCGTGAATGCCGATGTTGTGGAATGAAAAAGAGCATTTAGTTTAATGCTCTTTTTGCTTTTGGTATCCGACAGTCATATACAAAGAAATTTATGTATTTAACTTTTCATCATTTTTAAAAGTTCTTCCTATTCCTTTTGTAACCTGCATAGAGGCCGCCAAAAATAACTATAACATTACAATCCAAATAAAAAAATTCAAGTCAATTCCCCCAATTAAAAATAACACTTCTTATGCTCTCGGATTAATTAAACAATCTGAATATTTACTCTGTTTGTTTCAGCAGCCTTTACTTATTGTGAACGGTGTAAACACATTATTTAAATCAAATTTAAATTCGCAGAAATATTAAGTCCCAGAACCAATAAATTAACGCAGCAATAATGCTCATAATGTAATACCCAAAGCTTCAGAATACGGTAAGAGCATTTGACGGATAATCAACAAACCAGAAAAAAAACACAGCTAAAAAGGCTACTGCAGCATAAATTAACAAATTGATCAAACTGAATTTTCTGGGCCTTCTTCTTAGTAATTTTTGCAAAGGAATAGCAAATAATAAGTAAGTGATAAATGAGTAGAATGCTATGATTCCTATTGTGATTAATGCGATCGCCATAAAACTTGAATAAACAAACATATACAAGCCAAAGACTAGACCATATGATAAGCTTGAAAATACCAATGTATAAGCGTAACTGCCTAACGGTTTATATAACCACAAAATGGTACCTCCGCTATTCTTTAAATTTTAAACTCCAAATAACAAAGTCCCTCCTATAAACCAGAAAAAAGGAAATGGAAACATAATTGCATTTAAGACAATCCCATATACAGCACACCGTTTATTTGTCTTTATTGAAACGAACGCTAAAATGATTCCTATAGGAGAAAGTAATATTGGAAAAAACACCGGCATTCCTTGCCATGGAAATGACATAACTCCCGTAAAAAAATTAATAATTAAGATAGCTGAGATAATTGGAATCGTGATTGAAAAAATAGCTGCAGCTTTTCTAATATTCATATTGAAAGCAAGTCTCCGTTTTCCTTAAAATTGTAGTTTTATTTAGTCTTGAGAAAGTTTGTCAAAATCTCTTTCTTTCATTTTCAGGCAGAGTTATATCAATCCCTAACATTTTTATTAATTCTTGTACGTAGCTTTTTATTGCAAGCATATTAAATGGGAAATCGAAATCAAGTTCTTCTTTAACGCTTAGAATATCCATTGCATACGAACAATTATGCTTCATACCTAAAAGATCACCATTAAAGCTTAATACATCTTTATACGACTGATCAGATAACTCAAAGTGAGTAACTAATAAACACTAATATGGTTTCCGCCTTGAGAATCAAAATCCACTAATCTTTCATCAAATACTAATAAAAATGCAGATCTCTCATAATCTAATTCTGCCTTTCCTGATATAAATCGTTTTATAAAAGAGTATTACATGCACTTATACTCTTCTACCCAGTCGTGATATTTTTCATAAAGTGGACGTATTCGTTTGAAATCAAGAGCTATGACTTCACATCCACGGTCATCATAGATAAAGAAAATAATGTCCTTTGTAATGTTCACAAAGAAAACATCAGGGTAATCAATAGAATAGCCTCCGAATTTCGGTTTCAATGGAAAATCTTCGTTACTGGCTGCTTTAAGTAATTCAGTTACACGTAAGTCTCGAGGTTTGCATAACAAGGAAAATTGTTGCATCTCGTATTCTTCAGCTTTATTGATTTCGAAAGGGTAAGGATATGTCTTCAACATAATTTGATTCAAATGATTTTTACATTTTAGAAACGGTTGATACACCTTTAATTTTCTTATACATTTCTCTTTCTTTTTGTGCTTATACATATTCGTCACAAGGAATATGTCATCGTTTTGTTCAAATAATTCATTAAAAATGATTGTTATTTGCTCATATACAACTTGGAACCTCTTAAGATTCAATTCTTCTTTCTCTTTGAGTTGATAGATATTTTCCCCAAGACAAAAATGGATTCCTATGCCCCATTGATTATAGATGCTAGGAATGAATTCGAGGTTTTGAAACCTTTCTTCCATATACTCCATTATCTTCATTTAGACATTCTCACTTTAGGAATATGATCTTTTTGGAATATCAACAACTCATGCAGTTCGATGTTTTGATAGGGCCAGACTTTATCAAACAGCTCTCTCGGATACCGCTCCATTTCGTCATTATATAGCTTTCTGACAGTTGGATACTCATGATCAATATCTCTGGAAAGTTTCCGGATACTGTTCTTTCTTTGGTCTATAATCGTTTTTAACTTTGATTTAATCATATTCTCACCTTTTAGTTATTTTTGATCACTTAAAATGATCATTAAGTTTATAATGGATCCTTGACCTCGCTGAATTTAATAAACCCGCTCTTCATGTTCAAATCCATAAATACCTTTTATCCACACATCGCCGCAGCCTGGACTTTTTTGTTATTTCTTCCAACTGATCACCTTCTACTCGATCTGCTGCACTGTAGTCCAAATAACTTCCTGGAATTCTTTCTCGCTCCTTGAAAATATCCATCAGTTAGAGCTATTCTGCTAAGTTTCATATTTAGAGTACAGTCTTTATTATTGTGTATTGTGAATTTATAACCAAGTGAGGTCAAAATTCCGGTCGAAATTATCTGTCATGAAGACAATTGTTGATTCCTCGCTCAAAACAAAATTTACATTTGTTTAATCCATCGTTAGCTTTGCTTCAGCATTCGGAAGATTAAAACTTGAGACTAAGCCTAAGCAAACCAAAGTTAAACGATTAACCCTTTTCATTCCTCTCTCCCTTTACCCATTTATGGCATAATTCGGTAAATGAAAGGGCTTTTTGACCGTGCATAAGGAAAAGGATTGTGATGATTTAAGCTACGCTGCTACCCTCCCAATGTTTTGCAGAAAAACCGAGTCCCAGATCCAAAATATTACGGCAAATGAGACGCTAAACAAGTATATTTCATATCCCATCAGAAAGTTTAAGGTGTTTTTTGGATCAGTAATGAAAGCGAAGAATATCCATACTAAGAAGGAAAAGAATATGTATATGAGTAAATATTTCGCGTTAAACCTTTTTGGATTGCGATTTAAGAAATATTGAACAGGTGCAGCAAAGATTAAATAAAAGATAAAGAGAAGAACACTTATTAGGAAGTATGGTATGTAGCCGTCATAACCAATGCCAAAAACATAAACAACAGCAGCTGATAACGCGGACAAGACATGAACAAATATGATCCTTAAAACTTGCATGTTTATAACCTCTTTCTTAATGAATGCTTCTTCAACATTGTCTAGATCCTCCTTAAAATCACTTTAAAACTACTGTTCTACTTAGAAATTAAACATCTTGATCGCATTTCTCGTTCTTCCGCCATTGAATAGTATTTCGGCGAGTTATCGCAACAGGTATTAAGAGTAGAGTACCGACAATAAGCAACATAAAAAAGATCACAAACAGCGCACCTGTTCCCGGAACAATTTCTTCATAGGTAATAAAGCGCTCCTCCCCCTGCAGGACGAAGAACCGAGAATTTTCGAGAAAGGCTAGATGAAAAGCGATAGACGTCCATAAGCTTCCTGTTACAATACGCAGGAGTTGAAGGATGAATCCAAAACCCAACAATAAAACAATGTAATCTAATGTGATAGCAGATGATTCAATTCCAACTATATATTGCAAGCCACTTACAGTTATTGGTGCAAGCACAAACAGGATCGGCTGTAGGAGTAAGGCCATAAAACAGTTCCAACGCTTATTTAGAGCATAGTACACCGTCCCACGAAAAGTTAATTCCTCTGGAAAAGCTTCATAAAAGAAAGCGATAATCATATTTAAGAGCAATGCTGTCACTAAATGGACAGAGAAGTGAAATTGTGTAACTTTGATCCAGCCTAATAAATGGGCGATAGCGAAACCAGACCCGGATAATACAATCACATATATTGCTCCTATTATGGCTTTCGGAATGGCTTGCCGCCACCCAGACAGTCCTATAGAATAAAAGGGTCTACTAGACATCCGTTTAAGAAGAATGTAGAGCAACGGGACAGTTATTAATGTGACTAAACCTGCTTGGATGCCTTGCTTCAAAAGCTTGGAAGCTCCTGTTTGGCTAGCCATTGAACCGACTAAAGTAGCAAAAAACAAAGCAAATACGAATGTTCCCCAACTGAGCAAGACAGTTCCTAACCATTTATGATGATTGTCTTGTTTTCCGCTTTTGGTAAGATGAATTTGCATTTGTGTATCCCTCTCACATCATTCATATTAAGCACTATAAGCCCTACTATCACTATACGTTCTATAGCTGTTATGGTTTCAAATTCCTGCATTACCCCTCTTACAATTCCACTCTTCCTCTAAAATAGCGTAATAATATTCATCCCACCATTCATTGCCTTTCGGAATACATTTTTTAAAAAATCCTTCTCTTCTCATTCCGATCTTCTCCATAACTCGGTATGAAGGAATATTCTCAGGTTGACACGTAGCTATAATCCTATGTAAGTTCATTTCTTTAAATCCATATTCCAAGATAGCTTGGGCTGCCTCAGAAGCATACCCTTTATTTTGATAATTGGGATTAAACACCCACCCAATTTCGTATGTATGTTCACCAAAATACTTATAAAAAACAATATGGCCTATAAGAAAGTCTTCATCTATTAGTATGACAGGGAATTTTTCAGCGTTATCACCTTTGTTTTTATTTACAAATGCCTTTGCATCTTCTTCAGTAAAAACCCCTTCAGGTATATACTTCATTACATTACTATCAGATGTATACTCATATACTGCTTGCCAATCTTTGAATTCAAATTCACGTATCAATAACCTTTTTGTTGTTATGTGCATTAAAGTAACTCCCCTCATGCTTACTTGATCTTTATTTCGATATTAAGACAACAATAACCTCTTTAAACTATCCTTATTCAACAATATTGCCTCTTGCTAGAACAACTCAAGGATTTCTGACTATGAAGAAGCAAAGGAATATGATTCTCCAAAATAATCCCCCTATCCTTCTCTGAGGGGTAATATGGGGAATTTATGACAAAACTAAAGACGAAGTAAGATCATTTACTGTGGATGCAACTCGTAAGCCAGATTGCAAAGATAAAATATGTAAGAATTAAACAAACATCCTCTTACAATAAGTAAGAGGATGTTTGTTACCAACAAGATTGTTTAATTTAATTGGTATTCCTTATTAAGCTTTTTAAGAAGTGAAATTTCAACTTCGTATTGGCTTCCATAAATTCTGCTTATTTTTTGCACTTCTCCCTTTGAGCCGAAGAAAATAACTTTAAAATCATCATTTGCGTATTGAACTACAAAAAAATCATCAAAATCATCAAATGTATTTTTATTTATCGAAATAAAACCACTTGATTGAGCTGTTGTTTTTTACACTAATCCGTCTGCCATCACTCACAACATCAAATCCATGCTGATTAGTTTTGGCGTGCCAGAGTGCCGTTGGTTTGGATTGCACAAATGAATTCACCGATTCTGCCAATTAAATGCCTCAATTCTGTAGGCTTACAGTTCAATACATTCATTTCATATCTCAGGATTTGGTTATATTCATTATAAAGGTTTACAAGTTGTTCTTTACTAATGATTTCGGCTTGATCATTTATTTGGTTATTAGTAACAGAAGCTTCTCGGAGTGATTTAACACCGTTTACCCATTCGCCTACGATAACTTCCTTATCTTCCCCTTTTGATTTTCTGAAAATAAGTCCTGTATAAAGAGAGTTTTCACCTAAGTATTTGTAAGAACTTCTATTCATATATTCAAAGAGGTGCTTATTAAAAGAAATCCCCTTATTATACCGGTTATAACAATAATCTGATAAAATAATGCTATCCGGATTAGTTCCGTATTTTTCTTGAAGGGTTTTCTTTACTTCTTGAGGTGAAACCAACTCATTGATCTTATTTTTCAAAGCATCCTTAATTTGCTCGTAAATTGTCATTATACTTCCCTCAAATTGCAGTTTCTTTGGTTGTTGAAATTAGTCATAATTTTTTCTTTTGCCGAAGTGTTATTCTGAAACCAGTTTATAATACTCTTGGAGATTCGGATTTACTTCCCAATATTTCGTTCCATTTGAAGACACTAGCATATCAAACCATATCTCGAAATTAGAATCTAAGTTAATCGCATCTTCAATATCATCAATTGAGTCTAGATATAGCATATAGCCTAATCCATTTTTTGATTTGTTTGTGTCTATGACATATCTTCCATCAAAATGATATCCAATTAAAACGTATCCCTCTGGGAAATCTTGAACCTCATTATATTCAATGATTCCCTCTAAGCTAAGTATTTCAATCCCATCAAACATTTCCATCCCATTGTGCTGTAACAAAAACTCTTTATAGTCATTAGGGAAAGTAACACCTAGCTTCTGTTCTATATCGCTAATTTCTTGAGGACTAGCAGGATCTTTGAAATGAAAAGTAGCATCTTCCAAGACATAACCCCCATGATGGAACACAGGAAATGTACCATATTTAGTAACTGCTTTCTTAATACCATCTAGTGTCATGTGAACTAACTTTCCTTCTTCCATAAATGCTCCTCCTTAAATCATCTCACTAAATTTTCTCACACAGAACATTAATAGATACATTTAAAAGGGACATAAACTGTTTATTAAGAAACAATTTTACTCATAATTAAAACAGGATTAGTGGTGAACAAAATGTAAGTGTTATGTGCTGTTTTAATTACTACCCTATCTGTTGAGCCATAAGGAAACCCAATCCTTACTGCGCTTTTCTCCTCTCCCCCATAGTTTGGATCAAAGAATACATCGTTAATTTCATTGATTGGAATTTCAATTTTGGATAGCTGCCAATTGATAATTAAGTTTTCATTTGATTTTTTAACGTTGATTCCAAGCATAAAAACATTCCCCTTTTGACTATGAATTCAGTGCAACAAACACGCTTTAAAATTCAATAAATCCAAAAAGTAATACTTACGGGAAATATGACTATAAGCAAAAGAGCCCTTTCAGGCCCTTACTTTTCTTTCATCCTTGGTATGAATTTGTTACAAACTCTTTTGCTTTATTAGCAACAGCTTCCCAAGTGGCGACAGCATTATCAAGATCCGTAGAAAGCTTATTGATATCCTCATTCTCAAACCCTTGGGCGAGTGAATAAAATTGATTTGCTATAGAATGCCAGATGCCTTCGATTTGTCCTATAAACTCCTTAGACTTTTCTGCTTGGACTATTACATTAACCAAGTCTATATTGATACTGTGAAGCATCCCCAAAACTTTTACTTCTAATGAAAGTTGTGCATCTATATTGTTTAACATATTCAGAAAATGATCAATTTGTTGTTTAACTGATTGTATATCAGAACACTCTAATATTTCAGATACAATAAAACCAAATAAAGGCCCTAGATCAAAGCTGAATTTTACTTTCTCATTAATATCATGACCTTCAACAAATATACCCAATATTTTTTTTAATCCTAAGAACATATTTATTGAATCATGTATCTCACTCTCATCATTATACTGTGAATCTAAATATGCGACTTCTTTTTCTAAAGAATTATTCAATTGTCTAACACCTATACAGTCGTTACTACCTTGAAGAAGGGAATTTAATTGGTTTTGAACCTCTTTCATAGACTGTTGGTGTTGATTGAGTTCTCCAGCAAGCATTGAACAGGAAGACTGAAATTGCTTCGCAGCCTCTTGTCTTCCTTGTTCATTGCTATCGTTAGACATTATTTGTAATAATTTTATATCCCTATTAATCGTTCTAGTTGCAAAAGATCCAATATTATTAATATCGTTAACCATATTAAGAACACTGCTGAATAAATTCTTCATCCACCAGTTACACAACTGTTTATATTCATTAAAAACATCATATATTTTTTGAAAATCTTGAGGAATTCCAACGTCATTCGGTATAGCCAGATAAGTTTTCATCTCTTCATTGCTCACAGGTAAACCCGATCCTGTAAGAATATCCGCTTGAGTATTTGCCCAGAATCTAGTAGATATTAAAAGCCCCTCTTTTTCCAAAAGACCTTGAGGCCCATATGGAGATGTTGAATCTAAAACATTATCAAATTTCATTTCTTAACCACCTTTCATATTATCCAACGTTATATATTTAATATAACAAAAAAATTCAATTATTCTTTATTTTTCCAATTAATGGAAAATAAGTGAAGAAACGTTTAAAAATTGACTGAGTTAAGAAAGAAATATCTGAATGGAGTGCCTAGTTCCCCACCCTGCTTACCAACATAAAATGGACAGAGATCAAGACAACGATCAAGACAACTATGCAAATGAACGTTGATTGAAAGCCCTTTGCGGCTTTCTTTTTTATTTCTCGAATTGTTTGTCATTGAGTAAAAATATTAGCGTTTCTTCAATTTCTTTTTCTAAGTCATTATTATTTAAATCGAATAATGTTCCATAACCCGTCCCTTTATATCCACCGTAGTAATACCACAAATCCATTGTGAAACAGTCTAATTCTTCATCACAGACTATTGCAGGTTGATAGTAATTAATTGCTATTTGTGAACGATATTCTTTTTCAAAACATCTCTCAGCTGTAAAATCATTTAGCACATCTCCATCTATGTCTCTACAAATTTTGATGCTTAGGTTTGGTTTACCCTGTGCTTCAAAAACATCTATATACTTATTCTGCAGCTTTTTCGATACTACTTCCCCCAGGCTCTCCAACTCAAATATCATTTGCTTTAATTATTGATTTATATCCTTTTCTGGAATCTGTATATAACCCTCATCGAGTGGACTTTGATTTTTCTGTTTCTTGAGTAATTGACTTAAAGCTTTCCACACAGTGTTGTCCTCCTATGATAGCTTCTTTAGACGTGCCTCTATGGAAATGGTCATTTGGTGATCAGCTTCACGAAATGCAGCAGCAAATGTTTCAATTCCAGTATCCTAGAAACATGGCGTTCGATAATCATGCCCACGGATGCCCCAGCTGTGTGGACCAGTTGCAAGCATAAACATCATTACTGACCTTGTCAAAGGGATACTAAATAAAAAAAGAACCTTTATTTTACCATTGGCTTACTTTTAAAAATTTATAAATTATTATTATATTGAACAGTGTTGGTATGATGTATACAAGACCAGTTCCAAGTAGACCTATTACTGAACTAGAAATTAATAAAATGCTGAAGATTGGTTTATTATTTGTCTGGATTGAAGCAAGCATGGTTATAATTCCCGCCAAAGCACCTAAAAACCATAAATTCCCCAAAGTGTAAGAGTCATCTATAACCGCAAACAGTTGAGCCAGTACAGAAAAAACCACTCCTAATCCCCCGGAAAAGATAGTCAATTTTTTCATAGAAATCTCCTTTTTGAAAATTGATTTAGATTTCAACGTAATTATGGATTTATCTGGTGATGGTGTCAATGTTAAACATCTACTTTATTCATCTTATTGCTGGTAGAAGTATTGAACAAAGGAACCATCACAGAATTTGTCGAATATTTATGCGTATTGCTTTCCTTAAGCATAGTATTATTTTCCTTCTTGAAAATTTAGTACATAGTCTTATCAGTGACATAAATAAAAGCGACCTGCTTTTAGCAGTGCCGCTCCATAATTTATTACCTATTAACATAAAAAATCCCCTGACACCAATAGTGCCAAGGGATTGAGAGATTAATACTGAGACATATATTGTTCGCGTTTCCAAGGATGTACTTGCGTGCGGAACATAATTCTTTAGATAAAAGAGCTAATCTATAACAATCAAAACCCTTACTTATCAAGCGTTTCAGCAAATTCATTCGTTTAGATATGTAATACATTAAGTATGATTAGTTAATTTTTTTGGTCAAATTTTGGTCTTAATTTTGGTCAAAAGCATGTTTTATGAATAATATGCTTACTACCTAGGAGGGAGTTTATCACCACTATTAAATCAATGATTTAAAAGGATTTATAACTTTTTTTGTGCAAAATTTGTGCAAAAAAACATTTGGAATTCTTTTTACTTTTTCCTCCCTCTAACTTTTTGGGAATAATGATATATCAGATAAACAATCAGAAAGACTAATGTAGCCATGGCAACATAATATAACGGCACCGCCAAGAAAGGAGCAAAATTCGCTATGACCATCAGTATAATGATGGCTATTCCATATAAACTTATAAAGCGTAGTAATGCCATATTATCTCCCCTTGCTGTTTTCATCATTTTAACAAAAAAAGTAAGGTGCTAAAGGGCTATTTTTGTTATGCGATATCCATGCATGGACTGAAACCGCCTGACTGCGTAAACGGTCTTCAATTAATTCAGATAGGTAAAATGACACAGATCAAATTAATCATTTCTCACTTTTGAATTACATCGCTGTCTATTTCCTCATTTTCCCATGGTAAAATCTTGTTGGAGCTATTCAAACGAAAGGATATGATCATGAAAGTATTTGAAGCCAAATCACTGCTTTCAGAAGCAGATAGACGTGCAAAGGAATACAAAGAATTAAGAAGTCAGATGGTCAATCTAAAAAAGGCTTTTAAAGCTGTAGCTGATTTAGATGACAGTGAATTTTCCGGCAAAGGCGCCGACAACATTAAAACATTTTATCAAGACCATGCAGGTGTAGCTGACAATTGGATTGACTTACTTGATATGAAAATTGCTTTCTTGACAAGCATTTCAGGCACTCTAGAGGACGCCAGCTTATCTGATGCTTATATAGAAGAATCCTTCTTAGAACACGAGCTGGCTAACGCCTACACAAAATCAAAATCTATTATGTCTGAACAAAAGAAAGCCATGAAAGATATCTTACATGATATCGACGATATCCTTCCGCTTGATCTGTTTTCAACTGAGGACTTTAAAGACGAACTCGCCGATGCGGAGGAGAAACGCAAAAAAACAGTCGATAAACTAGGCAGCGTGGACGAAGCACTTGTTACTGAATATGCCCAATCAGAGCCAAACGAGCAATTCATCAAGAAGGACTTCCAAAAGCTTGAGGAATCAACAGGTAAAGGCAAGAATGCTACCCCCATCCATTACAATGCCAAGGCGTACCGTGACAGTGACATACATAAGAAAAAAGGCGATATTGAGAAACAAACTGAAGCTTATTTGAAGATCAAGAAAGACGAAGCGAAAGAACGAGAAATCAAAGAGCTAAAGAAGAAACTAGCTGACAGAGTTACGGACCCGGATGAATACTTAGAAATTGCCAAGAAAGTCGGCTATGAGAACCTTACCCCTGAACAGCTTGAATTTGTTTCATTTCTTGAACAGCGTAAAGCTTTCATGGATAACGGAAAAGAAGTGTTGCAAATCATAGGTGATGGCGCCAAGGGTGCGATTGTTGGTATATACGATCTTGCCAAGGATACCGGTGAAGGAGCCATTCAATTCGGATGGAATATCGGTTGGACAATTGACAACTTAAACAAGGATCCTCAAAAAGTGCTGGATACCGTTTTGGAATATGACTATCAAGCTGCCTTTCAAAGTATGGTTGACACATTGAAGGATAATTGGGATAAAAAAATGATTCACGGGGATGCATATACACGGATGCACTATGTTACTTATTTGGGCGGAAGTCTTCTGTTATTGAAGGTGGAAAGTCCTCTGTCTCAACAGGATCGAAGGATCTTGCTAAAGTTGGGAAAGTAGCTAGTGAAAAGATTAAAAATGGCAATCCATCTGTCAAACCTTATAAAAATCGATATACTCCTGCATTAGAAGGGATTCTACAAGACGCCGGGAATCCTATTAACGTTAAAAATACTCCGTTATTAAAAAGTATTGCAGAAAATGAAAAAAGCAGTGTACTCTTCAAGTCAGAAAAACCAAACGGTGGGAATCATAGAGATACTGGCAGTCTTAAGGTTAATATTCCTGATAGTAGCATTAAGCACTCAGACATAGGTGATTTTACTAAAAACCCGAAAACAGGTGATATTTCAAAAATGAAAGGTGGAGGACATGGACAAAGTAACATTGAATTTCTTGAAAAAAATAATATAGATTATAATATAAATAAAGTATATGAAAATGGTGTTAGAGTAGGTAATGTTCCCGGACACAAGGTGAAAGCAAAAAGATCAGGCTCCAATCAATCTTGGTTTCCCGAAAGTTGGACAGAGTCTGATATTGCAGCAGCCGGTGCAAAGATTGCTGAATTACCCGAATTCACTAATGCAGAAAATGGTGTGACTATATTCGGAGAGTATAAAGGTGTTAGGGTTGGAGTTATTAAAACAAATGGAGAAATAGGAACCATTTTCCCCGATGCAACTAAACAACCATAGACAAAGTATGGAGGATCAATATGAATTTAGAGAAAAAAATGGAAGCTATATTAATTAAAAGAAAAAAACTTAATCTTAATGATGACTATGGAATTCAAAAAAGTTGGGATGAAATAATTGAAGTGCTCTCAGAAAATG
This sequence comes from Bacillus sp. SCT118, assembly GCF_058566435.1. Classification (NCBI taxonomy): domain Bacteria; kingdom Bacillati; phylum Bacillota; class Bacilli; order Caryophanales; family Bacillaceae; genus Bacillus; species Bacillus sp. SCT118. The sequence continues at coordinate 2,189,294 of NZ_CP191225.1, forward strand.
AAGAAAATACAATTAGCTATCTAGAAAATTGTAATAAAGAAGATTTATATTGGATCAGTGAGGTATTTGAAGATTTAGCTGAAAGTTTGCAAAGTAAAGAACTTATTAATTGCTTAAGAAAATTAGATGAAAAGTACCCTGACTTAGAAATGACAAACGATATTGATATAGCAGAAAGTTATTTAGAGTAAGATAAGTACTATCCCTTAGATTTGAAGTTAATCGTTCTTGGTGGTGATAAGTAATGATTGAAACCGAAATTTCTGATCCTGTATTTAGATTTCTCGGTGGACATTTCCACCAAGATATAGAGTCTCCGGAAGAGGCTCTTAATGAATATCTAAATGAAGCATCACAAAAACTAAAAGAAAGAGATTTAATAGTACTAACTGAGTTTTTAAATAGTGATTATTCAGAAGAAGACAAGAATGAATTTATAGAGGAAGCAGCGGATGGTATATACTTTCCTGAAGATGATATAACACCCTTAGAATGGCTTAAGCAAGTCACTGAACAAATTAGAAAACACCTTAAAACAACATAGTTAGAAAAAGAGCCCTCTTTTAAGAAGGGCTTCTTTTATTAATTCAATTTCGCTTCAAGTTTTACTTTTGTCTTAGGTCCATAAATGCCCTCAGCAGAAAGGCCACTTACTGACTGGGACTGTTTGACCGTATTTGCTGTTTTTGGTCCATACACGCCGTCAATGCCGTTATTCTTCGCCCCTTTGTCTGGTGTTACAGGATCTTTATTAAATTGTTTAACAAATCAAAAAATCCCTTGGCACTATTGGTGTCAAGGGATTGAAAGATTAATACTGAGACATATACTGTTCGCGTTCCCAAGGATGTACTTGCGTGCGGAACATATCCCATTCGATTTCTTTTGCTTCGATGAAGTGTTCGAATAGGTGCTCGCCCAGCGCTTTGACCATGACTTCGTTTGATTTGAATTCTTCTAGTGCTTCCGCAAGTGTTGCTGGAAGGTCAACGATTCCGTTTTCCATGCGCTCTTCTTTGCTCATCACATAGATGTTGCGGTCGATTGGAGCCGGCGCTTCCAGTTTGTTTTTGATTCCGTCTAATCCTGCAGCAAGCAATACGCTAAGTGCAAGGTATGGGTTTGCAGCTGGGTCTACGCTGCGTACTTCAACACGTGTGCTGATGCCGCGAGAAGCCGGGATACGGATAAGCGGGCTTCTGTTTTGCGCGCTCCATGCTACATAGCAAGGTGCTTCATAGCCAGGAACAAGACGTTTGTATGAGTTTACTGTCGGGTTTGTTACTGCTGTAAAGCTTGTTGCGTGCTTCACGATACCTGCAATGAAGTGTTTCGCTGTTTCACTTAACTGAAGATCTGCGTTTTCGTCAAAGAATGCGTTAACACCATTTTTGAAGAGTGATAGATTGCAGTGCATACCTGAACCGTTCACACCGAACAATGGTTTTGGCATAAATGTCGCATGCAGGCCGTGTTTGCGGGCAATTGTTTTGACAACTAGTTTAAATGTTTGGATGTCATCACAAGAGCGGACTGCTCCAGCATATTTAAAGTCGATTTCGTGCTGACCAGGTGCTACTTCGTGGTGAGACGCTTCGATTTCAAAGCCCATCTCTTCAAGCTCAAGTACGATATCGCGGCGGCAGTTTTCTCCTAAATCAGTTGGAGCTAAGTCGAAATATCCGCCTTTGTCGTTTAGTTCAAGCGTTGGCTCGCCTTTTTCGTCCAATTTGAATAAGAAGAATTCAGGCTCAGGTCCAAGGTTAAAATCACTGAAGCCGAGGTCTTCCATTTCTTTCAGAATCCGTTTTAAGTTGTTTCGCGGGTCACCTTCGAAAGGTGTGCCATCCGGATTATAAATATCACAGATGAAACGTGCTACTTTACCTTTTTCAGCTGTCCATGGGAAGATAACAAATGTATTTAGATCTGGATACAGGTACATGTCTGACTCTTCGATACGAACGAATCCCTCAATAGAAGAACCGTCAAACATGACTTTATTATCAAGCGCTTTTCCAAGCTGGCTTACAGGAATCTCAACATTCTTGATTGTTCCAAGAATGTCAGTAAATTGAAGACGGATATACTTCACGTTTTCTTCTTTTACTAATTTTTCGATATCTTCTCTAGTGTACTTTGCCATTTGGTAAAATTCCTCCTCTTAAAAGGTAAATGTATATAGCAAAACAGTTGCTAACGGATTAATGAAAGAAGCGGGACATGTCGCCTTGACGGAATGTATTCCCTCTTTGAAAACGGCCGGCTTGCATGAGCTCGTTTTTCAGGAGCTGTCTCAGTTCGTCATCGGACAGATCATGTTTCATTGGTTTTTTCGTCTTCTCGCTTTGTTTTTGCTCTGGCTCGGCTTCGGCTTTCGCCAGAATCTGTTTAATTCCTGCCATGTTTACACCTTGTTCTATCAGGTGCTTGATTTCTAACAGTTTATCTACATCATGAAATGAAAATAATCGTCTATTCCCTTCACTTCTGGCTGGAAATATCAGTCCATTTTCCTCATAATATCGAATTTGTCTTGCTGATAACTCAGTTAACTGCATGACAATTCCTATTGGAAATAAAGGCATTGAGCGGCGAATATTATCACTCATCTCAATTTCCTCCTTTTCTTAACTTAGTTTCATTATAGGTGATGTTATATTTTGTGTCAATACGATGTAAGGATTCTTAACATCAAATCCAGAGAAATTTTTAAAAAATTTAAATTAATTGCTTTTCCATCAATGAATCCACTGCACTGCATATGGCATTCTTCACATGCGAATAGGTTAATCCTCCCTGAACATACGCTACATACGGCGGGCGGATAGGGCCATCAGCTGATAATTCGATGCTTGCTCCTTGAATAAACGTCCCTGCTGCCATAATGACATCATCCTCGTATCCCGGCATGTAGGCTGGATAAGGCGTCACATGAGCATTGATTGGCGATGCATATTGAATAGCCTGGCAAAAAGCAATCATCTTTTCTCTGTCTGAAAACTCAACGGATTGTATTAAATCCGTTCTTTTCGCATCCCATTTCGGGTTTGAAGTGAAGCCGAGTTTTTCAAGGAATCTCGCTGTAAATACCGCTCCCTTTAAGCTTTGAGACACAACGTGAGGAGCCAAAAAGAAGCCTTGGTACATTTCTTGAAGCGAGTAAAGAGATGCCCCTGCTTCTCTGCCGATACCGGGTGACGTCATACGGTATGAGCAAGCTTCAATCCATTTCGCTTTTCCGACGAGGTAGCCGCCTGTTTTCGCAAGGCCGCCGCCCGGATTTTTTATGAGAGATCCCGCCATCAGATCGGCTCCGACATGGCAAGGCTCAAGCTCTTCCACAAATTCTCCGTAACAGTTGTCCACAAAGACGATCAGGTTTTCATTGATTTCTTTTACAAAACGGATCATTTCTTTTATTTCACTAATTAAGAAAGAAGGGCGATTCGCATATCCTTTTGAGCGCTGAATGCCGATTACTTTGGTCTTCGGATTGATCGCAGCTGCGACTGCATCATAGTCTATCTTTCCGTCTTTCGTCAGATCAACCGCATTATAGCCGATTTGAAAATCCTTTAACGATCCAGCGTTTTCTCCACCCCTGACGCCCACAATTTCCTCTAGCGTATCATACGGCTTGCCCGTGATATAAAGGAGCTCGTCCCCCGGTCTGAGGACACCGAACAAAGCAATTGAGATGGCATGTGTGCCTGAAATGATTTGCGGCCTTACAAGCCCCGCTTCTCCGCCAAACACATCCGCATATATGCTTTCAAGCGTGTCTCTTCCGATATCATCATAGCCGTATCCAGTAGACGGCGTGAAATGAGTGTCGCTTACTTTGTGTTTTCTATAGCTTTGAAGCACTCTCCACTCATTTCGCTCGCTGATTTCTTCTATTTGTTTATGAATGCCGGCAATGTCCGCTTCCACTTCCATTGCCGTTTTCTTCAATAATTCTCCGTGTGTTAATGTGTCAAACATGTCTTTATATTTCCTTCCTACATATACTTCTTTAATTCACCGATGATACTTTGCTCTTCTTGGACATAGCCGGATATGTCATACTGTTCATTTTCTTCATTAAAATAGAAGCGGTCTACCATCGTTTCCGATTTGATTCTGGAAAGGAGCTTCCCTTCACTTGCCGGCACGTGTGCTTCAAAAGACGTTAACAGTTCTTGGCGCAAATAGCGCTGAATCGCTTCTTTAAAGGCTGCAGCGTCGTCCTCAAATTTCGCACTGACCATAATGTGATCCCTTCCGGCGGACGGTATAAAATCAGGCAGTTTTTGATCACGTTTATTGTAAGCCGTCAGCATCGGGATATCATCTGCTTCAAGCTCCTCAAGCAGCCGAAGCACTGTTTTTTCATGTCCCGCATAATCCTCATTTGAAGAATCAATTAAATGCAGAATTAAATCCGCTTCTTTTACTTCCTCAAGCGTTGAGCGGAATGCAGCAATCAATGTCGTTGGAAGATCCTGAATAAATCCTACTGTATCTGAAAGAAGAACACTGTAGCCGCTTGGCAGGACCATTTTTCTGGTCATCGGGTCCAGCGTGGCAAACAGGAGGTCTTCTTCATAGCTGTCAGCACTCGTCAGGCGGTTGAACCATGTTGATTTCCCTGCGTTTGTATAGCCGACAAGCGCAATTTGAAGCACACCGTTTTTCTTTCTTCTTTCACGGTATCGGCTTCTATGGCGAATGACAGTGGAAAGCTGTGTGTTGATTTCATGAATGCGATTTCTGATATGGCGGCGGTCGGTTTCCAGTTTCGTTTCCCCGGGACCTCTTGCCCCAATTCCTCCGCCTTGCCGGGAAAGGTTGATCCCTTGTCCCGTCAGACGCGGCAGTGCATATTGCAGCTGAGCCAGCTCAATTTGAAGTTTGCCTTCTCTCGTTCTCGCCCGCTTTGCAAAAATATCTAATATCAATTGCGTGCGGTCAATCATCTTCACTTCAATTGCTGTTGCCAATGACTTCAGCTGACTTGGCGACAGTTCATCATTAAAGATGAGGAGATCAGCTTCAAGCTCTTCCACCAGTGCCTTCAGCTCTTCTACCTTCCCTTTTCCTATATATGTAGCGGCGTCAGCCCTGTTCCGTTTTTGTGTGACGCTGGTCAGTACTTTTCCGTCTGCTGTTTTCGTCAGAGATGCTAGCTCTTCCATAGAATTTTCAAAATGCTCATCCGTGATATGCGGCAGCTGACATCCGACTAAAATGGCTTTCTCCTGAATCGTTTCTTGTTCGTTCAAATGGATGTTCCTTTCTTTTGCATATTGGGCAGTAGTATTATCATACCAAACCCTGCATGTGTATACCACAAATCGATTGCTTTGAAAAGCGGAAATACGAGCAAAAAACAGACCTCTCACAAACTGAGAGGTCTATGCAGATCCAGATGCTTCTTCTTTAATGGAAAGATCTTGGCTTTTGATGGTCATCAAGTCGCTTTTTAAGTATTGGTCTCCCATTAAAAGCCTCATGGCTTGTGCTCTGATCGATTTTTCGATCACATTTCTGACAAAACGTCCATTGCTGAATTTAATGGGACTTGTCGTGCTTTTCACTGTCATTAAGTAATCTTTCAATTTCCATTCAGCTTCTTGACTGAGCTGGTATTCCCTTTCATCGATCATTCGTTTCGCAATCTCCATGAGCTGGGTCACAGAATAATCCGGAAAATCAATGGAGATGGGAAATCTTGATTGGAGTCCGGGATTTAACGAGAGAAAATGATCCATTTCCCGTGAATATCCGGCGAGTATCAAAATAAACTCATGCTGTTTGTCTTCCATATGCTTGACAAGTGTGTCGATCGCTTCTTTCCCAAAGTCCTTTTCGCCGCCTCTTGCCAGCGAGTAGGCTTCGTCTATAAACAAAATGCCACCTAATGACTTTTTGATTAAATCTCTCGTCTTTTGGGCGGTGTGTCCGATATACTCCCCGACCAGGTCAGCCCGCTCCGCTTCTATTAAGTGACCTTTTGACAGGACATTCATTTCAAAGAACAGCTTGCCGATGAGCCGTGCAACCGTCGTTTTTCCCGTTCCCGGATTTCCTTTAAACATCATGTGCAGCGCTTGCTTTCCAACCTTCAAGCCTTGCTCCGCGCGTTTTTGATTCACAAAAATCCAGGCGTATATTTCCTTGATGTTGCGTTTCATTTCCTCCATCCCAACTAATGCGCTCATCTCTTTTTCGATTTCCTTCAAAATGCCGTGCTTTGCTTCGTTTTTTTGCAATGCAGCCTGATATTCCGCCTCTGCCTCAGCATTCGTCAGCACCTGCTTTTGCCCGTTCAGAATAATGTTGATCTGTCCGTTGTTTTTATAAGTCACAGCGCGCTCCAACATCTTCACCTCTCTGTTCTCTCTATATGATATTCAAGCGGATGCCGATTGTGACAAACGCCTATCATGTGTCGAAACAATTGCTTTTTTCGGGAACAATAAGGAATCCTGCGCTTTCCCGAGAAATACTTTATTTCTTATTGTATTCACGGACATGGAGTGGACAAACCATGAGATTTTGTTTTTAATCATTTTGTCAGAGTATTATGGTGAACTTCTTTCTCATTATTTTCTCCATTCGCCAATCCATTTTTCATGCAACGGGCTGTTTTTTGTACGAAGCGTATTACCCGCCTTAAGATACCTGAAGTGTTTTTCTTTTTTTATTTATAAGTGGTGTCTTTAATGAAAGGAGCTTTTCTCATCAATTTACGTTTCAAATGCTTGATTTAATATGAACGCAAAGCTTAAAACCAGCAGGACTCAGTGCAGATTAACCGAACCCATAGTACATACAAACATATGGCATATGCACATATTTCATGTCGGACCGTATCTGTTGTCGCTTCATGTTGGATTGTGCGCTTTCCCGAGAAATAATTTCCGTATTTGAAAGGGTTATTTCCTCATTTTTCAGTTGAATGATAATCGTACAAGCAGAAGCCGTGTTTTTTCATATCCTGTAATGAGGTGATGAAAAATGGTTAAAATTTTTATTGATCCTGGCCATGGCGGGTCTGATCCAGGCGCAACAGGTAATGGCCTTCAGGAAAAAACGTTAACCCTGCAAATCGCTTTAGCCTTACGTACGATATTAACTAATGAATATGAAGGCGTTTCTTTGCTGCTGAGCCGGACAAGCGACCAATTTGTCAGCTTAAACGACCGGACAAATGCCGCAAATAACTGGGGAGCAGATTTCTTTTTGTCCATTCACGTTAATTCCGGGGGAGGCACAGGTTTTGAAAGCTATATTTATCCAGGTGTAGGAGCCCCGACGACGACTTATCAATCGACAATTCACTCTGAAGTGATACAAGCTGTCGACTTTGCCGATCGCGGCAAAAAAACAGCGAACTTCCACGTCCTAAGGGAGTCGGCAATGCCTGCCCTCTTGACCGAGAACGGCTTCATTGATACCGTTGCCGATGCAAATAAGCTGAAAACGAGCAGTTTTATTCAAAGCTTAGCGAGAGGACATGCAAACGGGCTGGAGCAAGCCTTTAACCTTAAAAAGACTTCCAGCTCAGGGTTATATAAGGTTCAAATCGGCGCATTTAAAGTCAAAGCGAATGCCGACTCGCTCGCAAGTAAAGCCGAAGCCAAAGGTTTTGACTCGATTGTCCTTTTAAAGGACGGATTATACAAAGTGCAGATTGGCGCATTTTCATCCAAAGACAATGCAGACACCCTCGCTGCCAGAGCGAAAAATGCCGGCTTTGACGCTATTGTGATCCTAGAATCATAGCCGAGACGGGGACGAGCGTCTCATAAAAAAACCCGGCTCCTCATCGCGAGAAACCGGGTTTTTTTATTCAAGAATATCAACAACAAACTGTGACCATGTTTCCAGACGGTTATAGATGTCATCCTGTTTTAATTCAGAGACTTTCATCCATTTACCCGCAATTTGTTCTTTTTCCTTCACTTCCACTTGTGCGCCAGGCTTTAATTGAAGCGCAGAAAGAATACCGATATGTACTTTGCCAACACTGTTTTCATCATCATTGATTAATCCCAGTGTGACTATCGCCTGTTTATCTTCTTCATTTATTTGCAGTTCTTCCTCAAGCTCACGGTCTGTGTTCAGCTTTAAGACTTCAGCAAATGAAGCTGTCCCATCGATGGCGTTCATATGGCCGCCAAAGCCGAGAGAAAGCTTGTTGTGCAGTCGTGATTCACCGCCGCCAGCCAGCCGCTCGTAAAGAAAAACTTCATCTTCACGCTTAATGACGACATAAGGTATCGGCTGCTTGAAACGCGGATCTTCTTCTGCGTCCCCTCTTCTCATTTCACGATAAGCCGCTTCAATCTGAGCCATGATTTCTGCTACTCTGCTATCTTCACTGTACACGCCCTGGAAGGTTAAGCTTTCTTTCTTAAACACATCATCGCGCGGGGCAACTAAAATCATTTCGTCCATTTTTCCCATGGGTACTGCGTCCTCCTCATTTGAACCTTCAAGCCGAAAAGAGCAGATATTATATCTGCTCTTTTTCATCTTCAAAATAAAAGTCATCATCTTTGAGCGGCTCAACTGTCGCTTTTTTATAACCATTCCCCTTCATAGAGAAGAAGTCATGTGATTTTGTTTTTGTGTTTAATCCGTTTAAAACGATCGGATTAATGTCTTCCTCTTCGAAGTATGGATCAAATCCAAGGTTCATCAGCGCTTTATTCGCATTATAGCGGATGAATTTCTTTACATCGTGTGAGAGTCCGACTTGATCGTACAAGTCCTCTGTATATTCAAGCTCATTTTCATATAACTGATTCAGAAGGTCGATCGCAAATTCACGAAGCTCTGCTTTTTTCTCTTCTGTCTGTTTATTATAAATTTCCTGAGCAAGGAGACCGACATACACGCCGTGAATCGCTTCGTCACGAAGGATCAGGTTAATGATCTCACCGCTTTGCATCAGTTTTCCTTGTCCGTAGAAATATAACGGATAATAGAAACCGCTGTAGAAAAGGAAGCTTTCCAGATAGACGGAAGCAACCATCGCTTTGAACAGTGAAATTTCATCATCTTTTTGAATGGCTTTGTAAAGCCCGACAATCATTTGCGCTTTTTTCTGCAAATATTTATTTTGTTTAACCCATTCAAATACTTCATTGATCGTTTCAGTTGGTGCAAGGGTCATGAAAATATTAGAGTACGACTTCGCATGGACAGCGTTCTCCATCATCGCCATAAAGTTCAGCACCGCTTTCCGCTGATGGCCATCTACGTGTTCAGCCACGATCGGCATTCCCGTATTCCCCTGCTCTGTATCAAGAAGCGTAAGTCCGGCCAGTACCTTCATATAAGTGTCCTGCTCGTTTTTCCCGAGGTACTTCCATGTGAGGAGATCGCCGTTTAAAGCAATCTCTTCCGGAAGCCAGAACTGTTTCACGTTTTGGTTATAGAACATTTGGGTAAAATCGTCTTCATGCTTTGACCAGTTTGCTGCGTCATAAATTTTTGTCACTATAAACTCTCCTTTAATCAAACAACACAAGAAAGGCAGCTGTCTTGCCCAGTATCTTTCGTTCTTGCATAGTAAATGGTTTTAATTCCTCTATGATGTGCATACAGATCGATTCGGTTTAAATCACGGGTCGTCATTGTGTCTTTTAAGAACAATGTAAAGCTGATTCCCTGATCAATGTGCTGCTGGATAGTGGCGATCATATCCACAACCTTGAACATGTCCATATCGTAGGCTTCTTTATAGAAGAACCAGTTATTAGATGCAAGCCCAGGCATTGGGTAGTACGTTTTTGAGTTGCCGTATGTTCGTTCTTCAATGCGTTCCATAATCGGCATAACAGACGCCGTACTTGATTGGACGTATGAGATAGAGCCTGTTGGCGCAATGCATAATCTGTAGCTGTGATACATACCGTGTTCAGCCACAAATGCTTTTAGCTTTTTCCAGTCCTCTGTCGTCGGGATATGCATACCTTCAAACAGATTAGCGATTTTTTCATATTTCGGTGAGAAATCAGTAGAAACGTATTTGTCAAAGTATTCACCTGTCGCATAGGTTGAGCCTTCATATTGATCAAACGTTTCGCCCTTCTCTTTTGCGATTTCCGCAGAACGCTGGATGGAGTAGAAGTTCACCATCATAAAGAACGTGTTTGCAAAGTCACGCGCTTCCGGACTTTCATACGCAATGCCGTTTTGCGCAAGGTAGCCGTGAAGGTTCATAGCACCGAGGCCGATTGATTTCATCGCTTTGTTTGCCCGTCTTACAGCAGGCGCATTACGGATGTCAGTTGTTTCCGACACGTGTGTTAAAGAGTCTGTCGCAAGCTTGACTGTCTTTTCGATTGATTTATGCTCCATGACATTGAGAATGTTAAGCGAGCCCAGGTTGCAGGAAATATCCAGACCGATTTCATCTTCTTCATCATAGTCTGTGTATGAAGAAACTTGAGATGCCTGCAGCACTTCAGAGCAAAGGTTAGAAAATTTGACCTTCGAAATATGGTTATTCGCATGCACTTTATTGACGTTATCTTGGAACATGATGTATGGATAGCCTGATTCAGAACGAAGCATCGCCAATTTTTCAAGCAGTTTCCGCGGGTTGATTTTTTCCTTTTTCACCCGAGGGTTGTCGACAAACTTGTCGTACATTTCGTTCATGTCCATCTCATCCATGTGCTGGCCGTACTCTTTATAAATCGTGTGCGGGTAGAATACATAAGCCGCTTTGTCCTCGCGTGCAAGCTCAACGAACTTATCCGGAATGACAACACCGATCGAAAGCGTTTTGACACGTACATCTTCATCCGCAGAAATCTTTTTCGTATCAAGAAAATCATTGATATCGCGGTGGAAAATGTTTAAATACGCCGCGCCGGACCCTTGTCTTTGTCCCATTTGGTCAGCATAACGGAACGCGTTATCAAGAAGCTTCATGACGCCTACAACGCCTTTTGTCGCATTCTCAACATCTTTAATGGCTTCACCTTTCGCGCGAAGCTTGGACAGGTTAAGAGAAACCCCTCCGCCCAGTTTAGAAAGCTGCATGGAGATATCGATCGCTCTTGAAATGTCATTTAAAGAATCATTAACTTCGAGCAAGAAGCAGCTCACAAGTTCACCGCGGCGTTTTCTGCCGGCGTTCAAAAATGTCGGTGTGCTCGGCTGATATTCCTGATTGATCATCAGGTGCACATATTCCTTTGCTTTCTCAGTGTCGCCGTTTGCGAAGAACAGCGCAACAATTGAGATCCGGTCCTCATAACGCTCGAGGATTCTTTTCTTGTCATTCGTTTTCAAAGCATAGTCATTATAAAATTTAAACGCACTCATGAAGGAAGGAAAACGAAACTTCTTTGCGTAAGCTGTCTTAAACACTTCTTTAATGTCTTCAAAAGAATAAAGGCTTAAGAACTCCTCTTCGTAGTATTGGTTTTCAATCAAATAATCCAGCTTCTCTTTTAAATCGTGAAAGTACACTGTGTTTTGATTGATATAGTCTACAAAATAGCTATGTACAGCCTCTTTATCCTTATCAAACTGGAATTTTCCATCTTTTTGGATCATGATTTCGTTATTTAACTGGATCCATTTTGGCACTTGATTTTGTGACAACTCTTTCTACCTCCTGAGTAAACAATTCAACGTCTTTAGATGTGCCGCTGAGTTCAAATTTGTGCAAGATCGGCACCTGATATTGTCTTGAAATGGTATCGGCGCTTTTTGCAAAGTTATCGCCCCATACTTTGTTGCCGCTCGCAGCGACACCTAATAAGAGATGGGCGTATTTTTCGAGAAATGATTGTGTTGATGCCGGTACCTGACCGAAGTTTGTCGTGTAGGTGACCAAAACAAACGGAGTGTCCACGTGGTCCATTTCGTCCACCTTGCGTATCTGCTGAAAGCCTGTTTTATTTACAAACCGCTGAACATTCCCTGTTTTCGAATCAAATATGATTTGTACCACGTTTTATCACGACCTATCAAAAAATATGAATCTCTCATCACTAACACTATATATAGTATACTACCCTCTAGCAAAAACACAATATATAGATTCGTTTTTATGAAAAATTCATATTTTGATCAAATCAGGCAAATGGGCAGACTCATTAGGGCCCAAAAAAGAGAGCAGAACGAGAATCATCTCTCGTCCTACTCGGGGTGTCGTTTTTTAGCCGATGTATATCATAACATGAAAAAAAACTGCTTAGTAGTCTAGATTTTTTTTTCTTAAGCTATCACAGCATTTTTCGCTCTCTACTGTTTCTTCTATTTCAACATCCGCGCCGATCTCTTCTAAAACCGCCTTCAAAGCAGTGATAATTGACGCTTCTCTGATTAATTCTTTTCCGTTCACAATGATACTTGTTCCGTATTCATAGCAAGAATCATCTTCGCAAATTTCTTCCCAATGATTCACGATCACTTTATGCTTCATATTTTCACCCTCTGTTTGATCTGTGTCTGTATTTAGTTTAGCGGCTGGCATCCGCTTTGTAAATTCGGATGCTTGTGAATTTTATTCAAGTTCATCATCCGTGTCGTATTCTTTCTTCAGCTTTACCTCATTGCTGGACTCATTATACTCATAAATTTTAATATAGCCGTCCTCCATAACGCCAAAATGATTATGTTCAAGCGGAAACGAGGTGGGCTGAGGCGTTTCATAGTCTGAATTGCCGCTGTCTGTTTCAATAATGGTTTCTTGATTCCCGCACGCCCCGAACAGTAAAAAAACAGCTATCCATACAAGTGCAATCCTAATTCGTCTCAGTTCTGCTTCACTTTCAAACAAGGTCGATCACTCCCAAATTCATTTTATACATAATATACCATTTTTACTTCCGTATGTTGTTCTCATAAAAAAAGACCGTGCCTTGGCATGGTCAGCTTACACAAAAAGCTTGTAGCAAAAGTGGATTCATGTTAAAAATGGCCGCCGGGAACCCCCGGCAGCCTTTCCTCATGTCTTGACATGGCATTTTTTGATCTATTCGAGTTCAAGCTGGACGTTTTTTTGCGGCGCAAACGTTGAGATCGCATGTTTATATATAAGCTGCTGCTTACCTTCCGATTCCAACAATACGGTAAAGTTATCAAAGCCTTTCACCTGGCCCCGCAACTGAAAGCCGTTCAGCAAAAAAACAGTGACATACGTATTTTCTTTCCGGATTTGATTCAAAAACTGATCCTGAATATTAATCGGTTTCATGTTTCGTCCTCCTTGATTCTCTATATCATACAGTTTCGATTAAAGTTCGAGTTTTCCTGCTATATGTGTGAAAATTTCCTTTTTTTTCAGCTCCATATCAACAGGCGGTGTCATATCGAACCATGTGACCTGCATTTTGTTGCGAAACCACGTCAGCTGGCGTTTCGCATACCGCCTCGAGTTCTGCTTTAGCTGTTCGACAGCATCGGAAAGTGTCACAAAACCGTCAAAATATGCATACAGCTCTTTATAGCCTATCGCCTGTATTGATTGACAGTCTCTCACGTTCTTGTCGTATAAGCGTTTCACTTCCGGGAGAAGGCCTGACTGCATCATCATATCGACCCGCTCATTAATTCTTTCGTAAAGTGTGTCTCTATCCATTGTCAGGCCGATTAACACTGCATTGTACAGAAGTTCTCGTTTTTGTTCCTTCAAATGCTGGGACATCGTTTTTCCGGACGTATGTAAAATTTCCAGTGCGCGAATGACTCTTCTTGTATTATTCGGATGAATCGCAGCTGCTGCCTCGGGATCTGCTGCAGCAAGTTTGGCATGAAGAAAGTCAGCGCCTTCCCGCTCAGCAGCCATTTGCATGCTCTCTCGAAACACGGGATCATTTGCCTCTTCCGTAAATGTATAATCGTAAAGCACAGATTGTATATAAAGCCCTGTACCGCCGACAATCATCGGAAGCTTTCCTCTATTTGCAATCTCGCTGATTTTATTTCTTACTAAGCTTTGATAATCGGCAGTAGAGAAAGAGTCTTGGGGATCTAAAATGTCAATCAGATGGTGGGGCACTCCCTCCATCTCCTGTTCGGTAATTTTAGCTGTTCCAATATCCATCCCTTTATAAATCTGCATCGAATCTCCGCTGATAATTTCCGCGTTTAAGGATTTGGCTAGCTGAATACTTAAATTGGTTTTCCCCACTGCCGTCGGTCCGACTAAAATGACAACGGGCTGCTTCGTATTATTCAATATGTATCACTCTCTTTTATAAATCTCCCCCCATTATAGCATTCAACATGGATAACCACCTATCCATTTTGCCCTTTTTTTGCATCGGTAAACATCCTTCTACCAGCCGAGCGGCTCATTGCCGACAATTTCCCTTGTCTTTCCTTTCAGGGTATGACGATGCGTTTTTCTTCTGTCATCTCCGGGATCGTACACAACCCCTCCGTACTGGATCTCAATCGGCTCGTTATAGGCCAGATACGTCGTTTCTTCGATTTCATGATAATGTGTGCCATCTGCTAAGGGAATCGCCGGCCCTGAGATTCCGTAATACCGATGAAAATGGCCGTTTTCAAATGAAGTGATCCCTGTATAGTAATGTGTATGCTGATCGGTATTTGATCCGTTTGCCGGCTGAGTAAACCCTTCAATGAGATGATAATGGCCCTGTTCTCTCGTTGTTTTGACATGATAAGCATGTGCGTGGGGCGGTGCTTTTGACCAGTCAGACTGATACAGGCCCAATGTGTTCACATCCTCCTTTTCCTCGATTCGCCCAATCAAATCCGGGCAGGCTGAATACACTGCATCATCTACACTTTATTACAGGAGGAAAGAAAACATGAACGAGTTAGAAAATTTCAGCCCTGAAGATACAAGAATATTTGGAAGACCGTTCGGATTCGGGAGACCATTTGGGTTTGGAAGACCGTTCGGGTTCGGTTACGGGTTTGGAAGACCCGGATTTGGTTATGGATTTGGTTTTGGCCGGCCATTCGGATTTTTTGGAGGACCGTTTATCGGCGGCCTTGCAGGCGGGCTTATAGGAAGCGCTTTATTTAATCCTTATTTGTATGGCGGATACCCCTATTATCCGTATGCCCCGTTCCCTTATTATTATTAAACGCAAAAGACCCCTTAAAAAGGGGTCTTTTTAAGTGTGTGAAAATGAATCTCTTGACTCATACATAGGCATACACTAATATTTTTCTAGCTGAAGTTTTTTTCTAATCTAAAAATATAGTGAGGAGAATTCATGATGTTGATAGGATATATATTCCTCACGATTGCCATATGTTCAGAATCGATAGGAGCAGCCATGCTGAAAGTATCTGATGGCTTCAAAAAGTGGAAGCCAAGTGCTTTGGTCGTTATTGGCTATTCCCTCGCCTTTTATATGCTGTCCCTGACTTTAAACCATATTCCCCTGAGCCTCTCCTATGCGACTTGGAGCGGGGCGGGCACGGTGCTGACGACAGTGATCGGAGTAAAATGGTTCAAGGAAGATCTGAATGCCAAAGGGCTTATCGGGATTCTTTTATTACTATCAGGGGTCGTGTTACTTAATTGGCAGTAAAGGAGTGATGAAGATGAGAGGATTGCTTTATTTGGCTCTCGCCATTGTATCTGAAGTGTTTGGGAGCACGATGCTGAAGCTTTCAGAAGGATTTACACAAGCCTGGCCCATTGCCGGAGTCATAGTCGGATTTCTTTCTGCTTTTACGTTTCTAAGCTTTTCTTTAAAAACAATTGACTTATCAAGCGCGTATGCAACATGGTCGGGCGTTGGTACCGCGCTTACAGCAATTGTCGGTTTTTTGCTTTTTGGCGAAACCATCAGTTTAAAAGGTGTATTCGGTCTCACGCTTGTCATTGCAGGCGTGGTCGTGCTAAATCAATCGAAAGCCCACGCTGAAGATAAAAAACAGACGGTCTGTGAGTGACCGTCTGTTTTCTTTATTCTCCACCCAGTTTCACAGAGGCTTCAAGCTGCAGCTCGACATTTCCTTGAATTGCACGCGAAATCATGCATGACGCCTCCGCTTTTTTACAAAGCTTGTGAGCCAATGCGACGTCATCTTGTGAAGCATCATGTTTAAGCACGACAGAGGGACGGTGAATGATCTTTTTGTATGTAAAGACTCCTTTTGTGACGTCGACAATGCCTTCTGACTCCATCTGTAAGTCTTCTTTTTCCAGCCCGCTTCTCTCCATCATCGCTGCAAGTGTAATAATGTAACAGGTCGCTGCCGCCCCGAGAAGCATTTCATCTGGGTTGGTCCCTTCTCCCGGGCCATCCATTTCTTTAGGAATGGAAATCGATGTGATCAGGTTTCCGCTTTCAATCGTACCGACATCATTGCGGTTACCCGGCCAATTCGCTTTTAAATAAAAATGATGATCTGCCATTGTTTCGCCTCCTTTTTTATCCTATTTCAGTCTACTGATCTTCTCTTATTTTGTCTTCTGATCTGCTTGTTACGAATACTCTTTTTCCAGGACACCTTTGATCGCACTGACATAAGCATAAAATTCACTATTCTTTGTGTATTTTCTATTTTTATAATAAAAATCATCAAAAAATGCTTCTCTCTGCTCACGGCTGATTTCCAGCTGGATACTTAGCCCCGTTTCCCCTTGGTTATTAATGTTTTCGGCATTCAATCCAGCAAGACCGCTTTTAGACGACGCTAACTCAGCGGAAAACCCTCTCCGCTCAAGGGCTCTCACAATCATTTTCGCCCGCTTTCGGTCTGTTCCCCCTACAAGCGTATTCTTGTTCTCTCCTTTATATCCGTGAAAAGCCACCACATATTGATGCTCCTTGATTTTCTTTTTTGCCAATGGCTCATCAAAGTTGGTGCTTGTAATGTGCAGCGTTTGGTTATCGTGGGACTTCAACCCTTCAAACAGGTATGTAGAGTATTCATTATTGAAATAACGAACAAGCTCACTTACTCCGCCTTCAATTCTTCCGCCATGCGGAGACATAATTAAGACTTTGCTTCCTTTTTTCTCATTATATGAAATATCGTAATCGGCTGGGCTCTCATTCTCTGCCAAGCTGCTGAAATTTGAATATGTATCTGGCTGATTTGATGGTTCAGGTTCCAATGAGTAATGAACATATCTCAAGAACAAGACAATGGCTAAGACTAATATGACATTTAGTAAAAATCTTCTCATGTTTAACTCCTTTCATAAGAATGGCGCGGTTCATTATATGAGGTTTAGCCAATAGGTTTTATCTTACCATTGTATACACAATATCATCAGTGAAAAAGTTCCCGGTTTCAAAAAATCAATTGATTGTCACGGTTATTAGCGGTTCATTTCAAATAAGAGTGAAAAAAGGTTGAGAGGAAAGACAAAAAAGGTAGGAACAACCTCACTTGGCAAATAAATGTATATAGGTTTAAGGAGGGTTTTAGTAACAGGCTGCCCGGTTGCTGAGACGGACAGCTGTTACCGGCCTGCAGAATAGAGATTTTGCTTATTTGTTCTCACAAAGTCACAGGAGAGGATAGAGTCCAATAAAAATGTTCTGATCTGTTGTTTCGAAAAACAAAATGCTTTGATTTTCGTTTTGCTTTTCTGTCTTACAATAATCGTTCTTTTACTAATCGTTCCGTCTTTCTTCATATATATAATGCTGATTGGCATTTGGCTTTCCAATGATCGGTGCAAGTAGAAATTCATACGGTTGCTCTCCCCTTCCCAGTTTGATATGATCACATTATAATACGAACAAATGTTCTTTTTCAATCCCCAATGATTTCCTCAACTTCTGAATCTATCGTATCTAATGCGAAAGATTCAGAAAAACAAACTCTTGTCTGTCTCTTACAGAGGACAAACAAACTTACCAAACCTATCATCTGTTCATAGAGTATACAGAGAACCTTATAATAGGAGGAAAATACATGTTTGGGTACTCTATGGTACAAATGGTGAGAGCAAATGCTCACAAGCTAGATTGGCCGTTACGGGAAACCGTATTGCAGCTTTACAAGCCCTTCAAATGGACTCCTTGCTTCTTGCATAAATTTTTCGAAACCAAATTGCAAAACAGAAAAAAAATGTCAGTCATTATCGAATTTGAGGAAGGCTGTCACGAGACCGGCTTTCAAATGGCTGGAGAGGTGCTGCAAAAAGAAAAACGCAGCAAGCTAAAAAGCCGCTTCAACAAAATCAACTGCTGCAGCGCCGAGGTTACTCCTTCAGCATTACATTCCCTTCTCTCTGAATGCAGCAATATCCGTAAAGTGTATTTAAACCGCGAAGTCAAAGCGCTTTTAGACACGGCAACCGAAGCAAGCCATGCGAAGGAAGTCGTCAGAAACGGGCAAACCCTGACAGGAAAAGGCGTTACTGTCGCTGTTGTCGATACAGGAATCTACCCGCATCCTGATCTAGAAGGCAGAATTATCGGATTCGCGGACATGGTCAATCAAAAAACAGAGCCGTACGATGATAATGGTCATGGCACACACTGTGCAGGTGATGTCGCAAGCAGCGGCGCATCCTCTTCCGGTCAATACCGCGGACCTGCACCGGAAGCCAATCTCATCGGCGTAAAGGTATTAAACAAGCAGGGTTCAGGAACGTTAGCAGATATTATAGAGGGTGTTGAGTGGTGTATTCAATACAATGAGGACAACCCCGATGAACCGATTGATATTATTAGTATGTCGCTTGGGGGCGATGCCCTTAGATATGATAATGAACAGGAAGATCCGTTAGTCAGAGCGGTTGAAGAAGCGTGGAACACAGGGATTGTCGTCTGTGTCGCTGCCGGAAACTCAGGCCCTGATTCGCAGACCATTGCAAGCCCGGGCGTGAGCGAAAAGGTGATTACAGTAGGTGCGCTTGATGATAACAATACTGCAAGCAGCGATGATGATACTGTCGCTTCCTTCTCAAGCCGCGGCCCGACAGTATACGGGAAAGAAAAGCCCGATATTTTAGCGCCGGGTGTTAATATTATTTCCCTTCGCTCTCCCAATTCTTATATTGATAAGCTTCAAAAGTCAAGCCGTGTAGGGTCTCAGTACTTTACAATGTCAGGAACCTCGATGGCAACACCGATTTGCGCAGGAATCGCAGCTTTAATTCTTCAGCAAAACCCGGATCTTACCCCTGATGAAGTAAAAGAGCTTTTGAAAAACGGCACGGACAAATGGAAAGATGAAGATCCGAATATCTACGGAGCGGGCGCTGTCAACGCAGAAAATTCCGTTCCCGGCCAATAAAAAGCACCAAAAAGCCGGCAATTCTCTCTCAGCAGAAACTGCCGGTTTTTTCGTTTGAATATTCATAATCATAAGGTAAAATAATGGAAAATAGATGAAGGAAGTGAAGAAAGTGCCATATTATATCTGCAATACATGCGGTGTGCAACATGCACAGACTGTAGATCCGCCCAACTCGTGTCTGATTTGCGAGGATGAAAGACAGTATATTCATCCCGATGGACAAACTTGGACAACCCTTGAAGACATGCGTGAGAAAGGAAACCTTCAAAACATCCTCCAAAAAGAAGAAGAGCATCTTTACAGCATCAAAACTGAACCAGAGTTTGCGATCGGACAAACAGCCCATCTTATCCAGCATAAGGGCTTCAATGTGCTGTGGGATTGTATGACATATCTTGACCAAAAGACAATTGACCAAATCAACGAATTAGGCGGTATTCAAGCCATCGCCTTGTCTCATCCACATTATTACTCTACTCAGGTTGAGTGGGCTGAAGCATTTCAGGCCCCGATCTATATCCATGAGGATGATAAAGAATGGGTGACAAGGCCAAGCAATCACATTCACTTCTGGTCAGGGGAAACGCTCAATATGAAGCCGGGACTGGACCTTTACCGACTGGGCGGACATTTTAAAGGCGGTGCTGTTTTGCATTGGAGCAAGGGCAATGAAGGGAAAGGCTGTCTATTGACCGGAGATATCATTACGGTTGCGGCGGACCGAAACTGGGTCAGCTTTATGTACAGCTACCCAAACCTCATTCCCCTTCCCGCCTCCAAAGTTGAAGAAATGGCAGCCAAAGTAAAACCGCTTCAATTCAACCGGCTTTACAATGCTTTTTCTAAAGTTGTCAAAGAAAATGCCGGCGAAGCGGTCCAGCGTTCTGCCGTACGCTATATCAAGGCTCTCAACAGCGAATTGTTTCATACATAAAGAGTGAGGCGGCTCTTTTCCGTGTAAAAGATGCAGCAATTGGGAATAGTATCGTGTAGATCAAAAGGAGGAATATTGATGGCACACACGAATACACAGCTTTCTCAATGGCTGGAATCAAAAGTCGGCCAGACGCTTGATATTAGAAAAGGTGAATTGACCCATGATGAAGAGATATCAGACTTGGATCAGATAGTTCTCCACCTTCAAAAAGTGGCTATACGCAGTACGAATCATCCTGATGATTATGTTGCGAAAGAAGAGCTGGTTTTAGAAGGCGAAGGAACAACATTCACTGAGGACGGAAACGTACCGCTTCCGCAAAATGCCTATGAGATTCCTTTATTAGGTGAAATACATATTCACCAAGAAAACGAAGGATTGAAGGTCATAACAGATCGTGCAGTATATACAATTGATATCCAGCACAGCTGACAATCACTTTCATCAAAATAATACAGCGTAGCGCCTTTGAGCTTTCGTTCAAAGGCGCTGCGTTTTTTCACTTTTTTCGTTCTTCACCCTATTGAATGACTCCTAAAATAGATATATAGTTTTAGAGACAGGATTACATTTCAAATCATTCTGTTTTTTGTAAACTAGTTCAGCAATTTGATTCATCCTATTTACCCTATTAGGCGAGGAGAATGCAAATGGAAAAATTGATGTTTCATCCGCATGGTAAAGAGTTTCATCACAATCCTTTTTCAGTTTTAGGACGATTTAGAGAGGAAGAGCCCATTCACCGATTTGAATTAAAACGGTTCGGAGCCACATATCCGGCCTGGTTAATTACCCGATACGATGATTGTATGGCCTTTTTAAAAGACAATCGAATTACAAGAGACGTAAAAAATGTGATGGACCAAGAACAAATCAAAATGCTCAACGTTAGTGAAGATATCGATTTTGTATCCGATCATATGCTGGCAAAAGACACACCTGACCATACCCGCCTGAAATCACTTGTTCATCAAGCATTTACTCCCCGAACCATTGAAAATCTGCGCGGCAGCATTGAACAAATTGCTGAACAGCTTTTAGATGAAATGGAAAAAGAAAATAAAGCGGATATCATGAAATCCTTCGCTTCCCCTTTGCCTTTTATTGTTATATCTGAATTGATGGGAATCCCAAAAGAAGATCGGTCACAGTTTCAAATCTGGACCAATGCGATGGTTGATACCTCTGAAGGTAATAGAGAGCTGACAAATCAGGCCCTTCGTGAATTTAAAGATTATATCGCCAAGCTGATCCATGACAGAAGGATAAAGCCAAAAGACGATTTAATCAGCAAACTTGTGCATGCTGAGGAAAACGGCAGCAAGTTAAGCGAAAAAGAGCTCTATTCGATGCTGTTCTTGCTCGTTGTAGCCGGCCTTGAGACAACTGTTAACTTACTCGGCTCAGGCACACTCGCATTGCTGCAGCACAAGAAGGAATGTGAGAAGCTCAAGCAGCATCCTGAAATGATCGCTACAGCGGTTGAAGAATTGCTGCGATACACCTCACCTGTCGTTATGATGGCAAATCGGTGGGCCATTGAAGACTTTACATATAAGGGGCATTCGATCAAAAGAGGAGACATGATTTTTATAGGCATTGGATCTGCCAATCGCGACCCGAATTTTTTTGAAAACCCCGAAATATTAAATATAAATCGGTCGCCTAACAGACATATTTCTTTCGGTTTTGGCATTCATTTCTGCTTAGGAGCGCCTCTTGCCAGGCTGGAAGGCCACATTGCATTTAACGCACTTCTGAAGAGATTTCCTGATATTGAACTTGCGGTTGCACCTGAAGACATTCAATGGAGAAAAAATGTCTTTTTAAGAGGATTAGAAAGTCTCCCTGTTTCACTTTCAAAATAACATTCAAAACGCCCCCTTTTAAAAGAGGGGGCGTTTGTGTTTTCTCAGCGCTTCACCAATTCATCTGTTTCTTTTTCTTCCCTCGCTTCATGTTTCTTCCGGAAAGCCTTAAGGAAATTCGCATTCACTACTCCCCTGTTTGAATAGAGCTTTTCGCAAAATTCTAACATGGCTGTTGACGCTTTCGGTTCGGTTAATATCATGAAGTGGTTGCTTGAATCGACATCCACCAGGTGGAAATGGGGAATTTGCCGCTCCCATTCCTCCCAATAGGTAGCTTGATCAAACGGTTCTTTTTCATTTGATAGAGTGAAATAAGTGTCTAAATCACCAAAGAAAGACCTGCTTTTGTTGCGGAAATAATAACATTTTACCGTCTCAGGATCAGGGAGAGGCTTAACAGTGTACGACTCCAAATCATAGGCGCGCTGTGTTTTCATCATTTGCTGAGCCTGCGTACGTATTTGCTTATCTGGTTTGTTTAGCCCTCGTTCTTTTGCCAAGTCAATCAACTCAGACAGGAATTCTTCATCCTCTAAGCTTATGTCCACCTCTTCACGGCTGATGAGAACATCCGTAAGCTTTTCCCGTTTCGCAATCGATGCCAGCATCGTATTAATTGTTTGCAGCATTGACGTTTTCATAGATGCCTCATTCTCTTTTGTCTCAGAACGATATGGGGAGTCAACCATCACCATGCTTTTGACAGCAAGGCCTTGGCTTTGCAGCTGGCGAGTGACTTCATATGCAATCATCCCGCCTAAGGAATATCCGCCTACATCATAAGGACCTTCAGGCTGTATGGATTGAATGATCTCTATATAATAGGAAGCCATTTGTTCAATTCCATGCAAAGGCGCAGAATCAGTCATGAATCCTCTGGCTTGAATGCCGTAAAAAGGGCGCTGGCTCTTTTGTGCAAATTGCTGATAGATTTCAACTCCTCCTACTCCGCCATGGAACCAAAAGACAGGGCGCCCCCGCTTGCCGTCATTTAACGGTATCAATTCCGGAAACGTGCGAGCTTGATCATTTTGTAAGGATGTATCCTCCTGTTTCTTTGCGATCAAGTCCATCATGTCCTGAACAGTATGGCATGCTTGAAGCTCCGTCAAGGCAATGAGAGGGTCCACCTTTGATT
The DNA here is from genome assembly GCF_058566435.1 of Bacillus sp. SCT118. Classification (NCBI taxonomy): domain Bacteria; kingdom Bacillati; phylum Bacillota; class Bacilli; order Caryophanales; family Bacillaceae; genus Bacillus; species Bacillus sp. SCT118. Next base: position 2,212,455 of record NZ_CP191225.1, read on the forward strand.
GCAATTGCTGTAATAACTGTATGCAAGAAATTGAATCAAATCCATACTGCTGCAATGGCTTATGAGGCTGCAGTTCATCTGGATCCATCCCTAGTACAGTTGCTAATATGTGATGATCACTGTTGTTGTTGATAAGCTCATCCTGTGAAACAGAAGGCGTACTCTCTACTGCTTGAAAGCCGTTCCAGCAGCTTCTCTTTTCAAATGGATAGGTTGGCAACGGTATTCTGCGGGCACCTTTTCCTTTATAAAGCTTCTCCCACGGGATTTGCACCCCTTTTGTCCAGCAAAACGCGATCTTTTCAAGGTTGTTTTCAGACAACAAAGTCTCTATCACCATTTCTCTTAATGGACCATCCAGCAAGGCTTCGAGATCTGACGAGCCATTTTCTGCATTTCCGCTAAAGACAGGTACAGAACTTTTCGGCTTATCGCCTTTTTCCGCAGCTAAGCAGTCTTGCAAGCCGATTACCAGTTCTTCTTTACTGCGGACGACGAGCGCCAGGCGGTCTTCCATTTCCTCTCGGCCGGTTTGGAGTGTATAAACATAATCTTGTAATGACAGTGCTTGTTGTTTATTCACATAGTCAAGCTGCTGTTGAACAATTGCTTTTAGCCTGTCTTGATTCTTTGCAGAAAGAACCACAATGTGGGCACCATTCTCACTCATACTAACAGGTGGTTTTGGTAAAGGAATATATTCTTCTAAAATGACGTGCGCATTTACGCCTCCAAAGCTATAGCTGTTGATACTCGCTCTGCGCGGAATTTTTTTGCCTGCATCGTCACTTAAATTCCCCCATTGCTGATTCTCGGCAGTCACTCGGAAACGGGTGCCCTTTAATGACACCTGGTCATTCAAAGACGAAAATCCGGATATGCCTGGTATTGTTTGATGCTTCATCGCCATGCTGACCTTCATAAGAGCAGCCATGCCTGAGACGAGTTCACCGTGACCGATGCTCGGCTTTAAGCTGCTGATATAACATGGCGCTTCCTCCCGTACTTCCTGTGGAAGTTCCAATTCGAGCTGACTGCAGCCTGACTTTAACGCCTCTATTTCTATCGCGTCTGCCAATGGAGAGGCGATCCCATGCGCTTCTATATAGGTCACCGTTTTGGGATCAATTTGCGCTCCTTGATAAGCCTTCAGCATTGCATCCTTCATGCCGGCCGGATTTGGCGCGTGAAGTGACATTCCCCTGCCGCCATGCGATACACCTGAACCTTTAATAACCGAATAAATATGATCAGAATCTTCAATGGCTTTTTGCAATGGTTTAATGATGAGAACTCCTGCTCCTTCACTTCTGACAAAGCCATTTGCATCTGCTTGAAAGGATTTGGCCTGCCCTTTCTCACTCAAATAGCCCATTGAGTCGAAGCCAATAAAGCCTTTTGGTGAAAGCAGCAAATTCACAGCCCCGACAATGGCTTGCTCACATTCGCCGTTTCGAATGGACTGTATAGCTCTGTGCAAAGCCACTAGAGCTGAGGAACAGGCAGCTTCATAATATTCACTTGGCCCTTTTACATCAAGCGCATAGGATATACGGTTTGGAATTAGGGAAGGAACCACAGCTGTATCCGTATTGCCGGCTGCGACAAATACTCCTGTCGGGCGGCTGGATACACTCTGCCCTGTTAAGCCTGCATCTTCCATCGCCTTCCATGCATGTATCAAGAGCAGAAACTCCTGTGGGTCCATATTCGCCGCTTCTTTAGGCGATATGCCAAAAAACAGGGGATCAAACTCACCTATTCCTTCTATAAAACCGCCCCATTGAAGGCTTGATTGCCCTTCCTTATCAGCTGCGGCATGTTTGCGCCAGTCCCAGCGTTCTTTCGGCACTTCAGAGACACAGTTCTTTCCTTGGATAAGGTTATCCCAAAATTCTGTTACGCTGTTTGCTTTCGGAAACTGTCCCGACATACCGATAATGGCTATGCCGTCTGCCGCGTGTTCAATTGTTTTATCCGTGTTCGTCTCGTATGCCGGAATCTGTTTCATTTGGTTTTCGATTTGAGCTGGGCGTTCTTCCTGCTGATGAGCTTCACCAAACAGCTGAGCAAAAGATGCTTCATGTTTGTCCGCAAAAAAGTCGATTAGCTCTTGAATAGTCGGATATTCAAAAAACAGAGTCGGATTTAATTCGATCTTTGTCTCTGCTTCCATCTCCCTTGTCAGTGCAACCAATTGAGAAGAATCGATTCCAAAATCCATGATATGCGCTTTTGCAAGAGTCAATTTTGACGGATCGGCCATGTTTACTGCCAGTTTATCTGTTACATAGCTTCTAATACGATCTTTCAGATTGCTGGCTTTGATGGCCTTATTTTGATTTCCTCTTTGATTCGAAATACGAAGCTGTTTAAGCGAGTAGCCCGAGTAGTGCAGCACTGTTTCTGACGACTCATTGATCACATCTACATCAAACAGCAGCATGTCACCTGTATTCTTAACCAATGTAATCAAAAGCCAGCAATCCCCTTTTATCGTTTGCTTTGTAAACTGGATATCATTGATTCCAAACGGCAGGAAGCCGCCTGTCATGTCAAACTGCTCTAAGAAACTGAGGATAGCCAAGTACGCGCTGTTTGTCATCAATGGGCTTACAGTGTAATGGTGCCCGTTTGCCAGCCCGCTTTGGGGCAGGCGAATTTTTGCCAGTATAGACTTGTGATCTCTGTAGAGATGAGTAATTGTCTTAAATAACTCTCCCCATTCAGGACCGTTTCCGGTTTTATACATCTGATCGATGTGATGAAGCTTAGTTAATGAATGCTTAACGTTCTCGATATTGACTTTTTTGGGCTCAAAAGAACCGATTCCGCATTGTCCGATTGCGGCAGGCTTCCACAAACCAGAGGACGGCTCGCGATACATGATTTGCAGTTCTATGACTTGATCTTTTTGCAGCGGCTTTGCCTGAAGTTCAACGGTCTCGCCTTGTTTGATGACAATTGGACTGATATAACTTAATTTGCTGATACGGCCGCTGTTTTCCTCAGGGAACAGGTTAAAAAATGCTTCAATGGCCAGACTGCCATATGTGGCACCGACAAGCACCCGTTCATTGTTGAAGACGTGTCCTTGAACGTAAGGCTCATCATAAGTGAATTGATCTTGAATGACCGGCTGATTGATATTGTCTTCAACATCTGACGATTTCTCATTGATAGACGATACATCGAAATGAAATGGTGTATTATGGTCAAATGCATAGTGAGGCAGATGAACCCAGCCTGATCGGTTCCCTATATCAGCTTCTTTAAAAGCAATCGAGGCCCCTTGTGCCCATTGCTCTGCTGCGTTTATTTCTCTATCCCTAGATGCTGATTCCGCACATGGCTGTAAATCGAATGATGTATAGATGCCTTGCTGGAGTGAGCTTTCTCTTGATGTTCGGAACACCTTTAGTTTTTCGATCAGCTCTTGAGTCGATGTCACTGTAAATGCAGCCCTATGCTCTAAATTATGGTTTCTCCTGTGTAAAGCCTGTACAACGGGTTCAATATCCAGAGAAGCTTCCTTCTCTAAAAACAATTGCATATTTTCTAGATATCTAAGCAGGCTCCATTTTGTTTTGGCTGAAAAAACGGCAGTGAATTCCTGCTGGCGGGGAGCGATATGTTCTTTCTCAGGGGCCGTCTCCATATATTCTTCTATAATAAGATTGGCATAGGCTCCCCCCGCTCCGAAGGAATTGATCATGCTTCTGCGTGGCAATTGTTTTCCAGTTTCAGGATCATTCAAGCGATGCCATGGCTCTGTTTCTTCCTGAAGATAGAAAGCCGTGTGTTCCAGCTTAATATTTGGATTGACAGGCATCGCATTAATTGTCGGCACCAGCGTCCCTTTCTTCATCTGCAGCAGCACTTTTGTCAGCTGAGAAATACCGGAAGCCGCCTCTAAATGCCCCAGATTGGATTTGACAGAGCCTATCGCACAAAACTGTTTCTTGTTTGTATATTGTTGAAACGCGTTTGTTAAGGCAATTACTTCAATAGGATCGCCCAGCGCCGAACCATTTGCCGCCGATTCAATATAGCCGATAGTCTCTGGATCAATGCCCGACTGCTGAATCGACTTGACAATTAACTTTGCTTGCTGTTTCGGGTCCGGAGCTGTATACATCTGTCTTCCGCCGCTATGGTTGGCAAAACTGCTTTTGATCACAGCGTAAATATGATCCTGATCTTCCATTGCCTTCGAAAGCGGTTTTAACAGGACAGCTCCGATGCCTTCCCCGGGAATAAGCCCGTTTCCTGTGCCAAAACTTTTGCTTTGATTGCCGCTTCCCAGCAGATTGGCACGTTCCAAAGAATCATATTTAGAGAGATCGAGTGTTAAATTGACACCCCCAGCAATCGCCATTGAGCAGTTTTTCAATTTCAGGCTTTCACACGCAAGATGTATGGCGTTTAATGAACTAGAGCATGCTGAGCTGACAGCGATACTCGGTCCGGTCAGGTTAAAAAAGTGGGAAACGCGATTTGCAATGTGCCAGTCTCCCCCATTTGAGCTGAGGACTGCCTGCTCTAAAGATGGGATATTCCAAAAATACTGGTTATACATATTCCCTATAAAAACACCTACTCCGTCATCATCCCGCAATTTATCCAGCCGGGTTAGCGTATAGCCGCCGTCCTCAAACGTTTCCCAGACGGTTTCTAAACATAAACGGAGTTCCGGTGTCATTTCCATCACCCGGTTTTGCTCCACCTCAAAAAGCTGATGGTCAAATGCCTCTATATCTTGTAAAAATCCGCCATAGCGTTTCTTATTTGCCGGCTTTTTTGGATCTTTTGATAATGTTTTCAATAAAGATGTGCGCCATCTGGATTCCGGTGCCTCTGTAATACAATTGTCTCCGGCGATTAAATGCCCCCAAAGCTCTTCTAAACTGTTAGACATCGGATAGCGCCCGCTTACCCCGATTATTGCGATATCTTCTGTACTAGAATCATTAAAATGTGTTCCTTGCAAATCACTTGTCTTTTCTATTTTTGGTGGTTCAGTATTTGCTAGCTGAGTTTCCGTGACTTCCTGCTCTGTAACAAAGCGGCGTGTATGAAAAGTAAATGGCTTATTAGGATCTGTACGCTCTGTTTGAAGTGGAGCTTCATTTTTTGCAGGCTTCGTTTTTTCCTTTAACAATGCTGTCCGGAGCTTATTTTCATGCCCCTTTACTAAATATTCGACGAGTTCTTTTGTGTTGTTATGTTCAAATAAAATGGTTTTTGGAAGCTCTCCCGTCACTTTTTCTAATTCACGAATGAAATTCACCTGCAAAATCGAATCAATTCCATACTTCTCAAATGTCGTATCTTCGTGAATACGTTCTGGTGATAGTTTGATTGATTTTGCCAGCGTATGCTTCACAAATTGTGCCGTTTGTTCGATGAGAGAATCGCTTTCCTGTGAATGATCGATTTCAGCATTCATTTGTATATGGCTTGGATCTTCTTCTGCCTCCGTTCTCTTCTTTTGACGGACGACTCCGTTACTTTCAGCGGCAATGATCTGCTGGCCGAGCTGATGCGATTGTTCAGCCATAAAGGAAACATAGCGAAATCCCTCACTCTCAAGCACCATTTTCCAAGTGTCTGGATACAGGCCCGGGCAGCCCGGTATGCGGAGATCAGAGTCCTCATACAGCCACCAGCCTTCCAAAAGGCCGAACGTCAAATGCGAATATATATTATGATCACTTATTTCATTTAAAAGGAGCAGCCCGTTTTTTTTCAAAACTGCTTTTGCATTTCGCAATGTCTGCCGGATATTTTTTGTGGCATGAAGCACATTTGCCGCGATGACCGCGTCGTAGCCTCCCGCATCAATATGCTGTTCAGACGCCGGCTCCTCGACATTAAATCGTTTATATGTCAAATATGGATTGTCAGGACCATACTTATTTTCTGCATGCATTAAAAAAGCTTTAGACAGATCTGTATAGCAATATTCTTTTATATGTGTCTGCCATGCTTTCAATTTTTGAAAAACAGCCGCGCTTGTCCCGCCGGTCCCGGCTCCGATTTCTAATATTCGAATCTTCGCCTCAGGCTCTTGCTTCAGACGTTCTTGCAGATAGGCTGTTAACGTATCTGCAAGCACATCATTAAAATAGTCTGCGACTTGATTGTTTTTATAGACCCCTTCTACTAAATCCATAGATGAATTCGGAAACAGGATATTGGTGGCTGACGCCTTGCCGGTCAGAATCTCCGGCAAGGCTTTAAGTGCTGTCTCCACCAATGTCACCATGGCTTTCATATTATTGTCTTGAAGCAGGTCAGATTTTTGTTCATTCCATTCTTTCCACAGCTCGCTCATGGTGCCTATTGAGCGTGTTGGAACATGTCCGTTCTCCGTTCGCTTCAAAAATTGATGCCGTTCTAAAATCGATTGGCTTTCTTCAAACCATCTGCCATAGAAATTCTCCAATACCGGCTGGGATTTACTTTCTGTGAAAAACCCTATGGACTGTAATTGTGCGAAAAGCATTTTACAGAGAATGTCTTCTGTGTTCAGCATTGGCGCTTCCCCTCCTATAACAGTTGTTGAATCTTTGTGCTGTCACCCGGGTGATAGCTTCGCAGCTTTTGAATGGCGGAGCCGTGAGTTTCCGAGTACACTTCAATCGTTTCTTCTGTCTGTTCCGCTTCATCATTCGTTTCGTTTGCCATTTTCATCATCACTAGCTGCTTTAGCGGTCCCCCAAGCAGCAATTCCAAAGCTTCCATTGCTTCAGGGGCTTCAATAGAGCCAATGCCTGCCTGAGCCATTCTCTTCTGGTAATCCGGTGATGAAACAACACCAATGCTCCCCCAATAACTCCAATTCATCACAGCCACTGTACAAGGCCATACTTGAGACAGCCGCTGTGCAAAAGCATCCTTAAAACTGCAGCCCGCAGCGTAATTGCTTTGTCCGGAAGCTCTTGCAAACGATTGTACGGAAGAGAAAAACAAAACAAAATCCAGTGGTTCATGCCGGAAAACTTGTGCCATTCGCACGCTTACATCAACTTTTGCAGCAAGAACGTTTCTGAAACATTCCTCACTCATATTCATCAGGCTTCGGTCTTGTAAGACAATCGCAGAATGAATGACACCGTTGATTTCTCGATGCGTTTGTTTCATTGTTTCATACGCGCGTTCTAATTCCTCTCGGTTAGCCGCATCTGCTTGAATGTAATACGGGGCTGGCCCTAGACGTGCAAGTCTGTCCAGCTTGCTTTGAATGGCTGCATCCTTTTTCCTTCTGCCAATCCAAACGATCTGCGCCTGATATGTTCTGATCATATATTCACTCCACGCCTCACCAATACCGCCAGCTCCGCCTATGACAACATAAACGCCTCCGTGCTTATACTTCGTGTGCACCGGTTGATTGTTGTGTACTGGAATCAAACGAAGCTTATGCCAGACCTTGTCTCGATAGGCCCACGTATTCCCTTCTTGATCGGCAAGCAAGGAAAGGAGTTGAGATAACGGCAGGTCTTCGTATTTTTTAACATCGATCAGCTTTGTCTGCCAATTTGGATATTCTTTTGACATTGAACCGATCAGGCCGTGCACCCCGGCATCGACCGGATCGACAATATCATGCTGATCAACATATTGTGTGTTCACCGTCACGACCGTCCAGCTTATCTCCTTCTGTCCATAGCCTAAAGAAAGCATTGCCTTAATGAGCCTATACATTTGAATGACGCCTTGATCTTGGGCTTCAATCATTTCATCGCCGACTTCGCACTCAGTCACACGAGAAGGAGACATCCACACGATGTGGTCAAACGATCCGAGTGCTTCAAGCTGTCCTGCAATTCTATGAATTGATGCGTTCGGCTCAATGTACAGCTCCTTGGCAAATGGGATCTGCCTTTGAACAGCTTTTCTGCTGTTGTCATCCCCTCCGAGGATGACAACACGCTCATCAGCAGGCGAAATGATCCTCTTCTCCAGCTGCACTCGATCCCATATCGGCGCCATAAGAAGCGCTCCGTTAAGAGTTGCTTTGGAGTTTCCTAGTGATGTCGGCCCGTCTGGCGGTTGTATGCCTTCTTCCAGCAGCCTTGAGGTAATCCCCTTGATTCTTACACACACTCGGCCTTGTTCATCACACAAATCAATATCCAGTCTCTGTATTTTGTCCTCATTAGGACGAGATGTCACAGACACCCACATTTTATTTGTACACGGGCTGAATATTTCTAGCTCTTGCAGCGCAAAAGGCAGAGAAAGCTGCTCGTCACCGGAATTCAGCTTTAGCCCGATCGACGCTTGTAAAGCAGAATCGGCCATACTTGGATGAAGAACGAATTCATTCAGTGTGTGAGTTACACCAGCAGGCAGAGAAAGCTCTGCCAAGGCTTGATCGCGGCCGATGTAAAGCCGATCTATCCCTTGAAAACCAGGTCCGTAGTCAATGCCGATCGCCTTAAACAATTCATAACACTGGTCGTGTGAGAGTGTGCTTAAACTGCATTGATCTTGAAGCACGCTGATATCCTGGACTGGAATGTCTCCTTCCCCGCGGATTGAAGCACTGCCTTGACAATGTATCTTTCGATCATTATGTGCAGCCTCTGTATAGACGTTAAAAGCAATCTCGCCGTCCTGCTGGGGATTTAGACTGATATCCACTTGCACAGGCTGGCCGTCCGCCACAATCGGCTGCACCCACACAACATTTTTGATGTGAATAACAGATTGTTGATCTTCGGTTCTTCTCACTGCTCTTGTAACGGCAGCATGAACCATCTCAAGATATGCCACGCCCGGCATAACCGGTTTTCCCTTCACCTTATGATCGGCGAAAAAGAACTCAGCACCTGTAAAGGCCGAGCTGAAACGCTGCTCTGACAAATCAGATGTGTTGACATGTATCAATGGATGCAAAGCTGCTGATTCGACTGTTTTTAAAGCTGTTTGATGGGCGGCTGCCTCCTCTTTCGTATCCGTTATCCAGTAGCGTTCTTTCGCAAATGGATAGGTAGGGAGGCTGATGCGTTTCGGCTGTTTGCCGTCATACAGTTTACTCCAGCCTATTTCCATGCCTTTTACCCATAAATCAAGCAGTCTTTCATATATGTGAGGCTCCCAGCTATTGTTGAGCGTTTTCTGTACTTCGTCATCTGATCTCAATGTTTGTGCGATACCTTTTTCTGCTCTGCCTCTGTACATGTACTTCGCATTGGTGCCCCCTTCTATAAAGAGGTTCAGTTTTTCCAGCAAGTCCCCAGTCGAGACAGCGATGATCCCTAATCTCTCCTCCATTGCATCACGCCCCTCTTGGAGTGTATAAGCAATATCAGTGAGGTCACGAGCAGTGATAGATCGCTTGCTGATAAAGTCTGCTAATTGCCGGGCTTGGTCTTTCAGACGATCTTCATCCTTTGCCGACAAAATAAAGATGCCCGGGTGCTGTGCTGTCACAGCTGGTGCTGTTGCAGGATGGGTTGTTTCTTTCGGAATGTATTCCTCAATGACCACGTGGGCATTGACGCCGCCTATCCCGAACGAACTGATACCTGCGCGGCGCGGCAGCTCTCGGCCGGCTTCATCCCGAAGCGCCTGCCATTCTCTCGATTCCTGCACAATATAAAACGGGCTGTCATCCAGTCTGATATATGGATTTACAGTTTCACTGTACAGACTTTTGACAAGCGTTTTATGCTTGAGCTGCAATAACACTTTAATGACACCCGCCACACCGGCCGCCAGCGATAAGTGACCGATGTTTGTTTTCGCTGACCCAAGTCCGCAATGGCTGCCATGAACAGCCGGGTCCCCCGTTTTTTCATACAGCTCTTTAAATGCCGCTTTTAAGCCGTTGATTTCTACTGGATCGCCCAGCTCGGTTCCAGTCCCATGCGCTTCAATATAAGTTACGGTTCTTGGATCAATTCCCGCTTTTTCATATGCTGTTTTTACGACATCCGCCTGAGCTTTCGGATTAGGAGTCGTTAGAGAATTTGCGCGGCCACCGTGGTTTACCGCACTTCCTTTAATGACACCGTAAATATGATCACCGTCTCGTTCAGCCGCTGTCAGCTTTTTCAGAAAGAGAATGCCGGCACCTTCACTGACTGCGAATCCATCGGCTTTGTCAGAAAATGTTTTGCATCTTCCTTCTTTGCTCAGCGCCCCGGCCTTATCATAGGCGATATGGCCTTGCGGAGTTACGACCGTGTTGACCCCTCCCGCAATCGCCATTTCACAGTTTCCATTTTCAATGGCGCAAACCGCATGATGAATGGCGACCAAAGAGCTTGAGCACGCAGTGTCGATCGGTTCACTCGGTCCATGAATGTTCAGGAAATAACTGACTCTATTCGGTCCTGCAGAAGGACTCATATTCGCAGCCGCTGAGCCTTCGATGTCTACATTTGACAAAAGTGAACTGTACCCTGTGTTTCCTGTCCCGATGAAGATGCCCGTTTTGGTTCCTGCCAGGCTTCTCGCTGAGTGTCCCGCTTCTTCTACCGCCTTCCACGCATAGGTCATTAACAGGCGCTGCTGAGGCTCCATCTGCTCAGCCTCCAGCGGAGATATGCCGAAGAACAATGGATCAAAGTCAGCTACTTCATCAATAAAACCGCCCCATTTGACGTTTGTTTTATTCGCTTCTTTCAGAGGGTCTCCGTAATACTCCTGCCAATCCCAGCGGTCTTTTGGAACCTCTGTAATACAATCTGTGCCCGAAGACAGGTTCTTCCAATATTCCTCAACGTCTTTTGCCTTTGGGAAAACGCCGCTCATCCCCACAATCGCAATAGGCTCAGGCTTGTGATCAGCTTCCTTTTGCATTGGTGTTACCGAAGGTTTTACAAAGCGGTTTTCAGTCGAAAACGTCATATTTTTTATATTCTGTTCGACAGGCTGCATCAGCACCCCAGCTTTGGCAGGCGTTTGAGCTGTAAAAGCATTTGGATATTCTTCTGACAGATACCCTGCAAATGCATAAACAGTTGCGTGCTCAAAGAAGATCGTAGGCGTAAGATCCAGCTTGTACTTCTCATTCAGTGTATTTGCGAATTCAGTTAACGTAATCGAATCAAATCCATATTGATTAAACTCCATGTCCGGGTCAATCTCTTCAGGTTTGATTTTGAGCAATTGAGAGATTGTTTGCTTTAAAACTTCTTGAATGTGGTCAAACATATTCCCTTGATCCATTCTCGCTTCAGATGTCACCGGTACTTGCACTGTTTTCATTGGTACATCATCAGAAGACGGCTTTTGAGTCAGCTTTTCCCTCATCATGTCTTTGATTCCTTCCATGACGATAACTTGATCTTTGCGAAATGCCAAACCTTTATACAGCGCTTGAATGCCGGTCTCGGTCCGCATTGGAGTCACACCTGTGTTTTTCAACGTCATGTTTTCAATTTCTTTATTCGCGCGCATGCCGCCTTCTTTCCAGAGCGGCCAATTGATTGACAACGTTTGTCCGTGCCTGTACATGGCGGTTACAAGCGCATTTCGATAAGCAGCATAACTGTCCATAAATGCATTAGCCATTGCATAATCGGCCTGTCCCGCGCTGCCGGCAACACTTGATATTGAAGAAAAGAGGATAAAGAAATCTAACGCAAGATGCTCGGTTGCCTCATCCACATTCACAAGCCCTTTCACCTTAGGAGCGAGAACTTGTGTCAGCTCTTCATTGGTTTTGCTCATAAGATAGTTATCTTTAATCAGCCCAGCGCTGTGAATGACACCATTCAAGTCTTCGTAATCAGACGTAATGCTTGTGATAAGCTCGGAGGCTGCTTCCGTTTGTGTCACGTCAACCTGCCTGTATTCTGCGCGTGCCCCTAATTGCTGAAGTTCGTTAAGCTCCGCCTGCTGATCCGCATTCAACGCGGATCTGCCTGTCAGAATGAGCACAGGCTGTTCGGCTTGACGAGCAATCTCTTTTGCAAAAATAAACCCAAGTCCTCCTGCGCCACCCGTGATGAGATATACACCTTTATCTCTCCACGGCATGCTTATTTCCCGATCATCTATTTGCATTTCATCCAGATCATTGATGTACCGTTTGCCTTTTTCATATTTGATGTGCTGATCTTCTGTGTGCCTTTTATTCTCTTTCAGTTTTTCTATTACACTTTCAACATTTTCATGTGAATCGATTTCAATCGTCTGGCCGATTAGTTTTTTATTCTCCAGGCCGGCGGTTTTAAGGAGCGCCGATAGCCCTGAGAATGAGTACTGCTTTCTTTGTGCAGAGGTAAGCAGCTGGATCAGAACATTGCCCTGAGGTCTGCTTTTGAGAAGACCCTGGACCGTCTCAAGCGCTTGTTCGGCATAATCTTGGAACCTCTCTGCAAGTCCTTCGCGGAATGACTCCAAAACGATGCATTCCGCTCCTGTCATTCTTGATTCAATGCGATCTTTTGAGAGGCCATTCATGTCGCAAAGCATGACAATGTGCCGTTCGTAATGAGGCTCAGGACTTTCTTTTTTAAAATCCTTAGGCACCCATTTTTCTTCAAACATCAGGGTTTCCAGCGTTTGATCAGATTCCGCCGATCCAGAGCCGCCTTCTGCTGCTCTGAAAGATAATCCTTTCATCCGTACGCAAACATTGCCGCTCTCATCTAAAATATCAATATCGCGCTTTTGCACCTTATCAGTTGCCTTGCTGCCTTGGCTGTATCTTGCGTATACCCACATTTCTGAAGAACATGCTCCGAAGACTTCAAGCTCCTGCACCGCAAAAGGCAGTGTCAGCTGGTTATCCCCGGCGCCTGTCAAAATGCTTGACGCCTGCAAAGCAGAATCCATCAGCCCAGGGTGCATGTTGTACTGGCTGAGCGTATCTGCAGCTGACGGATGCAATGACAATTTTGCCAAAACAAATTGTTCAGCTGTATAGATTTTTTTCACTCCGCGATAAGCAGGACCATATTCAAATCCAATCATTCGATAGGTGTCGTATACTTCGTTTACGCTGAAATGACTTTCCTGACACTGCTCCCGCAGAGATTGCAAATCAACCGCCGGCAGATTTTCAGCAGGATTCAATACCGCGCTGCCTTGACTGTAGACGATTGACTGTTCGCCAGTAACGTCTGAATGACCATAGATTTCATAAGAGATCTCACCATTTTCTCCCGGTAAAAGCCTAATGTGTACTTGCTGCGGCTGATCCTCTACAACAATAGGCCGCACCCACACCGCATTCTTTAGCTTCATGATGCGCGGTACATCTTGTACCTCTGCGGCCTGCTCAACAGCTGCCCGCGCCAATTCAAGATGAGCCACTCCCGGCAAAATCCGTTGGCCTTTCACAACATGATCAGCAAAGAAAAACTCTTCTCCCGTATAAATAGAGCTAAACCTTTGTTCCGAGAGATTCGATGTGTTTTGATGCATTAATGGATGCAGCATGGCTCCGCCAAGGCGGGAGGCTGCTTGATTTGCATCAATGCTGCCGCTTTTTTCAATATGATCAGAGATCCAATAACGGTCTTTTGCGAAAGGATACGTCGGCAAGCTGATGCGCTTTGGCAGATTCTCGCCATACAATTTCGTCCAGTCTACATCAAGCCCCTTTACCCATAATTCAAGCAATTTTGCATACTTTCCCCGTTCCATCCATTTCTCGACGGCTTCTTGAATCTCTTCGTCCTCTGTCAGCATTTGGAGTGTGCCTTTATCAATCCTGCCTTTAAATACATCCTCCACACCGCTTTTGCCTGCTGCAAAGTCTTTTAACTTTTGCTGTACATCCTCAATGGAACCGGAAATAATCCCGAGACGTTCTTCCATCGCATCCCGTCCGGCTTGCAGTGTATAAGCGATTCGGGCGAGATTTACGTCACTATATGTTTGCTTATCAAGCGCATCTGCCAGCTGCTGTGCATGTTCTTTTAGCCGCGCTTCATTTTTAGCCGATAAAACGAAGATACCCGGATGTTCCGGCGTGATGGATGGTATATTCTCATCGGATGCTTCCGGAATATATTCCTCGATAATCACGTGGGCGTTTACCCCGCCGATTCCAAATGAACTGACACCTGCCCGGCGAGGAAGCTCTTCTCCCCGTTCATTTTTCAGCGCTTTCCATTCTTCCGTTTCCCGTACGATATAGAACGGACTGTTTTTCAGCTGAATGTATGGATTCACGTTTTCGCAATGCAGACTTTTCACTAAGGTTTTATACTTAAGCTGCAATAATATTTTAATAACTCCTGCTGCACCGGCTGCCAGCGATAAGTGGCCGATGTTTGTCTTTACAGACCCTAATCCGCAGTAAGGATTGGCTGATGTGTCTCCTTCATTTACACCCAATGCTTTAAAAGCTGATTTCAAACCGTTAATTTCAACCGGGTCTCCAAGCTCCGTCCCGGTTCCGTGGGCTTCAATGTAGGTCACGGTTTTCGGATCGATTCCCGCTTTTTGATATGCCGACTGAATAACATCTGCCTGCGCCTTCGGATTGGGAGTCGTTAAAGAGGCTGCACGGCCGCCGTGATTGATTGCACTGCCTTTTATGACTCCGTAAATGTGGTCTCCCGCTTCTTCAGCCGCTTTTAATTTTTTCAGGAACAGTATGCCGGCACCTTCCCCATGCGCAAAACCATCGGCTTGATTTGAAAACGTCTTGCATTTTCCTTCTTTGCTCAGTGCTCCCGCCTTATCAAAGCTGATATACACCTCAGGAAGGATAATCGTATTTACACCGCCGGCTAATGCCATGTCACAAGTGCCTTCCTCAATTGAAGAGATGGCATGGTGGATCGCCACTAGTGAACTTGAGCACGCTGTATCAATCGGTTCGCTCGGCCCATGCAGATTAAGGAAATAACTGACCCGATTCGGACCGACCGATGGGCTCGTATTGGCTGCCGCTGATCCTTCTATTGCCGAGTTCGCTTTAGATAGAAGAGAGCTGTATCCTGTATTTCCCGTTCCGATGAAGACGCCGGTTTTTGTGCCTGACAACCTTTTCGCCGAATATCCTGCATCTTCGATCGCTTTCCAGGCGTAAGTCAACAGTAAGCGCTGCTGAGGTTCCATTTGTTCAGCTTCACGCGGGGAAATGCCAAAGAATAATGGATCAAAATCTGCAATACCGTCAATAAAACCGCCCCATTTCACGTTCGTTTTATTGACTTCCTTCGCCGGATCACCTTCATATTCACGCCAATCCCAGCGATCTTTCGGGATTTCCGTCATGCAGTCTTTGCCTTCTTTTAAGATGTTCCAGTACGCCTCAACGTCTTTCGCCATAGGGAAAATCCCGCTTATGCCCACAATGGCAATTGGCTCAGGCCCAGCATCACTCTGTATGGCGTTTGGCAGCATGACTTGCTGCTTTCTGCGTCTTTTAGCTTTGGCACGCACGGCTTGTTCCTGTTTCGCAGCAGGCTGAAGCTGAGCCGATGCAGCGCGCACAGCAAATGTCTTCGCAAATACCGATTGATATTCTTCTGACAAATGCTTGCCAAACGCATGAATCGTCGGGTGGTCAAAAAATACGGTTGGCGTCAGCTCTAACTGATAGGCGCGATTGATATGGTTGGTGAATTCAGTCATGGAGATAGAATCAAAACCATACACCGTCATCTCGGCATGATCATCAATTGTTTCAAGCTTGACCTTTAACAGCTTGGCGATCTCTCGCTTTAACATCGCCTTTACTTTATCCAGCAAACTGTCTGTATCAATGCTATTTATTTGTTCAGTCATGTGTTCTGCTTCCTTCTTTTCCATAGGTGCTGAGGCGTTTTTGGCCAGCATGTTTTGTTTTATTTTCTGCACATCGCCTTCGATCACCATTACTTGGTTTGCCTCTGAATGAAGTGCTTGATATAATGCCTGAATTCCTTTTTCCGCCCTCATAGGAACAATACCGGCCAGTTGCACAAGCCTTTTCTCAATTTCTTGATCGACCTGCATGCCTCCATCTCTCCATAAAGGCCAGTTTACAGAAAGCGTCTTCCCATGCCGCTGGCTGAGGCCGGCAAGCCTATTTCGATAGCCTGCATACATATCCATAAATACATTGGCTGCCGCATAGTCAGACTGGCCAATGCTCCCTAAACTTCCTGAAAGAGATGAAAAGAGAATAAAGAAGTCTAAAGGCAAATCCTTGCTCGCTTCGTCTAGATAAACAAGCCCTTTTACTTTAGGCGCCAGTACATCGTGCAGATCTTTTGCCTGTTTATTAACCAGGTAGCTGTCCTTGATGATTCCGGCACTATGAAGAATACCGTTCAGACGGCCATATCTTTTTTGAATGTCGTCAATAAGCTGATAGACTTCAATTTTATTGGTAACATCTGTTTGCCGGTAGGTGATGTCAGCCCCCTTGCTATGAAGCTCTTCCAGCTTTTTGCTTTTGCTTTCGCTAAGAGGTGAGCGGCCTGCCAGAATGACTGTCGCATTTTTCGTTTGTTCCGCAATTTCCTTTGCAAAAATATGACCTAGTCCGCCGGCACCTCCTGTAATGAGATAAACGCCATTGTCTTTCCACGGTTTGCTGGCGTCTCCTTTTGCCTGTTTGATTTCACGCCAATCAGCAATATACCGTGTCCCGTTTTGATATTTGACATATGAATCGCTGCTCATTTGATTTTCTAACAGTTTGCCAGCAATGCTTTCTCCACTTTCTTCACTGCTGACTTCAATCATTTGGCCGGTTAGTTTGGCATTTTCCTGACAAGCTGTTTTCAGCAGTCCTGTCAACCCTGAAAACAATTGCTGTTCTCCCTCTGCAGAGGTTACGATCTGAACGAGAATGCCGTCTTTCGGTTTCGTACGAATGATCTCTTGTACCTTTTTAAACACTTGTTCTGTATAAGAATGGAAACGCCCATCTACTGAAGAAGGCCTTGCTTCCAGGCTGTATACACGGACACCCTCGATGGCTGCTTCAATTTGTTTTCTCGTCTCATGATCATATTCACAGAGGAACACGAGATGCTCTGCATATTTTTTTGCTGCCGCGCCTTCAGCTGCCTTTTGTTCTTGCCAAACGGGCTGAAGCAATAAAGTTTCAGTGTTGACTTTTGATGGTTCGGTTTGTATATCAGCCTCCATCACTCTCGTCGAAAATCCTTTCAGCCGCACGCAGATCATGCCATGCTCATCGCATAGGTGAATATCGACTTTCTGTATCAAATCCCCGGGTTTGTTTTTCGAGTTGAATTGAACATAAACCCACATGTCAGAAACGCACTGACGAAAGACCTCAAGTTCCTCCAGGGCAAATGGCAGTGCTGCCTTAAAGTCTTCACTGTCTGAAAGTTCCGCTCTGACGACATTTTGCAAATATTCAGCAGCCTGTAACGCCCCGTCCATTACACTTGGATGAAGAACATAATTGTCCAACGTATGTGAAACAGATTCCGGCAGTGATAATTTGGCAAGCAGCTGGCCGTCGCCTTTATATACGGCCTCTACACTCTTGTAACCTGGACCGTAATCGGCGCCGATCATCCCTTCATAAAACGAGGCAGCATCCATTCTGCTTTGATCACATTGTTTCTTGATCTTAGAAAGATCCAGTGCTTTTTCTTGCTTTAACTGAATCAATTCCGCTTTACCTTGGTTATATACAACTGGTTCTGCATCAGCGGATTCCGGATCACCATACATCCGATAAGCAATGTGTCCGCCATCTTCATCGTAAAGTCCGATATTTACCTGAACCGGCTCACTTCCTGCTACAACCGGGCGAACCCACACGACATTTTTCAGCCTGATTCCAGTTTCATGATCTTCCAATCCGCCAATTCCTTGTTCTATAGCGGCTCTTGCCATTTCAAGCGTGACCGCCGCCGGCAATATCGCCATGCCTTTAATGATATGCTCGGCAATAAAATACTCTTGTCCTGTGAAAATGGAGCTGAAACGCTGCTCTGACAGAACCGATGTATTATGGTGCACCAAAGGATGCAAACGAGATGGTTCAATTGTTGTGATAGCGCCGATGCTGCTTTCAGGCCAGTATCGTTCTTCGGCAAAAGGGTATGTCGGCAAGCTGATGCGGCGTGGCTTTGTATTTGGATAGAGCCTGCGCCATTCAACGTGAAAGCCATTTGCCCACATCTCGGCAAGCTTTCTCAATTCTTCTTTTGATATCCGTGATGAAGCCATATCATCTGCTTCAGCATTTCCAAGCAGCTGTTCAGCGGATGTCATTCTCGTTTTTTCTCCTTGAATACAGCCTTCTGTGAGCGGCTTTCCAGTCACAAAAGCTTCCAGCTGATGTTTCCATTCTTCCAGATCGTTCACTATAAAAACGATCCTGTTATCCATTGCTTCACGGCCGACTTGGAAGGTATATGCAATATCTCTTAAAGAGAAATACCTTTGCTCGTCTTGATTGATATAGGACAGCATTTCCTTCACGTATACTTGGAGCCGTTCACTATTTTTAGCTGATATAGGAATGATGTAAGGCTGATTGCCTTCGTTTTCGGTATCTGCATCAGAAATGTTTTCATATTGCTCAAATATAGCATGGGCGTTAGTTCCGCCAAGGCCGAATGAGCTCAGAGCCGCCCGATGGATACCTGAGTGTTTCTCTAACGATTTTCGTTCACGGACAACATAAAAAGGAGAGCTTTCAAACTTTATATCCGGATTCGGCTCCGTACAGTTGATAGTCGGTGCAAGTTCATTATGGTATAAACTCATCGCAACTTTAATGCATCCGGCTAACCCCGCAGCTGTATCCAAATGGCCAATATTCGTTTTCACTGAACCGATTCCGCAAAATTGTGTTTTGTCGGTGTATTGCTTGTACACTTTATTTAGAGCAGACATTTCAATAGGATCGCCTAATTTCGTTCCCGTCCCGTGTGCTTCAATATAACTGACCGTTTCAGGATGGATCTTGGTTGTATCCAATACATGCTGTATCACTTCTGTTTGGCCTTTTACACTTGGCGCATAGAAGCCTGCCTTCTCTGCCCCATCATTATTGATGCCTATTCCGCGCATAATGGCATAAATATGGTCACCGTCTTTTACGGCATCCACAGCTTTTTTCAGCAGGATGACTGCTACGCCTTCACCTCCGGCCATTCCGTCTGCCGAAGCATCGAACGCCTTCACATGCCCGTCGCTTGAAAAATTCAACCCGTTTTGGTGCACGTAGCCGATCGCTGATTGTGCGTGCAATGTTGCGCCTCCGACAAGCGCATATTGTGATTCGCCCGATGTCAGGCTTTTGTATGCTTGATATAAACCGACTAGTGATGAAGAGCAGTTAGAATGAACAAAATAGCTTGGCCCTTTTAATCCGAGCTTATGTGAGATCATGGTCGGAATGGTTCCGCTTTGGGCTAAAACCCATGAGACATAGCCATCCGGTGATTCATGTTCTTCTGTTGTCTCCTTCGGCAATAACGTTCTATATGAATTGCTGCTTGCAGACATATATACACTTGTTGCCGGAATCTCCTTAGCCACATATCCTGCATCTTCAATCGCTTTCCAGGAGTGCAGCAATAAGAGGCGGAGCTGAGGGTCCATATACTCAGCATCTTTTGGCGAAATTTGAAAGAAACTGGGATCGAATAAGTCTTTCCCTTCGATCACTGATTGCACCGGCACATAGTCAGGATGCTGTATCAATTCTTCGGGAACTCCATTTGCGCGAAGCTCTTCTTCAGAAAAGAATCGTATGCTTTCTTTGCCTTCTTTGATGTTGTTCCAGAAGTCATGATGATTTTGCGCACCCGGGAACTGGCAAGATATCCCCACAATCGCAACACTGTCGTCAAAATAAGGAGGAATCGTCTGTTCTAGGTGTTTTCTATCTTTTTTGACATCCTGATGATCTTCATTTTGTGTCCCGGCTAGATCTGAGTTTTTCATCTCCAAAATGTATTCACTGATTGCACGGATCGTGGAATACTCAAACAGCTCAGTAACATGAAACTCACAATCGAATTCTTTTTTGATTCGTTCAGCCACAGCTACAGCCAGAAGCGAATCGCCGCCCGCATCGAAAAATCCGTCTTCCGGCCCAAATCCGCTGACCTTGAGCGTTTCCTCCCAAATGCGCAGCACCTGATCCTCTATTTCCGTTAATTGCAAGTGATTTGGTTTCCTTCTGTTGAACACGATCTCACGTTTTTCTAATTCTTTACGGTTCACTTTTCCGCTGGGCGATAATGGAAGCTCATCTAAGCGGATAAAGTGTGAAGGTATCATATATTCCGGCAGACTCGATTTTAGATGAAGGCGCAAATCTTTTGGATTGGCAGAGGCATGTCCGCTTTCCTCTGTATAATAAGCAGCGAGCTGTTGATGGCCCTCCAGCTGCTTCACCACTACCGCCTGATCTAAAATGCCCGGAAATTCACTCAGCTTTGTTTCTATTGCGCCCAGCTCGACGCGAAAACCGCGTATTTTGACTTGGCTGTCAATCCGTTCCAAGTATTCTATGTTGCCGTCAGGAAGCCACCTTGCTGAATCACCCGATTTATATAGCTTCGTCCCTGGTTCAAAGGGATTATCAATAAATTTTTCAGCCGTAAGCTCCGGCTTTTTAAAGTAGCCTCTTGCCAAACCCGCTCCAGCGATGCAAAGCTCACCAGGCTTTCCGATCGGGACAGGCTTCAAATGCTGGTCCACAATATAAATTTTCGTGTTGGAGACAGGCTTTCCAATCGGTGTATGGTGACTTGCGATATCTCCTTTTCCGCATCCGAAATACGCAGCGTAAATGGAGGCTTCCGTCGGTCCGTATATATTTTCAACACGGCAGTTTGTAAAGAGTGATACCGCCTTTTTCACTAATTCTTTAGGGAAGGCTTCACCTGCAACCATCATATACTTCAGCGGTCCGTCCTCTGTGAATCGCTTGTTGTCTTTCGCCATTTCTAAAAAAACATGCAGCATGGCCGGCACAAAATTAATGTGAGTCACTTTATATGTTTCAATATAATCCATGCAAAGCTGCGGTGATTTCTCCCCATTAGGCGGAAGAATCACAAGACGGCCGTCTCCAATAAACCATCCGAATAATTCTGAGATCGATACATCAAACACATAGTTCGTCTTCAATAAATATGCATCCTCAGCCGTTACAGGATAGTGAGATTCAAGAAAATTCAGGGTATTCATAATGCTCCGATGCTCTACCATAACCCCTTTAGGCTCTCCGGTGCTTCCCGATGTATAAATAATATAAGCGAGGTGTTCCGGTTTTACTTCCCGCTTTAAACCGCTGCTTTGCTGGTCTGTATAACCGTTTCGGCAAGCTAACTCGATATTGATCGCTTTTACATGGCTGCCAGTTAATCCGCTGATCCTCTCATGAACGTTAGGTTGGGTGAGGACAATGGATGCCTGACTGTCTTTGAGCATGTACTCTAATCGTTCTTGCGGAAAACTTGAATCTAACGGCATATACGCTCCGCCAGCTTTCAGTATTCCTAAAATTCCGATGATCATATCAAACGAACGCTCTGCACAAATGCCAACGGGCTGTTCAGGTCCAACACCCTGATGTTGAAGGTAGACTGCCACAGATGTGCTTTTTTCATCTACTTCTTTATATGTAAGTGATCTGTCTTCAAACATCACAGCAACCGCATTGGGGGTTTGTTTCGCTTTTTCCTCAAACACCTCATGTATACACTTGTCATTTGCGATGTTTGTCCCTGTCGCATTCCATTGTTCCAGCAAACTAGTTTGTTCTTGATTTAATTGCAAAGAGTAAGCTTCAAGCGGCAAAGACGGTTCCTCCATCATGTGCTGCGCGAGCTTCATATAGTTCTCCATCATGCTTTCAATGGAGGACAGTTCATACAAATCAGGGTTGTACAGAAGATGAAGCACTGTTTCATTTTGTTGCTCATATATTTCGAGTGCCAGCTCAAATTCACCCTCTTGCCGAATGTCTTCAATATATTCGATGCCAAGCGTTTGATACGGTTCGAGCACTTTTTGCAAGCCTGTTGCCTGAAAAAAGTTTTGGTACAGAAAGGCTGTTTGAAAAACCGGAGAATCCGTGGCCGAGCGGTCTACATTCAGCTCTCTTACCAATGCAGGGAACGGAAACGCCGCATGATCCAGACCGTCAGCCATTGTCAGCTGCAGCTCCCGAATAAATGCTGTTAATGGCTGAGCTCCGATATTCTTGCTCCGAACAGCCATCATATTGATAAAATAACCGATTAGGGTTTCAAATCTGTCTTCTTGCCGACCCATTGTCGGAACGCCGACAATGATATCCTTTTGTTTTGTATAATGGTGCAGCAGTACTTTGTAAATGGAGAGAAACACAACCGATTCATTCACATGATTGGTGCGGGCAAACGATTTAATTTGATTTCTCAGGTGATGGGGGAGCAAGCTTTTATAAGCTTGCCCCTTGAATTTTCGTGCTGAAGACCGCGGACGGTCAGCAGGCAAATCAAGAACTGGCAGACTCCCAGACAACTGTTCTTTCCAGTAAGCGAGATGCTCTTCCCCTTCTCTGCCAGTCAGCATCCGTTTTTCCCAATCGACAAAATCGTAATAATCAGCTGTTAATGGCTGCTGCAAGGGCTCAATTCCATTCAGCAATTGTTGATACGCTTTGAATAGCGTCGATATCAATGTCAGCATCGACACACCATCAAATATGATATGGTGAATTGTTATAAGAACAATGCATTCTTCTTCTAACCGTTGAAAAAGATGTGTGCGCCATAACGGACCAGCTTCCAACTGGAAAGGTTCTTTTGCTTTTTCTTTTAGAAAAGGAAAGATATCTGCTGATTTCATTGCTGATATATCCTCTTCCACAAAACAAAGATCCTTTGATAACTGAACCGATTGAAATGGAATGCCATTCTCTTCTTGAATCACACTGGCTAAGACCGGATATTGTCTCTGTACAAACAGAAGGGCTTTCTTGAACGTCTCTGCATGTATTGGTTTGCTGAAGCGAAAGCATAAAGGAATGTTATATGCACTCATCCCAGGAGACATTTTTTGAAGCATCCACAGCCCTTTTTGCCCTTCTGAAAGCGGGCTTTTCAACTGCCGCTTCATGCCTTTAAGATGTTCTTCCACCTCAGAAATGGTTAATTCTCCTGATCTGAAGGCATCGAGAATTTCTTTATGATTCATACGATTTACTCCCTTCTATGATGTTTTGCACACTCTTAAAATCCAATTTCCCTAGCGCCACCTCTTGCATTAATCCGATGATTTGCTCGTCTGTATACGTGTCCTTTATTTGATGTGCTGCTGCGCTATGATTTTGTTTTTCCGCTTTTAAGGCCAAATGGTCAGATAGAGCTTGGACTGTCTGACATTCAAGGATTTCCCGACCGGCCATCTTCAGCTGCGTGGTTTTTTCGATATGCCGCATCAATTTTCGGCCAAGAATTGAATCCATCCCATAATCCAAAAAGTTTCTTTTGAAATTGATTCGATCCTCAGATATGCCCAATTCTCGTGCTAAAAATTGAACAATGATCTTTTGAATATGGGTTTTGCCATTCGGCTCGTCAATCTCTGTTTTCATATCTTGTGAATGCTGTTCAACGGCCACTGATTGCTGGGTGCCTGACGAAACCCAATACCGCTCCCTTGCAAATGGATAACCAGGTAAAGAAACCATTCGAACGTGATCGCCATCATGAAGGAGTTCCCAAGGAATCTGATATCCTTTCACCCAGCATTCCGCGATGTTTTCCAAATTTCTTTCTTTTGCGAGAGCCTGCAGAACTGCTTCATCTTGTTCTTCTAATATCCCTTCTGTATATCCTGTATAAAGGGATCTCTGTTGGCCCGATATCCCACCATTCTTCATTGCTTCCACATATTCCTTCAATTTTCGCACCAATTGCTCCTGATTGTTTGCAACGATCGCTAGCCTTGCTTCCATGGCTTTTCTCCCAACCTGAAGCGTATATGCCACATCAGGTAAAGAAAAGTTATGATTCTGCTCCAGATACGCAATCATGCGGCAGGCAGCATCCTGAAGCCGATCGTCATTTTGGGCTGAAAGCACGATGACCTGCGGTGACCCTTGATGCCGCTGTGTGGACGGCTGATCATCCGGAATGTATTCTTCAATGACTGCATGTGCATTGGTGCCGCTGATTCCAGTCGTGCTGATCGTTCCCATCCTCGGCTTCTGATTTTTCCTGATCCACGAACGGTTTTCTTTGCAAAGTACAAATGGGCTTTCTTTAAACGGAATATACGGGTTTTCCGATTCACAGTGATGAGTGGCCGGAATGATCTGGTTTTTCATAGCCATCAGCATACTGATTAAAGCAACCGTTCCTGACGCTGCAAATGTGTGTCCGATTAAAGGTTTAATTGAGCTGATCATACAGAATTGCTTCTGCTTCGTATACTTGCTGAACACGCTCGTTAACGCTTGGACCTCAAGCGGATCACCAAGATTCGAGCCGGTACTGTGCGCCATCACATATTGAATATCGAGCGGATTGATTTCATTTTTTTCATAAATGTTTTCGATCAATTCTGCCTGGCTAAAAGGATTTGGCGCAGTAATGCCGTTGGTTTTGCCATCGTAATTCACGCCGCTGGCCTTGATGCAGCCATAAATATGATCTTTATCTTCAATTGCCTTTGATAATGGTTTCAAGAGAACAGCAGCCACCGCTTCACCTGGCACAAGACCATTGGCATCCTGGTCAAACACTTTGCATTGTCCGTTCGGAGACAGCATTTCGGCCCTTGTCAGCGCCTCAAAAGACATGTGAGAAATATTCAAGCTGACGCCGCCGGCTAAAGCCATTTCACAATCCCCCTGACGCAGAGCTGAACATGCCTGGTGAATCGCTACCAGTCCAGATGAACATGCTGCTGTCAAAGCCATATTAGGCCCTTTTAAATCCAATGCGTATGCGATTCTCGCAGACAATGTGGCGTTTTGTGTTCCGTTAATGTAATCCGAATCTCCGGTTAGGTGCGCATATTCCCCTTCTTCCACACCTACATAAACACCGCAGGATTTTCCTTTTATCCGATCTCCCATATAGCCGGCGTCTTCAAACGTGTGCCATGCTTCCTCTAGAAAAATGCGCTGGCGCGGATCCATGCTTTCAGCTTCTTTAGGCGATATTTGAAAAAACAGCGGATCAAACCGGTCTATGTCCTTCAAAAATGCACCCCACCTTGGCACTGCTTTTTCTGGATCTCTGTTAGCTCTCCCCCAGTCCCGGCGTTCGCCCGGGATGTCAGAGATACACGATTTACCGTTTTTCAGATTATCCCACAGCTCATGGACCGAATCAGCTTGAGGGAACCTGCCGCTCATGCCGATAATGGCAATAGGCTCATCGTGAACCTGCCGAATGCTTTTTTTACTGGTTTCTGGTTCTAAAGCTACAGGAATTGCTGCATAAGCTTCAGGGGGCTTTTGCGCCTCTGATGCATCATCCCGGTAAAATGCTTCAATCAGCTCTTTGTGATCGGTTAAGAAAAAGCCGATCAATTCTTGTAAAGTCGAATAGCCGAAAAATAAAGCCGGTGTCACTTCGATGTTGAAATGCTTTGATAACACATTCGAGAATTTAGCCAAGTAGATTGAATCAAATCCGAAGTCGGCCCAATTTTTGTTCAAATTCAGCTTGTCCTTTGAAATCTTAAGCAATGTGTGAATATGCTCTTTCAAGTCGTGTTCTAAACGCTTTTCAACGCTTAACGTTTTTACCTCATCCTTGTTTTCTTGTGCTAGAGGGGCTTGAGTGGCCGGTTCTGGAATAGCTGGTTCAGTCATTCCTAAAAATCGGCTGACACGGCTGAGCTGACCGGCTATGACGAGATGCTGAGCATCCTGCTGAGCTAGGATGTGCTCAAACATACGGATGCCTTCCTCGGCTTCTAGGAAGCGTTGGCCGCTTGATTTTAGGTACATATCCGTTGTTTCTTCATCACCGATCTTCATTCCGCCATCCTTCCATACAGGCCAGTTGATGACAAACGTTTTACCGTTATGCAGCTCATTTCTGTATTGTGCGTAAGCCATCTGAAACCTGTTGCCAATCGCATAATCACAACATCCAAAATCCCCTAAAACCGCAGAAGAAGAAGAAAAATAACACATAAAATCAAGGACTTCATTTTTAAGCCATTCATCAAGCGCTATCGTGCCGTTGATTTTCGGTTCAATGATGCGCTGGAAGCTTTCGATCTTTTTGTCAAAAATAGCAGAGTCGCTTTCGATTCCGGCTGCATGAATGACACCGTTGATGGCACCGAATCGGTCTTTCCCTCTTTTTACGCAGTCTCCCATTGCGATAGGATCAGACACATCGGCTTCTGCATACATCGCTTCGCCGCCTAGATCATTTAATTCTTTTATTTGCTTTTGCTTCTCATCATTAAAAGGCGACCGCCCTGTCAAAATCAGGTTTGCGGCATAGTTTTTGGCCAAATGCTTGGCAAATAAATAACCAAGCCCTCCTACACCGCCTGTAATCAGGTAAGTACCGCCAGACTTCAATTTGCTGTCGTCCGGTTGTATCGTTGTCTGTTCAATGTGATTTACATATCGTTTCGCATTCTGATACAAAACCGTTTGTTCAGCTGAAGCCTGTAATTCTGCCCATATTTTACGTGTCCAATCATCCATCGATACTTGTTCCGCCGGCTGAAAGATTCCAGTCACTTTTGTGTGCGGAAGGACAAGCCCGAGTGAACGTTCGAAGCCAATCCATGATTCCAGATAGCTTCGGTCAAGACCATCTTCAAAACATCCTGCCAGCAGCAGCCGTGAAGGATGAAGCTTTGCTGCGGACATACCTTGTAATAGGTAAACAATACAGGAATGGTCCTTTATACAGCGCTTGTCTTCCATAGGCCACATATAGAGGATTGCATCTGGTTCTCCAAGTTCTTCTTTAATGCTCTGGAAGGCCTTTTCAAAAGTAACTGGTTCTTGCCGCACAATCTGGTAGCTATATTCAGACTGTTTGCTGTACACTTCGCCCTGTGATATAAAAATGACCTTAGTGTCTTGATCAACGTTTTTCAAGACTGAAGCAAATGCGTTTTGCTTTTCTCTTTCAGTCAGAAAACAGATGAGCGTTTTGATACGTTTCGATGTGAGAGTCGCCGGCTCTTCTTTCCACACTTCTTGAAACGTCATAACCTTGAAAGGTTCTTCTGTTGGCTGATCATGATCCTGTTCTATAGACGCCGGAGCCTTTGCCGCGCCTGGTGCCCAGTAACGTTCTTTTGCAAATGGATATGCCGGAAGACTGATCCGGACAGGCGTTTGGGTGCCGTACAGCATGCCCCAGTCGAAAGACAAGCCTTTCACCCAAAGATCCAGCAGTTTCGTGTATTTCCCTTTGCTCATCCATGCTTCTATGATTTTTTCCGTATCCTCATCCGCTGATAAGACTGCTAACGCTTTTTTGTTATCATCGATGCGATCCAGATACAGGCTGTCTGCTTTGTTTTCGATAAAATCGTTCAGCTTACTCTCAAGATCCTCTAGTGATTCCGCTATAAAGGCCAGCCGTTCCTCCATTGCTTCACGGCCTGTTTGCAAGGTATAGGCAATCCTGATCAGGTCTGTTTCGCGGTACCTTTTTTGTTTGATGGCTGTAAGCAGCTGTTTCGCTTTTTCTTGCAAGCGTTCCATGTTTTTGGCCGATAGCACAATCAGCGCTGGAGGATGGTCTTTCGGCGTTTGCGCCCCCGTTCTTGGAATATATTCTTCCAGGATGATATGGGCATTGGACCCTCCGGCGCCAAAACTGCTCAAGCCAGCGCGCCTAGGCACCTCTTGCCCGCCAATCACCGGGCGTTTCCATTCACCAAGTTGCTGCTGAACGACAAATGGCGTATGGCTGAACTCGATGTTCGGATTCAACCGCTGAGCATGCAATGATGGTGCAATTTGGCCATATTTAAACTGAAAAAGTATTTTTGTCAGCCCTGTAATTCCGGCTGCACTTTCACAATGACCGATATTTGATTTGCTGGAGCCGATCGCACAAAACTGTTTCTCCTGCGTATCTTTCTCGAATGCTTTTGTTAATCCCGCTATCTCAATCGGATCTCCTAAAGCAGTGCCTGTTCCATGCGCCTCTAAATAACTGATGGTTCGGGCAGGAATGTCGGCGCGCTCCATTGCTTCTTTAATTACCTGTGCCTGTGCATGAGGATTTGGAACCGTGTATCCATTTGTTTTTCCTCCGCTATTAATGGCACTTGCCTTTATCACACCGTAAATATGGTCACCGTCCGCTATTGCTTGCTGCAGCGGCTTTAACACAATGGCGCCTACGCCTTCACCGTCGACAAAACCATCTGCATCATCGCCGAATGATTTACATGTATCACTAGCAGAGAGCATATTCATGACAGATAAATTCTGATAGTGAACCGGGTCGACAACTAAATTGACACCGCCGGCAATGGCACAATCACTCGATCCGCTATAGATGCTTTCCAGCGCTAAATGAATCGCTGTCAGGGAGGATGAGCAGGCTGTATCGACTGCAAGACTCGGGCCTTGGAAATTCAGTAAATAGGATATTCTGTTGGCGATAGACCAATAGCCATAGCCGGTCGGATAATTTTTGTTCATGACTCCGGCAAAGACGCCGATTTTTCTGCTTGAACAGAGCGAGTCAGGCGTGTATCCCGCGTCTTCAATACTTGCATAAGCGGTTTGCAGAAATAATCGCTCCTGAGGGTCCATTCTTTCTGCCTCAAGCGGAGAAATCTGAAAGAATAATGGGTCAAACTTGTCCATATCCTTGATAAATCCGCCCCATTTCGTATAAATTGATCCTTCTTTTCCTTTTTCTTTATCGTAATAAGCTTTCCAATCCCAGCGATCTTTCGGAATTTCCTCAATACAATTTCTTCCTTCTTTTAGGTTGTTCCAAAAGTCTTCTGCTGTTTCCGCCTGAGGATAGCGTCCAGAAATGCCGATAATGGCAACGTCACGGCTTGCAAGAGTGTTTGTCGGAGTTTCTTTCTCCCCGCTGAAGCCAAGCTTGCGATAGCGCCGTGTTTTTTTAGCGGCCTGATCAGGTTTCTGTGAAGATTGGATTCTGCTTTCGGCCGGGGTCTGTTGTTGAACTTGACGGTCAAGACCTGTTAATTTCATCAGCGCTTCTGTTTTTGTTTTGATGAAATGCTCCACTAATGCGTCAATGGTCTGGTACTCGAAAAATAAAGTGCTGCTTACATGGTCAAATTCTTTACGCAATGTATTCGTCAGCTGGACAACAACGATAGAATCAATACCGTACTTTTCAAGCGGTTCAGATGACTCAATCTTTCCTGCAGGAATTTTCAACGTTTCCCCGATTAGTTTTTTCATATATTCTGTGCTTTTTTCTCTTAGGAGAGCATGTTTTGATTGTCCAGCTTCCTCTGAATCTATGGTATGAATGTAGGCTGGCTCCTGATTAGACGCTTGTGAAACAACCTTCTCCGGCAAGATCACATTTTTCTTCATACGTCGAACCAGCCCGTTGCTTGAGGCTGCGACGATTTGGTGACTCAGATCATGTGCCGCCTCGGCCGGGAAAAAGACAGATTCAAAGCCTTCGCTTTCAAGTGCCGCTTTCCAGCTGTCAGGATGTAAGCCTGGACAGCCGGGAATCCGCACTGCAGGATCTTCATACAGCCACCAGCCTTCCAAAAGACCAAAGGTGATGTGAGGGAACAGGCTGTTTCCCGCCATTTCATTCAGCAGCAGCATTCCGTTGTTTTTCATTACCGCTTTTGTATGCCGCAGTGTTTGACGGATATTTTTTGTTGCGTGAAGGACATTAGCGGCAATGACGACATCATAGCCTCCCGCTTCAAATTCCTGCTGATCAATCGGTTTTTCCACATCAAAAAGCTGATATGTCAGGTACGGATTTTCCGCCCCATATTCCTTTTCTGCATGCAGCAAAAATGCTTTAGACAGATCTGTATAGCAATATTCGTTGATGTGCTTTTGATATGGTTTCAGTTTTTCAAAGATTCCGGCACTCGTGCCGCCTGTGCCTGCGCCTATTTCCATAATGCGAATCGATGCCTCAGGGTCGTGCTTCAGACGTTCATCCAGATAAGCTAATAATGTATCGGCAAGCACTTTATTAAAATAGTCTGCCACTTGGTTATGCTTATAAATGCCTTCCACCAGTTCCATCGAGGAATGCGGGAACATGATATCTGTTGCAGGGACTTTCCCTGTCAAAATATCCGGTAATGCTTTCAGCATGGCCTCTGCTAATACAACCATCGCCTTTGTCTCGCTGTCTTTAAGCCACTTTTCTTTTTTCGCATTCCATTCTTGCCAAAGCAGCTCGATATCCTCTGCTTGGTCCTTCCTCACCAATGAATCTCCAACTTTCTTAAGATAGCCATGCTGCAAGAGAAATTCGCTGCTTTGCCGAATCCATTTTCCATAAAATTCATGAGTCTTATATTGTTGAAGACGTTCAACCGATAATGTATAACCATCAAACAGCCCGGCCGTTTGCAGCTGTCCTAACAACAGCCTGTAAAGAAGATCATCAAGCTCTTCATGTGTCACTCTTTGAACTCGTCCCGTAGTCGGCAGACGCTCCATCAGGCTCTCTGTATCTGCTGAAGGTTGCTCTGGATAAAGAGTGATGAATTCATTCTGATTCACGCCTTCGACTGCTACAGGCTTTGTCGTATGAATGAAAGCTGTTTGGCTGACTGGCCCAGAAAGCAGTGCTTCCAGCGCCTTCATAGCCTCCGCAGGCTCAATTAAACCTAAGCCGATTTGATTCATGAGCTGTACATAATGTTCATCCTCAGCCGCTTCACTATTCCCCCAATATCCCCAGTTCATGACTTTTACAGGGCATGCCCAGCTCTGAGAAAGCTGGTGGGCAAAAGCATCTGCAAATGTACAGCCAGAGGCATAATGGCTTTGCTTCACATTTTTGATATGGGCTACAAGCGAAGAGAAGAATAATACAAAATCTACATTCTCCTGGCGGAACACTTGGGCCATCCGAATACTGACATCGATCTTCGCCGCCAGTCCAGCGGTGAATTCTTCCGGCTTCATTTTTTCCAGGCTTTGCTCAAATAAAACCATCGCAGAGTGAACAATCCCGTGAATATGAGGATGGCGTTTTTTCACTTGATCATAAGCCTGCTGCAATGAATGTTTATCGGCTGCATCGGCTGCAATGTAGAAAGGCTCAGGGCCAAGCGCCGAAAGTCGGTCTATTTTTGACTGGATGGCAGCATTAAGTTGACTTCGCCCAATCCAAACGATTTGCGCTTGGTAGCGGCGGATCATGTACTCACTCCACGCCTCTCCGATATACCCGGCTCCTCCGATGACCACATAGACTCCGCCTTTCCGATATAGCGTGTCGCCTGACAGTGAGTGCCGATATGGGATCAATTGCTGCTGATGCCATTGCTGATTACGATAGGCCCAAGCATGGCCAAGGCGGTCAGCTGGGAGCGCAAACATGTGATTTACCGGCCATGTGCAGCCTTTTTCAAGATCGAGAAGACGGATTTTCCAGTGTGGATATTCCTTTGCCATTGTGCCGGCAAGCCCATGAATGCTTGCATGGGCGGGTTGTACTGCCTCATGTTGCATAACCGGCTGCGCTTGGACGGTCACAAGAGACCATTCAAGTTGTTTCTCGCCATAGCCTAATTGCAGGCATGCTTTCACAAGCTTAAATAGGTGAAGAACAGCTTCTCCTTGTCCATCACTACCTATAGACGGGGCAATCCACAATACATGGTCAATGCTTCCGTACGCTTGCAGTTTGTCCGCTATTCCCTCAATGTCATCTGCAGGCCGGATATCGATAAAGGAAACTTGCGGATAATGATGCTTTATTAATGCGCGATCAGCTTCAGCAGCACCGCATAAAACAACTCGTGTACCAGCAAACGAAGCATTATCCTTCGTATCTGAAGAGACTGGTTCCCAGACAGGGATCATCATCGTATGCCCGGTCATCTGAGAATCAGTTAAAAGTTGCGGCATTGAATGCTGCTCTCCATCAAGTGCCCGCATCGAGGCACCCTTCATTCGCACACAAACGTGTCCGTTCTCATCACATAAATCAATATCATACTTTCTGACTTTGTCCTCCGCTTTACTGTCTGAACTGTATCGAATATAAGACCATATCTTCTCTGGACATGGGCTGAAAATATCAACCTCCTGCAACGCAAATGGAAGAGACAGCGTCTGAGCTTGTCCAGCGGCATTGACTGAGCTAACGATAAAACCGACTGTGGCATGGAACGCGGAATCCATCAAACTCGGGTGGAGCGCAAAATGCTGCCTGTCGTTTTTTAGAAAAGCGGGTAACGAGATTTTTGCAAGCAATTGATCTTTGCCGACATAGACTTTTTCAATCCCTTGATAGCCCTCTCCATAGTCAAGCCCAATCTTTCGAAACGCTGCATAGCATTGTTCTGACGTCACTGTGTCCAAACTGCATTCTGTCTGTATTGATGAAAGGTTTAAAATGGAAGTGTCCGTTTCATCTGAAATGACAGCGCGACCTTGGCAGTGTATCATCAGGGCTTCTTCTTTATGTTCAGAGCTGCTATAAATGTCAAAGGAAATGTCCCCGTTATCCTCAGGAAAAAGGCCAATATGTATTTCTTTTGGTTCACTTTCTATCGTGATAGGACGCACCCACACAATGTCTTTAAGCGACACCACTCTTTGTTCGCCGTCCAGATCGCCTGCAGCTTTTTCCGCTGCTTCTCTTGCCATTTCTAAATAGGCAACGCCCGGCAAAATCTTCTGTCCCTGTACAACATGATCAGAAAGGAAAAATTCCGTGCCTGTAAATACAGAGCTAAAGCGCTGCTCAGTAAAGTCTGATGTATTGCGGTGCACCAGCGGATGTAAGATATGATTCACAGTGCTGGTTTTCATTTCAGGAACCGGGATCCAGTAGCGCTCCCTTGCAAACGGATAGGTCGGAACACTGATTTTAAGCGGCTTGCGATCGCCGTATAGGCCGTCCCAGGTGACCCGCTTTCCTTGAACCCATGCTTTCGCCATTTCCATCATTTCACTATCTCTTATCAAATTGTTATTCAGCGCATTTACCGAAGTTGGCCCAGCAGCCTCCTGATTCTCCTTGGCTTGTCCCGTCCAGCAGCCCTCGATCTCTTCTTCGCCATTGGCAAACGCTCGAAGTTTAGCCGTTAAATCTTTTATGTCTTTTACAATGAAGGCCGCACGCTCCTCCATTTCAACCCGTCCTGCCTGCATGGTATAAGCTAACGCTAAAAGATTGACGTCCTCGCTAAGAAAATCAAGAAGTTTAAGAGCGTAAGCCTGCAGACGATCTTTGTTTCTCGCAGACAAAGGTATCACTATTTCTTTATTTTTCGTTAAAATCGTCTCTGAATGGCTCTCTGCCGGAATATATTCTTCCAAAATAAGATGCGCATTTGATCCTGAAGCGCCAAACGAACTTAAACCGGCGCGGCGGGGATATGTGACGTCCACCCCGTTTTCTGTAAAAGATGGCTGCTCCCATTCCTTTGTTTCATGCTGGACAAAAAATGGGGTTTGATCAAGCTTCAAATAAGGATTCAGCTCTTCTGAATGTAATGACGGCACCAAGGTTTTATGATGCAACTGCAGGACAGTCTTTGTTAAGCCGCTAATGCCGGCTGCAGCTTCAGCATGGCCAATATTCGATTTAACAGAACCGATTGAACAGAATTGCTTGTCCTGCGTATTGCGGCTGAAAGCTTTTACTAACCCCTGTATTTCAATCGGATCTCCCAATGAGGTGCCAGTGCCATGGGCTTCAACATAACTGATGGTGCGCGGATCAATTCCTGTTTTTTCTAGACACGCTTCGATAACATCAGCTTGAGCTACCGGGCTTGGTACTGTAATTCCGCTTACTTTCCCTACATGATTTATCGCACTGCCTTTGATGACAGCATAGATTCGGTCACCGTCCTGTTCAGCTTTTCGCAGCGGTTTTAGCAATACTGTGCCGACACCTTCTCCAGATACGTAGCCATCCCCGCCTTTACCGAAAGTATGGCAATAGCCGTCACTTGAGTGCATCCCTACACTGCCATAGCTGATATATTTAGCCGGATGCAGTGACAAATTGACGCCTCCGGCAAGCGCGGCCTCGCATTCTCCATTCCGGATGCTCTCTATTGCCAGATGAACCGCAGTTAATGAGGAAGAGCAGACCGTGTCCACCGCCATGCTTGGGCCGTGGAAATTACAATAGTAAGAGACCCTGTTGGCGATTTGCGCATAATTCAGCGATAAAGGAAATGGATTGTGTTCTGATAGAGCTTCAGCTCCTATAAGGGAATAGTCCTTATGCATAACGCCGGCAAACACACCGACATGCTGTCTTTTATTTTCTCCCTGCGGTGAAGCAATTGTCTCTGGTGTATAACCCGCATCTTCAATAGCTTCCCAGCACGTCTCTAAAAATAACCGTTCCTGAGGGTCCATCATTTCCGCTTCACGCGGAGAGATTCTGAAAAATTGAGGATCAAAACAATCAGCATCCTCGATAAACCCGCCCCATTTTGACAATGGCTTGCCCGAAGGTGAATCCAGTCCATTGTTTTCTTTCCATTCCCAGCGTGAGTTTGGAATCTCTGTGATGCAGTCGGTACCCGCTTTAAGCTGTTCCCAAAATTCCTGTATATTTTTCGCCTTAGGATAGCGTCCCGCCATTCCGATAATGGCTATGTCCTCCCCGATCTCTGGTGAAGAGGTAACACCCTCAGGACAATCCTTCATTGGTGAAGGAGATTGGCGGACAGCATTGTCCGCCTCTCCAATTGAATAGTGATCAGCAAGATGAGCAGCTAGTTCTGCAATTGTTGTAAATTCAAACAGCAGTGTCGGAGCAAGATCCGCTCCAACCTTATCTCCAATTTCCTGAACCACGGTTAGCAATGACGGAGAATCCAGACCAAGCTCATAGTACCCAGCGTGGATATCCATTTGTTCTGCCGGCCTTTCAAGCTGCTTAGCAAGCAACTGACGTAAATACATTTCAAATACGGGATAGTCCCGACTGATGTTCTGAGAGACAGCAGCTCTTTCTTCTTGAATTTCTTTTGCAGAATGAAAGGCTGACATATTCCGTACAGACTTGCCTGCAAATTGTTTCAGCTCGGCCACTTTTTGTCCTGCTGAATTAAAATATTCAATCGTCATATAAGTGAGTTCTTTCTTTTGGCGCACAGATGAGGAGAGGATCCGTGCTGTACATCCTTTTTGCAATCGTTCTGAAGCAGAAAACGATTCATAACACAATGGCAGATACATCGTTTGATCTGAGAGCAGGCAGCTTGACCCTATGCCGCTGCCGTCAATAAGCGTCGGATGAAACAGAAAAGCTTCAGAATGGCGCAGGGCGTCCTGTCCAACTGCTAAATCAATTAAAGCACCCTCTTTGGTTTCATAAATCTGTCCTTCCGCCTTCATCATGCCGGTATGGACTAACTCCTGAGAACGGCATTGTTCATAGATTTCATCTAAATTCAGAATTCTGTCAGCTGTATTTTTCCACTGATTAAGGTCTATTGATTCGGCAAAAGAAGTTTGCTCTTTACGATGCATGTCAGCAGTCACATATTGTCTCTTGTCAGATAGTGATTCTCCATGCTGTTTTTGTCCGTCGATGATGATGGACCATGTCCCTTCCTTTCTTTCAGACACGTGAATGGTCAGGGCAATGTCATATGACTCATCTGCGATCAAAGGGTAAAAAATGGTCAGGTTTTTTAATTCAAGCTCTTGGTATGCATAACCATGTTCCTGGAATACTTGGTAGATTAAATCTATATAAGCAAGGCCGGGTAATAACGCTTGTCCATATACCTTGTGGTTGGACATGATTGGATTATTTAATGAAATGTGCAGTTGTTCAGTTATCATTTTCCCACTCCTCTCTTATTTGAAAGTTTTCCAAAACATATCTTTAGAAGCCCCTGAGTCTGAATGCACTTTTTCCTGCACGTTTTGAGCTGATGGTTTGATTAAAACGGGCTGCCTATTTAATTCCGGCAAAGGCAGAGGTTTTCTTCTAATTGGACGAGCAACCGATTCATTCCAGGCTTCTATAATGAGATGGGCGTTCGTTCCGCCATCTGCAAAACAATTAATTGCCGCAGCCGGCGTTGTCTCCTTCCACTCGGCTTGCGATCTGCTGAAATACAAATCGGTTTTTTCTATATCAAAATACGGCATATTTTCATTACCTGACAGGAACGGAACCAATTGTCTATGCTTCAGCATTAAAGCTACTTTAATCAGGCTCGCAATCCCCTCTGCACATAATGGATGGCCAATGTTAGGTTTCACCGATCCCAGTCCTAACGGAGCCTTTGATTCAGAACGGTAAATGGACTGGATTGCCTTTAATTCAAGTAAATCTGTTACTGCCGATCCCGAGCCGTTCGCTTCGAGATAGCTGATCTCTTCAGTCTTTTTGCCGCTTTTTTCAAGCGCTGACAGCATGACGTCCTTTTGTGCCTCGAGATTCGGAGATGATGGGCCAGCCGTTCTTCCATCATTATTAATCGCAGCAGCCTTAATGACTGCATATATGGAATCTCCGTCTTCAAGCGCTTGGCTGACGGTTTTGACGAGAACCATGCCCACGCCTTCTCCTAAAATGACACCGTCTGCCCGCTTATCAAAAATATGGAATGACGGTTTGTCACATAAAAGTCCGCGCTCATAAAACATTCGATGCGCATCAGCATCAAGCAAACTGACGCCGCCTACAACCGCTGCCTCAATATCTCCGCTTCGCAGAGCCTGAATGGCCATATTCAGTCCCACCAGCGCAGAGGAACAAGCGGTATCCAGGACAATACTCGGTCCCTTCAAGTCAAAAAATTGTGAGATGTTAGCTGCTAAATAGTTTTGTCCGCCAGCGACTATCGGATTTCTTGCTTTTGAAAGACTGGCCGGATCAGGCTTGTGCTGGCTGCGGCCACCTATATAAACGCCAGCCCTCATGCCTTTCACTTCTTTCTCTGTATAACCGGCGTGATACCACAGCTTCAAGCTTTCCTCTAATACAGCCAAAGCTTGAGGGTCCATCGCTCTGACATCGTTTTCGGACATCATGAAGAAATCATGATCAAACCGGTTCATTTCATCAATGAGGCCCGCGTAATTTGAGCTGGAGTTCCCGAATCGTTCAGGCGGAACAGGCGCAATCGCAGACCGTCCATCACGTATTAGTTCCCAGTATTCCTCTAGGGTTTCCGCTCCTGGGAACCTGCAACTAAGACCGATGATAGCGATGTCCTCAGCAAGAAGTGCCGTTTTTTCATGGCTTATCTGTTGCGGCCGCTGTTCTGGCACCGGCTTCTGTTTCATTGCTGATTGCGGCTTGAAAGGTGTCTGTTTCTCAGGAACAGATGGCTGTAAAACAGCTGATATGTCATATTTCGAAATGAGCCAGTGTGCAAAGGATTCTATTGTCGGGTATTCAAACAAAATTGACGGATCAATATCTCCATTTAATTGTTGGTTCATCTGCTGTACCAGCTGGGCCAATATAATCGAGTCGATTCCGTATTCTTGGAAAGGTTCATCCGTTTCAAAGTCTTCTGCAGCTATTTTCAGTTCATCTGAAAAAAGAGTTACGAGCCAGTCGACTGTTTCAGGGAACAGGTTGCGAGTGCCGGTTTGCTCTTTCGTCTCAGGATGCGAGAGAGCTTCGACAGGCAGTGACGGCTGCATCAGCTTATCCGGCTTCCAAACGTTTGTATCTGGTACTGCCGGCAGCACGACAGCATACTGTCTGTCTGATAGAATCTGGTCAAGCAGCTGTAATCCCTCGTCGTTTGTCAAACTGATCAATCCAGTTTGTTCTAAAGCTTTGCTTCGAACCTCGCCTAAACCGGTCTCCTTCCAGTTAGGCCACTGAATGCTTACAATGGGACATTTATCTTGATGAGCCTCCGCAAAATAATCCATAAAAGCATTTGCCATCGCGTAATCAGCTTGTCCTGCTGCTAGTGCAGGGATGGCCGCTGATACTGATGAAAACAAGGTGAAAAACGCCAATGGTTCATCCTGAAGCAGGTCAAACAACGTTTG
This sequence comes from Bacillus sp. SCT118, assembly GCF_058566435.1. Lineage (NCBI taxonomy): Bacteria > Bacillati > Bacillota > Bacilli > Caryophanales > Bacillaceae > Bacillus > Bacillus sp. SCT118. The sequence continues at coordinate 2,250,514 of NZ_CP191225.1, forward strand.
CAGACCTTCGACTTTCGGTTCAAGCACCTGTCCGATCTCTTCTAGTGATTTTCTGATAAAAGCCGGGTTTTGTTTGTTCACCAGCCCGGCACAATGGATGACTCCGCCAATCGCCCCCATTGTTTCGTGTATTGTCTTCAGGCTCTGTTCGACAGCAACCCTGTCTGTGAGATCCAGAGACAGCACCTGAACTTGCGCACCCATGTCTTCTAGCTCTTGAACGGCTTTTATTTTCTCGGCAAGCGAGGCGATTTTTACCAAATTCCACTGGTCACGCGACGGAAGCTCTTCACGGCCGATAAGGACCAGCCGCTTAACGCCGTATGTTTTCACAAAATGCCGCGCACACAGCAAGCCGAGACCTCTTGTCCCGCCTGTAATAAGCAGGACTTTGTCTGTTGAAAACGATACTTGCTTATGACTAAGAGCGGCTTCTGCTGGCTGCTCTGCCAAATATGCGCGATATCGCTGTCCGTTTCGATAACAGACTTCTGATTCTGTGCTCTTGGCATAATATTCAACTGCAATCAGTCTGGCCAGCTCCTCAAAAGAGGCTTCGCACCCCATATCTGCATGTCTTGAAGTAAGATGGCTGTACTCACTTTGAAGCATGCGGTATAAACCGGCCCGTGAAGCACCAGACAAAAGGACACCCTCATTTGCGTAGGCCTCCAGCCCCTTTGTTACACCCAAGATCGTCAATTGATGCTTGCTTGTACGTCCTTGCTCGATCAGCTTTTGGAGCCAGTTTATCCAGCCCATAGAATGCTCATGGCTCGTTCCGCACCCGATCAGATCGATTACTCCAGCAACGTGTTCATAGTCCGCAGCAGACACACGCTCCAGCTCTTGACTGTCAAATATACGGTATGTCGAGAAATACGTTGAAAGCTCTTCCGCTAATGCCATTGTCTCCTCATTTGCCAAAATGGCGACGGTTTGATTCGTCATTTCTGCCGGTTCAATCGGACAAGGCTGCCACTGTTTACGCAGAAAGCAGCGCTTTGGCATCAGTTCGGAATGAGGCAGAGCTGTAGCAATGGTTTTGGGTTCACCTTCTTGAGTTGGCAGCCAGTAATACTCTTCCGCGAACGGATAAGCAGGCAGGCTGATTCGACGAGGCGTGTATTCCCGATAAAGCTTGTTCCAATCTATCTGCAGCCCTTTCACCCATAGTTCCGCTACTTTCTCCAGCCTTTTTTTCTCTATCCATGTTTGCAGCAACGCTTTGGCATCTTGATCCGTTTCAAACAGCTTGATTTCGCTCTTTTTCGTTTTCACGTGAGCAGCAAATATGCTGCTGTTCGGCATTTCAGCCAAATAATCATCTAAAGTTTTGATCAGCATTTCTCTCGAATCCGCCAAAAACGCCATGCGATAATCCATTGCTTCTCGGCCCGTCTGAAGTGTGTATGCCATATCCTCCAGATCGATATCTTCATTGGAAGTTACGAAATCTTTCATTGCTTCCGCATAGGCCTTCAATTGCTTCTCTTTTTTCGCTGAAAGTACAAATAATGCTGAGCGGTGCTGCTTTGTTAATGGATCGTTCCTCTTGTCAGGCTGATATTCCTCTATCACAATATGAGCATTCGTTCCGCTATATCCGAAGGAGCTCACACATGCTCTCCGCGGTTTTCCATCAGCCGTTTCCCAAGGCTTAAGCTCCGTATTTACGTATAAAGGAGAATGCTCAAATTCAAAATGCTCATTCGGTGTCGTGAAGTTCAATGTCGGCACAAGTGTTTTATGATTCATGCACAATAACACTTTTTGAACCCCGGCTACTCCTGCCGCCGCGGATGTATGGCCAATATTGCTTTTGACGGAACCGATTGCGCAAAACTGCTTTTTGTCTGTTTTTTCTTGAAATACGGTGGACAGAGCTTCTAATTCAATTGGATCGCCTTGTTTTGTTCCTGTGCCGTGCATCTCGACATAACTGATACTCTCAGGATGTATGCCGTATGTTTCATATATGTCTCTTTCCAGATCCATTTGGCTTTTCGCACTCGGTGCCGTGATTCCGTTTGTTTTCCCGTCCTGATTAATACCCGAGCCAATGATAATGCCATAAATATGGTCACGGTCCGCTTCTGCATCTTTCAGCCTTTTCAGAACCAGCGCACCCGCACCCTCGCCGGGCACAAAACCATTCGCGCTATTGTCAAATGCTTTACATTGTCCATCAGGTGAAAGCATGCCAGCTTCACACATACTCATGTAAGATTCCGGCGTCAGGTATAAGCTGACCCCGCCGACCAGCGCCATATCAATTTCTTTGTTTATAAGTGCCTGCCGCGCTAAATGTGTGCCGACCAATGAAGATGAACAAGCGGTGTCAATAGGAATCGCAGGCCCTTTTAAATTAAGAAAATACGGAATACGCGCCGCAGCGATCGCAAAGCTGTTCCCCGTGGCATTTGCGCTTGCCTGCCGATTCAGCATGACCCCGTATTCACTGCTCATAATGCCGAGATATACACCGCATTTTTTCTCATTTAAAGTTCGAGCGTTGTACCCAGCGTCCTCAAAGGCTTTATAGCCTTCCTGCAAAAAGATTCGATGCTGCGGGTCCATCAGTTCAGCTTCTGACGGCGGAATATTAAAAAACAACGGATCAAAATGTTCAATATCATCAAGCATCCCCATTGATTTGCAGTAGACTTTCCCTTTTTTGTTGAGGACAGGATCATAGTATTTGTCTACATCCCACCGTGATGTTGGAATGTCCCGAATGGCATTTCTCCCATGAACCAGGTTATCCCAGTACTCTCTTACATTACGAGCGCCCGGGTATCTTCCCGACATCCCGACAATCGCTATCGCATCCTCCGGGCGGTCTTGATGAACAGGAACCGTTTTCTCCTCATGTTCTTTCTTTATAGGATGTTGAACAGACTGTAGCGGTCGCTCTGCCGGCTTTGGATTAGATGCTGCTGCTGGGGCTGCTTCGAAAGAGTCAGTATGCTCTATCTTTCTATCATGATGAGTTCCAAGCTCGGACTTTAGCATTTCGGCAAAATCACGTATCGTTGGATAATCATATACTCTGGTTACCGTAAAAGACGTTCCGTATTGCTTGTTCACCGCTTTTATCCATTCGAGTCCGGTAATCGAGTCCATTCCGATATCTATGAACGCTTCGTCAATATCCACCTCGTATGGCTCCATGTATAACACGTCTGCTATGCTTTCCCTCAATTTTTCATGCAGCGTTTCAATTGCTACAGTATATTGTCTTGATGCAGATATTTCTGCCGCTGCATATTGAATCGTTTCTTCAGCCTCCTCTTGCACTGGCTGATGATGTTCTAACGGCTGCAGAGATATATTAGCCGGTTTAGCAGCAGGTACCGCTGTTCTTTGTCTTATCGGCGTGTACGTCTCCGTTTGTTTTTTCTCCCCAGCTTGTGTGCTTAACTCATGTGCTAAGTAAACAGCGAAATCACGTGTTGTCGGATAATCATATACCTTTGTGACATTTAGTGATGTGCCATACTGTTTATTTATTGCTTTTATCCATTCGAGCCCGGTAATCGAGTCCATACCGATATCTATGAATGCTTCGTCTGGATCAATCTCGTTTTGGTCCATGTACAGCACTTCCGCTAAGCCCGCTGTCAGTTCATCGCACAAGGCTTCCGCCGTGATCGTCTCTGTTTCTGTATCTGATGGAACCAGAGGTGCTGTCCGCTCCAAACGATCCTGATTGGTCATTAAAGGCTGTAACGTAATATTGGCAGGCTTGCCGCTGGCTTCTCTGGCTACAGACGGCTTTGGAATGACGGGCTGTACTGGAGCGAATGGCTCCTCCGTTCTTTTTTCCTCAGCCTTTGCATGTACGTCTATCCAATAGCGATCTCTTGCGAAAGGATAGGCAGGTAAACTGATGCGCCGCGGTTTTTGATCCTGATATAGCGTGCTCCAGTCGATTCGCAAACCTCTTACCCACAGGTCTAAAACCTTCGCATATTTTCCTTTTTGCAGCCATGCCTCAATTGTTTTTGACATATCCTCATCAGCAGCAAAAGCAGCAATGGCTTCCTTGTTGCGCTTTACTTGTCCGCGATAGACATATTCACGATTTTCTGTTCCAGAGATACATTCATTGAGCTTTTCTTCAAGCTCCCGCATCGATTCCGCAACGAACGCCAGCCGTTCGTTCATCGCTTCCCGTCCGACTTGCAGCGTATAGGCAATTCGGTGTAAATCTGCTTCAACATATGTTTGTTCACGAATGGCATGCAGCAATCGCTCCGCGCGTTTCTGAAGTCTTTCCTCATTTTTTGCTGAGAGCACAATGACAGCCGGCTGTTTCCTCGTTGGTAAACGTTCCTCCACAGGTTCCGGAGCATACTCTTCTATTAAAATATGGGCGTTCACACCCCCGGCACCAAATGAAGAGACTCCTGCGATTCTCGGTAATTCGATGTCTTTGCCATTGACACTGATGATCGGCCTCTTCCACTCTTCTAGCTCTTGCTGTACTTTAAACGGCGAGTTAAGGAAATCAATATTCGGGTTCAGCACGTTTGAATGCAAGGAAGGCGCAAGCTGCCTGTATTTCATTTGGAGCAATACCTTCGTTACTCCTGCGATACCTGCCGCACTCTCACAGTGCCCGATATTTGATTTGGCTGACCCTATTGCACAAAATTGTTTGTCATCGGCTTCTTGCGTAAACACTTTGGACAGCCCTGTGATTTCAATAGGATCACCGAGAGAGGTTCCCGTGCCGTGGGCTTCGATGTAACTGACTGTCCGCGGATCAACCTTCGCTTCCACAAACGCCTTTTTGATGACATCTGCTTGGGCATTCGGATTGGGAACTGAGTACCCGTTTGTTTTTCCCCCGTGGTTGATGGCTGTCCCTTTAATGATTCCATAAATGTGATCACCATCTTCAACTGCTTTAGACAATGGCTTCAGAAGCACTGCTCCAACGCCTTCCCCCGGCACATAGCCGTCTCCGCCCTGTCCGAAGCTTTCACACCGGCCTTTGCTGGACATAAATTTGTTCTGCCCGAGCATCAAATATTTATTTGGATGGATTGACACATTCACGCCGCCCGCGAATGCCGCCTCACACTCTCCGCGCTGCAGGCTTTGGCAGGCCAAGTGGATAGCCGTTAAAGAAGAAGAACACATGGTGTCTAATGCAATACTCGGTCCGTGAAAATCAAAATAATAAGATACCCGGTTCGCGATGGATGATGGATTTCCCGTTAAAGCCAGAGACCTTCCCCGCACCTGCTCTTGTGCCCCGTACAGCTGATATTCTTCGTACATGACACCGACGTAAACACCGACGCTTCCGCCAAGCTCAGCATCACGCTTACGGCCGAGGTGCTCTCTTGTATAGCCTGCGTCTTCCATCGTTTCATACACGCACTGCAAAAATAAACGCTCTTGCGGGTCCATTAATTTTGCCTCGCGCGGCGATATATGGAAAAACTGCGGATCAAACTTGTCTACATCCTTCAAGAAGCCTCCCCACTTGCTGTAGGTTTTTCCAGGCTTGTCTTTATCTTCGTCATAATAAAGACTGTGATCCCAGCGATCTGCAGGAATTTCAGTAATACAGTCTCGACCGTCTCTCAGGTTTTCCCACAATTCATCAATGTTGTCTGCCTGCGGATAGCGACCTGAGATACCGATGATCGCGATTTCTTCCGTTTCCTTCTCTCTTAACTGCTTCTGCTCTTTATCTTGCAAAGGAAGAAATCCAGACTTTCTTGGGGTAACTGGGATTTCTTGTTTTTCAGGCTCTGATTTTCTTTCAACAGAAGGTTTTCCTGTTTCAATTCCCAAGATGTCCAGCAGTTTTTCTCTGCGGGAATCAATAAAATACCGTGTTAATGAGCGAATATCCTGATATTCAAAGAACAACGTCTTGGACAAAGAACCGAATACTTTTTCTAATTGACCCGTTACATGCATGATCATGATAGAATCGATCCCGTAATCCTCGAGAGGAGCTTCAGCATCAATCTGGCCGGCTGGCAGCTTAATCACCGAAGAAAGCACCTGTTTAAAATAGTTCTCCGCTTTTTCTCTTAGTATCTCTTCATCAATTTCCCCGATCATGTCTGCTTTTTCTGCCTCCTGATTGAGACTGCTTTTTTTGATATTGTGAGATTGGCCTTTGCCATGTCCCGTTTCATGTAAAAATGCACGAATCCGATCAGTAACACCGGAAGCAACTAACACTTGCGGCTTTCCTGACGTCCAGCCATGATATAGCGCCTGAATCCCACGATCTGTTTCCATGGCCACCATGCCTGTTTCTCTTTTCAGCACCCTTGCAGTTTCCGCATCTATTTGCATGCCCCCGTCTTTCCACAGCGGCCAGCACACTGAAAGAGTTTTTCCGTAACGCTTGTGCAGCTCTGCTTGGCCATTTCGATATTCGCTGAATGCATTCATAAATGCATTGGCCATTGCGTAATCAGCCTGTCCCGCGCTTCCTACTGCTCCGGCACCTGAGGAAAAAAGGATAAAGAAATCGAGCGGAATATCTTTCGTTGCTTTGTCAAGGTGAATCAGTCCTGCTACCTTTGGAGCAAGAACGGTTTGAACCTCTTCTTTCTTTTTCTTCATAATGAAATTATCTTTTATTAAACCGGCGCTGTGAATGATGCCATCTAAGTCTCCGTAAACGTTTTGGGTTTCTTTTAATAAGGCATCAACCGTTTGTTTGTCAGCCAGATCAGCTTGTCTGTAAATCGCTTGGATGCCAAGTTTCTGTAAGGCTTGAAGCTTCTTCTTCTTCCTTTCATCAAGCGGAGAGCGTCCTGTCAGAATCACAACCGCGTCATTCGTTTGGTTTGCAATTTCAGTTGCAAAGATGAATCCAAGACCGCCTGCACCGCCTGTGATCAGATACACGCCTTTATCCTTCCATGGCATGTCAGCACTTAGGTGCTCATCAGACACTTCTTTCCACTTGCTTACAAATCGCTTCCCTTGCCAGTGGCGGATATGTGTGTCACGCGGATAGCGTCTGTTTTCCTCCAATATTTCAAATAGGTCACCAGCTGACATCCCGGTTTCTATTTCGATCAACTGTCCTGTCAGTTTTGGATTTTCCAGTTCAGCCGTTTTGAGCAATCCAGTTAAGCCGCTTAATAGCTGAGGCTCGTCCAACGCAGGCACCGCCACTTGAATGAATGTATGTCCCCCTGTTTTTGAGTGCATTAGCTGTTTGATTTCTTCAAATAACTGTATGGCATAACCTTCAAACCGTTCATCAATTGTCTCTGTATCATGCTGCAGAACTGTACAGTCAAGATGATTTTGGAGGCTTTCCATTTGTTCTCCAACATCACAGACAACGACTTTATGCGTGTCGTACTCTATGAGCTCTTGCCTCTCTGCAGCACGTTCTTCCCAAATATGTTCGAACAATAGCGTGTCAGTCGCTTCAGAAGGACCTTCTTGATCTGTTTCTAACACTCTTGCAGAATAGCCCGTCAATCGCACGCAAACCTGCCCCTCTTCATTGCATAAATCGATATCAAGCTTCTGCATACGATCCCCAGCTGTACTGCCCTCGCTATATGTGATCCGCGCCCACATAGATGCCTCGCAGCCTTTGAAGATTTGGACATCCTGTATGGCAAAAGGCAGCATTGCCTTTCTGTCTTCTAAACTCGTAGCTCCTCCCAGCCTCAAACCGATAGATGCTTGAAATGCCGAATCTATCATGCTCGGATGCAGAATATAATGGTCTTCTGTATCAGAGATTACAGGAGGCATCGTCAATTTCACTAGAACTCCGTTTTCGCCGGCATATAGGCTGTCGATCGCTCTGTGGCTGTCACCATAATGAATACCCATTTCTGTATAAGCCTCGTAGCAATCAAAAGGTGACAGCGTCCGGCCATTATAGCTTGCCTTCATTTCTTCAATGTTGATAACCGGATTTTCACCAGCCTCACAAAGCACTGCACTCCCTTGCCCATATATAATCGGCGACTCCTCTGCGCTTTCAGGGTCCCGGCAGATTTCAAATGTAATCTCACCATTCTCCTCAGGATATAGACGTACATCTATATCTTTCTGCTGTTCCGTGACGGCGAACGGCCGGACCCAGACGATATTCCGGAGTCGGAATCCTGTCGGGAACTGATCCGCAGCTGCCCTTTCCACAGCTGCCCGAACCATCTCCAATAAAGCTGCGCCAGGTAAAACGTGTTCGCCCTTTATGACATGATCCTTCAAGAAAAATTCACGTCCTGTAAACACTGAACGGAAGCGGACACCTGATATGTCGGACACATTTTGATGCAGAAGAGGATGCAGGATGTGCCGCTCCTGTTTTGAACGATCAGTCTTTTTCTCCGCTTTCGGCACCCAATAACGCACCCTCTCAAATGGGTAAGTCGGCAGGCTGATCCGCTTTGGTTTGTTTCCCTCGTAAAGCAGCTTCCAGTCAACACCAGATCCGTTCGCCCACTGCTCCGCAATTTGATCGAGTTTTCTTTGCTCCAGCAATTTATGTACCGATTCGGCGGGACGCGATGGTTCGCTTCCTCTTGACACGCGGCCCTTCCAGCAATGCTGAATGGCTTTTCGTCCTTCTATAAAAGCCTTCAACTGGTCACTCAATTCTTGAATTCCGGATGCTAAGAAAGAAACCCGTTCTTCCATCGGTTCACGGCCTACCTGCAATGTATACGCCAAATCTCTAATCTGAATCCCATTATGAAGAAAATCCAAGAGACGTTTTGCATATACACGGAGACGTTCTTGATTACGGGCAGAAAGCGGAATAACTGCGGATATGTCAGAATCTGAGGACAAAGAAACGTCCTGCTCCGCTGCTTGAGGAATATATTCCTCAAGGATAATATGTGCGTTTGAACCAGTTGCTCCGAAGGAACTGATACCCGCCCGCCGCGGATAAGGGACCTCTTCCCCATTCTCCTTGATAACAGGCTGCTTCCACGTTTCTGTTTCGTGCTGTACATAAAATGGAGACTTTTCAAAATCAACGTACGGATTCAGTTCTTCCGAATGCAAAGAAGGCACAAGTTTTTGATGGTGAAGCTGAAGGGCAACCTTGCTTAAACCGCTGATCCCCGCGGCGGATTCGGCGTGCCCAATGTTTGACTTTACAGAACCGATTGAACAGAACTGCCGATCCTGTGTATATTGGCGGAACGCTTTCACTAATCCCTGTATTTCGATCGGATCTCCTAAGGACGTGCCGGTTCCATGGGCTTCCACATAACTGATCGTCCGCGGGTCGATTCCCGTTTTCTCCAAGCATGTCTCAATCAGATCAGCTTGAGAAACAGGGCTCGGCACTGAAATGCCGCTTACAGTGCCCACATGATTCACAGCACTTCCTTTAATAACTGCATAAATGCGATCTCCGTCTTCCTCTGCCTGGCGCAAAGGCTTTAATAAAACCGCGCCTATACCCTCGGCAGGCACATAACCGTCTCCATCCTTTCCAAACGTACGGCAGTGTCCGTCAGTGGAAAACATATCCCAGACCCCGTATGTCATATATTTATTCGGGTGCAAAGACAGGTTCACGCCGCCTGCTAACGCAACATCGCACTCACCGTGACGTATGCTTTCCAACGCCAAGTGCACTGCGGTCAAAGAGGATGAACATACCGTATCGACAGCCATACTCGGACCGTGGAAATTACAAAAGTAAGAAACACGGTTGGCGATTTGCGCATAGTTAAGCGAGAGAGGAAACACATTTTCTGCTGATGCTTCTTCAGCTCCGACTAATGTATAATCCTTGTGCATGACGCCGGCAAAAACTCCTACATGCTGCCTTTTATTTCGTCCTTTAGGCTTGGTCAACGTCTTTGGCGTATAGCCCGCATCCTCAATCGTTTCCCAGCATGTTTCTAAAAACAGCCGCTCTTGTGGGTCCATTGTCTCCGCTTCTCTTGGCGTGATTCTGAAAAATTGGGGATCGAAGCAGTCGGGATCATCAATAAATCCTCCCCATTTGGAAATGTCCTTACCCGAAGGAGATGTGATTCCTTCAAGTCGCTGCCAATCCCAGCGCGACTCAGGAATCTCGCTAACGCAGTCCTTCCCCTCTTTCAGATTGTTCCAAAATTCATGAATATTGGCTGCCTTCGGATACCTGCCCGCCAAGCCGATAATCGCAATATCGCCTGCTGCCTCAATAGGTGCAGGACGAGAAGCTTCAACAGTCTTACGATCGTTTATTGTGTCGGAAACGCGTTCTCTTTCATTCTGGCCAAGGCCAAGGGAACCAGCGGCACTAAAATGCTCAGCATATTCCTCGGCAAGAAACGCTGACAGCTCCGCTATGGTGGTATGCTCAAACAGAAGAGTCGGCGAAAGGCTCTCACCGATCTTATCACTGATCGTTTCTACCACCTCAAGCAAGCCCGATGAATTCAGTCCCATTTGGTAATAACCGACCTGTTTTTCAACTTGTTCTACCGGCTTATTGATTTTCTCTGCGATTAATTGGCTTACGAACTGTTCAGCCCCGCTGTAGGAATTAACGGGAGAAGATACCATGTCAGCAGGTTTCTCACGCTCAGCAGTGTCCGCTCTTGTCATCTGTGTCTCCTGTGCACCTTGATGTTTTCCGCTAATCAGCTCCGCTTCTCGCACCAATTTGCTTGTAAAGTTTTTCAACTCAGCCACTTTTTCTCCCAACGCATTAAAAAATTCAAGTGTTACATAAATCAGCTCTTTTTCCCGCCGGACGGAGGAGCGCTTAATTCTCGTCATGCAATCCGACTGCAAAAGTGCAGAAGCGGAAAAGGATTCATAGAACAGAGGCAAATACAGCCTCTGTTCTCCTTTAAGCAAAGATGTGAGCAAATGATTGGCACCCACCCCGCTCCCGTCTATGAGAGTCGGGTGAAACATAAAGCCTTCTGCGTGAAGCATGGCTTCCGAACCGAGAGAAAGCTCAAGAAGGACGCCGTCTTCCTCTTCATAGATGCAGCCTTTTGCTTTCATATATTCGCTGTGCACCAATTCCTGACGTCTGCATTGTTCATATACATCATCAAGCTGAACAACGTTCTGTGCAGATGCTTTGATTTGACTGAGATCCAGTGTTTCTTCAAATATGGCTGGGGAGTCTGCGTACATATCAGCCTTCATATAGAGCTTTTCTTCTGAAGCTTCTTTCTCATCACGTTTTTCAATTCCCTTGGCTGTGATTTGCCACTGTCCTTCTTTTTTCTCCGCACATTGGATATTCAGAACAATTACTGCATCCTGTTCCGCCGTCAATGGCTGATAGATGGATAAATTCCGCAGCTGAAGCTCTGAGCAGGAGAAGCCGTGTTCTCTGAATATCTGGTAGATTATATCGATATAAGCCAATCCCGGCAGGACATTTTGTCCGTAAACCACATGGTGATAAATAAACGGATTTTTTAACGATAATGTGAGTTGTTTCGTTATCTTTTTCACGTTAGACCTCCACCTCATAAGTATCCCATATGTTTGCCGCAGTCATTTTCGAAGTCTCCGCTTCCAGCTTAGGCTCGCTTGGCGAAAGCATTCGTTTCTTTAATTGAGGAGGCGATATTGGACTGCGCTTGATGGCGTGTTTTTCATCTTTTTCCCACGCCTCTACGATGACATGGGCATTCGTCCCCCCATCGGCAAAGCAGTTAATAGCCGCAGTAGGCTGCGAATCTGTCCATTTTTCCAGGGCTCGGCTGAACGTGATGTTCGCTTTCTGTTGATCGAAATGCGCCATCTCTTTTTCACCTGATAAAAATGGGACAAAGCGGCGCTCTTTCAGCATCAGCACAACCTTAATGAAGCTGGCGATCCCTTCAGCACATAGCGGATGCCCGATGTTCGGCTTGATTGAGCCAAGAGAAAGAGGCGATGAGTGCCCAGAACGGTACACTGATTGGATCGCTTTTAGCTCAAGGAGATCGGTTACGATTGAACCTGACCCGTTTGCCTCAAGGTAGCTGATGTCCTCTGGTTTTTTTCCGCTTTTGAAAAGCGCATCTTTCATGACTTCCTTTTGCGCCTCAAGGTTAGGTGTTGCAGGCCCCGCTGTTCTTCCGTCGTTATTGACCGAGGCCGCTTTTACGACAGCATATATGGTATCTCCGTCTTCCAGTGCCTGTTTTACGGTTTTTAGCATGACCATTCCGACTCCTTCACCTAACACAACTCCGTCAGCACGCTCATCAAACACATGGAAGGATGAATGCTTGCTTAAAATGCCGCGCCGGTCAAACAGCCTGTGAGAGGCATCTGAGCTCAGCAAGCTGACACCGCCGACTATGGCGGATTGAATATCTCCGCCACGCAGCGCCTGAATGGCCATATTCATGCCGACCAAAGCTGACGAGCATGCAGTGTCAACTACAACACTCGGGCCGCGGACATCAAAAAATTGTGAAAGATTAGCCGCTAAATAATTTTGGCCGACTGTCACGATCGGATTCTTGGCATGATCAAGGCTCTCTTCATCAGGTTTGTGCTGGCTTCTGCCTCCAATATAAACACCGACAGGCTTGCCCTTTATTTCCTCAGGCGTATAACCGGCGTGATACAAGAGTTTCAGACACTCTTCCAACACGAGCAGTGCTTGCGGGTCCATCGCCCTTACGTCTTCTTCGTGAAGCAAAAAGAAATCAGGATCAAAATAGCTGACGCCATCAATCACGCCGGCATAATAGGGCGTTTTACAGCCCCAACGCTCTGCCGGAATCGGGCCGATTGACGAACACCCCTCGGATAGTAACGACCAATATGACTCCAATGTCTCTGCCCCAGGGAATCGGCAAGAGAGTCCGACAACGGCAATACCTTCTGCATGAGAGTCCGGTGACAAAATCGCTGGCGCCTGAATCTGAGGTGTAAGAGCTCGATCCTCCGCAGGAACAGATGCCTCCGCCTCTATTTTGTTCTCCAAAGGTGCTGATGCATCCGATATCCTGCCTCCGAATAAAGCGGACAGCCTTTCGGAATAAGAACCGATCAGCCAATCTGCGAACCTTTGAATTGTCGGGTATTCATATAGAATCGATGGATCGAGCGCTGCCTCTAATTTGCGGTTTATACGCTGGAGCACCTGTGCCAAAATGATCGAATCCACGCCATAATCCTGAAACGCCCCGTCAATCTCGAAGTCTTCACGATCTATTCTCAGCTCTTCGGTAAACAGATCAACAAGCCAGGACTGTGTTTCAGATAATAATCCATCACATTTGGAAACTTCATCGGCCTCTTCAATGTCTCTGGCTGGCGGGCTCTGTAAAGCAGCTTCCTGCAAACCGCCCTCACGCGGTTTCCTCCTCTTCATCAGCAGTTCCGGCTCCCAGTTTGTTTGATTCGCCATTGCAGGGAGAACAACCGGTCCGAACATTTTCGATACAATTTGATCTAGAAAACGTAAGCCTTCTGAATTCGTAATGCTCAACAAGCCGCTTTCCCGATACGCTTGATTTGCCACTTCACCCATACCGGTTTCTTTCCAGTTCGGCCACTGAACACTGATGATAGGCGCATGTTTCTGATGTGCTTCTGCAAAATAATCCATATAGCTATTGGCCATCGCATAGTCAGCTTGTCCCGCCGAAAGCTCCGGAATAATGGCTGAAACAGAAGAAAATAAGACAAAAAACTGTAAAGGCTCGTTACACACATGGCGATATAACGTTGTAAGACCTGACACCTTAGGTTCCAGCACCCGCTGGATATCATCTGAAGTTTTTCGGATAAATGCCAGCGTATCCATATCCGTCAGACCTGCACAATGAATGACACCGCCAATCGGTCCTAATGTTCGCTTGATATGTTGCAGCGTTTGCTCAACCTGAGCATCATCAGATAACGTTAGCGACAGCATCTCCACCTGTACACCCTTCGCTTCCAGCTCCCGCACTGCCTGGATTTTCTGGACAACTGATGTGTTCGAGGTGTCAAAACGAGTCCATTCCTCTCGCGGAGGAAGCTGTTCTCGTCCGGTCAGCACCAGTTTTTTCACTCCATAGCACTCTGCAAAATGACGGGCGCATAATAGTCCGATGCCGCGTGTGCCGCCTGTAATGAGAAGCACATGATCTTTCGGGAAGACCGCGCTCTGTTCCGTGGCCTTACCTGTTTCCGGATGAGCTTTTAGAAAAGCTTGATACCGTAAACCATCTCTGTAGCAAACCTCGGCATCATGAGAATCGGAATAAAACTCATCAGCGATCAACTTCGCGAGACGGCGATGATCAGTAACCTCCTCAGCATCCATATGCCTTGATATAAGATGGCTGTACTCGCATTGGAGCATTCGATACAACCCAGCCCGTGAGGCGCCAGCCATCCGGACAGATGTGTTTTGAAACGATTCGAGCCCCTTCGTCACACAAAGCAGCCTGAGCCCCTCTTTATGCCCGAATTCAACCAGTCTTTGCACCCATTCAATCCAATCCAGCCGGCCCTCATCATCCTTACCGCATCCGATGACATCCACTAGGCCGTCAAACTCTTTCCAATCAATGTCTGACTGATCATTTTCTATCCGGCTCACATCTAATAAGAGATGATTCGGAAAATACGAAGACACTTCTGCTGCTAAATATGCTGTCTCTTGATTGCTCAGGATGGCAACAGTTCTTGTCCCCGGCACTGCTGAGCCAATTGGACTCAAACTCCATTGTTTCGTCAAAAAGCATGCGGCGCGATCTTCAATCGCATTAACCAGTTCTTTTTTGTCTCTTTCTGAATGTTCCTTTGCCGGCACCCAATAGTGATCCTTCGCAAACGGATATGAAGGGAGGCTGATCAGGCGCGGTTTGGTCTCTCCGTATAATGTGTTCCACTGGATTGAGACCCCTTTGACCCATAAATCAGCAAGTTTGGCGTATTTTCTTTTTCTGATCCAAGCATCAAGTGCCAACGCCATATCTTCATCTGCTGTAAAAATAGTCTGGGTCTCTTTATTTCGATGAGACTGTCCCCGGAAAAATTCGTCTGTTTCTTCCTTACCGTCAACAAACGCCTGCAGTTTCTCTTCAAGTTCCTGCATCGTCCCCGCAACACACGCCAGACGCTCATCCATTTCTTCGCGCCCGACCTGCAGGGTGTAAGCGATGCGGTGCAACTCCTGATCTGTATATTTTTTATTGCGAATCGCCTCAAGCAATTGCGAAGCACGATCTATCAGCCTGCTTTTATTTTTAGCCGACAGCACAATCACGTTTGGCTGTTCTGTAGCCGTGTGTTCTGAATTGGCTTTTGGCATATATTCTTCAACCACAATATGCGCGTTTACTCCGCCAATCCCAAACGAACTGATTCCGGCACGGCGCGGAAGCTCGTTTCCGTCACGATCTGTGACAGACTTCCATTCCTGTTTTTCCTGAACGATGTAAAACGGACTGTCAGTCAGCTGAAGATAAGGATTAAGCGTCTCGCAATGCAGGCTTTTCACTAATGTTTTATGCTTCATTTGCAAAAGCACTTTGATCAAACCGGAAATACCTGCTGCTAGCTCTAAATGACCGATATTGCTTTTAACTGAGCCGATGCCGCAACGGTGATCCGGAACATCCGGCTGGCTCTCGCCTCTTATATTGGATAGTTCCTTAAACGCGGCTTTCAGCCCATTTATTTCAATCGGATCGCCCAATTCCGTCCCTGTTCCATGTGCTTCGATATATGTGACAGTGCTTGGATCTATGCCTGCTTGGCGATATGCACGCACCAACAAATCAGCTTGTGCTTTCGGATTAGGCGATGTCAGGGTATTGGCTCTTCCGCCGTGATTTTCCGCTGTCCCCCGAATAACGCCGTAAATATGATTTCCGTCACGCTCGGCATCTTCCAGCTTTTTCAACATGACCATTCCGACCCCTTCGCCTCTGACATAGCCATCCGCATCGGCGGAGAAGGTTTTACACCTGCCGTCTTTGCTGAGCATACCCGCCTTGCTGTAGCTAATATGCGCCTCCTCGGTTAAGATCGTATTCACGCCTCCAGCGATCGCCATCTCACAATCACCGTTTTGCATCGCAGTCACAGCACGGTGAATGGCTACAAGAGAACTGGAACAAGCCGTCTCTACTGGTTCGCTCGGACCATGAATATTTAAAAAATAACTCATTCTATTCGGGCCTACCGAAGGAATCATATGACCTGTAGCAGCATGGCCTTCAATTGGAAGATTCGCTCTATGGAATAGATCTTTATAACCGGTGTTTCCCGTACCGATAAAGATACCGGTCCCTGTACCCGAAAGGCGTTGCGGCGAGCAACCCGCATCTTCCAGTGCCTTCCACACGTATGTCATTAACAAGCGCTGCTGAGGGTCTACATAATCAGCTTCTCGCGGCGAAATACCAAAAAACAACGGATCAAACTCTGCGACACCATCAATAAACCCGCCCCATTTGATGTCGGTTTTATTGACGTCAGTGTCTGGGTTTCCATAATGCTCCCGCCAATCCCATCGATCTTTTGGAACTTCTGTGATGCTGTCTTTTCCTCCTTCTAGGTTTTTCCAAAATTCATCTATATCCATAGCGCCAGGGAATCGGCCGCTGATGCCGACAATTGCAACCGGCTCAAAATCGGCAGCCTGCTTTTTGTTTCTTTCTGCTTTTGCAATAACAGGCTGTGTAAAGCGGCGCTTTCTACGTGATGTGATTTTCGGCGCTTCATGAGATATTGTCTGTAACTCTTCCTGCCGCTCTGGTTTTTCACGCTCCTGAACCAGGGTGTCCTCATGTTCAGCGGTCAAATATTCAGCCAGGCTTTGGATGCTTCCATATTCAAAGAAAATGGTCGGCGTTAGCTCCAACTGAAATTCTTCGTTGATCTTGTTTGTAAAGACCGTAAATGTAACGGAATCAAATCCGTATTCACTCAGCTCTGTATTGACATCAATATCTTCACTATTTACTTTTAAAATTGCACTGACCATGTTGCTTAATGATGCCTCCAGGCTGCTTAAACTGTGCACTAAGTTTGTTCTTTCATCTATGCCTTTAGCAGTAGCATCTTGATTCCATTCGCCCTGATACGCAGCAACTACATATTCAGCCAGGCTTTGGACGCTGCCATATTCAAAGAAAATGGTCGGCGTTAGCTCCAACTGAAATTCTTCGTTGATCTTGTTTGTAAAGACAGTGAATGTAACTGAGTCGAATCCGTACTCACTCAGCTCTGTGTTGACATCGATATCGTCAGTGTTTACTTTCAAAATTGCGCCAACCATTTGGATTAAGGCTGCTTCCAATTTTCTAGTTTGTCCTTGATCCTGATCCGCCTTTCTCTGATCGTTCCGCTTGGCTTTCGATCCTGCGGAAAGCAGTTTTTGTTTCATTTTCTGAAGCTGTCCTTCCATCACAAAAACTTGCGGCTTATCAGATGCTATCCCTTGATAAAATGCTTTCAAGCCACTATCTGTCGGCATCGGGACCATTCCCGTCGTTTTCAGCATTCTCTTTTCATCTTCAGCGCCGACTTGCATACCGCCTTCTTCCCATAACGGCCAATTGAAGGAAATGGTGGAGCCGAATCTTTTTTTTGATGCCGCAAGAGAACGGCGGTATTCAGCAAATGCATCCATAAACGAATTGGCTGCCGCATAATCGGCTTGTCCAGCGTTTCCTAAACATCCCGAAACAGATGAGAAGAAAATGAAAAAGTCCAATGGGAAATCCTTGCTGCATTCGTCTACATGTAACAACCCGCTCACTTTTGGCTGCAACACTTCTTGAAACTCTTCATTCGTTTTATGAATGATGAAGTGATCTTTAATGCTGCCTGCACCGTGAATAATTCCATTGAGAGTGCCATATCTTTCTTTGATTTCCTCAAAAAGATGACGAACCGCATGCTGATCACTTACATCAGCCTCTCGATAGACAACCTCCGCTCCGATGCTTCGAAGAGCCTCCAGCTCGTTTTCCTTATCCTCACTTAAAACAGATCGTCCTGTCAGCACAATAGTAGATCGACCAGTTCGATCGGCAATTTCCTTTGCAAACAGAAGGCCTAAGCTTCCTGCTCCGCCTGTGATTAGATAAACACCCTCGTCTCTCCACGGCATGTGAAGCGTATCAGCTGAAGGAAGCACCATTTCCCTCCAGCCTTTCACAAAACGGTGTCCAGCCTCATATCGAATCTGTTTGTCAAATGGTCTCCGGCTGTCGTCTTTCAGCTTGAGGTGAAGGTCTATCATCTCTTCAGGTTTCTCAATTTCGATGACCTGAGCAGTCAGTTTGCTGAACTCTATTTCTGCTGTTTTAAGCAGACCGGAAACGCCGGCAAACAATTGCTTCTCTTTTTCCAGCGGAACAATCGCTTGAATGATGATACGGCCTGCAGAAAGCTCACGGACCTTGCTTTGCAGGAGTTCAAAAATGTTCTGCGTGTAACATTGATAACGTTCAGCAATATGTCCTACAGCTTCGTTCAGAGTAATCACACGGGCATCTTTCATGTGGGAGGCAATGCTGTCTGTAACACTTCGTTCAGTTTCGAAGAGAACAATGATATGCTCCGTGTACGAAGAATCTTCGTCCTCTCGTTCTTCATTCTGTTTTTCCCACACCGGTTCAAGCATTAAGCGTTCGTGCCGTGATGAAGGCTTTGAAGTATGAACCTCCCCTTCTAATACTCTCGTTGAGAATCCTTTGATCCTGACACATACGCTTCCACTCTCGTCAATGACATCAATATCCGCTTTCTGAACAACCCCTCCGGAGTGATCGCTGTCACTTAAGCGAGCATAAGCCCACATAGAAGAAGAACACCCTTTGATCACCTCAAGCTCCTCAAGCGCAAATGGCAAAATCAGCTTTTGATCCATCAATTCCTGCATGATGCATATTGTTGCTGTCTGCAAGGCGGAGTCCATGATACTTGGGTGCAGCACAAACTGTTCATTCGTTCCAGAAACGATTTCTGGAAGCTGCAGCTGCGCCAAAACCTCTCTGTTTCCTATATTCACATTCTTAATTCCTTGAAAGGCCGGACCATGGAACATTCCTCTGCTTCTGCCTTCTTCGTAAAATTGATCAGGCGACATCTTTCCTTTGCCGCAGCGGCGTGACATTTCAGTGAGATCTGCGACTGGCGTTTCGGCGGCAGATGCCAGCTCCGCACTGCCTTGACTATGAATAACAGGGTCGTCCCCGTCTTCCTGTGTACTGTAAATGTCAAAGGTGATTTTTCCATCTTCCTCAGGAAAGAGACTGATATCCACTTGAGCTGAATGTCTGTCAACCACAACAGGCTGAACCCAGACTGTATGATTCAATCTGATTCTGACATCTTGGCCAATTTCACTTCCTGCCGCCTGGTTTATAGCCGCGTACGCCATTTCAAGGTACGCAACACCAGGAAGCACAGGCTTTCCTCTTACCACATGGTCTCTCAGGAAAAATTCGTCACCAGTGAAAACTGAACTGAATTTCTGTTCAGAAAAATCAGATGTATTCTGATGAAGCAATGGATGAATAGAGCCGATCCCTGTCTGATTTCCGGATATCTGCGCCACCAGTTTGCGGTCATCCTGCGCCGGCCAGTATCGTTCCTTTGCAAATGGATAAGTCGGCAGACTCATTCTGTTTGGGCGCTCACCCTTGTAAAGCTGCATCCAATCTATATGCGCTCCCTTGCTCCACATTTCTGCAAGCTTGTTTACTTTTCCTTTGGCCATCCACTTACGTATGAGTTCAGCGCTGTCCTCATCCTCCGTCAGCCATGAAACCTCTCTGGCATTGTGCTTACTTCCTTGAAAACAGCCTTCAATCGCTGTATTTCCATTGATAAAATCTGTGAGCCTCTGTTTTAACTCATTTACATGATCGGCAATAAAGACAACGCGATGCTCCATCGCTTCGCGCCCCACCTGAAGGGTATACGCAAAATCAGGCAGCTGGCTGTTCTCAAGCCCTCTTCTTTCTAAATAGGCCAGAATGTCTTCTGCATACTCTTGCAGCCTCTCTTTATTTTTCGCCGAGATCGGGACGATGCAGGTTCCGTCTATCTTTCCCTTATCTGAATCCCTTTTGAATTGTTCAAAAATGGCATGGGTATTTGTCCCGCCAAGCCCGAACGAGCTAAGTGCAGCCCTGTGCGTTTTGATCTCACGGCTTAACGTTTTCTTTTGATCGACGACGTAAAAAGGAGAGCTGGCTAAGTCTGTATTTGGATTCGGCTCCTTATAATTGATACTCGGTGCAAGCTCTTGATGATAAAGACTCATCACGACCTTAATGCAGCCCGCAAGACCGGCGGCTGTATCTAAATGTCCGATATTGGTTTTCACCGACCCAATGCCGCAAAATTGCGTTTTATTTGTATATTGCCTGTAAACGTTTGTTAAAGCCGCCAGCTCGATCGGGTCCCCCAGCTTCGTTCCGGTTCCGTGTGCTTCTACATAGCAGATGGATTCAGGCTGTATCTTCGTTTGATTCATGACCTGTTGGACCACGTCAGCCTGGCCTTTAACGCTTGGAGCATAAAAGCCGACTTTGTCAGCGCCGTCGTTATTTACACCAATGCCTCTCAGCAAGGCATAGATATGATCCCCGTCCTTTACTGCATCAGCTGCTTTTTTCAGCAATACAACAGCAACGCCCTCACCGCCTATCATTCCGTCAGCTGAAGCGTCAAAAGCTTTAATATGTCCATCACTCGAAAAGTTCAGCCCCGGCTGATGCACATATCCGATATTTGACTCGGTATGCAGCGTTGCACCGCCAACTAAAGCATAATCAGATTCACCCGACAGCAGGCTTTTATAGGCAGAATGCAATCCAATCAGAGATGATGAGCAGTTGGCATGGACGAAATAGCTTGGCCCTCTCAGCCCGAGCTTATGAGAAATCATTGTCGGAATCGTCCCGCTCTGTGCAAGCACCCACGAAACATAGCCGTCCGGCGTCTCCAAGCTCTCTGTTGTATCTGACGGCAGCAGCGCGCGATAAGAATTATTGCTTGCCGACATAAAAACACTGGTTTGCGGAATCTGCCTCGCAGCATAACCGGCATCTTCTATTGCTTTCCATGAATGAGTCAGCAGCATCCGAAGCTGAGGGTCCATAAATTCAGCGTCTTTAGGAGAGATTTGAAAGAAGCTTGGATCAAATCTGTCTTTCCCCTCAATTGAAGCTTTAGCCGGGACATAGTCGGCATTCTCCGCTATCTCCTTTGAAATGTCAAAGCGCTGAAGCTCTTTTTTACTGAAAAACGTAATGCTCTCCTTGCCGTCTCTGAGGTTCTCCCAAAATTCATTATGATTTTTTGCCCCTGGAAATTCACACGATATGCCAATAATCGCCACACTATCCTCATAATAGTCCGGGAGATCACTCATCTCGGTAGACTGATCTTCTATATAAGCTGGCGGTTCTGTCGGCACATGGTCACTTGCATCGCCCATTCGTTGTTCAGTGATGTACTGGCTGATATTTTTAATCGTTGAATACTCAAACAGGTCTGTGACAGAAAACTCACAGGATAGTTCATGTTTGATACGATCAGCCACAGTGACCGCGAGAAGCGAATCCCCGCCCACATCGAAAAATCCGTCATCCCATTCAATGTCACTCGTTTTCAGCACTTCCTGCCAAATGGTAAAAACAGTATCCTGAATGTTCTTAGGAGAGGTCTGCCTTTGCTTTAGCTGCTCCCCTGATAAATCGATATTCTTAAGGCTGTTTCTATCTATCTTTCCGTTCGGAGTTAACGGCATATGATCAAGCTGAATAAAATAAGAAGGCACCATATAGGCAGGCAAAGCGTTTTTCACAAAATGACGCAGCTCTCTCGCTGTGAGAGAAGCATTTGCATGTTTAGCTGTATAATAGGCAGCTAGGTTATCCATATCTGCGACCACAACGCATTCCAGAATGCCGGGATGCTCACTAAGCCTGCTTTCAATATCACCAAGTTCAATACGGAATCCGCGGATTTTTACTTGATTATCGATGCGGCCTATATATTCAATTCGCCCTCCCGGAAGCCAGCGGGCCATGTCTCCCGTTCTATAAAGCTTAGACCCAGGCTCAAAAGGGTTGTCAATGAATCTCGAGTCCGTTAATTCTTCCTTTTTGTAGTAGCCCTTCGCCACACCGTCTCCTGCAATGCACAGCTCACCCGGGACACCTGCCGGCACTGGCGCGAGCTGAGAATCCGTAATATAGATTTGTGTATTGGCGATTGGCCTTCCTATCGTGGCATGAGAGCATTCATCGTTAATGCGCTGAACCGCTGACCAGATAGTTGTTTCGGTTGGCCCGAACATATTCCAGGCTTCGCTGCCCGTATGCAGAAAATATTGTTTTAATGTCTCAGGCAATGCTTCGCCTCCGCATAAAATTTTCACGTTCTCTTCATTTTCCCAGCCTGAATAAAAGAGCATCTTCCACGTAGCGGGGGTTGCCTGCATCACTGTCGGTTTGATCGTGCGGATGTCCCGTTTCAGTTTTTCAACGTCTTTTGTATGCTCCGTTTGACAAATATAGCAGTGTGCGCCCTTTATTAAAGGCAAAAATAATTCCAGAGCTGCGATATCAAAACAGTAGGTTGTGACAGCAAGCATTTTATCCTCTGCCGTAAGACCTGGTGTTTCCCCCATCGAAACGAGAAAGTTTGTCAAAGCTTTATGCGGTATCATGACACCTTTTGGCTTTCCTGTGCTGCCGGATGTATAAATGACATACGCCAAGTTTTCCGGCGTGACAGTGCGTGTAAGCACTTTTCGATCAGAGGCTGTTTGAGCAATATCATCCCAATCTTGATCTAAAAGAGCTGTTGTGACACCGTTCCAACTCAACGTATTTACTAATTCCGATGTCGTCAGTGTAATGAAAACTTCACTGTCCTCAAGCATGTATTCCAATCGTTCAGCCGGATAGGACGGGTCTAGCGGCACATACGCTCCCCCAGCCTTGAGGATCGCTAATAAACCCACTAGCATGTTTAGCGATCGATCCACATAGATCCCCGCCAGACGGTCAGGACCCACTCCATGCGCCTGCAAATAAATGGCCAGCTGTGTGCTTTTTTCATCCAGCTCCCGATACGTCAATGTTTGACCTTCATAGCTGACAGCCGCTCTATCAGGCGTCTTTTTCGCCTGCTGCTCAAACAACTCATGAAAAGTTATATATGGATACGTTTTTCCTGTGGCGTTCCATGTTTTGAGAATCATCTGCTTCTCTGCCTCAGGTAATAAAGAATACTCTTTTAAAGGCTGAGAAGGATTCAACATCGCCTGCTCTGTTACATAAACAAAATGGTCGAACATGGCGGATATAGAAGCCGCATCAAACAGCCCAGTATTGTACTTGATGTTCAGCTCCATTTTTTCTTCTGTTTCCCATAGTTCAAATACTAATTCGTATTCGCCCTCTTGGTGAATACACTCAACGAAATCGACAGAAAAGAAGTCAGCATAGCGGTTCAGCAAACTTTGATAGCTTCCGGATTGAAGAAAATTCTGATAGAAAAAAGCGGTTTGAAATACCGATGAACCTGCTTGACTGCGAGGAATATTCAGATCCCTCACCATTTTTGGAAAAGGATATGCTGCATGATCAAGCCCATCCAATATCGTTAATTGCAATTTTGAAATAAAGCTAGAAAAAGTGTCTGCCGGGTTCAGCTCACTCCGAATCGGGAGCATATTGAGAAAATGTCCAATGGCATCATCAAATCTTTCTTCCGGCCTCACCATGGCCGGCATGCCGACGATCTGTTCCTTTTGGCCGGTGTAACGGCCAAGCAGCATCATATAGCAGCTTAAGAATACCGTCGTGACATTTACAGAATGCTCTTTCGCAAACGTTCTGACCTGATTCATGAAGCCGCTGGACAGCCGCCTGGTGTATGTATCCTCTCTAAACTCAGAATCGATTGAACTTGCGCTGACCTTATGCAGCTGAAGATTCGGCAAAGTTCCCGATAGCTGTTTTTGCCAATATGTACGATGCTTCACACCATCTTTGCCGGCAAGCATGTTTTTCTCCCATCCCGCAAAATCATGATAAATGGCAGGAGAAACAGCTTTTTCCGGATGCTGTCCTTTTAAAAGAAGCTGATAGGTATCAAACAGACTGCGTATAAATGTGACAGACGAAACTCCGTCAAAAATCAAATGGTGAATGACAACTAATAAAAAATGCTCTTGTTCAGATCTGGAAAAGCTCATGACACGCACTAACGGGCTGTTTTCCTTTACATACGGTTCCTTTACTTTCTTTCTAAGAAAAGCAGGAATATCAGACTCTTTCATACTTGAGATGTTTTCTGTCTTGATTTCAATTGAAAGTGCTGGCTCATTTTTAAGAAATGGCACTCCGTCTTTCTCTTGGATGACGTGCTTTAAGATTGGGTGCTGATTCAATACAAGGCCGAAAGCCTGCTGTAATGTTTCAAGGTGGAGCCCTGACGAAAATTTAAAACAGAGAGGTACGTGATATGCACTTTTTTCGGGTGACATTTTTTGCAATGTCCATAATCCTTTTTGAACCTCAGAAAGAGGCTGAAAAGTTGCCTGCCTCCTTTCCGGTCCGGTTTTATATGTGTCCGTGCCCTTTTTGTCAGCAGACGAGCTGCTGAGGTCTTCATGTTCTGATAGATAGCTGGCTAAGCGTTCAATTGTAGGATATTGATGTATCTCTCTGGCTGTTAGTTTGATATGGTAGTTTTTCTCGATCGATCGAATGAGCTTCATCATCTTGATAGAATTCACACCAAGACTTTGGATATTTGCATTTGGCTCCACCCAATCGCGGGAAACGTGCAGCTCCTCAGTCAAACAGGTGAGCAGATGCTTCTGTATTTCTTCCCTTACTCTTTTCACCTGGTCTGCTTGCTGTATATCCTCATCCTGGACCGCATCGTTCATCCGATTGGGTTTATGTAGCAAGTGGTCGAACTCTCCATTTTCAAATGAAGTTTTTAGCTGGGTGCGCTGGATCTTTCCGATAGCCGTTTTTGGAATCTCTTCTTTTTGTACAGGCAGCAAATATTCCGGGGTGACTCCGATCACCTGTGAGACATGGGATTGTATGTTTCTAAGAAGCTGAGACATCTGCTCATCATTTAATTTTGCAGAAGTAACAAAGAAGATAGCCAGCTGATCTGTTGAATTCTGGCCCAGACGGACAGCGCAGGCAGCAGTATAAGAAGTTTCAATTTCAGATAATTCTTCAACTGCAGACTCAATTGCATGACTGTAATAATTAATGCCGTTAATGATAATTGCATCTTTCGTACGGCCTGTTATGGTTAAGCGCCCGTTTCGCAAAAAGCCAAGATCTCCGGTTTCAAACCAGCCGTCTTCTGTAAACACACTCTCATTCAAATCAGGCCGCTGGTAATAACCGCTAGTAACAGAAAGACCCGAGACTTGAAAACGGCCGATCTCGCCCTCTTCAACCAATTCATTATGGTCATTCACAATTCTCATAGAGAAGCCGGGGATTGGAGAGCCTATTTCAACAAAATGATCATCATCACTTGTTCCAGCCCGGGTAAATTCATGAGAAAAAATAACGCCCGATGAAGTTTCGGACATTCCCCATGCAGGTCGGATGGCGTCAGCAGGCAGTCCATGTGGTTCTAAAAGCTCAAGTATTCTGCGCCCTACCTTGGCTACCATTGCTTCACCGCCATTGAGCATGTATCGCATTGAAGACAGATCCCATTTCCTACCTTTTATTTCTTCTGCAAAATCAGTGACCAGACCAAACGCAAAATTCGGCGCCCACGTAACAGAAGCTCGGTAATGATCAATCCAATCCAGCCATTTCAACGGCTCCATTAAGATTGTTTCGCTTGAGACGTTAATTTCCTGACAGCCAAGATAAACATCCCGCAAATGCAGCATTCCGATCCCTCCGACATGGTCAAACGGCATCCAGTTAAACGTAATATCCTCTCTGGTGAAGCCTTGCATTTGAATAATCCCTTTCACCATGCTCATAATGTTACGATGATTAAGCATAACTGCTTTGGGCGTTCCCGTACTGCCTGAAGTCAGCAATAAAAGCGCTAAGTCTTCGGGACTGGATTGATGCCAATCTGTGTCCGCTTCAGCGCTGAGCAGATCCTCTACAGCAATTGCCCTGAACCCTTCAAGCCCTTGTTCTTTTGCCCAATCGAGCATTTTTTGGTGCATCCCCCGGTCCGTAATCACCGCTGGCTTGTCAAGAAGCGTCCATGCGTCTTTCAGCTTTTGGGTGCCGCTGCTCGATTCAGCATACGTTGGCGGAACGGCTAATGGAGCCGGAACAATCCCTGTTAACACACACCCCCAGAACGCAGGGAGAAGCTGTGAATTGTCACCAAGCTGCAAAATCACGTTTTGTTTTGCTTTCAGGCCTGATTGGCGAAGCCCCTTCGCAATGCGCAGTCCATCATCCCATAATCGTCTGTATGATTGGTAAACTTCAGTCCCATCCGGCTGCAAATAAATGATTCCCTTTGTATCCCCAAGCTCCGCCGCCGTTCTGTATAAAACTTCAGGTATTGTTGCCGGCTGCTTTTCAGATATATGTAAAGGCTCCCCATGACTGACAGAAGGATTAGCTAATATGCGGATATTATCATTATTTCTCATCACGCTGCCTCCATTTCACCTGCAAAATTTATATATATTTTCAGTTAATTACCATATAAACCTTTGATTCTACTTTTGACTTCTTCATGATGAAATGTTTTCTCATGCATCATCAATTCCTGTTCAATGACGCGCGGCAGCTGATCGCGAAGCGGGGCAACCAAATGATCTTTCAGTGTGACCAGTGAGTTTCTCGGCTTTTCCGCCAGTTCTTGCGCCAGCTCCACTGCATAATCTAACACTTCTGCACGGGGCAGCACCTTAAAAGGAACCCCTCTTTTTTCAAGATCAGCTCCGCGGTAGCTGCCCGCATTCAATAATATTTCCTGGGACAGGCTGAAACCCAGTTTTTTAGGAACGATAAAGGTAGCGCCCATTCCAGGCGTAAATCCGTATTTCATAAAATTAGCCGTATACACGCTTTCTCTGCTCAGAATGACTATGTCAGCAAAGAGCCCCATGACAAAGCCGCCTCCAATTCCATGGCCCTGCATTGCCGCAATAACTGGAATCTCACAATCCAGCGCCAGAGAATAAAGATTGTCATCAGTGAACTTGGTCAATCCCTGCTGAATTCGAAGCAGTCCTTCTTGCGTTCCTCCTGAAGCAAAATAATTATCATATCCTGTCAAAATAACCGCTTTGTATTTGGGGTTCTGCCGTATGTATTCAAACGCTTGAATTAAACCGTCTGTAAGTTCTTGTGAAAACGCGTTTTTATGAGTGCGATCTTGCATCTTTACCTGAATAATGGCGGATTCAATTTCGATAAGCTCTACAACAGAATGCGTCATGATGTCCTCCTAACGGTTCTGATTGTCATTTTTAAACGGTTACTGATCCTCCCATGGGAATTGCCCTGTTTCAACATACCTGATGATTCCCATTTGGTTTTGAGGATCAGAAAACATGTTTTGATTTGCAGTTAAAGCGGTGGCTTTCGCACGACTGACTTGATGATCAAGTGAGCTCATAAACTGTTTATAATGTGCGATTCCTTTTTTATTCAGCCTCCGCAAACGCAATAAATGCTTTCTCAGCAGCACGTCACTTTCAGCATCAAAAGCATCTATTAACCCCCATTCACTGGCTTCCTGAACGGAAATCGGCTTTGTCATAAGCGTCATATAATGCGCTTTCTGCCAGCCGATACGGCGGATCAGAAACGGTAAAACACAAGCAGGGTACAGGCCGAATAGCAGCTCAGAGAGACTGAATGACGCCGTCTGATCAGCAATGGCAATATCTGTGGCAGATACGAATCCAAGACCGCCTGCATTCACTTTTCCCCTGACATGAGATATCGTGACGTAAGGACCGGTCTGCAATTTCAGCCACAAATCATAGAGAAGCTCTTGGGAGCTTGCCTGTTTTCTGCCCCTTTTCATTTCCTGATAGATTTCTTGAAAATCAGCTCCGAAACAAAACACCTCGGGAAGCCCCTCTAAAACGACAACCGTCACCGTTGATGTTTCACATTGGTTTAACACTTGCAAGCATTCTTCTATCAGCGTGTCATTAATCGTATTATTCGCTTCAGGACGGTGAAAGGTAATATAGCAAACCGACGCTTGAAAGCGGACCTTTATCGTTTGATAGGTCACGAGATCCACCTGTACTTCCGATGAAACTCAGAAATTTCTTCTAAAAACAAGCGCGGTTTCTCTTGAGTGGACTGCATGATGCCCGGTATCATCTCAAAGTCCAGCTTTACATTGCGCGTCCCAAACCGCACCATCCCGCTCCCCTTAAACAGCAGCTCATACTCTTCCATGGAGAGCTGATAGCGGCGGTCCAAATGCTTCTCAATACCAAATGTTCGCTGACGCTCCTGGCCTTGCGGAGTTGTAATTCCGCTGTAAAATTCAGAACAGCAGCCGGATCCGTAGGAAAAACAGCCAATTCGTTTAGGCGTATCAAATCTCCCTTGGTCTATCGTGCTGGCCAATGCCAGAAACAAGGCTGCCCCCATAATATTTCCAACCCGTTGACAGTAGTTTAAACCTGGTTTTACACGAGTTAAAAAATCCGGCTCGATCCCAGATGTTTTCACCTTCGCCACCTTACGCATCATTGTCCGGTGCGCACCTTTCACCATCCCGCCAAAGGGCGTATGGTAAGCAAGATATTGAAACGTGTCCTGATAATTGGCACCCGGTACACGCTTTTGATATTCCAGAAAAGTCTGTTCGCAGCAATCCAAATATGACATTAAAGACAGATCAGAATCTCCCGCTTCACTGTCGGGAATGGGGCGGCACGTGTCCATCACTTCATAGCCGTAATAACCATTTGCTCCGGGATCTATTTGAAACACCTCGGGATTTTCGCCAACTAAAACGGCCACCGCTCCCGCTCCGGCGCTCGGTTCCGCATAAGACCAATCTTCGCTTAAAGCGTCTCCGCCCTCAGCGATTAAAAAACGTGAAATATCACTGGCGATAACCAGTGCTTTGGCACCCGGAGAGGTCTGGGATAATATAAAATTCACCGCCATCTGAAATCCCGCTGTCCCTGAATAACACGCCTGTTTAACCTCAAACAAACGGCAGTTGCGGTTGAGACCTAAATATTCATGGATATATGTACTTAACGATTTCCCAAAGTCGATCCCGGATTCAGAGCAAGTGATCAGCAATTCAATCCGGTCCTTCTCTGCTTCAGATAAAGCATCAATAATCGGCTTAGCTGCATTGACTCCGAAGGTCACGGGATCTTCATAAGGCAGTGCTACCGCTTTTTCTTTCATTAATAAGTTTTCAAATCTCGCAGTATCCAAGTGTCTGTATTTGGCCAGCTCCATGACATCAAGGTATGCCGTTCCGCCAAAGACATTCATCGCTTCTATTCCGGCTGAAACCATTTATGATTCGCCTCCACATTTCTCAATGTTTTGTATACAAACCGCGGTGTTCATTCCGCCAAACCCCATGCTTAAGCTCAGCGCATTTTTGATGCGGTATGAAATCGATTTCTCATTTACCCAATGAAAAGAATCATCGATTGGATGATCCAAATTCCGGCTCGGATGCAGGGCAGATTTTTTCATTTGCAGCAAAACAGAAATAATCTCTACGATGCCCGCCGCACTAAGCCCGTGTCCGGTTATCGATTTTGTTGCATTGATATAAGCATGGGAAAGCCGGCATGCACGGAGCGCCTTTAATTCTATTTCATCTCCAATAAAAGAGCCTGTTCCATGAGGGTTAATATAATCAATATCTTCTGGTAAAAGCCTGGCACGCTCCAGTGCCTTCTGGATGACATGAATCTCTCCTTCTAATGAAGGATCAGGATTCCGGTTTCCGTCCAGTTTGATTGACCAGCCAGACAATGCTGCATAAGGTTTGAGACCTCTTCGTAAAGCCGTCTCCTTTCGTTCTATTACCAATGCACCGCACGATTCTCCATAGATAAACCCGTCTCTGTTTTGATCGAAGGGACGGCACGCTTTTTCAGGTTCATCAGCATATTTGTCCGTCCCCATAGCGCCTAAAGCCCTTAGCGCCTCGCATTCCATATAAGAAAGATCCATTAAAGCACCAAGTGCTATGCAAGTATCAACTTCGCCTGACAGGACTTGCTGAATTGCATGAATGACTGCTAACTGGCCGCTGGCCGAGGCTCCTCCCACCGTATATGCTAATCCCGTGATGCCAAACTGATCTGTACATATCCCGCAAAGATCGCTGTCCATGAAAGACAGGCCATACGCCGGAGAAATAAAACCGGAGCGGTCTTGATACCTTTCATAAACTTCAAAGTTTTCTCTCTGCTGAAAATTTGACCCGCCAACAACCAGTCCGATACGTGAGGAATCTGAATCGTCCAATTCAGCCTCCTCCCAAGCCTCTGTGAGAGTTACCAATGCAGCGCGGCTGGAAAATGATGCTTTTCGCAACATTTTTTTAGAGAGTCGGTCAGGATAAGACAATGACGCAATTTCGGCTCCGATAAACCGGCTGTCTTTTTGTCTGCCTGAACGCTTCATGACATCAAAGGCATGTCTGCCGGACAAGAGCGAGGAAGCAAAGTCCTCTTTCCCTTGACCGATAGAGGCCGTGACGCCTACACCGGTCACCACCACCTCAGGCAGATTGCACTTTGTCATAAAGCACCTCAGCTAATTCACCGATGTTTTTCACCCCGGATAGCTCAATGCGAGGGATTTTTAACGATAAATCCTCTAGCACCATCGTGATAATTTCAGCTCTGTCTACAGAGTCAGCTCCTAACTCAACTAACTGATCTTCAGGCTCAAATCTGTGTCCGTCTAATTCAGGAAGCACCTCGCAAATATTGGTGATTAGTACTTCAAAGATTCTCTGCTTATCCATAATGCGCTCTCTCCTTCAAGGGATTATTTTAATGATTTTTATAGGTATATTTTCATAATATTCAAACTTTTATTTTTATGTTGTCTGTTTCATGCGACGGCTGATACATCGATTGCATCCGTTCATGAAGCAATACTGCCGTTTCTGTCATTAATTTTTTCCCGATTTCATCCACATGGCGGTTTCGCCAATTTTCTAATTGCGATCCTTTGACCCATTGATTAAAGGCTCCCAGCGCGGGACCGCAGTGAATTTGATAATCGACCTTCGAATGTTCGCTTCCGCTGATTGCCAATTTTGAGCTGTATCTGAAATACCATCGAAAAATCAAAGCCATTTTATGCTTCGGATTTTGTTCAGCCTTCTCAATGTCTGCAGCGGGATAATGCAATGCAATATCTTTATATATGTCTTCTATACTGCGTTTAAAGTATTTCTCCTCAAGCTGGGCCAGCATCTTTGCATCCAGCTCACGTATAGACCCATACCGCTGATACAGTTCATATAACTTGTTTGCCCGTGCGGGAAAGAACACGCCTTTCTTTAGCACCTGCACTTTACTGCCCGATTCAAACATATCACCTGCAGGCGCATAGGCTGTATCTTGTACATTCATCTGCTGAAGCAAATCCTTTACTTTATCACTTGTTGCCGCCTCAACCGTACATTGATTGATTGAGCCTGTTAGAATAAAATCAGCTCCTAGCATAAAAGCCGCCATCGCTGCCTCAGGTGTTCCAATTCCTCCAGCTGCACCAACTCTTATTTTTTTCCGGTATTGATATTTTTTCATCATTTCATCTCTTAAAGATGTCATCGCCGGCATCAGGCTGTATGCTACACCGCCATCTGTATGACCGCCTGAATCAGCTTCTACACAAATATCGTCGGCCATCGGAATGCACCGCAACAACTCAGCTTCGTTCATAGTGATTTTATTTTCTCCTAAAAGCTTTTGCAGCATATTCTCAGGCGCAGGACTCAGAAATGATTCTGCAACTTCCGGCCGTGATATTTTTGCTATGAGACGATTTGAGCATATAACGTCACCATTTTGATTTCGTTTCACTCCTTTTGCGCGGTACCTTACTAATGCGGGAGTGACACTTAAAAATGCTGAAGCTTCCACAATGCTCACTTGATTCCTCAATAAAAGATCGATCATTTTTTCTTCTGATTCAGTATGTTTCATATTGTGGACCAGATTGATGCCGTAGGCTTGTCCTTTCCCTAATTCACCTTGTATAGCATGGATCGCATCTTCAACCTCTTTCAGGCTCAGACCTCCTGTGCCAAAGAACCCCATCATTCCCGCTCTTGACAGCTTTACTACCATTTCTTTCGAAGCAATGCCGCGGTACATTCCGCCTGCAAGATAAGCATATGTAAGATGATAATCTTGTTTAAATTCAGCACTTCCTAAAGATTCTGCCGTAATCCCAGCTTGAACATTGCGTTGCTCCTTTAGATGCGCACTGATCGCGGGGTTCTTTTTCGGTATATATGTCAATGGTTCAGCTTCATTTTTAATCCGATGAATGAGACCGGTTAAAACAGCTCCAGGCCCAATCTCTGCAAACTCCATTTCTCCTCTCCCCATCAGGAAACGAATGCTGTCCGTCCATTTCACTGTGTTGTCCATTTGTTCAGATAATGTATCTTTTAATCTGTCTTGATGGTATGGCTCTGCGTAGACATTGGAGATAACCGGGATCGCCAAAGGTGCAAACTGGAATGAGTCAATATATTGCTTAAATACCTGTTTGGCTTCATTCATATATCTGGAATGAAAAGCTCCGCTCACATTTAATGGATGAAACAGCTTTACATCCTTGGTGTTTTCAAAAATAGCCCGAGCTTTTTCAATCTCTTTTTTCGGGCCAGAAATCACAATTTGCCGGGGCGTATTTTCATTTGCCACATCAATGTCATGAAGACGGTGCTCTTCTAAAACGGCTGTAACTTGTTCCTTACTCAGGCCGATCACAGCAGCCATTCCGCCCCCTGTAATTCGTCCCATCAATTCTCCTCTTTTTTTGACGAGCCTTAATCCGGTTTCAAAATCAAATGCACCGGCTGCCATCAGCGCATTGTATTCTCCTAAGCTATGTCCTGCCGCAAAATCAGGTTCTCTGCCGGTCTCCTCCACTTTCTTCAAGTAACTGAGTGCATTAACAACGTACAAAGCCGGCTGCGTGTATTCAGTATGATTTACATCCAGATATGATTTTTCGGTACATAGCTTCTCTATTGAATAGCCCAATATTTGATCTGCTTGATCAGTCAAATGCTGATATTGTTCAAATAGCCCTTGTCCCATCCCCTTTTGCTGGGAGCCTTGCCCCGGAAAGACATATGTAATCATCTTGTAAACTTCCTTTCTGGTGTACGGAAATACTCAACCGTATTCAGATTTTTCAGCTCCTGATGAAATGGTGTTATGATTGAGCAGCAACGGTCAGCTGAATCACTCGGAATCAGCTGTTTCACAAAAGCAGCTAAGGTGCCGGATGGCCCTAAATCGATAAACTTGCATGTACGCTGGCTTTCCAAATATCGAATCGCTTCACGAAACATCATTGGCTTTCTGACCGCATTCCAAAAGAAATTCTCGTCCATTACGTGAAGGCAGCTTCCCGTTAAGCTCGATACAATCGGTATTGACGGTTTTTTAAAAGATTTTGATCTTAAAAATTCTGCATAGGCACTCTCTGCCGGATCAATAAGCGAAGAATGAAAGGCATAGGATACAGGAAGCAGCTGGCAAAGAATCTGCTTCTCCTTTAAATCCTCCATAATCTTCCTTATATGATCTTCTTCACCAGAAATGACGAAGTGCGAATCATAATTGATAGAAATGAGTTCACTATTTCCAAACAGTTGCGGATAATCATTCAGCAATTGCGGTTTGTCCAGAATGGCCACCATTTTTCCTTTATCGCAGGAATTTTGAATGATAATAGCCTGTTCAAGTATACAATCCAGTATATCCTCTGCGTCTGACACACCAGAAACTGCCGCTGCTGCGAATTCTCCCAGACTTGATCCCAATACGTAATCAGGATAAATTCCCCTGTCTTTCAAAACCTGATATAAGGAATACTCAATCATAAAAATGGCGGGGTGGGAAAAAAGAATACTGTCAAACGGATCTGACATACGTTTACCTGGATGGTAGATTTCTTCAACAATGGATGTACCGATTCGCCGTGCTACAATGGCATCCATTTCAAGCATTGATTGGCGAAACACGGCATTTTCCTTAAATAGTTCTTTCCCCATGTGATAGTATTGGGAACCTTGCCCGGAAAACATAAAAACAAGCGGTTCATTCATGTGTATAACCTTCTTTTTTTATATTTATAACGGCTATTGGATTTCTCATTTCCATGTATGTTGTAAAGGCACATAGCAGCGATTGAAATGAAATTAATAAATGGAAAAGTCTTATATGAAAAAAGTAAAGGAGATTCAACTTGGAAGGATTGCTATTGGTGCTCTGGATGCGGTTCATTTATGACGTGATCGTAGATGTATGTTGATATCTCAAAATTGATGTAACATGATAACAGGATCAGCAAAGAACATCGACTCTATGATTGGTGGGTGCGGTTAAAAAATGGACCATCTAGATGTGGGAGCGATGGTTTGACAGACCGGCTGACATAGTTCAAATGTCTAACTTAATTTATCAGCCTCTTTATGTAACAGTATATAAAGTTATTCAATTAGAAACAGTGTCAATCGAACGATTGAATCTTTAAAACTTTATACCTTAAATGAAAGGAAATCTGTGTTTAGACCTGATTGATGAGATACATGGCCATAGGGGCAAATGCTTTAGCGTGGCATTGCTTCCGCATCTTTCTTTATGCGATGAATTAACCCAGTTAAAACATTTCCAGGCCCTACCTCCTCAAACTCCATATGGCCTTTTTTCATTAAGTAGCTTATGCTGTCAGTCCATTTCACTGAATGATTAATTTGATCAGCCAGCGTCTGTTTCATGAATTCGTATGTATACGGTTTGGCATACACATTAGAAATAACCGGGATAGACG
Organism: Bacillus sp. SCT118; assembly: GCF_058566435.1. Classification (NCBI taxonomy): domain Bacteria; kingdom Bacillati; phylum Bacillota; class Bacilli; order Caryophanales; family Bacillaceae; genus Bacillus; species Bacillus sp. SCT118. Next base: position 2,285,487 of record NZ_CP191225.1, read on the forward strand.
GAGGCGAAAAATAAAAGGCATGAAGGAACTCCTCAAATTCTTCTTTTGCCTTATTCATGTATCTGGAATGAAACGCGCCGCTTACGTTTAAGGGGAGAACCATTGTAACTTCAGTCATCGCTTCAAAAAGAGATGCGGCTTTTTCAATCTCATCTTTTATTCCTGAAATTACAATTTGATATGGGGCATTCACATTAGCGATATCAACATCATGTAAATGATATTCTTTCAGAGCCTTTGCAACCTGCTCTTCATTTAGTCCCATAACAGCTGCCATACCGCCGTTGCTTATCAGACTCATCAGTTCGCCTCTTTTTCTGACAAGCTGTAAACCTGTCTTAAAATCAAAGGCGTCAGCTGCAAATAACGCATTGTATTCACCCAAGCTGTGCCCGGCGACAAAGTCAGGTTTAACTTCTTCATCCTTGATTTTTTTCAGATAGCTTAGTGCGTTTACCACATATAACGCCGGCTGAGTAAATTGCGTTTTGTTTAAATTGGAATAAGGATTTTCCAGGCAAAGACGTTTGATTGAATATCCTAAGATCTCATCTGCCTGATCCGTCAGTTCTTTAAATTCATCGAATAGGCCGCTGCCCATTCCCTGTTTCTGTGAACCCTGACCTGGAAAAACATATGTGATCATTCTCTCAAAGCCACCCTTCCGATTAGTAGATGTGTTTCACTTCTGTATGACTTTATAATAGTGATGACCGGATAAATAGTAGCATGTTCATGTTGATGGTAACCTCTGTAAATATTATCCGTCAAGTTAATTTTTCCTACAGTTTGCTCGATTGTTTTTCTGCTTTTTTCCATTGAGGAATAAAGGATCAGGAGATATAACAGAACATAAGAAAAAAGACCCGGATTACGTATAGGGCGCCATATCATGATAATGCGCTTCATTTTCTTTCAAATGAGTTTTCAAAATAAATAACACCCATCTATGTAATCATTTTCGAAAATAAAAATCATTTAGATATTCGAAGAAAAATAGGATAATAGATTCAGAAGGATTATTTAAAATCAAAAATACCTTTTTGGTTTTTACGAGTGCGAAATTTCACAAAATATTCTTTCTTATCAATTTGAAAGTAAATATTATGCTGATAAAGATCCTTTATCGAATGGCCGGGCAATTTGCCAAATGAGTGACCAGGATACACCCGTACATGGGGTGAAACCTCCGACTTTATTCTTTGAATACTATCAAACATCTCTTCCGCAGAGCTGCCATCATCCTCACATATGCCGCACCCTTCTGTAAACACCGTATCTCCGGTAAAAATACTCTCAGAAAACAAATAACACATTCCGCCGGCTGTATGCCCCGGTGTGAGAAGGCATTGTGCTCTTGTGTTTCCTATGCTGATTGTCTGATGATCATCTAGGCTAATTAAATTTCTGCATCGGAATTGATAACAATCAATTTCTTTTTTTGACATATAAACTTGAGCGTTAAACATCTTCGTCAGCGGGTCTACCAGATTTACATGATCATAATGAGAGTGTGTCAATGCGACTGCCTTTAATTCCGCTTCGAGTTCAGAAAGTGTAGTGGTTATCTTACTCAATTCCCATGAGGGATCAACAACAATTGCAGATCTGCTTACAATATCTTCAATGATATAGCAATAATTCGTCCAGCCCTGATACCTTGTTTTAATTGGATGCACCTTGTAAGTAAGATTCATTTATACCATCCCTATCATGTAAAGTTCTTAAACGATGGACCAGTGTTCACCCCTCAGTCCGTCTTTCATTCCACTTTACCAAACAGCATGATTGTTTTCCATTTTTTTCAGAGATCCTTGTTCTTTGAAAATAAAAAAGCGACTCTTTTGGACGCATGCCCAACAAGAATCGCTTTTCGCACTAGTGCCTTAAGGATGTCGTTTTTGTGTCTCACGTGTATCTTCCACGCAAATTGACTCTACATGCTGCATAATGACCCGCTTAATTCGGTCTTTATTCACTCGCACAGGGTCAAGCATGGCATGTAAAGCCAAGCCGTCAACAAGCGCGTAAAGTCTCTCAGCTTCAATGTCTTTATCAGCATTCTGCTTCAGTAAATCGGATTCATCTAAATAGGCAATCAGATTCCGCATGCCGCTGAAAATCCCGTCATGATTCGCATCAAACATATCCTTTTTATGTCTGGCGTAAGCAGTAAAAGCAAACCAAACCTCCATCTCTCTAATCGTTTCTTCATTCGTTGGGACCATTTCAAGCAAAATTTGCAACACTTTTTCCTTAGGGAGCAAATCCCTCACTGCAATGTCCTTAATTCGGTCCGTCACCTTTTCTTGGACAAGTTTCATTGCAAAAGCAAGCAATTCATCCTGTGTAGAGAAATAATGGCGCAGTGCACCTAATGACAATCCTGCTTCCTTTGCAATGTTCCTGGCTGATGCTCCCTCCATCCCTCGTTCTAAAATGACGCGCCACGTTGCTTCTGCAATTTGTTTTCTTCTTTTCTCATGGTCAATTTGTTTTGGCATAGCTTTATTGTAACAAGAAAAAAATGAGAGAGCAATTTTTATAATACAGTTGTGTTACAAAAACAAAGATGGTAACATATTATTTAAATAATACAACTGTATTGAAAAGAGGGGAATGGATTGAACGGTATCGCATGGATGATTGTTTTCTGTGAAATTGCGTTTTGGGTTGTCATTGTTTTGGGGCTTGCTGTACGCTACGTATTCAAACGACATACATTAGGACTGCTATTCCTTGCCTTAACTCCAGTTATCGATTTGATCTTGTTAGCGGCAACTGGTGTGGACCTTTACCGCGGAGCCTCAGCGACCGCAGCCCATGGGATTGCAGCTGTTTACATCGGTATATCGATCGCTTATGGAAAACAAATGATTCAATGGGCAGATGAAAAATTTCAATATTATGTGACAAAAAAAGGCACAAAACCGCTGAAACGTTTTGGAATGGACCATGCCAAGCACGGTGCGAAAGGCTGGCTAAGACATGTGCTGGCCTACTTAATTGGTGCGGGACTATTGGCAGGGATGATCTATTTTATCAATGACTCTGCCCGAACCGAGGCATTGAGAGGCATTCTTAAACTGTGGACTGTCATTATAGGCATTGACTTTCTCATTACTGCCAGCTATTTTATTTGGCCAAAAAAAGAGAAAGCTTCGGCGAATCTCAGGAGTTAACATGATGAAAAGGCCCTTCCCCAGTGGAAGGAGCCTTTTTTGGTTTTGTTAAAATATGCTATACTATTTTCGTTAGAAAACAGACTTATAGATATTTTGGGCTGATTCAAGGGTAACTGTTTGTATGAGTAAGCAGGTGAAGGGAGTGTCATACTTGAACCAAAAAGAACAGAACGAGCACTCTAAAGATTTTAACCTGAGATCAAAATTAATCGGAATTGTATCTATCACTTTTATCGCGGCCATTGCGCTTGCAGTCATTTTCGGCGGCTTTTTCTTCGGAATGAAAGGCTTATTCTCTATACTGGGCATCACATACGCTTCCAATCAAACATTAGCTTTATTTATTTTAGCCTGCTTTGCTGCAGGTTTAATTATAGACCCACTCACAAAGATTATCTCTATCATTTTGGCAAAATCACTTTCATTGAAAAAGACTGCACTTTTTGCTTTTATACTGTATTTTATCAGCAATCTTATAACGATCTGTTTTGCAGATTACTTTATGCAGTCTATTTATATTCCAGATATCTTGCTTGTTGTGATATCAGCAGTGATGGCTTTCACTGAACTTGCTTTTGATGACCAGCCTAATGGAGAAGCAGCTTAAAATGCCGATGGCAGATATGGAGAATTCATAACACCTTATATTTGGACATCACCAGTTATATAAACGAAAAAAACTCCCTGTTCACACGAACAGGAAGCAAAACACAATGTTGTAATTTAAATTCTGCATTCTAAAATGATTCTTACATTCGGATCATCAAGTTCATCCAAAAAGATAATGATCTTCGGACCACATGCCATATGTTTCCACCTCCTCACTCAAAATATACATTAATCCCAATTGACTGTAAATGGAAATTTTGTTATACGGAGGAACCATGAAGTATAATGCGTTAACACTGCTCACACGTTTACAACCGTTTCTTATAATCTGACACTCGAAGGAGTACAAAAAAAGCATTGATCCATTCAGAGAATGGATCAATGCTTACCACCCCCGCTACATCACGCGTTTGAACATCTTTTCCATCTCATAAGTGGAATGGTGTATGATGATCGGGCGGCCGTGCGGGCATGTAAATGGGTCTGATGTGCTTCGGAGGTCGTCCAGAAGCGCTTTGATTTCGTCGTTTCTGAGGTGGCGATTTGCTTTGATGGAGCCTTTGCAGCTCATCATAATCGCCGCTTCCTCGCGGAGTTTTTTAATATCTATATTTTTGGAGTCGAGCACCTGCTGAATGATTTCTTCTATGAGCTCTGCTTCTTCTCCCTTTGGAAACCAGGCCGGGTGGCAGCGGACGATGTAACTGTTAGAGCCGAATGACTCTAAAAAGACACCCACGCTTTCGAGCTCTTGTTTGTGCTGTTCAATAATCAAAGCCTCATTTGTGGAGTAGTGGAACGTCAGCGGTACAATCATATCCTGCACCTCAGGCTCAACCTCCCCCACCTTTTCACGGAAGTACTCATATTTAATACGTTCTTGGGCGGCGTGCTGGTCGATAATATACAGGCCGTTTTCGTTTTGTGCCAATATATAAGTCCCGTGCATCTGGCCGATCGGGTACATAATCGGAACCCGCTCAGACGCTGGCTGCTGCTGTTCCTCATGGCATTCCTGCTCAAATGTTTCAGGCTCTTCTGCTGAAACATCGGACACCTCAAGGGTTTGTTCCTGATCAACGATAGGAGGAGCATCAAATTGGAGAGGAGGCAATTCTTCCTCCGCATCAAGCGGCTCTTTTACGACTGAACTGAGCTTCATTGGTGAATAAGATGACGCAGTCGATTTTTCCGGAACTTTTTTTTCCGCAGGCTTTTCATCAAAGGTTATGAACTGCTGCTCATTTTTGATTACAGGTGCCGATTTTTTCGGGAGCTGGGCACTCGGAATCAGCTGCTGCTGTTTAAACACATCTTTAATTCCGTCACGTATTAAGTCATGAAGCTCTGTTTCCTTGCTGAGCCGGACCTCAAGCTTCGATGGATGCACGTTGACATCGACTAAAATCGGGTCCATCGTAATTTCTATAAAAGTAATCGGATGGCGTCCGATCGGCAGAAGCGTATGATAGCCTTCATGAACCGCTTTGACGAGCGGGAAATTTTTAATGTAACGGCCATTGACCACAGACGACATATAGTTTCTCGACGCCCGTGTAATCTCTGGGAGGGCGATATATCCCTTTACTTCAAAATCCAAGGAGCTCACATGCAGCGGGAGCATTTTTTTGGCGACAGCCGTGCCGTAAATCGCTGCCAGTACATGGCGCACATCTCCGTTTCCGTTCGTTTGAAGCAGGTTTTTCCCATGATGGCGCAGGCGGATCGATACCTCTGGATGCGCCAGAGCAATACGGTTCACCACATCTGTAATGTTTCCAAGCTCTGTATGAACGGTTTTCATATATTTCAAGCGGGCCGGTGTGTTAAAAAACAGGTTGGAAACGACAATTTCAGTTCCCTTCCTGCTTGAGGAACGCGATTCGGAAATGATGTTTCCTCCTTGGAGGACGAGCTTCGTCCCAGCTCCTTCACCAGTGCTTGTTGTAATCTCCAGATGAGAGACTGACGCGATACTCGGCAGGGCTTCTCCCCTGAAACCGAGCGTTCTCACCCTGAATAAATCATTTTCATCTTTTATTTTACTCGTTGCGTGGCGGCGGAAAGCACGCTTGCAATCTTCATTCTCCATTCCTTCGCCGTTATCCAAAACCCGAATGGATGCAAGGCCTGCTTCTTCAATATCGATTTCAATGACTGTGCTGTCAGCGTCGATCGCATTTTCCACCAATTCTTTGACGACTGAGGCGGGCCGTTCCACAACCTCGCCCGCCGCTATTTTATTTGAAAGCTCATCTGACAGCTGGATGACTTTTGCCACATTCATCACCCCGTTTTAATGTAATTTCTTTTGCAGCTTGTACATTTCATTCATCGCTTCAAGCGGTGTCATATCCAGTATATTAAGTGATTTGAAAGCATCGATCACTTGCTTTTCTTTTTTTGAAAGCTTTGGTGTTTCAGCCGGCTTTTCCGCTTCGTCAAAAAAGGACAGCTGTGCCGGCTCTTCTTTCACCTGAGGCTTCTGCATCGGCACTTCCGGTTTGTTTCCTGAATGCTCAAGCTCTTTTAAAATATCTTGAGCGCGTGCAATCAGATCTCCCGGCAGTTCGGCAAGCTGAGCTACATGGATACCATAGCTTTTATCAGCGGCACCTTCTTTAATTTGATGAAGAAAGACAACCGTTCCGTTATATTCTTCAGCGCGAACATGAACGTTTTTCAGCTGGGGCAGCTTGTCCTCAAGAACGGTCAGCTCGTGATAGTGTGTGCTGAACAGCGTCTTGGCGCCGATATGATCGTGAACATATTCAATAATCGCCTGTGCCAGCGCCATGCCGTCATAAGTGGACGTTCCCCGCCCGATTTCATCAAACAGAATGAGGCTGTTTTTCGTCGCGTTGACAATCGCATTTTTCGCTTCAAGCATTTCTACCATAAATGTACTTTGTCCGGAAATCAAATCATCTGCAGCACCGATTCGCGTAAAAATTTGATCGAAAATCGGAAGCACCGCTTTTTTTGCGGGTACAAAGCAGCCGATTTGCGCCATAATGGAAATGAGCGCGATTTGTCTCATATACGTGCTTTTCCCTGACATGTTTGGACCTGTAATGAGAAGCATTTGTCTGTTATCGCCCATCATACAGTTGTTCGGGACATATTCCTGGCTGTCCATGACTTTTTCAACAACCGGGTGTCTGCCTTCAATCACTTCGACTTCATCTTTAGAGAACTCCGGTTTCGTGTAGTGACGATTTTCACTGATTGTCGCAAAGCATTGCAGTGCGTCCAGCTCGCTCATCTGTTTTGCAAGCTGCTGTAGCCGCGGAATATACTGCTTCACTTTCTCGCGCAGCTCGGTAAACAGCTCGTACTCCAGCTCACAGATGTTATTTTCCGCCTCTAAAATGAGCGCTTCTTTTTCTTTTAATTCAGGTGTAATGTAGCGCTCTGCATTGGTTAACGTCTGCTTCCGCTCATAACGCCCTTCCTCAAGCAAGTGCAAATTTGCTTTTGTCACTTCAATGTAATAACCGAAAACTTTATTAAAGCCGACCTTTAAAGAACGAATGCCTGTGTATTCCCGCTCCTGCTGTTCCAGACGGGCAATCCAGTCTTTTCCGTTTCTGCTTGCATCACGATATTCATCAAGCTTTTGATTATAACCATCTTTAATCAGGTTCCCTTCTTTTACCGATAAAGGAGGGTTTTCGTACAGCGCTTCTTCCAGCAGTTCAAGTACGTCCCCGCAAGGGTCAATGCGCTCTGCACGTTCCTTGGCCTTGTCATGAGCCAGTGAAGCAACCAGCTGTTTGATGCCAGGAACTTGCTTTAACGATTCCTTCAGCTGAATCAAATCCCGGGCATTGACATTTCCAAATGCAACGCGGCCGGCAAGGCGTTCTAAGTCATATACTTCTTTTAAACGTTCACGCAGATCTTCCCGTTCAAAGAAATGGGACATCAATGTTTCCACCATTTCTTGGCGCTCTTCGATTTGATTGACTCTTATAAGCGGCCGGTCAATCCACTGTTTAAGCAGCCGGCCTCCCATTGCCGTTTTTGTTTCATCCAGCAGCCACAAAAGGGAGCCTTTTTTATTTTTCGAACGGATCGTTTCGGTCAGCTCCAGATTACGCTTTGAGTATAAGTCAATTTTCATCGCTTCCTCAAGCTCATACACCTGCACGGGCTGAAGATGATCAAGGCTGCGCTTTTGGGTTCTTTTCAAATACGTATATAAGCGCATAAATGTTTTTGTTATATCTTCATTATTTAAGTGCTCAATGATCGTTACGTGTTCGTCTGTTTCTCCGTCTTCAATTGAAATCGTTGCACCGCACCGCTCTCTCAGCTGTGCCACTGTATCGGCATCCAAGCTTCCTGAAACCACGATTTCCCGTGCGCCGACTGAATAAATTTCTGATATGACGTCTTCAAGCCGTTCAATCAAAACAGCCAAATTTTCTCCCGTTGTTAAATCAGACAGCGCAAGTCCGTATCCGTTCGAGCAAGCTGAAACAGATGCGATAAAGTTATTTTCCGATTCATGGATGCCTTTGCCGTCCATAACAGTTCCAGGCGTAATCAGCTGAACCACTTCTCTTTTCACAACGCCCTTTGCGGCTTTCGGATCTTCCGTTTGTTCACAGATTGCCACTTTGTACCCTTTTTTAATAAGCTGTTCGATATACGCGGAAGCAGAATGATACGGCACACCGCACATCGGTATTTTTTCAGCCGCACCGCCATCTCTGCTCGTTAACGTAATTTCCAGCTCTTGTGACGCTTTTTTGGCGTCCTCAAAAAACATTTCATAAAAATCACCCAGGCGAAAAAATAAAAAGGCATCCTGGTGCTCTGCCTTTATTTTTAAATATTGCTGTATCATAGGCGTATAACCGGCCATTGTTTAATCCCTCACTATGTATCAACGTTTCTATTTTCCAACCTTCATTATAACATAAACAAAAAGTGATAAAAGAATGATATATCAATATAAAAAAGAGACTTGGGGGTACTGTCTCCCCTAGTCCCTTTTTTATTCTTCAGGATCTCCCACTAAAAACTCCGGGTTGATGTCTTCAAGCTCTTCATCAAGCTCATCTTCCCAATCTTCCTCGTCGTCCTCTTCCCAGTCAGGATTGACCTCAACAACTACCTTTGTTTCCCCTACCACTTCCGCCAAAAATTCTCTTTCTGCCTGCACAACGATTTTATTTCCATTCGGCGAAATGGTCACTTCAAGGCAGTTTGGCTGCTGAAGCACTTTGGCAATTACTTCATGCTCATCATCTAAGTAATTATTGTCTCTGTATCTGAGTTTAATGACATCTACGTATTTTACCCGTTCTGTGACAACCTCTGTCTTTGTGTTGTCCGCGTAAGAGTACCATACGTTTATATCATAATACCCTTCAATTTCTACCGTTTTTCCAATTTTTTCAGCGTCATACTTGTGGTTAATAATCCAACCACCCAAAATGCTGCTCGGTTTTTTCTCAGGCGAGATGGTGTTGGTGCATTGGGTGAATTTTCGGCCTTTCGCTACTACTGCCTTCGTAATAATTTCCCTGTATTCAGACATTCCGGCATGCCTCCTTGTTCTTCTTCGTGTTATCTTATGCTGGGCATTTGTCTAGTGTGCATTTTTATAAATAAAATATAAAAATACAAAGTTTCTGTTCCATTGTATGCAGGTGTGCCTAGAAACTTTACTTATAAGTGCGATAAAGTTTACACGCGGCTGCGCACAGAAAAACCAATTGAACATTTGGTACATAGATTATTTAGTTCATTTATAACCGCACAAATGATAAAAAAACACGGGCCTGTAAAGGCACCGTGTTTAGAGAGAACAGCTGTTATTTGAATGCTTCACCTTTGAACCGGTTTCCCCTTTCAGCAGGTCGCCTCCGGTTGATGTGATGATTTCATTTGTGACTTGGTTGGAAATGGTGTGTGCAACGAGCTGCAGTAGGTCATTTACTTCCATCTGCGAGTCTCTGAATTCCTGGATAACAGGAATCTCTTCAAGCTCTTCTTGCAGCGCGTCAATTTTTGCTTCTACTTGTTTGAGCGCTTCATGCTTTTCATAATGCTTCAGATTGACAGCCTGCTTTTGCAGGGCTTTAATCTGATTAACGATTGTGGACACTTTGTCATTCTCATTGATTTGCGCTTCAGCCCGTTTGAAAAAATCAACCTCTTCTGTTTCAGAAATCATTTTTGCAAGGTTTCGTGCCTGCTGCACAATGTCTTTTTTTGAGTAGAGCGTCATCTTATTTCACCTCGATTGCTTCTCCTACCATTTCTCCGTCAAGCGACCATGTTTTCGCTTGCTGGATTTTCACGCGGACGATTTTGCCGATGGCTTCCTTCGGCCCTTTAAAATTGACAAGCTTGCTTTTTTCAGTATAGCCGGCAAGAATATCAGGGTTATTTTTGCTTTCACCTTCAACTAATACTTCGACAACCTTGCCTTCGTATTCCTTCATTTTTTTAGCAGAAATTTCATTCACCAGTGCGTTCAGACGCTGCAGGCGTTCTTTTTTCACACGCATCGGTACATTATCTTTCATCTTAGCAGCCGGAGTGCCCTCACGCGGAGAGTAAATGAACGTATAAGCGCTGTCAAACTCCACTTCACGATATAGAGAAAGCGTTTCTTCAAACTGCTCGTCCGTTTCGTTCGGAAATCCGACAATAATGTCCGTCGTCAAAGAAGCGTTTGGCATCGCTGCCTTAATTTTTCGCACCAGCTCCATGTAACGCTCTCTGTCATATTTGCGTGCCATCAACTTCAGAACTTCTGAGCTTCCTGATTGAACCGGAAGATGAATATGATCAAGCAGATTTCCGCCTTTTGCCAGCACTTCAATGAGGCGGTCGTCAAAGTCGCGCGGATGACTCGTTGTAAAACGGATTCTCGGGATATCGATTTTTCTCAGTTCATCCATCAAATCACCAAGTCCGTACGTCATATCTTCAAAGTCTTTTCCATACGCGTTTACGTTTTGGCCTAACAGTGTAATTTCCTTATAGCCTTCACTTGCGAGCCTTCTCACTTCCTGAATGATATCCTCAGGGCGGCGGCTTCTTTCTTTTCCGCGTGTGTAAGGCACAATGCAATACGTACAGAATTTGTCACAGCCGTACATGATATTGACCCAGCCCTTAATTTTTCCATTTCGGACTTTCGGAAGGTTTTCAATAACGTCCCCTTCCTTAGACCAAACTTCTACAACCATTTCTTTTGAAAGGTATGCTTCTGACAAAAGCTCCGGCAGGCGATGAATGTTATGCGTTCCGAAAATCATATCGACAAACGGATGTTTTTTCAAAATACGGTTCACGACTGATTCCTCTTGGGACATACAGCCGCACACGCCTAAAATCAGATCGGGATTGTTTTTTTTCAGTGCTTTTAAGTGTCCGAGCTCACCAAACACCTTGTTTTCAGCATTTTCACGGATTGCACATGTGTTTAACAAAATGACATTGGCGTCGTCAACAGAGTTTGTCGCTTCGTAACCGAGCGCCATAAAGATCCCTGCCATAACCTCTGTATCGTGTTCATTCATTTGGCAGCCGTACGTACGGATATAGAACTTTCTTCCGTCTCCCAATCCTTTAAATTGTTCAGAAATTTTAAAGTCATTATGATAAGTAACGGCTTCCTTGCCTCGTTTTTTCGCGTCTTTTAAAGAAGGCGGAATGTAAACAGCTTCAAAGTACTTGCTGTAATCCTTCTCGGATTTTTTGTCCGATGGATTAACTTGTCCGCTCTCTAATTTTTGTTTTTCATTCATGTCATATTTTCTCCTTTCAAACCAAACTTCCACCCTTCAGTATAAAGGTTATTGAAGCTCTGCACAACCGGCAACCTATCATTGTACACTCATTGAGAATAATAATCAATAAGGAATCAAAAGAGGAAGAGTAAACTCTTCCTCTTGTTACAATAGCTGGAGCTCCTTTGCCGTCTTTTCGATGACATCAAGCGCCTGATCCAATTCATCTTTGGTGTGCTCTGCTGTTATAATCGTGCGAATTCTGGCTTTTCCCTTTGCTACAGTCGGGAAAACGATACTTTGGGCAAAAACACCGTGAGAAAGGAGCTGATCTGAAAATTGCTTTGCCACACCTTCATCACCTATTAAAATAGGAAGAATCGGCGTTTGACTCTCTGTGAGAGTCAAACCCATTTTCATAAGCATTGCTTTAAAATAGGCAGTATTCTCCCACAAGCGCTCCATATGCTCCGGCTCTTCAAGCAAGACATCAATCGCTTCCATACAAGCTGCAGTGACAGCCGGCGGATGAGATGTGCTGAATAAAAATGGACGGCCTTTATGGCGCAAATAATCGATCAGCACCTTTGAACCTGCAGCGTAGCCGCCGAGCACTCCGATTGCCTTGCTTAATGTCCCGACCTGAATATGAACTCTGCCGTCAAGACCGAAGTGATTCACCGTTCCCCTGCCGTTTTCGCCAAGTACTCCGGATGCATGGGCGTCATCCACCATCACAAATGCGTCATATTTCTCAGCGAGCTCTACAATATCAGGCAGAGGAGCTATGTTGCCATCCATGGAAAATACGCCGTCTGTCACAATCAGACGCATTCGATAATTCATTGACTTTCTCAGCACCCGCTCTAAATCACTCATATTGACGTGCTGATACACCTTTTTATCCGCCTTTGTCAGTCGAATTCCGTCAATAATAGAGGCATGGTTCAATTCATCGGAGATGACAATATCCTCTTTTGATAGAATACTTGAAAGTACGCCTTGGTTTGTTGTGAAGCCTGATTGGAATACAAGTGCCGCCTCCGTTTTTTTAAAGGCTGCCAGCTTTTTCTCAAGCTCTTGATGTATTGTAAATGTACCGGCAATCGTTCTCACTGATCCGGTGCCGGCTCCATACTGCTGAACGGCCTCCTGTGCGGCGTTGATGAGTCTAGGATGTGAAGTGAAACCGAGGTAATTATTAGAAGATAGCTGAATGACTTTTTGGTGATTCACTGTGACAGATGGGCCCTGCATAGATTCAAGCTGTTTTATGTCTTGCCAAGTATGGTTTTCTTTCATTCTATCAAGCTCTGCTTTTAAAAACTCAAATTCCTTCGTCATGTTTATCCCCCTTTATGGAATTAAAATTACTTTTCCGCACTGGCCGCTTCTCATCAGTTCGAAACCTTTTTCAAACTCCTCTAACGGAAACTGATGGGTAATAACAGGTGCAAGATCGATCACGTTTGAACTGATCAACTGAGACACCTGGCGCCATGTTGAAAACATTTTTCTTCCTGTTATTCCTTGGATGGTAAGCCCTTTAAATACCACTTTATTCGTCAAATCAATTGTCACCGGATGTTCCGGCAAGCTGAGAATATGAAATCTTCCGCCATTCGCAGCCATCGCAAGACCTTGGGCAATCGCTGAGGGATGACCCGACATCTCACAAACAAGATCTGCACCTTCCCCACCTGTTAAAGCGCTTACAATTTTGAGCGGGTCTTCTTTTTCAATAGAAACAGTACAAGTCGCTCCCATTTGTTTTGCAAGCCTCAGCCTGTATTCATTCTTATCAATCGCTATCACCTGAGAAGCTCCTGCTGCTTTTGCAACCGCAACAGCCATAAGACCAATCGGTCCGCATCCAATGACTGCAGTCGTTCCTCCTGCAGGCTGGCTCTCGAGTACGGTATGAACTGCATTTCCTAAAGGCTCTTGAATGGAAGCAATCGACGGGTCCATATCAGCGGGATTTCTCCAAATGTTATCAGCTGGAACTTTTACATACTCCGCAAAACAGCCTGCCGTGTCCACTCCGATTATAGCAGTATTGGTACACACATGAGATTTTCCTGTTACGCAAGGGACACATTCACCACAGACAATGTGTGTTTCCGCAGACACATACTCTCCCACTTTTACACTGCTGACATTCTCTCCCACACCCTCTACGATGCCGCTGAACTCATGGCCGAAAACATAGGGTGTTTTAATTCTCTGACGTGCCCATTGATCCCAATTATAAATGTGGACATCCGTGCCGCATATGGAAGCGGCTTTCACTTTTATGAGGACTTCATGTTTATCAATCTCAGGAATGGGAACTTCAGTCAGCACAGCACCGAACGCCCCGTCCTTTTTCATTAGAGCTTTCATCTTTCCACTCTGCATGTACAATCCTCCTTGAAAAATTCTTGTTATATTCGGATTGTACCATGATATGGAATAAGCGTAAACAGTACTGTCTTTTCCAGAAGGACAAAAGTATCTGTCTTGAAAAAAGGGCGAATTTTTTTTTGAAACGTTTTATCTCATTTCTGATTTTGTATATTCGCTCATTTATGTGCTAAAAATACTATCGGGAGAAAATATCACAATAAATGAAAAACAACCTGTTTGCATTACGCAAACAGGTTGAGAATGCTTTATTTGTTTTTAGCGAGGCTCCACGATTAATTTAATCGCTGTTCTTTCTTCCCCATCGATTTGAATATCTGTAAAAGCCGGAATACAAATCAAATCAACGCCGCTTGGCGCCACAAATCCCCTGGCAATCGCCACAGCTTTTACAGCCTGGTTTAATGCACCCGCTCCGATCGCTTGAATCTCGGCGGCTCCTCGCTCTCTCAACACGCCTGCAAGCGCACCTGCCACTGAATTTGGACTCGATTTTGCTGAAACTTTTAAGATTTCCATTTCTGCTCCCCCTTAGTTTTACAATGGATAAGTGAGTGTTCATTAGAACAATCATTATTAGATGTTGCTATCCAAAAAGCCATCCCCACAATGCTTTTCAAAAATAGCGGGCTACCTTCCATTTTTACTATATTCACTAAGGAGTTGCTATATTCCTGCTTTTCTTTTTAATATTTTTATAAAATAACCATATGTTCAACTATTCAAAGAACATGTGATCATCGTTGATTAAAATACGCTCAATTTTCACGGCTTTTTTCGTTTGATCGTCAATGTCAATCACAACTCCGCTGAGCGTTGTTTTTCCTTCAGCGACAGTAAACCGGACTGGAAGGTTCGTTTTGAATCGCTTAATAATCGTCTCTCTGTCCATCCCCAGTATACCGTCATACGGGCCAGTCATTCCCACATCAGTAATATATGCCGTTCCCTTCGGCAAAATGCGGTTATCCGCTGTTTGCACGTGTGTATGAGTTCCTACTACAGCCGACGCCCTCCCATCCGTGTACCAGCCAAGTGCGAGCTTTTCACTTGTCGCTTCGGCATGAAAGTCGATAAAAATGTACGGTGTTCTTTTCGCAGCCTCTGCGATCAATTCATCCGCTTTTAAAAACGGGTCATCAAGCGGCGGCAAAAACGTACGTCCCTGCAAATTAATGACTGCTAGTTCTTTGCCGTTTGCTTTCACATATGTGATCCCTTTCCCCGGTGTTCCTTCAGGAAAGTTTGCCGGGCGAACCAAGTTCGGAACGTCATCTATAAAATCAAATATTTCTTTTTTGTCCCATGTGTGGTTCCCCATTGTGATTGCATCTGCGCCGGACTGGATTAAGCTGTGATAAATTTTTTCCGTCAGGCCTTTTCCATGTGCGGCGTTTTCACCATTAATAATGGTAAAGTGAGGCTTATATTTTGTTTTTAGCTTTGGTACATATTCTTTGACCATGTCACGGCCCGGTGAACCGACAACATCTCCGATAAATAAAATTCTCATTTTGTAAATCCTTTCTTCTTGAAAATTCCTTGCCGTCAAAAAAATAAAGTGATGCTTAGCGCATCACTTTATTTTGCATACTCTACGGCTCGAGTTTCTCTGATTACTGTCACCTTAATATGACCTGGATAATCGAGCTCGTCCTCAATTCGCTTGCGGATATCTCGCGCCAGTCGATGAGCCTCAAGATCATTAATTGAATCCGGCTTCACCATAATACGCACTTCGCGTCCAGCCTGAATGGCAAATGATTTTTCAACACCTTCGTAGGACTCAGAAATTTCTTCGAGTTTTTCAAGTCTTCGAATATAATTCTCGAGCGTCTCACTTCTTGCGCCAGGTCTTGCAGCGGAAAGCGCATCTGCTGCAGCTACCAGCACAGCGATAATGGAAGTCGGCTCCTCATCCCCGTGGTGTGATGCAATACTGTTAATCACGACTGGGTGCTCTTTATATTTGGTCGCAAGCTCTACCCCGATTTCAACGTGGCTTCCTTCTACTTCATGGTCAATTGCTTTCCCGATGTCGTGAAGAAGACCCGCACGTTTAGCAAGCTTTGCGTCTTCACCAAGCTCCGATGCCATTAGACCGGCCAAGAATGCGACTTCCATGGAATGCTTAAGCACATTTTGACCGTAGCTTGTACGGAACTTTAAGCGGCCGAGGATCTTGATGAGATCTGGGTGGAGGCCGTGAACACCAACCTCAAATGTCGTTTGCTCACCCATCTCACGAATATAGTCATCGACCTCGCGGCGAGATTTTTCAACCATTTCTTCAATCCGTGCCGGATGAATACGGCCATCCTGAACGAGTTTATCAAGAGCAATTCTGGCTGTCTCACGTCTGATCGGATCAAATCCGGAAAGAATGACAGCTTCAGGCGTATCATCAATAATCAGGTCAATTCCTGTCAGCGTTTCAAGCGTACGAATGTTACGCCCTTCCCGTCCGATGATACGTCCTTTCATCTCATCATTTGGTAGATTGACAACTGATACCGTTGTTTCGGCAACGTGGTCCGCTGCGCAGCGCTGTAAGGCGAGTGAAAGAATGTTTTTCGCTTTCTTATCCGCCTCTTCTTTCGCACGGTTTTCAGTTTCTTTTGTCATGATGGCGATGTCATGTGAAAGCTCGTTTTCAACCCGCTCAAGAATGATTTGTTTCGCTTCATCACGAGTCAGACTCGAAATTCGTTCCAACTCTGACTGCTGCATACGAATCATCTCATCCACTTTGCTTTCCATCTCTTCAATATGTTGTTGTCGTTCATTCAGAGAATGATCTTTCTTCTCCAACATCGCTTCCCGTTTATCAATTCCCTCATGTTTGCGATCAAGGTTTTCCTCCTTTTGGAGTAAACGGTTTTCTTGTTTTTGAAGCTCATTTCGTCTTTCACGAACTTCCTGTTCAGCATCTATTCGAAGTTTGTGGATTTCATCCTTTGCTTCAAGCAGAGCTTCTTTTTTCAGTGCTTCAGCATCACGCTTCGCATCTTCAAGAATTTGCTCGGCTGCACCGCGTGCGCCCGCAATTTTCGCTTCGGCAATGGTTTTACGAACAAAGTAGCCAACAACTAAACCGAGTAGAATCAGCAAAATGGAGATGAGAACCATCATAATTGGGGTCATACTTTCACCTCCTCTTGCTATGAACTTGGTTGTTGCTTAAAAAGTGTCGGCATGTACATTGTCTAGTTTTCTCAACATACAGAACCTTCACAGGGAATGAGTGTGTTCATCGCCCTTGTCAAGTTTAAATGGTTTAACAATCATGTTAAAAAAACAAATGTTACAACTTCATTGTAAATGTGTCGGAAATACTTGTCAAGCTTGCCATCTTAACGTTTGCAGGCCAGTCGTCTTTTCACGTGCCGAATGCAATTCATCCAAAAGAAGATCGCCAATCATTCTTGATTTAGAAGCTGGTATATTTTATTGTTCACTTGGCCCAATTTAGCATTATTTTGAATGTTTGAGAACAAAACAACAATGGTTTGCCCAGATTTGCTAAAGCTGTTCAAGATATTGAAGCCCGGCATAACACCATGGTTTGAATAGCTGCCGGGAGCAACATAAAATCCCATGCCGTATGTGGAGCTGCTCCCTGGCGTAAACATCTTTTCATAGCTTTTTTGCGAATACAGTTTTCCGTCTATCAGCGCTTGGTCAAATTTGTACATATCTATAGCGCTCATATAAATATCCCCCGCTCCATACAGCTGGGATAGATCAGGTATATACGGTGTAACTGTTTTGCTGCCCTCCATCTTATACCCGATGGCAGGATAAGGTTCTTTTTTATATGTTTTGTAAAAGCCTGCATGCGTCATTCCCGCAGGTTTAAAAATATGATTCTTTATGTACTGTTCATAGGGCTCACCGCTTACTTCAGCAATAATATAAGCAAGAACAGAATAGTTGGAATCCTTGTAGTCCCATACGCCCGGCTGACGTTTGATTCCCTGCAGTTCTATGTCTTTTATTAAATCGTCCGGAGTAATGGCGCCGTTTCCTTCAATATGTCCGTTTATCCCCGATGTATGTGTAAGCAGATTCTTCAAAGTAATCGTTTGTCCGTTGGGAAAATGAGGTAAATACGTACTTACCGGATCACTTGTCTGAAGTCTCCCCTTTTCCTCAAGCTGCAAAATAGCAGTTGCAATCAGCGCTTTTTGTGATGAACCGACATAAAAAGATGTCAATGGATTATTTTGAATGTAGTGTTTACGGTCAGCATAGCCAAAACCTTTATTTGTTACGATTTCTCCATTTCTGACAATCATGGCTGTTCCGCTGAAACCGATCTCTTCTAAATAATTGCTGATTTTTTGATTTCGATCCACTGTTTTGATTTGTTCCTCTGATTTTTTGGCAGTTTTCTTTTTGATCTCTTTTTTCTGATCGGTATTTGAAACCGCTGCAATTTCTTGAGATGGCTCGTTTTCTTCACTATTTCGATGAATAGCATTCCAAATCGTAATGCAAACCATCACTGCTAAAAGACCAAGCAACAGTTTTCCTCTTTTATTTAGTTTTCTCCGTCTGCGTTTCGCAGTTCTTCTGCGGGTTGGGCTTGTCATTCATTTTTTCCTCCCAAAATAAATTCCATTTTGCACACGTTTTGTTAGACGAATAAAGCCCTAAAAAAGTTGTCAAAAAAAGCAATATTTTTATCATTTTTTTGCAATATACAAAAAAGCTGAGTTTTTCACTCAGCCTTTTGTATCATTTGAAACTTATTTTATTTTTATTCTTCAAATTCGAGTTCTTCTTGTGTCTCTTCAGCTTGCTGCTGCACTACTCCGTTATTATCCAAGCCGTAATGTTCGCGAATTTGCTCCTGGATCATCAGCATGATATCTTTATTTTCTTTCAGGAATTGTTTTGCATTTTCACGGCCTTGGCCAAGGCGCTCTTCTTCATAAGAGTACCATGAACCGCTTTTTTGCACGATATCAAGTTCAGTTCCTAGGTCAATGATTTCGCCTTCTTTTGAAATGCCTTCTCCGTACATAATGTCAACCTCGGCTGTACGGAACGGCGGAGCCACCTTGTTTTTCACGACTTTGATTTTCGTTTTGTTCCCCATTACGTCGTTGCCTTGTTTCAGCTGTTCAGCACGGCGCACTTCAAGACGCACGGAAGAGTAGAATTTCAACGCACGGCCGCCAGGAGTTGTTTCCGGATTCCCGAACATAACACCGACTTTTTCACGAATTTGGTTAATGAAAATCGCGATTGTCTTCGATTTGTTAATGGCCCCTGAAAGCTTACGAAGCGCTTGAGACATTAAGCGTGCTTGTAAACCGACATGAGAATCTCCCATGTCGCCTTCAATTTCCGCTTTCGGAACGAGAGCGGCTACAGAGTCGACAACGACAATGTCAACTGCCCCGCTTCGAACCAATGCTTCCGCAATTTCAAGCGCCTGCTCGCCTGTGTCAGGCTGAGACAGTAAAAGCTCTTCGATGTTAACACCGAGCTTTTGCGCGTATACCGGATCTAACGCATGCTCCGCATCGATAAACGCGGCTTGTCCGCCCTGTTGCTGAACTTCAGCAATCGCATGAAGCGCCACAGTTGTTTTACCTGAGCTTTCAGGACCGTATACTTCAATAATCCGTCCGCGAGGATATCCGCCAATTCCCAGTGCTGTATCAAGAGCGAGGGAGCCGCTTGGGACAGTAGAAATTCTTGTATCTGTCTTTTCTCCCAGTTTCATAATGGAACCTTTGCCGAACTGTTTTTCTATTTGTTTAAGAGCCATATCTAAGGCTGCCTGACGATCACTCATTCTATTTTTTCCTCCTTTATGTTACCACTACATATACTATACCCTGTTTGAAGGGATTTGCCAAGAAAAAAGCGAACGCATATTCGGATTTTTTCTTGGCGTGATTCCTATCAAAATATCATAATGTATCAGAGAAATCATGTTTTCTTAGGAGGATAATGTGCTGAAAATATTATTTTTGCTCTAAAAGCTTTAAGATTAAATGGCAGCCGTATTTAGCGCCGCGTTTTCTGATCCCCGTTCTGGAGCCCGCAAAGTGAAACTCGTGAACCTCTTCTTTACCATTTGCGGAAATGCCGATAAACACATGCCCAGGCTCATGCCCTTCTTGAGCATCAGGTCCTGCTACACCAGTAAAGCTAATGCCGATATCGCTGCCAGTGAGTTTTTGAACACCCTTAGCCAGTTCGGATGCGCACTCCTTGCTGACCGCCCCAAAACGATCTAATGTTTCCTTCTTGACACCAAGCACATTCTGCTTCACGTCGTTTGTATAGCAAACAACGCCCCCGGCAAATAATTTTGAGGCACCGCTATGATCCGTCAGCCATTCAGAAAACAGCCCTCCGGTAAAGCTTTCTGCCGCAGAAATTGTAATGCCTTTTTCCTTACACGCTATAGATAGCTCTTTTACAAGAGAAGTATCATCGTAACCATAGAAAAATTCACCGACACGCTCTAAGATAACGGCCTCTGTTTCTTTTAACAGACGCTCTGTTTCCTTTTCATCGGCGTGTTTGGCTGTCAGACGCAGCGTCACCTCTCCATCAGCCGCCAAAGGCGCAATTGTCGGATTGGTTTGCGCATCAATAATATCTTCCAAATCGGCTTCAAGCTGAGATTCACCGATACCGAAAAAACGAAGAACGGTTGACACAATTTTTTCATTTGAACCCATCTTTTTCAGCAGAAGAGGTTTTGCCTCGTTTTCAAACATTGGACGCAATTCGCTCGGCGGTCCAGGAAGAAGCATATAATAGCGCGATTCATGCTCTGTGAGCATTCCCGGGGCCATTCCAAAGTGATTCGCCAGCACGTCAGAGCCTTCGATCACAAGCGCCTGTTTTCGGTTATTAGGTGACATCGTGCGTTTTGTTCGTTTGAAATAGTCCTCAATGGATTGGAATGCCTCATCATTTAACACAAGCGGACGTCCCAGCGTATTTGCAATCGTTTCTTTCGTCAGATCATCTTTTGTGGGTCCAAGACCTCCTGAAAAAATAATGAAGTCAGAGCGTTCTTCAGCAATGCGGATGACCTGCTTCAGCCGCTCCGGGTTATCGCCGACCGCTGTATGATAAAATACGTTGACCCCGATTTCAGCGAGCTGTTTGCTGATAAATTGAGCATTTGTATTGGCGATTTGGCCAAGCAGCAGCTCTGAACCGACTGCAATTATTTCTGCTTTTTTTGGAAATTCCATGACGAAGTCCTTCTTTCTTAGTTAGATGTTTTTAACGCTTCCCAGTTTTTAGAGAAGTATTCCCAGCCTGAGACGACAGTAAAGAAGACGGCTACCCACAGCGCCAAGTCAGCAAACGGGAATGACACAAGTTCAAATGGAAGATTATGAAGAAGCAATGCGGATACCGCAATAATCTGTGCCCAGGTTTTGATTTTACCAAGCATGTTAGCAGCTACGACTTCCCCTGTTCCGGCTAAGACAAGCCTTAAACCTGTCACGGCAAACTCCCTGCTGATAATCACAATGACCATCCAAGCTGGAGCGAGATCAAATTGAACAAGGATAATTAACGCTGCGGATACGAGCAGTTTGTCCGCAAGCGGATCAAGAAATTTCCCGAAGTTTGTTACGAGATTCAGTTTTCGGGCATAATACCCGTCCACCCAGTCTGTTGTAGATGCAATAATAAATAGAATAGCCCCCGCCAAATGTGCGACCGGGATTGATTCGTCTCCAACTTCGAGCCTGCCCCAGTCAAACGGCGCCAGCATGATAATCATGAAGATTGGGATTAATGCGATTCTAGCTAGTGTGATTTTATTTGGTAAGTTAAACATAAAGCCCCTCCAATTTCATACTCAGACGTGAAGAAAAGTCATCTGATAATTTAAGATGACTTTTCTTCCTTTTTATTTACAATCTTTATGGTTTGTGCCATCACTTTTTTCGGATCAAGTTCATATGAAAGAACCTTACCGTTGATTTTTATTTTCAGATTAGGTGCATATCCGGTGCGGATATCAACTTGTTTCTGATCAGTTATGTCTTTTTTATAGGTTTCGTCTTTTTTCAGCGTTCCTTCTTTTAAAGAGCTGCTGTTTTCATCACGCACTCGAATCCAGGAGCTGTCTGATGCCTTCAGTTCCAGCTCGATTTTATCAGCGCCGGACACTTCATAAGTCGTTAACGATCCTTCAGTGCCAGCAGCTTTAATCTCCAGCTTCTCACTGTCATTTTCTTTTTTCTTATCTTCGTTTTCTTTCGTTTCTTTTTTAGTGTCTGTCTCTTTTTCAGAGCTGTTATTTTGATTCTCTTTCAGCGTTGAATCTTTAGGGATTTCGTACTTGCTCTCACTTTGCGTAATTGCTTTTTCTGATGCCGCATTATGATCATCACTGTTTTTGTGATTGGCAAATTGAATGATCGCGTACACAATGGCAATCACGACAATCACGCCGAGAATAACAAGTATCGTTGGCAGCAGCTCCAGCGCCTTAGATGCTGGCTTTGGCATTTCCTTTTGAAGATTCATGCCGGAGATCTTTTCAGACACATCGTCATGATACGTATTAGGGATATCTTTTTTATGCTCCTCAAACAGCTGATCCGCATCAAGCCCAACGGCTTCTGCATATTGCTTGATGAATGCCCGAACATAAAACTTCCCCGGAATAATGTCATAGTTCCCTTCCTCCAAGGCGGTTAAATACCTTTTTTGAATCTTTGTTGCCGCTTGGAGATCATCCAATGACATTGCTTTTTCCTCTCTGGCTTCTTTGAGCCGGATTCCTAGTTCAGTCACAACAAACACCTTCCAATTTTAAAAATCAAAGCTTGAAAACCCGGATTGATCAAACATTTGGGGTTCCTCGGCATGTTCATATGTAATAACCTCATCAGGGTCATTTCTCAGTTCAATAATATAATCAAAGTCATCTAGTGTATACTCTGTATTTTGAACGAATATGTCCGGATGCTCCACCACTTTTGTTGCCGGAAGCCGCATGATTTCACGGACCAGCTGGAGATGGCGTTCCGATCCCCTTCGTGTTGACACAATTCCGTCAACGATAAAAACATTTTCAGTGCTGTATTCATCGGCAATCAGCTGGCTTCTTATCGTCTGCTTCAGCAAGGTTGATGACACAAACAGCCACCTTTTGCTTGCACACACACTAGAGGCTACAATCGATTCCGTTTTCCCGACACGCGGCATACCTCTGATTCCAATTAATTTATGGCCTTCTTTTTTGAACAATTCGGCCATAAAATCGACTAATAAGCCAAGCTCGTCCCGTTCAAAGCGGAACGTTTTCTTGTCATCGGCATCCCGTTGAATATAACGGCCGTGGCGTACGGCAAGACGGTCGCGAAGCCTCGGTTCTCTAAGCTTCGTTACTTTAATTGTTTCCATCGTTTTTAAGATTGATTCTAATCGTTTAATTTGATCTATATGGCGGCACCTGAGGAGCATTCCCCTTCTGGAAAGATCGACGCCGTTTATCGTTACGATGTTGATAGAAAGCATCCCAAGAAGAGATGAAATATCCCCGAGCAGTCCGGGGCGGTTCACTTGAATTTCATATTCAAAATACCATTCGAGCTTTGCCAAATGATATACCCCCTTCATTGTGGCAAAATTTTACCTTCCTTTATCATAAAGCATTTTTCTCTAATTAGAAAGAAGAATGTTGCTGTGATGAGGAAAACATAAAAAAGAGAGGAAAAATCCCCTCTCTTCCTAGTGAGTGCTGTTATTTTCAACAAGCTTAACCATCATATTGGCAATGGCGTGCTGTTCATCTTTTGATGCTACACTCCAAAGATCTGCCAGCACTTTTTCCTGCTCGTTCTTAGATTCCACTTCATTAGCCAAGTAGCTGCCGATTTCTGTCGCAAGATCTGTAATCGTATCCTGGCTCATACCTTTATCTTGCGCATAGTTCAGACGGTCGCCAAGGAAGTTTTTCCAGCTATCCCAGTTTTCTAATACTGACATGCTTGTTTCCTCCATTTCATGTGAAGTTACAAGATTATTGTATCCTTCGCAAAAGAAACTATACACCGAATATTTTCGGATCAGCAGTGCCAGCCGCCATTCACCGACAGAATTTGGCCGGTAATATATGACGCTTTTTCAGACAGGAGAAAAGCTGTTGCATCCGCAATTTCTTGCGGCCGGGCCAGCCGGCCGATCGGAATCTCATCAGCGATCTCTTCTTTTTCAGCCGGGGTAAATTGATTCATCATATTTGTATCAACTGCGCCCGGCGCTACGGCGTTTACCCTGATTCCGCTTGGCGCCAGCTCCTTAGCCAATCCTTTTACAAACGAATGCTGAGCTCCTTTTGCCATGCTGTACAGCACTTCACAGGATGCCCCAGTCTCTCCCCAAATCGAGCTGACAGCCACAATCGCTCCCGATTTATTCCGAATCATGCCTGGCAGAAGGTTTCTCGTCAGCATATACGGACTCGCTACATGAAGCTGAACCATTTCCTGGACCGTTGCGTTATCTACATCCGTAATCAGCCCAAAATGGCTTCGTCCGCTGTTTAAAACAATCGCATCAATCGGCTGAACAATTGAACTTGTCAGCTTATCTGCTCCATCTTGCGCGGACAGATCAGCTTGTAATATCTCCGCATTTACGCCAAACATCTGACTTAGTTTTTCAGCAAGCTCCGCTGCCGCGTATTGATTTGTATTGTAATGCAGCAACAGATTGTATCCCTTAGCCGCAAGGGTTTCGCTGATGCTTTTGCCAATGCCGCCGCTTGCTCCGGTGATTAGTGCTGTTTTGTTCATCCTCTTTCCTTCTTTCCGCAGAAAAACACCCCTCACACTGGAGGGATGTTTTGTTTATGATTTAGGAACAACCTTGCAGACAGTCAGTCTGTCTGCAGCAATTTCCTCTTGTATTACGTTCTGGACATCCTCGAGGGTAATCTGCTCGAGTACCGTTACAACGTCAAACAGGCTCATATCCAAGAACGCATAACGGGTAAATTGATTGGCGATGTATTCAGGGGAATTCAGCGCTTTTAAGAATGTACCGATCTTTTTCTTTCTGGCAAGTTCAATCTTTTCAGCAGTAATCAGTTCACCGGCGCGCAAAAGCATGCTTGAAATGTCTTCAGCCAATTGATCCGGCTCAGGCGTATCTCCGCCGATCGCCGCAAAACCAAACCCATATTCAGCAGTAAAATCAAAGCTGAACGTTTCGTCAATATATCCTTTTTCATAAAGTGATTCATACTGGGCAGAGCTTTTGCCGAAAAGCGCTTCAAGCAATAAGTTCATTGAAAGTTCATGCTTTAAGAGCTCTTTGCCTAATTTAAACGGCTTTTTGGATTTCAGCCCGACAAGGCATTTCGGTCCCTGCACGTTCATTTTGATCTCTTTTTCTTTTCTGAAAACCGCTTCTTGCTCTTTCACTTCTTCCCGTTTGATCTCCGGCTGATCAGTATACGGCTTTTTCCCCTGGTTTTCTCTTACCTGAGAAATAATCGCTTCAGGATCTACAGGTCCGACAATGAAAAGGAGCATGTTACTCGGGTGATAAAACGTTTCATAGCATTCATAAAGAAGGTCTTTTGTAATATGTGAAATGCTTTCCACTGTTCCCGCTATGTCGATTCTGACAGGATGCTCTTTGTACATGTTTTCAATGACCCCGAAGTAAAGCCTCCAATCAGGGTTATCGTCGTACATATTAATCTCCTGCCCAATAATCCCTTTTTCCTTTTCAACCGTTTTTTCAGTAAAATATGGGTCCTGTACGAAATCGATAAGCGTCTCTAAATTGCGTTCAACATTTGATGTGCTTGAGAAAAGGTAAGCTGTTCTTGTAAATGACGTAAACGCATTGGCAGAAGCCCCCTGTTTGCTGAAATCTTGAAAAACGTCTCCGTCCGCTTTCTCAAACAGCTTGTGCTCAAGAAAGTGAGCAATCCCGTCCGGCACGTGAACCATCTCGTTTTTACCTAAAGGGACAAACCGGTTATCTATCGAGCCGTACTTTGTTGTAAAGACCGCATACGTCTTGTTAAAGCCTTTTTTTGGCAAAACGTAAACATCAAGGCCGTTGGACA
Source organism: Bacillus sp. SCT118 (assembly GCF_058566435.1). Lineage (NCBI taxonomy): Bacteria > Bacillati > Bacillota > Bacilli > Caryophanales > Bacillaceae > Bacillus > Bacillus sp. SCT118. The sequence continues at coordinate 2,311,532 of NZ_CP191225.1, forward strand.
TTTTTTCATGATACAGCGTCTCCTGAAGCTGTTCATATTCGATTGGTTTGATCAAGATGCACCCTCCGTCCCTTTTAAGAAATAAGTCGTATCAAGCTGAATCTTTTCGCCGGCTTTAATGATATCCTCTTTTGTGACATTCTCAATATTGGCAAGAAAGTCTTCGATAGGAATCTCGACTTGAGCAGCGGCCTGCTGATATAAAAATTCAGATAAACCGTATGCTGTATCAATCGTTTCCAGCACTTGATTTCGAATGACGGCCTTTGTCTGTGCTATATCCTGCTCACTGAAATCGCCGTTTTTCATTGCCTGGAATTGCTCAGCAATAATCGAAACCGCCTGTTCAAAATTTTTCACTTCAATGCCTGACATCACCATTAACAAGCCTTTAAAACTTTCTATACGCGAAGCCGCGTAGTAAGCAAGACTGGCTTTTTCCCGAACATTAATGAAAAGTTTAGAATGAGAGAATCCGCCGAACAATCCGTTAAACACTTGTAAAGCAGGATAATCCTGATCTGTATAAGTGATGCTGGTGCGGTAGCCGATATTCAGCTTTCCTTGCTTAACATCCTCTTCATCAATTACTTCTTTTGGCTGCACTTTTTCATCAGCGTGATTGTTTTCAATCGTGCCAAGAGTGCGCTCTTCTGTTTTGAAATACTTATCAATTGCCGAATGTACCTGGTTACTGTCCACATCACCAACAACATATAGATCAAGCTGGTCTTTTTGGATAGCGCTTTGGTATGTTTCGTATAATTGCTCTGCCGTAATGTCATCGACATCGTCGATTTCACCATTGACATGAAGCGCGTAAGGCTCATTTTTGCACATTTCCTGTATCAGCCTTAAATTCGAATAGCGCATTTTATCATCATAGACGGCTTGGATTCTTTGCTTAAGCGTCCGTTTTTCTTGAGCCACATATTGTGACTGAAAAGCGTCTCCCTCCAAAGCAGGTGAAAAGACGATTTCTGCGAGAAGCTGGAGCCCTTTCTCAAGTAGCGGCGTTTGGTCTTTTAAATATTTTTCATTCGGGATTTCAAGCCTGAACGTAATGACGTGCCGCTCTCCTTTTTTCGTAAGGTCAGCCGATACTGAAGTGCCGTACAGCTCATCCAGGTATGAACGCAATTCTGCGGTTTTCGGATGGCTTTTCGTTCCGCGAAGAAGCACATGCGGGAGCAGCGCTCTTTTGGTGACTTGATCCTTTGTCAGCGGCGCAAGCATCTTAAAAATAAGCGAGACGGTTTTGAATTTTTCTGTTTCTACTATGTGTGCGGTTAAACCGCCGTGCTTTGATTTGAGTTCATTAACATATGACATATGGAACCTCCTTCGTTCATTTCTTAATTAGTATGTATTATGACCAATTTTCAGCATTCGCAGAAACACTCTTTCATGTAATTATAGCAACTGTAGGATTTATAAGGAAACAATAACCTCCGCATGCTGTATAGGTACTGCAAGGAAGCGCAAAAAAAGACGGCTGGCTAGACCGTCCCTAAGTTTTTTTCTTCTTCTTCACTTTTTTTAGCATCTACAGTAAAGAGCACTAAAAATAAAGAAACGATGCTGCAAAACGCCGAGAGTATGAAAATAATCCAGTTTGCATTAGACATTAATGCAGCAAAAACAGGTGGACCGAGAGCTACTCCTATAAAGCGCATGCTATTGTAGAAGGAGGAAATGGTTCCGCATTGTTCACTTTCAATCCCTTCGGTTATCAATGCATCTAAAGCAGGAAGAGCCATTCCAATCCCAATCCCGCCAAAGCTTAAAAAGACAAATAAAAAATAAAAACTGTGGTTCCACCACAAGGCAATAAACGAAAGGGTTAACAGAATCATCCCTGTAACAACGCAAAATTTCATCCGGCCTTTATCTTTACCGATCTTTTTGCCAGCTATAAAAGAACTGGTTGACAAAAACAAAAGTGGGATTGCCAGTAATCCGCCTTTAGCTACTCCGTCAATGGCATACTTGTTCTCCAGCGTATCTGATAAATAAAATAATACGCCAAATAACAAAAACATAATGACACACCCGATAATGAAGACCGTATAAAGCCAGCGACCATCCTGTTTAAAGATTTTCTTCACACTCTTAATAAACTCAGAAACAGCAGGCGCATCTTCATCTTCTTCAGGCTTAGCCACCAAAAACAATACGAGTAAAAAGCTGATCAAACAGAAAAACGGAATAAACCAAAATGGGACAAACCAGTACCAGGAAGCCAGTAAGGCCCCAAGTATCGGGCTTAATACCTTCCCTGACGTGTTGGCAGTTTCAATATCACCAAGGCCGGCGCTGACCTTTTCATCGTCTCCTTGAAACAAATCGCCGATAAACGGCATAACGATAGGAGCTGCACCTGCAGAACCGATGCCTTGAAGAACCCGCCCCGCCAAGATCATAGCATAAGGATTTTTCATATAGGTCGAGGCAAAAGCAGCTACCGCTCCCCCCAATCCTGCAATGAGGAGGCATGGAAGCAATATTTTTTTTCTTCCGAAACGATCCGACAAATATCCGGCAATCGGAATGCAAATAATTGCTACTACTGAATATACAGTAATGATTAAAGATACTTGAAATGAAGTCACCGACAACTTTTTCTCCATCATCGGAAGAACAGGAATCAGCATGGAGTTCCCGAGTGTCATCACAAGCGGGACGGAAGACAATGCAATAATATTTTTCATTCCATTTTTCTCTCTCAACATTTTCACCCATTCACTTTCTTGTCATCCCTTATATATTGCGTTAACCGGAATGAAAGTATGTACAAAGAAACATGAATCAGTGCAAATAAAAAAACAGACACATACAGGCGTCCGTTTTTAGAATCGTTTACGCAAAACATGAAATCTGAATTTATCCGCTCTAAAATAATTTAAAGAATAAAGCACCGGTTTATCGTGCTGATCGTAATGGGTTTGTTTTAACAGCAAAAGAGCTGTTTCCGGATCGCATTCAAGTACTGGAGAAATGGTATCGTGATAGCCGATCGGTTCTATATCAGTTACTGCATAGCTGATTACGGAGCCTGAATTTTTCTCAAGCAGGTCAAACATAGATTCTTGCTGATGAGAAAAAGAATTCGGCAAAATATTCATCGGAATTTTGTCTATACAATACACAATCGGCTGTCCGTCAGCTGTCCTGACTCGTTCAAGGTAAAAAAGTTCTTGCCCTTCTGCCAAATGAAATCTCTTTGTATCATCTTCAGACGGCATAAGCACTTGTGATGATAGAAAAATCGTGCCAGGGGTCATATTCGCCTGTTCTATCATCTTGGTTACACTGTTCAGCTGTTCAATGCCCGAAAGAAATAACGGCTTAGAATGGACAAAAGTGCCTACACCATGCCTTCTGATAATCACATGCTCTTCTTCCAGTATCCGCAAGGCTTCTCTTAGCGTCGCTCTGCTGACACCAAGCTTTTTGGAAAGCTCAAATTCAGAAGGCAGCTTTTCCTTCTCAGTGTAGATCCCATTTTTTATATCCTCTTTAATTCGTTCAATTACTTTCAAATACAAGTGCCGATTATCAGCTTTTGTAGACATGTTTCCCCTCCGTAAACCACTTTCGATAAAAATTATTGAACAATTGGGACAACTATATCATGTTTTGTCGAAAAAATAAATAGAAAGGTGATCAGTTTACATAATGTTATTATTGCCAACTATAGAAAGCGGAACTCCCTTCATTAAGAAGAGAGCTCATCATATTTCTCTTTTGATAATAATACTTCCCTAGGTTTGCTGCCTTCATACGGTCCGACAACACCGCGTTCCTCCATTGCGTCAATCAGGCGCGCAGCTCTCGTATAGCCGATTCTGAATCTTCTTTGCAGCATTGAAACAGATGCCGTCTGCATGCCGACAATTAATTCAACAGCTTCATCATAAAGTTCATCAGTAACCTCGGAATGAGTTTCTGTTGTCTCCTCAGGAATCATTTCTTCTTGATATTGCGCTTTCTGCTGCGTAATCACATGGTCGACGATCTTCTCCACTTCGTCATCCGACAAAAATGCTCCCTGCACACGGACAGGTTTGTTAGCCCCCACAGGTAAAAACAGCATATCGCCGCGGCCAAGAAGCTTCTCAGCGCCACCCATGTCAAGAATGGTCCTTGAATCCGTCTGTGAAGATACGCTGAACGCGATTCGTGACGGAATGTTCGCTTTGATCACCCCTGTGATAACATCCACCGATGGCCGCTGTGTCGCAATAATAAGATGGATGCCGGCAGCCCGCGCCATTTGGGACAATCTCGTAATCGAATCTTCCACATCAGATGAAGCGACCATCATGAGATCGGCAAGCTCGTCCACAATGACAACAATATAGGGCAACTCTGGCTGTTTCGCTCCTTCTTCATTGTTGGCGCGTTTTATATAATCATTGTATCCTTCAATATTTCTTGTACCCGTATGAGAAAATAATTCGTACCGCCGCTCCATTTCATTGACAACCTTTTTCAAAGCCTGCGACGCTTTTTTCGGATCGGTTACAACCGGAGCAAGCAAATGCGGAATCCCGTTGTAGACATTTAGCTCTACCATTTTAGGATCGATCATCATCATTTTCACTTCATGCGGTTTCGCGCGCATTAAAATACTTGTAATAATGCCGTTGACACAGACACTTTTCCCGCTACCGGTTGCGCCTGCGACCAAAAGGTGGGGCATCTTGTTTAACTCAGCCAATACAGCTTCACCTGAAATATTGCGGCCGAGTCCAATTAACAGCTTCGCATCCGGTCTGTCATTCAATTTAGACTCCAGCACTTCCTTCAGCGAAACCATTGCCACTTCTGCGTTTGGAACTTCAATTCCGATTGCTGATTTTCCTGGTATAGGCGCTTCGATCCTGATATCCTTCGCAGCAAGCGCAAGCGCTAAATCATCGCTTAAATTGACAATTTTGCTAACCTTCACTCCGACATCAGGATATACTTCATATTTTGTTACGGCCGGTCCGAGATGAACCTGTGTGACTTTCGCCTTTACGCCAAAGCTTTGGAATGTGCGTTCAAGCTTTCTCGCATTTTCATAAATATTCTTTTTATCAGCCTGCTGGCCGGTATGCTTCGGATCTGCCAGCAAATCCAGTGACGGCATCTCGTAATCCTTATTTTCGAGCTCTGTAAAGGTCATAGGAGGAGCAGAAACAGTTTCCTGATCACCTGTCTCCGGTTGGATGTCCTGAAGCGGCTTCGACACAGGTTCGGCGCGCTTTTCTATAACTGGAGACTCTTCCTCTTCATTACGATCAGAAAAGCTTGAGATAATCGGCTCTGAATGAATAAGAGGCGATACTGTTTCATAATCCCCCTCTTCATCAGGAGGCTCCGGTTCCATTTGCTGTTTTTTGCGGGCCGGTTTTTGTTTTTTGCTTGGCGCTTTCGTTTTTTTCGATGACTGCATATTTGATTTGAAGGATTTCATATCATCAATAAATGCTAACCATTGTTCTTTTATAAAACGTCCAATCGGGCTCATCCACTTTTTTAGCGTTTCTTGCAGTGAGCGCCCTGTTACTAAAATCATTCCGATCAAAATCATGACAATTGCCATGATCTGAGAACCAGTCGACGCAAACAAAAAGTGTGAAGCCGCAAACAGCAGCGCACCGATCATTCCTCCGCCTAAATCAGGTGAAGCAGAGCTGCCATTCATGTCCATTAAAAACAATTCCCACGTATTGCGCACCACGCTTGCAGACTCAATAGACCCTTTGTGCGTCAAATTTTTAAATAGCTGCACGTGAGAAAGCAGCAATATGCTTGCGATGATACAGTACAACCCGGCCTTTCGTCTCGTTAAAAGGCTTGGGGTTTTTTTCTTCCAAAACAGTGAGACTCCTAACACCAATAAACCTAACAAGCATAAAATAAACCACTCTCCAGCAAAAAAGCGGAACAAATAGATAAACGTTTGCCCGACTACCCCCAGCTGCAAGATTGCGATAATTGAAATGGCTATACACAGCAATCCGTTGAGCTCGTATTTTATATTGAGCTGTTTCGCCTGTTTTTTTCTTGATTTTCGTTTTTTCTTTGCCACACTCATCACCTTACTGCGTTAAAAAATGTAAGTTCATACATAATGAAGAAAGCAGCCGTTTACAGGCTGCGTTTTTTCTGTAGGATTCCCCTATTATAGCATATTTTGCCCTTAAAAAAGGGTTGGATTCTTATACGTTTAATTTCAGCTTTTGTCCCGGTGAAATGTCCGGATGCAGAAAATGCATTGGATTGGTGCTCATGATTTGAATGACTTCCGCTTCATTCCCTTTCATTTCGACTAGAAGCGGTACACCTTTATATTCAATTTGCTCATGTGCGCTTGTCTCTTGGTTCTGTTCTGCAAACACAATTTCCTGCGGCATCACGGTATAAAGAATCATTGAATCATCCGTCCTTCTTCTTTCCTTGCTTCATCGATGAGCTCATTCAGTTTATTGATTGCCTGTCCGACACCGCCTGCGTGATCGATCAATCCATATTTAACTGCATCCTTACCGACTACATTTGTTCCGATATCGCGTGTTAAGTTTCCTTTTGAAAACATTAGCTCTTTAAACTTCTCTTCGGTTATATTGGAATGGCTTGTCACAAATTTAACAACTCTTTCTTGCATCTTATCCAGGTATTCAAACGTTTGCGGCACCCCGATGACCAGCCCGGTGAGCCTAACTGGATGAATCGTCATCGTTGCTGTTTCGGCGATATAGCTGTAATCACAGGATACAGCAATCGGAACGCCGATGGAATGCCCCCCGCCAAGCACGATAGAAACGGTCGGTTTCGATAAAGATGCAAGCATTTCCGCTATGGCAAGACCAGCTTCAACATCTCCTCCGACAGTATTTAATATGATCAGCAAGCCTTCAATTTTGGGATTTTGTTCAATTGCCACAATCTGCGGGATGACATGTTCATATTTTGTTGTTTTGTTTTGCGGAGGAAGCTGAACATGGCCTTCAATTTGTCCGATAATGGTCAGACAATGAATATTTGTATCTTGGGGCAGCTGCGGAAGCGTCGTTTCACCAAGCTGCTGTATTTTATTCATAATGCTGTCCTTCGCATCATTTTTTTCAGGACGCTCTTCTTCTGTGTTTTCCATACGATGATCCATCTCGCTTTCATCCTTTCCGAGTTTCTCTTTGTATTATGAACAAAGATACTTCATTCAATCCCGGCTTGAAGGACAAAAAATAAAGACCGGAGCAGCTCCGGTCTTTAGTCAGTCATTATACTTCCATAATAATTGGGATGATCATCGGTTTACGTTTCGTTTTTTCATAAAGGAATTGGTTCAAAGCATCCCGCATTGCCTGCTTCAGCGTTGACCATTCGACATTTGATGTTTCAGTCGCTTCTGTCACGATGGACCGGACAAGCTCAGTAGCCTGTACGATAAGACCTTCAGACTCTCTTACATAAACAAAGCCGCGAGTGATAATTTCTGGTCCTGATACAAGATGTTTCTTTTGTTTATCAAGTGTAATGACAACGATTAAAATTCCGTCCTGTGAAAGCAAGCGGCGGTCTCTCAATACGATATTGCCGATATCACCGACACCTAAACCATCAATTAAAATATTGCCGTAAGGAACTTTATCCCCAATTTTTACGTTTTGGCCGCGGAATTCAACGACGTCTCCTTTTTCAATTAAGAAGATGTCACTGCGCTTCATGCCTGTTTCTTCAGCGATTTTTGAATGAGCTTTTTGCATTCTGTATTCGCCGTTTACAGGAATCAAATATTTTGGTTTAAGCAGGTTGATCATCAGCTTTAACTCTTCTTGTGAGCCGTGTCCTGATACATGAACACGCTTTTGGGCAAAGATGACTTGTGCACCGGCTCTCGCAAGAAGATCTACTGTTTTAGAGTAAATGAGTTCCTGCCCGGGAATCGGAGTTGACGCAATGACCACCGTATCCCCTTCTTCAATGTTCAGCTGTTTGTGAGCTTTGTTTGCCATTCTTGTCAAAGCAGCTAATGGTTCACCTTGGCTTCCGGCTGTAATAATGGCCACTTCGCGCTTCGGATATTTTTTGACATCCTGTACAGAAATAAACAATTCATCATCTGCTTCAATGTATCCTAACTTTCTCGCCAGCTGCAGGACAGATTGAAGATTTTTTCCGGCTACGGCAATCTTTCTGCCATTTTGAGCCGCTGCATGAATGACTTGCTGAATCCGGTTAATATTGGATGCGAAAACAGCAATAATCACCCGGTTCTGTGAATTATACAGCGCATCCGAAATTTCTCCGCTGACTGCCGCTTCCGAAGGGGTGTAACCCGGCCGTTCCGCATTTGCACTGTCAGAAAGCAGAGCGAGCACGCCGCTATTGCCAATCTTGGCGATCTCGCCAATGTCGCACGTCTGATTAAGTGCAGGTGTTTGGTCAAATTTGAAGTCTCCCGTGCATACAATAGATCCAAGTGATGTTTTAAAGCTCACACCTACAGAATCAGGAATGCTGTGAATCGTTCTAAAGAACGATACTTTTGTTGATTCAAATGTAATGACAGATTTTGAGTGAATTTCTCTTAAATCAGTTTTTCGGTTATGTCCGTATTGTTTTAATTTCTCTCTTAACAGTGCAAGCGTCAGTTTTGTTCCGTACACTGGAACGGACAGCTTGTTTAATAAGTAAAAAACGCCGCCGATATTTTCATCGTGCCCGTGCGTTAAAAAGATTGCCTTGACGCGGTCAGCCCGTTCAATCAAATATGATATGTCAGGAATCACTACATCAATACCGAGCATTTCGTTTTCTGGATGCATAAGGCCGGCATCAACGACAAATATGTCTGAGTCAATTTCAATGACATAAAGGTTCTTCCCAATCTCTCCGACACCGCCAAGGGCGATAATTCTAACGTTTTCTGTATTTTTCTTTTTCAAAATCTATATCCTCCTAGTCTCATACCCGTCCATCATCACTTGTTCCTATTATAACTGAAAGTAAATTTAGAAAACAAGATAAAGCAGAAGGTTTAGGGAAAACCAATATGTAAAAGAAACGGTCAAACTCAGCTGAATGTGAGAATGACCGCGTTTGTTTCACTGTATGAAATTTTCTTACAGTTCGCTGATCGTGCTGCTTAAGCTCAGACGTTCATCCTCAGTTAACGGGACTAGAGGCAGACGCACAGAACCGACATCAAGACCTCTCAGCTGAAGCGCTGTTTTGACTGGAGCAGGATTAGGCGCTTTAAACAGTTCCTTCATAATCGGCAGCAGTTTCTGATGGATCAGTGCCGCATTAGCTGTTTGCCCATTCGTATAATTTTTAATCATTTGCTGCATATCAGAGCCTGCAATATGGCTCGCCACTGATACAACTCCTCTTCCTCCAACTGAAAGAATAGGAAGCGTCAGAGCGTCATCCCCTGAATAGACATAGAAGTCTTCCGGTGTTTCAGCAATAATTTTTGTAATCGCTTCTAGGTCTCCGCTCGCTTCTTTAATCGCAACCACATTCGGAATGTCCGCCGCCAAACGGATCGTCGTTTCAGGAGCAAGAGAAGCAACCGTACGGCCAGGAACATTATAGAGCATAACCGGAAGAGATGTCTCTGCCGCAATTGCTTTAAAATGCTGGTACATTCCTTCTTGAGAAGGTTTATTGTAATACGGGGTAACAAGCATAACAGCGTCCACGCCCGCTTCCTCAGCTTTTTTTGTCAGCTTAATGGAATCTTTCGTGTTGTTGCTTCCAGTACCAGCGATAACGGGCACCCGTCCGTTTACTTCTTTTACCGTATATTCAAAAAGCGCAATTTTTTCTTCAGTTGAAAGGGTCGGAGATTCTCCAGTTGTTCCCGCTACTACTAAAGAATCCGTTCCGTTTTTCAACAAGTAATCAATCAGTGTAGACAGTTTTTGAAAGTCTACGTTCCCTTTATTGTCAAAGGGTGTAATCATCGCTGTAGACACATTTCCGAAATTCATTTTATTCACCTCATCATGATTCAATCACATTTACTTCGAAAGTTCAAACACTTCATGCAAAGCGTTTACAGCAGGAACCATATCCGCTTCATGGACGAGCACCCATATCGTCGTATGGCTGTCAGCCGACTGAAGGATCGGAATTTCTTTTTCTGAAAGAGCCGATACAATTTTGGACGTAACACCGGGAACACCCATAATGCCCGCGCCGACCGCCGATACCTTCGCGCAGTTTCTCGTCACCATTGGATCATAGCCCATATCCATTAAAATACGCTGAGCTGTTTCTGTTTTATTTCCGGCTACCGTATAGACGATTTCACTAGGTGTAATGTTAAAGAAATCGACACTGATTCCAGCGTTTGCCATAGCCTTGAACACTTCAGTCTGAACGTTATACTGGCCGATTTTCGCAGGCACTTTGAACTGCGTGACATCTTTGACATGGGCGATTCCCGTGATCAGCCTTTCAAAAACATCACTGCCGACCTTGGAAGAGTGATGTGATGTCACCAATGTACCTTTATCATTCGAATAAGTCGAACGGACGCGGATCGGAACCTTGGCCTGCATTGCGATTTCCACAGCACGCGGATGAATGACCTTGGCCCCCTGATACGCCAGGTTGCAGATTTCCGTATACGTCACAACAGGAAGCGGTTTTGCATTTTCCACCACTCTTGGGTCAGCAGTCATTACGCCTTCTACATCGGTGAAAATATCGATGTATTCCGCATCAACAGCTGCTCCGAGTGCGGCTGCAGACGTATCGCTGCCCCCTCTGCCGATTGTTGTTGTATCACCCTTTTCGGTTGCGCCCTGGAAGCCTGCGACGACTACCGCATCATGATTGGCGAGCACACTGAATAAACGCTCCGGTTTCATTTCAATGATTTTCGCATTGGTATGCTGATCATTCGTTAAAAAGCCAGCCTGAGCCCCTGTCAGCGCAGCTGCTTTCACACCGTTATCAAGCAGCATGCTTGTAAAGACGACAGAGGAAATAGTCTCTCCGCAAGATAAAAGCAAATCCTGCTCCCTAGGAGAAATCGCTGACTGATCGCCGTAAAGCAGCCCGAGCAAAGAATCTGTTGCATACGGGTCTCCTTTTCGGCCCATCGCTGAAACGACAACGACAACCTTATATCCTTCACTGATTGCTTCTTTAATATGCCCTAAAGCCAGTTTGCGGCCTTTATCATCTTTTACTGATGTTCCGCCGAACTTTTGAACAATTATCTTCACTGTTTTCACTCCAAATTATTCGGACGTAACAGAAGAGAGCAGGCTGATAGCGCCTTACTCTCTTCTATTCGTCTTTAGAAAATTCTCTCTTTTATACGAGGTTTAGTTTTTTCAGGCTTTCTGCAATTTGAACAGAGTTCCATGCCGCGCCTTTTAATAGGTTATCAGAAACAACCCATAAATGAAAACCGTTTGCTCTGTCCAAGTCTTTGCGGATGCGGCCTACAAACACATCGTTTTTGCCGACAGCATCAGCAGGCATCGGATAAAGCTGTTGGCTTGGATCATCTTGAAGTGTCACGCCCGGAGCTTCTTTCAATAGATTTTTAATATCTTCAACTGTAGCGTCATCACGGTCTATTTCGATGTAGACGGACTCTGAGTGCCCAGTTTGGATTGGCAGTCTCACACATGTAGCCGCTACTTGAAGGTCAGGCATGTGCATGATTTTTTTCGTTTCATTTATCATTTTCATTTCCTCAAACGTATAGCCGTTATCTTGGAATTTATCGATTTGCGGAATCGCGTTGAAGGCGATTTGATAGTGTTTTTTGTCACCTTTTACCGGCATGATCTCAGGCTCTATTTCTTCTTTATTTAAAATCGCCTGTGTTTGGCTGTAAAGCTCTTTTACAGCTTCATTACCCGCTCCTGATACTGCCTGGTAAGTTGATACGATGACCTTGTTTAAGCCATATGCTTTGCGGATCGGTTCAAGTGCCGCAACCATTTGGATTGTAGAGCAGTTTGGATTGGCAATAATGCCGTTGTGTTCATGCAAGTCTGCCTCATTCACTTCTGGCACAACAAGCGGTGTATTTTCATCCATGCGGAACGCGCTCGTATTATCTATAACAATAGCGCCGCGTTTTACAGCTTCTGGTGCCAATGCTTGTGATACGCTTCCGCCGGCGCTGAACAAAGCAATATTTACCCCTTCAAAGCTCTCAGAAGAAGCTTCCTGAACAGTCAGCTCTTGGCCTTTAAACGTGACTTTTGTCCCCGCAGAGCGTTTTGAAGATAGCAATGTAAGTGTGTCCATTTCAAAGTTTCTGTCTTCAAGTGTTTTAAGCATTTGTTGTCCCACAGCCCCTGTCGCTCCGACAACAGCTACGTGTAAACCTCTTCCCATCTGTAAAACTCCTTCCGCCAATCAGCTTCATTGAATTGATTTGACTATGATTTTACGTTTTATTTTACCATAGAATATGCGGGTGATGACCGAATTTTTTAGTTTGGGAAAGATTTTCTGTAAATTTAGTCATTTCCCTGATAATTCTCAACTAGAATCGGCTGAAGCTGCTGGTGCATGAGTGCCTTTTCAATCGTTTGCGGAAGCAGATCCATTTTGGCTACCATTGAATTCGGTTTTTTAAATGGATCATCTTGCCCGAATGGAATAAAAAAGATATTTTTTGTTGACATGAGCCTCATTAAATTTGTTCCGTTTAAACCAAGAGCATCATTTGTCGAGATACCCAGAACGACAGGCCGATTGTTTCGGATTGTCGCTTTTGCCGCCATCAGCACCGGGCTGTCCGTCATGGCATTTGCCAGCTTGCTCATTGAATTGCCTGTTAAAGGCGCAATGACCATGCAGTCAAGGGGCAGCTTCGGCCCAAGAGGTTCTGCCTTTACAATCGAATCAATGGCCTCATATCCAGTCAGGTCTTCAATTTTTTTAACCCATTCTGCTCCCTCTCCAAATCGGGTATTTGTGGATTTTACATTAAATGTGACAACCGGACGGACTTCAGCTCCTTCGTTGACCAACACCTCAATTTGCGGGAAAACCGCTTCATATGTGCAATGTGACCCGGTCAGCCCAAACCCGATTCTTTTTCCTTTTAATGACGACATCCTTATTTCCCCTCCTCAGCTTGTATTTCAGCCAAAAGCTTGCTCAAGACGTTTGCAAGGATTTGCCCAGCTGTTTTAGGAGCGACAATCCCTGGAAGCCCGGGAGCAAGAAGTGCTTTAATCCCTTGTTTCTCGGCATATTTAAAATCCGTTCCCCCGGGACGTGAGGCCAGATCCAATATTAAGGTTTTTGGTGTCATGCTAGAAAGTACCGTTTGATTTAAAATCATACTCGGTATGGTATTAATGCAAATATCTATATCTTTTACATGCTCTTTCAGCTCATCGGTATGAAAAGGAACGAGCCCCATTTCAGTGATACGTGCCAGATGCGCTGAACTTCTTGCCCCCACTTTTACATTCGCCCCGAGCGCGGCAAATGTACGGGCAATCGTCATCCCGGTGCGCCCCAGACCGAGAACGGCCACCTGTGATCCGTGTATCGTATAATCCGTGTGCTGAATAGCCAGCATGATCGTTCCTTCTACTGTCGGAATAGAGTTGTATATCGCAATGTCATCCCGCTCAAACAGTTTAACAAGTTTTCTTTTTGCCTGAGCTGCAATGTTTTCTAAATAGGCGTTAGAAATTCCTGAGAAAATGACACAATGTGCAGGCGTTCTGTCGAGATGGTCCTGTTTTAACACAACTTCTTCATTCGAAAATACAGTCGATACGACACCTTCTCCTGTTGTCGCGGATACTGGAAGAATGATGCTGTCTATTTGCTGAAAAGGAATTTCATCAATATTGCATTTTACTGCCCCGGTAAAACCGTGATCCAATTGGTCAAAACCGACAAGATAGATGTCAGCCTGCTGTTCAGTGAGCTTTCTTATAATTTCGAGCTGTCTTGCGTCACCGCCGATAACTGCAATTTTCAATCCGGTTAACATTCTAAACGTTCACCTTCTTTGTATATACTGGATCTCTAGTTGTTAAGCTCCCCTTCATCTTATGATTAAAAGGAAATACCGGTGAATATAAAAGATGCGCTTTTTCCATATAAAAAAACATCGGCTCCGGCAGCCGATGTTTCAGATGTTTTCTTTAGAGCCCGCTTCACAGTCAATTGGGCTATTTACTCTTGTCGAGGAGGCATTTCCTCAGGTACATCTAATATAATCATATCTGAACCGATCTTTTGAATATGGTGCCATGGGACACGAATGTCATGACCTTGCTTTCTCAAACCAAACCACTTAACTGTGGGAATGAGGAGTGCTGTAATCTGTCCATCCTGTTCATTGATTTCCAAATCGGTCTGGCCGAGCACTCCGAGCCGTTCAGCTCTTTTGATGTCTACAATTTCCTTTCCTGATAATTCACTGAGCCGCATGTCTGTCACCCCCTTGTACTATGTATGATGAAAGGGATTAAAAAATGCCTGCTCCATTATGGGGCAGGCTTTCCTTTTTAAGACGGCATATTGCCGGAAGGGCTGATAAGTGCTAATGCATAGTCTTCGGTAAACAATTGTCTGGCAAGGCCGTTAACACGCTCTAAGTTCACGGCGTTTAATTCATTGATGATTTCATCTAATGTTTTATGTTTGCCGAGCAGCAGTTCATTTTTTCCGTTTCGGCTCATTTTGCTGTTTGTGCTTTCTAAGCTCAGCATTAAGCTTCCCTTCATTTGCTCTTTGCTGTTTTCCAGTTCTTTCGAGGTAATGCCGTCACGTTTTAATGTGGCAAGGGTTTCTTGAATTGTTTCCGACAGCTGCTGAAGCTGATTTGCACCCGTTCCGCCGTAAATAGTGAGCATTCCGCTGTCCTCATATGAGCTGTGATAGCTGTAAACAGAATAAGCAAGTCCTTTATCTTCACGCACATCTTGGAACAGCCGGCTGCTCATGCTGCCTCCGAGCACATTGTTGAGGACGATTAAATCATAAATACGTTCATGGCCAACCTCTAAGCCTTTAAATCCAAGGCACAAATGAGCCTGCTCTGTTTCTTTTTTTCTCGTCAGTTTTTCCGTGTGGAACTCAGGCTTCTCAAGGCCTGTCGCTTTGCCTTTCGCCTCGTATGACCCGAACCATTTTTCTACATCTTTGATAAAACTGTCAGATATATTGCCCGCTACCGAAATCACCACTCGGTCCGGCGTATAATAATCATGCATGTATTGTCTGAGAGAGTCACCGTTAAAGGAAGCAAGCGTTTCTTCCGTGCCTAGAATTGGGTAGCCTAAAGAATGATTGCCGTAAGTGGCTTTGCTCAATAAATCATGTACAATGTCGTCCGGCGCATCTTCGTACATTTTAATTTCTTCATATACTACATTTTTCTCTTTTTTCAGCTCGTTTTCATCAAACGTTGAATGAAAGAACATATCTGCTAATACGTCCAGCGCGTAATTCGCATGCTCGTCAAGCACCTTTGCATAGTAGCAGGTATATTCCTTTGAAGTAAACGCATTGACCTGTCCGCCAATACGATCAAAAGATTCTGCTATCTCGCGTGCAGATTTTGTGCTCGTCCCTTTAAAGAACATGTGCTCTAAAAAGTGAGAAATTCCGTTTATCTCCGGCGTTTCATGTCTCGAACCTGTGCCGATCCATACGCCGATCGCAACAGAACGGACTGTCGGATTATTTTCCAGCACAATTCTTACACCATTTTGACACGTATATCGTTTAATCAAATTTGTTCCTCCTATTCAAAGACAAGCTGCCTTCATCTGTTACTTCAATAGTCTTGTTTCATCCATTAGTTCAGTGACTGTTCCAAGCGCATATCCTTTGTCTTTTATCTGTGTAATCAGCGCTTCAAGACTTTCCGCCGTAGGGTCAGTCGGATGCATTAAAATCATGGCACCATTATGTATCTTGCTTAACACTCTCGTCTGAAGTACAGACGGAGCCGGCTTTTGCCAATCGATTGTATCAACTGTCCACATGACTGTTCCCATCTGTTTCTCAGCTGCAATGTCGATAACCGCTTTTCTGAAACTTCCGCTCGGCGGAGCGAACCACTTTGGCTTAACACCGATCGTTTGTTCTATTTGTTCATTAGTCTTATCGAGCTGCTCGGAAATTCTTCCTGTAGTCAGTTTGCTCATATCCGGATGATTGTATGAATGATTTCCGATTTCATGTCCGTCTTTTGCAATCTTCTTAGCGAGCTGTACATTGTTTCTCACCCAATTGCCTTCTAAAAAGAACGTAGCTTTAACCTGGTGCTTTTGCAGAATAGGAAGCATTTTTTCCAAATACTCATTTCCCCATGCCACATTGATTAAAAAAGCCACCATCGGTTTGTCAGGATTTCCTTTATAAATAGGCTCAGGCTGAAGTGACTCAAGATGAACACTTGGTTTTACTTGACTGTACACCAAATCTTTTTCCCGAAACTCACCATGCTGTTTCATTTTTTTATATGATTGTTCAATATTGACCTTTAATCCATTATAGCCTGGAATGCTTTTCCACACTTTATCAATTCTTGCATTCTGGGGCTTAACTTCATACTCCGGCGCTTTTTGAAGCAATTCTTCATATAACGGATCTTTTGACGCCGTGACAGTCACCGTATCTTTTTTCATTGCCCCTATATAATCAAGTGCATGCGGATTTTCCATCATCTCAAATGAGACAAAAAAAAGAAATAAAAAAACGGCAAACGGTACAAATTTTTTGTACATGTTCTGTCCCCCCCTCACCTCACATTATGAAGGAGAAGGACAAGGTAGAACCCGCCTGCTTTTGAAAAGCTTCAAAATAAAGAAGCCGGGTCTCCCAGGCTCCTTTTATGTTTTCATTTAAGATTGTTGTTCTTCTTTTTCTTTCTCTTCACGGAGCACCGCTTTGCGGGATAAATTCACTCGTCCTTGTTTATCAATTTCAGTGACTTTGACAAGAATCTCGTCTCCGATTTTTACAACATCTTCAACTTTCCCTACGCGTTCAAGCGCAAGCTCTGAAATGTGCACCAAACCGTCTTTTCCGCTGAAAATTTCAACGAAAGCCCCGAATTTTTCAATCCGTTTCACTTTACCTAGGTAAAGTTGGCCGACTTCAACCTCTCTAACAAGGTCTTCGATGATTTTTTTCGCTTTTTGGTTGCCGCTTTCATCTGTAGAGGAAATAAAGATTGTGCCGTCCTGCTCAATATCAATTTTAACACCGGTTTCTTCGATGATCTTATTGATTTGTTTTCCGCTTGGTCCGATGACATCGCGGATTTTATCAGGATTAATGGTCATTGTTAAGATCTTAGGCGCATATCGAGAAAGCTCTTTTCTTGATTCGCTTAATGTTGCAAGCATGCTGTTGAGGATTTCCATTCTGCCCTTTTTCGCCTGCTGAAGCGCTTCTTCAAGAATCTCTCTGGAAAGGCCTTCAATTTTAATGTCCATTTGCAGGGCCGTTACGCCTTTTTCAGTTCCCGCTACTTTAAAGTCCATATCCCCGAGCGCGTCTTCCATGCCTTGGATGTCAGTCAAGACAGTGTAATGTTCGCCTGATTTGACAAGACCCATCGCAATACCAGCAACTGGCGCTTTAATCGGTACACCGGCATCCATCATTGCAAGTGTGCTTGCGCAAATGCTTGCTTGAGATGTAGAACCGTTTGATTCAAGCACTTCTGAAACAAGACGGACAGTATAAGGGAAGTCTTTTTCAGACGGAATAACTGGCTCAAGCGCACGCTCACCCAGTGCTCCGTGTCCGATTTCACGACGTCCCGGTCCTCGCATCGGTCCTGTTTCCCCAACGCTGAATTGCGGGAAGTTGTAATGATGCATAAAACGTTTCGACTCTTCGACACCTAAGCCGTCAAGGATTTGCACATCTCCCAGAGCACCTAGCGTACATACGCTGAGGGCCTGAGTTTGTCCCCTTGTAAATAGGCCTGAACCGTGCGTTCTTGGCAAGAGGCCAACCTCTGAAGAGAGCGGGCGGATTTGATCGACACCGCGGCCGTCCGGTCTTACTTTCTCTTCAGTAATCAAGCGGCGAACTTCATTTTTCACCAGCTTGGATAAAATCTGCTTCACTTGCTTGATTGTGTCTTCATCATGTTCTTCATCCTCGAATTTTGCCACAACTGCGTTCTTCACTTCGTTAATGGCATCTTCACGGGCATGCTTTTCATGAACTTGGATGGCTTTCAGCAGATCCTCTTCTGCCAAAGCTTTTACTTTTTCATTAAGCTCTTCATCAATTTCAAAGAGCTTAATTTCAGATTTCTCTTTGCCGACTGCTGCAACAATTTCTTCTTGGAATGCAATCAGGCGTTTAATCTCTTCATGGCCAAACATAATGGCTTCAAGCATGATTTCCTCAGGAACTTCGTCCGCTCCCGCTTCTACCATGTTAATCGCATCTTTCGTGCCGGCAACGACAAGATTGATGTCGCTTTTTTCAAGCTGATCGACTGTCGGGTTAATGATAAATTGATCATCAATGCGTCCGACAGTAACCCCTGCAATCGGTCCTTCAAACGGAATATCCGATACAGAAAGTGCAAGAGATGAACCGAACATGGCAGCCATTTCTGAAGAGCAGTTTTGGTCAACACTCATGACAATGCTGATGACTTGAACTTCATTACGGAATCCATCGGCAAACAAAGGACGGATCGGACGGTCAATTAAACGGCTGGCAAGAACCGCTTTTTCACTTGGACGTCCTTCTCTTTTAATAAATCCGCCCGGAATTTTCCCTACCGCATATAATCTTTCTTCATAGTTTACAGTAAGAGGGAAGAAATCAAGCGGTTTAGGTTCTTTTGAAGCGGTTGCTGTACTAAGTACTGCTGTATCACCGTAGCGGATCATCACAGCACCATTTGCCTGTTTGGCAAGCTGGCCGGTTTCAACAGTTAGCGTTCTTCCGGCCCAATCTATGGTAAAGACATGTTTTTCTTGTCCCATACAATTACGAACTCCTCTCTTCGTTGTGTGAAATAATCAATTACTCCTATTATGAACGAAATGAATTGAACATATCAATGTCAAAGTAGTATGTAAAAGGATTTCAATGATTTGTTATAAGAAATTTCGCTTTAATACGATAAAAAAGCGGGAATCCTCCCGCTTTTTACGATTATCGACGTAAGCCTAGTTTGTTAATTAACTCACGGTAACGAGTTACGTCTTTATTACGCAGATACGTAAGAAGATTACGACGCTTACCTACCATTTTAAGAAGACCGCGACGTGAGTGGTGGTCTTTCTTGTGAGTACGTAAATGCTCGTTCAAGTTGTTAATTGAGTCAGTTAGGATAGCGATCTGAACTTCTGGAGATCCAGTATCAGATTCGTGTGTTTTGAACTCATTGATGAGTTGGTTTTTACGCTCTTGAGTAATTGCCATCCTGTTTCACCTCCAAATCATATTTAGCCCCAGTTACCTAGCAACCGTCGGTGACTTCGGATTGCCAAGCAATGGTTTTAAGACTACGAAAACTATCATACTAAAAATCGCGCCTATATGCAAATATTTTAGAATAAAATTTGTGTGCGTTGCAAGTTATTTCCGCAAATTGCTGAAATAACGGATGGCTTCCTGCTTATCTTTCTCAATTTGCTCAGTTAATTCTTTGATGCCATTGAATTTCCGCTCGCTCCGGATCCGTTTATACCATTCGATTTTTATAGCGGCTCCATATACTTCCTGATCGAAATCAAACAGATTGACCTCGATGGAAGGCTGCTCAGGGCGCTTTTCATAAAATGTCGGCTTATAGCCGATATTGCAAACGCCATTGTAAACTTCGCCGTTCACTTCCGCTTTTACGGCATATACACCTGTGGGCGGAACGATATAGCTGTTATTTAAACCGACATTTGCTGTCGGAAACCCGATGGTCCGCCCTCTTTTATCACCATGAATGACAATTCCTTTAATAAAATAAGGCTGTCCAAGCAAGACATTCGCCAATTCAACATCTCCGTTTTGAAGCGCGGTACGGATATACGAAGAACTGATTTTTTTATCTTGCTCCGTCAATTTTTCTACCATTGTGCACCCAGCTTTTCCGTCTAAATCATCCGGCATGGTCCCCATTGTTCCCTTGCCGTATTTGCCGTACGTAAAGTCAAAGCCTGCCACTGCATGCTGCACATTAAGGCCGATAATATACTGGTCTATAAACTGCTTAGGAGAAAGAGAAGCAAACACTTCATTAAATTTAACGACATACAGAACTTCTGTGCCTAATTGTTCAATTTGGTTTATTTTGTCTTCAAGAGGCGTAATCAGATCCTTTGGTTCCTTATCTCTGCCCAACACGTGAGAAGGATGGGGATGAAAGGTCATCACAGCTAATGTCAGGCCTTTTTCTTCGGCTATTTGCTTCGCTGTGCCGATTACCTTTTGATGCCCGAGATGAACGCCGTCAAAATAACCTAACGCCATCACTGATTTTGCCTGCTCCTCTTTTATTAAATGATGAGGATGTGTCATATGTATCGTCTTCACAGAACGGTCACCTTTTTTCTATTGTTCGCTTTTTTGCATCAATACTTTTGCCGGCTTTAACAGCCCTTTTTTTGCAGGATGAGGGAAATAGATCGCCAAGCAGGTTCCGGATTCAGTAAAGACGGCAATACGGTCTTCACTTGTCATTTCAGAAAACTGCTCGGGCGTCTCAAGCAAAGCCCCATTTTCTACTTTCTTAGCTAATGTATCACTTATGATCCATTTCGGCAAATGATTGAGCGCACGTTCAATAGGAACTGTATGCTCTTCCACGGTTCCGGATTGGGCCTGTGCTTCGAGCTCATCAAAAGTAAAGCATTCGTCGAGAGAAAAATCTCCGGATGCCGTACGGATTAAATGAGACATATGAGCCGGATATCCGAGCTTTTCTCCGATCATGACCGCCAGCGTCCTTACATAGGTCCCTTTGGAGCAAGTCACTGTAAACCGGAAGCTTGCAGTTTCTCCATGATGTTTAATCTCTGTCGTCAGGGCAATGTCTTCAATGGTTATCATACGTTTCGGACGTTCTACTTCAATCCCTGCTCTTGCGTATTCGTATAATTTTTTGCCGTTTACTTTTACAGCGGAATACATGGGCGGAATTTGTTCTTGTTTCCCCTTTAAACTGTTTAAAACCTTTTCTACATCCGCTTTATCAATGTCGTGATTGACAGGCTTTGTTTCCACCGTTTCTCCGGTTTGATCCTCTGTTGTGGTTGAAAAGCCAAGCGTTATTTCTGCATCATACGTTTTAGATTTTTCAGTTAAGTATTCGACTATTTTTGTCGCTCTTCCTACACAAATCGGAAGCACGCCTGACACTTCCGGATCGAGCGTTCCTGTATGTCCTACTTTTTTTGTTTTTAACAGCTTTCGGATCTTCATGACACAGTCGTGCGATGTCATGCCAACAGGTTTATGTAAAAGGAGAACTCCGTTAACCATTTGCCTTTCACTCCTTCTGTTTTTTCTTTTAAACGAAGAAAGAGGACAGACGATATACGCCTATCCTCTCATTTTTTATTCAGATGGTTTCTCTGAATGTAATTCGTGAATCAGTGTTTCGATCCGATTTCCGTAATCGATTGATTCATCGAACTCAAATTCAATTTCAGGCGTTTTTCGAAGTCTGATGCGGCTGCCGATTTCGGATCGGATAAATCCTTTCGCTTTTGCCAGCCCTTTCAGCGCTTCTTCCCGTTTTTTCTCGTCACCGAGAACCGAGATATACACCTTTGCAATTTGCAAATCACCTGATACACGTACATCCGTTACTGTCAGAAAACCAATTCTCGGGTCTTTCAGCTTGCGGCTGATAATATCACCGAGTTCTTTTTTCATTTGCTCGCCGACACGGTTTGCTCTCATACTCAATTCAATCACCTCTAAGTTAAAACCACTCTGTCCTAGTGATCGTCCGTTCAATTTCAGGAAAAGAATCGATAAACGCTAGGACGCGCTGCAGTTCTTTTTCTGTTTGAACGCGAGAGGAAGAAACAGCGGCGATTCCGAAGCTGGTTCTTTGCCAGGTGTCCTGATAGCCAATCTCCGAAATCGAAACATTGAACTTGTTTTGAACCCTGGTTAAAACCCGCTTCAGAACGGCACGCTTTTCTTTTAGCGATCCTGCATCATAAATGATGCATTCACACTCCGCAAATCCGATCACGTTCTTTCAATTTCTTGCATGACAAACGCTTCAAGGATGTCACCTTCACGAATGTCATTGTATTTCTTAATTGTAATACCACATTCATAGCCTTGTGAAACTTCTTTCACATCGTCTTTAAAGCGTTTCAGAACATCTACTTCGCCTTCAAAGATGACGACGCCGTCACGAATTAAACGGAGGCCGCTGTCGCGCGTAATGGTTCCTTCAGTAACATATCCGCCGGCAATTGTACCGATTTTAGATACTTTGAATGTTTGGCGTACTTCTACTTGACCAATTACTTTTTCTTCATATTCAGGATCAAGCATACCTTTCATGGCAGCTTCAATCTCGTCGATTACTTTGTAAATGATACGGTGAAGTCGAATATCTACATTTTCAGCTTCAGCCGTACTCTTAGCATTTCCGTCCGGTCTCACATTAAACCCAATAACAATTGCATTGGAAGCAGATGCCAAGATAATGTCAGATTCAGTAATCGCACCAACGCCTGTATGGATGATTTTCACTTTAACGCCTTCTACTTCAATTTTTTGAAGCGCAGCCGTTAAAGCTTCAGCAGATCCTTGAACGTCAGCTTTTACGATGAGGTTGATGTCTTTTACATCACCTTGCTTAATTTGCTCGAATAAATCATCAAGACTGAGCTTCGCTTTATCGCTGCGCTGCTCTTCAAGCTGTTTCGAAGCACGGGCTTCACCGACAGAACGAGCTGTTTTTTCATCCTTAAAGACAAGGAATTGGTCTCCCGCTTGAGGGACATCATTCAAACCGGTAATTTCAACCGGAGTTGACGGGCCGGCAGTTTTCACACGGCGGCCAATGTCGTTGACCATTGCACGGACACGGCCAAATGTATTGCCGACTACGATCGGATCACCGACATGCAGTGTTCCAGTCTGTACGAGCAACGTCGCAACTGACCCTCTGCCTTTATCGAGTTCAGCTTCAATAACCGTTCCTTTTGCCTGACGGTTCGGATTCGCTTTCAGTTCCTCTACCTCACTGACAAGCAAAATCATTTCAACGAGCTCATCAATGCCTTTTCCAGTTAAAGCAGAAAGCGGCACAAAAATGGTTTCTCCGCCCCAAGCTTCAGGGACAAGTCCGTATTCCGTCAGTTCTTGCATCACACGGTCAGGGTTTGCGGATTCTTTATCTATTTTATTCACAGCTACGATGATTGGAACCTCTGCTGCTTTTGCATGGTTAATCGCTTCAACTGTTTGCGGCATGACACCGTCATCGGCAGCTACGACAAGAATCGTAATATCAGTTACTTCTGCACCGCGTGCACGCATTGTTGTAAATGCGGCGTGGCCCGGTGTATCCAAGAACGTGATTTTCTTGCCGTTCTCTTCAATTTGATAAGCGCCGATATGCTGAGTGATTCCGCCTGCTTCTCCTTCAACAACCTTTGTTTTACGGATGCTGTCAAGAAGCGTTGTTTTCCCATGGTCAACGTGACCCATGATTGTCACGACAGGAGGACGAATTTCAAGATCCTCTTCATTATCAGGCTCTTCGTATTTTTCCAGCTCTGTTTCTTCAAGCACAATGACCTCTTCTGTTTCAACACCATATTCTGATGCAATGAGTTCGATTGTGTCTTTATCAAGCTCTTGGTTAATGGTTGCCATTACGCCAAGAAGCATCAGCTTTTTAATGATTTCTGAAGGCTCTTTGCCAAGCTCTTCAGCAAGTGCGCCAACTGTTAAAGTGCCAGAGAATGTAATTTTCTCAGGAAGCTCTTTTTTCGGCTTTACAGGCTTTTGCTGATGTTGGTTTTTATTGTTGTTGTTGTTGCGTTTATTTTTTTTGTTGTTGTTATTCTTCTTGTTTTTGTTAAATTGATTATTCTGCACGTCATTCTTCTTTCCGTCTCGAATTTTATTTGGTTGATTTCCAGCTGATTGCTGATTAACCCCTTGTGGCTGTTTGTTTTTGTTCGTTTCTGCTGGCTTTTGAGATTTAGCAGCTGCGCCGCCTTTTTTATATTTGGCATCAAGCTTTTTAATGGCCTTTTCTTCAAGCATGGCCATGTGATTATTCACTTCTAAATCCATGTTCTTCAGTGCGGTCAAAATTTCCTTACTTGAAACATTTAACGCTTTTGCATATTCGTATACTCTCATTTTAGCCATTCGTTCACCCCCAAAAATATTAATCGAGCAAGCTGATCAGCTTATTCGCAAAACCTTGGTCAGTGACGGCGACAACGACACGGGCTTCTTTACCGATAGAACGTCCAAGAACCGCGCGACTCTCGACTTTTTTATAAGGGACTTTATAATAATTGCACTTGTCAGTTACTTTTTTTGCTGTGTTAGATGATGCATCCTCTGTAAGCAGGACAAGCTTTGCACGCGCATTCCTGATTTCTTTTATTACCAAGTCTTCGCCTGACACGACCTTACGAGCTCGATTGGCCAGACCCAGCAAGGGAAACCATTCCATTCCAGACATTTTATTTTTTCACCTTTTCCGCCAGTTCCAGCAATTCATCGAAAATCTGGTCATCGATTTGTGATTGAAATTGATTTTGCAAAGTGTTTTTCTTTTTTGCTGCTAAGATGCACTCTTTATCCAGCGTTAAATAAGCACCCCGCCCATTCTTTTTTCCGGTCGGGTCTACTGAGATTTCGCCTTCTTTCGACCGTACAACTCGGATCAGTTCCTTTTTAGGCTTCATTTCACCAGTCACTACACATTTGCGTAATGGGATCTTTTTGTGTTTATTCACCTAAAGTCACCTCTTATTCATCCGATTCAGCAGTTTCAGGCTCCGTAAAGAGCGGCTCATCATCTTCTTCAAGTTCTCTCGGATAGATTCCAAGTTCTCTTGCGTCCGTTTCGCTCTTAATATCAATCTTCCAGCCTGTCAGTTTAGCAGCTAAGCGTGCGTTTTGTCCTCTTTTGCCAATTGCCAGAGACAGCTGGTAATCAGGAACAATAACAGTTGTCGCTTTTTCTTCTTCATTAACAATGACATCAAGCACTTTGGAAGGGCTGAGCGCATTCGCGACAAATTCTACAGGATCACTGGACCAGTTGACAATGTCAATTTTTTCACCTTTTAATTCATTGACGATTGCTTGCACACGCTGGCCTTTAGGCCCTACGCATGAACCGACAGGATCCACGTCAGGATCATCTGTGCGAACAGAAATTTTTGAACGGTCGCCGGCTTCTCTGGCAACAGATTTTAGTTCGACAGTTCCATCATAAATTTCAGGCACTTCAATTTCAAACAAACGCTTTAACAGGCCTGGATGTGTTCTTGACACATAAATCTGCGGGCCCTTCGTTGTTTTTTCTACTTTTGTGATATATACCTTAATGCGGTCATGGGGCTTGTAGC
This sequence comes from Bacillus sp. SCT118, assembly GCF_058566435.1. Taxonomy (NCBI): domain Bacteria; kingdom Bacillati; phylum Bacillota; class Bacilli; order Caryophanales; family Bacillaceae; genus Bacillus; species Bacillus sp. SCT118. Next base: position 2,337,094 of record NZ_CP191225.1, read on the forward strand.
TTTCATTCGGCATTTGCTCATTAACCGGCAGCAAGGCTTCTATTTTGCCTAAAGACACGTAGATAAATTTATTGTCCAGACGCTGGACGATCCCTGTCATGATGTCTTCTTCACGGTCGATAAATTCAGAATAAATCACACCGCGCTCAGCTTCGCGCACACGCTGTGTGACGACCTGCTTCGCTGTTTGAGCAGCTATGCGCCCGAAATCCTTAGGTGTAACTTCGATTTCGACGACATCGCCGACCATATATTCCGGATGGATGCCCTGTGCCTCTTCAATTGAGATCTCTAATCTCTGGTCGTATACTTCGTCAACGACATCTTTTCTTGCAAATACACGGATGGAGCCAGTTTCACGGTTTAGATCCACCCGTACATTTTGCGCTTGATTAAAATTCCGCTTATAAGCAGAAATTAACGCAGCTTCGATTGCTTCGATGATAATTTCTTTACTGATGCCTTTTTCTTTTTCAAGAATCGTGAGAGCATCTAATAATTCACTGCTCATTTAACGGTCTCCCCCCTTAAAACATTTGTATTCATTAGAATGTAACAGCTAATCTTGCATTAGCTATCTTTTCATACGGAATATTGATCCGTTTCTTTCTTGTTTTGATCGTGATCTCAACTGTCACTGTTTGTCCATCAAATTCAGCCAGTTCACCTTCAAACACTTTTACGCCGTCAATAGGCTCATACGTCTTAATGTATACGTTTTTTCCTAGTGATTTTTCGAAATCGGCTTTTTTCTTTAGCGGACGCTCAGCTCCTGGAGATGAGACTTCAAGAAAGTAATTTTGGCTGATTGGGTCTGCCTCATCAAGCTTTTCGCTTAAAGCTTCGCTTACTTTGGCACATTCCTCAATATCCACACCGTCATCGGAATCAATAAACACGCGAAGGAACCAGCTTTGGCCCTCTTTGACAAATTCAATGTCAACGAGTTCCAGCTGAAGGCTGTCTACGATTGGCTGAGCCATTTCTTGAACGGTGTCAGTCACTTTTTTGCTCATGTTCTTCCTCCTTGTGCTGTCGATCTCATATTCGTCTCGTCACTCTGCATAAAAACCCTGCTTCAAAAGAGCAGGGGCTAAAAAGTAAACGATGAACATGTCGAGACAAAATTCTCCTGTTCAATACAAAAGAGCGGGTTTCCCCACTCTTTGCCTCGGTAATCGTTAGCATTTCCAATAAAACTATACCATAACCATATTTTTATTGCAAATGGATATACGCTTACCTTCATACCTAAGCAAGTGACAGAAACTCTAATATTACGATGGCACTTTTTGCGCTTATGTATGCATAGAAGCAGAATTTCTGAGAAATTCTGCTTTCCATATTAGAACAGTGACAATTGGTTTTGATCAGGCAGTGACTCCAGACAGCCATGGCGATCTAAGTACTCTAAAATCGTTTTTGATACTTTCCCTCTCTTTTGCAAATCTTCTTTTGAGAGGAATTCGCCTTCTTCACGAGCTTTTACAATGTTCAAAGCAGCGTTCGTCCCTAACCCTGGAATAGAGTTAAACGGCGGAATAAGACTGTTGCCGTCAATAATAAACTCTGTGGCGCTGGAGCGATATAAATCGACTTTTTGGAATGAATAGCCTCTCTCACACATCTCAAGCGCTAATTCTAAAACAGTCAGAAGGTTCTTTTCCTTCGGTGAAGCGTCAAGTCCTTTAGCGTTTATATCCTCCATTACCGCTCTGATTGCTGTAGAGCCCTTGATCATTGTATCAATATCAAAGTCATCTGCACGAACGGTAAAATAAGCCGCATAATACAAAAGAGCATGATGCACTTTAAAGTAAGCAATGCGGACTGCCATTAAGACATATGCCGCGGCGTGGGCTTTCGGGAACATGTATTTAATCTTTTTACAAGAATCAATATACCAGTCTGGGACATTGTTATTTTTCATTTCTTCTTCCCATTCAGGCGTTAATCCTTTTCCTTTACGCACGAATTCCATGATTTTAAAGGCAAGGGACGGCTCAAGGCCTTGATAGATTAAATAAACCATAATGTCATCACGGCAGCCGATAACCTCACTCAGCTCACAAATATTATTGTGGATGAGCTCCTGTGCATTGCCAAGCCATACATCAGTTCCGTGAGACAAGCCTGAAATCTGAACGAGCTCAGAAAAAGTGGTCGGCTTTGTATCTTCAAGCATCTGCCGGACAAATCGGGTTCCGAATTCAGGAATTCCAAGAGTGCCCGTTTTACAGCCAATCTGTTCTTCAGTCACACCGAGTGATTCGGTTCCCTGGAAGATCTTCATCACTTCAGGATCATCCGTCGGAATTGTTTTCGGATCTATTCCGCTTAAGTCTTGAAGCATCCGAATAACAGTCGGGTCATCGTGTCCGAGAATATCAAGTTTTAACAGGTTGTCATGGATGGAGTGGAAATCAAAATGAGTCGTTTTCCACTCTGAACCTGTGGCATCTGCCGGGAACTGGATCGGTGAAAAATCATAAATATCCATATAATCCGGAACTACGATAATACCGCCAGGGTGCTGTCCAGTTGTACGTTTTACACCCGTGCATCCCTGCACGAGCCGATCTATTTCGGCACCGCGCATATGAAGATTGTTGTCTCCGGCATAGCCTTTTACATAACCGTAGGCTGTTTTTTCTGCCACCGTGCCTATTGTTCCCGCACGATATACATTGTCTTCTCCGAACAATACTTTTGTGTAATTGTGTGCTTGCGGCTGATATTCCCCTGAGAAGTTCAAATCGATATCAGGTACTTTGTCCCCTTTAAATCCTAAGAACGTTTCAAATGGAATATCATGGCCGTCTTTTTTCAAAGGCGTTCCGCAATGAGGGCATGTCTTGTCAGGCAGGTCAAAACCGGAACCGACAGAACCGTCATTAAAGAACTCAGAATGCTGGCACTCAGGACAAACATAGTGCGGCGGCAGCGGGTTTACCTCAGTAATCTCAGTAAGTGTCGCAACTAATGAAGATCCTACGGAACCACGGGAACCAACGAGATACCCGTCATCTAGTGAACGTTTTACAAGTTTGTGAGAGATCAAGTAAATAACAGCAAATCCGTGGCCAATAATACTCTTTAACTCTTTTTCAATCCGCGCTTCGACAATTTCAGGCAGCTCTTCCCCGTAAATGCTTCTTGCACGCTGATAGCTCATTTCTCTGATCTCTTCATCAGCGCCTTCGATTTTCGGCGTATATAAATCATCTTTAATCGGCTTGATGTCATCAACTAAAGAAGCAACCTTTTGGGTATTGGTGACTACGATCTCCTTCGCTTTTTCTTCACCTAAGAAAGAAAAAGCTTCAAGCATTTCGTCTGTCGTTCTGAAATGCACTTTCGGCAGTTCATGCCTGTTCAGCGGATTTGCCCCGCCTTGTGAGGATATTAAAATCTTTCTGTAGATTTTATCCTCATCATTCAAGTAATGAACATTTCCCGTAGCAACAACCGGTTTATTAAGCTTTTCCCCCAGCTTCGTGATATTCGCAATAATTTCTTTCAGCGCTTTTTCATCACGGACCAGTTCAAGCTCCAGCAAGTGACGATACACTTCAGGCGGCTGAACCTCAAGGTAATCATAGAATGACGCGATATCTTCCACCTCTTCAGGCGATTTTTGCATCATTCCCTCAAAAACCTCTCCCCTGTCACAGGCAGAACCGATCAGAAGCCCTTCCCTGTATTTTTCAAGCTGAGATCTTGGAATACGCGGCACTCTGTAAAAATAATGAATATGAGAAAGTGACACAAGCTTAAATAAATTTTTAAGTCCCGTGCTGTTCACGGCAAGTAATGTTGCATGATACGGTCTTGATCTTTGATAAGCATTGGACTGACCCATATTTTCATTCAACTCATCATGGTACTGAATGCCTTTTTCAGCTGCGTCTTTCAGCATTTTCAGAAGCAAATAAGCGGTTGCCTCAGTATCATAGATCGCACGGTGATGCTGTGTGAGTTCGATATCAAACTTTTTACAAAGTGTGTTCAACCGGTGATTTTTAAATTCCGGATAGAGAAAACGTCCAAGTTCAAGCGTATCAATGACTGGGTTTTTAGCTTTATCGACTTCAAGAAGCTTTTTATAGGCTACATTTAAGAATCCCATATCAAAACTTGCATTATGAGCGACAAGGATATCATCGCCAATCCATTCTCTGAAATCTCTTATTACATCTACGACATCCGGAGCGTCTTGTAGCATATCATCAGTGATCCCTGTCAGCTCTATGATTGTGGCGGAAAGCGGACGATGCGGGTTCGCAAACGCCTCAAATTTATCAATAATTTCTCCGCCTTTTACTTTTACTGCAGCCAGCTCAATAATGGTATCGTATACAGCAGACAATCCTGTCGTCTCAACGTCAAAAACAACATATGTTTCTTCTTCGAGCAGACGATGTGCGGCATTATAAGCAATTGGCACGCCATCATCCACGAGATTCGCTTCCATCCCGTAAATCATTTTAATTCCATGCTTTTTGGCCGCAGAATACGCATCAGGGAAGGATTGAACGACAGCATGGTCAGTCAAAGCGATGGCCTCATGTCCCCATTTTTTCGCCTGTTCGACAAGCTTTCCGATACCCGTAACAGCATCCATTTGGCTCATTGGGGAATGAAGATGCAATTCCACTCTTTTTTCTCCTTCAGGTGCTGAATCTTCACGGATTTTTGCTTTTATTTCGTTTACGTCATTTGCGATCATGACAAGGTCTCTGACAAATGTATCATTTTGAATGCTTCCGCGTGCTTTTACCCACATTCCTTTTTTCAGAGACTTCATCAGTGCCGCATCTTCTTTTTCACGTGCAAACATTTTGATCAAAATACTATTTGTATAGTCTGTAATTTTGAAGATACACAGCGTGCGCCCGCTCTTCAGCTCGCGCGTCTCCACATCAAACACATAACCTTGGACCGTAATTCTCCGTTCTTCGTCCATGATGCTGTCAAGTGTCCGGATTTCTTCGTTATCTTTAATTTGATAACCGATAACAAGAGGACCAGATGGTGCTTGGTCTTCATCACTTTCTTTATCTTTCTTCTCCATTTCAATCAAGGCCTGCATAGCCCGCTCTTGGTCTTCTGCAAGCTTTTGCTCCCGAAACTTTTGAACTTCCTGCTCGGATACAAATATTTCAGCATCAAGCTGAAGATCCGGAAAGCCAAATTGACGGTAGCCTGCTTGTATCATGGAACTGTATTTATTCTTTAGCGCAGCCGCTTCTGTATCCGTTTTGGTTTTGACAATCAGTTTATTGCCCTTCAGCTTCGGTTTTTGCTGGTTTAAAAGACTGATAATCGGCGGCGAAATGCCCTGCAGTTCTTCAATGCAGCGTGACCAGTAGTCTTGAACAATACTTTCACTGACCTCGGCATCCTGAACTTCAATTGAAGATGTCACTTTTGCTATGTGGGCAAACGATTGCGTCAGCCTCGTTGTTAATGTGTCATATATTTGAAAAGGCAGCAAAGATTTAAATTGAAAATGAAAATGCCAAGACTTAGAAGCTTTGTGAATTGTCAGCTTTTTAATCTCGCCATGTTCAAAGTAGGTCATGAAGGTATCATCTGTCATATTAATCTGCTGCAGAAGAATTTGAAACTGCCTTCTGTTTACTGATAACTGTTCCATTAAGACAGTATCCCTCCCTAAAAACATCATAAGTGAAGGTACCTCAGGCAATGAGGTACCTTCTATTATTTCTATTTTAACATGTTTTTTGATAAATCGTTATGGTGATTACTGCTTGCTGATAAACGCAGATAATTCGTCTACTGAAATCTCAGTTGACTCACCTGTTTGACGAATTTTCACTTCGACAATTCCTTCGTCAGCCCGTTTTCCGACAGTGATGCGGATTGGAAGGCCGATTAGATCTGAATCAGCGAATTTTACGCCGGCACGCTCAGCACGGTCGTCATAGAGCACTTCATAGCCTTCTGCTTTTAAATCGGCATACAGCTTTTCAGCAAGCTCTCTTTGCCCATCGTTTTTCATGTTCAATGCAAGAATATGAAGATCGTACGGCGCAACGCTTTTTGGCCATATTAATCCTTTTTCGTCGTGATGCTGTTCAGCAATAGCAGAAAGCGTTCTTGACACACCGATTCCGTAACAGCCCATCAGCATTGGCTGCGCGCGTCCGTTTTCATCTAAATATGTCGCATTCATCGCTTCTGAATAGCGTGTTCCGAGTTTAAAGACTTGTCCGACTTCGATTCCCTCAGCAAAACGGATCGTTCCCTTGCCGTCTGGTGAAGGATCACCTTCTTTAATAAAACGAAGATCAGCAAATTCTTTAATTTGCGCGTCACGATTCACATTGACATTTTTATAATGATAATCTCCTTCATTTGCCCCGGCAACAGCATTGACCATTGCTTTCACAGCTTGATCAGCATATACTTCCACATCCTGATGAATACCGACAGGGCCTACAAAGCCTGGCTCTGTTCCGAGCTGCTGAATGACCTCTTCATGTGTGGCAAGCTCTACAACTTCTGCATGAAGCAAGTTTTTCACTTTAATATCGTTAACTTCATGATCCCCTCTTACAAGCACTAAGACAAAACGGTCATCAGCTTTAAACAATACTGACTTAATGCACGCTTCAGCCGAAACCTGCAAGAACGCAGTCAGTTCTTCGATTGTTTTCACGTTAGGCGTATGAACCTTCTCTAGAGCTTTAGGCTCTTCATCTGAAGGAACTTCCTGGTGAAGAACTTCAGCCATCTCGATATTAGCCGCGTACTGTGATTCATCAGAATACGCAATCGTATCCTCTCCGATCGCAGAAAGTGCCATAAATTCGTGCGTATCCTTTCCTCCCATTGCGCCTGAATCAGCGATAACAGGTCTTACATTAATGCCGCAGCGGGCAAAAATATTAGAATAGGCCTCGTACATTTTTTGATACGTTTCATCCAGGCTCTCTGCAGATGCATGGAAAGAGTACGCATCCTTCATAATAAATTCGCGGCCTCTTAACAAACCGAAGCGAGGACGTTTTTCATCTCTGAACTTAGACTGAATTTGATAAAGAGTCAGAGGGAGACGCTTATAAGATTTAACCTCATCGCGAACAAGCGAAGTGATAACCTCTTCATGCGTTGCCCCTAAAGCAAATTCACGGCCATGACGGTCTTTTAGTCTCATCAGTTCGGGACCATACGTATACCATCTGCCTGATTCCTGCCATGTCTCTGCCTGCTGCAATGCGGGCATAAGCATTTCTACGGCATCAATTTTCTCCATTTCCTCTCGAACAATCTGCTGAATGTTTTGAATCACCTTATACGCAAGAGGCATATAGCTGTATACCCCGCTCGTATTCTGTCTGATAAATCCTGCTCTCAGAAGAAGCTGATGACTTTTTGCTTCGGCATCAGCTGGAACTTCACGGAGCGTAGGAATAAGCGTCAAGCTTTGTCTCATTTCTTCGCACCTCTGATTGATTTACTTTTCGTTTACAAAAACAGCCGCTGGATATCGTTCCATGTGACAACCAGCATAAGAAGCATTAGAAAAGCTACTCCGATAAACACAACAAATGCTTCTTTTTCCCTGTTAATCGGTTTGCCCCGAATCGCTTCAATAAATAGAAACAACAGTCTTCCTCCGTCAAGTGCCGGAATCGGAAGCAGGTTGACAATCCCAAGGTTAATGCTTAAAAACGCCGCAAACTGAAATAAGTTCACGATCCCTGTTTTCGCCACTTGGTCTGTCATGTCATATATGCCGACAGGACCTGACAGCATATCGAGTTTAAATTGGCCTGTTACTAATTTGCTCAGATTGGTTAAAATGGCTTTGGTAACATCAACTGTTGATGTCGCGCCGTAAGCAACCGCTGAGAGTACGCCTTTTTCAGTCGGCGCATAGGAACCGAAACGTCCGATTGTTTTTTTGTTCTCATCTTTAACAGCTTCCGGAGTCACTGAAATATGAAGCGTTTTGTTATCTCTTTTTACTGCAACGTCCATTTCTTTCTCCGGGTTTTCTTTTACAGCGGAGACAATGTCAGGCCAAGACCTCATTTTCTCTCCGTTAATGCTTTGGATATAATCCCCTTCTTTTAGCCCTGCTTCAGCCGCCCGTCCATTGTCTGTCAGCTGCCCGAGCATAGGTTCATTTGACGGTACGCCTTGAATCAGCCCAAGCATCACTAAAATGACGTAAGCTAAAATAAAGTTCATAATCGGCCCTGCAGCAATTGCTTTAATCCGCTGCCACACAGGTTTGGAACCAAATTGGCGATTATACGGCGCAATCTGCACTTCTTCTCCATCTACAATAAAAAAGGATGTTTCGCTGACAGTAAAGCTGGAAAGTTCGTCCTCTTTCCCCTGTTCATAACCGGTGATCTTCATGTCATGCTCTAGATCAGCTGTTTCCACTTCAATGACTAAAGCATCCGGATATTTTTCCTTTTGATTGATGATGACTTTCTCAACTTGATCTTCTTTATTAAACAGAAGCCCGACCGTGTATCCGGGTTTCACCTCAATCATTTCCGGATCTTCGCCGGCCATACGAACAAATCCGCCGACCGGAAGCAGCCTGATCGTATAAACTGTTTCATTTTTTTTGAAAGAAAAAATCTTTGGACCGAAGCCGATCGCAAATTCACGGCAGAGAATTCCCGCTCTTTGGGCTAGCAATAAATGGCCCAGTTCATGGAAGAAAACGAGCGTTCCGAAAATAATGATAAACGCTATAACTGTATTCACGAACATACCACCTTATGTGAGTATTGAATTGACGTATCCCCGGGTATCTTTGTCCACTTCTTGAATGTCCGCCAGGCTCGGTTTTTTCAGTAATTGATGGCGGGTTAGTGCCTTTTCGATACAGTCTTCAATAGCCAAAAACGGTATCTTGCCAGCTAAAAAGGCAGCGACAGCTACTTCATTTGCTGCATTTAGCACTGTCGGCATTGTTCCTCCTATTTTACCTGATTCAAAAGCAAATTGTAAGCATCGGAACCTGTCAAAATCAGCTTTCTCAAAATGAAGGCTGCCGATTTCCCATAATTCAAGCCTTTTCGCATCTGGTAATGGCAATCGGTCAGGATAAGTGAGCGCATATTGAATGGGGACTCTCATATCCGGAGTTCCGAGCTGTGCGATCACACTTTTATCATGGAACTCAACCATTGAATGGATGATGCTCTCCTTATGTAAAACCACATCAATTTGTTCATAAGGTATATCGAAAAGCCAGTGTGCCTCGATCACCTCTAATCCCTTATTCATCATTGTAGCCGAATCAATTGTAATTTTTGCACCCATTGACCAGTTTGGATGTTTTAATGCATCTTCAACTGTTACTGATTCGAGCTCCTCCCGTGTCTTGTCCCGAAAACTTCCGCCGGATGCCGTAATGATGAGGCGTTCAATGTTTTTAGCCTGTTCGCCTTGAAGAGCTTGAAAAATGGCTGAATGCTCACTGTCAACAGGCAGCAGCGGAACATCATATTTCTTAGCATGTTCTTTTACTATATGCCCTGCAGTGACAAGAGTTTCCTTATTTGCAAGCGCAATTGTTTTTTTCTGTTCAATTGCCTTTAACGTCGGGATAAGACCGACGCTTCCAAGCAAAGCGTTGACAACAATGTCAACCTCCTCCATCACTGCTGCTTCTATCAGTCCTTCTTCTCCCAGCCCAATTTGGCATTCAAAAGAAAAAGACATTTGTTTTAATTTATGATATGTATCCAGATCACCGACAGAGACAAACTTCGGCTGAAAGACCTCAATCATTGGAACGGCCTTATCAATATTTCTGCCAAACGACATAGATACCAGCTGAAATTGATCTTGATGTGCACGCAGTACATCAAGAGTCTGTTCGCCGATTGATCCTGTTGCTCCTAAAAGACAAATATTTTTCAAAGTTGCCACTACTCCTATTCTTATTGCTGCGTGATCAGTCTCATATTCATATTAGACTTTTTTATGAAAAAAGGGCAAGCAGAAAGTACAAGAAAGGCATGACAAACAAGAAACTGTCAAAACGGTCTAATATACCGCCATGCCCGGGAAGAATATTCCCAGAATCCTTTACATCGTAATGTCTTTTCAACGCGGATTCCACTAAATCTCCCAGTTGTCCAAAAACAGACAAAAACAGCGTGATCAACAGCAGATAGATATACGGGATCGGAAGTTGTGCAACAAGCTGAAAAATCGTCGCCAATACAAGTGCGATGACAATTCCGCCTGCAAACCCTTCCACTGTTTTATTCGGACTGATTTCAGGCCACAGTTTCCGCTTCCCAAGCGATTTACCGACAAAATAGGCACCGGAATCGGTGGACCAAATGACAACACACGCATAAAAAATGTATGTTAATCCGTATTGGTCAAGATTTCTGATTTCGATAAAATAATGAAAACACATTCCGATGTAAATTGCTGCAAGCGTAATAAACCCGACTTCATCAAAAGTAAAGGTGTTCTTGACCAACACTGTGTAAGTCAGCAATAGCAGTACCGCAAATAAAGCGATTTCCATTTTGGAAATTCCGTCCGCTTCAAAAAACGAATACTGGCTTGGCAATAAGAACATCCACAATAATAAAAGGCCGATCAAACCCGGCAGTGAAACCAGCTTCAGCTTTTTCATCCGTAAAAGTTCAAAAAGCGCCACACTGCCCATAGCATAAATTAATATGGTGAACGGCAATTTCCCGACAATAACCAAAAACAAAAATACAATTGCTGCCAGAACACCTGTCAAAATTCTTTGTTTCATGTCCACCATCCTCTAAATTCCGCCAAACCTCCGGCCTCTCTGCTGATACTCTCCTAACGCCTGCAAGAAGTGATCTTCTTTAAAGTCAGGCCACAAGACGTCAGTAAAGACAAATTCACTGTAGGCAACCTGCCATAGCATAAAATTACTCAGCCTTATCTCGCCGCTCGTTCGAATTAAAAGTTCAGGATCCTGCAAAGATTCAGTCATCAAATAAGTAGAAAAAAGCGATTCATCAATGTCTTCAATATTCAAAGAGCCTTCCTTCACTTTTTCCGCGAGTGATTTTGCAGCACTGACAATTTCAGTACGGCCTCCATAGTTAAGAGCAAAATTAAGGATCATTCCGTCGTTTTGCGCCGTGTCCTGTACAGCTTTTTCAATTGCACGTAATGTGTGCGCCGGCAAAGCCGTTTCATCCCCAATGATCCGAACCTGTACATTTTCCTCAACAAGCTCTGGAAGATACGTATTCAAAAATTCTTCCGGAAGCTTCATTAAAAAATCGACTTCCATTTTCGGTCTTTTCCAGTTTTCTGTTGAAAATGCATACAATGTCAGTACTTTGACACCTAATTCGTTTGCGAGCTTTGTGGTCCTTTTTACCACCTTCATCCCTTCATGGTGGCCTGCAATTCTGGGAAGAGAGCGTTTTTTAGCCCAACGGCCATTTCCATCCATGATAATGGCGATGTGTTCGGGAATTTCTCCCTTAAGTATGTCTTCTTTTGTATAACGTTCTAAGTTGGAAGCCGCAGTTTGCTGATTCTTCCAATTTTTGAGTATGTTGAGCATGAGATTCCTCCGTCACCCAAAAAGGTTACATTCCCTGCTGATAATCAATGTAATCAACAGTATTAACAAAAAAACCCCCTGTAAACATGAGAGGGTCTTTTCACTATTATCTATTGTACATAGTTTTTCATTAAACTTCCATGATTTCTTTTTCTTTGTCTTTTGTGACACTGTCAATTTTTGACACATATTCATCTGTCAGTTTTTGAACGTCTTCAGTGGAAGCACGCAGTTCATCCTCAGTAATGTCTCCGTTTTTCTCAAGTTTTTTGAGATCATCGTTAGCATCACGGCGAACGTTACGAACAGCTACTTTTGCTTCTTCAGCATATTTTTTTACAACTTTCACTAATTCTTTCCGTCTCTCTTCTGTTAGTGCCGGAATTGCAATTCGAATCATATTGCCATCACTTGTTGGTGTAAGACCTAAATCAGCTTTTAAAATCGCTTTTTCGATATCGCCGATTGCTGTTTTGTCGTATGGCGTAATAACGAGCATACGAGCTTCAGGCACGTTAATAGAAGACAACTGATTTAAAGGTGTCTGCGCTCCGTAATATTCAACCGTTACTTTATCTAATAATGATGGATTTGCACGGCCTGCGCGTACAGTAGCCAATTCGCGCTGATAAGCAGCAATTGCTTTTTCCATTTTTTCTTTTGTTTGAGTTAATACTTCTTTTGACACGTTATTTCCCCCTCACGATCGTTCCGATTGATTCACCGATAACGGCACGTTTGATATTTCCTTCTTCCATAATAGAAAAGACGATAAGCGGAATGTCATTGTCCATGCATAAAGAGGAAGCTGTTGAATCCATGACTTCCAGGCCGTCTTTAAGAACGTCAAGATAAGAAAGTGATTCATACTTAACAGCTGATTCATCTTTTCTAGGATCAGCATTATACACACCGTCAACGTTATTTTTAGCCATTAAAATAACGTCTGCCTCAATTTCAGCAGCCCGCAGTGCAGCTGTCGTATCAGTTGAGAAATATGGGTTTCCTGTGCCCGCAGCGAAAATAACGACACGTTTTTTCTCTAAGTGGCGTATCGCTTTTCTTCTTATGTACGGTTCAGCAACTTGTCTCATTTCAATGGATGTTTGCACTCTGGACTGGATTCCGAGTGTTTCCAAGCTGTCTTGAAGAGCAAGCGAATTCATTACTGTCGCCAGCATTCCCATATAGTCAGCAGTCGCGCGGTCCATGCCCAGGTCACTTCCTGTTTTTCCGCGCCATAAGTTGCCGCCGCCTACTACAACAGCCACTTCGACTTCAAGCTCAGCGATTTCCTTCACTTGCTTTGCAATGGATTGAATGACAGTCGGGTTAATTCCATTTCCCTGTTCTCCTGCCAATGCTTCTCCGCTAAGCTTTAATACGATACGTTTGTATTTTGGTTTTTCCATGATAACCTCCAAGTGTAAACATTGCCGTTTTCTATTATGCAAGAGAAAAAAAGGTTTGTAAATATAGTTTTAAAAATAGGGAACACAAAATGTGTCCCCTATACTGCCTGAAAAGACGCGACTTAGCCGCGAAATCTTTTCACCATTATTTTTTCACTTGGTTCATTACTTCTTCAGCAAAGTTTTCTTGACGTTTTTCGATGCCTTCTCCAACTTCATAGCGGACAAAAGTTTGAACAGTAGCGTTTTTCGCTGCAATAACTTGCTTCACTTTTTCATCTGGGTTTTTAACGAACGCTTGGTCTAATAGACAAATTTCTTCGAAGAATTTGTTCAGACGGCCTTCAACCATTTTCGCTACGATGTTTTCAGGTTTGCCTTCTTGGAGGGCTTGCTGAGTTAAGATTTGACGCTCATGATTTGTTTCTTCTTCAGATACTTGATCACGAGAAATGTAACGAGGGTTAACTGCAGCAACGTGCATTGCGATATCTTTCGCAGTTTCTTCATCAGTTGTACCGTTGAGAACAGTTAATACACCGATGCGGCCGCCCATGTGAAGGTACGCACCGAATGCAGAGCTGTCGTCTTTTGTAAGAACTGTAAAGCGGCGAAGAGTGATTTTCTCACCGATTTTAGCAACTGCGCTTGTGATGTACTCTTCAACAGTTGAGCCATTTTCCATTTTTTGACCCATTGCTTCTTCAACATCTGCTGGCGTGTTTGCAAGAAGGTGGTCAGCTAAAGTGTTAAGAAGCTCTTTGAAGCCTTCGTTTTTCGCAACGAAATCAGTTTCAGAGTTTACTTCTAGGATAACGCCTTTGTTGCCGTCAGTTTTAATAAGAGTAGAACCTTCTGCTGCGATACGGTCAGCTTTTTTCGCTGCTTTTGCAATCCCTTTTTCTCTTAAAAGGTCAATTGCTTTGTCCATATCTCCGTCAGTTTCAGTTAACGCTTTTTTACAATCCATCATGCCCGCGCCAGTTTTTTCACGCAGTTCTTTTACTTGCTGTGCAGTAATTGCCATTTGTATTCCTCCTTATATGTTTAAACAAGAGTATGTATATTACACATTTTTCTTGAAAAAAGGTGATAAAAGGCAGTCCCTCTTATCACCTTTTGAATAGGTTACGCAGTTGTTGTTTCTGTTTCTGGTGCAGTTTCTTCAGCAACTTCCGCTTCTTCTTCGCCTTGCTTCGCTTCTAAGATTGCATCTGCCATTTTAGAAGTTAGAAGTTTAACAGCGCGGATAGCGTCATCGTTCGCTGGGATAACAACATCGATTTCATCTGGATCACAGTTAGTATCTACGATACCGATGATAGGGATGTTTAATTTGCGAGCTTCCGCAACAGCGATGCGCTCTTTGCGAGGATCGATGATGAATAATGCATCAGGAAGATCCTTCATATCTTTAATTCCGCCTAGGAATTTTTCAAGACGCTCTAATTCTTTTTTCAATTGAACGACTTCTTTTTTAGGAAGTACATCAAACGTACCGTTTTCTTGCATTTTTTCAATGTCTTTAAGACGTTTAATACGTTTTTGGATTGTTTCAAAGTTTGTTAATGTACCGCCCAACCAGCGTTGGTTGACATAGTACATGCCAGAGCGTTGAGCTTCTTCTTTAACAGAATCTTGAGCTTGTTTTTTTGTTCCGACGAAAAGGATTTTTCCGCCTTCAGCAGCAAGATTTTTAGTGAAGTTGTAAGCTTCCTCTACTTTTTTGACTGTTTTTTGAAGGTCAATGATGTAGATTCCGTTACGCTCCGTGAAAATGTAACGCTTCATTTTTGGGTTCCAACGGCGTGTTTGGTGACCGAAGTGAACACCAGCTTCAAGCAATTGCTTCATAGAAATGACTGACATGTTATTTCCTCCTAATATAATGGTTTTTTTCCTCCGCTTAGGTCATTTTTGTGCAGAACTGCCGCCTGCAGCACCCTCTGCATAAATCGTTAAGCGTGTGTATTTAACACCAAGACATAATATAACACAGCTTTATCCGACAATCAAGAATCCTTTACACCTTTGGAGCGAAATTTTAAAAATAGCTCGATTTCTGTCTTTCCGCTCTTCATTTTCTGGGCAATTTGACTTGCCGAATATCCCTGTTCATATAATTCTATGACCTGGTCTTCAAATGATTGGACCTCACTGTTTACGATCTCTTCCCGACGGTCAACCTCTGTAATCAGACCTTCAATATGTTCAGGAAGATTCTCTGCCTCTTGGACTGGATCCCGCTCTTGATATGTTTCAGAGGGCTGAAGGCCTGGCTTTTGGGATTCTTCATCTGATTGACTTGCAGATGAAGCTTTATTTTCTATCAGTTTCTCATTTTCTTCTTTTAATTCAAGCAGAAATGCCGCCAAGGTGTTTTCCGTCTCTTCAAGTATCTGTTTTTGCTGTTTTTCTGTTTCTTTCACTGCAGCGAGCCTCGTATACAGGATAATGACAGCGTACAGAAGAACGCCGTGGAGCGTAAAGCTTAAAAGCCATAATAGTGTTGACATGTTTTTCACTCGCTAACCATGAAATTCATTATTGTATCACTTTTTCCAGCAGATTCTTTAATTTAAATAATGCCTTTGAATGGATCTGAGATATGCGGGACGTAGAAAGATTTAATACTTGTCCGATTTCTGTCAGTGTCAACTCCTCTTTGTAGAACAAACTGACAACCAGCTGTTCTTTTTCAGAGAGTTCGTGAATTTTTTCCGCAAGCTGTGCAATCAGTTCATCCTTCATAATCTTTTCTTCAGGCGGAACATTTTTGTCATCTCTGATCATGACTTGAATGTTTTCCCCGTCATCTTGATCATGGAGCTTTTCATCAATTGACAGCAGATTTGCAAAAAAACCTTCATTCATTGTTGACACGACATCCTGTACCGTCATTCCGAGTTCCTCTGCAATTTCCGCGGGCGATACATTCCGAAGATACCGCTGTTCAAGCTTTTCAATTGCCGCTTCAACCTTCTTTGTTTTTTCGCGTGAGGTTCTGGGCAGCCAATCTTCTTTACGAAGCCCGTCTATGATTGCGCCGCGAATTCTAAACGAGGCGTAGGTATCAAATTTTAAGTCCCGGCTGGGGTCAAATTTTTCAAGGGCATCATATAAACCAAGCATACCAAGGCTCATAAGATCGTCTTTATGCACTGATTTCGGCAGCCCGACAGAAATTCTGCCTACATGATATGTGACAAGCGGCATGTAACGGCGCATTAAGTCGTCACCGGCTTTAGGATCTTTCCACTCTTTCCAGCGCGTCCAAAGCACCTGATCTTCATAATTCAAGGATTGCATTGTTATCCCCCTAATACCTTAATTAAATCGTTTTTTCACCTTGTTTAACAGTTCGAATATGCAGCATGCAGGACTTCGGTTCAAATTCTATCGTCCGGCCGCTTGAGCCGCCCGTATCTTCACTAATAATAGGAATATTAAATAAAGACAGCTGTTCTTTTATCGCTAATACATTTCTCGGTCCGATCTTCATCAAATCATTTGTCGATTTAAATTTAAACATCTCTGATCCGCCGGCCAGCTTTGCTTTTAATGCAAATTTCCGGCATCCCGCTTCTATCAACATATCAATCGTGGTCTGTACGGCGGTGTCAGCGTACTTAGCCCGGTTGAGCTCGGCAGTTTTCGATAACGTCGAATCCGGAAGCATGACATGAACAAGACCCGCCGTTTGCTTTTCTTTATCATAAAGCACCAGCCCCACACATGAGCCCAACCCAGAGGTCCGAATGGTGTCCGGGAAGCGGGCGATCTTCACGTCAGCAATCCCAACCTTTATAACAACAGCCTCAGTTGTACTCATAATGATGCACCTAAGGCGACAAAGAGCTTTTCAAATGAATCATAGTCCGGCAGCATAAACATATGCGCTTTCAGCTCTTGCTGATGGCTTTGGTCAAAAATTGACGTGTCGACAACAATGGCGTGTTCTCCAACCTGACTGAGCTCCATCAGCCCTTCGCTGATCACAGCTCCGAACATGTCCAATGAGACTTCAGGAACACTTGGATAGAGCTGGAGTTTCGTCAAATCCGCCAAAGCTGTTAAATATGACCCCGCTAAAATATTGCCCAGTTCATGCAAAGCGGATGAGCTCATGTGGTCTTCACCTAAGTCCTCTATGTCAAAATCGGGGTTTCCAATCAGCTCTCTGATAAACTGCTCCGCCTGAAAAAAAGGCATTATAAAGAACATTGAACCCGTTAAATCGCCTTCCATTCTTAAAAAGATGCTGGCAACCGGGACATCGGCGCCGCCGAAAAAATCAACAAGCTCATCAAAAGACAGCAGCTTTGCAAATGGGACTTCCATATCTATCTTTCTATTTAACAGCTGGGCCATTGCAGAGGCGGAGTGGCCGGCGCCTATATTGCCGACTTCCCGCAAAATGTCCATCTGCTCTTCTTTGATTCCATTAAAAATACTCATGTCATAACCCCTTTAAGATTAAGCTTGATCGGGCACAGCGGACTGAGATGATTCTTTATCCAAAACCGCGTTCGCATCAATAATATTTAAGAGTCTGTTCTCTTGTTTCACAATCTGTTCGATCGACACATCCGTATCTTTCTGAACGCCTTCTGGAGCAGATTCTATTTCACTTTCGTGTACGGTAATCACATCATTCGCTTCATCCACAATCCAGCCGACTTCAATATCACGATAAGCAATAATGATAATTCGTGTTTCATCGGTAATTTCATACTCTGGCAAATTCAGGCGTTTTCTTAAATCAATAACCGGAGTCACCACCCCGCGTAAATTGATTACCCCGCAAATATATGGTTCGACGCCAGGTACCCTCGTTGGCTTTTGCCATTTTTCAATTGATTTCACCTGAGTGACGGAAATGGCATATTCTTTGCCATTTACCATAAAGACTATCATTTTTTCGCCTGTTTTAATTTCTGCAGTCATGTGAGACACCTCCTCGAATGGTTAAATAATCAGTGCATTACAATCAATAATGAGCGCTACTTCTCCGTCTCCTAAAATAGTAGCTCCGGAAATTGCAAAGACGTTTGTTAAATAATCTCCGAGTGATTTCAGCACAACTTCCTGCTGGCCAATAAAGGAGTCCACCACAAATGCAGTAGGTTTGTCGCCTTTTTTCACGACAATGATATGGAGCTGTTCCGCATCTTTTCTTGTATCTTCTATTTTAAACTCTTCTTTTAAATAAACGACAGGGACAATATGCCCTCTAAAGTCAATCACTTCACGGTCATGCGTTTGCAAAATGTCTTTTCTGTCAATAACTGCTGTCTCAATGATTGAAGAAATCGGAATGGCAAATGTCTCTTCTTCCAACTTAATCAGCAGAACTGAAATAATAGATAAGGTAAGCGGCAGCTGGATGCTGAATAGAGAGCCTTGACCCTCGGCTGATTTCACACTGACTGAACCGCCAAGAGACTCCAGTTTGTTTTTTACAACGTCAAGTCCTACACCGCGGCCGGAAATATCAGAAATTTGGTCAGCAGTTGAGAACCCCGGGGCAAAAATCAATTCGTAAATTTGGTTGTCTTCTAAGGTTTCAGCTTCTTTTTCCGTTATGACCCCGCGCTCAAGCGCTTTTTCCAGAATTTTTTTGCGATTAAGGCCTGCGCCGTCATCCTCTACTTCGATAAAGACATGGTTGCCGCTGTGATAAGCTTTAAGCACAACTTTTCCTGATTCCGGTTTTCCCTTTTGCAAACGTGTTTCTGGCGCCTCGATACCATGGTCAATACTGTTCCTGATCAAGTGAACGAGTGGATCTCCGATTTCATCAATTACTGTACGATCCAGTTCAGTTTCCGCACCGATGATCGAGAGTTCAATTTTTTTATTCAGCTCTTTCTGAAGCTGGCGAATCATTCTCGGGAATCTGTTAAAAACAGTTTCAACCGGGACCATCCTCATATTCAGAATAATCGATTGCAAATCTCCGGAAATTCTCGTCATTCGTTCAACCGTTTCAGTCAGTTCATTGTGCTCAAGCTCTTTCGCAATCTGCTCGAGACGCCCACGGTCAATGACAAGCTCTTCAAATAAGTTCATTAAAGAATCAAGCCTGTCAATGTTGACACGAATTGTTTTAGATCCGCCGGCTGAATGCTTCGCCTGTTCATCGTTTTTAGCAGGCTGTTTTTGTTTCTCCTGCTTCGCAGGTACAGCTGCTGCTGGTGAATCTTCTTGCTTAGATTCTTCAGGCTTTTCAGCTGATGTTAAAGGAGCCCCTTGAATGACTTCAACATGCTCAATTTCCGACACGCCATTGATTAATTGTTCAATGTCTTCCGCTGATTGATGTGTTAAGAAACAAACTTGAAAATCAGTTCCAAAATCTTCTGTTTCAAGCACTTCAGCACTTGGAATTGTTTTGGCTACTTCTCCGACTTCATTTAGTTTTTCAAACACCATATAGACACGAACTGCTTTTAACATACAGTTTTCGTTCAGAGAAATCTTGATTTCATATCGTTTGAAGCCTTGCTCCTCTGCTTCTTGTATAACTGTGCGTTCAAATTCATCATATTCCCAATCAGATGCTGAACTCTGTGCTTCTGCAGGTTCTGCGGAGGCGGCGGATTCAGCGTGCGCACCATTCACATCAAGCTTGGCACTCACTTCTGAGATATCTCTTTTACCATCCCCGCCATCAATAATAGACTGAACCATTGCTTCCAGGTGATCCAGAGCTTCAAACAAAATATCCAGCCAGTCTGAGGTGACTGCCATGTCTCCGTTTCGGATTGCATCCAGCACGTTTTCAAGCAGATGGGTTAGATGTGCTAAATCCGTGTAGCCCATCGTTGCGCTCATTCCTTTTAATGTATGGGCAGCCCTGAATATATCATGTACGAGCTGAAGATCAGTCGGGTCTTTCTCTAAAAGAAGAAGCTTTTCATTACATGTTTGTAAATGTTCTTTACTCTCATCAATAAAGACATCTAAATACTGATTCATATCCATTTGAATCACACCCTCTCTTTTTTCACACAGCTTGTGATCGATGCTGCGATATCTTCCACATGTTTAATCTCATGAATGAGACCCGCTTTAACAGCAGCTTTTGGCATCCCGTATACAACACAAGATTCTTCAGACTCCGCAATGGCTTTCACATTGCCGGCTGTTAGCATGTCCTTTAGCCCAGCAGTGCCGTCACTGCCCATTCCGGTCATGATAACCGCTACTTTTTCATAATCTGTCAGTTTCCCGACAGAACGGAATAAATAATCAGCAGATGGTTTATGACGGCTTGGTGTGTCATGGTTATCAAGCACAATCTGGAGTCCTTCGCTGTTTTTAATAACGGATATGTTTTTTCCGCCCGGTGCTATGTAAACACAGCCGTTAAGAGCTGCTTCACCATCTTTTGCTTCTTTTACCTGAATGTCAGATAAATGATTCAGCCGATCAGCCAAAGAAGCAGTAAACCCTTCAGGCATGTGCTGAACGACAACCACTGGTGCGTTCAAATCCTTAGGGAGCTTCGGGATCACCTTTTGTAACGCCCGTGGACCGCCTGTTGATGTGCCGATACACACAATTTGTCTGCCCGTGCCAGGTTTCGGTTTGCTTAATTCAGGCTTAACGACAGCACGCACAATAGGTTCGGGCCGAACTGTCTGGGAAACAGGACGTTTCCGCTTGCCGGAAAGTCCTGCCGCGACGACACGCTCAACTAATTGTTCTTTAATTTTGTATAGATC
Source organism: Bacillus sp. SCT118 (assembly GCF_058566435.1). Classification (NCBI taxonomy): domain Bacteria; kingdom Bacillati; phylum Bacillota; class Bacilli; order Caryophanales; family Bacillaceae; genus Bacillus; species Bacillus sp. SCT118. The sequence goes on from NZ_CP191225.1 coordinate 2,357,814, forward strand.
CAGAGATATTGAGCCTGATGGCTTTGTGATAAAGTCAAAGGCACCGATCTCCAAACAATTAATTGTGCATTCTTTACCTTTCTCGGTCTGGCTCGACACCATAATGACCGGCAAGTTATAAATCTCAATAATTTTGTGGAGCGTATCTGTCCCATTCATGACCGGCATTTCAACATCAAGAGTAATAACATCCGGTTTTAATAATTCAATCTTCTTAAGCGCTTCTTCTCCGTTTCTCGCAGTTCCGATTACTTCTATCTGCTTTTCCTCGGTCAGAAAATCACTTATCATTTTTCTCATAAAAGCTGAATCATCAACTACAAGCACACGAATCAAATTAAGCCCTCCTCATTAAAAAAGAAGATAATTTCTCAATAAATGTCTGTTTGTCTTCTTTGTGTCTCGTTTCTTCTCTTTCAAACAAGGCGTCCGCTAAAATACGGACTGACCGGCTGGCTTTTGCCTGAGGGCTTTTTATGAAAAAAGGAACCTGTTCGACAACCGCTTTGCTCACGATCACATCGTCAGAAACGGAACCGGCAAACTGAACCTGAACATCCAAAAACATATGAATTGTACGGGAGAGGCGGGCAAAAGCGTCAAGCCCTTCCTTTTGGTCACGGCACCGATTGACAGCCACCTTCATTGAAAGCTTATTTTCTGTCAAAACCAAGTGCTTGACAGCGCTGTATGCGTCCATAATGGCCGTCGGCTCGGGAGTTGTTATAATCAAAATATCTTCTGCTGATAAAATAAAAGGCAGTTGATCTTTTGATAAGCCCGCTCCCATATCAAACAGCACATAATCGAACTGGCTTAATGCATGAGAAAGTTCATTGGCAAAAAACGTCCATTTTCTCTGATCGAGCTGAAACATCACATCAAGACCGGTTCCCCCTGATATATACCGCAAACCCTTTGGGCCAATGGATAATGACTGGAGCAAAGGCTTACGATCGGTTAAAACATCAATTATCGTGGCAGACGATGAATTTCCTATTAATATATCAATGTTCCCCATCCCGATATCAAGGTCGATTAGCAGCACCTTCTTACCTTTATCCTGCAGCGCAAGTGCCATATTTAAGGTAATATTGGATTTTCCGACACCGCCCTTGCCGCTGATGACAGCAAGTGTCTTCGCTTTTTGTGAATAAACCATTGGCAGAACGCGCTCACGTTTTTCCATTTTCGCCCGTAAAGTTGCTGCTTGGTCATATCTGTTCATCTGCACAGCATCCTCACAAAACCAAGTGGAGATACAGTTTGTATATCCTCAGGCACATTCTGTCCGTTTGTCATAAACCCGACACCTATTTTTGATTCTGCCAGTATATTAAATACAGAACCTAAGGAAGTCGTTTCATCTATTTTCGTAAAAATATACTGATTGACAGGGACGGATGAAAACCGTTTGACAATATGCTTCATATCTTCATATTTTGCAGTCGCGGATAAAACAAGAAATGACTGAATGCTGCTCTCAAAAGGAATCGTTTCTTTCAGTTCATCAATGTATTGCGGGTCCTTGAAGTTTCTTCCGGCTGTATCAACAAACACATGATCATACTCAGAAAATAACTCCTTCGCCTGCTGAAATTCTTCTTTTGTATAGCAAACTTCCAGAGGAGCCTGCAGCAGTTCAGCGTATGTTTTCAACTGTTCAACAGCTGCAATACGATACGTATCTGTTGTAATAAAAGCGATTTTTTTATGTTTTTCAAGCATAGATATGGCTGCGAGTTTAGCCAGTGTAGTTGTTTTACCAGCCCCAGTTGAACCAAAGAGAACGATATATTTTGAATGAATTGGCTCCTGCCACTTGTCTGCTGAGGGCAGCATATCGCATAGTATTTCCTGAAGTTTGCCGACAACATTTTCTTCAGTCAAGCCGCCTGCTTCAACAGAGAAGCGAAGCAATTTTTTCAGAGTGTTCGTTTTCGTAGACTCTTTGATCCCTGTTTCTTGCAAAAGCTTTTCTGCTTTTCGCAGCGGCTCAGGAAGTACAGATTGATATGCTGAAAAATCACCTAGCCCCTGTTGCGCCGGAATTTGAGGGGGATATGTTCTCTCCTCTATTTTCGGACTGCTGACCGGAGTTTTTAATGTTTGTTTCGGTTCAGCTGCCTTCTGAGGCGTTTTTTTCTCAAGAAAGTCCTGATCCAATACGGCGATTACTTCAACAGCAGGCTTGTTGACGAGGCCAAACCATTTTCGCTTTTTAATTTTTTTTGAATTTAATATGACCGCTTCATTACCTAACTCTTTTCTGATGAGAAGTGCCGCTTCTTGCATTGAAGCAGCAGTAAATTTTTTTATTTTCATTAAATATCCACCACTCCAATGCTTTGTACCTCAACATTCGCCTCAAGTTCGTTATAAGAGAGTACCGGAAGATCAGGGAAGTACCGTTCCAGAAGCTGCTTCACATACATTCTGACAGGCGGCGAGCAAAGAAGAATCGCGGTTTCCTGACGTAATGAGAGCTGTTCAGCTTCTTTAGCGACAGAGCGCACTATACTTTCTGAAATATCTGGTTCAAGTGATAAATAGTTCCCGTGTTCCGTCTGCTGCACACCGTCTGCTATTGCTTTTTCTACACGGCCGGAACAAGTAACAACCTTCAACACTTCATTTTCTTTGGCAAACTGGGCTGTAATTTGTTTAGCAAGCGCTTGTCTTGTATACTCTGTCAAGAGATCAGAATCTGTTGTTAATTTCCCATAGTCAGCAAGTGTTTCAAAAATCGTTACTAAGTTTCGAATTGAAACTTTTTCTTTTAAAAGCTTAGCAAGCACTTTCTGAATATCACCGACAGACAATGGATTCGGCGTAACCTCTTCAACCAGGACTGGATACGATTCTTTCAAGTGATCGATCAGCTGTTTTGTCTCCTGCCTTCCGATCAATTCGTGGGCATGCTGCTTAATTTTCTCCGTAATATGCGTTGAAACGACTGATGCAGGATCAACTACTGTATAACCAAGCATATCGGCTTCATCCTTTACCGCTTCGCTAATCCATTTAGCCGGCAGCCCGAATGAAGGCTCCACTGTTTCAATCCCTTCAATGAGATCGTCCTCAGGAGTAGGCGACATCGCTAAATAATGATCAAGCAACAGCTCGCCTTTTGCTACTTCGTTTCCTTTAATTTTCAATCGGTATTCATTAGGCTGCAACGCTATATTATCTCTGATTCGCACGACAGGAATGACAAGCCCGAGTTCCAAAGCCAACTGACGGCGTATCATAACAATTCGGTCTAATAAATCACCGCCTTGATTGGCATCAGCAAGCGGTATCAGGCCATATCCAAACTCAAATTCTATCGGATCTATATGCAGAAGCTGAACAACACTTTCAGGGCTTTTAAGCTCGTCCACCTCAGCCTCTTCCTCAAGAATCTCATCCACTTCTTCTTTTTCCTTACCTGATTTAGATAGTGTATATGCGCCAAAAGCAAGCAATCCCGCAAGCGGCCCCGTCAGAAGGATGCCGATCGGAGTGAAAATACCTAAAAGCATGATCGTAGCTGCTGCGACGTATAAAAGCTTTGGATACGCAAACAGCTGGCCTGTAATGTCATGCCCTAAGTTTCCTTCAGAGGCAGCTCTTGTGACCACAATACCCGTAGCTGTAGAAATTAACAGTGCCGGGATTTGCGAAACAATTCCATCCCCTACAGTCAGCATCGTAAAGTGTGAAGCAGCTTCTTGAATGGACATGCCCTGCTGAAGCATTCCGATCACGATTCCGAAAATAATATTGATCATCACAATGATGATTCCGGCAATGGCGTCACCTTTTACAAATTTACTGGCACCGTCCATTGCTCCATAAAAGTCTGCTTCTCTTGCCACTTTTTCGCGGCGATGCTTCGCTTCCTGTTCGGTAATCATCCCTGCGTTTAAATCAGCATCAATACTCATCTGCTTCCCTGGCATTGCGTCCAGCGTAAACCTTGCTGCAACCTCGGAAACACGTTCAGCACCTTTTGTAATGACGATAAACTGAATAATAATAAGGATGATAAATACAACGAGTCCAACTAATACATTTCCGCCGACAACGAAATTTCCGAAAGTCTCGACGACTTTCCCTCCTTCACCGTGTGAAAGAATTGAACGGGTAGTTGAGACGTTCAAGCCCAAACGAAATAGGGTCAAAAGCAGCAACAGTGACGGAAAAATCGAAAACTGAAGCGCTTCCTGCATATTCATTGTGGTGAGAAGCACGATCAACGCAAGAGAAATATTAATAATGATCAAAATACTTAACAGCCATGGAGGAAATGGAATCACCAGCATCGCCACAATGAGGACAACACTTATTAAAACGGATAAATCTCTTGTTGACATGCTGTTTTTTCTCTCCTTTTAAATCGAAAAATTCAATATACTTTTTGTTTTGTTTTATATACGTAAGCCAGAATTTCTGCTAAAACTTTAAAAAATTCTTCCGGCACTGCCTGGTCAATTTCTACCTGATCATATAACGCACGGGCAAGCGGTCTGTTTTCTACCATCATGACATCATGCTCTTTAGCAATTTTCCTGATTTTTAACGCAAGGTGATCGACGCCTTTTGCAACAATATAAGGAGCGTCCATTTTTTCTTCATCATATTTCAGAGCAATCGCATAGTGAGTCGGGTTTGTGATAATGACATCTGCTTTTGGAACTTCCTGCATCATCCGCCTCATCGCCATTTCCCGCTGTCTTTGTTTAATTTTAGACTTGATAATCGGGTCTCCTTCAGATTTTTTGTACTCATCTTTTATATCTTGTTTTGACATTTTGATATTTTTCTCATAGTCAAATCTCTGATATAAATAGTCGAGACCAGCAAGAATCAATAATGCACCTGCACCGCTTAGTCCCATCCACAAAGTGAGTTTTGAAACGAAAGAAAGTGCCTCTTCGGGTGTCAGGAGAGGAAGCCGGAGAATTTCTCCATAATGCAGCCAAAGCACAGCAAAAGCCGCAAAACCGACGACTACGATTTTCAAAATTGATTTAATCAGCTCTACAATCGCCCTCATACTGTATATTCGTTTAAAGCCTTTGATCGGATCCAGTTTTTCAAGCTTAGGCTGTATCACTTCAGCAGAAAATAAGAACCCAACCTGCATATAGTTGCTTACGACTCCTGCAACAAGAGCAACAAGCAAGATCGGTGCGAGTATCATGCCCATATCCTTTAATAAGCTGACAAACAATGTATGCACATTTGATTCTGAGAGCTTCATTGTGAGCGATTCGGTATAAAATGTTTCTATGAATGACAGCAGCCTGTCTCTCATATACGGACCAATTGCAATAAGCGAAAGGAATATTACCAGTAAAGAAATGGCGGTATTGACATCCGAGCTTTTGGCTACTTGCCCTTTTTTTCGCGTATCCTTCCGTTTTTTCGGAGTGGCTTTTTCTGTCTTCTCTCCCGCAAAAAACTGCAGGTCAACTCTAAGCTTCATTAAGAAACACCGACCAATGCTAAAAGATTCCGCATCGTTTCAATCGTTAAACTGAAAACATTCCGGACAACGACGAAGATAACGGACATACATACAATGAGCATGATGAAACTGACAGCGATCTTTAAAGGCAGACCGACCACAAATACATTTAACTGCGGAACAGCTCGAGCCACGATACCTAATGCTAAATCAACTAGAAACAAACTGGCCACAACCGGCGCTGACATTTGAAAAGCGATAATAAACATTGCATTAAAGCTTTTCGCGATAAAATAGGCAAACTTTTCATCGCCGAAATTCGGAAATGCCTGATCAACTGAAATATACTGAAAGCTGTAGTAAATACCGTCCAGCAGCAAATGGTGGGCATTGACACTCAGCATAAACAAAAGTGCCATCGTATAGATAAACTGGCCAATCAACGGACTTTGTGCACCGGTTTGCGGATCAATAACGTTTGCTATTGAAAATCCCATTTGAAAATCAATAAACGAGCCGGCAATCTGCACTGCGGCAATCATCATATAAGCAATTAAACCCAGACATAGGCCGACCAAAGCTTCTTTAAACGCCAAGAGCATATAGTGCTCATCTATCTCCAAAGAGGGCGGTTTATCAATGGTGCTGAAACAAATGACCGCAAGAAAAAAAGCAAACCCTATGCGATGAACAGCTGGCACATTTCGATGTCCAAATAGCGGAATCGTTACAAAAAAAGCAGATATTCTAATAAAAACCAATAAAAAAGCAGGAAATAAGTCAATAATTGAATTCATCTCTACATTACCCTGCAAAACGATTTAAATTAGAAAACAGCTCTGTTGTAAATGAAAGAATCGTCGACAGCATCCACGGACCAAAAAAAATGAGAGCCAGGAGAACCGCCACGATTTTCGGAATAAACGCCAAAGTCTGTTCCTGGATTTGAGTTGTCGCCTGAAATATGCTGACAATTAAACCGACCAGTAAAGCAATAGCCAATAATGGCCCGCTGATCATCAGCGTTACGTATACGGCTTTTTCCGCCATAGAAATTACAAATTCTGAACTCACGTTTAGCACCTACCCTAAAAGCTCTGAAGCAAAGATTTCACAATTAAATACCAGCCGTCTACCAAAACAAAAAGTAATATTTTAAAGGGCAGAGAAATCATAACTGGAGGCAGCATCATCATTCCCATTGACATCAAGACGCTCGCCACTACCATATCTATAATTAAAAAAGGGATAAAAATCATAAAACCTATTTGAAATGCTGTTTTAAGCTCCGATATGGCAAAAGCCGGAACCATTGTTGTTAGCGGAATATCCTTTAATGATTCAGGTTTATCCATTTTTGCGTAATTCATAAACAGCGCCAGATCCTTCTGCCTTGTGTGTTTACTCATAAATTCTTTAATCGGTTCCTCAGCTTTCGTATACGCTTCATCCAAGCTGATTTTGTTGTCCATTAATGGGGTCAGCGCTTCTTTATTAATTTCTGAAAAAGTAGGAGCCATAATAAAAAATGTTAAAAACAGCGCAAGCCCGATAAGAACCTGGTTTGGGGGCATAGATTGCGTCGCAAGTGAAGTTCTGACAAATGACAGAACAATGACGATGCGAGTAAAACAAGTCATAAGAATCAATATTCCAGGCGCCACTGAAAATACAGTTAACAATAATAGTAATTTAACAGTTGAACTTACGTTTTCCGGATCGCTTGAACTGAAAATATTTATAAACTCATTCATGATGACGTGGGCCTTTCTTCTTTCCTTCAGAACGGTTTTGTTTTAACTCTTCAAGTTGCTCTTTTAATGCTTTTGAAAATGAAGGCAGTTTTTGCTGCGGCTGATGTTCAGAACTCTTAAGCGGCTTCACAAACTTTTGCCACTCTATTTTGCTTGACATTGCCTCTTCATGCTGACTGAGAATGACTTCAATCTCTTTTTCATCCTCAATTTCTTTCAGCAGCTGGATCGTCTCTCCTACACCGACGACGAGCACACTTTTCCCGACCTTGATCAATTGTATGGATCTGTTCTGGCCGACCGATGTGCCGCCAATATTTTCAACATATTGAAAAGGCTTTAGGAGCCGATTTCTTTTGTTCATGAGTTTAACCAGCCCGTAAATCAGCACGATAACAAACAGTAAAGCGAAAATCATCTTTACAAAATCAAAAGCTGAGACAGAAGGAGCAGCCGCTCCCTCCGTCTCATCAGCAGTTTTTGTTGTTTTTTCTTTCTTTTGCTCTGACTTATCTGCAGTTTTTTCATCTTTCTTTTGAAACCATTCGTTTACAGTTGAATTATCAGAGTCTGCCGCGGCAGCAGCAATCGGATGTACACTGAATAAAACGAAAAAACAAATAAAAACGATAAAACATTGACTCTTTTTCAACAGTCGTACACCCTTTAACTTAATGTTTTGTTGATTGCTTCAAGCACACGGTCAGCCTGGAAAGGTTTCACAATGAAATCCTTAGCGCCGGCCTGAATGGCATCAATAACCATTGATTGCTGTCCCATAGCAGAACACATGATGATTCTTGCCTGCGCATCAATTTGTTTAATTTCTTTTAATGCTGTAATACCATCCATTTCTGGCATCGTGATATCCATAGTAACAAGGTCAGGTGAATGCTCTTTATATTTCTCTACCGCTTGTGCTCCATTTTCAGCTTCAGCTACAACTTCAAAACCATTTTTAACCAAAATATCTTTAATCATCATTCGCATAAATGCTGCGTCATCTACAATTAAAATTCTATGTGCCATAATCTATCTCTCTCCTTGTGTTTCGTTATTTTAAATTATTAATGCGCTCTGCCTGGCTTAAAATGTCAGTGACTCTCACTCCGAAGTTTTCTTCAATGACAACGACCTCGCCTTTGGCAACGATACGCTGATTAACTAAAATATCTACAGGCTCACCGGCTAATTTATCAAGCTCGATAATACTTCCGGCAGAAAGCTCTAAAATCTCTTTTACGCTTCTCTTCGTTCTGCCAAGCTCAACAGTAATCGAAAGCGGGATATCCAAAAGCATATCCAGATTATGAATAGGGGCTTGTACAGCTTCGTTTGGATCAAACGCTGAAAATTCCACCGGTGAAACCTGAACTGGCGCTGCTTTTTTTGCTGTTCCCTGCCTTTTTGGCGGCTGCTGCTGTTGCTTCGGTTCAATACGCGGCTCTGGCGTCACAGGCTCTTTCGGCTGTTCGTATGTAACTTCAGGCTGCACCGTTTCTTCTTCCTCTGCACTTTCTGAGTTCATAAGGCTTGAAATTAAATCTTTCGCAAATGTCAATGGGTAAAGCTGCATAATGCTGGAGTCTATTAATTCTCCCACCTTTAAGTTGAAAGAAACTTTCACCAGCATTTCATCATCAGGAATACGGTCTGTACCCTTTTCTTCAGTAACATCCAGCAATTCAACCCGAGGAGGTGAAATATCAATTTTTTTACTGAATACAGTAGACATTGATGTGGCAGCCGATCCCATCATTTGGTTCATTGCTTCTTGAACCGCACTTAGATGGATTTCACCCAGTGAAGGGTCCGCACCTTTTCCGTCTCCCCCGATCATTAAGTCAGCAATGATCGCCGCGTCACTTTGTTCCACGACTAACAGGTTGCTTCCGCTGAAGCCCTCCGTATAATTCACTTCAATCGCTACATACGGTTCAGGAAACGCATCGCTGATTTTACTTCTTGGAATGACCGTTACGCTTGGAGTCGTAATATCGACCTTTTGATTTAAAAGCGTTGACAGTGCTGTCGCAGAACTGCCGAATGAAATGTTACCGATTTCACCGATCGCATCACGCTCCATTTCCGATAAATCATCTACTTCCGGAACCTCTGGCTCATCAAGCGTGCTGCCAGTACCGTTAAGAAGCGCGTCAATCTCATCTTGAGATAATCTATTATTCTCCATCTTGTTCACCTCTTATGTCGTGATCTAAAATTTGCACTGCCTGTTTTCGATTCACCCGGCCGGCTTGTCCTAAAAATTTCGGCTTATCTCCGACCAATACAGTAAGAGGATCCGTGACTGATTTGTCCAAAGTTATGCAGTCTCCGACTTCTAAACTTAAAAACTCTTCTATCGTCAGTTCAGATGTGCCGAGCTCGGCCACGACAGGTATTTGTGCTGTCATGATACGTTTTTCAAGCGACTTTGTTTCCTCAGGCTTTGGCTCATTTCGGTCTGATTGCATCCAATAGTGGACTGAAAGCTTCGGTATGAGCGGCTCGAGTACAATATGCGGGATACAGAGATTAATGACACCGCTGATTTCACCAATTTGAGTATTGAGCGAGATCACCACGACTGTTTCATTAGGAGATACCATCTGAACAAATTGCGGATTCACTTCAAACTCAGTCATTTCCGGTTCAATATCAGCAATTGACTGCCAAGCTTCTTTATAATTACCCAGTGCATTTTCAAATAAATTAGAAATGATTTTTGTTTCAATTTCTGTCAAACTGTCAACCTTGTTATGACTGATTCCAATCCCGCCCATGACTCGATCCATCATCGTATAAGCTATCGTGGGGTTGACCTCCATCATAATTCTGCCTTCCATCGGATGAACATCAAATAGATTTAGAATCGTCATGTTTGGAATCGATCTGATAAATTCCTCATACGGAACCTGATCAACAGAACTGACAGATATGTGAATATAGGTTCTGAGCTGAGCAGAAAAATGAGTGGTAAGAAGTCTTGCAAAATTGTCATGAATTCTCGTTAAACTGCGGATCTGATCCTTAGAAAACCGCAGCGCACGTTTGAAATCATAAACCTTGACTTTCTTCTCTTTTTCTTCTTTTTTCAGCTCTTCAGCGTCCATTTCACCAGTTGATATTGCAGAAAGCAGTGCATCTATTTCATTTTGGGAGAGAACTTCTCCTGACATTTTCCTCACCTCCGTATACTGTCAAATTATGCTTTATTGCAGATTAAAGGAGGTAATATACACTTTTTCTACTTTTCCTTTTTGGAGGTAGCTATTTATTTTATCTTTTAGTTCCTTCTTAAAGGTTTCTTTTCCCTTGTCTCCCTCAATCTGATCAGCATTCGTATCAGCCAGCAGTGATATAACAGCGTCTTTCACTTGGAAATCACGTTTCTCAAGTTCTTCTTTTGATTTATCAGAATCAGTTTCAAGTTTAATAGCAAGACGGATAATGTTATCAGACTTTAAATTTGTTGTGATCTCTTCTACATCAACAGAAGACGCAACGATTTCATCAATACTTTTTTTCGCTTCACTTTTTTCGGACTTTCCGCCTAAAACAAAATAAGCCGCCGCCCCGAGAGCACCAATTACGATAAGAATAATTAGTAAGATGATCATTAACTTTTTCTTCATTCCGGTTCCTCTATTCCTTGATCCATTGCAAATATTTGTATTTTTCGGTAGAAAGATGCGATCTTTTCCAGAACAGCTTCTTCATCTTCTTTTACTACAAACTTCTTACCATTTGACAGAGTGATTGTAGTATCCGGAAAGCATTCAATCTGTTCAATAAACAGCGCATTCAGTGTAAAGGGCTGCCCATTCAAACGGGTTACTTTAATCATAAAACAGCGGAGAAGCGATTACTCGCCTCCCCTCCCTCCTTAACGTTTAAGGTTAACCAGTTCTTGAAGGATTTCATCAGATGTTGTAATAATTTTCGAGTTTGATTGGAATCCACGCTGGGCAACAATCATTTCAGTAAATTCGTCAGTTAAATCAACGTTAGACATTTCGAGAAAACCTGATTTAAGGGAACCTGTACCGCCATCACCAGGCTGGTTGGCTGCACTGGCAGTCCCAGAGTTTAAAGACTCACGGTATAAGTTGCTTCCGATTTTATCCAAACCGTCACTGTTGGCAAAAGTAACAATCCCGATTTGTCCCCCGTCTTGTGTTTTCCCGTCAGCATCAACAATTGAGACCTTTCCATCAGAACCAATGCTGAAGCTTTGTGCATCAAGAGGGATTTTAATTGTTCCACCAGTCATATTTAACACATGATAGCCATCACCGGTAACCAGTGTTCCGGTATTATCTAAATAGAAGTTCCCTGCTCTTGTATAAGCTGTCCCGTCACCTGTATCAATTCGGAAGTAACCGTCGCCGTCAATTGCTAAATCAAGTGTTCTTCCTGTACTTTGTGTCGCGCTTGTTGAATGAATTGTATCAATTGTGCCAGATGATGAACCTAAACCGATCTGCTTAGAGTTCGTACCGCCGATAGTTGCACCAGCCGCAGAACCGCCGGCAATCGTTTGGCTTACCATATCTTTAAAGGTCACACGGCTTTTTTTGAATCCTACTGTATTCACGTTGGCAATGTTGTTACCGATTACGTCAAGCTTTGTTTGAAAGTTTTTCATACCGCTGATTCCAGAATAAAGTGAACGTAACATAATATATTCCCCCAGATGTTTTTATTTAGATGATTGTCCCACAGACATGACATTCGCAGGACTGATCTCGGTCCCATCATCAAGAACGAGATAATAATTTCCTTTAAAATGTTTAACAGAGCTTACTGTGCCTGTTTTATCTGTTGCACTTTTACCATCAGTCCAAGATACTTCTTTTCCCATCCAATCAACATACGTTGTAAACGGATCTTGTTTTTCGACAAATTGAGTCATTGTCGTATTCAGATTCATCATTTGCTCCAAACTTGAAAAAGTTGCCATCTGGCTGATAAATTCTTTATCATCAACCGGATTGAGCGGATCTTGGTTTTGGACTTGAGTCATTAATATTTTTAAAAACTCATCTTTCCCCAAGCTGCTGTTGTTCGTCGACACAGTATTCGTTTTTTCAGGCAGTTTATATTCTGAACTTATAGAAGTCATTCTTCTTCCTCCATTTCAACCATCGACACTTCATCGAGCAGATCGCCAAAATCATTTGATTGCTTTTTCTGCCTTTGCTGTCTCTGCCCCTCTTGCTGCTGTTTCTGTTCATCAGCAAGCTGGCCGTATACCGGCTGATCCCCGCTTTGGACTGGAAGAGTAAAACGGTCAATTTGGACGGCCATATTCGGCAATGATTGCTTCAGCTGAGGAAGGTGCTGTTCAAGCAATTCTTTTGCTGATTGACTAGATGCAATGATTTTACTCTGAAACATTCCATTTTCATTTGTCAGCTTGATTGTGACAAATCCTAAATGTTCAGGGTTCAGCCGAATAGTGAAGCTTCCCGTCGATCTGCCGAAAGGCGTATATTTCATCTGCTTCCACGCATTAATCACTTGATCAGCCACCGTTTTTGTTTCGGCATTTGGTATATCAGATGACATCTGCTGTAGATCAAGTGTTTGAACTCCTCCTATGCCCCGATACCCCGAAAACAGCATTTGGAGTCCTGATTTACTATCTACAGGCTGAATACTTCCAGAAACATCCGATGCATTTTTGCTGGATGAACTCTGCGAGAGCGGTGTGAGAACACGCTTCCCAAAGTCTTGTGATGATTCGGATGATTTCGATAACAAGAAGGCTTTCAGCTGGCTTTCAGCTAAACTCCATTCTTTAGTCCCTTTTTGAGGAAGCATAGACATTTGATCCATTAAGCTTTGAAAACTTTTCAGCTCTGACGCTGTCATGGAGTAAAGTTTTGAACTTGACTCAGCTTTAGTGAATATTTGCTGTTTAAGATCCTGAATTAGTTGTTGAGATACACCCTTCTTTTCTAATGCAGAAAGGAATTGATCTCCATTTTGGTAAATGGCATGAGCTTCATTGCCATTCCCGCGATCAGTCAGCTTATTCCCTTCTACGAGCTGGCTAATGAACATCTGGATATAGATAAGCTCTTTAGCAGGCTCGGATACTTCATTTTCCTGATTTGATTGCTCTGTATCAGACTTCAGTGCTCCATTAATGTCAGTAGCAGAATCATTGGCACTCAGAGCCGTTTTAGCTTCTGAAAAGATTTTCTCCGTTTCTGTGAGCAATTGATCCGTCCCGCCTGACATTTTTGATTCAACTGCTTGCAAAAGATTTTGCAACATTTGCAGAGCATTCGCATCCAATTGCTTCCCTGTCAGTTTGCTTAATGTTTGCAAAAGATCCGCATTTTGTTTGTCTTGGTCTTCAGGATTTGCATTTAGCCATTCACCGATCTTTTTAAGCGCATCTGCTAAAAGCTGATCTTCGGAATTAGGAGTACCCTTTCCTTGTTCTGAAAGTTCCTTCAATCCAGCCTCAGACATAAGCCAGTTTTGAAAAACTCCCTGGCTACTTTTCATGTTTTTAGCGGCAGAACCCGTTGTGGTTTGCAGCAAAGGTCCGGCTAATTCAAGCAGCTTCACCTTTCATTCCCCCTATTCTTGGCTGGCAGCAATTTTTTCTGTATAGGTTGCTGCTTGCTCAGGAGTCATTTTCGCCAATATGTCAGCAAGCTGCTTTTTGCTTAGGCCATTCAATATTTTCAGTGCTTCTTGCTCCTTTAATTGGGCAATAATTTTAGCAGCCTTTCCGCTGTCCATGCTTTTGTATACACTGATCACTTTGTCATTTTTTGAAGAAGCTTTCGAGTCTGCTGATCCTTCAGTATGATCTTCTGATGACTTTTTTTGATCCTCAGCCGTCTTTTCAAGTGAACGGATCTTTTGATTGAGCCTATCGATTTCTGATTTACTTGTTTCTAAATCTTTATTCAATATACTGATTTCACTTTTTTGATCCTTAATGGTCTTTTCCAGAGCTGCCGTATTACTGCTATCCTTACTTGATGCTGCACCTTTTTTATTTTCGGTTTCAGGGACCAATTCTTTAAGAACCGGCGTTTTTGCCGCAGCATCCTGTATCGGCTTTAAGACATCGATACCAGCAGCCCAAAGAACAATCCCCCCTGCGATTAATAGAAACATCAGCGGGAGGATAATGATAAGCAAAACCGAACGGAACTTACCTGATTCTTTCTTTTTGCCGGACATTACATTCGCTCCTAATGGCCTTGAATCATAAACTGCTTAATCGAAATATCGTCCATTTCTTTCATTTCTGCAGCTTTATCTTCAAGAGCAAACATTTTAAACTGTTTTTCACGCATTTTTTCAAACTTTTTCACTTCAATGTTTTTCTCTGTCAAAATTTCTTGTTTTTGATTCATTTGATTTCTTTTCATAATGACAAGCTTTTGATAGTGATAGATCGTATTATCAAGATTTGAGACAAATTGTTGGTAGTGCCTCATTTCTTGTACACTCATGCCGCTTTTTAATTTCTTTTCCTTATTTTGTTCCAGCAATTCTTTTTTGCTCATATTCTCATATAATTTTTCAGCAACGTTTTCAAATTCAGAAACTGATTGCTGATACTCGGATAAGGATTGGTCTTTTTCATTTTCTTTTAGTTCCAGCAGCTTTTGGAATCTAAATTGATAAGCCACGTTTATTCCTCATTTCCTGTCAAACTAGTTAATGCAGCAATGCTTTCTTCCAATAAAGCCGATTCGTCTGTTTCCTGCTTTAAAAATTGAATAAGCTGCGGATAAAATTGTATCGCTTCATCAATTTCTCTTGAGGATCCTCTTTTATAAGCTCCGATATTAATGAGATCTTCCGAATTTTGATATGTTGATAAAAGTTCACGGAATTTATTTGCCGCATCCATGTGCTGTTTTGTTGATATGTTTGACATCACCCTGCTGATGCTTTTTAGTACGTTAACTGCAGGAAACTGGCCTTTATTGGCAAGCGCCCTGTCCAACACAATATGTCCGTCTAAAATTCCGCGTACAGTATCGGCAATCGGCTCATTCATATCATCCCCGTCTACCAACACTGTATAAAATGCCGTAATGGTTCCATGCTCGTTTGCACCTGTTCGTTCTAGTAAACGAGGTAAAATAGCGAACACTGAAGGTGTATAGCCTTTTGTCGTCGGAGGCTCTCCGGCAGCCAGTCCAATCTCTCGCTGCGCCATTGCCACCCTTGTAACAGAATCCATCATAAACATGACATTTTGGCCTTTATCTCGGAAATACTCGGCAATTGCAGTCGCTGTATATGCCGCTTTCAATCTCATTAATGCTGGCTGGTCTGAGGTGGCAACGACTACAATCGATCGTTTCAGCCCCTCTTTCCCAAGATCTTTTTCAATAAACTCCCGAACCTCTCGTCCGCGTTCTCCGACAAGTGCAATGACGTTTAAGTCAGCCTCTGTCTGCTTGGCGATCATCCCCATTAAGGTGCTTTTTCCGACACCGCTTCCTGCAAAAATTCCAATCCGCTGGCCTTTACCGACTGTCAGCAAGCTGTCAATTGATCTGACTCCAACACCCATCTTTTCACGGATAGGCGGCCGTTTCATCGGGTTGGGCGGTGATTGCTCAGTCGATACAGGCGAAAGCCCTTTCGGCAGAAGTTTTCCGTCAAGCGGTTCTCCAAAAGCATCGATGACTTGTCCGATCAGTCCGGCTCCAACTTTAACCCGAAGTGATTCCCCAGTAGCTTCTACAATGCTGCCAGGTGCAATGCTCGCAGCCTCTAAATAAGGCATAAGCAAAATATTTTCTTCCTGGAAGCCGACTACCTCAGCTTTAATGACTTTCCCAGATTGTCCTTTTGCATAAATCAGGCACACGTCGCCAATTGAGCTTGCAGGCCCTTTTGATTCAATCATCAGGCCGATTACCCGCTTGACTTTTCCGTACCGTTTATACGAGTCTGTCATTTCTATACAATCTATCAGACTCTGTGTCTTCATTCAGCTGCACCCGCTTCCAGCGCTGTCAGAAGTTTATCTTTCAATTGCATCAATTGTGTGTCAACACTCGCATCTACCCTGCCAAAAGGAGTTTCAATATAACAGGTTCCTTTTTGAGCTTTTTCATCAGCATATATGCCAAGCCGGCATTCTTTATAAAGAAGCTGCTGGATTTCATCTTTTTGCTGAAAGATTGTCTCATAGTAATATGGATCAACATAAATTGATATATCGTCATATTCCTTCACTTCGTTTATAACCTGTTGTACAAGCAGGAGGAAAGCCTCTTTATCATCAGACTTTTGCTGCCAAACTTTTTTTGCTAGGGCAACGGCAAGCTCAACGATTTCTTCATTAGCGTCTTCAAGCTTGTCCTCAACAGCTTTTCTGGACATTTCAGTAATTCTGTTCGCTTGGCCGATCAGTTCGGCATACTGTTGCATTGCCTCAGCTTTGCCCAATGCTACTCCTTGTTCAAACCCCTCGGCTTTAGCTTCCTCAATAAGCTTCTGTTTTTCAGCCGCCCAATCGTTTTTCTCCTGCTCAATTTGACGGCGAATATTTTCTATATGACTGTTTGCCTGCTCAGAAATCCGGTCAGCTTCCTCTTTCACTCGGGCCATAAGCGCCTCCGGGTTCTCTTCAGCCTGCAAAAGGTGAGAATGATCAATACGCACCTCTTGTATAGAAAGTTTTCTTTTTTCCTTTTGTGGAGAAATAGATGATTCTTGTTTAATGATATTAGACAATAATATCATCCCCTCCGCCTCTTGCTATCACAATTTCACCGGCTTCTTCAAGCTTTCTGACGATGCTTACAATTCTCGATTGAGCTTCTTCTACATCTTTCAAGCGTACAGGGCCCATAAATTCCATTTCTTCTTTGAAGGTTTCAACCATACGCTGTGACATATTGTTGAATACAATTTCTTTGACTTCCTCGCTTGCAACCTTTAATGAAAGGAGCAAATCGTCGTTCTCAACATCGCGAATGACTCTCTGAATGGCACGGTTATCAAGTGTGACAATATCTTCGAAGACAAACATCCGCTTTTTAATCTCTTCAGCAAGATCGGGATCCTGAATTTCCAATGAATCCAAGATCGTCTTCTCTGTCCCTCTGTCTACCCCGTTTAACACTTCCACAACAGCTTCAATTCCGCCTGTTTGTGTATAATCCTGAGTAAATGCAGAAGATAATTTTTGTTCCAGAATCCGTTCTACCTCATTAATTATTTCTGGAGACGTTCTATCCATGACCGCGATTCTTCTCGCAACCTCAGCCTGTACTTCAGGATTCAGCTCGGATAAAATTTGCCCGGCCTGCACAGGATCTAAATAAGACAAGATTAACGCCATCGTCTGCGGATGCTCTTGCTGGATAAAATTCAAAATTTGTTCAGGCTCCGCTTTTCTGGCAAAATCAAATGGTTTAACCTGCAAAGAAGAAGTCAGCCTGTTTAGAATGTTCTCCGCCTTATCCTCTCCAAGCGCCTTTTCCAGAACTTGTCTTGCATAGCTTAAACCGCCTTGAGAAATATAATCTTGCGCAATGGCTATATTATGAAATTCTTCTATGATTTCATCCTTTTTTTGATGATCGACGCTTCGAACACCTGATATTTCCAGAGTAAGCCTTTCAATTTCTTCATCGGTTAAGTGCTTATAGACAGAAGCTGACACATCTAACCCCAAGGAAATCATGAGAATGGCTGCTTTTTGTTTTCCTGTAAGCTTATCTTGATCACGTCTCGCCATTTCTAATTCCTCCTAATCCTCGGCCAGCCAGCTTCTCAGCAGTTTTGCAAAATCTTCCGGCTTGTCTTTCGCCATCTTTTCAAGCTGTTTTCGTCTGACTGATTCCGCTGTTTCATTTTCCTCTTCGTTGATATCAGGCAAATTGATTGGTTCTTGAGGAACCTCATACTCATATTCCTCAAATTCATCCTCTTGCGCCCGTTTCTTTCTGATAAGCATAATGATTAGAACAATGATCGCTGCGATTAAAACACCGCCTACAATATATGCCCACAGCGGGATACCTGAGGAATTTTCCGTATTTGTATCCAAATTGACTTTTCCGTCGAATGGCTGAACGGAGACAACAATCTTATTATTGATATCAGCATCAGATAAATTCTGGTTTTGCGTTTCATCTTTATCCAAAGATGTTCTGACTACAGTTGAAAGGATTTTTTGTATATCATCCTGTCTTTCAGTTGATAGCGACGCTGTGTTTTTGGCATCAGGCGGCTCTACCATTACTTGAATCCCTAAATCTCTGACCTTATAAGGACTTTCGGCGATTTCTTTATGAATTCGGTTAACCTCGTAATTGATTTTGTTGCTGTTTTTTTCGTAGTTCCCGCTATCGGTATTTTCACCGTCAGCCTTATAATTTGTTACATCTTCCTCACCGGTTCCGGCAGTTCCGCCGTTGGCTGCACCGTCGCCCTGATATGTTTCAGATACCTTTTCAGCGCTGACTGCAATGCCTTCCATGTTTTCTTTATCCACAGGTTCGACAATGTCTTCTGTCCGATTTTCTTTTGTGAAATCAATGTCTGCTGTAACGGAGACAACGACTTTATCTTGGCCCATCATCGTACCAAGAAGTGACTGTACATGTTTTTGAATGTCTTTTTCAACTTGAGACTTAATTCCTTGCTGAGAAGAATAACTATCCGCGTAGGACCCTGCATCGCTGTCTGATTTGTCGTAGTATGTAGAATTTTGATCCATGATGACGATGTTATCTTCTTTTAGGTTCGGCACGCTTTTAGATACCAGATGATATAATCCGTTGATCTGGCTTTGATCAAGTGTATAACCCGGTTGAATCTGCAAAACGATTGATGCAGATGCTGCAGATTGCTCTTCACCGACAAACACCGCGTCTTTCGGGAGATTAATCATTACTTTTGAGCTTTTAATACCGTCCATTTCATTGATCAAGTTTGACAGTTCTGTCTGTGTAGCTTTTACTTTCACCATATCAAACTCATTGTCTGTCAAACCAAAGCCGGCATTCTGTCCAAAAAATGAATAATCAATTGATCCCGTTTTAGGAAGTCCTTCTGCAGCCATCTGCACTTTCAAAGAATCAACCTGATCCTCCGGAACACTAATCACTGTACCGCCATTCGAAAGTTCGTTTGGCACTTTTTTTGCATCCAATTCTTCTTTGATTTGTCCTGCTTCTTCGGCAGACAAATCTTTGTACAGCGGCGCCATTTTAGAATTTGAAGCAAAAACACTAATAATAATTCCAATAATAATAATTGCCGCTAAAGCACTAACCATTAAAATCTTTTGTAATTTAGATCTATTTTTCCAAAACTCACTCGTTTTGTTTTTCATTTGCATTAGAGTACGATTCATGTTAACCCCCGGTCATTCCACTCTTTCTCTAAATCGTCAGACCCCCTACATTTGCATTCTCATAATCTCCTGATAAGCTTCCACAGCTTTATTGCGGAACTCTGTTGCTGCAGTTAGAGAGATGCTAGCTTTTTGAGCAGCGATCATGACCTCATCAAGATTTACATCTTTTCCTGCAGCCAAGGCATTAGTCATGTTGTCAGAAGCTACTTGGGACTCATTTAACGAACTAATAGAGTTTTTTAAAAGCTCCGAAAAGCTTGTTTGATTTGAAGAATCTGTTTTTTGGCTATTGTTTACTTGATTTGTTGCATTTTGAGTGTTTTGAGTATTTTGAACCTGAAAAGGAGAAATTGCATTAATCACATTCATTCACCTACTTTCCGATTTCTAACGCCTTCATCAGCATTCCCTTTGTGGCATTCATCGCCGTGACATTCGCCTCATATGATCTGGTGCTGCTGACAAGATCAACCATTTCCTTTAATGGATCAACATTAGGCTTTTGTACATATCCATCAGCGTTTGCATCAGGGTCTGTCGGATCATAGACAAGATTAAAATCCGAATCATCCTCTGTAATTTTTGAAACCTTCACACCGTTTCCAGCATTCCCGCTTCCGCTCATTTGAGAATTGAGAATGGAAGAGAACGATTCACCTTTTGACTGAAGGGAGACCATTTTTCTTCTGTAAGGCACCCACTCTCCATTCACCTGCTTAGCTCTTGTCGTATCCATATTTGCTAAGTTAGATGATACAACGTCCATTCTGACTCGCTGAGCTGTTAAAGCCGATGCTGAAACATTTAAGCTATGAAAAGCTGTCATTATTTCCCTCCTGTTAATACGGTCTTCAGCGAATTAAATTTACCGTTCATTCTTTCAACCAAAGCTTGATAGTTGATTTGATTTTGCGCCAATTCTGTCATCTCTTTGTCAACATCAACATTGTTTCCGTTTTGCTGATACGATGTATCTCCGCTCGCAACAATTGAATAATTCGAATCAGTATCAGAAAAATCAACATGACGATAGTCTGTTTTTATCGCTTCAAGACGCGAGGATTCTTGATCTAATAAATTTTGGAAAGAGACTTTTTTTGCCTTATAGTTCGGTGTATCTATATTGGCGATATTATTAGTTATGACTTTTTGCTTAATATCCGCTCTGCTCAAGGCATTTTCAAGATTTTGTATCGTTCCAGAAAATAAGCTCAAATCCACTTACCTCCATTTCAGTTTTTTTCACCCTCAATATCCTTGTCGAGAATTGTAAAACTATATGCTTATTGTAAGAAATAACAGGCATAAAGTCTATGAAGTTCGTGTAAAAAAATGTCCTCACAATTATCTATTTTGTAACTAGGTATAAAGTCCTAGATTGTTAGAACTACATTTCTCGCCTTGATATAAGCCTGAAAATAGCAGAATTTCTGTTTTTTCTCCTTTCTTTTCGGCATTTTTGAAACTTTTTGAAGAAAAATGCAAAATTTATTAAAATTATTACATAGAAAGACTTTCAACCCAGGAAATAAAGCTTATTGATTTCCTTTATTTGAAATAAAAAAAGAACCCTCAAAAAGGGTTCTTTTTGTGATTAATGAGATTTTAGATTTTCTAATTCAATTAGGAATTTGTTGTTTAGCACCTTGATATAAGTACCTTTCATTCCTAATGATCTAGACTCGATAACACCGGCGCTCTCCAGCTTTCTGAGTGCGTTCACAATAACAGAACGGGTAATGCCGACACGGTCAGCGATTTTACTTGCAACAAGAAGACCTTCGTTTCCGTCAAGCTCCTCAAAAATGTGCTCAATTGCTTCAAGCTCACTGTAAGAAAGCGAGCTGATAGCCATTTGTACGACAGCTTTGCTTCTTGCTTCCTCTTCAATTTCTTCTGCTTTTTCTCTTAGGATTTCCATTCCGACAACTGTTGCGCCGTATTCAGCTAGAATTAAGTCATCGTCATTGAATTGATCTTGTAAACGTGAAAGAATAAGTGTTCCTAATCTTTCCCCGCCTCCGATGATCGGCACAATTGTTGTTAAACCAGCTTGGAACAGGTCTCTGTTCTCAACAGGAAAAGCAGTATATTCACTATTAATATCCAAGTTAGAAGATGTTTCAGGGACATTAAACAGATTTTTCGTATATTCTTCAGGGAATTGACGATCCTCAAGCATTTTTTTCATACGATCATTTTCAATTTGCTGGTTAATAGAATACCCAAGGAGTTTCCCTCTGCGGCTTACAACGAAAATATTGGAATCAATTACATCCCGCAGCGTCTCCGCCATTTCCTTGAAGTTAACCGGTTTCCCTGCCGCAGCTTGCAGCATGGAGTTAATAATTCTTGTTTTTTGTAATAAAGCCATGATAAATAATCCTCCTAAACATTCCTCATATTAAATTTTTCACAATATAAATTGACTTAAATCTTTGTTTTTGGCTATCGTTCCGAGCTTTTCTTCGACATACTGTGGTGTAATCGTTATTTTCTCCATCGTTACATCTGGAGCTTCAAACGACAAATCTTCTAATAGGCGTTCAAGTATTGTATGAAGGCGTCTCGCACCGATATTATCTGTGTCCTGGTTCACATGATAAGCAACTTCAGCAATCTTATGAATAGCTTCGTCAGAAAATTCAAGAGATATACCTTCTGTCTGCAATAATGCCTGATATTGTTTCAGCAGCGCATTATCCGGCTCAACCAAAATTCTCACGAAGTCGTCTACCGTGAGTTTGTTCAGTTCTACACGAATCGGGAAACGCCCCTGCAGCTCGGGAATCAAATCAGACGGTTTGGCCATATGAAACGCTCCTGCTGCAATAAATAATACATGGTCTGTTTTTACAGAACCATATTTTGTGACAACAGTAGAACCCTCAACAATCGGCAGGATATCCCGCTGAACGCCTTCTCTTGAAACATCGGCAGAAGAAGATGCACCGCCGTTCTTTGCGATTTTATCAATCTCATCGATAAAGATAATCCCGCTCTCTTCTGCTCTCTGAACAGCTTCCTGGCTGACTTCATCCATATCGATGAGTTTGCTTGCTTCTTCATTCGTCAGGACTTTTCTGGCTTCTCTGACTGTCATTTTGCGCCGTTTCTTTTTCTTTGGCATTAATCCGCTCAGCGCATCCTGCATGTTCATACCCATCTGCTCCATACCCGAGCCCTGCAGCATGTCAAACATAGAAGGCTGCTGTTCTTCGACTTCTACTGTTACATAGTAGTCTTCGAGCTCTCCTAAAGCCAGCTGATGCGCCATTCGTTTTCTTTTTTCTTCGATGTTTGCTTCTTCCTGGCTCTCCGCCTCATCTTCACCATTCGGCTGGCTGCCTCCAAAAAACATTTCAAACGGATTTTTAACGCCAGATTGTTTTTTCTTCCCAGGAACTAACAGACGAACAATGCGTTTGTTTGCATTTTCTTCTGCCTGTTCCTTTACTTCATTCATTTTCTCTTCTTTGATAAGCCGAACAGAAGTCTCCACAAGATCTCTGACCATTGATTCAACATCTCTGCCTACATAGCCGACTTCGGTAAATTTAGTAGCTTCAATTTTGATAAATGGCGCACCTGAAAGCTTGGCAATTCGTCTGGCAATTTCAGTTTTCCCGACGCCGGTAGGACCCATCATTAAAATGTTTTTCGGAACGACCTCGTCCTTCAGCTTTTCATCCAGAAGACTTCTTCTATAGCGGTTTCTTAATGCCACGGCGACAGCTTTTTTCGCATTTTGCTGACCGACAATATATTGGTCTAACCGATCTACAATCTGTCTAGGAGTTAACGGTTTTTTTTCCATGCGCCTCAAGTCCTTTCTATTCAAGCTCTTCCAGTATGATTTGATCGTTCGTGTAAACACAAATTTCGCCTGCTGTTTCTAACGCGGCTCTGGCAATCTCACTTGCGGACATGCTTTCACCGGCATGCTTTTTCAATGCTCTTCCCGCTGCCAAAGCGTAATTGCCTCCTGATCCAATCGCGAGAATGCCGTCATCTGGTTCGATCACCTCGCCTGTTCCCGATACGAGAAGCAAAGTATCCTGATTCATAACAATCAGCATGGCTTCGAGCTTTCTTAGCACTTTATCGCTGCGCCATTCCTTCGCAAGCTCAACAGCCGCACGTTTTAAGTTGCCGTTATATTCTTCAAGCTTAGCTTCAAACTTTTCGAATAAAGTGAAAGCGTCTGCAACAGATCCCGCAAAGCCAGCAAGAACTTTGCCGTTAAACAGTTTTCTCACTTTCCGTGCCGTGTGTTTCATGACAACAGCCTGACCAAATGTTACTTGGCCGTCTCCGGACATAGCGCTTCGTCCTTTATGCTGTACGGCAAATATTGTGGTCGCATGAAAAGATGACATAAAGGGCCTCCTTTAATTTTTCTTAAATGCTCTTGGATGGTGAGACATATATGTGTTTCTCAACATTTCCTTCGAAACATGCGTGTATATCTGTGTAGAAGACAGATTGGAATGCCCGAGCAGTTCTTGAACGCTTCTCAAATCCGCTCCTTCATTTAACAGATGCGTGGCGAACGTATGTCGAAGCATATGCGGATGGATATGTAAAGTGCTTGACGCTTTTTGAACAAGCCCGCTTAAAATATGTCTGATGCCACGGGCTGTAAGCGGTCCGCCTCTTTGATTTACGAATAATAGATCATGAGGTTCTTTTGCCTTCATCAGCAAGCACTGTCTTCCGCTATTCATGTATACCTTCAACGCTTCGCGGGCATAAGACCCAAAGGGGATATAGCGCTGCTTCTTGCCTTTACCGTGAACAAGCACAGTGTCCATAAATAAATCAACGTCGTTAATAGTTATGGAACAGCATTCACTGACCCTCATTCCGGTGGCATAGAGCAGCTCTAACAGCGCTTGATCCCTCATTCCGGCCGGCTGGCTTATATCTGAAACTTCAAACAGCTTCTCAAGCTCTTTTTGATATAGAAACTTCGGTATCCGTTTCTCCTGTTTTGGCAGATGAACAAGCTGAAACGGATTTTCTTCAATAAGCTTTTCCCGCATCAGAAACTTATAAAAGCTTCTTAATGCAGATATCTTTTTGCTTATTGTTCTTCTCGATAAACCTTTTTCATAGGCTTCTGTCAAAAAAATCCTAGTATCTTGATATGCAGCTTCTTCAAATCCATTTATACCTTGAACGCGCAGGAAAGTCTCGAATTCTTCAATTGAATCCACATAATTCACAATAGTATATTGTGAATAATTTTTTTCAATTTGTAAATATTCAACGAATAACTTTACGAAATTCTTAACATTCTCCATGCCTAAAACCTCCCTAGGAAGGGCTTTTAAATGGTATCACAAATCGCGCTCAGGTTGCAATCAATACCTATATTGTTTTCGAAATTGTTTGAATTGTTTCAATCGCACGGTTCGCGTATTGTTCATTTCGTTCTTTTTTATTTTTAATTTTAACTGGCAATTCTTTTAAAAGCCCAAAGTTTGCATTCATCGGCTGGAAGTTCTTCTGGTTTGTTGTTGTAATATAATGTGCCATACTGCCAATTGCTGTTTCCTGAGGGAAAATAACAAGCTCTTCTCCCAATACAAGCTTCGCCGCATTAATGCCTGCTACAAGTCCTGAGGCAGCTGATTCCACATATCCTTCTACTCCCGTCATTTGGCCTGCAAAGAACAGATCACTGCGGTTTTTAAATTGATAAGTCGGCTTTAACAGGCTTGGAGAGTTAATAAATGTGTTTCTGTGCATCACGCCATATCTGACGATTTCTACATTTTCAAGTCCTGGAATCAACTTGAGAACTTCCTTTTGGTCTCCCCATTTTAAATGAGTCTGGAATCCTACAATATTATAAAGTGTTCCCGCAGCATCATCCTGTCTGAGCTGAACGACGGCATAAGGGCGTTTTCCTGTAACAGGATGCTCTAGACCAACCGGTTTCATCGGACCGAAAAGCATTGTTTTCTTACCCCGTTTTGCCATGACTTCAATCGGCATGCAGCCTTCAAAGAAAATCTCTTTTTCAAATTCTTTTAACGGCACTGTTTCTGCTGATGTTAATGCTTCATGAAAACGGTCAAACTCTTCTTCTGTCATCGGGCAGTTCAAATATGCTGCTTCACCTTTATCATAACGGGATTTCAGGTACACTTTATCCATATCAAGGCTGTCTTTTTCTACAATTGGCGCCGCTGCGTCATAAAAATATAAATAGTCCTCTCCAGTCAGCTCCTTCAGCTGGGCGGACAGCGATTCAGATGTTAACGGACCCGTTGCGATGATAGTAGGGCCTTCAGGAATTTCAGTCACTTCTTCATTAATAACGGTTACGTTTGGATGATTTTTCACCCGATTTGTCACACTTGCGGCAAATTCATGACGGTCTACTGCAAGAGCGCCCCCGGCAGGCACCGAACATTCGTCAGCCGCCGCGATAATGGCTGAATCAAGCGCACGCATTTCTTCCTTTAATACACCGACAGCGTTAGCAAGTGTATTAGAGCGAAGAGAGTTGCTGCAGACAAGCTCTGCAAATTTATCTGTATGGTGCGCAGGCGTTTGTTTAACTGGCCGCATTTCATACAATTTGACTTGAATCCCCCGTTTGGCAAGCTGCCATGCCGCTTCACTTCCTGCGAGTCCGGCTCCGATTACATTCACTGTTTGTTGGTTCATCTTTCACATCTCCTAGTTTATTATTCAAGGCCTTCTTTTAACACACAAAGAAGGTGAGCAAGACCCTGCTCACCGCTACTTCTGTGGTTCTTCCTTATAATCGCATTCCACGCATTGGACTTGTATGCCTTTTTTGAGTTTTTTCTCGACGAGCATTTTTCCGCATTTCGGGCATTTTCGTTCAATTGGTTTGTCCCATGATACGAATTCACAGTCCGGATAACGGTCACAGCCGTAAAACACCCGTTTCTTTTTCGATTTTCGCTCAACAATGTTTCCTTCTCCGCAGCTCGGGCACTTCACACCGATTTGTTTCACAATCGGTTTCGTGTTCCGGCAGTCAGGGAAGTTGGAGCAAGCTAAGAATTTACCGTACCGTCCCATTTTATATACCATTGGAGAACTGCACAATTCACAATCCTCTCCAGCATACTCTGGTTCAATCTCAACTTCCTTCATTTCCGATTCGGCTTTTTTCACGCGTTTTTCAAAATCGGTGTAGAAATTATCGATAATCTTGACCCATTCGGTATTTCCTTCTTCAACATGATCAAGATCTCTCTCCATTTTAGCTGTAAACTCAACGTTAATGATCTCGGGGAAAAACTCCATGATCAAGTCAAGAACGATCTGACCTAATTCAGTCGGAACGAAACGTTTATTATCCAATGCCACGTAGCCGCGCCGCTGAATAGTATCAAGTGTCGGAGCATATGTGGATGGACGGCCGATACCGCGTTCTTCAAGGGTTTTAACGAGCCGGGCCTCAGTATATCGCGGAGGCGGCTGGGTAAAATGCTGCTCAGGTTCTATATCTTTTGATAATACCGTGTCGCCTTCTTGTAAGTCAGGCAGCATCCGGTCTTTTTCTTCCATTTGATCGTCTTTTCCTTCAACATACACCTTCATAAACCCGGAAAACTTGACTTTACTTCCATTTGCACGAAATGTCAAACCGTTGTTTGTCAGGTCGACACTCATTGTATCGAGAACAGCCGGTGCCATTTGGCTGGCAACAAAACGCTCCCAAATTAATTTATACAGTCTCATTTGGTCTCTGCCGAGGACTGCTTTTAATTCACTTGGTTTTCTAAGAACTGATGTCGGTCGAATTGCTTCGTGGGCATCCTGGGCATTTTCATTCTTTTTCGCAGGCTTCCGTTTTCCGCCTAGGAACTCTTTTCCATATGTCTGATCAATAAATGCAGCTGCTTCATCAACAGCCGTATTTGAAATACGGGTTGAATCCGTTCTCATATACGTGATCAGACCAACCGTTCCTTCTCTTCCTAAATCAATTCCTTCATATAATTGCTGTGCAATCATCATCGTTTTCTTCGCTCTGAAATTGAGCTTGCGAGCCGCTTCCTGCTGCAGGGTAGAAGTGGTAAAAGGCAAAGCAGGATTACGTTTGCGTTCCTTTTTAGTTACTTTTTCAACTGTATATTGATTCCCTTTGAGCTGAGAAAGAATCTCTTTTACATCAGCTTCACTATTTAAAGGAAGTTTTTTGCCGTTTTTCCCGAAAAAGCTCGCTTCAAAGGTTTCTTGACCTTTTAAGAACGTACCGTCAATTGTCCAATATTCCTCAGGCTTAAAGTCGTTAATCTCTTTTTCACGGTCAATAATCAAACGGAGGGCAACGGATTGCACGCGTCCTGCGCTAAGCCCTTTTTTGACTTTTTTCCATAAGATTGGACTGATTTTATATCCGACAAGCCTGTCTAAAATACGTCGCGCTTGCTGTGCATCCACTAAATCCATATTGATCATGCGGGGATGCTTAAACGATTCCTTAATAGCGTCTTTTGTAATTTCGTTAAACACCACACGGCAGTCAGAGTTGAGATCTAAATCAAGACTGTGTGCCAAATGCCATGCAATCGCTTCCCCTTCTCTGTCGGGGTCGGCTGCGAGATACACTTTTTTGGCTTTTTTCGCAGCCGTTTTCAGCTCTTTTAATACCGGGCCTTTACCTCGAATGGTAATATATTTCGGTTCAAAATTCTGTTCTATGTCAACTCCCATTTGACTTTTTGGAAGATCCCGGACATGTCCCATTGATGCTTTTACTTTATATTTTTTACCTAAGTAACGTTCAATCGTTTTCGCCTTAGCGGGCGATTCCACGATGACTAGATAATCAGACATTTTCATCCCCCTCAAGAGGTGTTCTCTCTCTTTTCAAGATATTTCAATTTTATTTTTGCAGCTGTCTTTATTTGGCTTTCAACATTTCATTCTTTATCATGAACGTCATTAATTAAATAGAAAACAATATGCAACTTTAAATCCTCACTATTATTAAATATTACAATACCGTTTGTCAAACGATAATTCAAAAGGGTTCCGTATATTGAACGTTTCTCTCAGGAAGTTCCTCGAAAATATCCTCTGCTGACCATATGGCTTTAGCCCCCTGCTGGATCAGTTTTATAGGACCTCCGGCGTAAGGGTCAAATAATGAACCGGGTACGGCAAATACCTCTCTCCCTTGTTCCAATGCTTGATAGGCAGTAATCAGCGAACCGCTTTTTTCTTTGCCCTGAACGACAATAACGCCTTCACTCAGTCCGCTGATAATACGGTTTCTCATAGGGAAATGCCATTTTTGAGGTTTAGTTTCAGGTGGGTGCTCTGACAGCAGGATATGGTGTTTAGCCATGTGATCTGCTAACTGAAGGTTTTCTCGGGGATAAATGTGTTGAAATCCGCCTGCAATGACGCCAATTGTCCGCCCCTTCGCCTTAATACTTGCAGCATGGGACATTCCGTCTATCCCAGACGCCAGTCCGCTGACAATCACCCAACCTTTACGACAGATCTCTTTTGTAAGATGATTGACAACTTGTTTCCCATAAGCTGTTGGATTTCTTGTCCCTACAATTCCAATTTTTCTCCCTTTCGAAAGAAGAGTCATATCACCTTTTGCAAACAGTACGGCGGGGGGATCATAAATGCTTTTAAGCCAGAAAGGATATTGCTTTGAAGAAATAGGGATGGTGTTAATGCCTTGCTCACGATAAGCAGCAAGTACACGCTGGAGCTTTGAGTAACCGTTTGTAACACGGGTGATGTCAGCGACATAGACGGATCGGCTTTCCACCATTTTAATAGAAGGGATGGGGATAATAATTGATTGATTCTGCAAATCGTTAAGCAGGCAGCGGCCTGATCCAATAGATTGACCTCCTTTTGTTAGAAAAAGCAGGAACAGCCTTGACGGCTGTCCCTTTTTTATTAATGCGTTTTACAAGTTTCGAACAAGTTCTTCTCTTTCAGCACCTTGATTAAGGTTTCACCCATGACAGAAGGTGTCTCTGCAACTTCGATTCCGCATGCATTAAGGGTTTTGATTTTTTCATCAGCTGTCCCTTTTCCGCCGGAAATAATGGCGCCTGCATGCCCCATGCGCTTCCCAGGAGGTGCTGTTTTACCGCCGATAAAACCGACTACCGGTTTTGTCATGTTGGCTTTTACCCACTCTGCCGCTTCCTCTTCGGCAGTACCGCCGATTTCGCCAATCATGATGACTGCGTGTGTGTCAGGATCTTCGTTAAACGCTTTTAAAACGTCAATAAAGTTTGTTCCATTTACAGGGTCGCCGCCGATTCCAACAGCTGTAGATTGCCCTACACCCGCTTCTGAGAGCTGGTGCACCGCTTCGTATGTTAATGTTCCTGAACGTGATACAACGCCTACATGACCCTTTTTATGGATGTATCCGGGCATAATGCCGATTTTACATTCTTCAGGCGTAATGACACCAGGACAGTTCGGCCCTATCAGTCTCGTTTTCTTGCCTTCCATGAAGCGTTTGACCTTCACCATATCCAAAACCGGGATATGTTCTGTGATACAAATCACGAGATCAAGCTCCGCATCTACCGCTTCCATAATCGCATCAGCTGCAAACGGTGCGGGCACATATATAACAGACGCGTTAGCACCGGTCGTTTGAACTGCTTCAGCCACTGTATTAAATACAGGAACACCTTCCGCTTCAGTTCCGCCTTTTCCAGGTGTTACACCGCCAACGATATTTGTGCCGTATTCGAGCATCTGCTTCGTATGAAATAAAGCGGTAGAACCTGTAATCCCTTGCACAATAACTCTTGTATCTTTATTAATGAAAACACTCATTATTTGGTCCCCTGCCTTTCATTCTTTCTTAAACTAAGGATACGATTTTCTGCGCGCCGTCAGCCATTGATTCCGCAGATGTAATGTTTAATCCTGATTCACTAAGGATTTTCTTCCCTAGATCCACGTTTGTGCCTTCAAGACGGACGACAAGCGGCAATGTCAAACCAACTTGTCTAGTCGCTTCAACAACCCCTTCTGCGATGACATCACATTTCATAATGCCGCCGAAAATGTTGACAAAAATCCCTTTAACGTTTTGATCAGAAAGAATGATTTTAAATGCTTCCGTGACTTTTTCCGCGGTTGCACCGCCGCCCACATCAAGGAAGTTGGCCGGTTCTCCTCCATAATGCTTGATAATATCCATCGTGGACATTGCAAGTCCCGCGCCGTTTACCATACAGCCGATATTTCCATCAAGGGAAATGTAGCTTAGATCATATTTGGACGCTTCAATTTCTTTCGGATCTTCTTCATCCAAATCTCTGTATTCCATAATGTCCTTTTGTCGGTACAACGCATTGCTGTCAAAATTCAATTTTGCATCAAGCGCCATCACATTTCCGTCGCCGGTCACAACAAGCGGATTGATTTCGGCGATTGAGCAGTCTTTCTCAACAAACGCTTTATATAGTCCAAGCATAAATTTAGCAGCTTTTCCCACGAGCTCTTTTGGAATATTAATAGCGAATGCAATTTCTCTGGCTTGATAGCCTTGAAGGCCAACAGCCGGATCAATGACAGCTTTTTTGATTTTTTCCGGTGTTTTCTCCGCAACCTCTTCAATTTCCGTTCCGCCTTCTTCAGAAGCCATCAAAACGATTCTTGAAGTGGCGCGGTCAAGCACTAGACCGATGTAATATTCTTTTTTAATATCGCAGCCTTCTTCAATAAGTAAGCGTTTTATTACTTGGCCGTCCGGACCCGTCTGATGTGTAACTAGGGTCTTCCCTAATAGTTCTTCGGCATACGCTTTTACTTCGTCTAATGATTTTGCTATTTTTACCCCACCAGCTTTGCCTCGACCGCCAGCATGAATTTGAGCCTTTACGACATAAACCGAGCTGGATAAGCTCTTTGCACTCTCAACTGCTTCTTCTGCTGTAAAAGCCACTTTACCTTCAGGAACAGATACCCCATATTTTCTGAGGACTTCTTTTCCCTGGTACTCATGGATATTCATTTCCCATCCTCCTAACTTATGTAACAAAACTAAAATAGACTGCGCTTTCATTCTATAATAATACTGGAAGAATTGTCTACAGTTCGATGCAAAATCTTTTAATCCTTCTAAACATTCAAACTTTTACTTTATTAAAAACATAAATTTCAAAGGAGGGTGGGGAATATTTTAGCTATTTTTTGTTTTTTACGCTTTCGTCCAATTTGTAAATGAATGAAAAAATCTCGGCTACCGTTTCATAAAGAGCTTCAGGAATTTGATCATCTACCGTCAAATGGCGCATTAATTCGACAAGGGTCCGATCTTCTTGAATCGGGACCCCTGCTTTTTTCGCTTCTTTGATAATGTTGTCGGCTACATGGCCCTTCCCTGTGGCAATCACTCTCGGCGCCTTGTCTTTTTGTTCGTCATAATGGAGAGCAACAGCTTTTCTGATCGGTGTCTGCTCTTTCATATTTTCACATCCACTTCCTGATCACTGATACTTGTTATATATTGATCGATTGAAGCCTTTTCTTCGGTGTGATCCCTTTTTTTAGCGTTTACCCCTGAAAGGCTGTACCCCATTTCCTTTAGCCCCTGTTTAAGCGCGGGCACCATCGGATCGATCGCAGCCTGCAGCTCGAAATCAGTCTCTATTGTAATCGTCATGACTTTTTGCTGTACCAAGCAATCAACGACGGTTTCTTTTAGTGTATCAAGCTGCAGCAAAAACAAAAGGCGGCAATGGGAAGGATCAAGCTTTCCATCTGCTTCCTTCTTTCCTTTAAACAGAACAGTCATGTCCTGAACCCCTGACTTCGAAAACATCGGAAATGACATTACAATTTGGCTGTATGACGGATGGTCCTGCTGCATGAAAAGCTGGCCATTTAATTTATGAAAAAGCTGATCGGCTTCTTGTTTGACTGGTTCGGCTACCTCATGCGATGCTCTTAAAGCAGAAAGAGCCAGCTTGATGGATTGCATTTCGCCAGATGTGACTGCGCTTCCTTGTTCAAACGCTTTAATGAACGCAACCTCGTCCCTTGCGCCGATTGCCGTTTTCACTTTGGATAAGAAAGAAAGAACATCTGCCTTATCCGCCAAATGGGGTGCTGTCTGCTGAACAGCCTTTAAAAAGACTTCGGCTTCCTGGTCTGTGACTTGTGCCGCCTGTAAAACAGCTGAAGCTGCAAGTGACTTACTATCACCCGATGAAGCAGCCGCTTTAATCCAATTTGCTGCCTCTTTCACAATTTGGAGACTGTTTTTTTCAGCAGATTCCGTCAGCTTCACCAGCAGCTGGCGGGCTTCTTTAATTGGAATGTCTGCTGCTGTTTTAACAGGCTCTTCTTGTATGCTTCTCTGTTCTGCTGTGTGATTTGCAATCGGCAGGCTGGCTTTTCCGGGGGAGCCAGCTGGTGTGCTAAGCTCCCTGCTTCCAGCTGTATTCGCCGGAGAAGGTGCTTTCGTATTGTCGGTTAAAGAAATAAGCTTATCAATCAGCCGTTCTGCATGGACATCGATTTCACTATTTAAAAGCACCGTAACTGCTTCCTTTAGCTTTGATATCATTTGGCTCTGCTGAGGGTTTTGGTCGATTGCCCGAAGCAGCTGGGATACGTGCTGATGCAACGGAACAGGCGATTTCACAGCATGAACACCATTCAAAATCTCGGAGTGAATGGGAAGATCACGCTTTAAAGCGAAGAGAACCGTTTCAACTGCTTTTTTTGTGTCTTGCGAAGGCAGCGTGTCCATCCAGCGGACAGCTGTTTTGATATCATTTTCTGTTACGGGTGTTTTGCTTTTCAGCATCGCTCCTGTCATCATGAGAGCTGCGTTTGACGTCTTCACTGAAATGGCATTTAAAAGTTTGCCAGCTGCATCCTGAATGGTTTTAGGATTTTGATCAAAGCTTTGAACGACCTGAAGACGGCCTGTTTGTTCTGCCGTTTTTTTTTCGTAGGAAAACCAATAGTATGCCTGAGGACGAAGCTGGGTTTCAAGTTTTCCCTGAACAGTTTGATTGCCGACTTGGATCAGGGCATGCTGATCTCCTAGTAAACGAAGCACTTTTCCTAAGAGGAGACGCTTCTCCCCGTTTAGCGCTTCGTTTACTTTTGATGTTTCCTGCGGGACGGCTGTACGCCCGAAAAGGTGCTGCAGCGCCTTTTGCACATCATTTCGTATGTTCATTTTAAAAAGGTGCCTCCTTGTCCATGGTGATTTATCTGAAAGATTGAACAGGAGCGAAAGTTTTGCGGTGCAATTCAGTTGGGCCGTATGCAGCAAGAGCTTCCAAATGTTCTTTTGTCCCATAGCCTTTATTTTTTTCAAAGCCGTACATGGGATACGTTTCGGCATAAGCGCTCATCATTCGGTCCCTCGTCACTTTTGCGATACACGCACCTGCCGCAATAGACACGCTTTTGGCATCTCCTTTTATAATTGACGCCTGAGCCGTGTCGAGCGGAAGTGTCATTGCGTCAACAAGCAAATAATCAGGTGTATCCGACAAATCCTGTATCGCTTTCACCATTGCCATTTTTGAAGCTTCATATATATTGATCTCATCAATCACAGTAGCTTCTACAATTCCTATCCCGACCGCCAGTGCTTCCTTCATAATAAGCTCGTAATATTCCTCGCGTTTTTTCTCTGAAAGCTTTTTGGAGTCTGTCAGCCCAAGTATTTCACATTCCTCTGGAAGGATGACTGCGCTGGCGACAACTGGTCCTGCCAATGGCCCCCGGCCGACCTCGTCAACACCTGCAATCAAGCGAAATCCTTTGTTTCTTGCCAGCCTTTCATAGGAAGTCATATTCACCCATTGTTCTTTCAGCGCTTTTTCTTTCGCTTGCTTTTTAAGCCATTGCTCTACAAGCGTTTGAACGCTTTTTCTCGGGTCGTTTTCGCATTGGGCAATAAATGGGTCTTGTGCATCCTTCACTTCCTGCAAACGGTCTTTAATGTCCTTTACGGTTAATGTATTCACTTTCTCTTCTCCCTTACTGTATGTATCGGTTCAGCCAAGAAAAAATAAAGACCCGCATTTCTGCGCGCCTTTACATCGTCGGCTGTTCAAATGACAGCCTGCCGAACTTTTCAGTGCGAATATCGCGAATGATGACTTCAGTCGTCTTATCGTAGTTAATGAGCCCACCGCTCATGAGACAGCCCCGCTTTTCACCTATTGCATCAAACAGCTCGGCAATGTCCTCTGGGATCTCCTCAAGGCCATAACGCTCTTTAAGCCGTTCTGGGTAATGTTCTTCGAGAAAACGAAGACCAAACACGGCCACATCCTGCAAATTGATAATCGAGTCTTTAATAGCCCCGGTGACTGCCAGTCTCAAACCGACAAGTTCATCCTCAAATTTAGGCCACAAAATTCCCGGTGTATCTAATAGCTCTAATTCTTTCCCAACTTTGACCCACTGTTGAGAAGTCGTAATACCAGGTCTGTCTCCCGTTTTTGCTATGTTTTTCTTTGCAAGCCGGTTGATGAGCGTTGATTTTCCGACGTTTGGAATGCCGATAATCAAAGCGCGAATCGCTCTCGGCTTCACACCTTTCGCACGCATCCGGTCAAATTTTTCTTGGAGGATCTCTCTTGATGCAGGCACAATTTGATTTAACCCTTGTCCATTTACAGAATTAATAGACAGAGAGCGGATCCCCTGCTTCTCAAAGTGCTCTTTCCACTGCTGTGTAACTGCCGCATCTGCTTTGTCAGCCTTGTTTAACAGCATAATTCGCGGCTTGTTTTTTAGAATATCTTCAATCATTGGGTTTCTTGATGACATTGGAATTCTGGCATCTACCAATTCATATACGATATCGATTAATTTTAATTTTTCGGTTACTTCCCTTCTTGCTTTTGCCATATGGCCCGGGAACCATTGAATTGTCATGTGACACGAACACCGCCTTTATCTTCAGTATGCATGATTCATTGTTGTCCTTTATGTATTTTACGATGCCTGTCCGGCATTTTCAAATTCTGTATAAAAAAAGAGCTTGTTACAGGTAACAAGCTCTTTTCGTTCGTTATCATTATCGTCTGATCTCTTTAATACGAGCCGCTTTTCCGCGAAGTTCACGCAGATAGTAAAGTTTAGCACGGCGTACTTTACCGTAACGTACAACTTCGATTTTCGCGATTTTTGGTGTGTGTACAGGGAAAGTACGTTCAACGCCAACACCGTAAGAAATCTTACGAACTGTGAACGTTTCGCTAATTCCACCACCACGACGCTTAATCACAACACCTTCAAAGATCTGGATACGCTCACGGTTACCCTCAACAACTTTAACGTGTACACGTAAAGTGTCACCAGGACGGAACGCAGGAAGATCAGTACGAAGCTGTTCTTTTGTGATATCTTCAATTAGTTTTTGCATCGTTTTCAACTCCTTCCAACAGATGCTCTTGGCCACAAAAACCGGCACAGCGGAACATCGTTTTCAAGCTTGCAGCGGATAAGCCCGCTTAAGCCACAAGTAGTATCTTATCACAATTTCATAGCCTATGCAATAAAATCTATTCTTTTTCCCATTCAGAAATCCACTTTCTTTGCTGCTCTGTAAGCGGGTAGTCTTTCAACAGATCCGGACGTCTTAGGTAGGTCCTTCTGATCGATTCTTTATTTCGCCATTCTTCAATTTTTGCATGGTTTCCTGACAAGAGTGTTTCAGGCACTTTTAAACCTTTGTAATCTGCCGGTCTTGTATAATGCGGGTGCTCTAAAAGTCCGGTGCTGAAGGAATCCTCAATATGGGAAGCCTCTTTACCCAGTACACCCGGAAGCAGTCTGACTACACTGTCTGCGATCATCATTGCAGGGAGCTCACCGCCCGTCAGAACAAAGTCGCCAATTGATATTTCATCCGTTACCAAGTGCTCGCGAATGCGTTCATCATAGCCTTCATAGTGGCCGCAAATGAACAGCAAATGTTCTTCCTTTGCTAATTGTTCGGCTTTTTTTTGAGTAAAGCGCTCACCTTGCGGGCATACGAGGATAATACGCGGAGCAGCGGCTGCCTTTGATGTCAGGTCCTCGACCGCGTCAAAAACAGGCTGAGGCTTGAGAACCATGCCTGCCCCGCCGCCATAAGGATAATCATCAACAGTATTGTGCTTGTTATCAGAGTACTTCCGGAAATTTACGACTTGAAACTGCACCGCATCTTTT
The DNA here is from genome assembly GCF_058566435.1 of Bacillus sp. SCT118. Lineage (NCBI taxonomy): Bacteria > Bacillati > Bacillota > Bacilli > Caryophanales > Bacillaceae > Bacillus > Bacillus sp. SCT118. Next base: position 2,394,583 of record NZ_CP191225.1, read on the forward strand.
TCCTGGGCTTTTTGAAGAATCGATGAGCCGAGCACGCCTTCAAACATTTCGGGAAACAGCGTCAAAAAGTCGATTTTCATTCGTCTATTAACCCTTCCATGAGTTCAATCTCAATTTTCTTTTCCCTGACATCGATATGTTTGACCACTGATTCAATGTAAGGAATGAGTGCGTCTTTTTTTCCTTTTCTTCCGATGACCCAAACGTCATTGGCTCCAGGCGTCAAAATTTCTTTGACCTTTCCGATGAGTTCGCCTTCTTCAGTAAATACTTCACACCCAATAATTTCGTGGAAATAAAATTCACCCTCATTCAGCTCTCCTAATTCTTCTTCAGGAACTTTAATGATTGCGTTTTTCAGCTCTTCTACTTCATTTAGGTTTTGTCTTTCTTTAAACTGCAGGAGATGAAATTGCTTATGCAGTCTATGTGTGTTTACCGTTACCTCCACTGGTTCGTTACGGCCGTCCATAAACAAATACAGCGTGTTTCCCGGCTTGTATCGTTCTTCGGCAAAGTCTGTTTTTGAAATCACCCGCACTTCGCCTTTGATTCCGTGGGTATTTACGATTTTGCCTACATTAAACCATCGCTTTGTCATATGATCACCTCTGGCGAATTTCAATTACTTTTCCGTCTTTTATGACGATGGTGTTCGCTGCTGTTTTCTCATGCCAGTCATCCCCGGCTTCAATCGTCAGCAGCGCATCGACTTCCTTTTCTTTCAACTCACTGCCAAGCGGCAATGTATGTACTTGAGCAATTTGAAAATCAATGATTTTTATATCATCTTTTCGCTTTCCTATTGCCTTTTTAAATTGTTCAATCATATCAGGGTTTTGCTGTTCTTTCTCATGTTTTCTAAGCTGAAAATAGAGCTGGCTGCATTCTCGTTCAAGCATTTGTTTCTTCTCGGCAAAAGAAGCTAAAAGCTTTTCTTTACTGCGCTCGGTTAAGACTTGCATAACGGCTACACGGTGAATAATTTGCATCGCACCAAGCTCCCCGCTTTTAAAACTTTTTCTCGCCCAGGCTTTTCTATTTTGCCTAAGCTTCTATCAGTTTACCCTTTTTTTGCGTGTAAAAAAAGGGGAGGTGCCGGCCCTCTCCCTTTTAGTCAAATATTTCAAATTGAACTTTCTTAGAAGACTGTGCGCCAGCTGCAAATACAGCTGTTCGAATCGCTTTTGCAGTCCGGCCTTGCTTTCCGATAACTTTACCGGTATCTGACTTATGGACAGATAAGCGCAGCGCAATCTTTTGATCGGTTTCTTCTCTTATGACGCGAATGTCATCTGGATGATCAACAAGCGGCGTCACAATGTGGACAATCAAATCTTCCAAGTGTTGATCAGTCATTACTTGCCTTGTTTAGCGTTGTGGAATTTTTCCATGATTCCTTGGCTAGAGAACAAGTTGCGAACTGTATCAGATGGTTTCGCTCCAGTTTGAAGCCATTTAAGAGCAAGCTCTTCGTCAATTTTTACTTCCGCTGGTTTTGCAACCGGGTTGTAAGTTCCGACTGTTTCGATGAAACGGCCGTCACGTGGTGAACGAGAATCTGCTACAACAATACGATAGAAAGGAGATTTTTTTGCTCCCATACGTTTTAAACGAATTTTTACTGCCATTTTACTAGCACCTCCGAAAATATTTCAACAAGATAGTATATTAACAATGATAAAAGTGTTTGTAAAGTGTTTTTTCTTAACAACGGTTTTATCATGTATAACCGATTACATAAAAGGTAGCTTAAACCCTTTTTTCTTGCCTTTTGACATGTTTGTCATCTGCTTCATCATTTTTTTCATTTCATCAAACTGCTTAAGCAGACGGTTGACTTCCTGTACGGATGTCCCGCTTCCTTTTGCAATCCGCTTCCGCCGGCTGGCATTGATGATATCCGGCTGTTCTTTTTCAAGAACAGTCATTGATTTAATGATTGCTTCCACATGATTCAGCTGTTTTTCATCAACTTGGATGTTTTTCAGGCCTTTCATTTTACCTGCACCCGGCATCATTTGCAGAAGCTCATCAAGCGGCCCCATGTTTCTGACTTGCCCGAGCTGCTCCAGAAAATCGTCCAATGTGAAGCTCATCGTTCTCATTTTTTGTTCCAGCTCTTTGGCTTTGTCTTCATCAACGCTGGCCTGTGCTTTTTCAATCAATGTCAGCACGTCGCCCATGCCGAGAATCCTTGATGCCATGCGTTCAGGATGGAACGGCTCTAACGCATCAAGCTTTTCGCCCAAACCTGCGAACTTAATTGGCGTGTTTGTGACAGCGCGAATAGAAAGCGCAGCCCCGCCGCGTGTGTCTCCATCCAGCTTAGTTAACACAACACCGGTTAAACCGAGCTGTTCATTAAAGCTTTTGGCAACATTCACAGCGTCCTGACCGGTCATTGAATCGACAACCAGGAAAATTTCTTCCGGATTCGCGATTTCTTTGACGTTGGTCAGTTCATCCATCAGTTCATGGTCGATATGCAAGCGGCCTGCCGTATCCAAAATGACATAGTCATAATGTTCTTCCTTGGCTTTCTCAATAGCCTGTTTAGCTATTTCTACAGGACTGACCTGATCGCCAAGAGAGAAAACAGGCATATCAAGCTGTTTGCCGAGTGTTTCCAGCTGCTTAATTGCGGCTGGGCGGTAAATATCGGCAGCAACCAGCATCGGTTTGCGATTATGCTTTTTGCGCAGCAGATTCGCAAGCTTACCGCTTGTTGTCGTTTTACCGGCACCTTGGAGACCGACCATCATAATAACAGTCGGCGGCCTTTTTGCGACGGCGATTTTGCTCTCTTCGCCGCCCATCAGCTCAGTCAGTTCCTCTTTAACAACTTTAATGACCTGCTGGCCGGGCGTCAGACTTTTCATGACGTCTTGGCCTACAGCGCGTTCACTTACTTTTTTGACAAAATCTTTGACTACTTTAAAGTTAACGTCAGCCTCAAGCAGCGCAAGACGAACCTCACGCATCATATCTTTTACATCTTGTTCGCTGACTTTCCCTTTTCCGCGGATTTTAGAAATCGTCTGCTGCAGTCGGTCGGCTAATCCTTCAAATGCCATAGTTTGCCGCCTCCTAATCTAATTTCTCAAGCGCTTCAATCAGAGCTGTAATTTCTTCCTCTTCTTTTGAACCGGAAGCAAGCTCCTTCAGCTTATTAAACATCTCTTTACGCTCCTGAAACTTTTTCAAAAGGAGCAGCTTTTCTTCATATTGTTCAAGCATCGCTTCTGTTCGTTTGATGTTATCATAAACAGCTTGTCTTGAAACCTCATATTCTTCGGCTATTTCGCCTAGGGAGAAATCGTCCAAATAATAAAGCGACATATAGCTCTTCTGTTTTGACGTCAACAACGACTGATAAAAATCAAACAGATAATTCATTCTCGTTGTCTTTTCGAGTGACATTTGAGCTCTCCCCTTTGTTAAGTCAAATCCCTTTACGATAACTTAGTTTACACGGTTTTATTGACACTGTCAAGTTTTTATCTTGTCAAAGCGGCGATTAACTTTTTCCAAAATACGCTAAATATCATCCAATTTATTCCGATATTGTATATGAACCCTATTTTAAGGAGGATTTTTATGAAAAAAATCGGTTTATTGTTTATGTTATGTCTGGCAGCCCTGTTTACAATAGGTTTCCCGGCACAGCAAGCAGACGCTGCTGAGGCACCTTATAAGGCCTCAATCACAAATATCAGCACAGATGGAGGGGTATACGGTAAAATCAATTACGGACAAGGTCAATATTGGCGAGTCAAGTACAATATTACAGTAAGCGGCAAATTACTCGACCAAAACGGACAGCCAGTGCCAAACGCGCCCGTAAGATTTGAAGCGGACACGAAGGTCGGAAACACAACACAAACTGCTTCAGGAACGACTGATGCAAACGGAACATTTGAGGTTCCAATGTATTTGGGGCCAGCTGCTGGGTATTACACGTATTACACATCTGTTTCTGTTCATTACTATGACATCATCCCATTCAGAGTATTTTCTGGTGAGTCAAGACTGGTATCCACTGATAACAGTCTTTATCATTTCGCCTATCAAGTAAGAAGATAAAAAAGAAAAGGCCCCAAGATGTAGGGGCCTTTTTCTTAATCGTCGGCTTTTTCCACTAAATCTGAAAAGAGTCCGTACACATAGGATTCTGGATCAAATTCCTGAAGATCATCAACTTTTTCTCCTAAACCGACTAGTTTAACCGGGATGTGAAGCTCGTTGCGAATCGCAAGGACGATACCGCCCTTTGCCGTACCGTCAAGCTTCGTTAAAGCAATGCCGGTAACATTTGTTGCTTTAGAGAACTCTTTTGCCTGAGCCATTGCATTTTGGCCGGTCGTGGCATCAAGGGCAAGCAGCACCTCATGCGGAGCTTCAGGAACTTCTCTTTCGATAACACGTTTTACTTTTTCAAGCTCTTTCATGAGATTTACTTTGTTTTGGAGACGACCTGCCGTATCACAAATTAATATATCGGCATTTCTTGCTTTCGCAGCATGAACAGCATCGTAGATGACAGCCGCCGGATCGCTTCCTGCCGTCTGCTTAATGACAGGCACTCCTGTACGCTCTCCCCATACTTCCAGCTGTTCAATGGCTCCCGCTCTAAAAGTGTCTCCGGCGGCAAGTACGACAGATTTTCCTTCTTGTTTCATTTTATGAGCAAGCTTTCCGATCGTTGTTGTTTTCCCGACGCCGTTTACACCTACCAGAAGGATTACGTTTAAACGCCCATCTTGGATGTTCAGTTCTGAAATTTGCTCATCTCCGCTGTTATAAATCTCGACCAGTTTCTCAGAAATCACTGACTGGACTTCCTTTGGATCTTGAATATTTCTGCGTTTGACTTCTTTTTTCAGCTCATCTATTAATTCCATAACGGTTGTAAAACCGACATCCGCGCTGATAAGAACCTCTTCAAGCTCTTCAAAGAAATCCTCATCCACTTTACGGTAACGGGATACAAGATCATTCACTTTGTTTTGAAAGGAGTTTCTTGTTTTTTCAAGGCCATCCTTAAACTTTTCAGATACGGAATCTGTCTGTTTTGTGATTTTCTCTTTTAATTTTTTAAAAAAGCTCATCTTTTAACCTCTTTCCTCGTTACTGAACGAATTCTTTTGTTTCTTCCAGCTTAACGGAGATTACCTTGGAAACACCGGATTCCTGCATGGTTACGCCATAAAGCACATCCGCTTCCTCCATCGTTCCTTTTCTGTGGGTAATCACAATAAACTGGGTATCACTGCTGTATTTTTTTAAATACTGCGCAAACCGGAACACATTCGCTTCGTCGAGCGCAGCCTCTACTTCGTCAAGGACGCAAAACGGCACTGGACGAACCTTTAGGATTGAGAATAAGAGCGCTATAGCAGTAAGCGCACGCTCTCCGCCTGACAGGAGGTTTAAGTTTTGCAGCTTTTTCCCCGGCGGCTGAGCGATAATCTCGACTCCTGAATGAAGCAGATCGTTAGGATCGGTGAGCCTCAGTTCAGCTCGCCCTCCTCCGAATAAGGAGCGGAAAACTTGATCAAAGTGTGAGCGGATTTGGACGAATGTGTCGTTAAAGCGCTTCGTCATTTCTTCATCCATTTCTTCAATCACTTGGAACAAGGTATTTTTCGCTTCTGTTAAATCTTCTTTTTGTTCCGACAGAAACTTGTACCGTTCGTTGACCCTCTCAAACTCATCTATGCTTCCGAGGTTCACGGTACCCAGCTCTTCAATTGCGAGTTTAATCAGCTTCACGCGCTTTCTGGCTTCCTCTGGATCAGTTTCAAGCTGATATTTCTCTTTTGCCCCCTCAAAGGACAAGCTGTATTCCTCCCGTAAGTATTGAAGTAAATTATCAAGCTCGACTTCCATCCGTCCGAGTTTGACTTCTTCGTCTTTTAAGAGCGTTGTTTTTTGTTTATACAGGCGTTTCATTTCTTTCAGCTCACGCTCATACGTATCAAGCCCATGCTGAAGCTTGATGCGCTGATCGCGCCTTAATGCAATCAGTTCGATCGTTTTCGTTTTGTCATTCAATTTATGTTTTGCTGCTTCTTCCAGCTTTTCTTCGCCGCTGGTGCTAGATGACATCTCTGACGTTAAGAAGCTTAAGTCTTCTTTTGCTTCTTTTAACGCAAGCTCTGTTTCAGTGAGCTCTTTCTTTAATCTGGCAAGGTTGTCCTCTTCCCCCTTGCATGCCTGCTCTTTTTTGGCCGCAGCGATCTTCAGCTCAGTCAGCTCGTTGGAGAGAGACTCTTTCGTTGAGGATTGCGTTTGTTTTTGTTTTGTCAGTTTGTCTATGTCCTCTTCAAGCTGTTTCATCTTTTCAGAAACGGCAGAGAGCTCTTCTTCAAGCTTGCGTTTGCGCGCTTTTTTCTCTTCATCGCTTTCTGACAGAGCAGATTTTTCTTGGTCATAGAGCTCTAAATGGGTATTGATATTTTTCTCGGCAACTTGAAGTTCGTACAGCTGGCCTTTCACATCCTGCTGCTTTAACCTTAAGCCTTCCCCGGTTTCTCTTAAGTCAGCCAGTTTTTTCTCCATATCCTGAATGGATTGCTTAAGGGTTTTGACCTCTTGTTCAAGCAGTGCTGTTTTCTCTTCCATTTCAGCGAGCCGTTTCGTCACATCTTCTAGCTCCCGGCTTCTTCCAAGGAGGGAGTTATTTTTCTTTTTAACCGCGCCGCCCGTCATTGAACCACCGGGGTTCACAACATCTCCCTCAAGGGTTACGATGCGGTACCGGTGCCCGAGAAGCTTCGCAAGCTCGTTTGCACCCTTTAAGTCCTCTGTGATCAGAACGGTTCCAAGAAGATTCTGGATGACGCTTCGATACGCAGGATCAAATGTGACAAGTTCACTGGCAACCCCGAGAAATGATGAATGCCGGGCGGCTGTTTCCGCGTCACGGCTTTGAAGCTGGCGGTCTCTAATAACAGAAAGAGGCAGAAACGTCGCCCGGCCGAAGGAATTCTGCTTTAAATATTGAATCGCTTTTCGGGCAGATTGTTCATCGTCGGTCACGACATGCTGAGCAGAAGCGCCGAGCGCTATTTCAATGGCCGTTTCATACTTCTGTTCTGTAGAAATCAGCTCAAGAACCGCTCCGCGAATTCCACCAAGGCGCTTTTTCGCTTTCAGCACTTCTTTAACACCTTGATAAAAGCCGGAGAAATCTCCCTGCATCGTCTCAAGCATGTCCTTTTTTGATCTCGCTTGCTGAACGTATTGGTATGCCTGATACAGAGCGGATTCATTTTTTTCGTATTGGCGCTTTTTCTGCTCATATTTTGTCTGCATATCACGATATGCACCGACTTGACTGTGAATCTCCTGCTCAATTCGAGCAAATTCCGTTTCACATGCGGCTTTACGCGCAGAAATATCACGCCGTTCCTGCAGGTGCTTTTCATTGTTGTCCGCGAGTCTCTGCAATGTGACAGCGGATTGGGACATCTGGTCATCAAGAAGCTGGAGTTCGTTGCGTATCGAAGCCTGGCTGTTTAACAGCTCAAAATAATCACTTTTCAGCTGCTCGATTTTCTCTTCGACATTTTCATTGTGAAGACTGAGAGCCTGCTGTTTTTCTTTTACTTGCGCCCTTAACTGCTTCACCTCAGCCTGAAGCGTTTCGAAGACAGCTTCCTGCTTCGAAAGCTCTTCTTTCAGAACCGTTTCTTTTTGCTGGAACTGAACGATGGCTTCTTCAAGCTGTTCTTGGTTTTGCACAGCGTTTTTCTTTCGTTCTTTCAGGACTTCTTTACGGCCTTCAAGCTTTTCCAGCTCTTCACTAGTTACCAGTAAAACTTGCTGGAGCTCATCTACTGACTCATCAAGCGCTTGTATTTTGTCCCTTGTATCCTCAATCTTTGCTTCTTTCGCAGAAATAGCAGACGATTCAGCAAGCTCTTCTTCTTTTGCCATCTGCACTTTCTCTTTAAGAGTCGACCATTTACCATGCAGCTCTTCGATATCATAGGCAGTCAGCGCAATTTCAACATGCTCCAGCTCTTTCTTTTTCTCAAGGTAGTCTTTCGCTATTGAAGCTTGAATTTTAAGAGGTTCAACCTGTCCTTCAAGCTCATGTAATATATCTTCTACCCGATTTAGATTGTCCTGTGTCTCAAACAGTTTATTTTCTGCTTTTTTCTTTCTCGTTTTATATTTAAGCACCCCGGCCGCTTCTTCAAAGATACTGCGGCGATCCTCCGCTTTGCTGCTCAGGATCTCTTCCACTTTCCCTTGGCTGATAATAGAAAATGCTTCTTTACCAAGGCCAGAGTCCATAAATAAATCAATAATATCTTTCAACCGGCACGGCTGATTGTTAATCAGAAACTCACTCTCACCTGATCTGTACACACGTCTTGTGACACTCACTTCGTGGAAGTCAATTGGCAAGAAATGATCATCATTATCAAGAGTAAGCGTAACTTCAGCTAGATTTAATCGCTTTCTTGAATCACTCCCGGCAAAAATAATGTCCTCCATTTTTCCGCCGCGAAGAGAGCGTGCCGATTGTTCGCCGAGAACCCAGCGAATGGCATCCGTGATGTTGCTTTTTCCGCTTCCGTTCGGCCCGACAACCGCTGTCACGCCTTTAACGAAGTCTACGGAAATCCGTTCTGCAAATGATTTAAATCCTATAACGTCTAAACGTTTGAGGAACATAGCGATCCTCCTTATGTAATAAGTATTTCAATTCTATCATAAACATTGGTGAAATAAGACGGCATACATACTGAAATCCCCCTGAGTCATAAGGGGGATTTTATTGTTTCGTATGGTGTTTTTGCAATTTAGCTAAAGCTTCCTGAGCAGCGTGCTGTTCGGCTTCTTTCTTTGAACGGCCGTTTCCGACTCCGAGTGGTTCACCTTTTAGAGATACGATGGCTTCAAATTCACGGTTGTGCGCAGGTCCTTTTTCGTTGGAGATTTTATACTCCAGAGAGCCTTTGCCGTCCCGCTGCACGTATTCCTGCAGCTGGCTTTTGAAATCCATCACATGAGAAAAAGCACCATCGTTAATTTTAGGGAACACATAAACTTTTAAGAAACTTTCGACCGGCTCTAATCCCTGGTCAAGATACAAGGCTCCGATAAATGCCTCAAAAACATCCGCCAATAGAGCAGGACGCTTTCTTCCGCCTGTCATTTCCTCGCCTTTACCCAACAGGACAAGATCGCCGAATGACAGCTCGTGAGCCAATGAAACGAGAGACGGTTCGCAAACAATTGCGGCTCTCAATTTCGTCAAATCTCCTTCACTCATAGCCGGGTATTTGGCAAATAAGAATCTGGAGATCGTCAGTTCCAAAACAGCGTCACCTAAAAATTCAAGCCTTTCATTATCTTCATACGGCTTTTTCCGATGCTCATTCACATAAGATGAATGTGTAAATGCTTGATACAAAAGCTTTTCATTTTGAAAGTGAACCGAAATCCGTTCTTGAAACTCTTTAAATTGTTCTACTTTTTTATAGAACTTTTTTTTATCTTTATAATGTGAGTGTTTTGACATAGTAACCTCCATAGGCACATCAGGTTCACCGCGCTTCTCTGACTAAACCGGATACAGCGCGCGTAAAAGCGGCATGCTGTAATAACTGCACGAATAAAGGGCTAAAGCCCCGCGTTTCGGCGGGACTTTTAGCATCAGCTTATTGCTGGTTTTGTATGTAGTTCACAGCGTCGCCGACTGTTGCAATCTTTTCAGCATCTTCGTCAGAAATCTCCATATCAAACTCGTCTTCAAGTTCCATAACAAGCTCAACTACATCTAGGGAATCAGCACCTAAGTCTTCCTTGAAAGAAGCTTCAAGTTTGACGTCTGCTTCATCAACGCCAAGGCGATCTACGATGATTTTCGTTACACGCTCTAATGTGTCTGCCATAGCAATTCACCTCCCCTCAAGTATTATAGTGGATTCGTTTTTAAAAAACTAGAGAAACTATGATGAAATTTTCGAGAAAAAACTTACATCACCATTCCGCCGTCAATATGAAGCGTTTGGCCTGTCATATAACGAGCTCCCTCTGAAGCTAGGAATGTGACAACACTGCTGACATCGCTAGGATCACCAAAGCGCGCGAGCGGAATTTGTTTCAGCATTTCGTCTTGAACGTCTTTTGCAAGTTTATCTGTCATATCAGTTGAGATAAATCCTGGCGCTATTGCGTTTACCGTAATATTTCGGCTGGCGAGCTCTTTAGCAGAAGACTTGGTTAAACCGATGACGCCGGCTTTTGCAGCCACATAGTTGGCTTGTCCAGGGTTTCCGCTGACGCCGACGATAGACGATACGTTAATAATGCGGCCTGAACGCTGTTTCATCATTTGTCTTGTAACAGCTTTTGTGCAGTTGAAAACACCCTTCAGGTTAATGTTAATAACGTCATCCCATTCGTCTTCTTTCATTCTCATGATGAGATTGTCTCTTGTAATCCCGGCATTATTAACCAGAATGTCAATTGTAGAAAAAACAGACAGCGTTTCTTTTATCATGTTTTGTACATCTTCGGGATTTGATACATCCGCTTTGACAGCAATTGCGTTTCTGCCCATAGATTTGATTTCATCTACCACTTCATTTGCTTTCGCTTCATTGCCGGAGTAATTCACGACAACATTTGCTCCGCTTTTTGCCAGATCAAGGGCGATTGAGCGGCCGATTCCGCGGGATGCGCCAGTGACAATAGCCGTTTTATCATTAAGCATTATCATTCTCCTCCTTAAGCGTTTGAATTGCCAGCTCAATCGTTTCCGGATCTGATACAGCAATTGTTTTTAACCGTCTATTTACTTTTTTCACAAGGCCTGAAAGCACTTTTCCGGGACCGATTTCGATAAAAGTCGTAACACCCTCTGCGATCAGCTTGTTAATGCTTTCCTCAAAACGAACCGGAGAATAAAGCTGCTCAATAAGTTTTTCTTTGATATCTGCTTTTTCAGTCATCACGTCAGCAGAAACATTTGAGATGACCGGAACGTCAGCGTCTTTTATGTCACAGGCGTCCAATACCTCTTTCAGCTTTTCAGCAGCCGGTTTCATCAGTTCAGAATGGAACGGACCGCTTACTTCAAGCGGAATTGCGCGTTTTGCTCCGTTCTCTTTTGCCAGTTCAGATGCAAGCTCAACCCCTTTAGCTGTTCCGGAAATGACGATTTGGCCAGGACAGTTGAGATTCGCAAGCTGTACAAGGTTGCCTTCCTCTGTGACTTTATCGGTTACTTGCTTTAATGCTTCAGCATCCATGCCGAGAATCGCAGCCATTGCTCCTTCGCCAGCCGGCACCGCTTCATTCATAAACTCTCCGCGCTTTCTGACGGTATAAACAGCATCTTTGAAAGACAGAGCGCCAGCCGCAACCAGTGCAGAATATTCACCAAGGCTGTGTCCTGCTGTGAAATCAGGTGTAATGCCAGATTCTTTAAATTTCTCAAGAACAGCGATGCTTGTCGTAAGCAAAGCAGGCTGCGCATTGTATGTAAGTGTTAATTCTTCAGCAGCACCCTCAAAAATAAGCGAGCTGAGTTTTGTTTCCAACGTTTCATCGGCTTCATCAAACAGACGCTTTGCAGCAGGCACCTGCTCATAAAGCTCTTTCCCCATGCCGATAAATTGTGATCCCTGACCCGGGAATAAAAATGCAATCTTACTCATGATGTAAAAACCTCCAGACTACTCATCTGTTTTTTCTTCTTTCACTTCTTCCTGAATGAGCGCAGCCACATTTTGGCTGACCATCTCTCTTGCTTGCCGAATCGCATGGAATACAGCATTTGAATCTGAAGAGCCGTGCGCCTTGATCACAGGGGCTTTTAAGCCAAAAAGACTTGCTCCGCCATAATTCGAATACTCCATTTTCATTTTCATTTCTTTCAATTTTGGCTTCAGCACAGCTGCTGCAAGCTTTGATGTCAAAGTAGACGTCATTACGTCTCTCATCATTTTAAAAATAGACAACGCAGAGCCTTCCAGCGTTTTGAGTGTAACATTCCCGGTAAAGCCGTCTGTTACTACAACATCAGCCACATCATCTAAAAGGTCTCGCGCTTCCACGTTTCCGATAAAATTGATGTTTGCTGTTTCTTTTAAAATTTGAAACGTCTGCTTCGTCAGTTCGTTTCCTTTTTTATCTTCTGTTCCGACATTTAAAAGTCCGACTCTCGGTGAAGTGACACCGCGCACTTGCTGAGAATAAACAGAACCCATGATGGCATATTGAACGAGGTGCTCCGGTTTGGCATCGACATTGGCGCCGACATCAAGGAGAAGAAATCCGTCTCCCGAAACAGTCGGAAGTGTCGGAGCAAGCGCCGGACGGTCAATTCCTTTAATTCTTCCGACAATAAAGAGACCGGCTGTCATTAATGCACCGGTATTTCCTGCTGAAATGCAGGCGTCAGCTCTGTTTTCCGCAACCTCCTGCGCCATAAGAACCATAGATGAGTTCTTTTTTCTTCGCACGGCACGGACCGGTTCATCCGTAGGCTCAATCACTTCATCTGCGTGCAGCACCGTGATGCGATCTGATGTAGTTGTTAAATGTGATTCTATCGTTGTTTTGTCACCGACAAGTGTGATATGGAGATCATCAAATGCCTCTATACCTTTTATAACTCCGTCAATAACAGCTTTGGGAGCGTGGTCTCCTCCCATTGCATCTACAGCTATTCTCATGCATGCTCCACCTTTATGAATGTTTTGAACGATACATGTCAAAGCGTCCAGAAAAAACAATTTCTTCGCCAACGTAGCTGTTCACTTCGACAACCGTTCTTCCTTTTTCTTTTTCGACAGCCGTCACTTTCGCTTTTGCTACGACACGTTCTCCCTGCTTTACCTGTCTTGTAAAGCGGATGTCTGCACTTGCAGTCAGCGCCAGCTCGTCATCAATGACTGCAACGGCCAAAGAATTCGCCTGTGCAAATAAATGGTGTCCTCTCGCAATCTGATTCCGGCTGAACACGTGCTCCTGTTTTATTTCTAAAATAGATATCGCCTGATCATCCAGCTCAAGGTCAATAATTTCTCCGATAACTTCATCAAGTGACAGGGACTTCACTTCGTCCTCAAGTGTTTTCTCTGCCACGTTCTTAATTCTTTCTCTCAGTTCAGGTATGGAAAGCTCTAAGCGGTCCAAACGTATCGTCTGGATGCTCACCCCAAATTTACCCGCTAATTCTTCATCTGTAATAAAGGGGGTTGCTTGAATCGTCTGCTGAAGTAATTCCTGGCGTTCTCTCTTATTTCTTCTCATATCTAAACACCATCCGGACAATTAAGACTAGGTACTAATAGTAGTATATAATTTCATAGATTGGAATGCAACGATTGTTTCTGGCTGAACACCAAAAACTTCTGATACTCAGCTTAATTTTTCCCCGTCCATTACTCCGCTCTTCAGCAATTCATCTCTTAACACAGCGTATTCCGGCTCCTTCCAGAACGCGTCAGAAGCCACAAGATTCGCAGCATCCTGCCTTGCCGTTTCAAGCGCTCTGTAATCATGAACCATGTCCGCCACTTTAAATTCCGGCATTCCGCTTTGTTTTTTTCCGAAGAAATCACCGGGACCTCTCAGTTCCAGATCCTTTTCAGACAGCTCGAAACCGTCATTGGTCTCCGACATGATCCTCATCCGTTCTTTCCCTGTTTCTGATTTTGGATCAGCCATCAGAATACAGAAAGATTGATGCTCACCCCGTCCAACACGGCCGCGCAGCTGGTGAAGCTGTGATAGTCCGAAACGGTCGGCGTCATAAATCACCATAATCGTTGCATTCGGAACATTCACGCCAACCTCAACAACAGTAGTTGATACGAGAATTTGACAGTGATTTGCGCTGAATTCTCTCATGACCTGGTCTTTTTCATCGGAATGCAGCTTCCCATGCATAAGGCCGACATTCCATTTTCCCCGAAAAATATCAGAAAGCATATTGTACACGTCAATGGCGTTTTGCACATCAAGCTTGTCTGATTCTTCAATCAGCGGACAGATGATATAAGCCTGCCTGCCTTGCTTTAATTCTTTTTCGACAAATGCCAAAATACGATCCAGCATGTCATGTTTTACCCAATAGGTTTCAATTCGCTTTCGTCCAGCCGGCATCTCATCAATGACAGATACATCCATTTCACCGAACACTGTGATCGCTAATGTTCTTGGGATTGGAGTGGCTGTCATAAAGAGAACATCGGGATCCTGCCCTTTGTTCCGAAGCTTTTTGCGTTGCTCAACTCCAAATCTGTGCTGTTCATCAGTAATAACGAGACTCAGCGCCTTAAACTCCACCTCGTCTTGGATTAAAGCGTGGGTTCCTACAAGAATATCAATCTCACCCGCCGCAAGACGTTCAAGCAGTTCTTTTCGCCGCTTCCCTTTAACAGAGCTTGTCAAAAGAGCAACGCTGACGTCCCATTTTTCAAATAGCGAAACGAGCGAATCAGCATGCTGCTCGGCCAGAATTTCTGTCGGCACCATGAGCGCTCCTTGGTATCCGGATAGGATCGCGGCATACAGTGCAATGGCGGCGACTGCCGTTTTTCCTGATCCAACGTCCCCTTGAAGAAGACGGTTCATTCTGTATGGAGAAGACATGTCTGCTGTTATTTCGCGAAGAACGCGTGACTGGGCGTTTGTGAGGGGAAACGGGAGGCTTTTGATAAATCTCATGAGTTCTTCGTTTGAAAAACGCTGCCGTATCCCTTGTGTCTGCTCTCTTTCCGCCTTTCGGAACGCCTGCATTTTCAACTGAAACAACAAAAATTCTTCATAAACAAACCGCCGTCTGGCAAGCTTTAATGCTTCCCTTGTTTCAGGCTGGTGCATTGCTTTTAACGCCTGATAATAGTCAGGCAGTTTATAGCTTTTTCTTAGCTTTTCCGGAAGAGGATCAGGAAGTGAGTCTGCATATTGGGTCAGCGCCTGCTGAATAAAGCGCCTCATCATTTTGACGGTAACATTTTCTTTCACAGAATACACTGGTTCAATGCTTTTGTCTTCTTGATGCGGCCCGTTTTTCAACTCCTGAACAGAGATGGTTTGGCGGTGCTTGTCCCATTTACCTGAAACCGTCACCACAGAGCCGAGCGAAAGCTGCTTCTTCAAATAAGGCCGGTTAAAACATACGGCTGTGATTAAATAGTGGCCGACCAGAAGCCTGAATGTCAGCCTGTTTCGTTTTTTTCCGTAATAGGTAAGAGAAGGCTCTGAATGAACCTTCCCTTCGACTGTGACTCTTTCATCATGCTTTACTTCTTCTAAATCCCTCAGCTCGTAGTCATCATAGCGATAAGGGAAATAATTCAGAAGATCAGAAATGTCATAAATACCGATTTCGTGTAACGTTTTTTCTGTTTCCGGCCCAATACCCTTAATGTTAGCTATACTAGTTTGCTGATGTTGTTTCACGTGAACCTAGCGCTCCTCCGAAAATTTTTTTCTCTAATTCTCTTCCTGTCGGTGTTGCCGCTAAACCGCCCTGGCCTGTTTCTCTAAGTGCAGTTGGCATCGTTTGGCCTATTTTATACATGGCATCGATAACCTCATCACATGGAATACGGCTTGTAATGCCCGCCAATGCCATATCAGCGGCAATCATCGCATTTGACGCGCCCATCGCATTCCGTTTCACGCAAGGCACCTCAACAAGCCCTGCAACAGGGTCGCACACGAGGCCTAGCATATTTTTTAATGTAATGGCCATGGCCTCCGCGCTTTGTTCGGGTGTTCCTCCTGCCATTTCAACAATGGCCGCAGCCGCCATGCCTGAAGCTGATCCAACCTCTGCCTGACATCCTCCGGCGGCGCCGGAAATACTTGCGTTATTAGCCACGACAAATCCGAAAGCCCCGGCTGTAAACAAAAAGCGGATCATTTGTTCTCTTGTTGGATTCAGCTTTTCTTTTACAGCAAATAACGTACCGGGCACCACACCGGCAGAACCTGCAGTCGGTGTCGCACAGATGGTTCCCATTGCTGCATTTACTTCATTTGTTGCAACGGCTTTCGATACAGCATCTAAAATCAGCGGGCCAGACAGGCTTTTTCCTGATCGAATATAGGCCTGCAATTTAACGGCATCTCCGCCTGTTAAGCCCGTTTGGCTCGTAACCCCCTCGAGTCCTTTCTGAACCGCCGCTTCCATAACAGACAGGTTATGATCCATCTGCTGAAAAATGTCCTCTTTTGTTTTTTCTGTTACTTCCATTTCTTGAGCTATCATCACATCAGAGATCAATATTTGTTTTTCTTTAGTAATCTCAATTAATTCTTTTACATTACGAAACATAACTGGCTCCTCCTGACCCTTTCGCTAGTCAGCAATCTTTGTCACTTGAATAATATTCGGCAGCTTCGACAGCTCGTCGAGAATGTGGTCGTCAATATTTTGATCGACCTCTATTGTCATCAGCGCAAGCTGGCCGATATCTTTCCGGGCTACTTCCATATGTCCTACGTTGATTGAAAATTTCGCCAGAACATTGGCAACACCGGCAATTGTGCCAAATTTGTCATTATGAACAACTAATATGGCCGGATGATTTCCTGACAGCCGGAGCTCAAAACCATTCAATTCTGTGATTTCAATCTTTCCTCCGCCAATCGAAATACCCGTCAGTTCCAGCTCACCCTTTTCATCAGAAATGGTGATTTTTGCTGTGTTCGGATGGACCGGGACTGCGTCTTCTACCCGAAACTCTATATCAATTCCTTTAGCTTCTGCAATTTGTATAGCGGTTTTAATCCGTTCGTCGAATGTATCAAAATCAAGCAATCCGCCGATAATCGCGACATCTGTCCCGTGGCCCTTATACGTTTCCGCAAACGACCCGTAAAAAGATACAATGATGCGCTCAGGCTCTCTGCCAAATAAACTTCTGGCCACTCTCCCGATTCTAGCAGCTCCCGCTGTATGAGAGCTGGACGGACCGATCATAACCGGGCCGATAATATCAAAAACGCTTCTGTATTTCATGCTATTCCTCCTTATGAACCAGAGCTTATTAGCGCTTTGCTTCTAGACTAATTGATCAGATATAAAATGGCAAGCGGGCGCGTTACAGCGCTGCCGCACTTAAAAGCAGACATAAGAATAGAAGGGCAAATTGCCCTTCTATTCTGCAGAAACTATATACGAATACAGAGGCTGTTTCCCATTGTGGATCTCAACCTCAATCTCCTCGTACTTTTCACTGAGAAACGCTTCAAGCTGCTCAGCTTCTTCCTGAGACGCATCCTCACCATATAGAATGGTCACGATTTCATCATCTTCTCCGATCATTTCTGACAGCAGCATTTTCGCGGCTGACAGCTGATTTTCAGAAGTGCCGATAATCGTTCCATTCAGAATGCCCATAAAGTCGCCTTTTTTAATATCTTTACCGTCAATATGAGTATCTCTGACTGAGAACGTCACCTGTCCGCTTTTTACTTGCTGAATGGCGCTTAGCATATTGGCCTCGTTCGCTTCAGCTTCTTGATCCGGGTTAAAAGCCAGCAGAGCTGACATCCCTTGCGGAACCGTTTTAGCAGGAATGACAAAAACCTTTTCATCCACTACGCTGGCCGCTTGGTTAGCAGCCATGATAATGTTGGAGTTGTTAGGCAGGATAAATACCGTATCTGCATTTACAGACTTCACGGCATCAACAATATCCTCAGTGCTTGGGTTCATGGTCTGGCCGCCTTCAATCACAACAGAAGCTCCAATGCTTTTGAATAGGTCTGAAATTCCTTCTCCCATCGCTACAGTCACAATGCCATACGGCTGTTTTGCCGGCGGTGTTTCGTTGTCTGCAGGTTTGCTTTCTTGACTGATGATAGAGGTATGCTGTTCTCTCATATTTTCTATTTTTATTTTGATCAATTCACCGTAATGCTGGGCGTAGTTTAACACGTTTCCCGGCTCTTCAGCATGAATATGAACCTTCGCCAGCGATTCATCCGCAATCACAAGCAGAGAATCTCCGAACTGGCTGAGGTCTTGCCTGAAAGTGCCTTCGTCGAACTCTCTTTTTGTCTGATCAAGCCTAACCATCACTTCGGTACAGAATCCAAATTCAATATCTTCGGTATTCATCATGCTTTGCGCGCTCTTGTGATGCTCTGCGCTGACCATGTCGTCAAGTGACGGAAGAACTGCTTTCTGAGGTACAGTTTCACCTTTTAATGAAGCAAGGAAACCTTCATACACACAGAGCAGGCCTTTGCCCCCGCTATCGACAACTCCTACTTCCTTTAGGACAGGTAGCAATTCAGGGGTGCGGTTTAAAGACGCCTCTGCTTCTTCTGTCACTGCAGTCATCAGCGCAGTGATATCGGTTTCTTTTTCTGCTAAGATCATCGCTTTTTTTGCAGCGTCTTTTGCAACTGTTAAAATGGTGCCCTCTACAGGTTTCATGACAGCTTTATACGCCATGTCTACACCTGCTTGCAGCGCAGCGGCAAACTCAAGTGCATTAATTTCTTTTTTCGTTTCAATGCTTTTGCTAAATCCGCGGAACAATTGGGATAGGATAACTCCTGAATTTCCGCGTGCTCCCATGAGCAGCCCTTTAGATAACGCGGAGCCCACCTTCCCGATATCATCCGTATCCATTTGTTCAACTTCTCTTGCTCCGGAAGTCATCGACAGGTTCATATTAGTTCCCGTATCACCGTCCGGCACCGGAAACACGTTCAGTGCATCAACTGCACTGGCGTTTTGAGACAGATTCTGCGCTCCCGCAAGAATCATCTCGGCAAAGGTTCTGCCGTCTAATGTTCTGATAGACAATCCTACTCCTCCTAACTACGGGTTCGTCACTCGTACGCCTTGGACATAAATATTGACAGAATCCACTGCCAGTCCGATGGTTTGATTTACTGTGTACTTTACTTTTGTTTGGACATTATGTGCCACTTCAGAAATTTTCGTGCCGTAGCTGACAATGATATACATGTCGATATGTATCTGTTCTCCTTCTTGGCGAACTTGGACACCCCTGCTGAAATTCTCTTTCCGAAGGATTTCAGTCAGTCCGTCTTTAATCTGGTTTTTAGAAGCCATGCCGACAATGCCGTAACAGTCAACCGCCGCGCCTCCTGCAACCATCGCAATGACTTCATTAGATATATCAATCTGTCCGTACTTCGTTCTTAATTCAATGGACACACTAGTTCCTCCTTCGAATGCATAGAGTTACAGCTATTCTACTATATGGTTTCCATTATGAGAAGACCAGGCAATAATCGCTGGCCGTACCTCTACATATACTATAGCGCTGCTGTTTCCGCAAGATGTCAAGTGAATTTTCTTGAAAGATGATGAAACAATAGTTGCAAACGTTTTTTAGCTGTGGTAAATTATTTAAAGTATCCATATCGAAAGCATCTAAGATTATATGAATGTTAAAAAGTAGATGTTTTGTGCAAGTGAGGAGGGAAACAAATGGCACGTAAATGCGTTATCACAGGTAAAAAAACAACAGCTGGGAATAACCGTTCTCACGCAATGAACGCTTCTAAGCGCACTTGGGGCGCGAATCTTCAAAAGGTTCGTATCCTTGTGAACGGAAAACCTAAAAAAGTATATGTATCTGCTCGAGCTTTGAAATCCGGTAAAGTTGAGCGTGTATAACAAAATGAACGCCTGCCCCGATATGTGGCAGGCGTTTTTATGTGGTGAAAGAGGGCTTTGAACCCCTGGGCATTAATCTTTTCTAAATGAGCCCAGCATCGCCCGGACAATTCCTCCTAAAAACTTCGGCAATTTAATGGTGTAAAATTTCATTTTTTGTCCCCTCCTATAACGTCCCGTAACCGCCTTGTTCATTGTTTTCAGCAATTGAATGAAAGCACATGCTTAATCCGTGCTTCTTATCATTATTAATATGCCTTTTACAAACGAAAAAGTACCTCGTGAATGAATGAGTTCGTTACTAATACATAGTGTTGAACCGAGCGTAATATGACAATTATTTAGAGGATATTTAAAACCGGTCAGGGTCAGCTCATGTATGTCTTCGGAAAACGGTATGAAGGAGATATATCGCTTATTTTCATCCTTCTCAATATCATATTCACCAGGAGGGAACATTTGAATATGATTTTGTTTGTCTATCAGCCTAATTTTTATGTTCGTTTTTACACCTCTATACAGAAGCTGAATGTTTCCTAAAAAATGATCAGCTCTGCCGCCTGTAATGCCGAAAATCTGAATAATATCCGGCTGCTTTTCCAGCGCCCAATCAAGGGCGAGGTCTAAATCTGTTTGATCTTTTTCTGCTTGATACACATGAAGGGCGGGAGCGGCTTTTTCTATTCGCCGGCGTTCTTGCTCTGTTATGCTGTCAAAATCTCCGAAGGCTTCAACAGGAATGATCCCGGCATCTAAGAGAGTGACGGTGCCTTTGTCAACACCGATCCAAAGCGTGTGTTCATCCGTATAGCCGGTTAGATCGGGAATGAGATTTTTCGGGCCTCCCGCAACGATATTAATTGTTTTCATCTCTGATTCCTTTCTCTGCATACAGGAAAAAGAGCTTAGGCTATTGTATGCCCAGCTCTTTTCTAAAGCTGCTTATTTACTTCCTTTGATTTCAGAAATTGCTTTTTTGCGGTCAGACTGGCCATAAACAGCTGAACCGGCAACGAGTAAATTTGCGCCCGCTTCAATGACGAGCGGAGCGGTTTCTTTGTTGACGCCGCCGTCTACTTCAATTAACAGATCTTTTTTTCCTTTTTCATCCGCCATTCGCTTAACCTCTTTTATTTTAGGAAGGACTGAATGAATAAATTTCTGCCCGCCGAAGCCCGGGTTCACCGTCATTAAAAGAACAAGATCGAGATCGTCGAAAACATGCTCGATGACTTGTACAGGGGTATGCGGGTTTAGAACTACTCCGGCCTTCACTCCTTGCTCTTTAATGAGCTGGATGGTACGGTGCAGGTGCGGACATGCCTCAGCATGCACAGACAGGATATCTGCGCCTGCTTTCGCAAAAGCTGGGATATAACGATCCGGCTCTTCTATCATTAAATGGACATCGAGCGGCAGATCCGTTACCGGCCGGACTGCTTCTACAATCAGCGGACCGATTGTGATATTCGGGACAAAATGGCCGTCCATAACATCAATATGAATACAATCGGCTCCGCCTTTTTCTACATCTTTAATCTCATTGCCTAAAGCGGCAAAATCAGCGGAAAGAATAGATGGTGCAACCTTTATCATTATGCTAATACCTCGGCTTTCTGTCTTTTATCTCCGTCATAAATTCAACATAATGGTCATAGCGATACTGCTTTAATTCCCCGTCTTCAACAGCTTGTTTCACCGCACACTTCGGCTCTTTCAGATGTAAACAGCCTCTAAATTTGCATGAAGAGCTTTTTTCTCTGATATCAGGGAAGGTATAGCCCAGCTCTTCTTCCTCAATGTCTGTAAATTCAAGCGAGCTGAATCCCGGTGTATCTGCAACCAAGCCTCCGGACGTGTGAATCAGCTCCACGTGGCGGGTTGTGTGTTTCCCGCGGCCCAAATGCTCGGAAATCTCGTTTGTTCTCAATCCGAGCTCCGGACTGATCGCGTTGAGAAGCGAGGATTTTCCAACACCGGACTGACCGGCAAATACCGTTGTTTTATCCTGAAAATGTGGGATGATGTCCGCTAAACTGTCTTGGTCCTTAGAGGAGGTAAGGTATACGTCATAACCAATATTCCGATAGTCTTCTGCATAAGCTTGTATCCTATCTTCTGTATCTTGATCTTCAATCAAATCCATTTTAGTAATGCATATAATCGGCTGAATATCATTGGCCTCAACGAGAACCAGGAAGCGGTCGAGCAATGCCGTGCTGAAAGAAGGCTGAACCGCTGAGAAAACCAGGACCGCTTGATCAACGTTGCAAATTGGCGGCCTGATAAGCTCGTTGGTTCTTTCTTTAATTTCCATTAGATATCCTTCTTTGTCATTTTCAGCTTGATACACAACGTAATCACCGACAAGAGGGGTAATTTTGTTTTTTCTGAAAATGCCTCTTCCTCTGCATTGTATTACTTTATCTGAATCCTCTGATTCATCCAGTACATAGTAAAAGCCGCTTAGCGCCTTAATAATTTTGCCCTCAGGCATATTTTCCCTCCTTGTTATTCATCTTTCGGATACTCAATGGTTTTGTAGCTGACAACTTTATTGTTTACCATTACTTGATAGTACCCTTTTTGGCCGGGTTCAATCTTTAGTTCGATCGTTCGTTCAGTCGGCTCTTTTATCTTAAATTCTTCGTAAGTGTCAGAGATGCTGTGATCCGCATCGTCAACCGCGATTTGCACTTGAAGCTCGTCCCCTTCATTTTCTGGTTCGTAGGGGATCTTGACCTTTTCTTTCACTGTTTTCGCAGGTTTTTTCTCTGGTCCGAGAGAGAATGTCACTTCAACTTCGTTTCCCGGCTTTACTGCCGTACCTGCTGCTGGTTTTTGTTTGACAACCTGTCCTTCTGGAACATCATCTGAGTATGCTTCTTTTTCTACAAGCTTCAATCCGTTGTCTTCCAGATATCCAGACGCTGCTTCTTTACTGTAGGTTTTCAAGTCTCTAAGCGTAATGTCTTCGGGTCCGATACTGACTGTAAGTTTGACTTGATCTTCACTCGGGACAAGCTCAGTCCCTGCTGAAGGGTTTTGGTCAATGACAGTGCCCGCATTTTTCTCGTCATTCACTTCATTTACCGTTACATGTTTAAACCCTTGGTCCTTCAACGCTTTTTTTGCCTGGTCGACCGTTTGGCCTGTCACATCACCGATCTCCGTTTTTGCTTTTCCGGTGCTCTTATAAAGGGTGACCGTGGCGCCTTCTTTGACTGTGGTATCCGCTTTAGGGTCCGTTTTTACCATCAGGCCCTCTTCAATTTTTTCATCTGAGATTTCCAACACCTCGGAATCAACCTGTAAACCTTCTTTTTCCAAGAGCCCTGCGGCTTTTTCGTATTCCATTCCGGAGACATCAGGTATTTTGACATCCTTAGGCATGAAAAGCGATGGAAAAACAGTGACCGCAAGAATTCCAGCTGTGATAAAAACGAGGCATATCGTGAGCAAAACCCACGGCCACTTTTTTCTTTTGCCGTTCTTCTTTGTTTTGTTTTCTTGTGCGTTTGTCACTTCAGCTTCTTTTTCGCCAGCAGCTTTAGCGAGTTCTTCATCTTTAATGATAGGTATCGCTTTTGTCATTTCTTCATCTTCTTGAATCGTAAATCTCTTTTCATTGAGTCTGTCGGCATCAAAAGCTGTTTTTATGTCTGCTTCCATGTCTTCAGCCGTTTCGTAGCGATGAAAAGGATCTTTGGCAGTTGCCTTGAGTATGATGTTTTCAACGCTTTGGGGGACCGATGGATTCCACCTTTTTGTCGAAGGAGTTTCCGCTTGAAGATGCTTCAAGGCGATGCTGACTGCTGACTCTCCATCAAACGGAATACGGCCGGTTAAAAGCTCAAATAGAACGATTCCAAGCGCATAAATATCCGATTTTTTTGTGGCTAAGCCGCCCCGGGCCTGTTCAGGTGATAAGTAATGGACCGAGCCCAGAACTGAATTGGTATGGGTGATTGTGGTCGAACTTAGTGCCGTCGCAATTCCAAAATCCGTTACTTTGATATTTCCCATATGATCAATCAAAATGTTATGCGGCTTGATGTCTCTGTGAACAATCTGGTTTTGATGGGCATGAGCGATGGCTGAGACAATTTGCTCCATGATGTTCAGCGCTTCTTTAGGGTGAAGCGGCCCATTTGCTGTTATGTATTCTTTAAGCGTCATGCCTTCAACGTATTCCATGACAATATAATAAATATCATCTTCATCGCCCAAATCGTAAATGCTGACAATATTCGGGTGATCGAGGCTTGATGCGGATTGGGCTTCTCTGCGGAAACGTCTGATAAATTCATTGTCATTTGCATAGTCAAACCGCAGGATTTTAATTGCGACTTCACGGTCTAGAATGATATCCTCAGCTAAATACACGTTGGCCATTCCCCCGCCGCCTATAACGCGGAGAATCTGGTAACGCCCGCTGATCCGCTTGCCGATTAGCACTGATCTTCACCCTCTTCAACATGTAAAGCAAGCTCAAGCAAAACTGCTGTTATGTTGTCTTCTCCGCCATTCTGGTTGGCTTTGTCCACAAGCAGGTTTACTTTTTCTTGAGGAGCTGAATCGCTTTGCAGGATGTCTTTTAATTCAGTGCCTTCCACTTTATTCGTCAGTCCGTCAGAACATAGAAGCAGTTTGTCTCCGGGTTCTATATCAAAAGAACGGGTGTCAATGCTGACTGACTGGTCTGTTCCAAGCGCCTTCGTCAACACATTTTTTCGCGGATGATGTTCAGCGTCTTCTCTGGAAATCTCTCCAGTGCGAACCAGTTCATTTACAAGCGAATGGTCTTCTGTCACTTGAACGAAATCATCGTCCTGAAGCAAATAGCATCTGCTGTCTCCGATATGGGCAACAGAAACCGTTTTTCCCGTAAAAAGCGCACATACAATCGTCGTCCCCATGCCTTGGCATTCTTCGTGGGCTTGAGCGTGATCGTATATTTTGCTGTTTACCGAAAGAATCTGTTCAATGAGCCATTTTTCACAATCCGAGGGCGCAGTTGGAATCGTTTCTGCTTCATTCCATTTCTCCCCCATGGCTTTCACAGCCATCTTGCTCGCAACATCTCCAGCAAGATGGCCGCCCATACCATCAGCGACAACCGCTAATACAAATTCATCTTTCCCCTTGAATATCCCCGCATCATCTTCATTATGCTGGCGGATTTTTCCTGTATCTGTTTTTAAGGCTGTTAACAACCCTCATCACCTCGTCTCGTCTTGACGCTCCTTCGCGCGAAGCTGACCGCAGGCTGCGTCAATGTCATGTCCTTGCTCTCTTCGGATTGTGACATTTACTCCGCGGGATTTCAGCGTTTTTTCAAAAGCAAAAATCTGATCACGCGGTGTGCGCACATAGTCCCGTTCAGGCACGTAGTTTACCGGAATCAAGTTCACGTGGCATTTGACTCCTTCCAGCAAGTCGGCAAGCTCTTCGGCGTGTTCCACCTGGTCGTTTACGCCTCCGAACAGCCCGTATTCAAAGCTGATACGGCGTCCTGTTTTATTAATATAATATTTAACGGCTTCCATTAGATCAGGCAGTTTATATGCTCTGTTAATCGGCATCAAACGGCTTCTGATTTCTGTGTTCGGCGCGTGCAGAGAAATTGCAAAGTTAATCTGCATTTGCTGATCAGCAAATTCGTAAATTTTCGGGATGATTCCACTCGTAGAGACCGTAATATGGCGAGCACCGATATTCAGGCCCTTGTCATGGTTAATGATTTTCAAGAAAGCGAGCATTTCGTTAAAGTTATCAAAAGGTTCACCGATTCCCATGATCACGACAGAGCTGACGCGTTCATCCGTTTCATCAAGAGCTTTTTGCACTTTGACTACTTGAGCGACAATTTCCCCCGCTTCAAGGTTTCGTTTTAAGCCTCCAAGCGTTGACGCGCAGAATGTACAGCCAATACGGCAGCCGACTTGTGTCGTTACACATACAGAATTGCCATACTCGTGTCTCATTAAAACGGTTTCGATGGTATAACCGTCATGAAGCTCAAACAAAAACTTCATCGTACCGTCTTGAGAGGTTTGTTTAACAGCCGTTTTCAGCGTTGTTAACACAAAGTGAGTGTTTAATTTCTCACGCAGATCCTTTGAGAGGTTTGTCATTTCTTCAAAAGAAGATACGCGTTTTTCATATAGCCATTCAAAAATCTGAGCCGCACGGAACGGTTTCTCTCCGTTGTCTGTCAGCCATTGTTTAATTTCATCTAATTCAAAAGAATAAATAGACGGACGCTCTGTCCGCAATTCTTTTCTTACTTTTGTTTTATTAAGTTCTGCCATTACTTATCCCTTCTTTCTCATGCTGCAAATAAAGAAACCATCTGTTCCGAAATAATGAGGAAGGATTTGAAGCCTTCCATCCCGAACAAAGGGTCTCACCTTTTCAGGCAGCCGCTTTTCAAGAGACAAATCGGGTTCAAAATCAGGATGTTCTTGTATAAACGCATGTATTACTTCATCATTTTCTGTCCGGTCCATTGTACACGTACTGTAGACAAGAGTGCCACCTTTTTTTACTAATGGTGCGATTTCCCTCAAGATCGACAGCTGGATTTCAGCTAGACGGGCGCTGTCGTCAGGCTTTTTCGTGTATTTCATGTCCGGCTTTCTTCTGATAACACCGAAACCTGAGCACGGGGCATCGACCAATATTCGGTCAAACTGTTCGTTTTCAAACGTTTCCCCCGCTTTTCTCGCATCCATTGTTTCCGCATGAATGATTGTCAGGCCAAGCCGGTCTGCCGCTTCTTTGATCAGCTTCACTTTATGTTTGTGAAGATCAAGCGACGTAACGCTCCCCTTGTTCTTCATTAATTCTGCGATATGAGCCGACTTTCCGCCAGGCGCCGCACACGCGTCAAGCACTGTTTCATCTGACTTAGGATCAAGGGCGCGGGCGACGAGCATGGAGCTCTCATCCTGGATGGAAACTTCGCCGTTTTGGAAGAAATGAGTTCCGGCAATTGTTCCCTTTAAGAGCTTCACAGCATCTTCAGCGAGGTCGCCTTTTTCAACTTCGATTCCCTCAGCAGCCATTTGATCAAGCAGCTCAGCTCTGTCTGCTTTCATTTGATTGACACGCAGCGTCTGCTTCGGCGGAATGAGATGGATGCGGCAAATCTTTTCCGCAGCTTCAAATCCATACGCATCCACCCACTCTTTCACAAGCCATTCCGGATGGCTTGTTTCTGTCGCCAGCCGGCGTACAGGATCTTCGATCGCGTCAAAGGATGGAACACCTTCGCGCTGAATAGAACGGAGCACGCCGTTGACAAATGAAGCAATGCCTTTGTGTCCGCGGATTTTAGCAATCTCAACCGCTTCATGGATGGCTGCCCTGTCTGGAATCTTCTCTAAATACTCCATTTGATATAAGGATAGGCGAAGAAGCTGAATCACCCACGGCTTTACCTTTTGAGGCTTATTGATAAACGGTTTAAGCATATAATCAAGCGCGATCTTATTTTGTAATGTACCATAGACAAGTTCAGTCAAAAGCCCTCTGTCCTGATCACTCAGTTCATTTGATTTAATGACCGATTTCAGCAGCAGGTTGCTGTATGCCTGGTTTTGTTCTAATTTGATCAGCGCCTCAAGGGCGATGTCACGAACACTAGTTTTTTTCATTGTTTACTCCTAACACATCACCGGCTTCAACATGAGCGCCTCGCACAAAGTCTTCGCCTTTCATTCGTTTTTTGCCTGCCGGCTGGAGTTCGGTTAATAACAGGGCCGTCTCGTTACCTGTGGCAACGATAATCCCTTCCTTTTCAACCGCAACGACTGTGCCTGGCTCAGCTGTTGTTGGTGCGGGTGTTTTTTTCGATTCCCACACTTTCAAGTTTTGTCCATTAAGCGTCGTATAGGCAACAGGCCAAGGATTTAAGCCGCGGACCTGGTTGTAAAGCTCTTCGCCCGTTCTGGACCAATCGAGCAGCTCTTGCTCTCTTTTAATGTTAGGCGCGTACGTCGCTTTCTCTTCATCCTGCTTTTCAGGTGAAATGCTGCCGGCAATGACGTTTGGAACCGTTTCAGACAATAGCTTCGCGCCAGCAACGCTTAATTTATCGTGCAGTGTTCCGACATTGTCGGTTTCTTCAATATCCACTTCCACTTTTGCGATCATGTCCCCGGCATCCAATTTTTCTACCATATACATAATGGTAACCCCGGTTTTCTTCTTTCCCTGCAGAATGGAATAATGGATCGGAGCACCGCCACGCAGTTCCGGCAAAAGGGATGCGTGAACGTTAATGCAGCCGTATTTTGGACTGTCGAGAAGCTCTTTAGGCAAAATTTGTCCGAATGCCGCCGTTACAATAAGATCAGGCTTTAATGCCAGCACTTTCTCAATTTCTTCTGTCAATCTAACTTTTTCCGGCTGAAGAACCGGGATGCCGTGGCGCAATGCCTCTTCCTTGACCGGAGGAGGTGTCAGTACTTTTTTTCTGCCCTTCGGACGGTCCGGCTGTGTGACGACCCCCACTACTTCATATCCGTCCTCAATCAGGGTTCTTAAAACAGGAACTGAAAAATCTGGCGTTCCCATAAATACGATTCTCGTCATCAAATCATCCTTCCATATCCGCTAGTTCATCTTCTGTATAGTATTTACTTATTTTAGATGTAAACAACACACCGTCTAAGTGGTCCATTTCATGCTGCACGGCTCTTGCTAAAAAGCCTCGCGCTTCCAGAATGAACGGTTTTCCCTGACGGTTAAACGCACGCACTTTGACATAATCGGCACGTGTGACATCACCATAGACGCCAGGAAAGCTCAAGCATCCTTCAATTCCGGTTTGCTCGCCGCTTTTTTCTAAAATTTCAGGATTAACAAGATCAATTCTCCCTCTGTCATCCCCGATGTCTACAACGGCCGCTCTTTTTAAAATGCCGATTTGCGGCGCTGCCAGTCCGACACCATCCATTTCAAGCATGGTGTCGTACATATCATCAAGCAGTTTTTTTAGCTTTTTATCAAAAACAGTCACGGTTTCCGCAGGTGTTTCCAAAACCTCCGCAGGATGTGTGACGACCTTTTTTACTGCCAATTTGTTACCCTCCAAGACGTGAGATCTTACATCATCATATAAGGATTCATATCAATTGAAATCATTACATGTTTTTGTTCAATTTCGCGTTTATAATGTTCCAGTATCTTCTTCAATAAAGCGGATAACTGGGTTTCCTGTTTGTATTTTATCACGCATTGATAGCGATATCTATCTTTGATCCTGGCTATCGGCGACGCGCTTGGTCCGAGAATTTTCGTGTCAGCTCCGCAGTTTGCTTTCAAAAAATGAGCGATTTTTTCAGCTGTAACCGCTGTTTTCGCCACTTCCTCATGAGAAACAGTCACAAGAGCCAAATAGTAGTATGGCGGATAGGATTGCTCTCTCCTGTGCGCCATTTCATGCTGATAGAACGTTTCATAATCGTGTGTTTTCGTCAGCTGGATACTGTAATGAGACGGTGTATACGTTTGAATGATGACATGGCCGGGCTTTTCATGCCTGCCTGCCCGGCCGCTGACTTGCGTTAACAGCTGAAATGTTTTTTCAGCCGCTCTGAAATCAGGAATATGAAGTGTTGTATCAGCACTTAACACTCCGACAAGCGTGACATTAGGAAAATCAAGCCCTTTCGCGATCATTTGCGTTCCGAGAAGAATATCCGCTTTTCCTTCTCCGAAAGCTGACAGTAATTTTTCATGAGCGCCTTTCCGTGATGTCGTGTCAACATCCATCCGAATCACTCTCGCACTTGGCAGCACTTTTGTCAGCTCTTCTTCCACTCGCTGTGTTCCCGTTCCGAAAAAGCGGATATGCTCGCTTGCACATTCAGGACAAGTGTGCGGAACAGGCTCTTCATGTCCGCAATAATGGCATTTCAGCCTTTGGCCGTAACGATGATACGTCATGGAAATGTCGCAGTGCGGGCATTGCGGGACATAGCCGCAATCTCTGCACATCACAAAGGAAGAATAGCCCCTCTTATTTAAAAACAGCACCGCCTGCTCACCCTTGGCAATCGTTTCTTCAAGCTTTTCCATCAATTCAACTGAAAACATCGAGCGATTGCCGTTTCTAAGCTCCTCTCTCATATCGACAAGCGAAACCTCGGGCATCACCCGATGGTTAACACGGTGCTTCAGTGAAAGAAGCTCGTATACGCCCTTTTGCGCTCTTGCATAGGATTCTAATGTCGGCGTAGCACTCCCTAATACAACCGGGCAGCTGTGATGCTCAGCCCGCTTGATTGCCACCTCTTTCGCATGATAGCGCGGCATTTCTTCCTGTTTATAGGAAGACTCGTGCTCTTCATCGATGATTATCATTCCGAGATTTTCAAACGGAGCAAAAATAGCGGATCTGGCACCGACGACAAGCCGTACTTCCTTCCGGTGGATTTTACGCCACTCGTCATATTTTTCTCCTGTGGATAAACCGCTGTGCATGACTGCCACCTGGGAGCCGAAGCGGCCCTTGAAGCGGTTGACCATTTGCGGCGTCAGCGATATTTCCGGTACGAGAACGATGGCTTCTTTTCCTTTCGCCAGTACTTTTTCAATTGATTGCAGATAAATTTCGGTTTTTCCGCTTCCTGTCACGCCGTGAAGGAGGAACACTTTATGCTCATCGCTGTCCAATGTCTCGCGTATGGGCTCGAAGGCAGCCCTCTGTTCGTCTGTCAGCGGCAGGGGCTCTGTTTTTTTGAACATTTTGTCCTGATAGGGATCTCTGTAAACCTCTTCATAGCTTTCCTTCAAAAGCCCTTTTTGGATAAGGGTTTTGATGGTTGCAGAGCTCGTGTCCGTTCTTTTGCACAATTCCGCCGCAGGAATTTTCACACCTTCCGGCTCAGAGATGAGAAAGTGAAGAATCGCCTGCTGTTTTGCTGCTTGGCGGGACAATCCCTCAGCCTGCTTAGCAAGCTCTTCTTTACTCGCATTTGCCTGAATATGCCTGACCATTTTTTTATTGGTTTTTTGCGCGACTTTATACGTCACGTCAATGTCCCCTTTTTGAACATGCCTTTGAATCAGTTTCAGCGTCTCATGATCGGGTATATCTGAATACAACAGCGTCTTTGTTTCAGAAAACAGCCGTTCCACTTGCGGCGGAAGATCGGCGCCGTGTGCAATTTTTAATTCTTTTTCATATTTCGCCTTTAAGGCGGCAGGCAGCATTGCTTGAAGCGCCGTTATTTTAAAAGACAGCGTTTTGTCTGACAGCCATGATGACAGATCCATAAGCTCCTCTGTCAGAACAGGTGTAAGATCTAATAAATCCTCTACTTCCTTGACAGATTTTCCCGATAGGTCAGATGCTTCTTTGACTGCTGTCACAAACCCTTGAATCTTACGGGGGCCAAACGGAACAATGACCCGCATCCCCGTTTTGATCATGCCCTTGAGATGGTCTGGGATTTTATAATCAAAAGGCCTGTCTATATTTTTGGTGCTGACATCAACAATGACTTCTGCAAAATTCATGAGCGCTCTCCGGTTTGTTTTGAGAGGGCTGCGATCTCCTGAAGGATTTCAAAAGAAACATCGAGCTTAGACATGATCGGAAGTTCGCGTTTATGCCCGTCTTTGAAAAAGATTGTCACGATATTCGTATCAGCACCAAAACCGGCCCCATTTGCCTTCACATCATTTGCCACAATCAAATCAAGGTTTTTAGCGGCGAGCTTTTTACGTGCATAGTGTTCAATGTCTTGTGTTTCGGCGGCAAATCCAACCAAAATCTGCTCTTTCTTTTTCTCGCCCAATTCTTTCAAAATATCGACTGTTCTTTTCAGTTCTAAGGTCATGCCGCCGTCTTGTTTTTTCATTTTATGGTCAAATACTGTTTTCGGCGTAAAATCGGCTACTGCAGCTGTTTTAATGACTATATCGCTTGCGTCATACACAGAGAGCACAGCTTCGCACATATCCGCAGCCGATTGAACAGGGATAAACTCAGCAAGGCCCTTAGGCTGATCAAGTGAAACAGGCCCAGAAATTAAGGTTACCCGTGCGCCGAGCTGAACAGCAACCTCCGCTAATGCGTAGCCCATTTTGCCCGTCGATTTATTGGTAAAAAACCGGACAGGATCAACCGCTTCCCGCGTTGGGCCGGCTGTAATGACCACATGCTTGCCTTCTAAAGGAGCGGATGTTTCTTCAGCAAAATGTTTTTCGGCCAGCTTTACGATGTTTTCCGGCTCTTCCAATCTGCCTTTTCCTACGTAACCGCATGCTAAATAGCCCTCACTTGGCTCAATAAAACGATAACCGTCCTGATAAAGAACAGAAATGTTTCGTTTGACTGCCGGGTGGTCATACATATGAACGTTCATTGCCGGCGCGATCCAAACGGGAGCCGTTGCTGCCAACAATGTTGTCGTCAGCATATCATCAGCGATGCCGTTTGCCAGTTTTCCAATCACATTAGCCGTAGCCGGCGCTACAATAATCAAGTCGGCCCAGTCTGCGGCATCAATATGAGAAATAACGCTTGGATTTTGTTCTTTAAATGTATCTGTATAGACTTCGTGGCGGCTCAATGCCTGAAATGTCAGCGGTGAAACGAATCGGCAAGCGGATTCAGTCATAATCACTTTGACATTTGCTCCTGCCTGAACCAGCTTGCTCGTTAACGCACAGGCTTTATAAACTGCGATGCCTCCGCTCACGCAAAGTAACACATTTCGATTGTTTAGCAATGAATTCTCCCCCTCTGCACTTTACAAAACCGCACGGAAAAAAATAACAACCTACATGATATAGGTTGCTACTTGTGCTACTATTCGCGGTCTTCCTTTTCAAACGAAAGCAGGCCTGCATCAATTTCTTCTAAAGCTTTGCCTACATATTTGTGTGAAATCGTATGTTCAATCATTTGGTCTTTTTTGATTTGCATTTCACGTGCGCGTCTCGCAGAAACAGTCACCAGCGTATATTTTGAATCTAATTTATTCATTAAAGAATCAATTGACGGATCTAACATTGATTATTCAACCTCCAGCATTTTCTTATATCTTGGTGCAACGCGTTCACGCTTCAAATGTTCAGCAAGAACGATTGCTTTGATTTTATCGCAAGCCGTTTCGACATTATCGTTTTCAACGACATAGTCATAAGCATCCATCATTTCGATCTCAGCTTTTGCGGCTTTCATTCGATTTTCAATCAGAGCGTCTGTTTCTGTGCCTCGTGTCACGATTCTGTTTTTCAGTTCAGAAAGGCTTGGAGGCGCAAGGAAAATAAACAGGCCTTCCGGGAAAGCATTTCTCACTTGAAGAGCCCCTTGAACTTCAATTTCTAAAAAGACGTCTTTTCCATCTTGAAGCGTCTGTTCAACATAATCGACTGGCGTGCCGTAATAATTGCCGACATACTCTGCCCATTCAAGCAGCTTGTTGTCTGCAATCATTTGCTCGAATTCGTCTCTTGTTTTGAAAAAATAATCGACTCCGTTCACTTCGCCCTCTCTTGGACTTCTTGTGGTTACTGAAATCGAATATTCAAATTTTGTGTCTTCCTGCGAAAAGATCGCTTGTCGAACCGTTCCTTTACCAACTCCTGAGGGACCTGAGAGAACGATTAATAACCCTCTTTCTTTCATGCGGCAATTACCCCTGCCCTTCATCCATAATTTCTTCTTTAACAGAAAGTCTGTGTGCAACTGTCTCAGGCTGGACGGCAGATAAGATAATGTGATCACTATCCATGACGACAACTGCACGGGTTCTTCGTCCGTATGTAGCGTCAATTAGCATTCCGCGGTCTCTTGCATCCTGAATCATCCGTTTGATTGGCGCAGACTCCGGGCTGACAATCGAAATCATCCGATTGGCGGAGATGATATTGCCAAATCCGATATTAATCAGTTTAATCGTCATCTTCTACGTTCCCCCTGTAAGATAGACGTCTCTAGTTTAGCCTAGTAAGACCGTCTGTAAACAATACGCACAGTCACTATTCTATATTTTGCACTTGTTCTTTTATTTTTTCAATAGAACTTTTCATTTCAACGACAAGCTTTGTGATCTGATGATCATTTGCTTTTGAGCCGATCGTATTTGCTTCCCGATTGAGCTCCTGAACAAGAAAGTCGAGTTTGCG
The DNA here is from genome assembly GCF_058566435.1 of Bacillus sp. SCT118. Lineage (NCBI taxonomy): Bacteria > Bacillati > Bacillota > Bacilli > Caryophanales > Bacillaceae > Bacillus > Bacillus sp. SCT118. Next base: position 2,428,385 of record NZ_CP191225.1, read on the forward strand.
CCCGACAGCTCCGCCACTAGCTAATATATCACGAAACTGAGCGAAGTGGCTCTTCAGCCTTGTAATCTCTTCAGTGATATCAGAGCGGTCTGCAAAAATAGCGCATTCTGTTACAAGCCGGCTCTCGTCTAATACGTCTTCAGTCCATTCTTTGATTCTGGCGTACAGCCGTTCCCGATAACGAGATACGACATCTGCAGCCAGCAATTCAGTTTCTCTCACCAGCTCTTCAAGCTGATCAATATGCATCAGGCAGTCTTTCGCTAAGAGCAGCCCCTCTTTTTCACGCATTTCACAGAGACCTTTTACCGCTTCTTCTGCAGCATCGATGATCAACGCCTCCAGCTTGTCATTTTGCGTCTGTTCTTCATGAACCTGGACGACATGATCAAGCTTAAAGAAATCCATTACATCGGGCTCTGCAGACAATTGATACCGCTTCTTCATATCTCTCGCGGCTGCGACAAACTCATCGAGCAGCGGCCAATCAATTTCAAGCCTTTTCTCAACAAGCATATCGCTGTCAACGGATACGAAAAGCTCAATTCTTCCGCGCTGAATATGCTGCAGAATGGTCTGTTTCAGCTTATCTTCAAAATATAGCAAAGGCCTTGGCAAACGAGCGTTCACTTCTTTAAATCTGTAGTTCACAGATTTAAGTTCAACGCTTACAGAGAGATCGTCTTGTGTTTTGCTTGCACTGCCGAAGCCTGTCATACTTCGTATCATTTTAAAACACCCAATTCTTCCCTGTTCTCATAATAAAAGGGCAATAGACACGCTATTACCCCTAAGATTATATCATATGAATTTATTTTTTTCTTGTTAAAAGTGACCCCGCCAGCAAAAAAGTAGGGATGGCGGACATACCGATGACGAGCATCCAGTCCCCCGGCGTGATGGCTACAGTATGGAAAATCGGCTGAAGCGGCGGATAGTAGATTACTACAAGCATCAGCAAAATAGATGACAATACCGCGCCGATTAAATACAGGTTTTGAAACGGATTTCTAGAGAAAACAGAAGTTTCGCTGCGGCAGTCAAACACGTGAATAAGCTGAGCGAGCACCAATGTGGCAAACGCGATCGTCTGGGCATAAGCCAAGTTTTCCGGATTGCGGTGGTACACAATGATAAACGCTAAAATAGTGGCAACTCCGATTAAAAATCCTCTGGAAACGACCTTCCATCCTAGCTTGCGGGCAAATACCCCTTCTTTCGGATGACGGGGCTTGCGCTTCATGACGTCTCCTTCCGGCTGATCCATGCCGAGCGCCATTGCCGGCAACCCGTCCGTCACCAAGTTGACCCACAAAATCTGAATCGGAACGAGCGGTAAAGGAAGGGCGAGCAGCATCGCAAACAGCATGACAAGGATTTCTCCGACGTTAGACGCCAACAGGTATCTGATAAACTTCCTGATATTTTCGTAGATGTTCCTGCCTTCTTTTATCGCTGATTTAATCGTCGCAAAATTATCATCTACGAGAACAAGAGATGATGCTTCTTTGGCCACATCTGTCCCGGTAATGCCCATAGAGACGCCGATATCAGCTTGTTTAATGGCAGGAGCATCATTGACGCCGTCTCCCGTCATCGCCACAATATGCCCGTTCTCCTGATAGGCTTTTACGATTTTTAGTTTATGTTCGGGAGAAACGCGGGCAAATACATACACATCCTCCACCACATGAGAAAGCTCTTCTTGAGAAAGTTCATTCAGCATCTTGCCGTCCATGATTTTGCCGCTTTTCGGAAGGAGGCGCAAGTCTTTCGCTATCGCTTTAGCGGTTTCTACATGATCACCTGTAATCATAACGGTCTTAATTCCTGCTTCACGGCATTCTTTAATCGCCTGTCTGACTTCCGGCCGCGGGGGATCAATGATACCTGAAAGGCCAAGCATGGTCAGATCTTTTTCCGCCTGCTCCATTGACGGTGTTTCGCCTGCTTTTATCGGCCTGTAGGCGACCGCTATCGTTCTGAGCGCCTGTGATGCCAAATGTCTTAATACCGCCTCTGTTTCTGCTTTTCTTTCATTTGAAAAAAGGGCCGCTGAGCCGTCATAATAAATACGGGAAGATCGCTGCATCAGTACATCCGGTGCACCTTTTGTAATGATATAGCGCTTTCTGTCTTGATCCTCTACGATGACAGTCATCATTTTCCGTGCAGAATCAAACGGAAATTCTTCGATCACCCGGTAGTTTGATTCAACAAACTCCTTTGAAAAACCGCCTTTTCTTGCCGCGGTGAGCAGCGCTCCCTCTGTCGGATCTCCGTCAAGCACATATTCGCCGTCTCTTTTCTCAATATTGGAGTTGTTACAAAGCGCTCCGAACAGAAGCATCTGCTGAAGCGGCTTATATTCATTGACACTGATCTCTTTTTCGTTTAGTGTGAAGCTTCCTTTCGGTTCATAGCCGGCTCCTGCCACTCTCCATGTTTTCCCTCCGGACCAGACATGTGTCACCGTCATTTTGTTTTGGGTCATTGTCCCTGTTTTATCTGAACAAATGATAGACGCACACCCAAGCGTTTCAACAGCAGGAAGCTTTCTAACAATGGATTTTTGTTTAATCATCCGCTGTACACCAAGCGAAAGCGCCACTGTCACAATCGCCGGCAGCCCCTCCGGAATAGCGGCTACCGCTAACGAGACACCTGCTAAAAACATACTGTACAGATCATGACCCTGAATAACACCGACAGCAACGACAAGTACGGTCAGAAGCAATGCAACAACAATCAAAATCTTCCCGAGCTGCTCCAGTCTTCTTTGCAGCGGGGTTGACAATGTCCCTGCCGATTCAAGCATGTCGGCAATTTTCCCCATAGCCGTATTCATTCCTGTCCCGACGACAACCCCGACACCGCTGCCGCGGGTCACAATCGTACCCATAAATGCCATATTGGTAATATCGCCGAGCGAAACATCCGGTTTTTTCAATTTATCAGCATGCTTCACAACCGGGATTGATTCCCCGGTCAGCGCTGATTCTTCTATTTCAAGGCTTCTCGCTTCAACAATTCGAACGTCTGCGCCAATTCTGTCCCCGCTCGTAAATTTCACAATATCCCCCGGCACAAGTTCCTTAGAAGGAATCTTTGTCCAGCTCCCTTCCCTGAGTGCCATGACATGCGGTGTTGAAAGCTCTTTTAAAGCTTGAAGAGATTGCTCAGCACGCCTTTCTTGAAAGAAACCGAGTATGCCATTCACAAACACAATCGCAATAATGGCAACCGCATCTACATATTCACCAAGAAATCCTGAGATTAACGTTGCTGCCAGAAGCACAAGCACCATAAAATCTTTGAACTGCGCGAAAAACAAGAGAAGCGCTGAAGTTTTTTTCCCTTCTTGCAGCTCGTTTGGCCCATGCTTGTCAAGGCGTTTTTTTACCTCTTTTTCTGTTAATCCTTGTTTCATGGACGTATTGGTTGCCTCTAGTAAATCTGTTTGTCCCATTTCATGAAACTTCATTCCGCTCGTCCACTCCCCTGCTCTCTTATAGAGATATCACTCTATAAGCATGCTTATTCTGACTCGTCCCATTTCATGCTATAATTATCGAATGCAGGAAGAATGAGAGGGTGTATTGCATATGTCGTTTGATGGCATGTTTACATACGGAATGACACACGAACTTAACGAGAAAATAATGGGCGGACGAATTACAAAAGTCCATCAGCCATATAAGCACGATGTGATTTTCCACATCCGTGCCAAGGGAAAAAACCAAAAACTATTATTATCGGCACATCCGAGCTATTCACGGGTGCATATCACGACACAAGCTTATGAAAATCCAAGCGAACCGCCAATGTTTTGCATGTTGCTGAGAAAGCATATCGAAGGCGGATTCATTGAGAAAATTGAACAAGCGGGCTTAGACCGCATTATGATTTTTCATATCAAAAGCCGAAACGAAATTGGCGATGAAACCGTACGAAAGCTTTATGTAGAAATTATGGGCCGCCACAGCAATATCATTTTGACTGACGCAGCAGAAAATGTGATTATCGACGGACTTAAACATTTATCACCGTCAATGAACAGCTACCGTACAGTACTGCCCGGCCAAGATTATAAGCTTCCGCCTGCTCAGGACAAAATATCGCCTCTTGAGGCGTCAGAAGATGATATTTTGCGTCACCTCAGTTTTCAAGAAGGAAGGCTCGATAAACAAATTGTCGACCACTTTTCAGGCGTGTCTCCGCTTTTCGCCAAAGAAGCGGTTCACAGAGCAGGCCTTGCCAACAAAGTCACACTGCCAAAAGCGTTGCTGGCACTGTTTGCCGAAGTGAAAGAGCACCGTTTCATTCCCAACATTACGACTGTAAACGGAAAGGAATATTTTTATCTGCTGGAGCTGACTCATCTAAAGGGCGAAGCGCGTCGTTTTGATTCATTAAGCGAACTGCTCGACCGTTTTTATTTCGGAAAAGCTGAACGAGACCGAGTCAAACAGCAGGCTCAGGATCTTGAGCGTTTTGTTGTGAACGAACGGAAGAAGAATGCCAACAAAATCAAAAAATTAGAGAAAACCCTGGAGTATTCGGAAAACGCGAAGGAATTTCAGCTTTACGGGGAGCTTTTAACCGCTAATTTATATATGTTGAAAAAAGGTGATAAACAGGCTGAGGTCATCAATTATTATGATGAAGAAAGCCCGACAATCACGATTCCTTTAAACCCAAACAAAACGCCTTCTGAAAACGCACAGGCCTATTTCACGAAGTATCAGAAAGCGAAAAATTCGGTCGCAGTTGTCGAGGAGCAAATCAGGCTGGCACAGGAAGAGATCGAATATTTCGATCAGCTGATTCAGCAGCTTTCGTCCGCTTCTCCCCGGGATATCAGCGAAATCAGGGAAGAGCTTGTTGAGGGCAAATATTTGCGCCCTAAGCAGCAAAAAGGCCAGAAAAAGCAAAAACCGCACAATCCGGTGTTAGAAACATATGAATCCACCTCAGGCCTGACAATTTTAGTGGGTAAGAACAATCGTCAAAATGAATATTTAACGACCAGAGCGGCGGCCAGAGACGATATCTGGCTTCACACGAAGGACATTCCCGGCTCCCACGTTGTGATCAGAAGCAGCGAACCGGATGAGCAAACAATCATGGAAGCCGCGACAATTGCAGCTTATTTTTCAAAAGCTAAAGATTCAAGTTCAGTGCCTGTAGATTATACAAAAATCAGGCATGTCAAAAAACCAAACGGCGCGAAGCCCGGCTTCGTCACCTATGACAGCCAGCATACCGTCTTTGTCACGCCTGATGCTGATACTGTCATCAAGCTCAAAAAAAGCTGAGCCGCATAAAGAAAAGCCAGAGCATACAAATGCTCTGGCTATTTCTTTCTTCTCACCTGATAAAGCCTGTTCACTTCAGCAACAAAATCGCCGTCAATCAGCTTATCCACGTTTTCGGCAAGCTCTTTTGTGTGCTTTGGACTGGCTCCGCTTGTAGAAACAGACACAGTGACATGTCCTCTTTTTACGATTTTCGGCATATATACATTGCCAAGCTCAGCGTCACTGACACAATTAACAAGCTGAAAAGGCGAAGCGGATTGGGCAATTTCTTTGTTCACTGCCGCATCATCCGTCGCGGCAATAATGAAAAAAGCATTGAGATAATCTTCTTTTTCAATTGTCCGTTTTTCCCATTTGATACGTCGCTCTTCTGCCATTTGCTTGATTTCCGGTTCAACATCCGGACTGACGAGCGTTATATCAGCTCCCTCAGAAATCACCGTTTTCAGCCTTCTGAGAGCGATGCTGCCGCCTCCCGCAATCACAACCTTCTTCTTTTCCAGGCTAATGTGCAGCGGAAGCATATGAACCTCCATCAAAATCAAATTGTCCCTCAGGATTTGCCGAAGTTTCTCTCACACGGTTCAAAAATGCGTTTTTCACATGAGGATGAAAACCGATATAGGAAGAGAGGTAGACGTTCGGATTATGAGCTTTTAATTTCTGAACCTCTCGTTCGATTTCATTCATCAGCATACCCGTAAAGAGCAAATATGGAACGATAAAGGTTGTTATGCCGTCATCTTTTTTAATTTCTGAAAAAACCTCTTTGTAATTAGGGCCGCATGCTGTCAAAAAGCACGGAATGACTTCCTTGACTGGAATCATTTCCTGAAGAAGATTAGCAATACCGGTTACGTCTCTTTTGACATCTGGATCTGAACTTCCCCTTCCGATGAGTACCACTCTGGCATTTTCATATGGAACACCTATGTCTTTCATTCGGTGATATACAGCCTTGACTACTTCTTCGTCAATCCCGATCGGCTTTCCGTATGAAATGAGGACTGACGGATATCGAGATGCAACACGCGCAATTTCTTCCGGAATATCATGTTTTGCATGCGCAGCTGTTAAAAGAAGCAGAGGCACCACTGCGATATGAGTGGCGCCTTGCTTCACACATGCTTCAAATCCTGTCTCAATTGTCGGCTCCTGAAGCTCTAAAAAGCTGATTTCTTGTACTGGCACAGAGATGTGGGCCTTGCATCCTTCCAAAAAGGCTGCGGCTTCTTGCTGCGCTTTTTTGACCCGGCTGCCATGGCCGACATATAAAATTGCTTGTTTCATTTTTACAACGCCTCGCTTAAATCTTGTTTTTTCAATTCAGATTCAAACCATTCCAGCTTATAGTGATAATTTACAACATTTCCAATGACAATTAAACTCGGATTTGTAATGTTTTCTTTTACCACCGTTTCTGAAAGGGTGTCAACTGTACAAAAAACAGATTTTTGCTTGTCCGTTGTTCCCCAATGAATAAAGGCTGCCGGCGTAGAACCGTCCCGGCCGTTTTCAAGGAGTTTTCTTTCAATCTGCTGCACGTTTTTGATACCCATATAGATGACAAGTGTATCAATTCCTGTAGCCAGCGCTTTCCACTTTTCCTCAAAATCTTCTTCTTTTTTATAATGACCCGTTACAAAAGCGACGTTAGAGCCCGCCTCCCGATGAGTAACAGGAATCCCGGCATAAGCGGCTGCCGCGATTCCAGACGTAATGCCGGGGATGATTTCAAACGGAATTCCATTTTCAGAGAGGCATTCCGCTTCTTCCCCTCCTCTGCCGAACACAAAAGGGTCTCCGCCTTTCAGTCTGACAACCATTTTCCCTTTTTGCGCATACTTCACAAGAAATCGATTGATGGTTTCCTGCTTCATCGTATGAAAATCCGGAAGCTTCCCGCAGTAGATCAGGTCTGCTTGCTCTTTGGCATATTGTAAAATCTCTTTATTTACTAATCTGTCATATAAGATGACATCAGCTTTTTCAATAGCTTTCAGCGCTTTAATTGTCAGCAGATCAGGGTCACCGGGACCCGCTCCTACAATATATACTTTCCCCATCGTATTTCCCCCGATCTATTCGAGTTCTTCCAGAGCATTCGCTGTGATGATGTTCTCGCTTGCATTCCGGCACCTGAGAAGAACGCAGCAGATCATATTCAGCTCAATTTTTGTTTAACAAACTCGATCAGCTGATTTTTACACGCTTCACGGTCATGCTGTCCTGAATCAAGAACGAGCTCTGGAGCTTCCGGTTCTTCATAAGGAGAATCAATTCCTGTAAAGAACGGAATCTCGCCGTTTCTTGCTTTTTTGTAAAGCCCTTTCGGATCTCTTTGTTCACAAATATCAAGGTCGCATTTAATGTAGACTTCATTAAATTCGCCCGCTTCCACAAGCTCGCGAACCTGTTGTCTGTCCTCGCGGAAAGGAGAGATAAAAGCAGTAATCACAATGGTTCCCTGCTGAACAAAAAGCTTCGCCACCTCTCCGATTCGGCGGATGTTTTCTTTTCGGTCTTCATCAGAAAAACCAAGATCCTTATTTAAGCCGTGACGGATATTATCCCCGTCAAGCACAATCACTTGATAGCCTTGCTCAAACAATTCTCTCGCAGCGGCGTTGGCAATCGTTGATTTGCCTGATCCGCTTAACCCTGTCAGCCAGAGAATGGAGCTTTTATGCTTGTTTTTTTGCTGGTACTCTTCTTTTGTGATAGAGGCTTCATGCCATACAATATCGCGATTTGTCACTGCCAGTCCTCCTTAAGATACGCCTACTTCTTCTTTTTTCTTCATCCCTTTGATTAACACTTCTACGACTTCTTTTCGACTGAATTCAGCAGGCGGCAGCACACCGTCTCTCAGCATGCCTCTTACCTTAGTGCCTGATAAAATGACGTGATGCTCTCTGCCATGAGGGCATGTTTTCGCTGTTCCCATATTTCCGCATTTTTTACAGAAGAAGCTGTGCTCGAATTTCAGCGGCGTAATCCCGAGTTCTTCAGGTTTAAATGTGTCAAACAGCTCCTGTGCTTCGTATGTTCCGTAATAGTCACCTACACCTGCATGATCACGGCCGACGATGAAATGTGTGCAGCCGTAGTTCTTTCTGACAAGCGCGTGGAAAATTGCTTCTCTCGGGCCTGCATAACGCATCGCCGCTAAAAAGACACCAAGGAAAACGCGATCTTTCGGGTAATAATGATCAAGAAGCACTTGGTAGCTTTCCATCCGTACATCAGCTGGAATGTCATCAGATTTTGTTTCGCCTACTAACGGATTCAAGAACAAGCCGTCTACTGTTTCAAGAGCCGTTTTTTGAATGTATTCATGCGCTCTGTGAACAGGGTTTCTTGTTTGGAAACCGACAATGGTTTCCCAGCCTTTTTCCGCAAACTGGCGTCTCGTTTCTGACGGTTCAAATGTAAATTCAGGGAACTGTTTTGAAGCTTTTTTAATCAACGTAATCGGTCCGCCGACATATGTATTGCCGCGGCTGAACAGCTTTTTAACACCAGGATGCTCCTGTTCATCTGTTTTGTACACATTGACAGCTTCTTTTTGTTTGTCAGGCACGTACAGGTCTTCGATTTGGATAACGCCGTATGTTTCTCCTTCATACGTTAACTTTACCGTTTCACCAAGTGACAGTTCCGCTGCTTTTTGCGCATCGACCGGAAGCGTGATCGGAAGAGACCAGACAACACCGGAAGAAAGACGCATGTTTTCGACAACAGATACGTAATCTTTTTCATTAAAGAAACCTTCAATCGGGCTGTATGCACCGATACCGATCAATTCCAAATCCGCGAAAGAAATTAAATCAAGTTCAATTTCTTTTTGAATGCCGCTCACATCATATGATTCATCTACTCTGTTTACTAATGTTCCTCCGTGTGGTGCTAAGCTCATAATATCCATCTCCTCCTAGTTAACTTATAAAATTACTCAGATTAATGATCAGATTCCCCCGCCTTGTTCGTGGACTGAGCGTCTCTCTTTACGAATGGCCTTTGTCAGGCTGACGGCACCGCCCGCCGCTAAAAGCACACTTACCATGATAAAGATCGAATAATAATCTGCTTTTAAAAACAAGGATACAAGCAGATAAGAAATCGATAAAGATAAAAACGGCGATACGATCCATACCTTCAGCATCGTTTGAACAACTTGTTTATGGAACACGTTCGGACCGTTTTTTGCCATGCCTATTCCGATAATAGACGATGACGTGACTTGCGCCAAGGGCACCGGCATCCCAAATACAGAACTGATGATCACAAGTCCCGCTCCTGTACCGGATAAGAGAATGCCTTCCCCTTTTGAGAATCTCGTAATTTTCTTCCCGTTTGTTTCTAGCACACGCCGGCCTAATAACAGTGCGCCAAGAGCAACAAAAGCTCCTCCATACAAGGTTCCTTTTCCGACATCAAGCACATCGGCAGCTACTAACGGGCCAACAGCATTCGCCACGTTATTCATGCCGGCAGAGAATGCTTCGAAAAATCCGGCAACTAACAAAACAATGCCGAGGATTTTTTGTTTTTTAGAAGATTTTACTTCAATCTTAAAATAACGAAACAGCTTAGATACGAAATAGGTGAAGCCGAAAGCGAACAGCGGGACAAAAACCCAAAATGACACAATGATCAGAAGATTGTTCACAAACAATACTTTATAAGCCACTCCCACGCCGACAACCGCGCCGACTGTTACTTCACTTGTCGACAAAGGAATGCCGAGCAGATTAGCAGTAAAGAGCGACAGGGCAGCAGCTCCAATAATGATGCAAACAATCGTCAGTGTAATCGACTGCTCAGGAATAATGCCGGAGCTGATTGTTTTTACAACCTCGCCTCCGCCAATAACCGCCCCGGCAAAGACACCGACTGCGCATAGGATCAAAGCGTAAGTTTTCTTTTTGATGGCTCCGGAGCCGTAAGCAACCCCCATCGAAGCTGCAGCGCCGCTTGCACCAATATTCATCGCGAAAAACAAGCTAAATAAAATAGCGGCTAATTCCATTTTGCAGCTCCTTATTCATGCAGTCCGCATTCTGTTTTCGCCATACCATTCCATCTGCCTGAGCGCAAATCCTCTGCTGTAAAAGCGGGAGCAGTGCAAGGCGCACAGCCAATACTTGGATATCCTTGGTCATGAAGCGGATTGTAGTCCAGTTCATTCCGGGATGTGTATCTCCAAATGTCTTTCCAAGTCCAATGGATAAGCGGGCAAACTTTTACTGACTTGAATTTTTCATCTTTGTTTAAGAAATTCGTATTGGCACGACTTGGCCCTTGATCACGACGCAGGCCGGAAAGCCAGGCTGGATGTCCTGAAAGCGCCTCTCTTAAAGGAGCGACCTTTCTAAGATAGCAGCACTGATTCGGCTCTCTTTCCCACAGTTTGTCACCATGTTCTTCGGCTTGTTCCTCAAGGGTGAGGTCTGGTTTTTTCAGGATGATATTAAGACCCGGATAACGCTCTTTCACTCGTTCAATTGTTTCATAGGTTTCTTTAAAATGAAGTCCTGTATCAAGAAACACAATCTCTGCGTCTTTTTTCACTTTATAAATTAAGTCAATCAGAACGATTCCCTCAATTCCGAAACTGCAGGCATAAACAAGTTGATTGCCGTAATGGCCGTATGCCCATTTTAAAACTGACAGCGCTCCTTTATAAGGATCGTCTTCCGGAAATGTAATCGTTGGTTCTTCCCAATTATCATACGTTAACATTTCTTCTTTCCTCCTTTCGGAGACAAACAAACAGTAGCTTTCTGCCGGTTGTCTTTTCCCATGTAATGTGATTCGCGGCTGCTGATATCACAGACAGCCTTTTTTCCTCTTAAAATAAAAAACTTTCAATCCGGCGGAAAGAAAGACAGGAACAGCATGCAGCCCTTATCTTTCAAAATGGAATTCATTTTGCTGGAAGTAGCACCTTACAAACTATGCAGGTTGCCGGGCTTCATAGGTCCAGTCCCTCAGCCGCTCTTGATAAGTTTTTAGATTTGTAGTAAATTTTAGCACAATTCTAACATAAGTCAACCCGACTTTTTTTATAGGATTAATAAAAAAACAGGCCTCACAGCCTGTTTTCAAGTACAGCAAGGCTTTGAAGCCTCTTTGCATCATTTGAATTTATTTTTTATTTTTTAAACCAATCTTTTGACTCGGGATTTTGTTTCCATGTTTGCAGCTTTTTTAGATCATCTGAATGAATATTTCCGTTTTCAAGCGCGACCTCTGTGAGCGTATCATAATCAGTTAATGAGTAGTATGGCAGTTCTGCCTTTGCGAAGGCTTCCTCCGCTTTAGGAAGTCCGTACGTAAAGATTGAGACGACACCAAGCACTTCACAGCCGGCCGCTTGTAAAGCTGCACAAGCTTCAAGCACGCTGCCTCCTGTGGAGATTAAGTCTTCAATGACGACTGTTTTTTGCCCTTCTTGCACAGCTCCCTCAATCTGATTGCCTTTACCGTGCGCCTTCGGCTTGCTCCTCACATAACACATCGGAAGATTCAAACGGTCAGCCGCAAGAGCAGCATGAGGAATACCGGCAGTTGCTGTTCCCGCAATCATTTCAGCTTCAGGAAAATGCTCTTTGACAAGCTTGCTGATGCCTGAGGCGACATCATTTCTGACCTCTGGGAAAGATAGCGTAAGGCGGTTGTCACAGTAGATTGGAGATAAAATGCCGCTTGCCCATGTGAACGGCTCGTTCGGGCGTAAAAATACAGCTTGGATGTCTAATAGATGTTTTGCGATGATTTGTTTCAAGATTTGATTCCCTCCCATTCAAGTCTGACAGCCTTATAGGCTTTTACCGGGTCTTCCGCTTTTGTAATCGAGCGTCCTACTACAATCGCTGATGAACCTTTCTCTCTTGCAATAGCAGGCGTCGCTACGCGGACTTGGTCATTCGCAGCGTCCTCAGACATTCTGATCCCCGGAGTGACAGTCAGAAATGAAGGCGACACCGCTTGGTAAATGGCTTTTGCTTCATGAACAGAGCAGACCACTCCATCCAGTCCGCTCTCTTCCGCCTGTTTGCTGTAGTGCACAACCGTATCAATCAGAGATTTTTCGATCAGCAGTTCATCTTTCATGATTTGTTCAGATGTGCTTGTCAACTGGGTTACCGCGATAAGTGACGGACGTTTTTTTCCGGCCGGCGTACCTTCTTCTAAGCCTTCGAGAGCTGCCTGCATCATTTTTTTGCCCCCGGCCGCATGAACATTGACGAGGTCTACTCCAAGACTGGCAAGGCGCTTCATCGCTTTGTTTACAGTAGTCGGGATGTCATGAAGCTTGAGATCTAAAAACAGCTCGCAGTTTCTTTCTTTTAATTGTTTCACGATCGATGGCCCTTCTTGATAAAAAAGCTCCATTCCAACCTTTACAAATAACGGTTCTTGCTGAAAAGGAGCTAAGAACGCGAGTGTTTCTTCAGCTGATGCAAAATCAAGCGCGATGATGGGCAGGTTGTTTTTCATGATTCCAGCTCCTTCCGATGCATTCTTCAATTGATTGATAGCCGTATTGGCGCAAAACAGATGGGAGCTGTTCAATAATCTCTGGACAGGCAAAAGGATTCACAAAATTTGCTGTTCCGACAGCGACTGCGCTTGCTCCCGCGAGAAGAAATTCCAGGGCATCTTCAGCCGTTTGCACGCCTCCCATTCCAATAATCGGGATGTTGACCATCTGGCTGACTTCATACACCATGCGAATGGCAACCGGCTTCACAGCAGGGCCTGAAAGTCCCCCTGTTTTATTCGCTAATATCGGTTTGCCGGTTTTTAAATCGAGTCTCATGCCAATTAGTGTGTTGATCATCGTAAGACCGTCCGCTCCCGCTTCCTCGATCGCTAATGCAATTTCTGTGATATTAGCCACGTTCGGGGAAAGCTTCACATAAACGGGTACATCCGAAACCTCTTTCACCGCTTTTGTCAAATCGGCAGCCATCTCAGGATTCGTGCCAAAAGCGATTCCGCCTGTTTTCACATTCGGGCAGGAAATATTTAATTCAAGAGCATGAACATTAGGCGCTTTGCTGATATGCTCTGCGACTTCAACATAATCCTCGACTTGAGAACCTGCGACATTGGCAATGATCGGCGTATCAAACTGCTCAAGCCACGGCAGCTCATTATGCAACACGCTATCCAGCCCCGGATTTTGGAGACCGATCGCATTGAGCATTCCAGCACCAGTCTCAGCTACCCGCGGCGTCGGATTCCCAAAGCGTGGCTCCTTTGTCGTAGCCTTAATCATGATCGCTCCAAGACAAGACAAATCATAAAAACGTGAAAATTCTTTTCCAAAACCGAAGCAGCCTGATGCAGGAATGATTGGGTTTTTCAAATCAAGTCCCGGCAATTTCACCTCTAGCATTACAGCGCCACCTCCTGAGCTTTAAATACAGGCCCGTCGAGACATACTTTTACATAGGATGTCTCACTTTCGTTTGTATGGCACACACACGCGAAGCATGCGCCGATTCCGCAGCCCATTCGTTCCTCCATGGACAGATATACTTCTTTATGGGCATATTCCTGTTTTAACGCCTTGAGCATTGGTGTCGGCCCGCAGCTGAGGAGGATATCAAACTCTAGATTTTTCCGTTTAATCACATCTGTGACAAATCCGGTTTCCCCGTAGCTTCCGTCAGCTGTTGCCACATACGTGTCTCCATACTGCCGGCATTCTTCCTCGTAAAAAACATCCTTTGCCGATTGGAATCCTAAAACGTGGATGACATTAACCCCTTTTTCATTCAAGCGTTTCGACAGCTCTTGGAGAGGCGGCACACCTACTCCGCCTCCTACCAGCAAAGCCGTCTTTCCGGGTTGAACTTCATTAACAGGAAAGCCATTTCCCAAAGGCCCGAGGACATCCACAAGTTCTCCCTGCTGCTTCAGTGACAAGAGTCTTGTCCCTTCCCCATCTACCCGATAAATGATGGTGACTTCATTTTTTTCAAAGTTGACGTCTGCGATGCTGATTGGTCTTCTCAAAAGAGGCGTAATCGCTTCGCTCACTTTAAGATGAAGGAACTGTCCAGGGGTTGTAAACCCTTGGACAAGCTCCCCTTTCAGAACCATTTGATACACCCGGTCTGCAATTTGCTGGTTAGAACATACTGTCAAATACGCTTTTTTCATATAGTGACTGCCGCCTCCTGATTTGTGTTGACTGCCGGCATTTGATCAGCACGGAATGTCATGCTTTCCAGCACTCGCAATATCGCCTCTGCCGTATCTAAAGATGTTAGGCAGGCAACACCATTTTCTACTGATTCACGTCTGATTCTAAAACCATCTCTTGCCGGCTGCTTTCCTTTTGTCAGCGTATTGATGACAAACTGCGCTTCTCCGTTTCTGATGACGTCAAGCAAGTTCGGGCCATCCTGACCGATTTTTCCGACGACCTTTGCTGGAATGGAAGCTTCTTTCAGGTAGCCTGCCGTTCCTTCCGTCGCTAAAATGTTGTAGCCGATTGCGTGGAACCGCTTAGCAATGGCAAGCCCTTCTTCTTTGTCCTTATCAGCTACTGTTAAAAGCACGGAACCGTAGTTCGGGATTTGAATACCTGAAGCAATCAAGGCTTTGTAGAGCGCCTTTTCAAGTGTCGAATCTTTCCCCATGACTTCACCTGTTGATTTCATTTCAGGCCCTAACGTAATGTCCACTCTTCTCAGCTTGGCAAAGGAGAAGACCGGCGCTTTTACAAATACACCTTGCTGTTCAGGCTGAAGGCCCTCTGTATAGCCAAACGCAGCCAGCTTTTGACCAAGAATGATTTTAGTTGCGAGATTTGCCATTGGGATACCCGTAATTTTGCTTAAAAACGGTACGGTTCTGCTTGATCTCGGGTTCACTTCTAGCACGTACACCTCGCCTTGCGACAAGACGAATTGAATATTGAGCAAACCGACAATATTCAGCCCTTTAGCCAATGCGATCGTGTATTGTTCAATTTTTTTCTTAATGTCCTCTGTGAGAGACTGAGGCGGATAAACAGCGATTGAGTCTCCGGAGTGAACGCCCGCACGTTCAATGTGCTCCATAATTCCCGGAATGACGACTGTTTCACCATCCGATACTGCATCGACTTCAATTTCTTTTCCAGTCAAGTATCTATCAATTAATACAGGGTGCTGTGGATTGATTTTAACTGCGTTTTTCATGTAATGAAGCAGCTCTTCTTCATGATACACAATCTCCATCGCCCGGCCGCCAAGTACATAGGAAGGGCGTACCAATACCGGGTAACCGATATCACTTGCGATGCTTACCGCCTGATCAACTGATGTCGCTGTTTTGCCAAGCGGCTGAGGAACACCAAGTTCTCCAAGCGCTTGTTCAAATTTATCCCGGTCTTCTGCACGGTCTAAATCTTCTAATGAAGTTCCAAGGATTTTCACTCCGCGTGCAGAAAGCTCGTCAGCAAGGTTAATCGCAGTTTGTCCGCCAAATTGTACGACAACGCCCATTGGCTGTTCGAGGTCAATGATGTGCATAACATCTTCAATCGTAAGCGGTTCAAAATACAGCTTGTCTGAGATGCTGAAGTCTGTTGAAACGGTTTCCGGGTTGTTATTGACAATAATGGCTTCATAGCCTGCTTGTTTAATTGCCCATACAGAGTGAACCGTCGCATAGTCGAACTCGACACCCTGTCCGATTCGAATCGGACCCGAACCAAGCACCATCACACTTTTCTTATCTGTAACGACAGATTCATTTTCTTCTTCGTATGTGCTATAGAAGTATGGCGTTTCTGACTCGAATTCCGCCGCGCACGTATCTACCATTTTGAATACCGGCGCAATCCCCGCTTGTTTTCTCAAGCTGTAAAGCTCGGATTCTTTCATTTTCCATTCACGGCTGATGTACTGATCAGAGAAGCCGAGTTCTTTTGCCCGTCTCAGCACATCTGTATCGCCCGCATTCGCCTTCAATTCTTTTTCAAACTGTACGATTCCGAACAGCTTATGCAAGAAGAAAACATCGATAGCGGAAAATTCATGGAGGTCTTCTACCGTGTAGCCTCTTCTGTACGCTTCAGCTAAGTAGAATAAGCGTTCATCACCGGCCTTTTTAATTCGCTTTTCAAGAAGCTCATCTGAAATGTCAGCGGCGTCCTTCAATTCAAGATGATACACATCCGCTTCCAGTGATCGCACTGCCTTCAGCAATGACTCTTCAAGCGTGCGGCCGATTGCCATGACCTCACCTGTCGCTTTCATTTGCGTGCCAAGCTTTCTGTTTGCTGATTCAAACTTATCAAACGGCCAGCGCGGAATTTTGGATACGACATAGTCAAGAGCAGGTTCAAATGCTGCGTATGTTTTTCCTGTCACCGGGTTCATCATTTCATCTAATGAAAGGCCGACTGCAATTTTAGCAGCGAGCTTTGCAATCGGGTATCCCGTTGCTTTTGATGCAAGGGCAGATGAACGGCTGACACGCGGATTTACTTCAATAATGTAATATTGGAAGCTGTCTGGGTCTAAAGCGAGCTGCACGTTACATCCGCCTTCGATTCCAAGCGCGCGAATCAGTTTTAACGATACATTCCGCAAGAGCTGATATTCGCGATCGCTGAGCGTTTGGCTCGGCGCGACAACAATACTGTCTCCAGTATGGATTCCAACCGGATCAATGTTTTCCATGTTACAAACGACAATGGCGTGATCCTGGCTGTCTCTCATGACTTCATACTCGATTTCTTTATAGCCGGCGATGCTTTTTTCAAGCAGACATTGGTGTACCGGGCTTAATTTCAAGCCGTTCTCAACGATTTCTTTTAACTCTGTCTCATTCGAGCAGATGCCTCCGCCTGTTCCGCCTAATGTATATGCCGGGCGGACAATGACAGGGAATCCAATTTGACTGACGAATTTTTCTGCTTCTTCAAGGGAGTGGATAATCTCACTTTCAGGCACCGGTTCATTCAGTTCATTCATTAATGTTCTGAACAAGTCACGGTCTTCAGCTTGCTGAATTGCAGACAGTTTTGTGCCAAGCACTTCGACGCCGCATTCTGCCAGAACACCTCTTTCAGAAAGCTCAACCGCAAGATTCAAACCGGTTTGGCCTCCGAGTGTAGGAAGAATGGCATCTGGTCGCTCTTTTCTGATGATTCTTGTCAGGAATTCAGGTGTGAGCGGTTCGATATAAACCCGGTCAGCCATTTCTGTATCTGTCATGATCGTGGCAGGGTTTGAGTTGACAAGGATGACTTCATAACCTTCTTCTTTCAAAGCAAGACAGGCTTGTGTTCCCGCATAGTCGAATTCTGCTGCTTGGCCGATGATGATCGGTCCAGATCCGATTACTAAAATTTTGTTAATGTCTACGCGTTTTGGCATACCGCTTCCCCTTCTTTCTCTGTTGTTTCGATCATTTCGATGAATCTGTCAAATAGGTGGTTGGCATCCTCAGGACCAGGTGAGGCTTCGGGATGATATTGAACCGTAAATGCCGGCAATGTTTTATGCTTCAGCCCTTCAATCGTATCGTCGTTAATTGCGATATGCGTCACTTCCAGTTCTGTTTTACTGATAGACGAAACTGTATATCCATGGTTTTGAGATGTTAAGGCAACTTTTCCTGTAGCCAGCTCTTTTACCGGGTGGTTTGAGCCCCTGTGGCCGAATTTCATTTTTTCGGTATTCGCCCCGCACGCCAGCGCGAATAATTGGTGGCCAAGACATATTCCGAATAATGGCACTTTTCCAAGAACACCTTTAATCATTTCAATCGCTTCAGGCACATCCTTTGGGTCTCCAGGTCCGTTAGAAAGCATGATACCGTCCGGTTTCAGCTGAAGCACCTCTTCCGCTGTAATGTTGTAAGGCACAACGATGACGTCACATTTCCGTTTGTTCAGCTCTCTTAGAATCCCGTGTTTCATGCCGAAGTCAACCAAGACGATGCGTTTGCCTCTTCCCGGGCTCGGATATGCTGTTTTTGCTGATACTTGGGATACTTGATTTCTTGGCAATTCCGTTTCGTTCAGTCTTTTCAGCACTGCTTCGATATCTTCATCAGATGAAGCGAATGTTCCTTTTAGCGCGCCTGCCGTGCGGATCATTCTTGTCAGCTTCCTTGTATCAATCCCCTGGAGTCCGGGAATATTTTTCATTTTTAAATACTCGTCTAAGGTGTATGCTGAACGCCAGTTGGAAGGCAGCTCACATAATTCTTTGATGATCAGCCCTTTGACAAAAGGGGTAATGGATTCAAAATCATCACGGTTAATGCCGTAATTTCCGATAAGCGGGTATGTTAATGTTACGATCTGTCCGCAGTAAGAAGGATCAGATAAAATTTCCTGATAGCCTGTCATCCCAGTATTAAAAACGACTTCTCCCATGTTGTGTTCTAAGCTTCCAAAGGCTTCTCCCTCGAATACCGCTCCGTTTTCCAGTACTAATCGTCTCTTCATTTGACAAGTCTCCCCTCTTCATAAGCAAGCTTCCCTGCCGCAATTGTAGCGACCGGCCAGCCGGTGCAGCTGATGCCGTTGAATGGTGTATTTTTTCCTTTTGATAAAAATGTCTCTTTGTCTATAACTGCTTCTTTTTCTAAATCGATTAACGTAATGTCCGCAGCTTGCCCCGTTTGTAATGTTCCATATGGGAGACCGAACGCTTCGCATGGCTTGATTGTCATGTAGTCAATCAACTGCTTCAGCGACCATTTGCCATTTTTGACAAAGTGTGTGTAAAGAAGCGGGAATGCTGTTTCTAAGCCGACAATTCCGAATGGCGCCAGCTTTATTTCTGTGTTCTTCTCTTCTTCCGTATGCGGTGCATGGTCTGTTGCGATAAAATCAATTGTTCCGTCTAAAAGACCTTCAATTAAAGCAGCTCTGTCTTCTGGGCTGCGGAGCGGAGGATTCATTTTATAGTTTGTGTCCAGCCCCGGGATGTCCTCATCACAAAGCAGCAAATGATGCGGCGATACTTCTGCTGTCACTCTGATTCCCGCTTTTTTCGCATCGCGTACAACTCTGACAGATTCTTTCGTGCTGATATGGCATACATGATAATGGCAGTTTGCCGCCTCAGCCAGCAGCACATCGCGAGCAATATGAACCGATTCACACACAGAAGGAATGCCGTTTAGCCCGTTCGCTTTGGAGAATGTCCCCTCATGTACGCTCCCTCCGTAAATTAAGGAGTTGTCCTCGCAATGTGCAACAATCGCTTTGTCAATTGCGGCTGCCCGTTTCATCGCTTCATACATCATTCCTGCTGTCTGTATACCAACGCCGTCATCTGTAAAAGCAAATGCCCCGGCTTCTTTTAACGCTTCAAAGTTTGTCATTTCATCGCCGATTTGTCTGATCGTAATGGATGCATATGGAAGAACTCTGACGCATGATGTTTCTTTAATTCTGTTTTGCACCCATTCCATCTGCTCCTTTGTATCAGGAACCGGCCGCGTATTCGGCATTGCTGCTACTGTAGTATAGCCGCCGCGTGCCGCTGCTTTTGCCCCGGTTTCAATAGTTTCTTTTTTCTCTCCGCCCGGCTCTCTGAAATGCACGTGGAGATCAACAAACCCAGGTGAAACGAGCAAACCTTTTGCATCAATTACCGTTTCATTATCCGTTGCATCAAGCTTGCCGATTGCGGTGATGGTTTCTCCAGTCACTCGGATATCCGCTTGTGTTTTTTCACCATTTTCGTTTAGTATCCAGCCGTTTTTAATGAGATATGACATACGCTGCTTCTCCTCTTTTCACATTGGTTTGTAAGGCACGCTGTATCACTGCCATTCTGATAAATACGCCATTTTGCATTTGCTTGAAGATTCTTGATTTTTCGCTTTCTACTAAGCTGTCATCAATCTCCACTCCTCTGTTTACCGGAGCAGGATGCATGATGATCGCATGCCGCTTCATACGCTCAGCCCGTTCTACGGTCAAGCCGTATTTGTTTAAATAGCCTTCCTGGCTGACAGCGGACTGATGCCGTTCATTTTGAATGCGCAGCAGCATGACAACATCGGAAGACTCAACTGCTTCATCCATTGAGACATACGTGCCGAATGTATTTTCTTCATCCTGCCATTCCGAAGGGCCGGAAAATAGGACCCGGGCACCCAATCTTGTCAACACTTCCGCATTTGACCTTGCCACTCTGCTATGCTTGATGTCGCCGTGAATGGAGACGGTAAGCCCTTTGAACGTATTGAACTCTTCATAAATCGTCATTAAATCAAGCAGTGATTGTGTTGGATGCTGGCCGCACCCGTCTCCCGCATTCAGAATCGGAATGTTCACCTGGCTGACAAGCTCTTCATAATACTCATCCTCACTGTGCCTGATGACGCAGACGTCCACACCGATTGATTCGAGCGTCCGGATCGTGTCATATAAGGTTTCGCCTTTTTGCACGCTTGTGCTTGTTCCATCAAGGTTGAGCACATTCATGCCCAGCTTTTTTTCTGCGACCTCAAAGCTGAACCGCGTTCTCGTGCTCGGTTCGAAAAACAGGTTTGCGGCAAACTTTCCTGTAAGCTGATTGTCTGTTTTTCCGCTTTTGAGCTCTTGTGCTGTTTGAAGCAAATCTTTGATTTCCTCAGTGCTAAGTTCACTCATCGTCGTTAAATGCTTCATGTTCTTTCCCCTCTCTTTTCAACTTAAGGCTGAAAAAAAACCCCGGTCTAAGATAGACTCGGGGTATGGTTAAATAGAGGGCAGCATTGAAGCTTCCTTCTCTTCATAACCCTTCCAAGCCTCTCTGGACTTTCATTAAAAGGTTTTAAATATGATGTTGTTCAGATGTGTCTGCCTGCTCTTCCTTCGCCTGCGGAAGAATCAGGTTTAAGATGACACCGACAATTGCGGCAAGCGCCATTCCTGACACTTGGAATCCGCCTTGAGACACTTGGATAAAAGCGCCTCCTACACCGATGACAAGGATAACTGATGTAATAATGAGGTTTCTGTTGTTTTCATAATCAATTTTGTTGTCAATCAGCATTCGCAGGCCGCTTGAAGCAATGATTCCGAACAGCAGGAAGGAGACGCCTCCCATGACCGCTGACGGCACTGAACTGATCAGCGCTGAAATTTTGCCGATAAAGCCGAAGCAACAAGCAATCACTGCCGCTCCTCCGATGACAAAGACGCTGAATACTCTTGTGATGGCCAGCACGCCAATGTTTTCTCCGTAAGTCGTTGTCGGCGGACCGCCGATCAGGGAAGCGAGGATTGTCGCCACACTGTCACCCATAATAGAGCGATGAAGACCTGGCTTTTTAATGAAATCTTGTCCGACAACCTTGCTCAGCACCATTTGGTGGCCGATATGCTCTGACATTGTGACAAATGCGACAGGAACCATTGCGGCTGCGATGCCGAGTGTAACTGACGGTGAATAATCTTTGAACGGAATAATAAATTCAGGCACTGCGAACCATTTCGCGTCAAGCACCGGCTGGAAGTTAACAATCCCTTGAGTAAGGGCGAACAGGTATCCGCCGATGATTCCGATCAGAACCGGAATCAGGCTTAAAAATCCTCGTAAGAAAATCGCACAAATGATCGTGATTGCCAGCGTAACTCCTGCGACACTAAAGTGCTTTAAGCTGTAGACCAACTCACTCGCGTTCGGATCAGCATACATCGCCATGTTTACCGCAGTGCTTGCCAGTCCCAGCCCGATGACGATAATAACAGGCCCTACGACTACAGGCGGGAGAATCTTCATCAGCCATCCTGTTCCAAGCTGCCTAATCAATAAGGCAATCAGCCCGTACACCAGCCCTGCAAGAAACGCTCCAACCATTGCCGCTCCCGGCCCGCCGGTCGCTTTTACCAGAATGATCGGAGAAATAAAGGCGAAGGACGAACCGAGATACGCCGGAATTTGCCCTTTCGTAATAAGAAGGTACGCCAGTGTTCCGATGCCGCTTGTCACCAACGCCACAGCAGGACTCATTCCGACGAGCTTCGGAACCAAAATGGTTGAGCCAAACATGGCAAACAAATGCTGAAGGCTGAATGAAACCCAAGAGAAAGGTGTCGGGACATCCCTGACCCCTAAATTTACTTTTTTCTTACTCATGATGATTTCCCCCTGATTGTTGACTTTCATTTTAGGATGACTCAATGACTGAATAAAAAAACCTCTTTGCTTTTTTACGCAAAGAGGCATACAAAGACCTGCCGAATCCTTTTTGGGCCTTTGTTGTGCACCTCTTTGCAACCTCACTGGATTGCCCTTAAAAAGGTGATCTATTATTCGTTTTCATAAATGGCGACGAGATCGTTTTGGTCTACCTCATCAAGCTGAACCATAACCTTTTCTGACTTTGATGTCGGGATGTTTTTCCCGATATAATCCGCTCGGATCGGCAGCTCCCGGTGTCCTCTGTCCACAAGCACTGCAAGCTGAATGGAGGAAGGTCTGCCTACATCAACAAGCGCATCCATTCCTGCTCTGACTGTTCTTCCGGTATACAGAACATCATCAACGAGAATGACTTTTTGATCTGTAATATCTACCGGAATATCTGCACCTTTTACAAGCGGTTCATCGTTGCTCGTTTTTTTAGAAAGATCGTCTCTGTAAAGAGTAATATCAATTTCACCGACTGTAACAGGATTTCCCTCAATCTGTTCAATGCGTTCCGCAAGGCGTTTTGCCAGGTAAATCCCTCTGGTCTTAATGCCGACAAGAATGCAGTTATTCATTCCTTTATTGCGTTCGATCATTTCGTGAGCAATCCTGGTCAGCGCCCGTCTGATTGCCTGTTCGTCGAGAATGACA
Organism: Bacillus sp. SCT118; assembly: GCF_058566435.1. Classification (NCBI taxonomy): domain Bacteria; kingdom Bacillati; phylum Bacillota; class Bacilli; order Caryophanales; family Bacillaceae; genus Bacillus; species Bacillus sp. SCT118. Next base: position 2,451,516 of record NZ_CP191225.1, read on the forward strand.
GCTTTTTGATTCAATGTGTGACACCTCACAGTTCATATAGAAGAAAAAAACCCTCCTGCCAGAGCATAGAGGGGTTTTAGGACAAGGTGCGCGCATATACACGCATCCCGTCTATCCGTTATCCTTCTCAGCCTCTCTGGACTGTTTTAAAGAATCTATTCAGCTTCGTTTATTATTTCAGAAAAGAAACACGCTGTCAACCGTTTTTTCTGAGGTTTTCGATTAATTCTGCCATATCCTCAGGAAGCGGCGCTTCAAATTCGACATATTCTCCTGTTCGCGGATGGTCAAAACCTAAAACTCCCGCGTGAAGCGCTTGGCCATTAAAGTCGATTGTTTTTCTTGGGCCGTATTTCGGATCGCCTGCTAATGGGAATCCGATATATTTCATATGAACACGAATTTGATGGGTTCTCCCTGTTTCAAGCTGGCATTCCACTAACGTAAAATCCTGAAAACGCTCAAGCACATGAAAATGAGTGACAGCGCTTTTGCCATCACGTGTCACAGTCATGCTTTGACGGTCTTTCTTATCTCGTCCGATCGGCGCATCAATTGTTCCGTCATCGTGAGAAATAAGCCCGTGGACAACGGCCGTATATTTTCGGGTGACCGTTTTGTTGACCAATTGGTTTACGAGTGACTCGTGTGCCATATCATTTTTCGCCACCATTAATAACCCGGACGTGTCCTTATCGATTCTGTGAACAATGCCCGGACGCATCACGCCATTTATACCGGAAAGGTCCGTGCAATGAGCCATAAGGCCGTTTACAAGTGTGCCCGTAAGATGCCCGGGTGCTGGGTGAACAACCATTCCGCGAGGTTTGTTGACGACCAGCACATCCTGGTCCTCATAATAAATATCCAGATCCATAGGCTCTGCCAGGACGTCGAGCGCTTCCGGTTCGGGTACAGTGACGGTCACCTGATCACCCGGCTGAATTTTATAATTCGCTTTCACCGCGCTTCCGTTCACGACAACCTGTCCGTCTTTTACCCATTGCTGAACCTGGGTTCTTGACCAATCATTCTCAGTCGATGCCAAAAATTTATCAATCCGCTCACTTTTTTGTTCTTCTGAAGCGGTTATATCAATTTGATTCATGCTATTGCTCCTTTTTCTTTTTCCCGCTGTCCAACAGCATTTGTATAAATAAAAGCATTACGCCGACACATAGTGAAGAGTCCGCGATGTTAAATATCGGGTAATTGTAATTGACAATAATAACATGGATAAAATCCACAACTTCCTGTCTGACAGCCCGATCGATAAAGTTGCCGATGGCACCGCCAAGCATAAGTCCGAGGGCAACGCCAAGAAGCCTTTGTCCTTTTGTATAACGCTGTATGTAATAAACAATACCAATAATAACAGCGGTTGTTATGAGGTAGAAAAACCACATCTGACCCGCTAATATCCCCCATGCAGCACCCGTATTGCGATGGGAGGTGATATAGAATACCTGATCAATGATCGGAATGCTTTGGCCAAGTTCCATGTTCTTAACAACTAGCCATTTTGTCAATTGATCGGCTGCAATAATAAGTAGTGCAATCATATAATACAGCACAAACGTTCCTCCAGTTTACGGTTACTTTAATCCATTATGCATTTTATCAATAAAAAGCACTGGAGTAAAGAAATATCAGGCATATTAACCGGCCAGACACTGTTATTCATACAGTGCCTGACCATATTCGATATCCGTTGATTTCCATATTGGAAGCGTTTTTTTCTCAAATTGGACAGAATAAAGAAAATCGTTTGCTGTTCGGGCCGTCGGCAGCACCGCCAGCTTTGCAAGAGGAATGGGGGCCCCGGTTTCTTCACAGTATCCGAATGTGCCGCTTTCGATTTTTGACAATGCAAGGAGAACGTCTTGAAGCTCTTCTTTAATGTGATAGATCAGAGTTGCTTTTTGTTTATGATTGATTGCTGCTTGCGGGCTTGTAGAAACCTGAAAGCAAGAATACTCAAATAATCTAGACTGTAATTCTTCTTTCATCAGAAGAAGTTCCGTATAAATTGCGGTCAGTTGATCATTCATTCTTCACAACTCCTGCTCTTAACGTAGTACCTTTATTGTTGCCTATGAATGATGATCTAAAGCCCATAAGATTTTTCCTGCCGTTCTAAAGGATGTCACTCTTGGCACAAAAAAAGCCCGGCTTTTACGCCGGGCCCTTTTCATTATTTTTGATAGTATTTTTCAACGATTTCAGCGTTGCGTAATGAAAGTGTAGGATATTTCGGATTTGCACCTACATCTTTTGAAATCACACGTGATCTCTCACACATTTCGCCTTCCGCTTTCTCGACAGCGATTTTACCCGTCGCAAAGCTTTGCGCATCGTTCGGCGCATCATTTTCTTCGCTGATTGTCAGTTCAGACACAATAAACAGCTGAGAAAGGTTTTCTTTTATGGAAGCCAAGAGCTCTTTGTTTTCTTTGTTTGGATACAATTTCAGGTTTGCTTCCAAAGATTTACCGATAATTTTTTCATTTCGCGCAGTTTCTAATGCTTTTAGCACGTCATCACGAAGAGCCATAAAGCGGTCAAATTTTTCTTCAGTCGCTTCACTGTTTGGAACCGCGATTGTTTCCGGCATATCGGTCAGCTGAACGCTCTGCTCTTCAACAAATGTTAAATGAGACCACAATTCGTCTGCCGTATGTGGAAGGATAGGCGCTGAAAGCTTCACTAATGCAAGAAGCGTTTCGTAGAATACTGTCTGCATGCTGCGTCTATCCGGATGATCCGCATGCTCGATGTAGACAATATCTTTTGCAAAATCAAGGTAGAATGAGCTCAATTCGATTGTGCAGAAATTATGAATGCTATGATACACAACCGCAAATTCGTACTCATCATACGCTTTTTTCACTTTATCAATCAGCTTGTTCAGCTTAATCAGCATATACTGATCGACTTCACGAAGATCTTCGACAGCCACCGCATTTGTTTTTGGATCAAAATCGAAAAGGTTGCCGTGTAGGAAACGGAACGTGTTGCGGATTTTACGATATACTTCCGCAACCTGCTTTAGAATGGCGTCAGACACGCGAACGTCCGCCTGATAATCCACTGAAGATACCCATAATCTTAAGATGTCGGCACCAAGCTGTTTCATGACTTTAGCCGGAACAACAACGTTACCGATTGATTTACTCATCTTGCGTCCTTCTCCATCCAGTGCGAACCCATGGCTGAGCACACCTTTATACGGCGCTTTCCCTGTTACGGCTACTGCTGTAGAAAGAGAAGAGTTAAACCAGCCGCGATATTGGTCAGATCCCTCTAGGTATAAATCAGCCGGGCGAACGAGGTCTTCACGTTCTTCAAGCACTGCTTGATGTGAAGAGCCTGAATCAAACCAAACATCCATGATATCCTGTTCTTTTGTAAATGTGCCGTTCGGGCTGCCAGGATGCGTAAAGCCTTCCGGAAGAAGATCCTTTGCTTCTTTTTCAAACCAAATGTTTGATCCGTGCTGTCTGAACAATTCAGAAACATGTTCAATGGTTTCATCTGTAATAATCGGTTCTCCGTTTTCAGCGTAAAATACCGGAATCGGCACACCCCACGCACGCTGTCTGGAAATACACCAGTCTCCGCGGTCCCGAACCATGTTGTGCAAACGCTGCTCGCCCCATTCAGGAACCCATTTGGTTTCTTTAATGGCATCCAGCAGGTCTGATCTGAAATCTTTAATAGACGCAAACCATTGCGCTGTCGCTCTGAAAATGGTTGGTTTTTTTGTTCTCCAATCATGCGGATAAGAGTGAGTAATGAATTCAAGCTTCACAAGTGCGCCTTTTTCATCAAGCTGCTGTGTGATCGCTTTGTTTGCATCATCATAAAACATGCCTTCAAAGCCAGGAGCTTCGCTTGTCATTACACCTTTTTCATCGACCGGGCAAAGCACATCTAAACCGTATTTTTGGCCGATGATAAAGTCATCTTCCCCATGTCCTGGAGCTGTATGAACACAGCCTGTTCCGGCATCAGTTGTTACGTGTTCACCAAGCATAACGAGAGAGTCTCTGCCATATAGCGGGTGTTCAGCGATAATGTTCTCAAGGTCTTTCCCTTTGACCGTTCTTGTCACTTCATACTGATCAAATCCGCATGCCGATGCAACATTTTCGACTAAGGCACTTGCTACGACAAAGCGGTCTTCACCTACTGCAATCACGCTGTACTCAAGATCAGGGTGCACTGAGATTCCGAGGTTCGCCGGAATTGTCCAAGGCGTTGTTGTCCAAATGATGATGCGCTCACCGTTTTCAAGAACGCCTTTTCCGTCTTTTACACCAAAAGCGACGTAAATAGATGCTGAACGTTTGTCTTGATATTCGATCTCGGCTTCAGCCAGAGCAGACTCACTTGAAGGTGACCAGTTAACCGGTTTAAGGCCTTTGTAAATGTAGCCTCGTTTTGCCATTTCACCAAATACGCGGATTTGCTGCGCTTCGTATTCCGGTTTTAATGTCACATATGGGTTTTCCCAGTCACCGCGGACACCAAGACGTTTGAATTGCTCACGCTGTCCCTCGATTTGCTTCCAAGCGTACTCTTCGCATAGTTTGCGGAATTCCGCTACTGACATTTCTTTGCGGTTGACCTTTTTGTTTTTTGTCAGAGCTGTTTCAATTGGCAATCCGTGTGTATCCCAGCCCGGCACATACGGTGCGTTGTAGCCGCTCATTGATTTATAGCGGACAATGAAGTCTTTCAAAATCTTGTTAAGCGCATGGCCCATATGGATGTCGCCGTTTGCATACGGAGGTCCGTCGTGTAAAACAAATTTCGGGCGGTCTTTCGTCCGTTCCTGAACAAGACGGTAGATATCTTCTTCCTCCCATTTTTTTTGAATGTCAGGCTCACGGTTTGGCAAATTTCCACGCATCGGGAAATCTGTTTTCGGCATTAAGAGCGTGTCTTTAAAATCCATTTTCATTCCTCCACTGCATTTTTTCAGAAAATAAAAAAAGCCCTCTCATCCCATAAGGGACGAGAAAGCTTATCTCGCGGTACCACCCTTTTAGAAAAAGCAAGCATACACTTTTTCCTCTTGAGCATCGTAACGTGATGAACGTCCTAACCTACTGTGAGTTCAGCAAGGAAACTAAAGGGCTGATCTACATGATTCCGGCCATCCCAGACTCTCACCATCTCCGGGTCGCTATGAAGGCCTGAAGGAAACATGACTGTCCCTTTCAACCGTTTTTTCATCTGAATTTATGAACGTATTATATTCGACATGCTAAGAAAATGTCAAGATAATCAGAGAATTTATTCCTTTTCCTCAAATACAGCGTCGACTTCATACTCAAGGAGATGATCCCAATCGTCATTTTTCAGAAGATCAAGCTGCGCTTCAATCAGCATTTGGAAACGTGTTCTGAACACTTTAGACTGTTTTTTCAGCTCTTCAATTTCCATTGCAATTTTTCTTGATTTTGATAACGATTCGTTGATAATGCGATCAGCGTTTTTCTCCGCTTCCCGAACGATCAGCTTTGCCTCTTTTTGAGAATTGCGTTTTACGTCTTCAGCCGCTTCTTGAGCAACTAAAATGGATTTATTCAATGTTTCCTCAATATTGGCAAAGTGTCCGATTCTTTCATCAAGCTCATTGACTTTCGCTTCAAGCTCAGTTTTCTTGCGGAGAACAATTTCGTAATCTTTTCTGACTTGGGCTAGGAATTCATTTACTTCATCTTCATCATATCCGCGAAAACTTTTTGTAAACGTCTTGTTGTGAATATCATTTGGCGTTAATGGCATGATGCCACCTCCATTTTTACATTTCAGTACGGTTATCTAGTTCACATTATAAAACAAATTTCGCACAGATGGAGAAAAAAACTGAAAAACCGACTATTTTTGTCGTTCAAACGTAACTCTCCATTTGTCTTTTTTGGTTTTCCCTTCGATTTTTGTTAAGCTGCACCGGCCAAAACCTCTGATTGACAGCATGTCCCCTTCCGCGACTATGTATGAAGGATCTTCAACCACCTTCCAGTTCACTTTCACAAGGCCGTTTTTCACAAGCGTCTGTGATTTCTGGCGGGATTGCCTGCTCATAGAGGCGCAGACGGCGTCAAGCCTTAAAGAAGAAACCGTGTCATCTCTTATTTCGACATCCACTGCTGGAATGTTAAGGTCTGACAAGTCGATTTTCTCTAGGCTGACCGCCGCTTTGCCTGCTTGGGTCAGCTGTGCAGCCACAAAATCAGCGGTATCGGCTGAGACAATCAATTGCACTGCTGTCTCAGAAAACACGATGTCACCGAATTTTTGCCGCTTTAATCCTATGCCCATTAATGCACCAAGCAGAGAACGATGATCTACTGAGACAAACTTGTCAGCATAACGGACGTTAAACGCCTGCAGTTCAAAATCCGATTCTTCCGGAGTAATGTACTCTGGATACAGAATCGCCCGTTTTCGCTCCGCTCTGTCATAGCCGCCGGAAAAAGCAAGCCCGACATCAGCCTGTCCCGTAACAGCAGAGAGGATGACCTGCTCTCGGGGGTCTAAAAAGTCGGTCAGCTTCATCCGGTACTGCTCCTGGACAATTCTTTTCCATTCGAGCGCCTGGTCAATAAAGGCCCGCTCGTCTTTTCTGAAGTGCTGATATATATCGCTCATCGTCTTTCCCTTCTATGTAAAGAGGCTTGGCTGCTGCCAAGCCCCTATCAAACTGTCACATTAAAACGCAATCATGCGATAAAGTCCCCACAAGCCGGTTGTCGCAAACCGAAGCACAAGTATTGCTACGATTGGTGAAATATCCAGCATTGCAATCGGAGGAATGATTTTTCTGAATGGTTCGAGATATGGTTCACAAATCGAAGCCAAAAAACGCCCGACTGCTGTTTCCCTCGTACTCGGCACCCATGACATAAAAATATATATGATCAGGGCAAATGAGTATATTGTGATTAATAAGCTTAAAACCGAAAAAACTTGATAAAGGATCATCTCGCTTTACCACCTCTGATGTTCGTCTTCAGATATGAGCTCAGAAATTGTGCCTGATACATCTACGTTGTCAGGCGTGCAGAGGAAAATATCTGAGCCGATTCTTTGAATATCGCCGCCAATGGCATAAACGGTTCCGCTTAAAAAGTCAACAATCCGCTTCGCCTGGTCATGCTGTATCCGCTGAAGATTGACGACAACTGCCCGCCGGTTCTTCAAATGGTCGGCTATTTCCTGCGCCTCCGCATAAACGCGCGGCTCACTCAACACCACTTTAGAGGATTTCTGAACACTTTGCAAGCTCACTACATTCTGTTTGCCCGCTGGTTTATTCCCGTTGTAAGGCGGCTTTTCTTTTTGCTCATGCTCCTCATGAGATTCCCGCTCTGTCTCAATATATTCATATTCGTATTCTTCATCTTCCATTGAGAAAAAGTTTTTCAGTTTATTTTTCATACTCATTGCTGTACACCCCCTGTTTCATTTCCGACTAACGATGAGCCGATTCTAATATAAGTAGCTCCTTCTTCAATTGCAATTTCAAAATCATTTGACATGCCCATCGACAGTTCAGTACACGGAGCGTTCGGCTGGTTCAGCTTCTGAACCTGGTCACGGAGTTCTCTCAGCGACCTGAAACAGCTTCTGATCTGATCTTGATCATCAGTCAGCGGAGCCATTGTCATCAGCCCGGCAACAAGGATATGTTCGAAACCGGAAAGCTCCTGTATGAATGGAATGACTTCTTCTTTTTTCATGCCGTGTTTAGAAGGCTCAAGAGAGGTATTGACCTGCACAAAGCATCGTACAGTACCTTCAGCCCGTTTTTCAATTTCTTTCGCTAATGAGAGCCGGTCTAGGGAATGGATATAGGAAACCGCATTGACGACAGATTTTGCTTTTCTTGATTGCAAACTGCCGATAAAATGCCATTCCGGATTCCCTTTCATCAATTCCTGTTTGCGGAGCAGTTCCGCATCCCGATTCTCTCCGAGGCAGGTGATGCCAGCATCTACTGCCTCCTGTGCTCTTTCAGGTGATACATATTTAGTGACTGCAATAACCGTAACTTCATCGGAGCTGCGGCCCGATCTGTTACATGCTTCGTTTATTCGTTCGTTTATATGTCGTAAATTATCAACAACACGCAAGATCTTTTATGCCTCCTTCATTCCGATAAAGGACATCATCCGTCCAGTTTTCCCCTGATCGCGGCGGTGAGAATAGAAAAGAGACGGCTCGCTTTCCGTGCATAAACCGCTGACAGAAATTTGTTCACTTGCCAAACCGCTGTCCATCAGTATAAGACGGTTCAGCTCTTTCAGATCAAGCTGATATTGTGCCTTTGCCGTCTGATTAACGGCAAGGTCTGCTGAAACCGGCAATGCGCGGACAGCATCCATGACGCGGTCGTCTACCGTATAGCATGCACCGCTGATAGACGGGCCAATAACAGCGTAAATATCTGAGGGATTTGAACCTTCCTTCTCAGTCCATTGCTTCACCATTTCTCTGCCAATCTGTTTGACGGTGCCTTTCCACCCGGCATGGGCGACTCCGACAAGCGACTTAACCGGATCATAAAAGAAAAGAGGCACACAATCAGCAAAGCATAATGCTAAAAATACATTTTTTTCATTTGTATAGAGCCCGTCCGTTGCTTTTAGAGCCGTGTGATACTCACGGGCGCCTTTTCCCCTATCCCTCTGCGTCACTTTCTGAACGCGATTATCATGTGTCTGATCAGCGAATACCCAAGACTGCAAATCAGTATTAAACATATCGGCAATATATTCACGATTTTTAACTACATCTGCATCTTTGTCATGAACGTGCAATCCTGTATTTAACGATTCAAAAGGCTTTTGGCTGACACCGCCGTTTTTTGTCGTAAATCCGGCAATGACCTCTTTGTTGTTTTGATTCGTTTGAGCCCAGTCTTGTATCATGAGTGTCGAGGGTGTGGTAAGACTGAATGGGTGATATGTATTCATGATGATCCAACCTTTCGACAAACATTTAAAAAAGCGGAATTTCCCACTTATTTTACCACATCTTACTGCATTCGTTGAGCGCCGATTTGCATATTTCTAAATGAAATGTGCCGGAAGAATCGAGACTTCCGGCATTTGCCAATCTGCGGCAGACAAGCAGGTTTATGCATGTGGTTCACTTAATCGGACTAAGATTACATCTTCCCCGATTTTTACTATATTTCGCCATGGAATGACCAATTCCTCTTCTTTTCCAAAAAATCCGAGAACTTTCCCATTTCCTCCGAGTATGATCGCCTGAATTTTTCCAGTAGTCACATTGATATCAATATCCCCAATACTCCCCAGCTTTTTTCCGTTTGAGACATTGACGACATCCTTTACCTGAAATTCTGAAATGCTGATCATTCCATCACGTCCTTTTTCCGTCCTTTTGTTCAAGTATATGAACGGGCAGGCTGAACCTTGTCAGCAAGAAGAAATTTTCATGTCATTGTTCTTTTTTCCGGCTGCACCAGCTGATGATAAAATCGAGTATAATTTTTGTATACTCTACTAGCTGCTCAATCGATACCTTCTCGTTCACGGAGTGTGCATTGTGCAGATCTCCAGGACCGTATATTACGCATGGAATACCGGCATCATACAGCCACCCGCCATCTGTAACTGATTGAGAAACGTCAATAATTGGACACTCCCGTTTCACTTTCTCATGAGAGGCAGTTAACGCTAAGACGCCTGGGTGGCCAGGGTCAACTTCCAATGCCGGAAAAATTTCTCCTCTGTCTTCTATCATGGATGAGCCTCCCCACTTGAATACAGGGCGGTTTTCCCTAAGCCAAATATCACTGTCACTCAGCCGATTGACGTAATCTTCTATTTCCGCTGCCACTTGGTCATGGGTTTCATTCGGATAAAAATGGACTGTGATCCACAGCCGGCATTCGTCCGCTATAAAAGCCGCATGTCTGCCGCCTTCTATAACTGCCGGGTTAATCGTATTTGTGCCTGGTTTAAAACCGGGATAACTTTTCATAATGGACCAGTGGCGCTCAAGTTCACCGAGCCCCGCAATGATTTTTGCCATTTTTTCAATTGCGCTTGCTCCGAATGTTCCTCCGCCTGCGTGAATCATATTCCGTCTCGTTCCATCATGAAATGTTTGACTGCTTTTGATTTCGATCCAGCCTGTAATGACACCACCTTGGCCTTGAATATGCATATCGCTCGTATCCGCGACAATTGCAAAATCAGCGTGGTAGCCCCTCTTGCAGCATTCAAGTGTGCCGGCTTCTCCAACTTCCTCCCCAATAACCGATTGCAGAATCAGATCACCGGGAAGCTCAATGCCGGCTTCACGAATTAATTTGACAGCAAACAGCACACAAGCCATTCCGCCCTTCATATCGGAAGCGCCTCGCCCGATTAAGAGACCGTTTTTTTCAATTGGATGAAACGGATTGTGCTCCCATTCTTCATCCTCTTTTACCTCTGCCACATCTACATGACCATTGATAATCAGGCTATAATAATCTGCTGAATCTGTTCCCTTTAGCTTCCCTACAACATTGGGCTCTCCAGGGTACACATCCCATTTGTCGATCGAGAATCCCAATTCATTTAAAAAACCCGCAATCCATGACTGAATGCCCTCTGTATTTCTTGCAGGCGGAGCGGGTGTTTGATAAGAAATCAGTGTTTTAGCAAGCTGAATAAGCTCCTCCTTTTGTTCTTCCACTTTTTTTTGCAAAGAGTCTATTTGTTGATCCAATGTAAATCCGCTCCTATTCTTTAAAATCAAAAAAGCCGTTTCAAATGTGATGAAACGGCTTAATAAAAACAAACGGAGTCCGATGTACTCCGCTTTTCACCGCTTCCCTCCGCTGGCATGATCCAGATCAGGTCAAAAGGGTTGAGACAAAGTCTCTCTCAGCTTCGCAAAGCACCCCTAGGATGAATCTATATATGTTTGTCAGGCATTCGTTATCGGCTCAGCTCTTGTTAAAAACGGCCGATCCTGATTCCATAATACATGGATTGGCGTATCAAAAAAAGCGGAAAGTACTTGATCAGTAAGCATTTCCTTTATTTCTCCGGATCCAAAGACCTCTCCCTGTTTTAATAAAAGGGCTTTATCAAAGACAGGCAAAATTTCTTCAGCATGATGAGTCACATAAAGGATAGATGGTGCATTTTCTTTGTTTGCAATGTATGTAATCGTATCTAACAACTTTTCCCGGGCAATAAAATCCAGCCCTGTGACTGGTTCATCCAGTATCAGCAACTCCGGATCGGCCATTAGTGCTCTAGCAATCAACGCTCTTTGTTTTTCCCCTTGAGAAAGGGTTTCATAGCGGCGATCGGCATATTCAATTGCTCCCAAGTCCTCTAACAAACCAATCGCTTTTTCCCTGGTTTCCTTACTTGGCGTTTCATATAACCCAATCGAAGCGTAAGCTCCGCTCAAAGCAATTTCAAAGGCTGAATCTGCCGGATACAATTTTTGCCGAAGAGCTGCTGAGACGAGGCCAATTTTACGTCTGAGCTTTTCCCCAAGCTCTGTTTTGCCAAATTCATGACCAAGCACCTGCATCTCGCCTGATGTTGGAAAATAATATGAGCAAAGCATATTTAACAGCGCTGTCTTCCCGGCGCCATTTAGGCCGTAAAGCACCCAATTTTCCTTTTCTTCCACCTTCCAATGAATATCTCTCAGTATCCATTTCCCATTCCGTTTTAGTGAGACATTGTCAAGCTGCAAAATCATCGTGGTCCTCCTCTTTATGGCCTTTTATAATTGTTTTAATTTTCATAAAACTTTGTACGAACTAGGATACCTTACTTTTTCCAAAACGTAAACCATCCGTAATCAATAGAAAAGCCTTTAAAACAACATCGTTTTAAAGGCTTTTCATTATTGATGAATATTTTTATTCATTTGTTTGATAGCCGCTTTTTCAAGTCTGGACACCTGCGCTTGAGAAATTCCGATTTCCTCGGCGACTTCCATTTGGGTTTTCCCTTGGAAGAACCGCTTTCTCAAAATCATTTTTTCCCTATCGTTCAGCCTTCTCATGCCCTCTTTTAAAGCCAGCTCTTCAATCCATTGTGAATCTGTATTGCGCTCATCACTGATTTGGTCCATCACATAGATCGGGTCTCCCCCGTCGTTATAGATCGGTTCAAATAGAGAAACCGGATCCTGGATGGCATCAAGCGCAAATACAATTTCCTCATGCGGTACTTCAAGAACTTTTGCGATGTCTTCTGCAGTCGGCTCCTTGCTTGTCTCACTGATTAACCGCTCTCTTACCTGAAGCGCCTTGTAAGCGATGTCCCGGAGTGATCTTGATACACGGATCGGGTTATTATCGCGTAAATACCTGCGGATCTCTCCGATAATCATAGGTACAGCGTATGTTGAAAACTTAACATTGTGGCTTAGGTCAAAATTATCAATGGATTTCATTAGTCCGATGCAGCCGACTTGAAATAAGTCATCAACATACTCCCCTCTGTTATTAAATCGTTGAATGACACTTAAGACAAGACGCAAGTTCCCGTTTACAAGCTTTTCTCTTGCTGAATCATCGCCTTCATCCTGCAGCTGCCTAAACAGCTTTCTCATCTCTTCATTCTTGAGTACTGGTAATTTGGAGGTATCCACCCCGCAGATTTCGACTTTATTTCTCGACACTTTTTTCCCTCCCTACAGGAGCTGCTGTACAACGTTAAGTATCTCCTTGGGTGGGAAAAATATGCACTGCACTCAGACCGAAAAACTGTCGAAATCAGGAAATCCCTGTAAAATCAAGGGGTTCTAACCATAAAATTTTTTACACCATTTTGTTGAACTCTTTTCTCAACCTTTTTATAATTCTTTTCTCAAGCCGCGAAATATAAGACTGAGAAATCCCCATCATATCCGCTACATCCTTTTGGGTTTTTTCTTCTTCACCGACAAGCCCAAACCGCAGCTCCATGATTTGCTTTTCTCTCTCATTAAGCTGTTCAAGCGCTTTTTTCAAAAGCTTTTTATCGACGTTAGCTTCTATGTCTTTAGTGATGATGTCATCGTCAGTGCCGAGCACATCAGAAAGCAAAAGCTCATTGCCGTCCCAATCAATATTAAGCGGTTCATCAAAGGAAACCTCTGAACGGATTTTGTTATTTCTTCTTAAATACATCAGGATTTCATTTTCTATACACCGGGAGGCATAGGTAGCAAGCTTGATTTTCTTTTCTGGATTGAATGTATTCACAGCTTTGATTAGACCGATGGTACCGATGCTGATTAAATCCTCTATATTAATTCCCGTATTTTCAAATTTACGGGCGATATATACGACCAGACGCAAATTGCGTTCAATTAGAATGGCGCGCGCCGCCTGATCGCCGTTTGGGAGCTTCATTAACAAAACCTGCTCCTCATCTTTAGATAATGGAGGCGGCAAGGCTTCACTCCCGCCTATGTAATAGACTTCATCACTTTTCAGCCCAAGTTTCATCAGCAGCTTATACCAGAGGTGCGTCAACCGTAATTTCAGTTTTTTCATCTTCCTCTCCCTTCTAAATGTCACGCCGTTTGAGTATGATAAGTAACGGACATTTGCGAACATTATGAAACGTGTTTGACAGCCTTGCCCGAAAGCATTTTCGGATGAATAATCGCGTCAAACTCTCCATCTGCCGACAGCTTTGTTGTGCTGATGCCGATTAAACATTTATCTGCAGAAATCATTTCTTCTTTTGTCATAATCGTTACGTGATCCGGTTTAACGCATAATAAAAATTGGTTTTGCTGACCAACTCCCCTGTATGGAATCAACCTCATTTTATCTAAAAAGCGAAAGGAATCATCGAGCTGTTCGATGGCTTCCAATGGGTCTGTGTTTCGAATGATCATCGTTTCGGCTGTTCCGAAAATCGGCTCCAGTTTATCAATGTAAATGATCATTACCGGCGTTTTTGTAAGAGGATCGTACAGCTGATTACCGGAATCAATCAGGCCTCTGACATGAAGTGTTTGGCTGCCCAAATCTGCCTGCACGCTGACTCGTTCCTCATATTGAATGTTTTTTGTTTCAATATCTTCAATTCTTCTTTTAGAAAAAAACCATAATGCTGGAAAGCCAGCAACAATAAACAACCAGCTGATCGGGTCTCCAAACCCTGTTTGATTGGTAATCATGATACCGTTTTGAACAATAGAATTTGACTGCAGCAAAGAATGGGCTCCGATAATTCCTCCCCCCATTAAAAAAGTGGCAAAATAAAAGGAAAACAAATTTTGAAAGAAAAACCGAAATCTTTTAAAGCCAAATGTCACCACCACAATCACAACTGAAAAAGCTAGCTTCCCAGCCGGATGTTCAACAATCGGCGAAAAAGGAGTAAACATCAAAAGGACAATACTGGAACCGATGAACGCTCCGCCTACCAGTCTTCTTTTTTTCACATGCCGTTTTAAAATAAATGCCGTGAGCAAAAGCAAAAGTGCATCAAAACAAAAGTTTAACAGCCAAATGACATCTAAATAGATTTTCACATCTGACTCCTTTCTTTCTTGCCTCACGCTGTTCCCCTTCTTGCTTCATAAGTATAAAGCAAGCTCTGTGGGAAAGTCTGTCAATTAATGTTGAGAGGAAAATACAATTTTTCAGGGAAATCTGCTTAATTTGTCGAGGAATTGTAATGAGAGGATATATAAAAAAGCTGCCAATGACGGCAGCTTTTTTCCACTTAATTTTCTGTGTTGATATTAAGTTTTCCATTCGCAGTTTTTCTTGTTTCATTTCCATAATCATCTCGTACGATCACTTCTACTTTTGCTCCTTTTGCTTTAATAGAAGAAGTGGCTGTCCAATAGCCTTCATATCTTCCCGGAGAAATTTCTCTTAACGGGAGTTCGGTGGCGTTTTGCACACTCGCTCTTGCATTTGTCAGCGGCATACGAATGATAAACGTTGCATCTAAATCCTCAGCACTTGAGAAAGCGATTTTCACAGATTCACCGGCTTTTAAGTTTTTATCCTCTCCCGGAATTAGGCCGGAAATGATAGGCTTGTCAAAGTTGACATCAATGACAGCCTTTTTCGTCGTTTTGTTGCCTGCTAAGTCTGTAGCAATCACCTTGATTTCATTGCTTCCATTCTCCAAAAGAATACGGGCTGAGTATGAACCATCAGTTATTGTTGCTTTTTTGCCATTCACCTTGACGTCTTTCAGATTGTCATCGGATACAGCCCCTTTGACAGTCAGCGTTTCTTTATTTGTTTTCTCGCCATCCTTTGGATTGTCCAGTGTTAATTCAGGCTTTTCTTGATCAAGCGTGACCGTGATCGGGCTGGAGGCATCCGTTGTTCCGTTGTCAGTTGATGCAGTTGCCGTCAGCTCATTTTCACCCTTGTTGAGTGTGATGCCTGCATGGAACGTGCCATCCGCAGCAGCTTTCGTTTCTCCTGCTTCTTTCTCTCTATTATAAATGTGTACCGTTGTACCAGGAGAAGCTTTTCCTTTTACAGTGACGCTATCCTTATTTGTGTATGATTTGTCTGTCGGTGAAGTAATCTCAGGTACAGCAGCTTCATAATTAACTAATGCGCGAATCATATAGTTGCCGTCTGCTTCGTCACCCGGCTCCCATTGTCCACCTATATACTGCCAGTTGCGGCCGGAATTCTTGCCGGTTTCATCCATTGCCAGTCCAGGTGAATACGGATCAGGTTTCGACTGGATATACACGAGATAAAAGTCTCTTTCGACCATAATCCCTTTTGAACTGAGATCTACTTTAGTCCACTCGCCATTGCGAAGAGCTTCCGCGTTAAATGGCCCTGCAATTTTCTTGCCCGGTGCTCCGTCTTTTCCTGTAGCATCGTATACCTCAACCTTAAACTCTGTGCCGCCGGGATCAGGGAACTCTGTATCCCAGAATCTGAACAGCCCTCCTGTAAGCATGCCTTTGTCCTTGCCGTCAGCGAGCGTCATTTTGACCGCCCATCCGTTACCGGCAGCAAAATAGGAATTGGCATTCTCCGCCGTTCCGTCATCATATGCAATTTCACCCGGATAACCGACGAAAGGCTTCAATGCAGTTTCTTTTGTCACATCACCTTTTAACTCAACGGAAAATTCATCACTGTAATAACCCGGTGCAGCGACTTTAATCGTATAAGCGCCTTCATAGGCTTCAAGCGTATATTCGCCTTTGTCGTTTGTCATAGCCGGTTCCACCGCAGCATCCTCTACAACATAAACGGAAGCGCCTTTTACCGGCTCTCCTGTCGTTTTATTGATGACCGTGCCTTTTAATGTGCCCTTCTTCATCTCTTCTAACGTAAAATTAGCTTGTGTCGTCTGATCCGTCTTTAAAGATACTTTTTGTGTTTTCGACTGATAACCATATGCTTCTGCCATAAGCGTATAGTCTCCCGCTTTGTGCTTCAGCGTGTACTGCCCTGTGGATTGATCTGAATATGTTGATTTTCCTGTTTCCACTACACTGACTTGTGCCCTGAGCGGCAAAACTTGAGGCTGTATAGCCTTGTTCTGATGTTTTACCGCTGTGTTTGCAGATGGCTTAGCCTTTTTCGGATTTACTGGCTTTTTCTTTTGCTTTCCAGACTGCTTTTCGACGCCTAGCTTATTCTTTTTGACTGTTTTTCCGGCTGATTTGTCAGAAAGCACTACATCATCAATGTACCAGCCCTCTTTGTTAATACTTTCATCTGATTGAAGGTTAAACATCACTTGAATGTTTTGACCTTTATAAGCCGATAAATCAATTTCTTCGTCCGTCCAGCTTGATGTCTTTCCATTATAGACACCAGCCTGCTCCCAATTCTTTTCACCCTCAGGCAAAACAAAAACGTAGCCGTAATCAAAATCATCCTCTAAATTGTGCCAGCTTTTAAACTGAAGGAACAGACTTCCTGAATCAGGTACTTTAACAGGAGGCATAACAAGGTTCATGTTTGCTGAGTTGGCATAATTTCCTGTCAAATTCGTTCCATATACTTTTTCTCCGGATGCTGCTGTATTTGGGCCAGTTGACGGAACTCCCCATTCCCAGTTATTATTTGTTCCGCTCGCAACCCAGCCGCCGGGTGCAGTTTCAAAGTCCTGCTTATATCCCACCGTGATGCTTGGTTTCACTGTTACATCGTATACGTCAGACGAAACGACATGACCGCCAAAATCGTGAATCATCCACTTATAGCTTAGTTTAGTTCCTTTTATGTCTGGGATCTCTGCCTGATACGTTCCTTTTAGATGATCACCGCTGATTCGTTTAGCCGTTATTTCTGTCCATTCACCTTGATCAAGCTTGTAGGACAGCTTTACAGATGTCACACTCACATTGTCTTCAGCTGTCAAAGTCAATGGCAGGCTGCCACCTTCATAAGCTTCAGTTACTTTCTCATGCTGATAGACAGGAGGCTCTTGGTCATCCCCCTCTACAGAAACTTGTCCTTCCGCTTTCCCTAAACCATCTGTAACAGCGGATACAGCATCAAAAGCATTCACCAGACCATGGCCATATCCGTTATTCGGTGAATCAGGAAATGTTGAATCCGTGAGCGGTTCAGCCGTGCTGGTTAATATATCCTCCATCTCATCAACAGAAAGTGAGGCATTCGCCTGTTTTAGCAGTGCAGCAACAGCGGATACATGCGGCCCTGCCATTGATGTGCCGTCCCATCCATCCTCATATGTCTGACCGGGAACGGATGAACGAATATTAACGCCCGGTGCAGATATTTCCGGCTTTATTTCATCGTATGGAGATGGCCCTTGAAGAGAAAAGTCAGCGAGCTTTTTATTGATATCAGTCGCTCCAGTTGCAAACGATTCCGGATAGTTTGCCGGATTTGCGATAGAACCAGGCCCGCCGGGAATAAAGAGATCCGTATTCCCCGCTGAAAACTCAGGGAAAATATCGGCCGCACGCCAGGCATTGACCATGTCTCTGTACCATTCATCAAGTCCAGAGCCCCCTCCCCATGAGTTATTGACAACATCAGGAGCCATTTCCGGGTGGGGATTTCCTTCCGCGTCCTTTGGTGCTAAAACCCATTCACCAGCTTCCAAAATGTCAGCATCAGTGCCGCCATCTTCAGAGAACGCTTTAACAGCAATCCATTTTGCGCCAGGCGCTACACCGATTTGATTTGTTCCATCAGGTTCAGAGCCCACCATCGTGCCTGTCACATGGGTTCCATGAGCCAAATCATCATAAGGACTTGCCTCGCCTGCTACGGCATCATACCAGTTCATTTCATTTTCAGGCTCATTAGGATTTTCCGGATTATATCCGCGATATTTCTCTTTTAATGCCGGATGATTCCATTCCACACCTGTATCAATGGACGCAACAACCGTGCCAGTTCCATCATATCCAAGTGCCCAAGCTTTTGGGGCATCGATTTGGTCTACATTCCATTCCACACCGTCAGTTGCTTTAACAGCTTTCTGTGCTTTTTTCATATTAAATGGGGAGGATGACTTAAAAAGCTGCCGTTTCTCATTAGGAAGCACCTTTTCCACTTCGGGAAACTGCGCCACTTTTTCCATAACCTCTTTTGAGGCATGAACAGCAATCCCGTTCACCACATAATAAGAATGAATTTGGTCTGCATTTCCTTTATCTTTCTGGGTGTTCAAGTATTTTAGGACATCTTGCTGGGATTCATCGGCTGTGACTTTTAAAGATGACACAACAGCAGAACGCTTTTGATATTCCGTCTTAGCGGCAGACAGCTTCTTCGATTTCGCTTTTTTAACAGCCGCTTTTGCCGCTTTTTCTGTGTTAGCCTGATCTTTAAATTTAATCAGAAAAGTCGTTTTTTCTTTCTTTTTAAAGCTTTTCTTTAATGAATTCGAAATCTTGTTTTGAATGGATTCCGCAGATTGAAGCTCCTTTTTAACAGAAGGTGAGGTGACTTTACTGCTTGCCCCGGCTGCTCCCGGAAACAGCAGTGAACTGATGACAACTGTACTTAAAACAGAGCTGATGAGTCTGTTTTTCGTTTTTTTCTTCATTTTCATCCCCCTTTTTCAACATGCTTTTTAAAAAAAGTGTCGTCCCTCCTTTTAATAATGAATGGTTTGTCAGAACATCGCTGTATATTAACTGTAGACAATCTGAATTACAGATATTGTCGTTTCATGTCATTCAATTTCCATATATATGAAAATGATAAAAATGTCACAAAAATAAATAGGTCTAATTATCTGTTTTGTTACTAAGCGAAGGAAGCAATAGGGAAAAAGACTTTATAAGAAGGAAAGTGTGAAGAGAAAAACAAAAAAGGACAAAATCGAAAACGATTTTGTCCTTTACATTAGCCGCGTTTATTACGGTTTCTTAAGAATGTCGGGATGTCAAGCGTATCATCAGCCGGCTGTGAAGTATGACGGCTTACTGTGTTCTGCTGCTGAGGCTCCTCACGTTTTGGCTCACGCTTCGGAACACTTTGATTGTGTGTTTTGATGCTTTGATTTAAGCTTGGACGCTGAGGCTTCGTCACGTCCTTCTCTTGTTCGATAAAGCCGGTTGCAATCACTGTCACCACAATCTCATCTTTTAGATTTTCATTAATAACAGAACCGAAAATCATGTTTACGTCTTGATCAGACGCCGAAGCGACAATGTCTGCTGCTTCCTGAACCTCATATAGGCTGAGGTTTGTTCCTCCAGTGATGTTCATGAGGACGCCTTGCGCACCGTCAATGGCCGCTTCAAGAAGCGGGCTGGAAATTGCTTTTTTTGCTGCCTCTGCCGCGCGATTTTCCCCAGTAGCAATACCGATACCCATCAAAGCAGATCCTTTGTTTGACATGATTGTTTTCACATCAGCAAAGTCAAGGTTGATAAGACCAGGTGTGGCAATCAAGTCAGAAATACCTTGAACCCCTTGGCGAAGTACGTTATCCGCTTCACGGAATGCTTCAAGCATCGGTGTGTTTTTATCAACAATTTCAAGGATACGGTCGTTCGGGATCACGATCAGTGTATCCACCGCTTCTTTCATTGCCGAGATTCCGCCTGCAGCCTGAAGCTGTCTTTTGCGTCCTTCGAAGGTAAACGGTCTTGTCACAACGCCGACTGTTAATGCGCCTAAGTCTTTCGCGATTTGTGCGATAACCGGTGCGGCACCTGTTCCTGTTCCGCCGCCCATACCAGCTGTCACGAATACCATGTCAGCGCCTTTAAGTGCTTCTTCAATCTGCTCTTTGCTTTCTTCAGCGGCTTTTTTCCCGACTTCCGGATTCGCACCTGCTCCCAATCCTCTAGTCAGCTTTGCGCCGATTTGCATTTTCACTTCTGCTTTTGACAGGTTAAGAGCTTGAGCGTCCGTGTTTACCGCGATATACTCTACTCCTTGCACTTCATTTTCAATCATTCGGTTAACGGCGTTGTTACCGCCGCCTCCTACTCCGATTACTTTAATTGATGCTAAGCCGTCTATGTTTGTTTCGAACTCCAACATGCTAAATCCTCCTAATCTGCCGAATGACTATCTATCTATTCCCAAAACATGCTTAATAGTTTTTTCATTTTGCTCTGTTTATTATGTTCGGCTTGTGTTTTTTGTTTTCCTTTTGGCCGCTGCTGCACCTCATTTTGGTGATGATGCTGCTCTTGTTCCTCAGATGATGAGACTGCGATTTCCTGTATCGCTTCTTCAGGCATCTTAAAGCCTATTTTTCTGCCTTGGATTCTTGCATTCCGGCAGGCGAATTGGATCAGGCCCACTCCCGTCATATATTGAGGATCTCTTACACCGATATAATTCGGGCTTGCCACTCTGACATTGTTTTGCAGCACATCCTGTGCCAAAGACATGACACCCGGCATAGCTGCTTGTCCTCCTGTCAGCACGAAGCCTCCCGGCAGATCGGTAATTCCCATACTGCGAAGCTCTTCTGAAACAATTTCAAGAATTTCTTCTACTCTCGCTTCAATAATATTTGCTGCTTCTTGCTGTGTAAATGTTTGTTTTTGATTGGTGCCTATAACGGTTACCTCAAATATTTCATCTTCCGAGGCTTCGTCATAGTACGCATGTCCAAATTGCTTTTTCACGCGTTCTGCTTCTTCTGTTGACGTTCTCAATCCGATGGAGATATCTTTGGTGATATTTTCGCCCCCAAGAGGAATGACACGGGTAGAAGTGAGATGTCCGTTCTGGAATACGGCAATGGTTGTTGACCCTCCCCCTATATCAATGAGAGCCACACCAAGGCTTTTCTCGTCCTTTGATAATGCAGCAGAACCGGCTGCCAGCGGCTGAAGGCAAATATCAGTTATTTCAATACCAGCTCTTTCAACGCAGCGGAGTAAGTTATGTAAGATTGTTTTTGAACCGGTGATCAAGGTGCCCTCTACTTCTAAACGCACACCCAGCATTTTTTTCGGGTCGGTGATTTCATCTCTTCCATCTACGATAAACTGTTTAGGAATGACGTCGACAATCAGCTGTTCGTGCGGTACTGAAACAACCTGTGCCGCCTCCATGACACGGCGTACATCTTCAACCTGAATTTCTTTATTTTCACTGGAAACTGCTACAACACCGTTTGTATCTTGAATATTGATATAATTTCCATTAACGCCGACAATAGCTTTTCTAAGCGGAAAACCTACCATTCTTTCAGCTTGGTCAAACGCTTTTCTTATAGAATGAACGGTCTCATCTATATCAACGATTGAGCCTTTTTTCAACCCTTCAGACGGTACATTTCCCACACCGATAATATTAAGGGAATCATCTGTCATTTCTCCGACGATCACTTTTGTATTGGACGTACCGATGTCAAGACTGACGTAAAGTTCATTGTTGTTCATTCTATGGCACCTCCTCACATTTCGATCATTTCTATTCTATTATTTGCGGAACAACAATACAATGAATGTGGCTTTACAAGTGTGTAACAAAAAATAACAACAGAATATTTTTATGTGCTTTTCACATTTTATGTTTATTGAAAATATTCGTTATATCCTATGTATATCCTCTTTTATATCACATTTTTTTTATTTTTTTTAGAAAGAGTCCACTTTGTTAGTAGATTTCTTCTGATAACGGCTATATTCTGAAATAATCTGACTCCAAATGCGAATATACCTGCTAAATACAAGTCTACACCAAGATGGACTCCCAGAAAAGCTAAACTTATTGCCAATATAATATTAAAAAAGAAACCGGAAACAAATACCATTTCATCATATGTACCTTGTAAATGCGCCCTGATTCCGCCGATTAATGTATCAAGTGCGGCAAGCACCGCAAGCGATAAATAGTTTGAGTATTCACTCGGTATCGTTAAGTTTGTCATTAGTCCAATCGCTATTCCGAGCACCAGTCCCAACACGGGCAGCCACATGACAATTCTCCTCCTTTTCAGTCTTTAAGCAGTTTCAGCTGTTGTACGTCCAGTGGTCTGTCATATGCTTTTAATGTTAGTTTGCTTTCAGATTTACCGGCTTTTAATGCTAAATTTTCAGATGCAAAAAGATCCTCGAGGCCTGACCCCTTCACTCTGCTGTGTAACATGTCCGGATCTTTGGCAAGCACTTTTACTGTTAAAGGATAATCGTCAAGGGCGTATCCGTCTATTTTTGTAGTGCCGTTTATATCTCTGATGACTGTATGATTCACAACTCTTCGCTCGTTAATCGAGATATGCTCTGCACCGTAGGAGTTGAGTTCATTAATCAGCTTTTTCAGCAAATCCGGAGGCGGATTTTCGATCGGCTCTCCTGTTAAGCTTTCAGAAAAAAGCGGGGAAATCGTAATGACAATTCCGCTACCTGTTATATCGGTCATGCCGGCTGTTTTTTTTAAGGATTGCAAGGTATTATTTAGCGCGGTTTCTTTTGTCATTTCTTTCGTTTGCGAATAGCTATTCAGCAGTTTGTCATATTTGTTTATTTCAGCCAGCAGCTTTTCCTGCTTCTTCTGCTCTGATGTCAGCTCTTCCCTAATATCCCACATATCTCTTGTATCCCGGACTTTGGGGTGCTTTAACGAATTAAACTGAACAGATATCATCAGGCCGAAGATGACCATAAGCACACTGATGCTTATGAAGGAACGCTTTATTTTCAATCTATTTCACCCGCTTTTTCAGTCATTCCTTCGTTTTCAGAATCGGTTTCATTTGTACGTTTTTCTCTTTTTCTGCCGACACAGAAATATGATCCATTGACAGCTGATCAATTAGGCCTCCTGCGATATTTAACGAGGGCAGCAGGACATCTGGATCTCCAATAGCGGATACCGTAAACGGAGCGGGATGCTGCACCCCGTCTACTGTTACCACAGGACCATTGCATTTGATATACGAATCATGCGTCAAACGCTGTCCATTAACGGCGACAGCTGCCGCTCCTGAGATATACAGTTCGTTTACTACTTGGAAGATATGGCTTTCGTGAACGATGTAACTATTCACATTCTCCCCTTCCGGTATGTATGACGCATCTTCCAATGTCACCTCAACGCCTTCTCCCTGCACACCGACTTCCCCAATATACATCCTGTATTTTTCTGTATCTTCGAGGACATTATAGTATTCCGACTTCTCTTTCTTCAGCTTATTTTCCGCCTGGCGGACTTTGTTTTGCTTTTGATATAATTCTTTTTCAAGCTTCTTATTTTCTTTCTCTTGTTTCAGAAGTTCATCTCTCAGCGCATATTCTTTTTTCCACTCTTCCGTCTCAGCCGCGCTTTTGTTGTTTTCTTTTGTCATTTGAAAAGAAAATGAAATCAAAAAGCCTGCGATAAGCATAATCAAGGAAAGAAGGACTGCTGATTTGCCCCTCAATTTTCATCTTCCTTTTTAGCAGCTTTATCGTTTTTCCCAAACTCTTCAAAATAGGTGGCAACTTCTAAATGAATGATTCCTTTTTTATTGCTGCTTAGCTGAGAAATGATAGAAGGATACGTCTTCATTCGGTCTGCAAACGTTTTAATAGATGCAGTGACAACATAACCATCGTTCATGTACAACTTAATACGGTTTTCATCCATTTTTACAGGCGTATAATAAATTTCTGAAATCGACTGTTTTAACGAATTTGACAACGCATCGAGCTGCTTGGCCATTTGAGACCGCTTCTTCGCGTTTGTCCAATTCACTAAAATCGGTCCGGCATCATCCGGCGTTACTTCGTTTGGCAGAACTGAGCCGTTTTCAAGCACTTCATAGTACACATCGTCTTTTTCTAAATAAGCAATCGCTTTATATTCTTCGATTGCAATGTTGATTTTATTAGGAAGCGATTTGCTGATCTCCGCTTTTTTCACTAATTTATTTTGCTGAATCTTCTTTTCTGTTTTTTGCTTGTCCAAACTCCAAAACTCAGTATCTCCGCTGTTAATATCGGAAAGGTCGATAATTTCCTTTTTTGATACATTTTCATTCCCTGTAACAGAGATTGTTGATACTTTACTGATTGGTGTTTGCAGGTACACAATGATCAGCACCATAATAAAAAAGAGCATAATAAATGAAATGAGACGGCGGTTTGCCTTTTGTTTCCTCTGCTCTTTAATTTTAGGGATCCGCTCTTCAATGTTAACGATTTTTTCTCGGTCTTGACCCGGGTTCATTGCCTGTTCACCTCATTCAAATGAAACAGCTGTTAAAAGTCTGTCTATTCCAAAACAAACGGCATACTATGATGCCGTTTGTCGTTTGCTTACAGTATATCATATGAACAGCTTCAGTCAGAACTTGAATCAGCGATTTCCGCCGATGATTTCAACCTCTGTGTGCATATCAATCTCGTATTTTTCACGGATTGTCTTTTTCACATGGTCAATGAGATCAAGCACATCTTTTGCTGATGCTCCCCCCGCATTGACGATGAAGTTTCCGTGCATCTCCGATATCTTTGCACCGCCGATTTGATATCCTTTCAAGCCTGCTTTTTCTACAAGATTCCCGGCATGATTCGGAAGCGGATTTCTGAATATGCTTCCCGCACAAGGGCTTGAATACGGCTGTGTATTTTTTCTATAGTCTTTATTGCTTTGCATTTGCTGAACGATTGATTCCTTATCCTTCTGCTCCAGCTGCAAAACAGCTTCAAGGCAAACGCCCGGGCGTTTCTTTTGCAGTACAGATGTCCTGTAGCTGAAATCCATCTGCTCATTTGTCAGCCACTCAATCGTTCCGTCTTCAAATAAAATATGGGCTTTGACGAGGATCTGGCTCATATCAGAACCGTGAGCGCCGGCATTCATATAAACCGCTCCGCCGACTGATCCTGGAATGCCGGCAGCAAATTCCAAACCGGACAGGCCTTTTTTGCTCAATGATGTAGCAAGGCGGACCACTGAATAACCGCCTCCGACTGTTACTTGCTCCCCTTCAAGCTCCAAGTGGTCAAGACCCGCACCCAGCTTGATTACTACGCCTCTAATTCCTTCATCTAAAACAAGAAGATTTGATCCGCGACCGATGACTGTCCACTTCACATCATATTTTTTAATCACGTCCATGATGTCTTTAACAGCATCTACACTGCTTGGAATGACCAATACATCCGCAGGTCCGCCGATTTTCATCGTTGTATGATTCGCGAGCGGTTCATTTGCAAGAACCTTGCCGACTTCGCGTTCTTTTAATTCCTGTATCACTTTCTCCATCGTAAACCTCCGCATTCCATTTGCTTTTCTATTATTTTTTTAATTCCTCGAGTACGCTGTATAAACGGGCAGCCGCGTCAGGAACACCGAGTGACTTTGTTCGTTCGCTCATTTCCTTTAACGTTTGCTCATTCAGTACAATCCGGTCTAGCGCTTCAATCAGCTTCTCCCCGCTGAGCTCTGTTTCTTTCAGTACAATCGCCGCATCATGCTGGCCGAGAGATCTCGCATTGACCTCCTGGTGATTCGCTGTCACATATGGACTCGGGATCAGAACACTTGGGATTCCGAGAGCAGTAATTTCGGCAATCGTTGTCGCACCGGCTCTGGCCACAATGACATCAATGGCCTTTAAATACTCAGGCATTTGATGAAGAAACGGTTTTGTGACCATATTATCAGCGGCACCCTTGCTTTTCAGCTCATTCATTACTTTTTCATAGTGAACTTCACCGGTGATATACAGCACTTGATAGTCTCTTGTTTTCAGCGCATCCTGCATGTCAATGACAGCGCGGTTAATCGGTGCAGCGCCTCGGCTACCGCCGAAAATTAAGACCGTTTTTTTGTCTTCAGAAAGCCCAAATTCAGCCATTGATCGTCCCGTCTTTATTGAGACGACTTCAGAGGCTCTCGGGTTTCCCGTAAATACAACTTTCTCGCTAGGAAAATGTGATTTCGCTTCTTCAAAACAAATCGCTACTTTATTAACATATTTTGAAAGAAACTTATTCGTGATGCCCGGCAGGCTGTTTTGTTCATGGACAATAGTCGGAATTCCCATTTTCGCAGCGGCATAGACAACCGGCCCGCATACATAACCGCCCGTTCCAATTACGGCATCGGGCTTAAATTCCGCTAAATACGATTTACTCTTTTTGACGCCCTTCAGAAAACGCATCACAGTCTTGACATTTTCAAATGACAATTTTCTTTTAAATCCTGTAATTTCAATTGAACGAAACGGTATATTCTCCCGCTCAACAATTTTTTTCTCCAGCCCGTTTTCTGTTCCGATATATAAAAATTCCACATTAGGATGACGTCTTTGCACTTCTTTAATAAAAGCAAGCGCAGGATAAATATGTCCCCCTGTACCGCCTCCGCTTATTGCAATTCGCATTTCTTTTCCCCCAGTCTAAGTTTCTCTATAACATAACGATAACCCTGTTTTGTTGGACAGGGTTATCGCATCAATTGTTTCCAAGCTTCATGTTAGACAGGAAGCTTGGACATACATTCGTTAATACCTCGAGTAGCGGCTTACATTCAGCAGCACACCAACTGCCATCAGCATTAGAGTCAATGAAGAGCCTCCGTAGCTCAAAAACGGGAGCGTGATGCCTGTTACAGGAATCAGGCCCGTGACTACGCCGATATTGATCATGACTTGAATGGCAATCATTGAAATAATGCCGACTGCGACAAAGCTTCCGTACAGATCAGGCGCACCAAGCGCAATTCTGATACCTCTCCACAGCAGGACGCTGAAGAGGAGCAAAATAAGTGTTCCCCCGATAAAGCCCAGCTCCTCTGACAAGATGGCGAAAATAAAGTCTGTTTGCGGCTCAGGCAGATAAAAGAACTTCTGTCTACTTTGTCCGAGCCCCATTCCGAACAACCCGCCGGGCCCCACTGCATAAAGCGATTGAATGATCTGAAATCCGCTTCCGAGCGGGTCTTCCCATGGATTTAAGTATGAGGTAATCCGCTTAATTCGATATGGGGCCGATAATACGAGCCCGACAAAACCGCTGAGGCCGATCAGCCCGAGAAAGACGAAATGAGCGATCCGCGCGCCGGCTACAAAAATCATGACAATACAAGTTCCGACCATAACTGTCCCCGTTCCGAGGTCAGGCTGGCACATGATAATCAAAAATGCTGAAAACACGATGCCAAGTGCGGGGACGAACCCCCGTCTGAACGATGTGATGTTTTTTTGTTTTTCAGAGAGAAATTTAGCAAGGAATGCAATCATCGCAAGCTTCATAAACTCTGAAGGCTGTATGCTGAATGCTCCGACTCCGATCCAGCTTCTTGAACCATTCCGCACCATTCCGACGCCCGGTATCAAAACAAGCACCAGAAGGAAAAAGCAGATAACCATCAGCAATTTGGACCATGTCCTCCAAGTCCAATAATCAACATTCATGATAAAAAACATAGCAATGACACCGATTCCCGCAAACAAAAGCTGCCGTTTCGCGAAAAAGAATGAGTCGTCAAATTTATAATCCGCCCATACCGCACTCGCACTGTACACCATAATTAATCCGATTGTTAATAATAATAACGTAATGATGACCAATAACAAATCAGGCGATGTTTTTTTAGTAGTCAAAGCAATCGACACCCCAAGCTTAAAGTCATTAGGGCTGCCGATTTACTTCAAGACAAGCCCTTACTTAAGCATATGCACGGCATCTATAAACATGTCACCGCGTTCTTCAAATGTTTTGAATTGATCCCAGCTCGCACACGCGGGTGACAGCAGGATGACATCTCCTTCATTTGAGATCGCAAACGCCGCAGATACTGCTTGTTCAACATTATCGACACGTTTGACATGTTGTATTCCCAGTTCATTGCCGAGTTTCTCGAGTTTTGGCGCCGTCTGGCCAAATGTAAGCACTGCTTTGACATGCTTCATATAAGGTTTCAAGTCATCAAAACCATTTCCGCGATCCAGTCCGCCCGCAAGCAGAATGACCGGCTTATCAAAAGCTGAAAGCGCCTTGCTTGTCGCCAGAATGTTTGTTGCTTTACTGTCGTTATAAAATTTGCGGCCATTCACAGTTGTGACATATTGGAGGCGGTGTTTCACACCAGTAAAGCTTGTCAGCACCTTTTTAACCGCCTCATTGGATGCTCCTGCCGTTTTCACAACTGCAATAGCTGCTAAAATGTTCTCCAGGTTATGAGCACCGGGCAGCACAACCTCTTCCAGAGGAAGAATGGCTTCGCCGTTAAACATAATCATACTGTCTTTTACATATGCGCCCTGTTCAAGCGTTTTGCTGACTGAAAATGGGACGAT
Source organism: Bacillus sp. SCT118 (assembly GCF_058566435.1). NCBI lineage: Bacteria > Bacillati > Bacillota > Bacilli > Caryophanales > Bacillaceae > Bacillus > Bacillus sp. SCT118. Next base: position 2,480,210 of record NZ_CP191225.1, read on the forward strand.
TTCGGCTTTTCCGGCTTCAGCAAGACGCACGACGGTTTCATCATCCTGGTTGACAATGGCTTTATCTGAAGCAGTCTGATGAAGGTACACTTTCTGTTTCGCTTTTTCATAGTTTTCGCGCGTATGGTGATAATCCAGATGGGCGTCAAATACATTTAAAATCAGGCTGATTTCCGGTCTGAAAGCGTGTGTTCCCATCAGCTGAAACGAAGACAGTTCAGTAACGATCCATTCATCTCCATCAGCATGATAGGCAACCTCACTTGCGACTGTGCCGATGTTTCCGGCAATCAGTGCTTTTTGCGAGTCAGCTTTGAGCATTTCGTAAATTAGCGTTGTTGTGGTCGTTTTACCGTTCGATCCGGTAATCCCGATAAACTTGGCGCTGGTCAGGTAGTAAGCGAGCTCAATTTCCGTCCAAACCGGAATGCCTCGTTTCTCCGCTTCCTGAACCATAATATTTTCATAAGGAATTCCCGGGTTTTTGATCAGAATCGTGATTTGATGCTGATCGAACAGAGAAACTGGATGCTCTCCGCAAACAACTTCGATTCCTTTTTCAGAAAGCTTTTGTGCCGGTTCATTTTCTTCAAAAGGCTTTTGATCATTGACTGCAACATAAATGCCTTTTTCATGAAGAATGGAGGCCGCCGCATATCCGCTTTTCGCAAGCCCAAGGATTAAAAAATGCTGTTTCTGTAAAAATTGATCATTTTCCACTTATAACCACACCTCGATGTAAATTCCTAAAACGGCAAGCAAAAGTCCCGCAGCCCAAAACGTCACGACTACTCTCCATTCAGACCAGCCGACAAGCTCATAATGGTGATGAAGCGGACTCATTTTAAAGATTCGTTTACCTGTCGTTTTAAAGCTGATGACCTGCAAAATAACGGATAATGTCTCGATAACGAATACACCGCCGATGATAACCAGCAGGATCTCTAATTTCGTTAAAATGGCAATGGTAACGATGGCTCCTCCCAATGCAAGCGATCCCGTATCTCCCATAAAAACTTTGGCCGGATGAGCATTAAATACAAGGAAGCCCAGAACTGCACCGACAACGGCAACTGAGAAAATCGCTACGTCATATTGAGACTGATTCCATGCCAGAATGGCAAAGGCGCCAAAGGCAATCGCCGCAGTACCGGATAATAACCCGTCAAGGCCGTCAGTCAGGTTAACTGCGTTTGATCCGCCGACAAGCATAAAGAGCACAAGGATAAAGTAAGCCCAGCCAAGATCAAATGATAAGTCAGTTCCAGGAATGCGAATATCCGTCGCAAAATTGTAGTAATGATACACAGCGTAAAATACAACTGCAATAATAATTTGTCCGATCAGCTTTTGCTTTGATGTCAACCCAAGATTGCGCTTCATGACAACCTTGATGTAATCATCTAAAAAGCCAAGCAAACCGTAGCCTAGCGTAACAAACAGAAGCAGCACCATTTCGGGGCTTATTTCTGAGAACTTCTGTGTCATCACAATTGTTGTCACTATGATAGAAAGTATGATCATGACCCCGCCCATTGTCGGTGTCCCTGATTTTTTCTGATGTGATTTCGGTCCTTCTTCTCTAATACTCTGGCCGAATTTTAATCTTCTTAAAAACGGAATAAGAATCGGAGAGAGCAGAACACTAATTAAAAACCCCATTAAAATTGTAAACAGAATGACTTGCTCAAGCATTGTCCTTTTCTCCTCCTGTTTCTTTCAAACGACATACGTAGTTATCATATTCATGATTTTTTTCCATATGAAAAATCTTTTCAAGCTCCATTATTCAGTAACATCTCTTTCCTATGAATTCGTCTTATTCTTATTGAGTTCAACAATGGCTCTCGCCGCTACTTCAGCATCATCAAAATCGAAAGTTTCATTTCCGATCTGCTGATAGGTTTCATGTCCTTTTCCGGCAATGAGGACAACGTCGCCTTTTTTGGCATTGGCAATTGCGAAAAAGATCGCCTGCTCGCGGTTTGCAATACTGTGATAGTATGCGTTCTCTACTCCGGCTTCCATATCTCTTAAAATCGCGCGAGGATCTTCGCTTCTCGGGTTATCTGACGTGAAAATCGGCTCGTCAGCCAGCTTCACAGCAATTTTAGCCATTTTCGGGCGCTTCGTCTTATCTCTGTCTCCTCCGCAACCGACAACGACAAATAGCTTTCCTTCCGTCATATCTCTGCATGTCTCCAGCACATTTTCAAGGCTGTCCGGTGTGTGCGCGTAGTCTACAATGACAGGAAACTCCTGCTGCTGATTGACCAATTCAAAACGTCCTCTTACACCATGCAATTCTTCAACAGCCTCAGTGATGATTTCAAACGGTATGCCTGCTGCAATACATGTTGCAACAGCGGCCAGCACGTTATACACATTAAATTGTCCGACGAGAGACATCGTGATGTGCTTCGTGCCTTTGTTTGTCACGAGATCAAAGCTTGTGCCCTGTGCAGTGATACTGATGTTCTTCGCCATCACATCAGCATCGTTTTTAATTCCGTATGTAGAGATATGCGCAGCTGTTACCTTTTCAAAATAAGCGCTCGCCTCATCGTCAGCATTCAGGACGGCACGCTTTGGATGTTCATGGTTGAAAGCCCCGCCAAGCTGGGAAAAGAGCAAGCTTTTTGCATGCCGGTACTCATCCATCGTTTTATGATAGTCCAGATGGTCCTGTGTTAAATTCGTAAACACGGCAATATCATAATCACAGCCATGGACGCGTCCTAAAGACAAAGCGTGGGAAGAAACCTCCATGATTGCAGTGTCAACGTGCTTGTCATTCATTTTCTTAAACGTTTTCTGCAGCGTGACGCTTTCCGGAGTCGTGTTTTTAACAGGAAGTGTTTCGTCTCCGATTTTCATGTACATTGTACCGATCAAGCCTGTGCGTTTTCCCGCTTTTTTCAGAATCTCATCGACCATGTGGGTCGTTGATGTTTTGCCGTTTGTCCCTGTTATCCCAATCAGCTGAAGCTTCTTCGTCGGCTGTCCGTAAAACGCATCAGACAAAACGCTGAGCGCGCGAAGTGACTGCCGGACAATAATAACAGGAACATTCACATCGACCTCTCGTTCTGCCACAATAGCCGCTGCGCCGTTTTCTACTGCTTTTTGCGCAAAATCGTGGCCATCCACCGTATACCCTTTTACACATACAAAAAGACTCCCTTTCTTTACTTCTCTGGAGTCCATCTCAATTGAAGTTATTTCAGGGTCTTGTGAGTCGTTTACAGAAGGTTCGGTTGTTAAGTATGTAAGCAGCTTTGTAAGTTTCATCGTATCAAACCTCTCAACATTCTAATTCGTTCTTTTTATCATTGAAGTCACATCAAATGATGTGGTAATGATTTTAAGCATACAGTTCATATTTTAGCGTAAATAAAAGGATACATCCAGCTAATCTTGAAAGATATCAGCATTTTTTCTGCAATAAAAGAATAGGCAGCCCGAATCAATCGGCTGCCTCCTTTTCATCTTCTTCAGTCAAATACACGCGTATCTTTGAGCCTTCTTTTACTTTCGTTCCGGCAGCTGGCGATTGTTTAACGATTTTGCTCCCTTTCCCGGAAGCATCCACATTGAGATTCACCAATAGTGACTCAAGATCTGAGACAGACATCCCTACAACATTCGGAACTTCTATTGTTTTTGTGTCGTTCCATTGGTATTTTTTCTCGATTTGATTTTTCCGGGGCTTCACACCAAGTTCCGGCAGACTGTCTCTCATAATATTTCCGACAATAGGCGCTGCAACCGTTCCGCCAAACTGAATCGTGCCTTTCGGGTTATCCACCGCAACGTAGACGACTAGACTCGGATCATCAGCTGGCGCGAAACCGATAAATGATACAATATGGTTGTTCTCAAGGTATTTTCCATCTTTAACCTTTTGTGCAGTTCCCGTTTTTCCTCCGACACGATATCCTTCTACAAATGCATTGCGGCCGGTGCCTTCTGCGACGACGCTTTCTAGAGCATAGCGGATTTGTTTGGATGTTTCCTCAGAAATGACTTGTTTCTTTGCGATTGGTGATTGTTTTTTGACCGTTTTCTTCGTAACAGGATCGATCCATTCCTTTGCAATATAAGGTGTGTAGAGCGTTCCTCCGTTTACAGCGGCGGATACTGCTGAAACCTGCTGAATCGGTGTGACGGATACTCCCTGTCCGAAAGCCGTAGTTGCTTGCTCCACAGGGCCCACTCTCTCAAGCGGGAATAAGATGCCTGTTCCCTCGCCTTGGAGATCAATCCCCGTTTTTTGTCCAAAACCAAAGTCTTTGATATATTTGAAAAGCTTTTCCTTTCCTAAGCGCTCGCCTAATTCAACAAACCCCGGGTTGCAGGAGTTCTGCACAACTTCCAGATACGTCTGCAGCCCGTGCCCGCCTCTTTTCCAGCAGCGCAGTCTCGCTCCGTCCACTTCCGCATGCCCTTTATCATAAAATTGATCCCGTTTCAAATTTACTTTTTGCTCTTCAAGGGCTGCTGCAAGTGTAATAATTTTAAAGGTAGATCCCGGTTCATACGTGCTCCATACTGGCAGATTTCGATTGTAGACGGACGGATCAACAGATTGGTAATCAGCAGGGTCGAAGTCAGGCCTGCTAGACATCCCCAAGATTTCTCCGTTTTTCGGATTCATGGCTACGGCAATCATGCCGTCCGGATGATATTTGGCCTCAGCGTTATCAAGCTCTCTTTCCATTATCGTCTGGACCTTTGAATCAACCGTCAGCTTCATATCAAGCCCATCCTTAGGCGGCGTATAGTCATCCGCTTCATCAGGCATTTTTTTACCCTTGGCATCTGTATAAAACTTAACAGAACCTTTTTCCCCTTTTAAATCATCGTCGTAATAGGCTTCAAGTCCAAGGAGCCCTTGGTTGTCAATTCCTGCAAATCCAAGCACATGAGATAAAAAGCTGCCGAACGGGTAATGACGGATACTGTCCTCCGCAACATACACACCTTTTAAATCAAGCGCTTTGATTTCCTTCGCCTTCTCATTTGAAATTTTTCTCCCTTCAGGAGTGATCTTTTCGATTGACGCTTTTTTAGTCACATGTTTATATACTTTTTCTTCTGACATGTTGAGCACCGCCGCAAGCTGCTTGCTCGTTTTCATCGGATTCTGAACTTGGCGCGGCACGACGAATACGGTCGGCGCACTTTTATTTGTTGCGAGCTTCACACCATTCCGATCCAGAATCTCGCCTCTCTCCGGCTCAAACGGCAAGTTCCGGCTCCAGGAATCTTTCGCCAGCGAAGTCAGTTTTTCGCCCATCACAAACTGAACATACCCCAGCCTTGTATCAATGATCAGAAACACGATCACGCCAAAAAGCAAAACAAATAATAAACGTTTTCTAACCGTTACATTCGAGACGCGCAAGAGACCGTTCACTCCTTATTTAGGCTTGTTTCATTTTATGCCTGAAATTGGACAGGTAGAACGATGCTCCTCTAGGCATAAAAAAAAGAAAGCCTGCATAACGCAAGCTTTCTTTTTAATCAGGATTTTTAAACTTGACCTTGATTACGGTTTTGTCTTTGATTTCTTTGTCTTTCTTAACACTTTGGCTGACAGCGTAGCCTTGCCCGTTTACTTCAATATGAATTCCCGCGAGCTCACCGTACTGCAGAACCTCTCTTCTCGACCAGCCTGTCATATCAGGCATTTTGATTTTACCGCCCGTTTTCAGGAAGACCTTTTGATTGGTGAGAACTTCCTCACCCGCTTCCGGATACTGTTCTTTTACAGCGACATCACTGCCGATGACAATTGGTGTGAGATTCTCCTCTTTTGCTTTCTTTTGAGCAGCAGCTACCGTTTGATCTGTTAAATCAGGCATTGTCTGTGCTTTTGTTTCTTCCTTATCTGAGTCAGATTTTTCAGTTGGTTCAATGTTTAGGTAGTGCAGGCTGTTTTTCATTGTTGGGTTGAAGATTTCAGATACTGGTTCTGAACTGCTCTGTCCTGCTTTTAACTGCGGCTGCTGTACAGCAACATAAATTAAAAGCTCAGGATCATCTTTTGGTGCCATACCCATAAACGAAAAGATATAGTTATCTGTGCCGTCTAAATATCCGCCTTTACCGGCTATTTGCGCAGTACCTGTTTTCCCGGCAACATCAAAACCTTCGATTTTATAAGCTTGCCCTGTTCCGATCTTCGATGTAACGACTTCTCCCAATATATCCCGCACCTTTTTCGCAGTGCTTGCAGAAATCGGAGTTCCGGCTGATTCCGGCTTATTTTGATAAATAGTTTTATCTTTATCTGGGTCAACGATATGGTCAATCACATAAGGTTTCATCATTTTACCGTCATTCGCAATTGCCGTCGCAGCCTGAAGCTGCTGAATTGGTGTGACCGCAGACGCTTGGCCGTATGCAGTTGACGCCTTATCAAATTCATATTTAAAGTTGATTTTACTGGAGACTTCTCCTGGTAAATCAATACCTGTTTTCTGGTAAAAATTGAATTTGTGCAAATATTGATTGAGGCGGTCATATCCCAGCTTTTCTTTCGCCAGTTTCGCAAAAGCGACATTCGACGACCTTAGGACGCCGTCATGATATGTTGTCGGACCCCAGCCTACTCCGTTATTGTGATCCTTAACAGGTGCTCCGCCAACTTCAAATGTTCCTGATTTATATTGTTCGTTCGCATTAAACACATTTTCCTGCATTGCAGCAGCGAGTGTGAAAATCTTCATCGTTGATCCGGGTTCATACGCATATGAAATCAAATCATTATAGTAGTTTGTCACATCGCGCTTGTTCGGATCAAAGCTTGGGCGCTGTCCCATAGCAAGGACTTTGCCCGTTTTCGGATCGACAACTGCGGCCATGATTTTTTTCGGATTATACTTTTGCGCTACTTTTGTCATGCTGTCTTCCAAAAAGGTTTGAATTTTCTGGTCAATGGTTAAATATACATTGTCACCATTTTTTGGCGCTTTAATTTTATTTTTGCTGTTCGGAAGCTCCCAGCCGGATTTGTCGCTTTCATATGTCACATATCCGTCGCGCTCCTTCAAATACTTATCCAGCACTTTTTCTAATCCCATCGCGCCGGAAATTTCATTTGTTTCTTGATCAACCTCGGCATAGCCGATTAAATTGGATGCAAAAACACCGTTTGGATAATAGCGTTTTGTATCCCGTAAAAATGAAATGCCCGGGAGTTTCAGCTTTTCGATTTTTTGCTTTTGCGAATACGTAATATCCCGGCCAGCTGAGCCAAACTCGACTTGTTTTGCATCCTCCTTATTTAAGATATCAAGGATGTCGGCCTTGTCCAAGTTTATCACTTTAGACAATGCTTCTGCCGTTTTTTCTTTGTTTACAACATGCTGAGGATGCTTGACATCAGTGGTCATTTTTTTATCGAGAATCGCAATCAGTTTATACGTCGCTGTGTCCTCTGCAATGACTTTTCCTTTTCGGTCTAAAATCGAGCCGCGGCTCGCTTCGATGGTCCGTTTCTTTTCATGCTGCTCTGTCGCTTTTGTCGCAAGCACTTCGCCGTTCGCTTTTCCGGTTATTTGAATATATGCCATTCTCCCCAGGATGACAAAGAAAAAGAGAGCGAAACAAATACTTAGAATCGCTGCTCCTCTATTCATAAATTTATTCTTTTTTGGCATTTGAATCATTCCTGTATGTTTTTCACTTTTTTATCTTTTAAATTCAAGCCGTTCTTTTTCGCAATGTCCATAATGCGCTGCGGTTTGCTTAAATCAGCAACGCTTTTTTCGAGGTCACCAATTTGCTTATTTTCGGATGAAATTTGCTCCTCAAGCTTTTGCACCTCAATATTGGTTTGATATGCCGCATACGCCTTCGATACGATCAAAAGCGATACGCTGAGCACCGCCGCAGCAAAGAGGACAAGAAGCACTTTTTCTCCGAGAGTAATGGAAGCCCTTTTCTTGACAATCACTTTTTTCTCAGGACTGATCGCATGCCGCTGCTGTTTCTCTGGTTGGTAAGCTAAATTGCTCATAGGCTGATGACCTCCTTTTAATTTTGCGTTCGCGTTTCGTTATTTTCTTTTTTCAGCAATCCGAAGCTTGGCAGAACGAGCCCGGTTGTTCTCTTCAAGCTCTTCTTGAGATGCCGTAATCGGTTTTCGAGTGATGAGCTTCAGCTCCGGTTCAAACTCTTCCGGTATAACAGGAAGCCCCGGAGGAAGTTCCGGAAGCGACGACTTTTCTTTAAAAGTGGTTTTGCAAATTCTGTCTTCTAGCGAGTGGAAGGTAATGACCGATACCCTGCCCCCTGGCTTCAGAACCTCAATTGCCTGCTCCAAAGCTTCTTCAAACACCCTAAGTTCATCGTTTACGGCAATTCTGATTGCCTGAAACACGCGTTTAGCGGGATGTCCGCCGCTCCTTCTCGCTGGAGCGGGAATCGCGTCTTTTATTAGATCGACCAGTTGGCCCGTAGTTTGAATAGGAGACTTCATTCTTGCCTCCTCAATTTTTCTGGCGATCTGTTTACTGAACTTCTCTTCTCCGTATTTAAAGAAAATACGGACGAGATCCTCATAGCGCCACTCATTAACGACTTCTTTCGCCGAAAGCGTAGCCGACTGGTCCATCCTCATGTCCAACGGTGCGTCATGATGGTAACTGAATCCGCGCTCCGGTGTATCCAGCTGCGGAGAGGACACCCCTAAATCAAATAAAATGCCGTCTACTTCTGTAATGCCTTGTTCATTCAAACATTCTTTTAAATACCTGAAATTGCTTTTAATCAGAATGAGCTGTCCTTTATAATCGGACAACATTTCTTTAGCATGCTGTAATGCCGTATCATCTTGGTCAAAAGCGATTAAACGCCCCTTCTCGGATAACTGCTGCAATAAGTATGTACTATGCCCAGCTCCGCCGAGTGTGCAGTCTACATATGTACCGTCTGGTTTAATATTAAGTCCGTCTACGGTTTCACGAAGAAGTACTGTCTTGTGTTGAAACATATTGTGTTGGTCCCACCTTTTATCAGGATGAATTGAAATTGTTTTTAGAGTGTTATACACGAAGAATCATTATATATCAAACCCAATCATGTTTTCAGCAATTTCAGCAAATGAATCTTCTTGCTCTTCTGTGTATTGTTCCCAAATTACTTTACTCCACAATTCAATTCGATTAGAAACCCCGATAACAACACATTCTTTTTCCAGTTTGGCGTAATTCAATAGAGATGATGCGATATTTACCCTGCCTTGCTTGTCCAGTTCGCATTCAGTCGCCCCTGAAAAGAAGAAACGGGTAAACGCGCGGGCATCTTTCTTTGTGAGAGGAAGAGCTTTTAGTTTTTCTTCAATTTGTTTCCATTCGTGCATAGGGTAGCCGAAGAGACATTGGTCAAGTCCTCTAGTCAGCACAAATTGCTCACCTAGGCCTTCTCTGAATTTAGCGGGTACGATCATGCGGCCTTTCGCATCGATGGTATGCTGATATTCACCCATAAACATGATCTCTTGCCCCACTTTCTCTCCTTAACTCACCACTATCCACCACTTCGCTCCACAACTTCATTTTACACTGTTTACCCATAAAAAAAAACCCTGAACTATTCAGGGTTCTTTAAAACTTTATTTCAAAGTTTGACAACTTGATGTTGATTTTGAAAAGAAAATGGCAGATTCTTGAATGTCGTGAAGAATTTTGGACCGTACCTGTTCAAATAATACATGATATTCCAAATCCGTTCTTGCGGCGCAAGAAGCGGCTTAATGCTATTTTGAATTCTTTCATAATCCTTTAAGACGTAGCCTTCTTTTTCTTCAATTCGCTTCGTCACCGTGCGCTCTAAGAATTGAAGCTGATCCTGAATAAAAGCGGCATTTTTCAGGAGTAAAGGTTCCATGCTTTGATCAACCTTTAACGCCTCCTGCCGGACCGTTTTGTGAATCGCTTCAATTTGGCTTTTCGCATGATCCATCACCGCCGTAAACTCTTCCGGAATCTGGCGCTCGAAGTATGTCTCTCTTTGATTCTCCGTTCCGCGCTCAATCGCGTCTTGTAACGAGATATTCCGTTCAGCCAGTTTTTTCTCAATATGCCGCTCAAGTATCGTAATGTTCAGCCTTGGCATGACAGGAGGCATTTTGAAGCCCATCACCGCAAAAGCCTGTTTGAGCTCGCCCCAATAGTTGATTTCTCCAGGCCCTGCAATAAATGCTAAAGTCGGAATGAGAAATTCCTGCATTAACGGCCTCGTTACAACATTGTTGCTGAAACGCTCTGGATGTTCTTCCATATGTGTATGAAGTTCATCCATCGTCCATCCTAGATCAAGCTCTTTGATGACAAATCGGCCGTTATCTTTTTCAATTAAAAAACGCTCTTCTTCGTATTCATAAAACAGATTCGCCTGCTCTTTTCCGGACTCGATAATCGGTTTGTAGCCTGCTTGACGCATGAAAGCCTGCTGATCTGATACAGCCCTGGCGAGTTCATCATTTTCTCGAAGAATCTTTTGGAACATGGCCGTTTCCAGCTTTTTAATCCCCGGATCTCCAGAATTTAATAAAACTAAGCCCTCTTCTTGGAACAAATTCGCGATCAGCAGTTCAAAGAAGTCAGTAAACGTAACAGATTCCCTTAAACATCGTTTCACATTGTCGAGAAGTGTATTCGTATGGTCTGTTTCTTCAAAATCGGCAAAAACATCATCTATCCACGCGGCACACTTTTCTTGATCAAGCGATGTACTCGCTGCTGATGATTTCTTCCAATAAGACTGAGGCAGCTTTTTTTTCACAGGCCCATTCTCTTCAGATGTGTGAACAAAATTAATCTCATCCAAATCGTGGTCTTCTCCAGCCACCCAGAAGATTGGTATGACAGGCACTTGCAGTTCCTTTTCTTGTTGCTTTGCTAAAACAATGATTGAAATGATTTTATGTATGGTGTAAAGCGGTCCTGTTAAAAGTCCTGCCTGCTGTCCGCCGACTACAGCGGCACTTGACGGGTCCTTCAGCTTCTCAATAGCAGACTGCATCGCACTTGAACCGAATTTATTATGGTAAGAGGTTAAGTACGCCGCCAATTCCTCTCTTGCGAAAAACCGGGAAGATAAGTCTTCCAGTCTTTCGCGCCACATGTCCTTATGATGAATACTGTAATCAAAAAAAGAAGACATTTCTTCTTTGCCATCTATATAGTGCTGTACAAACACATTCTGATTTTTGATGGAAAGTTCAGTTAGCTGCATCTTCTAGAACTTCCTTTCTCCAATAAATAGTTAGTGATCCGAAATGAGTATAGCATGTTACCGAAAAAGCTCAAAAGACTTTGTTTGTATTTCGCTCCAATGCTTTGATGCTGCCATATAAAAACGCTAGGTGGACGGCATCAAGACCTTGAAGACTTGCTTCCTTCAATAAGTATCCGATAATAGCGTCAGCTTCCGTCTGCCGGCCTCCAATGACGTCAACCAGCATTGATGAACGATTCTCTTTCGTTTGCCCACAAACGGCCTGAACCCGCTCCCAAGCCTTTTCTTCGTTTTCAAGTTTTAAAATGCGGCATGCCTCCTGAAATACCAGCTTCATAAAAGCCAGATAAGCTGGCGTTGTCAGCAGTTCTCCATTTTTTACCTGCAATAACGCAGTTAAAGGATTAATACACGCATTTACAATCAGCTTGCCCGTCAGCAGACGGTACCAATCCGTCTCATAATCAATCGGAAAATCCGAATGGTTATGCTGAAACAAGATGTTCAGCCGGTCTGGTTCAGCATCGTCGAACGCGCTCCATTTTATAGCACCTAGGCCTGTATGATCAACAGCTGTATCCGATTTTCTTACAGCTCCGTGCTCAACGATTCCAACATAAATGGAATGGCCAACGTGCCAGTCTTTTAGGTCGTGGATATGCCCCATGCCGTTTTGCAAAAATAATATATTCGTCTTCCCGATCCGTTCAAGCGACGAAAAAACAGACTGAAGCTGATGCTGCTTCACTGTCACGACAAGCAGGTCAAATTCCGAATTGATACTCGTGTCCGCACTGCAATCAGCCCTGAATTCCTCCCCGCCTTTATAAAGCCGGATTCCTTCAGACCGAATGGCCGCAGCCTGTTCTTGCCGCCTCGTCACAACAGTCACGTCGTGATAAAGTGACAAATAATAGGCGCATAAAAGACCGACGGAGCCTCCGCCGATAATTCCAATTTTCATGATGTCACACCCAATTTAGCATTTACGTATTATCATAGCAGAAGTAAGAAGAAATTACTTCTCAAAGATCCCATGTGCTTAAAATTAAAGTTTAAATATTTGGATTTTTTAAATAAAGCGTTTACAATATATGTAGAAACAACAAAGGGGGAGATTTGTTTGACAAAGGTAGAACGTCTGCTCATCAACTATAAAACGCTGGAAGAATTCAAGAAATTCAAAGAATACGGCATTCAGGAGCTTTCAATGCTTGAAGAACTTCAGGATAATATTATTGAAAATGACAGCACTTCGCCTTTTTATGGGATTTATTTTGGCGATAAACTTGTAGCACGAATGAGTCTGTATCAAGTTAACGGCAAATCGAATCCCTATTTTGACAACCGCCAGGATTATTTGGAGCTGTGGAAGCTTGAGGTTCTTCCGGGCTACCAGAACAGGGGATACGGGAGAGCCTTGGTTGAATTTGCAAAATCATTCAAAATGCCGATCCGGACAAATCCGAGAATGAAATCAGCGGAATTTTGGAACAAAATGAACTTTAAAACTGTTAAGTATGATATGGCGCGGGACAAAGGGGAAAACCCGCTCATCTGGCATCCTGATATGGATCATGAAATGACACCGGGAGAGTCTGCATAGAAATCAAAACAACCGGCCTATTCTTACTATAGGGCCGGTTCATTTCAGGCGTTTCTTTACGTTTCTTGAGCCGCTTTTTTCATTCTTCCGTCTTCCTTCGAAACAACCATTTTTCTGGCCCGATCCATGATATCGATCAGTGCCTTGTAATCCTCTTCTGTCATCTCTAGCTGATTCCGCAATGTCTGATTTTCACTCCGCAAATCCTCAAGCTCTTTTTGCAGCGATTGGATTTGCTCCTTCAATTTTTCCCTTTCAAGCTGAAATTCTTGTGCAGACGGTGCTTCTTTGAATTGTTCGAGAAATTGAATGACATCCTGAATGGACAAATCTCGTTTTCCTTCTGACGATGCCGAGGCAGTCTGCTTCATGGAATTCGGCATATTGACCGAATGAACGCCGATTTGCTTTCTCAGTTCTTTCCTTTGCTTTTTTGCAAGCTCTATACCTGACTGGTATTGTTTTCTCACATACGAGTTCCACCTGAAACCACAGGCTGCCGCGGTTCTGGTCAGCGCCCTTCCAACCTCCTCAAAGGCTGAAAGCTGTGTTCCTCCCTCTCGAATATGACGAAGCACCACTTCTGCCAGCAGCAAATCCTCATCCTGAGTCCAAGCATCTTGTCTTGTAATGGTCAAATTCAATCTCCCTCCATGTCAGCTTATTTATCTCATACATATGCCGGTAATAGATTAGATAGACTATTTGCACTCACAAATTTTCCGCAAGCTGACAGGAAGAGAAAAAGAAAAAGCGCAGGGCTTTCACCCCGCGCTTTTCTTATTAGTTACTTTTTACATTTATGTCTTTGCCGTTGTATGATCCGCATGCTTTGCATACACGGTGAGACAACTTCATCTCTCCGCATGACGGACATTCTGTCATACCAGGTACATTAAGTTTGAAATGTGTACGGCGCAATCTTTTCTTCATTTTAGAAGTTCTTCTAAAAGGTACAGCCATTATTCCCACCTCCTTAAAGAGTTAAGATTCATCATCTTGTTTTAAGAGCTTTTCAAGGGCTGCAAGTCTCGGATCAACTTGATTCTTCTTGTCTTCTTCCGAAATGACTTGCCAATCCTTTCCTTCTTGAGGAGCAGCTCCTTTTTCTTGTTCAGATTCACAAAAGATTTGCATAGGGATTTCTAAAAGAATTTCTTCTTTCACGATCGGAGTTAAGTCGATAGTATCGTCCTCAACAATATGAACGTCATCATCTTCTATATCATCCGTGTGATGAAATATAAACAGTTCTTTTGTTGAAATTTCAAATGGATACGGAACATCAACGAGTGTTCTTGAGCATGGCAAAATCATTTCGCCTGAAATTGTAAAATCAAACGAAACCTGTTTGGATTTGATATCCGCTCTGCCCTTCACCCGGACGGGAGAAATGCGGCGAATGTCAGAATTCAGCTTTGTCAGCTCATTTAACTCAACTGTTTCATCAAACTCAAAACTTTGTTTTGGCATTTGATGCAGCTGATAAATCGTCCATTTCATTTGTATCACCTCAGGAAAGCAACAAACATGATTATAGCTTTTAAGATTGTTTTTGTCAATATTTTTTCTTTACAGCATAATGCTGCCATTGAAGTATCGTTGACAGCGGAATATGCTATGCATACACTTAAAACAAAAATAAGGCGTAAGAGTTTTCATTTGCAAATGTACCATACGTTTTTAAACATAGCAAGAAAGGCGGAAAAAATATGAAAGCTGTCGGATTGGTGGTTGAATTTAATCCTTTTCATAACGGACATGCATATTATGTTCAGGAAGCAAAAAAACAAACCAAAAGTGACTTGGCTATTGCAGTAATGAGCGGTAACTTCCTACAAAGAGGTGAACCAGCACTCGTTTCTAAGTGGTCTCGTACCAGAATGGCATTGCAAAATGGTGTTGATATTGTCATTGAACTTCCATATATGTACGCTGTACAAAGAGCAGATATTTTTGCACATGGTGCAGTCAACATCTTAAATCATATTGGGTGTTCAACTCTTTATTTCAGTAGTGAAGATGGGAAAATAGAACGTTTTTATCATGAATTGGAGTTATACCAAAAAGAAGAAAAGGCTATATATAACGTATTCAAAAAAGAAATTAAGTCAGGCAAAAACTTTGCAGCTGCTATGGCAAAATCATTTGAAACTTATCAAGATAAAAAAGGTGTTAATTTAGCATTACCTAATAATATTTTAGGTTTTCATTATGTAAAAACAATCAAAGACCTTAACTTGCCCATAAAACCAATGACTGGTCCTAGACTTCATCAGGGCTACCATGAACTGGTTCTTCCAAAAAACAAAAAATCATTCGCGAGTGCTACAAGTATTAGAAATGCATTATTTGAGACTGGTAACATTGATAAAATAAAGGAATTCATTCCAGATAATATAGCATTCGAACTGAAATTATACAAAGAGAAGTACGGTATGTGGCATAGCCATGAGGATTACTTTAGTTTTTTAAAATATAATCTTTCATTATTATCGGAAAAAGAACTTAGTCAAATTTATGAAGTTGAAGAGGGGTTGGAAAACAGAATTTTAAAACTTTACCTGAATGCTCCTTCATTTCAAGAGTATATGACTAAATTAAAAACAAAACGATATACTTGGACAAAGCTACAGCGCCTAAATGTACATCTTTTAACACATGCCAAAAACAAAGAGCTTTCTCAGTTATTACATGAAGGTATACCTTACATTAGAATATTAGGAATGACAACCAAAGGCCAATCATTTTTATCCAACAAGAAAAAAGACCTTAAATTTCCTCTTATTAGTAATCCGTCGAAATATTCGCATACCGCTCTTAATCTTGATATTAAAGCCTCTCTTGTATACAGCGCACCACTAACCGAGCCAGCTCGGTCAGAATTTTACAAACAAGAATTTTCACCGATTCGTTATAATGAGATTAACAAGGCTTTTTTATAAATTCGAGTTGATTTGACAATGGAATTTAAATATATTAATATTTTACTATATTTTACTAATGGAGGTATCATTGTGAAAAAATCTTTATTAATCTTATTCTCTTTTTTATTAGTATCTTCAGTTGTATTATTTGGATCTAATGAAAAAGCCCAAGCAGCTACTTATTCAGGCTGGCAACACCCCTACGGTTTTAACAAGAGTTGTAAAGTAAGAGTTATTACCGATGCAAGTACATATACCAAAAGAGCTACAACGGTTGATGCTAAAGTAGAACAAAACGGTAATTGTGGAAAACTTTATTACAGAATGTATCTCGCCTACAAAAATGCCAATTTCGGTTCAATAGGAGATGATCAAACTGGTGAGTTTTCAAGTTCAACTCCATGGAAATCTTTTAGCATCAGAAGTGTGAAACAAACACAAACGACGAGTATCCATGTTCACTTGTCTAAGAAGAAGAATAGTGGTTACGGAGATGAACCAAGAGCATACTCAAAAAGTATTAAAATATACGGTCGCTAAGTCCATAAATAATAATATTCTACATTTGTGGAGAGTATTCCACAGATAAATTCAAACACCTATATGCTATAGCATATAGGTGTTTTTTTGCATATATTAATCCAAGTGCTACCTCAGAATTTTAACATTTATATTACATTAAACAATTCCAAGCGTCATCAACAATTCAAAAAAATCGTTAGAGTTCACATTAACTTTTCGCTTTCAGCTTATTCAAATAATCAATCGCATCCTGCATGGTATCAACAGGAACAATCTTCATATCTGAATCAATATCTTTTGCTGTTTTTACTGCGTTCTTATAATCGGAATTGCTGGCGCCGTTTTGATTTGGCGCGAAGAAAATGTCTTTTCCGGCTTTGTCTGCGGCGACGACTTTTTGATCAATGCCGCCGATCGGGCCTACTTTTCCGTCAACATCAATCGTACCTGTTCCCGCAATATCGTAGCCTTTTGTTTCGTCTGGTTTTGTCAGCTGATTATAGATTTCAAGGGACATCATTAACCCTGCTGACGGGCCGCCAATATTTTCGATTTCAAAATCAATATCAGGCTCTACCTTCACGTTTCTGTCTGTATAAAGTGAAACTCCGATTCCTGCCCGATCCGGCTCATCAGGAAATTGTTTTAACGTAAGGGTGACACGCTTTTCTTTTTCTTCTCTTTCGATCTTTAACGTGACTTTATCTCCCGCTTTTTTGCTGCTGATATAATCAATCAGCTTTTCAGCAGACTGATAGTTTTTGCCGTCTGCGCTGATGATTTTATCACCGACTTCTATTTTCCCTTTTGCCGGCATGTTTTCTACAACTGAGCTTGCGTATATGCCGTTAAAGGAATAGCTGACTTTTTTTCCTGCCTTTTGATAGGCGGCTATAACCGCATTTTCTTGCGAGCTTTTCATCATTTGGAGCTGTCTTTTCATATATTCCTTATCTGACTCGCCTTCCTCCTTAATACTCTCATCAGGAACAATTTCATAATAAGGGTGCATCTTTGCCCACACATATGTAAACGGATTAGCCGGTCCCACTTTAACAGTCATTAAGGACAGGCTTCCTTTTTCCGGGTAGCCTCCCTCCACTTTTATCAATGAAGCAAGCTCTGTCGCTTCTCCCGGTTTTGTAATATAGTATGGAAGTTTTATAAATGATAAAACGGCGATCAGTATGAGGATGACGAGCATCCAGCTAAAATGTTTTTTACGTAGCAAATTATGAGCCCTCCCAATTCTCTATTTCATTTCTTATCTTGCTGATCATTCGGTTTGTCGCCTCTTCGCCTGCCGATATCATTTCTTCAATATTGGCAAACGAGCTTGAGCTGTATGTTTCAAGGGAAGGGCGAATCATGATATCTGCGGCAATTGTTTGATGCCGCACTAATTCATTTTGCAGTATATCCATACTTTGCATAATCACATCAAAAATATGCACTGCTGTCTCAGTTTTTCGAACCCTGGAAACATCCGAAGCGATGATAATATCAGCTCCCATGTCTTTCACAACAGAAACCGGAATTCGATCGACGACCGCGCCGTCTACAAGAAGGCGTCCGTCCAGCCGCTGCGGAATAAAGATACCCGGGATGCTGATGCTGGCCCTCACTGCATCTGACACTGATCCTTTTCGGAACACAATCTTTTCTCCCGTCTGTAGATCACACGCAACAATGCCCAGCGGGATTTGGAGCTCTTCAATCGGTTTTCCGAATGTATAAGCATGCACAAGCTGTCTGACGCGGTCACCTTTTAAAAAACCGAGCTTCGGCACCGTATAATCAGCATAAAGCCTTCGTTTAAAGGCTTTGGCTACTTTTTTCATCGTTGCCACGTCATGTCCGGCGGCATAAAAACTGCCCACCAAAGCGCCCATGCTGCTTCCTGCAATCATATCCACTTCAATTTGGTGCTTATGTAAACTGGAAAGCACACCGAGATGAGCAAGCCCTCTGGCCCCTCCCGATCCTAACGCTAACCCGATTTTAGGTTTGGCCAAAGCGTTAACCTCCTGCCTGAATTCCCTGTATACCGAATTCTATGGTCTAAACTGAACCCCTATGCTCGTATATTAGTACAAAGAATCAAGAGGACAGGTACTGCTTGGCCGTTTTACATCATACATTATTTTATCATGATATACATGTCATTGGGCATTTTTAGCATCGGGGAGGTAAGAATGAACTTGTCGAAGATTAATACACTTTTGATTGCCTCGTTTTTTCTTTTTTTAACAGCGACTGTCATCTCACATCCACAGGCTTCATTCGAAGCCTCTAAAACCGGGCTGTCTATGTGGTGGGAGGTTGTGTTTCCGTCATTGCTGCCATTTTTCATTCTGTCCGAACTCTTAATCGGCTTTGGCATTGTGCGGTTTGTCGGTGTTTTGCTCGAGCCTTTTATGCGGCCGATCTTTCGCGTGCCGGGTGTCGGCGGCTTCGTTCTTGCTATGGGAATGGCATCAGGAAACCCAGCGGGAGCAAAACTCACTGCCCGTCTGCGGCAGGAAAATCAGATTTCAAGAGTAGAAGCAGAACGGCTCGCGTCGTTTACCAATTCTTCAAACCCACTCTTTATTTTCGGCGCTGTTGCCGTCGGTTTCTTTCAAAACGCGTCACTAGGCATTTTATTAGCTTCTGCACACTATTTGGGGAATCTGGCTGTCGGTTTAACAATGCGTTCCTATGGCCGCAAGGAAGAGCAGCATCTCAGAAGAAAGAAAACGATACCTTTCCCTTCAGTCAAAGATGCTTTACACGCTCTTCATACCGCCAGACTTGCAGAAAAACGGCCCTTGGGTAAAATTTTAGGCGACGCCGTGACGTCTTCTGTTCAAACGCTTCTTATGGTAGGCGGCTTTATTATTTTATTTTCTGTCTTCAATCGGCTGTTGTCAGTGGTCCAGCTGACTGATGTTTTGTCTGTTTTCACAAAAGGAGCACTAACTTTGTTTCAGCTTCCGACTCAATTGGACATTCCGCTTTTATCAGGGATGTTTGAAATTACATTAGGCAGCAAGCTTGTCAGCGAGACAGATGTTTCTCTTCTGCAAAAAGCCATTATCGTCAGCTTTATTCTCGGGTTTAGCGGCTTTTCCGTACAAGCTCAGGTGGCAGGTATTTTATCGGAAACCGACATTAGATTTAAACCATTCTTTATCGCACGTTTGCTGCAGGGCGTTTATGCCGCTGTCTTCGTCATGCTTTTATGGAAACCTCTTTACACGGCATGGCATGATCCGTATCAGTATGTATTTAAATCTCTTAACAGCAGTGAACTGCCAACTGCCTTCATAAACGGCTGGAATCTGCTTGTGCAGATCGGACCTGCTGTCACACTATGCGCGCTGTTTACGTACATTATCATTTTTTCTTACAGACTGACAAACGGAACAAAAAAAGGATGAGTCAAAACCCTCATCCTTGTCTGAATTTTTGCTGAAGCGCCAGCTCTACTTCCGGCGGTACAAACTCTGATACCGAGCCGTTGTATCTCGCCACTTCTTTTACGATGCTTGAACTTAGAAACGAATATTGATTGTTTGTCATCATAAAAAATGTCTCAATAGATTCATCAAGCACACGGTTTACTGATGTCCCCTGCATCTCGTATTCAAAATCAGATACAGCTCTCAAGCCTCTTAAAATGGCTTTCGCATTTTTTCTTTTTGCATAATCAATTAACAGGCCTTGCGATGTTTCAACTGTTATGTTCGGAATGTCTTTTGTCACTTCTCTCAGAAGCTCACACCGTTCTTCCACACTGAACAAAGGCTTTTTTGAAGAATTATTCAGCACACATACATACACTTGTTCAAAAATATGCGCCCCGCGCTTGATGATGTCCAGATGCCCGTAGGTCACCGGATCAAAACTGCCGGGACAGACAGCTATACTCGCCACCTCACTACCCCCTCTTTTTATAAATCGCCACACCTGTTAACCCATAGGTTTCTTTTCTTGTCATCACAAGATCTCCTACGGTTTCGGGAAGCTCGACCTCTCTGTCATGCTCAGCGACGATAAAGCCGTCTTCTTCCAGCATTTGATATTCGTCAATCAAAGTTAAAAGTGCTTTCAGCTTTTGTTCCTTATACGGCGGATCGAGAAAAATTCCGCGAAAGCCGGTTTCTCTTTTAGCAGCAGCGTGCAAAGCACGTTCCGCATCATTGCGGTATACCTGTGCATGTTTTGTAAGCTCCAGCGTTTTCAAATTAGATTTTACCGTTTGAATCGCTTTAAAATCACGGTCAACGAATATACAATGCTCAAACCCGCGTGAAAGCGCTTCGATTCCAAGACCTCCGCTCCCTGCGAATAAGTCAAGTCCCCTGCCCCCGTCAAAATAAGGGCCGATCATATTGAAAATGGATTCCTTCACTTTGTCGGTTGTCGGTCTTGTTGATGTTCCGGGTACAGCCTTTAGTGAACGGCCTTTTTTTGATCCAGAAATTACTCTCATGTTCCACACCACTTTTTCTAAAAGCTATTTTGTTTCTTTATTCGGCCGGACGCCGCTATGTACATAGAAAAAAATCAATCCTATCTTAACATAAAGCATTCTTCCAAACAATGAACGCTAATCTTGATAAACAGGTGTATAGGCAGCAAGATCCTTGACCATACTATAAGCAACAGCATCTAGAGGATGTTGTTGCCAACCGCGGAGAAGACTTACGTTTCCCCATAAGTTCTTCCTCCGGTTTCTCCTCTCCCTTTGCCTTCTCCTTAACATATTAAGGAATAGAAGGACCCCGCAGATGCCTGCGGGGATTTTTTTATAGCTATATGCCGATTTTATAATCGTATTCTTTTGCCTTATCAAGCTTTGACTCGAATTCCAATTTTAAAAACGGTTTATAAGAAGGCTCCACTTTTTTCACAAATGAGTAAGACGCAATCTTGTCCATTGTTTTTTCAATTTGGTCCATATCACAGTACAGTACGACATATTTTAATCGTTTTGATACATAGTGCACATTCCCGAACTTCCTCAGCATTTTGCTCTGCTTTAGGGAGTGCAGATACACAACCATGCCCTGGCGCCTATTCTCCAATACAATCACCTGCCTGTTTTCTCTTATATGTAAAAGACGAGACGGCCAGTCTCGTCAGGACACTTTACATCCGCAGCTTCCACCTGAACCGCAGCCGCCTCCGCATGAAGACAAACCGTCAAAATAAGGGTTCCCAGTCGGAACTTTCACATGCTCCGAAACAGCTGTCCCAATCTCAACGCTGACCTCATCAAGAATAGACTGGAGCTCATTTTCAGCTCTCTTGAAGTCAGCCACCTTATCGTTCAGGTCCAGCTCACGTTTGATCTCCCTCATTTTCCGGGATATTTCTCTATAGTCAGGATGATATTTGCCAAAACGCTGTACATCCTCATACTGCTCTTTTATTTTGATAAAAGAACGAATAATCCGACCTGCCTCTTCATCTTCCTGGAGACGCTTGTAACAATTGCGGTAGTTCTCAGCCGTCTCCGACTGCAGAATCATCTCGGCAAGCTGCTGAGCTTCACTTTGAAGCCGCACGGATTCCATCGTCGCATACATAACATGCACCTCCAGTTGTTAGTTTACCATGAAACCAGCCAATTGGAAAATGCTTAACCGCAGCCGTATACAAAACCTTATGTCCGCATGAAAAAAGACCCTTTTTCGGGGCCTTTTAATCTTTTGTCCGCATCGCTTGAAACATTTGCATCATCATTTGCGCCATTTGAATCCCGTTCGTAAACTGATTCACCCGATGCGGAATGGTTTTTTCATAAAAATTCATCATTTCAAGCTGAAAGGAGGACAGATCATCCGGTTTTCTTGAAAGCCTGCGGTACCATATCGGCTGTTCTCTGATGAATCGTTTCCGTTCTTCGTTTGCTAAAATATATTCCTGAACCTCTTTGCGCATATGAGCTCCCCTTTTTTAATCCTTTCGAAAAGAAAAAGGATGCTGTCCAGAGCCTGGCTGAGAATGCTTCTGTCCGCTTCCGGAAAATGTATTAAGAAGGCTTTGCAACGATGAGATCGACTGGCTCATTTTATTGATTTGTTCGTTCATTTGATTGACATCCATCTTTTTCACCGCTGTCACCATTTTCGAGACAAAATCATTTTTTTGCGGTGTTTCAGGCACAGCTTCAGAAGCTTCTTCCGGTTCCCGATAAGGATCCCAAATCGGGTCGCTCTCCCCGAAGAGGACCCAATTTTCATATACGTCCTGCCAGCTTCTTTGTTCTTTGCGCACTTCTTTTATCAGCTTGGGATGCTTCTTGACGAATTGTTTAAAGTCATTGATTGAATGATTGGCATGTTGATTCGCCACAATCCTCACCCCCTCCGAAAATCGTTACCTACTACAATGTATCGTTTTGTCGGGCATTGTGTTCGCCTATATTCATTCCCAAATGAATTTTTAGCGATAGCCCTATACACTGGTGAAAAAGCCTGATTGAAGGGATGGGAAACGGCCTTATCTGTAAGCTATCAGCACATTCATTCAGACCAGCTTGTATGGAAATAGAAAAAGCCGGGAACCATTCGTCCGCGGCTTTCATTACCATCGCTTAATAAAATTTTGGGTGTAATATTTCCGGTCTACTCCGACACCAAGATGCGTATAATCTGAATTCAGAAGCGCTTTTCGATGGCCTTCGCTATTCAGCCAGCCTTCTACAGCAGCCGGACCGTCCACATAATTGTATGCGATATTTTCTCCAGCTTGCTGAAAGTCAACATGCCCTTCTTCTAAGCGGTCTTTCAGCGAGCCGTATTTTTTAGAGACATGGGAGAAATAATTATTTTCCTTCATATCCTCACTATGTCCAAATGCCACTTCCGCCGTTGGCTGATCCCACTCAAGCTTCGCAAGTCCATGTTTAACGCGTATGACATTCGTCAAATCAAGGATTTGCTTTTCGCTCGTTGTTTGGATCTTTTTCCATTTCTCATCTGAAACGGCTTTCGGTTTAATTAATTCCCCGCGGTACACTACCTCATAAGGTCTTTGCTTTACAAAGGTTTGCGCATCAAACGCCCTGATGCTGGATAGCTTCCCCTCAAATTTGTCCATATACAGCTGGACATACATCTTTCCTACCTTTACAGTCGGTCTTGTATTGATATCTTCTTCAGAAAATTCAAACCGATAGGAATTTCCTTTATACTCTACATTCACAAATGGTGCCACCTGGGTGGTCTTGAATACTTCGCCAGTTGATTCTCCAATTTTGAAAGGCTTGGCGTTAATATCATTACCCGCAGCGAATAATGTGACCACTTTATTGTTTAATACCCCGATTTGGATATATTGATCCTTACCTTGATTGTATACCCACCAATCGTAATCATAAGCCGAAGGGTCAATACGTTCAGGTTCCCCAAGCTTTTTCGTTACTTCATCGGCGGGCTTGCCCATGAAGGACAATAACCCTGAAGTCGGCATATGTATTCGTTTGCCGCTTTGCGCTTCCTCATTCGACACCTGAGGCTCGCTGTCATTTGATTTCTTTTCAGGAACAGATCCATATTGAATAAACAGAACATAGGTTCCGCAGATAATCAAAAGGATAACCATTGCTCTCAATATATTTTTCAATCTATCACCCCCGTGGCGATTCACAATCTCTTGTTTACATCCCATTACAATACAGCCTATTTAACATGTCAAAGATTTATGTGTTAATGAAAAAAGCCTTCTTCTCTATTATCACCCTCGGAAATATCCGATAAGGCGCTGCCGGCACGTTCATTCGTTTGCTCAGATAAAGAAAGATCACCAAGCGTGACAATTCCAGTCAGTTTTTTATTTTTTGTAACTGGTATCCTTCTGAGCTGATGCGATGCCATCAAATGAAGAACCTCATCGACTGAAGCATCTTCCTCCACACTGACAGGTTTTTCGGTCATCGCGTCAGTGATTTTTTGCGAGTTCGGTTTTTTGATGGCGATTCCTCTTAATACGAGATCGCGGTCGGTTACGATGCCGACCAATGTTTCCCCGTCCTCATCAACTACCGGAATTGCTCCTACATTTGCGTCCTTCATCTTTACTGCAGCTTCATATACATTATCTAATACCGTGCAATATTGCAAGTCGGCTGTCATCAGATCTTTTATTTTTGTCATCCGTTTAACCTCCTTTAGTCTAGTGCTATTGTCGTCAAAATTTAATTTTTGCATACTTTCAAAAGAAGAAGATTCATTGAAAGTTTAACGCTTTCATACTATGATTGTCAGGAAAGGTAATTTTTATAAGGAGGGGTCAGTGTTGAAGTTTACTGAAAGCGGACTTGAAGGGGTTAAGGCTGAGCTCAGCTGGCTAGACGACTTAATGGAAAGCGAAGGTCTTATCAGAGCGGGTCAATGGGATTACGAGAGAGTCACCTATGACAAGAAGTTTTCGACGATTGAGGGTACGTTTTACCTGCGGATACAAGGTATTGCGGCAGAAGGCGATGTCGGAAGCGGGCGCGCCGTGATTCAATTAATGTCCCCTCTCCTAGGAAAGCATTACTACCCTCATGGAGTAGAATATGGAGAAACGGAAGAGTTTCCCGTACAGGTTGTGACAAAAAGCAAGGCACTGATTCAGGACATAGCCAACATGTTAAAAACAGTTCAAATGTAACGAAAAGGTACAGCATATTTCGCTGTACCTTTTATGATATCGTCTGCTGAATATACGGCGGCTCCTCCTGCCCGTCCTTTTCCCTTTCTTTCTTCACCCATTGGAAAAAAATAATGGCCAAAAAAGTACCGTACACAATTTCCTGAATGATTTTCATCATGACTGCTCCGAGCTGCTGATCCTCTAACAAAGGCAGTGTATTCAACATCTCTGGCCCTGTTAATGGGACCTGCCCCATCATATCCGCTGGCACACAAAGCCTCATTGCCTCAGCCCATAAAGCCGGATCTGTATAGGTGGCGTATAACGGTGCACCGCTGAACATGATCAAGGCGCAAGCAGGTGTGAGCAGCATACCGTCCGCCATAATATAACCCAGCTTCATCAAGCCGCTGAGCTGCCGTAGACGCTCAACCTTATGAACAAGCGGCCACCACATGAAGAACGAAAGCACAAAGATAAGCCAAGTGATTAATGTATGGTAAAACGGATCCGTTTTGACAGTATCAAATATAAGCGGTACATGATATAAAGAAAAAATGCCGTTAAACAAAAGCAAAGCAATTAAAGGCGTTGTAAAAAAGGAAAAAACCGGTTTGATTGAAGGCCTGAAAATGATTTTTTCCCAGAGCCATGCAGGAATTCCCGCGATTAACAGCGGCGGGACAACCAAATACAGGACGGCCATTTGCACCATATGTGCGCTGAACATAATATGTCCGAGCAGATCAACCGGGCTTCCCTCGGCTGCATATAAAAACAGCATCGCCGACAGAAAGCATACCATCTCTTTACCAGTTATTCGATTTGGCTTTGAAGACATTCGCCTGTAAAAATAGAGATAAAGCGCCGTAATGCCTAACAGGATACAAAAAAGATAAGGGCTCCACATCGCGCGAAACCCGAATATCTCCAACTGATTCATTTCTTCACCTCCGGCGGCTGTTTCAAATTACCACCATATAATTGTCACAAACGCAAGCACAGTGATAAACGCGACAAACACCCCTGAATACAAAAACAGTGCCGGCGCCTCATGCCCTTTCTGATTCATATGCATGAAATAATACAGCTGAAAAATGACTTGAATTGCAGCTAGCAAAATAATGAAAGGAATCGTAAACCAGCTGCCGACACCGTCCGTGGCCACAGTCAGAAATGCAACAATCGTAAGACCGATCATTAAACCAAAAGACAGGACTTGATATTTCATCTCCCGGGCATGCTTTTTTTTCTTAAATTCAAGGTCGCTATTGATATGCCCTCTGCTTTTTTTATCGACCATGTTTATCCCACCATCCCCATTAAATATACAACGGTAAAGATGAAGACCCACACGACATCAATAAAGTGCCAATAAAGGCTGGCAACGTAAAACTTAGGCGCCGTATACAGATTCAGCCCTCTCTTGGCATTGCGGATCATAAGCGTGCTGATCCACATAAGCCCAAATGCCACGTGGGCGCCGTGTGTACCGACAAGCGTGTAAAACGCAGAACCAAGGGCAGAGCTTGTGATGGTAAAGCCAAATTCATGGGTGTAATGCTTGAACTCATAGATTTCCAGTCCTAAAAAGCCTGCCCCCAATAAAATCGTAATTCCCAGCCAAAGCTGCATCTTGCCGAAGGAAAAGTTCTTCATGTGGTACATCGCGTACACACTCGTTAAACTGCTCGTTAATAGAAGCATTGTGGCAATGAATACAAGTGTCACATCGAACATTTCCGTCGTAGGCGGATCACCGGCATTTGAATTCCGAAGCGCAAGAAACGTGGCGAAGAGAGACGCAAACAGAACAGTCTCTCCGCCAAGAAAAAGCCAAAAGCCTAAAAATTTATTTTTCCCTTCCAGGGTTACTTTTTCAGGAGAAGCTGGAAAGGTTTCTGCGGTGAATTTTTCTTGAACTTGCATTATGCCTTCACCCCTTTATCATCGTTCGGCAGTTCCTCTTTATGAATATGATAGCCGTGATCATCAATTACTGAACGAAGCAGCATCGTAATAAATGTGATGCCGAGCCCGATAAAGATCACCGGCAGGCCCCAAGCGTAATCACTTCTGTACAGCAGCCCGAACGCTGCGACAAAAAGGCCGAAGGAAATGACGAGCGGCAGGATTGAGCCGTTTGGCATATGAATATCATCAACTGGTTCCGCCGGCGTCATTGATTTGTGCCCTGCCTGCTTCTCAATCCAAAGCGGATCAAGTCCTCTGACAAAAGGAAGCTGTTTAAAGTTATACTCCGGCGGCGGTGAAGAAACGGTCCATTCCAGCGTACGTCCGTCATGCCATGGATCAGCACCTACATATTCACCTTTTACCGATGTCCATATGACATTGACCAGCAGAAGAATAACAGCTGCCGCCATAAAAAACGCCCCGATTGTACTGATCAAGTTGCCGGTTTCCAGACCCTGTCCTGGCAAAAACGTATAAACCCGGCGCGGCATCCCCATTAAGCCGACAAAATGCTGAATGAAAAACGTGAGGTGAAAGCCGATAAAAAACAATACAAATGAAATTTTCCCCATCGTTTCATGCAGAATTTTACCGAACATTTTCGGCCACCAGAAATGAACACCGGCTAAAAGGCCGAATACAACGCCGCCAATAATGACGTAGTGGAAGTGCGCAACCACAAAATACGTATCATGGAACTGATAATCAGCAGCTGCTGCTGCCAGCATGACTCCCGTCACACCGCCGAGCACAAAGGATGGAATAAATGAGACAGCATACAGCATAGCGGTTGTATACTTCACATTTCCTCCCCAAATCGTCAACAGCCAGTTAAAAATCTTAATCCCGGTCGGAATCGCGATAGCCATTGTTGCAACCGCAAAAATCGCATTTGCAATCGGGCCGAGACCAGTCGTGAACATGTGATGCACCCAAACCATAAAGCCCAGAAAGCCAATGAGCACGATTGCAAAAACCATTGAAGAATAGCCAAACAAACGCTTTCTGGCGAACACAGGGATGACCTCAGAAAAAATACCGAATGCAGGCAAAATTAGGATATAAACCTCCGGGTGGCCGAAGATCCAAAATAAATGTTCCCAAATGACCGTATTTCCGCCAAGCTCCGGGTTAAAGAAATTGGTTCCGAACAGTCGATCCAGCATCATGAGAGCCAATCCAACCGTAAGCGGCGGAAACGCGAACAAAATCAATGCCGAGGCCACAAATGTCGTCCATGTAAACAAAGGCAGCCTCATATACGTCATGCCCGGAGCCCTCATGTTGATAATCGTGGCCAAAAAGTTAATCCCGGCTATCAGCGTCCCGAGCCCCGATATTTGGAGTCCGAGGACGAAAAAGTCTATGCCGTGCCCTTTAGAATGAAGCGAAAGTGAGGCATATGACGTCCAGCCCGCATCTGGCGCTCCGCCCAAAAACCAGCTTAGATTTAAGAAAATGCCCCCGAAAAAGAAGAGCCAAAAACCAAGCGCGTTTAAAAATGGAAACGAAACGTCCCGAGCCCCGATCTGCAAAGGCACAACCGCATTCATCAAGGCAAATAAGAGCGGCATCGCAGCCAGAAAGATCATCGTCGTTCCGTGCATAGTCATTACTTCATTGTATGCTTGAGCACTGAGAAACGCATTTTCCGGCTTTGCAAGCTGAATTCTGATAAACATCGCTTCAATTCCCCCGACAAGAAAGAAGAATCCCCCTGCCACTAAATATAGAATCGCGATTTTTTTATGGTCCACCGTCGTCAAATAATCCCAAAGCATAGATCCGCGCGTCCGCTTTTCTGTAAGCGCATTCAACATATGTGACCTCCCCCAATATCTCCCTTTCTTCCCTACTTGCTTTCCGCTTTTAAGCCTTTTAAGTATTCATAAAGCGCATCTGTTTCGCTGTCTGAGAGCTTTGGATATGTGCCTGTCATTTTGTTCCCCGGCTTTATGCTGTCAGGGTCCTTCAGCCAAGCCTTCACATTTTCTTTGTTGGCCTCTTTCACCCCTGCCACTTTTGTCCTTTCACCGAAGGTCGCCAAGTTGGGTGCCGTTCTAGCGGCTTCTGCACGCTTATCATTCGGCTCTACCGCATGGCAGCTCAGGCAGTTTTTCTCTTTAAACAGTTCTTCACCCTGCTTAGCCAAATCGCTCTCTGCTGTAGATTTATAGTTTTTCATTTCTTTTGTCCAGCCCTGAAATTCCTTTGCAGACATTGTCTTCACCTTAAAATCCATCAGCGCATGTGAAGGGCCGCAAAGCTCTGCACACTTCCCAAAAAACATATCTCCTGCCTCTTTGCTTCGTTTTGAATCAAATGTCAGGAAGAACTTATTTTCATTATCCGTATTCGTATCAAGTTTTCCTCCAACTGAAGGAATCCAGAAGGAATGTTTTACATCAGAGGCTTTTAAATTAAAATATACACGCTGATCTGTCGGTACAATCAGCTCCTGGCTTGTGATAATGCCGTAATCAGGGTACTCAAACTCCCACCAGTATAAATTTGCCCTAACATTGACTACAAGAGCATCCTCAGCTTTGCGGCCTTTTTTATCCATTGGTGATGTGTCCGCTAGCTCCAGCGTATATAATACAACAGGAATCACAAGAATAATGAGCAGCAAAATCGGGATCACGGTCCATGTGATTTCTAAAAATTTATTCCCCTCTACCTGTTTCGGTAACGTGTTCTCACCGACCCGTGATCTTCTGAATCTCACAATCACATAAAAGAAGATAACAGATACTACTGCAACAACAACCACCATAATCAATGTGCTGAGCACTGTCAGGTCATACTGTTTATCAGCCACCTCGCCAGCAGGCTTGAGCGTGGATAAAAAAGGTTTTCCACATCCGCTTAATAGAAGCGGCACTAAGGCTAATAATAAAATAAGACGCCAATGCTTTACCATTTCACCCAACCCCTTTTCTGGTCAATACAAAGGCGGAAAGCGGATCGAAATCTATCGCCATCCAACCTATCACCAATAAAGCACTTACATTTCCTCTTCTCTTAAATTATGAGTTTTTTTACTCAAAATGCCATCTATGTATAAAAGTAAAGCCGCCTGATTAAACAAGAGGTCAAGGCGGCATTTACTAGTTGTCATCGTTTATTTTGAAGCGATAAAACAAGCATCATATCTATTTTTTAGAAAAGCGTCAAGACAACCATGGCAACGAAATAGATTGTCATGTAGTTAAGCGAGTAAACGAACATCTGCGTTGCCCACTTCATGATATTCTTGGAGCGGAATCCCATTAAGCCAAGAATCAGCCAGCCGATATTTAACAGCAAGCCGAGAATGACAATCGGAAGACCCAGGCTACCAAGGAAAAACGGAAGCGGCATCAGGCACGCAACCCACACAATAATTTGTCTTTTTGTCACTTCAAATCCGTATACGACAGGAAGCATCGGAATATTTGCAGCTCTGTAATCCTCAGTTTTCTTAATAGCCAATGCTAAGAAGTGAGGAATCTGCCAAATAAATAAAATCATGAATAACACCCATGCTACGACACCGATATTCCCTTCCACTGCCGTCCATCCAATAAGCGGCGGCACTGCACCGGAAACGCTTCCTACTACTGTGTTAATCGTATAGCGGCGTTTCGTCCACATTGTGTACAATACAACATACGTAAAGACTCCGATAAAACCGATAACAGCAGCCATGACAGTTGTCATCAGCAGCATGATCAATCCTAAAGCAACCAGCAAAATTCCAGACCATAACGCCTGACTCGGCTGAATTTTACCCGTAACCGTCGGTCTTACTTTCGTACGCTCCATAAGATGGTCAATGTCCCGGTCATACCAGTTATTGATCGCGCAGGAGCCCGCAATAATCAGTGAAGACCCGATTAACGTAAGAAGAACGGTGTTTATATTGCCTAAAAAACTTAAACCGGAAATATGCAGTGCAAGCCACATTCCAGTGAAAGTCGTGATGAGGTTAGAATTGACGATCCCTATTTTAATAAGGGACAGAAAATCTTTCCATGCCGTTGTTTCTTCAATTTGTCCGTCTATAGCTGTATCATTTAAGATTCTGGAGTTAGCCATAACGTAAACCTCCCTTACAAACCTAACGCAGGAAAATAAAATAACCTGCAACTCTATCATACAAGATAACATCTTGTAAAAAAACATCCTATTAAATATTAAACGACAAACAGGAATTTATTTGTGAACTTTTTATGAATTTTACCAAAGATGAAGGCAATCTCCAAATCGGCATTGCGTTTACCTTATTTCTATCAGACCCGGCATGAATAATCAAGTGTACATTTTCCAGAAGCCGTCATTCTATTATATTTTTGTGAACAAAAGGCTCTGGGAATTGCCACAAAACACATATTCGCTTACACTTGGAACGTATATAAAATTGCAGCAGTATGTTGAGAAGGTGAATATTGTATGAATAAAGCATTAAAAGCTCTCGGTGTTCTGACGACATTTGTCATGCTAATTGTTTTAATCGGGGGTGCCCTCGTTACAAAAACAGGTTCCGGCCAAGGATGCGGCAGACAGTGGCCGCTGTGTCACGGCCGTTTTTTCCCTGAACTGAATCCGGCTTCAATTATTGAATGGAGCCACCGATTCGCAAGCGGAATCTCTATTATCCTTGTGCTAAGCCTTGCGTTTTGGTCATGGAGAAAAATCACGCCAATTTTCCGTGAAACAACGTTTCTCGCGATCATGTCAATTATCTTTTTATTTCTTCAGGCATTGCTTGGCGCATTGGCTGTCGTATTCGGTTCGAACGCGCTGATTATGGCGCTTCACTTCGGCATCTCATTAATTTCTTTTGCTTCAGTGCTTATTTTGACATTGCTCATATTTGAAGCTGATAAATCAGTCAGAACACTGGTTAAGCCGCTTCAAATCGGCAAAAAGATGCAATTTCACATGATAGGAATTTTGATATATTCCTATATCGTTGTGTATACAGGCGCATATGTAAGACACACTGAATCAAGTCTGGCATGTCCTGATGTGCCGCTGTGCAGCCCGCTGAACAATGGACTTCCGACCCAATTCCATGAATGGGTGCAAATGGGCCACAGAGCAGCAGCCTTACTGTTATTTGTATGGATTATTGTTGCCGCTGTTCATGCTATTACTTCCTATAAAGATCAAAAACAGATCTTTTGGGGATGGATCTCATGTCTTATTTTCATTACATTACAGGCACTGTCCGGTATTATGATCGTATACTCTGAACTGGCTCTGGGCTTTGCACTTGCCCACTCGTTCTTTATTGCCTGTCTGTTTGGCGTTCTATGCTACTTCTTATTATTGATTGCTCGTTTCCGTTATGAATCCAGGCAATCATAAGGACTCAAGACCAAAGCCTTAGGCGGCTTTGGTCTTTTTTCATGTCTTGTTTTGGCGCTTTATTGTTTCAATGGCCAGCCTTCGCTGAACTTGATGATCAGTGAGCGGCTCACTTAAGGCTGTCTCCTTTCTCATCGTGATTATAGAAATTTCATATGCATCTATAGCCCGCGAACATAAGTATTAATCATTTTGGCCATTGGAAAATCAGATAGTGCTTATAGAAATATGCATGGACTACTACAAAGCATCTAAAAAATTGGTGGTATATAAGCCTCTTTTTATTTTGGACTTGTGACAGTACTGTATAATCTCTGAAGTCCCCTTATATCTCTTCTAACCATCTGTTTCACTCCACATTTTCTATAAAAAAACAAGAGTGTATATCAATGATATACACTCTTGTTTTTTTATGCTTTTTCAATTTCGAGAAGCAGATCTCCCGTTTGGATCGGCTCGCCATTTTTCACATGAACCTGCTTGATTGTTCCTGAGAAAGGCGCCTGAACCGTTGTTTCCATTTTCATCGCTTCATTAATCATCAAATGATCACCTTTATTGACTTTTGTGCCTGCTTCAGCCAATACCTTAATAACGGTTCCAGGCATGGAAGCTGCGATGTGGCTTGGATTTGTCCGGTCTGCTTTCAGCCTTTCCTTAACGGAAGACTTAATGCTTTCATCTTTAATAACTACTTCGCGCGGCTGCCCATTCAGTTCGAAATAAACGACGCGAGTGGCGTCAGGCTGAGGCTCACCGATTGAAATCAGCTTAACGATCAGCGTTTTGCCGCGCTCAATTTCAACTTCTATCTCTTCACCCAATGTCATACCGTAGAAGAATGTCGGTGTATCTAATACCGAAATGTCTCCATAGCTTTCTGTCGTTTTCACATAATCAGTGAAGACTTTAGGATAAAGGGCATATGCCACAGCATCCTGATCTGAAATTTCCAAGTTATGCTGCTCTTTAAATTCCTGTTTGATCGCTTCAAATGACACCGGCTCAAGCAGTTCGCCCGGTCTGACTGTAATCGGCTCCTGCCCTTTTAAGATAAGCTTTTGCAGTTTTTCCGGGAATCCGCCATGAGGCTGGCCGATATTTCCTTTGAAAAGCTCCACGACAGAATCAGGGAAATCTAAAGATTCGCCTTTTTCGTAAACGTCTTTTTCAGTCAGATTGTTTTGCACCATGTAGAGTGCCATATCTCCGACTACTTTTGAGGAAGGCGTTACCTTGACGATGTCACCGAACATGTCGTTCACGCGTCTGTACATTTCCTTGACTTCGTTCCAGCGGTCCCCAAGGCCTACTCCCTTGGCTTGCTGCTGCAGGTTGCTATATTGGCCCCCTGGCATCTCGTGCTCATATATTTCAGTATGCGGAGACTTCATTCCGCTTTCAAATTCACTATAATATTTGCGCACCGACTCCCAATATTGGGACAGCAATTCAACGCCTTGGACATTCATTTCCGGACGGCGATCGTTGCCTTCCATCGCATGATAAAATCCGCTCGCGCTAGGCTGTGACGTTAATCCCGCCATTGAGCTGACCGCCACGTCTATGATATCAACGCCGGCTTCAACAGCTTTCGCATACATATAAATACCGTTTCCGCTCGTATCATGCGTATGAAGGTGAACCGGAATGTCGATCGTTTCTTTCAACGCAGAAACGAGTTCATATGCAGCCTGCGGTTTTAACAGCCCTGCCATATCTTTAATCCCGAGAATATGGGCTCCGGCCGCCTCAAGCTCCTTCGCCATCGATGTATAATAAGCAAGATCGTACTTCGTCCGGTTCTTGTCAAGGATATCTCCCGTATAACAAATCGCAGCTTCTGCCACTTTTCCGGTATCCCGAACGGCATCAATGGCTAACGTCATCCCTTTTACCCAGTTTAAGCTGTCGAAAATACGAAACACATCAATACCGGATTGAGCTGATTGCTTCACAAATTCTTTAATCACATTGTCCGGATAATTCGTATAGCCGACCGCATTTGATGAGCGAAGCAGCATCTGGAATAAGGTATTTGGCACTTCTTTGCGAAGATCTTCCAAACGCTTCCACGGATCTTCTTTCAGGAATCGGTAGGCTACATCGAAGGTCGCGCCTCCCCACATTTCCATACTGAATAGTTCAGGCCATAACGCAGCCGTAGGATTTGCGATTTTTTTCAAATCATGCGATCTGATTCTAGTTGCCAATAACGATTGGTGGGCATCCCTGAATGTCGTATCAGTTAAAAGGACAGATTTCTGCTCCTTAACCCAACTTGCAAGCCCTTCTGCACCTTTTTCATCGAGAATTTGCTTTGTTCCTCTGGCAGGCTGCTGATCAACGTCTACCTTTACGCTTAACGGTTTGTCAAACGCCGGTTTTTCTTTTTTCCCGATTCCGGGGAAGCCGTTTACTGTCACATTGCCGATGTAAGTGAGCATTTTCGTTCCGCGGTCTTTTTGTTTAGGGAAATTAAATAATTCAGGCGTTGTATCAATGAAAGACGTATCATATTGCCCTGTCAGGAACTTCTCATGTTTTGCAACGTTCTCAAGGAACGGAATGTTCGTTTTTATGCCTCTGATTCTAAACTCCTGAAGGTTTCGTACCATTTTGGCAGCTGCCTGTTCAAACGTTAAAGCCCAAGTTGAAAGCTTAACGAGAAGTGAATCATAGTATGGTGTGATCACGGCGCCCTGGAAGCTGTTTCCGGTATCAAGACGGACACCAAAACCGCCGCCTGAGCGGTAAGCCATAATTTTTCCTGTATCAGGCATGAAATCATTTTGCGGATCTTCAGTCGTAACCCGTGACTGAATGGCATAGCCGATTGTAAAAATGTCCTTTTGCTCAGGAATATTTACTTTTTTGCTGTGAAGGCTGTGCCCTTGGGCAACAAGGATCTGAGTTTGAACAATATCGACACCAGTAATCATTTCTGTTATCGTGTGTTCAACTTGTACGCGAGGGTTTACTTCAATAAAGTAGAACTCGTTGTTTGCAACAAGGAATTCGACCGTCCCCGCATTTATATAGTTTACATTTTTGGCAAGCGCAACTGCCGCCTCACAAATTTGATCCCTTAATTCAGGTGACAGCGAGACACTCGGCGCCACTTCAATGACCTTTTGATGGCGTCTTTGAACGGAACAATCCCTCTCAAAAAGATGGACGACATTGCCCTGCTTGTCTCCAATGACCTGAACCTCAATATGTTTTGGATTCTCAATTAATTTTTCTACATAAACTTCATCATTGCCAAAGGCTGCTTTCGCCTCTGATTTAGCACGCTCATATGCTTCTTTGACTTCACTTTCAGATCTGACAATCCGCATACCGCGGCCGCCGCCGCCAAGCGAGGCTTTAATGATGATCGGATAACCGTTAGCTTGTCCAAATTGTTCGACGGCTTCAAGTGTTTCGGCAGGACCGTCGCTTCCCGGAATCACGGGGATTCCCGCTTTTTCTGCCTGCTCACGCGCTTTTACCTTGTCACCAAACATATCGAGATGCTCGGATTTTGGCCCTATGAATACGATGCCTTCTTCTTCACATCGTCTCGCAAAATGAATATTTTCAGATAAGAAACCGTATCCCGGATGAATTGCATCGACTTTGTTTCTTTTCGCAATATCAATGATACCTTCAATATCCAGGTAAGCATCAATCGGTTTTTTCCCTTCACCGACCAAGTATGCTTCATCCGCTTTGTACCGATGGTAGGAACCGGAATCTTCTTTTGAATAGACCGCAACTGTACGAATATTCAACTCGGTACACGCCCGGAATATTCGGATTGCAATTTCTCCCCTGTTTGCTACTAATACTTTTTGTATCGATTGCTGAGACAAACTTTTCTCCCCCTTACCCGAATGGAATATAATCTATCATAGCGGAATATCCTTCCCCTGTACACACTTGTTTTTTACAGATAAACAGTTTTTTTGAGCTGTTTCTTTTTCATTCCCTTCGGCGCCAAGGGCTCTCTCTTTTTCTTATTCTCTGAATATTTCACAAACATGCTGATATTCGCTAATATCCCCATACTTGCCAGCAGCAGCACTAAAGAAGAGCCCCCGTAACTGATAAATGGCAGCGTAACCCCTGTAATCGGAATTAATCCGCTGACACCGCCAAGGTTAATAAACGACTGGATGGCAATCATGCTTGAAATGCCGATCGCCAGAAGACTTCCAAAGGGGTCCTCGCATTTTCTGGCAATATAAAAACCTTTTATGACGACAAAACCCAATAAGAAAATCACAAACAATACCCCAAAAATGCCGAGCTCTTCAGCAATGACAGCCATAATAAAGTCAGTGTGTGATTCAGGCAGATATCCGTATTTTTGGATACTTTCACCGAGCCCCAGACCGAAAATGCCGCCTGAACTGATCGCATAATAAGAATTGATCACTTGCAAACCTGATGAATTTGCATACTTAAATGGGTCTTCAAGACTCTCAAAACGCGCTAAACGGCCTTCAGTTAAAATTTTTTCCTGATTCAAATAGATAATCGGGCTGACTAAAATGAAAACAATTCCGCCCAGTATCACAAGCCTCACCAGCGTCTTTCCGCTGAAGCCGGAGCACAAGATCATGCACGTCGCAATTAACCCTATAATCATGGCTGTACCGAAATCTGGCTGCATGGCAATTAACCCGCAAATTATAAGCGTCATGACTACCGGAGGAGCTACACCAGTTAATAGATGGTCAATATAGCTTTGTTTTTTGGCATATACGGCTGCGAGGTATAAAATCACGACCAGTTTAACAAACTCCCCCGGCTGAATACTCATTCCGCCGATTTTAAACCAGCTCTGCGCGTTTCCGGCAACATGTCCGAATACAAACAGTGAGATAAGCGCAAGAACAGATACAAGCAGTATCCCCTTCTGAAACTTTTGATGGGCCAGTGCTTTATAAGGAAACAAAGCCATGAGAATAAATAGAGCGCCACCTGCAATTAAAGCAAACAGCTGCCGCATGAAGAAAAAGTTACTGCTTACTCCATACCGGGAGACAGCCGTAATCATGCTTGAGCTGTATACCATCACTAAACCGAATCCGCATAATAATACGATAGCGAATATCAGTGAGTAATCATAAGATTTTAGCATTTTTTTTAACATAACATCCTCTTCCCTGCTTCTAACTTCCATTATCTATGGTTTTTATGTATTTATCTTTTTTATTTTACTACAATTTATCAAACGAGACGAAGAATCTCTATACGATTCGGAAGGAATGTGTAAAAAAAGACCGTCTTTTATGAGATGAGAGAAAAATAGCGGTTATAAAAAAACCCAAACTGTTAATTAGTTTGAGTTTTATCATTTATTTAGCTGTAAACGCGTCATGCAAAGCAGACAATTCGCGCTCCAATGTGTATAAAAGGTCTTTACCGTCTTTTTCATCAACCAATCCCAGGCGGACAGCAAAATCGATTTCCCTCGAAAGCCCGAACATTTGAGTATCTAAAACCTCTTCATATAGAGGACATTGAGGCATCGTTAAGTTATCCATTTGTACTCGGATCAGCTTCAAAATCTTCTCAGCGTCCACTTTTAAGAGTTCAAAAGCTTTTTGCCGATGGTCAACTATCATCTCTGAAGCCAAAAGTATCCCTCCGTTCCCCAGGCGAGTACCTAATTCTTCTATTTATCATAAAGGGTATCAACAGAAAATGCAAGAGGATTTAAGCATATGACATAAATTAAAAAATACTCAGCCTGTACATCTCAGACATTATTTCCAAAAGCTTTACACCTGCAATGCTGTTCCCTTTTTCATCTAATGCGGGGCCGAATATGCCGATCCCGAAATCGTAAGGCGAAATGCCCATAATCCCGCCGGATACGCCGCTTTTCGCAGGAATTCCGACCTTAATTGCGAATTCCCCGCTTGCATTGTACATTCCGCACGTCACCATAAACGTTTTGCAAATTCTAGCGACATCTTTTGAGATGACTTGCTCCCCAGTCTCTGGATGTCTGCCGTTCAATGCAAATACAGATCCGATTTTCGCTAAATCCAAGCTGTTCATCTCAATCGCGCATTGCTTCGTGTATAAATCCATTACTGCTTCTACATCATCTTCAAAAATGCCGTACTGCTTCATATAATAACACATCGCCCGATTAATCATTGAAGTGCTGTATTCAGATTCAGCCACTTCCCGGCAGTATGTAATCTCTTGGTTGTTTGTCAGCCTTCTGATAAAAGAAAGCAAATAATCAAGTCTCTCTTTCACCGTTCTTCCTCTTATCAGACTTGTCACTACCAATGCCCCGGCATTAATCATAGGGTTTAACGGCTTGCTCGGATTCACTGTTTCAAGCTTGATAATTGAATTAAACGGATCACCGGTCGGCTCCTGTCCAACATAACTGAAGACCTTATCTTTGCCGTATTCCATTAACACCAAAGCAAGGGAAAGGACTTTCGATATACTTTGAAGCGTAAATGTTTTTTCTACGTCACCTGCTGACAGACAAACATTATTGGAATAATAAATCGCCACTGACAGGTCGTGTTTATCAGCTTTTGCCAAGGCGGGAATATAGCTGGCTACCTCCCCCTTGTCTGTTACTTTTTTCGCCTTTTTCACTAAGGCTTCAAGCTCATCATTATGCTGGCATACCATGCAAACACCCTCGTTCCCTCAGCATTTCAATACACATAATTTGTACACAAAGTGACAATTCATGCGAAAACTTTTATAATTTTGAGAGAAGGGGGTCATATCATGAGCGTTATCCAAGTAAAAGGCAATGTTACATATCCAATTACCATTGATCCAAGCGTATGGATTTTTGATGATCGCAAATTTTCGTTTGACCGCAAAGGGGACAGTCAAGACACATATTTACAATCAGCCGGGGATGAATCCGACCTTGATCCGGAACGCGTCATCAGAGAGGGGCGAATCGCCCCGCCTACATTAAAGACGGAAAAGCAATATGAGAAGCAAAAACTGATGAACGGCAGTTTCGCAATGAGACTTGGGACTGTCCTGAAAAATGCTGAGCCGAACAGCTCTGCGACACAATGTGTATTTGTCACAAGTTCGGGAAAGGCCGCCGTTTCTCTGGAAACCGCTCTGAACAGTATTGTCCATTTCAGTGAGGCAGGCAAGCCGATTCAAGAAGGCGGCCCCGTGCATATTTACTTTGAAGACCCGATTCATCACAAACAGCCGATTACCGACGTAAAAGAGATCGAAATCATTTAATGTTACAGCAAATCAGCTGCGAGCTGGGCGAGACCTGATCTCTCACCTTTTAACAGCTTCACGCTGCCTGAGATGGGTTGTCCTTTAAACCGCTCAACCACATAGGCTAAACCATTGTTCAGACTGTCTAAATATGGGTGATCAATTTGTTCAGGGTCACCCATTAAGACAATTTTACTGCCCTCACCGACTCTCGTCAGCAAAGTTTTCACCTCATGCCTGGTCAAATTTTGCGCTTCATCAATGATAATAAATTGATCTGGAATGCTTCTCCCTCTGATATAAGTCAGCGCCTCTACCTGAATTGAGCCAATTCCCGCCAAAATAGCATCAAGCTCCCCTGGTTTTTTCGCATTAAACAGAAACTCTAAGTTGTCAAAAATCGGCTGCATCCAAGGCTTTAGCTTTTCCTCTTTTTCGCCTGGCAAATACCCGATGTCCTTGCCAACAGGAACAATCGACCTTGCGACGACCAGCTTTTTATATATTCCCAAGTCTTCTGTCTGTAATAGCCCTGCCGCCAAAGCTAAGAGCGTTTTTCCGGTTCCCGCTTTTCCGATCAGGGTGACAAGCGGAATATCTTCCCGCAGCAAAAGCTCTAATGCCATTGTCTGCTGTACATTTTTCGGCCTGATTCCCCATATATGTTCATCATCAAATACGAGTCTTTTTAATACCGTTCCGGTTTTATCTGCAATTCCGACTGCCGAGGAGGACCCTCCTAGCTCATCCTTCATTAAAGCAAACTGATTCGGATAAAACGCATGCTGTTTCACATCGTTTACTGAAATTTGATTTTTTCCGTAAAAAGAGCTGAACAGCTGCTGGCTGATATATAAATCTTTATAGCCGCTGTACATTTCATCATTGTCCACAACCCGGTCATTCAAGAAATCTTCAGCAAGCAGTCCGATTGCGTCGGCTTTAACCCTGACCAGTACATCCTTACTGACGAGGATAACCGGCCTGCCATTTTCCTTGGTTTCTTCCTCGAGGCTCAAGTTTTTCGCAACGGCTAATATGCGATTATCGTTCGTCTTTTCAATAAAGATCTCTTGCAGCTGGTGAAACGAACGATGATTCAGTTCAATTCTCAGTGTGCCGCCGGTGTCAAGCGGGACATGCTCATGCAGCCTGCCCTTTTGTCTTAGCGCATCGATTAGCTTAGATACGTGCCTTGCATTCCTCCCAACTTCGTCCATATACCGTTTTTTTGAATCAACCTCTTCTAAAACGACAGCAGGGATGACAACCTCATTTTCTTCAAAAGAAAATATCGCGTTAGGATCCTGTAATAACACATTCGTATCTAACACATAAATTTTACTCAAGTCTCAGCCTCCTGATATAAGGGTCAAAGTTCTTCCTGCTTCTCTTTTGATGAAAAAGGTGAATGCCTGCTAAAATATATGTTTTTGTGCATAAAGATAGAAGGTTAATTCAACAATAAAATTAATGAAAGCATTTCAAGGAGGGAACCCGCAAGTGCGAATTCTTTTCATTATCATACAGCTGACACTTATCCTGTCCGCTTGTGCCTATCAACAAGGAAAACAGGGCCAGAATGTTGAAAAAGAATCAACAAGACAGCAGGAGACTAAACCGATTCACGTAAAGGACACAACTCAAGAAACAAAAGACAATGGAACAAGAACGGATATTGCCAAGCATCTTGTCAGCGTTGCTGAAAAAAACCCCGACGTCAAGGATGCAACAGCCGTTGTGCTGGGAGGTTATGCTGTTGTTGGGATTGATGTCGATGATACTTTGGACAGAAGCAAAGTGGAAACCATTAAATATTCTGTAGCCCAGGCGCTAAAGAATGATCGATATGGCGCCAACGCAGTAGTCATTGCTGATCCCGATACGGTCAGCCGCCTTCGCGAAATGAGCAGAGAAATCAGCGAGGGCCATCCGGTAACAGGTATACTGGATGAATTAGCTGCAATTGTCGGCCGAGTGCTTCCCGAAGTGCCTAACGATGTGATTGACAATGAAGACGAACCGCAAACAAAGCAGCAAAATGACCAATTAAATAGAAAACAGCAGCAGGAAATGGAGAAGGAGCAAAACGATCAATCTGATCATCATATGAAAAAGAACAACAATGACTAAGCTATAGCCTTGCGCTTTAGCTTTTTCTTATTTTGGACAGCTTCTGATCCGTGCTATAATACATGTTAGTGAAAGAGGTGATATGATGAGGGTCAAATGTTCTATTTGCGATAAAATTGAAACAATTGATGATGATACCCTGATCGCGAAACGGCTTCGAAACCGCCCGATCCATACATATATGTGCC
The DNA here is from genome assembly GCF_058566435.1 of Bacillus sp. SCT118. Classification (NCBI taxonomy): domain Bacteria; kingdom Bacillati; phylum Bacillota; class Bacilli; order Caryophanales; family Bacillaceae; genus Bacillus; species Bacillus sp. SCT118. Next base: position 2,522,026 of record NZ_CP191225.1, read on the forward strand.
AGGAATGCCACGATCGGATTGCCAAAAAAACAGAGGAACGGCTGAAAACGGGAAAATTTACTTTTCACCCGGGACAGCAGAAAAAAGAAAAAGTCAAAAAATAAAGCGGCCGCTTAACCATACAGAACACAAAAAAGACTCAGCTTTCAGCTGAGTCTTTTATGATTTTGCAGACTGTCCTTTTTTCGACTGATACAGCCGGATTTTGTAAATGATTAAAATCAGCGCAGCGACGACCAATCCTTCTGCCACGGGCAAAAACACCCCTAAAAAAGTCAAAACAGTGCAGCCCAACGCCAAAAATACATACACCACTGCAGATTTTAATACAGGAAGCCGTTTAGCAAATCCAAGCTTAAATACAATAACGGCCAACACAAAAATCGTGCCGTACAGCAGCCACATGCCTGCCGCAGGCTGCCGGTCTACTTGATATAGAGCGGCGAAGAACGACAGACGTTCGCTTACGTCATTCAAAAAGATTCCCTCCCCTGTAAACGTACGGGTTCTATCTTTTCAAATTCTGCACGAGATTAAGACAATCCTGCTGTTTTTTTCTTTTTAGCTGCTTTTTCACGTTCGTTCTTATTGAGGATCTTCTTTCTTAAACGGATGGATTCAGGCGTTACTTCACAATATTCATCTTCGTTTAAGTACTCTAGAGACTCCTCAAGAGACATGATGCGCGCTTTTTTAATTGTAGTTGTCTGATCCTTTGTCGCAGAACGGACGTTTGTTTGCTGTTTCATTTTGCTGACGTTAACAACAAGGTCATTGTCACGGTTATGCTCTCCAACGATCATTCCTTCGTATACTTCAGTACCTGGCTCAACGAAGATGACACCGCGGTCTTCAATTCCTTGAATTCCGTATGATGTTGCTTTTCCGTTTTCCATTGACACAAGTACACCTTGACGGCGTCCGCCGACTTGGCCTGCCTGCATCGGCTGGTAGCTGTCAAACGTATGGTTCAAAATACCGAATCCGCGTGTTAATGATAGGAATTCTGTAGAGTAACCGATCAATCCGCGGGAAGGAACTGTAAAGATGAGACGGACTTGGCCGTTTCCGTTGTTGATCATATCAACCATTTCGCCTTTGCGGGCACCCATTGATTCCATGACAGAGCCAGTATGCTCTTCAGGAACATCAATTTGCACACGTTCAACAGGCTCACAGCGTACGCCGTCTATTTCTTTGATAATAACTTCAGGTTTTGACACTTGAAGCTCATAGCCCTCACGACGCATATTTTCAATTAAAATTGACAAGTGCAGCTCACCGCGTCCTGAAACAACCCAAGCATCAGGAGAAGCTGTTGGCTCAACACGCAAGCTCACATCCGTCTGAAGCTGTGATTGAAGACGCTCTTCGATTTTGCGGGCTGTTACATATTTGCCTTCACGGCCTGCAAACGGACTGTTATTCACGACAAATGTCATTTGAAGTGTCGGCTCATCAATGCGAAGGACCGGAAGCGGATCTTGATGGTCTACAGGACATACCGTTTCACCAACGTTGATATCTTCCATCCCGGAAACCGCAACGAGGTCTCCCGCTTTTGCTTCTTCAATTTCCACACGCTTTAAGCCTTGGAAACCAAAAATCTTTGTAACACGGAATGACTTAGCCGTTCCGTCAAGCTTCATAAGAGAAACCTGCTGTCCGACTTTCATTGTGCCGCGGAATACGCGTCCGATTCCGATACGGCCTACATAGTCGTTGTAGTCAAGAAGGGCAACTTGGAATTGAAGCGGCTCCTCTGCATTATCAACAGGTGCCGGAACATGCTTAATAATGGTTTCATATAAAGCTTCCATGTTTTCATCCTGTTGTTTCGGATCAAGACTCGCTGTTCCATTAATCGCGGAAGCATATACCACTGGGAACTCGAGCTGCTCTTCATTGGCATCAAGCTCAATGAACAGATCAAGAACTTCATCGATAACTTCCTCTGGACGAGCAAAGTCACGGTCAATTTTGTTTACAACAACAACAGGGTTCAGGTTTTGCTCAAGAGCTTTTTTCAGAACAAAACGAGTTTGAGGCATACAGCCTTCATATGCGTCAACGACAAGCACTACGCCGTCTACCATTTTCATAATCCGTTCTACTTCTCCCCCAAAGTCTGCGTGTCCAGGGGTGTCCAAAATATTGATACGTGTATCTTTATAGTTAATCGCAGTATTTTTCGCCAAAATTGTAATGCCGCGTTCGCGTTCAAGATCATTTGAGTCCATTGCGCGTTCAGCAACCTGTTCGTTGGCACGGAACGTACCAGCCTGATGTAAAAGCTGATCGACTAAAGTCGTTTTCCCATGGTCAACGTGGGCAATAATCGCGATGTTGCGAAGATCATTTCGAAGTTTCACTTTTTCATCTCCTAAAAAAATTAGATAACTTTCATATTATATCACACATCCTCTTTAAAAGCGTCACGTTTTTCAGTAAACTTAATATAAGACGTAAAAGGGGATGGAAAATATGAAAAAAATGAATTGGCTTTTACTATTATTTGCATCTGCAGCGGTTTTCAGCATTATGCTGATCGGCGTCTTTATCGCTGAAAAAAGCCCTGCAGGCATTATCGCCAGCATTGTACTTGTTTGCGTTGTCATGGGCGGCGGATTTACATTAAAAAAGAAAATGCGCGAACAAGGCTTGCTTGATTAAAAGCATTGCCCCGCCGGCGACATTGTAATCAAAAAACACCGCAAAGAAAGCGGTGTTTTTCATTTCTTTAAGCCTTATCTCCCCTGTTTCTTAGTCAGGAAGATGCAAATCATCCTTCATACATAGACAATCGTTCTAACGATCACACGTGCAGCCTTCAAAAAGTAGTTCGGCAACGATACACATAAAATACCATAGCGCCTATTCCTCCACCGGAAGCTACTCCCTATAATGGAATTTGTAGCACAATTCATAAAAGGGAGAGAAGAAACATGAAGAAAACATTTGTAAAAAAAGCTATGTTAACGACTGCCGCAATGACATCAGCTGCTCTATTAACGTTCGGTCCTGATGCAGCCAGCGCAAAAACACTAGTTGATAACACTGCTGTTCAACTTCAGCATCAGGCGAGCACTAACGAAGATCTCAATACATTCATTGATATATTAAATCAATGTATATACGAACAAGACGGTGTATATTATTTTGACAGCGAAAAAGCTGTCGAGTTAGGAATGACAAAAGAAGAGGCTCAGGTAATTGCTACACTCTGGGAATCGACATCAGAATTTTTCAGCATTGTTTCACAATGTGTGTATCTCGAGGATGGAAATTACAAATTTGATACAGAAAAAGCAGTTGAACTTGGCTTCACAGAAAAAGAAGCACTTGCACTTGAACAATTTTTCTCCGCTGTTTCTCTCAAGATTCACATTCTTCAAGCAGCCATTGTGCTACAAGATGATGTGTACAGCTATGATAAAGACGCAGCGCTACAAGCAGGTGCAACGCCACTGCAAGCTGACGTTTATGAAAAACTCTTCAGTGCCCTGTCACAAGAACAGCTTGCCGCTATTTACGATATGATTCATCCCCAGGCTTAATGTGAAAAAGCGCTTGCCGGAATCGGACAAGCGCTTTTTTTATATCAGCAGTTTGATGATCAGCATCATGGCAACCGCCGCTCCAAACCAGCAGGCAGCTTTCATGATCAGTAAACCATAGTACCTCTGTTTAAAACGCAGTTCTTCTTCCGGCAGAAAAGCCTCCTCAACGGCCTGTTCGCTTTCCAATTCAAATGGCTCAGCCATCGTGTCATACATGTCTCTGCAGCTGCTGCACATTTTTAAATGCTCTTCTATAACGTGTTCCGTTTCTCTTTTACAATCACCTTCAAGATACAGAGGAAGCAGGTCTCTTACTAGAAAGCAGGTCATATCCGCTCCTCCTCTCTACTTTTCGTCATGTTTTTCTTTAGCTCTAATCTAGCCCGGTGCAATGTGGTTTTCACCTTAGAAAGACTCCATCCTAATATCTCAGCGATTTCTTCATAAGAAAGCTCTTGGAATTCTCTTAAAATCAAAACGGATTGATGCTGATCTTTTAACTTCAGGAGCTCCTGCCGCAGTGTTTCGCTTTTCACCGTCCGTGACAGATACTGTTCAGGCTGCTCATAAGTTGTTTGCGTTAACCCTTCATTTTTGCTGATATCAGTAAATTGGTATTTGACATCCCTGCGGTACCAATTGATAAAGGTATGATGCGCAATGGTATAGAGCCATGTTCTGATGGAAGAATGCCCCCTAAACGAAGCCAGACCGTTAAGAGCTTTCACAAACGTGTCCTGCGCTAAGTCCTTAGCTGTTTCAAGGTGATGAGTCCTTCTGAATAAATAATTTAAAATTTCTTGATAATACTGCCGATACAAGTCCTCAATGGAATCCCTATGCTTCATTAAAAGTAAAACCACACCGTCATCCAAATGGCCAATAAAATGAAACAGATATACATGGAAGACAGGTATACTTTCATATATCTGATTTGGCTTTCTTCTTCAGCACCGGGACTTCTCTTTAAACAAGTTTTACTCTTTAAGTCTTCCGCATTCTTTTGAAATAGGGATTCATGCTGTTTCATCCATTCCATTGATTCATCCTCTAGCTCTCCTTCTTTATACAGGTCGTATAAGTCTACAAAAACAGACTCTTTTTCTTTATGATTCATAAAGACTTTTCACCTCTTGTGTTTCTCCATCCACTACATAGGCATCATGGCGATTTGAACCAAACGGCTGAATAATGATCAGCCATGCATAATGCCGTTCATCCCCTCTTTGAACGATAATCGGACGCATACGCTTTTTGTAAATGACATCCTGATATAGAGAAGCTACTTTTTCGTAAGCCAATGTTCCATTACGATACGTATAGGGGAATGACTGATCAGGTGTATCGCTGTACACATAAACGTTTAGCTGACCTTGGTCTTCAAAAAACTCATATGTTTTAGAAGAATTAGTATATATTACCAAGTCACTCTTCCTGCTTTTTTTCTTCATTTCTGATACATCAGCATCAAAGACTGTTAATACCTGCCGCTGCAGCTGGCTGTTAGTCAGTGAAATTTCCTTTTTCATTGGAATCGAGAGACTGTGTAAACTACCGGATTCTCCATCAAACTCCAATATAATTCCATCTTTTGTTTCAACACGCACCATGCTTCCGAGCAGGCTGTCGCTTTCAATATCAGTGATCTGATAAGTCTGTTTTGATATGTTCAGCGCTGTAAACATTTGTTCCACTTTGTCGTGAATGTTTTGTTCTGTTATATGAACATGCAGAAGAGAGTCAAGCTGATAAATCGAAGGATCTTCACTAAAGCCCATTAAGGTTTCCTTTTCCCAATAAAATACCGCGCCATCATCAGCATGATCTTTTTTATGAAGTTGATTTTTCAGGTAAATACGTACGACTGTTTGGCCGTCTTCTTGAGATACCTTTGTTTCGATATGATCCTTATGTAACACACGTCCGTGTCGCTCAAGGAAAGCGATGGACTTTCGCTTGTACTCCTGATTCGTTAGCTTTTTTCCATGTGCTTTTTGTAAGTATTCATAATTACGAATCAGCTGCGATACTTCATCTACCTCAGCTTTATAACCTTTGCTTTCAAATGAGTAGAAATAATGCACATCCATGTTTGTATCATGCAAATAAAGTGTTTCATCCGTAGGAAAAAATGACTTTAGTATCTGTTCCGCTTTTTCTGATGAAATGTGCTCCCCGACAAAATTGAATGAATCATGGACATTTGCTGGCTTTGATACAGCGAAAGCAGCCGTTCCTATGTTATATATCGGATTTAACAGCAGGACAAAAAACAACATGACAGCCATCGTCACCCACTTATTCACACGCACATAAACCTTTCCTGACTTTTGGAACAGATGATAACTCATCAAAAATCCGGCCATTGCCAAATAAATCGTATATGGCATTACTGCACCATAATCTTTTGAGATTTGATTGGGATATGGCGCAAGCAGCAAGACAAGCAGTCCGATAATCAGCGTATAAAATAAGCCTAGTAAAATCTTATTTGTTCTCCAATACAGCTTGAAAAACACAACATTCAACACAATAGGAAGAGTAATAATGAAAAACAGAAACACGAATGCAATTGGCTCGACTCCATCCGAATTTTCCTTCCAATACGTAAAGAAACTGAATATCATTTGTACGATTGGCAAACTGACAACGGCAAGGTCGAACGTATAAAACTTACCCTTTCCGCCATGATCACGCGGCATCAGCATATAGTGAAAAGCCGTCAGCAACACATATCCGTATAACAAAAAATACAGCAGCGGCAGCAGTTCTTTTCCGTCCTCTCTTAAGTAAGCGCTGGTGAAGTTTGTTGATTGCACCTGGTGAATAAGTTCAACAGACACTCCCACCAGCAGCACAATCCGCAATATAACACCCGCCATGAACATTGTGCGCTGCCGGTTTATTTTAGGATGATGCACCAAAAGATATAAGCCCGACAGAACAACAATTGACCATTGAATCAGCAGGGTGCTTTGTCTGCTTAATATAAAATAACGTTCGAAATGCAATACATAATGACTGAATAACTCCAACACGAACAACAATCCTTTACTTCTTATTAAGGCCTCATTCGGTTAGACAGCGGACTTTTCAAAAAGTTTCAAGATGAAACAAAAATATCTCATCTTCCCCTTGATATGTAAAAAACATAACTCTTGAGTGAACCATCACATGACACTTGACTCATCTTGATATTATTCAACAAAAACAAACACAGGACAATACTATCAATTTTGTCTAGTTATGTTAGTTTTTGTTGAGTATTCCAGAATGCTAGTTTAATATAACAATATAAAGTTTTCAGTATTTTCAAAAAGGGGGATTTATTGTGGGTTTAGGTAAGAAATTGTCTGTTGCTGTCGCTGCTTCGTTTATGAGTTTATCAATCAGCCTGCCAGGTGTTCAGGCTGCTGAAAGTCATCAGCTTAAAGAGAATCAAACAAATTTCCTCTCCAAAAACGCGATTGCGCAATCAGAACTCTCTGCACCAAATGACAAGGCTGTCAAGCAGTTTTTGAAAAAGAACAGCAACATTTTTAAAGGTGACCCTTCCAAAAGGCTGAAGCTTGTTGAAAGCACGACTGATGCCCTTGGATACAAGCACTTTCGATATGCGCCTGTCGTTAACGGAGTGCCAATTAAAGATTCGCAAGTGATCGTTCACGTCGATAAATCCGATAATGTCTATGCGGTCAATGGTGAATTACACAATCAATCTGCTGCAAAAACAGATAACAGCCAAAAAGTCTCTTCTGAAAAAGCGCTGGCACTCGCTTTCAAAGCTATCGGCAAATCACCAGACGCTGTTTCTAACGGAGCGGCCAAAAACAGCAATAAAGCCGAATTGAAAGCGATAGAAACAAAAGACGGCAGCTATCGTCTTGCTTACGACGTGACGATTCGCTATGTCGAGCCTGAACCTGCAAACTGGGAAGTCTTAGTTGACGCCGAAACAGGCAGCATTTTAAAACAGCAAAATAAAGTAGAACATGCCGCCGCCACTGGAAGCGGAACAACTCTAAAGGGCGCAACTGTTCCTTTGAACATCTCTTATGAAGGCGGAAAATATGTTCTAAGAGATCTTTCAAAACCAACAGGCACCCAAATCATCACATATGATTTGCAAAACAGACAAAGCCGCCTTCCGGGCACGCTTGTCTCAAGCACAACGAAAACATTTACATCTTCATCACAGCGGGCAGCCGTTGACGCACACTATAACCTCGGTAAAGTGTACGATTATTTTTATTCAAACTTTAAACGAAACAGCTATGATAACAAAGGCAGTAAAATCGTTTCTTCCGTTCACTACGGCACTCAATACAATAACGCTGCATGGACAGGAGACCAGATGATTTACGGTGATGGCGACGGTTCATTCTTCTCTCCGCTTTCCGGCTCATTAGATGTGACAGCGCATGAAATGACACATGGCGTCACCCAAGAAACAGCCAACTTGATTTATGAAAATCAGCCAGGTGCATTAAACGAGTCTTTCTCTGACGTATTCGGGTATTTTAACGATACAGAAGACTGGGACATCGGTGAAGACATTACGGTCAGCCAGCCTGCTCTTCGCAGCCTGTCCAACCCTACAAAATACAACCAGCCTGACAATTACGCCAATTACAGAAACCTTCCAAACACAGATGAAGGCGATTATGGCGGTGTACACACAAACAGCGGAATTCCAAACAAAGCCGCTTACAACACCATCACAAAACTTGGTGTATCTAAATCACAGCAAATCTATTACCGTGCGTTAACAACGTACCTCACGCCTTCTTCCACGTTCAAAGATGCCAAGGCAGCTCTCATTCAGTCTGCCCGTGACCTCTACGGCTCAACTGATGCCGCTAAAGTTGAAGCAGCCTGGAATGCTGTTGGATTGTAATATTAGGAAAAGCCTGAGATTTCTCAGGCTTTTTTTGTTACATATCTTGATTTCTCTCTCAGCAGAAACGACGAAAAGATGCTGCCATGAGACAGAAACCGCTCCTGATTTGCAAAAAGAGGGATGCAGCCGCAAGTACGCATTTTATAAAAGCTAATGATTCAGTCCACATAATTGATAGACGAATTCTGCTCCAGGTCACGTGGCTATGTAAAGGATCGCGCGTCCAATTAAGAGCAAAAACATTGACAAAAAAATTTATTTATGCTAAAATTTACTATTAATATATTTGTATGTATAATAAGATTCTCCTGGCCAGGGGAATCTTATTTTTTGTGGAGGATCATTTCATGAGGAAAAATGAGTCCAGCTTAACGTCTTTGATTTCAGCTTTTGCCCGTGCATATCACAGCCGATATGACACACCACTTATTTTTGATGATTTTATCGCAAAAGATCTCATTAACGAAAAAGAGTTTATCGACATCAGTAAAAATATGATTCAAGGAATATCGTTTTTCAACAAAGAGATCGCCGAACGTTTCCAAAATGATCCTGAAAAAATATTAAAATGGGTTGCACAAATCCAGCTGTCTCCCACGCCCCTAGCACGTGCTTCTTATTGTGAAAAAGTCTTGCACAACGAATTAATGCTGGGAGCAAAACAGTATGTCATTCTTGGAGCAGGGCTGGATACTTTCTGCTTTCGGCATCCAGAATTAGAAAACAGCTTACAGGTTTTCGAAGTTGACCATCCGGCTACACAGCAATTGAAAAAAAATAAGCTGAAGGATGCAAATCTGACAATTCCGGATCATCTTCATTTTGTTCCTATGGATTTCACCAATACGTTTTCGTATGATCCTCTCTTAGATGAAGGATTTAAGAACACAAAAACATTCTTCAGCCTTCTCGGAGTGTCTTATTATGTAACACGGGAAGAAAATGCAAGCTTGATCAGCAATTTATTTTCTCATGTCCCGCCTGGAAGCTCTATTGTTTTTGATTATGCAGACGAAACACTTTTTACAGCAAAAGGGACGTCGAATCGAGTTGAACATATGGTGAAGATGGCTGCCGCAAGCGGAGAACCGATGAAATCATGTTTCACTTATCAAGAGATTGAACATCTGTTAGAGTCATCTGGTTTACTGATCTATGAACATCTATCACCAGACGACATCAATGACCTTTTCTTTAGTAATCGAAAAGACAATTTGTCAGCGTTTGAAACGATTCATTATATTCATGCGGTAAAAAAATAATTTTCAAATCATCAGAAGCCTCTCAATGTTTGAGAGGCTTTTTATTGAACCTGTATGCAGCAAATAAGCTGCCGTTATCATATGGAATCTTCTGCTAAAGGCTTCACCAAGATCATAAATGATTTGCCTTTCTCATCTTTTTCCGTTTTCAGCTGTTCAAAGCCGCATTGGCTTAAAAACAGTATCCATTCACTGCGCTCAATGGGAACTCCCGCAAACATCGCTTTGTGTTTGGCTCTAAGCAATTTGCTGATCTGTTCAATGATCATCTTCGCATGTCCCTTTTTTTCTTCAGCCGGGTCAATCAGGACCGTTCCGAGCCACGGCTTACCGTTTGAAGGAGACCACTCGAGATGGTAGCTGACGGCAACAGGCAGACCGTCTTTTTCCCATACAAGCCATGACCCGTTGTACATGGAATAGGAGATGATATAGTCTTCTGCATCTTTATCTCCAAACTCCTCCTCTTTCCATACAGGATGAGCCTCCGCGAGCTTTTCTAACAAGCTGAGATCATCCTGCTCAAATGGCCTACTTCCCAGCATGAAGATACTCTTCAAATATCGTTTTATGTATAGATGGGTTTCCGGCTAGCACACTGTGGTTTTCTAAAAAGGTAAACGGCTCTCCTTCAATGGTCGTATAGATGCCTCCTACTTCATTTAACAGCACACAGCCGGCTGCGTAGTCCCATGGCGCAAGCCGCATCGTGATGTAAGCATCTATTCTTCCTGCCGCGACATTTGCCAGCTCTAAAGCGGCAGAACCGTAGGAGCGTGTGCCTCTGACTCTTTTCACAAGTGGCGCTAACACACTTTGATCAATTCTTCTGTTTTCCGTTACCCATGTTGCATTAATGGCAAGAATCGCTTCTTCAATGACGGTTTCTTTTAAAGGAGCCAGCTTCGTTTCATTCATATAAGCCCCTCTGCCGCTAAATGCGTGATACAGCTCATCATGCACCACATCATAAATTAAACCGATTTTCCCTTCACCGTTTTCAAAAATCCCAATGGAAATCGCAAAATTTCTTTGCTGGTGCACAAAATTCATCGTCCCATCAATCGGATCAATAATCCATACGACTCCCTCAAGTGAGTGGATTTTGTCTCCTTGCCCCTCTTCACCGAGTATCCGATGTCCCGGAAAAGTTTCTTGAATTCGATCAATGAAAAACTTTTCGGTTTCTTTGTCAATATTGGTGACTAAATCATTCGGATTTGATTTCGTTTCAATTGTCAGGCTTTCATGCATGGATTGTGTAATTCTCGCGCCTGCTTCTCTTATCCACTTCTTTGCAATCTCATCAATTTCCGTCCAATTTGTCATTCGTTCGTACCTCTCTTCTATGTAGACCTTTTATTTTATAGGATACTGATAACGGCAATGAAAAAGCAAGGAAAATGAAAAATATCCCTTCTCACGTAAAAACGAACCATTCATGCGGTTCGTTTTCACTATCGCTTTTTTACCCGTTAAGACGAATCCATTCTTTTCTAAGTCGCTCAAGTTTGTTTTTGCTTTGTTCAATCTGCTCTTCATTTTCTTTCTGCATTGCTTCATATAGGGTTGCCAATTCATAATCAACCTCTAGTCTCCAGACAGCAACACGATTGTTTTTCTCTTCCTTAAATCCCTCTTTTACAACTTGCCTCATTGTCTTTCGCCCCTTCCAGAGATCATTTGTTTGTAAAAAAGCATCCCATTTTGCCATTCAACAATGATTACTTCTTATATCGTATGATTGTTCTATTTACGCGCAACATGATTCTGAAAATTGTGTGTTTACCTATTCGTTTATTACCACATTTCCCCTTACTTCAAACGCACTCAATCTTTTTGAAGCTCGTATGAACTGTGATAAAATATGTATACTTAGCATGAAGGAGGAAAATCATGACACAAATGCGTTTCACTGAAGAGGACTTTAACACTTTTACAATAGAAGGCTTAGACGCGCGCATGGAAGTATTAAAAGAGACGGTCCGTCCGAAGCTTACAGCTCTAGGCGAACATTTTGCCCCAACTTTATCAGCTTTAACCGGAGATGAAATGTTTCCGCATGTGGCAAAGCACGCAAGAAGATCCGTCAATCCCCCGGCTGACAGCTGGGTGGCGTTCGCAAACAGCAAAAGAGGCTATAAAAAACTGCCGCATTTCCAAATTGGTTTATGGGAAAGCCACGTTTTTGTGTGGTTCGCGATTATTTATGAATCCCCTATCAAAGAAGAATACGGCAAATTGCTTGAAGTGAACCAAGAAACCATTACGAAAAATATCCCTGACAGCTTCGTTTGGTCTGCAGATCACACAAAACCGGGAGTACATAAACAGTCTGAAATGGACAAGGAACAGCTGAAGACACTGTTTGAGCGTTTGCAGACTGTAAAGAAAGCTGAGCTGTTATGCGGCATCCAGCTCCAAAAAGAAGAAGTGCTGAATATGAATAACCAGGAATTCCTTCAGCGTATCGACGATGCCTTTAAGCAGCTTGCTTTTCTGTACCGTCTCACCCAAAAAGTATCACAAGCATAAAAAAGAGCCGGGATATCCCCCGGCTCTTTTTCTTACATTTTAATCTTCGCGTGATCAGATTCTCTCGCCTGTTTGACCGTGCGATAAGGAGAATATGTACTTTGTTCCTCAAACTCGCCGCATAGCTTTTTTTCCTCGGCCTTCCCCGGTACAATTTCCTTGAAACGGCGGTAAGCTTTAAGCAGTTCTTCACGATCCGCCCCTTTTTCATATGCAAGCTCAACCTGCTGGAAAAATGCAATCACATCCACTGCTTCTTCGGTTGTCCAATCTTCATTCATCGGATATTGATACTCCATTTTCTTCACTCCTTGTAGATTTACTTCCCTTAAGAGAAAGCATCTTCATTTGATCATAAATTGTTCTTTACATTCTTTCAAGTTCATAATATAATTCATTTGTTTTACGTCTAAAAAACGGTTGAGAAACTGATTTTAATACACACTATTATGCATAGGTATGATTACAAAGGTGGGAAAACAATTGTCGCAACATGAAACACCCTTATATACAGGACTGAAAAAGCATGCAAGCAGACAGCCTGTTCAATTCCACATTCCCGGCCACAAAAAAGGGGCAGGAATGGACCCAGAATTCAGACAATTTATCGGTGAAAACGCGTTAAGCATAGATTTGATTAACATTGAACCATTAGACGATCTGCACGCGCCAAAAGGCATTATTAAACAAGCACAAGATCTGGCTGCTGAAGCATTTGGCGCGGATCACACATTTTTTTCTGTTCAAGGAACAAGCGGCGCCATTATGACAATGGTAATGGCTGTTTGCGGACCTGGCGATAAAATTATTATTCCAAGAAATGTTCATAAATCAATTATGACAGCTATTGTATTTTCCGGAGCGGTTCCAATTTTTATTCATCCTGAAATTGACAATGAATTGGGCATCTCTCACGGCATTACACTTGAATCTGCTAAACGGGCGCTTACCGAACATCCGGATGCAAAAGGGCTTCTCGTCATCAACCCGACATATTTCGGTGTTGCAGCCGACTTAAAAAGCATCGTAGAACTCGCTCATTCGTTTGATGTGCCAGTGCTTGTGGATGAAGCACACGGCGTTCACATTCATTTTCACGACGAATTGCCGCTATCGGCTATGCAGGCAGGAGCGGACATAGCAGCGACAAGTGTACACAAGCTGGGCGGATCACTCACGCAAAGTTCGATTTTAAACATGAGAGAGGGCCTTGTATCAAAAGACAGAGTGCAATCCATACTGAGCATGCTGACAACTACGTCAACTTCTTACTTGCTTCTCGCTTCTTTGGATGTTGCCAGAAAACGCCTTGCAACAGAAGGCCACCAGCTTGCTGAGGAAACACTAAAGCTTGCCAATCAGACGAGAGATCGCCTCAACCAGATTGAAGGCATTTATTGTGTCGGTTCTGAGATTCTTGGGTCGAAAGCAGCTTACAGCTATGATCCGACAAAATTGATTATCTCTGTGAAAAGTCTGGGCCTGACAGGACATGACGTGGAAAAATGGCTTCGTGAATCCTTTAATATTGAGGTTGAGCTTTCTGATCTGTACAATATTTTGTGTATTTTCACTCCTGGTGACAGCCAAAATGATGCAGACCGGCTTGTAGAGGCTTTAACTGAGATCGCACAGCAAATGTCAGAACAAGATGTAACACATCAGCAAACTGAGGTTCTGCTTCCAGAAATACCTTTATTGGCAATGACTCCGCGTGATGCTTTCTATGCAAATACGGAAGTCATCCCATTAAAAGAAGCATCCGGACGGATTATTGCTGAATTTGTCATGGTATATCCGCCTGGTATTCCAATCTTCATTCCAGGAGAAATTATTACAGAAGAAAACATCAGCTACATTTTTAAAAACCTTGACGCAGGCCTCCCTGTTCAAGGACCTGAGGACTCGACTTTACATATGATCCGAGTCATCAAAGAACAAAAAGCAATTCAATAAAAAATAAAAAGCATGCGGCTTTAAGCCGCATGCTTTTTTTACTCTTCTTCAACAGGACATTGACATTGTCCGCAGCATGTTCCGTATAATGTTGTCACTTTCTCATCTTCAAAGTAATGAATGGCTTCGTTGCAATCTTGGCAAACAATCGTACCCATCTCTTATTCCCCATTTCTTTGAAATTTGAAAACGCTTAATTTCTTTTGTTGTTATTATATTAATATGTCACATTTAAAATGTCAACAACAAACTGTATAACACATTTGATTTTAGATCATCATATAGACCGTTCTTTTCCATTTTCCCTCATACACTATCTTATTCATACAGAAGCTTTACTCGATATATATGCCACAGCACATAATGTAATTTCACGTTTTCTTGAACTTTCATCCAAGAATGCAGCAAAAAATTTAATATACCCCAGGTGCTATTTTAAACGATTGATATAATATGTAATCTCACTTTAAAAACGGTTTCAATTATATAACAATTAGGTAACAAGAAGCAGATTAAGCCGCCTCTCGTGATAAACTAAAGCTAGTTTACTACTGTTTATACAGAGGAGAAGATAGATGCGATATCGCGCGGTATTCCCCATGCTGATAATAGTATTTGCTTTATCGGGCTGTACGCTTTCCACCATCAATCCGATGAAAAAAAGCCGGATTGACAACATTCATCATACACAAATCCTGTTTTTTTCTGATGAGAACCAAATAGACCAGGAAGCGCCTTATTACGATGCACTGCTTGATTTAGAAAAAGATTATCCCGAGCAAATAGATAAAATGAAGGTCTATGATAAAAAAGAAGGCTGGGAAGATGAGATTGAAACTGTCCCTACCCTTATGGTTGTTGATCAGCGCCATGTCGTGGTGAAAATCGAGGGATGTGTGAAAAAGAAAGAAGACATCATTAAACCATTACAGCATGTGCTGTCAAAATAAAAAAACAGCCCCGCTTTGAGCGAGGGCTGTTTTTGATATGAAAATTATTTTACGATGTGAATCGGACTTCCGATTGCCACTTCAGCAGCTTCCATTGTGATTTCGCCCAATGTTGGGTGAGCGTGAATTGTCATCGCGATATCTTCAGCAGTCATGCCGCCTTCAATCGCTAAGCTTAATTCAGAAATCATATCAGAAGCACTTGCTCCGGCGATTTGCGCACCGATCACAAGACCGTCCTCTTTACGAGTGATCAGCTTCATGAAGCCGTCTGTTTCGTTAAGAGAAAGCGCGCGGCCGTTTGCTGCAAATGGGAATTTAGCAGCAACAATGTCAAGACCTTCTTCTTTCGCCTGTGCTTCAGTGTAACCAACTGATGCAAGTTCAGGCTCAGAGAAAACAACCGCAGGAATACCAAGGTAATCGATTTCTGCAGGCTCTCCAGCGATAGCTTCTGCAGCGATTTTACCTTCGTAAGATGCTTTATGAGCAAGCGGCGGTCCTTCGATGATATCACCGATTGCATAAATGTTAGGTACGTTTGTGCGGCACTGTTTGTCAGTTTTCACGATACCGCGGTCCGTCATTTCGATACCGACTTGCTCAAGACCAAGCTCATCAGTGTTTGGACGGCGTCCTACTGTAATCAATACGTAATCAGCATCAACAGTTTTTTCTTCGCCTTTTACTTCGAAAGTAACTGTTACGCCGTCTGGTCTTTCTTCAACGCCTTTAGCCATCGCGTTTGTATGGATTTCAACGTTGCCTTTTTTCTTCAGTCTGCGTGTAACAAGAGAACTCATTTGTTTTTCGAAGCCAGGAAGAATTTCATCTCCGCCTTCAAGAATTACAAGTTCAGTACCGAAGTTAGCATACGCAGTTCCAAGTTCAGTTCCGATGTATCCGCCGCCGATAACAACGAGCTTTTTAGGAATTTCTTTAAGAGCCAAAGCGCCAGTTGAATTCAGGACACGCTCACTATATTTGAAGTTTGGCAATTCGATAGGACGAGATCCAGTAGCAATGATTGCGTTTTTGAACGTGTATGTTTGAGCAGAGTTCTCATCCATAACACGAACTGAATTGCTGTCTACAAAGTAAGCTTCACCTTTTACAACATCTACTTTGTTGCCTTTAAGAAGACCTGCTACACCGCCAGTAAGCTTGTTGACAACAGAAGCTTTCCATTCTTGAACTTTTGTGAAATCAACTGTTACATTCTCAGCAGTGATTCCCATGTCATCAGAATGTTTTGCATTCTCATAACGGTGACCTGCATTGATCAGCGCTTTTGAAGGGATACATCCAACGTTCAGACAAACGCCTCCAAGAGTTGCTTTTTCAACGACTGTTACTTTTTGTCCAAGCTGTGCAGCGCGGATGGCAGCTACATAGCCGCCAGGTCCCGCACCAATTACAAGAGTATCTGTTTCAATAGGGAAATCTCCTACTACCATAACATTACGCCTCCATTAAAATTAATTGTGGATCGTTCAGTAAACGCTTGATGTGATTTAATGCATTTTGCGCAGTTGCTCCGTCGATCATACGGTGGTCGAAGCTGAGAGAAAGAGCTAAGACTGGAGCTGCTACGATTTCGCCATCACGAACAATCGCTTTTTCTGCAATGCGTCCGATACCAAGAATCGCAACTTCTGGATGGTTGATAACCGGAGTGAACCATTGTCCGCCGGCAGAACCGATGTTTGTAATTGTGCAAGATGCGCCTTTCATTTCAGCTGGAGCAAGCTTGCCTTCACGAGCTTTTGTTGCAAGGCCATTGATCTCATCAGAAATTTCAAAGACAGATTTACGATCTGCATTTTTCACAACCGGTACAAGCAAGCCTTTTTCAGTGTCAGCAGCGATACCGATGTTGAAGTAATGTTTTTGGATGACTTCATCTGTTTTATCGTCAATTGACGTGTTTAAAACAGGGAATTTTTTCAGTGCAGATGTAAGAGCTTTTACAACGTAAGGCAAGTAAGTCAGCTTGATTCCTTGATCAGCAGCAACTTGTTTGAACTGTTTACGATGTGCAACAAGGTTTGTTACGTCCACTTCGTCCATTAACGTTACGTGAGGAGCAGTGTGTTTAGAGTTAACCATCGCTTTTGCAATTGCTTTACGGATACCGCTCATTTTTTCGCGTGTTTCTGGGAATTCGCCCTCTGGAGCTGGTGCAGCAGCCGGTTTAGCAGCTGTTTCTTGTGGTGCAGCTGTTTCTTGCGGTGCAGCTTCTTGCGCTCCTCCGTTTACAAAGCTGTCGATATCTTCTTTTACAACACGTCCGTTGTTGCCTGAACCAGTAACCTTACGGATGTCTACACCTTTTTCACGAGCATATTTACGTACGGAAGGCATAGCGATCACGCGTTTGTTCGGGTCAACTTCAGCTTGATCCTGCTGTCCTGCGCCAGTAGCTTTTGCAGGCTCTTGAGCTTGCTCTTCTTTCGCAACGTCTTGTCCAGCTTCTGCAGTTGACTGAACTTGTGCTTCAGTTTTCGCATCGTCAGACTCATCGCTGCCTTTAAATTGAAGATCTTCGTAACCAGGTGCATCAAACGTAATAATCGTTTGTCCAACAGTTGCAACCGTTCCCTCTTCAACTTTTAATTCTAATACTTTTCCTTTAACAGGTGAAGGAATTTCTACTACTGCTTTATCATTTTGGACTTCAGCCAGTACATCATCTTCGTCTACCTCGTCGTTAGGCTTGACAAACCATTTTACGATTTCGCCTTCGTGGATACCTTCCCCGATATCTGGAAGTTTAAATTCAAATGCCACAGTTCTCGACCTCCTAGTTTGATTAAGCAATTTTAAAGTTTACATCGTAAGCATTGAAAACAGATATATAATAGAGGGAAAACGTTCAGCTTCCCTCTCGATTATGCAGTTTGATTAAAATTCAAGCACTTTTCTTGCTGTTTCAAGAACGTCTTTATGGTTTGGAAGCCATACGCTCTCCGCTTGAGAGAAAGGAAATACTGTATCTGGCGCTGCAACGCGAAGTACAGGTGCTTCCAAGCTCAGGATCGCACGGTCATTAATTTCTGCTACTACGTTTGCAGCAATACCGGCTTGTTTTTGTGCCTCTTGAACGACAATCGCGCGTCCTGTTTTTTCTACAGAAGCGATAATTGTATCGATATCAAGTGGGCTTACTGTACGAAGGTCGACAACTTCAGCAGAAATGCCGTCTTTTTCAAGCTCCTCAGCAGCTTTTAATGATTCATGAACCATTGCGCCGTAAGTGATGATTGAAAGATCAGTACCTTCACGTTTCACGTCAGCTTTTCCAAGCTCAATTGTGTATTCTTCTTCAGGAACTTCCTGACGGAAAGAACGGTAAAGCTTCATGTGCTCTAAGAAGACAACAGGATCATTGTCTCTGATCGCAGAAATTAAAAGTCCTTTGGCATCGTAAGGAGTTGATGGAATAACAACTTTGATACCAGGCTGTTGTGCAACAAGACCTTCTAAGCTGTCAGCGTGAAGTTCAGGAGTATGAACACCGCCGCCGAAAGGAGAACGAATTGTTACAGGTGAAGTCCAGCGTCCGCCAGAACGGTAGCGCATACGAGCCATTTGGCCAGAAACTGAATCCATTACTTCATAAACAAATCCGAAGAATTGGATTTCCATTACCGGACGGAAGCCGTTTAAGCCTAAACCAAGGGCAAGACCGCCGATACCAGATTCAGCAAGTGGCGTGTCAAACACACGGTCTTCACCGAATTCTTTTTGCAATCCTTCTGTCGCACGGAATACGCCGCCGTTTACACCAACGTCTTCTCCGAAAACTAAGACATTTTCGTCATTTTTCAGTTCTGTGCGTAACGCATCCGTGATTGCTTGAATCATTGTCATTTGCGCCATGGCTTACTTCGACTCCTTCTGTGTATAAATTTCAAATTGCTCCTCAAGGTTGTGAGGCATTTTTTCGTACATGATTTTCATTAAATCAGTTACTTTTTGCTTCGGTTCAGCATCAGCTTTTTTGATCGCTTGCTTAATTTCTTCTTTCGCATCCTCAATTACTTTTGCTTCTTCTTCTTCAGACCATAAGCCTTTGTTTTCAAGGAACGCACGGAAACGTACAAGCGGATCTTTTTGTTCCCACTCATTTTCGATTTCTTTTGTACGATATTTAGTAGGATCGTCACCAGCCATTGTGTGCGGGCCATAACGGAATGTAAGTGTTTCAATTAGTGTTGGACCTTCGCCGTTGATTGCGCGCTCGCGTGCTTCAGCAGTTGCTGCGTATACAGCAAGCGGATCCATTCCGTCTACTTGTACGCCGACAATACCGGCAGCTACAGCTTTTTGTGCAATTGTTTCAGCTGCAGATTGTTTTTCAACAGGAGTTGAAATCGCGTAACGGTTGTTTTGCACCACGAAGATTGCAGGTGCTTTATAAGCTCCGGCAAAGTTAATTCCTTCGTAGAAGTCCCCTTGAGAAGCTCCGCCGTCACCAGTGTAAGTGATTGCGACAGCTTTCTTACCGCGTTTTTTAAGACCTAGCGCAACACCGGCAGTTTGAATGTATTGAGCACCGATAATGATTTGTGGAGAAAGGGCATTCACATCATCAGGCATTTGGTTTCCTCTGAAATGTCCGCGAGAGAAAAGAAACGCTTGATATAATGGAAGGCCGTGCCAAATTAACTGAGGCACATCACGGTATCCAGGAAGAACAAAGTCTTCTTTTTCAAGCGCGAAATGCGTTGCAATCTGAGAAGCTTCTTGACCCGCAGTAGGAGCGTAAAATCCGAGACGTCCTTGACGGTTTAATGAGATAGAGCGTTGGTCAAGCACACGCGTAAATACCATGCGGCGCATTAGCTCTTTTAATTGATCATCAGTTAAATCAGGCATCGCCGCTTCATTCACGACTTCTCCCTTTTCATTTAAAATTTGGAACGTTTCGAACTGCTTTTTAATGGCATCAAATTGCTTCTTACTGTCAACGATAGCTTTTTTCGTTTTTGCAGCCATACTAAGTCACCTCTTCCTTTCTTTTAAACAGTCATTAGACGTGCATTCCTTTTATACATACAAACTTAGGGTACCCTAAAGTATCAGCAGTAAGTCGTATTATATTTTAGCCGATCCCCAGTTTGCCAAAACCTTTTATGTAGGATAGTTACACTCTGCTTTGAACTGTATTATTTCGAAGTTGTAAAAAACTAATACAACACCGCTTAACATGGATTAGTTTACACCAAATAAAGAAGAACCGTCAATCGTTTTCATCGCTGATTTTCAATAAATGTATTCGCTTTACATTTTCAACAAAAAAACAGATGCCAACCGCACCCAAAACTGTACTAGTATACCTTACTATACTGTACTACAATAGAAATGAAAATTTTGAACGAAATCCGAATCGCATTTCATTCAAAAAAAGAGCTGATCGAGTCAGCTCTTTTTCACACGATAGCCTGCAGCATCATATAAATCTTCCCGGGCTTTATTATATTTTTCGGTTTGTTCATTAAATTCTCCGCTATATTTAAGGATCTTTTCATAAGAAGCATTGACTTTATCGATCTGCTGATCCAGATCATCTCTTGTCAAATCTTTGTCTTTCAGCTGCATATACAGTTTTTTATTAAGCTCAAGCGCTTTTTTATACTCTTTATACATAGTGCCATATGATGTATATCTTTTCTCCATATGGTTTGCTGCGGCATCGGCCTTTTCTTTTATGTCTTTTTCCTTAATATGTTCCGCTGACGTTTTTGCTTCCTCAAATTCTGTTTCCGATTTTTTCATGCTGTCATTTTCAAGCTTTAGGTGTTCTTCGCGCTTGCTGACATTTTCAAGCGCCTTATTAGATAAAGCAACAATTTTTTTATAATCATCCATATTGAGCTTCATAACACTATCGTAAAGCTGATTTTCTTTGGCCTCTAATTCTTTGAGTGTTTTTTGTTCTTCTTGAAACGGCTTTTCCGATTCCGCGGCTTTTTCTAATGAATGATGAAGTGAATCAACCGGGTCCTGTCCCATGCATCCTGTTAATATCAGTGCCATGGCACAAAAAGCTCCGATCTTCATTCCAGGCCGCCGTTTTATTGCGTCTTTCACGTTAAATCCCCCAATCTTGACAATTTCTACTATAGAATCCATGGGGACATTTGGCAATAGTCGTGCTGTATTAATGCAATACTGAAATTAAATCAAAAAAGTGAAAAATCAGGACAGATGACCATACAATTTTTTTGTTTTTACATAGGTTATATTAGACGCTATGCCTACTTATAAAGGCTCTGGCGTAATTAAAAGAGGAGGTTATGTAATATGTATGGATATGGTTACGGCGGAGGCTGCTGCAGTTATGGTGGTTACGGATATGGTGGCTGCGGATATGGCTACGGCCGCACCTTTGCGCTAATCGTTGTTTTATTCATTCTGTTAATCATTGTCGGAGCTGCTTATTTAGGCGGAGGCTGTTGCTAACCACACAGCATGAAATTGACCAGCCATATACGGCTGGTCATTCGTTTCGTTGCACCTTTGTGAAGAAATCCGATATAATTTACATATTAAGCTTTAGGAGTGAAGTTTCTTGATTACTATGGAAAACATCGTACGTGACGGCCATCCAGCCCTCAGAGAGACTGCCGAACCTGTTGAGCTGCCTCCAACTGATGCAGAAAAACAGCAGCTGGCCGACATGATCGAATTTGTTAAAAACAGCCAAAATCCGGAATTAGCCGAAAAATACAAGCTGCGCCCTGGCGTAGGGCTCGCAGCTCCTCAAATTAATATCAAAAAACGAATGATCGCCGTTCATGCGGAAGATGCTTCCGGTAAATTATACAGCTATGCTCTGTTTAATCCTAAGATCGTCAGCCATTCAGTTGAAAAAAGCTACTTAACAAGCGGCGAGGGCTGCCTCTCTGTAGATGAAGCCATTCCCGGTTATGTTCCCCGCTATGCTCGCATCAGAGTAAAAGGAACAACACTAGAAGGCGAAAATATTGATATTCGTTTAAAAGGATTTCCGGCTATTGTGTTTCAGCATGAGATCGATCATTTGAACGGCGTTATGTTCTATGATCATATTGATAAGGAAAATCCTTTCAAAGAACCTGAAAATGCAATCGCAATTGAGCGCTAATAGAAAAACGGCTGGCACAATGCCAGCCGTTTCTTTATTTTAAAAGGCCCAATTCTTTGACAGCGTATGTAATTCCATCCTCGTCCACCGGCTTTGTTACAAAGTCCGCGATTTCTTTCAGTTCGGGAACAGCATTTCCCATAGCAACGCCTGTCCCTACATATTCAATCATTTGCAGATCATTTAATCCGTCGCCGAAAGCATATGTATCGCCGATATCAAACGGAAGACGCTCAATCACTTTTTTGATTCCTTCTGCCTTAGAACCTCCGTGCGGCAGAACATCAGTCGATAGCTCATGCCAGCGAACTAGATCAAACTCAGGAAAAGCGGCATAGGCTTTTTCTTCTTCATCCTGACAAAATAAAAGAAGCTGAAAAATTTCTTTTCCTTCATAAAAAAGGTCATCGGTCTCTGGGTAATCGGTTTTAAGGCTGCCGATTCCCTCGAGAACATGAGGGTGATCCGCAACAGTCGCTTTCATCGTGTCCTCAGCCATAAACACAACAGGATGCTTGCCTTCATCCGCCTGCTTTAATAATCGCCTAATTGCATCTTCAGACAGCGGATTTTTATAAATCACTTGATTTTCAAAGACAACAAACTGTCCATTGTAGGAAATAAATGAGTGGATGCCCAGCTCCTCCAAAATCGGCTTAACCAAAAATGGAGACCGGCCGCTGGCAATAAACACATGATGCCCTTGGCGCTGGAGCTCCGCCACGGTTTTTCTCGTACTTTCCGGTATATTCTTATCATGATCATATATTGTGCCGTCAATATCAAAAAAGATTAATTTAGAATCCATCGCAACTTCCCCTTTATCGTCTTGGTCTGCAATTCCCACCCTCATCATACAAAAAGATTGTCATTCAGCAAACAATTTCGTTCAAAAATCATATTAAATTCCATTAATAACCACGAAAAGTCTTCCTCAATCTCCGTATACTATTTTTATAAAAGAACTCTGGGACAAATATTTTAATAAAGGAGGAACTGGCTAATGCTGCGTAAATTAAGAAAAAAACTCAGAAGACAATGGAACGGAATGCTCCGCAAGAAAGCAATTGCCTGACAAGGGATCTTTCACTTTTTGAGAGATCCTTATTTTGCTCAAGGCTTTCCTTATATTCCGTTTTCGAATATAATAGAATGAGCGAGTCTAACATACGGCATTTAAGGAGAGATTTGGAATGATTTATAAGGTATTTTATCAAGAGAAGGCTGACGAAGTACCTGTTCGGGAAAAGACAGATTCACTTTATATTGAAGGCGTATCTGAGCGTGACGTCAGAACAAAGCTGAAAGAAAAGAAATTTAATATTGAGTTTATTACACCTGTTGATGGTGCATTCTTAGAATATGAACAACAGAGCGAAAATTTTAAAGTATTGGAGTTATGAGCGGTATGAAATTTGTAAAAAATGATCAGACTGCTGTTTTCGCCCTCGGAGGTTTGGGCGAAATCGGTAAAAATACGTACGCGGTGCAATTCCAGGATGAAATTGTGCTGATTGATGCGGGGATCAAGTTTCCCGAGGACGAACTGCTCGGAATTGACTACGTCATCCCTGATTATACGTATTTAGTCAAAAACGAAGATAAAATTAAAGGGCTTTTTATCACCCACGGGCACGAAGACCACATCGGCGGTATTCCATACCTGCTCAGACAAGTGAATATTCCTGTATACGGCGGAAAACTCGCGATCGGCTTACTTCGGAATAAACTTGAAGAGCATGGTTTATTGAGACAGACGAAACTGAACATTATCGGCGAGGATGATATTGTAAAGTTCCGCAAAACGGCTGTGTCATTCTTCAGAACAACACACAGTATTCCGGATTCCTACGGCATTGTTGTAAAAACGCCGCCCGGAAACATCGTACATACTGGGGATTTCAAATTCGACTTTACTCCAGTCGGCGAGCCGGCAAACTTAACGAAAATGGCCGAAATCGGTAAAGAAGGCGTTTTGTGCCTTCTTTCAGACAGCACAAACAGTGAAAATCCGGAGTTTACCATGTCTGAGCGCCGTGTAGGAGAAAGCATTCATGACATTTTCCGCAAGGTGGACGGCCGAATTATCTTCGCTACATTTGCGTCGAATATTCACCGCTTGCAGCAGGTAATTGAAGCTGCTGTACAAAATGGAAGAAAAGTTGCCGTATTTGGACGCAGTATGGAATCGGCTATCGAAATTGGACAGACACTCGGTTATATTAACTGTCCTAAAAATACGTTTATTGAGCATAACGAAATCAATCGTATGCCTGCTAATAAAGTAACAATTTTATGTACAGGAAGCCAAGGGGAACCAATGGCGGCGTTATCAAGAATTGCAAACGGCACACACCGCCAAATTTCAATCAATCCTGGGGATACAGTCGTATTTTCTTCATCCCCTATTCCAGGCAACACAATCAGCGTGAGTCGAACAATCAACCAGCTGTATCGTGCGGGTGCTGAGGTTATTCACGGCCCTCTTAACGATATCCATACATCCGGTCACGGCGGACAGGAAGAACAGAAACTGATGCTTCGTTTAATCAAGCCTAAATTCTTCATGCCGATTCACGGTGAGTACAGAATGCAAAAGATGCATGTCAAGCTTGCAACAGATTGTGGCATCCCAGAGGAAAACTGCTTTATCATGGATAATGGTGAAGTATTAGCGCTTAAAGGCGATGAGGCTTCAGTTGCAGGAAAAATCCCGTCCGGTTCAGTGTACATTGACGGAAGCGGTATCGGTGATATTGGCAATATCGTACTTCGTGATCGCAGAATTCTCTCTGAAGAAGGACTTGTCATCGTTGTTGTCAGCATTGACATGGACGACTTCAAGATTTCAGCGGGGCCAGATTTGATTTCCAGAGGATTTGTGTACATGAGAGAATCTGGCGACTTGATCAACGACGCTCAAGAGCTCATTTCAAATCACTTACAAAAAGTAATGGAACGAAAAACGACTCAATGGTCTGAAATCAAAAACGAGATTACAGACACTCTTGCGCCTTTCTTGTACGAAAAAACAAAGCGCCGTCCAATGATCCTGCCGATCATTATGGAGGTTTAAAAAAAGAGGCACTCCCTAAGGGAGTGCCTCTTTTTATTGCAGTGATATGTGTTGAAATGATTTTACATCGAATAATCCCTTAGTCGTCATTTTAATATCAGGAATGACAGGCAACGCTAAAAACGACAATGTCAAAAATGGATTAAATCCGCCTGTGAAACCGATTAACGGCAATTTATCATGCAGCGTCAGCAAGCTTT
Organism: Bacillus sp. SCT118; assembly: GCF_058566435.1. Classification (NCBI taxonomy): domain Bacteria; kingdom Bacillati; phylum Bacillota; class Bacilli; order Caryophanales; family Bacillaceae; genus Bacillus; species Bacillus sp. SCT118. Next base: position 2,547,597 of record NZ_CP191225.1, read on the forward strand.
GATTCACTTGCTCTGCAGATTGGTCGGATAATAACCCTGCAATCGGCAGCGGTACTGAATGGAGCTCTTCCCCATTTTTTATAATCGTTAATCCTCCGCCAATTTCCTGCAGCTTATTAACTGCCGCCGCGATATCCTCATCATTCGTTCCGACGGCAATAATATTATGGGAGTCGTGTGAAATGGTTGTGGCAATCGCTCCGCTCTTGAATCCAAAACCTTTCACAACACCAAGTCCGGTTTCTTTTAATCCTTTATGCCGCTCGACAACTGCAATCTTTAACAAATCAAACTCAGTGTCAGGCTCAAATTCGCGGGCATCAGGAGCCGGAACTTGTACTAATCGTGTTTCAAGCTGATTTGGTATGATTTGAATGGCATTGATCTGCTGCTCTGAATTGATTGGCATATGAAAATCCTGTTTGTTAAGAGGAGCAGCAAGCTTAACAGAATCAAGCAGTGCCTGATCTGGTGCTGCAGTTGAAGCATGATCCTGATAGACCGCTTTGCTGTCTTCAGCAACAGTCTGCCCTTTTACCATCGTCATTGTGACAGTGACATTTTCCAGATCAGATACAAAGAGCAAATCAGCGTCAAAACCCGGGGCAATCGCTCCCTTTGTATCTAATCCATAGCATTCGGCTGCATTGAGGCTTCCTAGCTGATAGGCTAAAAACGGATTAAGTCCGGCTTGAATCGCCATTTTTACCTGATGGTTTACACTTCCCTCTGACAATAAATCATCCACATGCTTATCATCCGTACAGAAAAAGAACCGGCGTGCGTTCTTTTCATTTACCGCCGGCAGCACATTGAGCGTGTTTTTGGCGACTGATCCTTCACGCATCATGACATACATGCCTCTTCTGATACGATCAAGGGCTTCTTCCTTCGATGTTACTTCATGGTCGTTTAAGACAAATGCGGTTCTGTAAATGTTAATGAGGTCTGTTGATAAACCAGCTAAATGACCGTCTATCCTTTTTCCTGCAACACGGGCATCGAGCAGTTTCTGAACCATGTCTTCTTCAGCCTGATGAACCGACACATAATCCATAACTTCAGCCAGCCCTAATACTTCTTCTTCTTCATAAAAAGACTTGAGATCGGCAGCTTTGAGAATTGCGCCTGATCGCTCAAAACTTGCGGCAGGCACACTGGAAGGAAGCATAAAATGGATATTCAGCGGTGTATGCCGAGCTTGTTTAAGCATAAACACAATCCCTCTTTCACCAGACACATTCGCGATCTCATGAGGATCTGTAACAACCGTCGTCACGCCATGAGGCAACACTGCTTTAGCGAACTCAATCGGTGTAACCATTGATGACTCAATATGTACATGTCCATCAATAAAACCCGGAACAATCATTTGTCCCTCTGCATCAATGATATTTTCGCCTTCATACTCACCGAGGCCTACAATAACTCCATCTGTAATCGCAATATCTTCATATATCCATTCTTGATTATATACGTCCATGATTTTTCCGTTCTTAATGACGATATCAGCTTTTTGTCTTTGGGCTGAAGCATTCAGCCTATTGACTAGCGCTTCTTTATTCAAATAGGCCCCTCCTCTTTTTTATTATATGGTACAATATGCTATCGGAACGCCTGTGCTTAGTCAATGAAATTTTAAGAAATTGGCGCTCAGTTCATTAAAGTTGTTATATTCTGATAATATGAAAAACCGCCCTTTGAGGACGGCTTATTTGGCTGCTATTTTGTATGAAGAACTCTTTTTTCGAAACGGGAGATGTCTGTAACTGATCCAATAACAATGAGTATATCTTCTTGGTGGATGACTTCGGTTGCAAGCGGTGATACGATGACTTCCTTGCCCCTTTTTATGGCTACGATGTTAATGCCGTATTTTGCGCGAATATCTAAATCGAGAAGTGTATTTCCAGCCAGGCGGCTGTTAGCTACGATTTCAACAAGACTATGCTCTTCAGACAGCTCCAAATAGTCAAGTACATTGTTGGACACGATATTATGCGCAATTCGTTTTGCCATATCGCGTTCCGGGTGGACGATGTGATCCGCGCCAATTTTAGACAGCACTTTTTCGTGATAATCGTTCTGCGCTTTAACTGTAATCGTATGGACGCCAAGTTCTTTCAGAATGAGTGTCGTTAAAATACTCGCTTGAATATTTTCCCCGATTGCTACAATAACGTGGTCAAAATTTCGCAGGCCTAAATTTTTCAGGACAGATTCGTCTGTCGAATCACCGATAACTGCGTGAGATGCAATCTTGGCATACTCGTTAACTTTATCTTCATCGATATCCATTGCCATAACCTCGACGCCTTCTTCGCTTAATGCTTTGCAAATACTGCCACCAAAACGGCCCAGCCCAATTACCGCAAATTCTTTTTTCATCGTGGTGCTCCTTTATATGACATGATATTGATCAAATTTTATCATATTCTTTTGTTACAGTGTTATCCTTTTGGCAGCGAATTCATATGCCGCTTGAGCTTTTCAGTAAACTCAGGCGACAAATACAGCTCCGCTCCGCGTTCGATTTCAATCTGATAGTGCTGAGGCGGGGCAATTTCCGCTTCTTTTTGAAGAACGAGAAAGGTTAAGCAGTCTTTATAGTGCCTACCGCCAGCTTCAACGTCTACAAATGCCGGCCGATACGTAAGAGATTCGACGCCCTCCCTTTTATATAGATAGGAAAGAGCAGAATAAGGGATACGGTATAAAACGCCTTCTGTTGTTCCTCCGTCTTCCAACATGTCCGCTCTTGAACCGTCTTCCCTTTTTAGCGTGAAGCGGGTTGTGTATCCTTTTAAAACAGCTCTTCCTACTGGATCTTGAAAATAGTGATCGACTCCCGCTTTTTGAAAGCGGGCATTATCCATGCATGATCCATAGGCAAAATAATAAATGGGATTTTTCGATTTGCTGATCATCTGATGTTCTTTCCAGTCGCCGCTGCTTATTTTCGTAAAACCGGCACACCCTTCTTTGTTCATAAAATAAATAAGCGCATTTTTAATCCCGACATCCGTTACTACAAACACCGTTTGTTTATGATATCCTTGAAAAAATTGATCGAGCTTATGTATACACAATTCATCTGCTTCATATACTTCGCCGTATATATAGCCTTCACCATTTAAAACAGCTGTGGGCCCCTCTTTTGCAGCAAACAAACTTCCCTTTGTTCTCGCCTGCTCATTGATACATGCCGATTGTGCCAGCAAATGATGGTTTTTTTCATGCTTTCTTAATGTCCCGTATACAAACAGAAGCGAGTTCACTTTATTTTTCTCCTCTCAGCTGTCTGATTTTAAAGGCAAAACCACTTGAAAGACGCTGCCTTTTCCAGCTTCACTTTCGATTTTCAATTCCCCGTCATGTTCCTTCAGGATTCTCAAACAAATGGGAAGTCCGAGTCCAGTGCCCTTTTCTTTTGTTGAATAAAAAGGTTTGCCAATCTGCTTCAGCTTTTCTTGCGGCATACCGTTTCCTTCATCCTTTACGCTTATCACTGCATGAGAGGCGGTTTTAGCAGTTGAAATGGTTACGACACCGCCCTTTGGCATTGCCTCAATTCCGTTTTTAATGATGTTGATAAAGACCTGCTTCAGCTGATTTTCGTCTCCATTAATCATACAGCCATTTGTCTCTTTGAAATTTTTCTCTATGACGATATTAGACAGAATTGCATTGGTATCAAGCAATGTCGTGACTTGTTTCAAGATCTCATTAAGCTGGTGTGTTTTAAATGTGATTGCCTGCGGTTTTGCAAGCAGCAGCAGCTCGCTGAGCACTAAATCGATTCTTTTAATCTCTGAAAAGATGATGTCAAAATAGTCTTTTCTGTCCGGATATTGTGTTTTCATAATCTGGAGGAAACCGCTGACAGATGTTAAAGGGTTTCTGACCTCATGAGCAATACCTGCGGCAAGTTCACTTGTGATTGATAGTTTCTGGGATTCCCTCGCCAGCCGTTCATTAATCTCAATGAGCTCATCTTCAGCCTCTTTCCGCTCAGTGATATCTGACATTGTACCCAGGCTGCCTGTAAATTGATCATCCCGATCATAGTAAAGTTTATAATGAACTTCTCCCCAAAAAATCGTGCCGTTTTTTGTCACGTATTTTGCCGTAAACATGCCAGAAGACGCTTTGTTTTGGATTTGGGTGTTAATGTGGTCGGCTACATGCTTTTCTTTTATGAAGTAATCGTTATACATTGTTCCCATACATTCACTGATTGAAAAGCCGGTTATTGATGCCCACGCTTGGTTTAAATATGTAATTTCGCCTTTTGCATTCGTTTGAAATACGATTTCCTGCAAATTATCCATGATGCGGTTTTTTTCTTCAGAAAGCTGTTTATACTTCCATTCGTTATCCTTCATTTTCTTAACCAGCTGCTGTTTCTCATCAATATAATAAGCCAGCATCCAGACACTTACCAGCGTGACTGCAGTATACACAATATCAACAGGCCAATTAATCGGGTTTTTGCCTATAAAATAAAATAAATAATCCCAAAACATTATAAAAATCATTGCCAAAATGATGGAAATGATACGAGCTTGATATTTTCTCATATGACCACCTGCCGCTTGTGTTTCTCTACTTATTGTACCATTCTTCGACAAATAATTGAGTAAAATATGTAAAGTATCCCAAATCATTCATTACCAAATATCTTGATGTCTTATCTTAGGCGGCGGTAATCAAAAATTGGCACGCAAAAAAGGCGGAGATGATATCGCTCCGCCTTTTTTAGCATGATTTTATTCTTTTAAAGCGGCTTGAATTTCTTCGAGAAGCAGCTGTGCACCCTCAGGGCTTAGCGTAATTTTACCGTTGCCGTATTCTTTATTTTCTGAAGTGATTTCTCCAGTCATTAAACAAACGCCATGAGGTTTGTACTTTTTCAAGATAATTTTATCTCCGTCAACAAAAAACTCAATGCTGTCTTTTATGGCAATATCCAATGCCCGTCTCAACTCAATCGGCATGACAATGCGGCCTAATTCATCTACTTTTCTCACAACACCTATTGATTTCATAAAAACCCTTCTTCCTTTAAATGTTTCTTTTCTCATGTAATGTTTTAAGGATGTACCTCAATATATCGTAGACGAATGAAACTTTGAAAAAGTTTCCCGCTTTCTATAAGAATTACAAGATATTTTTTCCATAAAACCGAAAAATGTATTACTTCTGTTACACAGTTCCTTGATTTTTTACAAAAACATTTCTTTACCGACGCACACCCCCAAAAATCGCAGTATTTCTGAGAAACTTTAAATGTAGAATCATATTAAATTAGGATAGAGATTGGGTGAAAACATGTTTCAATCAACTGAAATCGGGATTGACTTAGGAACAGCTAATATACTTGTTTACAGCAAAAATAAAGGGATTATCCTAAATGAACCATCTGTTGTCGCAGTGGATACGACGACAAAAGCAGTGCTTGCAATCGGAGCTGACGCGAAAAACATGATTGGTAAAACACCGGGAAAAATTGTCGCTGTCAGACCGATGAAAGATGGCGTGATCGCAGACTATGATATGACAACTGATCTGCTAAAGCACATTATGAAAAAAGCCGCAAAAAGCATCGGCATGTCGTTCAGAAAACCGAACGTAGTCGTTTGCACACCGTCAGGCTCAACAGCAGTAGAACGCCGCGCCATCAGTGACGCGGTGAAAAATTGCGGCGCAAAAAACGTTCATTTAATCGAAGAGCCAGTCGCAGCCGCCATCGGAGCGGATTTACCGGTTGATGAGCCGGTTGCCAATGTGGTAGTAGATATCGGCGGAGGGACGACAGAGGTCGCTATTATTTCCTTCGGTGGCGTTGTTTCCTGCCATTCTATCAGGATCGGCGGAGACCAGCTTGATGAGGATATCGTTTCTTTCGTCCGTAAAAAATACAATTTGCTGATCGGCGAACGCACAGCTGAGCAGGTAAAAATGGAAATTGGCCATGCTCTGATTGAACATATACCAGAGGCAATGGAAATTCGGGGACGCGACCTCGTGACAGGTCTTCCAAAAACCATTATGCTTCAATCCAACGAAATTCAAGATGCAATGCGTGAATCCCTCCTGCATATTCTTGAAGCCATCAGAGCGACACTTGAGGACTGTCCGCCTGAATTGAGCGGAGATATTGTTGATCGCGGCGTTATTTTAACAGGCGGCGGCGCGCTCCTTAATGGAATTAAAGAATGGCTCACAGAAGAGATTGTCGTGCCTGTACACGTGGCGCAAAACCCGCTTGAATCTGTAGCAATCGGCACAGGCCGTTCTTTAGAAGTGATTGATAAGCTGCAAAAGGCAATTAAATAGTCTTTACCCGCAAAATTCTCACACGCGGCAAATTTCTTGCTTCTTTTTTCCTCACTTCCTTCATATTGTGGGAAATGGAGAAACGTTAAGGAGGAAACAGATGCTAAGAGATTTAGGAAGAAGAGTAGCGATCGCAGCCATTTTAAGCGGAATTATTCTTGGAGGCATGAGCATTTCTTTGGCAAATATGCCCCATTCGCCTGCAGGTGGCACTGTAAAACTGAATCATCCATAATATTGAATAAACCCAAGACGTGTCGTTTTGGGTTTTTCACTTTGGGCTCCTTCTTTCCTTTATAGGATCATATTTGATATGATGAGAAAAAAGCTTGGAGGAATGATTCATGGATTCATTTTCACAGAAATTAAATATATATGCACAGCTGGCGGTAGAAGTCGGCGTTAATGTCCAAAAAGGCCAGTATGTAGTCGTAAATGCTTCAACAGACGTCCGGGATTTTGTCCGTTTAATTGTAAAACACGCATATGAAAAGGGCGCAAAAAACGTCACCGTGAATTGGCAGGATGACGAAGTCGCCAAATTAAAATACGAACTAGCGCCGTTTGAAGCATTTGAAGAATATCCTGAATGGGAAGCAAAAGGCAGAGAAGAGCTTGCCAAAAATGGAGCTGCTTTCATTTCTGTTGTGTCTTCAAACCCAGACTTGCTAAAAGGTATAGATTCCAAACGAATTGCGGCATTCCAAAAAGCAGCAGGCAAAGCATTACATACATACAGACAATATATTCAATCAGACAAAGTCAGCTGGACTGTCGTAGGTGCGGCTTCAGCAGGCTGGGCTCACAAGGTGTTTCCTGGCAAATCAGAGGAGGAAGCGATCCACCTTCTGTGGGAAGAAATTTTTAAAGCGACGCGCGTAAATGAAGACAACCCGGTTCAGGCGTGGATCAATCATGACCAAAATCTTCATGAAAAAGTTGACCATTTGAACGAGAGACATTACGCTGCCTTACATTATCAAGCTGAAGGAACTGATTTAACAATTAAGCTACCTAGGAAGCATGTTTGGGCAGGTGCGGGAAGCGTGAATGAAAGCGGCCATGAGTTTATGGCCAATATGCCGACAGAAGAAGTGTTCACGCTGCCGCAAAAAGACGGGGTTGACGGAGTGGTATCAAGCACAAAACCATTAAGCTACGGCGGAAATATTATTGAAAATTTCACCCTGACGTTTGAAAATGGCCGTATAGTCGACATTAAAGCTGAAAAAGGTGAGGATATTTTAAAAGAACTGGTGGAAACAGATGAAGGTTCTCACTATTTAGGTGAAGTGGCACTTGTTCCTTACGATTCGCCTATATCACAATCAAACATTCTTTTCTATAACACGCTGTTTGATGAAAACGCGTCAAATCATTTGGCGATCGGAAGCGCCTATGCCTTTAATATTGAAGGCGGAAAGCAGATGTCTCGTGAAGAGCTTGTTAAAGAAGGCCTAAATGAAAGCATTACACACGTGGACTTTATGATCGGTTCTAAGGATATGAATATTGACGGAATTACGGCAGACGGGAAAAGAGAGCCTATCTTCAGAAACGGAAATTGGGCTTTTTAAGTAAATAAAAGGAGGCTTTTCCGCCTCCTTTTTTTATTTTTCTGCTTCATACATTTGCAGATTCGCATAAACAGTTTCTAATACTGGTGCTGCGAGAGATAAACGTTTTGCTTTTTCAAGCAAAAATCCATGCAGGTGGTCGCCTTCAGTCGTTTGGCCGTTTTCCATATCCCGAAGCATGGAGGACTTCATATGGTAAGACATGCTGGTCATCGTACGAAAGCTCTCTTCCTCAAGATCCGGATCAGCCGGAACACCTTCTTTTCGTAAAACAGCGCAAATTTCCCCAATAAGAGTTTGAGCCGTGTGACGTCCGGCTTCTGTGGCGAGGATTGGGCCAAGCGGTCGTTGAAATAACGTTGTGATCCCCGCTTGCGCTGCAATAAAGAGATACTTTTTCCAAATGTCCTTCTCGATATGCCCGCTAATGATGACTTCAGCCTTCACACCTGAAAATACCTCTTCAAGCGCTCTTATCCGCTCCGTACGCTCGCCGCTCCATTCTCCAAATACAAAACGATGCGATGCGCTCGTATGATGAATTTCTCCTTTGTTGTCTAAAGCACTTTCTATAAAACACAGGCCGCCCAGCACCTATTCTTTTGAAAATGCCGCAAATAGCTGCTCATAGTGGCGGTACCCATTTAAAAAAGGGATAATGACAGATTCCTGATGGATAAATGGTTTGACATCGTCTATCACTTGACCAAGCGAGTATGCTTTAGAAGCAATGATAACGACATCAAATTGCCCTGTTTCTCCGGCACTGATTAGTTCGGGCTGAAATGATACATTCCCTTTTTCACTATGGATGACAAGCCCGGTTTCTTTCAGCTGCTCAGCTCTTTTTTGGCGCACAAGAAATGTCACATCATTTCCTTTCTCCGAAAGCCGTCCGCCAATATACCCACCTACTCCACCTGCTCCGACAACCAAAAATTTCATGTTGTGATCTCCTTTCATATTTAGGTATCAAAAAAAGCAGAGAAATCTCTGCTTTTTTTATTCCGCGTATAGTTCAGTCAATTTTTTCTGCACATCAGCATTTTCAAGGAACTCGTCATAGCTCATTTGCTTATCGACGATGCCGTTAGGTGTAATTTCTATAATTCTGTTGGCAATGGTCTGCACAAACTGATGGTCATGGGAAGTAAACAGCATAGCGCCTTTAAAGCTGATTAAGCCGTTATTGAGCGCTGTAATGGACTCTAGGTCTAAATGGTTAGTTGGCTCATCCAAAATTAAAATATTGGCGCCAGAAAGCATCGCTTTCGACAGCATACAGCGGACCTTTTCTCCCCCGGAGAGTACGTTTGCTTTTTTGTGGACTTCCTCTCCAGAGAACAGCATGCGTCCTAAGAAGCCGCGTAAAAAGCTCTCACTTTGGTCGTGCGGAGAATATTGGCGAAGCCAGTCTACAAGGTTCAGATCACTGCCTTCGAAATATTCGCTGTTGTCTTTTGGAAAATACGCTTGAGATGTGGTAACACCCCATTTAAACGTTCCGCTGTCAGCTTCCATTTCCCCGGAAATGATTTTAAACAGCGTAGTCACAGCAAGTTCGTTTCGGCCAGTGAAAGCAATTTTATCTTCTCGATTCATAATAAAGCTGACATTGTCAAGCACCTTTACGCCATCGATTGTTTTTGTTAAGCCTTCCACGCGAAGAACATCATTTCCGATTTCCCGTTCCGGCGTGAAGTTAACATAAGGATAGCGGCGGGAAGACGGTTTAATATCATCCAGCGTGATTTTTTCGAGAAGTTTCTTTCTTGATGTAGCCTGCTTAGATTTAGACGCATTGGCGCTGAATCTAGCGACAAACTCTTGAAGCTGTTTAATCTGCTCTTCTTTTTTCTTGTTCGCTTCTTGAGAAAGCTTTAACGCCAGCTGGCTTGACTCGTACCAGAAATCATAGTTTCCGACATAGATTTGAATTTTGTTAAAATCAAGGTCGGCAATATGCGTACATACTTTATTTAAGAAGTGACGGTCATGGGACACGACAATAACTGTGTTTTCAAAGTTAATTAGAAACTCTTCAAGCCACTGGATTGCCTGAAGGTCCAGGTGGTTCGTTGGCTCATCGAGCAGCAGAACATCCGGCTTGCCGAATAATGCCTGTGCCAAGAGAACTTTTACCTTCTCCGAACCGCCGAGGTCTGCCATCTTTTTTGTGTGCAGATCTTCTGAGATACCAAGGCCTTTTAACAGGATCGCAGCTTCACTTTCCGCTTCCCAACCGTTCAGTTCCGCGAATTCACCTTCTAGCTCAGCAGCACGAATCCCATCCTCATCTGAGAAATCAGGCTTCATGTAAATAGCGTCTTTCTCCTGCATGACTTCATACAGGCGTTTGTGGCCCATAATGACCACTTTCAGCACTTCATACTCTTCGTACTCAAAATGGTTCTGCTTCAAGACGGCAAGACGCTCGCCAGGACTCATATTCACGTCGCCTGTCTGAGGCTCGATTTCGCCTGACAGCACCTTTAGAAACGTTGATTTACCGGCACCGTTTGCACCAATTAACCCATAGCAGTTGCCTGGGGTAAATTTAATATTAACATCTTCAAATAACTTGCGATCCGCAAACCGCAAGCTTACATTATTTACAGCAATCATTTATTATCCTCCATCATGTCTATCATCAATAAAAGTATACCATGAATGCAGGGCAAGAGAAATGATTCCATGATAAAACAGAGAGAAAACACTTATACACCCAAACCAGCCAGCTGTGTTACAATTAAAGAGAGAGAATGCATCCGCCTGGAAAATTACACACTCTCATGGAGGAACACGTTGAGGCTTTTAACACTTACTGAATATTGCTTACTGATCTTTTTTACGGGCTTTTACCTTGCCGTAACAGGCTTTACCGCCAAAGATATCGGCTTATATATAGGCATAGCCCTTATTTACATATTTTCGCACATTTTTTCTAAACGGCTTTTAGAAAAGCGCGGAAAAGAGAACAAACAGGTTCACCTTTTCTTCAGTGTGCTAGCTATTATCGGTTCAGTGTTCATCACGGTTTTATGCATTGCATTGGTCGCTTCTTTTTCAAAATAAAAACGCCTGCTGTCCTAGGCCAGCAAGGCGTTTTTATTTTGTTTGACGCATTTCGTTAAACGGGAAAAAGACAAACTTCGATGTGCCGACAATTCGATCTTCCGCGATCAGTCCCAGCCCGTTTCGGCTGTCCATCGAATTCAGCCGGTTATCTCCCATGACAAAGTATTTGCCTTTCGGAACCTTAACCGGTCCAAAGTCTCCTGTCAGACTGACACCAAGTTTTTCTGCTTCCTTCTTGTTTTTAGACAAGTAAGGCTCGGCTACTTTTTTACCGTTTATATAAAGCGTGTCATCCTTCATTTGAACGGTTTCTCCAGGCTTTCCGATCAATCTTTTTACATAATGGATTTTAGAAGTTTCACCGTTGATAATAACGATATCTCCGCGCTTCAGCTCGCCGATATAGTTGACTGTTTTATTCACAAACAGCCTTTCTCCGTCATGTAATGTGGGATACATAGATGAACCTTCAACTAAATACGGTTCAAACAAAAAGTGACGGATCAGGAGAGCCAGCAGAACAGCGATGACAATCGCTTTACCCCATTCCAGGTACGTATTGGTTTTTTTCTTCGCCGTTTTCTCAGTATTCGTATTTTTTTCCTCGGTCAAAGTGTTTCCTCCTAGACAATTGCTATGTCAGTTGTTTCTCTTCTTTTACTTTATCATAAAAAAGAATAAAATACATAACTTAACCGCGCTCCCTGCCGGCCGGATAAGAAAAAGCGTCCTTTCGAACCAAGGACGCTTTTTTTCTTATTTTTCTGTAACAGGTTTTTTGACGATACCGAGGATAATTGCCATCACGACAGCACCGATCACGATACTTAAAAGGTAAAGCATCGGATGGTTTGTAATGAAAGCTACGAATACTCCTCCATGAGGGGCCGGAAGCGTTACTCGGAAGAATTCAGTTAATCCGCCGGCAACAGCTGCACCGACTACAGCAGCTGGTATGACGCGAAGCGGATCAGCCGCAGCAAATGGGATCGCTCCCTCTGTTACGAAAGCAGCTCCCATGAAATAGCATGTAATACCAGCTTCACGGTCACGCTGAGTGAATTTGTTTCTGAAAATGGTTGTTGCAAGTGCGATACCAAGCGGAGGAACCATACCGCCGGCCATGATAGCTGCATGAGGCGCATAGTTGCCTGCATCGATCATGGCGATACCGAACGTAAAGGCTGCTTTATTAAGCGGGCCGCCCATATCGATCGCCATCATGCCGCCCAAGATAATACCCATTAACACAAGATTTCCAGTACCAAGGCTTTCAAGCCAGTTTGTTAAGAAATTCATAAATGCCGCTACAGGTGTATTGACGACAAATTGCATTAATACGCCAGTGATAAAAATACCGAACAGCGGGTAAATCAAAACAGGTTTTAATCCATCAAGTGACTGAGGGATAAACGTAAATACTTTTTTCAGTAAAATCACGACATAACCGGCAAGGAATCCGGCAATTAAGCCGCCTAAGAATCCAGCATTCGCTTGAGTTGCCATAAATCCGCCTACCATACCAGGCGCAAAACCAGGACGATCTGCAATACTCATCGCAATGAAACCGGCCAGAACTGCAACAATCAGTTTTAATGCATTGTCGCCGCCGATAAAGTTTAATGCTGCTGCAAACGTGTTGTAGCTAGGATCATTCGGATCTGCAGAGTGAATTCCCCAGAAGAATGAAATCGCAACGAGAATACCGCCGCCGACTACGAACGGAAGCATGTTGCTGACACCGCTCATCAGGTGCTTATAAAACGCGTTTCCGATACCGCTTCCAGACTTGCCTTTCGCTTCTTCATCATCGTTTGAAGCTGCCGAACCGCCGCCGCTGCCTTGATAAATCGGCGCATCTTGATTCATCGCTTTTTCGATAAGCTCTTGCGGACGTCTGATACCCGCCGTTACAGGAACTTGAAGTACGCGCTTGCCTTTAAAACGTTCCATTTCAACCTGCTTGTCCGCTGCGACAATGATTGCAGGTGCATCTTCGATTTCTTGGGCAGTGAGCTTGTGCTTAATGCCGCTTGACCCATTTGTTTCGACCTTAATGTCCACACCAAGCTCTTTCGCTTTTTCTTTAAGGGCATCCGCAGCCATGAATGTATGGGCAATACCTGTCGGACATGCAGTAACCGCTAAAATTTTTCCTTTTCCAGCAGGTGCTGGTGCCGCTTCTTCTTCTTCCTCTTCGTCATCATCTTTATCGTGCTGATTAATAATGTCGATGATGGCATCTTCAGACTCAGCTTCAAGGAGCTGCTTACGGATTTCTTCACGCATTAACAGCGTTGAAAGTCTTGACAATGCTTCAAGGTGAGTGTTGTTTGCGCCTTCAGTCGCCGCGATCATGAACACTAAGTGAGCCGGCTGGCCGTCTAATGATTCATAATCGACGCCGTCTTTTGAACGTCCGAACGCGATCGCCGGGTTGATAACGCTTGCCGTTTTCGCATGGGGGATAGCGATTCCTTCACCGATACCCGTGGAGCTTTGGCTTTCGCGATTTAAAATGGCTTCTTTATAGGCTTGCCGGTCATTTAACTTTCCAGCCTTATCAAGAACAGTGACCATTTCGTCAATAACATTTTCTTTTTCTTTGCTCTCAATATTAAGCTTTATCGTATGCTTCGTTAAAAGCTCAGTTATTTTCACTTGTGTTTCCTCCTCTATAGACGTGTGACCTTAACTTCAGGAAGAAGCTGCTGGACAAATTCTTCTGTTCCAAGTTCTTCAGAGAACGCGGTAGCACTGCCTGAAGTAACTCCTAAGCGAAATGCTTCTTCAAGCGGCAGCTGTTTGGAAATTCCAGCAAGGAAACCTGCAACAACGGAATCCCCTGCTCCGACTGAGTTTACCAATTTCCCCTTTGGCACGTTAGCAAAATAAACAGCTTCGTTCGTAAACAGAAGCGCTCCGTCTCCGGCCATTGATACGATTACATGTTCAGCGCCTTGTTCTACAAGCTTTTTCCCATAAGGAACGGCTTCCTCAACAGATGTAATGGTCGTGCCGAACATTTCTCCAAGCTCATGATGATTTGGCTTCATCAAAAATGGTTTCATTTCTGTTGCTTTCAAAAGAGCCTCGCCTGAGATATCCAGAACAACTCGTGCGTTCTGCTGTTTGCAGGTCTCTGCGATTTTTTCATAAGTATCGTGAGGGAGTGAAGATGGAATGCTTCCTGCAAGAACGACGATATCTCCCTCTTGCAAAGATTGGAACTGTTCTAAAAAGGCTTTGAAATCTTCATCCGAAATTGTCGGTCCCTGCCCGTTAATTTCAGTTTCATCACCAGTTTTCAGCTTTACATTGATACGGGTATCCCCTTTTACTTCAGAAAAAGCTGTTTCCAGGTTTTCTTCCCGTAAAAATGTTTTGATATATTCTCCGGTAAATCCGCCGACAAATCCGAGCGCTTTAGACGCCACATGGTGTCTTTTCAGCAGTCTCGATACGTTGATGCCTTTGCCCCCTGGATACTTGGTATCATACGAAGAACGGTTCAGGCCTCCTACAGTAAAATCTTCAACGTGAACAATATAATCGACAGATGGATTAAGTGTTACAGTGTAAATCATGGTTTCACTACCTTTACGACAGTTTTTTCTTGGTAATTATCGAATGTAAGCTCTTCAGCGTCAGTCGTAATGATTGTTGCGTCGCCTATTCCGGCGAATGCCGAAAATGAAATTTCTCCGAACTTCGAAGGGTCTGCTAAGACGTAAGCGTGTTTTGCCTGTTTAATCGCTTTCTGTTTTAAAAGGGCCTCATCAGGGTCCGGCGTTGTGAATCCAGCCTCTGTATGGACACCGTTTGTCCCCAGAAAACTCTTGTCAAATCTGTACTGGTCCATGGCAATCAATGAAGCGCCTCCAATAATCGCGCCCGTTCTGTGCTTTACGTATCCTCCAAGCAGATAAAAAGAAATTTCTTTCCTTATTAATGCATCGATATGCATTACCCCGTTTGTGACAACGACAATATCTTTGGTTTTATCCATAAAATCAATCATGTGCAATGTCGTCGTGCCTGCATCAAGGTAAATGCAATCCCCTTCTTCTAAAAGAGAAGCTGCTTTTTCAGCAATCTTCAGTTTATCGTGAAGGTTTTTGGATGATTTTTCAAGCATATCGGGTTCAAGTCTGATATCGGAAAGCTTGGCCGCTCCACCATGAACGCGCTTTAAAAAACCGCGTTCTTCAAGTGTCGATAAATCTCTTCTGATTGTTGATTCAGAAGCATTAGTCAGATTTATAAGCTCTTGAATCTTTACCACATCATGCTTTTCTATTTGATCAATAATCAATTGATGCCGTTCAGGAGTTAGCATGCTTCACCTCCTAATGAAAACGTATTCATTTTGAATAC
Source organism: Bacillus sp. SCT118 (assembly GCF_058566435.1). Lineage (NCBI taxonomy): Bacteria > Bacillati > Bacillota > Bacilli > Caryophanales > Bacillaceae > Bacillus > Bacillus sp. SCT118. Next base: position 2,562,968 of record NZ_CP191225.1, read on the forward strand.
AATTTCATTGTAAACGCTATTTTCGGTTTAGGCAACTAAAATCATTCAAATTCATTCAATAACTATCAAAATCTTTCACGTTTCTCCATATTAACGTATGTCTATAGGGTTTGTAAACTGTAAATTCGACAAAAATAAGGACAATTGTACGACATTTTCTTCTTATTTTAATGAAAAAAGTCTTTTATATTCATAGTAGAAATCACTAAACATAAAAAAACCTCATGCATGTTGCATGAGGCTACTCATAACGCAGCGCTTCAATGGGATCAAGCTTTGCAGCTTTATTTGCAGGAAGCATGCCGAAAATAACACCAATGAGCATACTGAACAGCACGCCCCCGCATACAACCTGCCAGGATATGAGTGACGGCCAGCCCGCAATGGCTGAAACAAGCCCGGCCCCTCCGTATCCAATACCAATCCCGACCAGACCGCCAATCAGCGTCAATACGACTGACTCAATTAAAAACTGAGTCAGAATCTGTCCCCTCGTCGCACCGAGGGATTTTCTGATTCCAATTTCCCGTGTCCGTTCTGTGACTGATACGAGCATGATATTCATGACACCGATTCCGCCGACCAAAAGGGAAATACCTGCAATTGAGCCGATAATCGTCGTCATAATTGCCGTTACCTTGCCAATTCCAGCCGCAATCTCTTCCATGTTCATCACTTGATACGAATCCTCTGTGCCATGATTGTCATTTACCAGCTGTGCTGCTTCTTTTCCTGCCGATTTTATGTCGTCTGCTGATTCGACCTGCAATGATACGTTACTGAAATCACTTGTGCCAAAAGAGGATTTCATCATATTAAATGGCACATACATTTCACTTAAACCGAAAGAAAGCAAGCCTGTTTCTTTTTTCAGCACACCGATAATTTCAACGGGCTGTCCGTTTATCCAGACAACTTCACCTAAAGGGGAGGTTTTATCGAACAGTTCTTCAGCCATCTTTTGAGAGATGATTCCGGCTCTATTCCCCACGAGAAAGTCATTGTCGGTAAATGTTCTGCCGCTTTCGATTTCTAAAGAATTGACATTCATGTATCCATCATTTATTCCGTTAACCGTAGCATCGGTTTCTTCTTCGTGATAACGCGCTGTCATACTTTCAGAAGTCGAAGCAACGACTTGTTTAATGCCTTCTATTCCTTTTAAACCTTTAATATCGTTTTCTGTAAACGTAGATTCAGCTGCAGCGTTCGGGTTGCTTGCAAGCTCCTCGTCGCTAGGCATATAGTACAGCTCCACAGTATTTCCCGGGCCGCTGATCGACTGCTTCAGCATTTGCTCGCCGCCCTGTCCTACCGCAACGACAACAATGACAGAGCCTACACCAATGATAATGCCGAGCATCGTTAAGATCGAACGCATTTTATGGGCAAGGACAGAGCTTAGAGCCATTCTGATGTTTTCTAACAGGCTCATTCTCCCACACTCCTTTGTCCGGAGCTGGCAGGAACAATGTTTCCGTCACGCACCATGACGATCCGATTCGTGCAATCTGCTACTTCAGGCTCGTGAGTAACCAGAACGATTGTCGTTCCCTCGGCATTTAATGCTGTAAACTGATCCATAATCGCCTCGCTTGTTTTCGTATCCAGCGCGCCGGTCGGTTCATCAGCTAAAATCAATTTCGGCTCATTCACGATCGCCCTCGCAATCGCCACCCGCTGCTTCTGCCCGCCCGACAGCTCGTTGGGCATGTGGAGCATTCGATCGGCTAACCCAACCTTTTCCAATGCTCTCTCAGCCCGCTCTTGACGTTCCTTTTTGCCTATCCCGGAATAAATCATCGGCAGCTCGACATTTTTTTTTGCGTTCAGCCGCGGAAGAAGCTGAAATTGCTGAAATACAAAACCGATGGACCGGTTACGGACTGCCGCCAGTTCTTTATCTTTATATGAAGAAATGTCTTCGCCGTCCAATTGATATGTACCGGAAGTCGGCCGATCAAGACAGCCGATAATATTCATGATCGTCGATTTTCCTGATCCTGACGGCCCCATAATCGAGACATATTCACCTTGATGAATGTCCAAATCAATAGAATGGAGAACATCAAACGTTTCCTTTCCGATCTGGTAGCTTTTTCGCACATTAGAAAGCTGAATCATTTAAGATTTCACTTCCATTCCGTCAGTCACCTGATCAGATGGATTCAAAATGACTTGATCATCTTGGGAAAGCCCCTCTTTAATTTCTGTCAGGTCATCTGTCACTTCGCCGATTTTGACATCTACTCGCTTTGCTTTTCCGTCTTTTACTGTATACACATAATATTGGTCATCTTCTTTTTTGACTGCCTTTGAAGGAAGCGTATTTACTTTCCGTTTATCTGTTTCAATATTCATAATAAATTTAAAGCCTGGCTTTCCTTCTGGAAGATTTCCTTTTATTTTCACTTGAAGCGGGTATTGGACCGCCTGTTCTGTTCCTTGTGCCGCAGCGCTCTCCTGCTGATCCGGAACAAGCCCGACTGCGGAAACCGTGCCTTTCCATGTTTTACCCTGTATTACATCTGAAGTGAGTGTGACCTTCTGGCCTTTTTTGACTTTCAATGTATCGTATTCAGACAATTTCCCTGAGACGACAAGGTCTTTTGGGTTGCCGATATGTATGACAGGCTCTTGAATATCTGACTTTTTGGATGCTGCTTCTTGGTTGACAGAAATAACGGTGCCTTCAATTTCGCTTTTCACTTCAAGATCTGATACCCGGTTGGCAAGTGACTGTCGCTGAAGCTCGGTTTGTTTTAATTCGATCTCCGCTGTTTTTTTCTGCATTTGAAGCTCTGTCCGTTCAGATTCGATTTGTTTTTCTGCTTCTTTCTTTCCTACCTGTTTTTCCAGTTCTCTTTCTTTGCTATCTAAGGCTTTTAACTTTTCTTGAATTTGGTCAATTTGAAGCCGATTGGATTCAGACGTTAACTGGTTCTGTTCTTTTTCCAGGCTCAGCTGCTCATTTGTATAGGTGACTAAAAGCGTGCCCTTTTTAACTTTATCGCCTTCCTTTACTTTAATATCTTCTAATGTCCCTTTATCCGCTTCATAAAAGACATACTGTTCATTTGAAAATTTTAGCGTGCCAGGAACCATAACCGTTGATGAGATTTCATTTTCTTCAACGCTCCCCGTCTGTATCTCCTTGCCGGCGCTGTCGCTTGTCGGAGCGGCAGACCGGTATATATTGATTCCAACAAAAAGAGCGACTATAACTGCGATTCCAATTCCGATCCAGACTTTTTTCATGAGCTTATGCACCCGCCACAGAATTGATTAAACCTGAAAAAAGCGAAAATACAACTAAAATTCCGAATAGAATGATTGCTGAAATCCACCCGGCTTTTTTGGAGATGCCTCCCGTTTTGTGAAGTCCGATTGCTAATAATACAAAGCTCCAGATGCTGAAAATTTCAAAGGTATTTAACACGCTGGCAAGAGCCCCGTCAGATGGGATAATCCCTGCCAGTGACGTCGTGCTGTAAAGAGGATTCACGTCAGTCGTAAAAGCAACGATTCCATTAACCAATAATCCGAGACTGCTAATTAAAGAGACAAACAGACCGAGAGAAAGCATTTTTTTATATGTCGTAACTCCGCCTGATATTTTTACACAGAGCCAATAAATAAGAGGGGCAATAAATAATGCTGCGATACCGCCGATAATAGCGCCTGCCATTCCGCCAAATTTGGTTATTGTTGCGACAGTTTCCATTTGTTCAGCAGATAGCCCTTGCGTATCCTGGCTTTTCAAAAGCTCACTATAATCCGTACCGAGCGATTGCAGCACGGCACCGACGATGATAATTGCTGCAACAATCAAAAGCGGTCCCCATACAGCCGGCCTTTCTCTTATTCTTTCAAATTGAACGGACGGACTTGTGATTACTCCGAAAAGTGAAGGCTTTTCAGTCGCCGTTCCGCTGTTTTTTTCTACATTCGTTTCCATTTCAAAACCTCCTTGAGAATATCTAACAAATAGTACGGCAAGGATATCAAAAAGTTTCATGTTTTTCTAATAAATTTCCAAAAACATTCAATATTGAAGGCTTTTCATATTATTCTATCGCTGTGCTGTATTGCGCTTTCACAAGCCCGGCATAAATGCCTCCTTTAGCGATCAGCTGATCATGGTTCCCTTCTTCTATTTTCCTGCCGTGATCAAGAACAATGATGCGGTCGGCGTCGCGGATCGTAGACAATCTGTGAGCGATCATCACTGCTGTACGCCCTTTCAGAAGCGTTTTTAACGCTTGCTGAATTTTTACTTCTGTCTCTGTATCAATGCTTGCCGTTGCTTCGTCAAGGATGATAATAGCCGGATCGGCGAGCAATGCTCTTGCAAAGGAAATAAGCTGACGCTGACCGGCAGACAGTACGCTGCCTCTTTCCTCCACCTCTGTTGCGTATCCTTCTGCTAAATCAGAAATAAACTCATCCGCTCCGACCGCTTGGGACGCTTTCATCACCTCTTCATCCGAAGCATTTGGCCTTCCAAAACGAATATTTTCCATGATGGTCCCAGAGAAAATAAATGTATCTTGCAGGACAATGCTGATTTGAGAGCGCAGACTGGCAAGGGAAAGATCCTTAATCGGTATACCGTCTATTTTAATGGTGCCTCCGGTCGCATCATAAAAACGGCTGATTAAATTGGCAATTGTCGTCTTCCCGCTCCCTGTATGCCCGACAAGGGCAAGCGTCGAGCCCGCCGGAATAGAGAAAGAAACGGCGTGAAGGGCTTTTCGTTTTTCATCATACGAAAATTCAACCTCTTCAAAACTGATCTCCCCCTTTATCTTTTCATTATGAATGGCATTCGGCTTCTCCTTGACATTTGGCTGTTCGTCCAGAAACTCAAAAATCCGTTCTGATGATGCCATCCCCATTAACAGCTGATTATAGACCTGACCCAGTCTCGAAATAGGTTCCCAAAACATTCCCAGATAGAAAGCAAAAGAAACGAAGACGCCAATCGTAATGGTTTCATTCATGATGAGTGTGGCTCCATACCAAATCAAGACAGCCGTCCCAATCGCATTCGTCATTTCTACCAGCGGACGGAACATGGCATTTTTTCTAGTTGCTTCCTGCCATGATTCGTAGTTCTCCTGATTGACACCGTCAAAATACGCCATGTTTTCTTCTTCCTGCGTAAATGCCTGTGTGACCCGGATGCCCTGAATGCTTTCGTTTAGATGAGAGTTGAGCTTTGATTGCTTTAGCCGTACCGTTTGCCAGGATCGGCGTATTTTTTTTCTGAGACTTGTTGAAATAAAAAACATAATCGGCAATGTCACCATGATGGCTATAGTCAGCTCAGGGCTAAGCGTAAACAAAATGATAATCACGCCGGCCAGAAGCAGCAAGTCGGTCAACAAATTGATGACTCCGCTTGTAAAGAGCTCCTGAAGAGAGTTAATATCATTCATGATCCTGACTAAGATCGAACCCGCCGACCGCTGATCAAAAAATCGATGGGATAAGCGCTGCACATGGGTAAATAAATGCTGTCGCAAATCGTAAATGACATGCTGGCCAAGCTGATTCATCCACCTGATTCTTAACACATTGGCGGCGTAATTGAGGACATATAAACCGCTAATAATAAAAATGAGCTGAATCAGCAGCTCCGAGTTTCTCCCTGTAATCGCTTGATCAAGAACATAAACGCCGATCAGAATGGGGATCACAAGCTTCACAGCAGTGCCAATCAATACGGTGAGAAAAGAAAGCGGCAAAATTGTTTTTCGATATGGTTTGACATAGCTCAGCAGCCGCCACATTTGAGCCCAGTTAAACGGCTTTTCAATGATTTCATCTGAAGAGTAATAGAAACGCTCTAAAATCCCCTGTTTTTTCGCTTGTTTCATTTGGCCCCTCCCTATCCGACCTCATGCGGCTCATTAATCATTTTGACATCACGGTATTGCAAATCGTAAATCTTTTTATAGTAGCCGCCTTTTTCAAGAAGCTCATGATGTGTTCCCCTTTCATGAATGCGTCCTTTATTAAAAACGAGAATTTCATCGGCGTGTTTCAGTGAAGAAATGCGGTGTGCGACGATAAAGGTTGTGCGGTTTTTCATGACTTCTTTTAAGGCATGCTGTATGTTGTGCTCCGTTTGCATATCTACTGCACTTGTGGCATCATCCAATATTAAAATGCTCGGGTTCAAGCAGATGGCTCTCGCAATGGCAATACGCTGTTTCTGTCCGCCGGAAAGTCCCATTCCCCTCTCTCCCAGCATGGTGTCATACCCATCAGGAAGCTCCATAATAAAGTTATGAGCCTGCGCCCTTTTTGCCGCTTCGATGACGTCTTCCATTGAGGCATCCGGCCGCCCATACGAAATATTTGATCTGATCGTAGATGAAAACAAGAAGGATTCTTGAAGTACGACCCCGATATTGGAGCGAAGGGTTTTTAACGAATAATCTGTGATGGGTTTGTGATCAATGGTAATCATTCCGCTAACAGGACTGTAAAATCTGGTGAGAAGCTGTGTCACTGAACTTTTGCCTGAACCTGTCGGGCCCAACAGTCCGATTACCTTCCCGCTGTTTCCCTCAAAGCTTACATTGCACAGCGCGTTTGTTTGTTCTTTCCCGTATGCAAGAGAAACATTTTTGAAATGGACATCTCCGGTTAATTTTTGTTTATGCAAAGCATGAGGATGATCTGTAATGTCTTCTTCTTTTTCCAGAATGTCGAGCAGGCGTTCCCCTGACGCTTTTGCTTGAGAGAACATATTGATGACAAAACCTAAGTTCATAATCGGCCACATCATATAATTGACAAGGCTGAAGAAAGCAACAAGCTCGCCGGGATTGAGCTGATTTTGCATAACCAAGTAACCGCCGTATGAGAGGAGAGCTACAATACAAATGTTACCAATGAACTCCATTAAAGGGAAATACGCAGACCAGATGGATGATGTTTGTAAATACTGCGCCCTGTATTCTGCATTGGCTTTATTGAAAGTGCTGATCTGAAAATCTTCCCTGGAAAGAGATTTAACCGTATTAATGCCGCTGATATTTTCCTGGACTTTTGTATTGAGTTTCGCAAACGATTTGCGGATGCCTCTGAAGGCGGGATGGACTCTTTTGTCAAACCGATATACCGCAACCGCGAGAAATGGCAGAACAGCTATTGTCACAAGCGTGAGAGGAACAGAATAGTAAAACATAACCGACAGGCTGATGGCTACCAGCAGGCCGAAACGAATGAGCTCAGCGAGACCGTATGATAAGAAAAAACGAAGCCCTTCAACATCAGCAGTCAGTCTGGACATCAAATCTCCTGTTTTCGCGTTATCATAGTAAGAAAAAGAAAGCCGCTGCAGTTTTTCATACAGACCATTTCTCAGCCTATAAACGGATTTGATCCCGAACATATCACCTAAATACTGATGAAAAAAGGTAGCCGTTCCTTTCAAAACCATTACCGCAATAAATCCTAAGCTGACCCACGCCGCAAGCTGATACTGCCGTCCCAACACGATCTCATCAATCGTAATTTGCAGGATAATCGGATAAACGACAGTAATTGCAGTCATCAAAAGCATGGCTAGAAGCGACCACATAAACACTTTTCTGTACGGCCAATAATACATTTTTAATCTTTTAAATGTCTCCATATCCAGCACCTTTCCAACATTTATCATCTTTACTATATCGATACCCGAAATAAATTTCTATTATTTTTCAAAATTTCAGTCTAATTATGGAATGAGTCTCTTACTTTATAGGGAGTAACATATGTAGAATAAACGCTTACAGAAAATCATTGTATGCTGGGGATACTTGGGGATATGCCAATGAAATACAGAAAAACCGGACGGCTGAAATGCCGTCCGGTTTTCATCCCCCGCTGACCGGCGGTATGATGGCTACCGTGTCACCCGAAGATACAGAGGTATTTTCTTTTACATAGCTTTCGTTAACGGCAATCATAGCCGTATCAATAGATTCAAGACCGTATTGTTCTTTTAGACTCGCTTTTATTTCATCTGTGGTTGCTTGTTCCACATCTATTTCTATTGCTTGTGTACCGGCCTGTTCAGCCAGTCCTGCAAATAAAAGAATTTTAATCATGCTGCTCTCCCTCGCTTAGGTCTGGTTTTCCGTTCGGATAAGCTGTTGTTTCTAGCTGGTCGCCGATCCATTGCTCACCGTCTTCCCAAATTTCTTTTTTCCAAATCGGCACAATCTGTTTAATGCGTTCAATCGCATACTCATTGGCTTCATATGCGGCTTTTCGATGGGGAGAAGATACAGCAATCACTACCGCTGCTTCACCGATATCGAGCACACCTATACGGTGCGTGATCGCAGCTGAGGCACCTTCCCATTTTTCTTCGATTTCAGCGCCGATTTGAGCAAGCATTTGCACGGCCATCGGTTCATATGCCTCATATTCAAGCCGAACCGTTCTTTTTCCGTTTGTCCATTCCCGAACCGTACCAATAAATGTTGTAATGGCTCCTGCTTCCCGTTTCTCCACTTTTTTGATGATGTTTTCAGTATTAATGGGTGTTTTCGTAATCTCAAACCGTTCCATTATGCAGATTCCCCCTTCAGCTGTGAAAGCACAAAATCCACGGCAACCGGATCATCCGCATGAAAAACGGGTAATCCCTGATGCTCTGTCATATGCTCTTTTTTTCTATAGATGATGGCGATTATATTTACTGCTTGCAGCGCTTCCAGATCTTCCTTTTCACTTAGGATAACCACTTTAGGATAAGGGGCTTTTTTAAAGCCTTCAATCAGAAGACAGTCTGTTTCGAGAAATTGGTATAACTCGATCAGCCGTGCCAAATCCCAATTGCGGCGGGCAGTCAGCTGTAACACACCAGCACCTTCTACCGCTGTTACATCAGCACCTGCCGCCTTGTAACGGTCCGTGTCTTTTCCTTCCGTGAGCGTTTGCGGTTCACCGCCGTGACCATGATGCTTCAGGCAGCCCAAATGGACTCCCTGTTCAGAGGCTTTTTCAAGAATGCGCTCAATAAACGTTGTTTTCCCGCTGTTTTGAAATCCTACAACTTGGACGATCGGGAAAGGACGGACCAAGGCCATTCACTTCCATTCTCTTCTCTGATGAGCAGCACTTGAACCGTTCTGCCAGATTCGTAGCCTCGCGTGCCGCCCGGCAGGATAATAAATGCATTGGCATCTGCAAGTGATGTGACAGAGCTCGACTTATCTAAGCCAACGGGTGTCGCCAACAGCTTCCCTTCCTGATGGTGCACGAACGCACGAACAAATCGGGTAAATGGGTTCGGCTTCGGAAAATCCTTGATCAAAACAGCTTCCGCACAAATTGAATGCGGTGTTTCATTGAGCAGCCATGTCTGGATTATCGGTTTGACAAACAGTTCAAAACCGACATAGCATGCCGACGGATTACCTGAAAGGCCAAACAGCAGCATATCGTTTGCATGCGCCACCGTTGTCACGCTGCCCGGGCGCATGGCAACTTTATTAAACAGCACGTCCGCTCCAAGTTTTTCATAAATCGCAGGCAAAAAGTCAAAGTCACCGACTGATACACCGCCAGTTGTGATCAGGAAATCCACCTTTTTCATCGCTTCTTTAACTGCAGCAAAGCTTTTATCCAATTCATCAGAGATTTTCCCTAAATAAAGCGGTGTTGCGCCTGCTTCTATCGCTTGCGCATATACCATACTCGCATTGCTGTTGCGGATTTTTCCCGGTTCCAGCGGATCACTGACATTCAGCAATTCGGTACCGGTTGCGATAATCCCGACTACAGGCTTTCTCACGACAGGCACAGATGCGTATCCGAATGTTGCCAAAAGAGCCGTCACTCCTGGTGTCACCCGGGTGCCCTTTCTCAGTAAAACACTCCCTTTTTGAGCGTCCTCACCTGTTTTTGAAATATTATCCCCCGTCTGAAAGCGGCGTTTTAAAGACATAAATGACTTCCCATTCTCCTCAAAGGCTTGAGTCAGTTCAATCATGACGACTGCATCTGCCCCTTCAGGAATTTGCGCGCCAGTCATAATCCGCACGGCCTGAAACGGGCCAAGTTCTTTTTCAGATACTGCTCCCGCTCCAATATGGTCAATAACTTCAAACCGAACTGGGTTTTCACGTGAAGCTTCTGCCGTATCGCACGCTCTGACAGCAAAACCATCGTATGGCGAACGGTCAAACGCGGGTACGTGGTGATCCGCAGTTATATCTTCGGCTAAAAACCGATGAAGGCTGTCTTCAAGCGCCACCCATTCTGTTTCACCTTGTTTTTGAAAATGGCAGACACGCCGAACTGCCTCGTCTACCGGTATCGGTGTTCTTTTCTCCAGCATTCTGACCCCTCCTGTTGTTACAATCCAATCACTCTTGCCAACACGGAGTTGGCTTCTTTCACATCATTTGTTCCATGCACCAGTGCCCGTCCATCATTGAAAATGACAATTCTGAAATCCTCGTAAAAAATATGCAGCAAAAACGCATTGGCCTCGACCTTGCCGATTGTTTTCAGCCGCTTAATGAGCTCCTGTTTCGGGATTCTTTTTAATGATTCTGACCTTACCTGCACTGTATCACGGCCGCATAATACAGCAGCTTTTGGTGTGTTCCAATCCTGAAGATAAGGATATACCGCATTAGCTCCGCAAGATGGGCATTCCTCACGGCGTACATGATTAACGTTAATCTTCATATGCGAATTGTTCCAGACATCAAATGTCACAAAACCCCGCTGTATTGCTTCTATTTGGCCGGTTAACAGCTTTAATGCCTCAGCCTGCTGATATGCTGAAACGATATGCACAGCAGGCGGAATAATGCCGGCAGTATCACACGTCGCCCCGCCGACAGGAATTTGCTCAAACAAACAAGACAGACAAGGGGTTTCTCCGGGAATGACCGTCATGAACATTCCCTGGCTGCTTACACAGGCGCCATAGACCCAAGGTGTCTTTGTTTTCTGGGCAAGATCGTTTATCAGCATGCGGGTTTCAAAATTATCTGTCGCGTCGATCACGACATCTGCTTTTTCAATCAGCGGCTCAAGCGTTTCGGCTGTTCCTTCGGTAACATACGCATCAATATGTATTTCGCTGTTAATCGCTGATAGATGCTCTTTGGCAGCCATGGCTTTTGGCATGCGGAGTTTGGCATCGCTTTCTGTATAAAGCTGCTGTCTTTGAAGATTGGTCCACTCCACATAGTCACGGTCAATAATGGTAATAGTACCGACTCCCGCTCTCGAAAGCCCTTCAGCTCCTGCAGTGCCGAGCGCTCCCGCTCCGACAATCAGCACATGGCTGTCTGCCAGTCTTTTCTGACCCTCTTCCCCAATTTGCTTAAATCTGATTTGCCGTGAATAACGTTCCTCCATCAAACCTGTTCTCCTTATCTTTTATGTCATCTTATCATGTTATTGCCCCGTCAGTCCCGCTTGAGGGAGTTCGATTTTTCTTCCAAACAGCTAAAATCATCACGTGTATTAATGTTGATAAACTCTGCCGGGTTTGCTCCGATATTTTCAGACTGTACGTAACAAACCGAAATTCTGCCTAATAAATCTGATATTCTCAACCTCTTCTCAGAAAGCTGATCGTATAGAACTGGCATGATACGTTTGTGGTAAATCGCAATCAATGGCTGCACTTGTCCGTCTGAAATTGGGACTACCGCGTCCGCACCGGCAGTCATCAGACGTTTGAGCTCCAGCATCGTCCTTCTTTGTATCAGCGGTGTGTCACAGGAAAGAACAGTATAAAGATCACCGTCTGTCTTTTTAAAAGCGGTATATATACCAGCCAATGGCCCCATGCCTTGAAATGGCTCAGCATCTTGATACACTTCATTTTCACCGTTTTCTTGAAATCTATCAATATATTCGGGACGGCTGATGATAACCGTATGTTCTCCAAGTGCCTCTTTAGCGCATTCATAAAGCATCCTGCCCTTCCATTTGACAAACGCCTTCGGTTCTCCAAATCGCCGCGAGGCTCCCCCTGCCAGCAGTACGTTTACATGCTTCATATCATCTCACCTCTAGTTTCGTTAAAAGCATAGCAAAAGCAAAGGCTCAACGCTACTGCTTGTCTGTTTATTAAAGAGGAATAGCTGTTCAGTATTTGCATATTGTAGTGTTAACATCATGAGGGAGATGGTTCGAATGAAAAGATCAGGTCCTTTTTTCCACGACGTGTCTCAGGAGAACCTTTATTTAAAATCCGAGCTTTCAAGGTGCCATAAGCTGATTTCTGAACTTGAAGCAAGCTACTTTCATCAGAAAAATAACAAACTGCTCAAAGAAAATAACGATATGAAAGAAAAACTCCAGCAGCTGTCTGCCGAATTAACACATATGTCAACAAAAGAAAAACATGCCTCCCACACCAGCCAAACCCTGCACCAAATAAGAGCTGAATTGCTTGATAAAATCGTTGTTTTGCAGGAGCTTCTATCTGCTGAAACCTATAAACGCAGAGCCGAAATCGAAGAAAAACATAAACTTCATATTGCTAAAGTCAAAATCGAAGAAGAAAATAAAAATCTTCATAAACGGATCAGCGAACTTCAAGCCTCAATTGAGCAGGAACAAAATGCACTGCTTCAGGCAAAACAGCAATCCGAATTGATAAAAGCCGAAAATGGGCGTCTTAAAGAGCAAATGGTAGAAAAAGAATATCAGCTAAAACATATTAAAATAGAAGTTGATCATATGAAAGATCGAATCATGGAAACGAAAGAAAGACTGCTAGACATAGAAAAAACGAAAGAAAAATTATTTCACGAAACTATTATATCGTATAAACGGCAGCTTGATGAAAGCGATGCCTGGATTGCTTCTCATTTTGCTGATATTGATGGCGGCACGACACAAAAAGAAAAAACGGAAGAAGAAGCTCCAGCGGTCTACGCGCAGCCAAATCATGTAGAGACCATCCTTGAAGATGTCACCAAACAGATACATGTGCTTCAAAAACAGCTTGCCCGCGCCCAATCATCAGACCAGGCCAAGAGCCATACAATCGAAGAGCTGAAAAACAGAGCCGCTGAAGAAAAGCCTTATCAAAAGTGGGTGTATAAGCTTAATCTTGAAAAAGAAAACAAACCTTCACAGAAAAAACCTCAATAAAAAAACTGCTTGAGCGATGCCAAGCAGTTTTTCTTTATATTTATTCATTTGCTGATTCTGCAGATTCGATTTCACCCTCTAAAATGTACTGCCCGCGATATGGCTTTTTCACTTCCGGGTACATTTTAATTAAGCTTTGCATAAACGTTGTCATATTAGGGATTTCAAGACCGCTTTCTTTTTCAATCTCTTTTTGAAGCTCCGAGCTCTTAATCGCCGCGTTGTGGCGTTTTAATGTTTTAATAGCAGCTTCACGCAGCTTAGCTGCTTTTGATCCCGGTCTTGCCGTTCCTCTTCTTCTTCGTGTTGTTCCGTCTGGTATACCGGCAGGAAGAGAGGAAATAGATTGAAGCTGAGGCTGAACAGACTGCTGCTGTGATTGCGGCTGATAGCTTCTGATTTCCTGAGCCGCAAGCTCAGCGAGAACCGGCAGAGAGTCAGGTTTTTTTTCAGAACGGAAATCCTTTTTGATTTCGGAAGGGCTTCCATTTCTGTCCAGCTCTCTTAATTTTGCGTATATTTTATCACGTTCAATTTGATATTCACGAATGACTTTCACTTCAGCTTCATTTAATTGTTCTAACCGCAAGCGCAAAGCTTCTCTTTCATTAAACATTCCTCAATGTACCCCCTATCAAAATTAACATCTTTAATTAAGATATTAGATTACAAAAGTAATTTTATCAACTATTATTTTAGCATTTTACTATTATATTTACTCTATGAAAAATTCCTTATTTTCTGAAAAAGTTTTATTTTTCAAAAGAGTCCTTTATTCTCAAGGGGTCAAGGGTCTTTCTAGTTTATTTGGTATAATGTTGAAAATATATATTTTACTTACTTCTTTAAAGAAATTTAGTGTAATATCTACAATTTTCGAGTTATGAGATATGAGATTTATCTAAAATTGAGGAAAAACATCAAAAATCAGCTGTGTTTTTTAGCGTATCAATCAAACAAATCATCAATTCTTATACCCAAATTTGGAAAAATAAGCTTCTTACTCTTCTTCCATTGCTTTTTGCACAAATAAAAAACCTGATGTGATCAGGTTTTTAGGAAATACTATTTAGTCATATACCTATTCCGTTTCAGCCAGAACGCGGTTCACACGTTTTTCAAGCATTTTCATACCGCTCCCGCCGGCTTGGAAGTGACGGAGCTGTCCTGTTTTATCAAACACATAATATGCAGGTACGTATTCATTTTCAAATGCATCGGTTAAAGTATGGTCACTGTCAACAAAAATCGGCTGGGTGATATCGTGTTCAGCAGCTGTTTCTTTAATTTTACCAAGGTCAAGATCATCTTCGGAACGAGGCATATGCACAGCTACAACATTCAGTTGATCTTGATATTTATCACGAAATTCATTCACTTGCGGCATCGCTTCTTTGCACAAGTGGCAGCTGATGGACCAGAAATGAATAAGCGTCGGCTTTTCCCCAATCAATTGCTCTCTCGTCACTTCACCATTTAACCAAGCTTTTTCTCCCTTCAATTCCGGCATGGGCTGACGTAATTTCATTGCTTTTCCCTCCTATTTAACAGAAAGGCCTAACGAATATGCTAGACCGCTTTTCGTTCTTGGAAAGAATTAAAGTGTTTTTTGGCCTGGTTTCCAGTTAGCCGGACAGAGTCCGCCAGTTTGCAGCGCCTGGAGAACACGAAGCGTTTCATCAACATCACGTCCAATGTTGTTATGGAAAACAGTTTGGTATTGGAGCTCCCCTTCAGGATTAATAATAAACAATCCGCGCAAAGCCACACCTTCTTCTTCGATTAAAACGCCATATTCACGGGATACCTCATGGTTTGTATCAGCAGCAAGCGGGTATTTCAGCTGGCCAAGACCGTTTTCTTTGCGGTCTGTATTGATCCAAGCTAAATGAGTATGGATGGTATCAGTTGAAACCCCGATGACTTCTGCATCAAGATCTTCGAACTCGTCATAGCGGTCGGACATTGCTGTAATTTCTGTCGGACAAACAAAAGTGAAGTCCATTGGATAGAAGAACAGCACTGTCCATTTGTCGTTTTTCATGTTTTCCTCAAGACTTACTTTGCCGAATTCTTTGCTTGCAAGGACTGCTTCCATTTCAAAACGAGGAGCTTGTTTACCTACCATACGTTCTGCCATATGTATCCCTCCAATTTATTGTTTGGCTTAAAGGTCAAAATCTCATGAAAATAAAGGATAATTAACCATTTTTAGTTATATCGCAATGCCATTATATAAAAGCAGATTTCCCGAGTCAATTTTTAACAAATCATGTATGTCTTTGGCTTCGACATTTTTGAATAAAACGTTTAACATGGTCATGTACAGGGTAACTAGTCTCAATGTGCAGCAATCAATTAGAAAAGGAGCTCAACATGGACATTATTAAACAATATGATTGGGCGGGACTGATTACAAATGCCGGTGTTCTGCTCATTAAACTCGCCATTATGATATTGCTCTATTTTATCGTTCGATCATTAGGCATGAAAATCATTAAACATCTGTTTGCAAAATTCGAGGAGCAGAATAGCTTGTCTATCGGACGTGCACATACGCTCCGAAGCCTGACTCTTAACATATTTGCTTATACATTGATTTTCATATTTTTCGTCATGGTTCTAGATTTGTTTCATTATGATCCAAGCGCTCTTTTAGCGGGGGCAGGAATCGTCGGCCTGGCTGTCGGATTTGGCGCCCAAGGGCTTGTCAGTGATATCGTGACAGGTTTTTTTATTTTGCTTGAGAAACAATTGGATGTCGGAGATTATATTACCGTTTCCACCTTTGACGGAATTGTCGAGCAGGTTGGCTTAAGAACAACTCAAATCCGCAGCTTTGACGGAACACTGCATTACATCCCCAACAGAAACATCACAAACGTGAGCAATCATTCTCGTGGTACCATGCAGGCTCTTGTTGATATTAAAGTGCCGGCTGAAAGAAACATTGATGAAATGATTCATATTTTACAGCAGGTTTGTGATGAAACGGCAGCGGCTCTTCCACAAATAAAAGAAGGCCCAAATGTCATCGGCATTCAAGAACTGGGGACTTCTGAAATTGTGATCAGGGTCATTGCCAAAACAGAAAATATGGAACAGTGGCGAGTCGAACGAGTGTTGAGAAAAGAAATAAAGAACGCGTTCGACCGCGCTTTCCCTAAAGAAACAGAATAAATAAAAGAACCGAAGCTTTTTGCTTCGGTTTTTATGTTACTGAATTCTGCTCTCAACTTCGCTGCAAATTTCTTCAGCCGTCATCCCGGAAGCTGTAATGACAGGTGCTTGTGTTACCGTATCGGCTATCCCTTGCACATTATTATCAAGACCTGTTACGACACAGCAGTCACAGCCTTGAGCATCAGCAGGGCTTTTCATCATTACAACGTCATATCCTTTTTCTTTTAAAGCAGCTTCTACATCTGATAACGATTGTTCAATTCCAATTTTTTTAGCCATTTTTGAACACCTCCGTTTACTAGAGTGCTCATTTTATGGAATTTTATTCTTTCATTTGTGCTTAATTGGCATAAACAGAAAAATAACCTGTCATGACATTAACCGCTGTTTCTATCGCATTTTCATCGGGATTCAGCTTAGCGTGATGAAGCCCATGTTCAGAATCAGCGCCGAGCCAGAACATGAAGCCGGGATATTTTTTCAGCATGTAGCCAAAATCCTCTCCAGTCATAGCTTCTTTTGCTTCAATTACTGTCGCCAGTTGATGTTCAGCAACAAAAGACATAAATTCTTCTGTTAATCCGCTCGTATTGTAAACTTGGTGATAAACAGACGGATATGTCACTTTTCCTTTGCAGCGAAATCCGATTTCGATTCCTTTCACCACATCTTCAATCCGTTCCTTTACCTGTTTCATCGATTCTTCAGAAAGCGTGCGGATCGTGCCTTCCAGGTGGGCCGTTTCCGCAATGATATTTTGTGCCGAGCCTCCGGTAATGGTACCAACTGTAATAACAGCACTGTCTAGCGGATCTGTGTTTCTAGAGATAATCGTTTGCAGCTGGGTGACAAGTGTACTTGCCGCTACAACCATATCCTCCGCCAAATGCGGATATGCCGCATGTCCCCCTCTGCCTTCCAGATCGATGACTAGCTCTGATGTATTCGCAAATAGAAGGCCGCTTTTTGTCGCAATGGTGCCTACCGGAAGCTCTGGAGCAATATGAAGCGCAGTGATGAAATCAGGCTGCCATTTTTTTAATACATCGCTCTCAAGCATTGGTTCCGCGCCGCCAGGCCCTTCCTCTGCCGGCTGAAACAGAAAAAGCAAATCATGTTTGACTGGGTGGTGAACAAAATGATCAATAATGCCGAGTGCAATCGTCATATGCAAATCGTGGCCGCAGGCGTGCATGTTGCCGTGATGCTCTGATGCGAATGGAAGACCAGTTTGCTCTTCTATAGAAAGCGCGTCGATATCCGCTCTGTACGCCAGCATTTTTTTCGGCGCCGTCCCGTTCACTTTTACAAAAAGCCCTGTTCGCCATTTCTCAATTTCAATTCTGTCTTGGGGATATTGTTCCAAGACATGTAATAAATACTGCTGGGTTTTGAACTCCTGAAATCCAAGCTCCGGTATACGATGCAGATCTCTGCGAATTGCGATGAGCTCCTCTTTCTTCATTTCTATTCCTCCTGCCTATACGAATAAGGCGTGGATACATTATCCACGCCTTTTTTATCAAACTTTTCCTTACAGCTGGCGTAATTCCTGCTTGATTTCAGTTTTGCCTTTTGTTTTTTCATCAATGTCTTTGATTTTTTTAGCTGGTGTGCCTGCAACGACAGTGTATGGCTCAACGTCGTTTACCACGATCGCTCCCGCAGCAACAACAGCTCCTTTACCTACTGTTACACCTTCAAGCACAACAGCATTTGCGCCGATTACGACGTCGTCTTCAATCACAACCGGTTTAGCGGATGGCGGCTCAATAACGCCCGCAAGTACAGAACCCGCGCCGATATGGCAGTTTTTTCCAACAGTAGCTCGTCCGCCAAGCACAACGTTCATATCAATCATTGTGCCTTCGCCGATGACTGAACCGATATTAATAGAAGCACCCATCATGATGACTGCGTTATCACCGATTTCAACTTGGTCGCGGATGATCGCGCCCGGCTCGATACGCGCTTTGATGTTTTTTAGATCAAGCATTGGGATCGCAGAATTGCGGCGGTCATTTTCAACCACATAGTCTTCGATTTTGCTTTGGTTTTCTTCGATTGCTGTTTGGATTTCGCTCCACTCACCGAAAACGACACCAGTATTTCCGTTGATAAAAGCTTTCGCAGATTCGCCGAAATTGATTCCTTCCAGCTCACCTTTCACGTAAACCTTTACAGGTGTAGATTTTGTACTATTTTGAATAAATGAAATAATTTCATTTGCGTCCATCATTTTCATATGTATAGTCCTCCTCCTGATTTTCTACCTCATTACTGTATCAAAGGAAAGATACAAAGACAAGAAAAAAAGGAACAGCCGTTTTAGCAGTTCCCAGTGAGTGATCAGACAGCGCACCCGCTTTTCTTTGCGAATTGTCTCCCGAAGTTTATTAATTCTTCCTCTTCTTCACCTTCTGGATTATTTTCGATTTTTACCGAAGGCAGCACAATGTCGCCACCGCATTCTTTTATTTTTGCTTCGAGCGTATCAACCGCTCCGCAGAAAAATTCATATGCTGTATCACCGGAACCAAATACAGCGCATGTTTTACCGGAAAAATCAATCTCCTCCATGTCTTCAGCCAGATCTAAAAATTCATCAGGCAGATCTCCGTCTCCCCACGTGTAGGTCCCCATTATGATATGGTCATAATCGGTAAACAGCTGGGCATCATCAATATCCATTGCTTCGAAACGGTCTACTTCTGCTTCCGCCTCCTGAAGCCCCTTTTCAATCAAATCTGCCATTGCTTCAGTGTTGCCTGACATTGTTGCATAAACGAGCAAAATCTTCGCCAATTCCTTGTTCCTCCTCTAATGAATCATTGCTGAAACTTCGTACGGCTGGACAAATTTACATTCATACAAGCCTGCGCAAAAGAAATTCTCTTTCTGATTGGCCACTCTCCATCCATGCCCCTTAATGGTATCGAACCATTTTAACGACCGGGCTTCGAGATCAGCCTGGTAAATTCTCGAAAAACCATTTTCATCTTGTGTTGTAGTGACATATATAATGCCATCATCCTCTGAAAGATCAAGAAATGACTCTTCAATTCTGATCATGCTGGATTGAATGATGAATTCTTCACCATTCAAAAGATTCCGTACAGTGACAGCACCGTGCTTTCCTTTCACAGAACCCATCGCCGCCACCAGCCAATTTTCATTGAACACGAGCATGGATGCCGTCATCCGGTTTTTTTCTTTTTTGACAACTTGGACAGTGTCACGCTTAATGTCGTAAGCCCAAATGCCGCCAAAATATTCGTGTATTTGCGTGCCGATAAAAAGATTGCCCCCGTGAAGGCATAGCGACCGGATAACAGGGGGATTATAAAATTCGGCAAAAGGTTTGGCTACGCGCCATGAGATACCAAAATCATCCGATACATAAATACAATGCTTACCGTGGGCGCAGACAAACCCGTTGTTTCTGCCGGTAATCGCCCACACTGTTGCATTTGTCGGAAAGCTCGACATCGTCCAGGTTTTCCCTTCATCAGCCGAACGAATGACTGTTCCCTTTTCACCGACGCCAAATAAGTAAGGCCCTATGTAGCTGATACAGTGTATCTTACTTTTCAAACGAAAAAGCTTTCTCCAGCCCTGCTCCAAAGAATAATGAAAAATGCCTTCTCTTTGTACCGCCACAAAATATCCAGAAAACGCCGATGCCGTAACAGCAGTTGCTCCTTTATGAAACATGGCTTTTTTCCTTGTTCATATAATCTGCCCATGCAAGAAAACCTCTCGCAAACGCTCGGCAGCTTTCCACATCTTCATCTTCTTCATCTGTTTCAGGCGCTAATTCAATTTTTAGTGTTTCCTGGTAAACAGCAGCTCCCGCCTCTTGCAGCATGGCATTGAACAAATTCACCGCTTCGCAAAACTTTGGATAAGAATAATCGCCAGACCCGAAGCAGGCTGTTTTTAAACCATTGAGCTGAAGCTGTTTGACCTCTTCGAAAAAATCCTCCGCTTCGTAGGGCAAATCGCCGTCCCCCCATGTATAGGTGCCAATCAGTACATAATCATAGGAGGTTAAACAAGACGCATCCGCATCGTCTATCTCGACACAATCGATATCCAACTCATATTCCTGAAGCGTATCTTTTATTATGAAGGCAATGTCTTCTGTATTTCCTGACATGCTGGCATATGTAATCAAGGCTTTAGCCATGTTATCACCCCATTAATTGATAATGATTTTCAATATCATATGTATCACTTTAAATGATAATGATTTTCATTGTCAACAGATAAATAAAAAAAGACAGCACCTCGCTGTCTTTAAAATGGATTTTCCTGATCCAGCATATCCTTTATCACTTGTACAAAAGCTTGAACTTGTTTCAGTTCAAAGGCAGGCTCATAGCCTAATAACCATGTATCCCGACCGATCGGATGCCCTTTCATGTCTAAGAGAGGCATTTTATTCACTTTATCTTCATTTTGAAGGGTAACAGACGGCAAAATAGCATAACCGATTCCGTGCAGCGCCATCTGTTTGCACGTTTCAATCTGATCAACCAATATCGTCTGTTTCGGCGACGTTTTAAATTTTTGATGCCACCAGTGCTGAATTTCCTGAAAATAAGTGCTATCACTTTTAAACTGGATAAACGGCCGTTCTGTATGGGCAATATCTTCGATGCAGGAAATTTCAGTATCCACTAAATACAGATGATCTGTCATTAAGTAATCTTTGCGCCCCTTCCACTCAGGGTTGCCTCTTATAATGCCGATATGAACCTGATCCTCATACAAGCTTTTCAGCATTTCGCTGCTCCACCCGGTTATGAGCGAGATCTTTGCATTCGGATACTTTTCCACATACGTCTTCAGGACTTTAGGGAGCCAATGCTGACCGATTATGGAGGCGACGGCAAGCTTCAACGTGCCGTGAATTTCACCTTCAAGCTCGTCAATATTTTCTCTTATTCTTTCCTGCTCTAATGTCACATCATTCGCAAACTGAATGATTTTCTCACCGGCGGGCGTTACCGTTAATCCTTTTTGTGATCTTAAAAAGATTTTTGTTCCCCACGCCTTTTCAATGGTTTGTAAGCGCTGAGATAAAGCCGGCTGAGATACAAAAAGCCGTTCTGCCGCCTTTCTCATATTTAATTCCTCAGCTAAAACTACGAGCATATGAAGCTCTTGAAGCTGCATGTCGTCCTCCTTTTTGTTATCAATAAGTTTTTCTTATCTCCCATTCTAATAAAATCTTAGTTTCTTATTCAAGCCCTATTCTCGTTTAAATTATGTATGCGCTTTCTTTTTTTGCTCTGGCTATATAATAAAAATAGGCCGTACAGCCTACTTATTCAACGAGCGTATATGCTTATTCAATTCCTTTAAAACGACTCTTCTCGTAAAAATCCCTTCAAATACCTGCTCGTCATTTTCAACACAGACAAATCCGTTATTAATGACCATGCCGAATCCCTTCATAATCGGATCATTGATATGAAGGCGCGGAATGTCGGTCAGCATGACTTCCTCAACAGTGATTTGGTCAAGCTTTTCAAACTCAATTCGCTCAAGTCCAAAAATACTGTTCATGATCATATTTGTCCCGATTAAGCCATGTAAACGATAGGAAGGATCCAGAACCGGGATGGCTGTGTATCCGGTTTTTGTCAATACTAATAATGCGTGCTCAAGGTTATTTCCGACTTGCACGTGCGCTACTTTGTCCGCCTCAATCATAAATTGTCCGACTGTTGCCTCAAGAAGTTGATCTGATTGTAAGCTTATCATGTTTTCGACCCCTTTTCATTTTCATCATCAATACATTCCCTATATTGCAATAATATAAACTTTATCAGTATTTGTCGAAAAGTTTCCTTTCAATAAAAAAGATACTCTTTGTGGAGTATCAATTATAGGGTGTCCCATTAATTTTCAAATCGAAATCGGTCGTATAGCGTTACAAGTTTTTTGTAGGTGGTTCCGTCAACGTTTTTGGTCCCTGTCTCTATATCGTTGATCTCACTGCTTAATAGCTCGATGGCATACTCATGGTTGATCAGGATATTCAGCAGAAGTTTTTGTTCTTCTTCTGTAAATCGTTCACCGATAAGACTCATTCGCAATCAGGCCCCCTGTTTTATACTGAATACCTCTGAAAGCAAGACAACTTACTTTCAGCTCTACCGCTAGAATAAGTAATCAGATAACAAACGTCAACCGCATAATTCGACATTTACCTTGGCTTTTCCAGCCAAATTATTTTGTGAAACGATTTGCATAGCTGAAGGCAGTGTATGAATCCGGCTTTATTTTGGCCTCAATCCCCATGGAGGTAATACGTCCAGTCATTTCTTGAATCAGATCTTTTGTAAGCCCTTTTTTCCCAATATCCAAGTGAACTTCAAAGGTAAGATCCGCCCCCTCACCGGTAAAGGGCAGGAGCAGATCGGTAATATCCATTAAGTGTCCATCAAGAATATGAGCGGCCGTTTCTTGGCTGTACGCCGTTTCTAACGAAATCTTCTCCCGAAGGCTATGTATGGGTCTGTCGACTGTATGATTTTTCAAACAGCCCCAAGCTCCCTTGCCTGTACGATGCAAATGCAATGCGGTAATAAACTTTGTGTAATCGCGGTAAACCTGTGAATCGGTTCCGATCGATAACACATAAGAAGAACGGGGGTCCTTTTGAACAAAGGTTTTAAGCCGTTCCATCACATCTTGAAAGGTCATCTGTGCTTCTGAAAGATTATAAAACAGAAAAGAATCAGCCATAACGACACTCCTTTTCAAGGATTTACAACCATGAAACAAGTATGTTCCTTACCGTTTATTTCGATTACTTTTGCAAAGGCGAAAGCTTGTTCCCCCTATTTCAGGAATCTTACTGAAGAAGTTCAAAGATTTCGATGGAAACCATGTCGATATTATCAAACGGATATGTGTTAGGTTTTTCACCTTTTTGGAAAACCGTCAGTTCAAACGTTTGATTTTTTTCGAAATATTTAACACTGCATATTTTCTCACCATTCACTTCGAAATAGCGTTGCATTGGCTCGTTAGCCGCTTCCGCTGTTTCTTGCAGACTTTGCAGCCGTGTGATGATACCCATTAATTGTGACATTCTAAAAAAAGACTCCTTTCAAAAAGCAACTTCAAATCAACAAGTATTTATTATAATACAAGTTCTATTGAGCATCATACCATAAAGTCGGACAGGATGGCATTTTCACTGCTGAATTTAAGCAAAGAAAAAAAGTGAAAAAAACTATTTTTCTTTAGTTTGAGGCTTTTTTTGAATGTCATGCACACAATTATAATTTTTTTCGAATCTTTGCAGCATTAAGAATGCCTTTTTGCAACTTTGTCAAAACCTTCTTTTGAATTTTCTGGTGAAGTCCCGCGTGGCCATAATCAATGGGAGTCATGCTGGATAGAGTAAACACGGACCTGAAATAAATAATCATTTCAGAACGAATTTTCCTCCTCACCCGTGCAGCAGTGTCAGGGGTGTTCGGCACTGAATGTTTCTCCCCGTGTTAAACGTTTACCACTAGTTAGGTTTATTGTATCATTGGATTGTCCTATGCTTTGACAAATAAAAAACTTGGCGGGGGTAGCGCCAAGTTTTTTCGGATCTTGATCTGATAGAGGGGTTGGGGAACAGAGAGTAGCTTCTCTCTATAATTAAATGATAATGATTCTCAGTATCAATGTCAATCGTTTTTTGATATTTTTTTCAATTCATAAAAAAAACGGCCTCTCAGCCGTTAAATCAATCCATCCTGCTCATATAAATATGAATAAGGCAAGTCTATAAATAAATACACCTGATCCTCCATCGGATACGAAAACGTTCTAATCATTTCACCTGTTTCCAAATCACTATACAGATCACTGAAAAAACCTTTTCTGAGATTTCTCATTCTCATAATGTTCTCCAGAAAATAAGGGCGCCAGCTCCAGTTTTTCTCCGCATATTCCGGCTGATAAATCCATTCTCCATCTTGCTTAAACACATTTCCCGTCAGCTGATCGCCTTCTTCATCACACATGTAAATCCTGAAGCTGCAATCTGTCAGCTCTTCCGCCAGCTTTTTAATAAAGTCATCATCAGAAGACAGATTGTTTTTTCTCAAAGAGGTCACAGCCTGATGCACTCGTTTGTAAAACTGTTCGGAGTGCTCATAGACTGTTTCCAGTTTCTTTTTCTCATGTGTGATAAATTGGTGAAATTCAGTTTTAAGTCTATGTTTCAATACATCTCTCTCTAGAAACGTTTCAGATGGGGACACCAAGTAATAGCCCTGAAAATAGCGGCCTCCGTTTCTCCAGGCGTACTGAAGCTGGAAGTTCGCCTCAATGTCTTCATACAGCAGCGCCGCACCGATTTTTCTCGCTAATAAAGAGATGCTGTACAGCACATGCTCATATGACGGTGACGGCTGTGACACTTTCAGCGCCTGCAAATCGATTTTTAACAGATCTGGTGAGAGCAGCGCGATTCTGTCCAAGTTGCTGCTTTCTTTTCCGATGTTGTCAACTGCGATTTTAATTCCGTATGTACGATAGTATGCAAGCATATGGTAGAGCTGCTCAATATCCCCTTCAAAATTGTGCTCTGTAATTTCAAGCACAAAACGGTGGAGTTCGATTCCCTTCGCTTCATATTCTTTCAGAAGCTCTAGAAAGCTTTCACCATGATCCAGCATCAGCAGATTGGCATCCTGATTCATAAAAATCAGCAGATCAGAATCCGCCTCTAAAAAGCGGTCAAGAGCCTGGCGGATAATTCTGTTATCAACCTCTAATTTATATTCTTCGGGTATCCCTGCATCTAAAAAGAAGGGCCCGAGACTTTGGATTTCTGAATCTGCCAAAATTCGTCCAAGCACCTCATATCCGACAACCTTCTGTTCCTCGGCACTGAAAATCGCCTGGTAAAATGGAAGGACATCATCAATGTTCGTTAAAATATCAAGTGGATCCAACATGTTATCACCTGCTTCTCTATCTTTGTCTGATTATACCACATTGAATCCAAAGATTAATATTCTTTAAAACGGATAAGGATTCAGCCATTGCCCTCCGTCCATTGTGATACAATCCCCGTTTATATAGGATGCTTCATCAGAAAGCAAAAACGCTGCCAAAGCGGCGATTTCCTCCGGTGTGCCCAATCGGCCGAGCGGCACACTGTTCATCGTGCGGGCCATCGCTTTTTCCGATTCAAAGAGCTTCTCCGCACCGCCTGTTCGTTCAATCGGTCCGGGGGCTATAGCGTTTGTGCGAATGCCGTATTTGCTCCCCCATTCAACGGCCAGCGTTCTTGTCAATGACAATACCCCCGCTTTGGCTGCAGCGGAATGAACGACCCCCGCTCCCGCTCCCCAAGCGTAAGTGGCTGCCATATTTAAAATGACACCCTGCTGCTTCTGGTCAATCCAATGCCTTGCCGCTGCCTGGCTGCAAAAAAATGTGCCGTTTAAAACAATCTCAATAACGGCTTTCCATCCATTGGGCGTCAGCTTTTCTGCCGGACAAATAAAGTTTCCGGCTGCGTTGTTAATCAGCGCGTCAAGCCGGCCAAAGGCTTTTATCGCTTCTTTAATCATGTCTGAAGCGGCGGAATCGGAACGGACATCCATTTGAAAACAAGCGACCTGTCCCTCAAAGGTCTGAATTTCTTTTTTTGTTTCCTCAAGTGCCTCATGGTTCCTCCCTGTCACCATAACGTGCCACCCTAATTCAGCCTGTTTTTTTGCCATCGCTTTTCCCATGCCGCTTGACCCGCCGGTAATAATTACCGCCTTTTTTTCCATGTTTATCCCTCCAATTGTGAATGAGTATTCATTCAATAATATTCTATCATTATATCCCTGCCTCTGTCAGCACATGCTCATATGAGATTTTTATCAGATACAGATGATATAATAGAAAAACTCTATTAAAGGTTGGTTTGAAATGAAAAAGATGTCCAGAAGACAATTTCTAAAAGGAATGTTCGGCGCTCTTGCTGCCGGGGCTTTAACGGCCGGCGGGGGATATGGCTATGCCAGGTATCTCGAGCCGCATATGATCGAGACAACCGAACACACAATAAAAAGCTCTCTCATCCCGCACGGATTTGACGGTTTTAAAATCGTGCAGTTCAGCGATGCACACTTGAGTGATTACTTTACTCTCGAAGATTTACAAACTGTCATTCTTACAATTAATGAATCTAAACCTGATCTCATTGTTTTTACAGGTGATATTATCGATAATCCTGATACGTACCAGCACCACCAGGCAGTCATTCCATTATTGAGAAAGCTTAATGCTCCCTTCGGCAAGCTTTGTATTTACGGCAATCATGATCACGGAGGCTATGGAACTGCCGTTTACAAAAGCCTGATGACGGCCGGAGGTTTCACGGTATATCGCAATGGCTATCAAACATTGTCACTCGCAGATGGCAGCAAAATCGAGATTGCTTCGCTTGATGACTTAATGCTGGGAAACCCAGATTATGAAGGCACCCTTTCAAGGCTGAGCGACAGACTTTTTTCCATTCTTCTCGTCCATGAACCTGATGCGGCCTTGAAAACAACAGATTATCCCGTGAACCTTCAGCTTTCCGGCCATACACACGGCGGCCAGATTCAGCTGCCTTTTTACGGACCGATTATTACGCCTCCATATGGAAAAGTCTACACAGAGGGAATGTATCAAACGGGCAGCACTCATATTTACGTAAACCGAGGCCTCGGGATGACCAGGCTGCCTTTACGGTTTCTGGCCAAGCCTGAAATCACTGTCTTCACCTTAAAAAGCACAAATTAATGTAGCAGGATGGGCTCCTCATCAATACTTATAAGTAAAAAAGGAGGATGAGGAAACTGCTTACGTACCAGGTGAAGCAAGGCGATACACTGAACAGCATCGCGGCTGATTTCAGAATCAGCACGGCTGTATTACTCCAGGCTAATCCGTCACTGCAGGCAGGGCTCACCGCGGGACAGTCCATAGTCATCCCCGGACTGCCGGACCCTTATACAATTCCGTATCATATCGCAGTCTCAATCGGAGCGAAGACCCTTACGCTGTTTCTAAATAATCGGGTAATGAAAACCTATCCCATCGCCGTTGGTAAAATACTAACGCAAACGCCTACTGGCGAGTTTTACATTATTAACCGCCAGCGCAATCCCGGCGGCCCATTTGGCGCTTATTGGCTGAGCCTTTCAAAGCAGCACTACGGAATACACGGGACGAATAATCCCGCTTCGATTGGTAAGGCTGTTTCTAAAGGCTGCATTCGCATGCATAACAAAGACGTGATCGAACTTGCTTCAATTGTGCCAAACGGAACAAGAGTCACGATTAACCGGTAATGTTTTCTTATTTGTTTCAAAAACAGGCGGTTTATAATATGATAAAGTGGGACCTTTAGGGTAAGGAGCGTTTTTATGGATATATTTAAAAATCGTAATTTTGTTCGTCTATTTTTCGCAGCACTCGCTTCTCAAATGGGCACGACAGTAGGCAACATGGCCTTTGCTTTTTTTTTGCTGGACCGATTCAGCAGCCAGCCTTCATATACGACATTGGCGGAGCTGATGTATTCTCTTCCGACCATATTTGTATTTCTGATCGTGGGAGTCGTCGCGGACCGGTTTGATAGAAAAAAGGTGGCAGAAAATTGTGATTGGATCAGAGCAGGCCTGACTGTCGTGCTTTTTTTCACTTTATTTACCGGCAATATTCCTCTTGTTTTTTGTATCTTATTTATCAGAAGCGCTGTAACAAAGTTTTTCTTTCCGGCAGAAAACAGTTTGGTACAAGCCATTCTGCCGAAGGAGCATTATGCGAAAGCGGCAGGGCTTAATCAGATGCTTTTTAGCATTTTTATGGTGTTTGGAGTCGGTATAGGCGCGTTTATGTACAACACCATCGGTATTGAAGGCGCCATTATTCTTGATTTTGTCAGCTTTATCATTTCCGGGCTGCTGATCCGCAGCTGCCGGATTCCAAAAGAAGCCCGACAGCCAAACGGTGCATTCAGCTGGAGAAAGACTTCTGTTAAGGATTCAATAAATGACTTTAGAGAAGGCATTCTCTATATTTTAAAAAACAAATTGCTGGCATCTCTTATTTTTGGCTTCTTCATTTTTGGATTTGTCAATGGAGGATTCGCCGTATTGCCGATGTTTACAATGAAATATGGATTGGCGCCGGACCGTTATGAGTGGCATACGTCTGTATTTACGATCGCACTCGGGTTTGGGCTGCTGGCAGGAAGCGTAATCGGCACGATCATCTCAAAAAAAGTGAAGCCGCACTTTTTAATGTCGATACCGATTTTCATTGCAGGTTTGCTGATCTTCGTACTCGGCTACACCAATATTTTATGGGTGTATTACGCGGCAGCTTTTGCACTGGGAATGTGTATCGGACCGATCAACATTGCAATCGGAGGGTGGATGCCCAAAATTGTTCATCCAAAACTGATGGGACGTGTAAGCGGCATGCAGGACCCTTTTATGATGTTTGCACAGTCTTTGACACTTGGCTTAGTCGCGCTGTTATTCCCTAAGTTTGTTTCAAACATTGATTATCTTTATTACGGTATGGGTGTTATTATCCTGCTCGTTTTTATTTTTTATTTTATTGCACTGCCAAAATACAGTGCTCAGGCTGTGGAAGTGAATGTTCAGGAAGCATTTCAAGAACAGCCGAAAAAGAAGGCAAGATCTGTATAATGCAGGTTAAAAATGCGCTTTTTTTCTTAGAAAAAAGCGCATTTTTACATTCAATATTTGCATTTCAACTTTAAAAAAGTATAATCTAATCATATAGAAATTGATAAGAGCAAAGGAGAGAAATAATGGACGACCATGCATATACGAAAGATCTGCAGCCAACCGTAGAAAATCTTTCAAAAGCAGTTTACACTGTGAACCGCCATGCAAAAACCGCCCCCAACCCTAAATACCTATATCTGCTGAAAAAACGGGCTTTGCAAAAGCTTGTCAAAGAAGGTAAAGGAAAGAAAATAGGGCTTCATTTTTCAAAAAATCCAAGGTTCAGCCAACAGCAATCGGACGTGCTTATCTCAATCGGAGACTACTATTTTCACATGCCTCCAACTAAAGAAGACTTCGAACATCTTCCGCATTTAGGTACACTTAATCAATCGTACCGAAATCCTAAAGCTCAAATGTCTTTAACAAAAGCGAAACACCTATTGCAAGAATATGTCGGCATGAAAGAAAAGCCGCTAGTGCCAAATCGCCAGCAGCCAGCTTACCATAAACCGGTCTTTAAAAAACTTGGCGAGAGTTACTTTTAAAATAAAAACAGCCGTGCCTCTTTCTGGCAACGGCTGTTTTTATTTATTCGATAACATACGTATCCACTTTTTTAATCAAATCACTGATCTCAGGCTTGCTGATTTGCTCATCTGCCCCTACAACTTCACCGCGGTGACGCAGATCATCCGTAATTAACGATGAGAAAATCATAACCGGCACATCTGAGCTTTTCGGATTTTCCTTCAACAGCTTTGTGAGCCTGTGTCCGTCCATTTTTGGCATTTCAATATCAGTGATGATCATATCAATCTGTTCTGATAAATCAGTTTCGTTTTCAGCAAGGTTCATAATGTATTCATATGCCTCTTTTCCATTTTCAAACGAAGCGATATTGTTGTACCCTGCTTCTTTTAATTCATCCTGCAAGAGGCGCATCAAAAGCGGTGAGTCCTCTACAATGATTAGCTTTTTATCAGTTCTTCTTTCATCAAAGCCCTCGGTATGCATATTATACGTGTCAACACCTGAATCTGATTCAATGTCATAAATAATTTTTTCATAGTCAGGCAAAAAGATCATCAGGTCTTCAAGCTTAATAATCCCGGTAAGGTGCCGCTCCATTCCTTGATTTAACGATGTCGGCTTTTCAATCGCTTCCCAGGATACTCTGTGAATTTGAGACACAGAGCCGACATGAAAAACAATTTTCCGTTTATTAAATTCAGTCACGATATATTTCTCATCTTTTGATCCTTCAGGCTCTACTCCAAAAAATGAGAAGAGACTGATCACAGGGAGGATTTCTCCTCTGAGTTTAATCATTCCTTCTACATGCTGATGGGAGTGAGGCACTGATGTCACCTCGACAGGCTGAATAATTTCTCTTACCTTCATGACGTTAATTCCGAAAGCATTTTCACCCACACCAAACTTCACAATTTCTAATTCATTTGTACCAGAATCCAATAAAATTTCGTATTGTTGTAACGACAATTCAATCCCTCGCTATTCGCATTCAGTATTGTACTGTATATATCGGCGTAATTTGTAAAAAGTGAATGGCAGCTCCTCAAAATCAAATTCCGAAGGCAGCAAACTGAGTTCCTCAAAAAAGAAACTTTTTTCCTAATAACCATTGACTTTCCAACTAACAGTGATAAAATAGTCAAGGATTTTTCCAAAGAAGGGTGTAAATAATGGGTACCTTAGTAATATTTAAAGAAAACGAAATGACTGTTTTAGAGGATATCAGTGAAGAAACTTACCTGAATATGAAGAAAGAATCAGCTGACCTTCAAGAAGAGCATCCTCCGTATCTGATTTGGCACGAAGACCTTCATTTTGATTATGGCTATTAATGAAATTGGCACATATAAACAATAATAGAACATGATACAATAAAGACAATCAAATCGCTGGTTGTCTTCTTTTTTTCTGAAAAGAAAGGTATGTTTAGAAAAAAGGCGCATACAATCGAAATATATCAGTTAAAAAGGTGACAAATGATCAGCTAGTGGTAAAATAGGATAAACTCATTATATTTGTTAAGGTGATGAATTATGGAACATTTGCTGAATCCGAAAGCAAGAGAGATCGAAATTTCAGGAATACGCAAATTCTCGAATCTTGTAGCCCAACACGAAGACGTCATTTCACTTACAATCGGCCAGCCTGATTTTTTCACACCGCATCATGTGAAAGCTGCCGCAAAAAAAGCCATTGATGAAAACGTGACGTCATATACTCCGAATGCCGGCTACCTGGAGCTGAGACAAGCTGTGCAGCTTTATATGAAGAAAAAAGCGGATTTCAACTATGATGCTGAATCTGAAATTATCATCACAACAGGCGCAAGCCAAGCCATTGATGCTGCATTCCGGACGATTTTATCTCCCGGTGATGAAGTCATTATGCCAGGGCCTATTTATCCGGGCTATGAACCTATTATCAATTTGTGCGGGGCCAAGCCTGTCATTGTTGATACTACGTCACACGGCTTTAAGCTTACCGCCCGGCTGATTGAAGATGCTCTGACACCCAACACTAAGTGTGTCGTGCTTCCTTATCCGTCAAATCCTACCGGCGTGACTTTATCTGAAGAAGAACTGAAAAGCATCGCAGCCCTTTTAAAAGGCAGAAATGTCTTCGTATTGTCCGATGAAATATACAGTGAATTAACATATGACAGACCGCATTACTCCATCGCAAACCATTTGCGGGATCAAACAATTGTCATTAACGGCTTGTCAAAATCACACAGCATGACTGGTTGGAGAATTGGATTTTTATTCGCACCGAAAGACATTGCAAAGCACATTTTAAAGGTTCATCAATACAATGTGTCGTGCGCCTCATCCATTTCTCAAAAAGCCGCGCTTGAAGCTGTCACAAACGGCTTTGACGACGCATTGATTATGAGAGAACAATACAAAAAACGTCTGGACTATGTTTATGACCGTCTTGTTTCCATGGGACTTGACGTAGTTAAACCGTCCGGTGCGTTTTATATCTTCCCTTCTATTAAATCATTTGGAATGACTTCATTTGATTTTAGTATGGCTCTTTTGGAAGACGCTGGCGTGGCACTCGTGCCGGGTAGCTCGTTCTCATCATATGGTGAAGGATATGTAAGATTGTCTTTTGCGTACTCGCTGGACACACTGAGAGAAGGCCTGGACCGTTTAGAATTATTTGTATTAAAAAAACGTGAAGCAATGCAGACGATAAACAACGGCGTTTAAGCCGTTGTTTTATTTTTTTGGAAATGAAATTTTAAACGCTGTGCCTTTTTCAGGATGGCTGTCCACATGTATAACTCCCTGATGGTTTTCAATGATATTAAATGTCACCATTAATCCAAGCCCCGTACCTTTTTCTTTTGTTGTTAAAAATGGCTCTCCAATCCGGTTTAGTACCTTTTCAGGTATACCTTCCCCTTCGTCTTTGACAGTAACATGAACAGAATGCTCATCTTCGGTTATGATAATGTCTACTGTTCCCCCATCAGGCATTGATTCAACTGCATTTTTGATTAAATTAATGAATACCTGCTTTAATTGGTTTTGATCCCCGTTTATATAAATGCTGTCTTTTTCATAGCTGGTTCTGATAAAAATGCCATTTAAATTTGCCTGTGTTTCTAACAGGGCTGAGACCTCACCAATTAATTTTTTCAAGTTCAAATATTCTTTGACAGCATTTTGCTGAGGCTTCGCCAGCATGAGCAGTTCACTGAGTATTAATTCAATGCGGCTGAGTTCAGAAAACACAATATCAAAGTAATGCTCGTTTCCTTTCATTGTCGGTTTCATCAGCTGTAAAAATCCTTTGATCGCTGTAAGCGGGTTGCGGATCTCGTGGGCGATTCCCGCCGCGAGCTGGCCTGCGATTGATAATTTTTCCGATTTCAGCATCAATTCTTCTGTTTGCTTTCTCTCTGAGATGTCCCGAAGAATGACCTGGACGGCCGCTTCACCAAAAAAGGTCGTCGGAATGCAGACCATCTCCGTATAGATGACCCTGTTCTGAAAGGTGAACCAGGATTGCTTGACAATTTCTGATTCTGTTTTTTGCTCAGCGATATTTTGGATTCTCTCTTTTACATCCTCGTGATCGCAAGGATGCAGCTGATCGTATATGTTTTTGCCAATTAAGTCCTCATAGGTAGCCGCTTCAAACAGGGAAATTCCAGACTCATTCATAAACACCCATTTTCCATTGTGAATCACCGCAATGGTATCAATGGAATTTTGAATCAGCAGCTGATATCGTTCACGGCTTTTTTGCAGGATGGTTTGGAATTTTTTCCTTGAAGAGATATCGATCAGCAGCAGCAGCTCAGCCTGCTGGTTTTTGTAGACGGTCGGGGATGCTTTCACTTCTAAATGAACAGGTGTGCCATCAAGCCTTTTCCACGTCTGTTCAATCATTCCGACTTCCATTCCTTTTTGCATTCGTATAATCCTGTTTTTCACGATATCATGATATTCTTCTTCAATAAATTCATAGGACCATTTACCAATAATAGCATCCTTGCTTGTGGCTCCCAGCATTGAAAGCATCGCGCTGTTTACATAGACGATCTTGCCTTTGACACTGATGCATAGCGGACTCGGGAGATTTTCAACCAACCGTTCATAATCATCCGTTATATATGTAGTCGATTCCGGGCTTGCAGGTTCGATTTCATGTTTTTCGCAGTTTAGGGATTGATGGCCTGTTTCTTCTTCAAGAACCTTCATTTTC
This sequence comes from Bacillus sp. SCT118, assembly GCF_058566435.1. Taxonomy (NCBI): domain Bacteria; kingdom Bacillati; phylum Bacillota; class Bacilli; order Caryophanales; family Bacillaceae; genus Bacillus; species Bacillus sp. SCT118. Next base: position 2,596,813 of record NZ_CP191225.1, read on the forward strand.
AAAATGATTTCCCGTTCTGTCCGCTCAGCTCTTGTCGTAACAATTTCTACCGCAGCCTCCACCCACACAATCGTATGATCTTTTTTAATAAAACGAAAGGTGCACGGCATCAGATGATGTTCATTATAAAAATAGCTTTCAACCAAAAATTGGTCTTCCTCATGCAGAAACGTTTTGAGGAATGATCCGATCATCTCTCCTTGGAGATAGCCCAAATGCAGTTTGGAGTTGGCAGATATATAAATGATGCGTCCATTAGAGGCCAAGACTGCATGAATATCGGTTTTTGTTTGAAGTGGTTTAACATGCTGCGTATCCTGTTCCACAGAATCCCTCCTTTGCATGATCATCGTGTTTCGACATATACAGATTGACTTTTACCTAGTATGATTCGCTAGAAAATGAGTATTCTCCTTCTATTCTTATGGTGAACGTCAATTTTTGAATAAAAGAAAGGGCACACAATCTTTTAGTTGTGCACCCTGTTTTTTATTTTTTACTGTGTTTTTTTTCGAGCTCTGCGTAGGCGTGGATAGCTCTTTTGGCAATGAGTTTGTTGATCGGGTCGTGGTCGTTCGCTACAGAAGGGACAACAACACTGAATGCCACTTTTGGATTTTTTGATGGATAATAGCCGACAAATGTTAGATTGTACGTGCTTTTTCCCCACCAATTACGATTTGTTCCGTAATAAAATGTTTGAGCAGTTCCAGTTTTTCCGGAAACATCCTCTGCAAACGTATTTCTAGCTGTTCCCGAAGTGGTAACTAGCTTCATTCCAGTCTTCACCTGCTGAATGTCACTTTCTGAGTTGTTAATTTTGTTGAGAATGTTTGGCTTTCTTTGTTCAATGGTCTTCCCAAGGCCTTCTTTTTTGCTGGGCTCATGAACACTTGTAACAATTCTTGGCTGAATGCGGTACCCCCCATTGGCAATTGATGAGATGTACTGAGCCATTTGAAGCGGTGTATATGTATCGTATTGTCCAATGGCCAAGTCTAAAATTAACCCCCCTACCGCATCAGGTGTAGTTTGCATACCAGCTGATTCCTGCGGCAGATCGATACCTGTCTTTACTCCCAGGCCAAATTGGCTGTAGTAATTTCTCATTTTGTTTAAATCCTTCTGGTCAGCAGGAAGAGGTCCATGCGGCTTGTATGTGACACCGGCAATGTGCATGGCGACATTAAACATGTATACGTTTGAGCTTTTTTGCAATGCCGTTAATTCATTAATAGTTCCCATATTCATATACGACTTCTTAGGCTTATTACCGTTTCCTGCAAAATACAGTGGCATGTCAACAAAATATTTATAATGCGGAATCCCGTCCTGATAGCCGGCTAGCACGGTGGCCCCCTTTACTGCTGATCCCATTTCATATTGGGTGGTAAATGCCCCTATCGCATAATCTTCAATTTTGTTGGTTTTTAAATCTATCTTTTTCCCTGCCATCGATAAAATATCGCCGTTATTCGGGTCCATCATCACGACAAAGGCTCTGTCAAGCATGTAATTTCCGCGTGCACGGCTGTTTCTTACTTCTTCTTCAATGATCTTTTCTACCTTTGCCTGAAGCTCCATGTCAAAAGAAAGCTGAAGATCGTATCCCCTGCTGCCTTTATCAATGGTTTTTTGGCTGACGACATTTCCTTTATTATCTTCTACGTATTCCACTTTTTCTTTATGCGAATTTAAATATTCTTCATATTGATACTCTAAATAACTTTTTCCCACCCTGTCATTATTCGCATAGCCTCTTGTTAAGTAGAAATCTTTCCGGTCGCTCAGCAGGCCCTGATCAGGTGTCGTGACGCCCCCGAAAACAGAATAAAGGGTTTTGTCATAAGGATATTTTCGTGTCCAATCGTTTACGATATCGATTCCCGGAAGTTCTTCTAAATGCTCAGAAACAATGGAAATTTCATCATATGTTAAGTCATTTTTTGGTCTTTGCGAGAAGTTTTTCTTCTCATCAAGCAGCGCTCCGTTTTTTCCATTGCTATTGCTCTTATTTGGATTCATTGCCTTTACGATTTGAGGTTCGTAAGCATTTCCGCTTGAAAACCTTGTATATATCGCAGCAGTTTCCATTTCTTCGTCATCTTGCTGAATAGCCTTTAATTCTTGATCCGGAACACGCTCTATTTGAAGCTTGTATGCCTGGTCTCCTTTCAGATTGCTTTCTGATTCCTTAAGCAGAGCGGCGGCTTTTTTCGGATGAGCTGCGATCCAGTAATCACGAAGATCCCTTTCCTTCAAAAATTCGGTATCAATATGAATGAAAGAAGCAAGCCGCTTCGCTGTTTTGATTTTATCTTCTGTTTTTGTGCTAGATGTTGATACATACACAATTTCTGGAACGCTCTGGTTGTCGACAGCAACTTTCTGGTTTCTGTCGTACATCTTCCCGCGAGGCGCAGGATAGTAAGCTGTTTTTGCATTTGATTTCTCAGCGTCTTCTTCATGCTGTTCGCCTTCAACAATTTGAACAACCCCGAGCTTAAAAATTAATGCAGTAAATAGAACAAAGACAGCTAGGAAAAAAAGATTCATTCTGATTGCTCTGTTTCCTTTGCTCTTTTTCTTTGGTTCACGTCCTATTTCAGTCACTTCTGGTTACCCCTCTCAAATCATTCAATATATTTACATATACTGAGATTAATTGTAACACCTTTGTAATAGTTGTTACAGCGAAAAGGAGTAAAAAAAGCTGTCAATATAAAAACACATTAAAATATAACTAACGGTTCAAAAAAAAGGAAGCTATGTAACGGTACGATAAAATCATATATACCGATGATTCCCTTATTCTTAGTGATTCAACGGATTTACTTTACGAAAATGACAATCTCTATTTGTCAAAGGAAAGTGCTGGAATCTTTATGACAAAAAAGCTATGTTATGATTTTTCTGTAGAAACAAACAACTCTAGGAGGTTACGAACTAATGAAGAAAGCATTTATTTTATCTGCTGCCGCTGCGGTTGGATTATTCACATTCGGGGGCGTACAGCAAGCATCAGCGAAAGAACTCTCCTGCCAGCCTGTGGTTACAGTAAAAACGGGGAACACAGTACAAAACATGTCACTTAACGATGCAGTGAAAAAACTGCATATTAACACAAATGTCAAAACGTTAAACGCTGCAAACGAAAAAGAGATTAAGCAGCTTCTTCAAAAACATGCGAAGCAATCTAACGTGAAAGTTCAGGATGTTCAAAAGACAGAAACGGCAAAACCTGCACAAAAGACTACTGAAAAAGCAGCTGCTGATCAAAACACTGCTTCTAAAGCACCCGCAACTGCTGAAAAAACAAACACAACAACATCTGCACCTTCATCTGTAAGTGCATATGAGAAAAAAGTTGTTGAGCTTACAAATGCAGAAAGACAAAAACAAGGCTTAAAACCGCTTCAAATTGATGAAACGTTAAGCAAATCCGCACGCGCAAAATCTCAGGATATGAAAGACAAAAACTACTTTGATCACCAAAGCCCAACTTACGGCTCACCGTTTGATATGATGAAATCTTTCGGAATCAGCTACAAAACAGCAGGTGAAAACATTGCTAAGGGCCAAAAGACACCTGAAGAAGTAGTAAAAGCTTGGATGAACAGTGAAGGACACAGAAAAAACATTCTAAACCCTAACTTTACTCACATCGGTGTTGGCTACGTTGAGTCTGGAAGCATCTGGACACAACAATTCATCGGAAAATAATAAAAAAAGATTGCCTGTTTCGTACAGGCAATCTTTTTTTATTTCACCCAGAGCTTATAGATACTCTGTGTACCGCTGTTTTCTTCACCTTGTGCAGCGAGCTTGTCATATAAGGATTTTGCGAGCGACAAGCCTGGCATTTCTTCCCCCATTAATTCTGCTTCCTCTAGTGCAATTCCCATATCCTTAATAAAATGCTTCACATAAAATCCCGGTTCAAAGTTGCCTTGCAGCATACGGGGAGCAAGATTTGACAATGACCAGCTTCCGGCTGCGCCCGTTGTGATGCTTTTCAGAACATTTTCCGGCTCTAGGCCTGATTTTTGGGCATAAGCCATCGCTTCAGCAACACCGATCATACCGGCTGCAATTGCAATCTGATTGCACATCTTGGTATGCTGTCCGCTTCCAGCCGGTCCTTGATACTGAATGTTCTCTCCCATTAAAGAGAAAATCGGCATGCAGGCTTCAAAAGCTTCTTTTTCTCCACCGACCATAATCGCGAGTGTTCCGTTTTGTGCACCGACGTCTCCACCGGAAACAGGAGCGTCTAAAGCGAATAATGCTTTTTCTTTGGCCACTTCAGCAATCTTCTTCGCAAGCGAAGGCTTAGATGTCGTCATATCAATAAGATATGCGCCTTCTTTTGCGTTTTCAATAATTCCATTGCTTCCGAAATACACTTCTTCAACATCACTGGGATAGCCGACCATTGTGATGATAACATCCGCTTCTTTCGAAAGATCTTTGACCGTATCTTTCCAGATCGCGCCTTTTTGAAGTATGCTTTCTGCTTTTTCTTTTGTCCGGGTGTACACCAAAACAGGGTGGCCGTCATTCAGAATATGTGATGCCATGCTATTTCCCATCACTCCAAGACCGATAAAACCAATTGTTTTTTTCAAGGTCATTCCTCCCAGATGTTTCGTTTTGATTTTAGTTAAAATTTATCATTTTTCCTTCATTTTTTAGACTACCATATCTATTCATCTTATAAAATAAAAAATCCCCAAAACAAATGATGTCTGGGGATGTAATTGGATTACAATGTGAATTTTGCAATTGTGTTCATAAGCTCTTGGCTTGCATGTTTTAGTGTTTCCGTTGAGTGTTTGACTTTATCAAGGGTGACTAGCTGTTCATCGGTTGATGCGTTCACTTCCTCTGCTGCGGCAGCTGATTCCTGTGATATGGCTGAAATGCTTTGAATAGCTTCAGAAATCGCAAGCTGTTCTTCACTCATTCTTTGAATTTCCGCGTAAATGTGATCAATACCTTGTACCAGTGACTGCATTTCTGCAGTTATCGTATTTAATACCTCTCCAGTTTCGTGAATTGCACTGTTTTGTTCATCATTCATTCTGCTTGCCTCAACCATCGCGTGAGAGGCCTCTTTTGTCTCAAGCTGGATAAGCTTCACAGTCTCGCTGATATGCTTTGTAGAAAGGGCTGATTGCTCAGCTAACTTCCGCACTTCATCGGCTACGACGGCAAAACCGCGCCCGCTTTCTCCGGCTCTGGCTGCCTCAATACTGGCATTTAAGGCAAGCAAGTTGGTTTGATCAGATATGTTTGAAATCGCTGTAACGACTTCTTCAATATTCTTAGTTTGATTTTCCAAATCCAGCAGCATCGTTTCAACCTTTTTCGTTTCCATATTGGCTTCGTTTGATTTCATCAGCAGCTGGCCGAGCGCGTCAAGTCCTTTATAGCTTGCATCCTCGGACGATTTTGAGCGTTCTTTAATTCCGCCTGCCTCCTCAGCGATTTGCCTGATTTTCGTTGACAGGCTTTCCGATTTTTCATTAATGGTTTCAACTTCAGAAGCCTGTTCCGATGCCCCTGCGGCTACTTCTTCAATCGCTTTTGCAATTTGTCCGCTTGTTTCATTTGTTTCGGCAGAGACAGCCGTTAATTGTTCAGAGGTGTCAGATACTTTCCCTGAAGAGAGTCTCACTTGCTCAACCATCTCCTTCATATTTTCAACCATCAGATTGAAGTCTCTTGTTAAAATACCGACTTCATCCTTGGATTTTGATTCCGCGCGCACTGTTAAATCGCCTGCGGAAACAGCTTTCGTTTTTGCGATCAGCTGCTGTATCGGACCGGTTATCGTTTTGGCCAGGAGGTAGCTGAGAATAATTGTTATGATAAGCGCAATCAATGATATCCAAAGATTTGCCCGATTCATTTTATCTGAAATCCACATTAGTTGATCGGTATCAAATTGCGTTCCGACCTTCCAGCCCGTTTCGCCAATCGTTTGGTACACAACCATTTTCCCATTCACATCTTGTATCCCTTGTTTCTCGGATGCGATGGTTTGCAGTGTTTGATCCTTTGATATATTTTTTCCTTGATTTGACGGATGGGCTAAAAGATTGCCGCTCTCATCAGCTAAAAAGGCAAATCCATTGTAAGGCACCTTTTGTTTATTGACCATACTCTGGATAGCAGAGAGTTTCAAGTCATAGCTGGCAACCCCTATCACTTTTTGCCCGTCTAAGATTGCTTTCGATGCAGTAACAATCATATCTCCAGTCACGACATCTTTATAAGGTTCCGTCCAAACAACTTGATCCGGGGTTTCAGCTGCAAGCTTATACCACGGTCTTGATGTTGGATCATAATCCTCAGCGAAATCCGCTTTTGGATATGTAAACATTTCTTTTTTTGCGGTGCCTATGTAAGCCATCGCAACATAATCATCGTTATCTTTGATTTGCTTAATGTCATCGTGAAACAGCCGAGCAGCTTCTTTACTTGGTTTCGTTACAAATGTATGCGTTAATTCCCCATTAGCCAATCTTGATAACGAAATGGCATAACTCTTTAATTGCAATTCAATATTTTGTTCAAGTGACTGCGTCACGTTTTGAGTTGTATTTTTCCCATCCTCTGTAATCATCGGTTTTAGCGTCAAATAAGAAGACAGCATTAAAAGAACAACTGTGACGATTAACATAATCGAAACAAAAACAGCAATCTTCATGTGAAGTTTTTTAAACAAACCAATCCCCTCCTAATTTCTATATCGGCCCTTTTGTTTGAAAAATGAATAATCAAAAAATAAATTATAAGAAAATCGGAATATATTTACTAAAAATTCAATCTTCTTTATAATGAAACAACATAAGGAGAGTGATGATCATACTAAAACAAATGTATGTGCACAACGGCAGAAAATTTGAGGCTCTGACCATCAGAAACTACACTGAGACTGACATCGAGAGGCTGATTTCTCTTCAAAAAGAATGTTTCCCTCCTCCGTTTCCCCAGGAATTGCTGTGGTCAGAGGACCAGCTTGACAGCCATATCAAAACCTTTCCGGAAGGCGCATTATGCGCGTTTATCAATGGCAGAATTGTCGGTTCCATGACTGCTCTTATTGTACAATTTGAGCCTGAATCTCCTGATCATACATGGGCACAAGCAACAGACAACGGATCGATTAAAAACCATGAACCTCAAGGAAATACTTTATATGTAGTGGATATTTCTGTTTCTCCTCATTATCGAAAGCTTGGAATCGGAAAATGGCTGATGAATACGATGTATGAGCTGACTGTTGATAAGAGACTGGAGCGCCTTCTCGGCGGCGGCCGCATTCCTTTATATCATAAATACGCACACGAGATCAGCGCTGTTCAGTACGTTGAAGATGTGATGGAAGGCAGGAAAAACGACCCTGTGCTGTCCTTTCTCCTCCGTTGCGGGCGTTCACCTATTCGTGTAGTCAGCAATTATATAGAGGATAAAGAATCATTGAATTACGGCGTTTTGATGGAATGGAAAAATCCTTTTTATAAAAAGAGAGCTGTTGATCACAACAGCCCGTTTAAGTGAAATATTCAATTTTCGCGTTAGGAAAAAAGGTATCAATATAGGATTCAAGTGCTTCTCGAAGTGCATGCTCTTCATCTTTCTGATAAATATATTTTCCGATCCCGTAACGGCCCCATTTATAACGGCGCTTTTCTTCATCTAATTCGAGCTTCGTCTTCGGATAATTTTTCTCTATCACTCGTTTGGCCGGTTTTGTAAAACGGTGTTGAATTAATTCAAACGTTATGTCATGTCTAACGTCCTGCGGCAAAGCAGCATCAAGCTTTTCAAACAGATGTCTGTATCCTTCTTCCCAGCCTTCATGAATATAAATCGGAGCAACAATAAAGCCTAGCGGGTAGCCTGCTTTTGCAACTTTTACTGCCGCTTCTATCCGCTTATCAAGAGGTGAAGTTCCCGGCTCAAAGTTTTTAATCACATAGTCGGCATTAATACTGAATCTGAATCTCGTTTTCCCGTTATGCTTTGCGTCTAATAGGTGATCGACATGATGAAATTTCGTTACAAATCGGAGCTTTCCGAGATCACTTTGGCCAAAATGTTCAATGGCGCGCTTCAGCGTGTGTGTCAGATGATCAATTCCTACAATGTCTGACGTACATGATGCTTCGAACCTTGTGAACTCTGGTGCGCGCTCCTTCATATACTTATCTGCCTGATCCAAAATCTCTTCGACGTTTACATAAGTTCTGATATACGGCTTTGATCCCATGGTTGTTTGCAGGTAGCAGTAATGACAATGCCCCATGCAACCTGTTGCAAACGGAATAGCATACTCAGCCGAGGGTTTGGATGAATCAAACTTTAATGTTTTCCGGACACCGATAACTAAAGTTGATTTCGCATTGCGATATTGCTGAAGATGATTTTTCCCAGGAATATTACGCACCTGATTGTGGGATGTTGTTTCTCTGATTTCAATGCCCATATTCTCAAATTTATCTTGTAATTCTTGGCCTAGCGGATATTCCAGCGCCCTCGGTTCTATATATACAAGCTGCGGAACAAATGGGTTCTGCATGATGCCACATCCTTTTCCTTTACTAACGTTACTTTTCTCACTAGGCGGAAAGGATATGAGTTGTAATGATTTCCTTGTTACTCATACGGATCAATATCAAAGAGTTCTTTGTAAAGCGATTTAGCTTCTTCATAGCTTGCAAACACAGCATCGTCCTCTGCGAACGGATGATAGGTTTCATAAATAAACAGGGAAAGCTCGCCTTCATGGTATGGATGGTGCACAATTTCGGCTTCCTTTATGTGGGCTACATTGGCGGCGTGCGGATTTCTGTAGATCACATAAACAGTATCTCCTGCGTTAAATTGGTTTGACATACTATCCCTCCTAGCCATGTTATTGTGTCCTTCTATGCCCTTACTTATGAAAAAAACCAGACAGGCCGGAGGCCGTCTGGTTTTTGTATTACTTGAATGTTTCTTTTACGAACGCGACAACTTCTTCTGTCGTGCTCATAGATAAGATTTTCTCTTTGAATGACTCAGCTTCTTGTTTAGATAATTTGCTGATTTGTGTTCTTGCCGGAAGGATAGACGTTGCGCTCATTGAGAACTCATCTAAGCCTAAGCCGAGAAGGATCGGAATCGCAATCTCGTCTCCTGCCATTTCTCCGCACATGCCAACCCATTTTCCTTCTTTGTGTGCTGCTTCAATTACGAGTGTAATTAAGCGAAGGATTGCCGGGTTGTATGGTTGATACAGATAAGATACACGTTCATTCATACGGTCAGCTGCCATTGTGTATTGGATCAAATCGTTTGTTCCGATACTGAAGAAATCAACCTCTTTAGCAAACTGATCAGCGATGACTGCAGTTGACGGAATTTCAACCATCATACCGACTTCAATATCATCAGATACAGCCTGTCCCGCTTTTACGAGCTTTTCTTTCTCTTCAAGAAGGATCGCTTTTGCTTCTTTGAATTCGTTAACTGTCGCAATCATAGGGAACATGATTTTCAAGTTTCCGTATGTACTTGCACGAAGCAGCGCGCGAAGCTGTGTTCTGAAGATTTCTTGCTCTTCAAGGCAAAGACGAATCGCTCTGTATCCTAAGAACGGGTTCATTTCTTTAGGAAGCTGCAGGTAAGGAAGCTCTTTGTCTCCGCCGATATCAAGTGTCCGCACGACAACTGATTTTCCTTCCATACGCTCAAGAACCGTTTTGTAAGCATCAAACTGCTCATCTTCTGTAGGCAGCTGATCTCTTCCCATGTAAAGGAATTCTGTACGGTAAAGGCCAACTGCTTCTCCGCCGTTTTCAAGAACACCTTTTACATCATCAGGAGTACCGATGTTCGCTGCAAGCTCTACATGATGTCCGTCTTTTGAGACAGTCGGTTCATTGACAAGCTTCGCCCACTCAGCTTTTTGAGCCAAATAAGCATTATGTTTTTCTTCATACTCTTTTACAGTTTCCGCAGATGGGTCAATAATGACATCGCCATTGATACCGTCAACGATAACAGTCACGCCGTTTTGGATCGTGCCTGTAGCCGCTTTCGTTCCAACAACTGCTGGAATCTCAAGAGAACGTGCCATGATGGCAGAGTGAGATGTGCGTCCGCCGATATCAGTAGTGAATCCTTTTACGAACTCACGGTTTAATTGAGCTGTGTCAGACGGTGTTAAGTCTTCAGCTACAATAATAACCTCTTCTGAGATCATGCTTGGGTTTGGAATTTCGACGCCAAGCAGGTGGCCGGTTACGCGTTTTGTTACATCGCGGATATCTGCCGCACGCTCTTTCATATATTCGTTGTCCATAGATTCAAACATGGTAACGAACATAGAAGACGTTTCTTTTAAAGCGAATTCAGCGTTCACTGAATCAGTGCTGATTTTTTCTTTCACAGGGTTCAGAAGCTCAGGGTCACTGAGAACTAAAAGGTGAGCAGAAAAAATATCAGCTTTATCCTGACCCAGTTCTTTCAAAGCGTGCTCTTTGATTTTTTCGAGCTCTTCTTTTGAACGTGCAATCGCTTCATCAAAACGGCTTACTTCCGCTTCAGAATCAGAGATGTTTTTCTTTTCAACCGTTAAATCTGGCTCTTCAAGCCGGTATGCTTTTGCAATCGCGATGCCGGCTGAAGCGCCAATCCCTTTTAATTCTTGCATTACTCGCCGAGTCCTTCGCTTTTCATTGTTTCTTCTAAAGCGTTAAGAGCATCGTTTTCGTCAGCTCCGGAAGCAGAGATTGTGATCTCAGCGCCTTTAGCGATACCTAAAGACATAACACCCATAATAGATTTAAGGTTAACTGTTTTGCCGTTATATTCTAAATTAACGTCAGCGTCGTATTTGCTAGCAGTTTGTACAAGAACTGTCGCAGGACGAGCATGGATTCCAGAATCTGCAGTTACTTTAAATGTTTTTTGTGCCATTTTTATCATTCTCCTTTTAACTTAAAGCTTTATTACTTCACAATATTATATCATACAACCGTACTTGTCATCTGACAAGCACGGCGTACTAACACCCTTATTTTTCAATCTTCACAATATCTTCTTGTTCTCTGTTGACTGAACCGCTTGCTTTAATGCTGACTGTTTCTCCTTCAGCAAGGTTTGTAAATACAATCGGTGTCATGAGAGATGGTACATTCGGTTTGACTGCATCCAGATCAACTTCAAGAAGTTTTTGTCCAGGCTCAACGCGGTCTCCTTCTGATACGAAAGACGTAAATCCTTCGCCCTTCAGGCTGACGGTATCAATACCAAAGTGGATTAAAATTTCTCTTCCGCCGTCGGATTGCAGGCCGATCGCATGTTTCGTCGGGAACACGTTGAGAATTTTTCCGCGAACCGGTGATACGACAATTCCTTCAGAAGGGAGAATCGCAAAACCGTCACCCATCATTTTCCCTGAGAAGACTTGGTCAGGAACATCCGTAATCGGGTGAATTTCCCCGGTAATCGGAGAAACGAAAACTTCCTCGCCGATTTCATTTTGCAGCGGTTCTGCAATCACTTCCTCAACCTGCTGGCCTACTTCCTCTTGAGCAGATGTTTTCGGTTCAGGTCTAGGCTTGCGTCCCGCAATAATGTCTTGCATTTGTGTTTTTAACCCGTCAGAACGCGGTCCGAAAATAGCCTGAATGTTGTTGCCGACTTCCAGCACTCCCGAAGCGCCAAGCTGTTTCAGACGGTCTTTATCAACCTTTTTCTGATCGTTTACAGTCACACGCAGACGAGTGATACAAGCATCAAGGTGTTTGATGTTTTCCTGGTCACCCATTGCCTGCAGAATCTCATAAGGAAGATCCCCTGCTTCACCTGTTTTCCCAGGTGCTGCTGTTTCTTCCGCAGCATCCTCGCGTCCAGGTGTTTTCAGATTAAATTTGCGGATGGCAAATCGGAATCCGAAGTAGTAAATGACCGCTAACCCTAAGCCGACAGGGATGACAAGCCACCATGCCGTCCGGTTCGGTAAAATACCGAATAGGAAATAGTCAATTAAACCGCCGGAGAATGTCATACCAATCTTAACATTCAACAGCTGCATGACCATGAATGAAAGTCCCGCAAACAAACAGTGAATCGCAAACAGGACTGGAGCAACGAATAAGAAAGAAAATTCCAATGGCTCTGTGATCCCCGTTAAGAAGGATGTCAAGGCCGCTGAACCCATAATACCTGCAACAAGTTTTTTGTTTTGCGGTTTTGCTTCATGATAAATGGCAAGCGCCGCAGCAGGCAGACCGAACATCATAAATGGATATTTACCTGTCATGAACGTACCTGCCGTTAACTGTACGCCGTCTTTAATCTGCGCCATAAAGATACGCTGATCCCCGCGGATGATTTCTCCTGCTGCACTCTTATAGCTGAAGAATTCATACCAGAACGGCGAATAGAAAATATGGTGCAATCCGAATGGGATAAGCGAACGTTCAATCACCCCGAAGATAAATGCAGCAAGGGTTGGATTCGCTTCCACTAATCCTGTTGAAAAGGCATTCAATCCATGCTGGATCGGAGGCCAGATCACTAACATAATAAGACCCAGAATCAGTGCAGAAATTGACGTAACAATTGGAACGAAACGTTTACCCGCAAAGAAACCAAGGTATTGCGGCAGTTCAATTGTGTAAAATCTGTTAAACAATAATGCAGCTAACACACCGACGATAATACCGCCGAACACCCCTGTCGCCAAGGTAGGTATACCAAGCATGTTTACATATGCAGGATGGTTTTCCGTAAAGAACTTGGCTCTTTCAACTGAATCCGAAGGAATGGTTCCGTTTGCAAGAAGAACCGCACTCATGGATACATTCATTACAAGATAACCGATAATTGCTGCGATCCCTGCAACTCCATCACCATTGGCAAGCCCGATGGCTACACCTACTGCGAAAAGAAGCGGAAGGTTATCGAAAACAATCTGCCCAGCGCTTTCCATTACACCTGCTACAAGCTGAACATTGTCATTGCTCAAGAAATGCAGGACCTGAATCATGTCCTTATTTTGCATCGCATTCCCGATCGCAAGCAAAATACCCGCAGCCGGAAGGATCGCAACTGGAAGCATAAGCGCACGCCCAATTTTTTGAAGAACGCCGAATAATGCTTTAAACATAAGAATTGACCTCCTCTTTTTACTAGTCTGACCTTACAGCTAAAAATCATGACAACGAATTCACAGGCGTAAGTCTTCCAGTTTAACCGTTTACATTTGCCCTTTTACACAACAAAAAGGCATGAGCAAAATTGGGTGCGCAAAAGAACGAGAATGAACTTCCCGTTTTTTTCCCTCAATCACTCATGCCTGATCGAATCAGTAACACGTTATAAGGATAAACTGAATTTATGACATTTTATTGGTTAATCGGTACAGATGAAGCGTCAGATAAACCGCTTCCGCCTCATGAACTGGTTTCTTCAATGTTTGCTGCAAGATTTTAATCAATTTCCAAGCTGTATTGTAGCATAGCGGATATTCATTTTTCAATAACAACATTAATTTTTCTGGTTCTTTAGTCGGTTCTTCTTTTTTAATTCTTTCTATTGTAAATCTGATATGCCTGATCAGCCGCAAATAGTTGACACTTTCCTTATTTACTTTCATTTGAAATGAGTCTTCAATCACCTCGACAAGCTGCGCCATGAGCTGAGAGTGCTGATTGACCTCGGACAGCGGACGGTTTGTCAACGCTGAATGGATATGCAGAGCGATAAAACCAATCTCCCCTTCAGGAAGGCAGATTCCCGCTTTTTCATTGATCATATCTATGACTTCTTTGGCAATTTGGTACTCCTCAGGATATAGTGACTGAGTCTCCATTAAAAATGGATTTTTCATATCAAATCCCTGCTGCTGCCTTTTGATCGCAAATGCGATATGGTCTGTCAACGCAATGTGAATATGTTCATTTAATGAGTGATTAGTCCTATTGCTAATGTGATAGATGACATCGTTTGAAATATCAACGAGCTTTTCATCAACATAGTCAAGGAGCTTTTTAAACTGCTTTTGTTCCTTCTCGTCTTTTAAAATGAACATTTTATCGTAGCCTTTATCTTCAATGACATCATCTTGTTTTTTTCCGAAACCAATACCTTTTCCGATTAAAACGACTTCGCTGTATTTATGATGAGAAGCAATTAATACGTTATTATTCAGTACCTTTTTCACTGTGAAGGACCCATTCACGATCCTCAGCTCCTTTGTCATTCAATACCTCATATCGTACATAACGAACAGAATGCACGTCAAACCTTTTTTCAATGCATTCACTAAACAGTCGATCTTTCGATGAGACGGTAATCCAGAACTTTCCTTTCAATCGGCTGTCCTTGAATTCTTTTTTCCAGTATGGCAAATGCCTGCTTTCCCATTTCCCTTGTCTGAATATCGATCGTTGTGATTCCAAGCGCTTGGCTGATTTCGTGGTTATCAACGCTTAAGATTGCAAGCTCATCCGGTATTGACACCCGCTGGTTCTTTGCTTCAAGAAAAAGCCCTGCTGAGACTTGGTCATTGGCAACAAAAATAGCCGTCGGCTTTTCCTTCCACGTTTTCCATTTGTGAAAAAGCGCCTTCCCATCATTGATTGTAATCGCTTTCTCGATTACCCAGTCTTCACGAAATGCCTCGCCGATCTCTTCCAATGCCTCTTTGTAGGCTTTGATTCGAAAATGGCTGTTCATGCCTTTTTTTCTTGCCAAACAGATGGCTATTTTTTTGTGCCCTTTGGCAATTAAATAGTCCAAGCCGTTCCGAAATGCTTCTTGGTGAGGAATACTGATGGTTGGGAAGCGGGCATTATCTGAATTCTGGCAAAGCAAAATCGGGCCCTCCCATTCCATGAGTTTCTCATCAGCAAGCGCCTTTGAGCAAAAAATCAGGCCGTCAACCTGGCGCTGCTTTAATTGGGACAGCGCAAAGATTTCTTTTTGTACCTCATAGTTTGTTTGGAATAAAGAGAGGTGAACCCCGGATTCCGCGGCTGCGTCGGCTATTCCTGCAATCAGCTCTGCAAAATATGGCAGATTAACCGTCGGCAAGACAACACCAATCATGTTTGAAAATCCTTTCGACAAATGTACAGCGTGAATATTTCTCGTGTACTCCAATGATTCCATTGCCTCAAACACTCTTTTTCGTTTGTCTTCACTGACGTATGGATGATTGTTTATGACTCGGGAAACCGTTGTAACAGAGACACCGGCTTTTTCTGCAATGTCTTTAATATTAGCCATAGATTCCCTTCTTTCTAAATCCCCTTGATCTGGAATGCGTTTCATACAATATGATATGGACGTACCAGATATCTTTTTGTGTTTTTAGCTGAAAGGAGAAGATCACATGGGTTTCTTCATTTTAATTGGGTTATGTCTCACTGTTCTCGGTGGCAGCTGTCTTGCTGTAAAACCTCTCAACCAAAAACATGAAATTAAACCCTTTCGAACATTTGATGATTTTTTTATTTAATGCAGATAAAAAAGGACGATGTCGAGAACAAAGTCCTTTTTTATTTCTTATTACGGCAGTATGATTAATTCCTTTGGATATTGGGTCAGAGCAACTGCCCCGTCCTTTGTTACGTGAACGTCATCCTCAATGCGCACGCCGCCGATCTCAGGCACATAAATCCCCGGTTCGATCGTGTAGACCATGCCTTCCTGCAACAGTGTATCGTTGGCCTGGCTCATTGATGGATACTCATGGACAGAAATTCCGAGTCCATGCCCAAGCCGGTGAGGAAAATAATCACCGTATCCCGCTTTTTCAATGATTCCGCGGGCAGTTAAATCCAGATCTCCGATTCTCACACCGGGTTTGCTTGCCTCAATCGCGGCTTTTTCCGCTTGAAGCACAGTCTCGTAAATGGCCTCCTGCTTCGGATTGATGGTTTTGTATGCAAACGTTCTTGTAATATCAGAGCAATAGCCATCAAGAATAACACCGAGATCAAATAAAACAAAATCACCTTTCTTCAACGTGGCTGTACCAGGATTTCCATGAGGCTGGCCAGATTTTTCTCCGAATAAAACCATTGTAGAGAAAGACATGCCCTGAATTCCTTTTTTCTTCAGCTCATACTCAATTTGAGCGAGCACTTCCACTTCACTGATGCCTTCACGCAAAGCGGATGTGCCGACTTCAACACCGTAATCTGCAAGCTTTGCCGCCTCTTTCAGCAAACGAATTTCATTGTCATCTTTAATCAGGCGAAATTGATTGAGTGTTTCTTCTGCTGAAACAAATTGAGCCCCGCCCGTCGCATGCTTCAGCTGTTCTGCACGTGATAGCGAGATTGAATCCTTTTCTACCGCAAGCGTATGTATGCTGATATTTCGCTTTTTCAAGGCTTTCTCTATCAGCGCCCACGGATTTTCGTGATCCGCATAGCCAATGATTTCATGATTCCAGCCTGCGTTGCGGGCCTGTCCTGCTTCCATTCCTGGACAAACAAAGAAAGGCTCCTCTTCTTCAAAAATAAATAACCCCATTAATCTTTCATGCGGCTCTGTGTAAAAACCGGTTAAGTAAAAAACATTTTCTTTTGTATGAATAAATGCGGCAGTATGCCCCGCTTCCTTCAGCCATGAAGAGACGCGTTGTATTCTATTCACTTCTTGTTCCTCCCTGCCATTTGCAATGCATTGTTCTGTCTTCCATTGTAACAGGTTTTACCGGTGTTTGCCTTTCACGACGCCTTCATTTTCTAATGCATTTTATTTCCTGCTCCTCTTCCTGTATACTGACAGTAACGTTCAATCGCAGGGGGGTTGTTCCGTTTGCTGATGAATTTTTTCAGACGAAAAGCAGTTATGCTCTTAACGGTTTTGGGAATTTCCGCTCCTTTTATCGGGATGAAGATGGTGGGCTTTTATTATTACAGCTCTATCATAGGCTGTGCAGCGGGTTTCCTTTGCTGCATCCTCGCTCTCATCCTGGTTATGAAAAGATCTGATAAAGACAAAAATGAAGGGAAAGCTTGATATATAAAAAGCCAGCAGCCTGATTAGGCTGCTGGTTTTATTTTAGGAGTCTTAAACCGTTTAGTATGACCAAAATCGTGCTGCCCTCATGACCAATCACGCCAAATGGCAATTCCATCACCTGCAAAAAGTTTGCACAAATCAGCAGGCAGATTACAGCTAGAGAAAACACGATATTTTGTTTGATGATCCTGTTCATTTTCCGAGACAAGCGGCACATGTTTACGAGCTTTTTCAAATCGTTTTTCATGAGGACCATATCAGCGGTCTCAAGTGCTACATCTGTTCCACCGCCCATCGCAATGCCGACATCCGCCGCTTTGAGTGCCGGCGCATCATTGATTCCGTCACCCACCATTGCAATCGTTCCGAATTCTTCTTTTAACCGTTTGATTTCATTCACTTTTTGGTCAGGCAGGCATTCTGCCACGACAGTTGTCATGCCGGCTTCCTTGGCAATCGCTTGAGCCGTGTCTTCGTGATCTCCTGTCAGCATGGCCGTTTTAATCCCAAGTCGGTTCAGTTCTTCCATGACCTCTTTTGCTTCAGGCCTGATTTGGTCCTTCAGTGCGATACAGCCTGCTATTTGATCATCCTTTTTCACAAATACAATTGTATGACCGCTTTGAATGACATCTGATGCTGTTTGTTTCATAAATTGTGCTGCCATTTCCTCGCCGATAAAACCTGCTTTACCGACCTTCCATTTCGCACCCGACACCTCTGCCATAACGCCAAACCCTGAGGTTTCTTCTATAGATATGTAGCCGGACTGATTCACACCGCGGCTTTCTGCGTACGCCGTTATGGCTTGGGCGAGCGGATGGCTTGATTGCGTTTCGATGGCATAGACAGCCTCAAGAACTTCCGCTTCACTGAATCCTTCTGCTATTCTGATCGTCTCTACGGCAGGCTGGCCTTTTGTTACAGTGCCGGTTTTATCAAAGGCGATCATTTGCACTGAGCCCAGCTGTTCAAGAAAGACGCTTCCTTTCACAAGCATACCGTTGCGGGCGCCATTTGAAATCAGGGACAGCGCCGCCGGCATAATAGAGGCGACAAGCGCACAAGGTGACGCGACAACCATAAACACCATTGCGCGGTAGAAGGTTTCACTCCAGCTCCAGCCCAGCGCAAAGTGCGGGACGAATAAAAGGAGCCCCACCGCAATTAGCACACCTTTCACATAAGCATTTTCAAACCGTTCGATGAAAGCCTGCGCAGGTGAAACACTATTTTGCGCTGATTCAACCAGTTTGATAATTTTTCTGAATAACGAATCTTCATTTGCTTTCGTGACACGGACAGTCAAGGAGCCATTGCGATTCACCGTTCCTGTGAATACAGTGTCGCCTGTGTTTTTTTCTACAGGCATTGATTCACCTGTTAAAGCCGACTCGTCAAGGCTTGTCAAGCCCGATTCAATGATACCGTCTGCCGCTACGCGTTCTCCAGGTTTGATCACAATCATATCACCGGCCTGCAAGTCTGAAACCGGAACTCTTTTGGTTTCACCATTGACCATCAATGTCGCTTCTTCAGGCTCAAGCTGCATTAAAGACGTTAAATCTCTGCTGCTTTTATTCATCGTGTATGTTTCTAAAGCTCCGCTTAAGGAAAAAATAAATATTAAAATAGCACCCTCTGCCCAGTATCCGATCAAGGCGGAACCAACGGCAGCGAAAATCATTAAAAGTTCTACATTCAGCGTTTTGGATTCGAGTGTTTCTTCGATTCCTTCCTTTGCTTTAGCAAATCCGCCGATCACAAAAGCCAGCAAGAAAAGTATTATGGATAATACCTGATATCCGGATAAGAGCCAGCCTGCCAAAATAAGAGCGCCTGATACAAGTGCTGCAATAAGCTCCGCGTGCTGTGCCCAGTTTTTTTCCCTCTTGTCTGTTTTCAATGGCTCATGCGGGTCGCGTTGAACGATAACTTGTTCATCCATATCGAATTCTCCTCTCTAATTGAGAACGTAAATCATCTTCATTTCTCTTATAAAAACAAAATCGCTGCCCAAAAGGCAGCTTTATCGTCAGTTATTTCTTGATGTCTTCCTTTATTATAGCACGCACGAAGAGAATTTCAATTATAATTATTTTAATTTCTTTTTGATAATAATTATCATTAATGTTTATTCACTTCTTCTCTATATGAAAAAAGCTGAGAGTCTATGCTCTCAGCTATTCTTCCGTCCATTCCTTCAGTTGTTCCGCTGTCATCGGGCCAATTTTTGTTTTTTCAATTTCTCCCTTTTCATTCAGCAAAAATGATGTTGGGATCGTAATGATATGATACTCCTTCATCAATTCCCCTTTTGAGTCAAGGACAATCGGGAACGTCAGCTTGTTTGCTTTAATAAAGTCTTCAACGACTTGCTGATTTTGTTCCGAATTCACTAAATTCACCGTTACCAGCTTTACACTGTCGGATGGATGGGCATCATAAAACGATTGAAACTGGGGAAGCTCCTTTTTGCAGGGCGGACACCATGACGTCCAAAAATGGAGAATTGTTTTTTGCCCTTTATTCGGAATCGAGATGTCCTCCCCTTCTATCGTTTTCATAAGAAAAACAGCGGGAACAGCAGGCTGTTTTTCCTCAGCTTGTGCCGCACCTGGAAACCATGTAATCAATCCTAATAACATAATGTATATAGTAAGCAAGCGCTTCGTCAACATGGAATCTTCCTTTCATGCTTTTCAATTAGCTTGCCCCTGCTGTTCCATTATCATCCTTCGATTCGCGGCGTTCTGGTCCCTCTCATAAGGAATACGGATACCTTCAATGCTTTGCAGATCGTGGCATAGTGCAGGCTCGTCAAAAGAATCATGCCAGTGTTCATTCCAAGGATTATCCCGAGCATTTGCAGATTCTCCATTGATCCCAGTACATACATCATACTTAGCGCAACGATATGGCTCCATACATTGTGATAAAAAGCCTCTTTCACAAAACCCATCCCGATTAAGCACGCCTGCAGCGGCATGACAAACAGATGAAAGAGAAAGTAAGGCCACAACAGCTGCAGGTAATACTGCGCTTCAGGAGAGTGAAAAAACAAATGCGTGAGAGGTCCCGCAAACTGGAACATGACCCAGACGGCAGGTATACCGTAACCTAATGTAATGAAAATCGACTGCTTCAGCCTTTTTAACACGATGTCATACTGAGAAAGTGCATAAGCTTCCGAAATACTCGGTATCATGACGACCATTAACGAATGGGCAATAAAAGCAGGGAACGACCCTATCGTCACAGCCACTCCTGCCAGCATTCCGTATTGATCGATCGCCGCTGTCCCGGCAACGCCCGCAGCCAAAAGAGCTCCTTTTACTAAAAAGGGTTCAATTGCATTGACAACCGCATGAAAAATGCGCAGTCCTGTTGTAGGAATTGAAACAGCAAGCAGCCTTTTCCTTACATCCTTTCCGCGCAAATGAATGTGCTGCTGGCCGGATAACGCCCGCCTTGCCATGATAAATTGTGAATATAAATAAACAAGCACGACCACATCACTCACGACTAGAACAAACAAGGAAATCAGCACAGCCATGTCCAATTCAAATGAGTACCATTGAAAAAAGAGGAATAAGCACAAGAGCTGGATGATTTTTTTCAGCACATTGGCAATTGCGATCTTCCCCATTTTCTGCACACCCATAAAGTAGCCCCTGGCGATTGAAGTAAAGGCGACAACAGGAATTAAGCCGATGACAATCCCTTTAATAAACGGGTGGTATGTATCAAATACCGGTATAAACGGAAGCGCAATACTAGCGGCGGCAGTAGAAAAAGCAGTAAAAATGGCTGTCATTCTGAAAGCGTGCCTCAGCATGCTTTCATGAAGCTTAGGATTTGACTCGGCAATGAATTTAGAAATGGATATCGGCAGTTCCAGGCTCGCGATGACAATAATTAAAAAGATCGTGGGCAAAATACTCATGTAAAGCCCCATCCCATGCTCGCCAAGCTCCCGCGCCAAAATCATATTGACGACAAATTCAAGGCATTCAGCGAAAAAGGCGGCAATGGATAAAAGAATGATCCCTTTCACAAATCGATTCATGATGTCTCTCCTTGTCTCTTGTACTACCAACATCATATGAGACAAGTTCAAAAATTATTTTATTTTTACTCTTTATATGAAAAAAAGCACAGCTGAGACAAATTGTCTCTTCTATGCTTAGACGGCAAAAACGTGTCTGCCGATTTTTTCTACGATTTTTCTTGAACGAATCCAATTATCTGACGCTGTTTTCGGATTATAAAAGAATATGGCATCTGTTTCTCTATTTTTTGAGGACAGCGCTTCTTCGGCAGCTTCAATCGATTCTTTATCAGGCTTTTGGTTAATGCTCCCGTTTGCGACCGGTTCAAAGGCGTTTTTCTGATAAATAACCCCTCTTATCGTATCAGGAAAACCTTTTTTCTCCGTCCTGTTCAGTACAACGCTTGCTACAGCGACCTTGCCTTTATATGATTCTCCTTTGGCCTCTGCGTGAACGAGACGGGACAGCAACTCTTTTTCAGACTGTGTATATGTTTCTTTCTCATCATTTGTTTTGTCGGGTTTATCTTTCTCTTTCTTTTCAGTGTGTGCTGATAGCTTAATCGGTTTTATTTTCTTGTCCTTATCAGCAGACAGTGAAGTGAAAGATTCATTCGTATTTCGATCTATATGTGTAAGCCATTTCGCTTCTTCATGTTTTGTCTTCTTTGCGCTCAGTAGTGAAGCTTGTGTATGCTCAATTTTGGCTGCAGGCATGAAACAAAGAAGAAAAACAGCCAGAGCAGTGAATTTCGTTGTCATACAGTTTCCTCCTTAAAGTGCTCCAAAAAACACTTCATAACCTTAACAAGAGATCCATTCATTTTCACGGAAAAAGATTTTCCAACTCTCCCAAGGAGGTATCAGGATGGAATAAAGAGGATGACTCACTGCTTAATGGCAAAAAAACAGTCTGAAATTCTATAAATATTGTCAAATTAAAACATGTTTATCCATCTTTGGCACTTTACATTTTATTTACACCTGTTACAGACAGCTGTAATAAAAGGCTTGTATTCTGTCATATATGATAAAAAGGCTTCTCACGTATGAGAAACCTTCAGCTTCTTGGCTGTTCTAAGTATTGAAAGATAACATCTCCGCCTTGCTGGGCAATTCCTCGGAAATGTTTAAAATCATCTTGTTTAGATAACACGGCCCTGAAATTAAGAAAATGCTCTTTCTGGACTCTCAGTTCGGTTATGGCGCCGGTGCGCAGCTGTTCAATCATTTCTGTTATTTCTTCGGGACGCAACGAAAATTCCCCCCTTTTCTTTCTATTGACGAAAATCAATATATCATCTTTATAGCGACAGAACAATTCATAAGGGAGATAAAACTCCTTATCGCTTTACTTCTCAATGAAAATACTGCAAAATACTTTCAAAAGGCATTATTATGTTTAAAGGAGAGGAAGCTTGTGAAAATCGCTAAGGTTGGGAATGTCATTGAATTTAAAAACGGATTAACCGGTGTTGTTGAAAAAGTAAATGAGAATTCTGTTATCGTTGATGTGACAATCATGGATAACTATCGGGATCTTGAGTTAGATTCATTGACAGTTGTTAATCATAAAAATTATAAGATCATCAGAGACTCCTATTAAAACCTCCTTATTTCCACATTTATTCAAAAAACTGCAAGACGGACAATTTAACACCTTACATATGAAATTCGCTTTCTCAAAAGCTGCCGGCCGGCAGCTTTTTTACATAAAAAACACCGATCATGAATCGGCGTTTTTTTCTATTTCCGTTATTTCTATATAGAACTCGCTGACGGACCCTGGTTCGTACAGGTTGGTCAAAGATGTTGAATAATTTGTCATTTCCCCCCGGAAGGCAAGATCGCGTTCCGGAACCTCGACATTAAACGTTTTTTCATACAACAGGACAGCGATATCATGGTAAGTCTCACTCGTAACGTTTAAGGTAAATGCAATTTTACGCTTCGGCTCGCTCTCCTCTTGATATGCAGCCATTTCTAACGTTACATTGTTTAACCGCAATGTCTTCACTTCATATCACTCCTTTATAGTCCATGCATCTTAGCATACCTTAGCGAATATTTACAATGAATCTGTTCTTAACGGTTATATGAACCAATTCATTCGAAAAGACATCTTTACAAACATATGTTCGTTAAATTATAATAAAACAGACGAGCTGCCATCCAGCATCCCGTCTTTTCATTAGAAAGCGGCGAGTGGAATTCCCCCCGGATTCGCTCGTCTTTTTTATGTAAAACCCCCCTCATTTCTGAGGAGAAACTATATGGTCGATTATCAACAAGTCATGGTTCTCCATGCGTACCTTGGCGCCGAATTCCCCATCCTTTAATGAGATAACCCCGCATCCATTCAGGAAGTATATGAGGTGAGTTTTTAAAGTTCTAGTTATTCGTGCGCTTCCATATCGAGCCTGAACAATTCTGAATGAAATGCAATAATCCCGCTATCAAGGTAGCGTGTGTATGACATAAATCATGGAAGCAGAATAAATTCAAGTCATCCATAATTACTTGAAATGCGTTCTATAACATAAGTTTGAATGTGTATTTCAAGGCCTCGTATAGAACATTTCGGGACAAGGGTCTATGGAATGCCCTCACTGTTTTACCCGCACTCGTAATAAACACCTTTCAGTATGTCCAAGATTTAGAGATTCATTGCAATTATCTTCGAATTTTGCTTTGAACTATAAATCATTATATATTTTTAAACACTGTATTCCAGACTGACGCATCCTCTTGTCCAAGACTCCAGCTGCCAAGACCTTTCAGATTATATTTTTGAGCGAGTTTTATTTTTGCTCTGAGTGACTGTTCATTTTCAAACCATAATGTATATGTTTCCGAAGGCAACAGCCCCTTGTTATCGTGATTGACAGTAAAAATAGCTTTTGGAGATTGACTCTTTGTGTCAAAAATAATTGTCCCGTTATGCCTGTTTACTAATGAGTCAACAAGGTAAAGGGGAATGGCTTTAGAGGCAGATTGGCCTTTCATCCAACAGCGGCCATAGAATGGCAATCCTAAAACTAGTTTTTGAGGAGAGATTTTTTGGGTCAGAGCATATTGAATGGACTTTTCCACCCATCCTACACTTGCAGTAGGCCCAGCAAGGTGGCTTTCATCGTAGGCCATAATCATAAGGTAATCTGCATATTTAGCTAAATACTCGTAATCATATGATCCGTGCCAGCCCTTCGTCCAGCCAAAAGGATTTGCCGCCACTGCAACTGATACTTCTTTATGTCTAGGAATACTTTTTCTTACCAGTCTAACAAAATCTATAAATAGATTCCGATCTTTTTCTGTAAGGTTTTCTATATCGATATTAACTCCGTCCAAATCCAGTTCTTCTATTGCATGAGAAATTTGTTTAGCTAAAAGAACTCGGTTCATTAATGCAAATCGTCCCAAATCCTGATCCCAATGATTGCTTAGAAAAGGAACTACTTTTAATTTCCTTCTATGAAGAGCTTTAATCACATCGGGATTAGCTGAACGGAGAAGTAATGATCCATCTTTTCTGATATAGAAAAAATCAGGAGACACAACATTTAATACTCCGTTCGTTTGATCAACGTGTTGAATAAAATCCCATCCTAATCCAGAATAGAAATAGCTCATTTGAAACATCTCATAACCCCTTCATCCTCAAAAATATCAATTCCCTACAAATAAAAAA
This sequence comes from Bacillus sp. SCT118, assembly GCF_058566435.1. NCBI lineage: Bacteria > Bacillati > Bacillota > Bacilli > Caryophanales > Bacillaceae > Bacillus > Bacillus sp. SCT118. The sequence goes on from NZ_CP191225.1 coordinate 2,621,598, forward strand.
ATGAGGATTATCGTTTCAATTTGTTTCGTTTCCGAAACCTCAAAGATTACCTTTCTTTTATCTTTATAATTTGTCCAGGATAAATTCTATCTGAAGAAAGCTTATTAAGATTCATAAGTTGTTGTACCGGGATATTGAAGGATTTAGAAATCGTCCATAATGTATCGCCGGATTCCACATGATATACTTCGTATGTCACGGGAAATTCCATATAACGAGGCGTTCTTTTTACTTTATTCGCTTGATTTCTTATTTTAGGTATTTTCCCCTTCATTCATATTACTCTCCTTTAGAAAAATTTGTTATCAATATTTCTAAACCGTTTCTCTCTAATCTTAATGATTTGTCCAGCATATATTTGATCTGATTTGAAATGATTAAGCTCCATGAGCTGCTGCAGGGAAACATTATACTTCCTGGCAATTATTGATAATGTTTCACCGGGAGTAACATGATGGATCACGTATTTTGCTTTGAGAACATCTACATAATGAATGGTTTCCCCTAAGTTTCTTATAATTCCTCTGCTTTTTAGCACCTCAAGCATTCTCTCGGCTCTATGCAGATAGGAATCATTCTTTACAGCCTTTTTACCGTTTATCTGAATCTTTTTTCTCTCGCTATCATGATTCAAATAGTATTTCACCTTTTCCAATGTTTCTTTTGGGGAGGAAGAAACGATGAGATCGCGGCCAGGTTTGAATTTACCTCGAACTGCTGGTGTATCCGATGTCAATAAAAACCCCCCGGAACCAAGAATCTCATAGGTGCGTTGCGTAAGTTGGCTTTCACAGTTTTGCAAACCGATAATGATTTTTGCTGAACTGTAAACTTTATATGCTTCAGTATAATCAAGGTATCCATGGATCCAATTGCGGGGAATTTCTCTTCCTATATATTTACTCATTTTTTCCCAGTTTCTCCCCCAAAAATCAATGCGAATACCCTTCCGTATAAGAGGACGAATCAGCGTTTTTAAAGAGGACGAACGGAACACTTCCGGATGTTCTTCAAGAAAATTAGGGTAAGCATTAGCCACCACTGCTATATCACAACTGTATTTTGCTAATGGTTTAATCTGGTGATGTATACTTTCGTGAAATGCAAAGTCTAAGTGAGCTGCTTTAATCCCCATGCTTTCATAAGTTTTACACAGAGAAGGCGTAACCGTGAAAACAAAATCTGGTTTCATCTTTTTAATTAACGGGATAGTAAAGTTTTGAGTGTGCAGCGGGTCTTCAGTTGCCCAATAAACGAGAGGGATATTCACCTTTTTAATAGCGTTGCGAATCCAGGCCTGCTTTTCCCTTGAATGCTCTGGTGTCCATCCCATAGATACTATTAGATCTGGTTTAAATTCGTCTATCATTTCAGTGATATTTTCCCGACTTACAGGACCGGAAATCATTACGGTATGTCCTGCTTCCCTAAACCCATTCGGTAAACCATAGAGCCACATGGGATGACTCTCAAGGAAAAGAATTTTCACACATTTCCATCCTCTCTTTCACTTTTTAATGTCTACTTTATTGGTATGTATATGTAATATAACTTGTCGCGGTACTAGTCTATAAAAAAACGTTCAGGTGTGAGATCACGTGATAGCTTGTGTGGGATGCCCCACAAAAAAAGAAAGCAACCTACAACATATTTTCCTATGATTTTGCTAGCCTTTCTGCCAAAATACTTTCGTTAATAAATTGTTTTTGTGCTTAAAAGAAAAAGACGTACACATTTGTACGTCTTACATTACCTCTGCAATAGCAATTTATTTGCATAAAAGTCATAATAGGCACGCTTTTATAGTGATTAACGATTATCAATTGTCTCCGGATACAAATCATGGTTCATCATGCGGTACTCGGCCATTTTCTCATACTTCGTGCCAGGTTTTCCGTAGTTTGTGTACGGGTCAATGGAAATTCCGCCTCTTGGCGTGAATTTGCCCCATACTTCAATGTAGCGCGGGTCCATTAATTCGATCAAGTCATTCATGATGATGTTCATGCAGTCCTCGTGGAAGTCACCATGGTTTCTGAAACTGAATAGATACAGCTTTAATGATTTGCTTTCCACCATTTTTTCATCAGGAATGTAGCTGATGTAGATTGTTGCAAAGTCAGGCTGCCCTGTTTTCGGACATAAAGATGTGAATTCAGGGCAATTGAATTTTACAAAGTAATCACGGTTTACATGTTTATTCGGGAAGGATTCCAGCACGTCCGGTGCATATTCGAACAAATAATTTGTACCTTGGTTGCCTAGCAATGTTACACCTTCTAATTCTGATTCTTTTCTTGTCGTCATGTTCATCTTCCTTTCTATTATACTCCGCGTTTGTTGCCCCATAACAGGGTGTGCAGCTGCGGGAGCACTCTGACGAGATTCAGCTCCGCATCGACAGCTACCTTATCAACAAGCGCTTCATATTTTCCAAGCAAATGTGCAATCAGTGACTGATCATCTGTCGTATGCACGTCATCATTTCCGACTTGTAAATAAAACGGGATTCCCGGATACCGCTTGTGCACAGTTTTGGCAAATTCCAGATCTTCATCATTAAAGATGACAACCTTCAAGCTGACAGCATGCTGTCTATCATTCTCTTGAAGTGAAGTTAAAATGTGGTCAAGCTTTTGAAAGTTCGTTACCATTTTTGAGCTTGGCGGTTTTGGAGAAATTGTCAGGTCATCAATCAGCGTAAACCAATCCTGATAAACGGTCCCTTGAGTTTCAAGCGCTGCACGGATGTTATTTTCCTTCAGCAGTTCAATAAAAGCATCCAGCTGTTTTAACAGGGCCGGGTTGCCGCCTGAGATCGTCACATGAGAAAACGCGTCTCCCCCAATGTCCTTAAGCTCCGCAAAAATCTCCTCCGCCGTCATCCAGCGAATATCTTTTTTAGCAGACCCGTCCCAAGTGAAAGCGGAGTCACACCAGCTGCAGGAATAATCGCAGCCGGCTGTCCGGACGAACATCGTTTTCTGTCCGATCACCATGCCTTCTCCTTGAATCGTCGGGCCGAAAATTTCTAATACAGGAATTCCTTTAGCCATTCAAACCACCCTTTTTCGGACGGTAGACACAGTAGCTTGTCGGTGTTTCACGGACAAACACCTGTACACAGGTCGGCTTATTCTCCAAAGTGTCTAAATAAGCCTGTACGTTGTCATAAATCGTTTTCGCCACGACTTCAGTTGTCGGCAGCGAATACCGGTCGTCCTGAGAAAAATCTTCATGATCATTTAATAGCGTGTGATCATAGTTTCCGTGCACCAGTTTTTTGAGTACGCTGAAATTGACGAGGAAGCCGGAATCGTCAAGTTCGTCGCCGGCAACGGTTATATTTACGGTATACGTATGCCCGTGAACCCTGCTGCACGCTCCCGCACTTTCCCTAGGGATAAAATGAGCGGCTGAGATATGCATGTCCTTATTCAGTTCAAACGAATAAGGATGCTGGGCCTGCGGATAAATTTGAGATAACAATTTATGCACGCTCTCCTTTCATCACCATATATTCTTCATAACCTTTTGAACGAAGATGACATGCCGGACATTCGCCGCAGCCGTCGGCGATGATGCCGTTATAGCATGTCAGCGTGTTGTTTTTCACAAACTCCAGCGCGCCAAGCTCATCTGCAAGCTTCCACGTTTCCGCCTTATTGAGCCACATGAGAGGCGTATGAATCACAAACGGCTTCTCCATCGCCAGATTTACCGTTACATTGCAAGATTTCACGAATTCGTCACGACAATCAGGGTAACCGCTGAAGTCTGTCTCGCAAACTCCTGTAATAATGTGGCGCGCGCCAATTTGGTAAGCCAGGATAGACGCAAAGGATAAGAAAACCAAATTGCGGCCTGGAACGAATGTGGATGGCAGTTCGCCGTCTTTTACTTCTATCTCAATATCATTTCTAGTCAAGGCATTCGGTGCAAGCTGATTTAAAAGTGACATATCAAGCAAATGATTTTTCACACCAAGCTTTTCCGCAATGGATTTTGCCACTTCAATTTCCTGCGAATGTCGCTGATTATAATGAAAAGTCACCGTTTCGACTTCTTCGAATTCTTTTAAGGCCCACAGTAAGCATGTGGTGCTGTCTTGGCCGCCGCTAAATACGACAATTGCTTTTTCTTTTTTCATGATTCCTCTCCTTCTCCGCAATAAAAACGCCGGCGAGAGACATCGCTACAGCTAATTCACGCAAAAAAACACCTTTTTTCGGAAGGTGCTCTAGAAAAACATAAAAAAGGCCGTATCCAAGGATACAGCTCGTCCTTAGTTTTTTATAGAGGGTGTAGCTAGAACCTCTCCCGCATATCGCACGGATTTTCTTCAATTTTTTCACTTCTGCTATCTTACCATAATGTTGTTTTTCTTGACAATAAAAAAGTCAGTCCCCGGTTCGTGCTCTATAGTGACGGTTTGTTTCATTATATATATTTATAAACTGCGCCGCCGAGGAGCTTTTTTGCAAAGCAAAGCGCCTATGAAGGCCAGGCTCACATAGCCAAACAAGGGATAAATCGTTGAAATAAGCCTGCCGTACCCTATTTGGCTCGTAATATAAGCCGTGATCATAATGGCCGCAAAGATATATTTGCTTTTCACTGGAAGAAAGCTTTGCACTTGTTTTTCTAATCCATATAGATTACCGATAACTGATGTGAACACTTCTCCGAAAATAATGAGTAAATAAATCAAATGGACAGATCGTGCAAAGAGATAAACCACTTGCGCCATCGGTATATCATACAAAAATACATCCGGAAGAGTCGACAAAGACAGAAAACTCGCGGACAGCACAATCGTCAGCATCGTGCCTCCGATTAAAGCGCCTTTTTTTATCACTTTCTCCGATGACATTTCATTCGCCAGCGGAACCAAAACCGCTTGGGCAAGCGATAAATTCAAAGCCCCGTAAGAAACAGCTGATAACAGCCAATCCCAGCGATGCGGCCAGACCCACTGAGCTGCGTTTCGTGATTCGCTGAATATAAAAGAGTCGGCCACCACAATCATTGAAAAGATGATTAAAAGAGGAACAACAAACACATTGACACCGAAAATGCCTTTTACTCCTCTAGTCATTACAATTAAACTCAGACCGATTGTAATGAGCATCCCAATCTGAGCGGACATCCCCAACTGTTCCTCAAAAAGCGCCCCTGCCCCTGAAAGCATAACAGATGTAACTCCAAGGAGAACAAACAGCATAAATACATTGATAATCCGCCCAGCCGTCGCCCCGAACAAAAATATGTTCATTTCTTGATATGACTTGGCATTGATTCGCTTTGAAATGATCATCAGCTTGGCCCCCAGTAACGTAAACATTCCGCCGCTGACGAGAATGCCGAATAAACCGAACCAGCCGAACTTCAGAAAAAACTCAACAATTTCCCTCCCAGTCGCAAATCCAGCTCCGACTACTGTGCCGACATACACAAAAGCAAGCTGACTTGCAGACCCTTTTGATTGTTCCATTTCTTCCCTCCGAACGAACCGCAGTTTTGTCCATATATGCCTTTTTATAACCTATGAGACAAGTTCCTTGAAAAGACGAAGAAAACATGTTTTACTTTGTAACAAATCAAAAATTTTTTGTGCATAAGACTTGAAAGTCAAAGATAGTCAGAGTATACTATTAATCAAAGTTGGTCAAACAAACCGGCCTTTTTTAAAAATCAATTGGTCAAAGATAGTCAAATATTCAGTCTGCTTTGAGCATATTGGTTTGAATGCCGTTAAGTTTGCCGTATACTAATAGTCAAAGAAGGTCAAATCCAATAGACCTTTTTATTCACTTTCATTGGTCAAAGAAGATCAAATTATTAAGGAGGTTTTGGCAAATGCGTTGTCAACATTGTCATCAAAACGAGGCGACGATTCGCCTTAACATGCAAATAAATTCCGTTCATAAACAGATGGTTCTTTGTGAAACTTGCTATAACGAACTGACCCGTAAACCTTCAATGAGTATGGGTCCTCAATCTTTCGGATTTCCGTTTGAACAGGCATTCCAGCCGAAAGAACAGAGCGCAGCAAAACAAAGCGGAAAAAAAGGGTTGCTTGATGAGCTGGCTCAAAATATTACAAACGGTGCAAAAGCCGGTCTCATTGACCCCGTCATCGGCCGTGATGATGAAGTGGCGCGAGTGATCGAAATTCTAAACCGCCGGAACAAAAACAATCCGGTTCTTATTGGTGAGCCGGGTGTAGGGAAAACTGCCATCGCTGAAGGGCTCGCTTTAAAAATTGCTGAAGGTGATGTTCCAAACAAACTGAAAAACAAAGAGCTGTATTTGCTTGATGTTGCATCCCTTGTTGCAAACACAGGGATCAGAGGCCAATTTGAGGAGAGAATGAAACAGCTGATCACTGAGTTGAAGGAACGAAAAAATGTCATTCTGTTCATTGATGAAATTCACCTTCTCGTCGGCGCAGGCTCTGCAGAAGGATCAATGGACGCCGGCAACATTCTCAAACCGGCCCTAGCCAGAGGCGAACTGCAAGTCATTGGCGCGACAACACTGAAAGAATATCGTCAAATCGAAAAAGATGCCGCACTGGAAAGACGTTTTCAGCCTGTCATGGTGCAGGAGCCTTCAATTGAACAGGCTATCCTCATTCTGCAAGGGATTAAAGACAAATACGAGGCGTACCATGGCGTAACATTCAGTGATGAAGCAATCAAAGCGTGTGTCACTTTATCTTCCCGCTACATTCAGGACAGACACCTGCCGGATAAAGCAATTGATTTATTAGATGAAGCAGGTTCAAAAGCCAACCTGTTAATTGATGAATTGAATGATGAGGATGCCGCTGAACGCTTAACTGCAATTGAAGCCGAAAAAACAAAAGCCCTGGAAGAAGAAAATTACGAACTGGCGGCAAAACTCCGTGATGAAGAACTCGCATTGGAGAAAAAACTGAACAGCTCCTCCGCTCATACCGCTGTCACTGTGGAAGCTGAGCACATTCAGGAAATTGTTGAACAAAAAACAGGCATCCCTGTCGGCAAACTGCAGGCAGACGAACAAACGAAAATGAAAGAGCTTGAAGCAAAACTTCATGAACGCGTGATCGGACAAGAAGCCGCTGTTCAAAAAGTGGCAAAAGCGGTAAGACGAAGCCGCGCCGGATTAAAATCCAAAAACAGACCAGTCGGCTCCTTCCTCTTCGTCGGTCCTACCGGCGTAGGGAAAACAGAGCTTTCTAAAACACTGGCAGATGAATTATTCGGGACAAAAGACGCTATTATCCGACTCGATATGAGCGAATACATGGAGAAACACGCCGTATCTAAAATTATCGGTTCACCGCCTGGATATGTCGGCCATGAGGAAGCTGGACAATTAACTGAGAAAGTGCGCCGCAATCCTTACAGCATTGTGTTGCTGGATGAGATTGAAAAAGCACACCCAGACGTTCAGCATATGTTCCTGCAAATTATGGAGGATGGCCGTCTGACAGACAGCCAAGGCAGAACCGTAAGCTTCAAAGACACTGTGATCATCATGACAAGTAATGCGGGTGCTGGTGAGAAACAAACGAAAGTCGGTTTCCAATCAGATGACAGTGTCATCGAAGAACAAACATTGATTAATTCACTGAGCATGTTCTTTAAACCTGAGTTCCTCAACCGTTTTGACAGCATTATTGAGTTCCGCTCATTGGAAAAAGAACATCTTGTCAAAATCGTCAGCCTTCTTCTTGGAGAACTTGAAGAAACATTGGCTGAACGGGGCATCAGCTTGAATGTGACAGATGAAGCGAAAGAAAAAATCGCTGAGCTGGGCTACCACCCTTCATTCGGTGCACGTCCGCTTAGAAGAACCATCCAAGAATGGGTTGAGGATGAAATGACCGATCTGCTGCTTGATAATGGCGAGATCACAAGTTTTCACGTGATTTTAGAAGATGATAAAATCAAAGTGCGAGCGAAATAACAATCAGCGGTTTCCTTTTTAGGAAGCCGCTTTTTTTATGCTTGCTTTCATACTCTTGACTTAGAAATTACCATCCCTTCCCCTGAAGCGCTACTTCCCTTCATCCTTTACACTTTTTTTAAGGAGGGATGGAACATGTTTATATACAGTGAATATGTATTTCTACTATTATATGAATACCATCTGAAGGACAGCTTGCAAGCAAGCTGCCAATTTCAGTAGACCCCCGGGCTTTTCAATTTTGGAGAGCCCGTTTTTGTTTATTTCTCCCTTCTATGCCTCTTCCTTGAATATTTCATGAACAAATTCACAATGTCCCTAAAGTTCCGGGCACCAAAACCGATATTAACCATAGACAAGCTAGTAAAAAAGGATTTGGTGAAAAACTATGGATAAAACTTCGTTAATCGGTATTATTCTTGCTTTTGTGGCATTGAGCGTCGGGATGGTTCTGAAAGGCGTCAGTTTCAGCGCCCTTGCAAACCCCGCTGCCATTTTAATTATTATCGCCGGGACAATCTCAGCAGTCGTTATTGCGTTCCCAACAAAAGAAATTAAAAAAGTGCCTGCGCTGTTTCGAGTCTTATTTAAGGAAAATAAACAGCTCACAATAGAGGAACTCATTCCTATGTTCTCTGAATGGGCTCAGCTTGCACGCCGCGAAGGTCTGCTTGCTTTAGAAGCAAGCATTGAGGATGTAGATGATGCTTTCTTGAAAAACGGGCTCAGCATGGCTGTTGACGGGCAAAGCGCGGAATTTATCAGAGATATTATGACAGAGGAAGTCGAAGCAATGGAGGACAGGCACCAAGCCGGAGCCGCTATTTTTACACAAGCGGGAACGTACGCCCCGACACTTGGAGTACTCGGTGCTGTAATCGGGCTGATTGCCGCTCTCTCTCATATGGATAACACAGATGAGCTTGGACACGCCATCAGTGCCGCCTTTGTTGCCACACTTCTCGGTATCTTTACAGGGTATGTGTTATGGCATCCTTTCGCAAATAAATTAAAACGAAAATCAAAACAAGAAGTAAAACTGCGTGAGGTCATGATTGAAGGTGTTTTATCCGTTTTAGAAGGACAGGCACCGAAAGTCATCGAACAAAAGCTTTTAATGTATCTTCCTGCGAAGGACCGCTTGAAATTTGCAGAACAAGGAGAGGCGCAAAATGGCGAGAAAAAAGAAGAAGAAGCATGAGGACGAGCACGTTGATGAATCATGGCTCGTTCCTTACGCCGACATCCTTACTCTTCTCCTGGCATTGTTTATTGTGCTGTACGCGAGCAGCTCGATTGACGCAGCTAAGTTTCAAATGCTCTCAAAATCATTTAATGAAGTTTTTACAGGCGGCACCGGTGTACTGGACTACTCCAGTGTCACTCCTCCTGAAAACGAGTCAGACGGCATCGATGAAGTGAAAAAGGAAAAAGAAGAGAAAGAGAAAAACAAGAAAGAAAAAGAAAAAGCAGCTGATCAAGAAGAACTTGAAAACGTGAAGAGCCAGGTGGAAAAGTTCATCAAAGATAAAAAGCTGGAACATCAGCTGGAGACGAAGATGACTAGTGAAGGCCTTCTGATTACGATTAAAGACAGCATCTTCTTTGATTCTGGAAAAGCGACCATCCGTAAGGAAGATGTGCCGCTTGCAAAAGAAATTTCAAATCTTCTTGTGATTAACCCGCCAAGAAATATCATTATCAGCGGACATACTGATAATATGCCAATTAAAAATTCTGAATTCCAATCAAACTGGCATTTAAGCGTCATGAGAGCGGTAAACTTTATGGGGCTCCTGATTGAAAACCCCAAGCTCGATGCAAAAGTGTTCAGCGCCAAGGGTTATGGCGAGTATAAACCGGTGGCTTCCAATAAAACTGCGGAAGGCCGAAGCAAAAACCGGCGGGTTGAAGTTCTCATTTTGCCGAGAGGCGCAGCGGAAACAAATGAAAAATAGCAAAAAAGGAAGCCTTGTGACATATCAGGCTTCCTTTTTTTACTTATTATGAAACTGTTTTGCGTTTAATCCTACTCTTTTTAACATTTCGGTGCACATGTCTACCTCTTCTTCGCTTAATACGCTGATCATTTCATCAATTTCAGCAGCGTGATCAGGGAAAATATCGTTCAAAAGACCGATGCCTTTTTCAGTAATTTGCGCAAATGTCACTCGTCTGTCTGTAGGAGACGCTTTCCGAATGAGAAGTTCTTTTTGCTCCAGCTTATCTACAACGTATGTGATGCTCCCGCTAGCCAAGAGAATTTTATCTCCTATCTGCTGCAGCGGCTGATCGCCTTTATGGTACAAAAGCTCTAGCACAGCAAATTCAGTCGGATTCAGCCCATGCTTATGAATATGCTTATTCATATGATCGTTAATAGACCGATACGCGCGCGACAGCACGATAAATAACTTCAGTGATTTTTCTGTCATGTCTCAATCATCCTTTTAGAAACCGTTACAGAGAAACATTAATAAACAAAGACCAAAATGTCAATAAAAATCTTTCCAATATTTCTCTTCTTTTTTAAAATGTAAGCTTGCCAACACCTTTTTCTAATTTTTTTGGTTATTTTTTCTTATTAAAGAAGAAGAAACAATGATATAATACCTCTAATCAGGTGTATGTTGGAGCGATGCAAATTGAAAATACTAAAAGGCGCCTGCGGGAGAGTCAAACTTTATATCATACTAGTCGTGATTCCGGCAATCGTCATCAGCTTTTTCGTATATGAAAAAGAAAAAGATACAATAGCTGCAGAACATAAACAAGAAGCAAGTGTCCTGCTAAACCTTCACCGCAACAAAATCAATTATTTAATCGGAGAAACAATGGCGAGAATGACCTCCTTGTCCATCGCCATCGACAGACCGGTTGATATAAAGAAAATGCAGTCAATTTTGGAAAAGACCTTTGATTCAGAGCCGAGATTTTCCGGTCTCTATTTTCTCAATGCCAAAGGAGACGTCACCGCAAGCACAACCGAATTAAAAACGAAAGTAAACCTGGCCGACAGATCTTTTTTTACAAAAGCAAAGGAAACTAAAAAGACAGTCATTTCAGATAGTTATTCGAGCAGAATTACTGGTCAGCCAATTTTCACAATTTGTGTGCCTGTTTTGGACTCAAAACGTAATGTGACAGATTATCTTGTCGCAGCAATTCAAATTGATTATTTAAAAAATCTCATTAACTTACTGAGCCCTGATGTTTATATTGAAGTTGTGAACCAAGACGGGAAAATGATTTTTGCGAGCGGACAAGCCTCTCATGCAGAGGATCAGAAACCTGTCAGCGGATATCTGGATGATATCAGCTGGAATATGAAAGTCTATCCGAACCCGGTCACAATAGAAGAACTGACGAAAAGCCTAGTGCTTCCGCTTTCATGTATTATTGTTCTGCTGAATATCCTATTTATTCTCGTGCTGTATTATTTGCTGAAGCGGCAGACCCAGCTGGAGCGCTCAGAAAATGAGGCGCAAAAATTAGAGCTGATCGGGACGCTTGCTGCCAGCACAGCCCATGAAATCCGTAATCCCCTCACCGGCATAAGCGGCTTTATTCAGCTGTTGCAAAAGAAATATAAAGGTGAGGAAGATCAGCTTTACTTCTCCATTATCGAACAGGAGATAAAGCGCATCAATCAAATAGTGAGTGAGTTTCTTGTTCTCGGCAAGCCGACAGCTGAAAAATGGGAGCTGAACTCACTTCAGAACATTATCGGAGAAATTATGCCGATCATTTATTCTGAGGGCAATCTATACAATGTTGAAGTCGAATTACAGTATTTAACCGAGCAGCCCTTACTCGTAAAATGTACAAAAGATCATATTAAACAAGTGATTTTAAATGTAGCAAAAAATGGCCTCGAGTCAATGCCTGAAGGAGGCAAACTGACGATCTCCCTGGGAGCTTTAGATAAAAAAGCCATAATCAAAGTTGTGGATAACGGTGAAGGGATTTCTCAGGAAATGCTGGATCACATCTTCCTCCCCTTTGTTACTTCTAAAGAAAAAGGGACCGGTCTCGGCCTTGTCGTTTGTAAACGGATCGTGCTGATGTACGGAGGCTCTATTCATATTGAAAGTGAAGTGCGAAGAGGCACAGAGGTGACAATCACCCTCCCCGTATCCGCTTCATAGCCCCCCTGACCATGTCAGGAGGGTTTTTTATCTTCGTGACCGGGCATTGCCATTCGATTTGCTTTCTGGTCTGCCAGAAAAAAGGATTTTGATGAAACCCAACAGCATTTTCAAAAGCAAAAAAAACATAAAAAATACTAAAAAACCCTTTATACCTTCCGTGGCATCTAAAAACTCCATATTCCCTCTCCCCGTCACCTTTTGCTGAATCTCAATCGCAAATACGATGACAATGATGACTGTAACGGTATAGATAAAGGACAAGGCTGTCATACTCCATTTAGAAAGCCATGTAAACACAGCGTGAGTGACGCCGAAAAAGAATATGCCAAAAATGCCGATCACCCAAAAATGCATTTCTTTGTCAGTTAAATCAATGCCAAATATTCCGCATAAGGAAATAAAAGCATCATGAAATTGATTGACCATTTCGGTAATGAGAATCGCCAGTTCTTTCATTAGTTCCCTCTTTCATATGAATTTTTCCCAGAAAAAAAGAGCGCTTCCGAAAAGCTCTCTCTTTATATATGCATCTGATAGGCCGCTATTTATTTGCATCATATGCTGGCATAACATCTCTGCGGGGCCACAAGCCTAATTTCTTTACAAGGCCTTGAATCCCTTGGGAATGTTCGTTTTCTTGCATAAGCTGGTGATATTCATTTATTAAACAATCCAGCTCCTGACTGTGCCTGATCGTGTCATGCCCTGTAAATCCCTGCTTTCTAGCGGCATCTATCATTAACTTTCTTTTTTCATCAATAGACACCAACAATCTTTCTTGTTCAGAAGAACCGCCCATTCACTTCACCCCTCGCCGCTAAGAAATAGGAAACAAGTTTGATTGGGTTATTGTGCATTATTACAGATTATACTTTATTTGTAAACATATTTTCATTAAATAAGTTAATTTTTCAGGTATAATAGATATATTGATAGGATTAGAAGAACAATACCCAGGTGAAGAATATCTTAAACACGCCGCCAGGCAGGAGGTATGCCCAATGAAGAAAAAGAATGCAATTATGCTCGGAGCGGCAGGCGGAAAAGCAATTTTGAAAAGGAAAAACCGAAAAAAATGTATTCAGCACATCACTACTTTTTTTCAGATGCTTCGCGATTGGCGAAATGGCGACTACCCTCGTTCACAGGCTAAAACACTTTTGCTGTTAACTGCCGCAATTCTGTATATCGTCATGCCGCTCGATATCATTCCAGACGTAATCCTCGGTCTTGGGTTCATTGACGATGCAGCTGTTTTAGGTTTGATTTGGACACTGATTAAAAAAGAACTGTCACAGTATGAAAAGTGGCGTTTGCAATAAATATAAAAAGCCCCGTTCGATGAACGGGGCTTTCTCATGCTTATTGATTCACGCTGTCTTTTTCATAAATAGGAACCCAGCCTTCAGTTGTGACAAAAATTCTCACCGCGACAACTTTGCGGTCCTCCTGAAGCGTGAAGTAATGGCGGATATTCTCAGGCACAGAGATTAAATCTCCAGGGTTTAAACGGACATCAAAAAACGTGCCGTCCTTGCCTTGAATGACAAAAATACCGTGTCCGCTTACAATAAAACGAACCTCATCGTCTGTATGGTGATGCTCTCTTTTAAAGTTTTCAAGCAGTTCATCAAGTTTCGGATTGCTGTCTGACAATGAAATAACATCCTGTGCTTTATAGCCGCGGCGGGTTGAGATATCTTTAATTTCAGTTTCAAAGGTATCAAGAATTTGCTGTTTTTCTTCTTCTGTCAGGTCATACTTCTCTGAAAGATGTTCCGGAAGCTTCGTGATATCCCATTGCTCATAAATAACCTCTTGACTGTCCAGAAAGCTTGCTACTTCCTCTTGATTTTCAATCGTTGTATTTGCCTCATCATGAATTTGAATTGTAGCCATTTCAATTCCTCCTTTTATTTAACCAGCTGATGCTGGAGTGTTTTCAATTTCAAATGGTAGCTGAACAAAAATTCATACGCTTCAAGCACTCTTTTTGCCTCAAATGCTGTTCTCCCCCAAGCCGTAATACCATGATTTCGGATCAGAACAGCTCCTGAATCTTCTGAAATCTCTTCCGCAAACAGTGCCGCAAGCGTCGGGATATGTGCCGGATTTTCTATAATCGGAATGGTCACTTCTGCGTTCTCTTCCCACAAGCCGAGTGCTTTTATAATTTCCTGGCCTTTGAATGTGATTTTCTTTTGGTCTCCGTATAACTCTGAAATCACATTATTGTTTACCGTATGGACATGCAGGCAGCATCCGGCATTGGTTTTATTGTACAAATGTGTATGCAAAAGCGTTTCTGCTGACGGTTTCAGAGAATGCCCGCTTTCAGCAGGCTCTCCGTTTTGGTCGACCAGCAGAAAATCTTCAACCGTCTCTTTGCGTTTATCTTTTCCGCTTGCAGTGACGAGAAATGTTAAAGGCTCATCTGTAACCTTAATTGACAGGTTGCCGCTAGTCGCCGGAAACCAATCTCTCTCTGCCAATTCCCGTTTTACTTCAGCGAGCTCTCGCCAGCGTTCTTGTTTTGCAGCCATTCCTGTACCTCCTTTACATTCTCAATTTCCTTTCTGATCTCATAAAAATCTTGATACGGAAGATGATTGAGGTTTTGCTCCCGGCATTCGTTTAATAAATAATCCCTTGCAAAGCATAGGTCAGACAGCTTTGCTGCCTCCACATCTGTAACCGAATCACCGATCATGATGATATATTGATTCGGTTCAGAAAGTTCATGGATGACCGACGGCTTACAGCACCCGCATTGATTGCTGCATGTGCCCTTGCAGGAATGAGGCCAGTCAATATGGATATAGTCATTGTCAAATGAAGCATGGTTGCAATAAATGCGGTCTTTCTCCACAATGCCTTCAAGCAAAGGATATACAAAAAAGTCCATTCCACCGCTTATGACATAAAACGGAATCTCGTGCTCATTGATAAATGCTACAAATTCCCGAAAGCCTTCCCTGATTTTTGCATCTTCCAATACAAAACTTGTAATCTCTTCTTTTAAACGGCTGGGCAGAAGGCCGAACATCTGCCCGACACCTTCCTTGATCGACAGCGTTTTGGAAAGTACGCCGTCTTTTAATGCCACCCACTCTGGGGGAGCAAATGTTTTCATGATATTTATAATGTTGTCGTTCATCGTGATGGTTCCGTCAAAATCACAAATAATAAAAGGTTTTCGAGTCGTCATACGGCTTCAACCTTTCCCCATTTATCTAGCGCAAGCTTAAGATCCTTGCATTGTTCGGCTTTTTCATCAATCGGCTGGGCCTCTAGGACTGCATCAATAATGGCTCTGAAGGCTCGCCCCCCGCCTTGGGCACCGTTCGGATGTCCATGTACGCCTCCTCCGGCATTAATAATGTGGTCTATGCCGAAATCACGCATTAATAGCGGAACCATGCCGGGATGAATGCCTGCTGACGGAACCGCAAATGTTTGGTTAAAAGCATCCTCTCTCACACATTCTTCATGAATCGCCAGTGCGTCCGCTCTTGGAAGCGCAACCGAACCATATGGAGACGGAAAGAGGCTGAAGTCAGCACCGCAATATCGGTTTAATTTTCCGAGTAAAAGAGCGTGAGAAAAACCGTAAAACGGAGAAGACGTAAACGCCCCGCTGACTGCTGGATGCGCCATAATCGGAACTGGGATTTCAGGATCTTCCGCAAGGCCTTGCATAACGTCCAAGCCGTAAGCGAAGACATTAAACAAAAGCGCATCCGCTCCCAGCTCGGCGGCGCGTCTCGCTTTGTCTTTCAGATCAGCCGTACGTCCGGTCAAATTCACCGCATACAGCGTTTTATGTCCGGTCTGCTCATACGTTTCTTTCAATATTTGTTTTCCTTCTGCAATTCTTGTTTCAAAAGGTGCTAGACCTGTCTCAAAGAAAATTTCATCGTCTTTAATCAAGTCAACTCCGCCAAGCGCCTGCTGCCGGAGCTGTTCTTTAATATCACTCAGGTCCCTTCCGATTACGCCTTTAAATATGCTCATTAACAGCGGTCTCTCAAACTCTCCCAGCAGCTTCCGAATGCCGTATACGCCAAACTTCGGTCCCGGCAGTGCACGCTTAAATGCTTCAGAGAAGTGAAGATCGATTAATTTGATTTTTCCGTCCAGCGACAGCTTGCC
This sequence comes from Bacillus sp. SCT118, assembly GCF_058566435.1. Lineage (NCBI taxonomy): Bacteria > Bacillati > Bacillota > Bacilli > Caryophanales > Bacillaceae > Bacillus > Bacillus sp. SCT118. The sequence goes on from NZ_CP191225.1 coordinate 2,637,860, forward strand.
AAACACTGTTGTCAGCAAAGCCGGAATATCCTGAGAGAAATTGATTTCAGGATAGGCAATTGTGATGACCGCTTGTTTTTCTGATGCAGCAGTTCCCTCTCTCTCCTCAACTTTTATCACCCGCCCCTTGTGCTTTTGCATTTGCTCCTGTTTTACAAGGGGCAGATCAGTCCAGGAGCCTACTGTCAATCCTGTTGCGATTTGTTCTGCTTTCTTCTCTGTATCGGCTCCCGGTTCGGTCAGGAGATATGTCGCTAATAACTCACTCATGCCAGAGCTCCTTTCATTTTCATCCATATCAAAAAACCTCTTCAAACTGCAATCGCGTCTAAAGAGGTTTCGTTTCTCGTCCGAATCTTATCTCTCAGCCGCTAGCTGCAAGAATTAGCACCGTGCTTTATAAGTCGGTTGCCGGGCTTCATCGGGCTCGTCCCTCTGCCTGCTCTTGATAAGAAAATATAGATTTTATAAATTATTTTGAATTATCCCATCGTTATAAGGTCTTGTCAATGCTTTTTTGGGTAAACAGGTTCAGTTTGCCAATTCGATAAGCGGCTTCCTTAAGTCTTTCTTCACTTGTTAAAAGTCCGACTCTGACGTAGCCCTCGCCATATTTACCGAAGCCGTTTCCAGCCGCAACCGCCACATTCGCTTTTTCCAGCAAAAGATCTGAGAACTGCTCAGAAGTATAGCCTTCAGGCACAGGCAGCCATGCAAAAAAAGAACCTGCAGGAGCTGTTACATCCCAGCCGATTTCCCGGCATGCCGTGATCCAAGCGTTTCTCCTGCTCTCATATCTGGCATTTTGCTCTGCCACACACGTCTGATCGGCTAACAGTGCCTCTGCTGCAGCCTCCTGAGTCGCTCTGAAAAGACTGACAAACATATGGTCTTGATAAAGATTGATCGCTTCAATGACCGAAGCGTTTCCGACGGCAAAGCCAACCCGCCATCCTGCCATGTTATACGTTTTTGACAGCGTGTAAATTTCAATTCCGATATCCTTCGCACCTTCAGTCTGCAAAAAGCTTAAAGGCTTGCAGCCGTCAAATCCTACAGCGCCGTAAGCAAAATCGTGAACGACGCAGATTCCGTTTTCAGTCGCAAAACGCACGGTATCTTCAAAGAACTCGGAAGTAGCAACAGCTCCGGTCGGATTATTCGGATAATTTAAATACATCAATTTCGCCTGTTCCCTTGCTTCAGCGGCTATGCTGCTGTAATCAGGGAGAAACGCCCTGTCCTTTACGAGCGGCATCATTTCCATCTTCGCTTTTGCAAGTGTGACACCCGACCAGTAATCAGGATAACCCGGATCGGGAACCAAAATCGTATCACCGGGATTCAACAAGCATTGCGGGAGCTCGACTAGACCGGCTTTTCCGCCGAATAATACAGCGACTTCGGTTTCCGGATCCAGATCAATGCCGTATTCTCTTTTGTAAAATGCAGCAGCCGCTGACTTCAGACGGTATGAGCCGCGAAAAGACGAATATTTATGATTCTCAGGATCAGCAACAGCTCGTTTCATCTCCTCAACAATATGCTCAGGAGTCGGCTGATCTGGATTTCCCTGTCCTAGATTGATAACGTCATGTCCTTCTGCGAGCTTTCGGTTCACTTTCTGCACCAGAGAAGCGAAGAATTGTTTAGGCAATTCCTTCAATACATGAGACTGTTCAAATTTCATCTATTCTCACCTTCTAAAAAAATCTTGAAATGATAGTCCATCATCATATATGGTTAAATGAAAAAAGTAAAGAAAAATTTGGGGTGTTAAAAAGATGAAATGGACGATATCTTGTCTTCAATTTGATATTTCATACGGAAAACCTTCGGAAAATATAAAAAAAGCTGAATTTTTCATCGAAAAAGAAAGCAAACATGCTGATGTTCTTGTTCTGCCTGAATTATGGACGACCGGATATGATCTGGCCAATCTTGATGAACTCGCTGACGAAGACGGCCGCTCCGCTCAGAGCTGGCTGAAGAAAACGGCAAAAAAACATGGTGTTCATATTGTCGCCGGATCGGTCGCTGTCAGAAAGAATTCTGATGTTTATAATACAATGTACATCGCGGATAAGGAAGGGCAAATCATTAAAGAGTACAGAAAAGCCCATCTTTTTCAGCTGATGGATGAGCATCTGTATTTATCAGCCGGTTCCGAAGACGGATACTTTGAGCTTGACGGTGTCAAAAGCTCAGGATTGATCTGTTACGATATCCGTTTTCCGGAATGGATCAGAAAACATACGACAAAAGGCGCCAACGTGCTGTTTATTTCTGCGGAATGGCCTCTTCCCCGCCTTGATCATTGGAAAAGCCTGCTTATTGCGCGGGCCATTGAAAACCAATGCTTTGTCGCAGCCTGCAATTGTACCGGTTCAAATCCGGATAATGAATTTGCAGGACATAGCCTGATTATTGATCCATGGGGGCGTGTACTTGCTGAAGGCGGCCGGGAAGAAGGCATAGTCCGAGCGGAAATCGACCTTCAAGAAAGCGCAGAAGTTCGGGAGAGCATTCCTGTTTTCGATGATATCAGAAAAGATTTATATTAAAAAATATATTGACAACTAACTATATTACCTGTTACCATGTTCATCAACTGATAAATTAGAATTGTCAAACAAGTGAATATATTCTCTTATCGAGAGTTGGGCGAGGGATTTGGCCTTTTGACCCCAACAGCAACCGACCGTAATTCCATTGTGAAATGGGGCGCAGCTTTTTCGCGCCGAGACGCTGGTCTCTTAAGGCACGGTGCTAATTCCATTCAGATCTGATCTGAGAGATAAGAGAGGCGGACATAAAAATGTTAAGCCTCCTTCTCTCTGAGAAGGAGGCTTTTTTACGGCCACATATTAAGGATTACATATTTGGAGGTTATGATGATGGGAGTCACAAAAACACCTTTATACGAAACGTTAAATGAAAGCTCCGCTGTGGCGTTGGCGGTGAAGCTTGGCCTATTTCCAAGCAAAAGTACGCTGACATGCCAGGAGATCGGAGACGGCAACTTAAATTACGTTTTTCATATTTATGATCAAGAACATGACAGAGCATTGATCATTAAACAGGCGGTTCCGTATGCAAAAGTGGTGGGAGAAAGCTGGCCGCTGACAATCGACCGTGCAAGAATCGAAAGCAGCGCTCTCATCCGTCAGGGCGAGCATGTGCCTCACCTGGTTCCAAGAGTGTTTTATTCTGATACGGAAATGGCGGTTACCGTCATGGAAGATCTCTCTCACCTCAAGATCGCAAGAAAAGGGCTGATTGAGGGTGAAAACTATCCTCATCTGTCGCAGCACATCGGTGAATTTTTAGGAAAAACACTTTTCTACTCATCAGATTACGCGCTTGAACCTAAGGTGAAAAAACAGCTTGTTAAACAGTTTACAAATCCAGAGCTATGCGACATTACGGAAAGACTTGTTTTTACAGATCCTTTCTTCGACCATGACACAAATGATTTTGAAGAAGAGCTTCGTCCTTTTGTCGAAAAGCTCTGGAATAATGACAGCGTTAAAATCGAAGCCGCTAAGCTGAAAAAGTCATTTTTAACGTCTGCGGAAACGTTGATTCATGGTGATTTGCATACAGGAAGCATTTTCGCAAGTGAGCACGAAACAAAGGTGATTGATCCTGAGTTTGCTTTTTACGGACCGATCGGCTTTGATGTAGGGCAATTTATCGCCAACTTATTTTTGAACGCACTCAGCCGTGACGGGGCTGACAGAGAGCCGTTATATGAACATGTCAACCAGGTCTGGGAAACGTTTGAAGAGACGTTTAGTGAATCTTGGCAGAAGGACAGTCTGGATGTTTACGCCAACATCGACGGTTACCTCACTGATACGCTCAGCCATATTTTTGAAGAAGCAATCGGATTTGCGGGCTGTGAGCTGATACGACGCACGATCGGCCTTGCCCATGTAGCTGACCTGGATACGATCGTGCCGTTTGATAAACGAATCGGCAGAAAACGCTTGGCGCTCGAAACCGGCACAGCCTTTATCGAAAAACGTTCGGAATTCAAAACGATAACAGATGTTATTGAATTATTTAAGTTACTTGTAAAGGAATGATCTATTCATGACCCATTCATTTGCTGTTCCACGTTCTGTTGAATGGAAAGAAACAGCTATTACCATTTTAAATCAGCAAAAGCTTCCTGATGAGACGGAATATTTGGAGCTGACGACGAAAGAGGATGTATTTGATGCGATTGTCACGCTCAAAGTAAGGGGCGCTCCGGCGATCGGCATTACGGCTGCCTTCGGACTGGCGCTTGCTGCCAAAAACATTGAAACAGATAATGTCACGGAATTCCGCCGCAGACTGGAAGACATCAAACAATATTTAAACAGCTCACGGCCTACCGCCATTAATTTGTCATGGGCGCTTGAGAGACTGAGTCATTCGGTCGAAAACGCGATTTCCGTAAATGAAGCAAAAACAAACCTTGTCCATGAATCCATTCAGATTCAGGTCGAGGATGAGGAAACGTGCCGGTTGATCGGCCAAAACGCCCTGCAGCTTTTCAAGAAAGGCGACAGGATCATGACAATCTGCAATGCCGGCTCAATCGCGACAAGCCGCTATGGAACGGCGCTAGCTCCGTTTTACTTGGCCAAACAAAAAGATTTGGGATTGCACATTTATGCCTGTGAAACAAGGCCTGTCCTGCAAGGTTCACGCCTTACTGCTTGGGAGCTGATGCAGGGGGGCATTGATGTCACTCTGATCACAGACAGCATGGCCGCCCATACGATGAAGGAAAAACAAATTTCCGCTGTTATCGTCGGAGCCGACCGAATTGCAAAGAACGGTGATACGGCAAATAAAATCGGCACATACGGTCTTGCTATTTTAGCAAACGCCTTTGATATTCCGTTTTTTGTCGCCGCACCTTTATCTACATTTGATACAAAGGTCAAATGCGGCGCTGATATCCCGATAGAGGAACGGGATCCCGAGGAAGTCAGGCAGATTTCCGGAGTTCGGACCGCTCCATCCAATGTGCCTGTCTTTAATCCCGCTTTCGACATTACACCTCATGATCTCATCTCAGGAATCATCACAGAAAAAGGGATTATGACCGGAAACTATGAAGAAGAGATTGAACAGCTGTTTAGAGGAGAAAAGGTGCATTAAAAAACCGCTGGACTTTGCTCATTTGGAGCCGAGTCAGCGGTTTTTTTGTTTCTTTTTGTTAACATTGATGATTTCATCTTTTTGAGCGCTTGATAAGATATGCAGTTTCACAAACAGTTCGGCAAAAACGGCAAGTTTCTCAGAGCGGCTCGGCTTCAATTGCTTTGTCCTCCTTTTTCATCAGACCAACTTTTTTAACTTAATAAAATGATATGTCGGCCGTGAAAAAAAGGGAACGTGCCATATGTTTTATTTTTCTTTATAGGAGATTCGCTCGATGTTTAGCAAAAATGCTTTGATCTCGGTTTTGCTTCCGGCGTATCCTGTTAACGCACTGTTTTTGCCGATCACTCTGTGGCACGGGATAAAAATCGGCAGGTCGTTACGTTTATTAGCCTGTCCGACAGCCCGCACCGCTTTCGGACTGCCGACCGCAGCGGCAATATCCGCATAGCTTCGGGATTCACCATATGGAATCCTCTCCAGCGCCTGCCACACTTTTTGCTGAAAAGGAGTGCCCTTTTGGCTGAGCGGCAGGGAGAATGTCTTTCTTTCGCCTGCGAAATATTCTTGAAGCTGTTGTTTCGCTTCTGCAAGATTAGGTGTTTCCTTGTGCTCAGTATTCTGAACCGTTTCTTTCCAATCCACCCAATCTTCCTGACTGAGAAATAGACGAGTGATCAGGCCCTCCTCTTCGGCAATGATAAGTTCACCGAGCGGCGTTTCGGCTGTCGTATAGTAGTTCATTCATCATTCCTTCTTTCTTCAGCATTCTGTCTGACAGGAAGCGTAATATGGAAAACGGTGCCCTTCCCTTCTTCACTTTCCACCATAATCTCGCCTTGATGTTCTTCAATAATTTTATAGCTTACCATAAGCCCAAGTCCAGTTCCCCGTTCCTTTGTCGTATAAAACGGTTCACCAAGTCGCTTTAATTTATCTTCTGTCATTCCGATTCCCTCGTCTTTTAAGGAGATAAGAACATGATCTGGATCCAATGCCTTTATCGTTACAAAAATATTTCCGCCGTCAGGCATCACTTCGATGGCGTTTTTTAATATATTGATAAAAACCTGTTTCAGCTGATTCGGTTCACAGTAAATCGGGGGAATGTCGTCAATTAAATCAAGTTGCATTTGTACATTGCTGAGATTGGCTTGCGCATTTAGAAGGTCTATCGTGTCCCTCATAATTTGGGTAACATGTTTTTCCTCATACATAATGGCCTGGGGCTTGGCTAAAATCAAGAATTCGGTGATGATGGATTCGATGCGCTTTAGTTCTGAGGTGATCACGTTGAAGTAAAGGGCGTAGTCTCCCTCGACACTCCCTTTCAGAAGCTGAATGAAGCCTTTAAGAGCAGTCATCGGATTTCTGATTTCATGAGCAATGCCGGCTGCGAGTTCGCCGACAACATGAAGGGTATCTGATTTGCGCAGGCGTTCCTCCAATTCTTTTCGCTCTGTTACGTCTTTAAAGATAGCCAAGTTCATATTTTGAATAATATTCCGTTTAAAAGAGAATTCGAGTTTTCTGTTATCACCGCTGCTCAGCAAAAATGGAATTTCGTTGTCCATTTCATCAAAATTAATCTGCCTTGCCGGTGATGCCAGATTTTCTATTTCATAAGCAGAAATAATATCTAACAGGCTGTGCTGTTTTATCTCTTCATGTGACAGTCCCAAAATATGGCTTGCTAACGGGTTGGCGTCGATGATCCTGTATTGATTGTCGAACAATACATTGCCGTCCATTGAGCCGTTGAACACTTTTCTGAATTTAAGCTCGCTTTCCCGAAGCTCCTTTTCCATCCGCTTTCTGTCGCTTACATTTCTTAAGATCGTCAAATGCTGATTTTCAAGGATTGTCCGTTTTGAAGTAAATTCAAGCTCTTTGAATTGCCCGTTCCCCATTTGAAACAGCAGCTCTTCTCTGATCTCTCCGTATTTTGCGTATTTCCTTTTCGTTATGCTGTATTTCTGCTGCGAGTCAACGAGAAAATCACACAGCTTTCTTTTCAACAGCAAATTCATCGGCAGCTCAAAAATTTTACAGGCTGATTGATTCGCTTTTACGATTCTTCCGTCATTCGACCAGATGATGATGGCGTCCATTGCATTTTCAAAGATTTCTCTGAAGCGCTCCTCACTTTTAAAGAGCTGCAGCTCCATAGACCGCTTCTCTGTGATATCCCTCATAATGGACATATAAAAACCGCTGATGATGTTTGATGTAATCGTGAATTCAAATAGTTTTTGAACTCCTGAACGAAGCTTGACAGGCAGCTCCCCCTTCGCTTTTCCCTTGCGGTTGAGCGCCTTCCAGATATTGTCGAAATCTTTTCGTGAGCCGCTGTCTATAAACTCATACAAAGATAAATGAGACAGCTCATTATGATTGATTTCAAAGCTTTTACAAAAGGACAAATTGGCATCAATAAAACCGCCATCTTTATCAAACAGGACGATTCCGTCAACTGCTCTGTCAAACAAGTCCTTAAAAAGCTGTTCATTCATAGAGAATTCCCGCTCCAGAATCTTCTTAGAAGATATGTCCCTCATGACAACAAAAAAGAAATCCTCACCAATGCCTCTTTTGGCCAGAAACTCTATGTATTTTGTTGCCCCGCAATCAAGCCTGATCGGAACCTCCTTCCACAGAAAGCCTTTTTTAAAAAACTTCTTTACGGAAAGATTCAGTTCATCCTTTGGGATTGAAAACAAAAAATCCAAAACAGAACGCTTTTTCAAATCTTCCGAGTCAACTTGAAGCATCCTTTCTGTTGCTTCATTTGCCTGAACAATCCGCATTTCGTTATCACAAATAAAAATAGCATCGAGCGTATTGTTGACAATCACTTGATGCTGATTCAATTCCTTTTTCAGTCGCGCGTTTTCTTCTTTGAGGCGATTCAGTTCCTCTCGCAGCTCCGAGTTTGTCTGGACACCAAGAGTTTCCATGCATGTACACTCCTTCTTCAAAACCTATCCCTCAATATTTCTACAAAATGCGGGAACTTCCTTCATTTGCCCTATAAATTTCAGAAAATTTCAGCGCCATTACATTACGAAGACATTTTCTACGATCCTTACCGTCACTTTACATCGACCTAACAATCAGCATTTTTTTAGATTCCTTTTTCATCTTTTATTTTAAAATATGTACCAGCAGGGAATAATCTCTTAGTGACTGATGAAAGAGAAGGTGATGCTATGAGTAAATCGCGGGACAGTTATTTCGATAACGCAAAATTTTTATTGATATTCCTTGTTGTATTCGGTCATATCCTTCGTTCCTTTATTAATGATAATCATTTTATGCTCTACCTCTACAAGTTCATTTACACATTCCATATGCCTGCATTTATTCTTGTATCCGGTTATTTCGCGAAAGGCTTTAAACGGGCGGGATATGTAAAAAAACTGGCGGTCAAGCTGATTATTCCGTATTTGATTTTCCAAATCATTTATTCCGTCTTTTATTACATTATGCAAGATGAAAGCATGGCAAATGTGAACCCGATTGATCCGCAATGGTCGTTATGGTTTCTTGTAAGCTTATTCTTTTGGAACCTGCTCCTATATCCTTTTTCAAAGCTTTCAAAGCAGTGGGCGCTGTTTGTCAGCTGCGGAATCGCCGTGCTGATCGGTTATCTGGACTTTGTCAGCAGCACGCTGAGCTTGTCACGGACATTCGTATTCTTACCGATGTTCCTTGTCGGTTTTTATTTAAATAAACATCATTTTGATTTATTGAGATCAAAACGCGGCAAACAAATTGCGCTCGGAGTGCTTGCCGCAGTATTCATCATCTGCTGGGGCATCGATTTTGACTATTCTTTTCTGTTTGGTTCAAAACCGTATTCTTCATTTGGAGACGTTACCCTGGTAAGCGGATTATCCCGAATCGGCTGGTATGTACTCGCCTTTGGGGCAACCTTCAGCTTTTTAGCGCTTGTTCCGCAAAAACGGTATTTCTTTACCAGATGGGGAACCCGGACATTTTACGTGTATCTGCTTCACGGGTTTATTATTAAAACATTACGGCAGGTCGGGCTTGAGGATTGGCTTACTGACTATCAAAGCTTAGTGATCCTCTTGCTTTTAACAGCAGCCCTGACATCAGTCCTCTCCAGCAACTTTGTTAAGACAGTCGCTCAGCCCTTCATTGAGCTGAGGATGACCAGCTTATTGCAATTTGTCAGAGGAACGGGCAAAAATGCTTATTTAAAATAGAAAAGCACCTCTTAAGCGGACGCCGCCTAAGAGGGTTTTTTTATTGTTGTTTTTTGTTTTTTTCTTTTTTCTTTTCAGGCTTGGTGACTTCCAGCGTTTCGATGATCTTCCCGGCATTGTAATCCCCAAGTTCACTTGAGAACTCTTCCTCCAGCACCTTTTTATTCATAGGCTTTTTATGATTTTGCATGTCTCTGCTATGACGGTTTTTCTTCACAATTACATGCCTCCCTGCTGGCCCTGTTTGGAATTGCGGTTTGCCCCTCTAAAATTGGGGTCGTCATGATATTGTGTCTTATATGAATTGGGGTCCATGCTCTCGGTAGGTGTATTGTTATTTTTAATGGCTTCATTCACTTCAGCTTTACGCTTCATACGAATCCTCCTCGCCAATTTTCAGACATTTTACTCGCTTCAAGATGCAGGAGCGTAAATTGCACCTGTCGAAGTTAGGTTCTCCAACTGAACAGAAGGCACACATCTTTTTTTTGGCAATCAAAAAACACCGCAAAATATGCGGTGTTTTGCCTATCCGATAATCACTCTTTCCTTCGGATAGTGATAATTCGCTTCAATTTCCTTTCTTCCGATCAGATACAGGAAGGTCAGGATGCCGATTCGCCCGATAAACATGACAATCATAATGACACATTTTCCAACACTGCTCAAATCTGCCGTAATTCCAAGCGACAGACCGGTTGTACCGAATGCCGAGCACACTTCAAACAAAAGCTCCAGCAGGGAATGTTTTTCTGTAATGGTCAGAATGAGTGTCGCGCCAAAAACGAGCAGGATCGCCATCATCGTGACAACAAGCGACTTCATCAAGTCAGCAGGGTGAAGCTCCCGTTTGAATACCTTTACGGCCTTATTGCCGCGGGCAAAATGAAACAGCGCAAGAAGGTTCAAAGCAAAAGTCGTTGTACGTATGCCTCCCCCAACTGAGCTTGGCGACGCTCCAATAAACATCAGCGCACAAATAAAAAAGAGTGTGGAATCTGATAATTGGCTGATATCGAGTGTTGCCAGTCCCCCGCTTCGGGTTGCCGTTGATTGAAACAGGGACAAAAACAAAATATCATGCCATGATTTTCCTGCGAACGCATGGTTTGCTTCCAGGGCAAAGATGCCAATGGCTCCAAACAAGACAAGTGAGCCGAACGTAATCGTCGTGATCTTTGTAAAAAGCGTAAATGGATAACGCCGATGCTTTGAAAACAGGAAATCCTTTACTTCAACAAGCACGGGAAATCCAATCGCTCCAAATATAATTAAAAGCATTGTAATAAACTGCACAAAGTAATCATGGCGAAATGGAATCATCGAATTACCGGTAATATCAAATCCGCCGTTTGTCGTTGCACTGATACTGGCAAAAAATCCGTGTAAATAGGCTTCCTGATAGGAGTCATAGTAGGTTAAGAAATATGTGCCGAGAATCAGCCCGCCAAAAAATTCAATCCACAAGATCAGAAACAGTACCTGCTTCATCAGATTGACAATTCCTGAAAACTGGGATTGGTTTTGATCAACCATAATCAGCTTCCGTTCTTTCAGCCCGATTCGTTTTCCCATGATCAGCCAAATGAACGTTCCGAGCGTCATAATTCCGATTCCGCCAAATTGCAGAACAAATGCTAATATAAAAATCCCTATTGTGCTGAATGTATCAGCTGTATCAACTACCGTCAGCCCCGTTACGCTGACTGAACTGACAGCTGTAAAAAGCGCATCAATAAACGTCCAATCCGCCCCCGGTTTATGGGCCGCCGGCAAACTCAGCAATATAACGGCCACAGTAACTGCAAGAAAATAATATAATGCGATCAGCTGGGCCGGTGACAAGGCCTGTATCAATTTTCCAAACTTTAATCTCATGTAAAATCCTTCTGCCTCTCTTTTTAAGTACGGTAATTATTCTAAAGATATTAGGTCCATTTTTAAAGGCTTTTACGAAACATTTTCTTAACTTGCTTATTTTTTTATGATTTTAGTCAATGGTTAAAATAAAAAACCTCTGAGAATTCTCTCAGAGGAACAATGTGTTTGTATTATTTAGCTTCCAGCCGTCTGATTCGCTCATCTAAATCAGGGTGAGTAGAGAAAAGTGAAGAGCGCTTCTTGCCATTAATCTTTAACGTTTGGACAGCTGTCTGATCATCTTCCATAATCCGGGAAGAATAGCTTTTAAGCGTCCGAAGCGCATGAATCATCTTATCCTTGCCGGCAAGATCCGCTCCTCCCCTGTCAGCATGGAATTCACGATGGCGTGAATACGCAAACACAACCAGGCTGCCAAGTATCGAAAAGACAATCTGAAAAATAATCATTGCAATAAAATGAACGATCGGCGCTAGATCTTCTTTGACAAAACGGCTTGCTATCCAAGCGGCGATACGCGATAAAAAGACGACAAAAGTATTAACGATACCTTGTAAAAGCGTCATTGTTACCATATCACCATTTGTGATATGCGCGACCTCGTGGGCAAGCACACCTTCAACCGCCGCGTCATCCATCTGCTCCAGCAGCCCTGAAGATACTGCGACAAGTGAACGGCGTTTTGACGGTCCAGTCGCAAACGCGTTTACTTCAGGTGAACGGTAAATCCCGACTTCCGGCATTTTCGTTAAACCGGCAGAGCGGCTTAATCTGTGAACACGATCAACCAATTGCTGTTCCTCATAGCTGAGCGAGTGTTTTTTCGGATTCAGCACTCTGACGCCCATCATCGTCTTTGCCATCCATCTGGACATCGCAAGAGATGTAAAGGAACCGACAAATCCAACAACTAAACTGAACACAAGAAGCGCCATTGGATCGATACCGCCATCAGCTGTAAAGTACGTCCCGACTCCTGTAACAGAGCTTAAAACAGACAAAACGATCCCGATTGTTGTAAGCACCAAAATATTCGTTAGAATAAACAGAAAAATTCTTTTCGCCATAACAACCTCCGTTATTTTAAGTTCAAAAGAACCCGTATATTTAAATTATAAAACATCCATTTGAAAATGCAAGGAATTCGACGTATGATGTTAATGTAATTTGCTGACGCTTGAACTTTGAATTTATACATAGACCTATATCCGCGTCAAATTGTCTAACGAGGTGAACAATGAACATTTTTAAACTCTCTCGAACCGATATGGTGCGGCTGCTCTATTCCCTAAAAGGACAAGGAGAACATAGCCCGCTCGACATTCTCGTCCAATCAGCGAATATGTCAGCAGAAAAAGCAGCCAATCATCTAGAAATTCCTGAATTTCTTACAAGATATGAACGAAAAAAACAGAAAAAAGAATACGGTCTTTCTACAAATGAAATCGTAGAGCTTGGCAACTTGTGCGAGCTGACTTCGTTAAAGTCAACCGCGATTCAAAACTGGGTAAAGCGTGATATCAAGGATCTGATCGGACACCCTGAGCTGGGCAAAAAATACTCAGTTGAACAGGCAGTTATTCTTTTAATTGTACGTGATTTAAAATCCATTTATGACTTTGAACACATACGGGCTATTTTAAAAGTGGCCTTTAACACAATCTCAGACAGATCTGATGATGTCATCAGCCCGATTGCTTATTATGAAAGCTGCGCATATGTGCTTGATGCCATCCATCACCAAGAAACTCCTTCTATGAAAGAATCAAATCTGCAGGAGATCGCCGAACAGGAGACAGAGCGTCTCCGTCACCGTTTTGAAGAACTGAATCACAGCCAATGGCTTAAAATCAGACAAATTATCGCCATTACAGTCCTCTCCATTTTGACGTTCCATATTCAGGCAACCGCACATAAAATGACAGCAGACATTCTATAGTCTGCGTCACCCCGGCTCAGAGGCCGGGGTTTTATTTTTCTCCACAACAATTGCCAGCATAAATAAACCCCGTATATTTCAAACTAAATACGCGTTAAGAATTTCTTTATCGAAAAAGGAGATGAAAAAGATGGCGAGCAGAAATAAACTCGTTGTTCCAGGGGTGGAGCAGGCACTCGACCAATTTAAACTCGAAGTGGCTCAAGAATTCGGTGTGAACCTTGGTTCTGATACAGTCGCACGCGCTAACGGCTCTGTAGGCGGAGAAATGACAAAGCGGCTGGTACAGCAAGCACAATCACAATTAAATGGCACAACTAAATAAATTCAGGTCTTTATTCGCCGGGGGCACTCGGCGAATCTTCATTTTGAGCTGAATTATTATCACTGCTGTAGCCGTTTGGATTACGTCGGTCTGAAGCGTTATCCCTTCTGGACGAAGAACGGTTCTTGCCTTGTTCACCATTGTTCCAGTCCCTGTGATATTGGCTTTGGCCATTGTCAGCGCCGTTATTTTCATTTCCTTTATCTTGAGGATCTTGTATTGGGGTTTGCTCATGGTCCCCATCTTTTTCGGTATTTGTGTTTTCATCTGATTCCTTTATTTTTTTATCTTTGTCACTATCATCAATCTGGTCATCCGCTTTATCTTCTTTCTGGTCTCCGGAATCCGCATCATTCAGCTGTTCATTATCTCCTTGCTTGCTGTCCTGGGTGTCAGTTTGATCGGTGTTTTCATCCTCATTTTCATCACTCTTTTGATCCTCTTCCCCGGATGGTTTGCTGGAGTCATCTTTTAAATCTTTATTGTCATTCTTTTCATTTGATTTGATGTAGCTGCCTGTTGAGACGCCTTCTTTCTTCGCTTTTTCCCTCGTTTGCATATCTGACTCGAGAGATTCCATGCGGTATGTCGTTTTATATTTTTCAGTCACATCATTCAGCTGTTTTTTCACAGCCTTTTTATATGTATTGTCTTCTGTGTTTTCATAAACAGTGGAAATCAATATTTCTTTCGATTTCTTTACATACCCGTGTTCACTGCAGTCGGTTATAATATCGTCAATCACCTTTTTAAAATCAGTCTTCTCCCAATCATCTATATCATTCACGACTTTCTGTCCCTCATCGTTTAGAGGCGTCAGTTCAATCACTTCATAATCACTGTTTAACGCCATTTCGACGCTTGGATTGATATCGATTGTCATATACGCATAGGCCTTATTATTAGAAAAAACGGGGAGAACTATAAATATAAAAAGCATAATAGCAGTCATCGTAAAAATCCCCATTTTGAAAGGGCGCAGTTTAAAAAAATCAAAAAAGCTGGCCCTTCTGCCCATGCGTGTTTCACTCGGAAGCATGATTTCTTCTCCGATTTCATAGCTGTGTCGATCATTTTTGGCTTTTAAAAATTGTCCGTCAGGGGTCAGCAACGTGACGAATTTTTTATTTTTCTCTACTATAATCCCTCTTCTCATGAGTGCAGCACCCCTTTAAGATAATCTTTTAAATAAATATAATCACCCGTAATGATAATACACATCGCAATAATATATTTTCTGTTTCTCTCAATCGTTTTTCGGCTTACAGAGACAAGCTGTTCAAGCTGTTTGACTGGAAGCTGCTTCTTTGTATACAGGATAGCGGCCAATTCTTCATGTTCAACAAGCGTCATTGCCACCTTTATGGCGTTTTGTCTTGCATCCGTGTGCTTTGGAGAATTTTCAAGCAGTTCTTTAAACGATAAACCATAATCCTTGAGCTGCTTTTGAAAATAGAGGATTTCCTCCCGCCTCTGCTCCTGTTCAATCTGACGGCGGTATTCATCTATGGAAAGCTCGGCTTCAATCAGGCTTTGTGATGACTCCTGATCGTCTCCTTCCTGTAAATCAATATTTATATTTTGTGCGCTTCTGGCTTCTTTTCTAATGTAATCAATGACTTTTCTTTTTATAATAAGCTCAGCAAATGCGAGCAGAGAATTTCCTTTTTCAGGTGAATATTTTTCTATAGCTTCATTAAACGCGATCAGTCCAATACTGAACTCATCGTCTTTTTCATCTATATATCGTTTACAAACGGATGAAACCGTCTTTGCGATAAATGGCTTATATTGCTGTATTAATTCATTTTGCAGATCTTTATTGCCTTTTTGTATACTCTCAACAGCTTTTTCAAGTGTTTGCTTCTTTTTTCCCAATTTAAACAAAAGGCTAAGCACTGGTTTCACCTCAGTTCCTCCCTATAACTACTCATTAATGATAGCTAATTTGATAGGGATTCGCAAAGGAGAAAAAGAAATATTGATTTCCAATGTCTCAATTATGACAAACCATTCTGACGTCCTATACATGATTTCGTGCCTTTCTAAAGAATTAAGGGGGTTTTATGCGTGTTTTTTGTAACAAAGATGTTATAAAAATGTTATTTTATTTCGCTTATGAAAACGCTTCAAACACAAAAAGACTCTGCTTTTAAGCAGAGTCTTTCAGATTACGCCCGTTCACGGGTGCTGTTTTTTTGTTCGTTTTGTGCGCCCTCCGGCTGTTTTTTCCCACCTGACATAAACCAGCCGCAAACCGCGATTGCTGCTAAGACACCCCAGAATATCAGCTTCCATATTCCAGAATGAATAAAGTGCTCAGAAACAACCGCTATGTCGCGATGGGCAAGCGTATATAAAGCAAGCTTCACTCCGACCCAGCCGACAATCACAAAGGCTGCTGTTTCTAGGCTTGGACGTTCCTTTAATAACTTCACAAACATGGAAGCCGCAAACCGCATAATCACCAGTCCGATGATACCGCCGGCCAAAATGACGAGAAATTGTCCTCCGTCAAGTCCGCCGATCTTCGGGAGTGATGTCCCAGGAAGCGTAACCGCCAGCGCTACTGCTGCTAAGATGGAATCAACAGCAAACGCGATATCTGCCAGTTCAACTTTTAAAACAGTCGGCCAAAAACCGCTTTGCTTTGTCTCTTTATGTGTGTCTTCTTTCTTAAATACATATCTTTTCAATAAGTGGCTTGCTGAGATATACAGCAAATAGATCGCGCCAATCGCTTGAACCTGCCATACGTTGACCAAAAATGAAATGGCGAATAAAGAGCCAAATCGCAGAACAAAAGCCCCTGCTAATCCATAAAATAACGCTTTTTTTCTTTTTTCCTCCGGCAAATGTTTTACCATTACCGCCATAACCAGCGCGTTATCGGCGGCTAAAATCCCTTCCAGCCCGATCAAGACGAGAAGAACCCAACCATACTCTAATAATAATGCTGCATCCATAAATGATACCCTCCCAAAAAAGTTGTTTTCTTTCTCTTCATCCGATCTTATGCCGGCCGGACCATGCAAAAAAGACCTTTGCCGACATAAGGCAAAGGTCTTGCTAGACATGAATTCAGGCATGCCAACAAAGCCGATGGATACAATCCATGAAATGACGACTTTGTTTCCGGAATACATTCCGGACGCTACTCCCCTTTGGGATTTCAAGAAATATGATTTTATACGTCAATGATATGCGCAGCGCAATGATTTGTCAACGTTTATTTTTTAAAAATACAGATAATTGTTCGGAATGCGTGCGTTTCTTCCTCTTTTTCAACAGTAAGTAGAGCAGGAACAGTGCCAAAATCGCTATCCCGATCGGAAGCATGTATTGATCAAGAATAGAGC
The DNA here is from genome assembly GCF_058566435.1 of Bacillus sp. SCT118. Taxonomy (NCBI): domain Bacteria; kingdom Bacillati; phylum Bacillota; class Bacilli; order Caryophanales; family Bacillaceae; genus Bacillus; species Bacillus sp. SCT118. The sequence goes on from NZ_CP191225.1 coordinate 2,654,759, forward strand.
CGACTTCCTTCCAATTTTCACCGAGCTTCACACCGAGATAAACATATACAAATGTAATCGGAAGCATAGCAATGAATGTATAAAGCGAAAACACCCAAACATTCATTTTTGCAATTCCGCACGGTATGGAAATCAATGTCCTGATGCCAGGCAAGAAACGCCCGCTGAACGCGACAAAGCCCCCATGTTTTTTGAAAAATTTATCTGATTTATCAAGCGCTTCAGGTTTAATAAAGAGATACTTTCCAAAACGTTCAAGAAACGGCCTTCCTCCGTACCGGCCTATCCAATACAGCGTAAGCGGACCGGCCACTCCCCCAAGCGATCCTGCCAAAACAACGCCGGCAAGTGTCATATCGCCTTTAGATACCCAATAGCCCGCAAGCGGCAAAACGACTTCGGCCGGGATAAACTCAATACTGAGCGCTAGAAATATTCCAAAATAAGATAAGCTTTTAAATGCTTCTATCCATGACATAACCAGCTCTTCGATAGCCACCAACTCCCTTGTTTCATGTTTATGTATCATACATTTTGTTTTTTCGGAAAACGTCAAGATGATTTTAACACATTTTTCACGGTCAGTTGAACTAAAAATAGATCTCCCTCGTATTTCTATCGTTTTGAAGGCTGAAACTCTGCGGTTAAGCAGCCGATAATAAAGAGAGTCAACAAGACTGGAACACACGATACGGGGGGGAATCTCCATTTGGAAATACACGCTACATATAATACGACGCTCATATGTTTATCTATTCTAATTGCCTGTACCGCCTCGTATATTTCCCTTGAACTTTCCAGGAAAGTCACCATCAATACAGGCTTAAAAAGTAAAATTTGGCTGATCGGCGGCTCACTTATTATGGGATTCGGTATTTGGTCAATGCATTTTGTAGGGATGATGGCCGTCCATATGGAAATGCCGATGGAATATGAATTCATGCCTTTAATGGCAGCCATTGGCGCATCTGTTTCGGGATCATTTGTGTCATTATATTTTGTCAGCCGGCACATTCTTACATATTACAGACTGCTTACCGGATCAGTTGTGCTTGGCGCATCTATTGCTTCTATGCACTATATCGGAATGTCTGCCATTTCCCGGGTAATGATTATTTACGAACCGATTTTATTTACAGTTTCAATTATCATTGCGATTGCAGCCTCTTTCGTCTCGTTAAAAATATTCTTTGACTTGGCCGTGAAAAAACATTCTGAGCATCTTATATTCTATAAAGTCATCAGTTCAATTGTAATGGGTATTGGGATTTCGGGCATGCACTACACAGGGATGCTTGCGGCAACTTTCCATAAGGACATGGCTCCGCCCGGAAGCCCTATGGAGGTACAAACGTTTCATTGGTCAATTTTTGTTACTTTAATTATTTTTTGTATCCAAACGTTATTGTTATTCAGTTCCCATGCAGATCGAAAGTTTATTAAACAGAGCGAACGCATAAAGGATAACGAACAGCGATTTCAGTCTTTAATCGTCCACAATATTGATGCAATCTTTATTTTATCATTAGAAGGAGACATAATATCTTCCAATCACGCTGGTGAGGAAATGATCAGCAAATTTGGCTTCAGCATGCATGACTGGAGGAATTACACATCACAGAAGATTAAGCGCCTTTTTGAGCAAGTTAAAAAAGATAAACAAGCGATGAACAGCGATAGCGATCTTATCACTGAAAAAGGCCAGTTTCACTTAAATATTACGCTTATACCTGTTGAGGTCAATCAGGAACTAGACAGCATTTATGTCATTTGCAAAGACATGACGAAGCAGTACAAAGCAGAAAAAGAAATCCATAGAATGGCTCATTATGATTCGCTTACAGACTTACCTAACAGAAGGCATGCCATCTCTCATCTAACAAAGGTGCTGAATCGCGAGCACTCCTTGCATTATAACACCGTTGTATTCTTTCTCGACTTAAACCGGTTTAAAGTGATTAACGATGCATTAGGGCATAATGTCGGTGATCAACTGCTTCAGTTTGCAGCTAAACGCCTGTCATCTGTAGTCCCTGATAACGGATTTATCGCCCGTCTTGGCGGTGATGAATTTATTATTATATTAACAGACGCCAATACAGGAACAGGCGAAGCAAATGTTTTAGCAAGAAAAATTATCCAAAAATTCAAAAAACCTTTCAAAATTCAAGATCACACCCTTGTCACATCTGTCAGTATCGGGATTGCGATATCTCCAAAAGACGGGACGGATGGCCTTGAATTGATGAAAAAGGCTGATATGGCGATGTATGCGGCTAAAGAACGAAACAAAAGCAAATACAGATACTATTCTTTTTCAATCGGCAACAAAGAAACCGTCAAGCTTAACCAAGAGATGGTACTCAGAGAAGCAATCGAAAACGATAGATTTGTCTTGCATTATCAGCCGCAATTCAGTGTGAAAAAACAAAAAATGACAGGAGCAGAAGCACTGATACGCCTTGTGACACCAGACGGGCAGCTGCGTCCGCCCAGAGAATTCATCGGTGTTGCAGAAGAAACGGGACTTATTATTGATATCGGAAAGTGGATTATAGATGAAGCATGCAAGCAGGCAAGGATTTGGCATGACAAAGGCTATGATCTTTCTGTCGCCATTAATATTTCCGCCAGACAGTTCCAATCTAAAGATCTGATTCCCCTCATCAAGGATACGCTTAATAAATACCAGCTTCCTCCGCAGCTTCTTGAAGTGGAGGTGACGGAAAGCATGACAATGGACAATCTCGATCACTCCAAAAAGGTTTTGTCATCCCTAACAGAATTAGGAATCAGAATCAGTATTGACGATTTCGGTACCGGTCACAGCTCTCTTAGCTATTTGAAGGACTTCCCGATTCACAGGCTGAAGATTGACAAATCATTTATTGACGATATTCAGACCCATCCTAAATCAGAGCAAATTACCGGAGCTATTATTGCCATGGGGCATCAGCTGTCTTTGCAGGTGATTGCCGAAGGTGTGGAAAATGCAGCTCAAAAGCAGCTTCTTTTTGAAAAAGGCTGCGACCATTTGCAGGGCTTCTTTTTCAGCAGGCCAATACCTCCGGAACAGCTCGAACAATTCATTACTGAACAGCCGTCGCAATAAGTGCGCTGGCTTTTTTTCACCCATAAGTTACTACACATGAATCGTACTCCTTCTCTTCACACTAAAGAAAAAAAGGGGTTTATCGATATGCATACAATGTGGAAGGGATCGATCAGCTTTGGATTAGTAAACATCCCCATCAAGCTATATGCGGCCACAGAAGATAAAGATATTAAACTGCGCAGCCTCCATAAAGAGGATCACGCACCAATCAAATACGAGAAAGTTTGCACAAATTGCGAAAAAACTCTTAGTCCTGATGAAATTGTGAAGGGATATGAATATGTAAAAGGGAAATATGTAGTGCTGACGGACGAAGATTTAAAAAGCTTAAAACAGGAGCATGAGGAGAAAGCGGTTGAGATTGTTGACTTTGTTCTGCTCCAGGAAATTGATCCGATTTATTTTAACCGCTCCTACTTTGTCGGCCCCGGGGATAATGGGACGAAGGCCTATACCCTGCTGCGTGAGGCGCTGCGCTCAACCGGAAAGATCGGTATCGCCAATATGACAATCAGGTCAAAGCAGCAGCTGGCGATTCTCCGTGTGTATGAAAATTGTATCGTCATGGAGTCTATCCATTATCCCGATGAGGTCAGAAGCGCCGCTCATGTCCCAGGTGTACCTGATCAATCGAATGTAAACGATAAGGAACTGCAAACCGCTATCACATTAATAGATCAACTGACTGCTGAGTTTGAGCCTGAGAAATATGAAGACACGTACCGACAGGCGCTGCTGCAAAGAGTCAACGACAAGCTAGAAAATAAAGAAACGGCCGTCACTCCTGATAAAGCGCCACCTCGTGAAGATGTCATTGACCTGGTAAGCGCTCTGCAAGCCAGCATTGACAGAACCAGAAGGCCGAACCGGGAGACACCGGCTGCCACACCTGCACAAGCCGCTGAACCGAAAGGAGCCGGAGATAAAAAACAAAAAACAACTAGAAAAAAAGCCTCCGGCACGTCATAGCCCATGGCGTTTACCATGCAGCCGGTCCTAACTTCGTCACCGCCAATCGGAGCAGAATGGCGTTACGAAGTAAAATATGATGGGTACCGCTGTATTCTCCGCATCCATTCTTCAGGTGTGACCTTAACCAGCAGAAATGGTGTGGAGCTCAGCAGCACCTTCCCTGAAATCACACAATTCGCCAAAACTGCCTTTCAGCACATGGAAAAAGAGCTTCCGCTGACACTTGATGGTGAAATCGTATGTTTGGTGAATCCTTGTCGTGCAGATTTTGAACACCTTCAAGTGCGGGGGCGTTTGAAAAGGCCAGACAAGATTCAGGAATCGGCAAACGCGCGGCCGTGCTGCTTTCTCGCCTTTGATTTGTTAGAGCGAAGCGGAGAAGATGTAACGCTTCTTTCGTATTTGGACCGCAAAAAATCGCTGCGTGAACTCATATCCGCAGCAAAGCTTCCTGCATCTCCAGATCCTTACGCAAAAGAAACCATTCAATCCATTCCCTGTTATGATCATTTTGATCAACTCTGGGAGATGGTAATAAAATATGACGGAGAAGGAATTGTAGCGAAGAAAACAAACAGCAAATGGCTTGAAAAGAAGCGGTCGTCCGATTGGCTCAAATATAAAAACTTTAAACAAGCTTATGTTTGCATAACAGGGTTCAACCCTAACAACGGGTTTCTGACGGTATCAGTATTAAAAAACGGAATAATGACACCGATTGCCTCTGTCTCGCACGGAATGCGCGATGAGGAAAAAAGCGCTATACGCGAGATTATGGAACAGCACGGACATCAAACACCCTCAGGCGGATTTACGCTTGAACCTTCGATTTGTGCAGCTGTTCAATACTTAACAATTCTCCAAGGCACATTAAGAGAGGTATCGTTTGTCGGTTTCGAATTCCAAATGGACTGGACCGAATGCACGTATGCGCAAGTCATACGACACTCCAAACCGGTTCACCCAAAGCTGCAGTTCACAAGCCTGGATAAAATCATATTTGAAAAGAATAAAAAAACAAAAGAAGATTTTATTCAGTATATGATTGAAGTCAGTGACTACCTGCTCCCATTTCTGAAAAACCGGGCTGTCACCGTCATCCGCTATCCGCATGGATCTAGGAGCGAATCATTTTTCCAAAAAAACAAGCCGGACTATGCGCCGGATTTTGTTCAATCTTTCTATGATGGAAGCCATGAACATATTGTCTGTGAGGATATGTCTACATTGCTATGGCTTTGCAACCAGCTTGCTTTGGAGTTTCACGTTCCTTTTCAAACCATTAAAAGCAGGCGTCCGGCTGAGATTGTCATTGATTTAGACCCGCCTTCGCGAGATGACTTTCTTATGGCCGTGCAGGCCGCAAATGAACTGAAGCGGCTGTTGGATTCCTTTGGCATCACATCGTACCCGAAGCTGTCCGGCAACAAAGGCATCCAGCTTTATATTCCCTTGTCTCCCGAGGCATTTACGTATGAAGAAACACGCCAATTTACGCAGTTGATCGCAGAGTACTGCACCAATGCATTTCCCGAGCTATTTACCACTGAACGCTTGATTAAAAACAGACACGGCAAATTGTATCTTGATTATTTGCAGCATGCAGAAGGAAAAACGATTATCTGTCCCTATTCGACGAGAGGAAATGAGCTTGGGACTGTTGCAGCCCCGCTCTACTGGCATGAGGTGCAATCATCTTTAACACCCGCTCTGTTTACAATTGATACGGTCATCAATCGAATTAAGAAGCAGGGCTGCCCATTTTTTGATTTTTACCGCAACCCGCAAGACGAACCGCTTAGCGCTATTTTACATCAGTTGAAGAAAAAGAGCTGACTAATGGAGTCAGCTCTTTCCGTGTTTAACTGTACTTTTTATCTAACCGCTCTTTTTCCTGGCGCTGAAGCGGGCTCAGCTGCTCATTATACAAATCAATATCAATCGCGTATTTCGGCCGTCTTTTCACTTCAGAAAAAATCGTTCCAATATACTCTCCGATGATTCCAATTCCCATCAATTGCAGCCCGCCCAAAAACCAAATGGATATGATGAGAGACGCCCAGCCTGCATTCGTATGTCCGAGCATCTTTTGAATAAACGCGCCAACCCCTGCCACAGCGCTGAGGAAAAACAAAACAAACCCTAAAAGCGTAAAGAATCGAATTGGTGCGACACTGAATGAAGTAATCCCGTTAAAAGCGAAGGATAGCATCTTTTTCAGCGGATATTTCGTTTTGCCGGCAAAGCGTTCCTTGCGGTCATACAAAACTTCGGCCGATTTAAAGCCGATCATAGGGACAATACCTCTTAAAAACAGATTCGCTTCCGGATAACGCTCAAGCTCTTCAAGGGACCTTTTATTCATTAAACGAAAATCAGCATGATTATAAATTAATTTAATCCCAAGCTTATTCATGAGACGATAAAACCCTAACGCGGTCGTGCGCTTGAAAAAGGTATCGGTTTTTCTGCTCTGGCGTACACCGTAAACGATCTCGCAGCCCTCATGATATTTCAGCATAAAATCCCGAATCACAGAGATGTCGTCCTGAAGATCAGCATCGATCGAAATGACGCAGTCTGACCTATTCTTCGCTTTATGGAGTCCGGCTAAAAGCGCTTTTTGGTGGCCGACATTGCAGGCTAATTTTAAGCCGGTAACCTTCTTGTTTCTTATGCTCTCCATAGCAATCAAAGCCCAAGTGCGGTCTTTGCTGCCATCATCGACAAACAGAATTTTACTGTCTTCAGCAATTAATTTTTCTTCAATTAAATCATCTACAACCTCTGTCAGCTGACGGCTTGTTTCTTGAAACACTTCCTCTTCGTTGAAACACGGGACGACGATGGTTAATACTGGCTGTGACTGTTTCAATCGAAATCCTCCTTATCTTGTTTCATATAAATAAATGCGCCAGGCGGAATCTTTATGGTCAAACGTCTTTACGAGCGCGAGATGGTTTTGTTCAGCATTCATGATCGGAACTGAAGAAAAAATGTACCGGCCGCCCATTTTTTTAAATACATCTGTATTTAATTGAAGGTTGTTGATCGTTTTCTTCGAGTTCTTTTTGAAATCATATCGTTTACCGAGTTCATCGACAAAAAGGTAGCAGCGGCTGCCCCATTCATCAAAATATTGTTTCAGCCGAGAATTTTTTTCCAGCTCTTTTTCGATGATTTTCCTAAATTCATATTTATATGAGAGCGGATATAGATTGTTATACGTATCTAACGTATAAAACCCGTTATATTGGGCGATAGACGGATGCAGTCCGATGCTCGCCACCCTGTACGAATCTTGCGGACGTCCGATATATTCCTTAATCTCTTTGAATTGCTCCGATGCATAAAACTCCTTGAATGTCGGCGCGTTGTAATGAACGCCATACGTATATTCTTCATTAAAAGGCGCCAACACCATTAGCTGTGCAGCGACTGCGGCGTACACAAGCCATTGCCATCCTTTCCCCATCCGCCAAATGAGATATAAAGCAAGCGCAAAGCTCACGTATATAACAAGCGGCCGAAGAAAATGAAAACGGGCAAAATTAAATTCTGCTAAAAAGGCAAATTTCTGCTTTGGAACAGCCCAAATTTTGTTGAACCAAAACGCATACCATAATGACAATCCATAATTAAGCACACATAAAAACAGATAAACATTTTCTGGCTTTGTCCGATTTCGTTTGAACAGCAGAGCAGCAAATACGACCAGCAGGATCGGGAGGATGACAACGGTATGAACGGTCATCACATGATTATGGCCATAGACAAAGTTTTTTACGGATAGCCGAAGAGAATGCCAAACATCATGCCTGGATGAGATAAATTCGATACGATGCATTGGTGCGTGTTCAAAGAGCATCGAATAGACAAGCCGATATTCAACGAAAAGATAGATACTCGTCATAAATGCAATACTGCCTAAGAACATCAAATTCCATCTTCTTTTTGTAATGGCATCATACAGCCAAAAACACGCCATCCCTGCCAGGAAAAAGAAGAAGCCTAGAACAAAGCTTGAGTATAGAGGAAGCAAGCCCAGCGTCAGCCACTCTCTCCATGAAATATCCCCTTTTCGGATATTTAAAAAAGCCCACAGTGCCAAAGGATACCCAAGCGTACTCAGCATTCCCGAAGGCCAGAAAGGTGTTAAGGCAAATGCAAGCGATACGCCAATTCGGATGAAAGCCGCTTTTGGTTCCGGGATTATATGTTTCTTCAGCAGCACATACATTCCAAAAAAAGCGACAACTCTTGTAACCGTCTGGCTTATTGCATAGGCGGTCATGGAAGAAAAGAAAGCATGGAGCCAAACAATTCCGCTCCACTCGGTGCCAAAGGCATCCCGGGGCAGCCCGTTAATGATTTGCGGAATGGCAGCGTCAACCTTGCCGACGATTTCTCCGCTATCGGCCAGAACCTTGTACCAAGCGATGTTGGAATCTAAATTATCGTGGACCCGGATATGGGCATCTTCCTTTAAAATAAAAAGCGGGGATACATACAATAAAAGAAGAAATAATGCGATCCAGAGATAATATGTTTCTTTTTTTTGTTGTCTCATCAACCGTAACATTGCTTACACATCCATTTGTTATTCTGACTCCGTCGGCATGTTCTGCCTCATGTGTCAAAATTTATTATCCCTTTTCCCTTCCAAATCATTCATCATATGACAATCCGTTTTTCAACCTGTCTCTACCCATTAATTCCCGCTATCCATAGGGCTTGATCACTTACTATACTGATAGAAGGGAGGGGATATATTTTGTTTACAATCTTACTTTCATTGGCCATACTCGTATTTGTGCCATTTCTATATAAAGCGAACCGCAATACAAAAGATGTGAAAGTCAACACCATTTCAATCGACCAAAAAGACGGCCTTCCAGCCAGAAAAAAATTAAATATCCTTCATTTATCAGATCTTCACTTGGAAAACATTTCAGTCTCACCTGAGGAGCTGTATCATTTAACAAAAGATCAGCCTGTGGACATCATTGCTCTTACCGGGGATTTTCTTGATCGGAAACGTAATATTCCGAAGCTGGCAGGTTACTTGAACGCCTTGCAAAAGCTAAAGCCTGCATATGGAATGTACGCGGTGTTCGGTAACCACGATTATGTATTGAAAGAAGAGGACTTTCGGAGATTGAAGCGAGTTTTAGAGGAAAACGGCTGTATCACGCTGCAAAATGAACATGTTCGAATCGAGACGGCTGCAGGGCCAGTCAATATTATTGGCATTGATGATTACAGTACGAATCGGAGTAATATCAACGGCTCTTATCAAAGTCTGGAAAATGGCTATCATCTTGTCTTAACACATGACCCAAATATTATTCTGGATATGAAAGATGTTCATTATGATTACCTGCTGTCAGGGCATTTTCACGGCGGGCAAATTCACTGGCCAAAACCGTATCATTTGGTGAAAATGGGAAAGCTCGTGCGAATGAACATGATTAAAGGTCTTCATTATCATCACGATAAACCATTTTATATCAGCGAGGGCTTGGGACAAACCGGCGTAAATATCCGTGTCGGAAGCCGTCCTGAAGTGACATTTCATCAGATTTAATCAAAAAAGACTGTGCTGACCGAGGCATCAGTCTTTTTTTTGATAGGTTTTCTGCAGCTTTTCTTTTGAGATAAACAAATAGGATGAATTCGGTAAATGCCGCAAGCTCACAGGCTTTGAAGTCAAATATAAAATCGGCACATGGGACACTTTTTTTAAACATCTGTAAAAAGGATTCACCGGGGTGATCACATCAAAGCCGAGCCTTTCCACACCTTTGTCAAGCATTGTAATCCCAATGATTCCTTTGATTTTCTCGCTTTTTTTATGATTGTTAATATAGTCAAGAAGAAGCGGCATCGATTGATATACTTTCTGATAAATAATGATTCCCTTTCTGACTGCGCTCTCAATGCTTTGAAGCTCCCTGATCAGCTTTATGTTATGCAGGTGGATTTTAACGAGCACATCATTTTTTCTTATATGCGTTCCGTCGCTAAGCACGACATGATGTCCTTTGTACTTCGTCAGCCTGACTCGAAAGACGCTTTTACGATCTTTGTCAACCAAGGTCAGCCTTGAAAAAAAGAAATAAATCGGGTCAACCACTCTCCATATGGAAAGGAAACAAGTTTTCATCTTTTCACCTTCCTTATGATCAAAAACACCCTTATATTTTGTGAACGTTCTCCTCAAAATATAGTTGCCATATTTTTTTAGGAGGACTGTCATGAAAAACATTCTCATTTTTCCTTTTTTAAGCATTTCCACCGGCCATCATCATGTGGCTGATGCATTGCAGGCTGAATTAGAGTCTCAAGGGCTAGCAGCTGAAAAGATTGATATCTTTTCACATGCGTATAGCCGTTTAGAAAAATTGTCCTCCGTGGCTTATTTAAAATGGATTCAATATTTCCCGAAAACGTATAGCGGCATTTACAGGCTCCTCGCCTGCGGAGAATTTCAGCATGACAAACGCTATTTCATGTACGAATGGCTGTTCACACAGCAAATGAGGCACATCCTCCAAGAAAAACAGCCTGATATCGCCTTCTGCACACATGCGCTGCCTTCTTATCTGCTGAACCGATTAAAGCCTGAATATCCGAATCTGACGGTTGTGAATGTATACACTGATTTTTTCGTGAATCAATTATGGGGACGGAAGAACATTGATTACCATTTTGTTCCGAGCACGGAAGTAAAGAAGCAGCTAATATCAGAGGGGATCGATCAGAACAACATATACTTGACCGGCATTCCAGTTCACCGAAATTTTGAAATGGAATCAGCAGATACCTTGCAGCACCACCCGCCATATACCATCATCATCACAGGGGGCAGTATGGGGGTCGGTGGGATTTTAAAATGGGTACAGGAACTGTCGCCAGGCGGAAAGATCTTATACAAAATATTATGCGGCAGAAACGAAAAGCTCTACTCCTATGTCAAAAGTTTACACCACCCCTTGATTGAGGCGATTCCTTACCTTCACAGCAAAGCAGAGATGAACCGTTTGTACGAACAGTCGACAGGCATCATGACTAAACCCGGAGGCGTGACCATCAGTGAATGCTTACAGAAACGGCTTCCGGTATTTATTTATCATGCACTGCCGGGACAGGAAGAAATGAATTTAAACCTTCTACATGAAAGGAAGCTCGTCACAGATATGAGAAACTGGGACATGCAGAAAGCAGAAGAGTATATCGCGGCATTTTTTCAATCGAACGAACAGATGAAGGAGTATAAAAAACACGTCAATGGATACCTTGGCGAAATGTCTGATAGGAAGATTGAAGATGTTTTAAAAAGAATCTTATAAAACAAAAAAACACTCTCCTGAAACAGAGAGTGTAGAATAGTTAACGAAACAGCAAATGCTGGCTGTGTATGCCTGCTTTCTTGAGCAGGACGATCAGCTGGTCCTGTTCATCAGGCGAAAGGCCTGAAAACGCTCTCGCAATACGCAGTGCATGAATCGGATAAATTTTATCCAAATACTCATTTCCCTTGTCAGTTAAATGTGCGTAAACAGAGCGTTTATCTTTCGGGTCCTGCTCCCTTACTAAAAACCCGTTTCTTTCTAGTTTGTCAATAACATATGTGACGTTTCCGCTTACAAGCAGAAGTCTCGACCCAATTTGCTGTAATTTTTGCGGGCCTCTTGTGTACAGGAGCTCCAGTACAGCAAATTCAGTGGGATTAAAACCGTGCTCTTTACTATCACGGATACTATGTTCGGACACACTTTTGAAAGCCCTTGCAAAAACTCTGTACAAATTCATCGCACGCTCAACTTCTTCTTCGTTAAACGATAATCTCATCATATCTACCTCGTATATAGGATTTTTATAAAAAAATAATGAAAACCCTTACATATAATAAGAGTTCAGTCCCTTACTATACGTATTCGCTATAATTCGAGAAATTCCTTCTAAAAGCAAAAAAATCCTTATACATTATCTTGTATAAGGATAATTTTTATGATTTGTAATGCTTCGAAAGAAATAAGCGTATTCTTTCCGAAGCTCAGAAATCGTCATTTTGTTCATGACCTCTTTATTATAAACCCCAATCTGATAGAGTTTTTCAGAATAATGGCGTCGTTCTTTTTCTAAAGCGGATTTCAATAAATTACTCATAGCGTCCTCCTTCATTTTGAGGTATCCTATACAAAAGATACTCTTTTTAAATGAACGTGGTATGAATCTAATGTAAAGAATTTATGTTTACGAAGATTTTCGGTATTGTCCGTTTTGAACCGATCTTAATAATTGAAAAGCCTGTTCTCCGGCAAGCTGCATAAACGTCTCCAGCATTTCATCACGCTTGATATCCAACTCTATAATTTCTTTTGCCAGTGAGACCGCTTTTTCTTCCTCCATGATTATCCTTCCTCCTCGTTTGATTCGTTACATAAAGGATAAAACGCGCTTGGGTGTTACGCATTATTCTTGTTAATTTTTCTTCCGTATTTTTTCAAAAATCTTCTATTTGATGTTAGAAAATATGACAAGCGTCAGGTTTTTTCTCTTTGTTTTTTATATACTATTATCAAAAGACATCCAGGGGTGGAAAAATGACCACAGAAGATCATTCTTATAAAGACAAAAAAGTGATTTCAATCGGAATTGTGAGTGAATTGACAGGATTGTCCGTAAGACAGATCAGGTATTATGAGGAACGAAAGCTCATTTACCCGCAGCGTTCTTCAAGGGGAACAAGAAAATACTCCTTTGCCGATGTGGAGCGGCTGATGGATATCGCCAATAAGCGTGAAGACGGCGTACAGACAGCAGAGATTTTAAAGGATATGCGCAAAAAAGAACAGATGTTAAAAAACGATCCGCAAGTGCGGAAAAAAATGCTGGAGGGGCAGCTTAATGCTCACTTTCGGTACAAAAACCGTTAAATAATAAAAGTCCGGCTCGCAGTTGAGACGGACTTTTTATGTTTATAATGAGTGAATGAATGCAGTGGCAATGCCAAAGTAGATTAATAAAGATAAAATATCGTTTAACGTTGTAATAAGCGGTCCAGAAGCAATCGCCGGGTCTACTTTCAGTTTGTGCAAAATAATAGGGATAATCGTTCCTGACATCGTTCCGATGATTAAGGTTAAGAACAGTGAAGAGGCGACAACAAATCCCAAAAGCGCATTCCCCTGCCATATGATAGAAACAATCGCAATCAGCACAGAACAAACCGCTCCGATAAAAATGCTTGTTCTGAACTCCCGGAAGATCAGGCGCACAATCGTTTTTTTGTTCATTTCTTCTTTAGACAAACCTCTGATGACAACCGCAAGAGATTGTGTTCCCGTATTTCCTGTCATCCCTGACACCATCGGCATGAAAAACGCAAGCGCGACAACCTGCTTCAGCGCGTCTTCAAAATAGCTGATAATGCTTCCTGAAATCAGTCCGATAAACAAGAGTAAAATCAGCCATGGCAGGCGCCGGTATGCCGCCACGTAAGCTTTTGTGTCAAAGGTGATGTCTTTACCGGAAGCGGCAAATTTTTCGTAATCCTCATCAGCTTCCCGAATAACGACGTCGATAATATCATCGACCGTCACAATGCCGACAAGCACGTTGTTTTCTTCTACAACCGGTATTGCCAAAAAATCGTAACGTTCAATCAGGCGGGCAACTTCTTCCTGGTCCTGAAGAGCATCTGCTGATATGACGCGGGTAAACATTAAATCCTGCACCTTTTCTTCAGGTTCACCCAGAATCAAATCGCGGTAGGAAAGAACCCCAACCAGCTGTTTGCTTTCATTAATAACATATAAGTAGTTGATCGATTCAGCTATTTCAGCGAAGCTTTTCAGTTTGACGACCGCGTCTTTTACCGTGTAATGCTGAGGAATCCACACATACCGGTTTGTCATCATGCGTCCCGCTGAATCAGCCGGGTAATTCATCAAGAGCTGTACAGCTTTTGACTCTGACGCTTCCATGCTGGACAAAAGCTGTTCCTTCAGTTCTTCGTCCATTTCTTCAAGCAATTGAGCGAGGTCATCGTTGTCCATTTTGTTCATCGCTAGTGTTGCTTTTGTTTTTCCGACTTTATTTAAGACGACAAGCTGAAATTCGCGTTCCAGCTCCCCGATCATACCAGTGATATCGTCTACAGTTAAATAAGATAAATAGCGGGCGCGGTGTTTTTCCGGCATTTCTTTAAAAATAAATGCCATGTCATAGGGCTGAAGCTCATCAATAACACTTCTGAAATCCCTGATTTTCCCGTCTCGCAGTAAAATAATGATGCGTAAAATGAGTTCGTCATAGGTCATGTTTTGAACCATCGGGACTCGTACCTCCTCTACGGAGACGTGCCGACCTCGCCAGAAGGTGCGGCTGTTCGTCTCCTCATCGTGTAATCAATTGTCTTGCTGTCATAGTATATGGGTACTTCTTCAGATTGACTCGAATGGGGAGAATCCATACTCCGCACCTCCTTTGATTGGTTTCGTTTTAAAGGCATAAAAAAAGCCTTCGGGATTGAAGGTGAAAGAAGCACGGCAAAAAAAGCGTGCGGGCGCCTTCAATCGTAGAGCTTTAGCACTGTATGGCATAGGACAAGCATCCAGCTGCATTAAAAATCACCTTATGTCGATGATTTCTGTTGACCCATTGGCGTCTTTGGACATTTTTGGGCAGCAGCGTATCTCCATACAGGAGCCTCACCTAACGAAGTTCCTAATTGAATTGACACACTGAGATTACAGAAAAAAACAAGCTGTGTCAACTCAAAAAAGTAATAAATGCGCTTACATCACAATTACGGAACAAAACAAGGGCCTAAGCCCTTATTCTGTTGTTTGTGTCTCGTCATCTTCAGAAAGCAAATGATACGTTTCATGAAGAAATAAGGCGTACTCTCCTTCCTTCGTCGGATGAGGGACATATTCAGCCTGATTGATGTATTGCTCCTCTTTCTTTTCCATGCGTTTCGCCTCCTTTTCTACTTAGATTGTCCAAAAGAAGGTTTCTTATCATGAAAAACCCCCGCTGCAGCGGGGGTTTTGATTAGTCATCTATCTCCTGTTTGATAATGCGTCCATCTTTTGCGGAAATTTCAAATTCTGTCTCAGTTCCTTGTTTCGTTTGGATTTCCATTTCATAGATGTAAGCACCGTCATCTTCGTCAAGCTTACTTTCCGTTACGGTTCCGCCTGTTTGCTTTAAAGCAATTTCTTCAGCTTCTTCTTTGGTTATGGCGACTTGTTCTGCTTTCTCCTTTAACGGGTCATTAAGCGCTTGTTTTGTATGAATATCTACATAAACGTCGTAGTCTTCACCTTCTTTTTCAATCTCCACTTCATAGACTTCTTTGCCGTTGTAAAGGTCTCTGTCAATGTCTTCTACTGTTCCGTCAACAACTGTTTTAGCAATTGCTTCTGCTTCTTGTTCAGTGAGTGCATCCGTCTTAGAAGAAGCCTGTCTGTTTTCATTGTTTTCTGTGGCAAACGCGTTGTAGCTGAATCCTCCGGCCGCTAGGCACCCTGCTAAAAGACCAACCATCCATTTTTTCTTGAGCATTTGTGAGTCCTCCTTTGTTTTGTATGAGTACAGTTTACACACTCAACATGAAAGGAAAACGAGAGCAAGATGAGAATTTGATGAGAAACCGTCAGTCTTCATACACAATGTTAGCTATCTTTCCTGTGTAGGCATTGATTTTCACTGTCGCTTCCTTATTATCAGGAAGATCAACGTCCACTTCAAAGATGAGAGTGCCCTCACTTTCTTCGAGATCTGCGTCATCCGCTGTTCCGCCCGTTTTTCGCTCTGCAATTGTTTTGGCTTCTTTTTTCGTAATCGGCGTTTTTTGTTGATCTTTGCTGCTGATTTGATCGGCAGACAAGACTGTTTTTGCCTGCATGTCTACCTTCACTTCGTATGTTTTCCCGTCTTCTTTTTGTATGGTATAAGTGGCAACTTGACTTTGCCGTGTTTGTTTTTTGACCGTTCCCGGCACCCGCTCAAGCGCAAGATGCTCAGCTTCTTTTTCTGTCATGGCAGATGGATTCACTGCTTTTACTCTATTCATTGAAAGAATGTCAGCCGATATTGCATCTGCTTTTACAAAGTAAGTTCCCTTTGGATTTTCAAGGGTTATATCATATGTTTTTTTATCCTTTGATTGTTTTGCTTTCGTGACCTTGCCTTCATAGGAGGCTTCGACTTTTTTTACGACAGTCTCCTTTGACAGTATGTTCTCATGGGTTTGCCGAATGATGAGAAACGTACAGATGATGACAACTAAAATGGCTGCTGCAGCAAAAGATACTGTTTTTATTGTTTTCGTCATCGGCCTCCCCCATTCTGTTCGCTGAATTGCATGGTGACAGCTGTTCCTTGTCCCGGCTTGCTTTTGACAGACAGCTCAATGCCATGCTCATCAGCGATTTGCTTGGCAATGGAAAGGCCTAAACCCGTTCCGCCTGTTTTTCTGTTTCGTGCCTCATCTGCCCGGTAGAACCGTTCGAACAAATGCGGGATATGCTCATCAGGTATTCCGATGCCTTCATCCCTCACTGATAGAAACGGCCGTCCATTCCTCGTTCCGGCTGACATCTCAATAGGCTTTTCACTATACTTGATTGCATTATCAAGCAAAATGGTCAACAGCTGCTTGATGCGTTCTTCATCAGCCTTTACAAGCAGGCTCTCTTTATCTGTTTCAAGCAATATGTCACGCTGATAAACGGACTGGAGCGTTTGCATAACCGCGCGCGTCGCTTCAATCAGATCGATTGTTTTCAGATCAAGCTCGAGTCCTTGATGGCTTTTGGCCAGCGCCAAAAGCTGATTGGTCAGTTTTTTCATATGCACCGCTTCTGAGTGAATGGCTTCTATCGACTCCTCAAGCACCTCCGGCTTTTTTGCCCCCCACCGCTTCATCAGGCTGCTGTAGCTTTCTATAATAGTGAGCGGGGTTTTCAATTCGTGTGAAGCATCTTGAACAAATTGCTGCTGTTTATCATAGTGCTCCTTCAGCATCATTGCCATTTCATTAAATGTCAGCCCCATTTGATACAATTCATCGTTGGACTGTCCTTCTAAAGAAATCGTTTTAAATTCTTTGTCTCGCTGTATGTCTTTCATTGTGATCATTAATCGTCTGATCGGATTGATGATTCGGCGGGCTAGCAAGCTGCCGGCAAAAAAAGAAGCAATGCATACAGCAGCACTTGCAGCGATTAAGATGATTTTCAACAGAAACAGACTCTCTTCTGTGTTCTCCAGTCTTTCAACCAGCTGAAGAGACACCACTTGTCCATCGGTCCAAATCACCGGAACAGCAGCCTCGGCAAACAGCTTGCCGTCATGTTTCCTCACATCTGCCGTTTCTCCGCTATGAAAAGAGAGAGGAAAATCTTTATAGGCTTTTTCTTTTGTGATCGTCATAACGGCTTTTTGATCACCATTCACTACACGCACCATGCCATTTGCCGGAAGATAGGCCTGCAGCATATCCTGCAAAGCCACTCCTTCTGTTTCAGCGGCACGCAGCGCTTCGGCAATGTTATCCGTCTCATCAGCAAGCCGGGCCGCATCCTTTGATGTCAGCGCAGACGAAAAAATGAGATATACTGCGGTATGAACCAAAATTAATAAAATCAACAGTGATATTGATGTGTATAGATGAATCTTGGTCTTCAGCTTCATCGTTTACCCCTTAATGGCATAGCCGACCCCGCGAATCGTATGGATCAGCTGTTTTTCGTAAGGATAGTCCAGTTTTTTTCTGATGTATCTTATGTAGACGTCCACGACATTTGTATCACCGATATAATCAAATCCCCATACCGAGCTTAGAATTTGCTCCCGTGTCAGCACTTGCTGCGGATGCTTTAGCATATAGACGAGTAAATCAAATTCCCGCGGCGTTAATTCCACCTCTTTGTCTCCGCGTCTCACTTCACGGTTTTTTTCGTTCACCCGCAAATCGTCATATGTAAGAAAGGTGCCGATATCTTCCGTTTTTGTTCCATTTTGTCGCAGCGCCGCCCTGATTCTCGCAAGCAATTCCTCGATTTCAAACGGCTTGGTGACATAGTCATTCGCACCGATATCCAGACCTGTTACCTTATCAGGAATACTGTCTCGCGCCGTTAATAATATGACCGGTGTCTGCGGATCCGTTTTTCTCAAGCGGCGCAGCACTTCCAGTCCGCTAAGCCCCGGAAGCATGACATCAAGAAGCACCAAGGAATACCCGCCTTCCAATGCCGCATCCAGACCTTCTGTGCCATTGTGTTTGATGGTGACACTGTATCCTTCATATTCCAATTCAAGCTGAAGAACCCTGGCGATTTTTTCTTCATCTTCCACAATTAATATGTGTCCTTTTTCCAAATTTGATCATCCTCTCCCGTCCCTATATGAAAAAAATGATTTCGTTGTTTACAAAATGATTCTTATCATCTATTATGATGTCAAAATAAAAAATTGTATACGGAAAGCACTAGGGGTGCTGTTTTGGCTGAGATAAAGCGCGGAAGAAACGCGCTTTGATCCCTTATGACCCGATCTGGATAATACCAGCGTGGGGAAGTGCAGGTTGACCGAATGGTGTATTTTTTTGTGCGCTTAATCGATCTATGACTGCATATTCCCTTAGGATATGCAGTTTTTTATTTTATCAAAAAAAAGGAGGTCGGAGAAATGGAGCATATTTGCGGTACAAGCAGAATCGCCGGTTTTCGCTTCTCTTTATATCCGATGACGGATGATTTTATCAGTGTGATCAAGTCTGCGCTGAAAAAAACAGATACATCCAAGGTATGGACGAAAACCGACCATATCAGCACGGTGTTACGCGGATCGATTGATCATGTATTCGATGCTGCAAAAGCCATTTACCTTCATGCAGCAAACAGCGAACAACACATCGTCATGAACGGCACGTTTTCCATTGGATGCCCGGGTGACACACAGGGGGATACATATCTTTCCAAAGGTGATAAGCGTGTCAACGAAGATGCTGTCCAAGGCTTGAAGGCGGAAGCGCCGTGCCAATTTGCCCTTTATCCAATGAACGAGCCGGATTATATGGGATTGATTATGAAGGCTGTCGACATTGCAAAAGCCCAAGGCACTTTCGTACAGGGTGTCCATTACGCGAGCGAGCTTGACGGGGATGCGCATGACGTATTCAGCACATTGGAAGCCGTTTTCCGCTTGGCTGAGCAGCAAACAAACCACATCACCATGACTGTGAATCTTTCGGCTAACAGTCCATCAAGAAAAAACAGAAAGCAGGGATAACATGAAAAGCTGGAAAGTAAAAGAAATTGTCATCATGTCCGTTATCAGTATCGTATTTGCCGTTGTTTATTTATTATTTACACATTTCGGAAACGTGCTTGCAGGTATGTTTGGGCCAATCGCCTATGAACCGATTTACGGCATTTGGTTTATCGTTTCGGTGATCGCCGCGTACATGATTCGAAAACCGGGTGCGGCGCTCGTTTCTGAAATCATTGCTGCTCTCGTTGAGTGCCTGCTGGGAAATCCGTCTGGCCCGATGGTCATCGTCATTGGCATTGTTCAAGGGCTCGGGGCTGAGGCTGTATTTCTTGCAACACGCTGGAAAGCATACTCTCTCCCTGTCCTTATGCTGGCCGGTATGGGGTCTTCAGTAGCCAGCTTTATCTATGATCTCTTTGTTTCTGGCTATGCAGCCTATTCACCAGGTTATCTGCTCATTATGCTTGTGATCCGCCTCATTTCCGGCGCGCTTTTGGCGGGACTTCTCGGAAAAGCTGTCAGCGACTCTCTCGCTTTTACAGGTGTGTTAAACGGAATGGCACTCGGAAAGGAACTGAAAAAGAAACGGAAGCGGGCGTCAGAACATGCAAGCCTTTGATGAGCTTCTGACGGTTGAGCAGCTCAGCTTCTCTTATGAAGAAGACGAGAAACCGGTTTTTCAAGACATTTCGTTTGAGCTTCAAAAAGGAGAATGTGTTTTATTATTAGGACCGAGCGGATGCGGTAAAAGCTCGCTCGCCCTTTGTTTAAACGGTCTATATCCGGAGGCTTGCGACGGCATTCAGTCCGGACATGTCTTTCTATTTCAAAAGCCGGTCACAGATGCTGAAACCTCCGAAACGATTGCTCAGCATGCCGGGGTCGTTTTTCAGGATCCTGATCAGCAGTTCTGTATGCTGACGGTGGAGGACGAAATTGCGTTCGGACTGGAAAATCTGCAAATTCCAAAAGAAGAAATGACAGAGAAAATCAACGCCGTATTAGAAAAATTACGCATTACCCATTTAAAAGAAAAAACGATCTCAACCCTTTCAGGAGGACAAAAGCAGAAAGTGGCTCTCGCCTGTATTTTGGCGATGGAGCCTGAGCTTATTATTTTAGATGAGCCGACCTCTCTTTTAGACCCTTTCTCAGCGCGGGAGTTCGTTCATCTGATGAAAGATCTTCAGCGGGAAAAAGGTTTCAGCCTCCTCGTCATTGAGCACCAGCTTGATGAATGGGCGCCTTGGATTGAGAGAACGATCGTGCTCGACAAATCAGGCAAAAAGGCGCTGGATGGCCTGACGAAAAATCTATTTCAGCATGAAGCGGAGACACTAAAGAAATTGGGCATCGCCATTCCAAAGGTCTGTCATCTGCAGGAAAAGCTGAGTATGCCGTTTACTTTATCAAAAGAGATGCTGTTCAAAGAGCCTATTCCTGCCGGGCATGCCAAAAAGAAGAAAGCCCCTTCTGGGGAGAGTGTGCTTGAAGTCAGCAGCCTTTCGTTCGCGAGAGGACCGCAGGCGATTTTCAAAGACATCAGCTTTTCGTTGCGCGAAGGTTCTTTAACGGCGCTTGTCGGTCCGAACGGAACTGGAAAATCGACGCTCCTATCAGTTTTGGCCCGTCTCATGAAACCGCAAAGCGGCAAAATCCTTCTTAATGACCAGCCGCTGCAGAAATATAAAGAAAAAGAATTGCGTAAACGGATGGGATTTGTTTTTCAAAACCCTGAGCATCAATTCGTCACCGATACGGTGTATGACGAGCTTCTGTTCGGCCAGAAAGCAAATGCTGAAACTGAGAAAAAAGCGCAACACCTGCTGCAGCGTTTTGGTCTTGCGCATTTGGCTGATCATCATCCGTTTGCGATCAGCCAAGGGCAAAAACGGCGACTGAGCGTTGCTACTATGCTCATGCATGACGTAAAGGTTCTATTATTAGACGAACCAACCTTTGGCCAGGATGCCCGCACGGCGGCTGAATGCATGGAAATGATTCAGCGTATCAAGGCAGAGGGAACTGCTGTCCTTATGATTACACACGATATGGAGCTAGTCTCTTCGTATGCTGACAGCGTGCTTGTGCTTCACGATACGGGCCTGGCCTTTGACGGATCTCCAGAGCAGTTGTTTTCTCAAGAAACAGGGCTTGTCCAAAAAGCAAAGCTCACCCTTCCCCTTCTATATGAATGGATGGCATATCAAGAGGAGGTGCGTGATGAAGCAGCCGTTACATCTCATTAATCCGACTGTGAAAGCGGCGGCGGTTTTTTGTTGTGTCGTCATGCTGTCGTTTATTTACAACCCTTACACTCCGGCATGTTTTTATATCATCATCGTTGCGGGCGTTTTACTGGCGGCCGGAATCCCATTGAAAAAATGGTTGTTGTTTACGATTCCGTTTTTGATTTTAGCATTCGGGTGCGTGTGGACAGCCGCAGTTTTTGGAAAGGTGCCGACAACACCGGATAATTTTTTGTTTCAAGCAGGCCCTATCTCAATTAACAGCGATAATGTGTCTGTCGGCATCTCTCTCGGGTTTCGTATTTTATGCTTCTCCGCCTTATCGATGATGTTTGTTTTTACAACCGATCCGATTTTATTTATGCTGAGCCTTGTCCAGCAGTGCAGGCTCTCACCAAAGCTCGCGTACGGTGTCATTGCAGGCTTTCGCTTTCTTCCGCTGCTAAAGGATGAGGTCCAGCTGATTCAGCAGGCTCATAAAATCAGAGGAGGAGCGGCGGAGAGCGGCATCATTAATAAAATCAGTGCGTTAAAACGATATACCATACCGCTATTGGCAAGCGCCATCAGAAAAGCGGAACGGACAGCGCTTGCGATGGAATCGAAAGGTTTTACAGGAAGCAGAAACCGGACATATTACAGGACATTGAGCGTGAACCGGCGCGACTGGCTGTTCTTTTGCCTCGTTCTCTTGTTATTCGCAGGATCTTTTCTCGTATCTTTCTGTTTTGCCTCATAAAAAATCCGCTATCGACGATAGCGGATTTTTTCTTATTGATGATAATTTAATGCTTGGGCAAGGTTGGTTTTAATGGTAATATTCGAAAAGTCAATCCCCAGCTGTACAGCAGTTTGCGCAATTTCAGGCCTGATTCCTGACAGGGTTGACCGGACACCGATCAGATTGAGCGCCTCAATCAATTTAAAAATCTGGTGCGCCACCATCGTATCCACTACCACAACACCTGACAGATCAATTAACAGATGCTCCACGCGTCTTTTCGCACAAGCTTGAAGCGTGTTTTCCAGAATAAACTTCGCCCGTTCGGTATCAATGTCACCGACAAGAGGCAGCAGAGCTGTTGATTTGCTCAGGGTAATGACAGGTGAGCTTAATTCCAATATCATTTCTCTTTGGGCGTTTAATTGCTGCTTGGCATTCATTTCAGCGTGATCAACGAATGTATAAATGGTGAAATCAAATACTTTTACAATCAAATCTGCCCATTTTTGCTTCTCTCCCGGTTCAAACGCTGACTCATTTTCTTCTGCAAACTTCTCAAAATACTTCGTATATAATCTCCTGTTTCTCATAAACTCCCGAATGACATACTGAACCGGTGTGTCGAGATGTTTTTGATCGTTGGTCAGCTCAATGACCCACTCTTGAAACTCTTCGAGAAATTGTTTTTCCGGTAAAACATACATGTAATTCAGATGCCGGTAAAATTCTCTGTCCTGCTCTTTCAATTCTTCCGTTACTGTTGCATTATGTAGGGCGTAAAGCGAATTCGGATCACTTTCCTCCATCGTTTCAATCCATTCCTCGGCCATTTGTTCCACATGCTCTGAAAAAAATGCATATAATTTTTCATTCAGTTTCATGACACTGCTCCTTTCCCCAACACTATTATAACTTGACTTACAGTTGAATCCCAGTCATACATGCCGAAGCCATCCAATATTTTGAAGATTACTAATTCTTTGGTGTGTATCCTATTTTTTCAAAATGCTTCAAATGGCTCTGTCCGAGCGCTTGCTTTTTTCATATAATATGAGGCAACACCCTTGAATCCACTTGAAAGCATAAAAAAGGAGGGCTTTTTTATGAATGGTGAAATCCGCTTGATCCCGTATGTGACGAATGAGCAGATCATGGATGTAAACGAGCTTCCTGAGGGCATTAAAGTGATTAAGGCGCCAGAAATGTGGGCAAAAGGGGTAAAAGGCAAAAATATTAAAGTTGCTGTATTAGACACGGGCTGCGACACAAGCCACCCTGATTTAAAAAATCAAATCATCGGCGGAAAGAACTTCACGGATGACGACGGCGGCAAGGAAGATGCGATTTCCGACTACAACGGACACGGCACACACGTCGCCGGAACGATTGCAGCTAATGATTCAAACGGAGGCATTGCCGGAGTCGCGCCTGAGGCAAGCCTATTGATTGTGAAGGTTCTTGGCGGCGAGAACGGCAGCGG
The DNA here is from genome assembly GCF_058566435.1 of Bacillus sp. SCT118. Lineage (NCBI taxonomy): Bacteria > Bacillati > Bacillota > Bacilli > Caryophanales > Bacillaceae > Bacillus > Bacillus sp. SCT118. The sequence goes on from NZ_CP191225.1 coordinate 2,678,593, forward strand.
ACAATACGAATGGATAATCAACGGCATCAACTACGCGGTGGAACAGAAAGTCGACATCATCTCAATGTCCCTTGGAGGGCCAAGCGATGTGCCAGAGCTGGAAGAAGCAGTGAAAAACGCAGTGAAAAACGGAGTGCTTGTCGTTTGTGCAGCGGGAAATGAAGGTGACGGCGACGAACGCACAGAAGAGCTTTCCTACCCCGCAGCTTATAATGAAGTGATTGCAGTTGGATCTGTTTCTGTAGCGCGAGAATTGTCAGAATTTTCTAACGCAAATAAAGAGATTGACCTTGTGGCACCAGGAGAAAACATCTTATCCACCCTTCCCAACAAGAAGTACGGTAAGCTGACCGGCACTTCAATGGCTGCCCCTCATGTCAGCGGTGCGCTTGCTTTAATCAAAAGCTATGAAGAAGAATCATTTCAAAGAAAGCTTTCTGAATCTGAGGTTTTCGCACAGCTAATCCGCAGGACACTTCCTCTTGATATTGCAAAAACGCTGGCAGGCAATGGATTCCTGTATTTAACAGCTCCTGATGAGCTCGCAGAAAAAGCAGAGCAATCACATTTGTTGACCCTATAAGATTATTTTTCTTATATAATATACACCACATCATGTAAATAAAAATTTCAAATTCTATGTTGACAATGAATTTGAATTACTGTTAAGATTACCAACAAATGATTCAACTTTTCAAAAAATTAATAACATTTTCTCTTATCGAGAGTTGGGCGAGGGATTGGCCTTTTGACCCCAACAGCAACCGACCGTAATACCATTGTGAAATGGGGCGCACTGCTTTTCGCGCCGAGACTGATGTCTCATAAGGCACGGTGCTAATTCCATCAGATTGTGTCTGAGAGATGAGAGAGGCAGTGTTTTACGTAGAAAAGCCTCTTTCTCTCATGGGAAAGAGGCTTTTTGTTGTGAGAAAACCTCTTAGCAGCCTGTATCCGCGGGTTAAAGAGAGTGTTTTACATATAAAGGAGGAGAAACAATGACAACCATCAAAACATCGAATTTAGGATTTCCGAGAATCGGACTGAACCGTGAATGGAAAAAAGCACTTGAAGCGTATTGGAAAGGCAGTACTGATAAAGATACGTTTTTAAAGCAAATCGACGAACTATTTTTATCCGCAGTAAAAACACAAATTGACCAGCAGATTGATGTTGTGCCTGTTTCTGATTTCACACAGTATGACCATGTACTCGACACAGCAGTCAGCTTCAACTGGATCCCGAAACGGTTCAGACATTTGACTGACGCTACCGATACATACTTCGCTATCGCCCGCGGAATCAAAGACGCTGTATCTAGTGAAATGACAAAATGGTTTAATACAAATTACCATTACATCGTTCCGGAATATGACGAGAGCATTGAGTTCCGTCTGACAAGAAACAAACAACTCGAAGATTATCGCCGGATCAAACAGGAATACGGTGTGGAAACAAAGCCTGTGATTGTCGGCCCTTATACGTTCGTTACGCTCGCTAAAGGCTATGAACCGTCCGAAGCAAAAGCGATCCAAAAACGCCTTGTGCCATTATATGTACAGCTTTTGAAAGAACTTGAAGAAGAAGGCGTAAAATGGGTTCAAATCGATGAGCCGGCGCTCGTTACCGCCTCTAGTGAAGATGTCCGCGGCGCAAAAGAGTTATTTGAAAGCATTACAAGTGAGCTTTCATCCTTGAATGTGCTTTTGCAGACGTATTTTGATTCTGTTGATGCGTATGAAGAGCTGATCTCTTACCCGGTTCAGGGAATTGGCCTTGATTTCGTTCACGACAAAGGCAGAAACCTAGAACAGCTTAAAACACATGGTTTTCCGACAGACAAAGTGCTGGCAGCCGGCGTTATCGACGGACGCAACATTTGGAAAGCGGACCTTGAAGAGCGTCTCGATGCCGTTCTTGATATTCTCAGCATTGCAAAAGTTGATGAACTGTGGATTCAGCCTTCCAGCAGCCTGTTGCATGTTCCGGTAGCGAAACATCCTGATGAGCATTTGGAAAAAGACCTATTGAACGGATTGTCCTACGCAAAAGACAAGCTGGCCGAGCTGACAGCTTTGAAAGAAGGCTTAGTATCAGGAAAAGCGGCGATCAGCGAAGAGATTCAGCAGGCTAAGGCTGATATCCAGGCGCTTAAACAGTTTGCAACAGGCGCCAATTCTGAACAAAAGAAAGAGCTTGAGCAATTAACTGATAAAGACTTCAAGCGTCCGATTCCGTTTGAAGAACGTTTAGCCCTGCAAAATGAATCTCTCGGCCTTCCGCTTTTGCCGACGACAACGATCGGCAGCTTCCCGCAGTCTGCTGAAGTGCGGAGCGCACGCCAAAAATGGCGGAAAGCTGAGTGGTCCGAAGAACAGTATCAAAACTTTATCAATGCGGAAACAAAAAGATGGATTGATATTCAGGAAGAATTGGAGCTTGATGTCCTTGTTCACGGCGAATTTGAACGGACAGACATGGTCGAATACTTCGGTGAAAAGCTGGCCGGTTTCGCCTTCACTAAATATGCCTGGGTTCAATCATACGGCTCACGCTGTGTCCGCCCGCCAGTCATTTACGGAGATGTTGAATTTATTGAACCGATGACAGTGAAAGACACAGTCTACGCACAGTCATTGACTTCCAAGCATGTAAAAGGAATGCTGACGGGCCCGGTTACAATCTTAAACTGGTCTTTCCCTCGAAACGATATCTCGAGGAAAGAAATCGCCTTCCAAATCGGGCTTGCCCTTCGCAAAGAAGTTAAAGCGCTTGAAGACGCAGGCATTCAAATCATTCAAGTCGATGAACCAGCGCTGCGCGAAGGCCTTCCATTGAAAACCCGCGATTGGGATGAGTACTTGACTTGGGCGGCAGAAGCATTCAGATTAACCACTTCTTCCGTGAAAAACGAGACACAAATTCATACACATATGTGCTACAGCAACTTCGAAGATATCGTTGATACAATCAATGATCTTGATGCCGATGTGATTACAATCGAACATAGCAGAAGCCACGGAGGATTTTTAGATTACTTAAAAAACCACCCGTATTTGAAAGGGCTTGGCCTTGGTGTATATGACATTCACAGCCCTCGTGTGCCGTCAACTGAAGAAATGTACAATATTATCGTTGATGCGCTTGCCGTCTGTCCGACTGACCGCTTCTGGGTAAATCCGGACTGCGGATTGAAAACAAGACAGCAGGAAGAAACGGTTGCAGCATTGAAAAACATGGTTGAAGCCGCAAAACAGGCAAGAGCACAGCAGACACAGCTAGTATAATTTGAAAAAACCATCTGCATTTGGCAGATGGTTTTTTCTATTAGAAAGCGGAAATCGGTTTCCGATGCTTCCCGTCCCCTTCTATTATTATTTCGGCTGTTCCATTTTCATCAAATTCCACAAGGCTCAATGATGTATCATGTATGTAAGCAGAATTCCATATGTCATTAACGCGTCTTCCCTTTATGATATTTAACAGCATTAATATAAAGACAGAATGGGTAACCAAGAGAACATTACCGGAAGAATGGCTGTCTAAAATCGTTTGGAGTGCCAGCCTTACCCGGTTTTCAAAGTCAAAAAACGTTTCACTTCCCTGCTGGCGATAAGCTTCGGGATAATGAAAATAAGCGTGAAAAAGATCTGGTTCGTCCCTTTCAATATCCTCTTGTTTTTTCCCTTCCCATGAGCCCAGTGACATTTCTCTGAACATATGATCTATCACCAGCGGGAGCCTGCGCGACCCTAGTGCGGTTTTTGCTGTCTCTTCTGTCCGCTTGCTCGGGCTGATGTATACCTGATTCAATTCAATATCCTTCAGACGCTCCCCAAGAGCACGGGCATTGTACAGCCCAAGTTCTGTTAAATCAGAATCCATCCAGCCCTGCATCCGTTTTTCTACGTTCCATTGGGTCTGTCCGTGTCTGGCAATATATAAATGCAGCATGATTACCCCTCCTCTTTTCTCCTCTTATCTTAGCAAATCCCCCAAAAACTTTGTTTATTTTACACTTTTTTGAGAATGTTCTTTGCCCTTTTTTCGGCTATACTAATAACACTCTATTGACAGGAGGGATTGGGATGAATCATGAAACGTTCTTAAAACGGGCTGTCACTCTCGCATGTGAAGGAGTGAATGCAGGAATCGGCGGGCCTTTTGGAGCCGTTATCGTGAAAGACGGAGTCATTATTGCCGAGGGACAGAACAACGTCACAACAAGCAATGATCCGACTGCCCACGCGGAAGTCACTGCTATTCGGAAAGCCTGTAAGGTGCTAGGAGCATACCAGCTTGATGACTGCATTTTGTATACGAGCTGTGAACCATGCCCAATGTGCTTGGGCGCCATCTACTGGGCCCGGCCTAAAGCCGTTTTCTATGCAGCTGAGCACACTGACGCTGCCGAAGCCGGGTTTGATGATTCATTCATTTATAAAGAAATTGATAAACCTGCTGAAGAAAGAACGATCCCCTTTTATCAAGTGACTCTTATGGAGCATTTATCCCCGTTTCAGGCATGGCGGGATTTTGCCAACAAGAAAGAATATTAAAAGGATCAGGCATGTGCGGCCTGATCCTTGTTATTTCTCCAAGTAGCCGCTTTGCCCTGTGCAAATACAAAACAGCAATCATGCGAGCCGGAATTCAGCTTGGCAGACACCGAGCCAGCCGCCCCCTTCATCTGTAACTTTTGCAGGCTTTAAACGCTGTGATCGCTTCTCTGACGTTTTATCAATAATCTGTGCCCACTCCTACCCCGTTCCGCGTCAATTCATAATGGATATAAGTCTGAATCCATTTATAAGAAATGTCTCAGACCTCGAAAAGATCACACCCGCTCCGACACAAAAAAACATCCTGAGAACCCTCAGGATGCCGGTCATTATTTTAATTCTAGTTTTACATCAACATTTCCTCTGGTTGCCTTTGAGTAAGGACAGAATTCATGAGCGGCGTTGACAAGCTCTTGTGCCTTTTCCCGATCTAAATCTTTCGTGTTCACAACAAGTGTGACACCAATTTTAAACCCGCCGTCGCTCTCATCCTTCATGAGGCTGACCTGCCCTTCAATCTCCGAATCAATTTCGATATTCTGCTCTTTGGCTACGTGTTCGAGCGCGCCGCCGAAGCATGCAGCATACCCTGCCGCAAAGAGCTGTTCCGGATTTGTGCCGGTTTGTCCTTCTTTTTTGGCATTTGGCATGACAATATCAAAATCAAGAACACCGTCATCTGATGTAATATGTCCTGCCCGTCCGCCTCGCGCGGTTACTTTTGCTGTAAATAGTGACATATTTCCCAACCTCCTTATTTGTATCTAGTTGTTATATTTCCCTTTCTGATCTTTTTAAACATGCTAAGTTTGCCGAGAATAGGAAAAGTGAGGTTTTTCAGATACAATAGAATCGAATGACAAAAAAGAGTTGGTGAACAAAATGGAAAATAAATTTGATCATATGAAATTGGAGAATCAGCTTTGTTTTTTGCTATATGCGAGTTCGCGGGAAATGACAAAGCAATACAAGCCGCTGCTTGATAAGCTGAATATAACATACCCTCAATATTTGGCTTTGCTATTGTTATGGGAACATGAAACGCTTACTGTCAAAAAAATGGGCGAACAGCTGTATTTAGATTCAGGGACGCTCACTCCGATGCTTAAACGAATGGAACAACAGGGTTTGATTACGAGAAAAAGATCTGAAGAGGATGAGCGGTCCGTGTTGATCAGCCTGACAGAGGACGGAGCGTTATTAAAAGAAAAAGCGGTTGATATTCCAGAGACAATTCTGGGGCTCTCAAAGCAGTCTGGGGAGGATCTCAAACAGTTAAAATCCGCTCTATATACATTGCTGGAAACACTTCATCAAAAAAATTGAGGATGCCTTGTACAGGCATCCTCTTTTTATTTATTCAGCAACTTCAAGTGTCACATCAATATTTCCGGAGGTTGCTTTTGAATACGGGCAGACGCCGTGCGCTTTTTTCACAAGCGCCTCCAATTCTGATGCACTGACTCCTTCTCCTTTTACTTGCAGCGTCACACCCAGCTTATAGCCCTGGTCTGCTTCATCCTTTAACAGGCTTACATTCGCCGTAACCTCTGTCTCTACTTTTACCCGTTCTGTTCTTGCGACAAGCTGCAGGGCGCTGTCAAAGCAAGCTGCATAACCTGCTGCAAACAGCTGCTCTGGATTTGTCGCTTTTTCTAATTTCTTGGCTCTCGGTGTCCCCGGCATTGCGACATCAAGCTCAAGAACGCGGTCTGATGAAATGACCTTTCCTTCTCTTCCTCCTACCGCTGAAACAGTTGCTGTAAATAATGGCTGACTCATTTTTCATTCCCCCAATATATTTTATACAATTAAATTGTACACAATTAAATTTGATATGTCAATTTTTCTCGTATAAAAAAAAGCTAATCTCGTTACAAGATTAGCTTTTTCATTGAACATTGCCCCGCTATTCACGGATTTGCCCAGTTCCTTTAATGATGTATTTTGTAGAAGTCAGTGCAGGAAGCCCCATCGGTCCTCTTGCATGAAGCTTTTGCGTGCTGATGCCGATTTCGGCTCCGTAGCCGAATTCAAAGCCGTCGGTAAAGCGGGTTGACGCGTTATGATAGACAGCAGCAGCATCGACAGCCGTTTGAAAATATGCCGCGTTTTTGTCATTTTCAGTTAAAATCGCTTCAGAATGATTGGTGCCGTATTGTTGGATATGCTTCACAGCTTCTTGGACGTTTTCAACCGTCTTTACGCTGAGGACAGGCGCTAAAAATTCGGTTTCCCAATCTTCTTTTGATGCTTGTTTGCTTGAAGGATGAAGTTCACATACCAATTCATCACCGCGAATTTCAACTCCCGCGTTTTCCAGCTGGTTCAGCAATTCTTTCCCGTGCTGTCTTGCCCAAGCCTTGTGAATCAGCAATGATTCAATCGCGTTGCATACGGAAGGGCGCTGCGTTTTGGCATTTACGACAACCTTTTCTGCCATTTGCGGTTTGGCTGTTTCGTCAATGAATATGTGGCAGTTTCCTGCTCCCGTTTCTAATACAGGAACTGTTGATTCTCTCACAACGAGATCAATCAGTTTCTTGCCTCCGCGCGGAATCAATACGTCTAAGCCATCATTTAACGTAAAGAGCTCTTTTGCTGTCTCTCTGCTCGTATCCTCAATCAGCTGCACAGCGTGAATCGGAAGCGCTGATTGCTCAAGTGCTCTGTGAATGACACTGACGAGCGCTTTGTTGCTGTGGATGGCTGAGGAGCTCCCCCGCAGCACAACCGCGTTCCCTGTCTTCAGGCAAAGGGTAGCCGCATCAACTGTGACGTTTGGCCTCGCCTCATAAATCATTCCTACGACACCGAGCGGCACACGGACTTTTTCAATAAACAGGCCGTTTTCTTTTTCAATCGTTTCAAGAGAATCGCCGATTGGGTCCGCTAAGTCGATTAAGAGCTCCACCGCGTCCGCGATATCGCGTATCCGTTTCTCATCCAGCGTGAGACGGTCAATGATGTCCGGTGTTAAACCATTCTCTTTTCCGTTCTCAATGTCTTTTGCATTCTCCGCCAAGAGAAAATCCAGTTCTTTGCGGAGTCCGTTTGCAATGAGGCTGAGCGCCTCATCCTTCTCGGCTGTTGTTTTCATGATCATTTCGGCTGCTGCTTCTTTCGCCAGCTTCGCTTTTACAGAAACTTCACTCATTTTTCCGCCTCCTAGTCTTTTACATTGACCCAGTCATTCCTATGAATAACCTCAAACGTTTTCTCAAAATCAAGTTCGTCACTGCGTTTGCCTTTGGCCTCCATAATCTCCTCAGAGGAGTAATGAGTTTGGCCTTTGCCGATCACGCCGCCCGGTCCCCTGACTTCCACAACCGCCCCTTTCGGAAAGCTCCCGTTCACACCCACAACGCCAGCGGGCAAAAGACTGCTTCCATTATGGATCATCGCCTCTTCGGCACCCGCATCAATGATAATTTCTCCCGATATCGGCGAGTGGAACTGAATCCACTGCCTTGTGTTGTTAACCGAAGATAGTTCTTTGTCTCCGATATAAGTGCCGTCTCCCCTGCCGTCCAAAATATCCGCAAGTTTTTGCTCTCCGCTGCCTGTTCCAATGAATACTTTCACTCCCAGAGACAGCGCGGTTTGTGCGGCTAACAGCTTTGATTTCATTCCGCCGGTGCCGACCTTTGATCCGGCTGAACCTGCATATCCAAGCAATTCAGGCGTGATCTCCGGCAAATAATCAAATCGTTTCGCCTCAGGATTTTCATTCGGATTTGCATCATACAGTCCGTTGATGTCGGTGAGAATCATGAGCTGGTCCGCGTGAATCAATCCGCTGACTAACGCAGAAAGCATATCATTATCTCCGAATGTCAATTCTTCAACAGATGTAGAATCGTTCTCGTTGATAATCGGAATGACGCCGCGTTCCAATAATTCCATTATCGTAGCATACGCGTTTCGGTACCGTTCTCTTTTCGAAAAATCATTTCTCGTTAAAAGGATTTGTCCCGGAGTCAGTGAGTATTGTTTAAATTGATTCATATATTGCTGCATTAACAGTGTTTGTCCGACCGCGGCCGCCGCCTGTTTTCCTTTGATGGTAACGGGGCGGGACGGATAACCGAGGCTGGAAAACCCCGCCGCAACGGCACCCGAGGTAATCAGAATCATTTCATGCCCCGCTTTTTTTAACACGGAAATCGCCTGAACATGCTCTCTGATTTTTGCCTCATCAATGCTTCCTTTGCTATTCGTGAGCGAACTGCTTCCTATTTTCACTACTATTCTTTGTTTTTTCATTTATTCTCCTCCGCGGCTCTTCTACAATAAAAAAACCCATTTCATCCTGATTCATAAGGACGAAATGGGTTTCCGTGGTACCACCTTGATTGAACGTGCTTGTGCACGCTCCGCTCTCCTGTAACGCCAGGTTATGCGCCTAGGTTTTCCCCCTAGGACTCCAAGGCAGGTTCGGCAGGTTTCATGCGGCAAAATGTTTCAGCGATTCATTTTGCTCTCTGTCACAGAAAGGTCTGCTTACTAATCCTCTTCAACGCTCAATGATTTTTTTATATTATGCAAAGAAAAAAGACACTTGTCAAGGTTTTTTGTCATCAAAAATAGCCCGCATTGCGCGGGCCTCTTGCAGTCTAGTTAAAGACGATTGTTTTATTTTCATGAACGATGACACGGTCTTCCAAATGCCATTTCACAGCACGGGCAAGCACGCTGCGTTCAATTGTTCTTCCGATGTTTTTCAGCGCTTCCGTATTATCACGGTGGTCCACGCGCTCAATATCCTGTTCAATGATCGGCCCTTCATCAAGATCGTTTGTCACATAGTGAGATGTCGCACCGATCAGTTTCACGCCGCGCTCGTAAGCCCGTTTGTACGGATTCGCACCGATAAAAGCAGGCAGGAATGAATGGTGGATATTGATGATGCGATTCGGATGAGCCGAAACAAAATCAGGAGTTAGAATCTGCATATAGCGTGCGAGCACGATGACATCAACATCGTACTGCTCCAGCAGTTCAAGCTGCTTCTTTTCGACTTCCGCTCTGATGTCTTTGTTCGCTTTCATATAGTGGAATGGAATGTTCAGGCGCTCAACCAGCTCTCTCGCTTCCTCATGGTTACTGATGACAACAGCGATCTCCGCCATCAGGTTGCCGGTTTGCCATTCCCAAATCAGCTCATGCAGGCAGTGGAGCTCCTTTGAAACGAAAATAGCGACACGCTTCAGTTCGCTTGCCAAAGTTAAGCTCCATGTCATGTCGAATTTATCCGCAACAGAGGCAAACGCCGCCTGAAGAGATGCTTTTTTCTCACGAATGCCCGCGCAGTCGAATTCGATTCTCAGGAAAAACCGGCCGCCTTCAGGGTCTGTCGTATATTGATTTGATTCTATAATATTGGCACCGTGTTCAAATAAAAACGCGGAAACGGCAGAGACGATACCCGGCTGATCGGGGCAGCTGACCAAGAGCCGCCCTTTATCCTCATTTCCGTCACGGTATTCGTCCAACCGCTGAGTCATATATGATTTCATGAATAATCCCTCTTATCTTTGTAAGTCTAAACTATTTATCCATTATACTGAAGATTTGATAAAAATCAATTTATGACAGAATTTTTAAACCAACCGCTGAGCATAAAATCAACGCGATAAAGAAGATCCGTTTGGCGTCTTTCTGCTCCTTGTAAAAGAGGATGCCGACAAGCGCCCCGCCGGCGGTGCCAATCCCTGTCCAGACCGCGTAAGCCGTTCCCATCGGAATGGTTTCCATTGCGTACGACAGCAAGGAAAACGAAGCGGCAAAACCAACAATGATCAACAGCACCCATTTCACGCTTTTTTCTTTCGCATATTGATTCATAAGGGCCACGCCGGCCATTTCTAAACAGCCCGCGCACAATAAACTGATCCAGTGCAGCATTATGCCTCGCCTCCTTTTTCCTCTGTCTCATCCTGTGTCACAAGCTTCAATCCGATTACACCGATTAAGAGCACGCCAATTAACAATAGCTTCGGCCATCCAACCGGTTCATGAAACAGAACAATTTCACTAAGTACTGTTCCCGCTGTGCCGAGTCCGGTAAAGACGGCATATACGGTACCAACAGGCAGACTGTGAGTTGCTTTTATTAGAAGATAAAAGCTGAATATGATGCCGATGGCAGTGCCGCTCCATGTTAAGGCTGAGTCAGCGTGCTTTAAGCCTATCACCCAAACAACCTCGAAAACAGCGGCAAGCACGACCAATCCCCATTTCATTTTGAGTCATTCCTTTCTATCTTTTAAGATTCTCCGAAAACAAAAAAACCCCGGACAGTCGTCTCACATGAGATTGACTCTCCCGGGCTTTTTTCCCTCCGTGTGCATACGCGCTTCTATTTACGCGTATGTGTTTTCTCTCGGACCAGTCCATGTCAATTGACATGCGGAACCCTAGAAAACTTTACATGATATCATCATACTAAACTCAGCTCTATCTTTCAATTGTAAGATTTTCTTTCATATACCGCGATCGGTTTATTCCATTTTCTGATCGTTTTGCTGTAATGCATGCCGATTTTCTCCGCTACCCGTATGGACGCTTTATTACCCGGGTCAATCAAAGCCGCCATTTTGCCGAACTGCCGCTCGTTAAAGCCATAGTCCAGACAAGCCCGAGCCGCTTCTTGCGCATAGCCGTTCCCCCAATGGCGGCGGGCAAACATATAGCCAATTTCCATTACGGTTTGATTTTCGATCTGCTGGGGAACGATGCCGCATTGCCCCAAAAACGCCCCTGTCCGCTTATCTTCGGCGATCCACAGACTAACGCCGTACCCTTTTTCATTTCGTTGGTTCCAATTGACCCACTCGCGGGTTTGCCTCTTATCTTTTAAACCGGAATAATATCTCATGACGTCAGGATCATTAAAAAGCAGCCCAAACAAAGTGGCTTGATCCTGATCTTCCATACAGCGCAAACGAATTCGATCGGTCACAAGCTTCGTTTTAGCGTTCATACTTCGCCACATCCTGCTTCCATTCTTTTTTGAGAGCTTCAATATGTGCCTGATGATAGCGGTTATGATCTGCCATATGCCAAATTCCCCATCGTATCGTCGCGGTGTCACCTTCGAAGGAAAGCGGCTGGTTCAAAGCATGTTCAGTTAAAGTGAAGCATACCGATTTCAGCTCGTCTACTACATGCTGATGTCTTTTCAGGAGTTCATCTAAGTCTGGCTGATTCAACGGTTCAGGCAGCCGTCCGCTTTTATCTGTAATCGGGCCGTATGCCTGTTCAATATGGTCCGGTATCCGATTTTCCTTGATACGCCAGACCCATCTGATATCAACATTTGTGATATGGTGCAAAAGCTGAGCCGTGCTGTTTTTTGTTTGGCAGCGCCCCTTATAGTAAAGTTCACTGTGTGTCATATGGCTTACGATAGAAGCCAGACGGAGACTGTTTTCTTCCACTGCGGAATACAGCAGACTGACCGTTGGCGCCATGTCGTTTCGTATGGATAAGTCCTTCATGTTCAGTTCCCCTCCTAACTAGGTACATTTGACACCAAACAAAAATTTCCTTTAAAAAAGAAAAAAGCCCTCATTACAAGAGAGAGCCATCTTAATTGTTATTTCCCGGTTTATATAAGTAAGGATCATGCTGCGGATCATTAGAGGTATTTAAATCAAGGGATATATCACCTCGCGCATTCATCGTGCCTAGGGTGATCGAAGACAGCAATTTAGGCCTGTACCCTTTTTCCTCAAGCTTCTCAAACAGCCAGGATCGGTTTTTTTGGAGATATTTCAAATTATGATCAAGGATTTCGCCATCCAGTATGAGCGGAATCGGGATAAAGTTCCGTTCAGCTTCCATATTCAAATCCCGCACCTGCACCGCTCTCGCTTCCTCTTTCGGGATGACGCTTACTTCTCCCGTTTCTTCAATGATAGCAAGATCAATGTCAGCCGGGTCGGCATAGCCCTTTTCCCTCAGCTTTCCGAGCAGTTCATTAACAGTCAGCCTTTCTTTACGAAGGCCGCGTTCATCAATATCCCCGTTTCGGATTAGGACAGTCGGGCTCACGACCAGGAGCCATCGCCATTTATTAGATAAAGAGAGCTTGCTCATGATAAGATAAAGCACCAAAAAAGCACCCGCATAATAAATAGACATCGGCAGCTTGGATGTAAGGATCGGCTCACTGATAATGGTTCCGATTGCGAAGGTCAAAAGCAGATCAAAATTGTTCATTTGTGACACAGCTTTTTTACCGGCAAGCCGAAACAAAATATACGCAATCGAAAATACGATAACTGGCTTCAGTAAAAATACCCATATCATCCATAACACCGATCTTACCTCCATCCGCTGGTTATATTGAGCCTATTGTGCCCCGTGGCAGGCCCTCTATGCATCAGGGTCTAAATAGGCGAACGTGCACATCGCCTGAACATAACATAATAGAAAGTGACACCGATTGGAGGTGCAATACGCAATATGAAAAATCAGAAGTCGAATACCCTTTGGCCCTTTGATCTGCCATTGGCTCCCCAACCCGAGGGCTACCAGCAGCAAACAATCGACAGGCTGGCCGGTTTGGAGCTAAGGATGGAGCAACTAATTAGAGCGATTGAGGTAAACAATGAATTGCTGAGAACAATGCAAGAACAGCAAAACCGTGTATGCACAAATGGCGGCGGGTCTGTGATTGTCCGGATGTAGAAACCGGCGCTTGTCTACCTTCTTATATCTCAATAAAAAACTCTTCTCTAAAAAGGAGAAGAGTTTCATGTATGTGTTCAAACGGACTGCGCCAAACTTAATTGCGGGCCGAATAGCTCGTAATGGATAGACTCCGGCGCTGATCCGAGCTCTGATACAAGCTTATGCATTGCCGTAATAAACGACGGTGAACCGCAAATATAGTAATCCGCATCTGTGTTGGCAATCAGTTCTTTGAGAAATTGCTGATCAATCTGCCCTTCATGAAATTGAAGATCACCTGCATGGTCTTCCTCTGTCGGCTCGCGATACACAAATGCTGTTTTAACAGCAGAATGTTTTGCTGCTTCTTCTACTTCATGGCGCAATGCATGATATTCACTGTTTTTCGCCGCATGAATGAACAGAATTTGCCGTTCAGGCTGTTTGGAAACAGATGTTTTCAGCATGCTGATCATTGGTGTAATACCAACTCCGGCACTGATCAAAACGAGATCTTTTTGTGATGCAGGATCTAAAACAAAGTCCCCTGCCGGTGCGCTGATCTCTATTGAATCTCCCTCCTGCAACCCATCGTGTAAGTAGGAAGACACGACACCATCCTTCTTCACGGAAATTCGATAATAGTCTTTTCCCGGCATATCAGACAGGCTGTACTGGCGGATATGCGTATATTCAGAATCAGGAATCCGCACTTTGATGCTGATATATTGCCCTGCTTGGAATTCAGGTAACGGCTTGCCGTCTTCCGGTTTCAAATAGAAGGATGTAATTTCTTTGCTTTCCCGTTCTTTTTTTGCGATAACGAATGGCTTATACTCCTTCCAGCCGCCGGCTTGCTCTTCCGCCTGTTCATACATGTCTTTTTCAATTCCGATGAACGCGTCAGCAATGACTCCGTACGCTTTTTCCCATGCCTGCATAATGTCAGGAGTTGCAGCATCTCCCAATACATCTTTAATGGCAATCAGCAAATATTTACCGACGATTGGGTAGTGCTCAGGCTTAATTCCGATACTGCGGTGCTTGTGGCCGATTTGTTTGACAACCGGAATGATGTTTCCTAATTGGTCAATGTTTGCCGCAGCTGCAATAACGGCATTTGCCAGTGCAGTTCGCTGTGTTTTTTTCTTTTGGTTTGTTTGATTAAAAATGTTCAAAAGCTCTGGATGGTCTTGAAACATCCGATCGTAAAAATGGCCAGTGATTGTTTCTCCATGCTGTTGCAATACGGGTACAGTGCTTTTAATAATTTCGATTGTTTTGTTATCTAACATTTTATAAACAATCCTTTCGAAAAGATGTATTCAGAATATATCTTTAAAATACAAGATCTTACGAATAAAAGATATATCTAAAATGAATCTTTAATAAAGTTGTCACAAAATTATCAATTTAACATGACATTTGTTGCTTTTTTATAGAATCCCCTAGCAAAAACGGACTAACCATTGTAATAATCACCATTGAAAAGCACAAAAAAAACCCAAAACAACTTATGTTTTGGGTTTAACGTTCACCAAGGCTTATCAGTTCCGAGCGCATTTGCAAGCGCCTGGCTGTGTTTCTTGCGGTTCTTACGTTCATTAGCACGCTGTACAGCTGTATTATGCAGCATGATTTCTTCTTCTGTTTCCGGTACAACCCTCGGTACAGGCACCGGCTTGCCATTTGAATCTAATGCGACAAATGTCAAAAAGGATGTGGCAGCGAGTTCCCGTTCGCCAGTCATCAAATGCTCCTTAATAACTTTTACAAATACTTCCATGGAAGATGTGCCGACCCATGTCACATAGGACTCCAGGCAGACAGAATCCTTTTGCCCAATCGGTTTTAAAAAATCTACAGAATCCATTGAAGCCGTTACGGTTTCACGTCTGCAATGGCGCGCCGCGGAAATAGAGGCAATGTCATCGATGTAGCTCATTAATTTTCCGCCAAACAGCGTATTATGGTTGTTCGTGTCAAGCGGGAACACCCTGCTGGTTTTTACAACCTTTGACTCTTTACAAAATCTTGTTTCCGGTGTTTCCATACCTTTCTCCCCTTTGATGTCTGATCTTTTAGCTAAATGCACTTATATTCTCCTATTAAACAATATTCTCTTCCATTTGTCTAAAATTTAAAATGGTTTAATGATTTTCATGATGAGGGAATAATAAATGTATTCTTCACACTTTAGGAGGAAAAACAAATGGACGTATCCATCCCGAAATCTCAGCACAAAACAGTATGCCGAACGGAATACGGCACACTTCAGAAAGTGATCTTATGCAAACCTGAGCACATGACCATAAAAGATGTTATAAACGAAACACAAAAACATTTTGAAGATGACAATATTCATGTAAAAACCGCCAACGACCAGCACAGCCGCTTAGTGGAGGCACTTAGGTCACATAACGTTGAGGTCGTCCTTTTGCCCGTTCGCGACGGACTCCCGGAACAGGTTTTTACTAGGGACATAGGATTTGTCATCGGAGAGAAAGCCTTCCTGTCGAGCATGACTGAACCGATTCGCCAAGGAGAAGAAGCCGTTATAAAAGATTTTTTTCACAGCCAAGGTATCTCTTACACCCGTATGCTTGATACGAGTATTGAAGGCGGAGACGTCATTATCGATGATGACATTGTCTATGTCGGAATCAGCCAGCGCACCGACATTTCAGCTATCGGCCAGCTGGAAGAGGCACTTTCTGAATATACGATCGTTCCAGTGAAGCTTCATGAAAAATTTTTGCATTTGGACTGCGTATTTAACATTGTATCTGAAAGCGAAGCGTTAATTTATCCACAGGCCATTGAGCCAACGGCAGCCGATATGCTGGCGAAACGTTATGATCTTATTGAGGTGCCCGAGGACGAACAATTTACGCTTGGCACCAACGTCCTTTCAATCGGAAAAAAAACGATCATCAGTCTCCCTGGCAACCGCCATGTCAATCAACAGCTATCGAAAAGAGGCTATCACATTATCGAAATTGACCTGTCAGAAATTATTAAATCAGGCGGCTCCTTCAGGTGCTGCACAATGCCGCTGATTCGAGGCGATTGAAGAAACTTCCCCTTTTTCATGTTTTGAACAGCTTATTTTATCAAGATACGTTAATATAGAGGTGACATCATTTTTAAGGGGGAAATCGCATGACAAAATACATAGGATATGTGGGAACATATACAAAAGGCGGAAGCGAAGGAATTTATTCATTTGAGCTTGATACTGAGAAAAAAGCACTCAGCGAGCCAAAGCTGGCCGCTAAGCTGGGCAACCCGACATATGTGGCGCCGAATAAAAACAACACCATCCTTTATTCCATCGAAAAAGCAGACGGCCAAGGCGGAGTTGCTGCCTATCAAATCGATAAAAACAGCGGCGAATTGACATTTCTGAATCATCAGTTAATTGATGGCCCTTCGCCATGCCACGTAAGCGTTGATGATCAAAATCAATTCGTCCTGACTGCCAATTATCACAGCGGGAAGGTACACGTTTTTCCGGTTCAGGAAGACGGCAGCTTGCAATCACCTGTTTCAGAGGCCGCTCACACAGGAAAAGGGCCGCACGAAAGACAAGAAAAACCGCATACACACTACGCGGGGTTCACACCTGAACACAATTATGTGGTAGCGGTTGATTTAGGTATAGATAAGCTCTACACCTATAAGCTGAAAGACGGCGTATTGACTGAATCCGGAAGCCATTCCTTCGCCCCCGGTGCAGGACCTCGCCATATCGCTTTTCATCCGAAAGAAAAATACGCTTATGTCATGACAGAATTAAGCAATGAAGTGATTGCGCTTGAATACAACCCGACAGCCGGCGAATTTAGAGAAATCCAAGTCGTTTCTGCCATCCCTGATGATTTTACAGATAACAGCCAGGGAAGCGCAATTCATGTCACAGAGGACGGACGTTTTGTTTATGTCGCAAACCGCGGCCATGACAGTATCGCCGTATTTGAAGTGAATCAATATTCAGGAGAGCTGGCTTTCGTAGAAAGAGTGTCGACTGAAGGCAACTGGCCTCGTGACTTTGTATTTGACCCAACGGAAGGGTTCCTCGTTGCTTCAAATGAAGAAACAGGCAACCTCGTCTTGTTTGAAAGAGACAAAGAAACCGGCCGATTGACACTCCTCCCATCAACGGTTTCTGTCCCTTACCCGGTTTGTGTAAAGTTTTTACATCAACTATAAACAAATGGAGTGGCTCTAGTAAAAAGGAGCCACTCTTTTTATTTATCTCACTTTTTCCTTCGTTTCAGCATTTCGATACAAATGGCAAGCGACAAAACGGCCGGGTTCGATTTCTTGAAGCTGGGGACGAGATTCCCCACATTCAGGCATCGCCTCCGGACAGCGGGTCCGAAACACGCAGCCGCTTGGCGGATTGACCGGGCTCGGCAGCTCTCCTTTCAAGAGAATACGCTCACGCTTGTCCTCCAATTCAGGATCTGGAATCGGAATCGAGGACAAAAGCGCCTTTGTATAGGGATGGAGCGGTTCACGATACAAGGTGCCGCTCTCTGTAATTTCCATCATGTGTCCTAAGTACATAACACCGATCCTGTCACTGATATGCTTCACCATCGAAAGATCATGGGCAATGAATAAAAACGTAAGCCCTTTCTCTTTTTGAAGCCGCTTCAGCAGGTTGACCACCTGTGCCTGGACTGAGACATCAAGAGCAGAAATCGGTTCGTCCGCCACGATAAATTCAGGATTCAGCGACAGTGCTCTCGCAATCCCGATTCTTTGCCTTTGCCCGCCGCTGAATTCATGCGGATAACGGCTGCCAAAATCGGGATGAAGCCCAACTGCCTCAAGCAGCTCGTCTACGACGAGAAGCCGCGCTTTATGGGTATTGTAGAGATTGTGAATCTCCATCGGCTCCAAAATAATTTCTCGAACGGTCATGCGCGGGTTCAATGAAGCATAAGGATCCTGAAAAATCATCTGCAGTTTGCGGTTGAAGGCAAACTGCTCTTTTTCACTCAGTGCATGAAGATTTGTGCCGCGGTATGTCACGCTTCCTTCTGTCGGCTGATAAAGGCGCATCAGCACTCTCCCCAAGGTTGATTTCCCGCACCCTGATTCCCCGACTAGCCCGAACGTTTCTCCTTCATGAATCTGAAAGGTGACCCCGTCGACGGCTTTGACTGTCCGCTTTTTCCCTGCGTCAAAATGCATTTTCAGCTGGCTGACCTCTAACAAAGGCAGTCGCCTCATTTGTCTCCCTCCTTATTCTGAAAAACAGCGGCGCACCGCACATAATTCTTTTTCATAGATTGTCTCTTTTAATGTGAGGATTTCGATTGACTTCCCTGTCTTTGGAGAATGCAGCATTTTCCCGCCGCCAACGGAGAGACCGACGTGATGAATCGCTCCTTTTCCTTCCTCATAAGCAAAAAACAGCAGATCACCAGCCTTCATATCATCAAGCAGGACATCCTCCCCCGCCTTAGCCTGATCTCCCGCATCACGGGGGATGCTGTATCCATTCGCCTTAAATATACTGTACATAAAACCGGAGCAATCAAACCCAAACCCGCTGATTCCTCCCCATAGGTAGGGAAGTCCGAGAAAAAAAGCTCCCGTTTGAATGATGTCTTCAGCAGTCCCTTTCTGTTCGCTGACAGGCACTGCATCACTTTGCTTCACAAACCTTTCTCCCAAAACAGTCGAAACCTTAAAATATCCGTTTTCTTTTGCAATGAAGGGGAGAACCGTCAAAAAGCTTAATTCGATCTCCTTTTCCCCATTGCTTCTGTACAAAAAGGCAGCAGGTTTGCTGATCATCACATCGTGTTGTGTATGGATGGGCTTTGTTTTTTCCAGCTGGTTCTTTTTCATCCAGCCTGGGTATCCGCGTGGATCCTTTCGGGATGGCTGGCTAGGCACGATCACAGAAACCCATTCCCCCTGTTCCGCTGTCACAAGTACCTTTTCGCCAAAGAGAACCTGAGTTTGGATTACATTGTCTGTACATAATCTAAGCCGTTCATCATACGTCATGCGCTTCAGCCAGTCTCTGATCATTACAGTCGGTTGAAGCATGAATTGATCAGACGGACGCGGTGAATCAGGCGCTGTCCAGATGTTGGCCACTGCTGATATGACAGTGTGCATCATTGCTCTTTTTCCCCTTTCAAAAGCGCAGCCCCGGTGATTCCGAGACCCGGTTTGCCAGGCATCGAAATCGTGCTGCCGCTATATGTTATGCCGCCTTTGAATACATCTGTTTTCAGCATCAGCGGCGCGTCAAAATCAAAGCGTGTGATGTTTCTCTTGCTTGCCGCAAAATGCGCCGCGGCCGTAATGCCCAGCTTCGTTTCGATCATGCTGCCGACCATACACTCCACCCCGCAGGCCTCCGCCATGGCATTAATTTTCTCTGCTCCGCTGATGCCGCCCGCTTTCATCAATTTAATATTGATCAAGTCTGCGCTCCGGGTTTGCAGAACTTCGAACGCCTGGCGCGGTGTAAAAACACTTTCATCAGCCATAATCGGCGTATCTGTTGCATCTGTCACCTTTTTAAGCCCAGCGAGATCATCTTTATGGACAGGCTGCTCGACAAGCTCAATGCCTAGACCCGCATCCTCCATTTTCCGAATGGCAGTTACCGCTTCCTTCGGCGTCCACCCCTGATTAGCGTCTAAACGCAGTTTCACAGCTGATCCGACACGTTTTCTGATTTCCTGGATACGGGCGATATCTGTTGCAATATCATCTTTTCCGACCTTTATTTTGAGCGTTTGAAAGCCTTGTTTGAGATAAATTTCGGCATCAGCTGCCATCTCTTCAGGTGAGTTGACACTGACGGTATAGTCTGTTTCCAGCGTATCTCGGTATCCGCCAAGCATTTGATAAAGCGGCAGCCCGCACATCTGCGCCCAGCCGTCGTATAGCGCCATCTCTACAGCAGCCTTCGCGCTCATATTTCCTGTAAGAAGATGCTGGATGTCGTGCAGAATGGCCTCACAGCCGGACAGGCTTTTTCCAAGCAATGCCGGTTTCAACACATGGTGAATGGCACTTTCAATGCTATCCATGCTGTCTCCTGTAATCACTAACGTCGGGGGTGCTTCTCCCCATCCGACTGCACCGCTGTCATAAGTAATCCTTACTATGACTGATTCAGCCGTATACACAGTGCGAAGCGCGGTTTTAAACGGCTTTGTCAGTGGAACGGCGATTCGGCTTGTTTCGATTCGAATGATTTTCATGTCTTCAGCGCCCCTTCTGAAACGCCCGCCTCTATTACGACTGTTTTTTCTGCTGTATTCATAGCAGCTTTCGCACCGATCGGAACGGCAATACTTGGCGAGCAGTGACCGATTTTAAATCCTCTCAGAGCAGGCCTGCCCGCAGAAATAATATAGTCTTCCAGCACCTGCTCAAGTGAGAGAGACTTCTCTCGCTTCACCGGGACACAATTGTGAAAATCACAAACTAGAATTCCCGCCGCGTCCGTCAGCTTCCCCGCCATTTTCAGCTGATTCAGCATCCGGTCGATTTGATAAGGCTCCTCATCAATATCTTCAATAAACAGAAGCTTTCCTCTCGTATCAATTTCAAATGGCGTGCCCAGTGTAGACGTCAGCAAAGACAGATTCCCCCCGACAAGCTCGCCTTCCGCTTTGCCGGGAACAAGCTCGGTCAGCGGAGAAAGCTCTTCTGTATAGGTGAATTCCGTCTCCTGGAAGAGCTGCTTATATGACGCTTTTGTCAGCGGGTGAACGTCGTCAAGGCCAATATCCGAGCTGAGCATCGGGCCATGGAAGGTGACAAGACCTGTGTTTTGATGAATGGCAGTATGTAAAAACGTAATATCGCTGTATCCCCAAAAAATTTTAGGGTGTTTGCGGATCAAGCTGAAATCAATGCCGGCGGCGATACGTCCTGTCCCAAAACCCCCGCATGCGCACAACACCGCTTTTACCTCCTCGTCTCTGAACATCTCATGGAGATCCGCCAGCCGCTCATCATCCTGTCCCGCTAAATAGCCGTGCTGATTTTTCAGCGCCTTGCCCAACTTCACCTGAAGACCGAGCTCTTCTAAAAATAAAAGCGCGGTGTCAAGCTTTTTTGGATCCGGCGGACTTGCGGGCGCGATCACTCCGACTGTATCACCCTTTTTCAGCGCTTTCGGCTTGTAATTCAACGAAAACACTCCTTTCATTTGCTCTGCACCCTACGTATACGTGCAAGAAAGAGAAAAAATACCGCTCCTTCGCATAAAGAAGCAGTATTTCCTCAATCACCGCCATCAGTTTTTATCTGCCCATTTTAAATCGATATAGCCGACAGGGTGACGGACAATTCCCTTTACTTGTTCATTTTGCAGGTGAACCTGATTATAAAAATAAACCGGAATGATCGGCGCTTCATTGATGAGCAGCTTTTCAGCTTGATGCATAAGAGAGAACCGTGTTTTTTCATCGGCTTCATTTTTCGCCTGTTTGATCAGCTGATCGTATTTTTTATTGGCCCAGCCTGTGCGGTTCATCGAATTTCCCGTTTGGAAGGCTTCCAGAAAACTGATAGGGTCCGCGTAATCAGGTAAAAATGAGCTTTGAGAGAATTGGAATTTCAGCGCTTTTTGATCCTCTAAAAATACGTTCCATTCCATATTGGCCAACTTCACATCGACTCCGAGGCTATTTTTCAATTTTTGCTGGATAGCTTCGGCAATCTTTTTATGCTCCGGCTTTGTGCTGTAAGTAAGCGTGATCGCAGGAAGCTTATTATAGTTTTCTTCCTTCATCCCCTTTTCGAGCAGCTGCTTCGCTTTGCTGTCGTTAGGTGAGATCAGGTCTCCGCCTGCTTCACGGAAATCTTTGCCGTCAGGCTGCGTAAACCCAGGCGATACAAAGGCGCGCGCCGGTTTTTCATTATTTTTCGTGACGTACTTTACAATTTCCTCTTGATCCACAGCCATCGCAAAGGCTTTTCTGATGTTTTCATTTTGAAACGGCTCCATGTTGACATTAAATCGATAGAAATAGAGACCCGCCTGGTCAACAATATTGACGTTATCCTGATCAAGCAGCTGATCACTCAGCTCAGCAGGGACATAAGCGGTATCAAGTTCCCCTGATTGAAACATCTGGTAATCTGTATTTCTGTCACTGACCATCGCCCATTTCACCTTATCAAGCTTCACTGTATCTTTATCCCAATACGTGTCGCTTTTCTCCATTGTGATGCTGTCATCATGCTTCCATTCCGTCAGCTTAAACGGGCCGTTTCCGACAAATGTATCCGCCTCAGCAAACCACTTTGGATTGTCTTTATCGACCTTTTCATTTACCGGAAAATACGCAGGATTGGACACAACGCTCAGAAAATATTTTTGCGGTGCTTCCAGTGTAACTTCAAGGGTTCGATCATCCTTTGCCGTCACCTTCACATCGTCTTTTTTCCCTTTCCCGCTGTTATATGCTTCGCCGCCTTCAATAAAATAACCTAGGAATGCCGATGAAGCGCCTTTTTTCGGATCAAGCATCCGCTTCCACGCGTATTCGAAGTCTCCGGCTGTTACAGGATCTCCGTTTGTCCATTTCGCATTTTCCCGAATCGTAAATGTGTAGGTTTTATTATCTTTCGAAACAGACCACTTCTCCGCCATTGCCGGCTCGGGCTCATGATCTTTGCCAAGACGCGTCAGCCCCTCCATGATGTTATTTAACGGCTGCCATGACACATTATTAAAGCCGATCGGCGGATCGAATGAAGTCGGTTCATTTTCATTATTTACATACAGCACCTTTTCTCCGCTGGTTTTTGCCTTATCATGACTGCCTTCTTTTCCGGCCTGTTCATTTGCTGTGCACCCCATCAGCGCAAACGAAAGTCCTAATGCAAGACCCATGCCCCATAGCTTTTTCACTCGTTTCATCCTCTTCCCCCTTTTCATGTTCAATCCTTCGCATCTCCTGACAGCACCGCATGCTCTGCTCGTTGATCCTGCAGCCAGCAGTTGACGGTGTGCGAGTCAGATCTGATCGTCTGGCCCGGGTACACCCTGTCACACACAACCATCCTGTTCGGACAGCGGGCGGCAAACGGGCAGCCCGGCGGAGGCGAAAATAAATCCGGCGGCGTTCCGTCGATCGGGATCAGCTCCGCGCCATCTAAATCCAGCCGCGGGACAGAACCCAGCAGTCCTTTTGTATAAGGGTGCTGCGGCTGATAAAAAATATCTTTTCTCTTGCCGATTTCCGCCATTTTCCCGGCATACATGACTGCGACTCTGTCAGCTACCTGGGCAACGACCCCTAAATCATGTGTAATCAGAATGACAGACACATTCGTTTTTCTCTGAATCTCTTTAAACAGCTCTAAAATCTGGGCCTGAATGGTTACATCCAGGGCGGTGGTCGGTTCATCCGCAATTAAGATGTCAGGCTCGCAAATCAGCGCCATCGCAATGACAATCCGCTGTCTCATGCCGCCGCTGAATTGGTGGGGATATTGCTTTAAGCGCTCTTCGGGATCTGGAATACCAACCAATGACAGCATGGAAAGCACCTCTTTCCGTGCCGCTTTTTTGCTCATTTTTTTGTGGCGCAATAGCGCTTCCCCCAGCTGGTCGCCGACAGTCAGCGTAGGGTTTAACGCCGTCATCGGGTCTTGAAAAATCATAGAAATGTCGGCTCCCCTTATACTTCTCATTTCTTTGTCAGAGAGACGGCAAAGGTCTTTGTTTTTAAATAGAATGCTTCCTTCTGTCACCTTCGCCGAATAAGGCGGAAGCAGGCCCATGATGCTTTGGGAGGTAACGCTTTTGCCGCAGCCGGATTCGCCGACGATCGCAAAGGTTTCTCCTTTATACAAATCAAAGCTCACCCCTCTGACCGCCTGAACCGTCCCGCCGTAAGTCGTAAAAGACACGTGCAGATTTTTGACTGACAGAACTTTTTCCATACAGCTACCTCCTCAGCTTAGGGTCAAGCGCATCCTGCAATCCGTCCCCCAGCACATTAAACGCGTACATCGTCAGAGATATGAAAAAGGCCGGAAAAAACAGGCGCCACCAATGCCCAGACAAAATCGTAGGCAGGCCGTCATTCGCCATCACGCCCCAACTTGCAAACGGAGCCTGTATGCCGAGGCCGAGAAAGCTTAAAAATGATTCTGCGAATATAGCGGCAGGTACGGTTAATGTCATTTGTACGATGATCGCTCCCATAGTATTCGGCAGCAAATTCTTCCGGATGATGCGAAAGGTTTTCGCGCCAAAGGTTTTCGAGGCGAGTACATATTCATAATTTTTAATCTGAAGTACCTGGCCTCTTACAATTCTCGCCATGCCGACCCACCCGGTCACAGTCAGCGCCACAATAATCGTGCCCAGTCCCGGTCCCATGAGCACCATCAGCAAAATGACAACAAGCAGGTACGGCAGTCCGTACAGCACTTCGATAATCCGCATCATAATGCTGTCAATCCTGCCACCTTTATAGCCGGCAACGCCTCCGTAAATGACACCGATCAAAAAATCAATCAGTGCTGCCATCACGCCGACAAACAACGAAATTCTCGCGCCATACCATGTTCGGGTAAACACATCCCGGCCGAGTTCATCGGTGCCGAACCAATGATCGGCTGAGGGCGGAAGATTTTGTTCTGTCAGCGATTGGCGTACGACACTATGGGGCGATAAAAAGGGCCCGATAACTGCCATGACAAAAAGAAATAAAAGAATAAAGAGTCCGGCCATCGCTAATTTATTTTTCTTCAGCCTCCTCCAGGCATCCTGCGTGTATGACAAACTCGGCCGCTTGACCGAATCGGCTTCCCGATTTTTTTCCTGATTCGAGACAAACCACTCATCAGGCACCTGATTGTGCTGTTCTGGCTGGCGTTCATCCGTTTGTACAGGGAGATTCACACGCTTCACCCTTTCTTATGCAGTTTAATGCGCGGGTCTAAGAGACCGTAGGCCAAATCGACCAAAAACAGCATGATAATCAGAATGACGCTGTAAAAAACGGTCGTTCCCATAATCACGGGATAGTCCCGCTGATTAATGCTTTCAACAAAATATTTTCCCATTCCCGGAATGGCAAAGATTTTTTCAATGACAAAACTTCCTGTTAAGATGCTGGCGACGAGTGTGCCCAGGACGGTAATGACGGGCATGAGTGCATTTCTGAGTGCGTGTTTTACAATAATTTTGAACGGAGAAAGCCCTTTTGCTTTTGCTGTGCGGATATAATCCTGTGTCAGAACTTCGACCATGCTCGACCGTGTCAGCCTGGCAATGATCGCCATTGGCCCTACAGCAAGCGCTGCGGTCGGAAGCACCATATGAATCGGGCTCGTCCATGTGGCAGCAGGAAATAGTTTGAGATTGACAGCAAATTGCTGAATGAGCAATGTTGCCAGAATAAAATTCGGGATGGAGATGCCGAGTACTGCAAGACTCATCGCGGCGTAGTCCAAAAAGCCATTGCGGCGGAGTGCAGCGATTACGCCCAGCACCAGCCCAGAAATCACAGCAATGACAATCGCTGTCATCCCAAGCTCAAAGGAAACGGG
This sequence comes from Bacillus sp. SCT118, assembly GCF_058566435.1. Classification (NCBI taxonomy): domain Bacteria; kingdom Bacillati; phylum Bacillota; class Bacilli; order Caryophanales; family Bacillaceae; genus Bacillus; species Bacillus sp. SCT118. The sequence continues at coordinate 2,704,398 of NZ_CP191225.1, forward strand.
AAATCCGCGTTCCAGCATATCATTTACACTGTCCGACGGTTTTTTAATTGAAGGTCCGAAATCGAATGTAATGATGGATTTTAAGTAGAAAATGTATTGGAAAATGAGAGGATCGTCTAAGTGATAGTAGGCTTCGAGATTTTTTTGAACGGCTTCATTTGTGCCTCTCTCCTCGTTAAAAGGAGATCCAGGAATGACCTTCATGAGAACAAAAGTCAGGGTGGTAATCACCAAAATCGTAGCTGCCATTGCCCAAAAACGCTTTATCATGTATCGCGCCAAAGCCTAAAACACCCCTTTAGCAGAATGATGTCCGCATCGCAAGCTCAGTCATGACAAGCATCGCCTGATAGGCTTCAAGCATGTCCTTCGCCTGAAATTGAACGGTTGTAGTTCCCGTCTTGATTTCCGTTCCCGGCATCAGATTCGCCCATTCTGCTTGGCCATAATTGGCGAATTCAATGCTCAGAACTGGCCTGTCAGGCGGTGTGAGCGGCTTGACTTTGTCCTTGTTTTGCAGGGCAAACGCGGTTTTTTCTGTCAACAGCCGTCCGGCTTTCGCAGGGGACAAGCACTTCACTGCGGATCTTGAAATGGTTTGTTTGACTGCGGCTGTCGTCACGTTCGGGATAAGCTCTTCTGCTTCCTTCGCCGCCCGGTCATCCCCGGCTACCATTAATACCGGGACATCATAATATCCGGCAACGTATGCATTTAATCCAAGCTCACCGACAGGCCGATCGTTTATGTAAAAATGACGGACGCCGAAAATCATGCTGTGTGACATGACACCGGGAGTCGAGGCTCTCGCATGATAACCGAGAAACAAAGCGCCTGTAAACGTATCATCCAGTCCCTCCACCATTGAAAATGGTTTGACGTCACCAGAAATCAAGTCTGCTTCAGGGTGAAGCTTTTCAACCATCAGATTATTCATCTTCGAATGACTGTCATTGACCAGCACCTCGGTACACCCGCTGTTAAATGCTTCAGCAATACAGTAGTTGGCTTCTTCAGTCATGATAAGCCGTCCGCGTTCATAATTCCGCTTGCCGGAATCCACAAAGGTATCGTCCGGAAGACCCGAAATACCTTCCATATCTACTGACATGTACAATTTCATAACGCTCCTCCTTTTTTACTAAATTATGAATATTCTAACAGATTATATTAAAAAAAGAGGAAAAATGCAATATAACTGGGGAAAATCTCAACCACTCAGTGATAAAAAAAGAATCCTTTTTCAAGGATTCATGTCTGTTTACCAACCAGTTCTGTAAGCAGTTCATATTTTTTCAGGGTTCTTTCAAACACCTCATCAAAAACGTCCGGCACAGAGGCACGTATCACCTCAGCTCCCTCTCCCGTTATTCCGCCTTTGGTTGCGACACGTTCCAGCGTCTCCTCGAAAGACATATTTTTTTCGATCAGCAGCTTGCCAGTTCCGTATAGCGAATGAATCAGAAAATCAAAGGCTTCTTCTTTGGACAGGCTGCTGTTTCTGACGGCAGACAGTGCCAGCTCTTCAAAGATTGCCGCTATGAATCCCGGTGCCGAGCTCGTTAAATTGCTGGCCGCATCTAAATTCGATTCTTTGATTTCTCGTACACGGCTGAAAACCGATAACAATTCATTCAGATGCTCTTTCTTCTCCGCAGCCAGTGCTTCACTGTGAACGACAAGTGAGATGCCAGCTTCTGCTTCGGACGTAATGGCAGGAATAACACGTGAGATACCCGCTTCTGTTTCTGCCTCCAAAAGACGCAGCGGCACACCGGCAGCTATGGATACGATGTGAGTATTTCTGTTCACATACGGGTGCAGACGGCGCATTGTTTCGATGACATGGAGCGGCGGGACGCATATCAAAATCAATTGGCACGTATTTGCCCAATTCTCCAACGGATCAGCCGATACGTTTGGATAATCTGACATGAGTGCCCGCAGCCGCTCCCCCTTCGTTCTCGTCTCAATAAATAGCTCATTCTCTTTTATTTGTTCATGTTTCAACAGCTGTCTGGCGATCATATCCGCCATGCTGCCATATCCAATCAATCCAATCTGTTCCATCGACTCAGTCCTTTCATATACAATATGAAGTGTACCGTTTTCCGCACTTTTTCACAATTTCCCATAATCTTTTCATTTTTATCCCACAGTTTTTGTTTATGATAAACTCAAGTCATAAACCTATCAATATAAATAGACATGTGAAAATAGAGAAACGGAGTGAACATGATGGATAACTATCGTGATGAAAACAGAACGAAAGGTATTGAGAATGAGGTCTTTTTAACGAAAGAGAACGATCAGAGCGCCTCCTACTCAGCCCGCAATGTCATTCATGATCAGGAGAAGAAAAAACGAGGATTCGGATGGTTCAGACCGTTGCTTGGCGGAGTGATCGGCGGCAGTCTTGCCCTTGGCATCTATACGTTTACACCGCTTAGCGACCATGATTCTCAGGACACTGCAAAACAATCATCCAGCCAGCAGCAAACGCAATCTGTTACAGCAACAAGCACCTCCTCTGAATCTAAAAAAAGCTCATCAAGCTCAAGCAGCTCATCTGCATTCAAGAGCGAGGACTCTTCTAAAATCTCAGATATGGTAGAAGACCTTTCACCAGCGATTGTCGGTATTACAAATCTTCAGGCACAATCAAACAGCTCTTTGTTCGGCTCTAGTTCTTCTGATTCCAGCGAAGATACAGAAAGCGGTTCAGGGTCAGGTGTCATTTTCAAAAAAGAGAATGGCAAGGCTTATATCATTACAAATAACCACGTCGTAGAAGGGGCATCATCACTGAAGGTATCTTTATATGACGGCACTGAGGTTACTGCAAAGCTGGTAGGCAGTGACTCGTTAACTGATTTAGCCGTCCTCCAAATCAGTGATGACCACGTCACAAAAGTGGCAAACTTCGGTGATTCATCTGATCTCAGAACAGGCGAGACCGTTATTGCGATTGGGGATCCGCTTGGAAAAGATCTGTCCCGCACAGTAACACAAGGAATTGTAAGCGGCGTGGACAGAACGGTTTCAATGTCTACATCAGCCGGCGAAACGAGCATTAACGTCATTCAGACTGACGCAGCAATTAACCCCGGTAACAGCGGCGGTCCTTTGTTAAATACAGACGGCAAAATTGTCGGCATTAACAGTATGAAAATCAGTGAGGATGATGTTGAGGGTATCGGATTTGCCATTCCAAGCAATGACGTAAAACCGATTGCTGAAGAACTGCTGTCAAAAGGTCAAATTGAACGTCCATATATCGGTGTCAGCATGCTTGATCTAGAACAAGTGCCGCAAAATTACCAAGAAGGCACACTCGGCCTGTTCGGCAGCCAGCTGAATAAAGGTGTTTACATCCGTGAAGTCGCTTCAGGCTCTCCTGCTGAAAAGGCCGGATTAAAAGCAGAGGATATTATCATCGGCCTAAAAGGTAAAGAAATTGATACAGGCAGTGAATTGCGCAATATCTTATATAAAGACGCAAAGATCGGTGATACCGTTGAAGTGAAAATTCTCAGAAACGGCAAAGAAATGACGAAAAAAATTAAACTTGATCAAAAAGAAGAGAAAACTTCGTAAGACATAACGCCTCAGGCCGCAAAAGCGGTCTGAGGCTTTTTATTAGATAAAAGACCTAATTGCTCTATGAAACTTTCAGACGAGATATACGTATATCATACAGATTGACATCATTCTCATCAGATGCTAGAAACATCGTTTACCAGGAGGCATGAACATGAAAACCGTTGGACTGAGTATGATCTGCGCAGGATTGGCTTTTCTTTTGCTGAGCTTTCTTCTCTCTGAATCGACGTTGACGTGGGGAATTGTATTGGGTACCAGTATTCTATTAAACATAACTGGTACGGCTCTAATCATGCGTTTCTTAAAAGCCCCCCAATCTAACAGCTGACATGCAGCAAAGCCGATGACGAAATCTTTAAGTTTTGCTGTTTTTATTTCAGCATGACTGAACCGCAGTACAAGCTCACAATCTCTTCTTTACCCAATTTCCATATATCTATCAGCATCTTTTGCTTTAGATCGTGCTCAGAGCATAAAAACCCCCTGTCCGTAACGGACAGGGGGTTTGAGGTTATGACATATGCTGGTCTCTATAGAGTCTTTTATTTTTAATTCCATACGATTTTTGGACGATGTAAAGCGGCCTGTCTTTGGCTTCATCGTAGATTCTGCCGATATATTCGCCGATCACGCCCAAAATCAGAAGGACAATGCCGCTGAACAGGAGTTGGATCACAATAAGTGATGACCAGCCGGTAATCGTGCTGTCTGTGAATAGCTTCAGATACAGCACGATAAACATATACAGAAATCCAGCACCTGACATTAAAATCCCCGCATAGCTTGCCAGCTTCAGCGGTTTATGTGAAAATGTCGTGATGCCGTCCATTGACAGCTTCAACATTTTCTTGAGCGGGTACTTTGTTTCTCCGGCGAGCCTTTCATCACGTACATACTCGACCGCTGTCTGTTTAAAGCCCACCCAGCTGACTAGCCCTCTTACAAATGGATTTTTTTCTTTTAATCTCTTCATTTCATCACAGACTTTTCTGTCCATGAGGCGAAAATCCCCCGTATCAACCGGGATATCAATATCTGTCATACCGCTGAGAAGCCGGTAAAACATAGCCGCGGTTTGTTTTTTGAAAAAGGTTTCCCCTTTTCGTTTAGTCCGCACGGCGTACACGACCTCATAGCCTTCCTTCCACTTTTCAATCATATCTAAAATCAGTTCAGGAGGGTCCTGCAAATCGGCGTCAATGACGACGATTGCATTCCCCTGTGCATAATCCATACCCGCCGTAATGGCGATCTGGTGTCCAAAATTCCTTGAAAAATCAATAATTTTCACTTTCGGATCGATCAGGCTGTGCTCTCTTAAAATCTCAATACTGCGGTCTTTGCTGCCATCGTTGACAAAAAGCAGCTCGTAGTTTTCCTTCGTTTGATCCATGACCTCTTTTAAGCGCTGATAGGTTTCATGAATGACAAGCTCTTCATTATACACAGGTACAACAATTGAATATTGAATATGTCTGCTCATGTTTTTGCCTCCTATTCATCAGCATGTAGTTCGTATAATGTTGCTGACTGATTCATTCCGCCAGGTCCGCCCATTTTGCCGTTTTTATCTGAAGCCTTGCTGCTTGATGTATCAGCTGAATCAGTATGTTCTGTTTTTTGCTCAGAACTTGATTGCCATTTTTCTGATGCTACTTCTTTTCCATTTTTCTCAACCCATTCAACAATGTCATTGTTTCCGCCTCTTCCCATTCCAGAAGCCAAGAAGTATTTCACTTTTCCTTCTTTTACAAGCTTTTTGAATTGAGTCAGTGTGATCGCCGGGTCAGAACCGCTGAATCCGCCAATAGCCATGACAGCTTTTTTCGTTTTAATGATATATGGTGCCGCTGTGTTCGAATCGGTTGTGGCGAATAGGTATTCAGCTCCGGAGTTATTCTCCTCTAGATATTTGATCAGTTTTTCATTTACAGTCGCATCAGACATTCCCATGCCTTTTCCGCTCATTGATGCGAGCTGAGGGCCTGTTTCAGGCAGTGAGCTGTTGCCTCCGTACAGAAGCGGTGTACTTGCCCAATAAATCGGCATCACCAGCAATGCGAGGAGAGCTGCAAGTGAAACATAATAACTGAACGGTTTTTGGCGCTGTTTAAACAGCAGCAAAGCAATCGCTGACAACACGCCGATAACACCTACACCGATGCTCCAGCCTGCACCGATTTGATCGTTGTAGTTTCTGAGAATAAACAATTCAAATCCAGTTGTCGCAATAATTGATCCCGGCAAAAGCCATGCTTTCCAGCCTGTCTGATTGCGATACAGATGAACAAGGGCAACCCATCCCGCACCGACAAGAGCCGCAATCGGCGGTGCCAGCATGATGAGATAATAATGATGGAAAAATTCTGCGACACTGAAGAATCCGGCAATCGATACAAGCCACGCAACCCAGAACACCGTTTCCTTCTGCTCTATAGATAATCTTCTTCTTTCTCTCGCGCCAGCGATCAGCAAGCCCGAAATTCCAAATATTGCAAATGGCAGAAGCCAGCTGATTTGATCAGATAACTCTTGTTGGAAAAGCCGCAGTGGACCAGGTGTTCCCGTTCCAAACATCCCTGAACCTGATTGCATTTTCGAACCGGTTCCTGTACCGCCTTTCCCTCCGTCTCCGCCGGGTCCGCCTTGGCCGCCATCTCCGCCGCTTGGAGGGCCTCCTTGAACGCCGCTTGGCATTTCTCCTCCGCTTGGCATTTGGCCATTGGATGGAGGTACCGTCATATTGCCATTTGAGGATTTACCATCGCTTGATGAGCTGCTGCCTGATGACTGATTAGGCGGTGCTTGAGTGTTATCAGAAGAAGACATTTCTTTTGAAGCGTCTTTGTTTGGCGCACCCTGGCCGCCGCCGGAATTTTGGCCTGTCAGCCGCTGAATCCCGTTATATCCGAAAGCCAATTCCAAAACAGAGTTGGTTTGGCTGCTTCCGATATAAGGCCGCTTGCTTGCAGGGATATTGTCGACAATGAGCGGCCACGATAACGAAACGGCTGCTAATACGGCTAACGCACTTACCAGCGAAATGATTTTTTTCTTCACCGCGGCATTTGCCGCAATCAAATAGAACAATAGGAAGGCCGGTAAAATCATGTAAGCCTGCAGCATTTTTGTATTGAAACCTACCCCAACAACGAAAAATGCCGCTAACAGCCAGATCAGCTTTCCTGTTCTGATCGCTTTAAAGAGAAGCCATGTAGCAAGCAATAAGAAAAATACCAGTAATGCATCAACATTGTTTGTACGTGCTACAGCTACAGCAATCGGTGTACATGCCATGATGAAAGAGGCAATTCTTGCTGCTGTCTTACCGAATGTCGGTTTTATTAACAGATACATTAAAAGGACAGAACCTACACCAGCAAGTGCCTGAGGCAGAATGACGCTCCACCCGTGCATACCGAATATCAGTGCGCTGATCGTTTGGATTTGGTATGTAACAGGCGGTTTATCCACTGTTATAAAGCCGGCAGCATCGAACGAAGCATAAAAGAAATTATGAAAGCTTTGCATCATACTTGTGACTGCAGCGGTGTAATAAGGATTCACCGTATCATCATTCCAGATGTTATAGATATTTAAGAATGCAGATGCGAGCAAAATGAGGATGAGGAAAATATCCAGCTCGCGTTTTTTCTTTTCCACGTGTTTTTCACTCCTTTTTGTCTAACTTGGAAATAGTGTAACAAGCAAATATGAATAAACTATTAATAAACAAAGACAATATTTTTGCCGAGGTCATTTCATGCCAATCATCCATTTCCCTTAACCGGAACCCGATACTTCCTTCCCATTGAGCGATGCTGCTTCAGCAAAATAAAAAAGCCTTCCGGCATACCGGAAGGCAAACGAATTACAATTTTATTGAATCGGTTTCAATTTTTCTTCAATTTCAGCTCTTCGATGCTCAAGATACGGCGGAAGAGCGATCGTTTGGCCAAGCTCATCAAGATTTTCATCTACCATAAAGCCCGGTCCGTCCGTTGATAACTCGAACAAAATGCCGTTCGGTTCTCTGAAATACAGCGCCTTGAAATAGTAGCGCTCCACAATGCCGGAATTGCTAAAGCCTTCCCGGCTGATGATCCGGTGCCACCCGGCAAGTTCTTCTTCATCTCTTACCCGAAATGCGACGTGGTGAACACTTCCTTTGCCTTGACGCTCGCGCGGAAGATCGTTTCTTTCTATTAAATGGATTTCCGTTGCAGCACCGCCTTCTCCTGATTCCAGAATAACGGCAGTTCCTTGCCCTTCGACTGGTTCACGGCTGATTTCTGTAAATCCAAGAATATTCGTCAATACGTGTAAGGTTGGTTCAGCATATGGCACAGTCAGTTCAACCGGCCCTAACCCGCGAAACGAAAATTCTTCCGGAATGCCGCTCTGCTTAACAGGCAGGCCATATCCTTTTCCTTCTTCATCAGCAGTCAGCACAAGTCGCTGCCCTTCATGATCTTGAAATGCCAATATGTCACGTCCGGCTCTTTTGGAGATGCCGCTGTGCGTTACTTGCTGCTCTTCAAAACGTTCTTTCCAGTAATGCAGGGCTTCTGTGCTTGGAACGCGCAATCCAATAGAAGAAATACTGTTTGTTCCCGCATGAAACGGTGCAATGCGGGGAATCTCGAAAAACGTCAGCTCAGTTCCCGGGTTTGCCACTTCATCTCCGTAGAATAGATGGTACATTGTCGGTTCATCCTGATTGACGGATTTTTTGACGAGCTTTAATCCTAATACTTTCTTATAGAAATCCAAGTTTTTTTGTGCATCGGCCGTTAATGCCGATACGTGGTGTATGCCGTTAACTTTCATATGCTGTCCCTCCAGGTTATTTTATCTCGATTTCGAGATATTATATCATAGTTGTATATTTATTGTTCTAATAACAAAGTATTTTATTCGCATGAGAAAGTCAACATATCAGCTTCACCGAAGGTTCGTTCATTCTCTGAATTCTCACCTCCCCTCCGTACCGGCTAAAATCCCAACGCAGAAAACACGAACTTTACAAATGAAAATAACAAATTTTATTCGTTTATAGATTGTCAAAACAGGCGTTTTCACAGTTTTATCTGCTGTACACAAAGCAAATTTCGAAAATCAGAAAATTTATTTTATTTCACTTTTCTAAAATAGGGTTTACAATATGAAAAAATAGATTCTTCAACATGAAGCTTCAACATCATAGGAGGTTAAGGACATGCATACTGAAGACAACGGTTTAAAAAAAGAGATAGGCCTCTTGTTTGCCCTTACTCTTGTCATCGGAACCATTATCGGTTCTGGTGTTTTTATGAAGCCCGGCGCTGTGCTTGCTTATTCAGGTGATTCAAAAACGGCGCTTTTCGCCTGGCTGTTAGGCGGTATTTTAACACTGGCGGGCGGTTTGACAATCGCGGAAATCGGAACGCAGATTCCAAAAACCGGCGGTCTTTATACGTACCTTGAAGAAGTGTACGGCGAGTTTTGGGGATTTTTGTGCGGCTGGGTGCAGATTATCATTTACGGCCCGGCGATTATTGGCGCGCTGGGTTTATATTTTGGATCTTTAATGGCGAATCTTTTCGGCTGGGGATCTGGACTATCAAAAGTCATTGGAATTATAGCAGTTCTCTTTTTATGCGTCATTAATATTATCGGTACAAAATACGGCGGTTTTGTCCAAACGCTGACAACGATTGGAAAACTGATTCCGATTGCCTGCATCATCATCTTTGGCCTTTGGAAAGGCGATCAGCACATCTTCACAGCAGTAAACGAAAGCATTTCCGATATGAACTTCGGGGCGGCTATTTTAGCTACATTGTTTGCTTATGACGGTTGGATTCTCCTTGCCGCTCTCGGCGGAGAAATGAAAAATCCCGAAAAGCTGCTGCCACGCGCTATGACGGGCGGATTATTAATTGTAACGGCGATCTATATTTTCATTAATTTTGCATTGCTTCACATCCTGTCAGCGAACGAAATTGTCACGCTTGGTGAAAATGCGACAAGCACCGCTGCAACCATGCTGTTCGGTTCAATTGGCGGAAAGCTGATCAGTGTCGGGATTATCGTCAGCATCTTTGGGTGCTTAAATGGAAAGGTGCTTTCTTTCCCGCGTGTTTCATTTGCAATGGCGGAACGCAAACAGCTTCCATTTGCTGAAAAACTGTCACATGTACACCCGTCGTTCCGTACACCATGGATTGCGATTTCTTTTCAAATTGCTTTGGCTTTGATTATGATGCTGATCAGCAACCCTGATAAGCTCTCAGAAATCTCTATTTTCATGATCTACATTTTTTATGTGATGGCCTTTTTTGCAGTGTTTATTCTCCGCAAGCGAGCAAAGGGAGAAAAGCGCGCCTACAGTGTTCCGCTTTATCCATTTATGCCAATTCTGGCAATCGCGGGCTCCTTCTTTGTGTTAGGCAACACACTCATTACAGATACAATGAGCTGCGGATTATCCATTCTCATCGGCCTTGCCGGACTGCCTGTTTATTACGGGATGAAAAAACGAAAAGCAAGCTGATAAAACGGTTCCCTTGTTTAGGGAACCGTTTTTTGGTGAAACAGAAGATAAAAGTTGACAGGAAAAACACAACTTTTGATATACTTTTTACGTTAAGCAGAAAGTTTTTGCAAACTTGGGTCGTTTTTTTAAAGCGAAGTAGGTCAAAATAAGGAGACACGATTTATCAAAAAAGTCAAGATACGTTTTTTTCGACTTTACCTGTTTTTTTTCGACAAAAGGCTATATAATAATTTGATGTGTGCATTGTTCATTCAAACTATGGAGGGTTTTTAATGATAAGAAGAAAAAAAGATAAGTTCTCACTCCTTTTAACAGAAATTGCAAAGAACATAGACGAAACTGCAGAATATTTTGTGAATTTTAAGGTCACTAACCAAACGACGCTTAAAGAATTTGCAGATACGTTAAAGGAATATGAAACAAAAGGTGACAATCATGTTCATGTCATGATTAAAGAGCTTAACAAAGCGTTCATCACTCCTATTGAGCGCGAAGATATCCTTCAGCTGACAAACAGCTTGGATGATGTGCTTGACGGAATCGAACATTTCTCTGCCATGATGGAGATTTTCTCAATTACTTCATCAGACGAGCATATCGATAAATTCAGCGGATACATCAGAGAATGTGCGAAAGAGATTTTGATTACGATCGAGCTGCTGGCAGAAAATCGCTTAAAGGATATTCAGCCTCACGCAATCAAAATTAAAGAGTATGAGCACAGCTGTGACAACTTGCACAGAAAATCATTAAAGAATCTTTTCGGAAATGAAACAGACCCAATCAAAGTCATTCAATATCGTGAAATTTACGAAACGCTTGAAGAAATCGCCGACTCTTGTCAAAGTGTTGCCAATAATCTTGAAACCATCATTATGAAAAACGCGTAACGAGGGGTAAAAATGGATATTCTATTAATATTAACGATACTAATAGTCATTTGTGCTCTGGCGTTTGACTTCATCAACGGGTTTCATGATACGGCAAACGCAATTGCGACTTCGGTATCAACAAAAGCGTTGAAACCGCGCCATGCCATTATATTGGCTGCTGTGATGAACTTTGTCGGAGCAATGACGTTTACAGGTGTTGCCAAAACCATTACGAAAGACATCGTAGATCCTTATACGCTGGAAAATGGCTCTGTTGTCATTTTGGCTGCGCTACTCGCTGCAATTGCCTGGAACCTTATCACATGGTACTACGGTATCCCAAGCAGCTCATCCCATGCCATCATCGGGGCTATTGCCGGTGCAGCCATTGCGGCAGCCGGATTTGCAGCGTTAAACTATAAGGGCTTCATTAAAATCATTGAAGCACTGATCCTATCACCAATTATTGCTTTTGTCCTTGGTTTTATTCTTTATAGCATCGTTAAGCTGATTTTCAAAGACAGCAACTTGGCGAAAACGAATAAGCAATTCCGCAGAGTGCAGATTGTAACAGCTGCCCTGCAATCGTATACACACGGAACAAACGATGCGCAAAAAGCAATGGGAATTATCACAATGGCTCTCATCACAGCGAATTTACATACTTCTGCTAATGATATTCCTACCTGGGTGCAATTCGCCTGCGCGACAGCCATGGGTCTCGGAACATCAATCGGCGGCTGGAAAATCATCAAAACCGTTGGCGGAAAGATCATGAAAATCCGCCCGGTAAACGGTGTTTCCGCTGACTTAACCGGAGCAGCCATTATTTTCGGCGCCACGTTTATTCATTTGCCGGTCAGTACAACCCACGTCATTTCTTCATCAATTCTTGGCGTCGGTGCATCACACCGGGTAAAAGGCGTAAACTGGGGTACGGCCAAGCGAATGCTCATTACATGGGTCATCACGCTTCCGATTTCAGCGACACTTGGTGCCATCGCCTACTTTATTTTAAATATGATATTTTAATGTCACACCGCTTCTGTCAAAGGAGCGGTTTTTTTGATGGAACAGGAAAACCATCCGGATCTCTCGAATACAATAAGCAGAACCTATTTCAGATGTGAGGGATTCGAATATGGTTTTATTCTTTCAGATCATGGTCTGGTGCATCGTGGCCGGACTGGGGTTATACGTATATGCCACGTGGCGTTTCGAAGCGAAGGTCAAAGAAAAAATGTCCGCCATCCGGAAAACTTGGTATTTGCTGTTTGTTCTGGGTGCTATGGTATACTGGACATATGAGCCCACTTCCCTATTTACCCACTGGGAACGGTATCTCATTGTCGCAGTCAGTTTTGCTTTGATTGATGCTTTTATCTTCTTAAGTGCATACGTCAAAAAACTGGCCGGCAGCGAGCTTGAAACAGACACAAGAGAAATTCTTGAAGAAAACAACGAAATGCTCCACATGTATCTCAATCGGCTGAAAACATACCAATACCTATTGAAAAACGAACCGATCCATGTTTATTATGGAAGTATAGATGCTTATGCTGAAGGTATTGATAAGCTGCTGAAAACCTATGCTGATAAAATGAACTTAACGGCTTCTCTTTGCCACTATTCGACACAGGCTGATAAAGACCGGTTAACCGAGCATATGGATGATCCGGCAGATGTACAAACACGGCTCGATCGAAAGGACGTTTATTACGACCAATACGGAAAAGTGGTTCTCATCCCTTTTACCATCGAGACACAGAACTATGTCATCAAGCTGACGTCTGACAGCATTGTCACGGAATTTGATTATTTGCTATTTACGTCATTAACGAGCATATATGATTTGGTGCTGCCAATTGAGGAGGAAGGTGAAGGATAATGGAACGTGCGTTTCAAAACAGATGCGAGCCCAGAGCGGCGAAGCCGTTTAAAATCCTGAAAAAACGTTCAACCACCAGTGTCGCAAGCTATCAAGTCAGTCCGCATACAGCAAGAATCTTCAAAGAAAACGAACGGCTGATTGACGAGTATAAACGAAAAAAAGCATGATCACACTAAAAGGACAAGGGAAAACAGCTCTTGTCCTTATTCCTTTTCTTAAAGGGTTACATATAATAAATACAAACAGAGGATAATGTCAGGTGATACAGTGAAAAAATTGGTGAGGCGTGTGAAGTTTGTTGATTACGGAAGGTTTGGGCTTTCCGGGTACTCGCTTCGGGTGAGGGAGCGCAGTGCTGGAATTATTAAAAAGTTGAAGAAGAAAAAATAAATCCCGGAGCGGCTCCGGGATTTTTTATGGTCTTTGATCAGCTTAATTGCGCTGCGATCTTCGCTTTCGTCGGAGGCCCGTAGATACCGTCAGCAGTTAAACCGTTAACAGACTGAAAACGGGCAACTGCGTCAGCTGTTTTCGGTCCGTAAACGCCGTCAATTCCGTTGTTAACAGCGCCTTTATCAGGGTAAAAATACAGAGCCGCAAGTGCTCGTTGCACCTGAAAGACATGTTCTCCTGAGGTATAAGGTGTTGTCAATTGAATGATACCATCAGGGAGCGGATAGAGCTCGGGTTCTTCAGCGGACGATGGAGCACTTACAATTAATACTTGACCAACGCGAATAAGATTCGGGTCTTCGATATTGTTCCACTCTTGCAGCTGAGCAACCGTAACACCAAATGCTCTCGCTATGGATGTAAGTGTGTCGCCCTGTTTCACGACGTAAGTTTGGCTGCCGCCTCCCCCAATTCCTGCTTTGAACGAATCCCACGTATCTAACAATTTTCGCGGACATTCCTTCCCTGACCAATACTTATGAGGGACGACATTGGCGAGACTGATATTTTGTTCAGCCATTAATGTTTTGATGAGCCACTGGGCATTTGCTGTTGCTTTTGCAAAATCGCCATCGGCATTTTCGCAAATTTCAATTCCAATAGAAGCCCGGTTGCCGCTGCCATTTCCGTCTCCCGCATGCCAGCCGTTTTCATTTAAAGGCAGATGCTGATAAATTTCTGTATCATCAACTGTAAAATGCCAGCTTGTCGTCGTATCAGGATTTTTCAAATAGCGGGCATGCGCTGCAGCATCTGCTCCTACTGCGGTATTCGCTGTATTGTGCACCGTAATGTAAAGCGGCGTCATTGCGTAGCCTGGACGGTTATTTGCGCCAACCGGAATAAAGTCTTGAATAATGTTAACCATTTTCATCTCTCCTTATTTCGTCAGATTATTGTCCCTTAACAAGTCGCGCTGTTTTTTCCCTTTTTCTGTTACGTAGTTGTTTTTAAACCAAGCGGCAAGTGTCGTTCCAATTGTAAATGCGATGGAACCGGCTGAATAAAGAGCGTCAGCGAGCTGATTGACCTGCTCCTCCTGAATGTCCAATGGTGATTTGCCGAGTATCAGCATGGTCTGGTTGATTAAAGCAATTAAAAGAAGCACCGTCCTGATGACCGTGCCCTTGTCAAACGTGTTCATGAAAATCCCCCTTTAATGCTGCAGCAGACTGTACATAATGGCGATGGCTCCGCCAATGATGCCTGTAGACACTGCTGTAATGATGGCACCTGTGATGGTGCGTTTAATCCACGTTGTGTTTTCTTCAATTTTGTTTAATTTTTCGTTCAGCGTCATGATTTGCTGGTCTTGCCGGTCAGACACGCGTTCTAATGCGGAAACCCTCTGCTCAAGCGCTTTGTGCTCGCCTTTTATGTCTGCTAAGTCCTGCTGAAACACATTCACATCTGCCTCTTGCTGCATTATTCACTCCTCCTTCACATGCAGATCACCTCCCTTCCGAGAGCCAAAACTGTTATGAAACAGCGGTCCCTTTTACCGAGAGAGTACCGCCGGTGATACTGATAATCTCCATGATGATCTCCTTAAACCCTTTAATATCAAAGGCCCATGCCTCAGCTTTTCCTAATGTACTGGAGGCAGTGGTAGCATCATCAGTTTTCACGCCTCTGATCGGCAGTTTCTGTCCTGACACCGATTTGCCCCAAAATTTGACTTCGCTCATTTCCGCTGTGCCATATACTTCAACGAGTAAATGCGCGGCGCCGTCAACAGGTAAAGAAGCACCCTCGCCGGCGGACTCTGCATTTTCATGAAAGACAAAGTCAAATGTTTTGCGAGCCTCGACTTTCAGCCGTCCATCGTGTGTTTGATTATCCGCAAAGTCAATCTGTAAAGGCGTTTTTCCATTGACACGCACATCCATCTCACCCGCACCGACTGATTGGTATAATACAAACTCAGATTGCTGAAGATTCCCGTTCACATAACGGAAACGGTAATAGCGTTTAGAAAGGTATACCCAGTCCGTCGCTGTCAGGACACCTGCTGCGACATTAACTGTTGCTGTCGTTGTCCAAACATTGTTGTTGTCGCTTTCTTCTATAAAGAGCGTACCTTCACGATCTGCATACGCCCAGCCCTTCACTTTCGAAATCAGAACTGCGCCAAGCCTGTCCTGCCCGAGCTGACTGTATGCCTCAGTCGCCTTTAAGGAAGCATTTGTTAAAATCTCCGCTACGCCTGACAAATTCGAAACAGGTGTCACAAAATCATTTTTTCCTCCTCGATAGGGCTTTACAGCGCCGGCTTTTCCAGTCCTATCGAGAGGAAATTCATATTGATACTTCACCATCTTCATCCTCCTTTGATCTAAAAACAGGCAAAATAAAAAAGCCTTACTACATGGCTTTACCGGTAATTTCTTTATACTGGTCAGCTGTGATCAGCTTTTTGTTCACACCCTCTGCCAGATCCTCAATTGAACAGTCTTTATATGCTAATGCTTGTTTTACCATATCTGCTGTCGCCCACTCATAATAGAGGGCAAGCACCCAATAATTCATTCAGAAAGATCTCCTTTCAAGGAATGTAATGATAGCTTTATATCTGACAACTCGTTCCCTAATGTTTTGTTCAGTTCTTCAAGCTGCTTGCGTGCCAGCTTCTCCTGCGACAACTCCTGAGCGAGGAGCTCCACCTGATCGGGCGGCTTATACGGCGGATTTTTTTGGAGCTCTTCCCACCAGGATTCGAGTTCTTTTTGTGTTGGGATGGGGGCGCGCAGGTTCCACTCGGCTATATAAGACCCTTCCCCGTCATTTTGAACGATAAAATCTCTTGTTGGGTCTGCACTGGGGTATTTAAACATGATTGCTTCTGCGATCATCATTTTGCCTCCTATCTTATACTGTAGGATAGTTAAGTCCTCCAAGTTCTTGGACGTCTATATAGTTGTATAGCTCGTTAAAATCGGATACACCTCTTCTATCATCACCGCTATAATTGCAATAACAATAGATCTCTATATAGTCACCTTTGTTCATAGGAACGGTTACATTACCATTTAATCCAAGGTACATTTCATTTTGCTTATCAACAAAGTCCCCTCTCTTATGGTCAATTGGTTTATACAATGATCCATTTAGATAGAGTTTCAGATGAAAATTGATGTAAGCCGGTGTATTTATCATATACAGCCCAACTCCCACTAAAAACATTCCATCATTAGGGGCAACGAATCTACTATTATTTGTGTCAAAAGCATTATGACTATCTTTTATTTTGCGTTTAAACTGAATTTTTGTATGGTTAGCTTTATTTAAATATTGTATGCTGTTGGCCCGAATATTGGCATGTGCAAATCCAGAAATTTTATGCCAAGCTGTCCAGCCTGTACCAGCCCACCAATGGCGGATCCAAGTCCCAACATGATCATAGCTTCCACTAGTTGTGTCTGCATTTCCATAAAAATACTGAGTAAAGCGATAATTACTATGCTTTTCATTTTTTACAATGCCATAGGTAAGTGGGTAACCGGTAGCGTTATTAGCTCCTATATCCATGAATGTGATACCAGCTGGGTAATCATTTCCGCTTATTCTCGCATCTTGGATTACATTTGTTCCTGTTAAAACAGTTAATTTTTGATTAGAATAATTTGCATCAACATAGTTTTTAGCATCATCTAAGGCTTTATCTGCTTTAGTTTGAGCACTTGCCTCGGTCTCGATCTTATTCCATCCTTTAAACACGCCATCTGTATGAATCGTTGCCATCCAAAAGGTTCCGTCGAAACTTCTAGAGGCCAAAATTGTTTTTCGGCCGCCACCTCCTGTTTCAATAACATCATAGTTATACCATGATCCATCTCCCAAAACAGGATTGTTTATTATGACATTCCCTACTGCATAATAAAAGCCAGAGGGCAGCGTTAATAAGTCAGTTCCATCTGGGATTTTAGTTCGGCAACCTTGAGTATCAGTTAATCTATATAGTTGTGCATTATTCCATTTGTCCTTATCGGATGTTGTTACATGGATATCTGTTTTATTGGCATGTGCATCTATCTTTGACTGCACTCCCGTTATAGACTCAATTTGATACCAATTGATCGCACTATCGTTAGCGTTATAGAAAAACCACCAAGCATTACCTCCCACATCCACAGCATACCCCATGCCTATTCCTAGCTGACCGACCAATTGCATACCTCGAAGACTTGTGTTTGACGGGTTATCTGTGACCGCGTTTGTTCCATAGAAAGTAACAGTCCCAACATCTTTGAGCGAATCATAAAAAGATCCAGATGACAGGTTAATCTTTTGTGTCCCGTTATCGGCAGTTACTTTAAATAACTGTCCAGAATTCCATTTGTCTTTATCGCTTTTATTTACATGTATTTCAGTTTTTTCTTCATGGCTCCTCACCTTAAATTGAGCGCCTTCTGAAGTTTCTAATTGAACCCAATCAGTCCAGCCGGAATCATTCAGGCTTTTTCGCCATGTACCTCCTTCATAATCCATTGCCAAAGCTTCTCCATAAGATTTGTAGCCAATATACAATCCTCTAGTGGCAAACGGTGGGGTATTGATTCCCGTCTTATCAGTATAAAAGAAAAAGGTTTGATCCAATTCTTCCACAATTTTGTGAAAATCCAGACCATTTTGGATGCTTGCTAGATATTTTCCGTTTTCATCAGTTAACTTAGTTAATTGTGCGTTGTTCCACTTTGTCCTCTCACTGGATGAAATGTGTATGGTTTCATCTGAAATATGCTTGTCAAAATCCTTCTTCGCCGCCTGCTGCACATTATCCACATTCCCCAGCCCGATTTGCGCCTTTGTTGTGTTGTGGGGGTTGTTCATGTCGTTTTTGTGGGCGGCCAGGTCGGTGTGGGCGTCTTTTATGCCTTTTTCCCAGCGGTTGACGTCATCTTCGTTGATGGGGTCGTCCGGAAGCCAGTCTGTTTTTTCTTCGTATGCCATGTTTACACCACCTCAAAAGTAAATCTGAAATCGAGTGTTCTGTTTTCGCTAACGTCCAGGTCAGTCTTTCTCTCTATGATCACATTGCCCAGCTCGTCAAAAATTTGTACCATTTCGATATGCTTGATGTCTTCCTCACGTTTTGTCAGAACGGTGACGGTCGCACCGTCAATGGCGAGCTCTACTATTTCTGTTTTTTGGCCGTTGAGCAGCACGTGATCGATTCTGCTTTTCAGATCAGCCGCTGTGCGTTCTCTGTATATGGTTGAAATCAAGTTAAGACCACCTCATTGTTGTTAAGAGTGACAGAATAACCGACCTTGAGCTCACTGGCTGTTCGGTATCTGCGGTGATTCAGGATGACTGTATCTTTGATTTGCAGCGTCTCATTCAATCCTCCTCTGAGCGTATACGCCAAATGAGCGGGTTTCATGTTTTCTATCGCTTCGATCAGCTCATTCATGTGCTGGAGGTCATCAACATTGATATCGACGTTAAATCGGTATTCGCCGGGAAGCAGGCGGACCTGTGCAGACGGGTTTTTCAAGAAACGGTTTACCGCCTGCTCAATGGCCCTGTATGTGATGGGCGGGATGTTCGACATTTTGGAAATGAGCCGCAATCGTCTGATCTCATCAGTGTCGCCTGATTCCCGCGGTACGTTTAAAATCTTTTCCCAGCGGCTGAGCCCCCATGTCGCCGTCGGTACGAATAACTGATCCGTCAGATCAAATATGCTGTCATTTTGTTTATCAAACTCAGGCGCTTCCGCTTTCAGCAGCTCGGCCATTTCTTTAAGGCTGGTGAGAAACGGAGGCAGATACGCTGTCATGTCATCTTGTTTGCTCAATGATCTTCACCTGCCCAAGCTTAGGAATTTCCACGTCGCTCAGCACCAGATTTTCAGACGTGCCGTTGATTTGAATATTGGAGTAGTCACTGACTGATGGTGAATTATAGACGATATTGTTAATTTGAGAAAGGCGGATGACGTTATCTTCAAACGCCATTTTCTTAAAGAGATTTAAAACGCCTTCCTCAATTTCTGACTTCACTTCATCAATTGAGTGATTGATCTCAGGCAGCACTTCGGCAGAAATCTCAACTTCTTTCCAGACCGCGCTTTCCACTGTGACAACGGCTCCGATTGGCGCCTGTCCCTCTCCCTGTCCTGGTTCAGGGTCGATATAATCTTTCACTTTTTGAATTAAAATTTGAGAAGCGGGCTCAAGATTTGCATTCGTGACGACAATTTTGACCGTGCCTTCACCGTTCCAAAGCGGGAAGATCTTTGCCTTCCCCACACCGTCCACTTCTTCAGCCCACTCCTTATAATGCATTTTATTGGCACTGACGGCCTCACGCCGAACCCTTGTAAAATACCGTTCCCGCAAGCTGTCATCTCCTTCTTCCTCGCGTCCCGGAATCAGGATTTCTTTGACAATGACCGTTTCTAAACCGGGAATGGTATCCAATGATAGTAAATTGCGTCCGGTCAGATTGGCATTTCCCGCTTCACCAGGTGTTTCACAGATGAGCGTCCCGTCTGCCGTATATTGAAAATAAAGATTATCCACGTAGAAACGGGAGCCGACAGGAATGGTTACTCCAGACGTAAACTCTCCCGCTCTGACAGCCTTTGTCGCGGCAGTTCTTTCAATTCCCGCTTCCGCTGCACGCCTGTCTAAAAATTCGCCTTGTGCGGTATCAGAAAAAACTAGCTCAAGCACAGTATCCATCCATATATAAGACTTCGCAAGCTCGGCCGCCGCCGGGGCTAACGCATTATAAATGACGCTGCCTTCTCTTGTGTCAATATCTGCGGAAATGCTGTTCAGCATACGCTCCATAATCGCTTCAAAAGTCTGATCTTCAAACATCTTCGCCAATCACCTCCTCAATCTCAAGCGTTCCTTCATCCGTCTCCACCACGAAGGACACATGAAACGCGTCGCCTTGTTTTTCAATCTCAAAATCTGTTACAGCCGATATCCGGTCATCATAAACCAGCGCCTCTTCTATCAGTCTCGGGATCTCCATCTTTTTATAGGCATCAGTCGTCTCATGATCTGTCAGCACGTCCTGAAGCTCGTTTCCGACATTATGGCTGTATATGGAATACGCATAGCGTTCTGTCTGTAAGGCGATATACACGAACTGCCTGATCGCTTCAAGCCCTGTAATCAGCTCATTCGTAATTCTTCCGTTTTCAAAATCTATTTTGTACGTTTGCGAGGTTTCAATGACTTCGCTCTCATCTTCAAAATCCTCAAACTCCACTTCTGGTGTCAGGGCCATGATGCCCACTCCTTTTTACATGCTAAATAAAAACCCCTTCGTATTGAAGCGGTTTTGTCTATACCTTATCTAAAATAAAAAACGATTGCCCGCCAGTCAGAGCCGCGGTCATGAGGCGATCCCCCGGTTCGAGTGCATCGTCTCCTCCGGACTGCATCCGTTTTGGGATAATGATGGCGTCAGCCGGTATGATCAGTTTGCTGTTTTCTTTTAATTTGATTTCCACAGGAGAAACCGAAACGACTTCAGCCGGGAGCAGTTCTACCGGAGACTCAGCGTCAACTGCGCCGACTGCCAAATGTTTTATAGCCTCACTTAATCTCATCAGGAAACTCCTTCCGGCATCGTATTCTTTTCCACAACATCGATCGTCATCGTATGTTTCGTTCCTTTAAATTCATGCCGGTCCGTATCTACCCAATAGGTTTTCTTGATGCCGGCCTCCGGAATCGAAATATAGACGGGCAAGCCGCTCTGCACTTCCGGGATGCCCACTGCCTGAATATTTTTCAGTTCTTTTTTCACGCCCTTTTTTTCAGCAAGGCGTACATCTGCCCGCTGCTGAAGCTGTGCCTGGTTGATGTCATCTGTGACCGTTTCCGTATATTGAAGCACACCGTATTTATTTAAGCCTGAACTGTCCTTGGCAGAGGCTTTATATGTCTTATTGTCCTTCTGCCGGCGAAGCACCACCCGAGTAGCAGTGTCGTTTATAGAAGTGCTGTATTGGTAGCCCGTGATATTGACGCCCGTTTCAAGCACCCATACTTCTGACGGATCTGGCCAAGCGCGCAGACCGAGCTTTCCTTTTTCCGAATACAGCTGGTAATGTCGTCCTGTCTGGCTTTTCGTCTGTTTCAGCGCTTTTAATATGATGTCATACAATGTCGTATCATTTTTAATGACAAGACTTTTGATCGTATGGCCTGTGTTTGCGATCGAGGTTGTCGGTATCTGGAAGTCACTAGCAATCCTTCTGATGATCTGGTCGGCCCGCTGATTGAAAAACACGTACATATCCTGGTTTTTGACCAGGTACTGAAGCATGTCATAAGCGCTGAAGGCAAGCGTATGCTCGTCCGGGGTTCTTGCAAAAACAATGCCCCGAAAAAGCTCTTTTCCCTTCCATTTAAACAAGACCGTATCTCCTTCTGAGACACTGTAATACGTCTGGTCGCCCTGTTTGGTGACGATGGTCGCTTCAATGGAGCGCGGCGCCTGATAACGATGGCCCTCAAGCGATACGCTTTCTGCAACCAGCTCAAGCCACTCTGTGTCTTTAATGACGAACAGTTCTATCATCATACATCACCTGTTTCATTGCGGTATCTTTAATTTTTGGCCGGGAAAAATCCAGTGGCCCGGCTGCCTGATGTTCCGTTTGCTTCGTTTGATCATTGCTGTTTTATTGGCGTTCCAAATTTTGCGCCATTGAGTGCTGTTCCCGTAAAATCTGCCTGCAATGTCCCATAGCGTGTCTCCCTTTTTCACTGTGTACGTCTTCGGCGCAGCCTTCGACGGACGTTTTGCCTTTGTTTTTTTCTTCTGCTTGATTTTCCGCGGGGAAGCGGTTTTGTATTCTTTTAATTGAATATCAAAGGTGCGATCACCTATATCCTGCTGGCCTTCGCTATAGGAAAAACCTTCAATGCTGCATGTTAAATTCACTTTAGTTCCCGTAATCAAAAACTGGACCGGTTTTTTGGCATTCATCCATTTCTCAATTTTTGATATCGCATTTTCCGGCGACGGGAAGGTTTGATATTCAGCTATTGGGCTGTATTTCTTCGGGAAAAACGAAGAGAACGAAATTTCTTTCGCTCCTTGTTCGTCAATAAATGTAAGGTCACCGAACTTGGCTACTTTAACCGTCTCATTCTGAACCGTATTTGAAATATTCAGCTGGTCGGGAAGAACGGGGAGCCGCAGCTTGTCCTTCCCTTGTGAAATCCAAAATTCATATACGGATTTAGTCAAATGCAACGACTCCCTTCGTTCCAATATTGATATCCTTTTGCAGTTCGTCTATAAGTGCCTGCTTGATTTTCGCTGCAAGGGTTTCAGCGTCCTGTCCATTATGGAAGTGCTGGTCTCCGTTAAATTGAATATAAATCTCTTTTGATCCGGAAACCGTTGCGGTTGGCTGGCTAGCTGAAGTAACAGCGGAAACTTGTCCTGAAGAAAGCTCAGACTGCTGGGATTGAGACGGATCTGTCACTTCCATACCAAGAGCTTGCGCGGCTCTCTGAAGGAGGTAGCGGCCGCGGATGCCTCGCTCCTCCGGAATGATCCATTCCCGCTTGTTTCCTTCTCCGACACGGGCAATTTGTTCTTTTGTAATCAGCCCGCCGTTTGCGTAACCAACATACGGTCCGCCATGATTCAAGCTTTTAATACCCGGCACATTGTTGATTGATCCATATCTGCTTTTAATGTAGCCGATCGCAGCAGCTGCGTTGTGAATCGGATTTTTAATGTTACCCATCCCCGGTGCTTTATGGTCATTAAAGGTGCTTGGGATGGTCTGCATCAGCCCTTGTGACGGATGCCCCGCTTTTGCGTTGCTGTCCCACAAGTTAATTGCATTCGGATTGCCTCCGGATTCATGCTGCGCAATCGTCATGAGTCCCGGAAGCCAGCTCACCGGTGTCTTGGTGGCCATGAGAGCAGCCATAATCCATTGTTTTACGTTCCCGCCCATGGCTCCCATTCCGGAATAGGCAGCCGCCAGTGATCCGGCTTGTTTTTCAGCAAATTTCTTTACATCTACTGAGCCAAGGCCTTTGACAACACCAATAGAAGCAAAACGCCCCAAGCTCATCATGACACGGGAAGGTGAATGAATATCTAGCTCCTCACGGAAAGCCTGCTCCACTCTCTTGGCCATATCCTTTGCTGCTTGTTTTACTTCACTGGATTTAGAATTCATGCCTGTCACAAAGTTTCCGATCAAACCGGAGCCCCAGCTGTTCGATGTGTCTTTTGAACGCAAGAACGGTTTGTCAACATGTGTACTCACATACTGTGCAGTCCCTGTTTGGGTTGAGTTTTGTCCTTGCGCAAAGCCTTTGACCGTTCCTGTGCCCCATGAAGACGATTTGTTCACAGTGGCTTGATACGGCGTTTTAACTTTTGATTGCAAAAAGCCGTCCGTTCCGGTTGCTGTACCGTTTTGGCCCTTGGCATACCCGCTTACCATTTGTTTACCGTAATTTGGTGAAGCAGAAATCATTTGTGTAAATGGCGTATTGATGTTTTTCTTTTTCCAGTCTTCCATTTTGACCGGCTGATCGCTGATGCCTTTACCAAAGCCTTCTGAAAATTGCTGTCCGAGTGTGGACGCTTGGCCTGTAAGATTTGCAGTGTTCATTACTGGGGAGGCTGAGCCTGATAGAGGACTGACAGCTGCTCCTCCTGAAACAGATCCTGGACTTCCGCCAGAAGACGAAGCTGCGCCCATGTCGTCTACAACTTGCATACCCAGCTTAGACGCCGCTTGTGAAAGAAGCATCTTCCCCCGGCCTCGGTTGTTATCAACCGGGATAACGAATTCCTTGCCGGCTTCACCGATCCAAGAGATGGTTGGTTTGGTGATGTAGCCGCCTGTGGCGTTCTGATCTAGTGCTTGTTGAAAAACAGTCATATTATTATTTGATGGAGATTGAGCAAAAATGTTATTAGTAGTTGGTTTGGAACTAGTTTTTTTCTCTTTCGAATCCTTTTTGCTTGGTTTTTTCTTGAGGTGAGTAACTTCTTCCCCCCTGTGTATTACTTTTGCAACGAAACCACCAACTGAATCTTTTAAATCGAATAGCCATTGAAATTTCTCAGCAATTTTCTCTGATACTTTAACCAATGGATCTTTCACATGTTCATTAAACCAAGTTTCAATTCCATCCCATGCATCCTCAAAAAATTTCCTTGCATCATCGAATTTTTCTTTTATTGAAGTTTTAATATCTTCTACTTTTTTGACGATTGGGTTCCATACATTATCATAAAACCAATTCGATACCCCTGTCCAAATATTGGAAATCATTGTCCATGCATCATTGATCTTACTCCAAATCCATGTTGCCGCAGTGGTTACGGCTTCACTTACAGGATTCCACACATTGTCCATAAACCATGTTGAAACAGTAGACCATATGCCTGAAATAACCGTCCAGGCGTTGCACAACCCAGTCCATATCGTTGTAGCAACATTAGTAACTGCTCCGCTTATTGGATCCCACACGTTATCCTTAAACCACGGGTAGACAATGTTCCATACTGCCAATATGCCATCCCATGCATAGGCAAACAATCCTACTATAAAATTAATTACAGGTACAGCAACATTATAAATAGGTGTAAACACATACTGGTCAAACCAAGTTGAAACTTTACTCCATGTATCTTCAATCCAAGTAATAGCCCCATTGGCAGTATCAGAAATGGAGTTCCATTTTCCACTCCACCACTCTTTGTTAAATAGTGAATTGCTTATGCTCTCCTTTAACTTAGAAGTATCAAACATCTTACCAATGTTCTTACCTGCTTCTTCGCCGCCGATTCCGCCTACTAATCCGCCGCCAATTCCGCCGATTGCCCCGCCGATTGCTGTACCTTCCGGACCAACGAAAGATCCAATCGTTGCACCAGCTTCCGCTCCGGCTGTTGCACCAGCTTCCGCTCCGGCAATACGTCCTCCAATTGAACCAACCTTTTCGCCAGCATTATCTTTATTGATTCCAGCTAAATCAAACACTGCTAAAGCAGATCCTACGTATGGAACAGCCTTTCCCATTCCTCTGAACGCTTTACCTAGTTTGGATGAATCTTTCCCTAGCGATTTTAACCCTCCAAGCCAGTTCTTTAACTTGGAACCCGAGGTCCTAGGTGCACTTTCAGCAGGTATGCCGCTCTGGCGTCTTCTTATCACCTCTCCAGGAACCTTGAGTGTTCTGTTTGGAACCTTTGTGGGACTTTTCTTTTTTCTATAGGTTTTTTTATTTTTAGTGCCTGGACTGACATCGCCGCCTTCACAGCAGTCGCAGCAACAATTTCCTCCTGTATTACGGTTAAGGACTTTTTTATCCGTGTCAGAATTTTCACCAGAATCGTCCTTTTTTTGTGGTCCTAGTATTTTATCAATGATCTTATCAAACACATCATTTTTCAGCTTTTCTATCAATCTCTCTTTGAAACGATCCAAAAAAGCTTTGCCTATTTCATTGAGTGTATCTTTAATCCAAGGCCAAGCTGATTTTGTCCACCAATCCTTCAGCCAACCTTTTATTTTTCCGACCCATCCAGGTTTTTGATCTGAGCTTTTATCAGAGCCTTTATCTGAGGATTTGTCTGATTCTTTCTTAGAAGTTTCTTTGTTAATCGGGCTTTCTTTTTTATTGATTTTGTCTGATATTTTTGTCTTAACAACCACTTTTACATAATAGGTTTTTTCAAATTTCCTTAGAAGGGCTGTTAATCGATTAACTGTTTTGGTGATTTCATCGATGACCTTTAGTTTTACTGTATATCCGCTTTTCAAATTTTTCTTAATATAACCGATAATCCTTTTAACTGTAGAAATAACCTTGTCATCTGGAATCAAAAGGAATGATAGTTTTTGATTAGAAAGCATCTTCTTTATTTTTTTATACGCAGCTGCTGTCCGGTCTACCAAAGAGACAGTCAGCTTCGTTTCTTTCGGCAGCCGTTTAAGTTTTCTTTCAATTGCATCAAGCTTTGAAGTGACTTGGTCATCAAGTACAACTTTAATTTCAAGCGATTTCGCGAATTTCAAAATGATATAGTCGTTTATTTTTCTCAGCCGGTAAAATGCCTGATCTTCCGCTCTGATACTGATTTTGATTTGCCGATTAATGGTTTTGACTTTTTTTTCGACCTCTTGGAATCCTTTATGTATCCGTTTTAGTTTTTTAGATACCTTGTCTTCGAGATCAAAACGGGCTGTTAATTTTGCGATATTAGTTCCCTCCTCTCCTTGATTCTTTTTCTAATAGATCTAGCTTATAACCTATCAACCCAAATAAAAGAGCTTTAAAATGTTTTGGTGCTTCATATAATTCAAGAAGTTGGGATGGCGAGTAATGAAGCTCATGCATTGCATAGTACAAATACACAGCTTCCTTATCGCCATCCTTTACTAGTTTTTTGCTTCTTCTTCTAGATCTTCAAGATCATCTTCAAAACCATTGATTTCAATTGCTTTATTCAGCCAGTTCGCATACTCTCCCCCAACAGATAATACACGTTTGGCAACTTCTACCGGATCCGCAGTTTTGTATGCTTCCCTTAAATCTTTTGAACGAAAATCAGGATAAATAGTAGATTCGATGGCAATTCTCGCATAAAAGCGCTGAGAGTCTAAATCTTTGACACGGCCGCGGCCTTTCACATTTTTAAATGTGGTGTTTTCTTTCTCTAATTCATCAATACGTTCAGTAGTAATTGGTTTTAAAATAAACGGAATGACATTCCCTTTTTTATCAACAAAACGCTTTGAGATCGGCACTTTGATTTCCTCAGCTTCAATTGTTTTTCCCGGCATAAAAAAGGAAAGATCATATACGTTTTCGTTCTTCTCGCTCATGTAAAAAACTCCCTTGTCTATTGTTTAGTTTCATCTTGTAAAAAAACAGACCTTTCTGAGAAAGGTCTGCGTATGGGCTGATTCATGTTTTATTAAAACGTGTCAGATAGCTTTTCAGGGACGTCGAAATCTTCGAATGTAAATGGAACTTCTTCCTCTAACGCTTCTGAATCGACATCAAGGCTTGCGATTTTGGCAGAGTCAAAGTTGACGTCGTACAGCGTGACTCGCTCTGTGCCTCGGCCGGAGGATTGATCATCCAGCACGGCTTGGAGTGTGAAATAAGGGTCGCTGCCTTTTTTGACATAGTCCATCATCAATAGCACGAATTTTGATGTGACTTTGTAGAACGTTGCGGTCCCTGTTCCATTTGCCCCTGTTGTTTTATGGCCTGTCATGCGGCGGCCCATAATGTTGACTTCAGATTTGTTTTTCTCAACGTTTGCTTCAAATGTTTTGATGTGCGCCATTTCCTCACCATCGAGAAATAAGCGGCCTTCTTTTCCTGAGATTGTGTTTTGTGCTTTTAATGCCATATTAGTTTACCTCCACATTAAAGTAGAATTTTTCTGCTGCATCGACAGGCTGTACAGCCAGGTCAATCAAGAAGCCGTCACGATCTTCATTCATTGAAATTGTGATATCTTCATCGGAATCAAAGCCAGTGATGCCGCCCGCATCCTGAAGCGTTGTCATGTATTGCGTGATCATCGTTTTTACATACTGCAGTCCGTCTTCAGATGCCGGGATATCGCTTCCGCTGCCTTTTCTTGATTTAATTAAGGCTTTCAGCTCGCGTGTTAAATCATTATTCACAGCATCCAGGACACGAACGATTTTGTTCTTTGCAAATTTCTTGTTTTTCTCAGCTGTGAACGTCACGAGTGAGTTAATGTCCTTTTCTACGCTGACGGATTTATCGCGGGCGTCGAATGTAAATAAAAATTCACCTTTACCCAGACGTTCAACAATCGTATCGTGGTCAAGGCGGTGTAACACATCAACTGCGCCTTCGTACTCTACAAATGTAAGTGATTGGTTAAAGGTTGCTCCTGCACTCGCTCCGGCTACCCAAGCTGTTGCTTTGTCCGGTGTAACTTCCGTGCCATCTTCAAGCAGCACACCCTCAGTTACGTTGATGATGCCTTCATAATCACCGGCATAATTGGCTGTGACGCCTTGCACTTTTTGTCCTTGGCCGTCGCGCAGGCGTTTAATGAAAGCAGCAAACGTCGCCTTCAACTGGTCACCTTCTGCAACAGGCAGCGCAATCACATCAAAGCTCTCCGTTTCAGCCGCGGCTAAGAAATCTGTATAGTCGGAGTTGACAGGGGCTTTATCCGTACCGCCGGATAAACGGATGCCCGCGGATGCATTCAGCGTCTCAGCTGCAGTGTCTCCTTCTGATCCAGTGAGAGGAATCGTTGAAGAAAGATCGCCTGTTCCGGTAAAAGTGACATAGCCGTTAGCTGTTAATTCTTCAGCCTTTTTGACAGTCTGTTTATCAACCTCTGATTCGTCCATATATGTTGTCACATCGAAAGAATTAGCATCCAGCACATTTTGATTGATGCGGATGATAATGTCATTTCCTTTTGTTCCGCCATATACTGCAGTTGCTTTGACGCCTTCAGCAATATCAGCAGACGCTCGGACACCTTCGGTTAGACGGTACATCAATACCGTTTTCGCATTTTTCTTCGCTTCACGCAGCAGCAATAAAGACGGGTCATCAATGCTGAGGCCTACTTTTTTGTTCAGGTCTTCAATGCTGGAAATGGAGACGAACGTTTTCGCTTCGCCCCAGCTTGATGCGACCGGAAGTGCGACTGTTCCCCGTTCACTGAGTGATACCCGCTCCTGTGCCGTCGTTTTAAAGTTAAAATAAATGCCTGCTCGTTCTTTTTCTTTGCCTGTTGTAAATGTTCCGCCATTCATGATGACATGACCTCCTTGGTTAGAAATGTTTGAATCAATTGGTTGGCTTCTGATTTCGTCATACGTGGTTGATCCACGCCAAATAAAGCCCCCTGAAGAATATCCGGCTTAACGCCGAACAGTTCCTTCGCGTGCTTAATCAAATCCGCTGTATCAAATAGAGCTTCCCGGCTCTTTGTATGTACAGCCTTCTTCTGTTGTTTGTCCTTCACCGTTTATTTCACCCCGCTGTTCATGTCGATATCCTGTAAGACAGGCTGTTCTGTTTTGTGATAATAATATCGGCTGCTCCACCTGATCACCATGGCCGCCTCGCCTCTGTCTCCTACCCTTGTCTCGATTTGGGAGATGCGAACCATATCCCCCGTCTTCTCGCCGGATTCACTCAGCAGCGGAATCATATTTCTCGCTTCTCTGATGGCATCCGCGAGCCTGTCCGCTTCATCCAGCGCCTGAACGGAGTCCAGATGAAACAGTTTTACATTGAGACTGTAGGTTTTTTTAAATGTGGAAACCGTATCTGTTTCCTCGAAAACAGATGGTGGCGGGACGTATAACGACGGCACCTGAAAGCGATCAGGAAGCTCGCGTTCATAAATGGGAACAGACCACCGGCTGTACAAAAACGCCATGATCGATCCTGTTTCACTGTTCATCCTGCTCCTCCTTTACAGCTTCTTCAGCCACTGGCCCAGTTTGCTTTCCAGCGATTTTTCAAACAGCTGTTCATATAAAAGCAGTGCATGATCCCAGTAGCCCGTGCCCGGTATCCATTTTCTCTTGAGCGCCATTCCCGTTGAAGCCGCTGGATCATAAATAAACCGTGAGCCTTGAAAACGCCCCGGCACCCATCTCACATCTTGTTTTGACGTCCAATGGCCGTCATTAAGAAATGAGGCGTAATCAAGCTGTGTCCCCACCTCAAGCGAAAGCCCGCCGCTTTGCACAATCCAGAGATTGTCCTCTGCGCCTTTCTTAAAGGAACTGAGCAGTTTTTCTGTATCAATCGTTTGTGTGCTGATGAGTTCAGATTGGACGATCTCCAGAAAATCTTGCCCGCACTCCTCAAGCCACCGGGACGCCTGTCTGGAAAAACCGCCTGAAGCCGCTTCTTTTAATGCCGTGTTCAGCTGTTTCAATCCCGCTATTTTCATAGGCTTTCATCCCTGACTGCGATGACCTCCCAATGATGATGTCTGATCCTTTTCGGCAGCTTTAGTATATATTTATGATTCTCCCAAATGATTTTATCGTTCACGCGGATGTCCGCTGACAACGGAAAATGGACGAGAAAGCTATGATATACAGTTTGATCCGGCTCCTCCTGAATCAGCTGCTGCGTTTTTTCGGTAAAATAACAAGGGACATCTTGTTCATCGGGTGTATCCGGATATGAAATCACCGGCTGCAGCCTGTCTGCCGGAATCCCAAATCGGCCTGCAGACGGCGCTTGCGCTGCTTCATGATAAATATCGCAACGGTGAATGAGCATCTGCTTGTAGCTCATAAAGATCTCACCTTCAGTCTGGAGGATTCAGGGACGTAGCCCGGCTTGATAAACTCTTCGAGCAAATGATACACCTCAGGCCGCTGAATCCCGCCTTCTCCGGAAACCGTGTAGGAATAATCCCCCATTTTCTCAGACTGATAGCTTGATGAGGCAGATTCATCGCTGTTGACAAGCGCAAAATACTGGGCAAGCTTTACTAAAGCCAACTTCACCTTACCGGGCAGCGGATCATACAAGCTGTCTTCAAAGCGGTGGCCCGTGATGAGAGCCGCTTCTGCTTCCGCCTCGATGATATCCTGCGCCAGCAGCTCTTCCGGCCTGTTTTTCACCCGATTATAGACCGAATAGGAGGCTACGTCAGTCGGTTCAATGAGCATGAGCTGACCACCTCGTTTCTATTATTCTTTTACGTTAATTAATTTCGCGCAGGCATCCTCTTCCTCGAACTTGCTGTCCAGCTTGGCCGTTAAGACAATAATGAATTTACGGGAGCGGATGTCTTTGTCGACTTCAATTCGGATATTGCGGGAGAAGCCGAGAATGATATTTTTCGGATGTGTGAGAATGATATCAGAAGCGTCATATTGCGCGTCTCCCTCACCGACTGTGTACGGCTGAATATTGGATACCCCTTTGACTGGTACGCCGAATGCTGTTGACAAGCCGCCCTGAACAGCCTGGTCCCCAAGGTTTGTCTGGCGGTCTGCCACGCGGTCCTTCCATTCAACTTCTAAGCCGTGAGACGTATAGAATCTGAATTCCTGAGGGATGCGCAAATATTTCGGCGGAACTGCCTTTAAGCCTTTCTTGAATGTCGCTCTGGACAGTTCTTCACCGTTCATGTCAACGATATGGGAAACTGCCTGTTTACGGATGCCGTCCAGCTGTGCCAGATACGGATCAGCTGATGCTGTATCACCGTTAACGATCAGCTCTTCAATATCAACGGCTGCGCGCTCTGCTAAAATTTGCATGATTGTCTGCTGCAGGCCGTCTTTTTCAATATTGTTTTCAAGTGTGTCATACGTAATATTAATTTCCGCAATGACTTCCTTCGTGTTCAGCTGGACAGTGCTTGTCGTTGGAACTGTCAGCTCGTCGTTTGACAGTGCTTTTCCTTCTTGCGCAGCCCGCAGAATACGCTGGCCGAAGCCGATTTTCTCAAATTTTTGCGAGTCATTTTCCATTTGAATCACGCGGGATTCACTGAAAATGGTCGGCGTGTTTTGCACCATGCGGATAAAAGCCGATGCTTGCGCAGGGTTCATAAGCCCGCCGCTTTTTAAAGCAGAAAGCGACATTTCCGCTTTCCGAATGATCTCTTGATTTCTCAATTGATTTCCTCCTCCTTGACTGGTTTTACAGCAGTCCGCTCCAGATTGATTTTTTGACTTGCTCTGTATTGCCGCCCGTATCGTCCGCTGTCTGCTTAGACGCGCCTCGCGCTTTTTCCAAAGCCTCAATGCGTTCGATCAGCGGGGCAAGCATGTCTTCAACGAGCTTTTTCAGACGCTCGTCATCACCCGTCTGCTCCGGCTTTTCCTCCGTGTCTGTGTTTTTTTCAATCCGTTCAAGCCGTTTGAGCAGAGGGTAAAGCGCATGCTCGAATGATTCTCTCATGTCTTCTTTTCTCATTTCTTCAGTCTCCTTCCCTGTTTTGTCAGCAAGCATTTGCTTGAATACACTGAAGAACCCTGCTTTTTCGACCGGTTCTTCTTCATACACATCTGCAGTGCCCGCCATGCTGTAGCCGGTGATAATTCCAGCCTTAATCTGTTCCCACACCTCGTCAGACGCTCTTGTCACGAGCACCCATGAGCCCTTTGTAATCCGCTTTGACCCGATCATAAAATCATCGGGCGCCACATAGGACTCGACCACGACGCCGGTCCCGCCCTCAAAGCTGTGATTGATATCAATCTCCCGTGCCTCCGCGAGAAAACCGTGCGCTGCTTTTTCAATTTCCTCGGCGGTCATAAAATCGCCGTGGGCATCAGGAACATCAGGCTCATATACGATTCCGTACACGAGCTTTTGTTCATCCTGCTCACTTTTTGTAAACAGCCGAACCTTTTTTTCAAATGACGGAGGTTCAGCTGACTTCGTAAAGAAAAATTCTGTCTGGTTAGCCGCCTTGTCCACATAACTGACAAAGCTGATTTTGGCATTTCTTAATTCTCGCGCCACCTGCTTGATTCACCTCCCTTCAGGACGTTTTGATAGCTTCGATGCTTTCTTTCAACTCCTCCATGAGCGCAGCCAGGTTTGTCTTTTCCGCATCCTGTCCTGCAGGCCGTTTATAAATGTCCTCCGGCCACTCCTCAAGTGTTTTGCCAAGCACCCGTCCGGCAAGGTCGCGTAAATCATTCGGCGAGACTGCTCCGGCTGTAATAAAAGGACCGAGCACCTTCGCAATCTCAAGCGGATCACGAAAGTCCGGTCCTTTTAATGTCAGCCTGACGTCATGGATATTCAGCTCCGGCAAAAGCAGCGTGTTCAGTTTATTCACAAGCGTTTTTCGCTCCGGCTGAAAAACCTGCTCCTCCGTAATTTTTCTAGCAGTATCCGCTGTCGCCCGGTTGTATTCCTGGGCCTCGCCTGTATACAGCGGCGGGAGACGGAACGCTGAACGCAGCTTATTTCTGCTTTTTTCATCGTATTCAAGAAACAGGGCGTCGTTTTGGAGAATTTCCGCCAAGGATTTGATTTCCACGGAAACCGGCGTAATATCCTCGCCTCCATGGAGATCCTTTTCTTTTGCGATTCCTTCCGCTTCGATCAGGAGAAATTTATGGGCGTTTTCCACGCCTTCAAGATCATTCATGTATTCCTGCAGCTCCCGGTAAGAAGCTTCAGACAGCATCCCGTTTTCCACTGTAATCGCAGCGGGGACGTGACGCCCCTGCTTAAAATACATAAAATTGAGCTCTTCTGCTTTTCGGGCTCCGTATAAATTGACAATATTGCCGATCCAGCGGGGTACACCGTATACGCCGCTTCCAATTTTGAGGTGAATGGCTTCATTTGCTTGATACTTCTCTGCCAATGTGTTTACATATTCACCTGTACGCATATCCATTTTTCGCGGATCGCCGTATTCTTTAAAAAATACTTTCTTTCCATTGATCATCTGCACATATTTTCGGAAGCGTCTTTGCCTTTTGATCCTTTTCATTTTCCCGTTTTCTTCATATACAAATGAGACCTCTACAGGCTCGCCTGCTCCGCATACGCGCATATATTTCACATCTAAATATTCGATGCCTGCAGGTTTTCCCGCCCCGTCGCGAAGCACTTCCATAAATCCGTTGCCTGTTTTTTCTCTGTCTTCGATGGCATAGCCTAAAATCATTTCAGCTGATTCATCAAAGTGAAGACATTTATAAAAGGCTTCGAGTCTGACCCAGTCTTTTTCCGCTCTTTTCTTTTTTGCCTGATCGACATCACTTGCGTTGACATCAAATGTGTACTCAACATCGAATCCAAAGCCTGTAATATTCACTCTATACGCATCAATGCATTGCTGAAGAATGGTCGAGTATTCGGCAATGGTTTTGAGCTCGATGATATTGTAGGGCGGAGCGATAATGTCCTCTCCGTACAGCTCAGAAAAGTCATCTTCATAGATTTGCTTTGTCTGAGGAGCCGCGGCATTGGCTTTAAATACAGTTGCTCTGACTGTTTGATTGTGCATGATTTATGACCTCCTCCTTTCTCGGTTCGGCCGGATTCGTTTGTGTGCTGTCTCTTTCATATCAGCAACCTCATAATCATCAAGCGCATACCAAATGGCAGAAAGCGTATGCGGGTCAATCGTGAATTCATCCTCAATCAGAGCTCCGTTTTTATCTTTGGCATACGTAAGTGTCTTGAGCTCATAGATGACATTTTCACAGCGGTCCGAACAGAAGATTTTTTTGAACCGTTTTACCTTTTTGGTATATTGAAGCCTGGAGCCGGGAAACTTTCTGGCTCCAACCATCCGAAAGCCCTGCTGGCGGAAATATTGAATGCTTTTCGGCTCAGCCGAGTCGGCTTTGATCAATTCCTGTGTCTCAATAAACTCACGCAGCTCCTCAGCCGTCCTGTCATCTGTCATTTTGTTTTGATAATACTCCCAATAAATGTAGAGGTATTTTTTTTCAGGATCTACAGCAAGCCGGACGACGGCATTATAGGATTCCTCAAATCCAAAATCCATGCCTGTACGAAAGATTGGCTTGCTGATGGCTGCGATACATTTTTTCACTTGATCATGCGGGAGTACCTCGAACTGCGGCATCACCCTGATCCCGTTGACGCCGAATCGTCCTTTGCGGGCAATCCGGTACAGGTCGGGATCATACTCTTTGAGTCCGTCAAGCTGTTTCACATAGCTTGACGGGAGAAAAAGATTGTCGTTAGCGGTAGAATGATGGTAATACGTATCTCCCTTCACAATCGTCCGCTTTTCGTAAAGCTCGCTGTCATCCAGCACAAACCGTTTCTTGCGTTCATCCCGAAAAAAATGCCGGTACGTCCAATTGGAGGTGCCGACGGGATTGGTGGTACAGATCATATGAAGCTTTAGCTCGGGATGGCGAAGACGTCCGATTAACTCCTTGAACCCCTCATACTTCACCTCTGAGCACTCTTCAATCCATATTAATGAAATATTATGAACCGATTTTAATTTTGCCGGATTGTCCATTCCTTTGAACATGATCCGGCTGCCAT
This sequence comes from Bacillus sp. SCT118, assembly GCF_058566435.1. Lineage (NCBI taxonomy): Bacteria > Bacillati > Bacillota > Bacilli > Caryophanales > Bacillaceae > Bacillus > Bacillus sp. SCT118. The sequence continues at coordinate 2,739,765 of NZ_CP191225.1, forward strand.
TGTAAAATCGCAGCTGCAGCGGGGAAGAAAGAGATGCCACAGCCTTTGTGAGACCGAGCTCTTCGATCACCTCTTGAAACAAGGCGAAGGTCGAATCCCGATGGGTATCGAACACCTCCCGGATCACAAGGGCCGTCCGTTTTTCCTTCAGCAGCTTTAGCACGATTTTCAATGCGGTATGATAGCTTTTGGAGGAGCCGTAGCCGCCGACGAGAAACTGGTACGTCTGCTCCCAATTGAACACGTAATCTTCGAAATGAGGGTTGATTTCTTTTACAATCATGACTTGCGCTCTTTTCGTTTGATCATAATTTCAATCGGCTCTTGGCTGTCATCTGTTTTCTCCGCTTTTTGTTTGGCAAGCTTCAATTTCTCATTTTCAATTTTTTGTTTAAATTGATCTGGAAACAAATCAAAATATAAGGATAGCTTCTCAAGCGCCTTCATTTTATCTGCAAGCTTGATGGCAATGCCTTCTTTGCCAAGCTTTGCTTCCGTTACAATGGTGCCATCAACGAGCCCGGAGTCTTTGACATCGACAAAGCTGATTTCCTTCATAATCGGGTTATCATCTTCATCAAACAGCGGACCCGATTTCCCGACAGCCTGGACCTCTTTTTTTCCAAAGGTCACATAGTCCGTAATATCCGCAAATGCGATCTTGATATAAACCTGCAGCACATCCATCGCTTCAATAAACATCTCATTGACCATTTCTTTTTTTATGCGCCTGATTTCAGCAGCGACCTTTTCGTTTTTTAAGAGCCGGCTGCCCGTCACATGAGCGCTGTCTGGAGAATAGCCCGCTTTGATTGCTGACTGTGTGGCATTGAAGCTTTTGACGTAATACAGGCAAAACAGCCGCTGGCGTTCATTTAATTCGTCGTTGTCTATAGGTCGCTGTTTTTGTTCGTTTTTGGACGCAGAAAACAGGGCCTCTTTCCATTTGTCTTGTTTTTTCCAGATGCCAATTGTTTTCGCGGAAACACCGATTGTGTCTGCAATCGCCCGATTTGTGATCTTTCCTTGATGTTGTTGATAGATTGCTAATGCTTGTTCGCGCTGTTGTGTTTTCATGCTACGGCATCACCGCCACCTCCAGCATGGTTGTTTATTCATAAAAGCGGCTGATCATGCCAGCCGCTTATGTGTCATGCTCTATTCACTTATAGGTGGCAAACGTATGACAAGCTTTCAGGCAAGTGATCGATTCATTTCTTCCTGCTGTCTTTGCATCTTTAAACTCGCCCGTTTAATCGTCGTTTGCACTGTCGATTTTTTCACACCGAGAAGATCGGCGATCCGTTCATAAGAAAAACATTCTACCTTATGCAGCAAAAACATTTCCTTTTCTCTGTCCGTTAACAGGGCTAATGCTTCTCGAATTCTCTCTCTGTCTTCTTCTGATACCTGTCCGTCCGGCTCAAACATCATAGCGCTGGAAAATGATTCGATGATTCTCGGGTCCTTGATCATCAGCCGCTGGTAGGCATCACGCCGGTCAATCGCCCGTCTGATGCCGGGCTGTCTTCCTTTTTCAAGCCATTCTGTTACATATTCAAGATCAGTAATCATATTTCTGATGATTTTTTTATCCTTCAGCTCTTCAGCTGAGAGTGCGGATTCATCTGCCTCAGCGAGCGGTTTATATTGCATTCTTGTTTGTTTGAGCGTTCGTTTATATTCAAATAGTAAGTCTTGCATTCTATGATCCTCCTTATTTTTGGCAAATAAAAAACGGACACCAATCAACGCACAAATGCTGTGCAGTTGATCAGTGTCCGCAGGCTTTCCGTCTTGGACGTATTCTGTTTTCGCTTTAGTTTAATTTGTAGCCGATTTCAAATTCCACTCGGGCAAGGTCGCCCTTTCTTGTTTCGACAAGCGTTTTTCCATGCTCGGGCGCTTCTGTGATCCATGCTTCTTGCTTGATGCCATCCACAATAATGACACGGATTTTCCCTTCCTCCAGCTGGCTCTTAAGCGTGATGGAATCGATATGTAGCAGTTTTTTAGGATGAATCATGTTTCTTTTCCTCCCTTTTTCGGTGCAGCGCTTGCTTCGGCTTTTTCTAATAGCTGAATGATACGCTCCTTTGAATGAACAGAATTCCCTTTCAGAAAATCAAGTGCTGCTTTAGACGCTTCCAGCAATTCAGGCGCAGCGGCCATCAAAGCGGCATTGCTTTTTTGCGAATAAGAGCTGAGGTCAAATACAGCGGCAATCAGCCGCCCGTTTGAGTATGGAAATCTTTCTTTTTCTTCTTCACTGTAAGCTGAATAAATATAGATCGGTTTCGTATCCCCGCACGGGACAGCACGCCACGGCGCAGGGCTTTTCTCTGCCTGTTTTGTCTTTGCCAACACTTTCACTTCCCGTCGTCCTTATACCATTGTTCAATGTTTTTTTCTGTTCGCTTTGCCCGAAACAGCAAAGCGATTAGTGCAGTCAGCTGTTTAATCATAGACATTCAGCCTCGCTTTTCCCGCTGTCAGCATTTGCTCCAGCTTTTGAATGACAGGCGTTAAATCAGTGCCGGACCGGCAGTTCGGACATGGATGAAAAACGACTCCAATACCGGTATGTTCCACAATGACTTTCTTTGTTTGACAAAGCTTGCACATTATCTGATGCCCTCCAATCTATGGTTAAGCTCGTAGGCTGCTCCTTTGATAATCACTAAATAGTCACTGCACATCTCATAGATTCTCGTGCCGAGCGCTTCATCGACCCGTACAAGTGCTTCAATTGTCAGCTCGCTCGAAAGCAAAATCGGTTTATGATTTAAGTAGCGATAATTGAGTACCGAATACATTTGCTCTAATTGCCAATCTGTAGCGCGGGGTTTGCCGTTAACCGGTTTAAACAGATCATCAATGAACAGCACATCCGCCTGCTTCATCCGGTTCAGCTTCGCTTCTAATAGGGCAAAATCATTTTTCAGATCAGTAAAGCCTTCCACGAACGGAAAATAAATGACAGGCACATAGCATGTTCTCATTAATTCGTTGGCAGCGGCAGTCAAAAGGTGTGTTTTCCCTGATCCAGGCTGTCCTAAAAGAGCAATGCTGTTTTTTCGGCAATCCTTGATTTGTTCATAATCGGCAACATACTCTTTTGTACACTCAAATGCGTCTTTTATGGCCTGCGGCTTTCCCTCCGTGCGGAATTCCTTGAAGCCCAGCTGTCTGAAAGCGTGGGTAATCTCACTTGCACCCAGCAGCCGCTTCACTTTCCGTTCTGCCATGCAGCTGCACATCGTCCAAACTTCCAGGCCATTCTGCCTGACGAGATAACCTCCCTGATCCTTGCAGCGTAGGCAATCATACCTACTTACGTCTGATTCGGCCGGTTTGTCCACCAGTAATGGACGTCTCCCTCTTCTCAGCTCGTCCAAAATCTGTTCGATTGTTCGTTTTGTCATGTTTTTTCATCCTCTCATTCTGAATTGCGGCATTCTTTTTGGCTTGCTGCGCGAAAAATCGATCTTCAATGAATTTCGAGCAGTAGCGAAAAGCCTTGATTGTTTCAGAAGCGGCGGTCCGCCGGTTTTCAAAAGCCTGAAAGCATTCTTCAAGCCATTTGATTGTTTGCGTGACAGGAACGCCGATGGCAACAATGCGGGCGATGGCTTGATAATCTCTTGAGGAAGGATACACGGTGCGTCCTTCTTGAGCCGACCGTAATTGTGTAAACCGCTTCGCAATGTGATCCACTGCATCATCAGCAGCAGTATATTTGTTTGTTTTATCTATATCTGTACGGTCGTTTGTGTCCGGTGTCTGCGGCGAAAATGGCCGTTCTTTTAGACTCCCGTGTACAGTATTGTCCGATCTGAAGCTGAATTTTTTGGAATGCTTTACCGAAATCATCAGTCCGTATGGCGCACGGACGGCCTTTATGTAATCATGGTTTTCGAGAAGCTCCAGCCATCTTCTGACGGTTTTTTCACTTACGCCGAAGACTGCCGCCATTTCTCTCGCTTTTAACGGCTTATGGCCAAGGACGATGCCCCAGCTTACGCCGTCTTTTTCGGTTTCTTTTGTTGTTGAGCTGATAAACCAGAGAAACAGCCATAGCGCCGGGCCAATTTTGTCATAATGTTCTGAATTCAGTAACCCTGAATACGTCGGAAAAGGATAGCTTTTATCGTTTTTCATTGTACGCCGCTTCTCCTTTTAACATCATGTATGCTTGAAACTGTTCCTGCGTTTCAAAGTGAAACACCGGAAGTCCGCAAGCGGTGAACGAAATGGTGCCGCCGGATTGTACGAGATGGCGCTGATCTATGGGATTTTCACTAAAAACGATTTGGATCGGATACATGTGATCACTCTCCTGATCTTTTTTTGATACATTTTGTATCGGATGTTACCAAGTATAAACGATACAAACTGTATCATCAAGTTATTTTTGATACTTTTTTTATCATAACTTTATTTTGATACATATTGTATCTATAATCATAAGTAACTTAGGGAGTTTAAAAAAGAGAGGTCATAGTATGATAGGCGGCAGATTGAAGAGTCTCAGAGGGAAAAGGACACAGGAAGAAATCGCATCACACATCGGTGTGTCACGGGCACGATATTCCCACTATGAAAACGGGCGAAGCGAACCTGATTACGACACACTCCAAAAGCTGGCTGATTACTTTCAAGTAACGACTGATTACTTATTAACGGGAAAAGACAAAAAATCCGATGACGATATGTTCTCAGATCCGGACCTGCAGCTTGCATACCGCGATATGCAGGATTTTTCCCCAGAAAGCAAACAGCAGGCCATCGAATTTATCAACTATTTAAAAGAAAAAGAGAAAAACCGCAAACCGAAAAATAAATAAATCGTTCTCTGTTCTCTAAAACATATAAAAAGTAGACCGATATAAAGAAAAAAGTGTTTATTTTTTAAAGAAAAGGGAAAGATTTCTACACTACTTTCCAGTCCTATACGGGCTTTTCTTTCTCGCTAAAACAGAACAAATGTTCGAAAGGGAGTATTCAATTGGGCGATTACTTATCACATCTGGAGGAATACGTTAAAAATTTATACGGCCGGCTGGGCATCACATCCCCTCATCACATTGACATGCTGAAAATCGCAAAGGATCTGGATATTTGGGTGCATTTTGAGGATATGGGGAGCATGATGGTGAAATACGACGGCATGTACAGTATCGTATTGAACCAAAAAAAGTCACGGGAAGAGCAATGGGAGGATTTTGGCCATGAGCTGTGCCACGTGTTAAAGCATGCAGGCAATCATTTTCAGATGAACAAGCTCTTCAGAGAGCTTCAGGAATTTCAGGCAAATCAATTTATGTACCACTTCTGTGTGCCAACCTTTATGCTGTTGCAGATGGAACTGCCGCAATGGAGAAGCCAGGCACTCGCCACAATTTCGGCGGTATTCCGGGTAACAAAGGAATTTGCTGATAAAAGGCTTGACATGTTTGAACGGCGTAAAGCAGGTATTCAATTTCAGAAGCGGCTCGCTTATTTATTATCCCACAAGCGGCCACATGCGTACGAGGAAGGCGATCAGCAGCACTTGCATGTTGCTGAGGAAAAAGCGTTATATCATATTGGCAAAAACATCTGATCAAATACGGGCTAAGGATATATTCCTCAGCCCAGAAGAGAACCTAACATTTCGACATTGGGGGAACTGTATTATGCAGCCACATGGGCGCCGGTTTAAGATGAGGCGCAGATGCGAACGCAATCGGAGCCGGGATATACCTGAATTCACCCCGGCCGTCAAAGGCTTCCCCATGTGCCCATCTTCCTTGTGAGCTTTCATCCCCCCTGGAAAAGTTAAACAGGTCATAGGAGACTTCCTGCTTTTCGAGCTCACGCGGAAACGTCGTCGGGACGACAATATCCCGTTCTCTTTCCTCCAGCTCTTTAATGGCCGCGTACCACATATTTTGATGATAGGTATCCCTTGCAATCAAAAATGACAGCATATCTCTTACCCCTGGATCATCGGTCATGGCATAAAGCCGTGTCACCTGAAGGCGTCCTTGGGCCTCCGCATTTAAGTTAGCGCGAAAATCGGCCAGCAGGTTTCCGCTTGAGATAATGTATTTTGCATTCCACGGATAGCCCTCACTATCTGATGCCATCGCCCCCAATCCGGACACAATCGCGTGCTGAGGATTCATCCCTGACATGACTGCTGCGATAGCGGGATTGCTTTTATAAGCATCCTCCTGTACATCCGCGGGTGCATTGTCCAGAAGCCTGGAAATCATCGTTGCCAGCATTTCTACGTGCCCAATCTCTTCGGTCCCCACATCATATAACAAATCTTTATACTTAGCATCCGCCCTGCAGTTAAACCCTTGAAACAAATACTGCATCATGACGCTAATTTCACCGAATTGGCCGCCGAGCACCTCTTGAAGTTTTTTCGCATAAACCGGATCGGGATGAGCTGGCTTTGCTTGATATTGAAGCTCTTTTATATGATAAAACATGAATCATTCCTCCCCACACTTTCGCACAACCCCAGCGTATGAAGGAATAGGCCCACCGTGCAGGTCCCGTCTAGTTTTATTTATAAAAGCCAAGCTTGACGGCTTCCACATATCGATCAAACAAATCGTTTTGTATGTAGCTTTTATCACGGCACCCAAAATTGCGGAATAGCGCGTTTCGCTGCGCCGTGCTTACCTCCAATTGCAGTCCCATTTCTCTTTTCGTCCGATTGACAATATTGTTTGGGTGTACACCTGCCAGGCGGTCTTTCTCATTAGTGAGCTCGGCGCTAAAACCCGCTTCATTCAGACGCTCACAAATGAGCTTGGCTTTTTTACGATCCGCCCCGCCGACCAATGTATGCGGGATTTTCGGATCATAATACCCGTGAAACGCTAATGCGTAATGGTGGGCATTCACTTTTTCTAAAGCCAGCGGCTCATCAAAACGAATGCTAGTGAGATGCAAGGAACGGTTGTTTCGCTGCTTTAGACCCTCAAACAAATAGATGGAACATCGATCAGAAAATGCCCGCACCAGTTCACTGACGCCAGGCTCAATTCTGCCGCCGTGAGGACCGAGGACGATAAGCTCACTTCCGTTTTTCTCCTCATAAATAATCCGGTACTCCGACTCAGAAGCAGAAAGGGCCGCAAAGCTGTCATACATATCTTCCATTTTGAACGCCCCCTTTACCAGTCAGCACCAGTTTACTCTACTCATCTATGAATGAAAACCTTTTTTATAGTATGATTTGATAGAATACGCAGAGGAGGTATATGATGGGGTTTATTGATGGATTACTCGGCAATGCGTCAACACTGTCAACGGCAGCTGTGAAAGAAGAGCTTGCCCACATTTTGCTGGAGAGTGAGAATGTTGAAGCCGCGTTTAAGCTGGTTCGCGATTTGATTGTCTTTACTGACAAGCGGCTTATCCTTGTAGATAAGCAGGGAATCACAGGCAAGAAAACGGAATTTCACTCGATTCCGTACAAAAGCATTTCCAGATTCAGCGTGGAAACCGCCGGCCGCTTTGATCTTGATTCAGAGCTGAAAATTTGGATCTCCGGCGCGGAACTTCCCGCCGTCTCAAAGCAGTTTAAAAAAGATGAAAGCATTTATGATATTCAAAAGGTGCTTGCCGCAGTTTGTATGTAAGGCGAAAAGACGGAAGCTTTACAGCTTCCGTCTTTTCATTTACAGCTTTTCCTCCAGCTTCGCTTTCGTTTTCGGACCGTAAATCCCATCAGCCGTTAAACCGCTGACAGACTGAAATCGTTTCACTGCATTTGCTGTTTTCGGGCCATAAACGCCGTCAACGCCGTGATTTTTCGCTCCTTTATCAGGATAAAAATAAAGAGCGGCTAAAGCGGTCTGCACCTGCTTTACTTTTGTCCCTTTCGTCAGCGGGCTTGTCACTTTGATCACGCCGGATGGGAGCGGATATGAGGATGCGGCATGGCTTTTAGAAGCAGATGCCGTCTGAGGCAGTTTGATCACCTGTCCGATTTTGATGTGGTTCGGGTCAAAGATATGATTTATGCTTTGCAGCGTTTTCACACTGACCCCGTGTGATGCGGCAATCCCTGACAGTGTGTCGCCTTTTTTTACATGATATTCAGACGCCGAAGAAGAGACTGCAGCTTTTTTCGCTGATACGCCACCGTTTAATTCCTTTTCAATCGCCGCCTTCACTTGATCCCAGCGCCCCTCTGATAAAATGCGGTGCGGGCAATACTTTCCGCTCCAGTCCTGATGTTTTCTCACCCGATCGATGCCCCAGCCGCGCTCCTTCAACAGCTGTGCAACAAATGAAATCGCCAAGGCTTCAGCTGCCTCATACTTCGGGCCTCCCGATTTGCTGTAGCAAATCTCAACGCCGATTGATTTGCGGTTTCCCGGACCGTTTGTGCCGTCACCTGTGTGCCAGGCGTTTCGGTTAAGCGGCAGACCTTGAATCACCTCTTTATCATCGACTGCAAAATGAAAGCTTGTCGAGCTTGTGTTCCCGATCATATAGCTGATTTCATTGGCCGCTGACGCATCGTTTGCCGTGTTGTGAATGGTAATGTATTCAGCGGACATCGCATTAGGACACTTCAACGCGTATTTCGCCTCAGAAACCAAATTTTTCTTTACTGGAATGCTCACCTATCATCTCTCCTTTTCTTTTTTCATAAATAGGTGGCATTCGTAGGACGAAAAGCTCATATATCTATCACCGTAATATGGATAAATGTGTTAAATTGAAGTTCACGGAGGGTCTGAATATGTATACATATTTAATGCTGACAATGAGAACGGAGAAATTTAATCAGGAGCATGTGGCTGGGCACTATGAATTTCTGGATCGTTTACAGGCAGAAAAACGTTTAAAAATGTTTGGGCCATTCAGCGACGCCACAGGCGGAGCGTATGTCATCGAAGCAGATTCACTGGAAGAGGCAGCGGAAATCGGGCATGCGGATCCGCTGGTGGCAAGTGGATCTTCTGAGCTGACGATAAAAGAATGGAAGCTGAAGAAATAAAAAAGACCCCTAAGGGTCTTTTTTATGCATCATGTTTGATTGCGTGCCGCAATATGAAATGTTTTCCCTTCTGTGTTTGCTGTTTCACCTGCATGAACCATCACCTGAGTAAAGCTGAACCCGACCGCAACGAGCAACAAACCTGACATCCATTTAGATTTCATATAAACAATCTCCTCTCTGGATTTGTTTTTGTGCGTGCACCATTTTCTCATAAAATGAAAGTGCTTTTTCGGGCTGTCCGTTTTCTATATAGAATTGGGCAGCATCATGCGCCAGCTCTTCAATATAAGGATACAGCATATGTTCTTCAAGAAATTGAAAGGTGTGTGAGACTGATTCTGTGTCTATGTTTTTTCCGTATAACGCATGTAAAAATTGAAAAAGCTCCACAAATAATTCATCACTGTATTGACGGGCGATTTCCAATCCTTCACGATACTTTTTTTGCGCTTCGGCGTCATTTTTTTGTTTATACAGAACTTGTGTTAAAGAGTAGATAGAATGCGGAAGATTATCGAACTTTTCCGACTTGCAAATAGAAACAGATTTCTCAAAGTATTCGGCTGCCTTTTGCAGTTCACCCATTTTCTCATAGCAGTTTCCGAGATTATATAGGGCGGAACTGATCAGGCGGGGATTGCCTTCTTTCTTTGCAAGATCTAAAGCCAGTTCTAAGTGGGGCAATGCTCTTTCTGGATACTGCATATCATCATAATTACCTGCAATAACGAATTCACATTGGATTCTGCGGACGGTGTACGTTTCATACATTTGGTATGTTTCTAATGCCTGAACGGCGTAGCTCATCGAAACATAGGTTTGTTTTAAATTGTAAAAAATCTCGGCCATTTTAAAAGCAAACTCGGCTTTCTCAATATCATCCGAGACGAGAGCAAGATTCTTTTCTGCCCGTTTATAATACATCATGGCACTGACAAACATCTTCTGCTTAAATTCATACATTCCTCGAAAAAAGTTAAAGTAATAATCGAGAAGCCCAGTCAGCTTGTACTGATTCCCTTCGATGTCTTCTAATAATTCTGAAAACTCTAGCTGCGACGTGTCCTCTCCAAAAGGCTTAATGTAATCCAGCATGACACGATGCCTGAACTCCATTAAAGAATAATACAGCAGCAAATCTTGGTCTTCTTCCATATCCTCAATTTCTCTTTCTACTTCGAGCTTGACCCGTTCGGCTTCAGCGACGTGGAACTGCCGGATATGAGTATACCATTCATTAATTTTAAGCCCGACATAAGAGGACGGAATCGTCTGCTTCATCCTCAATTAATCCCCCCTTTTGAATTACCCGAGATATGTCATATTTTATCATATTTACAAGAAAAAGAAGAACGCAAAATAACCGCAATTGTCGAATTTCGGCTAACCGCAACAAAAAAGCACGGGTTTTTCAAACACCCGTGCTTTCTTTTAGTGAAAACCGACTTTGTTTCTTTCCATCCAGCTTCCCCGCTGGCTTTTTCTTTGCTCTCCTGTCATGTCTTTCACCATGGTTTCAATATGGTGATTCCCTTCTTGGTGCCATTGAAGGGCTGAAGATACATATAATTCTCCCAGCTGTGCAAAGGAAAAGCCTTCTGTAAGTTTTGCGGCGTTTTTTATTTCTCCTTCACTCAAAAAGATGCCAAAGCCTCTCATTTTCATATATTCCAGCCGCAACTCTTCATCCGGAAGCCCGATTTCATAGGCACGGTCAAATCGCCCTGCACGATTCATCAAACCTGGATCGATCTCTTCGGGATAGTTTGTCGTACCGATGAGAAATAGCCCCTCTTTTGATGTCGCGCCGTCCAGCGTATTGAGAAAAAAGGACCGCACATCTTCCGGCATCGAATCTATATCCTCGATGACCAGAACTGCAGGAGCGAGGCGTCTCGCTGCCTGAAAGACTTCTTCTATTGTCTCGCTCGACGTAAATTCAGTAATTTGCCAATAAGCAACAGGTGCATCGATACTGCCTGCGATCGACTTCACTAACGTCGTCTTTCCGTTTCCAGGAGGTCCATATAACAGAATGCCGCGCTTGTAAGGGATGTCATATGTTTGATAAAACGATTTATCACTATGAAAAAACTGATCAATTGATCTGTATATCTCTTTTTTCAATAGCGGATTCATGATGACTTGACTCCGCTGAACCTCTCTGACAATGGCTTCCTGCTCTCTTGAAATCCCTCCATCTCCATCCGTAAACACGGTCACTTTCCGCTTGCTTTTTTCCCAAAGACGCGGTCTGACTCCCTCCAGAAATGCACGCATCTTTTCATCGTTAACCGCAAACAGACAATCAAAACTCATAATGCTCCCATCTTGAAAATATGGAATTCTGGCAAAAGCAACTCCCTTTTCAGGATACGCGTATACACTGTTTCTTATAGACTTATGGACGGTATAATCCGGTTCTTTCTCATCTTCATCGTAAGCAAAGGTTTTCTTTTCAAGCTTTTCAAATATATATGCCACATGCTCAGGCTCCAATGAACCGCTGCGGACATCTTCTACAAGAAGCTCCCAGTATTCCGTATTTGGATCATCACTGGCATAGAGCTCATAGAATACACCGTATTGATCATAAAGCGTTTCTTCAATCCGTGTGATAAGGTAACCGAAAGTGCCGTAGCCCGCCGCAGCTCTTTCATTCTCTTTTTCTTCGTACTGATAAATGAAAGGTATGTTAGTCATGTTTATACTCCATTTCATGTTTTGTGAACGTTATATATACGATTGACATAGCATTTTGTTTCATCCCACAGCATATTACTTGTGAATTCATAACCGTTGATATAGGATTTCATTGCACCATTTATTTTTACATATGGAGGAGATCATAATGAGCCAATCCAATCAAATTGTCAGCCATTTTCTATCCCATCGAAACGTGACCAATGAGCTTGCCGAAAAAATCAGCAAAGACCATTACAGCTACAAACCGGCAGAAACATCAATGTCAGCAGAAGAGCTGGTCAAACACATTCTTACGTCTTTCCACTTGTTCGCAAATGTCATTAAGGAAGGCAATGCCTCACCATTTCAAAACAAGCAGGAAGAAACAGAAACAGATCTCAATGTTCTGGCAAAAACATATACAGAAAAAACGATCGCTATCCTTGAACAGCTGACTGAAGAGCAGCTGGACAGAGAAATTGATCTGACATCCGCTTTCGGCAGAAAAGTCACAGGCCGCGCGCTGCTTCAGCTTGCAATGGAGCATGAAATTCACCATAAAGGCAACCTGTTCGTGTATGTGCGGGAAATGGGCCACACTGAGCTTCCTTTCTATCAGCAGCGCATGTAGCGTAAACAAGAAAAAAGATACCTGTTAAGAGGTATCTTTTTTTTGCGCCTTTAGTACTTCTCGATTTCGTCCAGACACTCATTATAGGGCAAATGAATAGAGATATTGAGCATACCAAAATTTCAAGCAGCTAACGTGCAAAAATTCAAAAAATTTAATTGATTAACGCGTCCTAATCATATATAATCTGATAAAAATAGTCGGGTTTTCAGGAGGCCTTTATCATGAGTGTAAGCATCATATTGATGGGTTTGTTTGTCGGAGCCTTAGTCGGATTGACGGGAGTGGGTGGAGCGGCCTTATTAACTCCCCTTTTAATTGTGCTTGGAATTAATCCTTCCATCGCGGTCGGTACAGATCTTGTATATAACTCGATCACAAAGCTGTTTGGCGTTGCCTCCCATTGGCGGCAGAAAACGATTAACTTTAAATTGGTAAAATACTTAGCCATCGGCAGTATTCCGAGTGCTTCGCTAGCCATTGGCATATTGCATTTGTTCCCCGCCTTTCACCAGCATCAGGAAGAAATTATTAAGCACGCTCTAGGATATGTGTTAACGCTGGTTGCCATTTCAATCATCGTTCGTTTGTTTTTGGATAGAAAACTTCGTCCCAACCGCTGGCAGCTGATGCCGCTTGAAAATAAGAGGGCGCTGACAATTCTTATTGGTGTTGTGTTTGGGTTTATCGTCGGATTAACATCAATCGGTTCCGGCTCATTATTTGCAATTGCCATGATTTACTTATTTAACATGAAAGCGTCACAGATTGTCGGAACCGATATCGCGCATGCATTTCTTCTTGTTACGGCAGCAGGCATTTTGAACGCAAGCTTCGGAAGCGTGGATTACATGCTGGCAGCTAATCTGCTCATTGGTTCAATTCCCGGCGTGCTGATCGGAAGCCATCTTTCGCCTCGATTCTCCCCGCGTCCACTGCAATTTATTATGGCGTCCATTATTTTAGTCAGCGGTTTAAAATTGATTTAATGAAGAAGGCTATCCGCTTGAAGGATAGCCTTTTCTTATTATAGCGTCACACCCGATTTAAAAATGGCGAGTTCTCTGAAATCATTTTTTTCATGGTTCACATGCTGGCCGCTTGCCACCTCAATCATATAGTGGATAAACTCACGCAGCACATATTCCTCATGAACATCATCCTCTGCTAAAAGGCCTGCGTTAAAATCAATCCAATGCGGCTTCGCCTCATACAGCTCGGTGTTTGTCGCTACTTTCACCGTCGGGACAAAGGTGCCAAACGGCGTGCCTCTTCCCGTTGTAAAGAGGACAATTTGGCAGCCGGCAGCCGCCAATGCGGAGGAGGCGATCAAATCATTGCCTGGCGCGCTCAAAAGCGTCAGCCCTCTTGTCTTGAGCACTTCCCCGTATTTCAAGACATCCGTGACAGGAGAAATCCCCGCTTTTTGCGTACAGCCCAGCGATTTATCCTCAAGTGTAGAAATGCCGCCCGCTTTGTTGCCCGGTGAAGGATTTTCGTACACCGGCTGATCATGTTTGATAAAATATTGTTTAAAATCATTGATTAATTGGACTATCTTATGAAACACTTCTTCATTGGCAGCCCGCTGCATCAGGATGGTTTCTGCGCCGAACATTTCCGGTACTTCCGTCAGCACAGTACTCCCTCCCTGTGCAATGAGATAATCTGAAAAACGTCCAAGCAGCGGGTTTGCGGTTATGCCGGAAAAACCGTCCGAACCTCCGCATTTCAGCCCGATCTTCAGTTCAGACAGCGGAATGTCTTCTCTCTTATCTCCTTTGGCCGCTTCATGAATTTCCTTCAGCAAAGCAACGCCTGCCTCCATTTCGTCGGTCACCGACTGGGATTCCAGAAACTTCACCCGCTTCAAGTTCACATCTTGCAGTGCTTCCTTCATTCTTGCCAGCTCATTGTTTTCACAGCCAAGCCCTAACACCAAGACGCCGCCGGCATTTGGATGGCGAATGGCATTCAGCAGGATTTGCTTTGTATTTTCATGATCGTCGCCAAGCTGCGAGCATCCGTATTGATGCTTTAACACCAGTACGTTATCAAATGGAGCAATATCCCCTGTTTCTCTGACAAAACGCTGCAGCATTTTTTCTGCTATTCCATTGACACAGCCGACAGTTGGGACAATCCACAATTCATTCCGTACACCCGCATCTCCGTTTTCTCTTCTAAAACCTTTAAACGTCCGGTTCTCATTAGAATACGGATTTTCATCAAATCTCGGTGTATAGCTGTATGATTGGATATCAGACAGGTTTGTTTCCGTATTATGGACATGAATATGCTCTCCGATCGAGATATCTTGTGATGCATGCCCAATTGGAAACCCGTATTTAATGATGCTGTCATTTTCTTTAATAGGCTGCAATGCAATCTTGTGACCTCTTTTTATATCATCCTTTACTTCAAGCGACACGCCGTCCGCATGCAGCCTCTCTCCCTTTTGGATATCCCGCAGAGCAAGAAGGACATTATCTTGCTTATGAATCTTTATAAACGACTTCAACGTACCTCTCCCCCTTGTATGCAGTATTGTTCAAGAGCCCGCTGCATGCCCAGCTCATGAATATGATTCAAGTAAACAGCGACTCTATCAGTCAGCCTCGGTATCTCATTGAGATCTGCCCCCCACAGCCGCTGTTCGCCTAACACTCTTGATGCAATCCGAAGCATGTCGCCATCCTCCTGACACCAAACCTCTTTGAAAAATTGAAGCACTGCCGGATCATCCTGCAATGTCTCATTATTATGATAAAAATACAGAAGAGCGCTGAAAGAAAACACCAAGCGTTCTGGAAGCTGTCCCTTTTGTTCAGCATATTCCTTAAGAGTCGGCAGGTTTCTCGTTTTGAATTTGGAAACGGAGTTCAATGCAATGCTTTCCAGGTAATGCTTAATATACGGGTTTTTAAAACGGTTCAGCACATCGTCAGCATACTGAGAAAGACCTTCCATTTTTAAAACAGGAAGAATTTCGTCGTCAATCAGCTCTCTTATAAATCGCCCAACTTCCGGATGCTCGACAGCATCCCTAACAGTTTTTAAGCCGTATAATAAAGCCACTGGCGTCATTGCTGTATGAGCGCCATTTAAAATTCTTACTTTTTTAGTCCGGTATGGGGTGAGGTCGCTGACGATCTTTGTATGGAGCCCTGCAGCCGCAAAGGGAAGTTCTTTTCCAATCCAATCAGGCCCCTCTATAACCCATAAATAATATTGCTCTCCCACAACTATCAAATTATCCTGATAGCCAAGATCTGCCGTGATCTCCTCGATGCTGTCTACAGGAAAACCCGGCACAATCCGGTCTACTAAACTATTACAAAACGTATTGGCCTCATGAATCCACTGTATAAATCCTTCCTCCAGCTTCCACAGATGTGCATAATGAAGAACCGTTTCCTTCAGCTTTTCGCCGTTGTTCTCGATCAGTTCACATGGGATTAGGACACACCCTTTTGTCTGATCTCCTTTAAAAGCCTGATAGCGGAAGTAGAGAAATGCAGTTAATTTCCCAGGGAATGTTTTTTGCGGCCTATCCTCTAAACGATCTTTTTCATCACATACAATCCCAGCCTCAGTGGTGTTGGAGATGATAAACCGAAGCCCTTCGCTTGATGCCAATTCTTTGTATGCTTCATAATCAGAAAACAGGTCAATTCCCCGGCTGATTGAGTTGATAATCATATGCTCGTTTACCGCTTCTCCGTCTTTCATACCTTGTAAAAAAAGCGTATATAATCCATCTTGCTGATTTAATCGTTTGATTTTTTCTGAACCTCTTGGCTGAACAACCGCCACACTCCCATTAAAATCAGTGTGTTGATTCAATTGATCAATCTGCCAATCGACAAATCCCCGAAGAAAGTTTCCTTCTCCGAATTGGAGAATTTTTTCTGGATACTGAGTATAGTGATCGTACACATTTTTATTCAGCTTCTGCACCCTTATTGCCTCCCTCTTCTTATATGCACACGTTAACATTTTTCTATATAAAGAATGCCCGCTGAAAAACGGGACATCACGTCGTCAATCGTCTGACTGAATCACGCACCATGAATTCTGTGTTTTCCAAGATTTTTTCTGCTTTTGTTTCGGGCTTGCTGATCAGAGACAAGAGTTTTTGCGCGCCAAGCACGCTGATTTTCTCCACTGGGCGCTTTACTGTTGAAAGCCTTGGCGTGATGTACTGTGAAAACCCAATATCATCAAACCCGATCACCGAAATATCATCAGGGACGCGCAGGCCCTTTGCGAATATCGCATTCATCGCTCCGATTGCCATGTCATCATTCGAACAAAAAACAGCGGTTGGAGGATTCGGCAGCGCCAGCAGCCGCTCCATCGCTTGAAAGCCGCTTTCCATATCGTACTGTCCTTTGACACTGTATTCATGCTTGATCGGAATATGATGTTGAATCAGTGCAGATAAGTAGCCTTCCTTTCGCTGCTGGGAGGATTTAAAGCCTTCGATCCCCTCAATGATGGCGATGTCTTGATGGCCGGACTGAATGAAGTATTCTACAGCTTCTTGAGAGCCTTCCTTGTCATTAGACAAAATATTCGTGATGGTGCGATCATCAATATCACGATTCAGCACGACAAGCGGAATATTTTTTTCGCGAATATGGTAAATGAAAGAATTATCAATGTCACTTTGGCTCATTAAAATGATGCCGTCATATCTCATCGGTGTAACGGAGTCATAGTTTTTCAGATCATCAATGCCCCGCACATACAGATTGTAATCCTCACTTATGGCTTGATTGACGCCTTTGATTGTGTCTGCAAAGAAGCTGTGTGAGGTTCCGTTTGTAATGCTTGTAAAGAACAGCCCGATCGTATGCGACTTTTGCATCGCCAGGCTTTTCGCATTTACATTTGGTGTATAGTTGAGCTGCTCTGCTAGCTCTAATATTTTTTTCTTCGTATGTTCTTTGATGTAAGGGCTGTTGTTGAGTGCTCTGGAAACGGTTGTGTGGGATACGTTTGCGAGTTTTGCGATATCTTTTATGGTTACCATCTAATTCCCTTCCTTATCATACCGGCTGCGATTATTTACTGTATATTGTATCATCAAATATACCGCCTCTCCCACTATATTTCCAGATTAATAAGACACAGGATTCTCAGCTTCTGTTCCCGCTGGCTTGCCGATGATTGGACGGACAAAACGAATCACAGCAAGTGAAGCGAAGACAGCTAACCCTCCGGCAAGCAAAAATGCTCCAGAAAACGTGCCTGTTTGGTCAACAATAAATCCGGTTAAAGCCGGGCCGATAATTCCTGCCGTGTTGGCGAGGAAATGCATGAAGCCGCCAACAGAACCGACATTGTTTTGATCAACCACATCTTGAATGACAGCCCAATAGATAGCACCTGTTAAATATAGAAAAAATACTGACAAAGCGACCAGTGTGACAGCGCCCGCAGTCGTTGCCACCAGCCCGGCAAAACCAATCAGGACAGCTGAGGAAAACAAACACGTGACAAGCACAACCTTGCGCGAGAATAGCACACCTTTTCGGGCCGTTTTTTTGTACACATAGTCAGAAACAAATCCCCCCGCAGCAAGCCCGATAAAGCCTAAAATCCACGGGATGACCGTGATGACACTCATCGATTCAACACTTAATCCCCGCTCGTCGACAAGATAGCTCGGAAACCACGTCAAAAAGAAGAAGAGGATGTAGTTGTAAGCGAAAAAAGCGAACGCCGTGAACAGGACCGTTTTTTGCTTCAGGTAAAAGGTGAGCGGTATTTTTTCTCCGGGAGACGTTTCTGCTTTGATTGCCGGTGCTTCCTTGATCGTCTCTTGCGGCTTTTCTTTGACAAACTTGAACCAGAGCACTGCCCATATCAATCCAATAATCATAATGAGAACGAAGGATACCTTCCAGCTGAACGCCACTGCGATCATGCCGACTATCGGGCCGGAAATGGCTCCCCCGAGCGGCGTGCCGCTGTTGGTTACACCGATAACAGACGCCCGCTGGGTCGGCGGGAACCAGTTGTTCACCATCTTGTTGATGGTCGCCGAAAGGGGGCCTTCTCCCATTCCGAAGAGAATGCGTATAATCAGCAGACTGACAAAGCCAAAAGCGAGGGCGACTGCTCCGCTAAACAGCGACCAAACAACCATCGCGACAAACAAGGTCAGCTTTGCCCCATAGCGGTCGGATGCCACGCCCCCAAGAAAGTTAAAAATGGCATAACCAATCGAAAAACTGCTGAAAATCAAGCCCATTTGCGTGGCAGACAATGTAAGATCATCCTGAATAAAAGGAGCTGCAATGGAAAGCGCCGAGCGATCCAGGTAATTAATCACCCCTGCCAGGAACAAAAAAAGGATAACGGGAAGCTTATCTTTTGAAAACATCTCAACCTCACCCCTATGTTGGTTCAGTTTCTGTTGCGCTGCTTTCGTTACACACCTGAATAAGCCATAAATCCTCCATCGACAGGAACGGTGATCCCAGTGACAAAACCGGAATAGGATTCATCCGCCAGCCAAAGAAGCGTACCGAGCAAATCCTCCGGTTTTCCGAAGCGCTTCATCGGTGTTCCCGCAATAATTTTGTGAGATCGGCTGGTGAACGTTCCGTCTTGGTTGATCAGCAGATCATGATTTTGTTTTGTCAGAAAGAAGCCTGGGGCAATCGCATTGACCCGCAGCCCGGTTTCGGCAAAATGAACAGCCATCCACATCGTAAAATTATTAATGGATGCTTTCGCGGCACTGTATGCCGGAACCTTCGTCATAGGTGAATAAGCACTCATCGAAGAAAGATTGATAATCGCGGGTGAATCTGCCTTCAGCAGTTCTTTTCCAAACACTTGCGAGGCCAGAAACGCACCGGTGAAATTGGTGGAGAATACAGTTAGAAAGCCCCTCTCATCCATATCAAAAAAGGATTGGCCTTCTCCCGCTTCTTCATATGTCTCCACATCGGTTATCGCGGCAGGATGATTGCCGCCAGCCCCGTTAATTAACAGATCAACAGCGCCAAATTGGCCAAGGATGTCTTCCTTTGCCCGCTCCAGTGACATCCTGTCCAGCACATCCGCAGCAACAGCGCACGCTGTGCCGCCAGCCGCCGTTATCTCCTTCTCGACCGCTTGGCCTTTTTCAGCCGTCCGATTCAAAATCGCCACCTTCATGCCATGACGGGCTAGCTCCCGGGCCATCGCAGAGCAAAGCACGCCGCTGCCGCCAGTGATGACAGCCGTTTTACCAGCCAGGTTCTCATGCAGCGGGATCATACGCCCACCTCTTTTTTTGCCATTGCTTCATAGGCGTCCCACAGCCCGTTCAAATACATGATGCCAAG
The DNA here is from genome assembly GCF_058566435.1 of Bacillus sp. SCT118. Lineage (NCBI taxonomy): Bacteria > Bacillati > Bacillota > Bacilli > Caryophanales > Bacillaceae > Bacillus > Bacillus sp. SCT118. The sequence goes on from NZ_CP191225.1 coordinate 2,759,446, forward strand.
TGCCCGATCGTATAAGCCATATCCCGGGCGGCATTGCTCGCCCCAAAGATGGCGCCCATGATCCGGTCTGACATATCCTTCGTAATCCTGCTTATGCAGTTCTTCCATCACGCCTTGAATGTTGATCGAACCATCCTTTGTTAAATGAGATGTTTCAATAAAATCGCCATTCTCATAAATTTTCACATTGCGAATATGTGAAAATGGAGCGATGCCGGCATACGTTTTAGCGATCTCCACCATGTCGTTAGCGGGATTGGCTCCCATTGAACCTGTACAAAGGGTGATACAATTAGACGGTGAATCTGATATCGCCCGCAGTTTCTTATAGCTTGCCTCTTCTGTGATAATGCGCGGCAGTCCGAAAATCGGCCACGGCGGGTCATCCGGATGAATGGCCATTTGAACACCATAGGCCTCAGCAACAGGAAGAATTTCCTGCAAAAAGAATGATAAATTGTCCCATAGCTTTTCTTCATCGACCGTTCTGTAGGCAGCAAAAAGCTCTTTGATCCGAGCCAATTTTTCGGGCTCCCACCCCGGCAGTGTCATGTCAGATGCATCCTCCACCGTCCGAATCAGCTCTTGAGGATCAAGGCTTTCCACCTTGGCCTTTTCAAAAAACAGAGCGGTCGATCCATCTTCTAGCGGCCGGAACATGTCCGTGCGTGTCCAGTCAAAAACCGGCATAAAATTATAGCAGATCACTTTCACGCCAAATCCGGCAAGGTTGCGGATCGTTTGCTTGTAGTTTTCAATATACCGGCCGCGTTCTTCGTTCCCAAGTTTAATCGCTTCGTGAACATTCACGCTTTCTACAACTTCAGCATGAAAACCATAGGATTGAATATATTCGGTCTCGGCTCTGATTTCTTCTTTTTCCCACACGTCGCCGACAGGCTTTTGATGGAGAGCCCAAACGATGCCTTTGACTCCGGGAATTTGCTTCACGTGTTCAAGTGTGACTGTATCGTTGCCTCGTCCATACCATCGGAATGTCATATTCATGCTCGCACCTCCGGATTCAGTCATTTAATCAAACGTGATGACGGCTTTCCGCACCTGATCTGGATGCTCCTTAATAAACTGAAATGCATGATGAACGTCATCAACTGAAAATGTATGGGTCACCAGCCCGTTATGCACTAACCGGCCTCCATTCAAAAGCTCTACCACTTTTGGAAACTGATTGGTCTGCAATCGTGATCCGGTTATCGTGACTTCTTTTTTTGTAATTGGCAGCTGAGAAATCTGAGCCGCTCTTTCATCAAATCCAAGCACAACCACATGTCCCGCCGGTGACACAGCCTCAATTGAAAGTGCAAAAGTCTCCGGCAGGCAAACAGCATCAATGACCACGTTTGCTCCTTCATTCCCAGTCCATTCAAGGACCCGCTCGGCAACATGTTCTGCTTGGACATTTACAACAGCATCGGCGCCGTTTTCTTTCGCAAATAACAGCCGCTCGTTGTTCAAGTCAGTCATCATGACAGCAGCGCCCGCCAGCTTTGCCATTTTCAACACACAGATCCCGATGGGCCCCGCTCCCTGGATCAGGACGGTATCACCTTTTTCCACTTGGCCTCTCCACACTGCCTGGGCGCCTATCGTATAAGGCTCGGCCATGACTGCTTCCTCCCAAGGCAAGTCCTTTGAGACCGCGTGAAGCTGCCTTTCCGGAAGCACAATATATTCCCGCATGCCTCCGTCCTCATGTACGCCAAATACAGAAAGCTTGGCGCAAACATTCGACCGCCCTTTGCGGCAGGCGTAACATGTGCCGCAATAAGAAATCGGCTCAATCACCACATGGTCACCGGGTTTTAGGCTCTGAACTTTCGCACCAACTTCCTCCACTAGTCCCGTTACCTCGTGTCCGATAACTCTCGGGAGGGTAGCAAGCGGATTCGTTCCATGATAAATGTGCATGTCTGAACCGCAAATGCCGACTCGCTTGACTTTCACGAGCACTTCATCTTCCTTTGAAAGAACTGACTTCTTCACCTCCGCTGTCACCAGATCATACGCTTTTCGCACTTGAACCGCTTTCATTTTACTCACCTGCTTTTTAAGAATTCATACACGCTCCGGGCGATAGAAATTCCGTTTTTCTTATTTCTTTCTTCATGCAGCTGCTCGATCTCGCCGGGCACATACACTCTTTCGAATCCAACAGCCGGCGGTGATTGCTGCAGTTCATCAATCATGGCATCCATCTGCTCTAAAAACGTATCCCAGTCAGTAAAAAAGGCTGGATTGATCGCGCAAACGTAATGCCCCAGCTTTCTTTTTTGATCAAGGCCGCTGTACATTTTGGCAATATGAGGGCCAAAAGCCGCGCCCGCCAGCAATCCTGAAAATACATCCACCACAATCGATAGTCCATAGCCTTTCGGGCCCCCGAATGTTGAAAGTGAGACGACCTTGTCAGGATCAGTTACTGCTTCTCCGTTTTCATCGACTCCCCATCCTTCAGGAATTTCTTTGCCCTCTTCACGGGCCTGCAGAATCTTCCCAAAAGCCACTTTGGATGTCGCCATATCTAGGATAAACGGTTTTTTATGCTTAGCCGGAACACCGTAAGCAATCGGATTTGTCCCTAAAAAAGGAGTCCTCCCCCCAAACGGGACAACGATACTGTCTGTATGCGTCATTGCTATTCCGATCAGCTTTTCGTCAGCCGCTTTTTGCACAAAATAGCTTAGCGCTCCGCAATGGCTGCTGTTTACTGCCGTGACCATGCCGACTCCTTTTTTCTTCGCCATGTCAATTGCATGATCCATCGCCATGTCGCAATTCACATGACCGAAACCATCGTCTCCGTCAAGCACCCCGGTCACAGGTCCCGTTTCTTTAAAAACAGGCTGTGCCCCAGGATTGATCCCTCCCGCTAAAAGCCTGTTCACATAGTGTTCTGTGCGCAGCACGCCATGCGAATGTACATTGCGCAAATCAGCGTGCACGAGAACATCTGCTACTTTTTCAGCATCTCGTTCATTCAAACCGGCACCGGCCAGCTTTTGCCGAACGAGTTCCTTTGCTTCTTCAGCTGCAATTGTTATCGTTTTCAAGCAAGTGCCTCCTTCCTTTTCAGTTTTTTGGGCACTCTCCTAGCGAACCCCCTACAAACACATTTTATTTACAAATTATTTTAAATATTCTCTATATTATATTGTCAGATCTTTTGATGAAGATCCTGAACGATCTGAGCATGCTGCTGGTCTGTGAGTTTATAAAGAAAGCCGATAATGATCATCGCTAATGCCAAAGCAATGGCCGGATACAGAAGAAGCAGCGCTTTGATGCCAATCAGCGCCTGTGCTGTCTGGACTGCATTCGGCACATAGCCGATAATCCCCAAACCGATCCCTGAGAGAAAGCCAGACAAAGATTGAGCAAGCTTTCTTGAGAAATTGAAAAGTGAATATGTCGTTGCTTCCTTCCGTTCACCGGATTTCCATTCGCCATAGTCGATAATATCGGAGACAAGAGCCCACGTGATGCCATTTGGGATACTGATTCCGATAAAGGCGATACTGGCGAGAATTGTAAACACATAAACGTTAGATGGAAGCATAAAGTTGATCAGATCTGCGGCCACACTGATGCCGAAGCCGATCATTGCCGTTCGTTTCTTTCCAAACATCTTGACGAGCTTTGGAAGGAATACGACGCCCAAAAAGGAAGAACCAATAATGATGAAGTTCATATAAGCCATTAATTCAACATTGCCCAAGTTATATTGTGCGAAATAGACGAGCATGGCGGATTTAATGTTGTATGCGGAAATTGAAAAAATCGTCATCAGGACAAGGGTTAACAGCGGTTTATTTGTAATAAATGTTTTGACGACAGATGAGAGTGTTAATTTTTCTTTGGGTGCTTCTGATATGACAATGCGCTCTTTGCAGTTGCGGTAGCAAATATAAAACCAAAACACACCGAGCGCGGCGAATAAGCCCATGACCACCGGGTAGCCGACCTTCGGATTATCAAACTTGACGAGCAGCGGCATCACGGCCACACTTGTAATAAACAAGGCGCCAAGTGATCCGATTTGGCGGAACGTCGAAATGGAGGTCCGGTCCTCAGAATTTTGAGTCATCGCTGCCCCTAATGAGCCGTACGGAATATTCACAAACGAATAGCCGATGCCCCAAATCATATAGGATGCATATGCATATATCAGTTTTCCGGTCGTTGATACATTGGGAGACAGAAAAATAAGAACAGTAAGCACCGCAAGCACGATGCTGCCGATTAATAGATAAGGCCTGAATTTCCCCCGTTTGCCGATGTTTTTGCGATAATCGATTGATGAGCCGACAATTGGATCTGTTATTGCCGCAAACAGCTTACTGACTAAAAAAATGCCGCCGGCCATCGCAGCGGGGATTCCCGCTACATCAGTGAAATACTTCAATAAATAAATCTGGCCGAGATCAAACATAAAACCGTTGCCAAAATCACCAAAACCATAGGACATTTTCTCTTTCAATGAAAGCCTTTTTTCCGTTTCGACCGACACAACCTTATTTGCCAGTTCAGTTCGCATGTTCCACCTCGTGTCTTAAGAATTTTCGGATAGTGATCCGCTCAGCGATACTGAGCGGACACTTTGTTACACGTTTGCTTTCTCTTCTTGAAATTGAAAGTAGTGTTTCGCATTGTCATAGCAAATCCCCTGAACGATGCTTCCCAGAAGCTCCATATCGCGCGGCACTTCGCCGTTTTCCACCCATTCTCCAATCAAATTGCAGACGATCCGCCTGAAATATTCGTGGCGCGTATACGAAAGAAAGCTTCTGGAATCGGTGAGCATGCCGATAAAACGGCTGAAAAGGCCAACGTTTGATAACGCTTTCATTTGGTCGAGCATTCCGTCTTTAGTATCGTTAAACCACCAGGCTGTGCCGAATTGTATTTTTCCTGGGGTAATACCGTCCTGAAAACTGTTAATCATGCTGGCGATGACATAGTTATCATTTGGATTCAGTGAATATAAAATCGTTTTCGGCAGCTGGTTCTTCATCTCAACTGAGTTCAGCAGCTTGTATAAAGGCTTAGCAATTTCTTGATCGTTCATTGAATCATAGCCTGTATCAGGTCCGAGCCTTTTCATCATTTTTGTATTCGTGTTTCTTAAAGCGTTGATATGAAACTGCATCGCCCAATCGAGCTCCGCATACAAACCGCAAAGAAACTGAAGCGTATATGTCTTAAATTTCTTCTCATCTTCATAAGAAACCTCTGTTCCTTGTAATCTGTCAGAAAAAATCCGTCCAGCTTCTTCTTTTGTTGTTTCGGCAAATACCATTGAATCTATCGCGTGATCAGAAACTCTGCCGCCGGCTGAGTGGAAGAATCGCACTCGTTTTTCCAACGCCTTTAAAAACTCATCATAGGTTGTAATGGATATGGCGGCGGCATCTTCAAGCGCCTGCACCCAGTCAGGAAAGCCTTCACGATTGATCTCAAGTCCTTTATCCGGCCGAAATCCAGGCAGCACGCTGACAGGAAAGTCTTTGTCTTCTCTTAATAATAGATGGTATTCAAGAGAATCGACAGGGTCATCTGTGGTGCACACAACCTTTACATTTGATTTCACGATTAAATCCCTTGCCCCGAAGCCTTCCCCTTTGAGCAGTTCATTTGTCCGTTTCCATATAGCCGGCCCGGACTTCTCGTTTAAAATCTCATAAATGCCAAAAAAACGCTGCAATTCTAAGTGAGTCCAGTTGTAGAGCGGATTGCCAATCGCCACCGGCACGGTTTTCGCCCAAGCCATAAATTTCTCCTCATCAGGCGCATCTCCGGTAATGTATGTCTCCTCAATTCCATTGGCTCTCATGACGCGCCATTTATAATGGTCACCATACAGCCAGGCTTCCGTGATGTTTTGAAATGTCTTATTTTCATAGATTTCTTTCGGATTTAAGTGGCAGTGGTAATCAATAATTGGCATGTCTTTCGCATAATTATGATAGAGGCTGACAGCGGTTTCATTTTTCAATAAAAAGTTTTCGCCCATGAAGGGTTCCATGTCCTCACCGTCTTTCATTCTATTTCAAAATGTTAACGTTAACATTTTGATTTGTATTTATTTTACCTTTATATTCCTCTGGGATCAATCTCTTTTTTGAAAATGAAATGTTAACGTTGGCATATAAACAAAAAAAAGACATTGCCAGAAAGCACTCGGAAAGGAACGCTTTTGGCAATGTCAGATTCATAAAAAGGATTAGTAAGCCAGGCTGAAAAGTCCTTTAATGTGTGTTAAGTAGCGTACGTTACTTGCTTCTTTCATCAAGGAAGCAGGAAGACCTTTAAGCGGTGTAGAATTTGCACCAATGATGGCAACCGCGTCTTTGCGTCCAAGGCTTGCAAGTGTACCAGAGTTTACTGGCTTGAATGTTTCAAGCGTTTTGCCTTCCAGGTAAGCGAATAGGTTGTAACCGATCAGCTCACCCATTTGCCATGCGATTTGTGCAGTTGGCGGGTATGGACGGCCGTCTGCACCGAAGTAAACTGCGCTGTCTCCAGCAACGAATACATCTTCATGAGATGTAGATTGCAGGAAGTCATTTACAGTCGCGCGTCCGCGGTTCACTTCTAGGCCTGATTCACCGACTAATGGGTTACCTTGTACGCCGCCAGTCCAAACAAATGTGTTGGCAACAACTTTAGATCCGTCTTTCAGATCAATTACGTTTCCTTCTACATTTGTAACAGGAAGACCTGTTAAGAACTCAACGCCGCGTTTTTCAAGGCTTGCAGTCGCACGCTCGATAAGATCATCCGGAAGAACAGGAAGGATCTTCGGACCTGCTTCAACAAGTTTTAATTTGATTTCTTTATGGTCTACGCCGTATTTTTTCGCAAGGTTCGGCATGATGTCAGCAAGCTCACCAACAAGCTCAACACCTGTTAAGCCGCCGCCGCCGATAAGGATTGTTGCATCTGCTTCGTTTTTCGTTTTAGAGTACTCGCGCACACGATCTTCAACATGCTGGAAGACTTTGTTCGCATCAGCAGCAGATTTCAATACCATGCTGTTTTCTTCAAGACCTGGGATGCCGAAGTAAGCCGTTACAGAACCAAGACCTACAACAAGCGCATCGTAAGTTAATGTAGAACCGTCAGCAAGCGCAACTTCTTTTTTATCAACAGAGAAAGAGCTTACTTCCGCAATTTTAAGATCAATGTCTTTGCCTTTGAAAAGTTTTTCTAATGGCATTGCAACCGCTTTTTCAGACACGTTGCCTGCAGCAAGGCGGTGTAATTCCGTAATGATTTGGTGAGTAGGGTATTTGTTTACCACTGTCACGCGTGCTTGTTCTTTTGTGTAATGTTTGCGAACTGTTAGAGCAGAAAGAACTCCGCCATAACCAGCGCCTAGAATGACAATATGTTTTGACATCGTATATCCTCCGTCCTTTATATCAATTTGAATCTGAGATTATTTTTGGTTTTCGCGTTCGTTCATGACTTCAAGGTAGCTGTTAGCAAAACGGAACAGCTTTTGAGCTTGAGGATCTTTCAGCATGCGAAGAAGGCCGAAAAGTCCAATTGTTTCGTTGCTTGCTTCCGCGCGGTCTTTTGCTTCAATCGCAGTCGCAGCTACTTCTTTCGCTGTTTCTTTTACAGGCTCGAGAATTTCAGTGATCGCACCGACTGTGTCGCTCTTTAACACTTCGTCAGTCGCTACAGACTGAGCGAAATCATAAGACTTCGTTAAAATATTCACTAACTCAGTCAGCTTCGGAAGCTGGTCAACTAAAACAGTCAATGATTCTTGAACTTCTGGCTTTAATAGCTGATCAATAAGATCTTGCTGGCTTTGGCTGACAGACGCATTTGTTTGATCGATTGTTTCTGGCATATCCAATTCTCCTTTACTATAAGCAGTTTGCTGATTTTTTTGGAAAGGGTAGTGCCTCTCCCTGTCTCACGCTTTTAAGGCATAAGAATAAGGATTGTGAATTCGTGCACAATCATTTACAAAAATAAATGTTTACTACCCAGTTTTTCATCTTGCCATATTCAGTATTATTTTTATCTAAAAATAAACAATTGAATAAGTCAAAATCCTTTACTCTCTCTGAAAATAGCAAACACAAAAAACTCCAATTCGATTACCTTCTATATGATAACACTTTTTGAACAAAATTTGAACGTGAATTGCTTCGATTATGAAATTAATTTATATGGAGCTCATGTCATAACGTTTCTGCGGCACTAGTTATTGACAATCCAGCAATTTCTCCCCTTCACTTTACCCATATTTCCAATAGAGGCTCTCTTTTTCCTGTGATCGGATCATTCGCCGGCAACGCCGCCTGCCTAATCTGTTTGACCGCTTCCTCTCGCTCATTCGGCTTTCCCGTCTTCATATCATACTGAATGCCACCGGGATAGGCGCCAAGGACAGTAAAATCGGGGCTTGAGCTGAGCTTTTTATGTCCGACTCCGGCTGGAATCACGACTGCGTCGCCTGATTTGAAAGGGATGGCAGCCCCTTTTTCTCCCCCAAACTGAATCACAGCCTCTCCCCTAAGGGCAATCAGGACTTCATGCGTATTGCTGTGATAATGATGGTATGGAAAAACACTCCCTGACCAGCTGTTTGACCAGCCATGCCGGGTGACGATCCGCTCTGCCAGTCCGGTGTCCTTAAGCGCGTTTTGATACACCACGAGCGGAAAATCAGGGTGATTCGGAATCCTGCCGTCATCCGGAAAGAAGTATGTCTGTGTCTCTCTTTCCATCAATTTCACCTCCCTTTTTTGTCTTCCACATATAGTGGTTTATAAAACATGATGTTTTTCTCATGATTCCATTGATCTGCATGATACCGAATAGTATAGTATAAAAAAATAATGCCAGAATGAGGGATATCATGAAAGCTATCGTTATCGGAATATTGGCTTCACTCTTTTTCGCCGTTACCTTTATATTAAACAGAGCGATGGAGTTATCAGGAGGCAGCTGGCTTTGGAGCTCTTCGCTGCGCTTTATTTTTATGGTGCCGTTTTTATGTTTGATTGTCATCCTGAGAGGGACATTCACGCCTCTCTTACTAGAGATGAGGAAAAAGCCGTTTTATTGGATCAAATGGAGCTTCGTTGGCTTCGTGCTTTTTTACGCGCCGATTACATTTGCGGCTGCATACGGTCCGGGGTGGCTCATAGCCGGAACCTGGCAAATTACCATTGTAGCCGGGGTGCTCTTATCTCCTTTGTTTTATGTCAAACAAGATATGCCGGGCGGTCCGCAGCTCGTTCGCCAAAAGATTCCCCTGGTTTCACTTGGCACTTCCATGATCATCCTGATTGGAGCGGCTCTGATTCAGCTTCAGCATGCAGAGTCGCTTTCTGGGAGGATGCTGCTTTTCAGTGTGCTGCCGGTTGTCATTGCGGCTTTTGCCTATCCGTTAGGAAACAGGAGAATGCTTGAAGAATACGGAGGCCGGCTTGATACATTTCAGCGCGTGCTTGGAATGACATTGGCAAGCCTTCCATTCTGGCTTATATTAGCAGCTTACGGCTGGTGGTCAGATGGCCTTCCATCAGCAAGTCAAACCGTTCAATCCTTTATCGTTGCCATCAGCTCAGGCATCATTGCGACGGTTTTATTTTTCTGGGCCACTGATATGGTAAGAGACAATCCGCAAAAACTCGCAGCTGTTGAAGCCACTCAATCCGGTGAAGTGATTTTCGCGCTGCTTGGTGAAATTGTTCTGCTGTCAGGCGTTTTCCCATCTCTTTTATCATTTGCCGGTTTATTCATTATAATAGCGGGGATGATGTTACATACCTTCGCTTCACAGCCGAGAAAACCGAAAAAGAAAGCACAGTCAAATCTGACTGCGTAGCATCTGCAGGAGAATGGGTGAAAGCCTGTTCTCCTTTATTTGTGCTACCAAAAGGGATCTGTTTCACGTTATAGTTAAATATAATGTCAGCCTACTTATATTGAAAGGTGATTATTGTAATGGAAGCAAACGATCAAACACAAAACATACCAGCCATCTCCTTCAGATCAGTCAGAAAAAGCTATAAACAAGATGGACAAACCTATGATGTGCTGCAGGATATCACCGGAGACATTCAACAGGGTGCAATCGTAGCCGTTTTAGGTCCTTCCGGCTCAGGCAAAAGCACCCTCCTTTCTATGTGTAATTTAATGAGAACGCCTGACAGCGGCGAAGTCAAAATATATGGAAAGGAAATCAGAGAATGGAATGTCAATGAGCTGAGGCGAACGGCAGCCCTCGCATTTCAATCGGCTCCCGTGCTCGACGGGACAGTGCGTGACAATTTAAATCTTGTACAAAGGCTGCATCAATCCCAGCTGTACTCTCCTGAAAAGCTGGCTTCTCTTGCAGGGCTGCCACCAGTGCTGTTAGACAGAAGCGCCAGAGACTTATCGGGCGGGCAGCGGCAAAGGCTGTCACTGGCCAGAACGCTCTCAAATCCTTCCTCCATTCTATTGTTGGACGAAATCACGTCGGCCTTGGATCCGGTTTCTGCTCTTGAGATTGAAGAACTGATCAAACGTCAGCATCAAGAGAAAAAATGGACAGTCATGTGGGTCACTCATAATATGGAGCAGGCAAAACGAGTAGCCGATACCATTTGGTTTATGGCAGAAGGCCGGCTGCTTGAAATCGCTGAAACCGAAACATTTTTCTCCGCTCCGCAGCATGAAGCAGCGAAAGATTTTTTGAAGGGTGGGACTCGGTAATGGATTACCTTTCTCTCTCTTTAACGATGATCTTTGTTTTGATCGCCTTGTTTTTATCAAAATCCTTTAAAGCAGGTGTAGAAAAAGACATGATCATCGCCACCATCCGGGCCGCAGTGCAGCTGCTTATCATCGGTTATGTTTTGTCGCTGATTTTTCGCGGAGACCACCCTGTTTTTATCCTGCTGATGGTGCTGTTAATGCTCGCGGTGGCGGCGCAAAATGTCATCAAGCGAAAGAAAAATACAATCGGTTCGTTTTGGAGGGTGTTTGCCGCGTTAGCAATCGTAGAAATTGTGACACAGGGAATTCTGCTGTCTCTTCATATCATTCCGCTTACGGCACGATATGTCATTCCGATCAGCGGGATGGTCATCGGAAATTCGATGGTGCTCTCAAGTTTGTTTCTAAACCGGCTCAACTCAGAAGTCGGCGTTCGCAAAGAAGAAATTCAATTAATATTGTCACTTGGCGGCACACCGAAGCAATCCATACAGCGCATTCTTACGTCAGCGATGAAAATGAGTATGATCCCGACGCTCGAAAGCCAGAAAACACTGGGTCTTGTTCAGCTTCCCGGCATGATGACAGGCCAGATTCTAGCCGGCGCGGATCCGATTCAGGCAGTACGCTTTCAACTCTTAATCGTGTTTACAACGATGGCTTCAGCCGCGCTGACTTGTGTAATCTTAAGCGTGCTGACATACCCATCATTATTCACCGTTCATCAGCAGCTGAAGCAGAATGAATGACAGACAAAAGCCGCTTTCCAAGGGAAAAGCGGCTTTTTGTACTTGTTATTCCTTTTCTTCATAATACTTGGCCAGCTCAACAATCATCGCACCCATCCGCTCAATCTCTGGCGCAAGCAGTCTCGTAATGCCCTCTTCCCGCAGTGCTTCAGCAGTCACTTTTCCGACAGCAGCTGCGATGGCACGTTCTTCGAATACCTTCTTCACTTCATTGATATAACCTCGCCCCTTAGCAAAATCAAACAGGGAACGAACCTGAATGGCCGTTGTAAAACAAACGGCATCGATCTCACCGTTCATCAGCTCTCGGCATAACCGCTCCACCGTTTCCTCCTCCGGCGGGATGTGCTGATAAGGCAGAATCGGCAGGACAGACGCGCCTTTTTCTTCAAGAAATGCCATGAGAGCCGGCGCTTTTTCGCCATGAAGCTGTACCATGACTGTTTTTCCTGAAAAGTCGTGAGGCTCCAAAGAACGGATTAAGCCTCTTGTTGTCCCGTCTTCATCCGAAGCTTCCGGTGTGATCCCAAGCTTTTTCAGCGCAGACAGCGTTTTGTATCCCCTGCATGCCGCTTTCGCTTGGCGAATGGCCTGCAGAAACTCATCTTTCAGTCCAATTTTCTCTGCCATATCGACAAGAGTCTCCAACCCGATGCCTGTCGTGAAAATAACCCAGTCAGCTTTTTTTCCCTCCACAAACGTCCGCAAATCCGGCTCCACCTGCTTCTCTGATAAGTAAACTGTACCTTGGAGAGGCCGGATGACAGGTATTCCGCCCTGTTTTTCAATGATTGTACTGATTTCTTCCGTTTTTCGTGAGCCACCGATTGCCACGCGTTTTCCAAGTAACCCTTTTCCCATACCCGTTTCCTCTCCTCTTTGCATAGGCTTTTTATGTATATAAGCTTAATAAAGCTATTTTGGCGCAAACCAAGGGAGAAATCAAGATAAACCAAAACCCCTAAAATCCATTGAATACGCCGGAAGCTTGCTGTAAGATAAACAGCAGACACGTCTTGTAACGGAGGTACGACATGGAAACAAAAAAAGAAGAATATGAAACAAAAGGCTACGATACATCGATCGTTTACGAATTCAATGAATATCCGGACGCCCGCAGCGGGCGCTGCGACAACTGTGATTACACACTGTTCAAAAGCTCTGTAAAAGGCGGAAAATTTCTTAGAGAATGCCGGAGATGCGGGATGAAAAAAAATATTTAAACAGAAAACCGAAATCAATTTGATTTCGGTTTTTATGTTTTTACTGCGGGACAGCGGATTTTTTCATAAACGCTTCAATCTCAGCTGCCGCACGCTCCGCTCCGCCAGCTTCTTTTACATCCTTTTGCATATTCTTGACGCGGCTGAGCAGCTCTTGAGCACTGGATACAGCCTGAACCGCTTCCTGTAGGCTGGAAACAGTCACTTCCTCTTTTGGCAAATAAACGCCAAGGCCTAATTCATCAACCCGATTTGCAGTGAGCTCTTGCTCATACATTTGCGGAATGACGACAAGCGGCACACCTGCGTTCATCGCTTCCATCGTACTGTTCATCCCGCCATGAGAGATGAACAAATCAGCTTTCTCTAACACCTCAAGCTGCGGCACACTTTGGCGAATGGTAAAGTTAGCAGGAATATCCTCCAAGCTTTCTGGATCAATCGTTTTCCCAACCGACATGATCACTTGCCATGAAGAATCCCGAAATGCCTTGATGCACATCTTGTAAAATTCCGGCCATGCGTTAAACGCCGTACCCAAAGAAATCAGCATAAGCGGGCGATCATCCTTGTCAATCAACAGGCTTTCTTTCTCCTTCCGGTCTCCGAGGGAGGGGCCGACAAAACAGAAACGGTCATCGAACGTCTCATGCTGAATCTGAAAAGACTTCGGCATAAAGACAATATTTAATGCTTCCGGCACAGCTAACTGTTCAAATGAAACAGCCGGCAACTTCTCTTGCTCCAAGTAGGCTTTAAATTCAGCCTCTGCTTCTCTTATTTTTTTCAGCATGTCTTCATTTCCTAACTGAAAGGATTCATTTTGGGCATATGACGAACAGAGCTTAATGACCGGAACATTAAGCTTTTCAGCAAACAATTTTCCAGCCAGCGCAACAAAATCATAGATGATCAGATCAGGCTGATCATCCTTATATAACTCCTCAAGCTGCGGCAGAATGCTGAGTGATTCTTTTAAAAGGCTGAGGGGCGCGTCATCCTTTTCCATCATCTCCCTGATTTGCTTAGGATCAATATTCAAGGATGTATGATAGATCAATGCCTCGCCACCGGCTTGCTGAACAGCGGGCGCAAACTCCTCAGTCGTCGCGTACGTGACACGATGCCCTTTCTCACAAAGCTTCTCTACTAAAGCAAGCGTAGGATTGACATGTCCGTACGCCGGGATATTGATCATTGAAATATGGTACTTTTTCATGAATCTCCAGTCTCCTTATCTATTACATTTTCACACGGAAGCTCTTTAATCCGTATATCACACTGTTTTCAATCGGAGTGATACTGACGCACTCCATATGAGGAAAAGCAGAAATCAAAGACGTTAACGCGATATTTGCTTCAAGACGGGCAAGCGGAGCCCCAAGGCAAAAATGGATGCCATGGCCAAACGCAATATGCGGGTTGGGATGGCGGCGGATATCAAACATGTGCGGTCTGTCAAACTTTGCTTCATCACGATTTGCCGATGCCACAAACGCCAAAACCATATCACCTTCTTTAATCAGGTGCCCCCCGATCTTCGTATCCCGCTTGGCAATGCGCCTCAAAACCGGGGCCGGCGCTCTGAAACGCAAGGCTTCCTCCACTGCCTGAGGCATCAGTTCAGGATGGCTGCGCAGTTCCTCGTAAACGCCTGGCGTTTCTAATATGCTGTACATCGCATTTGAAATCAGGTTTGTAGTGGTTTCATTTCCGGCCACCAGCAGCAGCGTGCAAAACGGAATCAGCTCTTCACCGGACAGCTTCTTGCCGGTTTCTTCCGCTTCCACTAAAATAGAAATAATATCCTGTGCCGGTTTGTTTCGCTTTTCTTCTATGATGCCGGCAAAAAACGCAGCCAGTTCTTCCTCACACTTATCTCGTTCTTCCAAAAAGGCTTTTTCAGCTTCTTCACTTTTATCCTTCGGTGTACTGACCAGAAGATCAGACCATGCTTTAAACTGATCCATATGCTTTGAAGGCACTCCCAGCAGCTCAGATATCACAATAACCGGAAGCGGGTATGAAAAATCGTGCACAAGGTCAAACTCACTACGCTCCTGAAATTTTTGAATCAGTTCATCTGTGATTTCTTGAATTCTCGGTTCCCATTGCTTCATCACACGCGGAGTGAAGGCTTTATTCACGACTGAACGGATTTTTGTATGCTTCGGCGGGTCCATGTTAATGATGGAATTTCCAATAGAGCTTGTCTGCTGCGGCATGTAACTGGAAAACAGCTCTTTATCCCCAACAACTTTTTTGACATCATCATAAAGAAAAACGCTCCACACTTGGTTTTCTTCATCAAAGGAAACAGGCGCATCCGCTCTCATCGATTCGTACCATGGAAATGGATGATACGCATCCTGTTTGTTTTTCCCATTGAGCAGCGCTCGCTGCAAGGCTTGCCGGCGGTTTAACACATTCATGTATGGTCACTCCCCTTGAAAGAATTCAGCAATTAATGTTCCACTTCACCTCCCGCTTTCGAAAAAGAGAGGGACTACCACAAATAATCAAATTGATAACAGCAGGCAGGCGATCACGATGTTCGATGCAGGCATCATATATTCCCCCTCGAATTTCGTTCATCTTACCATAATCTTTCAATTTTTTTCTATTCTGCACTGCTGTTTTGGCTCACAACGTGACCTTAGGCATAAGCACGCAAATCCAATATGGATTCAATTGCACCGCTCCGCTCAAAAAACGTCTCTGTTTTCAACCAAATGCACTAACTCCAAAAATGACTTTCCCATTATGTAAAATAAGCTGATTCTATGATTAAATAGAAGGTAAAAGGTGAAGGAGAGAACAACGTGGCAGCACAGACTGATTACAAAAAACAAGTTGTCGGCATCCTACTTTCACTTGCATTCGTACTGTTTGTGTTCTCTTTTTCTGAGAGACATGAAAAACCGCTTGTTGAGGGAAAAAAACAGGAAAACTGGCATACTGTCGTCGACAAAGCCTCTGTCAAAATTTACGGCAGCCGATTAGTTGAAGAAAACAAATTAAAGCAAAAACTCGGCCATAAACAAGCCGATTCTATTTTGACCCTTCTGAAACTCGCCAACGAAAAACACATTACATTATAAAAAAGAAAGAGCCCATAGGCTCTTTCTTTTTTAGTCAAATATCGTTTTCTTGTCCGGATGGCGCAAAAAGTCAAGGATGTGTTTCGTTTAGGAGAAAGCGGCGGGAGGCTGTCTTCCGGAAAAAAAGCGGTATGATTCGTCTCGATCCCTGTTTCCCCCTGCCCGCCCGTCATGCTGCATGCGATGAAGATTTTATAATAGTGATAAGGCTGAGGGGGATGGGAGTGTTTATGGCTGTCTAGCACGGCCAGCAATCGAGACGGCTCTGTATCATACCCCGACTCTTCTTTGATTTCCTTGACGACGTTTTCACCTGGCGATAAACCAATCTCGCAAAAACCACCCGGCAGCGACCACAGCTCATCATGCTTCTCCCGGACAAGCAAAATCTGATTCTCTCGGAATACTGCGCCGCGCACATCCGCTTTCGGTGTCGGATAGCCGCTCTCCCCATTCCATAAATCAGTGATGACTTCAATGTCCTTCTCCGAGTAATCCGCCATCATTTCCGCGCTGAGCTTCATTAGCTCTTCGTACCTCTCCCTGTCATACACATCCTTGGAAAAAGCCAGCCCCGCTTGGGCGATTGCCCGAATCCGCTGTGCCCGTTCCAGCCATTTGGTTTGCATAATCGATCACCTCACTACCATTTTATACCATAAGTCTTTAAAATAAAAAAAGCATGCTCCGATCTACCGGTGACATGCTCAAAAGATACCTTAATTCAATTTTACCAAATATGTAATATCCTCTGTTTCAAAATTTAAAAATGATGGATTATATGATAGAGTAAGGTTTTTTTCTCCTTTTGGAATCACAAAACTGACTGTGCCTGATACCTTTTTACCCGAGGCTAACTTCCCTGATTTTAGGCTTGTTTTCAGGTCAGCAGTAGATACAATGTTTGCTCTGATCGTTTGATCCTTGCTGTCTTTCAATTCAAAACCGCCATTCGTATAATTGAAAGGCTTGTCGCTTGTATTTTCGATCGTTACCTCAGCTATTAAAAATTCTTCCTTTTGATTTATTGTTTTTTCTTTATCTCCTATTTTCGCCTTATATTCACCTTGTTCTGCCGTCGTATATACTTTATTGACCGAGAAATTTGTGCTGGAAGCTTTAAAAGTTTCGCCTACTTTATGCACCTTTTCATCCGTTTTGGTTTCGTTTTTCCCCTCTGTTTTCTTTTCCGTTGCTGTTGCTTCTTTCTTTGCTGTCTTTTGCTCAGCTGACGCATCACTTGACTTGCTGCACGCAGAAAGCGCAAAGCCAATCGCTAGCACAAACAAAATGAATAATGCTTTTTTCATTGCTGTTCCTCCATCTAAAGTAATCGTTTTCTATTATAATCACGCTTTTCCTTTTCTTAACAGAGAACAAAGTAACAAATTACTCTATCATTTCCATTCTATTATAGGTCAGCCAATGATATAGATATCTATCCTCTACTGAAAAAATACTGGACGGGCCTATGCTGTCATATCATTTTTCCAAAATCAAAGCTACTTTGTCTTGTTTCTAAATTAGATCTTTCATCCCAGTTCCTAAGACTCACCTCACAAAAAAACCCGAGCTGGCTGAAGCCGCTCGGGTGGGAGGTCAATCTCGCTTATTCATTCCTCTTTTCTCTCGAGGTTCCTGATGATGTTTTTGGTGTTCCGGAGGCTGCGTCGTGCGTTCCAGCTCCTTTGTATCTTGTCCCATTCCTTTTAAAAAGGAAAAGAGCAGTGTAATTGATTTGTTGATTTCCGGGTCTTTTAGCGAGCGGATAATATCAAAATAACCTGTCTTTTCTTCGCTGTTTTTCTGCTCTACAGCGCTTGCCACACCCGCATTCACTTTCAAAATGAGAGGCTCCAGCTGCTTCACGTCCAGCATGCCGAGTGTCCCAAACAGAAGAAGCAGATTTTTCAGCGTATTGGCTGTTTCCTCTGTATCTGCCTTTTTCACCAGGATATCAAGAACTTTATCCCCTTGGCCAAAAAGGCCGCGGAGCAACGGCAGGACACCGCGCTCGTTCATATGGCCCAGCATATGCAATGTTTCGAGAATCGCTTCTTTGTGGTCAATTAGAGCATCTTCAATTTCCCGCAAATCACGCTTTCGCTGATCCTCCTCGGTTACCTCGATTTTTTGGATTCGTTTAATCGCTTTAGCCATTATGGCCCATCCCCCTTTTCACAGCGTCACCAGGGAAAATATAATCCTTCCGCGCCCATTTCTTTTGAACCTGCACACCGATTTGCGGCTGCGGATTGCCGTTGCGGTGGTTGATCTTAGGCATCGGGCTGATTCCGTCGTGCTTCAAAATTTCCATCTTGGCCGATGTTTCTTTGTAAGCAGGCGTATCGGTATCCTTATCGGCATGGCTGCCTGTTAACAGGTTGATCGCCGCTTCCCCTGAATCGTTCATTGGCAGATATACTTCCTTCCCTTTGACTCGATCAGTAATCAGGCACTTCACTTTGACATTTCCGAAAGGCGATGTGAGTCTGACGAGGGTTCCGTCCTGAATCCCTCGTTCTGCCGCAAGCTCAGGAGAAATTTCTAAGAACACTTCCGGTGTTTTCTCCGAAATCCCTTTTGATTTGTAAGTCAGATTCCCTTCGTGGAAATGCTCCAAGAGCCGCCCATTGTTGACATGGATATCATATTCCTCACCGAATTCCTCAGGCTCTGTCCACTGGACAGGGTAGAGAATGGCCTTGCCGTCAGGGAAAGGGAAGCGCTCTGTAAAGAGTAAAGGCGAATCCTTTCCATCAGCGTTTACAGGCCATTGCAGGGAATTATAGCCTTCAAGACGTTCATAGGTGACACCGGCATAAATCGGCGACAGCTTGGCTGCTTCCTCCATAATGTCTGCAGGATGCTCATAGTGCCAGCCGGCGCCAAGCTTATTGGCAACCTCCATAATAATCTGCCAATCCGGCTTTGATTCGCCCAGCGGTTCAAATACCTGATACAAACGCTGAATCCGGCGTTCTGTGTTTGTAAAGGTTCCTTCTTTTTCAAGGCTTGGGCTCGCAGGAAGAACCACATCAGCAAACTCCGCTGTACGTGAAAGGAAAATGTCCTGCACCACAAAGAAATCAAGCTTTTCATATGCGGCGTGTACATGATTGATGTTGGAATCCACCAGGCCCATTTCTTCACCTTTTACATACATCGCTTTCAGCTGTCCGGAATGGATTTTTTCAATCATTTCGTGGTTGGTCATACCCGGCTCCTTCGGCAGCGGCACGCCCCACGCCCGCTCGTATTTTTGGCGGACTTGTTCGTCCGTCACTTTTTCATAGCCCGGCATTCTGTCAGGCATGCTTCCGAAGTCACTTGCTCCCTGCACATTGTTATGGCCGCGCAATGGGTAAGAACCTGCTCCCGGTTTTCCGTAGTTTCCTGTCACAAGCAGCAGATTAGATATCGCCGTGCTCGTGTCGCTTCCTCCAATGTGCTGTGTCACGCCCATCGCCCACAATGCGCACACACTGTCAGCTTGCCCGATCATCTCTGCCATTTGGATAAGGGTTTCTCGATCAATCCCGGTTTTCTCCTCGGCATATTCAAGTGTGTACGGCGCGAGGCTTTTTACATATTCATCCCGTCCGTTCACTCTTTCTCTCAAAAATCGTTCATCGGCCTTGCCGTTTTCTATTAAATATTTGGCGATCGCATTCAGCCAGACGATATCCGATCCGGCACGCGGCTGGACAAATAAATCGGAGCGTTCTGCCATTTCGTGTTTTCTGATATCCACGACGATCACTTTCTGCCCTCTTAGCTTATGAGCCCGTTTAATGCGAGTGGATAAGACTGGATGCGACTCAGACGTGTTCGAACCGATAATCAAAACAAGGTCCGCTTGCGCGATATCTGTAATTGATCCTGAATCACCGCCATAGCCGACTGTCCGGAACAGGCCGGCAGTCGCAGGAGATTGGCAATAGCGAGAGCAGTTGTCCACATTATTTGTGCCAATGACCCCTCTGGCCAGCTTTTGCATAAGATAGGATTCTTCATTTGTACATTTAGAAGATGTAATAAAAGCGAGAGAATCCGGGCCAAACGCCTCTTTTAATTCCGTGAACTTGCTGGCGATCAGCGATAACGCCTCCTCCCACTCTGCTTCACGGAAATGGTCACCTTCACGGATCAGCGGCTTTGTCAGGCGTTCTTCGCTGTTAACGAAATCCCAGCCGAACTTGCCTTTCACACAAGTAGAAATGCCGTTGGCTGGCGCTTCCTCCTGCGGCTCTACTTTCAGAATGTCTCTGCCCTTTGTCCAGACATCAAAGCTGCAGCCGACGCCGCAATACGTGCAGACGGTTTTCGTTTTTTTGATTCGTTCATCACGCATGGCGGATTCCATATCAGAAATGGCGAGAATCGAGCCGTAGCCTGTCTCTACGCCTTTCGTGATCTCGATCATCGGTCGCAGCGTTTCGTTATTGATGCCTGTTAAATATCCGGCTTCCCCTTCCATTCCTTTTTCCATCATCGCGTTGCACGGACAGACCGTTGAACAATGGCCGCATGACACACATGACGACTCATTGATCGGCACGTCGTTATCCCAAATGACGCGCGGGCGTTCCCGCTCCCAGTCAATGGTCAGCGTTTCAGTTACCTGAACGTCCTGGCATGCTTCAACACAGCGCCCGCACAAAATACATTGATCTGGATCATACCGATAAAACGGATGGGATTCATCCTTATGGTATGGCTTGTGATCAAACGGAATGCTTTGGTGATTGATTTTCATTTCCTTCACCGTATTATGTATTTCGCATCCCCCATTGTTGTAATCGCAAACTGTACAATAAAGCTCATGATTATATAAAATCTTGTCCATCCCGATGACTTGCGCTTTTTTCACGTCAGGCGAGAGCGTATCAATGATATCCCCATCCTTTAATTCAGCGGAGCACGACCTCTTCAGCTCACCATTGATGCTGACGATGCACGTATCACATGTTTCAATCGGCCCTAAGCTTGGATGATAGCAAACTTGCGGCACTTCAATCGAGCTGTTATTCAAAAGCTGCAGCACCGTCTGTTCCTCGGACGCTTCCATTTCAACGCCGTTTATTGTGATTGTTTTCTTGCCAGCCATCTCCATTCCCCTTTCTTGCTTTATATACCGAATTACCTATTTCAGTTCCCTTACAACAACTCAATAAAACATACAAAGCGCACTCACATGTTTTATTGCACAAACACAGGGAAACGGAATGGTAGATCAATAAGGAGGGATCAACATGAAAAAGACAATGTCTGCTATTACCGCGGCGGCAGCAATAACAAGCTGTTTTACAGGCTTTGGGGCTGCGTCCTTTTCAGCACCGGCAAAGGCCGCAGCTCAAACAAACACGCTCTCCGAAAACACGAATCAATCAGCCGCCGAGCTTGTCAAAAACCTCTATAACACCGCCTATAAAGGGGAAATGCCTCAGCAGGCGCAAGGCCTTACCATTAACAAAAGCACAAAAGGCGATGTCCATGCTGCGTTTGGGGAACCGGAAAGACCAGTCGGGGGAGACAATCGATTTGATTTATATCACTGGAATATGGGACAGCCGGGCTACGGATTTGCCTATCATAAAGACATGACAATTTCAGAAATCCGCTACTTTGGAACCGGGGTGGAACGGCAGCAGAATTTAGGCGGAGTTACGCCGGAAGTGCTGCAGAAGCAATTAGGACCAGCAAATCGGGTGTTAACCGTCCCGTTTACCGATGAAATCGATTATGTATATGATACAGGCCGCTATGAACTCCATTTTGTAATAGGCACGGATCAGACAGCCGACCATGTAAACCTAAAAGCAAAATAAACACCCTACGCGGCTATTCAGCCGCTTTTTTTAGTGGACAAATAAAAGCTATATTCCTTACAATACAGGGAGATGAAACAGAGACGGGGTATCAATTCGCAATGAAGCGAAATCGTTGGATATATGTAGTTTTCACCATACTGATCATTGGGCTGGGGCTTGGATCCAGAGCATTCTCCAGTGTTCTTCCTGATACCCTCAATACTTATCTGGGAGACTCGTTGTGGGCCGCCATGATCTTTACGGGATGCGGATTTCTATTTCGGAAGCTGAAGACAATGATAACGGGCATTATCAGTCTTTCTTTCTGTTTTGTCATTGAATTCAGCCAGCTCTATCATGCCGAATGGATCGACCAGATTAGGGATACTTCTCTTGGCGGACTTGTACTGGGGTACGGTTTTTTATGGAGCGATATCGAAGCATATACAATCGGAATTGCCGCCTGTGCCGCCATAGAACTGCTGGTTTTGGGAATCAAAAAGCGCCGCTGTATGTGACGCTTTTTTCATGTAGAAAACAGCCTGCATTGAGAAAGAATGGTCTTCGCATCCAAACGTGTGGCCTCGCTTATCGTGATATGATGTTGATTCATAAATGACTGAACGGCATGATATCCAACCGCATAACCTGCAAAAGCCGATAAACCTGCAGGCTTAAAGCCTTGGTCGTTAGCAATTGGATCACCAAACATATAACGGCTGACTTCCGAAAATCCTTTCACATCCAGCACCTCATTAATCACATCAATGGAATATTGCAAATCCTCATGATCAAAACGAGTTACCCAAGGGCCCAATCGTTCCGTACCAAACAGCTCTCTGGCGAATGAATCCGCCAATCCTTCAATCACAAGATAATCCCCGACACTTACAGAGCCATGATGAAAATCTATATACGAAAACCGCACATTATGATGAAACTCATGAGCAATAATTGAAGGAATCCTTGGCAGGTTATAACGGTTCGGATCAATCCATACATGAACAAAGTCCGGTATCCCGCCAAACCCGCAGTAGCCTTTTTGCAGCTGAAGTTTATTTGGATCAGCGATATAAAGGCCGAATTTGATCTCCTCTGCATTCACCCGCAGCTGTTCGCGCTCAGCAAAAAATATGCATTGCAAAAGTGCAGATTCAGCTGTCTCTGAAACATATGATTCTTTCAGTATTTGCAGTGCTTTCTGGCCGCTTTCAGCATCACGGACATCCAAATAGCCCAGCATTTTCGCAGCCATGATCACATCATAGCCGTTTGGCTCCTTCGCTTTCAGCGGAACTTGGATGGCGGTCCACATCCTTTCAAACGGCCTCATCATCGTATACCGAAATTCATCTTCTCTTTTCTGTTCTTCCATTGAAAACAGCTTTTCGTATTGCTCAAAGGTCTTTTCCATTACAAGATTCATCCTGATTCCCTCCTTGTCAAAAACATACGATATGCCGCAGCGTAAGGGTCAACAGCGAAAATTAAGCCATTTTTCACTGTAAAATGATACAAAGCCGCCGATAGGTAAGGCATAGGAGGTGGAACGATGGATATTCCTGCTTTATCAGTTGCGATGCATCAAGCATCCCTTGCCCAGAATGTTAATATCGCTTTAACGAAAAAAATGCTGGACACCGCCCAGCAAAATGCCGATCAAACCTTAAAGATGATTCAGCATCCGACTCTCGGACAAACTATTGATGTAAAAGCTTAACCTCACACCAAAGGCGGCCAATAACTCCATCCTCCCGGCCGCCTTTATTGTTCACAAAAAAGCATGCATGTTTTGATTGTTCCTCCGTATGATTTATTGTTTGCCATATTAAGGAGGTCATAAAGGATATGAAAAGACTGTTTACGAAGGCTTTATTGATGTTATTCGCAGTAGTATTTGTTTTTGCCGTCAAAGGAGTACCCGCCAATGCGGAAACCCATGCCTACGATGGAAAAAGCCCTTATTACAATGATTGTGCGTCCAGCGGCTCTACAAAAAAATCCTCAAACTTAGTGAATGCCAGCAATCAAGTCATCGGAGTAGTCGAGCTTAAATTCAGCAGTACATGTAAAACGGCTTGGGCAAAAATCACGATGAATAATACATTGACGTCTGGCTTTGAAGCAAATGCGGAGATTACCCGGAACACGGACGGAAAGAGATATAATTGTGATTCTGCAGGCGGCAATGGAAAAGCGGTGGCCGGCCAAAAGTCTTGCTATACACCGATGGTATATGATTTAGATCCAAGGACTTCTTACGCTTTCGGCAAGTATTCAGGACCAAACTTAAATGTTTGGGCCACCACAGGCTCTTATTAAATAGAAAAAAGGCTGTCCGTACGGACAGCCTTTTTTAATTTATTTCGATTCTCTTTGTTTTTTAACCTCTTCAAGCTGAGAAACTGTCACCAATTGATAGCCTTGATCGGTGAGCTTTTTCATAATTTCATCGGCCGCATCAGCAGAGGTGCGGTAAATATCGTGAATCAAAATGGTTCTTCCATCTCTCGCCTGATTCATGACACGGTCAACAATTGTTTTTTTGTTACGGTCTTTCCAATCTTCCGGGTCAACATCCCATAACGCAACATCCATTTTCATTTGACTCCGCAGTTCATCATTAATGCCGCCGTATGGGGGTCTTACAAGCGTCGGACGGTATCCGCTTATTTTTTCAATGATGTCTTGCGTATCATTGATCTGCTTTAACGCTTCTTTCACTGAAAGCCTTGTGAGAAGCGGATGGCTCCATGAATGGTTCCCCACCTCATTTCCTTCTTTCAGCATTCTTATTAGCGTTTCCGGATAATATTGAACCCTGCTCCCCAAAACAAAAAACGTGGCATGACCCTTATATTTCTTCAAGGAGTCTAGAATCTGATTTGTTGTCGCAGGATTCGGGCCGTCGTCGAAAGTAAGCGCAATGACTTTTTGATTTGGATCAACCGTTTCCTCTTTGGGTAAAGAAATCACTTCATGCTTCGGCTTTTGTTCTTTGATTTTATTTTTATTTTTTGCTTTATCAATATATTGTTCTTTCAGAATGTCTTTTAAAAGACTTTTTTTAATGGCAATCGATTGCTCTCCAAGATAGCCTGCTGCAACCTGATATGTGTCAAAGTAAAGTTCGATATAATCCTCCTTGATGGCAAAGCGGCTGAAATTTTCTTTTTTCGGAGCCGTCCCTTCCTTTAACAGTGCATCGTCCGCTGCAATGTCCTTATTCTTTTTCAGCTCATGATAAGCGATTAACGAAAGCTTATGTAAGTAGTCAGCGTCCTCTTTGAAAATATCATCAATGGAAAGAAACGCTTGTTTACTAAAATCATAGTTAAACGTTTTTTTCACGGTTTGCCCGTGTGCCCCGCCGATGTATTTATATTCATTAAATACAATCGCCACTGTCTGTTTGGCATAATGGACAATTTTATAATCAACATTTAATTCGTTGCGTTTTGTCGTATGCTCTTGGTCAACGTCTTTTGTTTCCTTTTGAAATTGACGAACCTCTTTTTCTGCGAATCTTTTTAATGCCGAATCCATTTTTTCATTTTTGAAAACGGGATAGTTAACCGCGTAATTAAAAGTTTTCCCGTCATTCACAAGCGTTGCGATCTCAACATTCCCATATTGAGAATCAGTTCTTACTTTATTCATGACCGTTTCTTTTTTCAATGAATGATTATGGAAAAAGCCGATAAGGCCCACCACACATACAACTGCTATTAATACATGAAACCATTTGATTCTTTTTGCTAACAACAAAAACTCCTTCTTTCGTAGCCATTTCGATTTACTCTTCATCAGTTGGAACTGTATCTATTTAGAAATGTTCTTGTAACATTGTAGTAACATTTATTTCACATTTGTAATACTATGAGATTTAGAAGTTCATGTCAATCCTTTTTAAGGAATTTCATCATAAAAAAAACCGAGTTTCATGAATGTACATACACCCAACTTAAGCATCAGGAATATGGTAAAAGGAATAAAAAAAGCTAGGGAGGTTTTCCTCTTGGATTACCCTTTGAATGAACAGCCATTTGAACAAATTACCCCTTATGATGAAAGACAGCCTTATTATTATCCGCGTCCGAGACGGCCATTTTATCCGCCTTATTATTATCCGTTCTACCCGTTTTATCCGCGCCCGCCTTATTACTACCCGCGCCCGCGACCGCCTTACTACCCTTGGTACGGTTACGGCGGCGGTTATGGCGGAGGATATGGCGGAGGTTACGGTTACTAGTCGCCGCATATCAAAATGGGGGCAGTCCAGCTCCCCATTTTTTTATTTTAAAAATGACAATATCATGACAAATATAGGAAATAATTGTGATTCCGTCCCCCTCTTGTTACGATAACAAAAGCATGCAGTTTTAGGGGGAGGCGTCTATTTTTGGAGAATACAAGAGATTCTGCAGCCATATCTGAAACAAAATACATAAAAGCTTCGAACCGGGTAACCATTTACGATTTTATCAAACTTGCAAAACCCGGCATTATCATATCAAACTCGATAGCAGCCTTCGGCGGATTTTGGATCGCGTTTGCAAGCGCAGAAAAAACGTTAACCGGAATGGCTTTTTTGATGACAATGGTGACAGCAATGTTGGGAACCGCGTTTGTGATGGCTTCCGGCACTGTCTATAACAACTATTTTGATCGGCATATGGACGCAAAAATGGCACGCACTCGCAGCAGGGCCTCGGTCACAGGGAAAATGCCGCCAGCCATGATCTTAACATATGGCTCTGTTTTAGGAATCGCAGGTCTTGCCATGCTTTATTCCCTCAATCCATTAACGGCCTTTCTCGGACTGGCCGCCTTTATTTTTTATGCGATCATCTATACGGTATGGGTGAAACGAACGTCTGTGTGGAGCACATTTGTCGGGAGCTTTCCAGGTGCTGCGCCGCCATTGATGGGGTATTGTGCCGTAACCGGTGACCTCAGTATGACAGCAGTGCTGTTGTACACGATTATGTTTCTGTGGCAGCCGCCGCATTTTTGGGCGATTGGGATAAGACGCAAAGAGGAATATCGTGCCGCTGGCGTTCCGCTCTTGCCAGTAGTCAAAGGCAACCATGTAACAAAAATAAAAATGATGCAATATATTGCCGTCCTGGTGCCGGTCACGCTATTATTTCCTTTCTCTCTCGGCACCGGCCATATAAGCCCATTTTATTTCTTAGCCGCCTTGGTTCTCGGAGGCATATGGATCAAAAAAAGCATCAAAGGATTCAAAACAGACGATGACGTGAAGTGGGCAAAGGATATGTTTGTCTACTCGCTTATTTATTTTTGCTTGCTGTTCTTCATCATGATGATCGATTCATTTATGATGTTTCTGATCAGATGATGCAAAAAGAGCCACACATTAATGTGACTCTTTTTTATTTGAAAAAACAGCATCTAATAGAAATGTCACGGCAAAAAACACAGCCATGCAAATCAAAAATCGTATAATCTCACTCAAAATCCAGCTATCAGCTATGCGCATACCATCAGTTTCTCGAAGGGTTGCGCATATTGAAAAAATCATGAGTATGTTTTTTAGGGTTTCTTTATTCATAAAATACCATCGCTTTCTCGATAGGATGACTTAAAGGCAATGAGATAAGTCATAAAGATATAAAATGTGTCGCATCGTTGCATGTTTTGATTGAAAGAAATCATTGTTTTTTTGCCAGCCAATTGTAAAGCTCAGGCAAACAGATGAAAACCGTTTCTGTGAAAAAGCAGATCTAATCGAATGCTTCTATACTCTCTCCACAAATAAAAAATGCTAAGAAATACATTTGTTTCTCTAATCTATAAACCCGCATTCTTTTTCCATCATCAGGTATTATAAGCCAAAAACAAACAAAAAAATAGACTTGCGTTTGAGTTGCATGAAAGTGAAATTGCAAGAATAACCCATACGGTGATAATATATTGTTTGATTTTCCCATATTCATAGATCTGGAGGTCATACAAAAGTGAAGGGAATATTTTTAGTTGTTCAGCTTGGATTTTCTATTATGGTATTTCTGTTTTTAGCTGCTGTTAATTGGTATCAAGGAAGCGAGCTTGTTTCAGATCGATTTGATTGGAACTATACTGCTAAACTCTCAAAACTGCTAAATGGAATTGATGCCGTCAGCAGCCCCAAACAAATTTCACAGCTTGATTTTTTCATCTACTCCGCTAAACATTACCCTGTTATGAGTGCGTTAATGATCATCTCCTTCTTATATGTTCTGGCCGCTCTTTTTTTACTTATATACTCAGTCAAATGCAATAAGCAAGAGATTCATTTGGACTGCTGACCCGGTGACATTCGTTTTATAGCCCCTTAACTCTTTCCAGATGCATACAGGCAGCTGGCATAAATGTATTTGTTTTAGTGAGGGAAATATACTTTCGGCTCTTAACCTAGGTTTTCGGAACTTCTTGCTCCATTTTACGTATACCTTATTAGGAGGGATTAAACGATGAAAGAATATGAATTCGTAAGAGTTGAGCTGAGTACGATGAGAAGAAGACCTAAAGAAGACTACCAGCAAATCATCCATGATTATGCAAAAAGAGGCTGGAGATTTGTTCAGATTTTCGCTCCCAGTATAGATGGGTATGGGGCAGCTGCTTATTTTGAAATCATATTTGAAAGAGATGCAGAAAAAGCTTAATCGATATGACTAAGCTTTTTCGTTTCCCCTATATCTGCATCTATACAATTTCTGCAAATGCGGCATCACATGATTTGGCTAAATCTTGTGGCGCCAACTTTAGCTGCATACCGATTTTCCCTGCACTGACAATGATAAAATCAAGCGTTTCTGCAGATGCATCAATATAGGTCGGGAACAATTTTTTCATGCCAATTGGCGAGCAGCCGCCGCGAAGATAGCCAGTTACCGCTAATAGCTCCTTCATTGCAATCATTTCTATTTTCTTTTCCCCTGTCACCTTTGCTGCCTTTTTTACATCTAACTCTTCTGCAACGGGTACAACAAAGACATAATAATGATTTGTTCCTGCTGCTGCCACCAACGTTTTATATACAAATTTCAAAGGATAACCGATTTTTTCCGCAACAGAGATGCCATCTACAGGCTGGCCGTCTGTTTTATACCCTAATAACTCATAAGAGATGTTCTGCTGTTCTATCAGACGAACCGCATTTGTTTTTGCTATTTTTTTCGCCATCGTTTTCACCCACTATCAAAATGATGTATGTCTAACTTCTTGCAGTAATATGTAAATTCTATCATCCTAACCTGCATTTTCAAGGTTACTAGCATTGAATCAACGAAAGGACAAATTGATTACCTTGGACGCCTATAGCCCATTATTAGTCTACATGGAACAAAACAGGAATGAACAAATAACTCCCACATACAATTTGTATGAATGGAAAATAAAGGAGTGGTTGCTTTGTATCATTACTTTTATGGCCCTGCGTTAATTCCTTACTTTTCACATACTCATAACCCTCAAAGAAGTCCAGACTTTTCAGAAAGACAGCGAAGAAGAGAAATCACATTGACTGTAGATGGCTTTGTCCCCCCATCTTCCACCGAAGATCTTGGAGACGGCTTTTATTCTTACGCATGGACGAACCAACAGGTCATCAATCCAGGTGAATACTTAGTTTGTCATCTTGAAGGAAGAGATATCAACGTGATAAATGGCGGGTTCACTCCGCGCGATACTGCTCCATTGTATGCGGTAGCAAGCTTTCCAAGACGAAGAAACCAATGGGTCATTATCATTCATAATCCTGTGCAAACCCAAAGAGCCATATCGCTTTATTTGATTGCGAAAAGGTAGCACAACATGTTATCAGAAACCCTGCATTCAGGAACAGAAAAAAAACGGGTAGGGACACATTAACATCGGCATTTTCCTACCCGTTTTTGGTCTGGGCAAACTCTTACCTGTCATCTTTCAATTCCCCTCAATTTCTTCATCTTTCTCTACTGCCAAGGTATCAGAGGAAATTGTTATATGTTATCATTATTCCCAGTAAAAAAGAAAAGAGGATTAGATATATGGTTCTCCTTGAAACGAATCGATTACGATTAAAAACGATTGATATTCCCCTTCTTGACGCCGCGTCTAAACAAGATCATCAGGGTATCAAAAACTTAGGTTATGAAACAAATGGTGAATGGCCAAATTCTGATTTTTTTGAAGCGATACCTTATTTCCGCGAGATTTTAGTCAAAAACAATGGAACAAAAGGATTTGATTCATGGATTATTGTAAAGAAGGACAGTCATGAAATTGTTGGGGGAACTGGATTTTTAGGTGAACCAGACGAAAATGGCATGATTGAAATCGGTTTTGCAACAAATAAAAGTCATCGCCGCAAAGGTTATTGTGTGGAAGCCGCCCAAAAACTAATAAACTGGGCATTAAGCCAAGAAACAGTAAACCGGATCACCGCAAGATGCGAACATGATAATCTAGGCTCACAAAAAACCTTGGAGAAGTTAGGGTTTATATTGGATCATAAATCAGCGGATTATAAACATTGGATATATGTTACAAAGTAGAGTTCTTAATTACAAAAGCAGGCACTGCGCCTGCTTTTGTTTGGATTATTTACCTCTGTGCTTCTTTTTCGCTTTTTGCTTTTTGAGCATATACCTTTGCTCTTTTACATGTTCTCGTTGTTCTTTCATTATTTGTTTTTTCTTTTGCTTTCTTGCTTCAAGCTCTAGCTTTATCGCCTCTTGAGCTTTAGAAGCTACTCCGGCGTTTTTCAACTCTTTTGAAACCTGGCGCTGCAATCTTTTTGGATTGATCTTTTTTTGACGTCTGCCTTGTAAACTCACTCCTTCCTGCTCAGCTTGGGCCATCATATTCAAAAGTTGGTTATGAACAAACTCTAATACTTCAGAATCCCTCGGCTCTTTGCCAAAAAGATGACGAAAGGCTCTTAGCTTTCCATTGTTCACAACTTCAACAACGCCTACCCAAAACTGACCATCGTAGTAAATCGTTAATTTCATAACGATTCCCTCCTCATAAAAGATATTAAAGAATGATGGACATCCCGAGGAGGGGAAGGTTACTGACATTCTCAATCATGCATCCGGACTACCAACCGAATCGTGTTTTTTCATTCTTTACCATATACAGAAAAGAGTGTAACATTTCTTCTCCAACTATTAAACTCTTATTTTATTTAGATCATTGCTGGAGAATAGGAGTGTTCACTCGCAAATTTATTTCTCAAGCCCTGCTATGTTACAGATGGGAGACGATACATTCTGCATATCCTTCGAGTTTAAATTCTCCAAGACCGTGAGGCAGCAACATATGATCTCCTTTTTTGAAAGGATAGACATACTCACCAGAGATCATACGGCCCTCCCCTTCAATCACACTGATAAGAAGGAATGGTTTTTGCTGCTTTAAGCTTGCTGATCCTGATAAGTTCCATTTCCCCACCGAAAAGTAAGCGCATTCAACTAATGTCGTTGTAAGCAAATCCTCAATTTGTTCATGGTGAACCGTTTGCCGCTCTGGAATAGATGGGACCTCTATCACTTCGATGCTCTTTTTCAGATGAAGCTCGCGCAGCTTGCCTTCTGCATCTTTTCGGTCATAATCATATAATCTGTAGGTTGTGTCTGAGTTCTGCTGCGTCTCTAAAGCAAGAATACCTTTTCCAATCGCATGAACAGTACCGCTTGGCACATAGAAAAAATCCCCCGGCTTTACCTTTACACGGCGCAAGAGCTCATCCCATTCTCCACGCTCTATCATGGTAGTTAGTTCTTCCTTTGTTGTTGCATTGTGGCCATAAATAATCTCGGCATCTTTTTGGCAGTCAATAATGTACCAGCATTCTGTTTTTCCAAGCTCACCGTTTTCATGTATGTTGGCATATTCATCATTCGGATGCACCTGAACAGATAAGTCCTGGTCAGCATCTAATATTTTTGTAAGCAGAGGGAAACGGTCCCCTTCAAGCTGTCCGAATAAATGTCTGTGATGTTCCCATAATTCGCTGAGCGTGAACCCCTTATACATTCCGTTTTGAACAACGCTTTGACCATTTTGATGCGCGGCAAAAGCCCAGCACTCTCCTGTTCGTTGTGACGGAATGGTATAGCCAAAATCAGCTAAAGCGGTCCCGCCCCAAATTCTTTCTTTGAAAACAGGCTTGAAAAATAACGGTTCAGTCGTCATGAAAATCCCCCGCTTTATTCGATTTCTTCCAGCAGCTTGTAGGCTTCTTCTGTTGTTTGCACGGAAAGCAGCCGCTTCCTATAATTGTCATCCATTAGCTTTCGAGATAGCATCTGCAGTATTTTGAGATGCTGGTTTCCCCCGCTCTCTTTCGGTACAGCAATCATAAAGATTAATTTAGCTTCTGATTCATCCAGGCTATTCCAATCAACGCCTGATCGTTTGATCCCAAAGGCAACACTCGGCTCCCTGACCGCCTCAGACTTTCCGTGCGGAATTGCGATATTCATGCCGATCGCCGTTGTTCCCTGTTGTTCACGATTCAAAATGGCTTGTTTAAACCCGCTCTCTGAAAGCAGCGCACCTCTTCGGGACAATTTCTGAATCAATTCATCTATGATGTCATCCCTCGTTTCCCCCGATAAATTTGGTTCAATTAATTCCGGGCTGATAATATCTGTCAGTTTTTTGATTTCCGACATCTCAGCTTTTTGGCTTTGATTTGGCTGCTTTATTTCATTTGCTGCCGCAGCTTCACTTGGCGCGGAGGGCGGTGCAGTTTCACTGAGCACAGGAGACGCCGTAATATCCTTTTTTAGTACATTGACGAACAGAGCAGTGACAAGAGATCCTGCAATCACAGCAATAAAAAACATCAAGACATGATCAACTGCGCCAAGCACTGCAACGATAGGTCCGCCGTGCGCCACTCTGTCTCCCACATTGCCAATCATGGCTATCACAGAACCTGTCATAGAACCTGCCATAATACTTGGAATGACTCGAAGAGGATCCTGCGCCGCAAATGGAATCGCTCCTTCAGTAATGCCGAAGAGTCCCATCGTAAATGCTGCTTTCCCCATTTCTCTTTGAGATGCCTCGAATTTTCTTTTTCCTAAAAACGTCGCAATGCCAAGACCAATCGGCGGGATGCAAATGGCGACAGCAATTGGTCCCATAATTTCATAATTTCCTTCTCCAATCATTGCCGATCCAAACAGAAACGCCACCTTATTTACGGGACCGCCCATATCAAATGAGATCATTGCCCCTAAAATCAATGCCAGAAGGATCGAGCTCGACCCTTTCATCCCCGCCAGCCAAACTGTTAAAGAGGCGAAAATTTGAGCTACAGGCGCGCCGATCAAAAACACAAACGCTAAACCTACAATCAGTGATGCAAACACCGGAATAATAATAATCGGCATAATCGGCTGGATGGCTTTTGGAACTTTTAATTTTTTGATCCCGAGTGCAGCGTATCCGGCCAAAAACCCGGCAATAATCCCCCCGAGAAATCCGGCGCCGCTTGCGCTGTCATAAAAACTTCCAGTCGCCGCAATATATCCGCCGATCATCCCTGGCACAAGCCCCGGTTTATCAGCGATGCTATAGGCGATATAGCCGGCTAAAATCGGAATCATAAATGAAAATGAAGCACTGCCGATCTGTTCAATCGTTTTCCAGAAGGAATCATCCGGAATAACTAAGCCTTTAGGTGTTTTCTCCCCTCCAAGCGTTAATGCAACCGCTATCAATAATCCGCCGACAACAATGAAAGGAACCATAAATGAAACGCCGTTCATTAAATGACGGTAAATTGGATTTTGTTTCTTCTCCTGATGATTGACGGATTCCGATTTTAAAGCGGAACGATAAACCGGTATATCCCCGTTAAGAGCTTTTTGAATCAATTCTTCCGGTTTGCGGATGCCGTCCTGTACCCCCACAGACAGCAGTTTTTTGCCTATAAACCGGTCTTTGTTTACCGAGCGGTCTGCAGCAATAATGATTGCATCCGCTTCGCGAATTTCCTCTTCGGTTAGCTTATTTTCGACACCAATTCCCCCCTGGGTCTCAACTTTGATGCTAACGCCCAGTCTGTCAGCAGCTTTTTGCAGATTTTCCGCTGCCATATACGTATGGGCGATTCCATTCGGACAAGATGTAATCGCTAACAGTTTCATAGGAAACCTCCTTTAAAGTGTGAATAATAAGATCTTGTCTCAACTGTATACCGAAATCAGCTCATTAAAATCGCTTTTTTTACCATAGGCTTCCGGTAATAAAGGCATTTTTCCCTATAACAAAAAAAGCAAGGAATAATCCCTGCTTTTAATAATCCAAATGAGATAAAAATGTCATGACATTTGTTTCTTTCGTCAGCTTCTGGACGAAGGCCGGCTGCTCGCTAAGATATGAAAGCTCGCTAAACAGCTGCTTTGTCATGGTTTGATCCTCGTGTTTGACAGCCAGCATAAAAACGAGCGAAACTTTTTCATTTCCCCATTCAAGCGGCTCCTTTAATGTGGCAATCGCGATTGCTGATTGTTTAATAAATTTAGCGTTTGCATGAGGAATGGCAATGCCTGATCCAATATTTGTCGCCGACATTTTTTCCCTCATCACCGCATGAACCGCATAGTCCTTATCAACATAGCCTTTCTCACACAAAGCTGTCGCCAGCTGTTCGATTAACTTGTAGCGATGCTCCGCCTCCTGCTGCAAAAAAACCAAAAAAGGAGTCGTATTGTTCAGCATCTGAAACGTTTTTTGTTTTTGGCGGTGTGATTCGCCCAGCTGACGTATAAACGCACTTAATTTCATCTCTTCGCCAGGCTCTAAAAGCGGAGACACAACAATATGGGGAACCGTTGTATTCTCCAGCGCAATGGTGGATATGACAAGATCAATATCCTCATGCTTTTTGATATAATCCTTTAAATCGGCCTTT
Organism: Bacillus sp. SCT118; assembly: GCF_058566435.1. Lineage (NCBI taxonomy): Bacteria > Bacillati > Bacillota > Bacilli > Caryophanales > Bacillaceae > Bacillus > Bacillus sp. SCT118. The sequence continues at coordinate 2,794,006 of NZ_CP191225.1, forward strand.
GCAATACAGGCCATTACAGCGATTTGATGACATTTCCGTTCAATTTTTGTCCGCAGCAATTGTGACATCCCAATCCCCATGTGGCAGACGATAACCGCCTTTTTATGTGTTTCGCTGCTGCCCTGCATCCGTTCGATCGCTGCCTGAAAATGCAATGTCAAATATGCTGCCTCTTCCTCAGGAATATGAAGATCAAAAGTTTGATTGATATCTTCCAAAACATCAATGATAAGGTGGAACAAATAAGGGTACATCTTTTTGATGTCATTGAGCATAGGATTTGCTACAGAAAGATCGTAGCTCAGCCGTTGTAGCACAGTATTGAGATGAATGTTCAAACCATTGATCAAATCCTGATCCTTATGAAAATCCATCATTTTCAGCTCTGAAACACGATTGATTAAATGCCCTACAACCTTAGGAAGCACAGCATTTTCAAGGTTCTCTTCTGTCTGCAATGGATAACGAACTTTACCGCCCAATATATGTAATGTTAAGTACACGGCTTCTTCTTCAGGGAAGCGGATTGCAAAAACCGGTTCAAGCCGCTGTAAACAAGCAAATGTCCATTGATATTCTTTCCTCTTTCTTACTGCCGCCATTTCTTTTGGGGACAATGAAATCGGCTGCTTCATTTTGATGCGGCGGACCATTAACAATGTATGCAGCAGCAAGCTTTCAAACGTTTCGTCTGTGAAATAGATAGAATGCTTTTTTTGTAATGATTTGATTTCTTTCGTCACAAAATCTACTTCATGACTTAAGAACTTACTTTTAATAAATTGGCTAGTAAACTCCGTGTTATCTATCAAATCAGATATTCTTGCCAATGCTTTTCTTTTATTTCTTTCGTTCCCTTCAACCTTTAATCCAAGCCGCTGCCTAGAAACCAGTGTGAGATCAAAACGCTTCAGCCACTCTTCTACTGCGTATAAATCCTTTTTTATGGAAGATCGATTGACAAAATGCCGAGCGGCAATGTCTTTTGCGGAAACAGGCTTCGGATTCATTAATAAGTCATAAGCAATGTGCAGCATTCTTTCTTCATCGCTCCGCTGCCTAGAAGAAAAATGTTCAGTATGTAATTGTTGGCTTAGCCAGGTCCTTTCCTGTTCTTCTATATGTAAATAAACGCCCAACCCTGGTTTTCGAATAAGCTGTGCATGAGAATGCTCATTGAGATAATCCTCGATCACTTTCAAATCATTCCGGATTGTTTTTTCAGAACACTGTACCCTATCTGCGAAATCTTGCACAACTAAATAGTCATCAGGTTCAGATAACAACAGATACAAAATCTCTTTTTGTCTTGTATTTATGTATTCCATCTGTTTTTCTATCCTTCCTGTCAGTATCTACTTGAGCAAATTGATAGTATAAGTATACTATATAAGAAACCGTTTACATTATAAAATAAAATCATAGAGACAAAAGTTTCGTTTTTTACCGAAGCTTCCGGAAAAAAGGGATTTTATGATTTTGAGTTAACTGCTAGAAACGATCTGATTCTGTGATAGTTTCTTTTTTCGTTTTATGTCAACTTAGTATACGAAATAAAAAACGGACACCAACCAAAGCACAGCGTTCTCTGTCCAGTGATCAGTATCCGCAGACCTTCCATCTCGGGCATTTTTTACGGCCCGGTTCCACAGTCTACTTTATATTTACCATCTGATGCTTTTTTTGAATAGCATAAGTGAGGCGTTTGTCCAGTTTCATCTTTCCAATCTAGCCAATTTACATAATAAAGATTCCCAGATTCATTGTCACCTTCTTTTTGAAGAACTGCAAAGTAGCTTTGATAGGGATATCCTCTTTTATAAATTTCGTGTCTGATTGCTCCTTTTTCAGAAGCAGCTGTAAAAACAACAGGAGATAGAACCGGTAGTGCTATCAATATAACTATAAGTGCTGCTAAAAGGGAAAGTATAATTGTGGTTTTCTTTTTCATTTTTTTCTCCAAGCTTTTAAACTTATTATTAAGAATATGTATTTAATTCTCCGCATGATATTGTTGGCGGAGTTGGACAACAATCCGCCAACAACTTTCCGATTCTTAGTTTTTGAATGTCTCTTTTGAAGACGCCTTTTCAATCATTCACATTGCTTTTCATTAACCATTCTACTTCCGTTAATTCTTGTTTTTGAACGTCTATTGTGTGTTTTTTCGTGAAATGGGTTTTCACAGCTTCTTCGTTTTCCCAAATCTCCCAAAGCATTATTTTACGTTCTAATGGCTCAAGCGGATAAGCATGGAATGTAATACAACCCTCTTCTTTGTTCGTTTCTTCCTCAAGTTTTTTGAATTCCTTCATTATCTCATTAAGGTCTTTATCACTGATGATTTTTAAACATGCCGTTATGTAATGCATCGAAATTCCCCCTCCTATCATTTTATGGCTTTTCATTATAACATTTTCTTGAAAAAGATAGATGCTATTTATAAATCATTAGACGACTTCGAGTGCATCCCTCACCAATACAATAGAGTTCTATTATCATTTTTTTACCGATATGTATCATTTTAGAACGAGAGATTTAGTTATTGCTTTAACATATTATCGCGAAGCCGAAAAATATCTTGATTTATTAGATAAAAACGCAAATACAGATAAGGCAGAGTTCTATTTCAAAATGTCAGAAGTCTATTACTATATGAAAGAGACTCATTTTTCAATGAACTATGCCCAGCGAGCATACTCTATATTTAAAGAGCAAAAAGATGCTCAGGGGAACCTTACATATGGCAAGGAAATGGTCCAATGTCAGTTTGTTATCTTTGGGAACTGGCTAGATAAAATGTGTTATGAGGACGCTTTAGAAACAGCTGAAAAAGCCTTAAATGATGCTATAAAAATAGGGGAACAACATTTAATTGGTTCAGCTCATTTTAATGTGGGATTATGTTATAATAATCTTGAAGAACTTGACAATTATGAAAAAAATTTCAAATCGCCTATGATCATAAGAATCGAAAGCACATTTATGAGTCGAAAGCGATTTTTAATCTGGCGTATGTCAAAGCAAAGAAGAATGATTTAAAGGCTGCGTTAGAATTATACCAGGAAGGTCAGAAGATTGCTGCCCGACACAACAACCAGGAAGTAACCGAGAAATTAAAACTGATTAAAGGTCTTTATTTATCATTTGACTTACAAACACTTAGAGAAGTGTTCAAGTTCTTCAAAGAGAAAAACCTTTATGGTGATATGGAAGAATACGCTGTTGCTGTTGCTGATTTTTTGACCAACAAAGAAGACAGACATGATGCGGTCGATTTTTATCAAATGGCAATTGAAGCACGTAAACAAATTCAAAGGGGGAAACATTTAAATGAAAAAATGTAAAATTGCAATTTGTTTAGCGCTCTTGCTTGGCATTGTTGGAGTATCCAGCGCTTCATACGCTCTTTCTGAGCAGTCCACTTATAAGGTCGCAGATAGAGCAGCAACTTAATATGATATTAAGAAATAACCCCATTTTGGAAATGGGGTTTTTATTTTATCTTCTCAACTCAATATTATTCCTGAGTTTTCATTTAAATCATATACTGCATCAATAAACCGACAGCCCCTATAAAAAGTAAAAAACCCTTGCACAGCAAGGGTTTAAGCTATGATTCCGACTGGGCTCGAACCAGCGACCTCTATCCTATCAAGGTAGCGATTATGTTCTGATGCGAAAATGAACAAATTGGTCCCCAATTTGTCCCCATCTGAAAAACATTTAATTACATAAAGTCAATTATTCTCCTCATAATCAGCCACGAACAAGACATATCTGTACAGTAGACTTGCATTTCTAATAGACGTTACTAAAGCAAATAGAATTAAAGCTAACCATAAGAAACCGAATATCAAAAGAAAAATTTTTAACCATAATACTTCTAGATAAGCTGGGAAACTTTCTAAATTATACAGATACTTAAAAACTAAAATAATTAAGATTCCGATAAATAAAATTAATAATCCATAGACCATCGAGAATGAGAAAAAAACTAATATTTGCTGTAAAATTGTGTCGTTGGCACTCTTACCGTTACTTATTTTTTTACTTTTCAAAAATCTTAATATCTTATTGTTACTAGATGCTATTACCGACAAAGAAGTCGTATTGAAACCCGTTATTATTGCAACAATTGTAAGTGAAACTGTGGTAATTTCATTAATTGAGTTTAGAAGATTTTTATTAGTGTCACATAAAATACTAATTAATAAAAACATTATTAAAGAAGTAATTGAAATGGTCAATAAATAAAATATCCATTCCTTTTTGGTTGTATACTTCTTGTATTTTTTTATTATTTCAAATATATCTCTGTTTATGTTGTCACTTTCTTCTTTAACCCGCTTGATCCTCCTCTGTTTCATTAATAAACACTCCTTCAAATTGTTCTATATCATTTTTGTACTTTAAAGGATTATCTCTTTTACAGATTTTAACCATTTCTTTATTTAAGTCCCTCAATGAAGGATTTCCACTTTCATTATGTTCTACACCGATATCAAATGCTCTCTGAATATTTTCAAGTTCAATCGTTCTTTGTCTCCCAGAATTCAATTGACCACTAACACCTATTCCATCATAATTTTGAGACTCAAATAGTTTTTTGAAATATGCTGCCACATGTTTTACTGAGCCTTTTTTCACTTTATTCTCAAAAGAAACTTTAACTCGTGTTACACCTGATATCCCATTTTCTGTAGCGTTATTATAGTGGTACATCAAATCAGCTGCTTCGTTATTTGCACCTGCCCCTTCATTAACATCTTTGTAATAATAGGCATCTTTAATTGTAGAAAACTCTTCAATTTCTTCAAAAAATGTTTTACTAGGTAAAGAATTTATTTTATAAAAGCTATTTTTCCATATTTTAATCGGAGAATACTCTTTATTGAAAGTCTCAATATAATTATAAATTAATTCTCTATGGTACCTAAAGAATTTTCGAATCATTGAAGCACGCGCAACACCTTCAGAGTCTTTCTCGATTAAAAGTAATCCTGTTTTTTTATGAATTAGAAAATAAACCTCATTTTTTACTCCGTGCTCTTTTTCTTTTTTTCCTGCTTCAGTTTGATTAGGAACATCAATTATCGTTTGTTCTTTTCCATATTTTGCAGTGAAAAAAATCCCTTCCAAAAAATCAGCATCTTCTGATTGATTTATCGATTGAAGATTAATCATCTTATTTTTATTTCTAAAAGCTCTCTCTTTAATATCAACTTCCAAGATTAATTTTAAGTATGTTTCCATGAGTTCACTATCAAACCTATCTTGATCCCACTTATCCCCTGTAAACTTAGGTGTACAGATTTCATATCCTAGAACTGTTACCGGTTTTTTCTCCATTTTTGGTCCTCCTCTTTAGGATGACCCGTAGAACATATATATTTTTTCTCCTGTAATATGATAAACTACAGATGATTATTTTGACGTACGGGTCTACCTGTATGTCTTTTTTTCTGTAGGTTGATATTATCATATAAAGGAATTTTTGAAAATCTTTACATCTCCTTTCTAGATTATTATTTGCATTAACAGCCCTCTTAAATTAGGTGGCAAACGTAGGATACGACTCTTTATCCCCGCATATAATCAATATTATTTCAACCACTTAAATTGGCTAAATGACTCATATTTAATTACTATTTTTCTATTTTTGAATCGCACACTAACTTTTTCTTCATTTTTTCATAGTAATATCTTGTTAAAACATTTCAAACGAAAGGATACACATTAAAGTATTTGAAGCAAAGACGTTTCCGAAACAGATAAATATGCAAAAGAATACAAGGCCTTCGAAGCTCAGCTGATTTAGAAGATAGTAAGTTCTCCCAGCAAAAGGTGCGTTTCGGGCTATCTGTGTTTACATAGAAGAATCCTTCTTAGAACACGACCTGGCTAACACATATGTAAAATCAAAAACCATTTTGTCTGAACAAAAGAAAGCTATGAAGGATATCTTAAATAATATCTTTCCTTCCGCCTTATCTAGATTTAGTAAAAAAGTTCTTCTTCGTTAAATTAAAAACTGGATAAGGGAAACATCATTTCTTATACCATTAGACATATTACGGATTGCTTAATTTTTATATAACTGTTGGAAAAGGATTTTCCGCCTGCGATAATTAAATAAGAGGTGAAATCAATGAATGGTATAGAATTTTTAGAGTCCGTGTCACAACTGGGACAAATAATTTTATTGTTCTCCGGCTACGCCCTTTACTGGAAATTAGGTAAAATAAAAAAAGAACGAAAGCTTACAAAATATGAAACTTTTCTTAGGCTCTTTGTAATGTTCGGCATATTTGCATGGGCACTTTCGTTTCTTGCTTTGCATTTGTGGTAACAATCTTCTGTCGATATTTCACTAATTATGTCTAATTTTTTAATTATTAATTAAATTTCCTTTTTATTGAAAAACGGAAGAGTATCGCCTTTTTTGATTGTGTAAATGCTCCCAGAAGCTTTAGACTCAGATGATGACGGTTTAGATGTTGTCTTTCCTCCCAGCACCTTCAATTCTGACTCAATGGCTGACTTAACTTGGTTCCATCTGCCCTCAGCTAAAATGCGGTGCAAGCAATCCTTTCCGCTTCAGCTCCTGATGTTTACGGACACGATCAATTCCCCAGCCGCGCTCTTTAAGCAGCTACGCCACAAACTTGATAGCCAATTTTTCAGCAGTGTAGTATTTAGCGCCTCCTGACTTGCTATAACAAATACCAACACCAATCAAATTACGGTTCCCGGGACCATTAGGAATAGATTCAAAACCTTTTATAGATACTTTATCTAAAAGCGCAGGCTTTGGTAAAGTTACTGGCCGAATGTCTGGAGATAATAAAGTCCTTTGGAGATTAGATTATGACCCTGAAAAGGGACCTCATATAAATGTTGAGGATTATAGAAATGGAAAAGGAAATAAGGCAAAGAAATATTATATACCTTTTAACGGAAACGAAGAAACTTATAAATCACTTTTAAAACATTTAAATAAATAGGAAGTGTTAATATGACTTTATACGAAGAATGTCTAGAAGCTCTTGGAAATGACAAAGAAGTCCTCACTATTTCTGAGACACGTAAATATCATGAACAACTTGGTGAAGGTTTCCCCTTCACATCATGGGGAAGAATTAAATGGGATGAAGTAACTTCTCACAGATCTATTGATTACGCTGATGATATTGATGAATGGTTAATTGAGAATAAAATAGATGATAAAACTGTTATTCTCCTTTGGGCTTACGGTGATTATCCAGCTATAAAAACCAACTTAGACAACGCCTTAAACGTAATTGATGATGTAACTGCTGTAGGTTCCGATACTTTCATGTTCAGCGAATCTGGTTATGTTATTGAATTTTTCCATGATGGAGATGTAACAATAGGAAAGGCAATAGGAAAATAATAGCCCTGCTTAGTTAAGAGGATCAATATGAATTTAGAGAAAAAGATGAAAACTATATCAATTAAACGAAAAAAACTTAATCTTAATGATGACTATGGAATTCAAAAAAGTTGGGATGAAATAATTGAAGTTCTCTCAGAAAATGAGGAAAATACAATTAGCTATCTAGAAAATTGTAATAAAGAAGATTTATATTGGATCAGTGAAGTATTTGAAGATTTAGCTGAAGGTTTACAAAGTAAAGAACTTATTAATTGTTTAAGAAAATTAGATGAAAAGTACCCTGACTTAGAAATGACAAACGATATTGATATAGCAGAAAGCTATATAGAATAAGATACGCACCATTTCTCAGATTTGAAATTAACATTTCTTGGTGGTGATTGAAATCGAAATTTCTGAACCTGTATTTCAATTTCTAGGAGGTATATTTCATCAAGATATAGAAACTCCAGAGTCAGCACTGGACGAATACTTAGAAGAGATTCCAAAAGAAGAGCAAGAAACTGATATAGCTGCATTGAAAGATTTTATTAACAGCGATTATTCGGATGAAGAAAAGAATGATTTTATCGATGAAGCTGCTGACGGAGTGGACGTTCTTAGTTACGGCGTATCTCCAATCATATGGCTCGAACAAGTTATTCAAAAAATCGAAAAGAATATTGAAACTTTAACCTAGCATAGAAACAGAGCTGATTTTGAATTCACTTCAAAATCAGCTTAAAAAAACTTCCGTCCCCAACTCGATGAATGATGACAAAATCAATAAATAGGCAAAATAAAAAACCCTTGCTGCGCAAGGGTTTAAGCTATGATTCCGACTGGGCTCGAACCAGCGACCTCTACCCTGTCAAGGTAGCGCTCTCCCAGCTGAGCTACGGAATCATGATATGTATGGCTGGGTATGTTGTTGTCTTTCTGACAAGTTCTATTATATAACCTTCCCTTCTATTCGTCAACTGCTTTTTCAGAAAAACTTTTTTTGGACTTGCTGTTCTGTTCCCCGGCCATTATAATATGTCTTAATTTTCTAACAATAGGGGTGATGGGGTTTTGCATTCTTTGATTTCTTCCGATGATGTTTGGATATTATGGGGGTTTATTGCGGTGTGGGCGGCAGTGAGCATCGGGCTGGAGCAGCGCTTTAAGTGGGCTTCTGCTGTGTCGGGCGCTATTATCGCCCTTGCAGGTGCTATGGTGTTTACAAATGTAGGAGTGCTCCCTGTTGAGTCGCCTGTGTATGACACTGTGTGGTCTTATGTGGTACCACTGGCGATACCACTTTTATTGTTTCAGATCAATGTTAGGCAAATTTTTAAGGAAAGCAGGCGTTTGCTGTTTATTTTTCTGATTAGCTCCGCTGGCACTGTCCTTGGGAGCATTCTAGCTTTTTTTCTACTCAAACAGCATATTCCTTACTTAGATAAAATCGGTGGGATGATCAGCGCCTCTTATATCGGCGGCGGGGTCAACTTTGCGGCGATGGCGGCAAAATTTGAGACGCCTGGTGAATATGTGTCGGCTACCGTTGTGGCTGATAATTTTATGATGGCGCTTTTGTTTTTTATTTTAATCAGCATTCCTGCACTCAAATGGTTTCAGCGGCATTATGCCATGCCGTTTGAAGAGAAGGTAAAAGCCGATGGAAACAGCGGAAACAGTGCTGAAAGCTATTGGAAACGGAAGGATATTTCCTTAAAGGATATCGCATTTAATGCCGGTGCTGCTTTCGCGCTTGTTGCGGTGAGTATGAAGGTTTCCGGTTATTTTAAAAGCATTTTTTCTCATCCCCTGCTGACCGGTACGCTTGGCGATCAGTACCTGGTGCTTACGTCTTTAACTGTTCTTATCATTTTTCTTTTCCCGCGTTTTTTTGAAAGGCTCAATGGATCTCAGAAGCTTGGAACCTTTTTGATTTATTTGTTTTTTGTGGTGATCGGCATTCCTGCAGATCTCCGCTTAATCGTCACGAATGCGCCTCTTATTCTATTATTCGTGTTTATCATTGCGATCAGCAATTTATCAGTTTCCTTAGCTGCCGGAAAATTGTTCCGTGTGCGGCTTGAAGAAATTCTGCTCGCCGTCAACGCTACTGTCGGGGGACCGACGACTGCGGCTGCGATGGCAATTGCCAAGGGATGGCGGGAGCTTGTCGCCCCGATCATGCTTGTCGGTACGCTCGGCTACTTAATCGGCAACTATGTTGGCACTTTTATGGGAAATTGGTTTTCTTCCTTCTTATAAAAAGGATATTTGCATTTCCCTGAGAATAATGTAAGAGGAATGCTGACATGAGAACGGAGAGATCACTGTATGTTAAAAGGAAAAACCATTTATGTTAGACCTTTAGAAGTAACGGATGCCGAAGAAAATCTGCGGCTGCAAAGCGAAAATCGAGATTTTTTCGAACAGTTTTCTATGATACGCGCAGACGATTACTATACGGTTGAGGGGCAAAGAAAACGGATAACCGAGTATCAGGAAAGACTTGAGAAAGATGAAGAATATCATTTTGGCATCTTTACAGCGTCAGACGATAGATTAATCGGGACGGTTTCGCTCTTTCAAATCATCCGTGGCGCGCTGCAAACTGCGTTCATTGGGTATTTTTTAGACAAAGCCCATAATGGAAAGGGCATTATGACAGAGGCAGTCAGATTGGTTGTTGATTATGCGTTCCACGAATTGAAACTGCATCGGATTGAAGCCGGTGTGATGCCCCGTAATCTCGGGTCCATGCGTGTTTTAGAAAAAGCGGGATTTCATAAAGAAGGCATCGCCCGAAAAAATGTGAAAATTAACGGCGTTTGGGAGGATCATCAAGTCCTCGCGATTCTGAATCCTGATGACGAACAATACTAAAAGAAGCCGGGACATCCCCGGCTTCTTTTTTAACGAACCGCAACTGGAGCAATTTCTTTCAGCGCTTGTTCGAAATCGTGTTCTAAATCGTCTGCATGTTCGACGCCCACACTCAGACGGAGCAGGCCATCAGTGATACCGCGTTTTTCACGCTCTTCCTTAGGCATTGCCGCGTGAGACATCGTTGCCGGATAGGACAAAATTGATTCCACTGCGCCAAGGCTGACAGCGAAGACCGGCAGTGACACATTCTCGACTAATTTCTTAACGGCCTCTTTGCTTTCAAGCTCAAAAGATAGCACGGCGCCCGCTCCCTTCGACTGGCTTTTATGGGTTTCAGCGCCGGGATGATCAGCCAGTCCCGGATAATACACGCGCTTCACCGCCGGGTGCTTCTGGAAAAATTCCGCAAGCCGCTGGGCTGTTTGACTCGCTTTCTCTAAACGGACCTGCAATGTTTTTAATCCGCGCAGGACAAGCCAGCAATCCTGTACGCCAAGGACGGCGCCGAACGCGTTTTGCAGCTTATACAGCTTCTTCCCAAGCTCTTCATCTTTGACAGCAGCCAAACCTGAGAGCACATCGCTGTGTCCGCTTAAGAATTTTGTCGCGCTGTGAAGTACAATATCCACGCCGAGATCAAGCGGACGCTGCAGTGCCGGCGTCATAAATGTATTGTCCAGAAAGGTCAGGCAGCCGTTTTCTTTTGCAAGCTGAACAACCGCTTTAATATCCGTAATCCCAAGTGTCGGATTTGATGGCGTCTCCATATAAATGACCTTTGTGTTCGGCTTGATGCTCCGCGCCAATTCATTACGATCCGTCATGTCGACAAACGTATGCTCAATGCCAAACCGGGTCAGCACCTCTGTCACCATACGGAAGGTTCCGCCGTATACATCTTCTGTCACAAGAACGTGATCACCCTGTGACAGCAGTAAAAATGCTGTTGAGATAGCAGCCATGCCTGAACTGAAAGCAAATCCTCTTGTTCCGCCTTCCAATGCGGCAATTGTTTCTTCGAGAGCTGTTCTTGTCGGCGTGCCAGAGCGGCTGTAATCATATGCCCCGAACTCTTCAAATGAAGATTGGTGAAAAGTCGAGGCGTGCTGAATCGGTACACTGACCGCCCCGGTTCCGCCGTCTGTTTTAAATGGATTGTGCACGAGCTGGGTTTCAAGCGTCCAATTGTGTTTACTCAAATGAAACAGCTCCCTCTTTGACCTGACATAATGCCTGCTTTAGATCCTCTTTTAAATCTTCCGCATGTTCAATTCCGACAGAAAAGCGCAGCAAACGATTGCACACCCCGTTTGCGATGCGGATCTCTTCAGGAATATCCATGTGCGTCTGGGTCGCAGGGTATGTAATAAAGCTTTCCACCCCGCCGAGACTTTCTGCAAAACAAATGGTCTTCAGTGCTTTTAAAAACGGATTGACCCATTCTTCTTTTTGCAGACGGAAGGACAGCATGCCGCCTTTTCCGGGATACAGCACATCCGAAATTTCTTCCTGCTCTTCTAAAAACGCCGCAAGCTCCTGCGCGTTTGCCTGATGCTGACGCATTCTGAGGCTCAGCGTCTTCATTCCTCTCATCAGAAGCCACGAATCAAATGGCGGCAGGACAGCGCCGATTGCATTTTGATGCTGAAACATTTCCTCTCCGAGCCGCTCATCCTTCACCACGACAAGCCCAGCAAGCAGATCGTTATGCCCGCCTAAATACTTGGTTGCGCTGTGAATGACAATGTCAGCTCCCAGCTCAAGCGGCCGCTGCAAGACCGGTGTATAAAATGTATTATCTACGATCAGCAGAAGACCGTGCTCCTTTGTAATCCGGGCAATATGTTCAATGTCCGCCTCCTGCATGAGGGGGTTTGTCGGCGTTTCCACAAACACCGCTTTTGTATTCGGCGTAATCTTAGAGCGTAAACAGTCCTCATCGCTGAAATCATCATAATGAAAAGTCAATCCGTATTTTTTCCATTCATTTTCAAATAAACGGTACGTGCCGCCATATAGGTCCGATGAAACGATCAGTTCATCTCCGCTTTTAAACAGCGCCATAATCGTTTGGATAGCAGCCATTCCCGAACTAAAGGCAAGCCCTCTTGCGCCGTTTTCTAAGTTAGCGATGGCGTCCTCAACAAGCTGGCGTGTCGGATTTTTTGTGCGGACATAATCAAATCCAGTTGATTCTCCGATCCCTCTGTGGCGGTATGCTGTTGATAAATAAATAGGAGCACTCACTGTTCCCGTGACTTCATCGCTTCGGTTCCCAATTTGGGCTAATTTCGTTTCAACGTGCTGTGACATATAGCTGACACCTTCCCTTTTCAAAATAAAAACCCCTTCTTCATAAGAAGAAGGGGTTTAACGCTTCTTCTTATCTTCCAAGCATAAAAACGCTTGCTGGATTTAGCACCTTGGCGCTTTGCACATGCAAAACAAGCCGGTTGCTGAGGTTTCTAAGGGCCAGTCCCTCCACCTCTCACGATAAGAAATATCGATTTCAATTTTCTGATTGTTTTATATTAGCGCAATTCACAGTTTATTTCAACACTTTTTTCTTCGTGTGTCGAACCGTTTAAAGAGAGAAATTTCTAATAATTCATGGTACAATAATTGAAAATGCAAGAAAGTATAGTGATGTCCTGGAGGAATGTTTTTATGGCACCGAAAAACGGCACAGTGCAAGAAAAGAAATTCTTTTCAAAAGAGCTTAACGAGGAAATGACCTTACTTGTTTATCTGCCGTCCAACTACTCCCCGCTTTATAAATACCATGTCATTATCGCTCAGGACGGCCACGATTATTTCAGGCTGGGGAGAATCGGCAGACAGGTTGAGGAATTGCTGTCGAAACGCGAAATAGACCGGAGCATTATTATCGGTGTTCCTTATAAGGATGTAAAAGAGCGCAGAAACACCTATCATCCGGAGGGTTCAAAATTTTCGGCGTATAAACGGTTCATCGCCCATGAGCTCGTTCCTTTTGCAGATGATGAGTATCCAACCTATCAGATCGGTTACGGCCGAACGCTGATCGGTGATTCGCTCGGAGCAACCGTGTCACTTATGACAGCGCTTGATTATCCGAATATGTTTGGCAACATCATCATGCAGTCTCCCTATGTTGACAAACACGTACTAGAAGCCGTAAAACAGTCAGACGATATCAAACACCTCTCTATTTATCACCAAATTGGAACAAAAGAAACTGACGTCCACACGACAGACGGGAACATCCTGGACTTTACAGAACCGAACCAGGAGCTGAAGCAGCTGCTGGAGAAGAAGCTTTCTGATTATTATTTTGAGCCATTTGACGGAGACCACAAATGGACATACTGGCAGCCGCTCATCACCCCGGCGCTGAAAAAAATGCTTTAACACTCTATCATACTTTATTTCCAGGAGGGACATAATATGAAATACGGAATCGTTTTATTTCCATCAAAAAAGCTCCAAGACCTTGCAAACTCTTACAGAAAGCGCTATGACCCAAGCTACTCTCTGATCCCGCCTCATTTGACGCTGAGAGCATCCTTTGAATGCGCGGAGGAGAAAGCGGATCAGCTCGTATCACATTTAAGAAACATCGCAAAAGAGTCCCACCCAATCGTTCTCAAAATGACAAAATACAGCTCATTTGCGCCTGTTAATAATGTCATTTATATTAAAGCAGAACCGACGGAAGAGTTAAAAACACTCAATGAAAAGCTATACACCGGTGTGTTGGCAGGCGAACAGGAATATAATTTCGTTCCGCATGTGACGGTCGGCCAAAACCTTTCCGACGACGAGCATTCAGATGTGCTGGGACAATTAAAAATGCAGGAAGTGTCGCATGAAGAAATCGTTGACCGTTTCCACTTGCTTTACCAGTTGGAAAACGGATCGTGGACAGTATATGAAACCTTCTTGCTAGGCAGAGGAGAATAATGTTTGAAAGCAGTTATCGCAAAAAGTGAAGAACAACTGAAAGATGCATTCTATGTAAGAGAAGAAGTCTTTGTCAAAGAACAAAACGTGCCTGCTGAAGAAGAAATTGACGAACTTGAAAATGAGTCAGAGCATATCGTCGTGTATGACGGTGAAAAGCCTGTCGGCGCTGGAAGATGGCGCATGAAGGACGGCTACGGCAAGTTAGAGCGGATTTGCGTACTGAAAAGCCACCGCTCAGCCGGTGTCGGCGGCATCATTATGAAAGCGCTCGAAAAAGCCGCGGCAGACGGAGGCGCTTCCGGTTTCATTTTAAACGCGCAAACACAGGCTGTGCCGTTTTACAAGAAACACGGGTATCGCGTGCTTTCTGAAAAAGAATTCCTCGATGCCGGCATTCCGCACTTACAAATGATGAAGGACTGAACGCATCCGGATCTTTTGAGATCCGGATTTTTACTGCGTATAAAAAACCGTTCTCTGGTATGAACGGTTTTTTATACATATCGATTAATATATGTGCCCATTCCTTTTTCTCGCAACCTCTTATAAAGAGAGCGCTTACGTTTCATCTCGTTTACTTTTCTTTCAGCGGCCGTTTGATTCTCCTGCTGCTTTTCCAGTTCTTTGTATACCCGCTGAAACGGGACATAGCTGATTTTTTCGGTTCCGGCATAATCCTGCTTATGTCCAATCGTTCTATTAGCATATTGAGCGTATTGCTGGTTCTGAATTTGACCTGCATATATCATACAATACCCACCCCTCTGCTGTCTCTTTTCCCTTAAACTTACTTTTTGAAACACATTTCTTTTGATATGATAGTCATTGTCTGTAATGAACACCTTTTGATTGGGAGGACCCCTTTTTGAAATGCGCCCGACTGAATGATAGAATCATACATTTACATACATATTCGAGAGAACATTATCAATTCCTCTTTGAAGAGGGAATAAAAGGACATTTATTTTGTTCTCATTGCGGAAAGCCCGTTCTGTTACGGCTTAACATCGCCGATCCGCCAGAGTTTATCCATCGCCAGCCAGGCGATTTTCCGGCATGTGAGGAGGCGTGCGAACCGAAGCCCGCTAAAGAGGAAAAAAAAGAAGACGATCAGGAATCTGGTGTCATTCGTTTACCCAAGGGAAAAGCGATCGCCGCTGACCCGTCCCCAGCTGTTACGGAATGGCACCGTCCTAGAAGCATTAAACCAGGAACACCATTTGTGCCAAAAACAATAGAACCCGATACGAGCCTTTTTCCGTCTGTCGGTTTAAACACGGATCAGCTGAAAGCTGTCACGGAAACAGAGGGCCCGCTGCTTGTGCTTGCAGGTGCGGGGAGCGGAAAAACACGGGTGCTGACAGCCCGTGCCGCCCACATGATCGAACACTTAGGCATACCGCCTGAAAATATGCTGCTTGTCACCTTTACAACAAAAGCTGTCGCTGAAATGAAAGAGCGTATGGCGAACCAGTACGGATTACAGCCGGCAAAAGTCAGAAGACTTGTGACAGGAACATTCCACAGTCTGTTTTATAAGATCTTGTATCACTCTAATTCTGCTAAATGGAACGGTGAGCATCTGCTGAAAATGGAGTGGCAGCGGGAACAATATATCAAAAAAGCGCTCTATGAAGAGGGCATCGATGAGAAAGAATTCCCAGTTGACCAAGCCCTGCAGCAGATCGGTTTTTGGAAAAACACTTATGTCCCAAATGAACGCATCCCTCTAAAAGATGAGTGGGAAAAACAAGTTTATCGTTTATATGAACATTATGAACGCCAGAAAAAAGAACACAGCCAATTTGATTTTGATGACATGGCTTCAGCCTGCTATGAATTGTTTATCGAGCGGCCTGACCTTCTGGAACAATATCAATCTCGGTTTACGTATATCTTAATTGATGAGTTTCAGGACATTAATCCGGTTCAATACAAAATCATGCAAATGCTCGCCAGCCCGGAGCAAAACCTGTGCTGTGTCGGAGACGATGACCAGTCCATCTACGCGTTTCGCGGAAGCAATCCATCTTTCATTCTTGATTTTCAAAAGGATTATCCGGGAGCGAAGACGATCTATTTAACTGCGAACTACAGGTCTACGCACCCGATCGTCTCTAGTGCTGATATCGTCGTGAAAAAGAACAAAAACAGATATGCCAAAACGCTTGAAGCGGCCCGCGATGACATTCAGGTCCCTGTGCTGTTTTATCCTTATGATGAAGAGGAAGAAGCCACAATGGTCGTTTCCGATATCAAAGAAAAAATTCAAAATGGAGCCAGTCCAGAAGACTTTGCGGTTCTTTACCGCACAAACAGCGGAGGCCGTGCTATTTATGAAAGGCTTCATCAATCGTCAATTCCGTATACAGCTGACCGCGGCGTCCAATCGTTTTACAGCAGACGGATCGTCCGCCAGATTCTCGCCTACTTGTACGCCAGCCAAAATGAGGATGACACCGAAGCGATTAAACACTTGCTTCCCGCCTTGTTTTTAAAACAGTCCGCTTTGAATACGCTGAAGGCGCTCTCGATTACAGAGGACTGTACCATGATCAAAGCGCTGGCCAAATTGCCTGATCTGAAGCCATTCCAGCTGGACAAAATCAAGAAAATCGTACCGTTTTTTGCAAGCCTCCGCACAATGAAACCCGTAGAAGCCATCACCTTTGCAGAAGGAAAAATGGGCTTCTCCGAGTATTTAAAAAAGCGGGGCAATGAGGGCAACAAGCTGGAAAAAGGTTCCGATGACCTGCGCGACATCAAGGTTGTCGCCAAGAAGTTCAAAACAATTCCTGACTTTCTTGCCCACGTAGACCATATGAGGGCCGCTGAGAAAAATAGAACGGATGAACATGGCGTTCAGTTGATGACCATTCACCGGTCAAAAGGCCTTGAATTCAAAACAGTCTACGTGTTAGGCACTGTAGACGGCTCGATTCCGCACGATTTCTCATTAGAAACGGCAAGAAAAGGAGACGAGGCCGCTCTTGAGGAGGAAAGACGCCTTTTATATGTAGCCATGACCCGGGCGAAACAGCATTTATATTTGTCTTGCCCCGCTAACAGGCGCGGCAAAACAGCCAACCGCTCAAGATTTTTGTATCCCCTGCTACAGAAAGCAAGACAGCCCTTGCATCATTAACAGCCCGGCAGATTACTGCCGGGTTTTTACTGTAAAAAAAGGCCCGCTGCAGTGAGTCAGCCAGGCCATCCACTTATTTATTATCCATCATTTTAGAAATCGTGCCAAAATCAAGCTTTTCTTTTCCGCTTGTAATAGATTCCACAATTTTATCTTCTAATTCTTTTGGTACGCGTCTGTTTGCGAGCTGCGCTACGCGGTTAATCACACTGCGCACTGTATTTTCATCTTTAAAATTAGCGTTTTGGAGTGATCCGGCAAGATTCATTACATCCTGCATCTTCACACCTGTTTTCTTTTCGATGTTCTTAAAAAATTGATTATCCATAATGCGCCTCCTTTTGGCGGAGTAATACGGTATTGTATGAATGCACATAATACAATGTGCTTTTCCAACATTTTTAAAAATAAACACAAGGCAAGGAAGCACGGGTTATAACCCGTACTTCCTCAATACATCTTAAAAGAAAGATGCACCTACGATGATGAGGAGAATGAATAATACGACCAACAAAACAAATGTTGAACCATAGCCGCCGCCGTAACCGCCAGCATAACCGCCATAACAGCCGCCGCCGTAGCCGCCGCCGAATCCGTATCCAAAGCCCATAGATAAGCACCTCCTTTACTCTCTATACACTATGTGAGCTGCTGGGATCGGCTTGGATATTCGCATAGGGCGTTTGCGGATTTACGATTGATCATATTGAGCTTGATGTTTTTTAAGTAAGGCCTCCGTTTTTTCAGCGAGCTCTTCAATCTCATCTTCAAACTCCAGACCGGCTTTATCAAATGCATCCAAGTCTTTTCTGATACTGCCCATCGTGTCTTCATGCTCTTTTTGCTTTTGTTCGTGTGGTTCATATCTTCCTTCTATCCATTTTTCAAACTCATTCACTTTTATCCCCCCGCTTATGATATATGCTGAGCGAGGCCGCCTCGTTAAAAAAACAAAAAACCGGAGTTCTCCGGTTTCTTTGCCAGGCTATTGAGGCTTTTTCTTTTTATTTCCGCACCCACAGCCTTTCTTTTTTATCTTTTTTGATTGATACGATGAATCTGTATATGGAGATTTTTGGGAAGGTTTATGATGCTGATTCATTTTTGTCCCCTTCCTTTCCTTATGTCATATATGCTACTTTATGCGTATTCTGACAGAAAGTTGCTAGTGGTAACGCCTTATTCTTGCAGCCATTTTGATACGAGCGTTTCTATAATGCCGGCAAGTCCGGCGATCGCCAAAAGTAAAATCAGCCACTGCGCCGCTTGCGGGATCACCGCCTGGCATAAAATCAAAAAGCCGGCGCACCACACGCCTGTGCACCAATAGCAGCTCAGCAATTCACCAATAAACGCCCTGATACCGGTTCCTTTAATCACGATATAGGTTTGAATGTTCCCGTCCGCATCCTTTTCTTCCTTCTCTTCATGAAACAGACTGCGAAGCGGCGCCATAATTGTGTCAAACACCAGCAGGCGGGCGAGCCGAAAGACCGCAAGCGATAGAAGAACAATTGTCAGCCCATTTATAACCACTCGTTCACTCCTTTGCCAACCATGATCCCTTCACTTATATGCGAAAACCCTATTCTTCATGAATTGTATCTTGTCCGGCAGAAAATTGGTTATTTTTATTATTCCGCTCGGCACCCCATTTGCATTATATAGAGTATGGATAAGAAAGGAGTGAAGGTTATGTCATTTGAAGAAAAAGTCGAATCCCTGCACCCTGCAATATTTGAGCAATTATCAAGCGAATTCGAACAGCAGATCGAAGTCATTGATTGCGAAAATATCACAATTGACACGTCACATATAACAGCTGCCCTTTCTATACAAGCCTTGGTGACAACAATGATTATCCTGGCAACACAGCTCGTCATCGCCGACGAGGACTTGGCTGACGCAGTGGCAAGCGAAATTCTTATTCTCGATAACTCGCAAATAAAAAAAAGAACCATCATTAAAATTATCAACAGCCGCAACATCAAAATTACTTTGTCTGCCGACGAAATAATAACCTTTGTACAAATTTTGCTTCAGGTGCTTAACAGCATTCTCCTTGAAATTGACGTCCTTTAACCCTTTCTTTTCACAAACTTAAAAGCCGAGGTGAAAACAAATGTCAGATAACGATAAAATCAAAGAAGAGCTTGAAAAGCTTCCGGAAGCTGATCCAATGACGAAAATGCTGGTTCAAAATATCTTTCTTAAACACGGTGTCACGAAAGACAAAATGAAAAAAGTATCAGATGAAGAAAAAGAAATGCTCTTGAATCTGGTAAAAGACTTGCAGGCTAAATCAGCTGCATTAGTTGAAAATCAAAAGAAGAAAAAAGAAGAAGCCGCCGCGCAAGAGAAAAAGAACGAAAAACCGCTAAGCCGGAGAGAACAATTAATTGAACAGCTCAGACAAAGACGTCAAAACAATAACAATTCAAACCAATCATAAAAAATAGGGTTCTTCATCAGGATATATGCCTCAGTCAAAGTAAGAGGCTCGCTCATTTAATAACAGTAAAAGAAAAGGAGGAATAGATATGGAAAGCAGACCATACTCTTGGGTTGCACTTGATCCTGACTGTGACCATCCGTTAGACGAAAAAGAAAAAGATAAAAAAGAAGAAAGAAAATGTCATTGCGATGTTTGCTGTAATGGCAATGGGTTTTTTGGCAACGACAATGCCTTCATTGACCAAAATCTGGCTCAGGCAAATCTCAATAAACAAGTCTCCGATGAAACAATTATTATCAGAGACTCTTGTGACATCAACGTTTCATCTACAGACGTTCAAGCCGTAACATCAGTTGTAACGGCGGTTAATGCAGCTGTCCTAACAGTAGCTCTCACATCCATTGCAGACGGAGTAATTGCCGAATTAGTCGCACAAGATTTGTTACAGCTTTCAGCTAACAAACAAGTAAACCGCCAAAAACTTCTCATCGAATGCTCCCGGGGCGTAAATATCACAACAGTAGATGCTGATATAGCAACATTGGTTTCCACAGCTACTAACACACTTGTGGCACTCTTAGCCATCACACTCGTCCTCTAACTCTAAAAGCAGAGCTAAAAACGCTCTGCTTTTTCTTATTTTCCAAGCATATGATGAATATATAGACGTTCACCCACACCAAGTGGGGCACGGGTACATATGTTGTTAAGGACTAAAGTCAAATACCCTATAAAGAAGGAGCTGAAATCAATGAGCTGCGGAAAAACCCATGGCCGGCATGAGAACTGTGTATGCGATGCAGTGGAAAAGATTTTAGCAGAGCAGGAGGCAGTTGAAGAACAGTGTCCGACTGGCTGCTATACCAACCTTTTAAACCCTACGATTGCTGGAAAAGACACAATTCCGTTTCTCGTTTTCGATAAAAAAGGCGGATTGTTCTCCACATTCGGAAACGTAGGGGGATTTGTGGATGATATGCAATGCTTTGAATCCATTTTCTTCCGCGTCGAAAAATTATGCGATTGCTGTGCAACACTTTCTATTTTACGCCCGGTCGATGTCAAAGGCGATACCTTAAGTGTTTGCCATCCTTGCGACCCGGATTTCTTCGGGCTAGAAAAAACAGATTTCTGCATTGAAGTGGATCTCGGATGCTTCTGCGCGATTCAGTGCCTGTCACCAGAGCTAGTTGACAGAACATCGCCTCATAAAGATAAAAAGCATCATCACAATGGATAAACACTTGTAAAGAGGAATCCCCTTCCAAACTCTATTACAGGTGCAAATCATTCAGCTGCTTCCAGCGTGAGGCAGCTGACTCTCCATCATTTCGCCAGTCTCAAATTTATAAGGCAGGAGGGATAATATGAGCCAGAAAACATCAAGCTGCGTGCGTGAAGCTGTAGAAAATATTGAAGAACTACAAAACGCTGTTGAAGAAGACTGCCCGACCGGCTGCCACTCTAAGCTTTTATCTGTAAGCCATTCGTTAGGCGACACAGTGCCTTTTGCAATATTTACATCAAAATCAACGCCATTAGTCGCCTTCGGAAATGTCGGCGAACTCGATAACGGCCCTTGCTTTAATACAGTATTTTTCAGGGTCGAAAGAGTGCATGGAAGCTGCGCAACACTGTCATTATTAATCGCATTTGACGAACACAAACACATTTTGGACTTCACCGATAAAGATACGGTGTGTGAAGTCTTCCGACTTGAAAAAACAAACTACTGTATTGAAGTTGACTTAGACTGCTTCTGCGCAATCAACTGCTTAAATCCTCGATTAATCAATCGTACACATCATCATCATTAATCATAAGCTGGAAAAGCTTGCAGGCCTGCAGGCTTTTCTCTAAGTAAAAAAAGCTGTCCGGCAACATCGACCGGGCAGCTTTTTTCTTTTTCGTTAAAAACCGAGCGGGTGCAAAGAGGTAATATCATCGATTGCAAGTTCGGTTGGGGCTCCGTTTCCGGTTGTTCGAAGCAGGACGGAATCATTTCTTCTTCCGACAATCACGCCCCTGTACGTTCTTCCATTGGCTTCAATCAAACAAAGCGCTCTCGGCATGTTATGAGGCAGCTTTGTTAAAAAATCAATTTTTTCATGAATAGACATCTTGCTCATCGGTTTCTTTACTTTTCTTGCCGGCGGTGCTTTTTCCTCCGCTTTGGCAGCATTATGGACAGCTTCCGGTTCTTTCTCAGGCTTCCGGGTCTCAAGTGCAGGCTCTTCCTTTTTTTCTGCTTTCGGGGGCTCGTGTTCGACGGTTTCTTCTACGGCCTGCGGCTCTGCTTTCTGTTCCTCCTGGCTTTTTATGTTCTCTGGCTCTCTCACCTCTTGTGTTTGCTGACTCACTGGTTCGGCTGCAGGCTTTTGGTCTTCTTGCAGGACATCCTGTGCCACGGCTTCCTCCTGCTGCTTCTCATGGTAAACCGGCTTTTCCTCAGCTTTTGGCGGAGCAGGTTTGTCGGCCTTTCTTTTGATGACAATCTCCTGCATGGATGACCTTGTAGTTTCTGCATAATCCGGCTGAACAATATACATGAGCGGTTTTTTATCCGCGTTTCTTTTCTTATTAGACATCTTCATCCCTCCGATTGTGTCATATTCTATCTATATGACAGAAAGCTGAAAATCAGAAGAAATAAAAAAGCAATCCCTATTCGGGATTGCTTGATATAGTTCCAGCTTAGCGGGCAGTGATATGGAAACCTGAATCAACGTGAAGATTTTCACCTGTAATCCCGCGGGACATATCGCTGAACAAGAACGCAGCTGTATCGCCCACTTCTTCAGGTGTTGTCGTGCGGCGAAGCGGTGCACGCTCTTCGATGTCTTTTAAGATAGAGTTGAAATCACTGATGCCTTTAGCAGATAATGTTCTGATCGGGCCGGCAGAAATGCTGTTGACGCGGATATTTTCTTTTCCTAAGTCAGCAGCTAAATATTTCACACTTGCATCAAGAGAAGCTTTTGCTACACCCATGACGTTGTAGTTTGGCATCACAAGCTCTCCGCCAAGGTACGTCAAAGTGACAATGCTTCCGCCTTCAGTCATCATCGGGCGTGCCGCTTTGACAACAGCAGTCAGAGAATATGAGCTGATGTTATGAGCCAAAAGGAAGCCGTCACGGTTTGTGTTTAAGTATTCGCCGACAAGTTCTTCTTTGTTGGCAAACGCGATACAATGCGCGATACCGTGGATTACACCGACCTGCTCCTTAATGCTTGCGAAGCAAGTTTCGATTTCTGCGTCGTTTGTTACATCGCAAGGAAGGATGATGGAATCATTGCGGTCTAACGTTCCGGCAAGCTCGTGAACGGATTTCTCCAGGCGTTCACCAGCGTATGTGAAAATCAAACGTGCGCCCGCTTCATGTAAAGAACGCGCAATGCCCCAGGCGATGCTGCGTTTGTTGGCTACCCCCATCACAATAATGTTGCGGCCTTCAAGTGAAAAATTCATATGTATAAAGCCTCCTATATTTAATAAAGACATAGTATTAGTACCTGATCTTAATTCCTATCATATCATAACCTTGTCCAGATGAAAAGCGCATACCGTAGCAAACGCAAAAGAGATCACCATCAGCTGGTGATCTCATCGGCTTGTATTTAAGCTATTTCGTTTAAAAGCGAAATGGTTTGTCGGCCCGTGTCCCGACCCGATGCCAAGCGTATTTTCCACCGCTTCGCGGACAAAGTTGGCCGCAACCTCAAATGCCTGATGGATGCTGTCTCCTTTAGCCGTTTGGGCCGTTAAAGCCGCAGCAAAGGTGCAGCCTGTGCCATGCGTATGCTTCGTATTGATATAAGGATGGGTGATTTGCATAAACATGCTGCCATCAAAAAGAAGGTCAGTAATGTGATTGTCCTCAGGCTGGTGCCCGCCTTTGATAATGACATGCTGCGCACCCATCTTGACGAGCTGCTCTGCTGCTTTTTTCCGGTCATCCAGCGAGCTGATTGTCATTCCTGTCAGCGTTTCTGCTTCCGGGACATTCGGCGTAATCGCGTAGCTTCTTGGAATGAGCAACTCCTTTAAGGTGGCAACTGACTCATCACGCAGCAAGGATGCCCCGCCCTTTGCGATCATAACCGGATCAACAATTACACGATTGAATCCGTACTCGTCAATTTTTCTCGCCACTTCTTCAATCATGTCGGCATTCCAGAGCATTCCCGTTTTTACTGCATCCGGCCTCAAATCCTCAGCAACAGCGTCAATTTGCTGTCTCAACGCCTCTACAGTCAGCGGATGCACCCCATGAACGCCAAGCGTATTTTGAGCGGTTACCGCCGTAATCGCAGACATTCCGAATACATCAAGCTCTTGAAAGGTTTTAATATCAGCCTGTATCCCCGCGCCGCCGCCTGAATCTGATCCGGCGATTGTCAATGCTTTATATATACTCACTACACTACACTCCTTTTATTACCCGATCCATTTATGATAAATGGATTTTGCCCGGGCAACATCATTTGTTCCATGGATCAAAGCTCTGCCGTCCCGGAACAGCACCATTTTCATATCATCCGAGCGGCAAGAAATTAAATACGGGTTCGCAGCCACTTCAAGCCCGGCCTGTCTCAGCTGACCGGCAAGCGCTTCAAGATCCGCTTCTTTTGTAACAGATGATCTGATCTGCACCGTGTTCCTGCCGCACAATACAGCCGCTTTTGTTTGATTTTCATATGACAAAAACGGAAAATCCTTTGTGCCGCAGCTTGGGCATGCGTCATGTTTGAGACTGGCCGCTCTCACTTCTGACCGCTCGTTTTTCCACAAGTCAAAGGAGCGCAGCACCGGCTCGCACTCCTCTCCCGTCAGCAGCTTCAACGCATCTGTTACCTGAAAGACTGCTACCTGCAAAACAGCCGGACTGATGATGCCGGCTGTGTCACATGTTGCTCCGCCAATCGGAAGTGTATCGAGCAAGCAATGCAGGCAAGGAGTAGAACCCGGCACCACGGTAAAGGTGAGGCCGTAGCTCCCTACACAGGCACCATAAAGAAAAGGAATCCCTTCCTTTACCGCAGCATCATTTACGATCAGGCGGGTTTCAAAATTATCAGCCGCATCCACAATAATCGATGCATCCCTAATCAGCTCGAAGATATTTTCTGCTGTCACATCCATGACAAGGCCGGTCACATCAACATCGCTGTTAATCGAACGGAGACGGCGCTCCGCAGCGGCTGCTTTCGGCATTTCTTTTTTGACATCATTTTCTGTATACAGCTGCTGGCGCTGGAGGTTGCTCCATTCCACATAATCTCTGTCGGCAATTTTCACAGAGCCGACTCCCGCTCTCACCAGCATTTCTGCACTGGCTGTTCCGAGCGCGCCGGCGCCGATAATCACGGCGCGCGCTTCTTTCAATTTTTTCTGGCCGGATGAGCCGATCGGAGCAAACAGCTCCTGCCTTGAATACCTGCCCGTCATACAGGAAGACCTTCTCCCGGACTGCTTGCCGTTCCGTATTGCTTAAGCGGGATTCGGCCCGCCTCATAAGAAAGGCGTCCTGCTTCCACCGCGAGCTTCATGGCACGAGCCATTTTCACAGGATCGTCAGCGCCCGATACAGCCGTATTGAGCAGTACGCCATCCGCTCCAAGCTCCATTGCGTATGCCGCATCTTTAGGCGAGCCGATTCCAGCATCCACGATGACCGGCACTTTCGCCTGTTCAATAATAAATGACAGATTCAAAGGATTTAAGATTCCTTGTCCCGATCCAATCGGAGATGCACCCGGCATGATGGCATGAACGCCGAGCTCTTCCAGCTTTCTCGCCAGCACAACGTCATCCGACGTGTACGGGAGCACAATAAAGCCTTCTTCAAGAAGCTGTTCAGACGCTTTTAATGTCTCAACAGGGTCAGGCAGCAAGGAACGGCTGCATCCGATGACTTCAACTTTAATCATGTCACAAAGGCCTGACGCTTTTGCCAGCCTTGCAATCCGAACCGCTTCTTCAGCAGTACTGGCGCCCGCTGTATTCGGCAGAAGCGTATATTTGGATAAATCAAGCTGTTCCAGAAAATTCGGCTGAGATGCTTCAAAGATGTTCATTCTCCGCACAGCAAATGTTAAAATTTCAGACTCAGAAACAGCTACTGCTTCCTTTTGTATGTCAAACGATGGGTATTTCCCTGTGCCCAGCAGCAATCTTGATTGAAATGATTTTCCGCCAATTGTTAACATGCTCATCCGCCTCCTACAAAATGGACAATTTCAATGACATCACGATCACAAAGCTCAACCTCGTGATAGCGTTCTTTCCCGATTATTTCTTTATTTCTTTCCACGATAACGATTTTATTTTCAAGCTGATACGACGCCAGCAGGTCTTGAATTGTACCTGTGTCTTTTTCCCACTTCACGTCTTTACCGTTCAGCTGTAGCATCATATCTGAACCGCCTCCTTGCGATCAATTCGGAATGCGTGCAGCCAGTCTTGGTTGACCTCTTTATTCATGATGAGATCACTGATCAAAGCGCCCGTTGCGGGAGCAAGCAGGATCCCATTTCTGAAATGGCCAGCCGCAAATAAAATACGGCTGTCCTCAGGATGTCTGCCGATGTACGGTTTTCCATCCTTTGTTCCCGGCCGGAGTCCCGCCCAAAAACGATCCACCTTCATATTCTGTATAGCCGGCAGCATCGTTTTTGCTTTTTTCATAACCGATTCCAATCCGCCAAGATCCGGTGTTTCACTCCAGTCCCCCGGCTTCATTGTCGCGCCGACAACCAGTCTGCCGCTTTTTCTCGGTACGATATAGCAATGGTCATGGTAAAGCGTTTTTGTCAGCGGGATATCATCATTCCAAACGGACAGGCACTCCCCTTTTACAGGGAGAAAAGCATTGTTCAGTCCGAGCTGTTTAAAAAACATTCCGCTCCACACCCCGCTGGCAACGACAACATGATTAGCCCATACGTCTCCACTAGGGGTCTTGATGGACAGGGCTTCACCGTCACGTTCGACATGCAGGACGGGCGTATGCTCAAAAATCTCCGCCCCAAGCATTTTTGCTGCTTTCACATATGCCTTGCAAACAAAATAAGGCTCCACATGCACATCATCCTGAATAAAAGATGCACCAAAGATGTCACCAGACGCATACGGCTCTTTTTCTAACACCTCTTCTTTTGAATACCAGCTGACAGAGTCCAAATCGTCCATCTGTCTCAGCTGCAGCACATCTTCTTCAGAAAATGCAAGCTTAAACATACCGCCGTTATGCTGCCTGATATCCACACCGGATATTGCATAAAGCTCTTCTCCAAGACCTTTGTACAGACGCTGGCTGTGCATGGCGAAATCAAAAAACGCGTCACGTTCCTCGCATTCGGCATGGGCGCCCAGCATTCCGGCAGCGGCACTTGTCGTTCTGCCGCCCATTGTTCCGCTTTCAAATAATGCGGTGCTTTTGTTTTCCTTTGCCAAATGATAAGCAATCGCGGAACCGATAATTCCGCCTCCAATCACCACTGCTTCATAATGCCTTTTCATAGCGCATCTCCTTTAGCTTGCGGGAATATCGTCTGGCTGCTTCCAAAGGCTCAGCGGAAGAGAAAATTCCTGACATAACAGCGATACCGTCTGCTCCTGCTTGTTTTACGTCTCTTAACCTGTCCGGCGTCATCCCCCCGATGGCTATAACAGGGATGGAAATCCGCTGTTTGATATCTGCCAGCAAAGACACCCCTCTGCCTTCAAGACCCTTTTTGCAATCCGTTTCAAACACATGGCCGAACAGCACGTAGTCCGCGTCTTCCTTTTCTGCTTGAACCGCTTCCTCCAGTGAATGCACCGACCTCCCGATATGAAGGTGTGGAAATCTGGCTCTGACCTGCTTCGGTGAAAAGCTGCCGCTTGGCAGCTGCACGCGGTGAATAGTAGAGAAAAGTGCAATATCCACGCGCCCGTTCATCACCAGTTTTCGTTTATCTATACCGCCTTCAAAAATAAGCTCGAGCAGTTTCAGAATATCCGCCGCCGATTTTGAGCGTTCCCGAATGTGAATAAAATCAACTTCATTCTGAATCGAAATGATGGTTCTCGCTAGCTCTTCTACCGGCTTGCAGTTATCCGTTATGGCGTGAAGCTCCACATTCCTCCACCTCTTTTATGCCGCGCTCCGACCAGCCTTCTTTTTGATAGGCCATTCCCCAAAATTGATATTCATAGAAGCTGGAGATGACAAAATTCTCTTTCATCTTGGCACGCACTTCCTCCGTGCTGTTTTCCGCCAGCTCATCAAAGCGGTTGATTTGCTCCTCAACCTGTTGTCTAAACCAGTCACCGCCGTACGTCCCAATCCACTTTTGATAAATCGGATGCCCAGGATCGCAATGCAGTAATTTCTCACCAACCTCGTAATAGAGCCAGTAGCATGGCAGCAAGGCCGCTAAGATTTCAGCGAAATTCCCACTCAAAACCGAACGGTACATATGGGATGTATAAGAGTACGCCGTAGGAGACGGCTTAAACGCCTTACGCTCTTCCTCGCTGATTTCCAACAGCTCGGCAAACTCGCGATGAAGCGCCATTTCCGCCTCATATGTACCTTGGGCATGGCTTGCCATCCTCCCCGTTGTAAAAAGGTCCTTCGCATAAGCTGCGCCAAATGACTGCACCTTTGCAAAATGCGTTAAGTAATAGGAATCCTGAAGTACGTAGTATTTAAAACGGTCAATCGGAAGCGTTCCGTCACCGATTCCTTGAACGAACGGATGGACAAAGCTCCCCTCCCACCATTCTGCGGCTGCGCTGCGGCATTCTTCTGAAAACTTCACAAATCATTCCCCCTCTGAAAATAAAAAAACCACTTTCCCGCAAGGAAAAGTGGTTTGGAATTGGCATAGTAAAATAACACAAATACCGCTCCACTTCCCTACGCAGGTCTGAACCTGTTCAAGTTATGAGGGTCTAAAAGTCACACTTTTATCTCAGCCCTTATGAAGGACACCCCTAGTGGTTAAACGAATACATATTGAATTGTTCTGCACCTCTATATTAACACGAATCCTTATTTGGTCAAGATTTATCCTTCCAATGTTTTCTTAAGATCCGTTACGTACCCCCGAGATCCGGTGACAATTAAGCGATCTCCCAGTTTCAGCCTAGTATCCCCATGAGGAACAATGCTGTCCACACCTCTGAAAATCCTGACAAAGATGACGTCACCTGTTAAAGGGAATTCCCGTAAAATCACACCGTCGTATTTACTGTTCTCCATATTAATTTGATACAGTGAAGACTCCTGGTTCGTGAGCAGCTTCATGACGCCAGGCGCTTCAATCAGTGCGCGAAGCAGCGTTTTTGTCGACAGCAGAATAGAAAAGATGCTGATTCCCTGCTCCTTCAGAGCTGCTTCATGCTCCGGTGATCCTACGCTTGCAATGACTCTTTCTGTGCCTTTTTCTTTTGCAAGTAATGCAATGTCTGCATTCATATCTTCATTTCCTGTCGCCACAACGAGGATATCCGTTTCAAAAATGCCGAGTGATTCAAGCGTCTCGTGTTCATAGTCAGAAATTGTTTCAACAGCAAACACTGATTCTGACAGCTTTTCCTCCGCATTCTCTTGGTAGACGTGTACAACACGCACGTCATACTCTTCCTCTGGCAATTCGAGTGTAACAGGCAAAGTCATTTGATTGGCGCCGATGAACGTAATCGTCTTTTTCTCCTCCGGCTGCTCTTCCCGTTTGTATAATTTTTTAAAACAGATCGGCGTA
Source organism: Bacillus sp. SCT118 (assembly GCF_058566435.1). NCBI lineage: Bacteria > Bacillati > Bacillota > Bacilli > Caryophanales > Bacillaceae > Bacillus > Bacillus sp. SCT118. Next base: position 2,823,591 of record NZ_CP191225.1, read on the forward strand.
AAAATACTTGCAATGACGGCTACTAAAATTAGCGCTCCTGACATATTTGCACTGATCACGTGAAGCTGCTGGCCGATTGTTGCAGCAGCAATCACGAGCGAAAGCGTTGATGTCAGCAAGAAACCAGACGCGAAAATGGTTCGGTTATCATACCACTTCTTTAAGTACATGACAGGAATGATTTTGCTGACTAACAGCGCCAGCAGCAGGAGCGGAATCATGATTAAAATTGTTTTATCCTGGAAAAGAGTCCAAATATCAAGCTTCACACCGACCATCACAAAGAAAATCGGTATTAAGAACCCATAACCGAATGAGTCCAGCTGCTGAACAAGTTCTTTGTTTGGCGAAAGCAGGGAAACAAGAACCCCCGCTAAGAAAGCGCCGAGAATATTTTCCGCCCCAAGTGATTCAGACAGGGCAACGAGTACAATGATTAACGTAAAAATGGCACGCGTCCCGATCTGGATCGTCCCTTTTGACATGGATTGAACAAAAGAGCGATGTTTGAAGACCCGGCCGAAAAAGTAAAGCACCACTCCGGCCGCAAACAGAATCATCAGGAGCCACATGTTTCCGCTGTCCTCTCCGTATAAAGAAGAAAAAACAGCAAGAAGAATCATCGTGGCCAAATCAGCAATAACAGCAACAAGCAAAATAATCTGCCCGATATTTGAATTCATGATCCGTTCTTCTTTTAATGTTGGAACGACAACGCCTAACGATATCGTTGAAATAATCAGGGTCATTAAAAAAGCATTTTGGATAAATCCAGCCAAGACGAACCCATAGGACAAGAGCAATGATAAAATAAAAATGCCGACAAAAATAATAGATGCCGCAGCAAACGTATTCGGCGCTTCCTTGCCATTCGGCAGGAACTGCTTTTTCTTCCCTTTCTCAAACGATGAAAAATCAATTTCAAGCCCGCTTAAAAACATTAAAAAGATAAATCCGAGCATAGAAAGTGTCTGGAGCCAGGTGTCACCCTCCACAACTAAATTAAGGCCGCTTTTCCCAATAATCAGCCCCATAATGATTTCTGCAACAACAACCGGGATGCTGAGTTTAAACCGATGCAAAAGGATGGGTGTCAAAAATGCAACGATAAGTACAACAACTAAAGATGCGACAGATGTATGCGCCATAATAAGAACCTCCTTCTTTAGATCAGGGTTATGCCAGTTCTCACTCAAAGAACAAAACCTCATTTTTAAAAAACATAACGCGATTTTAACAAGGGTGATGATGAAAAATAAAGTAATATGGTCTTAATCCTGTTTAGAAAATGATTCTTCTATAATTTGCACATAAAAGCTTGTGATGACTCACAACACTTTGCTTCATAATAAATAAAACAATCGGTAAGGAGGATACCGCATGGCTTACGATATCATCAGCGATATTCATGGCTGCTATGACGAAATGACTGCATTAATCCAGAAGCTTGGCTATACAATCAAAAATGGAGTACCTGTCCACGAAGAAGGCAGGGTGCTTGTTTTTGCCGGAGATTTAACTGACAGAGGGCCTAAATCGATAGAGGTCATCCGATTTGTAGCAGGCGCTTACGAAAAAGGCGCTGTACGTTATGTCCCGGGAAACCATTGCAATAAATTATATCGTTACTTAAAAGGAAATCCGGTAAAAGTGATGCATGGTCTCGAAACAACAGCGGCAGAGCTTGAGGAACTTTCCAAAGATGAGAGAAAAGCAGTCAGTGAACAGTTTATGAAGCTGTACGAAACAGCGCCGCTTTACGACATCTTACATAATGGAGAATTAGTTGTCGCCCATGCTGGCATAAGAGCTGACGATATCGGCAAATATACCCGCAGAGTGAAGGACTTTGTGCTTTACGGTGACGTGACGGGTGAAACATATCCGGACGGCAGACCCGTCAGACGTGATTGGGCGGCAGCCTATAATGGAAAGGCTTGGGTGGTATACGGTCATACACCTGTGAAAGAGCCTCGGAAGGTCAATCGCACCATCAACATTGATACAGGCTGCGTGTTCGGAAATCAACTGACAGGCTTTCGCTTTCCAGAAATAGAAACCGTCTCTGTTCCAAGCTCCCTGCCTTACGACGAATCAAGATTTCGCCCCATATAAAAAAGGAGAGAATCAATGATTCTCTCCTTTTATCAGTTTTCTCATGTCCTGAGGCAGTGGAGCATGAAACGTCATGTTCTCCTGTGTCAGCGGATGGATAAACGAAAGATGCTCGCTGTGCAGAGCCTGCCGGCCAATTTCCTGTCTCGTTCCGCCGTACAGTGTATCGCCGCACAACGGGTGCCCGAGATAGCTCATATGAACACGAATTTGATGGGTTCGTCCAGTCTCAAGCTGCAATGCCACCGAGGTCATGTCATCATTTGCACATGTGACGTAAAAATGAGTAACAGCCTTCTGGCCGTCCGGTGTTACCGTCCGTTCAATAATACTGTCAGGATGTCTGCCAATCGGAGCATCGACTGTTCCCTCCATCTGTGCCATCCGCCCGTGAACCACTGCCGCATACCGGCGTTTCACAAGGCCGTTTTTTTGCGCAGACGATAAAATGGAGTGGGCAAATCGATGCTTGGCAACAAGCATGACACCTGATGTATCCCGGTCTAGCCGGGTGACAAGATGTACTGTCGCCCTCACTCCGTTTTTTTGATAATGATCAATAATTCCATTGGCAATGCTGCCGGAGGGGTGCTCTCTCGAAGGGATTGATGACACATACGGCTGCTTGTTTATCACAAGCACATGTTCATCCTCATAAAGGATATCGAGCGGAACAGGCTCTGCCAGCAGCGTCTCGCTCACCTGTTCCTCAGGAAACTTCACGATAAGAAGATCTCCCTCTTTCAAAACGTATTTGACCGTCACATGCTCACCGTTAATCTGCAGGTCTCCCCCGCCAAACTTAATATCGGTAAGCAGACGTTTCGAAATTCCCAGTTCACCGGCATATTCTTTTACAGTCATCCCGTCCTCAGCGGAAGTAATGTTCTTTCTGATAAAAAAATGCTCCACGATATGTCCTCTTTCTATTCACCTTTTCCAATAAACGAATCCTGGACTCTTTTCCAAAATGGAAACGGACGGAATCTCGCAAACCGCACTTTTTCGGATGCAACCTGGCAGCGGATCGACTTTACATCTTTATGGAGAAGGGTTAAATGGTCAATCGTCACTTGAAAGTCAACTTCGTTTCTCGGCTTAATCATGCAATCATGATGGGATGGGAGAAGCAGAGGTGACCCGACCGTACGGAACACGCGGTTATTAATTGAAGCCATTTCCGCAAGCTGGATCGCCCTGATAGAGGGATGGATAATCGCTCCGCCCAGCGCCTTATTGTAGGCTGTGCTGCCTGATGGAGTTGACAGGCAGAGGCCGTCGCCCCGGAAGGTTTCAAAGAGCTGCCCTTTGATTTCCACATCTGCAACAAGGCTTCCTTCGATGCTTTTAATCGTACATTCATTCAAAGCTAAGTATCTTTCTTCCCGCTCGTTTTCGTGATAGGTCACAATGACTTCGAGAAGCGGATATTCGACTGTATGATACGGCGTTTTCGCGATGGCAAGAACAAGTTTTTCAATTTCATGAGGAACCCAGTCGGCATAAAAACCCAGATGACCTGTGTGAACGCCGACAAATGCTGTTTTGTCCAAGCGGTCGCTGTATCTGTGAAAAGCATACAAAAGCGTTCCGTCGCCTCCGACTGAAATAACGATTTCCGGTTCATTTTCATCCAGTTCCATATCAAAATCCAATAAATACGCCTGTATTTTGCTTTTCAGCGTATCAGAAACTTGATCTCCTTTTGATGATACGGCAAATTTCATGCTCTTCTTCCCCTTTACCTATTGTTGCTCGCTTCCTTTTTTCTTTCTTGAAAAGGCAGCTTGAGCTTCCTGTACTTCACCCCTGATCTCCGACATCTCTTCATCAAGCCGGGAAGCCGCTTCAGAAGCGCGCTGAAGCCTTAGTTTTACTTTTTCAGGAATGTTTCCGCTGTATTTATAATTCAATGAATGCTCAATGGTCGCCCAAAAATTCATCGCCAGTGTACGGATCTGTATTTCCACGAGAACATGCTTTTCCCCGGATACCGTCTGCAAAGGGTACAGCACAACAAGATGGTATGACCGGTATCCGCTCTCTTTATGTTCCGCAATATAATCCCTCTGATCCACAACGGTGAAATCTTTTCTGGCAAAAAGCATCTCTTTTACGATTTGGATGTCATCGACAAATTGGCACATGATTCTAAGGCCAGCAATGTCCTGCATGGTTTCAATTTCATGCAGCGGTATGCTTTTCCGTCTCGCTTTTTCAAGTATGCTCGCCACAGGCTTGACGCGTCCGGTCACAAATTCGATCGGTGAATGGTCGTCCTCGTATTCATATAGTGTGCGGATCCCCTTGAGCTTCACTTTCAACTCTTCGACAGCCTGGCGGTACGGCACTAAAAAACGCTCCCATTGTTTGTCATCCATCATACATCCCCCAATTCCGAACCAGTTTCTATAAAAACACGCGTTTCACTTTTTCTTCCATTTCTTCTCCGTAGTTTGCATTATCCTTTATATTTTCTAAAAGATATTCCAGCTCCTCATGCAGGCCTGCCAGTTCAATTGTTTGGTCTCCTGCCTCTAAAACAACCGGTATTTTTTGTGCATGGGCCTGCTTCAGTTCCGGCCATACATGTTCCTTTATAATGACATATTCAAAAGAATCAGCTAATTCAAGTATGTATACAAAAGCAAAGTGGTCAGAATCAACAAGCATTTGACCTGACGGCTTGCGTTCCGCTTCGTTTCCTTCTGTCTGACAGGCAAGGCGAAGCTGATCATCCGATAATGTTGCATTCAAAATTTCGATTCTGTTTTGCATAATGCTCTCCTTTTTTAAACAAAGTACAGATTCATTTTATCATATCGAGCTCGATATTGATAAACCTAACATCTAAAGAGATAATAGTAAAAATAAGATTTACAGGGCGGAAAGGAAGAGCATCATGAGCCAAGAAATTGAAATCGAATTTAAAAATATGCTGACCAAACAAGAATTCAAGAACATAGCAGCGGCACTCCAGCTGACAGAAAAAGATTTTACAGATCAAAAGAATCATTATTTTGATACAGACAGCTTCGCGCTGAAACAAAAACATGCTGCGCTTCGTATCCGCAGAAAAAACGGAAAGTATGTCCTTACATTAAAGGAGCCGGCTGATGTGGGGCTTCTGGAAACGCACCAGCAGCTTTCAGAGGTATCAGATCTCGCTGGATTTTCAGTTCCCGAGGGCCCTGTGAAGGACCAGCTGCACAAGCTTCAGATCGATACGAATGCCATTCAATACTTTGGATCTTTAGCAACAAACCGTGCGGAAAAAGAAACAGAAAAAGGCTTAATAGTTTTAGACCACAGCCGATATTTAAATAAAGAGGACTATGAAATTGAATTTGAGGCGGCGGATTGGCATGAGGGCAGACAAGCCTTCGAGAAGCTGCTTCAGCAATTCAGCATTCCTCAGCGCGAAACCAAAAATAAAATTCTGCGTTTTTATGAAGAAAAACGAAAGTCTATATAAGGTGGAATGACATCGTGAATGTAACGAATTGGGCAGCTTTACTTCAGCTTCAGGCACTACAGTCCATATCTAATGCACGCAGCAGCTCGGACACTCAGAATACGGAAAGCCCGCTTTCAAGTTTTAGCTCTTTGCTCAGCCAATATACAAACGGTCTGACATCTCAGCAATCAGCACCTTCTTCATCGCCAAGCATGCTGAACAGCGCGAATACAACAGCGCCGTCACTGCTTTCAGCGTATGGGCTTAACTCATATACGAGCAGCAATTCAGGTTCAGTCACAAAAGCGGCAGAAAGTACTGAAACAGCTGCTGCAGATTCAGCTTCAAACAAACATGAAGCAAATCAGATCAGTTCGGGAGACTTCTCTATTGACAGTGCGATTAAAAAAGCCGCTGATAAATATGGCGTTGATGAAAAACTGATCCGTGCCGTCATCAAACAGGAATCAGGCTTTAATGCAAAAGCGGTCAGCGGAGCAGGCGCGATGGGCCTCATGCAGCTGATGCCGTCAACAGCAAGCTCACTTGGCGTTTCCAATCCGCTTGATCCACAGCAAAATGTGGAGGGCGGAACGAAATATTTAAAACAAATGCTGGATAAATACGACGGCAATGTGTCTATGGCATTAGCGGCTTACAACGCCGGACCGGGGAATGTTGACCGATACGGAGGCATTCCTCCTTTCCAAGAAACGCAAAACTACGTAAAAAAAATAACTTCAGCTTATTACGCGTAACCAGAGGGGCTCTTTCCCTCTGGTTTTTTTGCGAAGTGAAATCTTACGCATTCCTGATTTTTATGTGATATGATATGAAATACAAACCCCGGCTGTCAGCCGAAATGAGTCATCATACGCAAAAAAGGCAGTTTGTTTGTAGAAATGATGCCTTGTTGCTAAAATAAACCTAGATGAAACAATGAAATACAGAAAATTACTTTTTGCAATAGGATTTATGATTCCTATTAGCCATATTTAAAGGAGTAGTCAACATGGGACAATCGTTTAACGCACCTTATGAAGCGATTGGAGAGGAACTTCTATCGCAACTTGTTGATACTTTTTATGAGCGTGTCGCGTCTCATCCTTTGCTGAAGCCGATTTTTCCAAGCGATTTGACAGAAACCGCCAGGAAACAGAAGCAATTCTTAACTCAGTATTTAGGCGGGCCTCCTCTTTATACTGAGGAGCACGGCCATCCTATGCTCAGAGCAAGGCATCTTCCCTTTCCAATTACAAACGAGAGAGCTGATGCGTGGCTCAGCTGTATGAATGACGCAATGGACCATGTAGGGCTGGAGGGCGAAATTCGTGAGTTTTTGTTTGGCCGGCTGGAGTTGACAGCAAGGCATATGGTGAATCAAACGGAAGCGGAGGATCGATCATCTTGACAAACTATCAGCATGAGCTATACTTCGCCCATTGCCACGGTCATCCAAAAAAACCGCTTGAAATTTATATGTTTGTAGACCCTTTATGTCCTGAATGCTGGTCCTTAGAGCCCGTCATCAAAAAGCTGAAAATCAGATACGGACGTTTTTTCACCTTACGCATTATCGCTTCCGCAAGCCTTACCGCTTTAAATAAAAAGCGAAAAAAGCATCTTCTCGCAGAAGCATGGGAAAAGATCGCGAGCCGCTCTGGCATGTCATGTGATGGCAATGTCTGGTTCGAACAGGATCAGCCGCTTTCATCGCCTTATATGGCTGCTCTCGCTTTTAAAGCAGCCGAATTGCAAGGGCGAAAAGCCGGCATGCAATTTCTCAGAAATATGCAGGAGAGCCTATTTGTTTCAAAGAAAAATATTACGGATGAAAACGTGCTTTTGGAGATTGCTGAAAATACAAGTCTCGATCTTGAAGAATTCAAAAAAGATCTGCATTCTCAAAGCGCGGTCAAGGCGCTTCAATGTGACATGAAAATTGCTGCTGAGATGGATGTTTCTGTTAATCCGACACTGACGTTTTTTAATACGCAGCATGAGGATGAAGGGCTTAAAGTTCCTGGCAGCTACTCATATGATGTATATGAAGAAATTTTATTTGAGATGCTTGGCGACGAGCCGAAGCCGTCGGAAACACCGCCTTTAGAATGTTTTATTGAATATTTCCGCTTCGTTGCCTCGAAGGAAATTGCTCTTGTATATGACCTGAGCCTTGAAGAGGTAGAAAAAGAAATGAAAAAACTGGCGTTTGCTAAAAAGGTGGCCAAGGTGGAAGCCAAACACGGAATGTTTTGGAAGTCTCTCAGCACTTATTCTGATGAATATCAATCATGTGAAAAATAGCCGCAGGCGTGCATATGCTTGAGGCTGTTTTTTCACGCCACGAACCAAACATACGTTCTGTTTTTGGTGCTAAAGAAACCGCGCCGGGATAAGCGCGGTTTCATATGTCTTAACGACAACAAAGGGGATGGGAGAAATTTTTCACGGTCAAACAAAGGGGTAATGTTTGTTTGTGATCAATTTCACATCCTTATGATAACAAAAGATGTCGACTTTTGACAACCTCTATGCTTAATGTTCATATTTTTGTCACAAAACATAACGAAGTGCATTCACTCATATCCTTATAAGGAAAAAGGACGAGGAGGACCGCCATGATGTCTACTTTGATCTCAATTGTGTGCATTGCCGTTTTTTTCTGTCTGAATATCTTAGGCATGATGCATATGCTGCCGCTTTATATTACCTCTCCTCTGCTGTTTCTGTCTATTTTGTTTACCCTCTACCGCTTGAATCACCGGAAAACCTTTAAAGGGTTTTAAAAAAGCCTGTGCGTCATTTCCGCACAGGCTTACTTTTTTAAGACTGCTTGACTTTCATCAGCAACTCTTCCATTTCATCAAGTTTTTCTTCAAACATTTTGCACGCGGCTTCGATTGGCTCTGGAGACGTCATATCAACGCCCGCTTTTTTCAGGACATCAATCGGGTATTGTGAGCTTCCCGCTTTCAGGAAGTCAATATAACGGTCAACCGCCGGCTTTCCTTCCTTCAAAATCTGGCTGCTTAATGCTTGGGCAGCGCTGTACCCTGTCGCATACTGATACACATAGTAATTGTAATAGAAGTGCGGAATACGCGACCATTCAAGGCCGATTTCCTTATCAATCACCATGCCGTCTCCAAAATACTTTTTATTCAGGTCGTAATAGACATTTGTCAGAAGCTCAGGTGTAAGCGGCTCGCCTTCTTGCGCCTTTGTATGGATCAGATGTTCAAATTCAGCGAACATCGTTTGTCTGAAGACCGTTCCCCTGAAGCCCTCAAGCATATGGTTGAGAATATATAAGCGCTGTTTTTCATCTTCTAAATTGTTCAGCAAATACTCGCCAAGGAGCGCTTCATTTGTCGTAGAGGCAACTTCCGCGACAAAGATACTGTAATTGCCGTATGGATAAGGCTGGTGCTTTCTCGTATAGTAGCTGTGTACGGAATGTCCAAACTCGTGCACGAGCGTAAAGAGATTATTGACGTTATTATGCCAGTTCATCAAAATATACGGATTCGTGCCGTAAGCTCCTGATGAATAAGCCCCATTGCGTTTGCCTTTATTTTCGTAAACGTCTACCCAGCGGTTTTCCAGTCCTTCTTTTAGGATTGAGGCATATTCTTCCCCTAATGGTGCGAGGCCTTTCAGCATGTAATCTTTGGCTTCCTCGTATGTCACCTTCATCCCCGCATCTTTCACAAGCGGTGTATACAGGTCATAGATATGCACTTCATCAAGCTCAAGCACTTTCTTTCTCAGCGCAATATAGCGGTGCAGGAGCGGCAAATGCTTATTAATCGTCTTAACAAGGTTATCGTATACTTCCTCAGGAATACTGTTGTTAGAAAGCGCAGCCTCACGCGCTGACTTGTACTTTTTCACTCTCGCGTAGAAGTTGTCCTTTTTCACAGTGCCGCTAAGCGTCGTGGCCATTGTGTTTTTATATTGTCCGTACGTTTTATACACTGCGTCAAACGCATTTTTGCGGACTTCACGGTTTTCACTTTCCAAGAAATTAATAAAGTTGCCGTGAGTGATCTGTTTTTCATTCCCATCTTCGTCTTTAATGGACGGAAACGTTATATCTGCGTTATTTAACACGCTGAATGTATTTGAAGATGACCCCAGTACCTCGGAGGCTTCAGCAAGCAGCGCCTCTTCCTTCTCGCTCAGCACATGCGGACGTTCCTTTGTAATCTCCTCAATCGCATGAGAGTACAGCTTCAATTCTTCTTTTTCAAGAATGAACTGCTGCAGTTTGTCTTCTTCTATGGATAAAATCTCCGGAACCAAATAAGCTGTCGCGCTTGCGGCCTGTGTATACAGGTTTCCCGCCTTGTCATTCAGCCCCTGGTAAAAGGAGTTCCCAGTATCCTGGTCAGAGCGCATATGCGCATATGTGTACAGCCTACCCAGCCGCTCCATCACTTTATCTTGATACGTAAGAGCCTCGTATAAATGATCAGCTGAATCTGCCAGCTTTCCTTTATACTTAGATAAATTCGGAATTAATTCTTTTACAGCTTGAAATTCTTTATTCCAGGCCTCATCACTAGGAAAAATATCCTCAAGTCTCCATGTGTCTTCTGCCTTTACCTCACTTCTGTCAGGCAGTTGGTTTGCTTTTTTTTCCTCAGCCATGGTGATCCCCCTCGTCTTCTTTGATTCAAGCCAATTGAAAAAACAGCTGTTTCTCAATAAACTTGTGTTGTGAATATCTTCCGGTTTTTCACTGCCTTTTGTCAAATTATATGCAGTAATGAAGAGAACGAATGCCAAAAAAGCAGTAAAAACACGAAAAACCTTTCCTTTTGTGCCTTTCACAGCCTGCCCACCACCTTTGTCTTAGGGTGAGCCAAATAAGACAAACTCATTCTATAAAACAGCTGCGGTCTCTTTCTATGAGATCCTGCATTGAGTGTATGCCACTTGCAGGCTGATTCAGCACATATACTTCTTTCTGAGTCTCCCTTAAAAATCCCTTCTTGCACAAAAAATCAATATACTGTTTAACCGCTTCTGAAAGACACTCTTCGCTGCATTCAAACCTGAGTGCAATGTTCTTATTATGAATGTGCAGTTTGCACTGCTGCAAAACGGCTGAAAAACGAATTGGCGCACGTTTACCTCCAAGATCCGTCATAAACAAATAAAGAAACCCCTGCCACACAAAAACCGGACTCTTAAAAACTGCCCCTTTACTAACAGGAACAAACACTTCAGTCGGCAGAAAAGAAAAAGGCGTCTGCCGTTTCTCATAAAACAGCAGCCTAAGGCGATTTATTTCCTTTGAGTTAAACCGATGTGGTTTATGGCGAAAACGGTGAATCGCTTTCGTCCAGCCTGAATATTGAATTGAGGGTTTCGGTTCAGTGAAAAAAAGATCGTCTACACCTGCCCGATGGATAGGGATCGTTTGGACTGAGGAATAAGAATGGTTTGTGTAGAATGGTATGATGTGGCTAAGCCGGAGAAAAGAACGCCTTTCAGGACAATAACATATCAGTTCTCTGTATGGACTTGCATTGATAAACTGCCAATGAAAAGCTGAAAGCTGATAAAAGGACGAAGCAGTCCGTTTTAAGCGGCTGTATCCCATAATCCACTGCGGGATGATTCCTTCTTGTTTGAAGCCCTCTGTCAGCTTCTGAAAGACATTTGGTGCGATAGTGGCGCATTGATATTCAACAGCAAGCATATGCTCCTTGATCCTTGCCATGACGTCCGGTCTTTGGTTGATGGTCCTTATATACGGCTCCAATATTGGTGAAGCCCGTTGCGTTTTCAGCCATACATACAACTGTCTTTTTCCTTCTAAGTGGTAGGCGCTTTCCGGTTCGATATCTATGGAGCAGGACTTGTTCTGTTTATGGGCAAAATGCGGCGCTTTTTGAAGTCCGAGCTTCACAGCTAGCTCTCCCCCGCATACCGGACAGAAGAACCGTCTCCGCTTTAATTTCTGGTTTTGCTGAGCGCCTAGAAGGTGAAACATTTGGCCGTCTTCAGTCACAGCACTAAACAATTGTCATCTCTCCTTTCCAGATGAAGTATACTTTCTGGAAAAGATGATCAACTCCTGTTCGCTGTATTTCTGCTTGCCTATATGTTTTTGATTTTTCACATCTCTAAAATGGCATTTTCGTGCATAAAAAAAAAACCGATTTCCGGAAGGAAATCGGTTTTTATGATGCAAAGTGTTTTTTTATCGTTTCTAGAGCATGCTCTGAAATAATCAGCTTGCCGTACTCTTCAAGACGGTGTATGCTGATTGAGGATTCAGTTGCGTACTCCAGCAGGATGCTTAGCTGATTTTCAACCTCTTCATCAGTCATATTGCAAAAATCTACATATAAATAATATCGGTTCTCAAACGAATATAAAGTCGTTTTGCTTCCGTTAACGTTCAAATTAGATAGAGAAATAACATCCTCAAAATCGCCAAATCGCAAGACAAATTGAAGCTTTTGCTCCTTCTCTTCCTGATTGACAGCTTGCTCTTCTTTCTGGAAATCATCCAGCAAGGCGTCAAGATCCTCAGATGCTGGTTCTTGCTTTTTATCCTCAGGAATCGGCAGTTCGAGCTTTTGTCCGTCTTTGGAAAGCTGGGCTTTTGTGACGATGATTTCTAATCCTTTGTCCAGTGCCTGAACTTGAATCCAAAGTGGGCCTTCCACAGCGAATTCCTCTTCTTCATGAACTTCATCCATGACTTCCCAGAAAAGTTCTTCACTGCGCTCACGGTTATACCAAATTTCTTCTCTGTCAAAACCGCGATCTTCAATATCTCCGTAAGACATATAAAATTTTACTGTATGCTCGTTAATTCTTTCAATTTCCATTTGCCAACCTTCCCTTCTATATAAGATGTTGAAGGGACATCTAAGCTCCCGATTAATTGTACTTTACTACACTTTACCCATTCCGTCCACATCTTAACCTTAACCAAGGCCAGCGTGAATTCCTTTGTATTTCTATTTTATGATAAAACAGTCACAAAAGAAATAAAAATGCACCTTTGCCTAAAAAACGGCAGATCAGGCGGCTGATATCATAAAATATGACCTGTCTCATATAGTAGTAGTACAAGCGAAGGACTGAAAGCGAGGTGCCGCTTCATGGAACATGACTATCTGATTTCTCTGCTTGTCATTGTTGGGATTGACCTGATCCTCGGCGGAGATAATGCGGTTGTCATTGCCATGGCCAGCAGACATTTGCCGGACAAGCAAAGACAGCAGGCCATTATTCTCGGAACATTTATTGCCGTTGCCATGAGAATAGGATTAACAAGTGCAGCTGTATATCTTTTGAACATTCCGTTCTTGCAGTGCGCCGGCGGAATTTTCCTGCTGTATTTAGGATATCAGCTGCTGATTGAAAAAAAAGACACGAAGCACATTAAAAGCACCACTTCCCTGTGGAGAGCGATACGAACGATTGTGCTTGCAGATCTCTTTATGTCGCTGGACAACGTCATCGCAGTTGCGGGAGCATCACACGGTGAGTTTTCTCTCGTTGTTATAGGTTTGTGTGTATCGGTTCCGGTTATTATTTGGGGCAGCAAACTCATCCATATTGCACTAGAGAAAATACCGCTTCTGATTTACGCGGGAAGCGGGCTGCTTGCTTATACTGGCGGAGAAATGATTGTCAGAGACAAAAAGCTGTCTCTTTTTATGGCGCAGCACGGCACAGTCGAAACGCTCCTCCCCATTTTGACGGTTGCGTTTGTCATCCTTGCGAGCATTTATTACCAGCAGGTTGAAAAATAAAAGAAGGCTGATCACTCAGCCTTCTTTTGATGATACGATCTATTAGTTTGCCAAACGCTGTGCTTCTCTTAATTGGAAAGAGCGAACTTTTCTAGGCAGGAAACGTCTGATTTCGTCTTCGTTATATCCGACCTGCAAACGTTTTTCGTCAATGATGATCGGACGGCGAAGCAAACCTGGGTGCTCGTTGATCAAGCGGTACAAATCTTGCAGCGGCATAGATTCAACGTTCACATTCAGTTTTTGGAATACTTTTGAACGGGTTGAGATGATTTCATCTGTTCCATCCTCAGTCATTCGAAGAATTTGTTTTATTTCATCAATTGATAAAGGTTCAGAGAAAATGTTTCTTTCTACAAATGGAATATCGTGCTCCTCGAGCCACGCTCTCGCCTTTCTGCATGAAGTACAGCTTGGTGATGTGTATAGTGTAACCATTCATCTTCACTCCTCTAATTAGTAGGATGAACATCTATTTTATTCTTAAATTGAAATTACTCTAAAAAAGGAATCTTTACAGGTATTATACTATAAAAAAGTAAGTGTGAACAGTATCCTAAGAAAAAAATGTGTCAATCCAGCAAATTTTTAATGTTCATGATATGTTCTAATTCTCAATTAGCTTAACTGATCGAAAATATTTTTTTGTTTTTCTTCAATGAGTTTCAGGACTTCATCCGTTTTTTCGTACGATTCCCCGTACCATTTCTCGTCTTTATAAGTATGAATGTTTTCATATGTCTGTTTCATGGCTTCAAGAATTTCTTCTTCTGATTCTGTTTTTGGTGACCAGTACAGAATCTCCATCTTGTTTACTTCATTCGTAGCCAATGACCGGCGCCGGTACCCAATTGACTGAGCATGCTTGAAATGCTCTCTTTGATAAAACCTCAGGCGTTTTTCTGTATCAGTATCATCTTCATCCACAGGTTCCACCTCGAGCAATATGGGCTTATTTTTCTTTTTCAGCTTCGCGATCAATTTGCCGCCAAGCCCCTGCCCTCTTGCATCCTTAGACACATACAGATAATCAACGAAGATAAAAGAATCGAATTCCGCAAACATTAAAATATGATGTTTGCCTTCATCTTTATGATAAATATCGCTTCGCTCTTTCAGAAGAGCTTCCATATGCGCTTTTGATTTCATTTCTTCAATTGGAAAGTACTCGCTAAGCTTTTCATACCAGTTCATTGATTTGCTCCTTATGAGTTCGTTGTCGTCATACTTTTAGATATACCCCATTTCTTCTTGTTTAAACAGCCTTACATCTATAAAGACGTGCGAACTTCCGCCATGGTTTCATTTTTTTTCAGCAAAAACGGAGCCAGCTGCTCCGTTCATTTTGAATTGTTTCTCATTGAACTCGATTTTCCCGCCTGTAATGAACCAGGCGGGGCTGCGCCAGTGCAATCAGAAATGTCATGATATATAATGCAGCAGCCGCGATAAAAGCTATTTTCGCACCAGCAGCATCAGCCACTAGCCCCATAATGGAGTAGGTGACGCCTGACCAAGGAGTCAAAATCGCATTTTTTGCAGCCATGATTCCGATTCGTTTCTGCTCGGGAATAACCTCCTGCAGCATGGTTTCCTGGCAAATATCACGCACCTGATAAAAAGGCCCCATTGCAGCACAAGCCAGAGCGCATAAGAATGGGACTGGAGAAAATGAAAACAAAAGGGTCAGCGCCGACATTACAAGCGAGCTGAACATAATGGCATAGCCCATATTCCGCTCAAAAAAAGAAGAAAAACGAATGGCAATCACACTGCCGACAATTGCGCCTATAAAATAGGAAGCGTTAAACATCCCCCACCACACCTCTGTTTCATGCAAAACAGCCGCAGTAAATGCGAGGAGAATAGCAGATGACCATACGGAACCCGCCAAAGCTTCTATCATGTCCATTACAGTAATGTCTCTTACAATAGGGATGATCATTAAATCCTTCCATATACTTCTGGCAGATGCTGTTTCAGCAGTTCCTACAGCCTCTTCTTCATTTACATGCAGCACACTGATGGAAGCACCCGATAGAACAAACAGGCAAATGGCAGTGCCGACAACGAGTTCAAAAGGGACGGCGTACGTCAGAAGGCCTCCAAGGCCCCAGCCTGCTGTTAAGAACAATTGATTCGAGAGGGAGATCACACCATTCGCTTTTACATATTGCTTCTTTGGAACAATAATCGGCAGCAGCGCAAATCTTGCTGGCTGAAAAAAAGCGCCCGCGAAGGAAAAACAAAACACAAACAGCAGCGTAATCCAAAAGAATGCCTGTCCGTGATGAGTGACGCTGTATGCCATCAGTATTGTAAAGACCGCTCTCAGCAGATTCGCTCCCGCAAGCACCTTTTTAAAACCGAGAATGCGAAGCACCGGCGAGACGCAAAAGCTTGCTGCTATACTCGCAAACGACATGAACGATAAAATAAGGCCCGCCAAAAAAACGGAGTCAGTCATTTGATAGACCCGGACCATTAAAACGATTGTGACGAGGACTCCTGCTAAAGATTGAAAAGATTGAGACAGCAATAGCGCAAAAACATTTTTGTTATGCAGAAATTGAATCGTATTTCGCCTCCGCTTTTTCCTCTAATTGTAAATGATATCATTCTCACTTTCTATGAAGACGCAAAAAAATCCTTCAAGAGATTCTCTTGAAGGATTGATGAATCATGAAAAAGCTTTAAATTCGGCTTCCGTGCACATCACAAAATGTCCCGGTTTGACTTCACGGAATTCCATCGTTTCCCCATCCTTTAATTGATGGACGGACGGATCATATTTCTGGCGGACGCGATTTCTCTCATAGTCCGGATCTGGAAGCGGAATCGCAGAAAGCAATGATTTTGTATATGGGTGAAGCGGATTCTCATACAGCTCATCTGCCGGCGCAAGCTCAACCAGTTTCCCGAAATACATGACTCCAATGCGGTCACTAATGTATTTGACCATCGATAAATCGTGGGCAATAAACAGGTATGTGAGCCCTTTTTCTTTTTGCAGTTCTTTCATTAAATTCACGACCTGCGCTTGAATGGATACATCCAAAGCGGAAATCGGCTCATCCGCGATAATGAATTCCGGATCAACAGCAAGCGCTCTGGCAATCCCGATTCTTTGGCGCTGGCCGCCGGAAAATTCATGCGGATAGCGGTTCGCGTGTTCCTTGTTTAAACCAACTGTTTCCAATAGTTCATGAACCCTCTGCATCCGCTCTTTTTTCGTTTTCGCCAGCTTATGAATATCAAGGCCTTCAGCAATAATATCAGCAACTGTCATTCTCGGATTCAGGGATGCATAGGGGTCTTGGAAAATCATCTGCATTTTGCGGTTGAATTCCAGCAGCTTTTTCCGCGATTTTCTCCCGTGCACATTTTCACCGTTAAACAGCACCTCACCATCGGTTGCTTCGTACAGCCGGATAATGCTTCGGCCTGTTGTCGATTTACCGCAGCCAGATTCACCAACCAGCCCTAATGTTTCACCTTTATAGATATCAAATGATAAATCATCTACAGCCTTAACCGTGCCCCTCGGCGTGACAAAGTGCTGTTTTAAATGTTTGATTTCTAATAATTTTTCAGTCAATTCATTCACCTTCTCTCACTAAGACAGGTTTTTCATACGTATTTGCCAGTTTACGCATTTTCGCTTTTACCGCTTCAGGCGGCTCTACCTTTGGCGCATCAGGATGAAGCAGCCACGATTTTACATAATGAGTATCG
Organism: Bacillus sp. SCT118; assembly: GCF_058566435.1. Taxonomy (NCBI): domain Bacteria; kingdom Bacillati; phylum Bacillota; class Bacilli; order Caryophanales; family Bacillaceae; genus Bacillus; species Bacillus sp. SCT118. The sequence goes on from NZ_CP191225.1 coordinate 2,840,685, forward strand.
GATACCTTAAACATTGGCGGCTCCTGTTCAAAATCGATTTTCATCGCATAAGAGCTCCGCAGGGCAAAAGCATCTCCTTTTGGCGGGTTTGTCAAATCAGGCGGCGTGCCCGGAATTGCAGTCAGCTCTTCCTCTCCTGAACTTTCCAGTGTCGGCATGGATGCAAGAAGCCCCCAAGTGTATGGATGTCTCGGATCGTAGAAAATTTCGTCTACCGTACCGGTTTCTACAATCTGTCCCGCGTACATGACAGCGACCCGGTCAGCAACGTTAGCCACAACACCAAGATCGTGTGTGATAAAGATGATGGACGTGTCAATTTTCTTTTGCAAATCCTTCATTAATTCCAAAATTTGCGCTTGAATCGTTACATCAAGAGCAGTTGTCGGCTCATCGGCGATCAGAAGCTTCGGATTCGCTGCAAGCGCCATGGCAATGACAACCCGCTGTCTCATCCCGCCTGAAAATTCATGCGGAAATTGGTTCACCCGCTTTTCCGGCATTGGGATACCGACTAATTCCAGCAGTTCAACCGCGCGTTTTTTAGCCGCTTCCTTCGAGATCTTCTCGTGTTTAAAAAGCACTTCCGTAATTTGTTTACCGACCTTCATCGTTGGATTTAAAGAGGTCATCGGATCTTGGAATATCATGCCGATCTCTTTTCCCCGGACATTTTGCATTTCTTTTTCGGACAGCGGCACTAGATCCTTTCCTTCAAACAGGATCTCACCGCGTTTGAAATAACCCGGAGGCATTGGAATCAGCTTCATAATCGCTTGAGAGGTTACACTTTTTCCGGAACCTGATTCTCCAACAATGGCCAGCGTCTCTCCTTTATCCAGATGGAAATTCACTCCGCGGATTGCCTGGACCTCTCCGCCATATGTTTTAAATGAAATTGCTAAATCTTTTACTTCTAATAGGCGTGTCACCCGTATCACTCCCTTATTTACGTAACTTAGGATCCAATGCGTCTCTTAATCCGTCGCCGACAACGTTAAAGCCAAACATTGTAATGCAGATAAATCCGGCAGGGAAGAATAAACGCCACGGATAATAGGTCAATGCAGGCAATCCGTCAGAAGCCATCGTTCCCCAGCTTGCCAGCGGAGCCGGAACACCAAGTCCCAAATAGCTTAAAAAGGCTTCTGTGAAAATCGCAGTAGGAACTGTCAGTGTCATCGTGACCAAAATAGAACCCATTGCGTTTGGCACGATATGTTTAAACAGAAGACGGGATGTTTTTGCACCCAGTGTCTGTGAAGCAAGCACATACTCCTGATTCTTCAGCTGCAGCACTTGTCCGCGCACGATTCTGGCCATATTAATCCAGCCTGTAATCGTCATGGCAATAATAATCGTAAATAGACCTTTCGGAAGAACAACCATCAGTAAGATAACCATTAATAATGAAGGAACTGCCCAAAGGATATCAGCGATACGCATCATGATTTCATCCGTTCTGCCTCCGCGGAAGCCTGAAATGCTCCCCCAAATGACGCCGATCAGCAAATCAAGAACAGCAGCTGCAACACCGATAAAGATTGAGATTCGCGCCCCTACCCATGTACGGACGAAAATGTCCCGTCCAAGATCATCTGTTCCGAACCAGTGATCTTTTGAAGGCGGCTTATCCGCATTTAAGAGATTAGTAGTTGAATAATCATACCTTGAGAACATCGGCGCAAAAATTGCCATAAGGATAATAAGTACGATAATGATAAGCCCGACCATTGCAAGCTTATTGCTGCGGAAGCGAAGCATCGCATCTTTCCAGAGGGAAAGGCTCTTTTTACTTATTTTTTCTGCATCGCCGGCATTCGCTGCGGCTGGTTCAAACATGTTTTTTGGAATGTTCTGCATGGCCTAGGCTCCTTTCTTTGCTTTGGAAAGCTTGATTCTTGGATCAATAATGCCGTATAACACATCTACGATTAATACACACAATAGCAAGATGACACTGAAGAACACCGTTACACCCATAATGACCGTATAATCACGGTTTGTAATACTGTTGACGAAGTGTGCACCAAGCCCCGGGATCCCAAAAATGGTTTCAATAATGAAGCTCCCCGTTAAGACCTGTGCGGCCATCGGGCCCATATATGTAACAACCGGCAAAAGCGCGTTTCGAATGGCGTGCCGCACTGTAACCGCTGGACGAGACAGCCCTTTCGCTTTCGCTGTGCGGATATAATCACTGTTTAACACTTCGATCATGCTTGAACGGGAAAGTCTGGCAATAAACGCCATCGGCATGGAAGCAAGTGCGATTGAAGGCAAAAAGGTGTATGCCCAGGAATCCCACCCCGCGACCGGAAACAGCCCAAGCTTCATGGAGAACACATATTGCAGAACAGCCGCCATGATAAAGCTCGGAACCGAAATACCAAATATCGTTAAAATCGCGACGGTATAATCCTGCCACTTATTATGGTAAAGGGCTGCAATGACCCCAAACAATACACCTAACGCTAAAGCGAGGAGAATAGCTTCTGCTCCAAGAGTAAATGAAACGGGGAAACCTGAACTGATCAGGTCGTTAACACTCTGACCTTTATATTTAAATGACGGTCCGAAATCCCACATTGCAACTGATTTCAAATAACTGACGTATTGTACAAACAACGGCTTGTCCAAGCCATAATGCGCATTTAAATTTGCTTCAATTTCAGGCGGAAGCTTTTTCTCACCTGAAAATGGCCCGCCCGGTGCTGCTTGCATTAAGAAGAATGTCACAGTTACAATCACAAATAGTGTGATAATCATATAGACTAAGCGTCTTCCGATATATTTTAGCAAGGGGGAACACCTCCATGGTTTTTACATTTTTATACTCCATCAGTAAGAAAGGTATATGGGGCTTTTCTCCCCATATACCTTGAGGTCTTTTATTTTCAGACGTAGCCTTATTTAAAATATGCGTTTCTGAAATAAACCTCACCAGTACCTGGCATGATAACACCTTTTAGGTTTTCATCCTGTACCCAAGTATCAGTATAGAAATAGATTGGGGCAACCGGCATTTCATCAATGAAAATACCTTCTGCTTTTTTCAGCAGCTCTGCACGTTTTGTTTTATCTGTTTCAGTTTGTGACTGATTCAGAAGCTTTTTGAATTCTGGATTTTCCCAGCCTGTATCGTTATTTCCTCCGTTTTTGTCACGGAACAATTCAAGGAAGTTGATAGGATCATTGAAGTCGCCGAGCCAGCCCATACGGCCGATTTGATAATCTTGGCTGTGGAGCTTATCAATATAGACATTCCACTCTGAGTTATCAAGCTCAACATCAACGCCTAAATTTTTCTTCCACATTTCTTGTACTGCTTGAGCGATTTTCGCGTGTGCGTCATCAGTGTTGTAAGACAATTTGATTTTTGGCAAATCAGATGCCTTGCTTAAGCCCATTTCTTTCAGGCCTTTATCAAGGTATTCTTTTGCTGTTTTGACATCATTGTCTTTGAAGTATCCTTCTTTGTTATCCTCAAATCCCTTCATTGTAGGCGGCACTGCAGCCATTGCCGGGATTTGCTCTCCTTGCGTAACGTTTTTAACAATCGACTGACGGTCAAGCGAATATGTTAAAGCTTTACGGATATTTACGTTGTCTAATGGCTTAGCTTCAGTGTTGAATTTGTACCAATACACACCTGCAATCGGCTCAACATGTAAAGAACCGTCTTTTTTCAGGGTCGGCAGGGATTCTGTTGGAAGCTGTCCGAGCGGCATACCGGCCCAATCAAGTTCGCCAGCTTGGAATTTTTTCAGTTCCGTATTGTTATTGTTGATCATAACCATATCGATTTTCTTCAGTTTGACTTTGTCTTTATCCCAATACTGGTCATTTTTTTCGAGAGTAATAGAACCGCTGTGTTTCCATGCCGTCATTTTGAACGGTCCGTTTGATACATAATCATCCCCGGCATTTGTATTCCACTTTTTATTTTTCTCTGCAATTTTCTTGTTGATCGGCATATACGTATAGAACGCAGTTAATTCAGTGAAATATGGAGTCGGGTTATTTAATTCAACCTTCAGCGTTTTGTCATTCACAGCTTTTACTGCCACATCATCTAGGCTGCCTTTGCCGGTATTCGCCGCTTCAGCACCTTTTATGTAGTAGAGCTGGTAAGCGTATTGTGATTCGTTATTAGGATCAAGCGCCCATTTCCAAGCATATTCAAAATCTTGTGCTGTTACAGGGTCTCCATTAGACCATTTCACACCATCACGAATGGTAAATGTATATGTCTTTCCGTCCTTGCTCGTTTCAATTTTAGAAGCCATGCCTTCTTCAGGCTCACCATCTGCATTGATACGTGTCAATCCTTCAAAAGTCTGACGGATGACACCGCCTGATACTGAATCATTTGCCAATCCCGGATGTAAGGAGAACGGCTCAGTTTTAATATTAATGTTAAGTGTCGTCTTTCCTTTACTGTCCTTTTTCCCTTCACCATTTGATCCGCTGCCGCCAAAGCCGCACGCGCTCAGCACGAGAGTGAAAATGAGCATCAACGTGACAATCGACCAACGTTTTTTCATATTCGCAAACCCCCTAATAATAATTTTCAGCTCCTTACGGCTAAATCCTCAGAAATATCAGACAAATGAACCTGAGTTTCCACAACTTTTATTCTGTTCCGTCTTTTCTGATTATTTTTGTAAAAAAGCTGTAACAATAGAGTGAACAAGTTCATTATAATGAAACAAATAATTTATTGCAATATTATTTTATCAATTTAAAATATTTAAACTTCGTTAGTTTTTCTTCCATGAACATAATATCCTTCTACCATTTAAAGCATAAATTGATTAAAAACTTTTTCATGTGTTTTCTGCCCATATTGCTTTTTACATATAATATCTGCCTGTTTTTCCGCTGATAGCAGTTATCATTTAAGGATTTTACAACACGCGTGTTATTTATATTATTACAATTTTACTGGAAAAAAGAATGTTTTTTCATGATGACAATTGGTTATAATTGATTTATAATGAAGCAATCAAAAGAAAAGCTTGCTATGAAAAAGAGTAGTACACATTTCACCTGTTTGAAGAGAGTCTGCGGTGCTGGGAGCAGATAACGGGCAATGTGGAATGGACTTTGGAGCAGCTGACCGAACTGGAAAAAAGTAGGCTCAGCCGGAGCAGTCTCCGTTACAAACGTCAGAGTGATTCCATTTTAATGGAATAATCAGGGTGGTACCACGGTTCATTCGTCCCTTTTTTACAGGGGATGAATGAGCCTTTTTTATTATGTTTTAAGAAATGAGGTTGATGTTTTCATGAAACAAACGATTTTTTCAGGCATTCAGCCAAGCGGCTCAGTGACGCTCGGCAACTATATCGGTGCAATGAAGCAGTTTGTCGAACTGCAGCATGATTATAACAGCTATTTTTGCATCGTGGACCAGCATGCGATAACTGTTCCTCAAGACCGGCTTGAGCTTAGAAAGAATATCCGCAATCTCGCAGCGCTTTACTTAGCTGTCGGACTTGATCCAGAAAAAGCAACATTGTTTATTCAATCAGAGGTCCCCGCGCATGCGCAGGCCGGATGGATGATGCAGTGTGTCGCATATATCGGCGAGCTTGAGCGGATGACTCAATTTAAGGACAAATCCAAAGGCAATGAAGCTGTCGTCTCCGGCCTGTTAACATATCCGCCGCTGATGGCCGCTGATATTCTGCTGTACGGAACGGATCTTGTACCTGTCGGCGAGGATCAAAAGCAGCACCTTGAGCTGACGCGGAATCTTGCAGAACGATTCAACAAAAAATACAACGACATCTTTACGATTCCGGAAGTGAAAATTCCAAAAGTCGGTGCACGTATCATGTCTCTGAATGATCCGCTGAAGAAAATGAGCAAATCTGATCCGAATCAGAAAGCTTATATTACCCTGCTGGATGAACCGAAGCTTCTTGAAAAGAAAATCAAAAGCGCTGTGACAGATTCTGAAGGCATTGTGAAATTTGATAAAGAAAACAAACCGGGCGTTTCCAACCTTCTTACGATTTATTCAATCCTCGGCAATACGACAATTGAAGAGCTTGAAGCAAAGTACGAAGGAAAAGGCTACGGCGAGTTTAAAGGTGATTTGGCAGAAGTCGTGGTGAACGCATTAAAACCGATCCAGGACCGCTATTATGAGCTGATAGAATCTGAAGAATTAGACCGGATTCTTGATGAAGGCGCGGAACGAGCGAACCGGACAGCAAACAAAATGCTGAAAAAAATGGAGAATGCCATGGGTCTTGGAAGAAAAAGACGCTAATCAAAAAACCGCTCTTTGCAAAGAGCGGTTTTTTTCAGTTTACCTTTGATTCGTTTTCCATTTCCCAAAGCTTTTCGAAAAAAGGCTGACCTTTTATTAGGTTTTCGCAAAAAGCTAGGTGCTTGTCCGACCAGCCTTCAATTGTTTCGTTATACAGCATGTCCCAAATCTCTTCAAAGCTCATCCTTTTGATTTGTTCATACATATGCGGATTCCACTCTGTGTACCAGTAGCCGATTTCAGCCCGGTTTTTCAGCCCTTTTAATTGGTCAAGCGCCATAAACATCAGCTGCTTGATTTGCCGTTCTTTTCTAGTCAGTCCTCTGACATGTTCTGGTGCTAATGATAATATGTGATATTCCTTGGAGGATTCCAGCTTCTTTGGCTCAAATTCATATGTTTCAGGCTCTACATCTTTCACCATTTCATAAACGAGCTGCTCCTGTCTTGGGATCAGACGGCTTTTTCTGACAGGGATCGTGTAGCCGATCGTGTCGACAGCTAAAATGCCGATTCCGTCTGTTACGACAAAACAATACTCAAGCTTTGTCCGCTCATGATTTTTCCGAATGTACGATTTCTGATGTACGTCTTCAAGCAAACCTTTCGGAAGCTCTGACAAATCGTTTTCTATGTAATGAAACAGTACTGACGGCACCCTTAGCAGCGGCACCTGATCCAAAAGCTCAACCGTATCTTCCTTGCGCCATTCGTGAAAGTGGCATACATTGTAGCCATTTTCTTCCCCTTCAAACCAATTGACCCACACATCATGAAGAAATAACATCTCTAACCCCTCACTTTTATAAAAACTGTTGTCCACAGTATAGGCAAGGGATAGAGAAATTATTCCAAAGAGATTGAGGAAATCTGGAATCACTAGTTTTATGTAAGAATCACAAAAAGCAGATCTCTTTGTATATTTTCTGACAAAAGGAGACCTGCTTTTTTTCTGATTTGGTGATATTTTATAACAGATATGATATTCATTTTTATTTAATATTTTTCGGGTCAAGCGCATCCCGCAGGCCATCACCGACAAAGTTGAAGCATAAAACGGTCATTAAAATAAATAGCCCGGGAAATAACGGGTACCACCATGCTTGAATCATTAATGTAAAGTTTTGAGCATCCTGAAGCATGTTTCCCCAGCTAGCGATTGGCGGCTGGATACCGAAACCCAAATAGCTTAGCGTTGATTCAGCTAGAATGACACTGCCTACTTTTAGAGTAGCGGAGACAATAATTGGTCCAATACAATTCGGTAATATATGCGAAAAAATAATTTTGTGATTTTTTGTGCCTATTGTTTTAGCAGCCAATACAAATTCCCTTGACCTTAGAGATAAAAACTCACCTCTGACTAGTCTCGCTGTTGTAGTCCAACCCGTCAAAGAAAAAATCAAAATTAACTTATCCATTCCGGGTTGAAAAATTGTAACCAAGGTAATAAGCAGAAAAATATCAGGAATAGATAAGACTACGTCGACAGCCCTCATTAATACAGCATCTACTATTCCTTTAAAGTACCCTGCTACAGCTCCAACAACCGTACCTATAGTAATCGCACCAATTACTGAAGCAAAACCGACTAATAAAGACACACGAGCTCCATATAACACCCTTGTAAATATATCTCGCCCAAATTTATCCGTTCCCATTAGATTTTTAGGGCTTGGCGGCTTCAGTTTGTTTAAAAGTGATTGACTCTCAGGTGAGTAAGGCGCAATAAAAGGGGCAAAGACTGCCATTAAAATAATAACTGTTAATATGATACCCCCAACAACAGCAAGCTTATTTTTGAAAAATTTCTCAAAAAAGATCCTAGTCATTGTTTCTGGTTTTTTTCTAATATTTTCTTTTAGCTTTACCTCATTAGAGGGAGCCGCAGTGTTTGGATGTGCCATATGTGTCTCCCCCTTTTAATATTCAATTCTCGGATCAACTAATGCATACAAAATATCTGCAATCAAGTTCCCCAGTACAACCAAAACAGCAGAAATTACAGTCATGGCCATAATAACCGGATAATCTCGAGAGAATGCCGAATCAATAAATAACTTCCCTAATCCCGGCCAAGTAAAAATCTGTTCAACTACTACAGCACCGCCAATAAATGAAGGGATCATCAATCCGAAAATTGTAATAACAGGCAGAAGGCCATTTCTCAATCCATGTTTGAAAATAACTTTATTTTCCTTAAAACCTTTTGCACGAGCTGTTCTAATATAATCCTGTTTTAATACATCGAGCATACTAGATCGAGTATAACGAGTAATACCTGCCATATCAGCAGTTGCTAAAACAAACGCAGGTAAAATTAAATGATGGAGCCTGTCAATAATGCTAAAGTCAGCGTTTAAAGTGCTGACACCCCCCGTAGGAAACCAGCCGAGATTTACGGAAAGAACCATTATAAGAATTAATCCGAACCAGAAATTTGGTATTGCCAGCCCTAAAAATGACGTGACAGTTATACCATAGTCAAGCTTAGAATAAGGGCGTTTTGCAGAAAGAACACCGAAGGGAATTGAAATCAGAAGAGCAACAAGAGTTGAAAAAACCATAAGCACCAGAGTATTCGGTAAACGTGAAAGGATTAGATCGGAAACTGGTGTCCCCTTTTTTACAATAGATGTCCCAAAGTCGCCTTGGAGCATATTTCCTAGCCATTTTAAGTATTGAACAGGTTCTGGATCATTGAGCCCGTACTTTTCAATAAATTTCGCTCTGTCAGCTTGGCTGATTGTCGGATCCATCATAAGTGACATCGGGTCACCTGGCGCCGCTTTCATTATCGCAAATGATAAAATTGTAATGCCCAAAAGAATTGGCAGAGACATTAATGTTCGACGAACAATATATGTAACCATATTCTTGTCCCCTTTTCTAAAATAGGATAAAGAGGAAAGGATGCTTGCTTGATCCTCCCCTCTCTAGGGATTTAATTATTATTGTTCAAGCCACCATTTTTCAATATGATATAGATCATTTTTCGGATGGAATACATATCCATTCATGTTTGTCGGGATTGCCCTATGATAATTGTAATAAAACAGGAATGAATAAGGCTGATCCTCAGCAATCAATTTATAGATTTCTTCATATTTTTTCTGATATTCTTTTCTATCTGTAATAGACTTAGCTTCTTCTAAAAGTTTATCGACTTTGGGATTCTTATACCATATGTTGTTTAATCCGTTCTTAGATTGACTGGAGTGGAAAATCGAAAATTGATCTGGGAATGTAGCCAAGCTCCAACCGAGCAGTAGTGCATCATAATCCCAATTCGGTGCGCTTGTTTGTTCAATAAGAGCACTAAATTCTACAATTTGCGGTTTTGCTTCAATTCCTACTTCTTTAAGTTGCTGCTGAACAACAACTGCTAAATCCTCCCGAATCTTATTACCCTGGTTAGTTTTAATGGTAAATGAAAATTTCTTTCCGTCCTTATCAAGGTAACCGTCTCCATCTGTATCTTTCCATCCTGCTTCTTCCAAGAGCTTTTTAGCCTTTTTAGGATTGTAATCAAATGTAGGTACATCACCTTTTGGATAGTTCCAAGAAAGCGGACTTTCAGGAACATTTGCAACTTTACCATCACCGTTTAACACCTGATCTACCATTGCTTTTCGATCAAGTGCATACGTAAGAGCTTGGCGGACTTTTTTGTCTTTAAATAATTCGTTTTTTTCATTCCATCCAATATAGCTGTAGTTCAAACCAAGATCTGATTTAACTTGCACATTATCAAATGTTTTAACTGTCTCAAAGTCTGTGCCTGGTACAACAAAGAAGTCAATATCTCCAGCTTTTAATTGAGCAACAGCTGCATTAGAATCAGGAATCGTCTTAACTGTCACTGTATCTAAATACGGTCTTCCGCCATAATAGTCATCATTTGCTTCAAGTTTTACATAATCGCCCTTCTTCCATTCAACAAACTTGAATGGACCCGAACCAATTGGATTCTTCCTGTTAAATTCATTTTCTCCTAAATCTGCAACTGGCACTTTCCCTAAAATGTGTTTAGGCAGAATACCGTAACTGTCTAAAACAACATTGTAAAAATACGCATCCTTTTTCTTTAATTTAAATTCAACTTCATAATCACCTTTTTTTGTAACAGATTTTAGTGATTCAAAACCAGAACCCCGTTCACCATTATAGTCCTTGTTTAAAGGGATGCTATAAGTGAAAACAACGTCATCGGCTGTAAGTTCTTTTCCATCATGGAATTTTACACCTTTTCTAATTTTGACATCATAAGTCAGGCCATCTTTGGATTCCGTTACTTTCTCAGCTAAAGCAGGTTTCACATTTAGTTTTTCATCCGTTTCTAATAATGTACTATAGATCATCCCTTCAATATCTGAACTGGAAACGTCTGTAGAATAGAGTGGATTAAACAACGTTGGCTCCCCAGTTGAACCAACAACCAAATCCCCGCCTTGCTGCGGTTTGCCTGTGGATTTTTTCTCGCTGCTGTTGCTTGATTTTGATCCCGAGCAGGCTGATAAAAAAATGGCCAGAACCATCAATACACTTAGCATCATCAGTGCGGTTTTCCGTCTTTTCATTAGATATTCCCCCTCTTGAAATGTTCGTTCTTCTCAGCTGTTGTTTATGTAGTGTGCATACCCCCTCTCAAAGCTGTGCGGGCAACATTAGCTATAAAGGTGACAAGCCACAAAGTGGCTGGGAGCAGCTTCTTTAAATTCTGGTATTTGTTCCTTGCATATCGGTTTTGCAACAGGACATCTTGTGTGGAATACGCAGCCTTTTGGCGGGTTGGCCGGACTTGGCAGTTCTCCCTTCAGGACAATGCGTTCACGTTTGACAGATCCTCTTTTTCTTGTAACCGGAACGGAGGATAAAAGCGCTTGGGTATATGGGTGAAGCGGGTTGTCATAAAGCTCATGCTTGCCGGTTAGTTCCATCATTTTGCCAAGATACATTACTCCGACTCTGTCGCTGATATGGCGGACGACACTCAGATCATGAGAGATAAATAGATACGTAAGATTAAATTCTTCCTGTAATTCCTCCATCAAGTTAATCACTTGGGCCTGAATGGATACATCAAGTGCGGAAACCGGCTCATCTGCAATGATCAGCTCTGGATTCAAAGTGAGTGCTCTGGCAATGCCGATCCGCTGACGCTGGCCGCCTGAAAACTCATGGGGATAACGGCTGGCAAACGACGGGTGAAGCCCTACTCTTGCAAGCAGCTCTTCAACTTTTTCGTTTCGTTCACGTATGGTATACATGTTGTGCGTATTAAACGGCTCCTTTATGATGGAACGCAGGGTCTTTCTCGGGTTTAACGAAGCAAATGGATCTTGGAAAACCATTTGAATATTTTTGCGGACACTCTTCCGCAGCTTCTCCTCTGACAGATTGGAAATATCCTGCCCTTTAAAAAGAATTTGGCCCTCTGTCGGTTTGTACAGTCTGATCATCGTTCTGCCGGCAGTCGATTTTCCGCAGCCCGACTCTCCAACGATTCCGAGTGTTTCTCCTTTTTTTAACGAAAATGAAACACCATCCACCGCTTTTACATCACCGACTTTTCTTTGAAAAAGGCCTGACCGGATCGGAAAGTATTTTTTTACGTCACGAAGCTCTAAGATTGTTTCTTGATTAGCTGCTGTCATGATTGTTCGGCACCCTCTTCCTCATATAAAAAGCATCTCACCGTTCTTCCGCTTTTGTGTGTCAAAAGCGAAGGCTGATTTGTCCAGCACTTATCCATAGCTTTCGGGCACCTTGGGGCAAAACGGCACCCCGGCGGCAGATTATCCGGTGTAGGCACACTGCCTTTAATCGCATTTAATTTATCAATCTCTCCATCTATAACAGGAATTGACGTAAGCAGGCCTTCTGTATACGGATGAAGCGGTTCTAAAAATAAGTCATCAACGGTAGCGTTTTCTACGACTTGTCCGCAGTACATGACAATTACTCTATCGGCAGCCTCAGACACGACACCTAAGTCGTGTGTGATGAGAAGAATCGATGTATTGAACTTCTGACAGAGATCTTTCATGAGCTCCAGCACCTGGGCTTGTATTGTCACATCCAGCGCTGTCGTTGGTTCATCGGCAATGAGCAGTTTAGGATTACAGCTCAGTGCGATGGCAATCATCACCCTCTGTCTCATACCGCCGGACAGCCGATGCGGGTACTCCTTCATAATTTGCTCCGCCCGGGAGAAACCGACCATCTGCAAGAGTTCAACAGCTCGTTGATGGGCTTCTTTTTTCTTCATGTTTTTATGGTAAATCAGCACTTCGGTAATTTGTTCTCCGATTGTTAACACCGGATTAAGGGAGGTCATTGGTTCCTGAAAGATCATGGATACTTCGTTACCGCGGATTTTGCAATAATCGTTTTCAGTGAATGAGGTGAGGTCTTTGTCTTCGAGTTTAATAGAGCCGTCCATGATTTTTCCGCCTGAGCTTTGGACGAGGCCCATAATTGATAAAGAAGTAATGCTTTTTCCGGAGCCCGATTCACCTACAAGCGCGACGGTTTCGCCTTTGCTGATGTGAAAATCGACTCCGTCAACCGCAGGGATCGGCTCCTTTTTCCTGAAAAAATAAGTCTTTAAATTATTCACTTCTAAAAGTGTGCTCATGCTAGCTCCCCTTTCCCCCCCTCTTGTCGTCAAACGTTTTCAAGAGAAAGCAATCCCCTTATTCAGAAATAATAAATAATATTGAATTATCGAAAAATTTTATAGTTGTATATTATTACAATCATTTTGCAAAATCAAGAATTTTTTAGGATAAATGTAATATTATTAATGAAATTCCATTATTTTATCCTTTTAAAGCATTGCATCCAAAAAGGTTTCAGCAGGAATGGACAGTCCGTCTGCGGCGCTTGCCTTGCTGGCGGTTAAATATTTTTTTACAATATTGAATCCAACTGCGTATCCAAGCATTTTCGGCTGATATCCTTTGCCGAATAACAGCTGGGGAAATAATCGATTATCCCGTTTGATATCCCGATGGGGCGCAATCTTTTTTTCATATAAAGACTGAAGCTGTTCCGGTGTATACCAAGTCGTCCATTCAGCCGTTTGACTTCGGCCAAACCTCTCATAAACAGCATATTCCGCCAGCCCTTCCATGATGATTGTATCAAGTAATGTGACATCCTTTTCCTCTTTTGTCAGATGACCTAACCGGCAAACGTGATGATACTCATGCGTCATAAGGGCAGATACCGACCCAAAATCTAAATCTGACGAAAGAAAAAGGAACATTTTGTCTTGAAAGGCGAGTCCTGATTTTGATCCGAATTCTAAACGGATTCTCCTGTTTCGTTCATCAACCGGCAGCGTGACAATTGGTACATCAGGACCTTGCCATTTGTTTTTGAGGTACTGTTCTTCCTTTTGGATATGTCCGTAAAAACCTTTTTCCTTCAGCTTGGAAACAGTCTGAATACCCTCTTTTATGTTTTTAAACATCCCATGATGCTGAAGGTGTCCCAGAATGCCCTTCCAGTTCTTTTTCTCCGCACCTGAAAAAAGCGGGATAATGTAATGCGCCAAATCATCTATTGAATCAGCCTTCCTGAGCCAGCTATATGTTTGTTCTACACTCATGTGATCGCCTCCTCTTTTAATCCTATGCACACAAAAAAAACCGGCTACCCTTTAAGGGCAGCCGGTTTGGCTTGATTATGATTGATATTTCTTAAAGATTAATGTTGCGTTGTGTCCGCCGAATCCTAATGAGTTGCTGAGAACATAATTAAGTTCCTGTCTGCGGGCTTCATCAGGCACATAATCCAAATCACATTCTTCGTCAGGTGTTTGAATATTGATTGTCGGCGGAATCACGCCTTCTTTAATGGCCAGGATAGAGAAAATGGCTTCAATACCGCCGGCTGCTCCTAAGAGGTGGCCTGTCATCGATTTTGTAGAGCTTACCGCAAGTTTATGCGCATGCTCACCGAAAACGGTCTTAATCGCCATTGTTTCGTATTTGTCGTTGTAATACGTGCTTGTCCCGTGAGCATTGATGTAATCAATTTCCTCAGGTGCAATGCCTGCATCTTTAATGGCTTCTTGCATCGCTCTCGCTCCGCCTTCACCGTCTTGGGCCGGTGCTGTGATATGATAAGCGTCTCCGGTTGAGCCGTAGCCGACAATTTCTCCGTAAATTTTAGCGCCGCGGGCCAGGGCATGCTCAAGTTCTTCAAGAACGATAATCCCTGCACCTTCCCCCATGACAAAGCCATCACGGTTTTTATCAAACGGGCGACTCGCTGTTTTCGGATCTGGATTAGTAGACAGCGCTTTGTTGGCACTAAAGCCGGCGAATGACATTCTTGTCAGCGGCGCTTCTGTTCCGCCTGTGACCATCACGTCTGCATCACCACGCTGAATAACCTTAAACGCGTCACCGATGGAGTTCGTTCCTGTAGCACATGCTGTAACCGTACAAGAGTTCACCCCTTTTGCTCCTAATGCAATAGAAATCTGGCCTGTCGCCATGTCAGGAATCATCATTGGCACGAAAAACGGGCTTACCCGCCTTGGGCCTTTTGTTAAGAAGATTTCAAATTGAGACTCTAGTGTTTCAAGTCCTCCGATACCGGAGCCTACCCAAACACCGACTCTCGGCGCGATTTCATCGGTAATGTTAAGATCTGCATCTTCAACCGCCATTTTCGCAGCCACAACCGCATATTGTGTAAAGCGGTCCATTTTTCTGGCTTCTTTTTTATCCATATAATCTTCAACATTAAAATCTTTTAATTCAGCGGCAACTTTTGCCGGATATTCTTCAGCGTCAACACGAGTGATCGGACCGATTCCGGACACACCGTTGATTGCGTTATTCCAACTTGTATCGACGTCGTTGCCAAGTGGAGATAATGCTCCAAGTCCTGTAACAACTACTCTTTTTTTAGTCATCTTGTGTGCACCTCACCTTTTTTTATCGGCCCCAGCGGATAGCAATGGCGCCCCATGTTAGTCCTCCGCCGAACCCTACCATAACGACCACATCGCCGTCTTTGATTTTACCGGCTTCCAATTCTTCTACAAGAGAGATCGGAATGGATGCGGCAGAAGTATTTCCATATTTATGAACAGTTTTAGACATCTTTTCGACAGGAAGCTCTAAACGCTCGCGAGCAGCTTCCATGATACGGATGTTCGCCTGATGCGGAATCAAAAAGTCGACATCCTCTTTTGAAAGTCCGGCTTTTTCAATGACATTTACGCATGATTCTCCCATTTGGCGGACTGCAAATTTGAAAACTTCTCGTCCATTCATGATTGTATGTCGTTTTTCATTCAGATACAAGTGCTGACCGCCTGTGCCGTCGGCTCCTAGTTCAAATGAAAGGATTCCTCTGTCATCACTGACAGGTCCGACTACCGCAGCGCCTGCTCCGTCTCCAAACAGAACGGCTGTATTGCGGTCTTCCCAGTCGGTAATGCTTGAGAGCTTCTCTACACCGACAACTAGAACATGCTTGTAGGTTCCGGATTCAATAAATTGTTTACCGGTTACAACCCCGTACATGAAGCCCGCACAAGCCGCGCTGATATCCATAGCACACGCTTTCTTCGCGCCGAGCTGTTCTTGAATCATACAAGAGACCGTAGGAAATGACTGATCAGGTGTAACAGTTGCAACCAAGATCATATCCAGATCCTCAGCAGCCACTTCAGCTTGTTCCAGCGCATTTTTCGCTGCAGCAAGAGCCATATGTGATGAAAACACATCATCTGCTGCGATTCTTCTTTCTTCTATTCCTGTTCTTGTACGAATCCACTCGTCAGAAGTTTCAACCATTTTTTCAAGATCATGATTTGTTAAAACCTTCTCAGGAATGTAACGTCCAACACCAAGTATTCCAGCTTTCATAAGGGAAGACTCCTTTATATCTTAAATTTAGAAGATCAATCAGGTTGTGATCAATTATTAGTATCAGGTACTAATTCTATCCTATTTTTTTTCACATGGCAATATATTCGTCTAAACTATCAGTTCATCTTACTCATAGAGTATGGTATATGGAAAGGAGGCGTATGCAGTTGGATGTGTTTTCAAGAATGATGTTCGGCGATGCAGCAAAACCAACAGAAGAGAAGGAGGAACAGCAAGAGGAGGTTTCTCAGGTTTCTCAGACAAACGACGAAGAGACGATTAATTACATGCATATTATGGACCAAATCGGTTCAATTATGAACTCTCTTGATCAAATCAAGCCCGCTTTAAAGGAGCTTGCGCCCATGCTCTCCGCTATTAAAAAGAAAATCATGTGAAAAGCCACTTTCAAAAAAGTGGCTTCTTCTTATTCTGTTTCAGATTTAGCGTCAGACTTGCCAAGCTCATAAGCTTCCGCCATTACCGTTGTAAACAGATTCATAAACGGCTGTATGGCCTCCATTGAGAGCTCAATGCCTGATTTCTCAAGCTGTTCTTTCGCTTCAGGGAGATATTTCATGGCAATTTGCAAGAATTCAAGTGATTTTTCGTGCTGCATGTGACGTCACTCCATTACTCGTTTTTTGGCAGCTCGCCTGTTTTGTTGTATGTTTTGATCAGCTTGGCGATTCTTTGCTGAAAGTCTTTGTCGACGAGCGGGCTGAATGTTCCCATCTCAACGACTCCCGTATTCAGGTCGTAGTAATGATCGCCGCCCTCAAGGGTGCCTTTATTAAATTGTTCAGCAATGATTTCATAGGCCTTGTCCACATTTTGCACCGTGCTGGTTAATACGGTATTCTCGCCCAGATCCGATTGATCTGTGACGTAGCCAATGGCATAAAGACCGTCTTTTTTGATTTGCTGAATAACAGGAACATTATACCCGTCTCCGGCGGGATACACAACATCCGCGCCTTCGTTCTTCATTTTCTGATAAAGCTTTACTGCTGTTGTATCATCATCCCAATGATCCGTATATTTCGTATTTACCTCTATATCCGGATTTTCATACTTGGCCCCTTTGATAAAACCGTCAACCTCAGGCTGCCACGTAAAGGAGGCAATTACACCGACCTGATTCGTTTTCGACATATGGGCAGCAGTCATTCCTCCAAAAAAGCCCATTGCTTCCCCGCTAAAATGGACACTCGTTACATTATCAGCTTTCGCTTTCGCATTGGAAATGACGAATTCCATATCTGGATAATCTTCGCCGACCAGGTTAAACACCTCAGCATATTCACTCCCATGGCCGTAGAGCAGATTGACGCCCCTCTTATGAAAATCCTCAATCGCATTTATGATATCTTCTTCTGTTTTAACGCCTTCTTTATAATAGACGTCCACATTGTATTTGGATTGTATATTCAGTAATCCTTTATACCCTTTTGTGCCCCATACGAGGTCATTAATCGTATCAGGAAAGAGCATGCCGACCTTCTCAATTTTTCCTTTGAACGGAGTTTGTCCACATCCACTCAATAAAAGGAGGACAGAAAAGATCATGACAAGCCTTGTGATCAAGTCATGTTCAACTCCTTTTGACAAGCTATAACATGTATTATTTTATACGTTTATTGTATCTAGAAAACTCGAAACATGGAAGGTTTTTCTTAATATTTGTCGAAAATTGATGAAAATTGTCTTTTCCACTCGATAATTTTTGTTTTTGCTTCTTCTTTTGAGGTTTTCTCTGTGACTTGCAATTCAAAAAGCTGATCTTTGCTATGACCGATTGGTTCTAACAGGAATCTCAGCAACTCGTCAGCGACGTCATTTGTATAATAGCCGTCTTCCTCTGTTTCTTCTTTCCATGGCCCATACATTTTCGGCAGGATCACGGTTTTTTCCGAGCCTGTTTTTTCACGTTTTTCCCATTCTTTTCGGTCTTCTTCATATACTAAAATATAAGGAGAATCATATTGGTCTAAAGGCAAAAAACTTCCGAACTGGATACAAATTGTATCATAATTTTGGTCTCCAATGTGTTCAAGCTGGCGAAAGAGTTCATTTCTCCCAAGCCACATGAGTCTTTCTTCTAAGTACATTTGTCTCATTTTATCTTCTGTTTCCGCCAGAACAACGTCAACATGTATGCCTTCATCCATCATTCGCTCACATAATGAAAGGCCGAAAAATTCGTCCGCACCTACAATCAGCGTTGATTCCATTGCATCTGCCGCCCTTCCGGTTTTTCATTTCCCAAAATAAAACAGCCTCCGCAAAAGAGAAGGCTGTTGTCATTATATTCTCTATAATTCTTTTTCATGACTGTGAAAGAATTTGCAAATTGATGCATAAATTCTGCTTGGATGCTCAAATAAATGAAATGTCATGTCGACCGGTGAGCCTTGCTTTTGCTGTTTTTCCTTGAAAACTTCTGCATGTACACTGTAGGGATATGGAGATCCGGTCATACGCTGCCATATATGAACCGGTACGCCGCTCGGGTAGCTTTGAATTGTTTTATAACGAAGCGCTTCCGCTTCTTTTTCAGAAATTCCGTAGCTTTTCGAAACTTCTTTCAAAAATTGCTTATAGAAAAATTTATTTTCTTTTTCCGATTCATAATGTGCCTGAAGATCGAGACAAGGATTCAACATTGCGGCTGAGCGGATATGATCCGGGGAAAAACGAAGCAGTTCATCGGCCACGAGAGCACCCATGCCTTCTGCTAATATATGAATCTTCGGATTGAGGATTTCCTGCTTCAGCACAGAATGTATCAGCTGTTTGGCATAGGTGACTGCTTTTTCCGCCCCCCAATGCCTTCCGAACAGATTGCTGTTAAAAAGAGTATATCCTTCATTCCTCAACATGCTCAGAAGCTGATTTCTGCCGTAATGCTGCTGCCAAAAGCTTGAATCATGTCCGACAAAGTGGGTTCTGTCCCCCAAGATAAAGATGCCGAAGCCGTTCGGGCGATAGGGCAGATGAATGACATTATGCTCCGTTCCCAGTTGAAAGTATCTTTCCGTTATTCCCATCGCTTGCCCGCCTCCTTTCACACTTCATCTCACGCTATCTTATGTAAATAGAAAAGAAACGAATAAGGTAAAGTCCTAGCCTTTTACATTTTTGGCTATTATACTGATTGACGTTTTTTATATTTTACCATTAAAGTGTGACGAATCAGACTCTTTTGTCACCTCACTTTCTGCTAAAATTGGATTCCCCCTTCGCTTTTTGTATGGTATGATAACTTTTAGAATAGAATGAGAAGGACGAGGTGGAAACGTGCGATATATTATTGCCTTTATTTGGACGTTCCTTTTATCACATATGGCATGCTACTTGGTTGCAAGCATGAACAGCGTTACGTATAATTTCAAAACATCATCTGTCATTGCTGTTGTACTGTATGTCTTAATCATGGTTTTAGCAGAAATCATGCCTATGAACAAAAATGCAAGCCAGCATTAAAAAGCCAAAAACCCAAAACATTTATTGTTTTGGGTTTTTTAGTGGTCACGGCTTTCTTTTGTAGGTCCACAGCCGGTTGTGGTTTGATGTTTCGGGAAACATTTCCCCTGCTGACAGATGGACCTTTTGAGGGTTTTTAACCATACTCCCTGTCTCGCCGATTTCTACGTAGACACCGTTATTAGGCGCTTTCTGTCCGGGCCGGAATTGGTGCTGCTGTCCCACTGTTTTTCCTCCTTTTCCTTTTTGCTGTAGTATGCGCCTAAGCGGCTGTGAATATGTTGCCATCAAAAAAACTGCTGAGTTTGGCTCAGCAGTTTTTTGATGATTCCCCTTTATATAAAATGGCCTTCAGCAGTGCTTTTTGCACATGAAGACGGTTTTCCGCCTGCTGGAACACTGCAGAGTTCGGCCCGTCAATAATCTCCGCAGTCACTTCTTCCTCACGATGCGCAGGGAGACAATGTAAAAATGTATAGTCAGGCTTGGCATGGCTGACTAGCGCCGCATTCACCTGATAAGGCGCAAAGACAGCAAGACGTTCTTTCTCTTCCGCTTCCTGCCCCATGCTTGTAAACACATCAGAATAAATCACGTCCGCGTCTTTTACAGCTTCAATCGGATCATCTGTCAGCGTGATAGAAGAGCCGGATTGAAGTGCATATGTCTTTGCCGCTTCAGCTGCTTCATCTAACACTTCATATCCCTTTGGTGAAGCGATCGAGATATCACAGCCCATTTTCGCGCAGCCGATCATCAAGGAGTGCGCCACGTTATTTCCGTCACCGATGTATGCGACTTTTACGCCTTTAAGCTTCCCTTTTATCTCCTTAATCGTCAAGAGATCCGCCAGCGCCTGGCATGGGTGGTATTTATCGGTAAGTCCATTGATCACCGGAATGTCAGCTTCTTTGGCAAGTTCCTCCACCTTTTCATGTTCAAAGGTCCGGATCATGATGGCATCCACATAGCCTGACAGCACTTTTGCCGTATCAGCGACAGTCTCACCGCGCCCCAGCTGCAGATCTTTCTGGCTTAGAAAGAGGGCGTTCCCGCCCAGCTGCGCCATGCCCGCTTCAAATGAAACACGGGTCCGCGTTGATGATTTTTCAAAAATCATCGCCAAGGTTTTGCCATGGAATATAGGCTGAATTTTGTTTTGTTTCAGCTCACCGGCTTCTGCGAGCAAGGCGTTTATATCCTCTTCACTAAGGTCCTTTAACGTTAATAAATCTTTTCCGTATAAACTGGTTTGCGTCACTGTGTGCATGATGCCACTTCCTTTTTATAGAGGTCTTTGAGAGATACAGGCTGCGGATGGCCTGAACCGCTTTGTAAAAACGCCCGCACAGTTTCTTCTTCTGTAAAGACGGGGATGCCGTGCGTCATGGCTTCCAAACGTTCTTTGCGTGCTTCTTCAGAACCGCTCAGATTGATGTGGAGCGATTTTCCTTCCTGTTCCATCCATGAGGCAAATGTCCCTTCATGTATTGTAAAACCTGCGTTTTCTGCTAACTCCTTCACATCTTCCGGAACGTTTTGCAAATAAATGCTTCCTTTTTGACTCCAGACTCTTGTATAGATTTTTTTCAAAGCGCTGTTGGCATCATATGCGACACACATGCCTTCTCCCGTTGATTTCATTTCCGGCCCAAGCTTGACATCCACATCCTGGATCGCATGAGAAGAAAAAACAGGGAACTTCACGGCAACTCCATGATGATTTTGAACTGCCGGATTTAGATCTTTTAAGGACGCTCCCGCCAGCAGACGTGTGGCGAGCGGAATCATCGGAACGCCCATTACTTTGCTGACGACAGGAACCGTGCGGCTCGCTCTAGGATTCACTTCGAGAACGAGTATGTTTCCATTGTCGATCACAAATTGGATGTTCATGATGCCTTTAAATGAAAGTTTTCGAGCAATTTTTTGTGCGGCATCTTTCATGCCCTGCTGCAGCCCGCTCGTGATGGACGGTCCCGGAAGAATGGCAAAGCTGTCCCCCGAATGGACACCTGCCCGTTCAATATGCTCGGTATATGTCGGGATAAAGACATCCTCGCCGTCGGAAATCAAATCAATTTCGACTTCCTTTCCAGACACATACTGATCAATCAAAATCGGATATGGCATGCTGTCCTCATCATTCAGCAGCTGAGAAAGCTGGGCTTGCGAGTCAACAATGATCATGCCCATTCCGCCGATAACGTAAGATGGACGAATTAACACCGGATAGCCAATCTCACTGGCTTTTGAAGCGGCTTCTTCTTTTGTATAGGCAATTTCTCCTTTTGCGTGCTTCAATCCCAGCTCGTCAAGAAGCTGATAGAATTGATCCCGATCCTCTAACACGTCGAGCGTTTGAAATGATGTGCCAAGAAGAGTGATGCCGGCTTTCTCGAGCGCTTCAGCAGCATTGATTGCAGTTTGGCCGCCGAATTGCACAATTGCAAAATCAATATTTTCCTGCTCCGCCACGTTTACAATATGCTCCGTTGTCATCGGTTCAAAATACAGGCGGTCCGCAATTTCATAATCTGTGCTGACCGTTTCCGGGTTATTGTTAATCATGATGGTTTCGAACCCAAGCTCTTGCAGTGTCAGCACACCGTGAACAGCACTGTAATCAAATTCAACCCCTTGGCCGATCCGAATCGGGCCTGATCCGATAATGAGCGCGCGTTTTTTCTCTTTGCGGCTGATGTCTCCATCGGTTTCTCCGAAATATGTGGAGTAAAAATAGTTTGTTTTCGCATCAAACTCTGCCGCGCATGTATCTACGATTTTAAAGGAAGGCGTAATGCCCATCTCCTTGCGAAGCGCGCGCACCTCTTCTTCTGTTTTGCCGATCAGCGAGGCAATCGTTGCGTCTGAGAATCCCTTTTCCTTTGCTTTCTTCAATAATTCAAAAGAGAGATCGCTCCCTGCTTCCATCAGGCGGTTTTCCAATTTGATGATGTTGTCAAAGGTATGAAGGAAAAACGGATCAATTTTTGTTTTTTCATGGATGTCATCAATCGAGATGCTGCGGCTCAACAGCTCCATGACAACGAAAAATCTGCGGTCATCCGGAGTGATTGCCAAATCCCATAGCGTATCAATTGACAACCCGCTGAGCTCTGGAAGGTGTGTCCCGATATTTTTTAATTCAAGCGACGCGGCTGCCTTTTGTATCGCCGCTTCTAAATTCCGTTCAATCGCCATCACTTCACCGGTGGCTTTCATTTTTGTGCCAAGCTTGCGGTCTGCGTTTTTGAATTTATCAAACGGCCAGCGCGGAAATTTGACGATCACATAGTCCAGTGCCGGTTCAAAGCTTGCGTAAGTCGAGCCTGTGAGCGGATTTTTCAGCTCGTCAAGGGTGTATCCGACTGCCAGTTTCGCGGCCATCTTCGCAATCGGATAACCGGTCGCTTTAGATGCGAGAGCCGATGACCGGCTTACACGCGGATTCACTTCAATGACGTAATATTGCTTGCTGAATGGATCAAGCGCGAATTGAATGTTGCAGCCGCCTACAACATCAAGTGCTGAGATGATCGTCAGACTTGCTGTCCGCAGCATTTGATAGTCTTCGTCTGTCAATGTTTGTGACGGCGCCACAACGATAGAGTCACCTGTATGCACGCCGACCGGATCGATATTTTCCATATTGCAGACGGTAATGCATGTGTTATTGCTGTCACGCATGACTTCATATTCAATTTCTTTAAAACCGGCAATGCTTTTTTCGACAAGGCATTGATTGATCGGGCTTGCTAATAGCGCCTGCTTAATCATAGCTGTAAAGGCTTCTTTATCAGGGGCGATTCCTCCGCCCTTTCCGCCTAATGTGTAAGCTGGTCTGATAATAACAGGAAAACCGATGGATTCCGCAAAATGGAGGGCATCGGCCTCGTTATCAACAATTTCACTCTCCGGTACGGGCTGTTTTAATTCATTCATTAACGAACGGAATTTTTCCCGGTCTTCTCCTTTTTGTATCGTTTCAACGGATGTGCCGAGAAGTTTGACGCCGTGCTCTTTTAAAACACCCGTTTCTTCAAGCTCCACCGCTAAATTCAACGCGGTCTGACCGCCTAAATTGGCAAGAAGCCCATCAGGCCGTTCTTTCTTAATGATGGCTGTCAGGCTTTCTGCTGTCAGAGGCTCAAAATAAATTTCATCAGCGAAGGCTTCATCAGTCATAATTGTCGCCGGATTGCTGTTGACGAGAATCACCCGGTAGCCCTCCTCCTTCAGCGCGATGCAACCTTGAGTGCCTGAATAATCAAATTCTGCTGCCTGCCCGATGATGATCGGGCCTGAGCCGATTACTAATATGCTTGAAATACTGGTGTCTTTAGGCATGCGCGATTTCTCTCCTTGCTGGTATCACATTCTTTAGATAATCATCAAAAATCCATTCGCTTTCCGCCGGTCCGGGATGGGCTTCCGGGTGGAATTGAACACTCATGACAGGCAGTTTTTTATGGGCAAGCCCTTCAACTGACGTATCATTGACATGATGAAACCTGATCGTGAGCTCTTCTTCATTAATCGACTGTTCATCAACCACATAGCTGTGGTTTTGGCTTGTCATAAAGACCCGTTTCGTCTCACGGTCGATGACCGGATGATTAGCTCCCCTGTGCCCGAATGGCAGCTTAAAAGTATTCCCTCCGAACGCGAGCGCGATCAGCTGATGTCCGAGACAAATGCCGAGAGTCGGAAAGCGGCTGATGATGCTTTTGATCTTTCCTAAATATGGCTGAATGGCTTTCGGATCTCCAGGTCCGTTCGATAGCACAATGCCATCGGGTTTGATGTTGTATACGGCCTCCATTTGCTGGTATGGCACCACGGTAACCTTGCAGCCTCGTTTGACAAGTGATGATGCGATTGACTTTTTATAGCCAAAATCAATGAGAGCGATGTGTTTATTCCCGTCGCCAAATGTGCTGATTTTCTGGGCGGAAGCCTGCTCTGCCACATTCTCTGGTTGAAGGGCAATCTCAGCTCCTTCTTTAGAGGCTGTGACTGTCGCACCCATCGTCCCGTTTGCCCGGATTTTCTTCACGACAGCCCTCGTATCAACATGGGTTAACAGCGGAATGTTCCATTTCTGTAAATACTCCTTGAGGCTGTATACCGCTTCATAATGAGAAAAGTGATCACACGCCTCATAGACAACCGCGGCTTTTACTTGCGGTTTCTTGCTTTCAAAATCCTTTTCATTTATGCCGTAATTGCCAATCAGCGGGTAGGTAAATACAATAATCTGTCCCTTATATGATGGATCTGTCAGCACTTCCTGGTAGCCTGTCATTCCTGTGAAAAAAACAGCTTCTCCCGTACAGTTTTTATGACCGTCCAGCTCGCCGCTGAACGATGTCCCATCTTCTAACACTAAATAACCTTCCATCTAACAGCCCACCTCTTGATGAATAATTAATTATAAAAATGAATTTTTATGCCTTTATATCGAAAAAAAATCACTGGTTTACAGCGGAATGATGAGCGATTGCCTGTTTCAGCTTGCTGACGGCTTCTGCTATTTCATCCTTAGTCACGGTGAGCGGCGGCAGCAGCCGAATCACGTTCGGGCCGGCCGGCAATACAAGCAAGCCTAATGTCTGCAATTCAGCAATAATGTCAGCAACCGGGCCATCACACTCAATTCCAAGCATTAATCCTTTACCTCGGATTTGTTTAACAAAAGGGCTCTTTAGCTCTGCCTCAAGCTGTTCTTTTAAAAACGCCCCTTTGTCAGCAGCCTCTTGCAGAAAGTCAGGCTGGAATACAATTTGCAATGTGGCATTCACAGCAGCCATCGCCAGCATGTTTCCTCCGAAAGTCGTTCCGTGAGAACCAGGGGTAAACGCTTCTCCAAGTTGTTTCTTTCCGATGACAGCGCCGACCGGAAAGCCGTTTCCCAATCCTTTGGCGACTGTGATGATATCCGGTGAGAGTCCGAAGTGCTCATATGCGAAGCCTTTTCCCGTCCGTCCGATGCCGGTCTGGATTTCATCAATGATGAGAAGGGCTTGCTTTTCCTTGCAAAACGACTGTACGGCTGATAAAAATTCAGCACTCGCCGGATTGACTCCTCCTTCTCCCTGCACTGTTTCAAGCATCACCGCGGCAATATCGTCTTCCTCCCCAAGAGCTTTAAAAGCAGAAGGATCATTGTATGGCAGGTAGTGAAAGCCTTCAAGCATCGGGCCGAAGCCTGTTTTGATTTTATCCTGTCCGGTCGCAGCCATCCCTGCATACGTGCGGCCATGGAACGACTGAAGAAAAGTGATGATTTTTGTTTTTCCAGTTGCTTTTCTGGCAAGCTTTATCGCACCTTCATTCGCCTCCGCGCCGCTGTTGCAGAAAAAGACAAGATCTCCCGCACTATGCGCTGCCAGCTTCTGCGCCGCTTGCTCTTGGAGACTGTTTTGAAACAGGTTGGATACGTGCCATACGCTGTCAAGCTGTTTTTTGACTGCCTCTGTCACCGCTTCATGGCAGTGTCCTAGATTTGATACCGCAATCCCCTGAATGAAATCGAGGTACGTTTTGCCGTTTTGATCCTCAACGTACGTTCCCTTTGCTTTTTTGATGTCAATATCCCAACGGCCGTAGGTTTGAAACAAGCTGCTCATGAAACAGCCTCCTTTGCTTTGACGATTTTTGTCCCTTGAAAGGTTTGTTCTGCGAAGAATGATCCTTTTCCGTTTACGATCATGACTTCAGACACCTGATCTGATAAAGCTGACAAGGCTGAATTGACCTTCGGGATCATCCCTCCTGTGATCACTTCCTGCTTGATCAGCATCTGAATCTCCTTAGGGGTCAGGACGTCCAGACGCTGCTTTTCCTTCATGATTCCATCGACATCCGTGACGAACATCAGCTTATCGGCTTCAAGCGCTCCGGCGACTGCTGAAGCAGCCAGATCAGCATTTACATTCAGCGTTTTGCAGTCGCTTGTCATAGACAGCGGCGCAATAACGGGGATGATGCCATTTTCCATCAGCGCGTTCACCATGGACGCATCGACTTTTTTGATTTCTCCCACTTCTCCGTATGTTTCCGGATCTAGATAATCAGCCTCCAAAAGACCGCCATCCTTACCAGAAATGCCTGCGGCTCGCAGTCCGTGTTTGGCAAGCTCAGCAACGAAAAATTTATTGACAGAACCGGATAAAACCATTTCCGCCACTTCCAGCACCGGCTTCGTTGTTTTCCTCTGTCCGCCCGAAAACTCTGTCTTGATATTTAACCGTTTCAGCATATTTGTGATTTCCGGTCCCCCGCCATGTACGATCGCCAGCTTCCAGCCTGACGCCATCAGCTCTTTCAGATTTTGAAAAAATTCCTCCGACAGCTCACGGATGACACTTCCCCCGCATTTAAAAACGATTGTTTTCTTCATTTCGCTCCCCTTTATTACGTGCGATAGCTCGCGTTAATTTTGATATAGTCATAGGTCAGGTCACAGCCCCACGCTCTCCCGTTTCCGTCCCCCTCATCCATCTTGATGACAATGGTGATTTCATTTCCTTCAAGGTATTCCTTGGCGAGAGATTCAGAGAATGGCTGAGGTTCGTTATTCTTAAACAGGCATTGGCCGCCAAGATAAACCTCTACTTCTTCTGCCGTCACCTGTGCTGCGGAGTGTCCGATGGCTCCGATGATCCGCCCCCAGTTGGCATCTGTTCCGTATACTGCCGTTTTTACAAGATTTGAGCCAACAATCTTTTTGGCAATGACGTTTGCATCAAGATTATTTTTCGCTCCCTGTACTTGGGCTTCAATTAGTTTTGTCGCGCCTTCTCCGTCTCTGGCAATCTCTTTAGCCAGATCCTCACAAGTGAGCAAGAGCGCTTTTTTAAAGA
This sequence comes from Bacillus sp. SCT118, assembly GCF_058566435.1. Lineage (NCBI taxonomy): Bacteria > Bacillati > Bacillota > Bacilli > Caryophanales > Bacillaceae > Bacillus > Bacillus sp. SCT118. Next base: position 2,868,221 of record NZ_CP191225.1, read on the forward strand.
CCGGCCAGTCTGGATGGTCTTCTGTCAGGCACTCGTTTTCGGCGCAGCCATTCGCCATAACTAATACCATGTCGTTCGTGGATGTTTCTCCGTCAACTGTGATTTGGTTAAATGAAACGTCAGTGATTTCCCGAAGCGCCTTTTGCAGCGCTTTTTCTTCGATTGCCGCGTCAGTTGTCACAAATCCCAGCATCGTGGCCATGTTCGGGTGTATCATCCCTGAGCCTTTGGCCGCTCCGCCGATCGTGACTGTTTTGCCGCCGATTGCCAGTTCATAGCACGTCTGCTTGATCACCGTATCAGTTGTTAAAATCGCTTCCTCAAAATCGCCTGATCCCGCAGGTGTTTCTTTCAGCAGCTCGATCCCCGCATGGATTTTTTCCATGTCTAAGTGCTCGCCGATGACACCCGTTGATGAAACAGCGACAAGCTCCGGCTCAATGCCAAGCTGTGAAGCAAAGCTCTCCCGCATTGTGTATGCATCCTTTAGGCCTTGTTCTCCCGTGCAGGCATTGGCAATGGCACTGTTGACGATGACGGCTTTCAGTGTCGGTCCGTGCTTTAAGCTGTCTTGTGTCACTTTGATCGGAGCAGCCTGAAAGTGGCTTTGGGTATAAACCGCTGCACTCACGGCCGGTGTCTCGCTGATAATGACGCCGAGGTCTTTTTTCGAGTAACGCAGCCCGCAATGCACACCCTTTGCCTGAAACCCTTTTGGCGAGGATACATCACCTGTTACTTTTACAATTTGATCTTCACTTAACTGAATCATGGTTCGATTCTCTCCCGTTCTATGGATAAATTGGCGTGATGGTGAGTCCAGTTTCTTCATTCCAGCCATTCATCAAATTAAAGTTTTGCACTGCCTGACCGGCGGCACCCTTCATTAAATTATCGATTACCGAGACGATCGTGACTCTGTTCGTTCTCTCATCGAGGGTCACGGCGATATCACAGAAATTGCTGCCGTACACTTCTTTCGTTTGCGGGTACTGACCTTTTGGCCTCACTCTCACAAAATATGAATCTTGGTAAAATTCCGAATATAAATCATACAGGTCATCTGCGGATAGATCACAGGTTAATCTGGTATACATCGTCGCCATGATGCCCCTTGTCATCGGAACCAAGTGAGCCGAAAATGTAATGGGCCCGAGACCTGGCTGCCATTCATTCAGCGCCTGCTCAATTTCCGGCGTATGCTGATGTTCATTGACTTTATAAATTTTAAAATTGTCGTTCAGCTCAGAAAAATGGGTTCCCATGGATGCTTTTCTTCCCGCTCCGGAAACACCCGTCTTCGCGTCAACGATAACAAAAGATTCATCGAGCAGTTTCTTTTGAGCCAATGGCGCGAGGCCAAGCAAAACAGCTGTTGGAAAACAGCCTGGATTGGCAATGAGTTTCGCCTGTTGAATTTGCTGTTGATTCAGTTCTGCCAGACCGTATACCGCCTCTTGAATCACCGCCTTCGGTGCCGCTGTCCGTTTATACCATTTTTCATATTCAGCCGGTTCTTGTATCCTCAGATCACCTGACAGATCAATGACCGGAATTCCCGCGTCTGCCAGCTTTGGAGTCAATTCACTTGATACTCCGGGCGGCGCAGCGAGAAACATGATATCTATTTCGTGTTTGATCGTATTCATATCAATCGGCTTCAGCTTCTGATCCGCTAAGCCGGTAAGATGAGGATAACCCTCGCTATAGACATTCCCCTCTCCGCTGGATGAATAAAGTATGCATTCCTCTGCATGAGGATGATGCGAGAGAATCCTGACAAGTTCGGTGCCTCCATATCCTGTAGCACCTACAATTCCTATTTTCAAAACAAGTTCACCCTCTTGGTCTTTGTGAAATTATTTAACATTATAACATGAATAAAAATTAATTCAATCGTATATTTAATATTTTTATTCATTTATAAATTTTCTGTTCAATGGAAATTCCGCTCAAAAAAATCAGCACGACTCCAGCAGAAAACATTGATGTGTCGCCGCTTTTCAGCCGCATAAAAAAACAGGCTGACCGCGTCAGCCTGTTTTCATCATCATCAATCCACTGAAAAAATATAGAATAGAGCTTGCATAAAAAATCATTTGCACTGTGAAAAAGTCAGCGAGAAAACCCCCGAGCATAATGGCTGCTGCTGAAAAGACAGCTGTCCAAAAATGGTAATTCCCAATCTTCTTTCCACGCTCTCCGCTGTCTGTAAAATTAGCGATCAGCACTTTTTCTCCATGCTTTTGCATCGCTCCAAAGAGCCCTAACAGCACTTGGACGATATACACTTGAACGACGCTTCCGATATGCGGGACATATAAAAGCAGAACAGCCATCCCCCACGAGTTCAGAAGCAGAAAATAACGGCTGTCAAACCTTTCAGACAGCCGTCCGAGGAGCGGGTAAATGAGCGCTCCGCTCAACCCGAACAATCCGTAGGAAAAACCGAACTGTGTGTAGCTTGAGCCGATATTTTTCACAAACAGAATATAAAACGGAAAGATTAAGCTGCTTGCGAAAAACACGCTGCTTTGTGATAATGTCAGCCATTTTAATTTGTTTTTCCCCATCATTTATACCTCTGATAAAAGTAATTCATAAAGCGCTCATCCGGGTCATAGGTTCGTTTTTTCTGAAAAAACGCTTCACTTTTCGGATATGCCTGCCTCATTTGCGCTTTTGTCTGGTAGGTCATATAAGGCAGATAATAGCTGCCGCCGTGCTTGATGGCAACGTCTGTCATGCGCCTGATGATTCGGGCAGTATCTGCCTGGTCTTCTTTTGAAAAACCCTCGTTTATTAATAGCACGAGCGAAAACATATCGTCCTTCGCATAGGAAAGGTCGGCCTTTTCATTTTTCTGCACGTAGCGGATCGTAATGTTCAGCAGGTTCAGATCTTCGTCCGACAGCGTTTGTCTCAGGTCATCAATATAGGACCCATACTCCTTCACGGGCACAAAATATTCTTGCAAAACATCTGTGTTGTCATTGTTTTCATACTCAAGAAACTTAGATTCGGACCGCATGACGTTATTGCGTGAAATCTCTGTGCCGTTTTGGCTCAGGAAATAGGATTGCTGTGTGTCCCACAGCCAATTCCTGCCCCATTCATACCGTCTTGACAAACCGAGTGCAAACTTTGTGGCTCCCGTATACTCATCTTCTTTGAGATCGCTGTATGATGGCAGTTGATCCTGGTGATCAGCCAATACGTAATTTGTGACATACATGTCTTTCAGAAATCCTTTTTTCGCTGTTGAAATTCGCGCCAGATGCATTCGGACATCTGGATTTCCTTTTACATGCTTTGAAAAATAGTCTGCGTATGTGCTGTAATTCATTTTTTCTGTCTTCATGACATACAGCTCATCATCTGTCAGCTCAAGCGTTACATCAAGAATCACGCCAAAAAGACCGTACCCTCCGATGACCGCCGTAAACAAATCATCTTTTGGAGTGACAGTGATAATCGTCCCGTCAGCTTTTAAAAGCCGGAATGATTTAACTGTATCAATCAGCGAGCCGTAGCGAATATCACGCCCGTGTGCATTTGCGCTGAGAGATCCGCCGATTGTAAAAATGTTTTGTGACTGCATGACTTTTACCGCGAGTCCGTATGGATTCACGTATTTCTGGATATCATTCCACGTTGCACCGCTTTGCACCCTGATGGTTTTCTTCTCTTGATCGAGTGACAGGATTTTGTTGTAGCCCATCATGTCGAGAACGATGCCGTCCTCATAATATGTATGGCCGCCCATGGAGTGCTGGGCCCCGGCGATTGAAATTTTTATGTTTTTTCGATTTGCCTCTTTGACTGTGTCAATGAGCGTTTCCTCTTCCTGCCCTTTCACTGTCTGCTTTATTTTTACAGGCATCAGGCGGCTGACATCCGTCATCTCGCTTGTGTCTGTTTTTTGCTCTGAGTTCACAGAGTACGCAAACAGGGCCGCATACGCGCCAGTACAAAGCGCGAATGCAAGCAATTTCTTTTTCATAGTGCTCTCCCTGCTGTTTTTTATGACCATTATACCATGACTGCGTCCTCATTTTTCCAAATTATCTTCTTGCCCGTTTTTCGGCACGGCGGTCGGCGACGATAAAGCAGGCGTGAATCGCGCCCGGCAGCCAAAAGATACAGGTCAATATGAGATTCAGCAAGGCCTGAAACGGTTTTCCCGAAAACAAAACAGCAAGCGGCGGGCATAAAACTGCCAGCAGGTACATCATTTCCTTTCACTCCTTTCAGCTGTAAAAAAGGACAGCCTCACATGTCAGGCTGTCCTCTTTTGTTTTATTGAATGCCAAGCGCAATTTTTGCGTATCTGGACATTTTATCCCTAGTCCAAGGCGGATTCCATACAATGTGAACCTCTGTGTCTTTCACTTCAGGAAGGTCCGCTAATGCTTTTTTCACCTCATCAACGATAATCGGCGCTAAAGGGCATCCCATTGATGTCAGTGTCATCGTCACGTGCGTTAAGCCGTCTTCATCCATGTCAACATCGTATACCAAACCAAGGTTCACGATATCAACGCCAAGCTCAGGATCGACAACCTGTTCCAGGGCGCCCATGATGTTTTCTTTTAATGCTTCTTCCACGTTCCCTCACTCCTTTTTTCTACAGTATAACGTAAATTCAGCTCTTGTTAATAACTTAGTGCTTTATAAGTACGTTTCAAACCATTCAATCGTTTTTAACACAGCTGCCCGCGGGACTTTATGGTCAGCGTTTTCATCTCCGATAAATTGCAGGCGTTCCGGCTGCTCGCTGTAATGGGATTTGATCGTGTCATAAAATGTCCGGGTCGGCGCGTAAGGCACGACCTTATCTTTTGCGCCGTGCCAAAATAAAAGCGGGCGCTGTTGCAGTTTCTCCGGCTGAAGGCTGAGATCCCGCAATTCGAGACGTTTCATCAGCTCCTGTACCTTCTCTTCCGGCACATCGATTTCAATGCCCTGAGATTGAATATGGTCAATCTGCTGCTGAAACAGCTCCACGTAATTGGGGCTTCCCATCAGGCTGACGCCGGCTTTTATCCAATCATATGCAGTCAAAGCGCCAAGCGTTGTGATGCCGCCCATTGACGTGCCTGCGAGACCGATGCGGCCGCCGTCTATCAGGCCCTCTTTTTCAAAATGGTTTTTAAGTACGCCGATCTCTTCAATCTCGTTAAGGACGATATCCCAAAAATGCCCCGCCAGCTCTTCGACAGCCATTTCTTCTCCCCGTTCCCCATGGTGCAAAGCCTCCGGCAGAACGGCTCTAAAACCCTTCTCCGCAAGCAGATAAGCAATATGAAGGTTGTGTTCCTTCGCGCTTGTAAAACCATGTATAAAGATCACGAGAGGAACAGCGCGGTGCCTGTTCTCTTCCTTTACAATATGTAAAAACGGAATACCGGAAACGGTTTGATTCTCAATTTGTATCACAATGTGTCCCTCCTTAGGATAACCATAATCATAAGTGTAACATGTAGACAATAAAGATGGTAAAAAGCTACACTGTAAGTAAGGCAAAACAAGCAAAATCTAAGGTTAAAGGAGCTTTTCATGGAGACAAAACCCTATTTAATCGCATTAGATTTAGATGGAACATTATTAAAGGATGATAAAACCATATCTGAAAACACCCTTCAGACGATACAGCGCCTAAAAGATGACGGGCATTATGTCTGCATCTCAACAGGCCGACCGTATCGTTCAAGTTCCATGTACTACCAGCAAATGGAGCTGACAACGCCAATTGTCAATTTTAACGGAGCATTTGTCCATCATCCGCAAGACGACAGCTGGGGGCGGTATCATACGTCACTGCCGCTTGATGTTGTCAAACAGCTCGTGGATATCAGCGAGAGCTACAACGTACATAACGTGCTTGCTGAAGTGATTGACGACGTATACTTTCATTACCATGATGAGCACCTGATAGATGCCTTTAACATGAACACAACAAATGTAACAGTCGGAGACTTGAGGGAAAATCTTGGTGAAGATGTGACGTCTGTACTCATACATGCAAAAGAAGAGGATGTGCCAGCAATACGCTCATATTTATCGGATGTGCATGCCGAGGTAATCGACCATAGAAGATGGGCCGCGCCGTGGCATGTCATTGAAATTATCAAAAGCGGCATGAATAAAGCGGTCGGCCTGCAGAAAATCAGCGATTATTACGGCGTGCCGAGGGAGCGGATCATTGCTTTCGGGGATGAGGATAACGATTTGGAAATGCTTGAATTTGCAGGCTGCGGCGTTGCAATGGGAAATGGAATTGACGCGGTCAAGCAGATTGCCAACCGAGCAACGGCTACAAATGAAGAGGACGGCGTGGCAAGGTTTTTGAAAGAATATTTCTCACTTTAAAGAAGGTCCGTATTAATTTTTCCCACTCATAAACCTTACTTTACCCCACCATACTATTGAAGACGACTCATCTCGTCAAAGTATGGAAGGGGGCAGTCTCAAAATGGGTAAACGAAGCAAATCCAGAAGGTTTATTCAGCAGGGTAAAGACTCCATCGGGCTACACGCCGCAAAATTTCCATATCGGTCTACTTTAGAAGAAGCTCATCAGCATGCCGCGGCACGAGACTCGGCTGAAAGGCAGTATGAATATTAAATGAGAAATGAACTGTTTCAGCAGGCAAAATCATTTGTTCAACAGGCGGTCATGGTGACAAACGGCTTTGAGGAAGGCGATCAGGAGCAAGCGATTCTGAGAGCCAAAAATGCTGTATCTTCTGCGTATGCCAATTCGACAGATGCGGAACGTCAACAGCTGCATCAATTTCAAAATCAGCTGGACAAACTGCAATAAAAAAGGGCTATGGCGACTCGCCATAGCCTCTTATTTGACTTCAAACTGCTGAACAGCCTGAACCTGCTTGAGATTTTCCGCCCTGCCCTTAAATGTCACCTTTACCTCATAGGTTCCGGGCTCAGGGACTTCCTTCCACACATCAGAGAAATCATATGTTTCTCCAGATTCAAGCGTCATGTTTTGAAAAGCCTGCGTAAACATTTTGTCTTTCGAATAACGGTATCTTTCTTTGTGCTCAGAATCATACACGACAAGTTCAAATTTTTGCCCTGTGCTGAATTGAAACTCAATAGCACGTTCGCTTTGGTTCTTCAGCGACATGTTAAACTTGATTTGTTCAGGCTCCTGAATTGCGTCAATAGATAAAACAACCTCTTGATTCTCCATTCCGCCTGATACCTCCTTATCGGGTTCTGTCTGCTCATCTTTCCCGCAGCCTATCAAAAGCAGCACGGGGAGGAGCATCACAAACAGCCGTTTCACGACTTCCACCTGCTTTCGTCAGTCTTTTCTAAAGAAACCAAAAATCCCTGTCGTTTGAACGATGTTCGTAAATGCTTTCGGATCAACTTCTTTGACGATCTTTTCTAAATCGTACAGTTCATACCTCGTGATGACGATAATCATCATTTCTTTCTGTTCGTTCGTAAAAGCTCCTTTTGCCGGAACAGTTGTGATGCCGCGCACCATTTTTCCGTAAATGGCTTCCTTGATTTCGTCCGCTTTTTTCGTCACGATCATTGCCGTGAGCTTCATGTGGCGAGTGTGAATGGCGTCGATCACCCTCGTTGTCACATATAGTGTAACCAGGGTATATAATGCTTTCTCCCAACCTTGCAATAATCCTGCCGTCAAGATGATAATCCCGTTCAGAATGAAGAAATACGTGCCGACGGGTTTATCCTTCCACTTTGCGAGCACCATGGCGACGATATCAAGCCCGCCTGTCGAAGCTCCGTATTTTAATGTTAAGCCGATACCGACTGCGGAAATGACGCCGCCGAACACCGCGTTCAGCAAAATGTCATGTGACAGGCTTGTTTCCGGCAAGATCCCCATAAACAGAGTAGTGAGTGCGACACTTAAAATGCTGTAAACCGTAAACGATTTGCCGACCTTCAGCCAACCTAAAATACCGACCGGGATGTTTAAGAGGAACAAGAGCGTTCCCGTCGATATGTAAAAGGGGGCATATTGATCAACGACGCTTGATAAAAGCTGGGCAACACCTGTAAATCCGCTGGCATATACATCTGCCGGAATCAAAAATAAGTTCAGCCCGGCAGCATTGAGTAAAGCGCCGATGATGACGATGAGTAATTTTTTTGTTTGATCTAGTACCATGGCATGTTCCTCCGCTCTTTCTTCTTTATTATGTTTTCCCTTAAAACAAATATTTGAACACGATTTTGGCAAATTAATATGATATAGTTGGCTTAACTCTCATGATAACGAGCAATAACGGAAAGAAGGGAAGCAATATGACAGTTCATCTCATCGCTGACAGCGCCACTGATTTGCCTCGTTCTTATTTTGAAGAAAAAGGCATTGGCTTTATTCCACTCAGGGTTTCTCTCGGCGATAAAGAATTCGAAGATGCAGTCACAATTCAAGCGGATCAAATATTTGAAGCGATGCAAAATGGAGAAACGCCTAAGACGTCCCAAGCCTCACCGCAAACGATTAAAAATGTGTTTTTGCAATATGCCGAAACAGGTGATCCCGCTCTTTACATTGCCTTTTCCTCAGGTCTCTCCGGCACGTATCAGACAGCTGTAATGATCGCCAATGAAGTGAAGGAGGAATTCCCCGATTTCGATTTGCGGGTCATTGATTCCAAATGCGCGTCATTAGGATACGGTCTGGCTGTCCGGCATGCTGCCGATCTCTGTATCAACGGGAATACAATACAAGAAATTGAAACGTCTGTAAAGAACTTTTGCAGCCAGCTTGAACACATTTTTACCGTTGATGATTTAACATATCTCGCGAGGGGCGGCCGGATATCCAAAACGTCCGCTTTTGTCGGCGGCCTGTTGAATATTAAACCGCTGCTTCAGATGGAGGACGGCAAGCTTGTGCCTCTGGAAAAAATCCGCGGACAGAAGAAACTTTTCAAACGGATCATCGAACTTATGAAAGAGCGCGGGGATGATTGGAGCAATCAAACCGTCGGGATCAGCTACGCCGCGAACAAAGAAAAAGCCACGGACATGAAACACCTGATTGAGGAAGCGTTCAAGCCGAAAGAAATCATTATGCATCCAATCAGTTCAGCAATCGGCTCGCATGCCGGTCCAGGTACATTGGCGATATTCTTTTTAAGAAAATGAGCAAACAAAAACAGTCAGACTCTGTGTCCTGACTGTTTTTGTTTGCTCATAGAATGCCGACAGCCTCATACGCCTTTTCGACTGAAGCTGATTGCTTCGAGCCTTCACCGTATAAATCATTGGCAGCTTCAATCGCCGCTTGCTTCATCATGCTGAAATCTGTAGATGCCGTTACATAATATGTTAAAGCCCGATAGTAAATTTGTTCACTTGCTTCACGCCCAATCCCTTCAACCTGTACATCGTGGTGCACGCCTCCTTCTGCAAGAAGATAAGCTGCTTTATTGTGAATGGACGAATTGATATGGACTCCGCCATAATCCTCTGTTCCTGTGTAGCGGTTCGAGTAATGATCTGGATTTCCCTGCTTAGATGGGTCCTCCAATGACCGCAATGAATCTCCTGCAATATCAGGAGTATAGACATCTTCGCCGATCTCCCAATCATCACGGTCAGCCATCGCGCCCATAATGTCAGAAATGGACTCGTTTAATGCACCGGGTTCTCCTTGATATAAAAGACCGGCGGAATACTGTGTGACTGCGTGTGTGATTTCATGCGCGACAATGTCGAGCGATCCAGACAGCGGCTTAAATTTCGAACCGTCTCCATCACCGTATACCATCTGGACACCGTTCCACGCAGCATTGTTCCATTGTTTGCCGACATGCACGGTAGACGTAATCCTTGCTCCGTTTTGATCAAAAGAATCACGGCCAAATGTCTTGCTGTAATAATCGTAAACGGCTTGCGCATTTGCGTGTGCGTCCACAGCCGCAGGTTCATTAAATACGGACGTGCCGCTGACTATTTCTTTGCCCGTATACCCGATCAGTTGAGACAAAAGCGTAAACAAGGTTTGGTTCAGGTTCTTCGCGTCAAACGTATTGATCCCTTTTCCCCTTGTTTCGTCAGCCAAATAAAAGCGCCCATTTTGTTCTGTGACGTCAAAGCTTTTTTCATCACCTGACACGCCGATTCCTGTGCCTGCCGCTTCATGAATGGCATTAAAGAACTCAATGACTTTTCCGTTTTTGGCATCGATGAAATAATGCCAATAGCCAGGCTCAGGTTCAGATGTCGAGAGTCTCACAAGGTAGGCGAGATCATATTCACCGTCGTGTGGATAGATATATAATTCGCCTTTTGGTTCCCCATCAAGATAATCGATTTTTCCAATGGAAGCCTCGAGCTCACGCCTCGCTGTATGTATTGCTTTTTGCTCAGAAATAGACGGTGTGACGGAGACGTCCTTGATTTGCGGGTGCACCTTTCCAAAGAAACTTTTCACTTGTTTGTTTTCCTTCATCGCGACCGCTTGTTCAAAGCCGTAAATCGGAATTCCTTTGTAAACCTCCGTTAATTTAAAAAACGTTTGTTTTGTCTTTGGATCCTTTATGGTTTTCGAAATGCGAAAATGGCTGTTCGCATTCCCTTTGAGCTTAAACTGCGTTTGATGCTTGTCAAGATAGGAAAATAGCGATTCTTTCTGGGTTGTGTTTTGTACCGGCTTCTGCGGTGACTTTTCGATGATGTATGAAGGGGTTTGATACGTATGGTCGTATTTGATGCTTTGATCAGCTGAGGCATGTGTTACAAAAACCATTTGGGCCGCCGTGCATAAGCCGGCCAGTAATAGAGATGTCTTGGTCAGGTTGCGCAAAACACCACATCCTTCCTATTTTGGAATCTATCATTTTTCTTCATCCTATCAAAAATACAAAAACTTGTATGTGGTGCTTCGTTCTTATTTTCCCAAAAAAGAAGGGCAGAGATATTTCGCTCTGCCCTTCTTTTTCTACTCTACTAATTTTTTATTGACATAAATAATAACCCCTGCTCCATATGCCAGTATAAGCGGAGGTATGAGCTGCTCCTGACCTTGAAATGAGATAAAACTATTCAGCAAAATGAACAAACCGGAATTCAAGAAAAAGTAGCCTGCTATTCTGGCCAGCCGATCTTTATCCCGTATACGCGCCTCGTTAAACCCAGCCAGCATCCAGGTTTGTTTTTTGATTCCGACAAAATAGGCAACCACAAAGAATAAAAGCGCGATGACAATTAATAGATAATTGATGCTGATTTCCATCTTACAGCCTCCCACAAGATTACTTGATGTTAAGAAAAAGAAAAAAAGCGGCACAGCTTACTGCAATCAGCAGCAGGACGACAAGCGCATTGAGGAACGGGCTCAAAAGAAGCAGCACTGCTAAAAACAGCAGATAAACCGCACCGACTCGCGAAATCTTGACAATCTCCTTTTGAGAGCGCATTTTGTTTTTTCTGACACCTGCAAACATCATCAATTTTTTCCGCTTCCATACATATCCGGCGAGCACCATTAAATAAACAGCCAGCGGCAGATGTCTGAAGTCGGACGGCAGCAGCGGCAGGGCGATAATCGTGACAATGAGAAGGACCGAAAACCAGCTTTTGCCCAATAAAGACCTCCTCCTTTTCGTCTCTCCCCCATCACCCGCCATCAATTCGGCAAGCTCCTTCGGATGAGAAAATTCAGATTCAACAGCTTCCTGCAGTTCCTCTTCACTAAGGCCGGCTTTGATTCTGTCTTGAACGAAAGCGGTGATATGCCCCTTTAATTCGTCGATAGCGTTTTCTCTCTCTACATCAGGCATATTCGCCAGCTCTGCATTTAGTTCCTCCATGTATCGGTCAATGATAAGCTGTCCATTCATAGCAAATCCCCCGATAAAGACAGTAAAGCTTGATGGGTTTCCAGGTATTTCTCCAGCCGTTCTTTTAACATTTCTTCTCCTTTTTGCGTCATTTTGTAATACTTTCTTTTCGGGCCGTCCAGTGAATCTTCCCAAAAAAATTCGATCCATCCTTTCTCGGTCATACGTTTCAGAATCGGATAAATCGCTCCCTCTGAAATAGCCAGCGCCGAGGTGGTTTTTAAGGATGACGTCAGCTCATAACCGTACATCGGTTTAGAACGTAGCAGGGACAGGATGGCCAGCTCGAAAATCCCTTTTCGAAATTGAACAATCCAGCGGTCATTAACTTGATTCGTTTTCATGGTTTAAATATATCGAAAAAAACACTATATATCAATCATATATAGCAGTGTAAAATGTCCTGTTTTTTCTTTTAACAAAAATGGAATTTCTCATACTTTTTAACCTTTTTATTACATAAATGTTTTTATATTATGAAAAGTGTAAAAACGATTCTTCAGGTTAAAAGGAGCAGTCGAATGCAGAAATCGATATCATTTTTTGTCATTTTTTCAATCCTTTGGGGTTCGCTATTTCTGTTTTCTATTATTGGCAGCTTAGGGACAACCCCGATTCCGCTGACAAAGGACTCCAAATTTCTCATGTCCAGCATCCTCCCTCAGGGCTGGGGCTTTTTTAGCAAAAATCCGCGTGATACTGCAATCGGCTTATATGAGGCTGAAAATGCCAGCGCCAAGGTCAGATGGCCCAATATGAGGGCTGACAACCTATTCGGCCTGTATCGGTATGGGCGGTCACAAGGCGTTGAAATGGGCGTGATCTACAGCCAAGTCAGCAAGGAACAGTGGACAGCATGTAAAGAAAAGGACCTCGGCGCATGCAAAAGCAAAGCCAAAACCGTGCAATTAAAAACACCCGCTCCCCGCCCGCTGCTTTGTGGCAGCTACTATTTGACGAAAGAGGATATTGTTCCTTGGAGCTATTCTAAATACACCCCTTCGTCTTATCAGGTAAAAAGCATAGTCAAGGTTGTGATCTCATGCTCGAAAACATAAAACAGACCATCACCAGATGGGACGAAAGAAACCCGTGGACAAATGTATACGGCCTCGCGCGAAGCATTATTGCGCTATCCAGCCTGCTGACGCTGCTCATCAATCACCCGAGCCTCATTATGAAGCCAGCCAGCGGGATCAGCAGCTATCCAGCTTGTAAAATGAATCTCAGTCTCTTTTGCCTCGGCGAAAATAACTATATGATGTTAAATCTTTTCAGGTGGGTCTGCATTGCCATTCTGGTGCTTGTTGTCATTGGCTGGCGCCCCAGAATCACCGGGGTTCTGCATTGGTATGTCAGTTACAGCCTGCAGTCATCACTGATCGTCATCGACGGAGGCGAGCAGGCAGCAGCCGTCATGACCTTTTTATTGCTTCCCATCACGCTGACCGATCCGAGAAAATGGCATTGGAGTACGAGACCTATAGAGGGCAAAAGAACACTTGGAAAAATAACAGCTTTTATTTCTTATTTTGTGATCAGAATCCAAGTGGCGGTGCTTTATTTTCACTCTACCGTCGCTAAGCTGTCTCAGCAGGAATGGGTGGACGGAACGGCCGTCTATTATTTCGCCCAGGAAAAAACCATTGGCTTCAACGGCTTTTTTCAGGCGTTAACGAAGCCAATTGTAACAAGTCCGTTCGTGGTGATTCCGACATGGGGGACGCTGCTGGTTCAAATTGTCATCTTCGCGGCGCTGTTTGCGCCGAAGAAGCATTGGAGATTGATTTTGATCATCGCTGTTTTTATGCATGAGATTTTTGCAGTCATGCTGGGCCTCATCAGTTTTTCGATTATCATGGCCGGCATTTTGATATTGTATCTCACTCCTATCGATTCCACGATTCAATTTACATATATTCGCAGACTGTTGTGGAATAAAAAACACAAGAAGGGAGAGGTTTCAGTTTGAAGAAGGCGTTTCTAGTATTTTTGTCGGTTGTATTGGTGACGACTGTGTTTTTGGTGAAGCAGCAAGAAAGTGTGGCACAGGCAAAGCAGCTTGAGTATTCAGGTGAGGAAATTTTTAAAGGCTTTGTGTTTGCCCAAGGGGAAGTTGGCAAACAGCTTCCAGAGGTCTTTAATAAAGCGATGACAGACAAACTCAACACAAAACAGGCAAAGGCTTTTGCCAATCAGGTTGTCGCTGATATTAAAAAAGAGGATGCTGACTTTTTTGATAACCTGAAGAAAGCTGTTTACAGCAAAGATGCATTGAAAGTGGATGAACTGCTGAAAAAAGCAGGTCAAATCGTTGAAGAGAAAGTAGAAGCTACAAAGGAAATCGCCGCTTCCAAGGATGATACATCCAGAGTTCAGGCCGAGCTTGTCAACACTGTTGATACCGCTAACTATTTCTATTATGTTTCTTATGTTGCTGCAGCCGGTGCCCTGATTCTGATCATTCTCGCCATTGATATTACGCCGATTGCGATTTCAGACAATGTGGATCGCGAAATGGCAATCAGAACGCTGGTTGATGAATTAAACTAGACATAAAAAACGGCTCGCTCCGCAGTCTGCTGCAGGCGAGCCGTTTTCATGCTATTTTTTCTCGTATGTCCATCCATTTTCCTGATAAACTTTTCCGTTTTTCATCAAATGGCCCAGCGCGCGTTTAAAGGCGGCTTTGCTCATATTAAAACGTTCTCTGATATCGTCAGGCTGGCTTTTGTCACTGTACGGCATGGCACCGTTTCTCATTCTCATATACGTTAGAATGCACTCAGCATCAACTGACATTGCATCCTGTTTTCTCGGAAGCAGCGACAAGTTGACTGAACCGTCTTCTTTCACTTGAATCACCCGTCCTGTGACTCTTGAACCCAGTCTTGGCTCCTCTTTTCTTTCTGACGGGTGAATAAAACAGCGGATACCGTCATCCGTGATCACGAATGAACCCGATGCGATCAGCCTGTACACCGTACCTGTCAGCTCTTTATTCATCAGATCTTCTGAAGCGTCGGTAAACAGTTCGCTGATGATATCTTCCGGCGCTGGTTTCGCAAACATGCGCCCCCGGTTCGTCACCTTCAGCATACAGTAAAGTTTGTCCCCTTTTTGCGGCCAGACATCTTCGTACGGGGGCAAATGCTCAGTTGCGACTAGTGCGTCCTTCGATAAACCGACATCAACGAAAACGCCCATATCTTCCACTTTATCTACCACTTCAACCCAGCCATATTCATCCGCGCTGATGACCGGAATTTTCATCGTGGCCGCAAGCCTTTCCTGCTGGTCGACGTATATAAAGACTTCTACTTCGTCTCTGTCCTCGATATCCTCAGTCATTTCACTGTTATGTAAGAGAATCGTATCTTCCCCATCGGTTAAAAAGTAACCGAAGTCGGTTTGGTGATCTATACTCAAGGTTAATTGCTGCCCTGGTCTCATGCTATCGTCCTTCCTGTTCCGCTTATTCCTCTGCGGATTTTGTTAACATTTTTTCCAATCATCACAAATTGATTCTTTGTTCTGTTGGAAGTTTCTCTTTATTCTACTATAATCAACACATAAGTTAAATGTTATGGAGGTTTTCATATGGCAAAAGAAAGCTCATTTGATATTGTATCCAAGGTGGAGTTGCCTGAAGTGCAAAACGCAATCCAAATCGCACTGAAGGAAATCAGTACCCGATATGACTTTAAAGGCAGCAAAAGCGACATTTCTTTAGATAAAGAGGAGCTGGTCCTCGTTTCCGATGACGAATTCAAATTAAGCCAGCTGAAAGATGTGCTGGTCAGCAAATTGATTAAACGAAACGTACCGACAAAAAACATTGATTACGGCAAGGTTGAAAACGCGTCAGGCGGAACGGAACGGTACGCCAGCGTGCAAAGCTTGTTCAAGGCATTGACAAGGACAACGCCAAAAAAATCAATACGATCATCAAAAACTCCGGACTGAAAGTAAAGTCTCAGGTGCAGGATGATCAAGTGCGTGTCACCGGAAAAAACAAAGATGACCTGCAGCAGCTTATCTCAGCTGTGCGGGGAGCAGATCTGCCAATTGACGTTCAATTTATAAATTTCAGATAAATTTTCTGATTCCTATTGATTATTGTCTTTATTTTCGGTAAATTTGGAGAAAGGGAAAAACGCCAGGTATCTTTTGGCACTTCCTGACACGAAAATTTCATATCCGTTCTTATCAAGAGAAGCAGAGGGACTGGCCCGACGAAGCTTCAGCAACCGGTGTAATGGCGATCAGCCATGACCAAGGTGCTAAATCCAGCAAGCTCGAACAGCTTGGAAGATAAGAAGAGACAAAATCACTGACAAAGTCTTCTTCTTAAGAGGACTTTTTTTATTTCTCTTTTTTCCTTGCTGATGTGAATAAAGGAGGCAGACAATGGGACTTTTAGAAGATTTGCAAAGACAGGTGTTAATCGGTGACGGCGCCATGGGGACGCTCCTCTACTCCTATGGCATTGACAGGTGTTTTGAGGAACTCAATATTTCAAAGCCGGAGGAAATTCAGCGCATACATAAAGCGTACGTTGAAGCGGGAGCCAACATTATTCAAACGAATACGTACGGGGCCAACTATATTAAATTATCCAGACACGGGCTTGAGGATGACATCAAAAAAATGAATCAGGAAGCCGTAAAGATCGCGCGGGCTTCAGCAGGCGATGCATACGTGCTTGGAACGATGGGCGGCATACGCACATTTAATAAAAACGCGTACAGTCTTGACGAAATTAAGCGCAGCTTCCGCGAGCAGCTGTACCTGCTGCTGCATGAAGAGCCGGATGGCTTGCTGTTAGAAACATATTATGATTTGGAAGAAGCCCGTGAAGTGCTGAAAATCGCGCGCAAAGAGACTGATCTTCCGATTATGCTCAATGTCTCCATGCACGAGCAAGGCGTATTGCAGGACGGAACGCCGCTTTCTGACGCATTGCGCTCGATTGCGGATCTCGGAGCTGATATTGTCGGCATTAACTGCCGCCTCGGCCCTTATCACATGATTGAAGCGCTCAGCGAAGTGCCGATTTTTGATGACGTATTCTTATCCGTTTATCCGAACAGCAGTCTTCCTTCGCTTGAAGAGGGACGGCTCGTCTATGAAACAGACGACACGTATTTTCAAAACAGCGCGTCAGAATTCCGTAAGCAAGGCGCGCGGATTATCGGCGGCTGCTGCGGCACAACGCCGAATCACATCCGGGCGATGGCGGAAGCAGTTGGCGGGCTGGCTCCGATTACGGATAAAGAAGTCAAAACCCGGGCGAAAGAATTCATTTCTGTTCATCACGAGCGAACCGAGCCCGGCCTGGATGAGATCGCGGCGAAAAAACGCTCTATTATCGTAGAACTGGACCCGCCGAAAAAACTAAGCTTTGACAAATTTCTATCGGCGGCGGCTGAATTAAAAGAAGCGGGAATCGATGCCCTGACACTCGCCGACAATTCTCTGGCGACCCCGCGGATCAGCAATGTTGCCTGCGGGGCTCTTGTCAAACAGCAGCTAGATATGCGTTCCCTTGTCCATATTACGTGCCGTGACCGTAACATTATCGGCTTACAGTCACATTTAATGGGCCTTGATACGTTAGGGCTGAATGACGTGCTTGCTATTACAGGTGACCCTTCTAAAATCGGGGATTTTCCTGGTGCGACGTCTGTATATGATTTAACATCTTTTGATTTAATCAGGCTGATCAAACAATTCAATGAAGGTCTGTCTCTGTCTGGAAAACCGCTCGGCAAGAAAACGAATTTCTCAGTTGCTGCTGCATTTAATCCTAACGTCCGCCATCTGGATAAAGCGGTAAAACGGCTTGAGAAAAAAATAGATTGCGGCGCAGATTTTTTTGTTTCTCAGCCTGTCTATTCCGAGCAGCAGCTTGTCGATATCCATAATGAAACAAAACATCTGAAGACGCCGATCTATATCGGCATCATGCCGCTGACAAGCAGCCGGAATGCCGAATTCATCCATAATGAAATTCCCGGCATTAAGCTGTCTGATACGATTCGCGAAAAAATGGCCCATGCCGGTGAAGATAAAGAAAAGCAAAAGGCGGAAGGCCTTGCGATTGCACGCTCCCTGCTGGATACGGCATGCGAGCTGTTCAACGGCATCTACTTGATAACGCCTTTCCTCAGATCTGACTTAACCGCTGAGCTTACTTCATATATTCAGCAAAAAGATGAGCAGCGCCAAAATATCTTTTTGCATTAATCCCTTAAAAGACTGTCTGATCCAATCGGGCGGTCTTTTTCAACGGGATTCGTGTTACGATATAGAAAAACAGTCATGAGGAGGAACATTATGCTCGAAGTCAAAACCATTTCCGCGGAAGATACATATGAAATCCGGCACCGCATTCTGCGCCCCCATCAATCCATTGAACAATGCAAATATGAAGAAGATCATGCAAAAGGCTCCTTTCATCTCGGCGCGTTTTTTGAAGGAAAGCTGATCAGCATCGCTTCTTTTTCCCCGCAAATTCAGCCATTAATAACAGAATCCCCAGCATATCGGCTGAGAGGCATGGCAACGCTTGAAGGATATCGCGATCAAAAAGGCGGGAGCACGCTGATCAAACACGCGGAAGAGAAACTGGCAAAGAACGGCGTTCAGGCAGTCTGGTGCAATGCCAGAAGCCATGTGAAAGGCTACTATTCAAAACTTGGCTGGGAAGAACTCGGCGAACCGTTTGAGATTCCTGGCATAGGCACACATATCATCATGTATAAAAAACTCGAAACAAGCAGGTGATCTGTATGAGGGTAATCGATGAGCTGATTAAGCTTCATGAAGAACATACCCCTAGTTTATTGCGGCTTTGCAGGCAAGCCGGGTGGCCGGATTACGGCGAACAAGAGCTGGCACTGCTTGTCCAGCAAGGACGCTTTTTCGGCTATCAAAATGTCAGCGGTGATATTATTTCCTGCATCGGCTTGTTTTTGTTTGGCCGTCTTGCTTCTATCGGCCTCGTGATCGTGGACAAGGAATATCAACGGCTCGGTCTCGGCCGGCGTATGGTAAACGCCTGTATCACCCAAACGGGTGAAAACACCGCCATCAGGCTTTGCGCCACAAAAGAAGGTTTGCCGCTTTATGAAAAAGCAGGTTTTCATACGGCAGGTTCAGTGCGAAAGTACAGCTGTCATAGTTTTCAACCTTATACAAAAAAGCTTGACGCTGAACTGACATCCTTTAGAGAACAAGACTTTCACGACTTAACCACGGCGGATCTGGCTGCCTTTGGCGGAGATCGATCAAACCTTTTGCAGCAGCTTATTTCTGCTTCATGCGAATGTATCATCGCCAGAAATCAGGACGGACAGCTAATTGGCTACGGACTTTCTGTACAGACACCGGCCAATTTGAAATTCGGCCCTATCATCGCTCCATCATCAGATGTTGCAGCACAGATAATTAACAGGCTGGCGGCCGGCAAACAAGGGCCGATGCGAATCGATATACCGAGTGAACACACGTCTCTGCATGACAGCCTGATAGAAATGGGATTTCATAAAGATGATGAACCTCCGCTTTTGTTCTATCAGAAAAAAGCGCCTATTCAAAATGGACACTTATATGCTTTGATTTCACAGGCTCTCGGTTAACCCTCTTTTTTCCCGAACAGGTATCTTCTGTTCGGTTTTTTGCTGTCTGATCGCTGAATAAACGAAGCCATCAGGGACATTCTAAGCAGAAGAAAAGGAGTGTGCTCTGAGATGGAATCATCAAAACAAAATAACGGAATGACGATTGTAGCAATCGGTTCAATCCCTTTAATATTAACCCTAGGAAACTCGATGCTTATTCCGATTTTGCCAAAAATGAAATCTGAACTTCATTTATCACAATTTCAAGTCAGTCTCGTGATCACAGTATTTTCCTTGATTGCAGCATTTGCGATTCCGATTGTCGGTTATCTCGCAGACCGATTCTCAAGGAAAGTCATCATTATTCCCTGCTTAATTTTGTATGGTGCCGGCGGTTTGTTAGCCGGGTTTGCGGCAGGTTTTTTTGACAATGCCTATCCTTGGGTCATGGCAGGACGAGCGTTACAGGGAATCGGGGCAGCCGGAACCGGCCCAATTGCCATGGCACTGACGGGAGATCTGTTTAAAGGCGCCCAGGAGAGCAAGGTGCTGGGCCTTGTTGAAGCTTCAAACGGCATGGGGAAAGTGCTTTCACCGATCATTGGCTCGCTGATCGCCCTGCTTGTCTGGTATGGCGCGTTTTTTGCCTTTCCTGTGTTTTGTATCATTTCGATCGTACTGACTTGGATTTTTATTAAAGAAAAGAAAAAGGAAAAAGAACCGCCACCAATCGGAAAATATGCAAAAGGGCTGTTAAGTGTCTTTAAACATGAAGGCAGATGGCTGTTTACCGCTTATTTAGCCGGTGCGACCTGTTTGTTTACTTTATTCGGCATCCTGTTTTATCTCTCAGATGTTCTTGAAAAAACATACGACACCGACGGCGTGAAAAAAGGCTTAATTTTAGCGATCCCGCTTTTGGTTATGTGTGTGACGTCCTATACAACAGGAAGCAAAATCGGGCAAAAGCAATCGTTAATGAAAAAGCTGATCGTACTTGGATTGGCGTTCATGACCGTATCCTACGCGGCACTGTCATTCATTGAAAATCTTGTCCTTTTTATCAGTGTTCTTGTACTGAGCAGTATCGGCTCAGGTCTTGTCCTTCCTTGTGTGAACAGTTTTATTACCGGGGCTGTCGGCAAAGAAAGACGGGGATTTGTCACCTCTCTGTACGGCTCTGTACGTTTCTTAGGGGTAGCGATCGGTCCTCCGATTTTCGGCCGCCTGATGCAATGGTCCAGACCCGGCATGTTTTTAAGCATCGCGGGATTGACTCTCGTTGTCGGGATTCTTGTGATGATGCTCATCCATGTGAAGCAAAACAATGAAGAAACAAAAGAAAAAGAAGACCCTAAAATGGCTGGAAATCGGCTCCAGCCCGCTGAGGAAAGGTAGCACCCAGTGTGAAAATTGTACGGATTGAAACCTTTCCGCTATTTCACCGATTAGAAAAGCCATACGGAGATGCCAATGGGTTTAAACGATATCGGACTTGTTATCTCATCAGGATTATCACCGAAAGCGGGATAGACGGCTGGGGAGAATGCGTTGATTGGCTCCCTGCTCTCCATGTCGGTTTTACGAAGCGGATCATCCCGTTTCTATTAGGAAAACAGGCTGGCAGCCGCCTGTCATTAGTGCGCACGATTCAAAAATGGCACCAGCGGGCGGCCTCCGCTGTAAGCATGGCGCTGACAGAGATTGCAACCAAAGCTGCGGATTGTTCGGTATGCGAATTATGGGGCGGGCGATACAGAGAGGAGATTCCTGTGTACGCGTCTTTTCAATCGTACTCAGACTCCCCGCAATGGATCAGCCGCTCAGTCTCCAATGTTGAAGCCCAGTTGAAAAAAGGTTTTGAGCAAATCAAAGTCAAAATTGGCGGGACTTCATTCAAAGAGGATGTCCGGCACATCAATGCGCTGCAGCATACAGCAGGCAGCTCCATTACGATGATTCTGGACGCAAACCAAAGCTACGATGCCGCTGCAGCTTTTAAATGGGAGCGCTATTTCTCCGAATGGACGAACATTGGCTGGCTTGAGGAGCCTTTACCCTTTGATCAGCCGCAGGATTACGCTTTGCTTCGAAGCCGTTTGTCTGTTCCTGTTGCCGGCGGAGAAAACATGAAAGGCCCGGCGCAATTTGTGCCTCTCCTTTCACAGCGCTGTTTGGATATCATTCAGCCCGATGTCATGCATGTCAACGGAATTGATGAGTTTCGGGACTGCCTCCAGCTCGCGCGTTATTTTGGCGTCAGAGCATCCGCCCATGCATATGACGGATCGCTCTCACGGCTCTATGCTTTATTTGCACAAGCCTGCCTGCCCCCATGGTCTAAAATGAATAACGATCACATTGAACCGATCGAGTGGGACGTCATGGAGAATCCTTTTACAGATCTCGTCAGCCTGCAGCCTTCAAAAGGAATGGTCCACATCCCGAAAGGAAAAGGCATTGGAACAGAGATCAATATGGAGATCGTCAATCGCTACAAGTGGGATGGCTCAGCATATTAAGCTGGGCCATTTCTTTATTTTGAGACATAAATCATGGACAGCCTCATAAAATGAAAACAGCGGACAAGTCTTTTCATAAAGGAGCAAATGACTTAATGGCTGAACTGCTGATGAAAGCAAAACTTACGTTTATGATTGTCGTAGGCGGCGTACTACAGGGACTCGGCATGTCCTTGTTTTTATTTCCGCATGATATTCCGACAGGCGGTGCAGCAGGTATTGCGGTGCTATTGCATTATCTGTTTCAAATCCCCCACGGGTTTTCAGTGTGGGCTGTGAATGTATCAATGCTTTTTACCGCTTTAAAATGGCTGGAGATGAGAACATTCACCGGCACCCTCGCTTCTATCACCGTCACCTCTGTCTCGGTATTGATCTTTGATGCGGTTTTTCCGGATATCACATCTAATCTGTGGCTTGATCTGGCAAGCGGCGCAGTGTTATTGGGACTCGGCATCGGACTTTTATACAAATATAAAATTTCGAACGGAGGATTCGGAGCCCTTGCTCTGATGATTTCTATCTACCGCGGCGGGAATCCTGGAACGATCCTGCTCATCATGAATTGCATCATTTTTATGGTCACCGCGTCTATTATTGACTGGGGCATCGTCATTCAAGCCCTGATATGCCAAGTGATATCGACAAGAGTCATCGACTTCATCTACAACATCCGTCTGACCTCACTTCCCTATCTCACGCCTATGTACCGCCATAAAAAATAATAGGCAGAGGCTCTCTTCACGACGAGAGCCCCGCAGCCGCTGCTTTACAGAAAAAAGGTATCAGATCTTAGCCCTAAACGCAGCGTTTCCAACGCGATGGCATCATGAAATGGAATATTGGCCAGATTCACATTCGGCCCGATTTTTTGAATAAACCCTTGCTGAAGCGTTTTGTTAGGCGCTTCAAAAATCAGCCTGTTGATATCAATATCCGAGGAAATGATGTCGTCAACAATTTGAAACCTGACATCGCCGCTGCTGGAACAGATCCCTCCCGTTCCGCTTTCTCTGGCTTCTGTAATCACTTTTTCCGCGCCCGCTTCCATATCCTCAACGATATATTCAAGCCATTCCTCAGAGCTTTGCCGGCTTGCTAATTCCGCATCCTTGCTGCCCACCTCACTGAGCACAAGAAATTCATCAGAAAAATCGGCAATGTAAGCCGCTTTCTCTTTATTTGTCATCGGGAGCGTACCGTTTGAAATCTCAATATATTCACAGCCGAAATAGGTGCAATACCGATGAAATTCATTCACTTTTTTCTGGCTTACGTACTTCTCAAACAGTGTGCCGCCAAAGAAAAATGTAATGTCATGTTCTTTCAGTGTGCTGATTTTTTCTTCAAGATCTTTCGTAAGTAATGATGTGCCCCAGCCGAATTTCACAAAATCAATATAGTCGGACGCTCCGGCTATGACATCTTTGAAAAATTGCAAGGGATAGCCGTTATCAATTAAAATGGACTGTCCGGTTTCTCTCGGCTTGTTTGTTCTCACTGGCAATTCTAGTGAAAAATCATTCATATTATGACCCTCTCTATCGTTGGAACTTCTCTATCCTGTTTCACTTTCATCACAAAATCGCCCGTCAGTTCTTTTGTACAGTAAACGATGTCTTCCGAATCAAACAATGGCTGGCGGCTGTCAAAAAACTTCTCCGCAACAGAAGAGCCTTTTATTCTTTCAATCGCCTCCTCAGCCGTTACCGCATTTGTCCCTTCAATGATGCCTTTGATATACTCCGCACACGCCATATCGTCATCACCGGATGGATGGGAAGCCACTATGTTTATGACACAATCGATTGCGGCGAGCTTTTTCACATGCTGTGCCGTTGTTTTGGCATTGGAAAATCCAGTTACGAACAGATGCTTTGCGTTCAGCGCCCCCAATGCTGCTGTGACGCCGTTTGTTGTTTTCTGGATCAGGCGCTTATCCGCCATATCCTGCCCAGCCATACGTTTTGGAGAATTATCTAAATCAAATCCGCTGATACCGACCCCCTTTTCCTCTCCCGTCAATACATAATCCGGATAGGTGTCTTTCAGCGCAAAGGCTTCATCAGCTGTCCGGACCAACAAAATCTCTTTCGCCCCGCCGATAAACGCATAATGGGCGACCGTAAAGGCTCTGATGACATCAATGATGATGTTAATATCAGCCGGGGCAAGCGAATGATGATGCCCCTGATAAATGGCAATCGGCATACTACCTCTCCTTGGGCATAAAACCATTTTGCTAAAAAGCATATTCAGCCGGGCTCTTAATGGTTCCGCACCTCATCTTAGGCGGGCGCGGCACCTAAAAACCCTGAACCTTTATGCAAAAAATGAATAGTCTGCCTATAACTCGATCAATAGATAAAAAAAGCAAATGCAAACGGGGGGAAAACATTGAACGAAACCATCACATATGACACATGGAACGACATGCTGTCCAAACAGATAACGGATCAATTGATCGATGAGCTTGATGTGTTGAAATGGGCTTACCGAACGTACAGAGAAAAGATTGTGTACGCATGCAGCTTTGGCGCAGAAGGAATGGTGCTTCTCGACTTAATATCAAAAATCAACAAAAACGCGCACATCATCTTTTTGGATACCGGGCTTCATTTTCAGGAAACATATGAGCTGATCGATACCGTCAAAGAGCGATATCCGGGATTTGCAATCCAGATGCTCGAACCCGAGCTGAGCTTAACAGAACAGGGGACGAAGTACGGTGGAGAGCTGTGGAAGCATAACCCGAACCTCTGCTGCCAATTGCGGAAAATCGAATCGCTCAAAAAGCACCTGTCCGGCATGACAGCTTGGATTTCAGGACTGCGCCGGGAGCAGTCACCAACGAGAAAGCATATTCAATACGTAAACCTGGACCAGAAGTTTGAGCTCATCAAAATTTGCCCGCTCATCCACTGGACATGGGATGACGTTTGGACGTACATCCGCCTGCACAATTTGCCTTATAACAAACTGCACGATCAACATTATCCGAGCATAGGCTGTGAAATGTGTACATTGCCTTCCTCGGACCCGAACGATGAGAGGGCTGGAAGATGGGCCGGACGGGAGAAAACAGAATGCGGCCTGCATCAGGAATAGCGGATGGCAGGTTCTTGCTGTGAGAATCGAAATGATGTTAAGGCGCTGATGTCAAACTTTCATTAAGTGCAGAAAAGAAAACAAGGAAACGTATAAATGGAGGTTGAACACGTTGAATGGAAACGAGCCCCACGGAGGGGTATTAATCAACCGCTGTGATCCCGCATGCCATTTTGAAGGGTGCGCGTGCCAAGCAGAGCTGGATCAGCTTGCACTGAGCGATCTGGAGCTTATCGCGATCGGCGGATACAGCCCGTTAACAGGTTTTTTGGGAGAAAAAGATTATCATTCCGTTGTGAAAGAGATGAGGCTGGCAAACGGCTTGCCGTGGAGCCTGCCGATTACGCTGCCTGTCGGAGAAAAAACAGCAAAACAGCTGTCTGCCGGAGATCACGTCAAGCTTGTGAAAGACGGTGTTACCTACGGCATGATCACAGTCACCGATATATACCAGCCTGATAAAACACAAGAAGCACTGTCTGTTTTTAAAACAAACGATCCTGCCCACCCAGGCATAAAAAAATTGCTGGCTCGCCCGGATTACTATATCGGAGGGCCTATCACGGTCAGCCGCCTGCCTGACAAATCTTTCGAACAGTTTTATGCAACGCCCGCAGAAACAAGAGCGGCCTTTGAAAAACTCGGCTGGAAAACGATTGTCGGCTTTCAAACCAGGAACCCTGTTCATAGAGCTCATGAATATATTCAAAAAACAGCGTTAGAAACGGTCGACGGTCTGCTGCTTCACCCGCTTGTCGGAGAAACAAAGTCAGACGATATCCCCAGCGATATCAGAATGGAGAGCTACCAGGCTTTGCTTAATCACTATTATCCAAAGGATCGTGTCATGTTATCGGTTTTCCCTGCCGCCATGCGTTATGCAGGTCCGCGGGAAGCGATTTTCCATGCGCTCGTCCGAAAAAATTACGGCTGCACCCATTTTATTGTAGGCCGTGATCACGCAGGTGTCGGCAGCTACTATGGAACATACGACGCCCAAAATATTTTTCAATCATTCACAGAGGAAGAGCTGGGCATCAAGCCGCTGTTTTTTGAGCACAGCTTTTATTGCCGAAAATGCGGAAACATGGGCACCTCCAAAACATGTCCGCACCACCCGAGAGACCACATCCACTTATCAGGCACAAAAGTGAGAGAGCTTCTCCGCCAAGGCAAAAAGCCGCCTAAAGAATTCAGCCGGCCTGAGGTCGCAGCCGTGCTGATCAAGGGACTTCACCAACAGCCTGTTGCCATCAAGCAAAACAGCGGGGAATTGCAATGACACACAATCCGAACATCATTTGGCATCCCGCTGCCATCTCAAAGTCTGACAGACAGTCCTTAAACGGACACAAAAGCTGCGTCCTCTGGTTTACAGGTTTGTCCGGCTCCGGAAAATCGGTGCTGGCCAATGCAGTCGATGAAAAACTTTACCGCAAGGGCATTCAGAGCTATGTGCTTGATGGTGATAATATCCGCCACGGCTTAAACAAAGATCTTGGATTTCAGACTGGTGACAGGATTGAAAACATCCGCCGGATCGGAGAAGTGGCGAAGCTGTTTGTCGACAGCGGGCAAATGATTTTAACGGCTTTTATTTCTCCATTCAGAGAGGATCGGGACATGGTTAGAGCACTCTTTCCTAAAGGTGAGTTCTTCGAAATTTATGTGAAGTGCCCGCTGCATGTTTGTGAACAGCGCGATCCAAAAGGGCTTTACAAAAAAGCGCGAAACGGAGAGATCAAACATTTCACCGGGATCGATTCTCCGTATGAAGCGCCGCTTTCACCCGATTTCATCATTGAGTCAGACCAGACCTCTATTTCCGATGGAGCTGATCTCATCATTAACGCACTGCAAAACAGAGGTATTATATAAAAAACCCGATCAATGTCGGGTTTTTTCTTATGAGTTGGAGAACTGCGCAATCAAACTGTTAATCTTCTCTTTTTCTTCATAAAATGCTCCGTGCCCGCTGTTTGCAAACGGAACCAATTCCGACTGTTTGATGCCGCGCTTCAATTCTTTCGCAAAATCAAACGGCGCAATTCTATCCTTTCTCCCGTGCAGGATCAGCGTCGGCACCTTGATTGCAGCAAGTTCCTTTCTGAGATCTTCGTCTCTTAATGCGATGCCCGAATGGATCGTCCCGTAGGAGGAAGCCTCCAGCATCAGATTGAGAAACCACTGTCTAAGCTCTGGAGACACTTTTTTCTCAAAAAACTGTTTCCCTAAATCAGCCAGTGTTTTGGGCCGATCAGCTTTGAACAATTCAATCATATCGTCAATATCCTGCTTCCTCATCCCGTACGGATAACCCGGGCGTTTTGTAAATGCGGGTGCCGCTGCAGACAGTAAAATCAGCTTATCAACATCGGCTCCTTCATGCCTTGCCATATAACGGATTGCAATGGCGCCGCCCATCGAAAAACCGGCAAGAATCGCATTCTCAAGCTGCAGCGTATAAATGACTGCCTTCACATCATCAGCCATCGTGTCATAATCGTAGCCTTCCCAAGGGCGGTCAGATTGCCCATATCCCCGTAAATCAACGCCGATAAAACGAAATCCCCTTTTCGGAAGCTCATTCATTTGATATTCAAACATCTTATGATTCAACGGCCACCCGTGCAAAAAGATGATCGGCCTTCCATGTCCAATATCCTCTACAAACAGTGTCACATGCTCCTCGGTTTTGACGTAATGCCCCATTACGCATTCCTCCTGTTCCCTTTGGCTTTCCCGGCCTGTAAACGCCTTGACGTATAGGAAGCTTTCCATTTATGCTTACAAAACAAGCGGGCTGCTGTACCAAGAAAAGGCTCTTCACGATTTACTATATGTATCAATTTCCTTAACGATCTATTAAATTGAACCCGGAAGCCTCTGTTTTTCGGGCAGAAAAGGATGTCATCACATGAATAAAATCGCAATTCAAAAACCGAACATACCGGAAAACCTGCAAACCGCAGATTTTCATGATGCCGTGACGCAGGATGATGTAATCAGCATGCATTTGTTTGAAGATTGTACAATCTGCGGCGAAGATATCGAAAGACTTTGTGTGGAAAAAACGGTATTCAGAAATGTCGTCTTTATCGATGTGTCTTTTCGGCATATTGAACTGACCGATGTGATCTTTGAAAAATGCGATTTATCAAACGCCGATTTCAGCGGGGCTGTCATTCACAGAACTTCTGTTAAGCAGTCAAAAATGGTTGGAATGAATGTGGCGGAAGCAACGCTGCGGAATGTTTCATTCGAGGAATGCCACGGACATTTCAGCTCATTTTCGTACTCAAATATGAAACAAGTTCGATTTGATCACTGTGCTCTTATGCAAAGTGAATGCAGCAATACGGTGCTCCAGCAGACACACTTTGACAGGTGCGAATTGGAAGGCGCCAGCTTTACCGGCACGTCCCTTCAAAACATGGACATCAGCACGTGCCGTTTTGAACAGCTTCATGTCTCCCTCGACAAATTGAAAGGCTGCAAAATCGCACCTGAGCATGCGATTGCCTTCGCCAGGGCACTGGGAGCTGTCATCGTATAACCAAAGCCTAGGACATCATCAGGCGGCGTGCTGTTTCGGCTGCCGCTTTAATGCCAGTTTCCAAATCTCCAAGAGATGCATAGGAATATGACAGCCTGATGCTGTTTCGGTCTTCACCGTCATAAATGTAGCCGGGATTCACAAGCACCTGCCGTTTCAGCAATCCATAAAAGAAACGGCTGACAGGCAGGTTTTTGTGAAATGTCACCCAAATATAAAAGCCGCCTGCGGGAATCCGCCACGTGGCAATGTCCCCGGCATACCGCTCGAGAAAATGAACGGCGGCGTCTCTCCTTTCTTTAAGCTTCCTGCGTACCCAAGTCAGATGCTCTTCATAATATCCCTGTGACAGCCACTCGGCAGCCGCCCACTGGGACAGGCCGCTTGATCCGTAGTCTGTCTGCATTTTAATGTCCGCCAGCCTTTCAATAACCGGCTCCGGACCGACAAGCCAGCCGATTCGCAGACCGGGGCTAACCATTTTTGAAAACGTGCCCAGATACAGAATATTGCCCTCATGATCCATTGCTTTCAACGGCTGCGGCGGTTTTTCTTCAAACCATAAATCACCGTACGCATCATCCTCAATGATGGGCAGCTGCTCTTTTTTTGAAAGGCTGATGATCTCTTTCCTTCGCTGCTCTGACATGACTGTGCCTGTCGGATTATGAAACGACGGAATCGTGTAAAGCAGCTGTCCTCCATATTGTTTTCGATTAGAAGAAACAAGCCCCGCTTTGACCCCTTCATCATCCATCGGCAAGCCGCGAAGCCGCATCCCAGCTGATTGAAATACATGCAAGGATTGAAGGTAGGACGGCTTCTCCGTCAAAATGACAGAATCTCGTTTTAAAAGTCCAATTGAGATGAGCTGAAGTGCCTGAAGTGCACCGGACACAATTAAAATTGCAGACGGTGACACATGGATCTTCTTTCCTTTTAAATGGTCGGCCACTGCCTCCCGCAGCTGACGGTTTCCTTTCGGCTGCTCATATCCTAAAGACAGGGCGCCCGGATTGATTTGCTGAAACATCCGTCCAATTGTGTCAGCAGGCACAAGATCCGGTGAAAGTTCTCCAGTTCCTAATCTGATGATATCCGCTCTTGGTTCGTTCTGATTAATAGCTTGAATGATGGAAGAATTGGCGCGATGAATGCCTGAACGGACGTAATCGCTCCAATCAAGCGGAGGCTCAGCCGCCAGCACGCTCCAAGTACTGTTTACAACCTTCGTACCGCCGCCTCTTCTTCCCTCTAACAAGCCTTGAGACGTGAGTTCATCTATGGCTGCTGTGACTGTGCTGCGGTTGACTTGAAACATGTCGGCCAGCGTTCTCTGTGAGGGGATTTTCGTCCCTACAGCCCACTCTCCGTGAAGAATCTTGTCTTTCATATATTGTTCGATCTGCCGATGCAGCGGAACATCCGACTTTCGGCTTGGCTGCCATTGCGACAAGGTCATGCCCCCCTTTTTTACACATTATACATTTGGCTGGTTCCTAACCCAACCAAATGGCTGGAGACTTTAGTGACAATCTCTCTTATGATTGAAAAAAATGTGAAGGGAGCTTTTTCAGCATGAATGCAATCATTCACGGAATTGTGCTCGCGTTTGGCTTAATTTTGCCGCTGGGAGTGCAGAATGTGTTTATTTTTCAGCAAGGCGCGTGGCAAAAGCATATTTGGCGGGCTCTCCCAGCTGTCATCAGTGCTTCAGTCTGCGATACCCTGTTAATCGTATTAGCCGTTGCGGGCGTATCTGTCATTGTGCAGGAGCTGCCCGTGTTTGAGACAGTCATGATGGCCGGCGGATTTTTATTTTTGCTCTATATGGGCTGGGTGACTTGGAACAGCCGTCCGAAGACAAGCCAAAATGAGAAACATACGTTCACACCAAAAAAGCAAGCTGCGTTTGCGGCCGCTGTTTCTCTTTTAAACCCGCATGCCATTCTGGACACGATCGGCGTCATCGGCACGAGCTCTCTTCAATATTCGGGGCTTGAGAAATGGCTCTTTATGGCCGCCTGCATCGCTGTGTCTTGGATTTGGTTTATCAGCCTTGCAATAGCGGGCCGGCTGTTTCAGACGATAGATACGAGCGGCAGGCTTATGCTGATCGTAAACAAATGCTCTGCAGCGGTAATGTGGGCAGCGGCAGGATATTTTGGGGTGTCACTCTTTTGCAATTGAAGGAGAAACAAATGAAAACAACGAATTTCTTAGAAAAGGAGGCATGCTGATGACTGATGCAAAACAGTTTTATGACTATCATTCTTGGGCAAACAAGAAAATATTTAACCATATCGAAAACCTGCCGGAGGAAACTGCCTATCAAGAAGTAAAGAGCGTATTTCCTTCTGTCAGCGACGTGCTGCTTCATATGTGCAGGGCTGACTACATTTGGCTGAATGTTCTTTCGGGAGTGGCCTACCAAGAGATTATAGACAGCGCAGGCAAATTAGAGTCCGCGCAAGGTAATATGGCAGCGATTAAACAGCACGCTGCCGAGCTGGAGTCACAGTATCATGATTTCTTCAGCCGCCAGACGGACTTAGAACAGACCTTCACAATGCAGCATCCGAAACTAGGTACACTGGAATCAACCTATGCAGACACCATCCTGCATGTCGTCAATCACGGGACTTACCATAGAGGGAACGTAACCGCCATGCTGAGACAGCTGGGCCATTCTGGCGTACCTACTGATTATATGTACTATTTATATGAGAAAAGAGGAAGCAAGGGCTAAAATGTCCTTGCTTTTTTTGCGGAAAGCCTCAAATGAAACATACTAGCTTTTACATACCGGTATAAGCACGCTTCACATCTAGCTGTACCGGCCTGCCGCTTCGAAAAGAATTGGTTGCGGCGATGCCCACTTCTAAATTGATCGTCGCATCAATCTCAGTCACAATCGGTGTTTTTCCATTCCGGACACACTCGGCGAAATGCTGAAGCTCCAAGCAGTAGGCTTCATGAAAACGAGTTTGAAAGTCTGGAATGATATCAAAACTGCTCCCTTTAGCCGATAGGATGGTCACATGTTTATTTCTCAATGTCCCTATGAAAATACTGCCCTCTGTCCCGATAATCTCCGCCCGGATGTCATGTCCGTATGGAGAGGTTCTGCTTGCCTCGACGTCCCCCGCTGCGCCGGAGTCAAATTCAATATACGTCAGCGCCTGATCCACATCGCCATACTGCTCCATGAACGGATTGTTCAGAATCCTGCCGTGTCCTGAAACAGAAGTGATTTCCGCCCCTAGCAAATAACGGGCCATATCATAGTCATGGATGGAACAGTCAATAAAAATTCCACCGCTGTGTTTGATAAATTCTGCGGGAGGCGCGCCTTGGTCGCGCGTAAAGCCTTTATAATAGATAGGTTTGCCGATTTCTCCAGCGTCGATCCGCCGTTTGGCATCTGCGTATGCTGGATCGAATCGTCTCATAAAGCCGACTTGGCAGATGACACCTGTCTCTTTCACTTTTTCAGAAACTGCTCTTGATTCCTCAAGGCTTAATGTCAGCGGTTTTTCAACGAAGATCTGTTTGCCGTTCTCGGCTGCTTTGATGATCATATCACCATGTGTGCTTGTCGGCGTTACAATAATGACAGCGTCAATGCCGGGATCTTCTAACACTTCATACGGGTCCTCTGACCATTTTTCGATACCGAATTCTCTGGCAACCTGCTCCGCTCTCCCTTTTAACGGATCACTGACACTAACCAGCTTTGCTCCCGGTACACTGGTGACAAGATTTTTTGCATGATCATAACCGAGCCTTCCTAATCCTAATACAGCGCACCTTACTTGATGTTCCACGTCCCATCCTCTCCTTTAACTCATTTCAGGCTCGCTTTGAGAAAGCGCTTTCTCTTAACCGCTAAAAAAACAGCGGTTCTATCCGCTCTGCCATTTTGCGCAAGCGCTTTCTCAAAAGATGGTTTCATTTTACACTGCCTTTGGTTTACACGCAATATGTTTTTTTGGCTTCAACTGTCATAATGAAAAAACCCGCTCATTAGCGGGTTCATGTGTTGAGCGGTGATGTAGAATGTCTGACTACAAGCTCAGGAGGGAGCACTATTTTTTGTTTCGCCTTTCGTTTTCCCTCTATTGCTTCTGCCAGCAGTTCGATGACGCTCCGTCCCATCTCTTTTATCGGCTGGGCTACGGTTGTCAGGGGCGGAGCCGCCATTTCTGCGAGTATCGTATTATCAAAACCAATGATAGAAAGATCATCCGGCACTTTTATGCCTCTTATTCTCGCAGCTTGTATGGCGGCACAGGCCAATACGTCGTTGAAGGCAAAAATAGCAGTCGGAACGTTCCTGTCGAGCAATTTTCCCGCTTCTTCCTTGCCGCTTTCCAAGGAAAACCGCGTCTGGATGATAAGTGATTCATCAATGGGCACGCCCGCTTCCTCCATCGCCTGACGGAAGCCTTTGATTCTATTTTTTTCGCCTGTCGTTGAACCGTCTCCGACAATGCAGGCGATGTTCGTGTGGCCGAGTGACAGAAGATGCTTGGCAGCCTCATATCCGCCACGAACGTCATCTATCACAACAATATCCATCGGAAGCAGCGGCTTATCCTGAGAAATCATGGCAATCGGAATTTGTTCACTGGCGATTTCCTCCAAAGCAGACATACTGTCATGGCTTTCAATCCCTGTTGCAAAAATAATGCCATCCACCTTTTTCTGTTTCAGCACAGAAAAATACTTTGTTTCTTTTTTCGGATCGTAATCGGTGCTGCAAATCAACATTTGAAAACCGAGCTCATCCGCTCTTTCCTCAATGCTTTTGGCCAGTTCGCCGTAAAACGGATTTGAAATATCAGGCGCCACGAGAGCTATCATATTCGTTCGTTTTCCCGTTAACGCCGCGGCGTGGACATTGGGCGTGTATGCCATTTCATTCATGACATTCATGACCTTCTGCCGTGTTTTGCCGCTGATTCTCCCCGTATTGTTAATTACACGCGACACAGTTGTGATCGAGACACCCGCCGCCTTTGCCACATCGTAAATTGTTGTTTTCATGTTCATCCCTCGTCTGGTTATTGAACTTTCCGGCTGACAATTTTCCGGTATTCAATTGGTGAAATGCCTTCTATCTGCTTAAAGAGTTTTGAAAAGTATGTCGGATCTTCCATTCCGATCGTTTCCGCAATAACGCCCATCTTATCATTTGTAGAGGATAAAAGACGCTTCGCTTCTGTCATTCTCACCCGGTTCGTGTATTGTGCCGGAGTTACGCCGAGCACCTGCTGCATGCAGCGGCTCACATAATCCTGATGATAGTGAAGGGCGAGCGACAGATCCTTGATTGTCGTCTTTTCCTTATAGTGCTCCTGTAAGTACCGGGCCGCCTCCCAGGCTACCCGCTCTTTCGCAGACGGTATTTGGAACGCTTCTTTTTGAAGATGCAGCATCAGCTCCTCAAATAAGATTTGCTTTCTGAGCGGCAAATCAGAGTTTTCCGCGGAGTAATCGATCAGCTTTTCAAACTGCTGCGCCATAAACTGCGGGCGCTGCACCTTGCCTTTTCTCGGCAAGGCCAATCCGTAGCGGGCCGGCTCTTCGAAGCTCCCTTTTTCCTGCTGAAGCTCAGACCAGTTGCTGCCTCCCTTTGCCGTAAATTCATATCGATGTTCATCGAAGTGAAGCCAATAGTAGGAGGTTGCTTCATCACTGCCCTTCGTCCCGTAGTGTTCAAGACCGGGAGAAAGCAAGATGTACTCGCCGCCTTCAACAGAAAACGATGTTTCATTTTCCGTTATATATAACGTTCCCTGTTTGACATATATCAGATCAAACACGGAGAATACACGTTTCACATGGGTTTCTCCTTTTTTAAAAACCCCTTCCCCAGCTGCGATAAATACCGGAAAAGGCGGGACTGTAAACAGGATGCGAGGCATTTGAATCATCCTCCTTTTTAAGTCGGATTTTTACAAGAAGTATCGTTTCTATCCCTTTTTATTATAAGGAAATGGAGGTACACTTTAAAACGTTGATTTTATTTACGAAAGGGGTTAGACACTATGAAACAAGCTGTCTTCAAATCAACTGCTTTGAAAAAACCCGCTGACAAAACGTTCTCATTATTTTCGCTTACTTGGCCGATCTTTATTGAGGTCTCATTATATATGTTTATGGGTAATGCCGATACACTGATGCTCAGCCAATACTCGGATAACAGCGTGGCAGCAGTCGGCGTCAGCAACCAGATTTTAAATTTAATTATCGTGATGTTCAGCTTTATCGCAACAGGAACGACCGTTATCATTTCACAATTTCTAGGCTCACGGCAAAAGAAAGAAGCCATGGAAGTCGCTTATGTGTCAATCGGCGCCAACTTCTTCATCAGCCTGGCCATCAGCGCCGTCGTCTTTTTTGCGGCTGTCCCTCTGCTTCATATGATGGGATTATCAAACGCACTGATGCCTGATGCGAAAGTCTTTTTACAAGTTGTCGGAGGTCTGTCCTTTATTCAGGCTTTAATCATGACATTCAGCGCGATCTTAAAAAGCTACGGCTACACAAAAGATACAATGTTTGTCACTATCGGCATGAACATTTTAAACATTGCCGGAAACTTTGTTGTGATCTTCGGTTTGTTCGGCTTTCCTGTTCTCGGCGTTGCCGGTGTGGCCATGTCCACATCTATCGCCCGCGTCATCGGATTAATCGCGATGATTGTGATTGTCAACAAACGCATTCAGCTGAAGATGTCGCTGAAAAAAGTCTTTCATATGCATAAAGAGCATTTGCGCAAGCTGCTGAAAATCGGCATTCCTTCTGCGGGAGAGCAGCTTTCATACAACCTTTCGCAAATGATTGTCACGTATTTTATCGCCATCATGGGCGCGCAGGCGTTGACAACAAAAGTGTATACGCAAAATATTACGATGTTTATTTTGCTGTTCGGCACTGCGATCAGCCAGGGTACACAAATCTTAATCGGCCGTTATATCGGCGGCAAACAATTTGATGCCGCTTATGAGCGCTGCATGAAGAGCTTATATTGGGCACTCGGAATTGCTGCGGCTACCTCTGTTTTGATGACGATCTTTTCAAAAGACCTGATCGGACTCTTCACACAAAGCCCTGACATTATAGCAACTGCAAGCCTATTGATTGCCATGACCATTATCCTTGAACCAGGCCGCTCGTTTAATGTCATTATCATTAACTCTCTGCGGGCCGCGGGGGATGCGAAATTCCCAGTTTACATGGCAATGATTTCAATGTGGGGCATCGGCCTCCCGCTTGCTTATCTTTTTGGCATCCACCTCGGTTTCGGTCTTGCCGGCATTTGGATTTCTTTTATCGCGGATGAATGGGTCCGGGGAATCTTAATGTACAGAAGATGGCGCTCACGTATCTGGATTCAAAAAGGTATGGCGTAACACCCGGCTCAATCAAGCCCGGGTGTTTTTTAGATATCAGAGAGAATCTGCTTCACTTCGGTCTCTGTGAGAGCGAAGTGATGTTGAAATACATCGTGCTGCTTCGCCCGGATTTTTTCTAAAATAGCCCGGTACAAATGAAGAGCGGCTTTCACCGTTTTTTGAGAATACTGCGGAAATAGCGGCAAGGCATCCTGACACTCTTCAAGGTAGGCTTCTGCTTCAAAAGCGATATACTCCCACGTCATTGTGAACGCTTTATTTACGGTGCCTTTTTGGAGATCAGCCTCTGTATAGCCGAATTGCTGCATTACTTCCCGAGGGATACGGCTTTTTTGCTGTTGGCCAGTGCCGAAATCTCTCAGAATCCGAATCAGCTGAATCGCTAAACCGAGAGAACCAGCTGCATGTGTCAGCTGGTTCTGATGCCGGCGCGCCATAATCGGGAGCAGCATCAATCCGGCTGCGCCGCCTGTCTGGTATGCGTGCATGAGCAATTCATCAAGGTTTCCAAACGGTTTATCTTCCGCTTTCTGTGCGGCAATGAACTCACGGAATGGCTCGCTGTCCAGTGTAAAGGTTTGGTACGCATGGCCGAAAGCCTTCCACAAAAAATGATTCCCGTTATACGTACCGGAAAAAACATCTTCCGCCTCAGCTTCAATGGCAGATAACGCCTTCTCATCCGCATTGGCTGCCGTATGGCAAAACGCCATAACCGCCCAAGCCGCCTGCCTTTGCTTCAGCGGAAGAAACGAAAATGCTTTGTAACAGGCTGGTTCGCGGGCGCTGACGATCTGGCCGCATTGCTGATAGGCTTCTTTTATCTCTTTCATTTCTTTTCACTCCTATGTATCACTGCTTCTTCAAGTCTATTATGTTTTCTCGCAATTGTATATGAAGAAAAAGCCGATTCCTTTGAGCAGAATCGGCTTTTTCTTTATCCTTCATCAATATCAATGCGATACGCTTCAAACCATGTATGAATTTGAGCAAGATGGGCGATCAGCTGAGGCCCCTTCATGAGCTGCCCGAACCACGGCACCTTGAAGGAGGAGCCTTCCGTTTCTAAAAGCTGATCTAATTGTTTTCTGTCCAGCAAGGTATGGAGCACGGAGTCCTTTTGGCTTCTGATCGTTTTCAGCCATTCGCTGACGCCTTTTGTATATTCCGGATGATGTGTTTTCGGATACGGGCTTTTTTTGCGATACAGAATGTCATCAGGCAAAATGCCTTCAAGCGCTTTGCGCAAAATGCCTTTTTCCCGATTATCATGCATTTTCATTTCCCACGGAATATTCCAAACATATTCCACAAGCCGGTGATCGGCGAACGGCACCCGCACTTCCAAGCTCGCCCCCATGCTCATGCGATCCTTCCGATCCAAAAGGTTCGTCATAAACCAAAGCATATTTAAATAGAACAGCTGTCTTCTTGCTTTATCCACACCCGTTTCTCCGTCTAATAATGGCGTTTCTGCCAAGGTTTCTTCATATTTGGCATTTACGTATTCTTTCAGATTCAATTTTTTCTGCCATGAGTCAGAAAGCAGCTTGATCCGCTCCTCCGTTGATCTCATCCATGGAAAGCCAGACTCAACATCTGCCGTATGGAACCACGGGTACCCGCCGAAAATCTCATCCGCGCACTCTCCCGATAGGCTGACGACAAAGTCCTTTTTGATTTCCCGGCAAAACCACAGCAGGGATGAGTCGACATCCGCCATTCCCGGCAAGTCTTTGACCAGTACAGCTTCCTCCAAATGATCAACGAGATCTTTTTGGCTGATGACGCATTTGTGGTGCGTTGTGCCGAAAGCCTCTGTCATTTTTTCAATCCATGGTCCGTCATCATTCGGCTGAAAAGCGCTTGCTTGAAAATATTTATCGTTCTCTTCGTAATCAATCGAATAAGTATGAAGCGGTGCTTTTCCTTCCTTTTCAAAATGGCCCGCCGCAATCGCTGTAATTGCGCTTGAGTCCAGACCGCCTGATAGGAATGTGCAAACCGGCACATCCGACACAAGCTGCCGCGTCACCGCGTCCTGAAATAACGATCTGACATTGGCAACCGTGTCATCAAAACTGTCCGTATGTTTTTCGCTTTCAACATTCCAATAACGCCAAATATTAAGTCCGTCTTTGGAAAATGTCAGCGCATGAGCCGGGCGGATTTCTTTTATGCCTTTAAATATGCCAGTGCCCGGGGTTCTGGACGGTCCAAGACCGAAAATTTCAGAAAGTCCCGTTCTGTCCACTCGCGCTTTTATATCAGGGTGCGCGAGGATTGCCTTAATTTCTGATCCGAAGAGAAATGAAGAGCCTTCCTTCGTGTAAAAAAACGGCTTTACGCCGAGACGGTCTCTCGCGGCAAACAGCAGATTACGCTTTTCATCCCACACAGCGAAAGCGAATATGCCATTGAGATGGTCGACACAGTCTTCCTGCCATTCGATGTAGCTGTGCAGAAGCACCTCGGTATCTGACGTACGTTCGAATTGATGGCCCCGCGCCCGCAATTCTTTGCGCAAATCTTCCGTGTTATAAAGCTCGCCATTGTAAATAATGGTGTACGTATCCCCTTTATAGGTACACGCCATCGGCTGGCGTCCGCCTTCAATATCAACAACCGCAAGTCTTTTATGTCCGAATAAAACATGGTGCTCCCCCCAAACGTTTGAATCATCAGGCCCTCGTTTGGAAAGAGTGTCTGTCATTCTGTCCATCGTTTGTTTTTCCTGGACGAGCTGCTTTTTAAAATCGACCCAACCCGTAATTCCACACATGTGACATCAGCTCCAATCCCGTTTCTTTCGTAACAATTTCGTTTCTTTCAGCACCTTAGTAAGTTTATGCATCTATAGGCAGATAGTTGATTTGTCCATAAAAGAGTTGTATGGGACAGGCTTGAATTGGAAAGAAAAGAGAGGAATGAAGAAAAAGGAGACAGCATGGATGAAACGGAAACAATTGTTATATACAGAGGAACGAAAGTGGGAATACGGCACCATCCTCATTGAAGACGGCATCTGCTTAATCGAAAACGGTGAAGGCGATATACTGCTGGCGGACAGTCTCCAACACAGCCCAATCTGGATCCATCATAAAGGAAAGTGGGAACAAGCCGGCTTTCAGGACAAGTTGGTTTTGGCATGCGGGGCAGAAAACATCTCCCTTTCCGGCGGAGAACGCATCCGCTATGAGAAATCAGTCAAGCGGCCGCTCATGGCGCTTTTGGATTCGCTTGACGACGAAACCTTTCTCGCATTTCTACAGCACTTGCACAGCTTCGGCTTATCGGTATTCGATTGCGTCTTTTCTTATAATAAAGGAGTCTTTTCGAATACTTCGGCGGGGCAGGGTGTGTCCTTTTATCACTTTTCAAATGACACCGCACAATGCGCGATGCAGCATCACTACAGCAGCGAAGGGACAGGAGACCGTTTTGAATGGACGGCTTCAAACGGAAAGCGATCCATTATGTATTCAGCAGTCCAACGGGGGCGCAAATAAAAAAGCGGTGCATCGAGCACCGCTTTTTGGTTACTTTTCAACAACAACTTTTGCTTCCTTGCTTTCTTTTTTATCTGTATCCGCAGCCGTGACGTACAGCACCGTTCCGGCTTTTTGTTTTTTGATTTTCACCGAAAACGTTCCTTTTGCGTCAGCTTTGGCAGAAGCAATGACTTTCTTTGATTTGTTTTTCACTCTGATCATCGCTTTGCTGTTTGCCTTCCCTTTTACTGCCGTATCCTTCGTTTTCACCGCGTTTACTTTCGGTGTGCCGGAAGGTTTTCCTTTGACGACGACAACTTTATACGATGTTTTCGCATCGCCTTTTGTTGCTTTCACATACAGTACTTGATCCTGTTTTTGAGTCGCGATATTAACCTTGAACGCATTGTCTTTTCCGGCTTTGGCGCTGCCGAGTTTCTTTTTGCCGTTCATCACCTCGATAAGTGTGCCTTCCTTCGCGTTTCCTCTGACAGCTGTTTGAGTGCTTTCCAGCTTGTTGACCTTAAGTTGTAAATCAGCTGCGCTGACAGCCTTCATGACATTCAGCCGCCCGTAGCCTGAATGCCAGTCTACACCAGGTGTCTTCGGAATTTCAATCGGATCGCCATAATCGTCATACAACTCTTCTTTTCCGCCATCGACACTTTCAAAGGAAATATCATCTGCCGTCTTTTTCAACATATCCTCAACTTCTGTTCTTTTCAGTTTAGGATTTTGAGCAAACAGCAATCCTGCAGCAGCGGCAGCATACGGCGTCGCCATAGACGTTCCGCTCATGTACGTGACATTTCCGTTCGGCACTAAGCTCGGGATATCCGACCCTGGAGCAGAGATGTCCAGACCTTTTCCATAGTTAGAGAAATCAGCGGTCATATCCATGCGGTTCGTTGCGCCGACCGACATCACATATTTAGAAGATGCAGGATAAGATAAGGCATTTTCTCCATCATTCCCGCTGGCTGCGGCAATCAAGACATTTTTGTCAGCTGCGTACTTCAAAGCAAATTCAAGCACGCGGCTGTAGCCTCCGCCTAAACTTAAATTAATCACCTTTGCTCCTTTGTCAGCAGCATATTTGATGCCGAGAGCAATTTGTTCAGTATCTCCGGAACCTGCGGAATCAAGCACTTTTACAGGGATGATTTTTGCTTTGGCATTCAATCCTGTCATTGAATAGCCGTTATCGCTTTGGGCCGCAATAATGCCTGCGACATGCGTCCCATGCCCCTGATCATCCATTGCATTGTTATTTCGTCCGACAAAATTGTGTCCGAGATCTGTTCTTACTTTTCCTTTTAAATCAGCAAGCGTGCTGTCTACGCCTGTGTCTACTACTGCAATGAGTGTATCGTTAAGCTTGCGTTTGGACAGCAATGTGTTGGCAGGCTCATATTTCACATCCGCGTTTTTGACACCGCCGTTTTCACCGTTGTTTTTAAGCGGCCATTGATAAGGGTACTGAATATCGTTTGCCAGGCTTTTGTATTCCTGTACGGGTTCCGCAAACTCTACATTGGACATCTTGGATAGTGTCGCAGCAGCGCTTTTGACCCTTTTGGCGCTTGCCGTATATGCGCCGTTCTGTTTCTCATCTTTCGGAAGTTCAAATGAATATAGATTGTCAAACAGTTTCTTTGCCTTTTTCACATTAGAAATGTCTTTTTTCGATTGCGCGCTTGCAGAAAAGCCCTTCATTTCATTATGTACGGATGAGAGGCTTTTATTGTCCTTCACCTTGAAAATAACCTTTGTTGTCTGAACTTCACTTTTTGCTGCAATATTGTTTTCTGTTAAAATGGCTCCTGCTGTTTTGCCTTGCAGCTGCTTCATATTTAGTCGGTCCGCTTGTTTCTTTATCTCCTCTTTAAGGAATGACGGGACTGATTGTAAAGCTTTATCATATAGCCGGTTGATCGCTTTTTGATCCTTTTCAGTGACCTTATACGAAGATGATGCTCCGTTTTCTGACACATCGTCAAATAACGGCTTTAATGTCACAAGATCCCGATAGATTTCATTTCTTGCTGTTTTATTGAGTGCGAGCTTTGCAACGATAAACGGTGCTGCCTTGTAATAAAGGCTTGTCAGTTCTTTGCCTTCTGCTGTTTGGCTCAGCTGCTCATCACGAATCGCTCTCAACTTATCCAGGATGCCTTTTCCTGATTTCTTCTGATCGACACTCATTTCAACCGGACAAGCTTCTTCCTCTTCTAAATCTGACGGCTGTTTTTTGGTGCCTTTATACCCGATCGTATACTTGGCTTCTGTAGCTGCTTCTGCCGTTCCGCCGTCCTCTGGCTCTTCTTCTCCGAGGTATTCAACTTTTACATAGTAAGGGCCGCTCCACGCGTATGGAAAAATGACTTCGCTTTTTCCATCCTCCGCTGTGAAAGAACGGTACATCTCAAACGTTTCATCTTTAAGCGCTTTTTCCTTACTTGGATATACAGATACATTCAGTACTGAATCACTCTTTATGGTCAGTGCCATATGTGAGTTTTTCTGAATATCCGTTGCTCCCGGGGTCACTTTGTACCATTTCACCTGTTCCGGCTCCTTCATGGCGCCTGTCTGCTCTTTGCCGTTTTCCAGAGCAGCCGCCTGATCGATCGCGCCGGCCGCTGCAGCTTTGGTTCCCGGAGAAAAAAGGCTGAAAATCAGTGCAAAAATAAGCACTGCCGCCACAAACGAGCTGAATTTTCTGCGTTTCATGTTATCCCTCCTGCAAAATAATGAATCTCCTTGAAGGTATCATAATTTCATAGGACGAGATACCGCTTACAGGGAATTTTAAGGTTATTTTAAATGATTTGGCATATAAGGGGATAAATATAAAAAAACCCAACTCTATCAAAGAGCCGGGTTCATAGGTTTTTCTATTAAAACAATTGAAAACCGATTGGCAAATGCAGACCGAGCAGCACTGTCAGCAAAAGGACAATGACGAAGCCGATCCACAGGCCTCCTGTTGATTTTTCTTTTTTCTTGCGGATGAGGAGCATTTCCATCAGGCCGATGGTGATAATGCCCAGAATCATTTTGCCGGCGTATTCTCCGTTCCAGTTGGCAAAACGGACAAACAGCTCAGCTCCTGTCAAAATAATAAGGATATAGAATAACCGCAGAATCATATGAGTGATTTTTGCGCCCTTTGCACTTCCTGACGAATACAGCGAGTAGCTGACGAAAAGCAGAATCAGCGCTACCACCCATGTCGTAATATGTAGGTGTGTCATACATGTTCCCCCTATCAGATAAATTACCCCATTTATAGTACCATGAACTTGTCCTCTGCCACAAAGATGATTATCAGAAAAAACGGGCGGGTCCGGGTCCGCCCTCCAGTTTTATTCAGCCAATTTGGTTTGACAGCGTACCGATCGGGTCAATTGTAATATCAATTTTGTCACCTGACCGCAAGAATTTTGGAGGCGTAAACCCCTTGCCGACACCAGACGGCGTACCGGTGGCAATGAT
This sequence comes from Bacillus sp. SCT118, assembly GCF_058566435.1. Taxonomy (NCBI): domain Bacteria; kingdom Bacillati; phylum Bacillota; class Bacilli; order Caryophanales; family Bacillaceae; genus Bacillus; species Bacillus sp. SCT118. The sequence continues at coordinate 2,911,306 of NZ_CP191225.1, forward strand.
GTCGCCCGCTTCAAGCGTCATCCCCTTTGAGAGGGTTTCAATTAATTCCGGAATGGAAAAGATCATATCGCTTGCCGAACCGGATTGGCGCAGCTCGCCGTTGACTCTAGTTTCAACCTTGAGGCGCTCTGGCTCCTGAATAGATGATTTATGTACAAGCACGGGCCCCATCGGACATGTCGTATCCAAGCTTTTTCCGATAAAAAACTGCTTATGCCTTTTTTGCAGATCACGCGCCGTGATATCATTCACAATCGTATATCCGAAAACATGGTCATATGCATCTTCTTTTGAAATGCGGGTCCCGCTTTTTCCGATCACGACAGCAAGTTCTCCCTCATAATCAAGCTGAGAGGTAACCTCTTCATGGCTCTTTACGATATCACCATGCCCTGTAACCGTTATCGGCGATTTTGTAAATACCATCGGATGCTCCGGAATATCAGCCTCGCTTCCCATTTCAATCGCGTGATCCCGGTAGTTTTTGCCGATGCAGATGATATTTTTTGATGGCTTCGGAATGGGTGCATGGAGCTTCACCTCAGATAATGAATACATAAATGATCCCAGCTCATCATTCGGTTTCTTTGCCCACTCGGCCAGCTGCCTTGCATGCGCAACGAATTTATCCCCTTCTGCGATACATTCAATCAGCGATCCCGGAATCGTCTCAAGTTCAAACAGTTTTTTTTCAGCCTTTTGCAAATCCATAATTTTCTCATCGTCAATGATCAGGCCGACAAACATTCGGTTGTAAAGTTCCCCTGTCGCAAATTTCATGTTATTCCTCCATCATCTTTTAAATCAGAATGCTCCTTCATGTATTCTCTGTCGAATGCTGAAATCCCTTTTTCTCAATTCCGTTTTCATTTCGTTTCAGGACGGGCTTGCTCTACATATCATACAAATGTCGTTTTGAGAAGGAGGAAAGAATATGGAACGCGTGCATTTATTTTTTCATCGGGAGCAGCTGAAAAGGAAAGGTACTGCCAAGGGGCTTTTCGTAACAGATCGATCTGTTTCTCCCATTCTTCTCACACAGCGTGACAGAGCGGAAAAGGCATCCTATGAAATCAGCTGGGAAAAGTCTCTGCTTGGTGAAAGGACACTTTTTTTGAATGCAGAACAGGATGATCCGTCCCTGATGCGGCGCAGACTCGCCTATTGTTTTTTTGACCAGATCGGCGTACCTGCTCCCGCTGCCTCGTACAGCTTTCTGACAATCAATGGCCAGCCTGAAGGCATTTATTTGAACATCAAGAACCATCAGCCAGCCGGTAAAACGAGTTACGGAGCAAAGACGGCCGATCCAAGGGTTCCGTTGTCCCTTTTTAACAATGATTCCTCGGCATTCTTACATGAATTTTTCATACTGATCCGCACAGCCGGAGATGACGAATTGGCTGAAAGGATTAAATTGTATCTGGATGTCAAGCTGTTTTTTTTGTGGCTGATCGGCAACGCCTGCACCAATCAAGGCTTTTACTACACATTTTGTTTAAACGAATCCGGTCGGCTTTACGTTTCCCCGATGGAGACAAGATCGCTTGCCGTACAAGAATGGTATGAAGAAGACCCGCTTCTGACAAAAGGAAAGACGCTTTCCTCAAGGCTTCTATCCATTCCCGCCTTCCGGTCGCAATATCACACCTTAATGAAAAACGTGCTGAAGCGGTCGTTTACTATTGAACGATTATCTCCTCTCATCAACGAATGGCACCTTGACATTTGTCAAAGTGCTGCTGATGATCCTTTTATCAAAAAAAGCCCCTTTCAGATCGAAAAGGAGCAGACAAACATACTTAGAGAAATTGAGGAACGGCAGGACTTTTTGCAAGCACACTTAGCAAGACTTTAGTTCTTTCTCCATTAAAAAAGGCCGCAGCAAAAATTGTCGCTTTTTTAGTCAAATTGACGAAAGGCAACCTTTTGAGCCAAAATAGGTTATACTAACGATATCCTGTATTTATATCAAAATAAAATCTAGAATTGGAGATAGCGTAATGAACAGTAAAATTGAAGAAATGAGGATCACACTAATTGAAACCGCACAAAAATACGGCATGAATTCAAAAGAAACGATTCAATGCAGCCAAGAGCTGGATATCCTGCTGAATACCCGGATTAAAGAAGAAATGATTTTTGGGAGATATCTTGAAAACTCCCGTATGTAAATCATTTTCTATAACGTTCTATAACGATTAGAATACACCACATGTAACTCCGCTTTTTGCTCAGCACTTCTGGGATATACCTCAGGGCGAGAATGTGCCCGCCCAAAAATCGAATACCGCAGCACGACATACTCCAAAAAGCATTCTACACGCAAAAACACCAAAGAAATAAACAAAAATCACCATAGGCGGATAGCGGCATCCTTCGCCGCATTTCCGCTCAATTTATACCCAACATCCTCTTTTGCCATGTTTAAACATAACGGCCCGAAAAAATAAAACGCTTTCATCAAGAGCCGATATGTCCCCTTTAAATTTCTCTCACACATATGTGCGTTTGTCATAAGCTATCGTGAATAGCCCAATTGAAATCAGAATTGTCATTTCACTTTACCTGTCTTTTTTTAATTTTTCAACAAAGGATGTGCTCGTATGCCGGCCATTGTCGGAGCGTTTAAAATTAATGCGATTGGTACGAGCGGAGTCGTTCACATCGGGGACTGCATTACGATTTCTCCTCAGGCTCAGGTCAGAACGTTTGCCGGTGCTGGCAGCTTTAATACCGGCGACAGCCTCAAGGTGATGAATTATCAAAACGCGACGAATGTGTATGACAATGATGCGGTTGATCAGCCGATCGTGGCCAATGCGTAAAAGGAGTGAGGCTCATGAACTTCTATATTAATCAAACCATTCAAATCAACTATCTCCGGCTGGAATCAATCAGCAACTCCTCCATTCTGCAAATCGGGAGCGCCGGATCAATCAAGTCTCTGTCAAATTTGTATAATACAGGGAGTTATGTAGAGGCCGCACCTGAGGTAGCCTCCGCGGGGCAGCCAGTTGAATTACAGGGGCCTTCTACAGGTTCATTGGTCCCGCTCCAGCCTCCTGGCCGTTAATCATATGAAAGAGGTGAAAGAACATGTATGATCAATCTGTTTCCTCTTACCTGCAAAACTTGAATTCCTTCGTTCAGCAGCAGGCGATTCACATTCAGCAGCTCGAACGTCAGCTGAAAGAGATTCAAACTGAAATGAATACGATGAAACAGCGGCCGGCCACTACCATTGAGCGTGTGGAGTATAAATTTGATCAGCTGAAAATCGAAAGGCTCGACGGGACTTTGAATATCGGCTTAAATCCGACTGACCCGAACAGCGTCCAAAACTTTGAAGTCAGCCAGTCGACACCGCAAATCGGGATGATGCAGCAGGAAGAGAGCGCTCAGCTCATGCAGCAGATCCGCCAGAATGTCGACATGTACTTAACCGAGGAAATCCCAGATATTTTGGAACAGCTTGAAAACCAATATGACAGCAGACTTGACGATACAAACAGACATCATGTCATTGAAGACATCAGAAAACAAATGGACAGCCGGATTCACTATTATATGTCCCATATCAAAAAAGAAGAAAATACACCGCCTGCACAATATGCAGAACATATCGCTGAGCATGTGAAGCGTGATGTCATCCGCGCTGTAGAACACTTTCTGGAGCATATTCCATCAGAAATGAAAGGAGATGAGCAAGCATGATCTTTACAGTCATCAACCGCAGCTTGGAAGTCGGGGACATCCGGATGAACGGTGTGTCCAGTTCCTCCGTTTTCCACATCGGAGACACTGAATCCATCTACCTGTCTTCTATTTTTGATACACCGCCTGAATCTCTTATCATCGGGCCGTTTGCTCCGATTGCGCCAGAATAATGCTTAAACGCATATCACGCATCAGACTAGTTAAGTTTAATTCCCTCGGGATCGCAAGTGTGTTTCAAGTTGGCGACACAAATGAAATCGATATGAGTGTAAAAGTATTTGCTGTTCAGCGTTCTCGGTCCACGTTTTACCATAATGAAGGCTCATTTAACAAAAAGGAGTATCAGATCTTTCAGCAGCAGGCAGTGAAGCCGATTCCCGAAACAGGTGTACAAAGCGCATTTTGCCACGAGGTGCCGGCTATTTATGTTCGCAGCATCAAAATTCAAGGGGTGTCTGCCTCTTCTGTTTTACATGCTGGTTCAGCTTCGCTTATCCGCGGTGATGCGAGAATCAAACATATCAGACAGATTCAGTCTCCGCGCTCACAATCGCCCGCCAAGAACATATAATAAACAGAGACTTCGATAAAGGGTGTCGTTTATGCCAGCAATTGTCGGGCCTATAGCTATCAATTCCATATCGGGCGGAGTCGTAAACTTTGGTGATTCCTTTTACCTTTCTCCGAAAAGCTCTTCAAAATCTGCGCTCGGTTCGGGAGCAGGAAACACGGGAGATTTCCTTCTATTAAATAACGCAGTCAACGCGACAAATTATATAGACCCCGATGTCAACGATCAGGATATGGTTGGAAACGGATAAAAGCAGCCGCTCTGCAAAGAGAGGGCTGCTTTTTAGTCATTTTTTCTTTTTTCGTTCATTTGATTTCTTTGTTTTGATCAGCTTCTCAGGCGGCTGTTTTCTGATCCATTTGACAAACCGGGCAAGCTCTGGATTGCTTCTGAGTTCAGCCATTCCGTTTAAACGTACAGCGAGCTCTTGATTGGTATATAAGGCATGAATCTGTTTATGGCAAGGAATACAGAGCATCGCTGTCGGCAAAAACGTTCCGCCTTCCTCTTTCGGTGTGAGATGATGCTCTGTCAGCTGGACATCGCTCCGGCCGCACAGCTCACATATTCCGGCAGTCTGCTTTGCCATATCCGCTCCTCCCTTACATCAACTCAAGTGATACCCGCGTACCGCGGCCGCTCGGTTCAGCCGGATGGACGATCAGCTTTTTCGGAAGCCGTGCACGCAGTTCCTGCACATGGCTGATGACACCGACAGCCAGATTGTCTGACTGAAGTTTTTCCAAGGCCGTTACAACCGTATCAAGCAGATCTTGATCCAGTGTGCCGAAGCCTTCATCTAAGAAAAAGAACTGAAGCGGGTATTCCCCGCGAAGCTGGATCTGCGCAGACAGCGCAAGAGCAAGTGAAAGCGAGGTGAGGAAGGTCTCTCCTCCAGACAAACTGGAAACCGGGCGTCTTACGCCTCCATTCGCGTCATCCCGCATCACGAAGCCGCCTTCTGAATCTACTTCGATGGCATAGCGCTGTCTTGTCAGCATACTGAGTCTTGCTGAGGCGTCCCTCGCAACGCTTTCAAGCTGCTCCTCAGCTAAAAATTCGACGAAGGTATTGCCTTTAAACACAGCTTGCAGCTTGTCCAGCCTGTCGATATGCGTCTGCCATTTTTTCAGTTCAGCTTCAATTTCATTAAACCGTTTATGATGTTCGCGAATGACAGCCAGTGCTTTTGCTGCCGCGCCTTTTTCCTCTATAGCAATGCCAAATGCGTCCTCAGCTTCTTGTAATGCTGCAACGGTTTCGTTCCATTCGCTCTCTGATAATGCTCTGCCGGCAAGTATCTCTGCTACTCGTTTTAAGTTTGCAGCATTTTGCTTTATTTTATCCATAAACTGGTCTATGCCGGTTTTCATCTTTTCAAGTTCATCAGCTGGGATGAGACTTTGTTCAACCTCCTCAGTCCGGGTAATGGAGGTGTTTTTTGTATGCTCAAGCCAAGCAGCTTTTGCTTTTTCCAATCTGCCCTTCGCCTCTTGAAGAGTGAGCTCGCTTGCAGAAGCGCGGCTTTTCGCCTGGTTGAGCTTCATTTGGGCGCTTTGCAGTTCTTCATATAAAGATTGTTCTTTTTCCTTTAACAGCTTTAGATCCTGCTGGACAGAGCGGAGTTTGATTTGAATCGAATCTCCTTTTGCATAATCTCCGAGTTCGTGCTCATAATCAGCTATCACGCTCTTGATGCGTTCAGCCGCATAATGAAGCTCCAGCTTTTCCCGTTCAAGCCGATGTCCAGATTCCCGCAGTTTTTCCTTTTGTGCTTCATGCTCAGCAAGAAACGCGATACTCTTCTCAATTCGTTTTTCACATTCTTCTGCAGCCCGGTCCTTTTCTTCAATGGCTTGCTGCCATTTTTCTGCTTCGTCCACAGATTGATTCTGAAATGCTTCTTTAAACATGTTCAGACTGCCGTCCATTGAGGATTGAAGCTCGGTGATGATGCTTTCAATACGGTCAGCTTCTCTTTTTTCAAAACCGATTTTTTCATTAAGCTGCTCGGCCTTTTTTAAAGACTCCTGATAGGCGCCAATCATTTGTGCCATTCGTGTCTTAACAGAAAGAATGTCCTGCTTGATTCGTTTCCATTCAAATTTGGCAGTTTCAAATGCTTCATACACCGGCTGATTTTCGAAGGAAGCTGCCGCTTCAAGGTTCTGCGCTTGAATTGTCTGCAAAAACGGGCACTGTTCAATAAAGCGCGCGGACTGTTCTTCAAGCGTAATTTTGGCTGAAAGAATCTCCTGGCTGAGAGCAGCAGCTTCCGTCAATAACACATCTGTCCGTTTGATGTCCTCTTCAAGATGGCTGTCGGCTTCATATGTTTCATGTACTGAGGCAGATGGATCATGATCGGTTGAACCGCATACCGGGCAAGGCTTTCCGGCAGTCAGCTTTTGGGCTAACTCTTTTGTCAGCAGTGCCACCCTTGCTTTTTCACGCTGTAAATGAAGCGTGTGTTGACTCTTTCTAGTCTCTTCCGTCATACGTGTTAATGAGCGTTCCGTTTCGCACACCAAATGGTACACAGTTTGAACTGCCTCATATGCCTGAATGATGTTGTTTTCTTCTGCTTCCGTCTTTTGAACGAGTGTATTCTTCTCTTCATTTATCTTCTGAAGCACGAGGTTCAATTCGTCACTTCGTTTTTTCTCTTTTTTGATTTGTTCCTCGGTTTGTCTGATGCGCAATGCCATTTCTGCGGCCTGCTGGCAGCTTTTTCGCTCATCGGATGTCACCTGCAGGGATTTGAGCTGCTGTTTCAATTCTGTCTGTCTGTTTTGCCCTCGTGTCAGGCGGTCTGTTACGGTCTCTAATTCATTCATGACAGATTGAAGAGCCTCTTCTTTCTGCCGAAGGTCAGCCTTTTTGCGCTCTTCCTCTTGCTTGGCCTCACTCAGTTTGATTTCGATTTCCTGCAAGCGTGAAAGCTGTTCCTGTTTGGTTAAAAGCTCAGGCTCTTTCTCGCTTTTATGCTGGCGCCACGCTTCATACTCTTCATGTTTTTGCTGAAAGAAAGCTGTCCGGTCTGCTAAATCCTTTTGGGCTACCGTTTGTTCCTTTTCAGCTTGCTCCTCATGCTGGATCGCTTCTGCGTACCGGTCCGCATAGGGCTTAAGGGCTGCTGCTGTTTCTGCTTCCAGCAGGCGTTTTTGCATACTGTCTATATGCGGCTGTTCTTCTGCGAGACGTTTTTCCTCTTCTTCATAAGCGGATTTTTCCTTTTGGACATTCCATATCTCCTGATGCTCTGTAAACCGCTCCTTCGCCTGATTACGGTTCTTCCTCATCGCTTCCAGCCGGGCTTCAGCTTGTTCGAGAGCCTTTTCAGCCTGCTCAACTGCCTCTGAGCTCGCCTCACCGAGACCGGACTGTTCAGCAAGCATTTCATTTTTTCTCGCATTGGCTTCCTGCGCCTGCCGTCTCAGCTTTTTCACAAGCCTGTCTCCATAATGCTCCAAATTAAATAAACGCTGAAGCATATGCCTGCGCTCTGCCCCTTTTAAAGACAGAAATTCAGCAAATTTCCCTTGGGGCAGCACCACCGCTCTCGTAAAATCGTCGATCGTCAGCCCTAAGAGCTCCTCAACTCTTTTATTCACTTCGTTGGCTTTATCAGCCAGCACCGTATGCTCATCCTTGATTTCGATAAAGCGGCAAAGTGCCGTTTTCACCTTCATTTCATCCGTTCTCTTAAACACACGCTCGACTTTGTATGAGATTTGATGATTCGACTGAAGCGCAAAGGTAAAGGAAACAGACAGCGTATCTTCGGCGTGGTTTAAAATTCCGTGCGTATTATTTGCCGCCCGTTCCACCTTTCCGTATAAAGCAAGCGTCATTGCGTCGAGAATAGAGGATTTACCGCTTCCTGTCGGGCCGAAAATGCCGAAAACACCGGCACCGGAAAGGCCTTCAAAATCTATCGTCTGCTCCTCTCTAAAGCTATGGAGCCCCTTAATGCTTAAAGCAATCGGCTTCATTTCGCATCCTCCTCTTCAACGCCTGATGCAAGCTCTAAAAACAGCTTCACCATTTCTTTATCCGGCACCGCACCGCCAGTTTGTTTTTCATAAAATTTCTTAAAGCGGTCCTCGATTGAGACATGTTTAACCTCGATCCGTTCCCGGTCTTTGTTCTGTTCTTCAAAAACCGGCCTGATATGGATAAAGCCCGGGTGCGCCTTCCGCAGCCTGTGAATCTCTTCAAGTGACAGCTGGTCCGCGACACGGATTTCCAGGTCAATCCAAGCATTCTGATCTCTGCCTTCATCCAGCCAGCTATATACCTCACTCAATCCATTTGCCGCTTTCCACTTCACAAGTGGCTTGCCGCTTGATAATAACACCTCTTGCCAAGTGGCCTCTTCCCCAGGCTTTGCGTCCACAATCGTCACTGATTTAGCGTAGCCCGCTTCAGAAAAGCTGTAGGCGAGCGGAGATCCTGAATAACGCGCAAGCGTCCGCGCCCGCTTGATCGTTTGCGGGCGATGCAAATGGCCGAGCGCAACGTAAGCGGCATCTGCCGGCAGGCTTTCAGCAGCCACCGTGTATGCACCGCCGACTTCAATCGGCCGCTCTGAATCGGTTTGGTTTCCGCCTGCCACATAAATATGGCTGGCGGCAATCTTCACTGCATCGTTCCGGAACCGGCTTGTCATATGCTCAAACGCCTGCCTGATTTTCACATCATAGTGATCACGGAGCAGCTTTTCATCAAACGTATCGGATAGCACTTCATTTAACCGCGCTTCAGATGGGTACGCCAGCGCTCCAACCGCCAAAAGCTCTCCTGCTGAAGGCACTTCAATATGAATCGGCTCTGTTGTCGGATAACCGATTAAATGAATGCCGTTTTCATGTGTCAGCGGTGAAGCGGCGGACAAACGGTCAGGATTATCGTGGTTTCCGGCAATGACGACGATCGGGCGCTTTCCTCTGTCGCTAAGCGCAGACAGGCTTTCATAAAACAGCTGCTCGGCTAAAGCTGGCGGGTTTACGGTGTCAAATGCATCCCCCGCCATTACAATGGCATCGATCTGCTCATCCTTTACAATCGTATTCATTTCATCCAGCACATCGGCCTGTTCACTCAGCCTGCTTCTTCCTTCAAGCGTTTTTCCAAGATGCCAGTCAGCCGTATGTAAAATCCGCAAATGCTTTCACCTCTCTTTTATATAGAAAACGAGACCCGCTCCGCCTAAAATTCCGGAGCTTATGGATCTCGCTATAATGTGAGAATGTGCCCCCCGTCAAAGAAATAAAGCGCACATCCCTTTACCTTTGTTTTTGCAATTTGCTCAACTGCCTTTGTGTACAGCTGAATTTGCGTTTCATATCGTTTCTTCAAGATCGGGGCCGCTCCTTCAAATCCATGCTGGAATTTGCCCTCAATCCGGTCCGACTTATAATCCAATAGATATAATCCGTCCTCAGTTTCATAGAGACAGTCAATGATACCCTGCACTAAAAGCGGCTCATCCGCCTCCTGTGCATCAGGATAGATCTCCTTGGCCGGAAGCGCTAAGCTGAATGGTATTTCCCGGTCCTTCCACTTAGCGCCGATCAGCTGTCCGCCGATTTCTGTATGGAAAAATTGCACGATTTCTTCTATATCAATAGCGTCTTTTTGTTCTTCAGTGAGAAGCTCTTTTTCATAAAGCCTTTGAACCGTCTGCTCAGCTTCTTCTATCGACGGTACATGTGACAGCGGGATATGCTGCATAACCGTATGCATGGCAGTCCCTTTCTCTGCAGCTGTCAGGCCTTTTTTCATCATAAAAGCGGGACGTCTGTACAGAATGCTTCCATCAGCCGGTTTTACAGGGGCCCTGCCGCTGTATTCATCCTCGTACTCTCTTTTTCTTTTGATCTCAGAAACCGATTGCTTTGTCCGAATTTGCGTCACCTCGTGATGCGGGTATGTCCAGCTCAGCTGCTCGCGGGCTTTTTCATCAAACGCAAACGAGCCGGGAACTGGTTCACCTCGGCGAATCGCTTCTAGGCGCTCGCTTTTTTCTTCCATTCTTTCTTCCAGATCATCATCAAGCAAATCATAGGAATGGATCATTTGAACGGCAAAACGAGCCGGGTGATCTGAGATATCAGCGTGAGCTGGCACACCAGCCAAATCCTCCAAGTCTCTGTGCCTGGCAAGAGCCGGCCCGATGAAATCTAGATACGTTTTCGCCTGATAGCGGTCAAATTCCGGCAGAAGCCAATCAGTTTGGGACGCGGATGCCTGCCATTTTGCAAGCTGTTTCTGATGATCCTTACATGAGCCAATCAGAAACAGCTTTTCCTTCGCTCTCGTTAATGCAACATAGAGAACACGCAATTCCTCTGACAGCAGCTCCCTGCGCATTTTTTTCTTCATCGCAATGAGCGGAAGTGTCGGATAGCTGATGCGCAATTGCGGATGAATATACTTCGTGCCGAACCCGAGCTCCTTGTCCAGCAGGTACGATTTATTTAAATCCATCATGTTGAAATTCCGGCCGAGACCCGCTGCAAACACGACTGGAAATTCGAGCCCTTTGCTGCTGTGGATCGTCATTAAGCGGACAACATCCTCCTGCTCGCTGAGCGCTCTCGCCGTACCAAGATCATCGCCCCGCTCCTGCATGCGTTCGATAAACCGCAGGAAACGGAACAAGCCGCGAAATGCCGTTGATTCATATTGACGCGCCCTGTCATAAAGAACACGCAAATTGGCCTGGCGCTGTTTTCCGCCCGGCATGCCGCCGACATAATCCATATATTTGGTGTCGCGGTACACTTCCCAAATCAGCTCAGATACTGAGTGGTTTTTCGAAAACGCGCGCCATTTTTGCAGATGTCCGTAAAACGTATTTAACTTTTGATAAAGCTCATCGTTCCGGTCACCAGCAGCCAGGTAGTCTTTCATCGCCTCATAGTACGGCGCTTTTTTATTTTCAAGCCGGATCAAAGACAGCTCGTTTTCATCTGCTCCGACAATCGGTGAGCGCAGCACAGAGGCAAGCGGTATATCCTGATACGGATTATCAATCACCTTCAGCACAGAAAGCGCGACGGCGACTTCGACCGCTTCAAAATAGCCTGACGTTAAATTGGCGTAAACCGGTATGCCCTGTGCTCTCAGCTCCTCCATGATTTGCGGAGCCCACGGCATCGAACGGAGCAAAATCACGATATCTCGGTATTGAATATTGCGATGTGTTTTCTTTTTTCCGTCATACACCTTAAATGGCGATGAAATCAGCTTGCGGATTTCCTTAGCGATGACTTTTGCCTCAAACTGCACCGTTTCAAGCTCTTCTGCTTCCTCGCTTGCATCCGTATCTTCTGCGTTGTCGATCAGCAGCAGCTCTGTTTCCGTCTCGTCATTGTCCGGATACGCTGCACCAAGCTTCAGCTCAGCCTGCTCGTCATAATCGACCTCACCGATTTTGCCGCCCATCAGCTGTTTAAATAAAAAGTTTGTGCTGTCTAAAATATCAGCCCGGCTTCGGAAATTTTTATTTAAATCGATTTTCCGCCCCGTGCCTTCTCCGCTCTCTGTAAACCGTTTGTATTTAGAAAGGAAAAGAAGCGGCTCCGCGAGCCTGAATCGATAAATCGACTGTTTGACGTCTCCTACCATAAACAGGTTACCAGTCTCCTCCGGCCCGCTTGTGACGAGCTGCAGAATCGATTCCTGCACGAGGTTGGTATCCTGATATTCGTCAACGAGCACTTCATGAAACTGTTCCTGATAAAACCTTGCAGCCTCGCTCGGCTCACGTTCACCTTTGTCATTCTCAACTGTCAAAATCGCTAAACAGTAATGCTCCAAATCAGAAAAATCGATGATTGATTTTTCCTGTTTCGCAGCTTCGAATCGTTTTCCATAGCTGATGACAAGCTGTACGAGCGTTTCAATGACAGGCTTCATCTCGGCTAGGCTTTTCAAGTGCTGTTCAGGACTTCTCGTAAAGTAGTCGGTTTTGAGCTTTTCAAGCAGTTTTTTTGCGCCGTTTCTCAAATCTGTCGCCTCATCAAGGAGCGCTGGATCGAACTCATCCCCTTTTACTGCTTTGGCACGCTTAAAAGAGACGGCGGGCACCCGCTTATATAGTTCACTGAAATCGTCCTGATGCTGAATCAGTTCATCAATCTGCGCAAGATCATCAAGAAAATTGTCAGCACGCGGCGCCGGGCCGCCCGGCGCTTTCGTCAGCTCAAGCGCGCGCAAGAGCTTTTCCTTCGCCCCGTTAAGCACCATTGCAATATCTTCTTTGACATATTGATAAAACGGCAGCTCCTCGATGGCGCTCTTTTCTGATACATCATACAAATGAACAAAGCTTTCCAGCCACGTCTCCGGGTTGGGATGGGATCGGGAATACTCGTACACCTGTTTAACGAGAAATTGCAGATCCAGATCGTGCCGGTCTGTCGTATAGCGGTCAACAAGCTCAAAAAACGCCTTTTCGCCCTTTGCGTATTCGTCTTCAAACAGCTCGTCAAGCACTTCATCCCCGAGCAGCTCGCCTTCCGTCTGATCAGCTATCCGAAAGCCCGGATCAAGATCAATCAAGTAGTAATATTTCTTCAGCACTTGCAGGCAAAAGGAATGGAGCGTCGAAATGCTGGCCCGGTTTAAAAGAGACAGCTGGCGTCTAATATGCAGCGAGCCGGGGCGCTGTACAAGCTCTTTTTCCAAGGCTTCTGCGATTCGGTGCTTCATCTCTGCCGCTGAGGCGTTTGTAAATGTCACAACGAGAAGACGGTCTACATCTATTGGGTTTTCCTCCGCAGTGATTTTCCGAATCATTCGTTCAACGAGCACAGCGGTTTTACCAGAGCCCGCAGCCGCTGCCACAAGAATATCCTGGCCGGTTGAAACAATGGCATTCCATTGGTCATCTGTCCATGTGCTGTCTGCCGGTTTAGGAATGTTCATTGCCATCCGCCTCCTTTTTTATCCACTCAAGTATTGTCTTGTCCTTTTCAGCCTTTAATGGGCGATACTCGTTTTCTTCCAGTGATTCATCAAATTGGCATACTGATTTGAACGCACAGTATGTGCACGGCGTCTTGTTCTTCATTTTGTACGGCTCAATGGATACGCGCCCGTCGGTGATTTGTTCGCCCGCTTCCTGGAAGGTGCGGCGCACATGTTTTGTCAAAAGATCAAATTCCTTTTCACCGACTGCTGCCGAGTCTGACCTAAGAGATCCGTCTTTTTTCAAGCCGGCGTTTATGATATTTGACCGTCCCTCTTGAAGGGTTGTATCCATGAGGCGAACCACTTCCTGATCACCGAGGAGCAAGCCCTTCATTTTAAATTTCTTAAAGATCTCCTGTTCAATCTCGTCAAGCCCAAGCGGGAGATTAGATTGAATCATCGGGTCATGAATATGGAAATACAGCACTCCGGCAGGCGTCGCCCTCATCCCGAGCCAGTCAGCTGAATGTGTAATCGATAAATCAAGGTACGTCAGCATTTGCAGTGCCAATCCGTAATATACTTCCGCTAAGTCAAGGCCTTTGTCGCTTGATTTATAATCGACAATCCTGAGGAGCAGGCCTTTTGAGCTTTCAGCCTTATCAACACGGTCAATTCGCCCGACGAGTTCCATCGTACAGCCGTTTTTCAGTTGAAAGGTCAGCGGCGGAAGCGGCCCTTTTCCTCCAAAGCCCAGTTCAAGCCCGATCGGTACGAATCCGCTCGCTTTCGCATGCTCGCTTAAAATGCCGGACACACGTGTCACAATTTTTTGCAGTTTTTCCTTCACATAATAATGCCGGTTTGAGCTGAGCAGAATTTCCTTTTGCAGTTTCGGTGCCAGCCGCTCTACCGCATCATAGGAAAATAGCTCGCACTGCTCCTTCGTTAAATCGCGCCAATCCAGCTTTTGCTCACGCAGCCTGTCAGAAATCAGCTTTAAGCTGGAATGAAACAGCTGGCCGATATCCGGTGCTTCAAGCTTGAAGAATTGCCGTTCCTTCAAATGCAGCCCGTGTGACGCAAAATGGGAAAACGGGCATGCGTTAAAGGTTTCCATTCTCGATACACTGCCCTGAATGCGTTCCCCATAGAGCTGGCTCGACACGCTGCGTTCAAGCTGCTTCACTTCATTCCGGAAAAACAGGCTTGAGAACAGTTTTTTCGACTGCAGCCTGTCCGGCTCACTCATCAGCACATTGTACGTGCTCCACCAGACGTCGCTGATGTCGTATTCCCGTGTCCATAACCTGAGCTGGCTCGCGGTAAAGGACTGTGCCACGCTTTTATTCACGACATACATCAGCTGTTCCTCATCGCTGACCTGTTCAGGTTCATTTGTTAACAGGCGCTCCTTATGATGCGGAAACAGTTCTTCCAGCCGCTTAACGATCATCGACGGCAAAAGCGTTTTTCCTTCCGCATCAGCAATCGGATACGATACGTAAAGCCGGTCAGACGGACTTGAAAACGCCATGTAGATGAGGAAATGCTCATCAAGCAAACGCTCCCGTCCGCCTGAGGATAGCTCAACCCCAATCGTTTTCAGCCATTCCCGGTCATCATCCGACAGGACCCCGTTTTCATCAGGGCGTGCCGGCAGAACGCCGTCGTTTGCCCCGAGCACAAAGGTGCAGTAGGTGCCATACATTCTGGACAAATCCATATTGCCGACAAACACCTGGTCAAGCGCGGGTGGAATAAGAGAAAATGTAAGCGACTCCGCGCCGGCTTCTATCATTTGCTGAAACAAATCAAGAGAAATCTCATCATCTCCCATCATTTCAACAAACTCCTCAAGCAGCTGAATGACTGCGTCCCACGCCTGCTGATGCTGCTGCGCTTCAATGATTCTGCCGTCATCCTCAGCACGCTGCCTTTCCTGATCCAGCTTCAGCGGCACATCCGTCTCTTCTAAATAACGATAGAGCGACTCCGCCTTCTCTTGAACCGTCTTCGCTTTTTTCATGCGTTTTTGAAGCTGAAAAAGCGGCGGAACAATCCAATCGCGGGTGTCATTCAACATGTTTTCCATTTCGATTTCCTGATCAGTCTGCGCAAAATCATCATCCAATGACACAAAACGCCTGTATTGGAACCGATCGCCCTTTGTCCAGCGGTCGCCTTTAATACCATAGGCGATACAGTAATTTTCGAGCTGATCGACCTGTTCTCTCACTTTGGCCTTCGGTTCATTGAGCGGGAATAGCAGTTCGGTTTTCACGCAGCGAAACACCGCTTCATAACGCCAATTCCCTTTCAGAACATCAAGGCTTGACCGGATAAATTCAATTAACGGATGGTTCAGCATAGATGCTTTTCCGTCAATGAAATAAGGAATCTCGTAATCTGCGAAAACTTCCTTCACCATATCCTTGTAGTCTTCCGGCTGGCGCGCAAGAATTGCTACATCCTTATAGCGATATCCCTTCTCTCTGACTAGGGCGTGAATTTCCCGGGCAATGCCTTCCAGCTCAGCTCGTCTGTTTGCGGCCTGCATCACAGTAAGGGCTTCTTGTTTTTCTGCGTATGGAACGGCCGGACGCGCTTCATACTGTGCCTCTAGATGCGCCAATTCCGGCGTCTTTGTATGCCGCTCAGTCCCGCTCAGCTCTTTATACGTAATGTCCAAATTCAGTTCCTTCGCCTTCTGATGCAGGCGGTAATAGGTTTTCCCCGTCATTCTGAACAATTCCAGTTCATGCGGCTCCCGCTCATATGACGGCTTGTCCGCTGTGAGCGAAAACGTGATATGCTCCGCATGAACCATAAGCTGCTCCAACACCCTGAATTCCTGCGGTGTAAACTGATAAAAGCCATCCACATAGATATGGGCGCCTTTTATATCTTCCGCAAGCGGGATATGCTCTGCCAGCAATGTCAAATAATCCTCAGAGTGAAGATATTGGTCTGCGAGGCTTTTTTCCATTTGCTGATACAGAATTGATAAGTCATGGAGCTTTTCAGATAAAACACGTTCTCCGCGATACTCGGAAGCCGTTCCGCTTTCCGCCATCCGGCGGATATCCTCCGGTTCCAGACAATAGCGCTTAAACTCTGTCAGCATCCGCTCAACCTGTGCGGTAAACCCGCTTTTGTCACTCGCTTTTTGATAGACTTTGAACTCCTGTTTATGCTCCTCAATGAGCTTCCGCAGGAGCATTTGTACGCCGGTGCTCGTCAGAAACGGCCTGCTCATTCCTCCCGTATGCTGGAGGACGCGCCAAGCCAATCGTGAAAAACTGAACACTTGAGCGCGTATCATCCCGCCCATATCTGGCGTTTTAGCAAGCTCGTATTCCATTAAAAACGTCATTTGATCCGGGACTAGAAAAATGATCGGCTTCCCGAATGGAGCCCGGCGCAATTCATCCTGAATGCTGTTGATGATCAGCTTCGTTTTTCCACTCCCGGACCTGCCTACTAAAAACTCTGCTCCCAAATTAGAAGACCCCTCTCTTTTTATCTCTATATATTTTATCGAATGTTGACGAAAATGACCAATCTGATCTATTGGTAAAAACGGCCTTTTCACATATAAAAAGCTGATTATCTCCGCACATCTCTCCCTGCCCAACATATACTTTTACAGAAACCCAATTCCTAAGAATGGAGTTGAACCCCCTTGCATTACAGCTACTATCCCTATCCGGTGCCATACAGGGAAGATCCTGTTTTGATTCGGAATTTGCAGAAGGCCATCAACGGAGAATTCAGTGCAATTCAATGCTACCGCAAGCTTGCCGAATTCGCCCACAGCGATGAGGTCAGAAAACAGATTGAAGAAATCAGGCGTGACGAGATTCGCCACCTCCGTGAATTTTCCACACTATATGGTTCAATTACCGGCAAACACATCATGCCGAAACAAATGGAAGAATGCCCGGACAATTTCACAAGAGGACTGGACGCCGCTTTTAAAGATGAACAAGAAACCGTCGACTTTTACTTGCGTGCGGCCGAGGAAACGTCGAACTTAAAAGCGAAAGGCGTCTTTACGCGCGCAGCACGTGATGAACAAAATCACGCTGTCTGGTTCCTATACTATCTGATGGAACGTTAGATATACCCGTTCAGGGTATATGTACATATCCCCTTAGCTAAAAACACACTCCCCTGTTTTTTTCAAATGCAGCCGGGAAACATAAAACCATATACTGTCATACAGGGGGAATCAACCATGGAGCAATATTCTGAAGCTTGTATTGAGGCTTGCATCGATTGTATGAAGGCTTGCAATCATTGTTTTACTAAATGCTTGGAAGAAAGCGTGCAGCATCATCTCAGCGGATGCATCCGGCTTGACAGGGAATGCGCGGATATTTGCGCGCTGGCGGTCAAAGCCATGCAAACGGACAGCCCGTTTATGAAAGAAATTTGTGCACTTTGCGCCGATATTTGTGAAGCATGCGGCACTGAATGCGGAAAGCACGATCATGATCATTGCCAAGCATGTGCGAAAGCCTGCTTCACCTGTGCTGAACAATGCCGCAGCATGGCAGCGTAAAAAAGAGGGTTCAAAAAAGAACCCTCTTTTTATTTGGACAGCCATACGGAGTACAAATCAATCCATCCCTCTTCATCAAGCACCAGGCCTTTTACATTTTTACTTGATGTCACCTGGAGAACATTTTGATACAGCGGGATCGCATTCAGCTCCTGTTTCATCTGCCGGTCAATGTCACGCAGGATGTCGATTCTCGAACAGCGGTCAGGCATGGAAAACATCCGCTCTGTCATTCCTAAGCAAATCTGTGTCAACTTTTCAGATAGATGCTGATACAAGAAACTGTTCTCCGACAGCAGCAAATGCAGAAAACCAAACTCGCTGTCTTGATAAAACGTCGCACTGTCATGAATGATATCCGCCATCTGCACGGTTTCCGGCCGTCGCAGATCAGCAGCATCACAGAATTGAAGTGTAAGCCTGATACCGTGCTGGGCGCAAATATTTTGAATCCATTCGGCGTCCTCACGATGATCCGTTTCCGAAAAGGTATAAAGCACGATTGTTTCGCCCTCGTATCCGCTTTTCTTCAACAATTCAGATGGTGAAACGCCCTCCCACTCAAAAGAACTCGGATGCAAAAAGGACGTAACCGGGATTCTTCGGTGCCCTCCCGCTTCACGAACGAGCCGTTCAGAGGAAATCAGCAGCCGGAGCGCTTTTCTAAAGCTTCGGTGCTGAAGAGGCCCCTTCTTTTTCAGATTGAGCGACAAATACTGAACATGCCGCTCATCAAAAACAGTTTGCTGCTCAGGACATGTTTGTTTTTCTTGAATGGTAAAACCGTTCATCTCTCCGGCTTGCTCAGAAAAAACAAACTCAACGCGATCCAAATAGGGGCGTCCCTTGAAGTAGCGCTCATTGGCTTCAAGCACAAGCATCCCGCTGTGTTGCTGATTCATCTGAAAAGGCCCTGTTCCATTTTTCCCGCCGCCCTGTTCTGCCGGCAGTATGGACAGCCGTTCATCACAAAGAGCATACGGCAAAAGCGCATTCGGCTTATCGAGTATGAGTTCCACACAATAAGGGCCCTTTTCTAAGACTTGTTTCACTCCGTGCAGAAGCCATTTATACGGGTTGTCAGCCAGTTCCAAAAAGCGCTGAAATGTAAACGCAACGTCCCGCGATGTCAGCGGCTGTCCATTATGAAATGACACACCTTTTCGAAGAAAAAATCTCCATTGTTTTTTTTCGACCTCTTCCCATCCATGAACCAAATGAGGCTTTGGCTCCTGCATATCCGAATCAAACGTGAAGAGTGTATCAAATATCTGTTTGACGAAATGGCCCTCAGACCGTAAAAATATTTGGCATGGATCCAAACTGCTGACAGATTCAGGCGTGATGAACAGCCGCAGAACATCCTTCGCCCCATTCTCGCCTGTCTCCGTCACAAATCCGAATACCTCTGAAAGCCACATGTTATATTCGTTTTGAAGCCCTGGAAACGCGGACTGATACTGCTGAAGCAGCTCCTTTGCCTTTTTAAGCTTTCCTGACATGGTATATTCCTTGGCAGTTTGAAGAAGCAGTTCCTCAGGCCTCCGAAGAAACGCGATTTTAGATTTGCGGCCGCGCCCCGCCCCGCTTTCCCGGATAATCCAATTGCTGTTCTCCAGCTTATGTAAAATGAGCTTTGCATTTCTTTCTGTACAAAATAAACAGTCGGCAATCTCAGTGAGCGTCATTTCGTTCATTTGCCCATACTCGGCGCAGCCTGTTTTTACAAGCGCCACGTAGTGCTCTATTAGCTTCAATCCCCGCACCTCCCGACAAAAGGGGAATTTTTATCTCTTCTTTTCTTCACTTTTTGGGCCGCCGCTCCTTCTATACACTACTACTATATCAAACAGCGAAAGGCGGCGATCACATGTTGACCAGTTTTCACTCTATAAAATCGAGATATACCGCTCCCGTTCGGCTCCGCTTTTTCGGCGAATTGCTGACAAGCCTGACAGGTGCAATGATGGGACCTTTTATGGTGCTGTATCTGCATGAACAATTAAACGGCAGTATCATGATGCCAATGCTGATCATCAGCCTTCAGCCATTTGCTGATATTTTCCTGACGCTCGCTGCAGGAAAGGCGGCGGACCGGCTTGGGCGGCGCACAGCGATTTTGACCGCATTGCTTCTTCAATCAGCGGCAATGACAGGGTTTGTATTTGCTGAGCATGCGTATGTTTTCGCTATTCTCTATGTCATGAATGGCATCGGAAGATCGTTGTACATTCCCGCTTCCCGCGCCCAAATCGCTGAAAGTACGCCGGAAAGCAGACGTTCGGAAGTGTTTGCGGTCATCAATGCGATCTATTCGGCGGGCCTGACGGCAGGGCCGCTTGTCGGGATGCTTCTGTACAATCATAACCCCGTGTGGATATTCGCATTAGATGCTGCGGCATTGTTTATCTACTTTCTGATCGCTGCACTGAAACTGCCTGAGACAAAGCCGCTACGCCCAGCTGTTACCCCGAAAATGTCCGCGAGCTTTACGATATACAGGCCTGTCCTGCTTCTTTTGCTGCTTTCTCTCCCCATCAGCATGTTATATGCACAAACAGAAACAACATACAGGCTGTTCAGCAAAAACATGTTTTCTGATTATCTGTCCATGCTGACCATCTATTCAGCAGCAAAAGCTTTATTCAGCTGTGTTCTCCAAGTACCTCTTGTCAAAGGGACCGAAAAGCTTTCAATGAAAACGATCCTCCTCATTACTTATATTTGCTACTCCCTTGCGGCTGCCGGTTTTGCATGCTCAACCTCCCTGACAATGCTTTTAGTGACGGCAGCGGTGATGACGGTTGGCGAAAGCATCGGGCTAACCCACATCCAGACCTTCATATCGAAATTGGCGCCGCCTCATTTGCTGGGCCGGTTTTATGCTGTCTATGGTCTGCATTGGGATATATCCCGCTCAATCGGACCGCTGGCAGGCGGGCTGATCCTGACATCATTTGGCGGAGAAGTGATTTTTTACGCTCTTGCCGTGTGTCTGCTGACAGCGGGTTTATCTCTGACTTACACAATAGAGAAGATCGAACACAAGGTCATAAGAAAAGTGAATCGCTTATAGAAAATAATTCATAATTTCTTTATCAACAAAAATATACTATAGTAATAAATACATTCACTACGTGAACAATTGGAGTGTTACGTGAAAAAGGAAGAAGGGTTTTACATTGAAGAAAGACGAAAATCTCCTCAAAGATCTATGGTTTATCGCAATCAGTGCAGCCGGGGGGTTTATTCTTTCATTAACCGGAATATCAATTGGATGGATGATCGGAACACTGATTGTCGCCTGCTGCCTCGCTATGATACGGCCGGCATGGCTGATGATGGCACCAGACCAAAAAGGAATTAACCGACGATGGCTCGCCCTTGGGCAGATGATCCTCGGCATCGAATTGGGCCAAAAGCTGAATTTATCCGTTCTCTCTGTTCTCAAAGACCATTGGTTTTCAGTCGGCGTTATGCTGATATTGTCTATCCTGCTGGCTATGCTGTCAGGATATGTGCTTTGGCGTTTCAGCAAAACGGATATGATGACTAGCTTTGTCGGCACCGCTCCCGGCGGGCTTTCCGCCATGCCGAGCATCGCACAGGAAGTAGGCGCTAATACCGCTATAGTCAGCCTCGTTCAAATGATGCGTGTGCTGCTCGTGGTGCTTTCCATTCCGTTTTTAGTCATTCTGATCTATACAAAACAAGATCGTACCGCAAGTGCCGCAGCAGAGACGATTTCTTCTGCAACGACAGATTTTAGGCTCGCTCCCGTTTTGTGGACCGTCATTCTTATTCTCGCTGCCTGGGGAGCTTGCAAAGCTGCGAAATTTTTAAAATTTCCAGCTCCATGGCTGCTCGGCAGCATGCTCGGTGTAGCAATTGTACATGTTGGCGGAGCTGCGGTGACAGGGCACGACATGACGGCATGGTGGCCATCACAAGCTAACCATGTATCACAAGTATTTCTCGGGGCAACGATCGGCTCTAAGATGTACAAAAGCATGTTTGCCGGTGTCACCCGTATTATCATCGTCGGGTTTGTCTCGTCCGTCGGTTTAATCGCAGCAATGTTTTTGAGCGCCGTGATCGTTTCCGAGCTGACAGGAATTTCGCTCATCACTTCTGTTCTGGCATTTGCGCCCGGCGGGATTGCAGAGATGGCGACGACGTCAGTTACCTTACATGCTGATTCCACCTTTGTCGTTGCGGTTCAGGTCATTCGCGTCATTCTGGTTATTGCCCTGCTGCCGCCGTTTTATCGCCTGCTTCACCATCTTCATGGTGAAAAAAAAGACAAAAAGAGCTCGATTAGCGGCAGTAATGCCTAGTTGAAAAAAGGGTTCAAGAACTTTTAAATCGCAAACCATCGAGATGGGGAAATATAAGTGGATATTTCGTTGTTAATGGATCAGATTTGAAGTGAGTGCTGCCAGAGGGTGAAATGAAAGGCAAAGAAATAATTGACGACTTACTAATTGAAAAAGAGGTTAAAATGAATAACCTCTTTTTCTTATATAAAGATATAAAATGATAAAGGGAAATCTATCATTACGTTGATTCTCTTATAATAAGCTTTGTTGGCAGTTTAATAATTCTTCTGTTTAAAGTGACATTACCCGAAATGGACTCGATAATTTTCAACACAGCCTGTTGGCCTAATTCTATTACAGGGATATCAATTGTTGTTATGGTCGGAGTAACGACTTGGCAAATCAATTGGTTGTCAAAACCAATTACAGCTAAGTCTTCTGGAACTTTAAAGCCATTTTTCATTGCCTGTTTAATAATCCCTGCGGCGACTTGATCATTTCCTGTAAATATTGCTGAGGGTCTGTCCTTTAGATCCTTTAACTTATGAAAAACTCGAAAGCCATCCTCGATATTAAACATTTCGCCGAATATCCATTCGCTTCTATGATGTAAATTGTAATCTTGTAAAGCTTTCAAGTAACCCTCTTTCCTCTGACATTGAGCTTCGCTATATGGAGTATCAAAACAAAACCCAATTTTTTTATGCCCTCTTTCAATTAAATGTACTACCCCCATGTATGCGGCTTCAAATTCATCATACCCAATTATCGTGATGTCCGCTGAGTGATGATATTCATTACATAATAAGATAGGACCATACTTTAAGAAAGGGGATATCTGATCCCATTCATTTTCTAAAGTTCCAAGAATAATACCATCCACTTCTTTATGTTTCAATAACTCTAATAATTCTAGCTCCGTCTGTTTGTCATAAAAGGTCTGAAATACAATTACCTTGTAATTCTTAAACAGTGCTTCATGAGAGACCCCTTTTATTAATTGAGCAAAAAATGGATGGTCGATACTCGGAACCGATAAAGCTATCGTTTGTGTCTTATTTCTCCTAAAATTCCGAGCTAAATAATTGGGAGTGTAGTCAAGTTCGTTAATTGCCTTTAAGATCATATCTCTTTTTTCTTTCGACACATAAGGATGATTATTCAATACTCTTGACACTGTGGTTTTAGACACGTTGCATAATTTTGCTATTTCATCAATTGTAGGCATATTTTCCCTTCCTTAAAAAAGTTGTTGACATGTTACCGATTTCAGAAATTAGGATAAATTTGTAATAAATTTTTAGATTATAAAATCATTGGAGGTACTGTTCATGCAAAAACAGGTTAAGATTTCAGGTAAAAGCAAAGAAAACATGTCACTATTAAAACACTTAAAAGGTGACGTACAAGGAAAAGAACTTGTTATTGAAGACAGTATTGTAAACGAGCGGTGGAAACAAGTATTAAAAGAAAAGATAGATATTGAACATGACCTTTTCAACTATCAAAAAAATCGTGAAATCAGTAAAGTCCCTTTTTTGCCTGTAGACAGATTAATAACCAATGATGAAGTGGAAGATATCTTAAATACATTAACTGAAGTTTTGCCAACTGGAAAATTTACAAGTGGTTCCTATTTAGAGCAATTCGAAAAAGTTTTATCTACATATTTACATAAAAGGTATGTAATTGCAACCAGCAGTGGAACCGATGCTATTATGATAGGTTTATTGGCTTTAGGGTTAAACCCAGGGGATGAAGTGATCATGCCGGCTAATAGCTTTTCAGCTACTGAAAATGCTGTGTTAGCTTTGGGAGGCGTTCCTATCTATGTAGATATTAACCCACAAACATTCTGCATCGATCCTGACAAAATTGAAGAAGCAATCACTCCTTATACAAAGTTTATTCTACCTGTGCATTTATACGGAAAACATTCAGACATGCAGCATATCCGTCAAATCGCAAATCGTTATAAATTAAAAGTAATTGAAGATGCCTGCCAAGGAATTGGCCTGACAGACTTAGGAAAGTATGCAGACATCACTACATTAAGTTTTAATCCTTATAAGAATTTTGGTGTATGTGGCAAAGCTGGGGCAATAGCAACTGATAATGAAGAACTCGCTAAAAAATGCATTCAATTTAGTTATCATGGTTTTGAAGTAAATGTAAAAAATAAGAAAGTCATCAATTTTGGATTTAATTCAAAAATGGACAATTTACAGGCAGCTATTGGTTTAGAGAGAATGAAGTACCTTTCATTAAACAACTTCAAAAGACTGTTCTTGGCGGATAGATACATTACCCAATTAGCAGAGTTACAGAATAAAGGCTTTATTGAATTACCAGAATTAAGTGAAGATCATGTATGGCATCTGTTTCCTATTAAGGTAAGAACAGAAGATAGGGCAGATATCATGACTAAATTAAATAAAGATTTTGGTGTTCAAACAGATGTATATTATCCAGTACTGTCTCATATGCAAAAAACTCCTTTAGTACAGGACAAGTATGCAGGACTCCAATTGGTTCATACGGAAAAGGCTCATAGTCAGGTACTGCATTTGCCTTTATATCCGTCATTTACTTTAGAAGAACAAGACAGAGTAATGGAGGGACTGTTTCATGTTATTAAGCAAGAAATCGGAGTATAAAACGTTATCCACGGTTGAACATCCTCAGTATATTGTTTTTTGTGATTTTGATGAAACGTATTTTCCGCATACAATCGACGAACAAAAACAAAAAGACATTTATGAACTCGAAAACTATCTAGAACAAAAAAGTAAAGATGGGGAACTAATAATCGGATGGGTTACTGGGAGCAGTATAGAATCTATTCTCGATAAAATGGGACGAGGAAAATTTAGATATTTTCCGCATTTTATAGCTAGTGATCTTGGAACTGAAATTACGTACTTTTCTGAGCATAACTTCGGACAGCAAGATAATAAGTGGAACAGTCGCATAAATGAAGGGTTTAGTAAAGAAAAGGTTGAAAAACTTGTGAAACAGCTGCATGAAAATCATAACATTCTTTTGAATCCTCAAACTCAATTAGGAAAGTCACGGTATAAGCATAACTTCTACTATCAGGAACAAGATGAAATAAACGACAAGAAAAACCTATTAGCAATTGAAAAAATCTGCGAAGAATACGGCGTTTCAGTAAATATAAATCGGTGTAATCCCTTAGCAGGCGATCCAGAAGACAGCTATGATGTAGATTTTATCCCCATAGGGACAGGAAAGAATGAAATTGTAACGTTTATGTTAGAGAAATACAACCTAAATACCGAAAGAGCTATCGCATTTGGGGATAGTGGAAATGATGTTCGTATGTTACAGGCAGTAGGGAATGGATATCTGCTAAAAAATGCAACACAGGAAGCCAAAAACTTGCATCACCTTATAACTGATAGTGAGTACTCAAAAGGAATTACTAATACCTTAAAAAAATTAATTGGTTCATGAGGAGGAAATAAAAATGAAGAAGATAGGCATCATAGGTGCAGGTGGTATTGCAAGAGCGCATGCAACTGCTTTATCTACAATAAAAAATGCAGAGTTAGTAGGGGTATATGACATAAATCAACAAAATGCAGAAAGCTTTGTGAAAACTTTCGGCGGGAAGTCATTTGAAAACGCAGATGAACTAATTGATGCCTCAGAAGGTTTAATTGTAGCATCACCAAACTTTTGCCATAAAGAACATGCTTTGCAAGCATTAGGAAAACATAAGCATGTTTTGTGTGAAAAGCCTATGGCTATTTCTCTTGAAGAAGCAAGCATAATGAAAGATACTGCTGAAAGGTTGAGCGTAAGAGCCAGTATGGGATTTAATTATAGATATTTATCTTACGTAAATATCTTAAAAAGCTTAATTATCAATAATGAACTAGGTAACATACTGTCCATAAAAGTACACTTCAAGAAAAATAGTGCACTTAGGCGTAAGAAGTTTACTTGGAGAGATGACGCTAACAGTAAGAAGACGAGTGGATCATTGGGGGATCTGGGTATTCACCTTATTGACATGGTATGGTATTTGTTTGAGAGTGATTTCATCACAGAATCAGTAAGGGCAAAAATGAACACAAATGTAAAAACAAAAGAGGATAAACAGGTACTCGTAGATGACTATGCAGAAATTTATGGCCAGCTGAAGAACAAGGTATTTGTAAATATCATCACATCAAAATGTTCTGTACCTGAAGACTGTGGTTTTAGCATTGAGGTAGTTGGACACAAAAAAGAGTTTAAATACCACACAGGTAATCCTCACGTTTACAAGCTCATAGATGGCTTGAACGTGGTAGACTGCCCAGTACCGCAAAGCCTATTAAACGATCCGCCAAACGAGTTTTATGGATGGGCTGATTCTTTTAGAAGCGAGTTAATCAATTGGATTGCATCAACTCAAAATGATTGGGTTGAGATCCCTTCTTTTAGTGATGGTTTTAGATCTCAGGAAGTGTTAGAAATGTTCTTTGAGAAAGACAGCAACTCTCAACCAATGTCTGTTTCAGCAGTCAACTAGTATTTCAAAGAGAGAAGTTACTAAAAAAGCAGGAATGTATTTTCCTGCTTTTTCATATAGGGGTGAAATGAATGTTAAGAGGGACATATTTATTTGGATATGCTTTCTTTTTTACAGTAGGTATTATCCATATATCAACAGGGAGTTTGACACCATTTCTATTAGAGTCTTTTAACAAGACAACAGATGATATTTCAGTCATAATCTTCTTTCAGTTTACCGGATTTCTAAGCGGAGTATTAATCGCACCGTTAATGATTAAGAAATACAGTCATTTTAGGACACTTACTTTAGCTTTGACAATAATGCTTGCAGCGTTAAGTATCTTTTTTCTAACTAAGGATTGGTATTATATTATTGTAATGGCTTTTCTCTTAGGATATGGAGCAGGCACATTAGAAACGACAGTTGGTTCATTTGTTATAGCTAATTTCGAAAGTAATGCAGAAAAAATGAGTAAGCTGGAAGTTCTCTTTGGATTAGGCGCTTTATCTTTCCCATTATTAATTAATTCCTTCATAGATATCAATAACTGGTTTTTACCGTATTACTGTATATTCACCTTTTTATTCGTCCTATTCGTAGGGTGGTTAATTTTCTTGTCCAAGAACCGAAAGTACGCTAAGAATGCCAACCAACAAGTGACCTTTCCAGATGGAGGAGCATTTCAATACTTTATAGGAGATAGAAAAAAATCAAAGCAATTAGGCTTTTTTGTATTTTTCGCTTTCCTATATGCTGGAATTGAAACAAATTTTGCCAACTTTTTACCTTCAATCATGATAAACCAAGACAATGAACAAATTAGTCTTATAAGTGTCTCCTTTTTCTGGGTAGGGATCATCATAGGAAGAATACTGATTGGTTTAGTAAGTAGAAGGCTTGATTTTTCCAAATACCTCCTTTTTAGCTGTAGTTGTTTAATTGTTTTGTTGATTGCTTTCTCTTATATAAGTAACCCAATACTTCAATTGGGTGGTACATTTTTGATTGGCCTAAGTATAGCAGGCATATTTCCCATTGCTTTAACACTAGCATCAATCATTATTCAGAAGTACGTTGACGAAGTTACAAGTTTATTTATTGCTTCGGCAAGTTTCGGAGGAGCGATCATCTCTTTCTTAATTGGATGGAGTTTAAATCAGGATACGATCTTATTAACCATGGGAATATTTACAACTATGGCGGTCATTCTAGTAGGTATTTCTGTAAAGATTAGGAGAACTAAAACAGAAGACCCTATTTCACTTGAAAACAAAGCATCAAAAACACAGTAAAAAACGTATAAAATAAAGATACTAATAGACATATCGTATAAGCAGTGCAAATTCCTGAACATCTTGAATTTCATTCTTCAAGAGGAAATCTGATTTACGTTACAGCCTTGAACAAGATAGAAAAAAGCGAAAAACACGCACCGCAGTGCGTGTTTTTTATTTAAAAATGCTCGGGAGACCCCCTTCAATTTCTTCTGACGACGGATACCATTTTGTCACCAGATCCCGAAACAGCCGTTCCGCAAAAAGAATCTCTTCCTCGGTATAGCGGTCAAAAAATGACAGAAAACGCTGTTCAGCCTTCTGATGATAATATTTGTGCAAACTGTGCAGCTTTTTTCCAGCAGGCGTCAATCGGAAGTAGACCTCCT
The DNA here is from genome assembly GCF_058566435.1 of Bacillus sp. SCT118. Taxonomy (NCBI): domain Bacteria; kingdom Bacillati; phylum Bacillota; class Bacilli; order Caryophanales; family Bacillaceae; genus Bacillus; species Bacillus sp. SCT118. The sequence continues at coordinate 2,939,596 of NZ_CP191225.1, forward strand.
TTTTATTATCGCTGAGCTGTGTTCTGTGAAGGAACCCTGCGCCGAGCAATTTTGTGCTGATGCGTGATACAGTCGCTTTTGTCGTATTCATTTTTTCTGCTATCGACGTGACATTAATTGGTTCATTGTCCCCGACACAAGATAGAACATGAATTTCTGTCATCGTCAATTGAGATTTACTCCCGTGCTCTACATCCAGCTTCCTCAATTCGTCAGATAAAAAGGCTTTAATAAGCCCCTCCCATTTCTCCTGCTGATGAATGAGCTCCGCATACAATTCAAAAAGATTGCGTTTTGTATGATCTGTGTTCATCGGGTTTTCCATCCTTTTTCATTCGATTGTTTCTTCTATCATACCGTTTTGTTACAGATGAAACAATCGAATTGAATTATACTCGGCTGGTGACGGAAAACCAGCGGCTGATCCCTTTTTGAATCACCTCGGCACAATCGGGCGCTGATGCATCCACCGCCCAGGCAACATGTCCATCGGGACGAATCAATATGGTATGCACATCCCGCAACTTTTCATTCGGTTCTGCAAGCGAGGCGGTTACCGTACGTAAGCCTTTCACTTCGATATGATCATCAGCTTCCTGCCTCAATGACAGCAAAACGAATGTCCCGTTTTGGAGAAAGCTGTACAGCCGTTCCGAATTGCCGTCGGAAAGAATCAGCTCCATGTCAGGGAGCCTTGCCCCGTTCAAACGATTCGGCGGCATGGTACGATCAGCTTCATATCTGACATCGAGTGCAGAAATTTGCCCTGCTACATATCGATTCACATCAGGGAAGGCCAGCAGCTCCGACATCATGCTTCGCAAATGGAGGCCTGCTTGACTGAAATCGATCAGCTTTGTCTGTGCCTCTGTGTTTCTGAGGAGCCCTTCAGCTGCCGGATGCCGCTCGTCATGGTAGCTGTCCAAAAGCCAAGAAGGCGCAGAGCCTTTGATGGCCGCCGCCAGTTTCCACCCGAGGTTCATTGCATCCTGAAGGCCGACATTCAGTCCTTGCCCGCCCGCCGGAAAATGAATATGCGCGGCATCACCCGCAAGAAAGATTCTGCCGTCCCGATACCGTTTCGCTTGGCGCGCGGCGTTCCCGAACCGCGACATCCACGAAGGGTCGCTTAAACCAAAGTCAGTTCCGCAAATTCGCAGGAGGTCAGCTTTCAGCTCTTCCTCAGTCACAGGCACATCTTTCGGCGTTTGCGTGCGATAAGGGCTGATCACAACGACACGATATCGGTCTGAAGATAACGGAACAATCATAACACCGCCCTCTTTTGTGCAAAGGGACAGCACGCCTGACGGCGGCGGAGAAAGGAGCACCACATCCCCAAGCGCAGCGGTGACAGTGCTGTCTGTTCCCGGAAACTCAATTTTCGCCTGTTTCCGGACGGTACTTCCGGCGCCGTCTGCCCCAACGGCAAACTTGCTTGTGATCGTCCGTACACTGCCGTCCCGATCCTTAAAGATCGTTTGGACCGTTTCCCCGTTTTGCGTAACCGCCAGCGCCTCGGCACCCCGAAACACCTCTGTTCCCAGGCTTCGTGCATGATCTTCAAGAAGCTTTTCTGTTTTTGACTGCGGGAGCAAAAGCGTGTAAGGACAGCTCGTATCCAAGCCTGAAAAATCCAGACGGGTATCCAGCATTGAAAAATGTCCGGAAGGTATCTTGCTTCCCTTGGATACGAACCGCTCTAAAATCCCTCTCATCTCAAGGAGCTCCAGCGTTCGGGGGTGCAGCGTCAACGCCTTGGAATGCGGAACAGGTTTTTCAAGCCGTTCAATCACACATGTTCCCACTCCGGCCATCGCAAGCTCAGAAGCCAGCATAAATCCAACCGGCCCTCCTCCTATAATCACTGCTTCATATTTCATCATCATTCACCACTCCTTTTGTTTCATACAAAACGAACAAAATCTAATAAAAACAACTCATAATCAAAAAACAACCGTTTTTTTTGTTACGCGCGTAACAATATTGATTATAGCTCCTTACAAATTTTTCTTCAACACATTTTTCCAAACGGCATACAAAAAGACGCCTCTTCCATTAGCGTCTTTTTATTCGGCATCAGAAATCACACCGACAATATTTTTTTCTCTTATCGGACCAAAATGCCGGCTGTCGAAGCTGTATATGCGATTATCTCCAACGACAAAATATTTTCCTTTCGGCACCTTGCTTGTTCCCGTCACATCTTTCAAAGAAAAATCACCCGTTACATGGCTGCCGGCAGAAACAGATTTCAAATGCTTCAAAAATGGCTCAGCAACCTGCTTTCCGTTCACATACAGCTGATCATCTTTATATTTGATCGTTTCACCGGGCAAGCCGATTACCCGTTTAATCAGCACTTTATGATCAGGGCCTTTAAAAAGGACGATGTCAAAACGATGGATGGTTTTAAATCGATGCGAAAATTTATTGACCAACAATTCGTTTCCTTCCTGGAAGGTCGGATTCATACTGACGCCTTCTACCTTGTAATCAATAAAGACAGCATTTTTAACCTGGATGGCGAGAACAACGGACACTACACCGGCAAGAAACCAAAACCGTTTTTTCATGTTACTGTCTCCCTCCATCATGCTCACGCTGACTGGCTCTTACATGCAGATACCGCTCCACCTTTTTGCCGACATACCATAAGACAGTGATCACCAATACGGCGATGACCGTTCGAATCGGCTGGGTAATCAGCGCGTGCAGATCATATCCGATGAAGCTGATCATAAAAATCATGACAAGCTTCCCCGAGGCTGCCGCCAAAATAAACGGCCGCGTTCCGATCCTTGACAAACCGGCAACAACATTCACCGCGGCTGACGGTGTAAATGGAAAACAAAGCAGAAGAAACATGGGACCGAAGCCGTGTCTTTCCACCCATAACATCAGCTTTCTTACAGACGGATGACTGCGGATAAATCCAAGCAATTTTCTCTGTCCGTATTGACGGACAATCAAAAATACGAGAATGGAACCAGCAGTTGATCCCGCCCAAGACAGGATGAATCCTTCCCACAAGCCAAACGAGTTCGTATTCGCCACCACAAACACGATCAGCGGCAAAAACGGGAGAAATGCTTCAATTAAAGGCAGCAGCACAGCTATGAGCGGACCGAAAGCCCTATAGCTTTGAAATAATTCAGTTAAATGTTCTTGTGTCAAATAGGATAAAAAATGCTCCAACATTTATACTCCTTACCGGGTTTGTCTATCCTTATTCTACACATTATCAGCAGAAAACTAAAAAGTTTTGGTGATTTTTTCTGTCTTGAAACATTTCACCAGCCGATATAGAATACAAATAGAACAAACGTTCCCTTAGAAAGAAGGAGTCAATATGCCAAATCTGCAGGAAGAAATATACGATTTAATTGAACGGGCTCTCTTTTTGCCCATGGCCATTACGATTTTTAACCGTGATCTCGCCGAAATTGAAGAAAGCACATTAAAATTGAAGCATCCTTATAAACAGCTTATCAGCGAATCATTAAAAATAGCACAAAAGGATTTGATTGAGGTCAGAAAAGAACTGAGGAAAAGAAAAATTGCAATCCGCGAGACGGAACGCGATGAAGCCTTTACGCTCTATACATTTGTCATCGACGGTTATGAAGAAAACCATCGCTATTTTAATCCGCGAATCCGTGAGCAGGTCAGCGAATTATTAACATACTATCTATTTGCCCCGGACAGACTCCGAGCCTTTTGAATCATACTGCCCGTTCCCTCTTCGGGCGATTCAGATCATTAATTTCAGACAATTCACACTATACAAACAAAATAAATTTATTTATAATTCGAACCACAGCCTTTCACCCTAAAAAGTGACATGTGCTGCCATATCTGCGACATCATTTTCAGTACGCTTGGGCTTGTACACCCCAATCCTAAATAGAAGGAGGATTCTATGAAACTGATTCACGTTCTTGCCGCTTTGCCCTTTATCGGAATCTTACTCGGCATCCCTTTTGCAAATAAGGTGACCCCCTATGTGTTCGGCATGCCGTTTATTCTTGCCTATATTGTGATGTGGGCTCTTTTGACCTCTGCGCTGATGGCGATTGTGTATGTCCTCGACAAGGAAAATAAAAAGGAGGAAGCAGAATGAATGCAGCACTCATCATCATTTTCGGTGTCCTGCTCTTGAGTATTTTTCTCGGTATACGCGCCCAAAAAGGAAAAGACATGAACCTGGAGCAGTGGACGGTCGGAGGGCGCGGCTTCGGAACTGTTTTCGTCTTCCTTTTGATGGCAGGCGAAATTTATACTACTTTTACGTTTCTCGGCGGCAGCGGCTGGGCCTACGGAAAAGGCGGTCCAGCCTTTTATATCATCGCCTACGGATGTCTGGCCTACATCCTTTCTTACTGGCTTCTTCCGGCAGTTTGGACGTACGCGAAACAGCATAAACTGATGTCGCAGTCTGATTTTTTCACAAAAAAATACAACAGTCCGCTGCTCGGCATTCTCGTTTCACTGGTCGGCATCGCCGCACTCATTCCCTATCTTGTACTGCAGCTGAAAGGCCTCGGGCTGATTGTATCGGAAACCTCGTACGGCAAAATCACCCCGACCGCCGCCATCTGGATCGGCGCTGTTTCCATCACGGTTTATGTTATGGTTTCAGGCATTCACGGGTCTGCCTGGATATCGGTTGTGAAGGACATCATGATTCTGGTTGTCGTTCTGTTTTTAGGTGTGTATTTGCCAATTCATTACTACGGCGGATTTCAAGACATGTTTCAGCAGATTGAAACGGCAAAGCCTGGCTTTCTTACGCTCCCCGAATCGGGACAAAGTGTGGCCTGGTTCAGTTCAACCGTACTCTTGACAGCGCTCGGGTTTTACATGTGGCCTCACACCTTTTCCGCCTCGTATTCAGCTGAAAATCCAAAAGTCTTTCGCAAAAACGCCATCATCATGCCTTTGTACCAGCTGGTCCTGCTCTTCGTCCTTTTCGTTGGCTTTGCGGCTATCCTGCAAGTTCCAGATCTGAAAGGCGCAGACGGGGATCTGTCGCTTTTGAGACTGTCTCTGCAAACATTTGACCCTTGGTTTGTCGGAATTATCGGTGCTGCCGGACTGCTGACAGCACTTGTGCCAGGGTCTATGATCTTAATGTCCGCCTCCACGCTGTTTGCAAAAAATGTGTACAAGGTAATCGCGCCCCGCACGACAGAACTGCAAGTATCGGCGCTTGCTAAGTTTTTAGTGCCGGTGATTGCGCTGATTTCGGTGTATTTTACCTTCAAAGGCGGGAATACCATCGTTACGTTGCTTTTGATGGGCTACAGCCTTGTCACACAGCTATTCCCCGCCCTTTTGTTCAGCCTGTTCAAGCATAATATGGTGACAAAGCAAGGAGCCTTCGCCGGCATTATTGCAGGTGTCGGAGCAGTTACTTATATTACAATGACGGAAACGACCATCGGCACTTTATTTCCGGCGCTGCCGCAAGCCGCAAAAGACTTGAATGTAGGCATCGTCGCCCTGCTTTTGAATATCACGGTCATGATGGCAGTCAGCCTTATGACAAGGAAGGCGAAAAGCGCTGCGGCCGATCAGGCAGCTTAAGCAATAGAAAAAGCAATCTGGACACCAGATTGCTTTTTCTTATTTACCGTTCACAGGCGATAAGATCTTTATCGCGGTCTTTCTTTTTATTGGCATCATAAAGGTCCTTAGAGACGTAAGGCTTGTACTTTGTTTTTCCGCCTTTGTTTTTCGCCTTCGAAGTGCGGGCCACTCCGCCTTTGTATACTTTGTTTAACTCCTTGCAGTTCTTATAAACCTTCACCTTTGTTTTGGCTTCCGCCACATGGTCAGCTCCGTATGAAAAACCGAAAACGAGACCGAGTGACAGCAAAATCGCCGCCGCTTTTTTCATGACGATTCACTCTCCCAATACCCAATATTTAGTTGATTTATAGCTCGAATTTATCATAATTCATATAGTCTTATTTGACAAGATAAATATGGAAGAAGGCTTTGTTTTTTCTTGTTTTCTTTGGTCCTTCAGTGTTCAAACTGCCAACACATGTTTTTCTGCTTATGCTCAGGGGTACACATACGAATGTACACCAAACAGAAAAGGAGCGTTGCTGATGTCTGATTCAAATCTTACGAATCCTATAAAAGCATTTTTTCATGATGAATTTCCCGAACAATATCAAGAACCGCCAGGCCTGCAAAAGAACATGAAGCCTGTCCCTGATTGCGGAGAAAAAAGCTACAAAGGATCAGGTAAACTAACGGGTCGAAAAGCGCTTGTCACGGGCGGCGATTCCGGTATCGGCCGCGCTGCCGCGATTGCTTACGCCAGAGAAGGTGCCGATGTGGCCATTAACTACTTGCCCGAGGAACAGCCAGATGCTGAAGAGGTAAAAGAACTGATTGAAGCAGAAGGCCGAAAAGCAGTGCTGATCCCCGGAGATTTGAGCGACGAATCCTTTTGCCAAGATCTAGTCAAACAGTCGCATCACGAACTCGGCGGACTTGATGTGCTAGCGCTCGTTGCAGGCAAACAGCAAGCGGTCGAAAACATCGAAGATCTGCCTACTGAACAAATCTATAAAACATTTGAAGTGAACGTCTTTTCCCTTTACTGGGTTGTAAAAGCGGCGCTTCCGTATTTGCCGGAGGGAGCTTCAATTATCACAACTACCTCAGTTGAAGGCTATAATCCAAGCCCGATGCTGTTAGATTACGCAGCAACGAAAAACGCCATTATCGGCTTTACCGTCGGACTGGGAAAACAGCTTGCTTCCAAAGGCATCAGAGTAAATTCAGTTGCGCCCGGACCAATTTGGACACCGCTGCAAATTTCCGGCGGACAGCCGACGGAAAACATCCCGAAATTCGGACAAGGCACGCCGCCAGCTCCATTACATCGCGCTGGACAGCCAGTGGAATTGGCCGATGTTTATGTATTTCTAGCTTCAGAGAATTCAAGCTATGTGACATCTCAGGTATATGGCATCACCGGAGGAATTCCGACGACATAGCTTTATGAAAGGAGCTGCCCTGTTCGGTCAGCTCCTTCCTATTTTTCTAATACCGTTCCCCGAGCTCACGCAAAATAAAATCATAAATCATCTTCGTCCGCTCTTCTTTCGGGTACAGCATAAATTCCTGTCTTTTCGGAACGCTGTGGTCGATTCTGTCTTGGAATTTGGTTCTGAGCCACGCTGTTCGGTATACCTGGTTCTCGAACGAATTATAAGAGATCGGCAGCTCCATCGTTTTCCCATTCGAAAACGTCACTTCCGTATCGTCGAATTCAGTCGCTTTGAATTCTTTTACATGCACATGGGAAATCCAGCCGCATTGGGGTCTTGTCGAAGAAAGTGTAGGGAATAAAAAGATTTGGTTCGAAGGGTCCACCATGATTGGCGGCTTGTGTGAAATTTTTGTCACTTCATAAGTTCCTGCTTTTCTTCCCGCATAGCTTGATCCAAAAAATCGGCAGCTTCTGTCAACAATTTGCAGCGGCTTCATGTTGACATAAAACACGCAATCTTTTTCAATAATTCTGGAACAGATTTTGCCGTCTATTTCTTCTGGCAGCACGGCAATTGTTGCGCCGTTCACTTCATACGATTCTAAAGGTGCGTCTGTTTTCTGACTCATATTATGGCCTCCATCCTTTTTCTGCAAAATTTATACTAATAATCTATCATCTGTTTTTGTAAAACGACAGGTTTTTTTAACATTTAAGATAAAATCATCTTTTAATGATATTTAATGGTACTAAATTACTAGTAATAAACCGATTTTACTTTCATAAGACTTGCCGGTTTACGGCATTTTGCAGGATATGTCGATAGATTGCCAAGTATTAGTTGTCTAAAAATTATAAAAATTTATTGATTTTTTCGACCGTTATCCATATACTATAAAAAAGGCATTGGGGGGATTCTTTATGAAAGAGAAAAAATCGTACACTGAGCTCATGAAGTCCCGCAACACGCAAAAAACAAAAGAATTCGATGTCACAATGACGGATATTTACATTCAAATGGTGCTCGATGAATCCTTGTATAACCGTCGGCTTGCCATGCTGACGGACCAAATTAACAAAGCCTTGGACGAAAAAGATAAAGATGCGTTTCTTACGCTCTCTAAAGAATATGCAGCGCTCAAGCAGAGCGAATAAGCCAATCCTTCAAGGATTGGCTTTTTATTATCCGTTCACAATTGTTCCGCCATTGACGTGAATCGTCTGTCCTGTGACGTATGTGGAATCGTCGCTGGCAAGGTATAGATAGCTTGGCGCCACTTCGACCGGCTGTCCCGGGCGTTCCATCGGCACGTCTGAACCAAACACTTCCACGTCTTTTGCGGCAAAGCTGGCCGGGATAAGCGGTGTCCAAATGGGACCCGGTGCCACTGCATTGACCCGTATGCCCTGCTGAACAAGCGACTGGGAAAGAGACCTTGTAAACGTAACGATCGCGCCTTTTGTCGCTGAATAATCAATCAGCGTTTTATTGCCTTTATAGGCGGTAATTGAAGCGGTATTAATAATAGAGCTCCCTTTTTTTAAATGAGGCAGCACTGCCTTTGTTAAGTAAAACATGGAAAAAATGTTTGTTTGGAAGGTTCTGATCAGCTGGTGGCTGGTGATTTTTTCAATACTGGGCTGGACATGCTGCTCAGCTGCATTGTTAACCAATATATCAATGGATGGAAACACTTGGCTTGCCTGCGCGACCACATCATTGCAAAACGCTTCATCCCCGACATCTCCTGCAATCAGCAGGCATTTTACCCCTTCCTTTTCTACATACTGCTTTGTTTCCTCGGCATCCTGATGTTCATTCAAATACACAATGACCACATTAGCCCCTTCTTTTGCGAATAACACCGAGACAGCGCGTCCAATCCCGCTGTCTCCTCCAGTAATAATAGCGGTTTTGCCCTCTAATTTTTTCGCTTTCTTCGGCTTATCAAAAACCGGACGCGGGTCCATGAGATATTCAAAACCAGGCTGCTGGTTCTGGTGCTGAGGCGGTAATGTTTTCTTTTTTTGATTCGCCAATGAAATCACTCCTTTTCAACCTTATTATGTTATGAACAATGCCTGCTTCCTATGTATGAAAAGATAGAATATGGAAAAATTAAGAATAAATCTGATTGGAGGTATAACGGCTTGGCTAATCAACATTTTGCAAAGGAAGCACCTGAAACATACTGGAAAACATCAACTGACCTGCCTTCTTTTCCTGCGCTTCAAAAGGACACTGAATGTGACGTCACCATTATCGGAGGCGGGATTACAGGAATCACAACGGCATATGAACTTACGAAGAGAGGCTTCCGTGTCGTTTTGATTGAAGCAAATCAGGTTCTTAACGGAACCACTGCGCATACAACTGCTAAAGTTACCGCACAGCATGACATGATATACGACGAATTTATCCGCAATTTCGGATTAAACCATGCGAGGCTTTATTATGAAGCAAACCAAAATGCAATTGATTACATAAAAGGCATTGTGGATGAACATCAAATTGATTGTGAATGGATCGAGCAAGACGCATATCTTTATACGGCAAATGAAAACGCTGTTCAAAAAATCCGCACCGAGCATGAGGCATACACAAAGCTCGGAATTGAAAGAGACCTTATCAAGGATCTTCCAATTCCCTTAGGTTCTAAGCTGGCGCTTGTCATGAAGAATCAAGCTCAATTTCATCCGCTTCAATACTTAAAAGCGCTTCTGGAGCAAATTGTTCAAAAAGGCGGCCGAATTTATGAAGAGACCGTTGCGCTTGATATCAAAAAAGGCGAAAGGCCCGAAGTGGTAACAAAAAGCCGGCACGCTATTAAGAGCCGCTTTATCATATGCTGTTCCCACTTCCCTTTTTATGACGGAGGCGGATTATATGCTGCGAGAATGTACTCCGACAGATCTTATGTCCTTGCCATCAAGCCGAAGATCGAGTATCCCGAGGGCATGTATTTGAGTATCGATCAACCGTCAGTGGCGCTCCGCTATACGGTTGTAAACGGTGAAAAGCTGATTCTCTTCAGCGGAGTAAGCCATAAAACAGGCCAGGGAAAAGACATGTCTACACATTATGAAACACTAAGACAACTGGCCGAAAGCACCATCGGCATCGAAAGCATTCCATATTATTGGTCCACCCAAGATCTAGTGACGATCGACAAAATCCCGTTTATCGGGCCGATGTCGGAAAATGAGGACAATATTCTAGTAGCGACCGGGTTCAAAAAATGGGGCATGACGTCCTCAGCAGTCGCAGCTACTTTATTGTCAGACCTTGTGGAGAAAAAAGACAATCCATACGAAAGCATTTTCACTCCGTCCCGTTTCCATCTGAATCCCGGGTTGCAGAAAGTGATTTCCTACAATGCCGATGTCGCCAAGCATTTGATTAAAGGAAAGCTTGAAAAGCCTGATGTCCAATTTGAAGACATTTCGCCAGGAGAAGGGAAAGCCGTCACCATAAACGGCAGGCGAGCGGGAGCATTTCGGGATGAGACAGGCTGCTTCCATCTCGTTGATACGACTTGTACCCATTTAGGCTGCGAAGTCGAGTGGAACGACAGTGAGCATACGTGGGATTGTCCGTGCCACGGATCACGCTTTAAGCCATCTGGCGAAGTTGTAGAGGGTCCGGCCATTAAACCATTAAAACAAATAGATCTCGATTAAACCGTTCATTTTAATGAACGGTTTTTCAAATATTTTTCATCTGCAGCTTCATTCATGTTTCCCTTAGCCGATAAAAAAGAAAAAGGCTTAAAAAGCCAAAAAGTAAAAATTATATTTTTCCCAAGGGGGATCATTGTATTGTTATTTAAAAAAGACAGAAAACAAGAAACAGCTTACTTTTCAGATTCAAACGGACAACAAAAAAACCGCATTCAGCTCACAAACAAACATGCAGATGTCAAAAAACAGCTCAAAATGGTCAGGTTGGGAGATGCTGAGCTTTACGTGTTAGAGCAGCTTCAGCCACTCATTCAAGAAAATATCGTATGCATCGTTGATGCGTTTTATAAAAACCTTGACCATGAAAGCTCATTGATGGATATCATTAATGATCACAGCTCAGTTGACCGATTAAAACAAACGTTAAAACGGCATATTCAGGAAATGTTTGCAGGCGTTATCGATGATGAATTTATTGAAAAGCGTAACCGAATCGCCTCCATCCATTTAAGAATCGGCCTTTTGCCAAAATGGTATATGGGTGCGTTTCAAGAGCTCCTTTTGTCAATGATTGACATTTACGAAGCGTCCATTACAAATCAGCAAGAACTGCTGAAAGCCATTAAAGCAACAACAAAAATCTTGAACTTAGAACAGCAGCTTGTCCTTGAAGCGTTTCAAAGCGAGTACAACCAAACCCGTGATGAACAAGAAGAAAAGAAAAACCTTCTTCATCAGAAAATTCAAGAAACCTCTGGATCGATTGCCAATCTGTTTTCAGAAACAAGCAGATCAGTTCAAGAGCTTGTGGACAAATCTGAAGGCATTTCTCAAGCATCCAAAGCCGGCACTGTAACATCCAGCACTGTTGAAGAAAAGTCGATCGGCGGAAAAAAAGAGCTAGAAGTCCAACAAAAACAGATGAACAAAATTGACACAAGCCTTGTCCAAATCGAAAAAGAAATGGTCAAGCTGGATGAAATCGCGCAGCAAATTGAAAAAATCTTCGGCATCGTCACAGGCATAGCTGAACAAACAAACCTTCTCTCGCTTAATGCATCTATTGAATCCGCCCGCGCCGGAGAACACGGCAAAGGCTTTGCTGTCGTGGCAAATGAAGTACGGAAGCTTTCTGAGGACACGAAAAAAACCGTCTCTACTGTTTCTGAGCTTGTGAACAATACGAATACACAAATCAACATTGTATCCAAGCATATCAAAGACGTGAATGAGCTAGTCAGCGACAGTAAAGAAAAAATGACGCAAATTAACCGCTTATTCGATGAAATCGTCCACAGCATGAAAATCAGCAAAGAGCAATCAGGCAAAATCGACGTCGATCTGCAAGCCTTTCTTGGAGGGCTTCAGGAAGTCAGCCGCGCCGTTTCCCATGTGGCCGCTTCCGTTGATTCGCTTGTCATCCTGACAGAAGAATAACCATCAAAAACCGGTCTGCCATACGGCCGGTTTTTTTGCGTTCATTATGTAAACTTAAATTAAAAATCAGTTGACATAATAATTACCTGCATTTATTGTATAACCATATTTGATTACTGTTTGGAGGATTTCACATGCTGAAATTAATCGACATGATGCATATTGCTATTTTCACCGCACTGATGGCAGTGCTCGGCTTTATGCCCCCTCTCTTCTTATCCTTTACACCTGTTCCGATTACATTGCAAACGCTTGGTGTCATGCTGGCAGGCAGCATCCTCAGGCCAAAGTCTGCTTTCTTAAGCCAGCTTGTCTTTTTGCTGCTCGTCGCCTTCGGAGCGCCGCTGTTGCCCGGCGGACGAGGCGGTTTTGGTGTGTTTTTCGGACCGAGCGCAGGCTTTTTGATTGCTTATCCCCTCGCTTCATGGCTTATCAGTTTAGCCGCTAACAGGATGCGGAAGGTGACAGTATTGCGTCTCTTTTTCACTCATATTGTATTCGGCATCATCTTTATTTATCTGCTTGGTATACCGGTACAAGCTTTTATCATGCATATTGATTTGTCACAGGCCGCCTTCATGAGCCTTGCATATGTGCCCGGTGATTTGATAAAAGCGGCTGTATCTGCATTTCTGGCGATAAAAATCACTCAAGCCTTGTCTCTTTCTGATACGATGTTTACGAAAGGAGGCTGATTTTATGACAATTACTCATACCTATTCATCTATTGCCGCAACATCGCCCGGGCGTGTGGCGATCCAGACTGAATCGGAGCAAATCACGTACCAGGATTGGGATCGGCTTGTCTTTCAAACCGCAAATTGGCTGCGGTCACAGCCGAGCATGCCGAATCGTGTGGCGATCCTGCTCCCAAATAGTCTGGCGTTTTTACAGCTGTTTGCCGGAGCCGCAGCGGCTGGATGTACGGCAATTCCCATCGACACACGCTGGAGCCCGGCTGAATGCAAGGAGAGGCTGTCCATAAGCAATGCGGATCTTGTGGTTACTTTAGCCTTTTTCAAAAACAAACTGACAGATAGCCAGACACCTGTTGTTTTTCTGGATAACTGTATGGCAGATATTTCTGAAGCAGCCGCTGATCCCTTGCCTACCATTGATCCGGAGCACCCTTTTTATATGGGATTTACATCGGGCTCGACAGGAAAACCGAAGGCCTTTACGCGATCTCACCGCTCATGGATAGAGAGCTTTACCTGTACAGAAACAGATTTTTCGATTTCATCAAATGACACGGTATTGATTCCCGGGACGTTAATGTCCTCTCACTTCTTATACGGGGCAGTCAGCACTTTGTTTCTCGGAGGAACCGTTTGTTTGCTGAAAAAGTTTTCTGCTGCCAAAGCGAAGGAATGGCTGTGCCGTGAATCCATCAGTGTTCTCTATACCGTACCGACGATGACAGACGCCCTCACAAGAATTGAGGGTTTTCCCGACAGTCCTGTCAAAATCATTTCATCCGGCGCAGACTGGCCGGCAGAATCCAAGAAGAAGCTTGCCGCTGCATGGCCTCATCTCAAGCTGTACGATTTTTACGGCACATCAGAGCTTAGTTTTGTGACGTTTTCTTCACCGGAAGACAGCAAACGGAAGCCGCATTCAGCGGGCCGCCCTTTTCATAATGTCCGGATCGAAATCCGCAACGCTGAAGGAGAATGCTGTCAGCCAGGGGAAGTCGGAAAAATATTTGTCAAAAGCCCGATGCGGTTTTCCGGCTATGTGAACGGCAGCACACCAGATGAATGGATGACAGTGGATGATATGGGCTATGTTGATGAGGATGGCTTTCTATACATATCAGGAAGAGAAAACGGGATGATCGTGTACGGAGGATTAAATATTTTCCCAGAAGAAATTGAACGTGTGCTTCTCGCCTGCCCAGAGGTTGAAAGCGCGGCTGTCATTGGCATTCACGACGAGTATTGGGGAGAAATCGCTGTAGCTGTCATTCTTGGAAACGCTAATGCCAGAACACTGAAAGCCTGGTGTAAACAGAAATTAGCCTCCTATAAAATCCCGAAAAAATGGGTGTTTGCAGACAGCTTGCCGGAAACGAGCAGCGGAAAAATTGCCCGTTCCAGAGTGAAAAAATGGCTGGGAAAGGGACGTACAGTATAAATGAATGCCGTTATTGTTGATGCAAAACGAACGATCTTTGGAAATCAAAACGGACTGCTGAAGCCCTTCCTGCCGGAGGATTTGGCGGCTCCCATCATCCGCTGTCTCAGCCGAAAGCTAGAGGATCAAATTGACGAGGTCATTCTCGGAAATGCTACCGGCAGAGGCGGCAACCTCGCCAGACTGTCAGCCCTTCAAGCCGGACTGCCTTTATCGGTTCCCGGAATGACAATTGACAGACAGTGCGGCTCCGGCCTTGAAGCTGTGCGCTATGCCTGCAGCCTTATTCAAGCGGGAGCCGGCACGATGTATATCGCGGGCGGCTCAGAAAGCAGCAGCCAATCCCCTTTTTCAGAACGGGCCCGCTTTTCTCCAGATGCCATCGGCGATCCCGACATGGGAATCGCAGCAGAATATACGGCAGCACGTTATTCCATCAGCAGAAACATGCAGGATGAGTACGCGCTTCTCAGCCATCAACGCAGCAGGAACGCGCATGATGGAGGATTTTACCGTGAAGAAATTGTTCCTCTCGGGGAATTGGAGACAGACGAAGCATTTTTGAAAACACGTCCGATAAAAGCGATTATTCCCCGCGCAAAGCCGGTTTTCGACACCAGCTCCGGAACAGTCACAGCAGCCAACAGCAGCGGCATAGCAGACGGAGCAGCGGCTCTTTTGGTAATGAAAGAAGAAAAAGCGGCAGCCCTGGGACTTAAGCCTGTGCTCCGGTTTATCGGCAGCGCAGTCAGCGGGATTCATCCCAACTATCCGCCCGCGGCTCCGGTTGATGCGATCCGTAATCTCTTACATACACACGATGTAACACCTGATGATATCGGTTTATTTGAAATCAATGAAGCCTTTGCCGTCAAAATTTGTGTCTGCTCGCAAGAACTCGGCATTCCCTTTTCAAAAATCAATGTGCGCGGCGGCGCATTAGCTCTTGGCCATCCATACGGTGCATCAGGTGCAGCTCTGGTAACCAGATTGTTTTATGAAGCGAAAAGACGGACAGACTGTCAATATGCTGTTGCAGCCATCGGAAGCGGCGGCGGAATCGGGCTGGCTTTATTATTTGAAGTTCTTGCATAGGCTTTTTCATAGGATGCACGCTTTCGATTTAGTATAATAGTGATATGAATAAAGTCAGGAAGGGGATTTTATGACAGCCGTTTGTTTAGTAAGACATGGAGAAACCGATTGGAACCTGCAGCAAAAATGCCAAGGCAAAACCGATATTCCGCTAAACGCAACAGGTGAACGCCAAGCAAGAGAAACCGGAGAATATGTAAAGGACTTTTCTTGGGATATTATCGTGACGAGTCCGCTGAAAAGAGCGAAAAGAACCGCGGAAATTATTAATGAATATCTGCATCTTCCGATTGTCGAGATGGATGATTTTAAGGAGCGCGATTACGGCGACGCGGAGGGCATGCCGCTGGAGGAACGGACAAAGCGCTATCCGGATAACATCTATCCGAATATGGAAACGTTAGAAGAACTCACTGACAGGCTGATGGGCGGTTTGGCAAAAGTGAACCAGGCGTACCCAAACAAGAAGGTACTGATCGTGGCGCACGGTGCGGCAATTCACGCACTGCTGACGGAAATATCGGGCGGTGACCCGGAGCTTCAAAGCACGCGCCTCGTCAACGCCTGCCTCAGCAACATTGAATTTGCAGAAGAAAAATGGCGGATAAAAGACTATAATATCAACAGCCACTTATCCGGCTTTATCAAATAAGAAAAAGACAGGTGTTTGCCTGTCTTTTCTTTTATTTCTTATCAGCCGGCATCTCTTTTTGAAGCTCGTCCAAAATGGCATTCGCCCCGTCTACACTGCGGCGCAAAGACCACACCGCACGGTCCACGTGGTATACATGCCCATTTTTCACTGCCTTCAGCTTTTTCCAAAGGACATTCTTTTCGATCGGGCGTTTACCGTCGGCGTCGAGGTCATCTGTTTTTCCTGTCATCAGGATGATCACATCCGGATCTGTTTTCAGCAGCTGCTCCAGTGTCATTTTCATATTCACAGAGTCGCCGCCATTGCTTGAATCGCTATTACCTGACGTACTGATTGCATATCGATAGCCGACCTGTGTTAAAAGTCTTGATGTAAAGAAGTTTTCATCCCTGGCCATAATCGTATCATTTGTATTTCCGATCAAAAGCACGGACTGGCTGTTCGCGCTGATTTTCTGCTTTGTCTCGCTAAGCTTTTCTTCATGCGCCGTCAGCTTTTTCTCCATTTCCTTCTCCTTGCTGACTGCTTTTGCAATCGTAAGTGAAGCGTCAATTGTATCCTGATAATCAGCATTTAAATTATTAAGCGCAATCGTCGGCGCTATTTTTTTCAGCTGATCGTACACCTTCTTATGCCGGGTTGTGTCAGCAATAATTAAATCGGGTTTTAATGAAGCGATTTTTTCCATGCTTGGCTGTGAGCGAGTGCCGACAGATGTGTAGCCGTCAATTTTCTTCAGCACATCCTTGTTGATCAGCTGCTTCGCTTTGTTGTCATCGGCAACCCCGACAGGCGTAATGCCGAGATCAAGCAGTGTATCAATAAAACCAAGCTCAAGAACAACAACCCGCTTCGGATGCTCAGGCACATTTGTCTTCCCTAAATCATGTGTTACCGCCACTTTATGTTCTATACTGTTTTGATTGCCGCTTGAAGACGAGCAAGCAGCCGTTAAGACAGAAAGAAGTAAAACTGTAAGAATAATCAGTGTTTTTTTCATATGTTCCAGTCTCTCCTGTTGGTAGTTTCTATGGTTAAGATGTCCAAGAGTAGTATAACACGGAATGAGAATCATTATCACCAATTATTTTAAAATGAGAAGAGAAAGTTCGGTTTACAGGAAAATCTTGTTTCGCGACACAGCAGTTCAGCAGCTGATCATCCTGTCCACAAAAAAGCTTGCAGAAAAATAACATTCTCTGCAAGCTGATCCTGTTAAAGCTTCACAATCACTCTTCCTTGAATGCGATTTTGCAAAATATCTTTTAACGCACCCGGCGTTTCTTCCAATGATACTTCCCTGTCTACGATGGTCAGCAGCTGATCAGGCTTGAGATCAGAAGACATGCGCTCCCAAACAGCGGCTCTGACGTCCATCGGACAGTATACTGAATCGATTCCGAGCAGGCTTACTCCGCGAAGAATAAAAGGATACACCGTTGCCGGAACTTCTCCTCCTCCGGTTAAGCCGCTCACCGCGACAGATCCGCCGTATTGAATTTTGCTTAAAAGCGAGGCAAGCTGTTTTCCGCCGACTGGATCAACCGCTCCCTGCCATTGCTGCTTGGACAGCGCCTTAAGCGTTCCGTCATAGACATCTTCCCTGCTGATTACTTCGCTTGCACCGAGCTGTTTCAAATAATCAGCCGCCTCCCGGTTTCCGGTGCTTGCCACCACATCATAGCCCCGCTTGTTCAGCATCGATACCGCAATTCCGCCGACACCGCCAGTTGCTCCTGTGACTAGCACGCTGCCTTTTTCCGGAGACAGACCGTTCTGTTCAAGCCGATGCACTGATAACGCCGCAGTAAATCCCGCCGTTCCGTACACCATCGCTTCTTTTAACGAAAGATTCTGTGGCAAAGGCACCAGCCAGTCACCAGGCACCGAAGCGTATTCACTTAATCCGCCATCACGGGAGACACCGAGCTCATAGCTTGTCGCGATCACCTCATCCCCCTCCGCAAAACGCGGATCATTGGAAGAGACGACCGTACCCGCAGCATCGATGCCTAAAATAAGCGGATACTCTCTGACAATATTGCCTCCTGCTTTTCCGGCCAGACCATCTTTGTAATTGATGCCGGAATAAGCAACTTTAATCAGGACACCATCCTTCGGCAAATCCTCTGTTGATATGGTTTTCACATGGACTGAAACATCATCGGCATTTTTTTCTGCCTGCAATGCTTGAAATAACGTTGACATTCGGCACACTCCTTTTCATTTATATCGTAACCGAAGAACGTTCAAAAAACCAAATCATCAAGCCGCCATTTTCACTTCGCCGGCACATTGAGACGATAATGGACAAATGCGGTATCCTCTTCATAGCCGTTTTGCTCATACAAGCTTCTTGCCTTCCGGTTGTGGTCTCAGTCTGAAGTGCTAAACATTTTGCCCCCCTGCATAAAGCAGCCGGCCACCGGCTCCCTTTGTACGCGCCTGAGGAACGACAAATAAGTCATTTAATATGTAGATCCTTTTCATTGACACAGAAGAAAACGTTGGATAGAGCTGGGTAAAGCCTATGAATTCTCCATTTTCTTCTGCTATCAAAATAACAGACTCGTGATTTTCCAAACGAGCTTTCAAAAAAGCCTCTGCCCCTTGCAAATCAGATGCCTGTCTATAAAATTCCCGATATTGGTTAAACAACGGCGCAATGGCGGCCACATCTGATGTCTTTGCTTGGCGAATGTTCATCTCATTTCTTCCTCCCTCTTCTATCCCTAATAGAATTTTCTGTAAAGTTTATTTTCCAGAATACTTTTATCATCATGCATTGAAAAAATATCACGATAATATCCATTGTTCTCACGGAAACACATGCAGGTCATTTGAACGAATTTTTTCGACAGGATTTTGCCGGGACTCAGGAGCATTTAACCTAAAAAAGCATGACATTTCAGCATAATGAACATTTACTCATGTCTATTTTCGTTCTTTTCTGTACGAAAGTAGTTATTTCGAGTCTCTACGGAAATAGCGAGAGATGATATACCTAAATAGAGATAAAATCATCTCAAAAAAATGGGTCTACTAAAATATTATTCCATCTATTACAATAAATTCACAGAATAGTCTTTTAAGTAAGTCTACTCTGAATTTTTTAAAAGGAGAGGGTAAAGAGTGAGAAGCAAAAAATTGTGGATCAGCTTGTTGTTTGCGTTAACGTTAATCTTTACGATGGCGTTCAGCAACATGTCTGCGCAGGCTGCCGGAAAAAGCAGTACAGAAAAGAAATACATTGTTGGATTTAAACAGACAATGAGTGCCATGAGTTCCGCCAAGAAAAAGGATGTTATTTCTGAAAAAGGCGGAAAGGTTCAAAAGCAGTTTAAGTATGTTAACGCAGCCGCAGCAACATTGGATGAAAAAGCTGTAAAAGAATTGAAACAAGATCCGAGCGTTGCATATGTGGAAGAAGATCATATTGCACATGAATATGCGCAATCTGTTCCTTACGGCATTTCTCAAATTAAAGCGCCGGCTCTTCACTCTCAAGGCTACACAGGCTCTAACGTAAAAGTAGCTGTTATCGACAGCGGAATTGACTCTTCTCATCCTGACTTAAACGTCAGAGGCGGAGCAAGCTTCGTACCTTCTGAAACAAACCCATACCAGGACGGCAGTTCTCACGGCACACACGTAGCCGGTACGATTGCCGCTCTTAATAACACAATCGGTGTTCTGGGCGTAGCGCCAAACGCATCGTTATATGCAGTAAAAGTTCTTGACTCAACAGGAAGCGGCCAATACAGCTGGATTATTAACGGCATTGAGTGGGCTATTTCCAACAATATGGATGTTATCAACATGAGCCTTGGCGGACCTTCTGGATCTACAGCTCTGAAAACAGTCGTTGATAAAGCAGTTTCCAGCGGTATCGTCGTTGCTGCCGCTGCCGGAAACGAAGGTTCATCGGGCAGCACAAGCACAGTCGGCTACCCTGCAAAATATCCTTCTACCATTGCGGTAGGTGCGGTAAACAGCAGCAACCAAAGAGCTTCATTCTCAAGCGCAGGTTCTGAGCTTGATGTAATGGCTCCTGGCGTGTCCATCCAAAGCACACTTCCTGGAGGCACTTACGGTGCTTACAACGGAACGTCAATGGCGACTCCTCACGTTGCCGGAGCAGCAGCGCTAATTCTTTCTAAGCATCCGACTTGGACAAACGCGCAAGTCCGTGATCGTTTAGAAAGCACTGCAACATATCTTGGAAACTCTTTCTACTATGGAAAAGGGTTAATCAACGTACAAGCAGCTGCACAATAATAGTAAAAAGAAGCAGGTTCCTCCATACCTGCTTCTTTTTATTTGTCAGCATCCTGATGTTCCGACGCATTCTCTTCTTTCTCCGCATGTTGAATCCGTTCCATGATCGACGGATGGCTGCCTCTGAAAATCTTCACAAGCACCGGAGGATCAACCTGGCTCAGCCCCGTCACGGCCAAATCCTGAAACGTTTTAACAGCGGCTTCTCTGTTCTCTGTCAACTCGATCCCATACTGGTCAGCCTTATTCTCCTGATAACGCGAGACAGCATTAGAAAAAGGCGTCACCGCAAAGCTCAAAACAGAAAACAAAAGCAATAACAGCGGAAGTGCCGCAAGATCATGCCGCCCTTCTAAATGAAACATGCTGCGGGTTAGGCGAACCGTCCGCTTGTAAAGCTTATCAATGACATAAAATCCAGCGAGCGACACGAGCAAATAGCCGGCCAGTCCGATATAGACGTGCTTCATGACATAATGGCCCATTTCATGGCCCATAATAAACAGAATTTCTGAATCGTCAAGTTTGTTCAGCGTCGTATCCCACAATACAATCCGTTTGTTGGCCCCAATTCCTGTAACATAGGCATTCAGCGCATTTGTTTTTTCTGACATGTTCACTTCATATACATGATCAGCCGGAATATTGGCTTCATCTGCCAGCTCTAAAATTTTGCTTTCAAGCTCTTTGTTTTTCAGCGGATAAAAATCATTGTATAAAGGATCGATAATGACCGGCTGAATAAAAAACAGAAAAAGCGAAAACGGCACTGTTAACAGCCAGGCGTATAACCACCATTTTTTTTCATGCCTTTTGATCAGCCAATAAAAAACGAGAATGCAAAGCGCAAAGATTGGAAAGCTGATCCAAAAGCTGATAACCTGATCCTTAGCCCAGCTGGCCGTTGTCTGTGTGGAAATGTTATAGTCAAGCGATACTTGATAGCCTATCCAATCTAAAGGCAGCGTCACCAATGTTGTAATCAGCAAAAGCACAAAGACAAAACCAACGGTCTGCAAAAACCGAAAAGACACGGCCGCTTCCATCCATTTCTTGATTTTCTTTGAAACACCGCTGACCAGCAGAACAAAAAACAGAAACCAATCAAGTGGTACCCCGATAAAAAATAAAAAATTCTTGACATTCGAATACTGCTCGGCCACTGCCAACTCAGACGGCTTCATGAAAGAAGCCGGATCAGCCTGCGTCCCTTTCACGGCTTCCGGTATTGCGGAATCACCCGACAGGAAAAAATACCAATAAAAAAACAGCCCGTACAGCACGTAAGCAAGTCCTGCTGCCGCAATCCACTTGCGCATAACGCCTCACTCCTCACATCAACCCGTTACTTCTATTCTAATCATAAATTCAAATTCTTAGAACCAAGCTGTGTTCCGCACTTTTCCATCCTTTTAAGCATGGAAAGCCTGATCGCTGGGAAAACTAACAATGTTTGGAGTGATGCAAATGAAAAAAATAGTGGCAGCCATCGTGGTAATCGGTCTTGTGTTTATAGCATTTTTCTATCTTTACAGCCGATCAGGCGATGTGTATCAATCGGTAGACGCGGATTTGATCACACTGTCTTCAAGCGGCCAGGAAGATATCGAGATTGAAAAAAGACAGCACGTCAAAGATATGCTGGATATTATGAATCAGGGAAAACAGGTGAAGACAGAAAAAACATCAGCCCCTGATTACGAAGGGTCAATCAAGTTTCATAAAGACCGGTATGACTCATTCAGACTATGGATTGACGGCAGCCAGCAAGCCGTTTTTTTGAAGGATGGCACATACTACAAATTAAGCAAAAATGATACAAAGGCGCTGCTAAATATTATTAAAAAAGAAGCAAAGGATTGAAAATGAAAAAGCGAAGCTAACCGCTTCGCTTTTTCATTTTATTGGGGCAAAATATCTCTCAGTGCCCGTCTGAGCATTTTCCCCGTCGCATTTTTCGGAATATCGTCAAGAAACGTAATGGCGGCAGGCCGCTTGTATTTTGCCAGATGCTTTTCACAGTGCTTCATGATGTCCTCTTCTGTTACCCCAGAGCGTTTCGGCACCACATATCCCTTTACCGCTTCCCCGCTTTGGGGGTCCGGCACGCCGATGACAACCGCCTCCTTGACGTCCGGATGGCTGTACAGCACCTCCTCCACCTCCCGCGGATACACATTGTATCCTCCTACAATGATCATGTCTTTTTTCCGGTCAACAATGTAAAAATAGCCGTCCTCATCCCGTCTTGCCAAGTCCCCCGTATAAAGCCAGCCGTCTTTTAAGGCATGCTCTGTTTCCATCGGCATTTTATAATAGCCCTTCATCACATTGGGGCCTTTCACGATCAATTCGCCGACCTGGTGAGCAGGCAGCTCGCGTCCGAGCGGATCTACGACCTTGTTTTCGACATGTAAGATACTTGTCCCTATGGAGCCCGGCTTTCTGCCCCTGTCAAACGGGTTAAAGCACGTGACGGGTGATGCTTCCGAGAGCCCGTAGCCTTCCAAAATGGTAACACCGAATTTTTCTTCAAACGCCGTCAGCAACGCGACTGGCATGGCCGCGCCTCCCGAAATGCACAGCCGGATGGAAGAAAAATCATCTTTCTTTCCGTTTTCATGCTGAAACAAGTAATTATACATCGTAGGTACACCGGCAAAAATGGTCGCCTGCTGCTGCTTAACAAGCTTAAAAACAGATGCCGGACTGAATTGAGGCTCAATCAAGACAGTTGCGCCGCTCATCAGCGGTGCATTCATGCAGACGGTTAAACAAAACACGTGAAACATGGGAAGAGCGCAGACCACATTGTCCCTCTCATCCATTCCCAAATAGCCTGCGACATCGTTGGCATTGCTGTACAAATTCTGATGAGTCAGCATCGCGCCTTTCGGTTTTCCAGTCGTTCCTGACGTATATAAAATAACCGCGGTATCATCAGGGACAGGTTCTTGGTTTTGTTTAACGGCAGATGTCGGCCGCAATATTTTTGCAAACGTTGTCATTTTCATCCTGACCTCTGGGTCCGCAGCTTCCGGCTCGGCCTCTCCCGTCTGGCATAAAATGACGAGCTCAACCTTTGGCAGCGATTCATGCATGCTCTCATAAAGCGGCAAAAGCTGGCTAACGCCCACGATCGCCTTTACATCACCATTTGTCAGCATATAACCAATTTCTGTCGGCGTGTACAACGGATTGATGGGAACAACCACGATCCCAGCTTTTAAAGCGCCAAAAAACGCGATGATAAAATCAGGCGAATTGCCAAGCAGCAAAGCTAGATGGTCCCCTTTCTCCATACCGGCTTCCTGAAGGCCGTCCGCAAATCGCTGAATATGTTCATTCAGCTCTTGATACGTCATCTTGTGATCTTTAAACCTGCATGCGATGCTGTCGGGCTTCTCAGATGCTGTTTCTTCCAATTTTGAAACAAGATTCATTCTCCCACCCCTTAAAGTGAATGAATAGTCATTCATTATTGAAGCCAAGCTTTCTCCTCCATTATAGAGAAACAGAAAAAAACACTCAAGAGCAAAAAGCCCTGAGTGTCAGTACTGTCATAGTTTCTTCAATGCTTCGGCAATCGGCGTATCTCCTTCTGTCAGATCAAAGGCCCGATTTTCCGTATTCTTCTCATCTAAAGAGGCAATGACCGTTTTTGCAACGTCATCACGGGAAATAAATCCCCGCTCCAGATCCTTCGCTGCTGAAACAGTTCCCGTTCCAGGCTCATTGCGAAGGCCTCCCGGACGGATAATCGTATAGGTTAAACCGCTCGCTACCAGAATTTTATCAGCATAATGCTTGGCCACATAATAAGGTTTGAGTGCCTCATTCCAATTTTCACGGTTATGGGCTTGCAGGGCGCTGACCATAATAAACCGTTTGATTCCGGCAATGTCCGCAGCTTCAATGGCTTTTGCCGCTCCATCAAGATCCACCAGCAGCGTTTTATCATAGCCTGTGCTGCCGCCGGAACCGGCTGTGAAAATGATCGCGTCACAGCCTTTTGCCGCAGCGGCGATTTCTTCCGGGCTGCCCTCCAGATTCGCAAGCACAGCTTCTGCACCGGCAGCTTCAAGAGACGCTTTCTGTTCTTCTTTTCTGACCATCGCTCTGATGGAATGATCAGGATTATCTTGGAATAAAGAGACGAGTCTTTGCCCGATTTGTCCGTTCGCTCCGATTAAAAACACTTTCATGTGAATCCCTCCTGCCTCCATTATTTCAAAAACACAACCGCTCTTTCAAACGATGTGTTTTGCCTTAATAAATCAGATCAAGGAAATCCTCTTTCGTAATGTTCCCAAAGTAATGCTTGAGATTCACACCTTCGAGCACATCAGCGATGACGCTGCGTTCGTATTGTTTTCCGACCAGCAGGTTTTCAATTTCAGATACATCACCGACACCAAAGAAATCTCCGAAGATTTTGCAGTCCTCGATTTTGCCTTTCTTGACCTCTAGGCGCAAATCGATCGATCCAACCGGATAACGTTTCGAATGATTAAGGTTAAATTTCGGCGAGCGGCCGTAGTTCCAATCCCAATTCTGATAGCGCTCTTTCGAAATTTGATGAATGGTCTCCCAATCTTTTTCCGTCAGCTTATACTCCGGCACGTTTCCAATGTCGTTTGTGTTAAAAATATGGCGAAGCAAATGGCTGCGGAATTCTTCGGTGGTCATTTTATCATCGAGAAACTCACTGATGTTTGCCACTCGGCTTCTGATCGATTTGATGCCTTTTGATTCAATTTTATCCTTTTTCACCTTTAATGCTGATACAACATGATCAATGGCTGAATCAAACATGAGGGTGCCGTGGCTGAAAATACGGCCTTTCGTTGCAAACTGAGCGTTTCCGGATATTTTCCGGCCATCTACTACAATGTCGTTCCGGCCGCTTAATTCGGCTTCAACCCCAAGCTGATGTAACGCCTGAATCACCGGCTCAGTGAATTTTTTAAAGTTATGAAAGCTGTCCCCGTCATCCTTGGTAATAAAGCTGAAGTTCAAGTTCCCCAGATCATGGTACACAGCGCCCCCGCCTGATAAACGGCGGACGACGATAATCCCGTTTTCCTCAACATATTTTGTATTGATTTCTTCTATTGTATTTTGGTTTTTCCCAATGATAATAGACGGTTGATTCACATAAAAGAGCAAATATTGCTGTTCAGGGTCTAAATGCTTGACACAGTACTCCTCGATAGCAAGATTGATCCGCGGATCATTGATATTTTGATTGTCTATAAATAACATGGTGCTCCTCCTTTATCCTTCCCACACAAAACCTGATTTCGCAATATTCACTTCTCCGTTAAAAACGGTTTTCGCTTCTTTGCGAAGGTTGTCATGCACGCCAAAATGCGGCAAATGTGTCAGCAGCAGTTCTCCCGCTCCCGCTTCTTTTGCAATGCGCCCGGCTTCCAGGCTGTTCATATGGCCTGCACTTGTTCCGTCTTGATCGGCATAAAAATTGCATTCCGAGATCAATAAATCAGCATCTTTCGAAAACGGTATAAATGAATCCTGATAGCTGGAATCAGCAGTATAAACGACAGTGTGGCTGCCGTCAGTAATCCGCATGGCATAGCACGTCACCGGGTGAATCGTTTTTAAAAAGGTGATCGTAAACGGACCGGCAGTCAGCGGCTGATCCGGCTGATAGGCGATCCCTTTTGTATGTGTTTTATATGTAAGCTTTTGAAACTGTTCTATATCAGCATCATGTGCGTAAATCGGAAGCGTATGCTCTCCTTTGCCGAGAAACGAACCGACTTGCTTGGCAAATTGAAGCGGCCCGATATCAGCGATATGGTCATGGTGATAATGAGACAGAACGACCGCATCCAGCTTTTCCGCCGGCACATATCCGAACAGCTTAGACAATACGGCACTGCCGCAATCAACAAGCAGAGAGTAATCACCTGATTGAAACAAATAGCCTGACGTCGCTTCATTTGCGGCCGGAAAACCGCCATAGCATCCGATAACTGTAACTTTCATAATGTCCTCCTATCTTTTCAAAAAAATTGATCCTCCTTCAATATACCCATTTTTCTTGAAAAAAGCATGTTTTAAACATTGTATCAAAACAGTTATTGATTTTTTCAATCTGTTATATTACAATGAAATCACTACAAAGGGGAAAGAGGGATTGGTTATGCTGGGGAAAATCACAGAATTTTTTAGAAACCTGCCTTCGAAAAAGTGTGCGGAATGCGGAAAAAAGATAGAAGAGCAGCATGAGTGCTATGGTAATATCTGCAATGACTGTATAAAAGTAAACGATTTGTAATGAGCGAAAATCCCGCGCCTTACGCGTGGGATTTTCTTATTTTTTCACATATCTCTTAATTTTGAAATAATAGTCAGGTTAGGTCAAAGCTCACCTGTTTTTAGATAATTCTGGTGATTATCATAATGTCATTGAATATTCTTTATTTTCGAAATATAATTTACTATAGACGAATTGATTTCTTATCTATTATAATTTGATCTAATAGTGAGATTAAATATATGTCTATTCATGATATATGTTGATACTTTGTTTTTTGGGAGGTAATCTATGAAAAGAATTAAGTTTGGATTAGCCACACAAATATTCGTTGGACTTATTCTAGGTGTCATTGTTGGCGTCATTTGGTATGGCAACCCAGCATTGCCTACTTACCTGCAGCCAATCGGGGATCTCTTTTTACGCTTAATCAAAATGATAGTGATTCCTATTGTTGTCTCCAGCTTAATCATCGGTGTAGCCGGTGCAGGAAATGGAAAGCAAGTCGGTAAATTAGGCTTCAGAACGATTCTGTACTTCGAGATCATCACGACTTTTGCCATTATTCTCGGACTAGCCCTTGCAAACATCTTCCATCCGGGTACAGGAGTTAATATACACGAAGCTCAAAAATCGGACATCAGTCAATATGTTGAAACTGAAAAAGAACAAAGTAATAAATCAGTGGCGGAAACGTTCCTCCATATTGTGCCGACAAACTTCTTCCAGTCATTGGTCGAAGGGGATCTTCTAGCCATCATCTGCTTTACAGTACTATTTGCATTGGGTATTTCCGCGATCGGTGAAAGAGGCAAGCCTGTATTAGCCTTTTTTGAAGGTGTATCCCATGCCATGTTCCACGTTGTAAACCTTGTGATGAAAGTGGCGCCATTCGGCGTTTTCGCTCTTATCGGAGTGACTGTGTCTAAATTCGGACTCGGTTCTCTTATCTCTCTCGGAAAGCTCGTCGGATTGGTTTATGTCGCGCTTGCTTTCTTCTTAATTGTTATTTTCGGGATTGTCGCAAAAATTGCCGGCATCAGCATCTTCAAGTTCCTTGCTTACATGAAGGACGAAATCTTACTGGCGTTCAGTACGTCCAGCTCTGAAACGGTTCTTCCGCGCATTATGGAAAAAATGGAGAAAATCGGATGTCCGAAAGGCATTGTTTCCTTTGTTATTCCGATCGGTTACACGTTTAACTTAGACGGTTCCGTTCTCTATCAATCTATTGCCGCACTCTTTTTAGCACAGGTATATGGCATTGATTTGACGATTTGGCACCAAATTACGCTTGTGCTCGTCTTAATGGTGACATCTAAAGGGATGGCTGCCGTGCCTGGTACTTCTTTTGTTGTCTTGCTTGCAACGCTTGGCACCATCGGCGTTCCGGCTGAAGGACTTGCCTTTATTGCCGGCGTAGACCGCATCATGGATATGGCACGTACAGTTGTCAACCTGACTGGTAACGCGCTTGCTGCCGTTGTGATGTCTAAATGGGAAGGCATGTTTAATCCTGCGAAAGCAGAAACTGTTATGTCCCAATCGAAAACAGAACAAAACGCAACCATTTCTGGTTAATGAAAAGCCTGCGGGGTTCTTGCCCCGCAGGCTTTTTTTAATCTTTAACGAGCACAAACAGCTCTGTAATCAAAACAGTATCCTCATTCAGCTCCAGTTCACCGCTTTTGATCAGTTCCGCCCATGCCATCTGATGATCCTCTTGAAACTCCTCAATTCGGTCTCCATTGCCCTCTCCTTTGACTAACCTCATATCAGGCGCACCAAAGCTGGTTTCAAAGACATCTGTTACTTTTATATTGCATCTTGGATTGTCATGTTTATCATAAACGGTAACAAGCTGACCCGCTGTTTGATAAACGTCCCTCAATTCATCTTTTGAATACAATGATTTCGGCGCGCACGTGGCGGTTTTTTCTCCGGCAAGGATCTGCTGAATCAGCTGTTCTCCCAACCCGTCATCACCTTCCCAGCCGAATGTGCTTTTCAGCTTATAAATCTTCATTGGTCCTCCCCCTTATACCATTGGTGACTGTACATAGTAATACAGAAGCTTAGCGGTATGGCGAAGAGATGATTTATGGGTGCGTTCAAATGCATGGGAAGCGTCAATTCCCGGCCCTATGAGGCCATGCACAATATCATGCCCGGATTTGATCGCTGCTGACGCATCAGACCCGTAGTACGGATATATATCAAGCTTATAGTCGATATGATGCTTCTCGGCTAATTGAACTAAATGCTTTCTGAGCTGATAATGATACGGCCCGCTCGCATCCTTCACACAGATTGATACTGAATATTCATCAGTCGCCTGCCCGTCACCGATAGCCCCCATATCAACCGCCAAATATTCAACTGTTTCAGGAGGAATATTCGAATTCCCGCCGTAACCGATTTCTTCATTATTGGAAATAAGAAAATGGGTTGTATACGGCAGCTCAATGTCTTCTGTTTGAATTTGATGAATTAAGCGGAGCAATAAGGCGACGCTTGCTTTGTCATCCAAATGGCGCGATTTAATAAATCCGCTTGATGTGATCTCGACACGTGGATCGAACGACACAAAGTCTCCGACGCCAATGCCAAGCTCCTCCGTATCTTTCCGGCAGTGAACAGGTTCATCTAGGCGGATCTCCATATTCTCTTGATTCCGCTCAGCCTTTCCCGCGTCTTTGTATACGTGCACAGACGTTTGATGCATTAAAATTGTGCCTGTGTATGTTTTTCCCGAGGCGGTTTCAATTTGGCAATACTCCCCCTCAATCGAGTTGTAGCGGAACCCGCCGATTAAGTCGATTTTCAGCCGGCCGTCCGCTTTAATCTCCTTCACCATAGCGCCGAGGGTGTCAACGTGCGCTGTCAGCATACGATGCCGGGATGTGTCGCGTCCTGGAAGCGTTGCAATTAAGCCGCCCTTGTGGTTCCGAACCGTTTCTACCTTCCATTCTTTTAAAAGGCTTTCAATATAATTGATCACCTCATATGTATTTCCTGTCGGACTTGGGATCGATACAAGTTCTTTAATGAGCTCCATCGTTTTACGTACGGACGTCATAGGGCATTCCTCCTTTTATTTTCTACTTAAAATATACTCTTTTCCCGAGGGACCCGTCCAATCTTTTCCTATCAATCTCTCATATGCTGTAGAGAGCATGGGAAGAGGAGGGATATCTATGTGCTGTCGTCATTCACATGAACAGAAATGTCGTTGTCACGATTGGTTCGATGATTTTTGGTTCTTTGACGAGTGGTTCGATAAAGATTTCCACGACCATTGCAAGAAAAAGAAAGAATGCCATGACCCTTGCGAGAAGAAGAAGAAAAAGAAACACCATTGTTTCTCTTGTAAAAAACACAGACATTCTTGCTGTCATTGCTAAAGACTGAATCAGAAATATTCTGATGACCCATGCTTAATGAATATTTCCATTCACATTTTTCCAAGCGGGCATTGCTGCTGCTTGGACCTTTTATTGAAACACCCTTTTTGCTTTTACAATCCAATAAACTGATAAAGCCGCTATAAGAGCAATAATGATTTCAACAGCTGCAGCATGCTCTATGATTCCTCTCTGATATAAAACCGCCGGTACATTAAACAGTGCATGTAAAAGAATAGAATACAACAAAAACAACGGTCGGCGGCTTTTAACCGCGTACAAAACAAGCAGAGACAGCCCAATTTGGACGGCAATGGCACTGATTCTTTCTATTCCGCCCAGCATCCATTCATACGAAGGAGTATGCAGCAGCTGCTCCTGTATCGGCAAAAGCGCCTGTTTGACGTCGCCATTGACCAAAAGCTGTTCAAACGTACCGCTATTGATTGCAAATGCGTATACAATAAGTGAGACAGAGGACAAGCCTGTAATCAGGATGGCTTCAAGCCCGCCATGGCCGGCCCCGAAAGCCAGACCATCCGCCCAGGTATGATGGCGCTTCATAAAAAATCGCATCATCATATACCTTCCGCACTCCTCAAAAATTCCGGCCATCAAGCAGCCGTAAATGCCATACCATAATGGATGTTGCATCGCTTCTTTCGTCATTTCATTCACTTGCAGTACATAAACATGAACGCCGCCTTCCAGCAGCTGAGCGAAGACAAAAAACGTGAGAGCGCCAATAAAAAACACTTTAAGCGAGGCGCCATACTTTCGCTTAAACCATACAATCAGCCCGATTGGCAACAGAAACGCAATAGCCCCGGATAATGCCAAAAAGACTACTGCTTCTTGACTGACCATTTTTCAGCCTCCTTTTTCTTTTTCATAGATTCCCTATTCTACACTTCTCTTTTTTTGTAAAAAAACCTTCTTTTTTAGTACCAGATACTAATATCTAGTGTTATAATCTGACCATAAGGAGTGATTCATATGTCAAAAGCAAAAATTACAGCTATCGGCACCTATGCGCCGAGCAGACGCTTAACCAATGCAGATTTAGAAAAGATCGTTGATACCTCTGATGAATGGATCGTTCAGCGCACAGGAATGAGAGAACGCCGGATTGCGGATGAACATCAATTTACCTCTGATTTATGCATAGAAGCTGTGAAGAATCTCAAGAGCCGTTATAAAGGAACACTTGATGATGTCGATATGATCCTCGTTGCCACAACCACATCCGATTACGCCTTTCCGAGTACGGCATGCCGCGTACAGGAATATTTCGGCTGGGAAAGCACCGGCGCGCTGGATATTAATGCGACATGCGCCGGGCTGACTTACGGCCTCCATTTGGCAAATGGATTGATCACATCTGGCCTTCATCAAAAAATTCTCATGATCGCCGGAGAGACGTTATCAAAGGTAACGGATTATACCGATCGAACGACATGCGTTCTGTTCGGCGATGCCGCGGGTGCGCTGTTAGTGGAACGAGATGAAGAGACGCCGGGATTTCTTGCGTCTGTACAAGGAACAAGCGGGAACGGCGGCGATATTTTGTATCGTGCCGGACTGCGAAATGAAATAAACGGTGTGCAGCTTGTCGGTTCTGGAAAAATGGTGCAAAACGGACGCGAGGTATATAAATGGGCCGCACGAACCGTCCCTGGCGAATTTGAACGGCTTTTACATAAAGCAGGACTCAGCTCTGATGATCTCGATTGGTTTGTTCCTCACAGCGCCAACTTGCGCATGATCGAGTCAATTTGTGAAAAAACACCGTTCCCGATTGAAAAAACGCTCACTAGTGTTGAGCACTACGGAAACACGTCTTCGGTTTCAATTGTTTTGGCGCTCGATCTCGCAGTGAAAGCCGGGAAGCTGAAAAAAGATCAAATCGTTTTGCTTTTCGGGTTTGGCGGCGGATTAACCTATACAGGATTGCTTATTAAATGGGGAATGTAACAAAAAAAGAACTTGTTTCCAAGGAAACAAGTTCTTTTTCTTTATGAAGCCGGCTGTTCTTCTGATGATTCTTCCTTCCGGCTTAACATTGTAAAGTAAGTAATGCTTAGTGCAATCATGACGAGGGCGATGCCGATTAAGACGCCGGCCATCTGCCACATGTAGCCAAAGTCACCGTTTGAAATGACTGCTCTGAATCCGTTAATGCTGTAGGTCATCGGCAATGCGCCATGGATGACTTGATAGAAATTCGGAAGCAATTCAAGCGGGAAGGTTCCTCCGCTCGCTCCCAGCTGCAGCACTAAAATAATGACTGCGATAAATCGTCCCGGGTTGCCCATCGTTGTAGCCAAAAATTGAATTATCGCCAGGAAAGCTAGACTCGTAATGATCGTAAACACGTAAAATCTCCACGTGCTCTCTACCTCGAGACCAATTCCCAATAGAAGAACCGTCG
This sequence comes from Bacillus sp. SCT118, assembly GCF_058566435.1. NCBI lineage: Bacteria > Bacillati > Bacillota > Bacilli > Caryophanales > Bacillaceae > Bacillus > Bacillus sp. SCT118. Next base: position 2,972,011 of record NZ_CP191225.1, read on the forward strand.
CCACAATCAATGATTGAATGATTCCTACAAGCATCATGACATTGAATTTGCTGAAGAACCACTCAAAACCGTTTCTCGGACGTCCTGACGCTTCCTTCAGCGGGAAGACAACCGTCAGCATGATGCCGCCGACATATAAGCCCATTGACAGGATATAAGGTGTCAGCCCTGTACCGTAGTTAGGAACGGAATGAATGGCATCATCTTTGGTTTTAACCGGATCTGCAAACATGCCATATGTTTGATCATCAGCATCGATATCTCCTGTTTGGTCAGCCGCATCCTTCAGCTTACTAGACAGCTCTCCTGTGCCGTCCAATAGCTTGCCTAAACCTGTATCAAGTGATGCAGATCCGTCTGCAAGTTTTGATGATCCGCTTTGGACCTGTTTAGACCCGTCTAACAGCTTAAACAATCCGCCGGATACTTGGCTGCTTCCTGTCACCAATTGCTCTGAGCCCGCTTTTGCTTTTGCGAATTGCTTATTATATTCACCGATGCCCGCTGTCAGTTTATTTTGGTTTTCTGTCAGCTGCTGTGAACCATTGTATATCTTCTCAGATCCAGCAGTTAATTTGTCAATCGCATCTTGAGTGGCTTTTGCGCCGTTATAAAGCTTAGCGGTAGCTTCCGGCAATGCCTTCACCTGGGCAACCTCCGCTTTCACATCTTCCAATGAGCTTTTTATCGTTGCGATGTCAGGCAGCTGATCAGCTGAAGGAAGCCCACTTAAAATTTCATCAAAATCAGGCGCATCAACTTTCGGAAGCTGCTTTTCAACAGAGCTGATCAACTGGCTTTTTTGCTCCGCTGTTAAGAAATCACTCGAATTGATGAGATTTTTGAATGCCTGATCACGGTTTTTTAAGCTGTTTTCAAAGTCAGACAGCTGTTTTTTAAATTCCTTCATCGCAGTTTCTGACTTTTCCAGGTTGTTCACAGCTGTTTCAAGCTGTGTTAAATCGAGCGCATTTATGAGTTTTTCCGCTTTTGCTGCTTTTTCCGACTCTTCTTGCGCTTTACTGTTGAGCTGATCCAGCCCGTTTGTCAGATTAGGCAAGCCCTGCTGCACCTTTTGAAGGCCGGCATTCAGTTCATTCAGTTTGCCCGTTATCTTGCCAGATCCTGTTGCAAGCTGACCAGATTTATCATAAATCTGGTTGCTGCTGTCCTGGAATTTCCCAAGCGAGCTGTCAAGTGATTGGATGCCGCTCGTCACCTGAGCCGCTCCATCTGCAAGCTGCGCTGTTTTGTCACTGATGGTAGCGGTGCTTTCCTTCAGCTTCGCCAGATTTTCTTTCAGCTGGGCGCTTCCGTTTTTCGCATCCTTTGTGCCGTCATCAATTTTTTTCGCGCCGCTGCTCGCGTCGCTCAAACCTTTTGCGATATCTTTAAAGTTATCAAAAATAACTTTCGTATATTGCTCGGTCACTTCTTTTGAAACAGAGGCTTTCAGTTTATCAATTGCTTTTTCGCCGATCGTTGCCCCTACATAGTTGGACCCTGCATTTGTATGGTATTTCAGATCCAATTTTTTCGGATTTTTGTCTAATACAGTGCTGGCATTCTTAGAAAAATCCTCAGGAATCTCGACAACTAAATAATATTTTTGATTCAATAAGTCCTTTAACGATTGGTCGAGATCATTGGAAAAATGCCAATCAAAGTTGTTATTATCCTTTAATTCTTTGACCAGATCATCACCGATTTGAAGTTTTTCTCCTTCATACGTTGCTCCCTTGTCTTGGTTGACGACAACGACAGGCAGCTGGTCAACTGTGCCGTACGGGTCCCAATAAGCCTTTAAGAATACGCCGCTGTAAATAAGCGGGACAAACAAAATGGCAATGATGGGAATCAATAATTTTTTACTTGTTACGATGTCTTTCCACTGACTTCGTATTGTGTTCATCCTGATGCCTCCATTCTAAAACTGACTCATCATGAAAAATGGTCATTTTCTTGCAAAGAGAAAGGATTATCTAGTTCGCTGACAATCCTTTGACAACATACAATTCAAGCAGTCCCGCAATTGTCTCTTTATCAAGCGGGGGGTGTTGTTTTTCCCAGTCAAAAATGAGCGCGATATAAAGCTTCAGCATCACAAAGGCTGTCAGCTCAGGGTCGCACGGCTTGATTGCGCCGCTTTTGATCCCGTCTTCAATCTTACTTTTGATATAAGACAGTATGGCTCGCTCCATTTTCTGGATCACTTCCTGAACAGCCATTGTACCAATCTCGGCATTCTCTTGGAAAATTTTAATCGTCAGCTGATGTGTTTTCCTGAACTCCAGAATGGCAAACAGCGCTCTGTGCACATTTTCATGGAACGGAAGGTTCGGCTCCATCGCTTCATCCGCTTTTTGCTTCATTTCCTTTAATAAAGTAGTGAAAATCTCGTCAAACAGCTCTTCTTTGTTTTTGAAAAAAGTATAAATGGTTCCCTTCCCCACGTTCGCAAGTTTTGCGACAAGATCCATTGTCGTCGCTTTATACCCGAACTGCGTGAAAGACTTTGTAGCCGCCTCCAAAATGAGCTTTTTTCGATCTATTGACATTGTATTCACCTCGAAACTGACCGTTTGAACATTTTAGTCATTAAGTACATATGCAAATGTATCATAACCTTCCGTTCAATTCAATCATTTTTTTACACAATATTGCCATTGCACATCAAAAAACCTCCGCGATATAGCGGAGGTTTTAGCTGAATAAATAGGTAAGCGCGTCAGACACGGCAGCTTTTCCTTGATCAATGCAGTCGGGAATGCCGACACCTTCGAAAGAAGCGCCTGTCATATAAACACCCGGATACGCAGATGCAAGTGCTTCACGCAGCTCCTTGATACGCTGCTTATGGCCGACATGGTACTGCGGCATGCTTTCATGCCATCGGGTGACACATGTCATTTCCGGCTCGCCGTTTATGTTCATGACTTTCTTTAAGTCTTCTAACACAATGTTGATAATGTCATTATCTGATAGATCGACAATGGATTCGTCTCCGGCTTTTCCGACATATGCCCGAAGCAGCGTTTTGCCTTCCGGCGCTGCGTGCGGCCATTTTTTATTCGTCCACGTACAGGCTGTGATCGCAAAGTCACTGTTTCTTGAAATGACAAAACCCGTGCCCTCATGCTCCATTTGGACGGAGCCTTCAGGGAAACCTAAAGCGACGTTTGCCACGGATGTGGAGTGCATATTTTTCAAATGAGAAATGGCAGGAAGCTCAGAAAGCATTCCCGCAGCCGCTTTATGCGGAGCAGTCACAATTACTGAATCAGCATCAAGTGTGACGCCGTTATCAAGTTCGAGCGAATAGCCAGAGCCGCTATGGCTGAGTTTGGTCACTTTTGTGCCTTTATACACCTTCGCCAGCTTTAACTGCTTTTCGATCTCTTCTACAAGGGTCTGCAAACCGGTTGACAGAGTCTGGAACTGCCCTTGTTTTTTTGCCGTCAGCTGCTGGCCTGAGCCTTGAGGTCTTGTTTTTTTCATGCCGAGAATCAGGCTTCTATGCTTTTGTTCCGTCTGGTAAAATTGCGGGAATGTCGACATCAGGCTAAGCTTGTCAATGTCGCCTGCGTAGATTCCTGATAGAAGCGGCTCGATTAAGTTCTCGACCACTTCATCTCCGACACGTCTGCGGAAGAATTCTCCCAATGACTGATCATCCTTTGTTTTGCTTGCAGGCAGGATGAAATCCATAGCAGCTCTCGCCTTCCCGGACAAGGAAAACAGACCCGTAGAAACAAACGGCGCAATTTTTGTCGGTATCCCCATTACAGCGCCCTTCGGCATTGGATGCAGGGTGCGGTTTACAAGCACATAGGATTGTCCAGTCGCATTGTTGACAAGCAAATGCTCAAGACCTAAGTCTTTAACAAGCTGCGGGGCGCTTTTCTTTCGTTCCAGAAATGAGTCTGGCCCTCTTTCGATGATATAGCCGTCTTTCTTGACAGTCTGGATTTTCCCGCCGACTCTCGGACTTGCCTCAACAAGTGTCAGCTCAAGCGGCAGATTCTTTTCTTTGATTTCTTTTTCCATATAGAAGGCGGCGGCTAAACCGGTAATGCCGCCGCCGATGATGACTACATGTTTTTTGCCGTCACTCATGTTCATCGCCTTCTTTAACGTCCTAATTTTTTTAATACGACTGTTGCCAAAGCATCAATAAATTCAGGCTTGGCATTTGGCATTTCCGGCCGGTAATAGCTTGCGCCGATATCGTCAGTAACCACTTTGCATTCATAATCATTATCATAAAGCACTTCTAAGTGATCCGCGACAAATCCAACAGGAACATATACAAATGCTTGATAGCCTTTTTGTTCGAATAAATCACGTGTTAAATCCTGAACATCGGGTCCGAGCCAAGGATCAGGCGTGTTCCCTTCACTTTGCCAGCCGACAGCATATTCGGAAACGCCTGCGCCTTCAGCAATCAATTTCGCCGATTCATGCAGCTGGTCCGGGTACGGGTCTCCAAATTCTTTGATTTTTTCTGGCAGGCTGTGTGCGGATACGATAAGCATTGCGTTTTCTCTTTCATCCTCAGGCATTGACGCATATGTTTCCTTCACTCGGTCAACCCAATATGTCACGAACTTCGGTTCATCGTACCAGCTTTCAACTGACGTAATCGTTAAGCCGCCGAGTTTTTCAGCCTCTTCTTTGGCACGTTTGTTGTAGGACTGAACGCTGAACGTGGAGAAATGCGGCGCCAGCACGATGCTGACTGCTTCTGTAATGCCATCCTTATGCATCTCTGCTACGGCGTCTTCAATAAACGGCTCGATATGCTTCAGTCCGATATACGCTTTAAATGTAATCTCATCCTGAATTTCATTCAAGTGCTGTTCCAGATTATGCGCCTGCTCTTCTGTGATTTTGGCAAGCGGTGAAATGCCGCCAATCGCTTCGTATCTGTCTTTCAAATCTTGAAGCATTTCAGGTTCAGGCTTTCTGCCTCTTCTGATATGTGTATAATAACGTTCAATATCTTCTTCCTTATAAGGCGTGCCGTACGCCATCACGAGAAGCCCCATTTTCTTTCTACTCACTGTTTACACCCTCTTTAATGATCTGATACAAACATTTTGACAGGATATCATTAAGATACCAAAAGATATGCTTAGGAATATTGACCCATTTTTTTATTTTGTGAATATTCATGGACAAATGCTGTCAGTTTTTTCAAAACCTCGGGACTGACGTCAGGAAATACCCCATGGCCAAGATTGAAAATGAAGCCGTCTGATTTCATACCCTGATCAAGTATTTCCTTTGTTTTCTTCTCAATGACTTCCCATGGCGCAAGCAAAATGGACGGGTCCAGGTTGCCCTGCACTGTTTTAGTAATTCCTTTTGATCTGGCTTCATCAATGCCGAGTCTCCAGTCAAGCCCGACAACATCGAGAGGTAGGTCATGCCAATCACCTGCAAGATGGCTTGCGCCAACGCCAAACATGATCAGCGGCACATTCTCCTTTGCGAGCTCTGAAAAAATCCGGTTCATTACGGGTTTGATGTATGTTCTGTAATCTGCCTGATTCAATGCGCCGACCCACGAATCAAAGATTTGAATCGCTTTTGCGCCTGCCTCAATCTGCGCTTTCACGTACACGATGATCATGTCGGCAAGCTTGGACATCAGCAGATTCCATGCATCCGGCATGCTGTACATGAAGGCTTTTGTTTTATTGTAGTTTTTCGACGGGCCGCCTTCGATCATATAGCTTGCAAGCGTAAAAGGCGCACCTGAGAAACCGATGAGCGGGACGTTCAGCTGCTCATTGACAAGCAGTTTAATTGTCTCAAGCACGTACGGCACGTCCTGTTTCGGATCAATTTGGCCGAGTTTTTCAATGTCCGCCAGAGACCGGATTGGCTGATCAATCACAGGACCGATCCCGTTTTTGATTTCAACATCCACACCGATTGACGGCAGCGGCGTCATGATATCTTTATAAAGGATTGCAGCATCGACTCCGTATTGCTCAACCGGCAGTCTTGTGACATACGCACAAAGTTCGGGCTGATGGGTGATCTCAAACAATCCGTACTTTTCCTTCAGCTTGCGGTATTCCGGCTGTGAGCGCCCTGCTTGCCTCATATACCACACAGGCGTGTGATCCGCTTTTTCTCCCCGCGCAGCTTTTAAAAACGTCTCGTTAAACGTTTCTCGTTTACTCATCTGATTTCCACCTTTCATACGGCAACCATACGTTCGTATTTCTTGACTTATTACACTATACCTTGTTTTAGGCAAATGGTATAGAAATGTAGCTCAAAGTTCAAAAAATCGCCGAATTCCATTAAGAGGAAAACAATTTTGGCTGAACGTAATCGGTTCCTTCCCCTTCTCTTTTTGTCTGTGTATTATAAGGCACAATTTTATAAGACGCGCCCGAAAATAAGTTGGCATAAGGAATTTCATAGCTTCCCTTCCCTTCAACCGAATCAAGAAGCGTCTCCTTGCCGTCTTTGTTTACATAAATTCTGTATACGGCCCGATCATCCTCTTGAGCGTCCCACTTTAATTCAATAGTAAAGAGCCCCGCTGCTTTAAATGTGTAATCGGCTGTGAGTGTTTTGACCGGCTTCAGCTCAATCGGGCTTTCCAGTTCTTTAACGTTTTTAGGCTTTGTGAACACATGACCGGTTTCTCCTGCCTGTGTCAAAATATCCTTAAACAGCCGCGTCGGGTATGAGCTCCCGGCTTTCAAATAATGGCTTTGATCCGTTTTGTCATAGCCCATCCAGACTGCCCCGGTTATTTTCGGCGTATAGCCTGCAAACCAGGCGTCCTTTGTCGCGCCGGAGACGCCTGTATAAGATGTAGAACCTGTTTTTCCCGCCAGGTCCCCGTGATAGGTGCCGGACGTGGCCGTTCCCTTTTTGACTACCTGCTGCAGCATTCTCGTCATATTCCAAGACGTCTGCTTGCTGAAAACCCGCTTTCCTTCCTCTTTATGATCGGCTATTGTTTCTCCGTCTTCATCTATTATGCTCGAGATAAAGAAGGGTTCCGTATACGTTCCATTCGCGGCAAATGTATGAAACGCGCCGGCAAGCTGGAGCGGCGAAACGCCTTTTTCCAAGCCGCCTAGAGCAAGAGCAAGGCCTTCATCAGGGATATCAATGCCATTTGCTTTCAAATAAGATTTTCCTGTTTCGACGCCGATCTCATTCAGCGTCCAGACAGCCGGCGCGTTTTTGCTGTACGTAATGGCGTCAGACATAGTGACTTCGCCCTCATACCGGCTGTCGTAGTTTTTCGGCGTATAATCTCCGTAGGACTGCAACTCATCCTTCAATAGAGAATATGGCTTAAATTTCTTTTCCTGCATCGCCGGTCCGTATACGGCAAGCGGCTTAAATGTGGAACCCGGCTGGCGGACAGCTGTGACACGGTTATATCCTTTGGATGTGTAATCCCTTCCGCCGATGGCCGCTTCTACACCGCCTGTCTTGTTATTAATAAAGACCGCGCTTCCCTCAGCATTCTGATCTGTTCCGGGATAATAGCTTCCCTCTTTCATCACCTGGTAAGCCGTCTTCTGCAGCTTCGAATCGAGCGGCACCTTGATCGTGTATCCGCCTTGAAGAAGCTGCTCTCCGGAAATGGAATACTTGTCTTCCGCCTCTTTGATCACAAGGTCAATGTAGCTGTCAAACCAAGGTGTTTCCGACTGTTTCTTCACGTGCAGTCCAAGCGTTCGGCCCTGTGCGGTGACAGCCTCTTTCGCACTGATATAGCCTTGGTCATTCATCATACCTAGAATTGTATCACGCCGCTCCTTATTTTTATCAGGGTGCAAAATCGGAGAGTACGTAGAAGGCGCCTTCGGAATAGCGGCCAAAACAGCGCCTTCAGATACAGTCAAATCTTTTACTTCTTTATTAAAATAATAGTGGGACGCCGCTTGTATGCCGTAGACCCCGTGTCCGAAGTAAAGCTGGTTCAAATACATTTCAAGCAGCTTGTCCTTGCTGTAATCCCGTTCAAGATTGATCGCAATGATCACTTCTTTTGTTTTTCTTAGAAATGTTTTGTCATGTGTCAGAAAAATATTTTTGGCAAGCTGCTGGGTGATCGTGCTTCCGCCTTCCACCTTTCCGCCTGCTAATATATCGCGATACACTGCCCTTCCGACAGATTTTGCATCAATGCCGTGATGCTCATAGAACCTTTTATCCTCAACAGCGATAAACGCTTCTCTGACCTGCTTTGGAATCTCATTGATCGAGACCGGCTCGCGATTTTCTGTATACAGGCTTGCAACCTCATCTCCGTTTTGATCAACAATTTTTGAAGAAGCATGAAGAATAAGCTTTTTTTCATCTATGACATAATGGCCGAGAAAAATAATTGAAATATATCCTATTAAAGCGAGAAAAGCAGTTAACACTAAAATAATGATAGGTATAAAAAGTTTCTTTTTCTTTATCTTAAACATGAACTCACCTCGCCTTTCTAAAGGTAGTATGGGAAAAATTGTTTGGAATTATGTTCGAAGCACTCGCCAATAGAAACTTATACCATTGTTTTGATATACTAGCAAGCAGGAGGTGGCTGATATGAAGGTTTATATTACATATGGGACAGCCGATTTTTTAAAAACGATCGTAGAGAAGCATCCCTCAGAAAATATCCTTTTGATGCAGGGGCAGGAAAACGCCATTTTGATTCATGAAACAAACGGAGATACCGTTTTCCAGGCACCACACGCTTATGAAGTCATTGACCAAGTCGGAGAGATTATGCATCCCGGTTTTGCAGTATTGAACAATATTGCCGTCACTCAGGAAGGGCGTCCGCTGTTTGAAAACAGATTTAAAAACAGAGCGGGAAAAGTCGAAAACGAGCCTGGCTTTGAAGCCATTCGAGTGCTCCGTCCGCTTGACAGTGACACCTATGTCATTCTGACCTTGTGGGAAACGGAAAGCGCCTTTCAAGACTGGCAGCAGTCCGGTTCTTACAAAGAAGCCCACAAAAAACGCGATACATCTGCCGGAATTGACACAACGTCCATCTTCTCCCGGCCTTCCTATGTCACCACATATTTCGCTGTCGAATAGCTGCCGGCATGTCCGGCAGCTTATTTTATTGGGAGGAAAGCAAAATGAAGCATACTTGCCCAGTCTGCGGGTTTAAGGGATTGGCTGAACCGCCATATGATCATGAAGGCAATCATTCTCATGAAATCTGCCCGTGCTGCGGTTTTCAGTTCGGATTTGATGAGTACGAGATGCAGCACGAGGATGGTTCATATGTAGAGCCATCGGAAAGCATCATCGCCTATAGAAAAAACTGGCTTGCTGAATTGTGCATCATTTTTTCTCCTGAATGCTTCCCAAAACATCAGCAAAAAGCGAATAGAGTATTAAGGCATCATCTGATTGAGCAGCTGAAACAAATCAATGTTCATCTTCCATCATAACCCTCCCCTCTGTCCCGGCACCTTCCGCCCGCCTATGAATAATCTGTAAGCGGAAGGAGTGATCGATGATGGAAGTCGGGATTTTGTCTGTCCATGTTCTGTATGTGTTTTTTATCGGTGCAATTATCCTATTTATGCTGCTGAGAAAAGACACGACATTTATTTCTCTATTCGGCATTTTTATCATATCGCTATGGGCCAGCCATTCACTTTCAGCTTCTGTCAGCAGTTTATTCCACAGCTTTATCTATGCGGCCGGCGAACTGCTGCCCACGATTTTCATCATTTGCTTTATCGTTTCGATGAGTGATTTGTTAACAAAAACAGGGATAAATGAAGCGATGATTTCTCCCTTTGCAAGCCTTGTGAGAGGGCCTGTGACTGCCTATTGGCTGATTGGAGGCCTGATGTTCGCCATTTCTCTCTTCTTCTGGCCTTCTCCGGGTGTCGCTTTAATCGGCGCCGTCCTGCTCCCCGCAGCCGCACGTGCCGGTTTGACGCCTCTTGCCGCGGCCATGGCCATGAACTTATTCGGACACGGTTTTGCCCTGTCAGGAGACTTTGTCATTCAGGCGGCGCCAAAGCTGACTGCGGATGCAGCAGGCATTCCAGTCGGTGATGTCGTCTCGGCCAGCATTCCGCTTGTGCTGATTATGGGTGTGACCACAACAACCGCTGCCTTTATCATGATTCAGCGCGAACGCAAAAAACAGGAGCATCCCGCTTCTTTTTCCCCCGTTCTTTCCGGCGAACAAGACAACTCGCTGTACTTGCCAAAACGCCTGCGGTCCATACTGGCTTTTTTGATTCCGCTTGCCTTTCTTGCAGATATCGCCTGCATGCTCTTGTTTAACCTACAAGGAAATGATGCCACCGCGTTAATTGGCGGGTCTGCAATCTGTATCCTCCTTACCGTTCATTTTTTCGTGTATAAGCATCAAGGGCTTGAAAAAATCACCGGCTATTTTATTGACGGATTTAAGTTTGGTTTTAAGGTTTTCGGCCCCGTCATCCCGATTGCCGCTTTCTTTTATCTTGGCGACTCAGGCTATGAGAGCATACTGGGCACTTCACTCCCTAAAGGTTCCCACGGCATTGTCAACGATCTTGGCATTGCTTTATCCCATATGATGCCTATGTCAAAGGAGCTTGCCGCCGCTGCATTAACTGCCGCTGGAGCCATAACAGGCCTTGACGGCTCAGGATTTTCTGGCATTTCTCTCGCCGGCTCCATCGCAAAGCTCTTTTCGTCCGCTCTCCATGCCGATCCCGCCGTTCTGACCGCGCTCGGACAAATCTCTGCCATCTGGGTGGGCGGAGGAACACTGGTCCCATGGGCGTTGATTCCCGCCGCGGCCATTTGCAAAGTTGATCCTTTTGAGCTTGCCAGAAAAAACTTCATTCCAGTCGCGATTGGCCTTTTGGTGACAACCCTCGCAGCTGTGATGATGCTTTAAAACAGTACAAGTTGAAATATTCAGACTTTTTCTATACAATCATGGAAAAGCATAGAAAAGGGGGAAGCGGCTTTGTCCATATCCACACTGCAGAAAGAGATAAACAAACAGCTCGACAACTGTTTTGAAGAAATGGTTGAGATCAGGCGCCATTTTCATATGTATCCTGAGCTCTCATTTCAAGAAGAAAAAACCGCCGCATTTATTGCTTCCTATTATGAATCGTTAGGAGTCCCAATCCGCACGAACGTCGGCGGCAGAGGGGTTTTAGCATATATAGAAGGAAGCGAACCCGGCCCTACAGTCGCTTTGAGGGCCGACTTTGACGCTCTCCCCATTCAAGATGAAAAAGATGTCCCTTACGCCTCCAAAGTGCCAGGTGTCATGCATGCATGCGGCCACGACGGCCACACCGCAGCTCTTCTCGCAGTGGCCAAGGTCCTTCACCAAAACAGACATGAACTGAAGGGAACATTTGTGATGATCCACCAGCATGCAGAAGAATATTATCCGGGAGGCGCAAAGCCAATGATTGATGACGGCTGTCTCGAAAATGCGGATGTGATATTCGGCACTCATCTTTGGGCAACTGAGCCGCTCGGAACCATCCTTTGCCGCCCCGGTGCCGTAATGGCGGCGGCAGACCGATTTACGATTAAAGTCTTCGGAAAGGGCGGCCACGGCGCTCATCCGCATGATACTAAAGACGCCGTCCTGATCGGTTCGCAAATCGTTTCCTCTTTGCAGCACATTGTCAGCCGCAAAGTCAATCCGATTCAATCCGCCGTCATTTCGACAGGCTCCTTCATCGCCGACAATCCGTTTAATGTCATCGCAGACCAAGCAGTACTCATCGGCACAGCGCGTTCTTTTGATGAAAATGTCCGGGACATTCTGGAGAAAGAAATTGAAGCGGTTGTAAAAGGAATATGCAGCATGCACGGCGCGTCCTATGAGTACACCTATGAACAGGGTTATCCGGCGGTTGTGAACCATACTGCCGAAACGAACCACTTGGTGAGCACCGCAAAGAATACCGAGGGCGTTCAGCAGGTCATTGACGGTGAACCGCAAATGGGCGGCGAGGATTTTGCTTATTACTTACAAAACGTGAAAGGCACTTTTTTCTTTACAGGTGCCGCTCCCGAACAGCCAGATCGAGTTTATTCCCACCACCATCCGAAATTTGATATCAACGAAAAAGCCATGCTGACAGCGGCAAAGGTCCTTGCCGGCGCTGCGATCACCTATCATCAGCTATAAAAAAACAGCCGGAGTGTTTATTCTCCGGCTGTTTCCTTTAATATCCTCAGATGAAAAACATGTCTTGCCGTTTCTCCAAGCTGAGCAAGCAGCTTATAATTGGCAATTCCGCCGACTGCCGCTCCTACGCCCGGCAAAAGCTGAAAAAGCTTCACGACGTCGATATAATCGCGATATTCCTGCTGGAACACTCTCCAGTCGATGCTCTTTTTCTGCGTCTCCCAATTTTCGATGACAGAAAAAAGCGATTTACGGCCATCGTCACTCGAAAATGCAAGCTGAAATACGAGCAGCAAAAACATCCTTTCTTGTGCATCCTTGACATCAAAGCCGTAAATGGAAGACAAGGTAAATAAACACTTCATCTTAATTGAAAGCAGCAGCGGAAAATCAGCAATGCCTAAAAAAATGCCGCCCGCTCCGGTGCCGACTCCCTCAGCAGCTGCCACTTTCTGATAAGAAACAATCGTTTTTTTCGCCAATTCGTTTTTTTCACTGAGCGACAGTGCGCTTGTATCCTTTTTATAAGTGATGATATTGGAGCCGGCCATTGTCGCTTCTACCATTTTTTTCACACTCTCGGTGACGACCGTATGGATTTTTTCAGGAATCCGTTCATTCACCTTCGTCTGCACACGCTTCGAAAAGCGTTCAAACATGGAACCCTTTCGCAAAAAATGCATTTTCCATTGCAAAGCTTCCTGCATCAGCAGCTGATTATCTGTCATTTGATTACCTCTTTTCAGTTCACAGCTTTCCGTGCTTTTTCAGCCTGGTTGTCATATAAGCAGGCAAAACAACAAAAATCAGAACGGCAGAACCGATCAGCGCGTACAGAAAACCGGTCAAGCCGGCTGCATAGGCAGATGCAACAGACATCAGCAGCGCTTGAATACTAAGTGCAGTTTTTAATAGAGAGAAATAGCTTTTCAGCTTTGTTTCTTTTTTCACAGGGTACAGCTCTTGAAGCGCCAGATGGTCAAAGTGGCCGAAGAGCGGCAGAAGCTGAATGCCCGTAATGAAAATGGCAAACACTGTCAAACCCGCTGCAATCAGTGGGCTAGCTGAGACATACATAATGATCAGCGCGAAAACGATCGTTAATCTGACAAGAATGCCCAAATAATCACTCGAACGCAAAAAGGCGCGGGTGAACATATAGGCAAATGTTTTGCGCTGTTCAAACGGCACAAGCCGCAGCAAAAAGTCGAGATAAGCTCTGCGTTTGGCTTGCTTTCGTAAATGCGGCACATCAGTAAACAGGTTGGCAATCCGATAGAAACGCTGCTTTCGTCTCAATTCGGACTCAATATGGCTTTCCCATTTAAATGTTTTCCGTTTTGCTGCGGAAGACATATACAGATAAAGAACAGCCATAATGACATAGACGAGAAGCGCATACATATAAACAGATTGGAAAATAAAATAAAGAACGAGTGTATTCGCCGCAAAGCGAATGATGACGTCCATCCGTTTCATGCTGCGGTCGTTTTGGAAAGTCGTGCGCCATTCCATTACCTGATTCCACGCTTTCAGCAGCAACAGTTGGACAAAGACCGCGGCATACGATACGAGCGAAGCCCCCGGTGTGACTGCGAAATAAAGCGGCATCGCAACGATGCTCAGCGCAATAAGCGGAAACAGCTGAGACACATAGCTGTAGACAAACGCCTGCTTCAAGTAAGGCTCCATTTTTGCTTCAAGTGGCAATAAGAAAACAAGGTCAGCCTCCTTCAAAAGCGTTCGCACATAAGAGCTTGTCAACACGAGCGAAAACAGCACAGCCATCACCCAAAAGGACGGAAAGTGAGCGGGAATGTCCCGTATCCATTTGCTGTACCAGCTTGCAGCGCCCGCTAGAAAAAAAATCAAAACAATGACGAGGTGATCGTTGAGCATATATTTCATGTATGTTCTTGTTTCTTTGATATGCTCCTGCAGCCGCGACTGCCAAATATCAAGCATATTATTCATGGCCAGCGTCTTCCTTTGTAAGCTCAAGATACAAATCGTCCAGCGCCGCGTCCTTCATTCCAAACTGCTCTCTGAGCTCTGACAGCGTGCCGCGCGCCCGCACCTCGCCGTTATGTAAAATAATAAACGAATCGCAATAGCGTTCTGCCGTTGCCAAAATGTGTGTTGACATCAGCACGCTCGCCCCGCCTTTTTTCGCTTCATTCATCCGTTCAAGCAGCGCGTTAATGGCAAGCGGATCAAGCCCTAGAAAAGGCTCATCAATAATGTAGAGCGCAGGCTCTGCCAAAAATGCGCACATAATCATAACCTTCTGCTTCATTCCTTTAGAAAAATGGGCCGGGAACCACTTCAGCCTCTTTTCCATTCGGAATTCCTTTAAAAGCGGAGGCAGCCTTTTCTCCATCGTTTCTTTTGACAGTCCATATGCCATGGCTGTTAGTTCAAGATGCTCCATCAGCGTCAATTCTTCGTATAAAACAGGTGTTTCAGGTATATAGGTAAATTGTGAACGGTAGCCTTCCGGATCCTCAGCAAACGTTTTACCGTTTAATTCGATTGAACCTTTATGCGGGTCCATCAGCCCGATGATGTGTCTGATTGTTGTACTTTTACCAGCACCATTCAGCCCGATTAAGCCGACAATTTGATTCGGTTCAAGGGTGAATGATACGTTTTTTAAAACCGGATTCCTTGTATATCCGCCGGTCAAGTCTTTTACCGATAGCAGAGACATAGTTTCTCCCCTTATAGTGTTTTTCTTCATAGTACCAAAAACAAGGCCTGATTTGAAACAATTCCCTTTTAACAAATGATGAATTTGCTGTCATAAAGAGACAGGGTTCTGGACATCTTAATAGTTGTAGAGGAAAAGCATATCAACTGAAAAATGAGGTGTTTGTCAAAGACGTCTTAGAAACAGTTGGATAGAAAATAAACATGTCCAATGCTCAAACCATTTCTCTTCACTGAATTGATGAATTCTTCATGTATGAAGCAAATTGTCAAATGAGGTGTTTATCGCAGGAATCGTTAGGCATTAAACAAGTCTTCATTTTATTGACAAATGAGGTGCTTACCAAAGGCATAACACATTTTCTTCATATAAGCTCTTCCTCTGCATTCAGGGTGAACGCTCGCCGTTCATCCTGTTTTCTATTTTCTGCATTTCTGTGGTACGATGAGTGTATACATACTAAACAATTTCATAAGGAGGAACCCTCATGCATTGTGCAGAGAATTGTATCTTTTGTAAAATTATCGCCGGCGACATTCCATCCGCAAAGGTGTATGAAGATGAACATGTACTTGCCTTTCTTGATATCAGCCAAGTGACAAAAGGCCATACGCTTGTCATTCCGAAAACACATATTGAGAATGTATATGAATTTACAGATGAATTAGCAAAACAATATTTCCATGCTGTTCCGAAAATCGCCCGCGCTATCCGGGATGAATTTGAACCGATCGGCTTAAATACGCTGAACAATAACGGCGAAAAAGCTGGACAATCTGTGTTCCACTACCATATGCATATTATCCCTCGCTACGGAAAAGGAGATGGATTCGGAGCGGTTTGGAAAACGCATGCTGATGATTATAAACCGGAGGATCTGCAGAACATCTCTTCCTCTATCGCAAAACGCCTGGCCTCATCATAAGATGAGGTTATTTTATTTTGTGAACATTTCGCAAACATCCGTCAATTTCTTTTGATAATTCTAATTTTTTATCAAAAAACTGAATTTTTGTGATAGGATAATTGTATTATTTTATACATTAACGTGGAAAACAGGGAGAGATCATAATGGAACGTACAACGAATTTTAACGCAGGTCCTGCAGCGCTGCCACTGGAAGTTCTGCAAAAAGCACAGAAAGAATTTATTGATTTTAACGAATCCGGCATGTCTGTTATGGAGCTTTCCCACCGCAGCAAAGAGTATGAAGCGGTGCACCATAAAGCGAAAAGCCTCTTAATCGAACTGATGGGCATTCCGGAAGATTACGATATCTTGTTTCTTCAAGGCGGGGCAAGCCTTCAATTCTCAATGCTTCCGATGAACTTTTTAACACCTGAAAAAACCGCACATTTTGTCATGACCGGCGCTTGGTCTGAAAAAGCACTGGCAGAAACGAAATTGTTCGGGAACACGTCTATCACCGCTACAAGTGAAACAGACAATTACAGCTATATTCCAGAGGTTGACCTTACGGATGTAAAAGAGGGCGCATATTTACATATCACATCCAACAATACAATTTTCGGCACTCAGTGGCAGGAGTTTCCGAATTCTCCAATTCCGCTCGTAGCCGACATGTCCAGCGATATTTTAAGCAGAAAAATCGATGTGTCTAAATTTGACGTGATCTACGGAGGCGCCCAAAAGAACCTCGGTCCTTCCGGCGTGACTGTAGTCATTATGAAAAAAAACTGGCTGAAAAATGAAAATGCGAACGTCCCAAAAATCCTGAAATATTCCACGCATGTCAAAGCGGATTCACTCTACAACACTCCGCCGACATTTGCGATTTATATGCTGAGCCTCGTTCTGGAATGGCTCAAGGAAAACGGCGGTGTGGAAGCTGTTGAACAGCGCAATGAACAAAAAGCGCAGGTTCTCTACAGCTGTATTGATGAAAGCAACGGCTTCTATAAAGGACATGCCAGAAAAGACAGCCGCTCACGCATGAATGTCACCTTCACGCTTCGAGATGACGAATTAACGAAAACATTCGTCCAGAAAGCAAAAGATGCGAAGATGATCGGCCTTGGCGGACACCGTTCGGTGGGAGGCTGCCGCGCTTCTATTTATAACGCGGTCTCTCTCGAAGACTGTGAAAAATTAGCTGCGTTCATGAAGAAATTCCAGCAGGAAAATGAGTAAAAAGTCTGGCTATGCAAACCGTCCGTTTGGTATACTGTTTGCATAACACATTCTGTAAAGCCTTCGCAATAAATGATGAGCATATTATTGGAGGGCAAAAAGCTTAGCAGAGGAGAGCATAGTTATGAAAACAAAAGAGTTAGTCATTATGGCTCTGTTTGCCGCAATCGGCGCAGCGCTTCATTCTATTATTCCGCCCTTTTTAGGCGGCATGAAACCAGATATGATGCTGATCATGATGTTCATGGGCATTCTGCTGTTCCCGCGAGTGCAAAATGTACTCGTCATCGGGATCGTGACCGGAATCATTTCCGCGCTTACAACCGCGTTTCCAGCCGGACAGATCCCTAACATCATTGATAAACCGGTATCAGCGTTTCTGTTCTTCTCCCTGTTTCTCTTGTTCAGAAAGAGCCTAAAAACAGGTGCAGCCGCTGTGCTGACAGTGATCGGGACCATCTTATCAGGAATTGTGTTTCTATCGTCAGCTTTATTGATCGTCGGTTTGCCGGGCGGTTTCGCCGCATTGTTCGCGGCTGTTGTTCTGCCGGCCGCTGTGCTGAATACAATCTCAATGATCATTATTTATCCGATTGTGCAAACCATTTTAAGACGTTCAAGCTTTATGGAAGCTGCTAAATAATTGTCACACAAAACCTCTTCCGCTTCCGGGAGAGGTTTTTTTGAACAGAGCGCTCGCAGCATGTCAGCATGTTTTAAGCGAGGAGTTTTGTGAAAAAGATAAGACATAGTGTAAAGGCGGTTCCGGTTGAACAAACAAGCGCTTTCTGCCGGATGACTTTCTTGGGCGGATAAGAAGCAGCCTGGCTGAGAAGTCTGATATAGTAAACAGCGCCTGAAGCGAAGGCAAGGGTGATGCAGGATAACACAATTAAAAAGACAGACAACCTTCTCCCTCCTTTTCACTTAAAAAATATGCTAAAATAAAGCAAGCTATGTATAGAAGTTCAGGCTTTCAACAAAAATGAAAAATGCTGAATGAATCCTATTTGAAGAAAAAGACGGGGTGATTGTAATGGCGAGCGGACGTTCTCTATTAACAGGACTATTCGTAGGCGGCATCATCGGAGGAGCAGCGGTTCTTCTTACTGCACCTTCCTCAGGAAAGCAGCTGCGTGAAAAAATGAAAACCAATTATGATTCTTTTGAAGAAACAATCAAACGCTTAAAGTCAGACGGGCTTGCATTAAAAGACCAGCTGATCAAAGCGGCAAAAGAAAGCACGGATGTTATTAAAGACGTGGGCGGCGAGCTCCAAACGTCAATTAAAAAATGGCAGGAAGAGATCAAGCCTCACCAGCAGGATTTGCAAAAAGAAATTGCCGATATCGAAGAGAAAATCAGACAGCTGGAGAAAACCTTACAAAACTAATATCCTATTCAAAAGAAAAAAATGCGGGCCAGAATTGGACCCGTATTTTTTTTGGCCGAAAAACCCTTCCGCCGCAATGGTTTGTGAATTTATTAAAAAATTCTTACATTTTCATCTTTATTAATCTTTATTTTATTGGCATAATAGAGAAAAAGAAAAAGAGAAGCAGGTGACGTAATGAATCGAGTGGAACCGCCCTATGATGTGAAAGAAGCTCTGGTCTTCACCCAGAAAATGGCTCAGCTTAGCAAGGCTCTTTGGAAATCGATCGAGAAGGATTGGCAGCAATGGCTCAAACCGTATGACCTGAATATTAATGAGCATCATATTTTATGGATTGCGTATCAATTGAATGGAGCTTCCATTTCTGAAATCGCGAAATTCGGGGTCATGCACGTATCAACCGCATTCAACTTTTCAAAAAAGCTGGAAGAACGGGGATATTTAAGGTTCTCCAAACGGCTGAATGATAAACGGAACACATATGTCCAATTGACTGAGGAAGGTACCGAGGTATTCTGGAGCTTGCTTGAGGAATTTGATCCGACACGCAACGCTGTTTTTAAAGGGTCACAGCCTTTGTATCATTTATTCGGAAAATTTCCTGAAGTGGCAGAAATGATGTGTATGATACGCCATATCTACGGCGATGATTTTATGGAAATTTTCGAAACGTCACTCACCAATATTGACAATGACTTTGAAAGCGTAAACGGAAAACTGAAGAAAAAAGCAAAGGACAGTGCGGCGGATGAACCGGCTGAAGAGCTCGAACCTGTAAACAGTTAATCAAAATGCTTCATGATGTCGATAAAGACTTCCATCAGCTCTTGATAAAGCCCCTGCTCATACAGGGCAAAAATCGTTTCATGAACATCTAATTTTTCATTCAGCTGTCCGGCAAAAAGCGCAAGGAGCTTATCAAAGGTTACAAATCCTTGCGCTTTTTGTGTTGCCAGCTCTTCCGACAATTCATCGCATATCCTCATAACCGCTTCCCCTTCTTCCTTGCTCAGCCCTTTGTCAATGAGAAGCGCATAGAAGGGGTACCTGTCCATATCTACTGTTTTCACTAATAATTGTATGTAATATTCTAATCGCTCAATGCGATGATCCATCGAATCCATCCACATCACTTCTTTCTATCTTTAATCTTATTTTAGCTGATAATTCACTGAGAAGAAAGTTCTAACCCCATATTTCGCAGTTTGTTTGCTTGTTTCAAAAAAATACCTGCCGGATGATATTTTTTCTTAAAAAAGCATTGATTTTTTCTCTTGGGAGGAGTAAATTATTTTGAGATTCTATTCAAGATGTATGGAAGGATGACTTTGATGAATTGCTGGAAGACCATAAATCTCATGAAGGATTATGGCGCCGTTCGCATAATATTAACTGCTGTATGTTTTATGATTTTGGTTTTTATATCTACCTTTTTAGCTTTTGAGCTGCTGCGGCCTGGCACAAGCTTAAGCGATGAATATGTATCTTTATTCGGCGGTTTGCTCGTCGTTATTTTATTTGTACATAAAGTCATCCATGTCCTGCCAATCATCTGCAAAAAAAGAAAAATAGAAAAAAAGTTTTACATATTGCGCACGCGCACATGGAAACGTATACCAAAAACAACAATGCTCATTTCACTGGTCAGCCCGTTCTTGCTGATTACACCGGTATTGTTTTACGCAGCACTGGCATTTCCGAATCATGCTCATTATTTCTGCATGATCTCGGGCATTCACGCCGGCTACTGTCTGCCTGATTTCCTGCTGGCTCTCAAGCTGATAAAAGCACCGAAAACCGCTTTTATTGATCAGGAAGCAGACGGCTTGGATATTCTTGTTGAAAAGTAGTCAACCCCTGGTGCTGGTGGCGATTTTTCAATTTGCATTCTATCTTTTTTAATAAATATTTGGTAATGTAATATGGGACAGTTCAGAGAGAGGGGGAATCTCCCATCATTTTATTCTATTTTATCGTGGCTGCCGTGTTTATTTTATATTTCATAAACAGGCTCACCAATACATTATGCCTTGTCAGAGAGATTCCTGAAGAGCGGCAAGATAAGGTATTCCGATTTATTAATGTATCTATATTAATTTTACTGATCTCTTCGTTTGTGGAGATCTCCTTTACAGTGTAAATACGAAAGAAAGCATAGCTGCTGATTAAGCAGCTATGCTTTTTTATGTTGATTAGTACAGCCAAGAAGCGCCGATGATAATCAATAAAATAAATAACACAACCAATAAAGCGAATCCGCCTGCAAATACTTCACCCATCTTAAAAAGCACCTCCTGTAATAAGCTTTATTTACCAATTACATGTTATGCAATTCATGTTTGAAACGATTAGGCGCTAGTGAAAATAAAGGATCGCTTATGTTGCAAGCGATCCTCGGGCTGCTTAGTAGATGTAAGCTGCACCTACGATGATAAGCAAAATGAACAGTACTACGAGCAACGCGAATCCGTTAGAGTATCCTCCGCTCATGTTACATACCTCCTTTTCTTGATCAATATATAAGTATGTCGTCAGCAAAAGTTTGACTAGACGAATGCCCTTTATTTAAAATCTTTTTACAGAAAGCCACAATATGTTATGATACGCATAGGTAATTTAATTTGGAATGATTAGGAGTGTTTGAAACCAATGAAGAAAATCGCAATAGCAGCTATCACTGCTACAAGCATCCTCGCTCTCAGTGCTTGCAGCAGCGGCGACAAAGAAGTTATCGCAAAAACAGACGCAGGCGATGTCACAAAAGGCGAGCTTTACACAAACATGAAGAAAACAGCTGGCGCAAGCGTACTGACACAGCTAGTGCAAGAAAAAGTATTGGACAAGAAGTATAAAGTTTCGGATAAAGAAATTGACAACAAGCTGAAAGAATACAAAACGCAGCTTGGCGATCAATATACTGCCCTCGAAAAGCAATATGGCAAGGATTACCTGAAAGAACAAGTAAAATATGAATTGCTGACACAAAAAGCGGCTAAAGATAACATCAAAGTTACAGACGCCGATATCAAAGAATACTGGGAAGGCTTAAAAGGCAAAATCCGTGCAAGCCACATCCTTGTTGCTGATAAAAAGACAGCTGAAGAAGTAGAGAAAAAGCTGAAAAAAGGCGAGAAGTTTGAAGATCTTGCGAAAGAATACTCAACAGACAGCTCTGCTTCACAAGGCGGAGATCTAGGCTGGTTTGCAAAAGAAGGCCAAATGGACGAAACATTCAGCAAAGCTGCATTCAAATTAAAAACAGGTGAAGTCAGTGACCCTGTCAAAACGCAATACGGCTACCATATCATTAAAAAGACAGAAGAACGCGGCAAATACGATGATATGAAAAAAGAACTGAAATCTGAAGTGCTTGAACAAAAATTAAATGACAACGCAGCTGTTCAGGAAGCTGTTCAAAAAGTCATGAAGAAAGCTGACATCGAAGTAAAAGATAAAGATCTGAAAGACACATTTAATACATCTTCAACAAGCAACAGCACTTCTTCACCTTCAAGCAGTTCTAAATAATAAAAAAGCTGTGCAGGCTCAATGAGCCGCACAGCTTTTTTTATGCGATGGAATGGTTTTGATTTTCTTCTTCATGCTGCTGAGAACTGCGGCGTTCTCGCTCCTTTTCCATCCTCTCCATATAAATCTGCCCTTCTTTTTCAATAAAAGCCTGGTCTACTTTTTCTTCCTCTTTGGCTGCCGCCACAAGTTTATATGCGCTGAAAATGATGCCTACAATACAAAGATACACCCACCATGGAAAAAATAACACGGGCTCCTCCCCCTTTGCATAGATTCTTTATTCTTAACCATATGCGGGAATGAGACGAGTTATGTGCGGGAAAGACGCATCAAAAAGGACTGAGCTGAATATGTCAGCATCAGTCCTTTTTACGTTATTTATGAAATGTCGGTTTATAAAAGGAACGGTTTTCCAGTGCAAATACGCGTTCAGTATACTCGCCCGGCTTCACGCGCTCAAGCGCTCTGTCCATCATATTCATTTTTGCATCCAGATTGTCTATATAGTGAAGAATTTCCGCTTCTTTCACCATCGGCGGTTTCGGGCTGCCCCATTCTGCTTTGCCGTGGTGACTCAAAATCAAATGCTGAAGAATTAACACCTCTTCAGAATCGATTTGAAGCTCCTCAGCCGCTTTTGAAAGCTCTGTCACCATGATGGAAATATGGCCGAGCAAATTGCCTTCAACCGTGTACGAAGTGGAAACAGGGCCGGACAGCTCCTTCACTTTTCCAAGATCATGCAGGATGACACCGGCGTAAAGCAGATCACGATCAAGAGACGGATATAAATCTGCTATTGCTTTCGCCAGGTTCAGCATAGAGACAACATGATACGCCAAACCTGAGACAAACTCATGGTGGTTTTTCGTAGCCGCCGGATAATCCATAAACTCAGCTTCGTGTTTTTTAACCAAGAACCTTGTGATTCGCTGGATATTCGGATTTTTCATTTCAAATATATATTGAGTGATGGTATCCATCATTTCATTTTTCGGAATCGGCGCGGTTTCTAAAAAATCATCAATATTGACGTTTTCTTGCTCGCTTACCGGTCTGATATTTCTTAGCTTCAGCTGGGTGCGTCCGCGGTAATGATGAACATCGCCGACGACCTTGACAATCGTCTGCGGCGCATAGGTCACTTCATCACTTTGCTTGGCATCCCACAGCTTCGCTTCAATATCGCCTGACTGGTCTTGCAGCATCAGCGTCAAAAACGGTTTTCCATTGCTTGCAATCCCTTTCGTCGAGGATTTAATCAATAGATACTGGTCCACCTGTTCGCCAACCTCATGTAGCATAATCCCTTTAGCCATTCTATTAAAGCTCCCTCCGTATCTTACATAATACCAGTATATCACATACCGATTTTCAGCTATAGAACCTCTTTTATGACACCAAATGGATGATTTGGCTGCTATGAAATGCATCTTTTACGTGCTCATGGCATGTAAAATACAAAATCTGCCTACCGCCTTCGGATAAATCATACAGAACATGTAATACACGTTTCAGCCTTTCCTGATCAAAATGAACAAAACTGTCGTCAAGCTGGAACGGAAGCTTTGACCCACCCTGGCGCGTAACGGCCAAAGCAAATCGGATCGCTGTATACAGCTGTTCACATGTCCCTTGTGACAGCTCTTCCGCATGATAGACAGTTCCATCGCGATGCATAACCATGATCGAATCATCCGTTTCGGAAAAATAAATGGTTTGGTAGTTACCGTCAGTCAGAGGGCGGAAGAATTCTCCTGCCGTCTCCAGAAGGCGCGGAAGCTCGATTTTTTTATGCCGCTCCAATTTGTTTCTGATCACCTGTTTGACCATTTGTATCGAGGCCCATTTTTTAGCCGTTTCTTTTACACGTTCTTTTTGCATTTCGGTTTGAAGCTTGAGGTCTGAGACCAATCCCGAAGCCTCTAATTGTTCCTGTTTGACTGAGAGCAGTGCGATTTGGCTGCGGAGCTGCTCGATCTCCTCAGTCAGCCGCTCTTTTCTTTCATTCTCAACAAATTGCTTATCTTTCAATTCAGAAAGCGTATTGGAATCCGCCAGTTCAAGTTCCTCCGGGTGCCCGCCTTGAAGCTGTGCGTTTACGTGATGAAGCTTGTTCTCCGTATCCTTCAATTGCCTGCTGATGTCGGCTATGGCAAAAAACGCATCTCTGTCTTTTGCAGCAGCCGCGGCAAATAACTGTTTGATCTGTGCGTGGAAATACTGTATTTCTTGCTCAAGTTCAAGCATCTGTTCCTTTGTATAATGAATATCTGTTTCAATTTCCTTTTTTTGCTTCTCAATTTCTTTTTCACGTTCAATGTTTTTCCGCAATGTGTGAAGGGCGTCCGAAATGGAGATATCCTGACTCTGATTCACGGGACGAAGCATACTGACGCGTTCTTCGAATGTTCTCCGGTGCTTTTTCAGCCTGCCTGCTTCAATGGTCAGCTCATGCTTTTTCTTCACTTCTTTTTTAACATCCTTCATTAAGCTGTATGCCTCAAGCAAAAATGATGGATCTTCCTTAAATCCGAGCTCATTCATAAAACGCTCAACCTGTGTAAAGGACGGCGCCATTTCGGCTTCCCACTGTTCAAACTGCTGGATGACCCTTTCATACGCCGCCTCCTTTTGCTGGAGCGCTGCACGCTGTGTGAGAAGGTGCTGCTTATTGCGGTCATCCTCCCATAACGCTTCTCTAAGCATTTCAGCTTCTGCTGGTGAAATATCCGTCATGGGTTGTCTTGTCTCTCGGCTGTTTCGAGAAGACGGTTTTCCTGATACAAGCCAATACACAATAAGTGCAGCGCCGAAACTTATGGCAGGAATCCATTGCTGCAGCAGAGAAAAGAGAACGATGAACAACATACCAGCTGCAATGACAGTCTTTTTCTGTTTAGCCTGCTGTCTTTCAAAAAACGTTAGCTGTTCTCTGAGCTTCGTTTGCTCTTGGTGCTGCCCCTGTGTTTCATCATATGCTCTAAGAGCTGCTTCTTTATCTTTTCTTTGGCTGTTTTCAAGAATCGCGGACGAAGCGGCACGAACGGCCTTTTCCGCGTCTTCCAGCTCATGCCGGGCAAGTTCAAACGTCTCGTCAAGCTGCCGTTTTCTGTCTCTTGCCTGTACATATTGCTGCACCGCTTGCTGAAGCTGCCATTCATAATCATATGAGGTGTTCATATTCAGGAGCTCATTTTCATCCGTTTTATTGAGCTGTTCCAGCCCTGCCGCTGTCTGCGCAGACGCCTGGCGCAGCTGTGCCTGAATGGCTGCCAGCTGTTCTCCCCAGGATTGGTACATATGAAACGCTGCCGAAAGCTCTTGTATCAGCGTTTCTTTCGCCAATAGTTCTTTATCGGGGATAAGCTTTTGCCTCTGTTTGTCCAACTCCGCCATCTTCACCCGAAGCGCCTCAAGCTGTGCTGATTTCGGGTGAAGATGGGATTCATATTTTTCCAGCTGATGCAGTCCGTCAGCAGGAAATTGTCCTGCATGTTCCTGACATTCTGCAATTACCTGTTCGAGTGTCGCTTTTTCATTTAGCAGCGGCTTTCGCTCAATCGCCCCCTCAATCATTCGGATATGTCCTGCCGTCTCTTTCAATTCGATTTCCGCGGCTGCAAGGCGGGCTTCAAGCGTTCGTTTTTCCTCGAGAAGCTGATGATAGCCCGCTTCCTCTGCTTCAGCCTGTTTTAGCTTCACTGCCAGCTGCTTAAGCGTTTCCAGCTCCTGATTCAATTGAGGGTTTCGCCCATTTGGTTTATAGAGCCTTTCGCTTTCCTTCGTCAGCCTTGTATCAAGCTTTGATACGGCTTCAGCACCAAACAAGCTGGAAAAGAGCAAAAATTCCCCTATCTTGTCCCGATTAAAGGCGTGAACTTCCTGCAGCCCGAATACGTCGAACGAATATATGGCTTTGTACAACGACCTGTCTGTGCCCTGGAACAGCTGCTTTATAACATCTCCCTGCTTTACTTCGCCCTTTTCTGTGTACACGCTTAGTTTTTCGGCTTTCCCTTTCGTCCGTTCGATCTTCAGCACCCCATACTCAGGATGTTCAGCTTCAAGAACACCACCGTAGACACCGCCTGTTTTCGGTTCATATTTTTTCGTTTTCGGAAAACCGAACAGCATGCTTTCAATAAATGACATCATCGTCGTTTTTCCTGCCTCATTTAATCCGTAGATGACTTGGACAGGAGAGGCGGAAAAGCGAAAGGTCCGATTAGAAAATTTTCCGTATTGGTAGATATGTAAAGATATAATTCGCAAAGCTGTCACCGCCTCATGTATCAAGCACCTTAAGCTGTTTTTTCAATAATATCTGTGCCTGCTCTTTTATTTCCTTTACCTCCTCTTGTCTAAACCGGTCCGCGTGCCTTCTATACACTGGATGCCGCTCAAGCCCTTCCAGCACGTCTGACAGATCGCTGCGATCAATGTCTCCAAATAAACCGCCAAAAAAAGGATCAAGGTTTGTTAGGTTTGCTTCGTTTTCAGTCTCATCATCCAATCTAAGAGGCCAAACGAAATGTTCCTCTTCCGCTTCTTGTTCCTGAAGAGCTTCAAGAAACTCATCCAAGGTGCCTTTTGGCGCCTCCAGCAGCCATTCCGGCGCCGTCCCTTGTAAAACAAGCCTTACACAAA
The DNA here is from genome assembly GCF_058566435.1 of Bacillus sp. SCT118. Classification (NCBI taxonomy): domain Bacteria; kingdom Bacillati; phylum Bacillota; class Bacilli; order Caryophanales; family Bacillaceae; genus Bacillus; species Bacillus sp. SCT118. Next base: position 2,998,615 of record NZ_CP191225.1, read on the forward strand.
CAGGGCTCCCCTTTTGCCGCAGCTTCGAAAACGTGTTCTCCACCATTTGGAAGAGGGCGGTCATATTCTTTGCCCCCGTCACATCAACTGCCGCTTTTTCCCACAGGACATCATGCGCTCTCTGAAATTCATAAGAAATATCTCCGTTAGTCACACGAACGAGATAATAGCCTTTATCTCCCGTCTCCTTCATATGGCGTGCTTGCGTGTTTCCCGGGTAAATGACTGCCGGGTGCTCGGCAGATAGAACTTGGCGTTTATGTATATGGCCAAGCGCCCAATAATCCATCCCGCTTTTCACGAGGTCGTCATGTGTAAACGGGCAATACGGATCGTGTCCTTCAGATCCAGACAGCGTGCCGTGGAGCATGCCGATATGAAACGGTGCGTCAGTTGATCTCCGATAGCGGGCAGCTTGGTTTTCCGTCACTGCTCTGGCTTGATAGCTGAAGCCGTAAATGCTTGCTATGCGCCTGCCTTCTTTAAAAAACGATTTTTCTTCTGGAACAGCGGACGAAAAAATATGGACATTCTCAGGCCATTCAATCGGCGTCCACTCCCCGCCAAGATGATCGTGATTCCCAAAGATGACGTATACCGAAATCCCGCACTCTCTGAGTCTTTCAAACTGTTTTTTCAAAAAGAGCTGAGCCTTTAAGCTTCGATTGGCTTCATCAAACAGATCTCCCGCCAGCAAAATGAAATCAACGTGTTCTCTCACTGCGGCGTCTATCATATGTCTCACGCTTGCAAACGTGCTTTCTTTAATCCGGGCAAAAATCGGCTCCGGCAGATGCGATATCCCGTAAAACGGGCTGTCAAGATGAAGATCTGCCGCATGAATAAAGGTTAGATCAGTCAACATTCTGCTCCTTTCCAGGATGAAGTACCCTTATTTTAGCACCGAATTCTTGCGAATGCACGTTCTGTCAATAAAGAAACAGCCTGAGAATCCCCAGGCTGTTTTCCAATCAGTTTTTCGCTAAACGTAGCGCTTGTTTGATCGCTTTGAACGCGCTTGAATTGCCGTAAATTAATACACCGCCTTTATAAATTCTGGCGCCGATAACGGCCAGTATGACAATGGTGAGCAGTGTGATTCCGATTCCGACAGCCGCCTGCCAGAACGGAATATCAAGCATGCCGACGCGCAGGAACATAATCATTGGCGTAAAGAACGGAATAAACGAAGTTACCGTGATAAATCCTGCGTCAGGCGCATTCAAACCGAACATCGCGATCATAAAACCGGCGACAACCAAAAGCGTCATCGGCGTGATCGTTTGCTGCACGTCCTCTATTCTGCTGACGACACTGCCGAGAAACGCGGCAAGTGTCGCGTACAAAAAGTATCCGAGCAAAAAGAAAATGACAGCATAGATGACAGTGGTTGCAGATACATCGGTCAAATTAAGGAATCCGCCGACAGATGAAGCCGTTTCGCTCTTTTCGTTCAGCTTAAGCGACAGAGAGCCGGCTCCTATAATAATAGCAAGCTGTGTGATCCCGACAAGCCCGATACCAAGCAGCTTTGCAAACATTTGCTGGATCGGCGGCATACTTGAGATCAGGATTTCCATAACTCGCGAAGATTTTTCGGTTGCGACCTCCATCGCTATCATGCTGGCATACATAATCACCGAAAAATAAATGACGAACAGCATAATGTAAACAAGCCCTACCGTCTGGCCAAGCTCTTCCTCAGACTTTGCCCCTTCTTTCAGCGCCTTCTGCCCCACAGTAACAGGCGCATAAAGGCTGCTGATCGTTTCCTGCGACACGCCGAGCTCCGCTGTTCCGACAGCTGTTTTGGTTTGCGTCAGCGCCTGCTGCAGCGTTTGATACGTGCTTTCATCAGAAATCGTTAACGCTTTATATGTTCCTGAAATGGTCCCTTTTTCATCTCGTTTGATGATGAGCATGCCATCGAGTGATTCATCTTTGACTTGCTTTGTGACCTCATCCTCCGATTGCTTCGACAGCTTCACATCAAGATCGCCATCTGTATCCACCGCTTTCAGCTGCTTTGAAAAAACCGGATATAATTCGTTTGTTTCATCAACAACGGCAATTTTTTCTTTCGCATCGTCACCTTGAAACAAAGAAATGATCGACTCCAGATTCGTTACAACTAAAACAAGCAGCACCGTGATGACAGTCGATATAATAAAGGATTTTGCCATAATCTTATTTTTGTATGTATGAGAAAGCATGATCCAAAATTTATTCATAGACGGCCCCCACCTTTTCTATAAAAATATCATGCAGTGACGGCTCTTCAAGCTCAAACTTTCTGATAAACCCTTTTCCTTGGAGCATCGCAAAAATCTCTTGAGAAATGTCTTCATTGGCAATCTGCAGCTGGACGCCGTCTGCCGTTTCCTTCCATTGAAGAATGCCTTCATGAGACTGCAAAAAGCGCAGATCGTCATCGGAGTGAATGGTAACATTCTTTTTACCGAAAGAACGCTTGATCTCCTTCAGCTTGCCTTGTACAACCGGTTTTCCTTTCTGCAATATGCAAAGGTTCTCACAAAGCTCCTCCACATGTTCCATCCGATGGCTTGAAAATAAAATAGAAACACCGCTGTTTTTCAGCGAGATCACAGCCTCTTTTAACAGCTCAACATTGACAGGGTCCAAGCCGCTGAATGGTTCATCAAGAATCAGGAGCTCCGGCTTATGCAAAACTGCCGAAATGAATTGGATTTTCTGCTGATTCCCCTTTGAAAGCTCTTCCACCTTCTTATTCTCGTAATCTGTGATATTGAAGCGTTCAAGCCATGTCCCGAGCTCTTTTACAGCCTCCCGCTTCTCCATCCCTTTTAATCTGGCAAGATAGACGAGCTGATCCCTTACCTTCATTTTCGGATAAAGGCCCCGCTCTTCCGGCAAATAACCGATTTTGTTGCTGATATGATAATTCACAGGACGGCCCTTCCAGCTGATTGAGCCCTCCGTAATGCTTAATAATCCTAGGATCATGCGAAACGTCGTTGTTTTTCCCGCTCCGTTTGCGCCTAATAGACCGAACATTTGCTGTTCCGGAATATCTAAGTCCAATCCGTCAACGGCTTTATAATCTCCAAATGTCTTCGTTACGTGATCAATTGTAAGCACTGAATCTCCTCCTTCCCTGACCCATTATATACTAATTTTGGATTAAGCATAATAAAGGATTTTGATTTCCTATTTAGAATATAAATGAAGAAAGACTGATAAACCTTAAAATGGAGGAGAAACCTGATGGCTGATTATTTCCTTACCGTATTTGATCCTTCGGGGAACACGCTGGTAAACGAGCAATTCGAGGCAGAACATGAAGAAGCGGCAAAAACGCATGGTGAAGCCCTCTTAAAAGAAAAAGAGCTTCATAGTCATACTCATCGTTTAGTCAATGCAGCCGGAAAGCTGATTTTGTTTCACAGATGATCAGCTTTCCGGCTGATCTGTTACGCTTGAAACTTCGGCTCCCGTTTTTCTAAAAAGGCACGGATTCCTTCTTGGTGATCCTTGGTCCTTCTCATTCTCTCTTGGGCGCTGCGCTCAAGGAATAGCACTTTTTTCAGTTCTTCAATTTGGAGGCTTTGAAAAATAGCTTTCGTTTCGATCATCGCCAAAAGAGGGGAGGCCAACAGGGTTTCGATAATGGGTCTTGCGCCTTCGGCAGGGTCTCCGGCAAATGTCCCATCAAGAAGCCCCATATCGTCAGCTTCCGAGGCAGATAGTTTTTTTCCGCTCCAAATCAGTTTTTTCGCTTTTGCTTCACCGATTCTTTTCTTCAGCAAATAATGTCCTCCGCCGTCCGGAACAAGCCCAATGCCGATAAAATTCATCGCGAGGACGGCGTTTTTTTCAGCGAGCACAATGTCCGCACAAAGCGCCAAACTCAGGCCTAGTCCCGCAGCAGCGCCATGAATGGCTGCAATTGTCACTTTCTTCATCTGATATAAATTCAGGGTGACAGCCTCAATCGTATCCATCAGCCGTTTAAATTGATCAGAGTCATGCTCTGATGTCATCATCCTGATATCACCGCCGGCCGAAAAGCCTTTCCCGCTTCCTCTCAGGAGAACGATGAGCGCCTCGCTTGCAGCCGCCATTTCGACTGCCTCCTTCAATTCAGACAGCATCTGTTCATTCAGGGCGTGATGGGCATCAGGCCGATTCAGGATAATCTCTGCAACGGCCCCATTACATGCATATTGAACAAACTCCATATGAAGCACCTCCATGTATGCGCTTGCTTTTTTCTTTCTCCTATACATTCCCCGCCATCCTCAAATAAACCTTTTTATTTTTCAAGGTCAATAGATACTGAAAAATGCATATTGTTTGAATGGAAACATAAAGTTTTATATAGTGAAATAGAAGGGATATCTTGATGAGAAGGGAGGAAAGGAACATGGATAAATTGCTGATCAGTTTTCTGTTAAGTTTATTTATGGTGTACTTTCCCCCTTCGGACGTGGTTCTGCCTTCCCAGTTTGAAGCAAGCACTGACAGCTATGTGCCTATGTCCTCATATCCGCAGGAAACACAATCGGCAAAAACGCCGTCGCCGGGCAGCATGCACCCGGCTGAGCTGATCAAAGAGTACAGCCCGCTGGCGCAGTCTGTCAGGCAGCTCTCTGTCAAACCACTTGACGAACCGCTGATAAACAGGCTGGAAAAGGCTTGGGCCGTCCCTGTCAAATACCAGTCTAATTACCTCCGAATATAATTTGCTCAAGTTTTATTTGTAACTCACCCCATACTGCCAACACTACATTCGGAGGGATTTTCATTGAATATTAAAGAAAACGATCTGCCGGGCATCGGCAAAAAGTTTGAAATCGAAACAAGAAGCCACGAAAAAATGACGATTATCATTCATGATGACGGAAGAAGGGAAATTTACCGGTTTAATGACCGGGACCCGGATGAGCTTCTTTCAAATATTTCATTGGATGATACTGAAGCAAGGCAAATTGCAGCTATTCTCGGGGGTATGGTCTATAAACCGCAAGCTCTGGAGTCCATCGAGATGGCCTTCAGCGATCTTATTATTGAATGGTTTAAGGTCGAAAAAGGCGCCAAATCGATCGGACGCACACTCGGAGAGCTTGATGTTCGCCAGAATTACGATGTCACTGTGATTGCCATTATCAAACACAACCAGGAAAAGCTCCTAAATCCCGGAGCCGATTCGATTATTGAAGAAAATGACACCCTTGTCCTCTCAGGTGAGAGAAAGCATCTGAAGAAACTGATTCACGATTTTCTTTCTGGAGAGGGCGTGTGAGCCCCGATGGACCATCTTGTATTTGAAGTCGGAACTGCACTTGTCCTTGTGGCAATCGCCAGTGTGATCGCCAATAAAATTAAATTTTCGATTATTCCGTTTCTGATTGTGCTGGGAATGCTTGTTGGACCGCACGCGCCGAAAATAGGGATTATTGATCTAACATTTATTCAAAGCAGTGAAATCATCGAGTTTTTCGGGCGAATGGGCGTACTGTTCCTCCTCTTCTATCTCGGACTCGAATTCTCTGTCGGGAAGTTAATCAAATCTGGAAAATCAATCGCGGTCGGCGGGACGATTTATATTTTGATTAACTTCAGCCTCGGACTGCTTTACGGGTTTATCACCGGATTTTCCTTTCTGGAAGTCCTCATCCTCGCAGGCGTCATCACAATCTCGTCAAGTGCGATTGTCGCAAAAGTGCTCGTTGATTTAAAAAGAACCGCCAATCCGGAAACCGAATTGATTCTCGGCATCATCATGTTTGAAGATATTTTCCTTGCCGTATATCTGTCCGTTGTTTCCGGCCTTGTGCTAGGTGATGCGACATCCGTAAGGAGTGCACTCTTGTCCATTTTGATCGCCTTCGGTTATATGCTGCTGTTTTTTATCGCAGCAAGAAAACTCCGGCCGCTGTTGAACAAACTGTTGGACATTCGCTCAAACGAAGTGTTTATTATCGTCATTTTCGCAGCACTCTTTTTTATCGCCGGGTTTTCCGAGACGATTCATGTAGCGGAAGCAATCGGCGCGCTGTTGCTCGGTTTGGTCTTTTCAGAAACAGAGCATTCCGATAGGATTGAACACCTCGTCGTTCCGTTTCGCGACTTCTTCGGTGCGATGTTCTTTTTCAGCTTCGGCCTCAGCATCGATCCGTTTTCGCTCGGTGAAGCGGTTTGGCTTGCGTTGGGTGCAGTGATTTTGACCATTCTGGGAAATTTTATCGCCGGAATGGTGGCAGGACGACGCGCAGGGCTTTCTCATAAGGCTTCATCGAATATCGGGCTGACGATCGTATCGCGGGGAGAATTTTCGATTATCGTTGCGAATCTCGGAATAGCAGGCGGACTGTCGACCACATTAAAGCCGTTTGCCGCATTATATGTCCTCATTCTGGCGATTTTGGGACCGCTTGTCACAAAGGAATCAAAACGAATTTACCGCTTGCTGAACAAGGTATTTAAATGGAAGCCTGAGGTTCAGCCCGCAAAAAAACAGGGATAAAAAAAGCAGCACTGTGATCAGTGCTGCTTTGTCGTCTTCTCAAAAATCTGCTCTAAATATTTGATTTTTTCGTCCGTGTAGTGCTCGAAGCGCTCATTGTACGATTTCGGATCTTTTGGATTCGCAAAATGCGTGATTTTCCCTGTATCCCGATCAATAAATTTACTAGCAGCGCCGCAGCCGATGCCGATAATCGTCTGCACTTCTTCCATAATCATAATGTTGTAGATGCTTTCTTGTCCCGGCAAAGAGTATCCGACGTTTTCAAGGTTTCCAAGAATGTTTTTCTGGCGGTATAAATAATAAGGCACGTACCCATGCTCTTTCGTCCAGGCTACCGCGTCTTCCATCATTTGAGAAACCTCTTCCCTGCCGGCAACTTTGTACTTATGCTTGTTTCTCGTCATTTCTGACGCCCGTTTAAATGAAAGAGTATGAACGGTAAGGGATTCCGGCATCAGTTTTTCTGTTTCTGAAAGACTGTGCCTGAACTCCTTCACGCCTTCCCCAGGCAAACCAATAATCAAGTCCATGTTGATATTATTCATGCCGTGCTGGCGTGACAGATGATATTTCTCAATGGTCTCTTCAACCGTATGGTGCCGTCCGATCGCCTTTAGCGTTTCGTTTTCATAGGATTGCGGATTGATGCTGATCCGATCAATGTCATATTTGTTTAAAACGGCGAGTTTTTCTTCTGTAATCGTGTCAGGACGACCGGCCTCCACCGTAATCTCACGAATGTTTTTCACATCCGGGAAGGAGCGGACCATTTCTTCATACAGCAGATCCATCTCCTCCGCTGTAATGCTTGTCGGCGTCCCGCCGCCAAAGTAAATGGTTGTAACCTTAACATCATGCTCCTTCAGCCATTCACCGATTTTCTGCATTTCGTAATGCAGTCCCCATAGGAATGAACCGACTCTGCCCGCCTGTCCCTGGATGGCATACGCAGGGAATGTGCAATACGCGCATTTTGTCGGGCAGAACGGAATGCCGATATAAATGCTGACTTCATCCTTTACTCGGTACAAATCCGGAACTGCCGCCAGCTGACGGTCAACAATTTCCTGCATTAGCATGATTTTTTCATCATGAATTAAATAGTCTTTTTTCAACTCAGCATGCGCTTGCTCCTTGGACATTCCGCTTTGCAGTTTTTTATGAAGCAGCTTTGTGGGCCGGATTCCTGTCAGGATTCCCCACTTCTGCGTAATGCCCGTATGCGCCTGAAGAAGATTGAGATACACATAAGAAATTGTGTTTTTCACTTGCTTAAAAGCTTCTTTTTCAGTCATGCCGGGAGAAAAAATTTTTGTATGCTGTTCCTTTATGCCAGTACCCTTCACTTCTCCCGAAACCGTCACATGCTCATCCGTTTGTGACAACGCTAAAGAAATGACAAAATCTGCGGGCTCCTCTCCGCCATACGCAAGCTCGCACTCTTCATAAAACAAATTTGCAATATTTTGCAGAGGCCGATGCAGGCGGTCATCATGTATGCCTTCTATTTTAATTTGCAACTTCATCACCTAATTTATCAGATTCAAAACTTTCTTTAGTGTACAGAAATAAACTGCTAAAATCAATCCGGCAAAAAAGCCGCCGCACCTGTCAGGGTGCGAGCGGCTTTTTTACACACGTTTCATGTGGAACTTATCAAGAAATCCTTTTCGCTGCTGCATTCGGAAATATTCCTTCATCATATAAGCGACACCTTGCTCGTCATTGGACCTTGTAACCCAATCTGCCTTTCTCTTAATTTCCGGAACGGCATTCCCCATCGCTACCCCAAGACCTGCAAGTTCGATCATCGGCAGATCGTCATACTGATGCCCAATGGCCACGACATCATCCATACTCAGGCCCAGCTCTGAAGCGACGAGGGCCAACCCCGCTTCCTTCGAGACACCTTTCGGGACGATATTCAGCTTCTCATCGTTTACGCGAATCACGTCCACCGCAGGGAAGGCTTTTGTAATCGTTTCTGTAATGTCATGCTGAATGTCGTGCTCCGTGTACACCTCGATGACGGGTGCACTCACCGGCTCATCCATGAGGAGATCGCTTAATGATTCAACGAACTGGACTGGATAAAAGATCGGGTCAGACGGATGAATGAGTGCTTTCCCCAATAAATTCGAATTCACCTTTTTCTTGTTTCCGATGGAATACTTTTCGTGAAGAAGCCGAATATTGCATTGATAGCTCTCCAGCACTTGAACAATGTTAAAGGTATGATCATCAGAAATTCTTTTTTCAAAAAACGGGGCGTCAATTTTCTCAGCGATATATGCCCCGCTATGGGTGATCAGCTTGGCATCAAGCTTCAGCGATTTCGCTATTTTCTGTGCTGAGCGAAAATGACGGTTGGTCACAAGTGTGACGTAAATCCCTTTTTTCTTTACATATTCAATCGCGTCTTTCGTTGCCTGATGAATCTTCCCGTTCGACCGAAGCAGCGCTCCATCTATATTTAAGGCAAGCAATTGTTTTGACACAGAGATGTCCCCCTCCTTGATGACTGTACTTGTGTATAGGATATGACCCTGTCTCTGTGTTTAGAACAACCTTTTCTTAAAGCAAAAAAAGCCTGGCTCAGCAGACTTTATGTATGGCTTGTTGATAGGATACGATCGAAGCAGCCATTCTCCCTAATATCGTTATTTCGATTTACGAAAAATCATGTATCAGGAACCCCTTGTTTGACCAATGATGCGCTCCGAACACTTACTCTCTGTTGCTTATCCCCTCTATATAACGGCATGATATGCGACCGTATCCATTTGAAATAGGTAAGTGTAGGCGCTTTCAATGTTATTATCTCAGTTTTCCTTTCCGATGACAAGGGTTTTTTTAACTAAAAAAAGCAACCAACTTTTGTATATCCGTGGTAGGATCAGTTGTTAATTTTTAGGACTATACACTTGATTCAGAACGTACATTCCCATACAATATAAATAATAAACGAAAAAGCGGTGTTTATATGGCTGATTTAAAAGAAATATATAATGAAGAACTGATATCTCAGTTGATCCATCATGTAAGGTCATCCTATCCTGATTTTAACAAAAACAGATTCTTGGATACATTACGGCTGGAGGACTGGCCTGAACTCACTTTAAAAGAGCGGATGCGCCGCGTGACAGTTTCTTTATACGAAACTTTGCCAAAACAATACGTTGAAGCGCTCGCAATTTTACGGGATACAGCCCCTCATTTTAAAGGACTCAGCGGAATTTTATTTCCAGATTATGTGGAACAGTACGGGTTAGCGCATTGGGAAGAATCAATAAAGGCATTGGAATACTTTACGCAATATTCCACCTCAGAATTTGCTGTAAGGCCTTTTTTGCTGTTAGATCAAGAAAAGATGATTGCACAATTGCTTGCATGGTCTGAGCATAAAAATGAACACGTGAGAAGACTTGCGAGCGAAGGCAGCAGGCCCCGCCTGCCGTGGGGAAAATCGATACCGGCTTTGAAATCGGACCCTTCCCCCGTATTGCCGATCCTTGAAAAGCTGATGCAGGACGAGTCCTTATATGTAAGGAAAAGCGTGGCCAACAACCTTAATGATATATCAAAAACGCATTCTCATTTACTGAGAAACGTCGCAGATCAATGGTACGGAACACATCCCCATACAGACTGGATTATCAAACATGCCTATCGGACCCTATTAAAAAAGGGTGATAAACAGGCCTTAGCGCTTTTTGGTTATGAAAATGCTGATTCGATACAACTACATGATTTAACATGTCAGCCCAAACGTATAGTTATTGGCGAAAGCCTTGAATTTTCTTTCTATATTCATTCAGACAGGGATCAAAAAGTAAGAATTGAGTACGCAATTGATTTTGTAAAAGCAAGAGGCCAGCGTCATCAGAAAGTATTTAAAATAACAGAAACAAATATACGAAAAAACGAAACAAAGTCATACACAAGAATCCAATCCTTTAAGGATTTAACCACCAGAAAGCATTACAAAGGAATTCATACATTATCAGTCATCATCAATGGAGAGGTAAAAGATTCATTGGATTTCCAAGTTTGCTGAATAAATAAAAAATCCCTTCTTATCCAAGAAGGGATTTTGCTGATTAGCCTTCAACACTGCCGTAAAGCTCTTCTAAAGGCTTCATAATGATTTTGTTCAATTCACCAATCAGCATGCTCATGCGCTGCTCCGCTTCCATCAGCTGAGAAATTTTTTCGTGCTGCTGTACAAGCGCAACTGTTTTTTGAGCCTGCGTCACTTCTTCTTGTGTAATCTCTTCTCCTGCCATTTGTTTTTGCTGGAGTCTAAGCTGTACATCACGGAAGTTTTCGAACATGCGCTTCGCTGATTCATCTGCGTTAACTTCGTCGTAAAGGTTTTTTAAACGGGTGAACTCTTCGCTCCCGCGTAATGCATTTTCCAGATCATACGCTACATCATAAAAATTAACAGCCATTGTAAATAGCTCCTTTCATCATTGCCGTTTGACATACCACTCCACTATAACAGACTATGGAGCTCCTTTCATTAATCAAAAACCATTTCTTCTTAAAAAAGGATGACAAACAGTGCTTGAATCGCGCCTATCATTCCGCCGAGAAGGCCCCCCAAATAGGTAATCATTTTAAGTTCTTTTTTTGAAATGGACAGCACCATTTCTTCAAGACGCTCCACCGGGAACTGATCCACCTGCTCCTTGACGATTTCCTCAAGACGCAACCGTTTTAAGACACTTTCAAGGTTGGACGAAATCCCTTCAAGCAATTTGTCTAACAGTGCCGGCAGCATTTGCTGGGTCAGCTCAGATTCATAGCGGACGGTAAGCGTGCCAATCGTATTGTCGAAGAAAGGGGCAGTCGAAAATGCTTGCAGCACTCTTCGTTTCAAACTGAAAATGAGCGCCTTTGCATTCCATTTTTCATCTGCTTCATTAAACGTATACTCCCTCAGCTTGCCCCATTCGTTTTTTAAGAGATCAGAAAGCAATTTATTTGTTTCCTCATTCCGCAAGAATTTCAGCAGCTCCGGCAGCACGCGATCCGCAAGGCTTGAATTGCCAAGAAACATTTGCACCATGCTTCCAAGCATGCCGCGCTCTTTTAAAAAGTCATCAATCATATTGCCAAGACGGATTTTTCCTTCATCACTTTCAAAATAACGGACACTCCGTGACAATATATATCCTGAAATCATCGGAATCTTTTCCTCTAGCTTTTCCTGCACCTCTATAGGCACCAGCTCTTTTAACGATTGGTGCCCGTATTGGCGGAAAAGCTCATTCAGCTTATCATCCGTCCAGCTGCTGATCCATGCATCAGCAGCTTTTTCGGGGCGCTTCATCCCGGCTTTTTCAAGCGCTTCTTTTACTGTCACTTCAGAAAGTGACAGCTTTTGAATCAGCTGTTCCCCCACTCGAAGAGCCTGCGTTTTGGCTGCATCAGAGACGAGCCGCTTTTTAATGCCTTCAGGGGTTAAGAGATGATTGACTACCATCAGTCCCATTTGTTTTGCAAGTTCATCTCGCCGTCTTGGAATCAGCCCGGGCGTAAAAGGAACTCGTTTCCCAAACAAATAGTATGCTTTATACGGCCTAAACAGCATTTGAATTGCTAAATGATTGGTCACCGCTCCAATGGCAGCGCCGATCACGATCATAAAAATAAAGGTTCCTGCAATACCCATTCCTATTCATCTTCCTCCATCTGTGCTTCAGCTTTTTTCATATAGATTATGTACCTATACGTATTATAGAGGCTCATGCAATCACTTAGCAAACGAGGAGACAAATTCCTATTCTTAGAAAATCAGCTTGTTCTTTTGGAATAGGGCAAGGTGGAGAATCGTATTCTGTAAAGTAGAATACCGTCAGCTGCGTTCGTCTTACATGTATTTAGTGTAAAGCTGCGGACACCCGCCGACAGCTTTTGAATAAAAGGGGGAGTCTCACCATGATAACACTCGGTTTTATGTCCTTATCCCGCCAGCATGAAGCGGATTATTCCGCAGAACTGGCCAAAAGAGCACCCGAATTCGGCATACGTTTCATCCGGTTTACACCATTTGATATTTCACCTGACACTTTGCGTGTCAAAGCATCGGTCTATCATTCGGCCAGCAGCACATGGAACGAAACTGAAATGGCGATTCCAGATTATATTTATGATCGCTGTTTTTACGGCAAGGATTCACATTCCCAAAAAGCAAAACCAATCGTTGAGTGGCTCAAAAAATATCCGAAAACGGAATTTATCGGGCGGGGTCTTCCCGATAAGTGGACCGTCCTTCACGATTTGCAGCAGCACTCTGTAATCAATCCCTATATTCCCGAAACGATAAAGGTGAACCGCTACGAACAAATTCACTCCTTTTTATCCAAAGAAAAAGCCTGCATCCTTAAACCGGCATTCGGCGCGGGAGGCAGAGGCGTGATTCTTTTGAAGCTGGGCAAGAAAAACATCACTGCTACTTATCACATCGGAAAGGATAAGCAGACAAAAACGTTTTCCAACCAGACTTCTTTTAAAACATGGTGCAAAAAAGTGCTTCAGCATCAATATTTGCTTCAGCCTTACTTAAACATTCAAGATAAGGAACAATACCCTTGTGATATTCGTCTGTTTATGGAAAAAAACGAAGCAGGTGAATGGAATACAGTCGGAAAGGCAGTAAGACGCGGATACAAACACGGGCTGCTGGCCAATTTGTCAGGCGGATCTGATGCGCTGACATTTGACTCCTGGTTTGAAGATATACCGAAAAAACAGCAAGTGGTTTTACTAGATGATGTGTTTTCAATTACCCAATCGGTTCCGTATTATCTTGACGAGCGCTACGGGCCGTTGTTTGAACTCGGTCTTGATATATGTCTTGCAAAGGACGGGAGAATTTGGATTTTAGATATCAATTCCAAACCGGGCAGGAAGTCAATCCTGCGTGTCTCTCCCGAGCAAAAAGAACAGCTGTACACTTGTCCCCTAAAGCGCTGCCAATATCTGTTTTCTGAGCAAAGCCAGAAAGGAGTTCTTCCGCGTGAATCCTAAACGGTTTTTGATCGGCATAGACAAAACCAGTGAAAACACCCTGTTTCTGCCCTCTTCGCTGAAGCAAGACGGACTTTTGCATGCCGCATTCGGAACGAAGGTTGTCAGATGCCACGTTGCTTACAGACGGCATCTGGAACAAACCGTGCTTCTCTCTGAAAATCTGTTTCATGAGCTTTTGCTTCCCCACCGAAGCAGGGCTGATATACTGATTCATGATCATACAGTGCATATCGGGCCGTTAGTCGGCATCTTTACGGCAGGGTTTACTGTATCTCTTGAACGTCCATTTAAGGATCGTTCCCTCTTTTTTTCTAAGCTTGTCACGTTACACGAGCAAGCCGGAGGCTACTGCTTCGTTTTTGGCGCGCACCAAATCAATTGGGAGGAAGGCACGATTGAAGGCCTCCTTTACAGGGAAAACGGCTGGGAGAAAAAAATCGTTCCATTGCCGAACGTCGTTTATGATCGTTTGCCGAACCGAAAAATTGAAGATTCACTTCTCTTGCAACATACAAAAAAGAGGCTGATCGATGAATATCAGATCCCATGGTTTAATAAAACGTTTTTCAATAAATGGAACGTTCATCAATTGCTCGAAAAAGATCCGAGAACGGCACCCTTTTTGCCTAGATCCGAGCTGACACCATCTGTGGAGCTGATAGATGAGCTCTGTGGCGCATACAAAAAAGTCTATATCAAACCGGCAAATGGAGCACTCGGCACCGGCATTTATCAGCTGACAAGAACAGATGGCGGCCTGACGGTAAAGCATACGAATGACGCCAAAACATTTACTTCGATTGATTATTCCGATGCCGCCTCATTCCTTGCAGAATTTCAAAAACAGCACAACCCGTCCGACTTTCTCATTCAGCAAGGTGTTGATCTCATCGAATTTCAAGGCAAACCAGCGGATTTCCGTGTCCATACCAATAAAAACAGAAAAGGAAAATGGACAGTGACAGCAATTGCCGTAAAAATTTCCGGAAAGAACAGCATTACAACACATCTGTCTAACGGCGGCACTGTAAAGACACTTGCGGAAGTATACGATGATCCCGCTGAAAGAGTTGAGGTCATTAAAAAGCTTTCTGCAGCGGCACTGACGGCAAGCCATGTCCTTCATGATCATATCGAGGGGTTTATCGGGGAGATCGGTTTCGATTTTGGCATTGATCAGAACGGTAAAGTATGGATGTTTGAAGCGAATTCGCGCCCGGGCCGAAGCATTTTTTCTCATCCAAATTTGCATCATGTTGATTCTCTTACAAAACGAAGAAGCTTTGAATACGCGTCCTATTTATCTGAGAAGGCAATCACATCTCCTGAAGCATTGTGGCCTTCGTAACCTGTCCGCTTTTTTAATAAAGCGGGCTTATCTTTATCCAAGGCTGGGACAAACTGCATATTAAGGCCTCTTCAATGATGTTCTGGAACAATGATACAATGAACATAAGCCGTTTATATTCAGGTCAATTGATACCAAATGTAAGGAGCGTGGCCGTTATGATTTCTCATTTCAGCTGGAAACCGTTGTTCCCAAAAGAAAAGCTGCCCGGTTGGAAAATATCATTTTATTATAAAGGGACCCATTATGAAGGCATCTATCATAAGAGCGGTGAGATTGAATGGGGAGACTTGTTTCCCGCCCGCGCTGACGAGCCTGCTCTTACAAACGAGATACATGAACTGATGCTTTTTCATATTTATGACTAGCTTAGCCTAAACGGCTAAGCTTTTTTTGCTTTCTCAAGATTTACCACACAATTCTCCGCATGAGTTTCCGGCCATTTTAACATAATACGTAGTAACAAGCCGGCAAAGCATTGGGTTACGCCGAGGCGGCAGTGACACCCGATAAGGGTTCACAGATCTGGTGCAACTCCAGTTAACCCAACCATACTAAATAAAAAGGAGATTTTACACATGGCTAACCAAAACTCTTCAAATGACTTACTAGTTCCTGGCGCAGCTCAGGCTATCGATCAAATGAAACTTGAAATCGCTTCTGAATTCGGCGTTAACCTTGGAGCGGACACTACTTCTCGCGCTAACGGTTCTGTCGGAGGAGAAATCACAAAACGTTTAGTATCTTTCGCTCAGCAGCAAATGGGCGGCAGAGTTCAATAACAATTCAATATATGGCTATAGAGGGCGCGGTTTCCGCGCTCTCTTTTTTTGTCACCCTTTTTTCCTGCTCCACATATCCTAGAAAAAAAGGGAGGAAATCGGGGTGTCATTCATCACCATTGTGAATTGGGAGCTGGTTCAGTTCGTAAGTGTATCCATGATTCATGAATATGTTTCCCATCGTTCTGTTTATTTGTACAGGTATTCTTTCCCGCGCTGTTCAAACTGAGAACATCCTTTTATAATGAAAGGCGAGGAGGTTTTTTGATGAAAATCGCTTTATTAGGAGCCAGCGGCCGCGTCGGACAGGCCTTTTTAACACAAGCTGCAGCAGATGAAAGATTTGATATTTTCGCTCTGATCAGATCTCAACATGCTGATCTTCCCCTTTCAAAAGACAGAACCGTCACGGGAAACGCCCGCCGCTTAGAAGATGTGAAAAAAATAATGGAGAATGCTGAAATCGTGATCAGCTGTCTAGGCACAGATGGTGATGATACCTTGTCAACTGCTATGGCACACATTCTCTCCGCTATGGAGGAACAGCATATCAAACGGCTTATTACGATCGGCACCGCAGGGATCCTAGATTCCCGATATGAACCGGGAAAATACCGGTTTGAAACAAATGAATCGAAACGAAAGCAGACCCGCGCAGCCAAGGAGCATACAAAAGTATACGAAATGCTTAAAGAATCATCATTAGACTGGACAATCATCTGCCCCACTTACCTCCCGGACGGAACAGCAACCGGCGTATATCGTACGGAGCGTAACGTTTTGCCTGAGGGCGGCACAAGCATTTCGGTCGGCGATACTGCGGACTTTTTATATCGTGAGCTCGTTACAGGTAAGTATGTCGGATACCGTGTCGGACTAGCTTATTGACTACATAAACCAAAAACCCAAAACACGATTGTTTTGGGTTTTTTGAGCGTTATGCAATGGAATGTTTCTGTCCCTTTTGCAGTTCATACATTTGATAATATTGGCCTTCTAATGCCATCAGTTCCTCGTGGTTCCCTCTCTCAACAATTTCTCCTTTATCAAGAACCAAAATCTGATCAGCATTTCTGATTGTTGAAAGCCGGTGAGCGATGACGAAGGTGGTGCGTCCTTGTTTGACGACATCAAGCGCCTTCTGGATTACGGCCTCTGTCTCTGTATCAATATGCGCTGTAGCTTCATCTAAAATCAAGATCGCGGGATCAAACGCCAAAGCTCTAGCGAAAGAAATTAACTGCCGCTCTCCCGAGGATAGCGTGCTGCCTTTTTCAATCACGGGCTCATTAATGCCCTTCGGAAGCTTCTTTAGAAGAGGCTCAGCACCGACTTGCCGCAGTGCATTTTTTATTTCTTCTTCAGTCATTCTTTCGTCATCCAGCCTTACATTAGATCCGATTGTACCCGAGAATAAGTACGGGTCCTGAAGCACAATGCCCATATGGGATCTGAGTTCCTGTCTTGACATGTTGTAAATGCTTCTCCCATCAATCAGAATATCCCCTTTTTGCGCATCATAAAAACGAAACAGAAGATTCAAAATCGAGCTTTTTCCTGATCCGGTATGGCCGACGAGCGCTACGGTTTCGCCTTTTTGCGCAGTAAAGGAAATATGCTTTAATACCTCCTCACCTTCTTGATACGCAAATGACACATCACGAAATTCAACCCGCCCCAGCGCACGCTCCTTCGCCGGTTCACCCGCTTCTTCCGTTTTCTTTTCTTCAAGCAGTTCAAAAACACGCCCGGCGGAGACCCTTGCAAGCTCCAGCTTTGAAAACTGATTGACGATGCCTGTGATCGGCTGAAATAACCGGTTCAAATAATCGACAAACGCGTACAGCACACCGATAGAAACAATCCCGGCCGCATTCAGGCTCGCACCGCCAAAATGCCAGATCAGACAGACGAACGCAAGATTGCGGATGACATTGACCAGATTATGGGACATTAAGGAGTTTAAATTCAGCATCCTGTTTTGGAAATAAAAATGTGATTCATTTAATTCCTCAAATTCTCTCATTGTTTCCTTTTGATGGCGGAAAGCCTGAATAATGGTCATGCCTTGAATTGACTCATTCATTTTTGCGTTAATGTCACTGTTGATCGAGCGGATTTTTTGGTTGTAATATGACGCATATCTCCGGTATATGACCGACCACAGCCAGATAATCGGCACAATTGCCAGACATACAAACGCAAGCTTCACATCAAGCAGAAACAAAGCCGTGAATATCCCGAACATATAGATTCCGCTTGTCACAAATGTTGAAAGCACTGTGACATATAAATCCCTGATAGCCTCCGTATCATTGGTAATCCGCGCAACGACTTTTCCGGCCGGAAGGTTGTCAAAATAGCGAATCGGCATTTTCTGTATGTGCGAAAACACGTCCTGCCTCATCTTTTGAATAATCCGATTGGCACTCATCTGCAGCAGATAATGCTGTCCGTATTGAAAGAATACCGAAAACACAAGCAAGCCCCCATACAGGCAGATCAGTAACACCATTCCCTTTATTTCCGGCTGATAGAACTGGAAAAGTTCCTGCTTAGTCAGCTTTTCGGCAGCATATGCCCGGCTCTTGTCTCCGTTTGTGATCGTCAGTTTCCCGTCAGAAACCGTTCTATGCCCGTCGAAGCTGACAGCCTGATCAACAAAATAGAACGCCATTCCCACTTGATAAATATGCGCTTCTTTTGCTTTTGAAACAGGCTCCTGCAAGCGGTCCTCTCTGACATATGAGACGCCGTGAAACTGAACGGCATTTTTATCTTTTTCCGCAGCTTCATACCATGTTTTCTCAATGCCGAGGATATGGTCGTCTATCATTTTTTTGCCAATAAAGGGCCCAGTCAGTTCTGCACCGACGGCAACAGCTAGCAAAAGGACGGCTGTGATCAGCAATTTTCGATAAAGAAGTGCGTATCTCCATAACGTTTTTCCTATTTTCATGCCCCTGCTCCCCCTTCTTCCGCAGTGAACAGCTGCTGTCTTTCATATTGTTCCCGGTACCACCCATTATTGGCCAACAGTTCTTGATGCGTGCCTCTCTCAGCAATGACGCCGCCGTCCATCACAAGGATCAGGTCGGCGTGCTCTACCGCGGATAATCGGTGCGTCAAAATCATTGTCGTTTTTCCTTTGCGGTTTTCTCTGATGTTCTTGATAATTGCAGCCTCTGTTTTGGCATCTACAGCGGAAAGCGAATCATCCAGGATCAAGATTTCCGGATTTGCCATGAGTGCTCTCGCAATCGAAATTCTTTGTTTCTGCCCGCCTGACAGTGCTACGCCTTTTTCACCGACCATTGTCTCCAGACCGGACGGAAGCATGTGCAAATCTTTTTCAAAATGTGCTTCGGCAATGGCTTGCTGAACCTCTTTATCACTTGCATCCTGTTTTCCGTATAAAATATTTTCTTTTACAGTCCGTGAAAACAGTAAATGATCCTGAGGCACATATCCGATCCACCCGCGGAGCCGGTCAAGAGGGATTTGCTGAATCGGTACGCCTGAAAATGTAATGCTCCCTTCACCTGGAGGATACTGGCGCAAAAGCTGCTTAATAATTGTCGTTTTTCCGCTCCCGGTTTTACCTGCAATCCCGACAGTCTGCCCTTTTCGCACCGTAAATGAAATATCCTGAAGATTGTCACTTGTTGAGCTTGGATATGTAAAGCTGACATGACTGAAAACGATATCTCCAGGCTCTTTAAGATCAGCGGGCTGTTTTGGATCTGTCACATCCGTTTCATAAGAAAGAGTTTCATTTACCCGGTCTAATGACGCATTGCCGCGCTGCATCACGTTAATGAGTTCACCGATTGCAAACATCGGCCAAATCATCATGCCTAGATAAACGTTAAAGGACACTAACTCTCCAAGCGTCAGCTCGTTCCGGAATACAAGAAACGCTCCGTAGCCGAGCCCAATCAGATAGCTTACGCCGACAAGCAGTTTCACCGTCGGCTCAAACAGGGAATCAATAAAAGCCACTTTCATATTTTTCTGATAAACATCAGCGGTCATTTCATTAAACCGGCGAACATCGTTTGTTTCCTGAACATACGCGCGAATCACCCGCACGCCTGAAACAGATTCCAGCACTCTGTCATTCAGCGCCCCGAACGCGTTTTGGGCCTCAGTAAACCGCTCATGAATTTTACTTCCATATAGACTGATTGCAATCGCCATGACTGGAAGCGGGATAATGGCGGCAAAGGTCAGCTTCCAGCTGATCAAAAACCCCATCGTCAAAAAGATCGTCATCATAAACATCGTAGAATCGACTAACGTCAAGATGCCAAACCCTGTCGTTAAACTGACGGCCTGAAGATCATTTGTCCCTCGTGCCATTAAATCGCCTGTCCGGTTTTTTTCATAAAACGGCGGCGACATAGTCAGCAAATGCCCCATCAGCTTCGTACGAAGAATTTTCTCCATCAGATTCGCTCCGCCAAACAGCTGATGCATCCAAAAATAAGACATGATATACACGGCCGCCGTCAGCACAAAAAAGATACCGATATAAAACAGCAGCCCTTCCGCAGTAAACGCCCCTGCTTTCATATCATCTATGGCGTTCCCCAAGAGCTTAGGCGGAAACATTTCAATGACATTGACTGCTAATAAAAGGACAATCGCAATCGTATAGCGCAGCCAGTACGCCTTAAAAAACCAGCCAAGCTTTTTCAAAACTGAAAACATCTATCCCCATCTCCTCATCAGCCGCCTTCTATTTTTTCCTTGCAGCTTTTTTCATCCAATTTGGCACGAACAGCCCTCGCCTCTGTATTTGTCTTCACATCCCATACACCTGTCTTTCCATAGATTTTGTATATAAAAAAGGCATGAAGCGTCAGCTCCATGCCTTTTTTAACCGATATGTTACGCACAGCGCTTTTCAGCGCGCGGTCTGACCTAAAAAACCGTTCACGAAAACAGAACAAAAGGTTTGCCGCGCCAATATGAAACTGTTTGATAAACACGTAAATTCCTTGGCATAGCAAACCCTCCTTCCATTCTGATTTCATCTTTTTATCATCATATAAACAAAACCTTTTATTGTCAATCATTACTTGAATAGGAAAAGGTTAATTGTGCTCAAATTCGGGTAGTAGTGTTGTAAGACGCTTTGAAAGGGTGAGAAGGATGTTCCATGCTGACCGTATCATTGTTGCGTTTGACGGAAGTGAAAATAGTAAGAAAGCGCTTCAGACAGCCATTGATCTTGCTAAAACCGTAAATGCCACTATTACCGTCGCCCATTCACATGATATGAAAGACAATCAGACCGTCATCGACCCGCCCAGACCCGCAGCTGAGGCAAGCTATATCAGCGGAGGCGTGACAAGTGTTCCTGATCCGCTGATATCGGATGTAACATCACCTGAGCCAATGATCTATGAAGACCGTACGGAAGAAGTCATCGCCGAAGCCAGAATGATGCTGAATGAACAGCAGGCAGATGGAGATATCGATATATTAGAAGGCGATCCGGCTGAATCAATTATCGAGCATGCAAACCGCATTTCTGCCGATATGATCGTAACCGGAAGCAGAGACCAAAACAGGCTGAAAAAGCTAATATTCGGAAGTGTAAGTGAAAAGCTTTCAGCAAAATCGGATATACCCGTCCTGATTGTAAAGTGAGCACGCCCTGTGCTCACTTCTTTTATATTCATAATTGTGAAAAAACATAGATTTTCGTTTTTTTCTGTTATAATGCTTTCGTGCCCAAAAGCGCAAAAGCATTAAAGATAAATATGGGGTGTTATTTTGGATTCTCAAAAAAAGCTGACGTTTCCGTTAGCCGTCGGTTTATTTATATTCATGTTATGCATTATTATTTCTTGCTTATTCTTGCTTCATGTAGAACCTCATATCCCGCTGTTTTTAAGTGTTGTCATGCTTTCAGCAGCAGCTTTATGGTTTGGATTTTCCTGGAAGAGCATTGAAAAAGGGATTGTAGACGGGATCAAAAACGGCGTACAGCCGATTATTGTTCTAGCGCTGATCGGCATCTTAATTGGCGCCTGGATGTACAGCGGCGCAATACCGACTGTGACAGTTTATGCCCTAGCCTTTATTGAACCAAGCCACCTTCTGTTGACTGCTTTGTTTTCATGTATGATCATCAGCACACTTGTTGGCTCAAGCCTGACAACTGTAAGCACAATCGGAGTAGCGCTGATTGGCGTGGCGAGCGCGGCTGGCGTTCCGCTTGAATGGACAGCAGGCGCAGTCATATGCGGCGCTTGTTTTGGGGATAAAATGTCGCCGATGTCGGACACAACCAACTTTGCAGCCGGGATAGGCGAAATACCGATCTTTGAACACATTCGCCATATGATGGGCACAACCATTCCAGCTTTGCTCATCACTGTCGTTCTGTTTTACTTTCTCGGTTCATCAGTGTCAGCGGACGCTGCTTCAACCGAGAATATTCAGCAGGTCATAACCGGAATAAAAGATGCTGCAAACGTGACACCGTGGGCCCTTCTTTCTCCGCTCTTAGTCGTTTTGCTGGCAATTAAACGGGTATCAGTAATCCCCGTTCTGACTGCCGGAATTATTTCCTCGGGAATTTTGACTGCTATTTTTGTACCCGACAGCAGCCTGCAGGCGTTTATGACAGCTTTGCAAAATGGGACAACTTTCGAAACTGACAATGAGGCAGCCGCTAAAATTATCAACAGAGGCGGACTGCAATCCATGATGGGCTCTGTCTCTCTCATTATGATTGCTTTTGCACTTGGCGGATTGATGGAGAAAATCGGATTGATTTCTGCACTATTGGAAGGCGTCATGAAAGGCATCCGCTCAAAAGGCCGTCTTGTTGCAGCAACTGTCTGCTCAAGCATCGGCGTCAACTTGGCAACCGGCGAACAGTATTTATCGATATTAATACCGGGACAATCATTTAAATCCTTATATGACAAACAAAACATCCAGCGAAAATTTCTGACAAGGTCATTAGAGGACGGCGGAACATTAATTAACCCATTGATTCCTTGGGGCGTCAGCGGCGCATTTATGGCGAGCGCACTTGGTGTTCCAGTCATAGACTACATCCCGTTTACGTTCTTCCTCTATATATCGCCGATGATCTCCATTTTGATTGGATTTGTTAAAAAATAAAAAGAGCTCCGCTGTATAAAGCGGGCTCTTTTCTTCGTTCATTTATGAAATGCTAGCAGCCTGTTGAATGCTTTCTTGAAAAGCAGCCTGAAGCTGTTTGGTCACCGGTCCGGGTTTCCCGCTTCCGACCGATTGTCCATCGAGCGTCACGACCGGAATAATTTCTGCCGTCGTTGACGAAATAAAGATCTCTTCCGCCTGTTTCAACTCTTCTTCACTGACAGGAGTCTCATCCAGTTTGATCCCATTCTTTTCAATCAGTCCTAAAATATTCATCCGTGTAATTCCATTGAGAATGAGCCGGTTAGCTGGATGTGTTCGCACCGTGCCGTTGATAACGGCATAAACGTTAGAGGA
Organism: Bacillus sp. SCT118; assembly: GCF_058566435.1. Classification (NCBI taxonomy): domain Bacteria; kingdom Bacillati; phylum Bacillota; class Bacilli; order Caryophanales; family Bacillaceae; genus Bacillus; species Bacillus sp. SCT118. The sequence goes on from NZ_CP191225.1 coordinate 3,021,800, forward strand.
TGTACCCTCCGTAACAACGCCGTCCCTAAGTAAAATGGCTTCAAATGCTCCCGCTTCATAGGCCTTTTGCTTCGTCATGACATTATACAGTAAATTCAGACTTTTGATATCACATCTTAGCCAGCGAAGATCCTCATCTGTAATGGCCGCCACTCCGTATGCCTGCTCTTGCTCCGGTTTTTTCACCGTAAACGTATAAGCAGTAGTCTGCGGCTCGAGGCCGGCTTCATACTGGTGTTTTCGCGGGGCCACACCTCTTGTTGTCTGAATGTATACCGCTCCCTCACTGACCGCATTTTCCTGTACAAGTTTTTGCAGGTCCCACTCGAGATCTTCTATACTGAATGGCAGTGAAATTCCGATTTCAGCAGCACTTCTGAAAAAACGCTCAGCATGCTCACGTAAGCCGAACAATACTCCTTTGTACACCCTGATCACTTCATAGATGCCGTCACCAAACTGATAACCGCGATCTTCCAAATCGATTGATGCTTCACTGCGCCCAATCAGCCGGCCATTGACTAAAACCTTCATAAAAGCCCTCCCTTTTCGAGATGTCCCTGATGTCATTCAAGCTGTCATTGTCACTAATTCTACCATATTGGACAAGCTGAAAAACAGAAAGATCAAGAGATCTATAGCGGAAAGGAGTTTATTTTTTCCTTAAAATCTGACATTTCGACAAATTTTCTATGTGCTTTCCAGTTTTATTCCTGTATACTTGACTGGTAATACATAGGTTGTAAACATAAGGCATCTTCATAAGCTGCCTGCTGTACAGCATTATGTAGAGATTTTATGCCAATGGAGAGATTGTTATGCGACAAACGAGAGGAGAGGCTTCTCCTTCTGCAGTTTCGCTTGCTTTTAAATTTGCAAGTTTAACAGTTTTATGTGTGCTGCTTTTGCTTATGGTGATTTTGGGTTATTCCAACAGTTCAACGAAAGCAAAGGAAGTCACTGTCACAACTAACGGACAGCTTCGAGATGAGAAGGAAAGCCTTAAGCTGAAAAACGACTCCCCCGATCTGCTGATAAAACATCTGCAGACAAAGCAGGACATGGGAGATAAAACGGTTTACTTAACCTTCGATGACGGCCCGTCAGCCTTTACAAACCGCTTGCTCGATGTACTGAAAAGCGCTGATGTAAAAGCGACGTTTTTTATGCTGTCACCGCGGATGAACGAATTCAAACAAGCTGTGAAAAGAGCAGAAAAGGAAGGCCACGCACTCGGTTTACATGGCGTTACCCACAATAACAGATTGTTCTATCAAACACCGACATCTCCTCTAAAAGAAATGCAGGAGGCGCGTGACACGCTGCAGGACATTACAGGTTATAAAACCGATCTTGTCAGAACGCCATACGGAAGCAAACCGTCACTAACCCCCTCACAAATCCGCAATCTTGAGAAAGACGGTTTTGTGTACTGGGATTGGACGATTGACAGCATGGACTGGAAATACCGAAATTCAAAGTATGTGACGGCCGTGTTAGAGCAGCTTGAAAATATGGAACACAGCTCTTCAGGCCGCCCGAATGTGATTCTCATGCATGATCTTCCCGCTACCGTAAACGCGCTGCCGGTACTAATCAATAAATTAAAAGAAAAAGGCTATTCCTTCGGAGTGTTAGAGGACACAATGGTTCCTGTTCATGAATAAAAAAGTGAGGCGCATAAGGCGGCTCACTTTTTTATGCCCAAACTTCGGGCAAACTCGCCGATTTTTTGATGGATGACCATGTCAAACAAGCTGTCGCAATACGTTGGTTCAAGGTTTATGATGACTTTCTTCATGCCGGGAATCAGACTTGCATCCTCAGGCACAAATCTAGCCGGAGCCACTTCGAGAGACGTGCCGATAACCAATAAAAGATCTGCTTGATCCAGCTTTTCATAAAGGGTGTCAAAGTGCATGACGGCGTCGCCAAAGAGAACAACATCGGTTTTTAATACCGTTCCGCAAATGTCCCCATTGTTTCCGGGCGCCGTGCACTCCGGCACCTCCCGCTCCAGCAAATGGGGAAGATCATATCGGGCGCCGCATGCCGGACAAGCTGCTGTCTGGATAGAACCATGCAGTTCGTACACATGCCTGCTCCCCGCTTTTTTATGAAGACCGTCAATGTTTTGTGTGAAAATATCGATCTGCTTCCCTTGCTTCTCCAGCTCAGCTAAAAGCAAATGGCCTTCATTCGGTTCAAAGCTGCCGCTCATTTTCATCTGGAACAATTCTTTGAATTTGGGCCAAAACAGACGCGGATGACTTAAAAAATAATCAAGGCTCATCGCTTCCATTCTTGAGGCATCTTCCGTCCAAATGCCACCTGCTGAACGAAAGTCGGGAATCCCTGATTCTGTGCTCATTCCCGCTCCGGTCAGCACAACAATTCTCTGTGCTTCATGTAGAATACTTTTGAATGCTTCCAACTCAACACCGCCTTTTTCTCTTATTTTACCATGAAAAAGACTCCGCCTCTGTCAGACGAAGTCTCTCTTTTAAGCCCGTTCCTTTTCCTCTTTATTTAGATTCACCTGGAATGGGTCGCTTTCGTGCTTTTGCTTGACAACAACCATTTGGCCGGGATATGCAAACTGGACACCTTCCGCACCTAAAATCTCAATAATTTTATAGTTGATATCCTCTCTAATATTAAGGTTTTCAGCCCAAACTGTCGTTTTTGTATAGAAGTTAAAAAATAAATTGTAGTAGCTGTCGGCAAACGTATCGAAGTTGACCATGATTGTTTCATTATCAACGCCCTCATGCTCTAAGAGCATTGTTCTGAGAGAATGAATGGAGCGTTCAAGGTTCTCAATCGGCGTAGCGTAGGACACATGGATGGAAAACGTAATCTGGCGTTTGGTCATTCTTGTCCAGTTCGTGATCGCTTCCATCGACAGCGTAGAGTTCGGCACCGTTACAAGCGCCCCCTGTGCTGTTCTGAATCTCGTGCTCCTAAAGGTAATATCCTCGACTGATCCTGTTACTGTCGACGTCTCCACCCAGTCACCAATTGTAAACGGCTTTTCAGTAATAATAATAATACCGCCGAAGAAGTTGCTGATGGTATCCTTCGCGGCAAGCGCAAAAGCCAGCCCGCCAAGACCTAGGCCCGCTACAAATCCGTTGACATCATAATTGAATTCCTGAGCGATCACACTGACACTGAGCGCAATGATCACAAAACGAAGCAATTTGGATAAAAACGGAGCAAGAATGTCATCCATGTCAAGCTCGAAGCGCTGATTCACCTTATGGAAGATAAACGACGATGTTGCGGTCAAGTTACAAAGACCCCAGCACAAGAGCGCCACAATCAGTGAGCGGTATATTTTGCTGATGACCGGCATTTGCTCATCTAAAAACGGTGAATACCGGATCGCTAAAAACAGCCCAAGGGCAACAAAAAACCATCTGGCCGGCTTATCAAACGCCAGAACCACCTGTTTAAAAATTTCTGTTTTCGGCCGGTTTGTCAAATTAAAAAGCAGGTTAAAGAAATATCTTGTGAATAATTTTCTAAGTATAAGAAACACCAGCAAAATCGCCAAGCTGATGCCGATTTGAATGATGATATCAAGCGTAAAATACTGCTGCAGATAATCCGGCATGACTGTCTCCCTTCTATCCCAATCAATTGTTTATTATACTAAAATATTCGTAAGGATGTTCATTTAAATGTCTTTTGCAGCACAAAACCCCGGCGAAACGCCGGGGTCATTTCTCAATTCATCTATCAGCCAGATTCAATAGGGACAGTCACTTACCTTTTTTCGTTTGTGTCTGATCAAGGAGAGTTGCTTTTTGCATTTCAGCATCCGTTTCGGCTTTAATTCTTTCCTCCACTCTGATTCTCCCTTTTCCCATGATCTCGCCTCCTTTTTTGCTATTATAAAGGATCATATTTTGTTGTGAACATGTCGAAAGACCTAATTTTCTGACGAAATGTGTTCTGATACGCTGAGTGTCTTTTTTTAGTTATACGCATTCCTCAGCCCGGACCATTCCGATATGGCAGAAAAAATTCACCAGTTTGTATCGCGGTGCATATATGGATTTGATACAATAACAGAAATGCCCATACGAGGAGCTGACTTAGCTTGTACATCATTGCCCATCGCGGAGCATCCGGCTACGCTCCGGAAAATACGATTGCCGCATTTGACCTTGCGGTGAAAATGAATGCAGATATGATCGAACTGGATGTTCAGCTTACAAAAGACAGGCAGATTGTTGTGATACACGATGACAGGGTTGACCGAACAACAAACGGATCGGGCTTTGTTAAGGATTTTACCTTGGAGGAATTGCAAAAACTCGATGCAGGAAGCTGGTACGGCCCCGCTTTTCAAGGAGAGCGTATTCCGACCCTGGAAGCGGTGCTCAAGCGCTACCACAAAAAAATCGGCCTTTTAATTGAACTAAAAGGCCATCCGTCTCAAGTCGGAATTGAAGAAGAGGTGGGGCAGCTATTAGGGCAATTTTCTTTTTCTATCAATAATATTGTTCAATCCTTTCAGTTCCGCTCCGTCCAAAGATTCCGCGAGCTTTATCCATCGATTCCGACAGCCATCATTACAAGGCCCAACTTTGGCATGCTGTCCAGAAATCAGATGAAGGCCTTCCGCTCTTTTGCAAACTATGTCAATATAAAATACACACGGCTCAACCGTCTGATGATCGGCTCCGTCCATAAAAATGGCTTAACCATATTTGCATGGACTGTCAACAATCAAAAGACAGCGGCAAAATTACAAGCCATGGGCGTGGACGGCATCGTTACAGATTACCCGGATTTCATCATAAAGGATGGCAAACATGAAAATATATAGCGCGGTTTTTATCGGAGGCGCGCTTGGCGCCTGCCTCCGATACGGATTAAACTTATGGATACACACCGGTCAGTTCCCGGCGTCAACCTGGCTGGAAAATGCGGCAGGCAGCCTTCTATTAGGCATTTTGACCGGATTTTTTATGATCGGGGCAAAACGGCCTCTGCTGTCGGCTTTTTTAGGCACCGGCTTTTGCGGAGGCTTCACAACAATGTCCACGTTTTCTAAGGAAACAGTGATGCTTTTGCAAGAACAACCCTCATTGGCTCTTTTATATGTGGCAGCCTCATTGATATCAGGGATCATATTTGCACTGATTGGTGTTTTTGCGGGACGGCGCATAGCAGGCATTCAGCAAAGAAAGGGGCTGCAGGAAAGATGACACTAACGGGTATTTTCATAGGGGGCGGACTTGGCGCAATGCTTCGCTTCTGGCTTGGCAATGTCATAACCGCCAAAACCAAAGGTCTGAGCCTGCCCATTGGCATACTGACAGTCAATATTCTCGGAGCTCTCGGGCTCGGAATATTTACAGGACTTCACGTTGCAAATGCTTCGGTCTCGCTTATCATCGGCACGGGGTTTTTTGGCGCCTTTACGACCTTTTCCACCTTCAGCGTTGAAAGTATTCAACTCCTTATGGCCAAACGTGTAATAGAAAGCAGCTTGTACATCGCCCTGACACTTTGCGGATCGCTTTTGACATTTTGGTGCGGCTGGACAATCACAATGTAAAAAAACCTTGAGCTTATTTCTCGCTCAAGGTTGCACTGTTCAGCATCACAGGCTCAGGCAGCGGCAGCTTGTGGTGCGCCGTAATCCCGGTTGTGTTGCCGGCTTCTTCTTTTATATCGATTTGCTTGATTAATCGGCCATCCATCTTCAGCACCTTTATCGTATATGAACCGATGCGAATGGATTCGCCAGCCTCAATATCGATGTTTTCTTTTAATATCAGCCCGCCGATCGTATCGACGTCTTCTTGAATCGATGCGCCAAGAAGGCTGTTCACCTGATCGATCCGAACCTTTCCATCCATCACATAATGGCCGTCGCCAAGCTTTTGGATCAGCGGCTGTTCATCTTCATCAAATTCATCTCTGATCTCTCCGACAATTTCCTCAAGAATATCCTCTGTCGTCACAAGTCCCGAGGTTCCTCCGTATTCATCCGACAATATAGCCATATGAATGCGCTCGCGCTGCATTTTAATCAGCAAGTCATGAACCGGGATCGTTTCAATCACTTCGATGACCGGCCTCACATACGGATGGATCGTCATCTTCATTCGTTCTTCTTCTGTCATAAACAGCAAATCAGAAAACAAATGCTTCGTATTGACCAAACCGATCACACTGTCTTTGTCCCCATCTGTGACTGGCCAGCGCGTGTATTTTTCCTTCAGCATGACTTCAAGCATCTCGGCCATCGTCATCTCAGTTGACACAGCAGCCATTTCCTTCCGCGGTATCATAATTTCTTTGGCGATCCGATTATCAAATTCAAAAATCTTATTCACATATTTATATTCAGACGGATTAATCTCTCCGTTTTTTAAACTCTCAGATAACAGCATCCTGAGTTCTTCCTCAGAATGGGAACCATCATGTTCTGACGCAGGCTTCAAACCGAACATCCCGCATAAAAGCCGCGCCGATCCATTGAGGATCCAAATAAACGGAAACAGGAGCAAATAGAATAAACGCAAAGGGCCCGCTATCAGTAAAGTCAGCTGTTCTGCCTTTTGAATCGCGACCGTTTTCGGGGCCAGTTCACCTACAACAACGTGCAGGAACGTGATCAAGCCGTACGCGACTGCAAAAGAGACTGCATGTGAAACCGATTCCGGCAAGCCGAGCGGTTCAAACAGTGGATGCAGCAGCCGTTCAAAGGCCGGTTCACCCAGTACGCCAAGCCCGATTGATGTTAATGTAATGCCTAGCTGGGATGCGGATAAATATTCATCCAAATCTGTAATGACACGCCTTGCGAGTATCGCCCGTTTGTTTCCTTCTGTGATAAGCTGATCTATTCTGGATCTCCTTACTCTAACAATCGCAAACTCGCTTGCAACGAAAAACGCGGTTAAAGCAATGAGCACGCCAATTAAAATCAGACTGTCAATATCGTCCATTTAACCCTATCCTCTCAACAAAGGATAAGGAGTCACCTCCTGATATAATCATTTTTCCTTAACATTGAGGTACGCGGTGTATTGTTGCCTAAGCAGAGGGCCCCATCATACCACCTCCAAAAGTCAAAGTTTGATTATAAATTGTATATTTTATTGTAACACAACTCATTCCAAAAATGATTTTTAATTTTTAGACTTTTATCATGGTCAATTCTGCGCCTGTCTGGATTGGAAGAGGAAGGATTTTGCGGATATAAAAAGAAAACAGCCTTGAAAACTGTTTTCTTTTCTTTGCCTTCTTAAGCAAAATCTTTATATAAAGAAATGAAAATGTCCCGTGAGTTTTTAATCTGCTCGATCGGCACACTGAAGGATAATCGGAAATGCCCGCTCATTCCAAAACCGCTGCTCGGCACAATTAATAATTTGTATTTTTGGGCGGCATGCACGCAAAATGCAACTTCATCTTCAATCGGCGATTTTGGAAAAACAAAGAAACCTCCCTTTGGCATTTCAAATTCAAAACCGGCTTCTTTTAAAATGTCTACCATTAAATCCCGGCGCTCTTTATAAGCGCTCGCGTCTACTCTTAAATCATCCATTCGTGCCACAGCCCGCTGCATCATGACAGGGGCATTCACAAATCCAAGCGTTCGATTACAATACACAAAAGCGTTGATCAAAAGGTCCGCATCCGGCATTCGGCTGTCCAATCCGATATACCCGAGCCGCTCCCCAGCTATGCCGAGATCTTTACTGAATGAGCTGGCCAATATCACACGATGGTACGATTGAAACGGATTTGCCAGCTCTTCATCATAGATTAATTGACTGTACGGTTCATCAAACAGCACATAAATCGTCTGGCCGCTCTTCTCTTCTATTTCTTTTAATAAAGCGCCTAAATCGTCTATATTTTTCTGGCTGAGAACCGTGCCTGTGGGGTTATGCGGAGTATTGAGGATCAGCCCTTTCGTCTGTGGAGTGATCGATTGCCTTACCGCTTCAATGTCGATCTCAAACCGGCTTGTCAACGGGCAGCTGACGGCCTTTCCCCCGTAGTTCTCAATATACAACTTATATTCGGCAAAATAAGGTGCGAGAATAATGACCTCTTCCCCAGGGTTTACGATGCTTTTTAACGCAACATTCAAAGCGCCTCCCGCACCCACCGTCATGACGATACGCTCCGCTGAGAAATCAGCTTCAAAACGCGACCCCAGAAATTGCGCGACTTTTTCTCTCGCTGCAGGAAGCCCTTGATTTTGTATGTATCCGTGGCTGCCTTTTTCAGCTTCCTCTATTAACGCTCTCTTAAAAGCTTCAGGCGGTTCAACAATCGGGTTGCCGAGTGAAAAATCAAATACCTGGTCTTCCCCGAACTCCTTCTTCAGCCTTGCACCTTCATCAAACAGCTTGCGAATCCATGATCCTTTATTTAAATTTTCTTCAACTTCCCGGGATAACCCAGCCAATTTCATCTGTCCCTTCCGCATATAAAAATTTGAAAATTCTATCTTCCTATGTTACTTCAATCAGATGATGAATTCCACAACTTCCAATTCCGGTCTGAAAAAAACAATAAACTTGTGCAAGACACCGTTCATATATTAAACTATTCTCATAACTATAACGTGATGGTTGGGAGGGATATAGATGGGGCTGAGACTTATCGCATCAGTGAACTAGCGGCATTCGCCGGAGTAACGAAACGGACAGTTGATTATTATACGAATCTCGGTCTGCTTACGCCGGCCAGATCCTGTTCAAATTACCGTTACTACGACGAAAATGCACTCAAACGACTTATATTTATTGTAGATTGCAAGAAGCAGCGATTGGCCCTGTCCGATATTAAAGATCGACTGGAGAACCAGTTTCCCTCTTCAGCTAAACTTGATGATGAAATTGGAAATCTGGCATTAGAAATTGATCATATGAATCAAAACATCTCCGGAATCTTGCATCGGTTTGAACGGCTGAAGCCCGAGGATCGTGACAAGCTGAAAAGCAAACTCCCGCCTGAAAAGCTCGCCGTGTTCCAATCATTTATGCTGCTGTTAAGTTAAAACCATTTTATCTAACAGGAGGTGTTACCTTCATTCTCATTGCTAGAGTGAAGGTTCTAATTGGACATAGTGAATTTGATTTTAGTTGCTGTTTTAATCGCCCTGACGGCATTTTTCGTGGCATCTGAGTTTGCCATTATCAGAATCAGAGGCTCACGGATCGATCAGCTGATCGCGGAAGGAAATAAAGCAGCAATAGCCGTAAAAAAAGTGACCACGCATCTTGATGAATATTTATCTGCGTGTCAGCTCGGAATTACATTGACTTCCATCGGATTAGGGGTTTTAGGTGAATCAACGATCGAAAGGCTGCTTCACCCGCTTTTCGTCCAAATGAACGTTCCAGGTTCCCTTTCACATGTCATATCGTTTATTTTTGCGTATGCCATTATCACGTTCTTACACGTTGTTGTCGGAGAACTTGCACCTAAAACAGTCGCTATCCAAAAGGCGGAAGCAGTGTCTATGCTGTTTGCGAAACCGCTGATTTGGTTTTACCGCATCGCGTTCCCATTCATTTGGCTTTTGAACAATTCCGCACGGTTATTGACCAAAGCATTTGGCCTGGAGACCGTTTCAGAAAACGAACTGGCACACTCAGAAGAAGAGCTGCGAATCATTTTGTCTGAAAGCTATAAAAGCGGTGAAATCAACCAATCAGAGTTTAAATATGTGAATAAAATCTTTGAATTTGACGACAGGCTCGCGAAAGAAATTATGATTCCGCGGACCGAAATTGTCAGCCTTCCGCATGATATCAAGATTTCTGAAATGATGGACATCATTCAGATTGAAAAATATACCCGCTACCCTGTGGAAGAGGGCGATAAAGATAACATTATCGGGGTTATTAACATTAAAGAAGTGCTGACCGCCTGCATCAGCGGTGAGGTATCTGTTGATTCCACCATTTCTCAATTCGTCAACCCGATCATTCATGTCATTGAATCTGCGCCGATCCAAGACCTGCTTGTCAAAATGCAAAAAGAGAGGGTCCACATGGCCATTTTGTCTGATGAATACGGCGGTACTGCCGGGCTTGTGACGGTTGAGGACATCATTGAGGAAATTGTCGGTGAAATCCGCGACGAATTTGATATTGATGAAATTAGCGAAATCCGCAAAATCGGCGAAGGCCATTATATTCTTGACGGAAAAGTGTTAATTGACCAAGTAAACGACCTGCTAGGCATTCATTTAGAGAACGAAGAAGTCGACACAATCGGCGGCTGGTTCCTTACTCAAAAATACGATGTTGAAAAAGATGATTCCATCATCGAAGAGGGCTGCGAATTCATCATTAATGAAATTGACGGCCACCACGTCGCATATATTGAAGTGAAAAAGCTTCAAGAAGAAGAACTTCTGGAGACAGCTAACCAGCAGGAAGCATAATAAGAAAAGCACCTTGTATAAGGTGCTTTTCTTATTTTCACAGTTTCAGGGCAATCTCTCAGAACGCCTTATAGCTGATCAAGTTTATTCTCTAGTTCTTTAATCCGCTGATTCAAAGCCTCTGTCATTGCTGCAAGTCTTTCCTTTGAAGGCAGGTGGGCAAAATCAGCCTGGTGAAGAGGCTCACCGATAATCAGCTTCATTTTTCCTTTTTTGAATAATTCTTTTCCGCTTGAAGGGCCCTGATATGCAGCGGGGACAAGCGGCGCTTTCCCCATTTGCGCAATCGTCACCGCACCTCTTTTCAAAGGCACATCCTCAGAGGTTCTTGTTCCGCTTGGGAAGATACCGACGATCTCTCCTTCTTTCAGCAGCTTAATCGGCGTTTTAATACTGCTTGGCCCGGGATTTTCCCGATCTACCGGAAAGGCATGAATTTTCTTCAGAAACGAACCGATCCATTTATTTTGAAAAAGCTCTTTTTTCGCCATATAGTGTATTTGATAAGGAAGAATCCCGACTCCGAGTGTAATCACATCAACCCAGCCGGAATGTGTACACGCGATGACAAAACCTGAATCGGCCGGAAGGTTTTCTTTGTTATACACCTTCACTCCTCCGCGAAGAGAAAGAATAACTTTTAAAGCATTTGCACAAAACTTATACATATCGCACTTCCTTTGTCGTAATCAATGATTCTTTCTGTCATCTATTATAACAACATTTTTTATTACCTGGTACTAATTTTTAAGATTTCTCCCGTTAAACGCCAAAAAACTGAGGATTCATCCTCAGCTTTTGTTATATTTCCTCTCTGGTCGGCGGGGCCATAAACTCCGGTCCGACAGGGTCTGATATCGTATTTTCCAATATAGTATTGATATCTTTCTGATCTTCACTGTTCAGCGTCCAGCCTGTAATCTCAGATAGGGCCTCAAGCTGCCCAGGCTTTCTTGCTCCCCAAAGAGCGATATCCGCTCCCGGCTGATCTAAGATCCATCTGACAGCCAAGTGAATCACTGATTTTCCATAACGTGTCTTCGCCAGCTTATCCAATTGATTGACAGCAGAAAGATACTCTTTAAAGCGGGGCTTCTGGAATTTTGGATCGTGATTACGCAGATCATCGCCCTCAAATGTATACTCTTCGGTCATTTTTCCTGTTAACAGCCCTCTGCATAAACTGCCGTATAATAATGTTGTTATCTTGTTATCTTTCGCATAAGGAAGAACACTCTCTTCCATCTCTCTTTCAAACAGATTATATGGAGGCTGAATCGTATGGAGAGGTGCGACGGCGCGAAATGTATCCATTTGCTCAATTGAAAAATTGCTGACGCCAATCGCCCGGATTTTTCCCGCATCATATAATTCCTTCATGACTTCAGCCGTTTCTTCAATTGGCACAAGCGGATCGGGCCAATGCACCTGATAAAGATCAATATAGTCTGTTTGAAGCCGCTTCAAAGAATTCTCAACTTCCTCTACAATTCTCGCTCTGTTCGCATAGCGGAACAGCTGGTTGTTCTTCCAGTCCAGAGCCGTTTTCGTTGCGAGAATCACCTGGTCTCTTTTGCCGTACTCTTTGATTGCCTTTCCGACAATTTCCTCGGACTGCCCGAAGCCGTAAGCCGGCGCGGTGTCAATCAGTGTAATCCCCTGATCAAGAGCGGCGCGGATTGTTTCAATCGATGTTTTTTCGTCAGTGCCTCCCCACATCGTTCCGCCAATGGCCCATGTGCCGAGGCCGATTCTAGAGGCTTCTATTCCTGTATCTGCTATACTGGTATATTCCATTGTGCCACTCCTTCACTTTTTCACTATTTTTTCCCCTCTGGAAAAAATGTTAAACATTTCTCCGCACTATCTTTTGGGGCCATTTTTGGGTACTATATAGTAATGGTGTTTGATTAGGTATAAAAAAGCCGTTTGCATGTAATGTGCAACTTTAAACCTTTCTTATGCGTGTATAACATAGAGGGGAGAAAAGGCAGTGACGATCGATGAAATTTACCAAATGTACATGAATGATGTTTACAGGTTCCTGCTCTCCATGACAAAAGACAAGCATCTTGCTGAAGACTTGCTGCAGGAAACCTTTATGCGGGCATACATACACATTCACTCCTATGATCACAGCAAAGTAAAGCCCTGGCTTTTTCAAGTGGCGCGAAACGCCTTCATTGATTACGTCAGAAAGCATAAGAAAGAAGTAACCATTTCTGATGACTTAATCGGAAGCCTCTTTCAAAATGCTGTTCAAAGTCCTGCCCATCAGGTAGAGATAAAGGAAGTGCTGACTGGTTATATGTCCGAGCTCCCCGATAATTATCGGGAGGCCTTAACGCTATATTATTTAAAAGAGTTAAACTACAAAGAAGCATCCCATATTATGAATATTTCAGAGGCGAATTTTAAAAGTGTTTTATTTCGTGCCAGACAGCGGCTGAAAGCACTTTATAATAGAGGTGTTAATGATGAATGAAGAATTTAAAAAGCGTTTTGATCAATATAAAAATGGGGAAATGAGCGACCAGGAAATGACTGCATTTGAGGAAGAACTTGAGAAGCTCGAAGTATATCAGGAACTGATTGACAGCGAACTCGAGGACGATAACGATTGGGATCTCAGCATCAGTCCTGAAAAACAAAAAGCGATTTTAGCCTACGGCAAACGCAAGTCTTATTTGCGAATTTCTGTGCTTGCCGTCATTTCGACATTGATGATTTTGCCGCTTTGTACGCTGGGAAGCTACCTCTATTACGGAATGGGTGGAAAACACAGCACCGGCAATGAGTTTATGGAAACTGCCGCAGTCACTGTAGCCCTGACCATGCCGAATGTTCTTGTTGATACTTCCGGACTGAAAAGCCAAGTGAAGCTATTTGGAATGAATACGGAATTCCCGCTGCAAAAGCAGATTGGCACGAAGACGGCTGCCGTAGGGAATGAACGGGTTGAAATGTTTTATAACAAAGTAAAAGCGCCGGCAGTAAACTACTATGACTTAGAAGTGAATAAAACTGGCCATTACTTTACACATCCTTCAAACAAGTCTGAACAAACGACCGCAAAAGCAGAAAAAACGTTAAGCACATTGCCCGAAGGAACGGTATCAGAGGTCTACCTTTCATATGACCGTGCATATCCGACAAAAGACGTGTATAACAAATTCAAAGGCTATGATGTGAGCTTTTTGTGGAACGCAATCGAAACAGAGAAAAACACAAATAAGACAGCTTCCACAGAACCTCTTGGCTATCCTGGGAAGGATTCAAAGTTCTTGGCCGCCCTTAATACAAAAGGCAAGTCGAATGGCGATCAGTTTATCAACGCCCTGAAATTCATGTCCAAACACGAAAAATGGGCTCAGGTCATTTCAAAACGGAAAGACCTGAATGTAGATAACCGATTAGATTATGTAGAGAAAAACGGTGTCAATGTATACGGTTCGGTCGTTACAGGGCCAACCAAGGAAATCCAGCGCATGCTGAAAAATAAATCTGTAAAATCAGCGAATGTCGGCGAGGTGGAATTATGGAACTGGTAAGAATTTTTAAAGAACACAATGTATTCGGCTGGATCTCTGTCGGGACAGCGGTTCTGTCCCTGCTGTTGCTGAATTTGGCCATTATCAGCAACGTCACGTTTTATTCCTATCAAATGCTTCCATTCGCCATGGCTGCCGTTCCGTTTGGCGTTGTTGAACTCTTCATCAAGAGAGGGCGCACAGGCCCCGGCCTGCTCGGCGTCATCCTTAATCTCTTTGTGATTATTTGTGTGTATACCATTGTATCTGTAGATACGAATTTACAGTTTGGCTTTTAAAAAAGACGCCTTTTCAGGCGTCTTTTTTTTCGTTATACCGGTTTTCGGAACAAATAACTTTCTATAGTAAAACCCATCTTATCTGTATAAAATCGATGTGCGTCTTTACGCTGAAGGCCAGATGAAAGACTGACAAAACCAAGTCCGGCTTTTCTCGCCCAGTCTGAGGCATAATCCAAAAGCATTTTGCCGTATCCCTTTGATCGGCAAGGTGCCGTTGTAACAAGATCCGCAATCCACAAGTGCTCTCCTTTATGAATGGAAACCCTCGGCAGAGCCCCGCACAGCGCTCTGATTGCTGTATCCTCATATAAGGCAAACAGCATATACGATTCTTTCTGCACACAGGCTTCAAGCCTTTGTAAATACGTCTCAATATCCAGTTCTGTTCTCAATTCACTCATAATCGGATACGACTCAGCCCATTCTTCTTTCGAGGTTAATTGTTTCATATGGATCATCTTCTCAATCCCCTTTCCTTTCGTTACAATGATCATAGCTAATAAATGGCATTTGCCAAATAGCCAATATCAGAAAAAATGACCATGCCAGATATAAAGGAGACATGAGATGGATATTACGCCGTTTCTTGATAAAAAGAGCAAAACACCGCTGTATGAGCAGCTTTATACCTTTTTTAAACAAGAAATTTCACATGCGCGAATAACAAAGGGAACAAGACTTCCGTCAAAACGCAGGCTCTCCAGCTTGCTCGATGTCAGCACGGCAACTATAGAACGAGCTTACGAGCAATTAACTGCTGAGGGCTATGTCAAAAGCAAGGCGAAAATCGGCTGGTTCGCGGCGGAAGTAGAACCAGGCTTCCCGACAGCTCCTGACCATTTTCAACAGTCTGTACAGCCGGGATTACATGAAAAGAACGCACCTGCTATTGACTTCCATCAGGGCAACGTTGATCCGACCCTCTTTCCCTTTAACGCATGGAGAAAAAGCATAGTAAAAAGTCTTGATCGCTATTCCGGATTGTTTCACACCTCTGGCGACCCTCAAGGAGAATACGAACTCAGACACATGATTGCCCGATTCGTCAGGCTGTCTCGGGGAGTAAATTGCGAGCCCGGCCAGATTATCATCGGCGCAGGAACCACCGTGCTTCTGCAAATTCTTTGTCTTTCGCTAAAGCCAGGTACAAAAATCGGCTTTGAAGAACCGGGCTTTCACCGTTCAAGAAGGATGTTTGAAGCAAATCACATGGATGTCACTCCGATTTGTTCTGATGCAGAAGGCGTCCTGCCGGATGAGCTCTACCGTAAGAATCCTTATCTCATGTATACGACTCCTTCGCATCAGTTTCCGATTGGGACCATTATGACGATTACCCGCAGACAGGAGCTGCTGGCATGGGCGGCAGAAACAAATTCATTATAGAAGATGATTACGATGGAGAATTTCGCTACAGCGGCCATCCCATTCCGTCTTTACAGGGTCTTGATCCGAATGGCAGAGTCATATATCTGGGCACTTTTTCAAAGTCACTTCTGCCTTCTTTGCGGCTCAGCTTCATGATTATGCCCCCTGAACTCATGGAACCAATCAAAAACAACGCTCAGTTAATGAAGCAGACCGTCTCTGTTCACTCGCAATTGGCACTGGCAGACTTCATCGAAACCGGAGAGTGGCAAAAACACATAAATAGAATGAGAAGCTTATACCGAAAAAAACACGCTGTCCTGTTAGAAGCCATCCGCTCTGAACTAGGAAACACCGTTGAGATTCTCGGTAAAAACTCGGGGCTTCACATTCTGCTGCGCCTTTTGTTTCCAGCAAGTGAGGAAGAAGCAATACAAGCAGCCGCAGACCACGGTGTAACTATCTATCCCGTGTCTCCCTCATATAAAGAACAGACGCCTTTTGCTTCTGTCTTAATCGGTTATGGCGGTTTGTCAGAAGAGGACATCAGGCTCGGCATCCTAAAACTGAAAACGGCATGGGCACCATTGATATCATCTTATTAAATAAAAAACAGGCCCCAGAAACGGAGCCTGTTTTTTTAAAATGATAAAATTCCGATTAAATTTAAGAACACGATAATAATGGCAAGCGGCACGATAAAACGAAGCAAATAAAACCACGTGTAAAAGAATGCTTTACCTGCATTTGATCCATTTCGCATTTCAGATAAGAGTTCGCTTTTCGAAATTTTCAGCGGGATAAATAGAGAAATTAACAGAGCGCCTGAAGGCATTAAAATATTGCTGACGGTAAAATCGGCAATATCAAAAAACGTTTTGCCAAATAGGTGCACATCACTCAATACGCCATAAGACAAGCAGCATGGGATTCCGACCAAAAAGATCAAAAGCCCGCTCGTCCATGACAGTTTTTTTCTTTTCTTTTCGTCCCCTTTTCCGATTGTGGCAACGATAATTTCAACCATCGAAAATGCTGAGGTTAAGGCTGCAAATAAAAATGCAACGAGAAAGCCGATAAAAAACAACGTGCCGAACGGAAGCTGTTCAAAAACGGCCGGAAGCACTGTAAACAGCAATGTCGGTCCTTCATTTGGCTGAAAACCGAATGAGAAAACCGCCGGAAAAATAGCCAAACCTGCCAAGAGTGTCACAATGATATTCATCAAGACAATGGAGGCTGCCGAACGAGGGATATTTTGTGTTTTCGGCAAATAAGAGCTGTAGGTCACCATCACCGAAACCCCCAGTGTTAACGTAAAGAAGGCCTGTCCCAGCGCGAATAATATGGATTCCGGAGTCAGATCGCCGAAATGAGGCACAAGCAGAAACTTTACGCCTTCCATTGCACCATTAAGCGTAAGAGACCGAAGAACGAGCAGAATAAACAATAAAAACAAAATCGGCATCATCACCGCGCTGACCCGTTCAATCCCTTTTTGAACCCCTCTTGCGACAACGAGTACAGTCAGTGCCATAAAGACAAGCTGAGCCGCGAGCGTCTGCACCGGATTTTGGATAATAGAAGCAAAAAGAGCGCCATACTGTGCTTGAGAAAGCCCGGACAGTGATCCTGACGCTGTTTTCACGATATACAGCAAAATCCATCCCCCGATTACACTGTAAAACGACAGCACTAAGAAACACGCGGCTACGCCGATCCACCCTGTAAGAAACCAAGCTGATCGCGGCGCTTCTTTTTTATATGCATCAATGGCATTCGTCTGGTTCCGTCTTCCAAAAATAAATTCCCCCACCAAAAGCGGATAGCCTAAGAGGATGGTAAATAACACGAAGATAAGAAAAAAGGCTCCTCCCCCATTGGTCCCCGCTACGTAAGGGAACTTCCAAATCGCGCCCAAGCCGATAGCCGAGCCGGCCGCTGCCATGACGAAACCGATTTTCGAAGCCCATTGGACTGGTTTTTGCTCAGACAATAAACGTCACTTCCTTTCCAGCCTATATTATCTCTTATTTTTGTCTTCATTTCTATAGATTCATTTGCCAAGAACAGAAAAGAGAGCGGCCTGTATGGCCGCTCTCTTTATCAAAAGGTTATTTATTGATTTAATTTTGAATGCTTTCTTGAATACAGGAAATAAATTACCAAGCCGATTAACAGCCACACTAGGAAGCGGACAATCGTCACCCATCCCAGATTTAAAATCAAGAACAGGCAGAAAAGAATCGCCAGGCCTGGGATCACGGGAACTCCCGGGCATTTAAAGGCTCTCGGAAGATCGGGCTGCTTCTTTCTCAAAACGATAACTGCCACAGAAATCAGTACAAATGCCGACAGTGTCCCGATGTTCACCAGCTTTGCAAGTTCATCCAGCGGAACAAGTGAGCCGAGAAGCGCCGACATCGTTCCGAAAAACCAAGTGGCCACATAAGGTGTTTTGTGCTTTGGATGCACTTTAGAAAGTGAGCCCGGCACAAGTCCGTCACGAGACATGGCAAACATGACGCGTGTCTGCCCGTAAAGCATCACAAGCATAACTGTTGTCATTCCCAGCACGGCGCCAATATCAATGATGCCTGCCACCCAATTTTGCCCTGCGCTTTGAAGAACAAGAGAAACCGGATGATCCACACCCGCAAATTGAGCAAACGGGATAACCCCAGTCATGATCGCTGATACGGTGACATATAAAATCGTGCAGACCAGTAAAGAGAAAATAATGCCTTTAGGCAGATCCTTCGCGGGATTTTTCGTCTCTTCCGCAGCAGAGGATACAGCGTCAAATCCGATAAAAGCAAAGAATACGAGCGCCGCTGCACTGAACACGCCGCCAAAGCCCATCGGCATAAACGGCTGCCAGTTGTGCGGCTTCACGTAAACGGCTGCCACCGCGATAAACAGCAGAACAACCAGTATCTTCAAGATAACCATGATATTGTTGACTCTTTTTGATTCTTTGATGCCTAAATAAAGCAAATATGTGATCGCCATTACAATGACGAATGCAGGAAGATTAAACAGGGTAAAGGTGCCTTTCACTGCGCCCGGTGCCGCTGTTAAAGCAACCGGAAGATGAATGCCGAGCCCTGATAAAAACGATTGGAAATAACCAGACCAGCCGACCGACACTGCACTTACCGCCAGCATGTATTCTAAAATTAAATCCCACCCGATAATAAAGGCCATAAGCTCTCCCAATGTCGCATAAGTGAATGTATACACCGAACCTGAAACAGGCACACTTGACGCAAATTCCGCGTAAGACAGGGCGGCGAATAAACAAGCCAACGCCGCCACAACAAATGAAATCGTCAGCCCGGGACCGGCCGTGACTGCACCTGTTCCCGTCAGAACAAAAATCCCTGTGCCAATAATGGCGCCGATTCCAAGCAATGTTAAATCAAGTGCCCCTAATTCTCTTTTTAAAGATTTTTCCCCGCTCGTCGCAGCGATTAAATCCTGAATGCTCTTCTTCCTAAAAACGCTCCCTTTCATTCCCCTTCAACTCCCGATCATCTATTTTTATATATTTTATTTGAATTTTCTGAATTCATGAGCAACAATGGTCATTTTTCTTTTTTTCTACTATATTTGTACTGGTCGCGAATCATTCCTTTCTCCTACTCAATATTATATATAAAATTGCAAAAATGAAAACAAAATTGTTAGAAAAATCGACAAATTTTTTATTTTGAAATTTTTTACCATACAAAAAAACCAGCTCTGGAGCTGGTTTTTCGTTGATTACGTTGAAATAAAACGGCCGCCATTCACATGAATGGTCTGCCCTGTCATATAGGAAGATTCGTCAGACGCCAGCAGAACATAGGCGCCTGCATGCTCAACCGGCTGTCCCGGTCTTCCCATTGGGGTATCCAAGCCGTGCTGTTTCACTTTTTCCTCAGGGAATGTCGCCGGAATAAGCGGTGTCCAAATCGGACCGGGCGCCACCGCATTCACTCTGATGCCTTTATCTGCAAGCGACTTCGCCATGGAACGCGTAAAGGAGACAATCGCACCCTTTGTGCTAGAATAATCAATTAACGCCGTATCCCCTTCATAAGCGGTAATCGATGTCGTATTAATAATGGCACTCCCCTCTTGCAGGTGAGGCAAAGCTTTCTTCGTCATATGAAACATGGAAAAAATATTTGTGCGAAAGGTTTTTTCCAGCTGTTCTGTTGAAATATTGAGAATGCTGTCCTGGGGATGCTGTTCAGCGGCGTTGTTCACCAAGATATCGAGTTTACCAAAATGGTCCACTGTTTGCTGCACAGCTTGTTCACAATGGTTCTCATCCCCGACATCTCCCGGGATAAGCAGGCAGCGGACATTCTCCTTTTCGATCCGTTTACGTGTTTCCTCTGCGTCCGAATGCTCGTCCAAGTATAGAATGGAGATATCAGCCCCCTCTTTAGCAAAGGCAATAGCTGCTGCTCTCCCTATTCCGCTGTCGCCTCCAGTAATGATCGCAACTTTTCCTTTCAGTTTTCCGCTTCCTCGATAATCCTCGTCCTCTGACAGCGGCAGCGGATTCATTTTTGACTCAATGCCCGGCTGTCTGTCCTGATGCTGCGGTTCTTGTCCTTCTGTTTGTCTGTCCATTGGGTTCACATTCATCACTCCTAGACATGTGGTTGATACTGAACGTTACCACACGATAGAAATGAATAAACGCCAAAATATGTTATGAAAGAACTTCCTCGGGAATGGCACCGGTATATTGCGCTGACGGGCGGAAAATCATGTTGTTTTCTGCCTGTTCCAGTACATGGGCGCACCACCCTACCATTCGGCTTGCTGAAAAGGTCGGAGTAAACAATTCATCGTCAAAATCGATGGCCTTCATCACTGCAGCTGCGTAAAATTCAACATTTGTGTACAGCTTACGTCCCGGTTTGTAGATTTCTAGCAAACGAATCGCTTCTGCTTCTACATGCAGCGCAAGATCAAGATCACGGTCATTGCCGGCCACCTGTTCTGCTTTCTGTCTCAAAGCTTCTGCCCGCGGGTCTTTTGTTTTGTACACCCTGTGGCCGAATCCCATCAAGCGCTCTCCTTTTTCGAGTTTTTCTTTTAGATATGCTTCAGCATGTTCTTTTTCTCCAATGTCTTCAAGCATTTTTGTCACCGCAGAAGGAGCGCCTCCGTGCAGCGGACCTTTCATCGTGCCGAGAGCAGCCGTGACGGCTGACACTAAATCACTCTCTGTAGATAACGTGACTCGTGCTGAAAAAGTGGATGCGTTCATGCCGTGCTCCATGGCCAGAATCATATAGGTTTCAAGCGCTTTCTTTTTTGCCTCTGAAGGCTGTTCACCTGTGAGCATATAATAGTAGTTTTCAACATGTCCGTACTGGGAAGAAGGTGCAATTGCTTGTTCACCGCGCGTCCATCTTTTTCTGTATGCAATGATGGAAGGCGTGATTGCAATCAGCCGGATTGCTTCTTCTGTTTTCGGATGGAATGTGTACGTATTTTCCCCCAATGCTGAAACAACCGTTCTCAGCACCGACATATCGTCCATGTTGTTTGGCAGTGATTGAATCAAGCGCTCAATATGTTCCGGAAGATTCCGTTCCGCAGCCAGCTTATCTTTAAATACCTGCAATTCTTCAGTTGAAGGCAGTTTTCCAAATAAAATCAAATAAGCCGCTTCTTCAAAGCTGTGATTCAGTGCGATGTCTTTTGCATGATGTCCTCTGTAAATCAGACGCCCTTTTTCACCATCAATATGGCTGATGGATGTTTCCACACATGTAATTCCCTTTAATCCGTAATGTACCATTTGTATTCCCCCTATCCTTTTCTGTTATTATAGTAAATATAATATTTAAAAAATAATGAATATTTTAAAGGGAATTAATTAAAAATATTAATCAGAGGGAGAATAGAAATGGATTTCAAATGGCTTCACACCTTTGTGACCGCTGCAAAATATGAAAACTTCCGAAAAACGGCGGAAACGCTTTTCTTATCTCAGCCCACTGTGACCGTACATATCAAGCAATTAGAAAAAGAAATCAGCTGCAAGCTGTTCGAGCGTAAAGGCAGGCAAATCCAGCTGACTGATGAAGGCAGGGCCTATTTGCCGTATGCGCTCAGGCTTCTTGATGATTATGAAAACAGCATGGCAGAGCTTCACAGAGTGAGACAAGGCTACTCTCAAACCTTACAGCTCGCGGTTTCTCCGCTTATTGCAGATACAGTGCTTCCTTCTGTCATGAAGCGGTACACAGCAATGAATACGGAAACAGAAATGGCGGTTACGATTTTCGAGTCAGCGGAAATCGCGTCACTGATTAAAGCCGGGGAAGCAGATATCGGACTAAGCTGTTTAAAGGTACAGTCTTCTTCTTTAAGCTGCCACTGCTTATACAAAGACCCTGTCGTCCTTGTTGCCCCGCCCGATAAGCGTTTCATAGAAGACAACGAAATTGATGCCAAAGAGGTGCTCGAACAATACCTGCTTTTGACCCACAATCATCCTGATTACTGGGACGACTTGCTCCGTCAAGTCAGAATGACTTTTCCATTTGTGAGAACAATGAAGGTCACTCAAACACATATAACGAAACGGTTTATCAAGGAAGGACTCGGAGTTTCATTTCTGCCTTTATCTACAGTAAAGCGTGAGTTAGCAGAGAAACAGATGATCAGAATTCCTTATCAGTCTGTACAGCTGCCCTATGCAGGCGCTTACGCGATTGCCCTTTATGAAAATAAGAAAGAAAAAAAATTCTTGGATTTTTTATCACATTTTCATTTTTAGGAGCAACCAAAACGCCTGTGCTCCGTCTAATGAAAAAAACCCGTTCCAATGAACGGGTTTTCTCTAAAAATTAGAATCTTTTCGCACCGAGGTAACGAGGCTTCCAGTAGCTGTTGTTCAGGCTGCTGATTTGTACGCCGTCAGATCCTGCATGAATGAAACTGTTGTTTCCAATGTAAATCCCCATGTGAGAAGGGCCGGATTTATATGTTGTGAAGAAGACGAAATCACCAACAGACGGGCTGGCAATGCTCTTCATAGAACTCCAGTATCCTGCAGTGCTTGTTCTGCCCACACTTGTTTGTTTATTCAGTACGTACCAAATGAATCCGCTGCAGTCAAAGCCGGAAGTTGTCGTTCCGCCCCATTTATATGGCGTTCCGACTAACGCTTTTGCATCAGAAACCAGTTTGCTCACATTAAGTGATGTAGATGACGTTTTGCTGCTTGAAGATGATGAAGATGAAGCAGGTTTTGAGCTGCTTGTGCTTGTTCCTTTCACCTTCAATACTTGGTTGACATAGATTACATCTGATTTTAAGCCGTTTAAGCTTTTTAATTTGCTAACCGTAGTGCCGTATTTGCTCGCAATTTTAGAAAGGCTGTCTCCGCTCTTCACTTTATAAGTAGAAGTGGAAGATGATGACACTTTTGATGAGCTGGAGCTGCTTGAACTAGTTGAACCTTTCAGTTTCAGGACTTGTCCAACACGAAGCAAATCTGATTTTAAGCCATTCAGCTTCTTCAGTTCATTGATTGTCATGCCGTATTTTTTTGAAATTTTCCAAAGGCTGTCCCCGCTCTTTACTTTGTATGTAGAAGAAGAGGAAGAAGAACTGCTGCTTTTTGAACTTGTAGATTTGCCGTTAATCGATAAAGTTTGTCCCACGTAAATAATGTCTGAACGAAGGTGGTTCTCTGATTTAATTTTACTGATCGTTGTGTCGTATTTTCTTGAAAGATCCCATAACGTGTCGCCTTTTTTCACCTTAATGCTTTGTGCAGATGCCGCTCCTGCAAATAACGTCGATCCTAAAACAACTGCTGTCGTAGCTGTAATGATTTGCTTTTTCATATTTTCCTCCCCAAATGTTAACTCTCTATATATGTATCTCTTTTTTTTAATTATTCTTATTGATTTCTATTATAAGGATAGATTCCCATCAGAAATAGTCTTGACTTCATGTGACAAATTTCTTAATTATTCGTTCTAAAAAAAAGTTTTTAAGGGTATTAAATATTTCATTTTCGTTGCAAAGGTGACAAAAAATGAGTGCTTTTGTCATGTTTTATGGGATGTTTTTCAACATAAAGGAAATAAATGAAAAACTTTCGGGGTCGGCTCACATACCGGAAAATGAGTGATAAAGAATATTCGAGGAGAGCTGCGGTTATCCGCGGTTTTTTTATTTAAACAAACATATCATGCAAAGACAGAGAGGTAAAGATTTTTCTGAAAAATGAATGCTTTACATCAAATAAGGCAAGATAACGAAAAGTGTTTTTTCATTTCCTTACAAGGCTTTACTTATTGTTTACATGATCAACAGCCATATTTAACAAAATTTCCCTAACATGATAAACGGAATACATTAAAGGAGGCATGAAAAAAATGAATTTGTTTCAAAAAATGAAATCAAAATTTCTGCCAATCGCCGCTGTTTCTGTCCTTACAGCTGGAATTTTTGCCGGAGCTGAGCTGCAGCAAACAGAAAAGGCCAGCGCCAAAAAACAAGACAAAGCTGAGATCAGAAATGTCATTGTGATGATAGGCGACGGCATGGGGACGCCTTACATAAGAGCCTACCGTTCCATGAAAAATAACGGTGACACACCGAATAACCCGAAGTTAACAGAATTTGACCGGAACCTGACAGGCATGATGATGACGCATCCGGATGACCCTGACTATAATATTACAGATTCAGCAGCAGCCGGAACAGCATTAGCAACAGGCGTTAAGACATATAACAATGCAATTGGCGTCGATAAAAACGGAAAAAAAGTGAAATCTGTACTTGAAGAGGCCAAACAGCAAGGCAAGTCAACAGGGCTTGTCGTCACGTCTGAAATTAACCACGCCACTCCAGCCGCATATGGCGCCCACAATGAATCACGGAAAAATATGGACCAAATCGCCAACAGCTATATGGATGACAAAATAAAAGGCAAACATAAAATAGACGTGCTGCTCGGCGGCGGAAAATCTTATTTTAACCGCAAGGACAGAAACTTGACAAAGGAATTCAAACAAGCCGGCTACAGCTATGTGACAACGAAACAAGCATTGAAAAAAAATAAAGATCAGCAGGTGCTCGGGCTTTTCGCAGATGGAGGGCTTGCTAAAGCGCTCGACCGTGACAGTAAAACACCGTCTCTCAAAGAAATGACGGTTTCAGCAATTGATCGCCTGAACCAAAATAAAAAAGGATTTTTCTTGATGGTCGAAGGGAGCCAGATTGACTGGGCGGCCCATGACAATGATACCGTAGGAGCCATGAGCGAGGTTAAAGATTTTGAACAGGCCTATAAAGCCGCGATTGAATTTGCGAAAAAAGACAAACATACACTTGTGATTGCAGCTGCTGACCATACAACCGGCGGCTTTACCATTGGCGCGAACGGGGAAAAGAATTGGCACGCAGAACCGATTCTCTCCGCTAAGAAAACACCTGAATTCATGGCCAAAAAAATCAGTAAAGGCAAGCCGGTTAAAGATGTGCTCGCCCGCTATGCCAATCTGAAATTCACATCTGAAGAAATCAAAAGCGTTGAAGCAGCTGCACAGGCTGACAAAAGCAAAGGGGCCTACAAAGCTATCATCAAGATTTTTAATACCCGCTCCAACAGCGGATGGACGAGTACCGATCATACCGGCGAAGAAGTACCGGTATACGCGTACGGCCCCGGAAAAGAAAAATTCCGCGGATTGATTAACAATACGGACCAGGCAAACATCATATTTAAGATTTTAAAAACTGGAAAATAAAAAGGATGCAGAACGCTGCATCCTCTTTTTTATAAATATCTGCGGTGAACACCTTTTCCGTCGTACGAAAACATGACTTCCTTATCCTCAAGCACAGACTCAATGTGCACGCTTCTTCCCCAAAGCTGGAATAAATAAGGGAGCACTTTCTCCAAATATTTCAAATCTAACTCTATTCCCTCATACCAATGCTTAATATAGAGCTCGTTATTTTTCATATAATCGCCGTCGTTTACTGTCAAATATGGAAAACCGCCATTTACCCGCATGCTTACGAGCTGGTCGCGCACCGACTTCCACTGTTTATCGATGATTTTATAATCTCGGCCCTGTTTTTGAAACAAATAAAGATCCTCGCGCATGACTAATTCTTTGGTTAAATAATTGCGGATGAAAGAGATATCGGATTCAATCTCCCTGACCTCAAACATTTTCTCCCGGCCGGAGTCAGGCTGCACGCCCATTTTCTTCATTTCCTCCGTCGGGTTGTTGTACCTCTTTTCAATGTCTTCAAATATTTTCAGCCCTAAATAATAAGGATTAATGCCTGTTTTGGACGGCTGAACGACACCTGCATTCAGCTTGGCGAACTCGATCGCTTCATCAGAGGTTAAATCAAGCTCACGTATAATTCGCTGGTGCCAATAGGAAGCCCAGCCCTCATTCATAATCTTGGTTTCCAGCTGAGGCCAGAAATAAAGCATTTCCTCTCTCATCATCGTTAATATATCACGCTGCCATGGCTCCAGCTCCCGGGAATGCTCCTCGATAAAAAGCAGGATATCTTTTTCAGGCCGCGGCGGGAACGGTTTTTTCGATTTTTTCACTTGTTTTTTCGGCTTCTTTTCATCCAAAGACCATAGATCATCGTAAGGCGTGGCTGCCTCTTCAATCTCCTCTTCCTCATCATCCACACTCCATTGGAGCTTTGGTCGGACCAACGACGGATCGATATGCTCCTGAATCGAAAGGATCGCATCTAAAAAAGATTCGACTTCTTTAATCCCGTGAACCTGTTCATAGTGTTTTATCCGTTCAGCCGTTGCCGCCATGCTTTCCACCATATCGCGCTTCGTGTTTTGGAAACGGCAGTTGTTTTTGAAGAAATCGCAATGGGCAAGAACGTGTGCGACAATCAATTTATTTTGGATCAGTGAGTTGCTGTCCAGCAAAAAAGCGTAGCATGGATCTGAGTTAATGACCAGCTCATATATCTTGCTTAACCCTAGATCATAGTGCAGCTTCATCTTGTGAAACTGCTTGCCGAAGCTCCAGTGGCTGAATCTTGTCGGCATCCCGTACGCGCCAAATGTATAAATAATTTCAGCCGGGCAGATTTCATATCTCATCGGGTAGAAATCAAGGCCGAATCCTTTTGCAATTTCGGTAATTTCCTCAATTGCCCGCTGTAATCCCTTCTTCTCCTCCGCGTTCAACCGAATCCCCCCTACTTGGACTTATCTATAATGTATGAGCCCGCCAGACAAAAGATGATAGCCTCACTCAGGCAGAAAAAAATTCCCCCGGCACATTCAGCTGTTTGCTTATTGGATCAGTGGGTAAACACACACCATACTACGAAAAAAAGGAGCGATACCAATTGAATGTAGCAGACGTGCTTTCTTCTTATCTCAGTAAGCTGCCAAACGTAATCATTGCTTTACTCGTCTTATTAATCGGATGGGCTATCGCTAAAATCATTGAAAAAGCGGTATACAAAGGGCTCAGCAAAACAAAAATCGACGACAAGCTCTTTGCTGGGAAAAAGCCTTCACGCTATTCCTCAGAAAAAGTCATAAGCAAGGTCGTTTATTTTATCGCACTGATCATCGTCTTTATTTTATTCTTTAACATTTTGCACCTGACAACAGTGGCATCGCCGTTTGTCAGTATGCTTTCGGCGATTGCAGCGGCGATTCCAAGCGTGCTGAAAGCCGGACTCATTCTGCTGTTAGGATGGGCTGCAGCCTCTGTTTTGAGCTTCCTTGTCAAAAAAATCGGGATGAAGCTGAACACGAGTGACAAACTGCGCAAGTGGAATTTGGTGTCTGAAGGAAAAGATATTCACCAGGCTGTCAATACCGCTTCACAAATTGTCTTTTATCTCGTGCTGCTTGTTTTTCTGCCAGGGGTCTTATCTTCTTTGAAAATCAGCGGCATTTCAGGTCCTTTTACAAATATGATGGAAAGCGTGCTCGCTTTTCTGCCGAAATTATTTGCAGCGGCGCTTATCGTATTAATCGGCTGGCTTGTTGCCCGCCTTGTTCGTGGTATCATTACGAATTTCCTTGCGAGCATCGGCACGGAGAGATTCGCGGCACGTATGGGTTTATCAATTTACTTAAAAGATACAAGCCTTTCAGCAGTCATCGGAACAATCGCTTATGTGCTGATTATGATTCCGGTGGTCATTTCAGCGCTTGATCAGCTGGATGTCGCTGGCATTTCAAAACCGGCTGTCTCTATGCTGAATACGATTTTAAACATGCTTCCGAACATCTTGATTGCCATCGTGCTTGTTTTAGCGGGTATCTGGGCAGGAAAATGGGTGAAATCCATGGTGTCCGGACTGCTCCATCGCGCAGGCTTTGATTCTGTCTTAGGGAAAATGGGCATGGAAGCCGGAACGCCTGCAAAGCTGTCCTTGTCTCAAGTTGTCGGTATGATTGCGCAAATCATTGTCATTCTGCTCTTTACAGCTGAGGCGCTTCAAATTGTTCGGCTGCACTTCCTCGTAGAAATTGCCACCGGCATCATCGCATATCTGCCGAATGTCCTTGTCGCAGTATTCATTCTCGGACTCGGCCTTTACGCAGGAGAATTGGTGAGAAAAGTGCTCTCAAGCATGATAAAAGGCCAGGAATTCAAGTCTTTAGCGCCTATTGCTAAATATACGATTATCGCACTTGCTTTCTTTATGGCCCTGGATCAGCTTGGTGTCGCTGCGACAATCGTCAATTCCGCGTTCATCATCGTACTTAGCGGCTTCGCACTTGCCTTCGGTTTATCCTTCGGCCTTGGCGGTAAGGATTTTGCATCACGTTATCTGTCTACATTTGAACGCAAAATGCAAAACACAGAAATCGAAAAAAACCGTAAAAACCAAAATCCGCCGAATGACATGTAAGCAAAAAACATGCACCCAGCTGGGTGCATGTTTTCAGCTTGTAGAGAAAACGATGTTTTTTCTACAAGCTTTTTTGTTGTGTGCTGTTTCTTTAGATTTTCAGCTGATTTCAAAAACAGAAAAAGAGCTCCCACATACCTAGCTCTGCTTGGCTAGGTATGTGGCAATCTTCTTCATGTTCTGGCATGCGGCTGTGAGGAGAACTTGTTCGCTCACATTCCGTTTTCCCCTCAACCTGCAATAGCGAAGCCCGTGCAGTTGTTTTGAATCTGCAAAGCTTCGCTCTATTTTTTCTTTTCTTTTTTTGTAGAGGTTTTTTCCTGAAACAGACAAGCGATTTTGCCTGATCTTTTCTTTGTGGTCTTCCCATACATGCCGGGTGATGACTTTCTGATGTTTTTTTGATTTTGTGCAGTTTTCAAGAAAAGGGCATGAGGAACATGTTTCAGGATTTGATTTATATGACCTGTATCCTTTTCGGTCAGTTGTTGAGTATGTGAGTGTTTGCTGGTTCGGGCAAATGTACCTGTCTTTTTCAATGTCGTAATGAAATTTCCATTTTGGAAACAAGCCTCTAGTAGGGTGATATCGTCTGTGGGCAATGACGCCAAAAATATGACGGTCAGATAATCCTTTACAGATAGGAGCTGTTAAATATCCGGAATCAAGGGCGACAGCTTCTACTTGAAAACCAAATCGTGCGATTTGGTGATCTAATCGGTCAAGATAAGGCACAGAATCATGGAGATTTCCCGGTGTGACGTGGGCATCGGTGATAATGTTGTATTTCATATCCGTTGTGCGGTGATCTAAATAGAAAAAACCTTCTGGTTTGTTTTCGCGATACAGATATCCACTTTCGGGATCAGTTGTACTGTGGCGGATCTCTTTTTCAGCTTTCACCTCCTCTTTGACTATTAGTGGCTTTTTTCCGTGTTCCTCTCGATCTTCTTGGATGGCTTCATTTAAATCTTTGATATAGTTTTGTGTATCCTGTTCAATCGTTTTTCTTGTGTATTTATGCTTGTTGGCATTGGCTTTAAGGTGAGTGGAATCGGTGAATAGGACACGTCCGCCCACCATGTCATGATTGATGGCCTGAAGAACGATCTCATCAAAAATATCTTGGAAGATGGTTGTATCTTTAAAACGTGTGCGTCTGTTCCAGCTGATGGTGGAGTGGTGCGGAACTGGATCGTTTATGTTCAATCCGAGAAACCATCTGTACGCCATATTGTAGTAAATTTCTTTTTCGAGCTGTCTTTCTGAACGGATACCATAGAGGTATCCGATAAACATCATTTTGAATAAAATCAGCGGATCAAGTGAGGGGCGGCCTTTGTTTTCACTGTAGTAAGGCTTAACCTTTTCAATGATAAAAGAGAAGTCTATGTATTTATCGATTTTTCGAAGCAGATGATCCTCTTCGACAAGTTGGTCGAGAAGAACAAATTCGGCTGCGTTTTGAGAAGAATTTCTTGTGTGGAACATGGGAAAGACACCGTCCTTTTGAAGTCTTTCTTTTATTTTATTACAGAAGAATGGATATTTTAAGAAAAAATAAAGGCTGTCGAGATTTTCTCGACAGCCTGAAAACATGCACCCAGCTGGGTGCATGTTTTTTCAATTCCTTTTTTTTCATTTTTCAATCGATTATGATAAGATATAGAAAATGTCTTATTCTGAGGTCTTATTATGAAGTTAACCAATTATACAGATTATTCATTAAGAGTGTTGATTTTTCTGGCTGCAGAGCGTCCCGGAGAACTTTCAAATATAAAACAGATTGCCGAAACGTATTCTATTTCAAAAAATCATCTCATGAAAGTCATATACAGGCTCGGCCAGCTCGGCTACGTAGAAACGATACGCGGACGGGGCGGCGGCATACGATTAGGCATGGAACCTGAAGACATCAACATCGGTGAGGTTGTCAGAAAAACGGAGGACGATTTTAATATTGTTGAATGTTTTGATGCGAACAAGAATCTCTGTGTTATTTCCCCGGTTTGCGGCTTAAAACATGTGCTGAATGAAGCGCTTTTAGCCTACCTCGCAGTTTTAGACAAATACACACTGCGCGACCTCGTCAAAAACAAAGAAGATATCATGAAGCTTTTAAAAATGAAGGAATAGATTAAGATTCCTTCTTTTTTTATGCCCTTTTTCCCCCTTATTGTTAAGATAATTTGGCTATTTTTATAAAAAGGCAAAACGATGAGACAAATGTGCCGATATAAAAAAGAAACAGCAAATGCAAAATCATTGGGGGAAAAAGGAGAGCTAAGATGAAAAAGAAATTAGCAGCAGGGCTGACAGCATCTGCGATTGTCGGCACAACTTTAGTAGTGACACCAGCTGAAGCAGCAACGATTAAGGTCAAAAGCGGAGATTCTTTATGGAAACTGGCCCAAACCTATAACACAAGTGTGGCGGCCCTCACATCCGCCAATCATCTTTCGACTACTGTTCTGTCGATCGGCCAGACGCTTACTATTCCAGGCAGCAAATCCAGCACTTCTTCATCTACTTCAAGCTCAACAACCAAGAAGAGCGGAAGTTCTGTTTACACAGTGAAAAGCGGAGATTCACTTTGGCTGATCGCAAATGAGTTTAAAATGACGGTACAGGAACTGAAAAAATTAAACGGACTAAGCAGCGATTTAATTCGTGCTGGGCAGAAATTAAAGGTGTCCGGTACTGTTTCTTCAAGCTCTAGTTCCAGTAAAAAAAGCAACTCTAATAAGAGTTCAAGCTCCAGTTCAAAAAGCAGTTCTAATAAGAGTTCAAGTTCTTCATCTTCTACGGGAACATATAAGGTGCAGCTTGGAGATTCACTTTGGAAAATTGCAAACAAAGTCAATATGTCCATCGCTGAATTGAAGGTCTTGAACAACTTAAAATCAGACACCATTTACGTGAATCAGGTGTTGAAAACAAAATCAAGCGGCTCTGATACGTCTTCTAAAGACAATTCATCCAAATCGAACCAATCTTCAGCAACAACTAAATATACCGTTAAAAGCGGTGATTCACTTTGGAAAATCGCAAACAACTATAACCTGACTGTACAGCAAATCCGAAATATCAACAATCTGAAATCA
The DNA here is from genome assembly GCF_058566435.1 of Bacillus sp. SCT118. Lineage (NCBI taxonomy): Bacteria > Bacillati > Bacillota > Bacilli > Caryophanales > Bacillaceae > Bacillus > Bacillus sp. SCT118. Next base: position 3,053,451 of record NZ_CP191225.1, read on the forward strand.
GATGTGCTTTACGTTGGACAAGTATTGAAGCTGACAGGTAAAGCATCTTCAGGCTCTTCATCATCGTCGTCTTCTTCGTCAAATGCAAGCTCCGGCACGACGACTACATACACGGTGAAAAGCGGTGATTCCTTATGGGTGATTGCACAAAAATTTAATGTAACAGCTCAGCAGATTCGTGAGAAAAACAATTTAAAAACGGATGTCTTGCAGGTTGGCCAAAAGCTGGTCATTTCCGGAAAAGCTTCATCATCGTCTTCATCCGGTTCTTCAAACACCACCAGCTCAACGAGTGCGAAGATTAACACAATGATTTCGGCCGCTAAAGCGCAGCTTGGGGTTCCGTATCGCTGGGGAGGCACGACACCGTCCGGGTTTGACTGCAGCGGATTCATTTATTATGTACTGAACAAAGTCACATCCGTATCTAGATTAACGGCAGCGGGATATTGGAACACAATGAAATCAGTTAGCCAGCCTGCTGTCGGAGATTTCGTTTTCTTTACAACATATAAAGCCGGCCCTTCCCACGTCGGAATTTACCTAGGCAACGGGGAATTCATAAATGCCAACGATTCCGGAGTTGTCATTTCCAATATGAATAACTCTTACTGGAAACAGCGCTATCTCGGTGCAAAACGATATTTCTAAAAACAGAAACTGTGCGGCCTTAACGGCTGTACAGTTTTTTATTAGAGCCTAAAGACGTTGATGCTGATCATATGATTTGTCACCGGATGAAAATAGACTTCGGCCCGAACAGAAAAAGTGTCATCTTTTTGTCTGACTGTCACCCGAAAGACATCTTTCGTCTGCTGATCATTCACCTCTGTACGCCCCATATAAGCATAATCAGAAAATGAAGCGCCCTTATATTCATCCTGAATTTTGCTCCAGGCAAGCTGTTCCCACTTTTGAACGGACTCGTTTGTGTCCGTTGAATGACCTTTTGCAGCCATTGACACGATAATCAATCCGCAAAAAAGAAGCGCAATGGTATACGGCAGAGATTTCATTTTTTCAGTCTCCTGTACCCAGAATATGTTCCCTCATAGGTTTACCAAAAGCGATATCTTCATTCAGGCATTTTGATTTTATGTCTCCCTCATATTGCTACCCCTTTACTGACGCAGACGGCAAGTTTTGCCCCGTCAATAACAGAGGATGCGGCATAAACTAATCATGAACTTCTCATCCAAGAAAGGAGAAGCGATTCATGGATTATGCCGATTACGATAAAGCGCTTTATTACACCCATCGTTCTCAATGGGATAATTTATTAATTTTAATGGTGCGTACAGAGGACGATTTGTTGTCAAAACGAATTGAGCATTTTCTGCATGCGTATCATTTTGAACAGGATTACGCCGTTTTAGAAAAGATGCTGTATTCCCTTCTCCGTTATATTGATCATGCCACAGAGCTGACTTATGAAGATCATATAGCCCTTCTCACATAAACAAATCCCGGCGTTTAGACGCCGGGATTTCCTGCTTTTGCGAACATGCTGAGTTCTTCGACAAGCTCTTTTAAGCTTTCCTTAATGTTTTCAGCCACTGTAGCATTTTCAACATCAATATGCACCGGATCAAGCACCAGCTGCTTCGGGATGACATTGGCGTAGACACCCCGCATCACAGTTCTCATATTGTTCAGCGCATTGATGCCGCCTTTTCCGCCTCCCGCTACTGCCAATAATGCAACGGGCTTATATTTGAATTGTTCGCTGCTTAGAAAATCCAAGGCATTTTTTAAAGCGCCGCTCATGCCGCTATGATATTCAGGCGATAATAATACAATCGCTTCCGCTTTAGTAACGCGTTGTTTAAGCTCCTGTACCTTCAACAGTACAGATTGATCCGCTTCACCGTTAAAAATCGGCAATACAAACTCACTTAGATCAATCAAATCCGTGTGATACAGTGCTGAAATATAGGATGCTGCAATTTTTGTCCTGCCATGTTTTCTAGGCGTGCCATTTATGACTAACATGTTCATTTCGAGATCTCTCCATTCAGGTTATATTTCACTGCGAAAAGCGCTGCTTGCGTACGATCAGCCACTTCAAGTTTTGCTAAAAGATTCGATACATGGGTTTTTACTGTTTTTTCTGAAATAAACAAGGCTGCTGCGATTTCTTTATTGCTTTTCCCGTTCGCTATTTCAGTCAGAACGTCTTTTTCCCTTCTTGTTAATTGATAGTATTTTTCTTTTTCCGGGTCGTGCTGATTTTTCATATGTGTCAGCACATGGGGCATAATAGCTGTAGAAAGCTTGTATTCGCCAGCATGCACTTGTCTTAGTGTTTTCACCAATTCCTCGGGCTCCGTATCCTTTAATTGATACGCCTTCGCGCCTGCCCGAAGCGCGGGGATGACGTGCTCCTGATCAGAGTAGCTCGTCAGCACAATGATATTCGTCTCCGGGAATTGCTGTATTGCTTTTTTAATGGCTTGAATGCCGTCCATCTCGGGCATAGACAGATCCATTAGCACAAGATCCGGCTTTGTCTCTTCGATGACACGGAGTGCTTCTAATCCGGTTGCAGCTTCTCCGACAACTTCAATATCATCCTGGGTGGCAAAGAAAAAACGCAGACCCTTTCTGACAACATGATGATCATCAGCAATGACAATTTTCATACCGCCCCTCCTTTTCGGCTTTTTAGCGGAAGCCTGATGGACAGCTTTGTTCCAGTTCCAAGCGCTGACTCAATCCAAAACTTAGCGCCGGCTTTTTCCGCCCGTTCTTTCATACCCTTGATGCCAAGTGAAGGCAGACCGGCATGCGCTTCATAGCGAAATCCTGCCCCATGATCGATTATATCCAGCTCCGCATGGCACAAAGAAGCAGTCAGACTAACATACGCCGTATCCGTTCCGGCATGCTTTTTGCAGTTATTTAAAGCTTCCTGTACGACACGCCATAGCATATGCTCCTGCTCATCAGTCAGAACAGGACAGCCTTTTTGTGTAAAAATGATCTTCAATCCAATGAGCGCACCATAGCTTTTAATGGCTTCAGCCAGCCCTTTTTCCAATCCTCCGGGGCGAAGCTGCCAAATTAACGCTTTCATTTCTGCGAGCGCGTCCTGTGATAGGTTTTGGATGAAATCAATCATCTGCTGTAAATTCTCATCTGTTGTTAGTGTCTTCGCAGCTTTGGCAGTTAAACTGACGGAAAACAGCATTTGATTGACTGAATCGTGAAGCTCCTGAGCGAGGCGGTTACGCTCCATTAAAAGAGCATTTTTTTGTTGATATTCAGAAAGCCTCATACGCTGAATTGCCGTTCCGATCTGAAAGGCGACAGACTCGAGTAAATGCAGCTCTTCCTCATCAAACATGGTTTTTCCGGCCGCCGCTACATTTAACAATCCGAATCTTCTGTCCCCATCTTCTAAAGGCACAGTTGCATGATGCGTAATCCCTTCTGTGTCAAAACAATGCAGGTTTTCTGCTGATTCGATGCGTTTGCAGTTCATGATATTTGCAGCCTTTCTAAGCCCTCCGTTATTGAATTTCGTCAGACAGTAACACTCCCCTTCGCACATCAGCACTTTTTCCTTGCGGCTTAAAGCCGGAGGCAGATACGCGTCGGCCGCTAACGTATAAGTTCCATCTTCTTCGATCAGAAAAATCCATCCGGATTGAAGGTTTGTCAGACTCAGCAACTCTTTTAAAACCTCATCCAGTGTTGCTTTGATATCGTGCCCTTGATTTAAGGTTTCCGCAATCGTTTTTAGCGTTTTTAATTTTTCCATCCCCGTTTTGCTCACGTTTCTCACTCCGGCATTGATCTTGTATTTAAGATTATACCAGTTTTTTGTATTTCATTACTTCACTTGTAGGATGATTTTCTTTCAGACTTTTGGATGAGAAAAAGAAAAAGCCGGATCATTTACAATGACCCAGCTCATACTTGAATTATTTTGCTGTCGACTCAACAATTTCATCCACCGTCTTCATTACATCTTCAGAAAGGGAGACAAGACGCTGTTCACTGTCTTCCAAAGATGACCCTTTTACGGCGAAATAAAATTTCACCTTCGGCTCAGTTCCAGAAGGACGAAGACAGAACCAAGACCCGTCTTCCAGGAAGTATTTCAATACATTTGATTTTGGCAAGTCGATGGCTTCTTCTTTGTTTTCAGTCAGAAGCGTCCGTTTGCTTACAGCGTAATCTTCTGCTGTGACAACCTGTTTGCCCGCCATTTTCTGCGGTGGATTTTGTCTGAAGGAAGCAAGAATCGCTTCAATTTGCTCTGCTCCTTGTTTGCCTTTCAGCGTCAGGGATTTCAGCCCTTCACGATAAAAACCATACTCGTTAAAGAGATTGATGAGCGCCTCATACAAAGACATTCCCTGTTTTTTATAAAACGCGCAAACTTCAACTGCCAAAAGCGCAGCCTGAATGGCGTCCTTATCGCGGGCAAAATCCCCGATTAAATAACCGTAGCTCTCTTCATAACCAAATTGGAAGGTATACTGGCCTGATGCTTCGTATTCCTTAATCTTTTCACCGATAAACTTAAAGCCTGTCAGCGTATCAATCGTATCAAGGCCGAATGAAGAAGCTACAGCACGACCGATTTCGCTTGTGACGATCGTTTTGAGAACAACACCGTTATCAGGCAGGATGCCTTGTTTTTTCTTTTCAGAAAGCAGGTAATGAAGCAGCAGCGCTCCGGTTTGGTTTCCTGTCAGCACTGTATATTTGCCTTGATCGTTTTTCACCGCGATGCCGAGGCGGTCAGCATCAGGGTCTGTCGCGATGAGAATATCTGCATTCTGCTCCTCCCCAAGCTTAATGGCATATTCGAATGCCGCATGCTCTTCCGGGTTCGGCGATGTAACAGTGGAGAAGTTTGAATCCGGCAGTTCCTGTTCTTTGACAACCGTTACATTTTTGTAGCCGAGTGCTTCAAGACCGCGTCTGACCGGTTTATTTGCAGTTCCATGCAGCGGTGTGAAAACAACCTTTACATCTACTTCTTCCGATAATTCAGGATGTACAGAAATCGACGCCAGTTTTTCTGTATAAACTTTATCAATATCTTCACCGATGATTTTAATTAAGCCTTTTTCTTTTAACTTATTTTCTTCGTCTACTGTGATCGTCAGCTCATTTTCAATCGCGTTTACCTGCTCAATGACAATGTCCGCTTCCTTTGGAGGCAGCTGACCGCCATCATCCCCATATACTTTGTAGCCGTTATATTCAGGCGGGTTATGGCTTGCCGTTACCACAATTCCACCATAAGCGTTCAGCTGTCTGACAGCGAATGACAGCTCTGGCGTCGGGCGAAGCTCATCAAACACGTATGTTTGGATGCCTTGTGTCGCAAGTGTTTTTGCCGCTTCCATCGCGAACTCCGGAGATTTATGGCGGGAATCATAAGCAATGACAACGCCCCGTTTTTTCGCTTCCTCACCTTGCTTCGAGATGTATGCCGCAAACCCGGCCGATGCTTTGCGCACAGTGTAAATATTCATCCGATTTGTCCCGGCGCCGATTTCCCCGCGCATTCCGCCGGTACCGAATTCAAGGTCTTTATAGAAACAGTCCTCAAGGGCCTGTTCATCTCCCTCTAATTCAATAAGGCGCTCTTTTAATTCCGGATCTAAATGTTCTGTCTGTTTCCAGCGTTCATAGCTCTTTCTCCAAGTCATATTCGTCCTCCTATGTATCAGCTTATGCCATTATTTTATATGAAGCGGGTGCCTCTGTCACTTGATAACCTGAGATCTGGCCCTTTCCACGTAAAAAGAAATAACGGGCTGCAGACAGCCCGTTATGATTTATTGCTCAAGCGGTACGACCGCATCGTGTAAAAGCTTGTTGAGGTTTTCTGTATGTTTGTTTTTCGCCTGCTCATCCCATTGGAATCGCTCGCTCATAAAATCAATAACGGCATCTTTATATGTTCTTACCCAATTGATATCAAAAAATAAACGTCCCGTTCTGCGGACAAAGAAGTCAGCAGGGGTTGCAGTCATCTCTTCTTCTATACTGTATTCTGCCTCAGCAAGAATATGAACCGGAATGTTGCGTTTCGCGGCTTCATCTTTCAGCGCTTCTACCCGGTCAAAGACGCGATCTACGTTAGAGCCGTATCTGATCGCCAGCTGTTTTGCGTCTTTTTCTGATAAACCGGCTGCAATTCCTTCTTTTGTTTTCGTGGTAACGAAGGACATGAGATTTTTCGAACCGCCGACGTGCCCGCCAGAGATTGGCATGTTTTTCGTTTTACATGGTCCAAAATCCTTTTCGCCCTCTTCTTTTAAGCGATCACGGACAAGATCAACGATGTGCTCCGCCATTTTTCTGTATCCAGTCAGTTTTCCGCCGGCAATGGTGATCAGGCCTGAGTCAGATGTCCAAATCTCGTCTTTCCGTGAAATTTCAGAAGGATCTTTGCCTTCTTCATGAATCAGCGGACGCAGCCCCGCCCAGCTGGATTCGATGTCATTCGCAGTGATATTCAGTTCCGGGAACATGTAATTGATTGATTTGATGACATAATCACGATCCTCCGTTGTCATCCGAGGATGCTCCAGCGCCTCTTTGTAAACAGTGTCTGTTGTTCCCACGTATGTTTTGCCTTCACGAGGAATCGCAAATACCATCCGGCCATCAGGTGTATCGAAATATACAGCCTGTTTCAGCGGAAAGACAGACTGGTCAAATACAAGGTGAATGCCTTTTGTATGCTGCAAATGCTTTCCGTTTTTCGAATGGTCTTTTTCTCTGAGCTGATCGACCCAAGGGCCTGTAGCATTGACAATTTTTTTCGCATACACTTTATATTCTTTCTTTGTCAGCACATCTTCAATTAATACGCCGACGGCTTTGCCTTTTTCGTAAAGAAGCTCCTTCACTTTGGAGTAATTCACAGGCTCTGCCCCGAATTTCACCGCTTCCTTCATGACTTCGATGGTCAGTCTCGCATCGTCAGTGCGGTATTCCACATAATACCCGCCGCCTTTTAAGCCGTCTTTTTTCACCAAAGGCTCTTTTTGCAGCGTTTCTTTTGCTGAAAGCATGCTTCTTCGTTCTGACTTTTTCACACCTGCAAGGAAGTCATAAACTCTTAACCCGATAGATGTTGTAAATGAACCGAATGTGCCGCCTTTATGAAACGGAAGCAGCATCCATTCCGGTGTAGTGACATGCGGGCCGTTTTCATACACAATCGCCCGCTCTTTTCCTACCTCAGCGACCATTTTCACTTCAAATTGTTTTAAATAGCGCAAGCCGCCATGTACCAGCTTCGTTGATCGGCTTGATGTTCCCGCCGCAAAGTCCTGCATTTCGCTTAGTGCGACCTTCATTCCCCTTGATGCCGCGTCAAGAGCTGTTCCGGCTCCTGTAATTCCTCCTCCGATAATAAATAGGTCATATGTTTTTTTCGTCATGTCTGTCAGCATGCGATCTCTTTCAAGACTTGAAAATTGATGTTTCATCATTACGTTTCCTCCTTGTTGTCACGGTAAATAGAAAAAGAGACCACAACAGCCAAAGTGCATGCTTACACTTTGGTGCTGTGGTCTCTCCTCATCTCAGGACCGTTCTTATTAACTTGTAACCATTATACCATAGTATTACTTTATTTAAAAGCCATAGCTGCTTTCACGGCTTTTTGCCAGCCTTTATACAGCTCATTTCGTTTTTCTTCTTCTAATTCAGGTTCAAACCGTTTATCCAGATTCCACTGGTTCGCGATTTCAGAACGGTCCTTCCAGAATCCCACAGCGATACCTGCCAAATAAGCCGCGCCAAGTGCAGTCGTTTCATTAATTTCCGGACGCTCCACAGGAACATTCAACAGGTCTCCTTGGAACTGCATTAGGAAATTGTTTTTTACAGCTCCTCCGTCTACACGAAGCGTCTTTAATGAAATGTTTGAATCTGCTTCCATTGCGTCAAGCACATCTTTTGTCTGATAAGCCAATGACTCCAGTGTCGCACGGATAAAGTGCTCTTTTGTTGTCCCTCTTGTCAGGCCGAAAACCGAACCGCGCACATCGCTGTCCCAGTAAGGCGTTCCCAGTCCGACAAAGGCCGGAACGACATATACGCCGTCAGTTGAATCCACTTTCTCTGCATATGATTCGCTAAGCGAAGAGTCCTGGAACATTCTCAATCCGTCTCTAAGCCACTGGATGGCAGAGCCAGCGACAAAAATGCTTCCTTCTAACGCATAGTTAACTTTTCCGTCAATGCCCCAAGCAATTGTTGTCAAAAGCCCATGTTCGGACTTAATTGCTTTTTCCCCTGTATTCATCAGCATGAAACATCCAGTGCCGTATGTGTTTTTCCCCATGCCTTCTTCAAAGCATGCCTGGCCGAACAATGCGGACTGCTGGTCGCCTGCCGCTCCCGCAATCGGGATATTTTTTCCGAAGAAGTGATAATCAACAGTCTCCGCATACACATGGGAAGACGGCTTCACTTCAGGGAGCATGGATTTCGGTACGCCTAGAATGTCGAGCAGTTCATCGTCCCATTTTAAATCGTAAATATTGAACATCAGTGTTCTTGAGGCATTAGAGTAATCGGTCACATGCGCTTTTCCGCCTGACATTTTCCAAATGAGCCACGTATCAATCGTTCCAAACAGCAGCTCGCCTTTTTCCGCTTTTTCTCTTGCGCCTTCCACATTGTCTAAAATCCACTTCACCTTTGTGCCGGAGAAGTATGGATCGATTAAAAGCCCCGTTTTTTCTCTGAATTTATCATTATATCCTTTTTCACGAAGTTCCTCACAAATGCCGGACGTCTGTCTGGACTGCCAAACGATTGCATTATAGACAGGACTTCCTGTATCTTTATCCCACACAACCGTCGTCTCGCGCTGGTTCGTGATGCCGATGCCGGCAATTTGAGAAGCGCTGATTCCTGATTCAGAGATGACTGAGGCAATAACCGCGAGGACAGAGCCCCAAATTTCATTGGCATTATGCTCAACCCAGCCAGGATGCGGGAAGTATTGTGTAAATTCCTTTTGAGCAGAGTGAACGATCTTGCCTTCTTTATTAAACAGAATCGCTCTTGAACTTGTCGTCCCCTGATCTAAGGATAAAATGTACGTTTCCATAAGATGTCTCCCCTTTGATTAAATATATTTTGAATTTGATAATGTTTTAGCTGAATGTGATTTCGTATACACATAGAGTCCTAACAATACCACAACCAATATAACGCTTACAATCCAGAAGCTGCTTGTGATGTGCCCTTTAAATGCAGCGTTGTAAAATACGCCGCCGAATGATCCGCCTAAAATCGGGCCGACTACCGGAACCCATGCGTATTTCCAGTTTGATGAGCCCTTCCCCGGAATCGGAAGAAAAGCGTGGGCTATCCGCGGACCTAAGTCACGTGCAGGATTGATAGCATAGCCGGTGGTGCCTCCCAGAGAAATACCGATTGCTACAATGAGGAAACCGACGATTAAAGGATTAAGTCCTTCTGTAAATTGATTTGCCCCAATGGCCAAGATTCCAAGCACAAGGACAAATGTCCCAATCACTTCGCTTAAAACGTTTGCAAATGTATGCGGAATGCTGGGCCCTGTTGAGAAAACACCCAGCTTGGCAGCGGGATCATCCGTTGACTTCCAGTGCGGGAGGTAATGCAGATAAATAATCACCGCACCGATGAACGCTCCGATCATTTGCGCCGCAATATAAACCGGAACCTCTTTCCAAGGAAAATCTCCTACAAATGCAAGCGCTATCGTTAGCGCCGGATTCAAATGGGCGCCGCTGATGCCGCCAACCGCGTATGCCGCCATGGCAACACCCAATCCCCATCCAAATACAACAACAATCCAGCCAGACTGGAATGAAAGCGATTTCTTTAAATTGACACCTGCACAAACACCTGCACCAAAAATGATAAGCAGCATCGTACCGATGACTTCTCCCCAAAATGCTGTCATAGCACATTCCTCCTAAAGTCACGATTAAAAAGCATGATAGAGAAGAAGAGAATAAAAAAACCACAACAAACCGCTTTACGGGTGCATAAACATTTGCCGTAAAGAGCTGCTGTGGTCTCCGAGTTCTCCATCACAATGTATTAACCTAGTGCAATTGTATCAGTGCATGAAAGCGGTGTCAATCACTTTCCGTCAAAAAGTTTTCATATTTTTTCCACAATTTGGTATTAGATGTTGTGACAGCTACAGCCCCCGCTTTCAATGCCTGCTCTACATCCTCTTCCGTACGGATGAAACCCCCGGCAAAGATGGGAATCCCTGTTTTCTCTTTTATTTCCTGAATGAGTGACGGAACGATGCCGGGAAGCACTTCGATGAAGTCAGGCTTATGCTTGCCGATAAACTCCATGCTTTTCTCCATCGCGCTTGTATCAAGCAAAAACAGGCGCTGAATGGCATAAATTTTCTTCTGCTTCGCTTTGGCAATCACGTTCGATCTTGTGGAAATAATCCCAGCGGGCTTGATATCCTGACATATAAATTCCGCACCGTATTCGTCATGCTTAATCCCTTGAATGAGATCGACGTGCACCATCATGTTCTTTCCGTGCTTTTGCGCTTCTTTGATCACGCCCTTCAGCTGGCCGAGATGAATATCAAGAATAACACCGTAAGAGAGCGAACTGTTCAAAAACTCATCAAATTGCTTCATATTGCGAATAGCCGGTAAGATCGGCTGGTTGTGAAAACTCATCATGTTCTCCTTTAATAAATCACTTTTATATTATATCGTTTGAAAGCTTTCTTTCACCGTTTTCACGATAAAGGAAAGGTCCTCTTCTGTCAGGCAAAATGGCGGCGCGAGCTGGATGACGTTGTTGTAACCGGCGACTGTATCGCCGTTTTTGCCGATGATCAGCCCTTTTTCTTTGCATGCCGCAACCACTTGGTTTACTTTGGCGGCATCAGCCGGCTCTTTAGTCAATTTATCTTTGACGAGTTCGATTCCGATCAGCAGCCCTTTTCCTCTAACATCCCCGACTGCCGGGTGTTCTCTCAGAGCTTGAAGCTCACCTAAAAGCTTTGCTCCAAGATCGCGGGATCGCTGAATCAGCTGTTCGTCCTCCATAATTTGCAGGTTTTTCAACGCCAAGGCACAGGCAGCCGGGCTTCCGCCGAACGTGTTCACGTGGCGGAAACGGTCATAAGGAGCTTCCCCCTGATACGCTTCGAAAATGTCCCGTTTAACAGCAGTCGCTGACAATGGCAGATACGCGCTTGTGATTCCCTTTGCCATCGTAATGATATCAGGCTTCACACCGTAGTGCATAAACCCGAACGGCTCGCCTGTCCGTCCAAACCCGCAGATCACTTCATCGCAAATCAAAAGGGCTCCGTGGCGCCGGCAAATGTCCTCCACCTTTTTCATATATCCGTCCGGCGGCATTAGGATGCCCCCGCCTGTAATGATGGGCTCCATAATGACCCCGGCAATCGTTTCGCTTAATTCCCATGTCATGATGCGGTCGATTTCATTTGCGCTTTCAAGCGTGTCTGCATCATCAGGATTCCGGTATATATCTGGCGGAGCTGCATGCAGAAATCCTTGGCTCAAAGGCTCGTATTTATATTTGCGCTGCGCCTGTCCGGTAGCTGAGAGCGCTCCCAATGTATTGCCGTGGTATGCCCGATATCTTGAGATGAATTTATAACGGCTGTGGTCGCCGTTTTGCAGATGGTACTGGCGGGCAATTTTAAAAGCAGTTTCGTTTGCTTCCGATCCGCTGTTGGAAAAAAAGATAACATAATCGCCGCCAAGCCATTCATTCAGCTTTTCCGCCAGTTGAATTGCGGGTGCGTGACTTTGCGTTAACGGGTAGTAAGGCAGCTCCTTTAGTTGCTCATAGGCAGCCTCCGCAAGCTCCTTTCTGCCGTAACCAATGTTGACGCACCACAAACCGGACATCGCATCCAAATAGCGGCGTCCGTCTATGTCGGTTACCCATGCCCCTTCGGCCTTCTGGGCTATCAGGCTGTCCGCTTGATGCGCTCCCTTCATGGCATGCCACACAAATTGCTCATCTTTTTGCTTTAATCCCTGATTTTGCTGAATGTTTTCCATCCCCATCATCTCCATTTCATTAGCGTTCCCTATAATGCCAATTCAATTGAAACAGACCTTCTCTTTATGTGATGTCTTGGTGATGATTTCCCTGCCTTCAATATAAAGCCAGACCGGGTCAGAGTCAATAAACCGTGTAAATAATAAAACATCCTCTTTCTCAAGAAGAAAGAGGATGCAGCATCCAAAGCAAAACAGGCAAAGTGACAATGCTCAACATCGTACTGATAAAGGTTGCACTCGAAACGACTTGGACAGCCATTATAATAGCAATGTGAAGCCTAGCCGTTTTCTGTATGATATATGAAATGGCGAAAATACAGAAACTCCATAAGGCACCTTCTTTTCCACTATACAATTTACTTTTAATTTAAAGAAAACCTAAACAATTCCGCTTTTGTTTAAAAAAACCCGCCAATGCAGGCGGGTTTTTTCGGGATTATTTTTTATATTGAATATGATAAATATCACGCCGTCTGTCTTTTAGCTGGCGCACTGTACCGTTTTGGCGCTGTCTTCTGAGAATTTCCAGGTCAACATCGCCGATGACGACCATTTCAATATTCGGGTTTGTTTCGCCGACAATGCCGTCTCGGGCGAATTCAAAATCAGACGGGGCAAAGATGCCTGACTGGGCGTATTGGATATCCATGTTTTCCGTTTGCGGAAGGTTTCCAACCGTTCCCGAGATAACCGTATAAATTTGATTTTCAACCGCTCTAGCCTGCGAACAGTATCTGACACGCAGATAGCCTTGACGGTCTTCTGTACAAAATGGCGTAAAGATGATTTTGGCTCCTTTATCAGCCGCAATCCGGGCAAGCTCAGGAAATTCAATGTCATAACAGATCTGGATCGCGATTTTTCCGCAGTCCGTATCAAACACGCGAACCTGGTCTCCTGCGCTGATCCCCCACCATTTGCGTTCATTCGGCGTAATATGGAGTTTGTATTGCTTTTCGATTGTTCCGTCCCGTCTGAACAGGTAAGCGATATTATAGATCTTACCTTCCTCTTCGACGAAATGAGATCCGCCGATAATGTTGACGTTATACTTCACAGCCAAGTCAGTAAACAGGCTGATGTAATCTTCTGTATACTCGGTAATTCTCTGCACCGCCAAGCTCGGTGACCGTTCCTCAAGGAAAGACATCAGCTGGGTTGTGAAAATTTCCGGGAACACCGCAAAATCAGATCTTGCGTCGGAAGCAACATCGACATAGTATTCTACTTGATTCGCAAATTCCTCAAAGGAATAAATTTTCTTCATTTCGTATTGGATCACACAAATTCTAACAGGGAACGCCGATTTATAATAGCGTTTTGTCTGCTGCGGTAGATAATCGACATTATTCCATTCCATCAGCGTCGCATACTTGATCGAAGCTGTATCATCCGGGAGATAGTTCGGGTTAATTCGCATAAGGGTAAAGCCGTTCATCAGCTGAAAAGAAAGAACCGGATCGTAAATTTGGTGGCGTGTCACCTGTTCAACATACTCTCTCGCTGTCATTTCCTCTGCATATTTGTGATAGTTTGGAATCCGTCCGCCTATGATGATGCTTTTCAGGTTTAAGCGTCTGGCTAAGTCCTTTCTCGCCTCGTACAAACGGTGGCCGATCTTCATTCGTCTGTATTTCGGGTGCACCATGACTTCAATTCCGTACATATTCAAGCCGTCAGGATTATGGTTGGTGATATAACCGTCATCTGTAATGTCCTGCCACGTATGGCGGTCATCATATTCATCAAAGTTAATCAGGAGACTTGAGCACGAACCGATAATTTCACCTTCGAATTCTGCACAAAACTGCCCGTCTGGAAAATGCTCCAAATGGCTGATTAAATGCTCTCGCTTCCAAGGCTCCATCCCCGGAAAGCAGTCCTTTTGAAGATCGATAATTTTGTCGATGTCTTTCTCTTCGATATTGCGGATAACCATTTTCTTTTCAAACCGGGTCAAATCTAATTTCTCAGACAACCTACTCGCTCCTTTCTAGTTTTGTGAGTTCAGATGATCAAGCAATAGGGTGAGCTCCATTTCCGCCATTGATTCAAGCCTGTGATCATAGTCTTCAAACATCAAGGTGCCCGTTACTTTATTCGGGACAATGACACACTTCATTCCTGCGCGTTTCGCAGCAATCGAACCATTGACAGAATCCTCAAACGCGAGACATTCCGCTGGCGATACCCCGAGGTTCTTTGCCGCCAATAAATAGAGTTCAGGATTCGGCTTCACCTCTTCCACATCATCAGCCGTTTGAATAACTTCAAAATCATCAAACAGGCCGATTAGCTTCAAATGGCCGGACACCCATTTATAATCAGAGCTGGAGGCAAGGCCTATTTTTAGGCCTAAATCCTTTGCCGCATTCAAATACGCTTCGACACCAGGTCTCGCTTTTTCTGTTTCCATGCGTTTGGCGAACCGCTCTCTTCTCAATTGTGTGAGCTCTTCATGGTTCAGCTTTTTCCCGATCTGCTCTTCTAAATAGTCAAAAGGCCGGAAACCCGCAGCAGTTCCGATGACCTTTCCCCAGACAGATAGCGGCAGCACTGAGCCGTGCTCTTCAAATATTTCCTGAAGAACCTCATATTCGTGTGTTTCTGTATCTAGAATAAGCCCGTCAAAATCAAAAATTAACGCTTTAATCACTGGGTACAACTCCTTTAGTCCGAATTGAGACATATGTATACACTCAACTATACCCTGAAACAAATCTGCTTTCAAAAAGTAAGGTTTTATGTGAAGAAAGAGCCTGCACACTGCAAGCTCTTTCTTATTAATGAATGTTTTGGTGAGAAATGTTTGTCAGCGCTGATCCCGCAGACTCGTTCGACATCTGATTGACTGCCAGGTCTCCAAGCGCAACGATCCCGACTAGATTGTTTTGATCTACAATAGGAAGGCGGCGGATTTGGTGCTGGGCCATCAGCTGCGACGCGTCTTCCAGACTCATATTAGGGTTTCCTGATACGAGTTCTGTTGACATCACTTCTGAAACGGGTGTCTGGCCATCACGGCCCTGAGCTGTAGTTCTTAATGCAATGTCACGGTCAGTCAGCATTCCTTTTAAAACACCTTGCTCTACAACGGGGATCGCCCCGACGTTATGCTGTTTCATTAGAGAAGCCGCTTCCTGAATCGTTTGATTCGGAGAAACGGTTGCCACCTGCGTTGTCATTGTATCTTTAACTGAACTCATTGTCAGCACCCCTTTCAATCATTAGTATGTTCAGACACGAGCCGTTTAAAAAGGGAGTTAGAGGAAAGGTTTTATGATATGATTTCTCTGATACAAAAAAGAGCTTTTCTAAAAACAGAAAAGCTCTTGCCGCATGATTATATCAGCCTTCTTTGACCGAAAAAGGCTTTGTTAGTCTTCTTTTGAAAGTCAGAAAAAGCAAACGGAAAATAAATCCCAAGATCATTCAGCATCTTGCTGTTTTTTTCAAAAATCGCCTGATCACTCAAATCAAAGTGCGGCGAAGGCTTGGTCAGGATAATATGTATCATTTGCAGACAAGCCATAATTTGAAATGCTTCTTTTAATGTTCCTTGGTAATAATGGTTATTTAAAGACAGAACGCCTTTCTTTTTAAAGCGCTGAATGTCCAGTTCGGAGAAATAAAGAGGAAATACATCATGGATCAGCTCCATAGACAGCTCCTTGATAAAGCTCTCCTGTTCTGCAGTTGCTGCGTTCACAATTCTCACGTCAATCACCTTTCTTGCCATCGAATATCCTAAGTCTTACTCAAGAATAGCACAGAAAAAAACGCGAAAGCTAAGGTAAGTGTTTCCTATGAGAAACAGCAGCCTTCCGCTTCGAAAAGGAGCCATTTAACATGAACCAAAAAGGCAGAGGGCTTGAGATCCTCATCAATGAAAAACAAGACGGCCAATGGCTGTTTTCCGTACTCAAAACAGCGCTCAAAGCTTCTAAACCAGTGATACAAGACTGGATGTCCCATCAACAGATAAAGGTCAATCACGAATCCGTCTTAAACAATATGATTGTAAAAAAGGGAGACCGCGTGTTCATTGATCTTCAGGAAAGTGAAGCATCTTCGGTCATTCCGGAGTATGGCGAGCTTGATATTTTATATGAGGACAATCATATGCTCATCGTCAATAAACCCGCTGGCATCGCGACGCATCCGAATGAGGATGGGCAAACCGGTACACTGGCTAATTTGATCGCTTATCATTATCAGATAAATGGCGAAACATGTAAGGTGCGCCACGTCCATCGTCTTGATCAGGATACATCTGGCGCTATCGTTTTTGCCAAGCATCGTTTGGCACACGCCATCTTAGACCAGCAGTTAGAGAAAAAGACGCTGAAGCGTACGTATACCGCCATCGCTGAAGGTAAGCTAAGGACGAAAAAAGGGACAATTAATTCACCGATCGGCAGAGACCGATCACACCCGACAAGACGCCGGGTTTCACCAGGCGGGCAAACAGCCGTCACTCATTTCAAGGTAATGGCCATCAATGCGAAAGAACGGCTGTCGCTCGTTGAATTAGAGCTGGAAACAGGAAGAACACACCAAATCCGTGTCCATCTGGCGAGCCTCGGACATCCGTTGACAGGAGACTCGCTTTACGGAGGCGGGAGCAAGCTGCTAAACAGGCAGGCACTGCACGCCAATAAAGTACAAGCGGTTCACCCCATAACAGACGAGCTCATAGTTGCTGAAGCCCCTTTCCCTGCTGATATGAAAAACCTTTGCCGCACATATTTTTCATGAAGAAAAGCCGCAGGCACAGCCTCGGCTTTTTAAGTCACTCGTTTTCCATATATAATATAGCGTTTCGGGGCATTTCCGACGTATGAAAACGGATAGCAAGTCGTCAGAATCAGCTCTTCCTTTTCATGCTGGAGCGTGATAATAGATGTGTCATCCTTATCGACAATTTTTGTTTTTACAATTTCATATGTGAATTCTCCATATGACAGGAGAAGACGGAGCTGATCCCCCTTTTCCAGCTCTCCCGTCCGGCGAAACACGGTATCTCGATGCCCTGACAGCACAATTTGTCCGTTTTCATTAGGATAATAGCTGTCCTTGTAATGCCCGACACCTTTTTCTAAATCATCAGCATCGGTGCCCTCCACGATCGGAAGCTCTGCATTGATTTTCGGTATTTCCAAAATGCCGCTCGCTTGGCCGGTCTCAGGCTTAAATGATGCTTTGTTCTTTACTTGATCTGTGCTATTTTTCGTCCCCAAAGGTTCCTGCGGCTTTTCAGCCGCCAGTTTTGCTTCTTTTAATGTCTGTTCCGTTTTCATATTCGTATCGATCAATTTAAAGCCTCCATAGCCTGCGATCACTAGGCCGGCAGCAATGATGAATAGTGGAATAACTTTTTTCACGTTCTGGAGGCGCTCCTTTTTCTTCTGACATATAGATAAGTTCCTGACAATGTCACCACCGCACCGATTACCATAAAGTTATAGTAGCCCGCTGACGTATCCGGAAGCGGATGATCAGACCCGCTTTCCGCAGTCTCGGTTTGTAACGGCAATGTGCTGATGCTATTAGCAGTATCAGCGGTTTTTGTGTTGTTGATTGGTATTTCATTGAATCTCGAAATGGCTGAAGGCGGCAGCTGATGAACCGGTGCTGTTCCCGGAGTTTCTTTTATATCAGGCAAATCTTCACCTGGCCTTGGATCCTCTTTAATCGGATCCTCCGTCCCCGGATCATCTCCAGGCTCTTCCGTAATCGGGTCTTCTGTTACAGGGTCTTCTGTTACAGGGTCTTCAATATCACTGACTTCAGCAAGCTTAATTCTTCCCTCTTTTGTATACGCAATTGGCTCATCAAAACTCTTCACGTACTCAACTGTCGCTTCCAAATCCTCAGGCCCTGTCACCGGATTTTTTCCCAGCAGTCCGATTGGCTGATATTTGGTTCCTGTCGCCGTCGCCATAAAGTTGTTGACGGTCAATGTATATGTGGCATCGGGTTGGATCTCGGTGCCATCTGCCATTTTCAAATCAACTGCTTTTCCGGTTTCTTTATCCCACGTATACGTAAACCCGCTGATGCTGTAGTCAGGCCCAAAAACCGGTGAGATTTGAGCATTGATAATCTCTCTTAAATCTTTTCCTTTAATCTCAAGCTTCGTTAACACATTTCCAAACGGCTGAATATTGTAAAGATCTCCCCACGTAATCGGGCCCTTCTTCAGCGCTTCACGTATGCCGCCGCCATTCATAAGGGCAAAATCCGTTTTCATGGCAGCTTTCATACCATCCGCAATCAGGTTTCCAAGAGGTGTATCGCCGTCATTTGAATACCCCCCTTCCATATCAACAGCGGCTTCGCCGACTACCTCGCTGATAATCGGTTCCGCAATTGTTTCGTATTTCTTTAAAATGGCTGACGCGCTGACATCCGGTTCGATTTTACTTTGATCAACATATACGATTTCCGCGGACTTTTTGACAATGTCTTTTGTCGTTTTATCGATCTCTACATCAACGACACCTATCGCTTTTCCATATTCAAACGCTTGAACAATCAGTTTTCCATTCACTTCACCGTTAACAACCTTATGATTATGCGCGGCAAAAATCACGTCAATTTCAGAATCTGTTTTGTTTGCAAGATCAGCAGACTCACCGGAAATGGCGTTGCCGTTTTGTTCAGCTGACATATGTGCGAGAACCGCGATGGCCTTCACGCCTTTTTTCTTCAGCTCTTTGGCCGACTTATTCACCGCTGTTGCTTCATCTGTAAACTCGATATTTTTTATTCCTTCAGGCATAACCATGCCAGCTGCCGACTGTGTGACAACCCCGATAAAAGCAACGGGTACGCCCTCCACATTTATGATGTCATAAGCCGGCAAAAAGGGCTCTCCAGTTGATTTCATTTTACAATTGGCACATACAAGGGGAAAGTTCTGTCCATCATATCCGCTTGTGCCTTTCGGATGATCACCGCCATTTAAGATCCTCAGCAGTTCATCCGTGCCTTCATCAAATTCGTGGTTTCCCACGGTTCCGACATCAAATCCGATGTCCTCCATCAGTTCTACAGTCGGTTCATCCTGAAGAAGAGAGGAAACTGGAGAGCTTCCGCCGATCATATCTCCAGCGTGCACAATCAGCGAGTTTTTCTTTTCAGCCTTTTTTTCTTTTAAATATGCGGCGGCATAATCCATGCGTCCAAACGTGCCGTCTGCAGTTCCATTTCCATCAAGATCAAGCTCATATTGCTGATCGATTTTGCCATGCAAATCATTCATGCTGAGAATTCTAAGCGGCACATGTTCTTGAGGTGCCGTTTGCCTTTTTTTATATCCCGCGCTCTCCGCTTCACTTGCTGAAGCGAAGAAAATTCTGTTTTCCACAGCTACCTTCTTCCAGTCAGCTGGCTGGACATATGTTTGATTCGACGAATCCCCTACATATCTTGTCAAGCCTTTCCCTTGCTCTCTGGCTCTGAATTCAAACGGCATTTCCATGAGCGGATCGTTTTCATTCCAGATTCCTTTTTGGCCTTTTTTTGCAGCGGCTACTGCGGCCTGAAACTGCTGATAATCCTCTTCATTGTCAACCGGCCAAATAAAATACGTCGGAGCATAGCCATTTTTCACAAGCTCTAAGTTCACGTTTGAACCTGATTCGGTTATGACTTGTCCGAGCAATCTGCCATAGCTGTCCTTGACTTCACTTCCGACCTTGACAGTAATTTTATCACCCGGGGACAGAACCGTTTTCAGATAGTCAGATGCTTTATTGCCAAATCTTAATTGATTTTCATCTGCGTCATTTTTTGGCGTGTGATATGTTTCGGGTGTATCTACATTTACAAACCGGATTTTTGTTGTTCCAAGCACCGGAGATTTAAGATGAATGGTATCGCCGTCAACTACCCGGTCAACAATCCCTTCATATTCTCCCTCCGCAGACGGAGGTGAAGGCTGCTCTTCAAGCAGCTTCAGGTCAGCCGATTTTCGCGGAAGCAGCTGAAAGGTTTGGTACCTGCTTAACACACCGGTAAAGTCATACCATTTGCCCTCACCAAGCTCGTCTATCACCCCTGTTTCATTCATAACCCGGAGCGTCATTGCATGATGGTCGTCATCAATCATTGTTACATTGTAACCGCCGCCGGCAGGAGAACTTGGAATTGAGGAAACAAAAGCGGTTAGTTTCACAAGGCGTCCTTCATACTGATCACCTAGGCTGCCGTTAATGAGTTCATTGATTGTTAAGTGTTTGGGGGCGGGGAGGGATTGGTTTGACTGGTTGATTTTGATGCCTGATGAGCTTGGAACGATTTCTTTCAGCCCCTGGTAAGACGTGATTTTCCCTGTCACCGTGACATCCATACCCTCTTTTAATTCGGGAAATTGTTCAGGGGATGGCGAATAAATGTTAATGCCTCCGGTTTCATCTTGCAAAAAGGTCGACAGCTTCCCGCCTCCGATTGCGTTTTGATCAGCTGTAATGATCCCTTTTATCGTTACTTCTTCATTCAGCCTTCCCCGTGCTTCATTTATGGTCACTGGCTGTTCAGCCGGCGGAGTTTTCGTGTCATCGGTTACGTTCATCGACTGAACGTTTTTAAGTCCTGTCGCATTAAAGTAATTTTCAAGCTTTCCTTGAACCGTTATCTTTTTCCCAAGAAGAAGCGGATTGGTTTGCAGCCCAAATTGGCTTCTGAAAGCGGAGGGGATTTGCACAGGAAGGATGTGTTCGGGCGATGTCTCGTTTTTACGGTCTGCCAGCGCGACATTATAATCATTTGAAAAAGGGCTTGTCAGCTTATAATGCTGCGGGGAAACAGCCTGGCCGACTGCATATCCTTCGACAAGCGCCTGTCCTTCTTTTTGCTGTATTGCCTTCTCAATCGATATAGGCTGTTGCGGTTCAGCTGCCTTTACAGCTTCGAACGTGTACATTACATTTAAGAACATCAATGCCGTGATCAACACAATATGCAGAATACGCCTCATCATATTTCCTCCCTTAATATACATGCTTATCATTTCGACAGGCAGCATATAATTCCTTTCAGGCTTCTGCATAATACACGGCAGACTGACACAAAATACAGCTGATCTGAAAAAAAAGGAGGAATTCGGTTTGGATCAGTTCAATCAGCAGCAGCAATCCCAAATGAACAAAGGTATTCCTGGCAAACCGCATAAAAACCACGGCGGACATGAAATGTTTGATATGCATGAGGTGCTTTCCGGAACACTTACTGTGCTAGATCAGTTTATGATGCTAAGACAATTCTGTAAGGATCAAGAATTATTAAACATCCTTGATCGTCAACATCAATTCATCACATCTCAATACAATATAACTGCAGAATGCTTCAAAACAGGAAGCGAACCTTCACAAAAAACAGCAACTTATATGATGAAGGAAGACAACCAGACTGTTTACGGCATGCAGCCGTCACAGCCTAAAAAACCTGTTCAATCCATGAATGATATTGATGACAGCATCATCAGCCGACAAATGCTTTGCGCGATTAAAGCACAAGCTTCTATGCTGACAATGGCTTCTCTGGAAATGACAAATCCGGCCGTAAGACGCGTACTGTCTGCGCAAATTCAGGAGTATGTTGAAATGGCATTTGAAATTTTCCTATACCAAAACAAACACGGCTATTACCAGGTTCCTCAGCTTGATGCGCAGGATATGGAACAGCTGAGAAATTCATTCGCCCCTGCCCAAGGACAAATGCCTCCGACACAAGGCGGAATGGGTCAGCAAGGACTTCACTAATAACAAAGGCATTGGATAGATACTATCCAATGCCGCACTGTTTTTTTCAAATTTTTTCTTAAAATCTTTTTCAAATTGATCTAGACTTTCCTTTGTTGCTGATTTAAACCCTTTTTCAAAGTCCCCTTTTTTTGCTGTTTCCTTAATCATTTCTGAAATAATGTCTTTCCCGTATTTGTCCGTCAGCTCATCGATCATATAAAAGCTTTGCAAATAGACATCAGTGTCATATTCGGCTCTGGCTTCCTGCCAGTCTCGATCAGTCTGCAAACCGTCAAAGGGCACGACAGAAAACGTGATCGGATCTATGAGCAATTCATAGTTCGCAATCCACTCGCTTAACCCTTCATGAAACCATAACGGAAACTCATCGGAATCCGTCTCAAGCTCCTTCAATTTCTGGTGAAATGCATGGTGCGAGTATTCATGAATCAACAATCTCTGGTACAAATAAACCGCTACCTCGTCCCCTTCTAACAGTTTCTTTTTCTCTTCAGGCAACAATCCGATCAGCTGCTCCCGTTCAGAATAAAAACCAACTACATCCAATAAACCGGAGTAAGCCTCCATCTGTTTTTCATTAGGAAAAAAAATAATGTCAATAGGCTTTTGATTCGAATATCCAATCATAATCTGATTAATACTGACCGCATATTCAAGCGTTTCTTTCGTCAATGGCAGTAAGGACTTTTCCTTAGAAGTGTAATAAATATCGGCCTGTTTGAATGACTCTTTCTTCATGTGCTTCGTCACTTGTTCTTTTGTTATTCCAGATGCCTGACCTGGAAAAGACAGGATATACATCGCGCTTGATACGATGGCTGAGCTTACAGCCAGCATCACAAGGACTCCGCACAGGAATAGAGCGGATGCCGCACGCTTTCCTATGCCATCCCGCAAACGTCTCCCTCCCTGAGCCGGTCCGTCTTGTACCTTTTTATTTTTACTCTATGCAGCCTGAGTTCGCAGTGTGTCATTAACGCAAAGAAAAAGCCGCACAATTTGTGCGGCTTTTTTCATTTATTCAGCGTTAGGGAATACGCGCTGTACAGTTTGTGTAAATTCATCAAATAATCCGGCGATTGGGTCACCATTTTGAATACGCTTTCCATATCCTTGCATACGCTCTACAAAATCAGGGTTAGCTGAAACGTAAACATTATCAATGTTTTTGTCAGTAGATCTTACCTTTTTGGCTATTTTTTTCTTCAAATTGTCTTCTACTGCACCTTTATTTCCATTGGTTAAAACGACTGCAACGTAGGCTTGATTTCCAGCCACAATGATATCGGCATGCTTTACTTCTTTTAGGTCTGTTACTTTATCAGCTGCTTCATCAGCAACCTCAAGTTTTCGGTCGTTGTTATTATCGTCATTTACACGATTGTTATTGACATTATCATTAACATTGTTGTCAACGTTATCCCGATTGTTTACATTGCGCATATCGTCATTGGCCGGATTTCGATAATTTACGTTTCTTACATCATTATTATCACGTCTGCCCTCACCTTGGTCGGCCACACCGCAGCCAGTCATAAGCAAAGGGATAAGAAGCATAGACGCAAGGACTTGTTTTTTTCCAAACATGTGAATTCCTCCTTTATCACTTTACGTATAGGTTTTTCTAACTGGCTTTAATTATGCATGCAAATCTGGAGGAAATGCTTTCCCGGGAAATATAACGGTTAATTTGTCTAACGAGGGGGAAAATATGAATACACTGCAAAGGAGGGATCATGTTGTTCAACCAGCGAAGAGGAATCAGCCCCGCAGCATTGATCATAGGATCAACTATGCTTATTGCTGCATTATCACCTCAGATCCGCCACAGAATCAGCGGGTTTATCACAGGACAAATGAACAGACGAAATTCAGAAAATAGCACGTTTGATGCTTCTAATGTAGGAAACATGGTCAAACAAGCATTTAGCGGAAGCAGCGGTGATAACCAAGACCGTTCGCAACATCAAAGCCAGCGGCAAAATGGCCGTCAGCACCAGCACGCAGGACAGCAGCAACCACAGAATCAGCATACACAGTCTCAAACTAGGCAAACTGAGACAGCCGCGAAAAAAAGACAGCCGCATTATGCTGAACCCATTCATTTTGAACAAAGCGCAATGAATGTCATGGACGACAACACGATGATGGAAATGCTGGAGGACTTAGAACCCGGCCGTTAAAAAAACGTGTAATCCTGTTGGATTACACGTTTTCATATGTTACGCTTCTTCAGCTTCAATCACTCTGGATTGATCATGAAATGCCCCTTGATCAATTTCCTTTGTGACCTTACTTGTAATAAGACCGGATGTCATGCTTCCGCTGACATTCAAAGCAGTACGCCCCATGTCGATTAACGGTTCAATTGAGATTAATAAACCGGCGAGCGCGACAGGCATGTTTAATGATGATAAAACAAGAAGCGCCGCGAATGTCGCTCCGCCGCCGACTCCGGCAACACCGAAGGAGCTGATGGCAACGACTGCGATAACAGTGATAATAAACACCGGGTCAAATGGATTTTGGCCGACAGTCGGAGCAATCATCATCGCCAGCATCGCAGGATAAATGCCGGCACATCCATTTTGGCCGATCGAAAGACCGAACGAACCGGCAAAGTTTGCGATTCCCTCCGGTACACCCATGCTTCTCTGTGTTTTAATATTCAGCGGTAAAGCACCTGCGCTAGACCTTGACGTAAATGCAAATACAAGTACAGGCACCGCTTTTTTCAAATAAATCACCGGATTCAAGCCGCTGAACGTCAGCAACAGCAAATGAATGATAAACATAGTGATTAACGCGGCATATGAAGCAATCACGAACATGCCCAGTTTTAGAATACTGTCAAGATCACTCGTTGCAATTGTTTTTGTCATGATGGCCAGCACCCCATAAGGCGTCAGTCTCAAAATGAGTGTGACAACACGCATGACAATGGCATAAACGGCATCAACCAATTTTTTAAATGTTTCTGCCTGTTCCGGCTGTTTGTGCTTTACGCCGAGGAATGCCACTCCAAGAAAAGCGGCAAAAATAACGACAGCGATCGTTGAAGTCGGTCTAGCTCCCGTAAAATCTAAAAACGGGTTTCCAGGCAGCAGTTCAACAATCTGCTGCGGCAGCGTTTTCGCTGTCATATCCTCTGATTTCTGCTGAAGCTCCTGTCCCCGTGAAAGCTCTGTACTTCCTTGGTCAACCTGAATCGCCTGCAGATCAAATGAAAGCGCGGACGCGATACCGACAGCTGCAGCAACTGCTGTTGTTGCTACTAAAATCCCGATAATCAAACCGCTGATTTTCCCAAGATTTTTTGTCAGCTTCAGCTTTGTAAATGCACCGAGAATCGAAATAAAGACGAGCGGCATGACAACCATCTGAAGCAATTTGACATATCCGCCCCCGGCAATATTAAACCAGTCGGCTGTTTGAATGACTATATTTGAAGTCGGGCCGTAAATCAGCTGAAGCGCAAATCCGAATACAATCCCCAGCCCCAGCGCAGTAAATACACGTTTAGAGAAGGAAACATGTTTTTTCTGCATAACAAAGAGCCCTAAGATAAGTAAAAATAAAATAAATACATGTAATACAACCAGTAAAGTCTCCAAAGCAGGTAAACTCTCCCTTCAAATTTTCTCATTTACTATATTACACTAATTCCGATGGGTCAAGTGCGAATTATTTCAACTTATCAATTCAAGTAAAAAAACCTTATATAATGCCTTTTTTGTTCTTTTCTTTCCCTTCCATCTTTAGTACCTTATATAAGGGTGATAATATTTGCTGAAAGAACTGTTTGTAAATTTGACCATTTTAATCACATTTAATTATCTCTTCACCCACCTGTTTAAAGAAAGGCTAGTACATAAAAAAGACAGCATATCTTTTCAAGCTGTTAAAGGACTGGCCTGCGGTTTGCTCGGGGTTATTCTGATGGTTTTTGGATTTACCTATCAGCATTCAATTATTGATCTTCGAAATATCCCTATTATGATTGCCGCTCTTTATGGAGGCTGGGTTTCAACGGCAACGGCTCTGGCCATGATCACTGCAGGCCGCTTGCTGATTACGATGAACACATCTGCACTATACTCGGTTATTATCATTTGTATCGCTGCCATTCCGTCACTCATTGTTTCTAGAAGAAAAAAAGTTCAACTAAAACATGCTTTCTATCTTTTAATCATCACAAATAGCTTGATCTCCTTTTCCTTTTATTTTCTTATAGATTTACATTCATACGAACTTCATTTGTATTTTTGGATCATATCAATAGCGGGCGGCATGCTCAGTTTATATATTATTGATCATGAAACAAATGCACATCTTCTTTTTAAACAATATAAGTTTCAGGCGCACTTTGACTTTTTAACAGGCGTGTATAACCGAAGAAAGTTTGAAGAAACCACAAAAGCTCTGTATCAGCAGGCGGCCGATACCCCGCATTTTCAATTTGCACTGATTTATATGGATATCGATCATTTTAAGACCATCAATGACCAATATGGCCATCATGAAGGAGATCAGGTGCTCAAAGAGCTGGGGTTACGTCTGAAGCAGAGCATCCGAAATACTGATCCTGCCGCTCGGATCGGCGGTGAAGAATTTGCCGTGCTCCTGCCGAACTGTTCTCTTGATAAAGCAGCCCGGATCGCTGAACGGATCAGGAGCACTGTAAGTGATGCACCGATTGTATTAACAAACGGCGAAGAGCTTTCAGTTACGATATCACTAGGGGCCGCTCATTACCCCAATAATACGGAACAGCCAGGATCCTTGCCCATTCTTGCCGATCAAATGCTTTACAAAGCGAAAGAAACGGGACGGAACAGAGTGTGTTTTTCAGAAAAAAAAGAATGAATTCAATGTACGAATTCATTCTTCCAATCTGAAAGACGTTTCAAAGGCAGAAAAGCGGGAACAAGATCTCCCTGATATTCTTTTTCTATAAATGCCGCTGTATCATCAGCTTGATAAAGCTCAAGAATGGTTTGCAGCGCTTCCCGATCTTGATCCTCCGCTCTGACAACAATCAAATTCATCTCTTCCTCAGACATGAGTCCGCCGCTCTTTAGCGTATGCTTTTTCGGGTTCAGGCCCGCTTTTTTTGCTTCTGATGGTTTCATGACAAACACGTCGGCACCGCTCACTGCATCCTGTTGCCGGACAGCTTTTAATTTCAGGTGTCTCGGATTATCTTTAATCATATCAACTGAACCTGTTCCGTTAAATCCGTTTTTCAGCGTTAGCAAACCCGCTTCCTGGAGCACTGTAAGTGCCCTGCCAAAATCGAACGCTTTATCCGGAACAGAAACGACCGCTCCTCGCGGTATATCTCGGATTCGGTCATATCGTTTTGAATAAATGCCCACGGGCGTTATGTATGTCGTCCCGAGCGGTGCCAAATTAAGTTTGTATTTTTGAGTGAACGACTGAAAATATGAAATGGTTTGAAAGGCGTTGGCATCAATTTCTTTGTTAGCAAGTGCGATATCAGACTCCGCATAATCAGAAAAAGGGATCAGTTGAATATCCAGCCCAGCCTCTTCAGCCTTTTGAGCAATATAGTTCCATATTGCCCCGTCAGACTCAGCAATCCCGATTTTTATCGATTCATGTTCTGCAGACGGTGAACATGCAGTAAATGAAACGAGAAGAACAAGGGCGAAACTGCATATAAGCCACTTTTTCATTGTGACCATACTCCTATCTATGTATTAGAGCATGCAAGCAATATCAGACATAAAAATCATACGCTCTCTTAGTTGATAAACGTTGTCATTTGTAATATTGATTAACTTTTACCTTACTCATATCCAATAAGGTTGTCAATTCCTATTACCTATCTTCCCCAAATGAAGAATACTAAGGCAAACGTATGATCACATATCGAGAAAGCAGATGAATTTCCGCAAATAAATATCAAATCGAAAAATAAATATGGTATTTTCCGAAAAAAGTTTCAATAAGCAGTTGTTTTTTCTGAAGATTACTGGTAGAGTAAAGGTAATTATTTTTGTTCGAACTATCTTTAAGAAGAAAGTTTTGTAAGAGTTTTCGTCTTGAAAGTTTGTTAAGAGCAAGAATAGTGAATTTAAGCGTTATGATCGCTTTAGGAGGAAATTTCATGTTAGAAGGTAAAGTAAAATGGTTCAACTCTGAAAAAGGTTTCGGATTCATCGAAGTAGAAGGTCAAGACGATGTATTCGTTCATTTCTCTGCTATTCAAGGCGAAGGCTTCAAAACTTTAGAAGAAGGCCAAGCTGTTTCTTTTGAAATCGTTGAAGGAAACCGCGGACCACAAGCTGCTAACGTTACTAAAGAAGCGTAAGCATAAATTGATATGAAAAACTGCAGGTGCAAACCTGCAGTTTTTATTTTGACAAAAAAGCTGTTTTGCTTATGCAAAACAGCTTTCTTTATTAGTTTGCAATATCCCGCTTCATGAAGATTCCGAAAGCAAGCAACAAGAAGATGATAAAGTAGATCGCCAGCATGACGATAGAAAACGTCATAGTCATCCCTTTTATTAACGGTGTGCCATCCACATACTGAGTCAAGTCGACATTAGCAAACAATATATACTTTGCCCAGTCAAATTTCGCTGCAATAAATGCAGTTGCAGTCGTACCGGCAACCAACAAGAAGATGGAAAAACCAACCGCAAGAGAGCTGTTTCTGAATACCGCAGACAGCATAAACGCCATCGTCGCCACCATTAAAGCCGAGACGGATTCAGAAAGATACGTTGTGGCCAAATGCCCCATCATGTTTTGCTCAATGACATGGCCATCCTTATAGATTAAATGAATATTCGCGGCGGTTTCACCACCCGTCCCGAAGAAGATCAACCCTAATAAAGTAGAACCGATAAATAAAATCAACAGCAATAGGAGCCCAAACAGGAGAATTGTAATATATTTGGACATCAAAATTTGAAAACGGCTGAGCGGCCGAATCATTAATAGCTTAATCGTTCCCCAATTAAATTCGTTAGCGACAATTCCGGCCGCGATGATAATAGTAAACAGACCGGTAAGAATGGTAAAGTTTGCTGAATCCGTTACATAAGACCATACCGTATAGCCCGTGTCACTAGGGATATTATGCTCGATGCGATAGTCGTTGAGTGTGATTGTTTCTTTATACCCATCTTTCAGTGAAGGATCTTCTTTGATTTCTTTCTTTAATTCGGCGTTTTGTGCTTGAAGTTCTTGTTTCCAATGGGAATTTGATTCACCAGCAGAAAAATGATTCGCCAAAAATGCAAATCCAACCATTGTCAGCCCCAGAATTCCGATCATCACCCATGTTCCGGCACGGCTGAAAATTTTGAGCCACTCATTATAAATCAAATTAAGCATGCTGAACCTCCTCTTTTGTTTCACCTGTCATTTCTAAGAAACGGTCCTCTAATGATTTTGTTATGACCTTGACCTCATAAATACGGATTTGCTGCATCACCAGCAATTCAATAACCGCAGGGACTTCCTCTTTAGCCAGTTTGATTTCTACACCATTTGTCTTACTCAGCAAATCGTACTGATTTAAAACAGTAGCGGCTTCACTCGGCTGCTCAACCTGGAAGAAATATGTATCGTTCTCATCAATGTTTTCATCTTTTACATTTTGAATATCAATCAGCTTTCCTTTTTGCAGAATCGCAATTCGATCACACATCAGTTCCATTTCTGACAGCAGGTGGCTTGAAACGATGACAGCCATTCCTCTTTCTCGGGTCAGCTTCTTTAAATGATCTCTGATTTCTCTGATCCCCGCCGGATCAAGGCCGTTTGTCGGTTCATCCAAAATTAGCACTTTCGGATCGTGCAGAAGGCATTGTGCCAAGCCAAGACGCTGTCTCATCCCCAGAGAATATGTTTTCACCTTGTCGTGGATTCTGTCTGTTAAACCGACCAGTTCAACAACTTCATCAATTTTTTCCTTCGTGACACCCTTGACCATCCTTGCGTATTGCTGGAGATTTTTATATCCGCTCAAAAATTTATACAGCTCGGGATTCTCAACGATCGCTCCGATATGCTTAATCGCCTTGGCATATTCTTTCGTAATTGATTGGCCGCAAATGAGGACATCACCTTTCGACAGCTTCATTAACCCCACCATCATCCGGATGGTTGTCGTTTTCCCAGCTCCGTTTGGTCCCAAAAAACCGAATACTTCGCCTTCACGAATCGTAAAACTGAGATCATCAATGATCGTTCGGCCTCTGATGTTTTTAGTCACGTTTTTCAATTCCAACACTGCTTTCATCATATTCCTCCTCTTTCTAGCAAACTTCCATTTTTGATTTAAACCATTGCAAAACAGACATGCCTTCCTGTTCACGAATATCTTCTACTTCACGCTGCGCAACTTTTTCTCCATTGGCGAGGATGATTACTTCGTCTAACAAAGTCTCAATTTCATCAATTTCATGTGTCGCGATCACGACAATCTGCTGCTCAAAATCAATGTACGACACAAGGCTGTTTACGATGGAATCCCTGACCATCGGATCAAGCCCGGAAAAAGGTTCATCAAGCAAGATGACGTCTGCCCGTCTCGCTAAAGCAAGAACGATTTTCAGCCGGCCCCGATTTCCTTTTGATAGCTTTTTGATCTTTTTTTCCGGATTCAGCTGCATCTCCTTCAATAGCTTATAAGCCTGTTCTGTTTGAAAATCAGGAAACTGCGACTGATAAAAATTCACCATATCTTTAACAGTGAAATGCGGATAAAACATATCAAGCTCAGTAAGATAAGCCGTTTGACGCACCATTTCTCTCGTAACCTGCTCTTCATCAACTTTCACAAATCCTGAAGTCGGAAACAGAAGGCCAGCCATCATTTTCAGGGTCGTTGACTTGCCGCTGCCGTTCGGTCCGATCAGGCCATAAATCCGTCCGGATGATAGGGTGATTGACACATCATTGACGGCCGTATGGCGGCCGTATTTTTTTGATACATGTTCTAGCTTGATTTCCATTTTAGCCTCCCTCTGTGAATGTTTTAATCCCTTCTACCATTTCCTCTTTCGTTAGCCCCAGCTCTTTCATTTGCTTGACAAAGCCTTCCAACACCTCTCGTGTCAGCTTGTCTTTCAGCTCGTCTACGATTTCTGCTTTTTCCGCAATAAACGTCCCTTGACCTCTTCTTGTCTCCACAATACCCAGCCTTTCCATCTCACTGTAAGTTCTTTGAATTGTATTGGGATTTACCTTAGTTTGAATCGCCATTTCTCTTACAGAAGGAAGCTTGTCTCCTGGGAGCAGCTCCTTCCTGACCAGCCTATAAAAGATCTGATCAGCGATCTGCAGATAAATCGGTTTCGAGGATTGGAATTGATTATCCATATTTACACCTCTACTTTACGATCAAGCAGTTTTGAAGCCATGATGAGCAGCAAGAACGTAATGACTATAGCAATAGGAAACCCTAGCACAGACAGATGGATAGGTTTTAATTCCAATCTCCAAACATTGTGGAAGTAGAAATCAAAATTGCAATAGACTGTTACAGGCCAGAAATGCTTTTGAGATTCAACCAAAGGGCTTATGATGTATTCATCGAAGAATAACCACACTGCGACCAACAGAACCATCGCAGCCCACCGCATTCCGCGCCAATTTCTGAGAGAGTGAAAAACAGTCCAAAACACAATGACTGTTACTGACATATCTAACGAAGAAATAAGCCCATACATATTCAGCAAAGCCACTGTACTCGTTATATCAACTTGATGCTCCAGCAGATTTTTTACAGAGAGCATATGATACATCCATATGCCATAGGCTGTTAATGCCAACTGAATCACAAATTGATAGAGCAAAGATGCTGCCAATTTAGAAGAAAACAGCCAGAAGCCGCCATTTGGATTGTACAGCCAAAGCTGTGATTTCCCTTCCTTGCGAAGGTGATAAAACACAAAAACAGGAGATAAGAAAAGCAGAAAAAAAGCAACTACAACAAAAAAACCAAAAATGACTAGAGGTTCTTTCGTGCGAGAAGCTATAATATGGCCTGTTCCCAATAAGAAAATGATTCCGCAAATCCATACTAGCAGCCACATTCTTGAAAGCTTGATATCTTTCTTTAATAAACCTAAAAAAGAATTCATGTCTTTACCTCCCGGAAAAAACCCTCGGTGTATGAGTAACATAGTACACTAGATCAAGATGGAATACAACATATTCCATGGATTTATTTGATAAAAACATAATTGATGGAAACAGCAAAAAAGGCAAACCCGCATGAGTAAACGGATTTGCCTTTTTCATTACTTTTTCTTATTTTTCATAGAGAGCAGCGCATCACGATAGCTGCGGTCCTGCATTTTGTCACTTTCCTCAGTGACCTCTTCTTCTGCATGAGCTTCATCAGAATGCTTAAACTTTTGCAGCGCCTGCCTGTAAATATCATCACCCATTGTGTCACGCTTCTCTTTTGGAGAATCGTTTTTGACAACGGATGGCGTATGCTCGGCAGCCCTTGCTTCAGCAGGGTAATGCGCTTCGTTTTTTTCCTCTTCTGGAGGTGCGATTCTATCGGTTGCTTCTTGCTTCTCAGGTCCAGGTGAGGCGTTGCGGACGTTAAATGTAATAAGGGCCGCAATGACAATGACAGCAGCAATTATTGCTATAATAATGGCCATTTCAACCTCTCCTTACTGTCCTGCTGTTAGGTTTCCTGTGACTTGGCTGACACGTCTTCCCAACGCGCGTCCAAGCTGAATACCTTCCTCAGACATTAACTCATCACTGTCTACCGGACAAGTGACACCTGCTCCGTAATAAGAGCCATAAAGTGCGTTTTCAGGCACGTTGCCAGGCAGTCCGACAACAATCATGCCTTGGTGGAACATCGGCGTGA
Organism: Bacillus sp. SCT118; assembly: GCF_058566435.1. Classification (NCBI taxonomy): domain Bacteria; kingdom Bacillati; phylum Bacillota; class Bacilli; order Caryophanales; family Bacillaceae; genus Bacillus; species Bacillus sp. SCT118. The sequence goes on from NZ_CP191225.1 coordinate 3,086,167, forward strand.
TTAAATTGTGCATTGTCATTTCCAAGCCGCCGTGTGTTGTTGCCGTTGTGCAGAAGACAGCACCGACTTTGTTGATCAGCTCGCCTTCAGCCCACAAGTAGCCAAGTCTGTCGATCCAAGTTTTAAGACCGGAGCTGATTGTTCCGAAATGCCCTGGGCATCCCCAAATAATCGCATCCATATCTTTAAGCTTGCGGATATCAGCCTGATCTACATGGTCGATGAACACTTCAGCCGCGTCGTTTTCTCTCGCGCCTTCAGCAATTGCTTCTGCAAGCACTTTAGTATGTTCGCCTTCACTATCATACACTACATAAATTTTCATTCAGGAAACCTCCCTGTACAGATTAAGATTCCTTAGCTTCTTTTGGAGCAGGAAGTAATGAAAGCTCCTCTTTTTTCTTCTTACGCAATTTATCTTTTCTGACGTCACGCAGGAAGATACTTAAAATCAGACCTGCTACACAGAATAAGGTTGCCCACATAAAGGCATCATTTATCCCCATGACATTGGAATCGAGTGACGCGTGTTTATAAATATGTGAGTACACATATGTTTTCGCCGTATCATAAGACACATTCATATTCACCATTAAATTCGAAACTGCATTTTGGAACGCATGGAGGAAGTTCGGGTCCGCCGTGCTTGTTTTATCTGCAATTTGTGAATAATGGAACGTCGTACGGTTTGTATAAATCGTCGTAATTAAGCTTGTACCAATTGATCCGCTGATTTGGCGAAGCGTGTTGCTCATCGCCGTACCGTGGCTGTTCAGACGGGCAGGAAGCTGGTTCATACCCGCTGTCATAACCGGCATCATTAAGAGTGACATACCGAATGCACGGATTGAGTAGATCAGCATGATGTGTGTATATGGTGTATCAATCGTTAATTGCGTATATTGATATGTTGTCACCACTGTAACGAGAAGCCCGATAATCGCAAGCGGTCTCGGACCGAATTTATCAAACAAAATACCTGAGATCGGTGACATGATCAGCATGACGATCGCACCTGGAAGCAGAAGCAGACCGGATTGAAGCGCCGTAAAGCCGACCAGGTTTTGCAGATAGATCGGTAAAAGGAACATACCAGTGTAAAGTGCCACTGTAATAATGATATTAATGACACTCGAGAGTGAGAAAATGTCATATTTAAACACTCTGAAATCAAGCATCGGATCATCATGGCGCAATTGCTGAACAACAAAAGCAACAATTGCAATGGCTCCGATAATAACTGTAGACAATACAATCGGGTCGGTCCAGCCGTCAGATCCGGCTTCACTGACTCCGTATAATAAGGAGGCGAATCCGACAATCGAGAGGATTGCGCCAAGAGTATCGAGTTTGATTTTTTGCGGCTCCACCATATTTTTAAAGATGAAGAAAGCCACAATGATAACAATTGCGCCGATCGGCACAAGTCCGTAAAACATAATGCGCCATGTATAATGCTCAATAATCCACCCGGAAAGAGTCGGGCCGACCGCTGGAGCAAACATCATCGCTAGCCCGAAAATCCCCATTCCTTTCCCCCTGCTTTCAGGCGGGAAAATTAACAGAATGGTTGTCATAACGAGCGGCTGCAAGATACCTCCGCCCACGGCCTGAATCAAACGGCCGATCAGCATTGTAGAGAAGTTAGGTGCGATACCGCAGACTAACGTACCGAGCGTAAAACAAAACATTGCGACGAGAAAGAGACTCCGCTGGCCAAATCGTGTAATCAGGAAAGCAGATAACGGAATCAATACTCCGTTAACAAGCATGTAACCTGTTGTCAGCCACTGAATCGTCGTTGCACTTACGCCAAATTCAGTCATTAAGTGCGGCATTGCAACATTAAGCAGTGTTTGGTTTAGAATTGCCAAAAATAAACCCGCCATTAGCACAATCAGCAATGACATAGGGTTTTTTGCATTTTTTTCTTTGCCTGTAGCCATCTAAGACAACCTCCTTTCATGGTTTGATGACTGATCTGTTTTACTCAGAAATTTTAACAGATGCATTCATTCCAGGAAGCACCTTATCAGATGGGTTTTTGATTGAAATTTTCACAGGAATTTTTTGTGTTACTTTTGTGTAGTTTCCGCTTGAATTTGTAGAAGGAAGCATATCAAAAGTTGAGTTAGTCGCATAGCCAATTTCTTCTACAGTACCGTCAAATGTTGTATCAGGGTCTCCGTCAACTACTACGTCTACACTATTTCCTACTTCAATATCCGCAATATCTGTTTCTTTAATATTTGCTGTGATGTATAGGTTGTCCATGTCAATCGTTTGTGCAATTGTTGTACCAGCTTGTACGGTTTGTCCATTTTTCACTTCGTTTTTCACAATTGTTCCATCCATAATGGATTTTACGTCAACAGTTTGTTCACCTTTGATTTTTGCAACTGTGTCGCCTTTTTTCACTGTTTTTCCTTCGTCCAGATCCCAGTCAGATACTTTACCTGCTGCTGGAGCAGTAATAGCAGCCATATCGCCCGCTACTTTTGCTTCATCTGTTTTTACGTAGTTTGTGCTTTGATAATAGTAATAAGCACCTCCAGCTATAATTGCAAGAACAACAATCAAACCGATAATGTTGGTCAGAATTAAACGTCCTCTGTTCATTTTGTTTTCTCCTTTCGTTTCATCCTCTATCATTTTGCGGAAAGCTGGTGAAAATATGTGAGAAGTTTTTAATTACCGCTTTTTTCTGAACAGCCTTCAGCAAGCTTCGTTAAGCTTCCGGCTAGTTTGCGCAAATACTGCAGCTGGGAGGTATCAAGCTTTTGGTACAAGCCAGCACCCATTTTTGCATATTGCACAGCGGCTTTTTCTATCAGTTCTTCCCCCTCTTCGGTTAACTGAATCATGACGATACGGCGGTCATCCGGACTGTCATATCGATTCATCAATTGGCGCTTATACAGAATATCTGTCATCCGCGTCACAGAAGCAGGCTTAAGATCAAGCGACATTGCCAGCTTGCTTAGCGGGGTGCTTCCGCTTTGATGAATTTTAAACATCAGCAAATATTGAAGGACTGTAATATCAAAAGGCTCAAGCACAATCTCCAATATCTTCTTCTGTTTTTTATATATCGCCCGAGACGTATCGAAGAGCTGTTCAAAAGTGAGCAAAGCACGTTCTGATTCAGTCAACTCCTTTTCACCTCATTCCTCAATAATAGTTCACAAGATAAAATATTAATAAATGAAAGAAGATTTGTCAAAGGAAAAATTTCTTTTTCTCCCGTATTTTTTTCGCAAACGTTTTCTTGCTTTTATTAAATAAAAAAAAGCCCTGAAATGGGCTTTTCATTACGAAAATTGATGGCTTACACCAGACTCTTCATTTCTGAAAAAATTCTTAAGAGCCTGAAAAACATCAGATTTCTGTTTTAAAATATAGTACTTAAATTTCTCATCTTTTACATTTTTATATGCAGACATTAACGTTGAATGCCTGTTGTACTGATTGACCTCGCCGTAGCAAAACAGATTGGCCTTCTTCATAATATCATTGACCAGCTTCACACAGCGCGCGTTATCCGATGTCAGGTTGTCACCGTCAGAAAAATGAAACGGGTAAATGTTATAGCGGGCGGGATTGTACTTTTCATCAATAAGCTCAAGCGACTTCCGATATACGGAAGAACAAATGGTTCCGCCGCTTTCTCCCTTTGAGAAAAAATCCTCCTCCGAGACCACTCTTGCTTCTGTATGATGGGCAATAAATTCAATTTCCACAGTCTCGTATTTTGTCCGCAAAAAACGGGTCATCCAGAAAAAGAAGCTTCTGGCCATGTATTTTTCCCAAACCCCCATACTGCCGCTTGTATCCATCATGGCTAAAACGACCGCTTTTGATTCGGGCTTTGTGATGTCATTCCACGTCTTATATTTCAGGTCCTCCGGATAAATTGGGTAGAACGACGGTTTTCCTGACATTGCGTTTCGTTTAAAGGCTGACATCATCGTTCTTTTCTTATCAATATTACCGGTTAACCCTGTTTTACGGATATCATTAAACTCGATATCTGTATGAATGATATTGTCCCGCTCTTTTTGCTGGAGATTCGGAAGCTCTAATTCTTTAAAAAGCGCTTCTTCTAAATCCATTAATGAAACTTCCGCTTCATAATAATCCTCGCCTGCCTGATCACCGGCACCCTGCCCTTTTCCAGGCCCTTGTTTTTTGTCTGAACCATCCCGGGCCACAACATCTCCAACCTGGCTCTCGCCGTCTCCTTGCCCTACATGTTTATTTTTATCATAGTTATAACGGATTTTATACTCATCAAGTGAACGGATTGGGATCTTCACTACATCTTTTCCATTAGACATAATAATGCTTTCCTCAGTTACGAGGTCCGGAAGATTGTTTTTGATCGCTTCCTGCACTTTTTTCTGGTGGCGCTGCTGGTCATCGAAGCCTTTGCGATGGAGGGACCAGTTTTCCTCAGAAATCAAAAAATGGCCGCTGTCATTTTGGGACATGAATTCCCCTCCTTAACCATTTGTGGTCGTGATACATACGTATTCCGGCTTGTGCCAGATTATGAAACAAGTCTTTCGAAAAGATTTATATTCATCATATGCATAAAAGCACATTTAATTGACAAACTATTTAGAAAATGGGACAAAATAACCCGCCCTATTCGGACGGGTCACGTTGCTTATCGGTTCAGCAGGCTGCCGACATATTTCAGCAGCTCATTGGCGCTCGTCGAGTTGTAGCCGTGCTCATCAATTAAACGGGCCACGACTTCGTTTACCTTTTTCAGCTGCTGCTCATCCGGCGTTTTTGTTGAAGTCGTAATTTTAACGACATCCTTCAGATCAGCAAACAGCTTTTTCTGGATAGCTTCACGCAGTCTTTCATGGGAATTGTAATCAAACCGCTTGCCTTTTCTCGCATAGGCCGAGATGCGGATTAAAATTTCTTCGCGGAACGCTTTTTTGGCGTTTTCCGAAATGCCGATCTGCTCTTCGATGGATCTCATCAGCTTTTCGTCAGGGTTCATTTCCTCTCCAGTCAAAGGATCACGAAGCTTGTTTTTATTGCAATAGGCCTCTACGTTATCGAGGTAATTGTCCATAAGTGTTTTTGCTGATTCTTCATACGAATACACAAACGCTTTTTGAACTTCCTTTTTCGCAATGTCGTCATATTCCTTGCGGGCGGCAGAAATAAAATTCAAATACCGCTCCCTGTCCTCGCTTGAAATTGATGGGTGCTGATCAAGACCTTCTTTTAAGGAGCGAAGGACATCGAGAGAATTAATCGATTCCATATTTTTTCTGATAATCGTTGAAGAAATCCGGTTGATCACGTACCGCGGATCAATGCCGCTCATGCCTTCATCATTATATTCTTTTTTCATATCCTCAACGTCGACAGAATTATATCCTTCCACACTTTCTCCATCATACAGTCTCATTTTCTTGACCAGATCAATATCCGACCGCTTCGGCTCTTTTAACCGGGTAAGGATTGAGAACATCGCGGCGACCTTCAACGTATGCGGGGCAATATGAACATCCGCCACATCGCTCTCAGCGATCATTTTTTCATAAATTCTCTCTTCCTCAGACACTTTTAAATTATAAGGAACCGGCATCACGATGATTCTTGAGTGCAGGGCTTCATTCTTCTTATTAGCAATAAATGAGCGATACTCCGTTTCATTCGTGTGAGCCACGATCAGCTCATCAGCAGAAATTAACGCAAACCGCCCAGCTTTAAAATTCCCTTCCTGTGTCAAGGAAAGCAAATGCCAGAGAAATTTCTCATCACATTTCAGCATCTCCTGAAACTCCATCATCCCGCGGTTCGCTTTATTCAGCTCTCCGTCAAACCGGTAAGCGCGCGGATCCGATTCTGAACCGTACTCGGCGATTGTTGAGAAATCAATACTCCCCGTCAAATCGGCAATATCCTGAGACTTCGGATCAGAGGGACTGAATGTTCCAATTCCCGTACGCTTATCTTCTGAAAAGAAGATGCGCTCCACCTTCACATCCTCAATTCTTCCTCCGTACTCTTCCTCCAGCCTCATGACATTTAAAGGAGAAAGACTTCCTTCTATTCTAATGCCGTATTCCCTGTAAAAGTCATCGCGTAAATGATGGGGGATTAAATGTAGAGGGTCCTCGTGCATCGGGCAGCCTTTAATCGCATATACAGCGCCATTATCTGTCAGCGTGTACGCTTCGAGACCTTTTTTGAGCATCGTGACCAGCGTGGATTTACCGCCGCTCACAGGCCCCATCAGCAATAGAATCCGCTTTCTGACATCTAGACGTTTGGCAGCCGGATGAAAATACTCTTCCACAAGACGCTCCAGAGATTCTTCAAGCCCGAACAGCTCGCGGTCAAAAAAACTGTACTTCTTGCGTCCGTCAATCTCCTCTATCCCGCTGTCTTTTATCATATTAAAAACTCGAGAATGAGCAGATTGCGCGACCATCGGATTTTCTTTAATAATCTCCAAATAATCGGCGAAAGTTCCTTCCCATTTCAGCCGCTGCTCTTCCTCTCTGTACTGTTCAATTTTCTTTAATATATCCATAAGGACCTCCTCTATCATGTTTGATACACTATGCAAATAAGGTACTTTGTTACAATCTATGCCGCCATCTCGTGATACATGCTTTGGTTTCTTAAAAATAAAGATACTTATACATCGTTGACAAGGCAGACTTCGACCGTTCATAATAAAGAAAAATACAGAATCATCCAGACTCGGACAGCACGGAAAAATTGAAGAGGGGGAGAGACGGTGAAAACAATCATCATGATGGGTGTCATTGTCACTTTTTTAGTATCAATTTTTACCGCAGGATACGAAAGCAAGCCTGGAAAAGAATAAAAAAGGGTGCTCCTGAAAGAGCACCCTTTTTATATAACAGAACAATGTTTTATAGTTTTGTTTTTTCTTTAATCTGTGAATGCGGATTGCATTCATATTTGTTTTCGTACTCAATTGTTCCGATGCTGCATCCTGGCCCGATGATCACTTCTTTTCCCCTGACGACTGCCGCTTCGGTATTCTCCAAATAAACCCGATCGCCTTCTATGACATCGGCGATCAGCTTCCCTTTCTTCCGGTTAAAAAAACTCGCGCGTCTTTTCACTGTAATTGTTGTTCCGCCGATTTCCTGCACATGGCTTATATCATGGCTCAATCCCAGCTTGATCTCACCCGAATTTAATAACCCCGATACATCAACACAGCCTGTGACATGGAACATTTCTGTTTCACAATCACCTTTTACGCTAAGCTTCCCTTTCACATCGCAGGATTCTCCAGTCATATTCCCGCCAATTTCAGTCTGGCCTTTCAGATTGAATCGATCAAATTGAAGTGAGCCGCTGACTTTCATTGTCCCATATATATTGATTTTGCCGGCTGTCAGATCGCCTTTACATTCACTTTCTCCGAGCACACGCAGCCGCTCAGTCTCTGCTTTTCCGAGAAAAAGGCCCGTTCCGTATATGCGGCAGCCTACAGCAGACAGCCCTTCTCCAACTACACCTTCTCCTTTGATGCTGACATTGTGATACGCGCCTCCTGCGGCATGCCCAGCGCCATATAATTTTAAATTTCCCAGTTTTGTTGTCTCCATTACGATCCTCCTTACAACTTTGTAGATGTTTCAACCGATGCGCTTGGGTCACAGGTATAGTCCCCGCTGTATTCGACAGTTTCAATCTGGCAATCCGGGCCGATAACCACTTTATTTCCGCGCACGGTTTTCGCCTTTGTATTTGTCAATTCAATCACGTCACCTTCGATCAGCTCTGCTGTTAGAACAGGCTGCGGCATCAATCTGAGCAATGTCAGCATTCCTTTTCTGCAGGTCACTTGAAGATGGCGGCAGCCGATCTCCCGCGCATAGCTTTCCCCTGCAGAAAGCTTAATGATCACCTGGTCTGCATTTAAAAGCCCGCTGATTTTGCATTTCCCTTCTGATTGAAAGGTTTCTGTTTCACAATCTGCTTCCATGACAGCTTTTCCGCTAATGTCAATGGCATCAGCCTTGACAGTGCCGCCAAATGTTGATGATCCAGCGATTTTCAATTGTTTTGCAGATACCTCTCCTTGAATAAAACCAGTGCCATTCATCCGGATAGATTCTGCTTCAACGTCTCCATGTATCTTTCCTGAACCGCTGATGGTTACCGCTTTCGCTTTGACGCTGCCGTCCGCTTTTCCGTTTCCATTAAAAGAAAAAGTGTCACACTCCACGTCCCCGGCCACTGTCCCGCTGCCATTAATCTCAACAGATTGAAATGTTCCTCCCTTTGAACTTCCTGATCCGTTTATCACCAGCTTTTCCACTACATCCATTGATGGCCCTCCTGCATAAATGTTGTTTTTAATTCCTCTGAAGCTTTTAATAAATCTATCCGTTCCACAACCTTTACGGATGATTCAAACAAAATGCTGTCCGCCGCAGCCGCTATAAAACAAGTTGTGACACCGAGCTTGCGGAGCACAATCAGCTCCGTCTGTTTTTCAATCTCTTCAGTATCATGCTTCTTTAATACCTCTGCAGCCATTTTTGCTTCTGCAAGGCTGACATTTCCAGACTGCAGCAGTCCCTCAAGCACATACAGCGAAAGCAAATCGCTGGATGAAAAAACCCGACTTTCTCCGTCTTCTGAATAGGCTTCAAGAGCAGGCCTTGAAACCAAACCCTTATGAAGCAATTCATCAGCGGTCATGCTGACATCCTTCATTTTCGGCGACAGCATTTCCCTCATTTCATCCAAAGACAAATTTTCTTTCATCTTTTGAATCATTGATATACGTTTTAAAATCTCCTCTCTCGGAAAAAACGTCTCTTGCCCTGTAAATGTGGATTTACGAATAAACCATTCCTCAGGTATTAAGTTTTTCCGCTTCCATCGATACAGCTGACCGTATGAAATCGATGTTCTTTCAAGTAATTCTTTTTTAGAGATTAATTGTTCTTCCATAAGTCCAGCTCCTTTGATGGGTACATTGTAACATAACACTGTTACGTTGTTAAGCCCAAAAACGAAACAAAGCATTTCAACATCTGCAAAAAACCCGCCCATCATCGATGAGCGGGTTTTTTCACTATTTTAAATCACGGTAATTTTGCTGGCGCAGCGCTTCATAAACAAGAATCGCGGCTGTATTGGACAGATTTAACGATCTGACGTGCTCTGTCATCGGAAGACGCAGGCAGCGGTCCATATTATTTTGAATTAAATCCTTTGGCAAACCGCTTGTTTCTCTTCCGAACACGAAGAAATAATCCTCGTCAAGATCAGTGTAATCAAATGATGTATGAGGCTGCTGGCCAAATTTTGTAATAAAGAAAAACTGGCCTTTTTCATATGCCTCAAACAATTCTTCTAACGAATCATGATACACAACGTTAACAAACTCCCAATAATCGAGTCCGGCACGCTTCAGCATTTTATCATCCGTTGAAAAGCCGAGCGGACGAATCAGGTGTAGCGTTGTATTGGTTGCTGCACAAGTACGTGCAATATTCCCTGTGTTAGCGGGAATTTCTGGTTGATATAAAACGACATGTAATGCCACAATGTTCACCTCTGTTTTTCTTATCCGCCCATCATTATAACATTAATTACTCTTTTGTCGTATCATCAACGATATGAAAAAAGGCATATCGTATTGAGGGTGTGTATGCCGTAGAATCCTCATATGACCAATACCTCATCCGGCTGTCATAGGTCTGGGCGTTGACAAGCGGCATATTGCCTTTGTCCTTTGCCACGACAATCGTTGTATGATTAAACCGGCCGTCTCCTTCGAAGTCATAGCAAATCACATCGCCCGGCATCAGTTCTTCCGCTGATTTCACCCGCACCGCACGCAGTCCGGCCTTTGAATTCGACAAATACATTTTCATAGAGTGAGCCACCGTCCAGCTGTAGCTCCATGAGCTTTGTTTCATCCACCAGCCTGATCCCCTGTTCGGATGACCGCGCATCGGCGCGCCTCCTGCATGAAGACACTGAGAAATAAAATTGGTACAGTTATCGCTGAAATTTTTATAAGCAGGATTGCGCTTGTTCCAAAATTTCTCGGCATATTGGACAGCGCCGAGACGATCGTATTGAAAAGCCCTGCCAAACGCTTCTCTTTCCTCTTCAGCTTCAGAATAGTCAATAATACTGGTCCCTTCATGAAATCCAGCCTGCTTTTTCGCAATTTCCTGATCACTAATCAAAATGTGATCATACAGGAAAGCCATTCGCTCCTCTATGTGCTCTTCTATATACAAGCTGTCATCTTGTTCCTTACACACGTATTCGTAATGGATGGTATACGAAAGGCAGGTCGTTCCGTCATCCTCAACCCGCACATGATTAATCACGGCCTTTGCTTTCGCTTTTATGATGTCAACTTTACGTTTTTCCAGAAGCTTTTTCTTACGCTCCATGACTTTAAGGTCTCCGACTTGAGACTCCTGTCTCATAGCATGCCCGTTAACCAGAAAGCCCAGCCGCTCCTCCGCTAATTGTTCTAAAATGTGCTTCAAGCTCACCCCACCCGCCATACTTTTTTATAGAGAAAAAACACTTGGATGATCTCAAGTGTTTTTTCCTTCTGCTCTATACGTATGTCAGGACAGGCCTTGTTTAGTCATGCCTGAAGCTTTTAGCAACTCAATTCCTTTTTCAATTTCCAGCTTTGCCTCTTCATCCTTCTCTTTTTCCAGCGCTTTTTCAAGCTCTTCCGCGTATGCGGGGTCTCCGATTTTCCCGATTGCCCATGCGGCTGTCCCCCTGATGACAGGACGCGGATCCTTGTGCATCAATTCCGCCAATTCAGGCAGTGCGGAAGCATCCTTAAAATGCGCAAGCGCGAGAATGGCGTTTCGCTGAATCGGTTTTTTCCCGCGCCAAGAACCTGAGACATGCCCGAATTTCTCCTTAAATTCCCGATTGCTGATGGTCAAAAGCGGCTTCAATAACGGTTTGGCAATCTCAGGATCAGGCTCCATTTCCGGATGAAGTTGAAAATCCTTCCCTTTATTGAGAGGGCATACCGTTTGGCACGTATCGCACCCGTACAGGCGGTTTCCGATTTTTGTCCGGAATTCATCAGGCAAAAATCCTTTTGTCTGGGTCAGAAAAGAGATGCAGCGCTGCGCATTAAGCTGTCCGGGATTAACCAGTGCTCCCGTCGGACAGGCGTCCAAGCATTTCGTGCAGGACCCGCACATATCTTCAATCGGCACATCAGGCTCAAAAGGGATATTTGTGATCATTTCCGCCAAATACACATAAGAGCCATACTCGGGCGTTGTGATCATACAGTTTTTCGCACTGAATCCGATTCCGGCACGTTCCGCAACGGCGCGATCAGACAATTCACCTGTATCAACCATTGACTTCGTTCTGATATCCTCATGCTTGCTTTTTAGAAAATCCTCCAGCAGATCAAGCTTTTCCCTCAGCACATCATGATAGTCTTTCCCCCAGGAGGCTCTGCAAAAAATGCCCCTGCGCTCAGTTCTCGTGCTTCTCGGCGCATCCTTCATTCTGGAAGGATATGCGAGAGCAATTGCCACTATTGATTTCGCTTTCGGCAAAAGAAGCTTTGGCGTCACCCTTTTTTCGATATCCGGCTCTTCAAAGCCGGAGAGATAGCCGAGCGATTCTTGAAGAATCAAACGGTCTTTTAAACTGTCAAAAGTATCAGCAGTCGTAAAACCAATCTTGTCCACGCCAATGCTTTTCGCGTATTCAATTAATTCTTCTTTGAGCTGATAAACGTTCATGTTTTGCACAGCCTCCTTTCTTTGTGATAAAACGATACAGCGTTTATAATAGGTTGATATCACGTAACTGGAGTGAATGCTAGTGAATATCAAACTTGATTCTGTTATTACTGAACGTGCGGCCGGCTTACGAGCAGCGGCTGTCATTTATGAGAATATCGAAGTCGGCTCCTCACCGCAAATGCTGAAAGGCAGACTCCGCCTGTTTCAAGAATCCTTGTTTTTCGACTATGCGGACTGCGGTATATCCGATGAATCCTTCGTCAAGGAATGGCAGGAACTCTTTAAACAGCTTAACCCTTCATTTGAGGGAGAAACAACCCCAATGGAGGACATGCTGGTCCCGATATCCAAGGAACAATTCATGGAAAGTAAAGACTCGGCCCATGACACAATCAATTTTTTCGCATTAAAATATTCTCTGCCCATTATGATTTATGATGCCGGCAAGCTTCACGAGCAAGTCCGGATCTCATTGGGCGAAAAAGAAAACATATTGATTTTCTCTGATGAAAACGGCGTATTTGGCGATTTCAAAAACAACGTCAACCACTATCCCGTTTCAAACGAGACTAAGAATATGCTGCAAATCATTTTTTTCCCGCCATCCATTGAGAAAAGCAGCGCTGTTAACCTCTTATCATCATTAACGAAAATGTTTGAACAAATTCACGGCGGCACCCATACAGTACATTGGCTTACGTAAAAGAACACGAATACCGTGTTCTTTTTTACATAAAAAAACGCAATACTTCGTTTATCTGAGAAACGAAACACTGCGTTAATAACGTATGTATGGAGCGGGTGATGAGAATCGAACTCACGACATCAGCTTGGAAGGCTGAGGTTTTACCACTAAACTACACCCGCATTTGTGGTTGTCAGTAACAGTACCGCTCTGACTTTTTTTATATTACATGTTTATTTATTTTTCGTCAAGGGAATATAAAAATTTTGTCGAAAAAAAGTTGTCTTTTTGTAAAGTTGTTAAGTTCCATTTACATAATGTTAAGTATACTATACAATATAATCAATCGAGATTGTGAAGGGGACAGACGTCATGATGAAAAATAAAGTAAAAGAGCTGAGGGCACGCTTCGGCTATTCTCAGGAAAAACTAGGAGAAACAGTCGGCGTCACAAGACAGACTGTGGCTGCTATCGAAAAAGGCGATTATGTTCCCTCACTGCTGTTAGCACTGAAAATCTGCAAAGCCTTCTCCATGAAAATGGAGGATGTCTTTTGGTTAGAGGAGGAAAACTAAGATGAGCATGAAAACAAAAGCAGCTTTTCACCTTGTGTTATTTGGCCTTGCATGCTGGACGCTGATTTCATACTTTGAAGCCTCAGAAGGCATAGCATCTTTTTTCGGCACAAAGAGCGGCGGGATGGTATTTGAATTAAACCTCACCCCCTTTATTCTGTTTGTTGCGGCGTCTGCGGTTTATTTGTACTTACAGAAAAAAAGCCGCCCTGCCAGAAAGCAGCTTCTTCTGCCTGATGAGTTTGAAGAGCAGGATGAAAGAGAGCAGATGATGACGGCAAAAGCATGTCGCGCGTCATATATCGCTGTCTACTTCTCGCTGCCTGCCGCAGCGGTTCTTCTCATTTTTTATCCGCTATTTCAATCACGTATTCCGTTTTTCCCTATTATTATTGTGTTTATCATCATGATCATCCAGCACCTATCCTACGTCATCTCTTTCAAGAAAAACGAAAAAAACTCCGGCGCGCTGTAATCGGCCGGAGTTTTTTCTTACCAGCTTGCTTTTTTCACACCGGGAATCTGGCCTTTATGGGCCAGCTCCCTGAAAGCGATTCTGGACATTTTAAACTTCCTCATATATGCTCTCGGGCGCCCCGTTACCATGCAGCGGTTGTGAAGCCTTCCCGGTGCTGAATCTCTTGGCAGCTTGCTGAGTGCCTCGTAATCTCCTTTTTCCTTCAACTCGCTTCTAATACCAGCGTATTGCTCAACAAGCTGTTGGCGTTTTAACTCTTTTGCCACTTTTGATTTTTTAGCCAAGTCACATAGCCTCCCTTTTAAATCGAAATTGTTACGATTTAAAATGTATCATGCACCATTCAAAAAAGCAAGCATACCGCTTTGTAAAACAGACGGCCTGAAGCCGCCCATTCTAATGATGCAATTCCACATAATACAGTAACGCATCTTGATGCTTAATGAGCTCTTTTTTATGTTCAGAGGTGTGCATTGTCTCGTCAGTCCCTCTAATACTGCTGCCGATCAAAGCAGGCTTCTCGAAAGTAATTGGTTCCGGCGATGAAATATTCTGAGTCATTTCCTGTGTTGTGCTATCGTCGCGTTTCACCGATGAATCAGCCGCTATATTTCCCTGTTTATCTACAATGCCAAAATGAATGGTGGTATGTTTATTCTTTCCTTCCCCCTCTTCATTCTCAAAATAAACAAATTGTATGGTATCGGTTTTTTCCTCTGAATAATCTGCACGAACCGGTCCAAACCTCTCAACAAGCTTCCCTTTTGATAATGTTCGATGTACATGTCAGCTGAAGAAATACCTTCACCGATATTGACGGCTTCGGCAGTGAATGCCTGTGAAGCTGCGACATCCATTCTGTTTTTTTCAAGATCTGATATGTCCGCCGCTTTGATTTCCATCTGTTTTGAATGTCCGCATGCTGACAGCATAGCTATGAGACAAATGACTGCCGCGCTTCTCAATGTTTTCAGAAAAAAAGCCCCTTTTTTTGAATATCATACCATGTTCGGGGGCTGTATTTTAGTTAAACTCATACATTTTTCTCTTTGACAAAATAAGTGTTTCCTACCGCTTCTCCCCTTTTGTTCTGATGCTTTCTCGTCCGATCATTTTCAAACGGCAAAAGCGGAAATACAAGCTCTGCAAAATAATACGCTTCTTCTAAATGCGGATAGCCTGAGAATATAAACGATTCTATGCCGAGTGCCTGGTACTCCGCTATCCGGTCGGCAATCGTCTGCGGATCACCGACAAGAGCTGTTCCTGCCCCTCCTCTGACCAGGCCGATCCCCGCCCACAGATTCGGGCTGATTTCAAGCTTCGTCCGATCGCCTTGATGAAGGACGGCCATCCGCTGCTGGCCTGAAGAGTCGTAACGGCTCAAAGCTGCCTGCGCTTTGGCAATGGTGTCATCATCCAAGTGGCTGATCAAGCGCTCTGCCGCTTCCCATGCCTCTTGTTCAGTTTCACGAGCAATGACATGCAGCCTAATGCCAAATCGAACGGACCTCCCTTCTTTTTCCGCTTGCTTTTTGACTCTCTCTATCTTTTCTTTTACTTGTTCAGGCGGCTCACCCCATGTCAAGTACACGTCTGTATGCTTTGCGGCAGCTTCAATTCCAGCCTGTGACGAACCACCGAAATAGATGGGCGGATGCGGCTCTTGCTGCGGCGGGAAAAGCAGATTGCTGTTTTCCACTTTTATATGCTTTCCTTCATAGGAAACCGTTTCTCCCTGCAAAAGTCTCCGCCAAACGGTTAAAAATTCGTCTGTTGCCTCGTAGCGCTCATCATGGCTGATAAACAGGCCATCGCCTGCCAGCTCATACGGATCGCCCCCAGCCACAACGTTGATCAGCAGCCGGCCGTCTGAAATGCGGTCTAGGGTGGATGTCATTCTGGCTGCTAAAGAAGGCTGCATTAAACCAGGTCTTACCGCGACTAAAAACTTTAAGTCCTTTGTTTCTCCTGCCAGTGCCGACGCTGTAAGCCACGGGTCCTCGCACGATCTTCCCGTTGGCAGAAGAACTCCTGTATATCCCAGCCTGTCTGCCGCCTGCGCGACTTGTTTAAAGTAAAGATGATCCGCAGTCCGTCCATCACTTTCAGATCCTAAATATCTCGCGTCTCCATGAGTCGGTATAAACCAAAGAATTTCCATATTCATCTCCCCTTTATATCTTTTATCCTTCGTAGCTGTTTCTCCACTTTAACAGCTTTCGTTCAAGCAGCCTGACAAAGGAATCCGTCAGCTTTCCAACCACTGCAAAAATGATAATCCCTGCAAAGACTTTATTCGTTTGTGAAAACTGTCTCGCATCCATGATCATATAGCCGACTCCCGAGCTTGAGCCCATCAGCTCTGCCACAACGAGCCCGAGCCATGCAATGCCGAGCGATAATCGAATGCCTAGCAATATATTGGGCAGGGCTGCCGGCAATATCACTTTGGATATCTGCTGATGCCATTTAAATTCAAGCACCCGGGCGACTTCAAATAACTTCGCGTCAACCCCGCGGATGCCATTAAACGTATTGATATAGACAGGAAAGAAGGCACCGAGCGCAATCAGCAAAATTTTAGATACTTCGTCAAATCCGAACCATAAAATAAACAGCGGCGTGACGGCCAGATGAGGTACGGTTCTAAGCATTTGCAACGACGGATCAAGATACAGCTCCGTCCGTTTGGAGAACCCGACCAAAATCCCGATCATCAATCCAAGTCCCGTGCCAAGCAAAAAACCAAGCGCCGCCCGATAAATGCTGATTTGCAGATGGCCGAACAGCTCGCCGGACAAAATAAGCTCCTTAAAGGTCAGAACAATCGTAACAGGTGTAGGCAGCACTGTAGCGGACACAACCCCCAGCCCGCCGATGACCTGCCATATGGCAATGATGACAGCGGGCAGTAAAAGCCCCTTCATCCAGCCGTATCTCTTCCTTCCGGGCTTTTTTCGCACCGCTTCCGCATTCGTTTTGGGCAGCGAGCCCGCAGCCTCTGCTTTCATCATTGATCACCTCCTGAGGAATGTTCCTTTAATGCTTTTTTGATAAAAGTGTTATCGACAACATCCTTCACATCAATCTTCTTATCTATCGCCTTTGTTCGAAATTGAAAATCTGCTGTTTCCTGCTGCGCTTTCACAATGTCGTCACTGATGACCTCATTCAGAGGTTCAGTATTTTTCAGCACATTTTCGACGACCTTTTTATCGAGATCTTTAATGTCAGAATATAAGTCCGCTGCTTCATCCAGATGTTCCTTTTGCCATACAACGGCTTTATTAAACACCTTCAGAAAACGGACCACTTCGTCTGGATGCTCTTCTGAAAACTTTGTTCTTACTAAAGTAAAACCCGGTGAATATAAATCTGTGCTTTCTCCGTTCACAAGGATTTTTGCTCCGTGTTTTATTGTTTCTAAGGACAAGTACGGCTCCCAAATGGACCAGGCATCAACAGATCCGTTTTCAAATGCGGAAGCTGCTTCATCAGGCTGAAGCTGAATAATTGTCACATCGTTAGCTGACAACCCCACTTGATCAAGCGCTTTATATAAAAAATCAAACCCGCTGCTGCCTTTGGCGACTGCAATTTTCGTCCCCTTTAAGTCCTTAACGTCTTGAATGCCGCTGTTTTGATTGACAAGGATGCCGTTTGCTTTCAAGCCGTCCTGAGACAAACCGATTTCTTTAAAGTCAATGCCTGCCGCCTGTCCAGCGATCACAGGCGAATTACCGACTTGAGAAAAATCAAGTTTGTCTGCCGCAAGGCCTTCAAATTGGGGCGGACCGCTTTGAAACTCCACCCATTTCACTTTGATGCCTTCTTTTTCAAATGCATCTTCGAACCAGCCTTTTTCCTTTGCGATCAAAAGCGGGCTTAAGCTTTGCTGAATACCAATACGAATTTCCTTCAATTGTTTGTGGTCACCGCTGGCTCCATTTGCTCCACAGCCTGCGAGCAGAAAAATAACGGCAACCAATACAATGAGTCCTTTTTTCATTTCCGCTTCCGCCCTTTCTATATCCCTGATCCTTCTGCGTACTCCAAATCTTCTGTTTTCTCGAATTCCGACAGCACTTTCTGTCTGATCACTTGGAAATCCGGAGTCGTCCGGTTCCGCGGATACGCCAGGTGAATGGGCATCAGCTTATGGATTTTCCCAGGTTTGGCCTTAAGGATCGCAAGCTCATTTCCTAAATAAACAGATTCATCTATATCATGAGTCACGAGAATCATCGTTGTTTTTTTCCTCCTCCATATATCCAGCAGCACGTCCTGCAGGTGTTTTCTTGTAAAAGCGTCGAGTGCACCAAACGGTTCATCTAAAAGCAGCACCTCAGGCTCCCGCAGAAGGGCCCGGGCGATGGCTACTCTTTGTGACATGCCGCCTGACAGCTCGCGCGGATATGCTTTTTCCGATCCTTTCAATCTGACAATCTCGATCAGTTCATCCACCTTTTGTTTGACTTTTGGGTCCTTCAAATTCAAGTCGGCTGCAATATTCTGCTCAACAGTCAGCCAAGGAAAGAGGCGGTGTTCCTGAAAAATAAATCCTTGCTGAATACCCGGAGCTGTTACGCTGCGGCCGTTAATTTCAACACTCCCGTCATATTCAGAATCAAGCCCTGCAATAATCTTTAACAGGGTGCTTTTTCCGCACCCGCTCGGTCCGATAAGCGTTAGAAATTCGCCTGGTGCGATTGATAATTCTATGTTCTCTAAGACCGTGTTTTTGCGGCCCTCTTGAACAAATGCCTTTTCTTTGATGCTGATGGTCACAGCCACTTTTATCCCTCTCTTTCTGCCAACCCCGCCTTCAAAAAAAACAAAAAGGCCCCCATCTCTGTTCTTGTAGAGATGAGAGCCTTCGGCGGTCCGATCAGCTGCCCAATTGTTTTTTTGTTTGAATAACATGTTAATTCAAATTATTCCGATATGTCAACTCTTTTTTAAATACGATTTTTGATATCCTTGTTTATCACTTACTCTGCTTGTTTCGCAAATAGAGAAGGAAAAATTATTTCTCCAAAAATTATTAAGTGTCATAAAAAGCTGTTACAACAAGGTTTTTCAACACTTTCGATACTAGATATCGATTAATAGAGATAACTATTTTATAATAATTATAAAATAATATTGACTTTTTAATTAGAGATGATATTATGTTCTTATAAATTCCAAGAGGTGATAACATGAGTTCAAATAAACTGACAACTAGCTGGGGCGCTCCGGTTGGAGATAATCAAAACTCAATGACTGCCGGTTCTCGCGGACCAACTTTAATTCAAGATGTACATTTACTCGAAAAATTGGCCCATTTCAACCGAGAACGTGTTCCTGAACGTGTTGTTCACGCCAAAGGAGCAGGCGCACACGGATATTTTGAAGTGACAAACGACGTAACAAAATACACGAAAGCCGCTTTCCTTTCTGAAGTCGGCAAACGCACACCGTTGTTCATCCGTTTCTCAACAGTTGCCGGTGAACTTGGCTCTGCTGACACAGTTCGCGACCCGCGCGGATTTGCTGTTAAATTTTATACTGAAGAAGGAAACTACGACATCGTCGGCAACAATACGCCTGTATTCTTTATCCGCGATGCGATTAAGTTCCCTGATTTCATCCATACACAAAAAAGAGATCCAAAAACACACCTGAAAAATCCTACGGCTGTATGGGATTTCTGGTCACTTTCACCAGAGTCACTTCACCAAGTGACAATCCTGATGTCTGACCGCGGAATTCCTGCAACACTTCGCCACATGCACGGCTTCGGAAGCCATACATTCAAATGGACAAATGCCGAAGGCGAAGGCGTATGGATTAAATATCACTTTAAAACGGAACAAGGCGTGAAAAACCTTGATGTCAATACGGCAGCAAAAATTGCCGGTGAAAACCCTGATTACCATACAGAAGACCTTTTCAATGCAATCGAAAACGGTGATTATCCTGCATGGAAACTATATGTGCAAATCATGCCTTTAGAAGATGCAAACACGTACCGTTTCGATCCGTTTGATGTCACAAAAGTTTGGTCTCAGAAAGACTATCCGTTAATCGAGGTCGGACGCATGGTTCTAGACAGAAATCCGGAAAACTACTTTGCAGAGGTAGAACAAGCGACATTTTCACCTGGAACACTCGTGCCCGGTATTGATGTTTCACCGGATAAAATGCTTCAAGGCCGACTGTTTGCTTATCATGATGCACACCGCTACCGTGTCGGTGCAAACCATCAAGCGTTGCCAATCAACCGCGCACGCAACAAAGTAAACAATTATCAGCGTGATGGACAAATGCGCTTTGACGATAACGGCGGCGGATCTGTGTATTACGAGCCTAACAGCTTCGGCGGTCCAAAAGAGTCACCTGAGGATAAGCAAGCAGCATATCCGGTACAAGGTATCGCTGACAGCGTAAGCTACGATCACAACGATCACTACACTCAAGCCGGTGATCTGTATCGTTTAATGAGTGAAGATGAACGTACCCGCCTTGTTGAAAATATCGTTAATGCTATGAAGCCGGTAGAAAAAGAAGAAATCAAGCTGCGCCAAATCGAGCACTTCTACAAAGCGGATCCTGAATACGGAAAACGCGTGGCAGAAGGCCTTGGATTGCCGATTAAAAAAGATGCTTAATGTAGAAATGCAAAAACCCGCTGTAATCAGCGGGTTTTTTTATATTTAGTTACACATTGCGTATGCTTCTCATCAATCTTCATATAAATTTCTTCCATTAGCTCCGCGCTGTTTATAATCTCTCGTTTGTTTTTTTCAATCAGCAGCTCAAGCGGCAAAATCTGATTCCCGTAGGTTTTTCGCTTCCTGAATCGTTTTCTCCCCTTTTCTTTTTTGACTCCCATCAATAATCCCTCCTTTTTCATACAAAAAAGGCCCTTATCTAAACGATAAGAGCCTTCGGTGTTCCGATCAGCGCGATAAATTTGAAAAATTTGTACTGACCATGTTAATTCATACAATACCGACCTGTCAACTATTTTTTGAGAGTGTTGACACTGTATCAGATTGCATCTCCGCTTTTTCCTTATACACTCTTTTCCCCTAACGCATAAGCTAGAGAAACTAGAATACGAGAGAAAGAGAGGTGGGAGTGTGGAAAAGACAAAATTGACCGGACGTATCGTAACACGGGATGATCCGGACTATCGAGAGAAACGATGGGAGACTACGTAAATTGGCCAGATATCGAAATCAGAAACTGGCCAAGAACATATTACGGCGAAAACGTTGAACGACTCCGCCGTGTCAAAACGAAATATGATACAGAAAATGTTTTCCGCTTTGAACAGAGTATTCCGCCGCTTCGACGCTCTCTGTTTTTCTAAAAAAAAATCAAGATGGAGCATTCTCCATCTTCATCTTTTTTATTGATATAAATTGCTTCCCGTATCGACAAACTCTTTTGCTTTTTCTTTTAATCCTTTATTTATGGCTTCTGCTTCACTGAGATCGTTTTTCTTCGCATAATCCCGAATATCCTGTGAAATTCTCATGCTGCAAAATTTCGGACCGCACATGGAACAAAAGTGAGCGGTTTTTGCTCCTTCAGCAGGCAAGGTTTCATCATGGTATTCAAGCGCTCTCTCCGGATCAAGAGATAGATTAAACTGATCCCGCCAACGGAATTCAAAACGGGCTTTCGATAACGCATCATCCCGGATTTGCGCCCCAGGATGCCCTTTTGCAAGGTCTGCAGCGTGCGCAGCAATCTTATATGTAATGACTCCTTCACGAACATCATCACGGTTTGGCAGCCCTAAATGCTCCTTCGGCGTTACATAACAAAGCATTGCTGTCCCGTACCAACCGATCATCGCCGCTCCGATCGCTGAAGTAATATGGTCATATCCCGGGGCAATATCCGTTGTCAGCGGCCCCAATGTGTAAAAAGGCGCTTCTTTACAAATGTCCATTTGTTTATCGACGTTCTCTTTGATTTTATGCATCGGAACATGTCCAGGCCCCTCAATCATCACCTGAACATCATGCTTCCAGGCAATTTGCGTCAGCTCTCCAAGCGTCTCTAATTCAGCAAACTGCGCTTCGTCATTGGCATCAGCAATTGATCCGGGACGCAAACCATCCCCAAGAGAGAAAGCAATATCATACGTTTTCATAATCTCACATATTTCTTCAAAATGTGTGTATAAAAAGCTTTCTTGATGATGAGCCAGACACCACTGCGCCATAATCGCTCCCCCGCGTGACACAATACCAGTTGTCCGTTTGGCAGTCAGCGGTACATACCTAAGCAAAACACCCG
This sequence comes from Bacillus sp. SCT118, assembly GCF_058566435.1. Classification (NCBI taxonomy): domain Bacteria; kingdom Bacillati; phylum Bacillota; class Bacilli; order Caryophanales; family Bacillaceae; genus Bacillus; species Bacillus sp. SCT118. Next base: position 3,107,996 of record NZ_CP191225.1, read on the forward strand.
CGTGAATCGTAAAATAATCCACTCCCTGCTCTGCCTGCTCGATTAGCGTATCACGATAAATCTCCCACGTTAAATCCTCCGCTACGCCGTTTACTTTTTCAAGCGCCTGATAAATCGGAACAGTTCCCACAGGCACGGGGCAATTGCGGATAATCCATTCACGCGTCGTATGAATATCTTTTCCGGTAGAGAGATCCATCATTGTATCTGCTCCCCAGCGGATGGCCCACGTCATTTTTTCCACTTCTTCTTCAATGGATGACGTAACCGCTGAATTCCCGATATTTGCATTAATCTTCACATGAAAATTCCGGCCGATAATCATTGGCTCACTTTCAGGGTGATTAATGTTTGAAGGAATAATCGCCCGGCCGCTGGCTACCTCGTCTCTGACGAATTCAGGAGACACATGCTCACGAATGGCGATAAATTCCATCTCAGGTGTAATGATCCCCTTTTTTGCATAGTGCATTTGAGTAACATTTTGACCTGCCTTCGCCCTCAGCGGTTTCCGCTTTAATCCTGGGTAGCTTACGTTTGGATTTGCTTTTTTATAACCGTTATCTTCTGGTTTTATAGCCCGACCTTCATACTCTTCCACGTCACCGCGCTCTGTGATCCATTTTTGGCGGAGCGGCTTTAATCCTTCTTGAATATTAATGGTTACTCCAGGGTCCGTATACGGTCCGCTTGTATCATAGACACGCACAGGCGCGTTTTCCTCTTCGCCGAACGATCCCGTCGTCGGACTCAATAGGATCTCCCTCATCGGCACTTGGATGTCCGAAGAAGAACCCTCCACGTATACCTTCTTGCTACCTGAAAAACTTGACATAATGGAAATGTTGGCTTGCTGCACTGAATTGTTTTGCATTACTTTTCCTTCCCCTCTCTACGTTTGAAAGGACAAAATCAAGCCCATAACCAGCACAAAAAACCGGATTCATATAAATGAACCCGGTTACAGTCAGAAAGAAACATATTATTGCCCAGCACGACAATAACAAAAACTATTCCTCTACTTCCCCACGCTGGTACGAACCAGATCAGGTCCAAAGGGTTAAGAAGCTTACCTTCCCTCTCAGCCCGAAAGCGGGCACCCCCAGTAACTATTGATTTCGCCCTCATCTTAACATAAAACCAATCTGAAAAAAAGAGGAATATAGAAAATATTCAGCTAATTCATCCCAAATATTTGACCGGCAACGGGATTTCAGATACTTCATGTTCCCCCATTATCACCCGATATGCCTTTGCACCCGCTCTTGAACTCACGGTTTGAAACAGCTGATCATTTATGAAATGGAGAGCAGCCCCATCATCCGCTGCATAGCCACTGCATAAGAACTTGTTAGATATCAACTGGTGGTATGCCGGTCTCCGATCCTTTTCCCCGTCATAATGGGGACAAAAGCTCCCTTGCAAAAAACCTAAACTTTTCAAACCTGTCAGCGGTCCGGCTGAATCTGTCACCCCTTCTTCAAACCAGCAGATCGCACCGGCACTTAATCCAGCTAGGACCACACCGTTCTTCCATGCTTCCCTGAGAATATGGTCCAGCCCCCACTCTTTCCATAACACAAGTAAATTCCGCGTATTTCCCCCGCCAACATAAATCACGTCCATTTCCATAACAAAAGAAGCTAAATCTGTTGATGGCGGCTTAAACAAAGATAAATGAGACGGCACACAATCCAGTGTTTGAAATGCATGATAAAACCGCTGAATATAGTTTTGGGAATCTCCGCTCGCCGTCGGCAAAAAACAAATACGAGGCTGCTCTCGTTTTGATTGATTGAGGATATATTGATCGAGGGACAAATTATCCGGCTCCATCGAAAAACCCCCGCCCCCCATCGCAATAATCTGCTTCATCATCACACCCCCCAACAAATTTGTTGCTTATTATAGCATTTTGTATAGAAGCAAGAAACAAAGCCAAATACTTTCTTATCAGGAGCTGCTAAAAAAACAAAGGAGGTGGTTTCCCATTGAACAAAGTCTTTGCCCCAAAGATATTCTTGATTTGTTAACAACAATAAAAACCAGCATTAACAAATACACTGTCGCAATAACAGAAGCCGAAAATCCCCACATCAGAAGAGCGTTGCATGATCAATTAGATACAGCCATTCATCTCCAAGATGAACTGTCAGATTTTCTGTTAGAAAAGGGGTGGCTCGGGTGAGCAATTTCAAATCGATTCGCTTTTATCTTACAGCAAAGACCACCAAAAGAGACGGGATCTCAAAGATGAGATGCCGTCTCTTTTTTATTGCTCCACTCTTCTTAAAGCCTCGTTTACCGTTTCTTTTATAAACGCGTCTTCACCGCTTAATCGGTCTAAACTGAGATCGCCGTTTCTCAGCCTTTCGGAAATATTGTTTATATCTTCCTCTACTGTGATTTGCAGCTCACCAGCCAAAAACATTCTGTGTAATTCATCTGCAACCAAACTTTCTTTATTCACTTCCATCCACTCCTTTATTTTCAATATTATTCTTAGTCTGTCCCTAGGCCGAGACGAATAATAGGAAAAAAGTATGAATTAAACGAATCTTTTTTCCTCCTTCTTACGTATATCTGTTGAGAAAAAAGAAAAAGGGGAAGATCTAACATGTCATTTTTTAAAAAGCTTGCGGCAAGTGCCGGAATTGGAGCTGCAAAAGTAGATACAATTTTAGAAAAAGACGCATATTTTCCAGGAGAAGAAGTACGGGGAACGGTACATGTCAAAGGCGGAAAAATCGCTCAGGACATCCGTTATATCGATTTACAGCTTAGCACACGGTATGTCATTGTAAAAGACGATGAAGAGCACCGGAAATACGCTACAATTCATTCTTTCCGGGTCACTGGTTCATTTACCATTCAGCCTGGTGAAGAGCATCAATTTCCGTTCACATTCACTCTGCCTCTAGATACGCCGATCACTGTAGGGAAAGTAGAGGTTGCCGTGGTGACAGACCTTGACATTCAAGGCGGTATCGATAAATCCGATCATGACCGCATTTTCGTTGAAGCGCACCCTTGGATTGAAAATGTGCTTGAAGCAATCGAAAACCTGGGCTTCCGTCTTAACGAAGCAGACTGCGAACAAGCGCCCTACTTCCAGCGTCGTCTTCCGTTCGTTCAAGAATTCGAATTCGTTCCGACTTCCGGATATTATCGTCAGATGCTTGATGAATTAGAGCTCATTTTCCTTTTAGACGAAGACGGTTTGGAAATCATTTTCGAAGTCGACCGCAGAGCTAGAGGACTCCGAGGGTGGCTGGAAGAGATGTATAATGACGGAGAACAGCTTGTACGCGTCCGTTTCAGCCAATCAGAGCTTGAAGATACAGAAGAGCTAGAAGAGGTGCTAGAAGAGATCCTAGACCAATACGCTGAGTAAATAAAAAATAAAAACCCGTTTCTGTTAAGAAACGGGTTTTTCAGTATACCGGTGGTCGGGGTCGAACCGACACTCCAGAAGGAACACGATTTTGAGTCGTGCGCGTCTGCCAATTCCGCCACACCGGCAAGTTTTACGTCGTATCTAACCGACGAATATAAATATATCATGGATCTCATAAAGTGTCAACGTATTTCAAAAAAGTTTTTTTGGAAATATAAAATAAAAGTGTTGAAAGACTAGCTAAACAGCCGCTTTATAATAGGCCTCGGAACTTAACTTGTTATGATAAATCAAAGCATTAAAAAAATGATCTACTTATGTAGATCATTAATATGATTAGTTATAATGATAAAATACAAACACCAATTCAACTTACCATGTAAGTAAAATTGGTGCCGAGGGCCGGACTTGAACCGGCACGGTAGTCACCTACCGCAGGATTTTAAGTCCTGTGTGTCTGCCAATTCCACCACCCCGGCAATAAGAAGGCGACACCCGGATTCGAACCGGGGATAAAGGTTTTGCAGACCTCTGCCTTACCACTTGGCTATGCCGCCGTAATTGGAGCGGAAGACGGGATTCGAACCCGCGACCCCCACCTTGGCAAGGTGGTGTTCTACCACTGAACTACTTCCGCATTTTTAATGGACTTAATACATTATATGCAGTTGATATAAAAAGTGAGACTGGGCTAGCTGGATTCGAACCAACGCATGACGGAGTCAAAGTCCGTTGCCTTACCGCTTGGCTATAGCCCAATGATAATATGGGGCGATTGATGGGAATCGAACCCACGAGTGCCAGAGCCACAATCTGGTGCGTTAACCACTTCGCCACAACCGCCATAATCTCAAGATGTCATAAATTTGGCAGGGGCAGTAGGAATCGAACCCACACCGGAGGTTTTGGAGACCTCTGTTCTACCGTTAAACTATGCCCCTATAAATGGTGGAGGGGGGCAGATTCGAACTGCCGAACCCTGAGGGAGCGGATTTACAGTCCGCCGCGTTTAGCCACTTCGCTACCCCTCCACATTAAATTTTGAAAAAAACAGTGCCGGCAAGAGGACTTGAACCCCCAACCTACTGATTACAAGTCAGTTGCTCTACCAATTGAGCTACACCGGCATAGGTGGTGGCTCGGGACGGAATCGAACCGCCGACACACGGATTTTCAGTCCGTTGCTCTACCAACTGAGCTACCGAGCCTAAGTATTTAAATGGCGGTCCGGACGGGACTCGAACCCGCGACCTCCTGCGTGACAGGCAGGCATTCTAACCAACTGAACTACCGGACCATTTTAAAATTTGGTTGCGGGGGCAGGATTTGAACCTGCGACCTTCGGGTTATGAGCCCGACGAGCTACCGAACTGCTCCACCCCGCGATGATATAATGGTGGAGGATGACGGGCTCGAACCGCCGACCCTCTGCTTGTAAGGCAGATGCTCTCCCAGCTGAGCTAATCCTCCATCATATAATGACCCGTACGGGATTCGAACCCGTGTTACCGCCGTGAAAGGGCGGTGTCTTAACCGCTTGACCAACGGGCCCAGACTTTCAATTGTAATTATGTATAAGTATCAGTGGCGGAGAGCAAGGGATTCGAACCCTTGAGACGGAGTTGACCGCCTACACGATTTCCAATCGTGCTCCTTCGACCACTCGGACAGCTCTCCAATAATGGCTCCGCAGGTAGGATTCGAACCTACGACCGATCGGTTAACAGCCGATAGCTCTACCACTGAGCTACTGCGGAATGAAGTCTGCCTGGCGATGTCCTACTCTCACAGGGGGAAACCCCCGACTACCATCGGCGCTGAAGAGCTTAACTTCCGTGTTCGGTATGGGAACGGGTGTGACCTCTTCGCCATCATCACCAGACATTTTCAGTGACATTTAACATTATACTATGTATTCTTGAGAAAATCAAGTGTTTTTTTAAAAAACTTATTCTCTCAAAACTAGATAACAGGTGTGACATCATTCAAAAATATGGTTAAGTCCTCGATCGATTAGTATCTGTCAGCTCCATGTGTCGCCACACTTCCACCTCAGACCTATCAACCTGATCATCTTTCAGGGATCTTACTTCCTTGCGGAATGGGAAATCTCATCTTGAGGGGGGCTTCATGCTTAGATGCTTTCAGCACTTATCCCGTCCGCACATAGCTACCCAGCGATGCCCTTGGCAGAACAACTGGTACACCAGCGGTGCGTCCATCCCGGTCCTCTCGTACTAAGGACAGCTCCTCTCAAATTTCCTGCGCCCGCGACGGATAGGGACCGAACTGTCTCACGACGTTCTGAACCCAGCTCGCGTACCGCTTTAATGGGCGAACAGCCCAACCCTTGGGACCGACTACAGCCCCAGGATGCGATGAGCCGACATCGAGGTGCCAAACCTCCCCGTCGATGTGGACTCTTGGGGGAGATAAGCCTGTTATCCCCGGGGTAGCTTTTATCCGTTGAGCGATGGCCCTTCCATGCGGAACCACCGGATCACTAAGCCCGACTTTCGTCCCTGCTCGACTTGTAGGTCTCGCAGTCAAGCTCCCTTGTGCCTTTACACTCTGCGAATGATTTCCAACCATTCTGAGGGAACCTTTGGGCGCCTCCGTTACCTTTTAGGAGGCGACCGCCCCAGTCAAACTGCCCACCTGACACTGTCTCCCCGCCCGATAAGGGCGGCGGGTTAGAAGGTCAATACAGCCAGGGTAGTATCCCACCGATGCCTCCACCGAAGCTGGCGCTCCGGTTTCCAAGGCTCCTACCTATCCTGTACAAGCTGTACCAACATTCAATATCAGGCTGCAGTAAAGCTCCACGGGGTCTTTCCGTCCTGTCGCGGGTAACCTGCATCTTCACAGGTACTATAATTTCACCGAGTCTCTCGTTGAGACAGTGCCCAGATCGTTGCGCCTTTCGTGCGGGTCGGAACTTACCCGACAAGGAATTTCGCTACCTTAGGACCGTTATAGTTACGGCCGCCGTTTACTGGGGCTTCAATTCGCACCTTCGCTTACGCTAAGCGCTCCTCTTAACCTTCCAGCACCGGGCAGGCGTCAGCCCCTATACTTCGCCTTACGGCTTCGCAGAGACCTGTGTTTTTGCTAAACAGTCGCCTGGGCCTATTCACTGCGGCTCTCTCGGGCTTGCACCCTAACAGAGCACCCCTTCTCCCGAAGTTACGGGGTCATTTTGCCGAGTTCCTTAACGAGAGTTCTCTCGATCACCTTAGGATTCTCTCCTCGCCTACCTGTGTCGGTTTGCGGTACGGGCACCTCTCACCTCGCTAGAGGCTTTTCTTGGCAGTGTGGAATCAGGAACTTCGCTACTATATTTCGCTCGCCATCACAGCTCAGCCTTATGGGAAACGGATTTGCCTATTTCCCAGCCTAACTGCTTGGACGCGGATATCCAATACCGCGCTTACCCTATCCTCCTGCGTCCCCCCATTGCTCAAATGGTGAGGAGGTGGTACAGGAATATCAACCTGTTGTCCATCGCCTACGCCTTTCGGCCTCGGCTTAGGTCCCGACTAACCCTGAGCGGACGAGCCTTCCTCAGGAAACCTTAGGCATTCGGTGGAGGGGATTCTCACCCCTCT